>CAWEQC010000005.1:0-5403 GCA_963811145.1 uncultured Chloroflexia bacterium | reverse complement strand
CTCGAGGCTGTCGAGGTAGACGCTGCTGAGCCGGAGCACCGCCGGGCCGAGCATGTAACGAAGTGATCCCGCCTCCTGTTCGACCATGCCGTGCTCGGCGAGGGTGCGCACGATGCCGTGCACCGTGGAGTTGGGCAGGTCGACGCGCGCCGCGAGGTCGCTGAGACTGAGCCGGCGGGCGGACTGCAGGGCAAGGAGGATTCGGACCGACCGGTCGACACTCTGGATCATCTGGCGGTCCTTTCCGAAATTGTTTCTTGACAGCAGCGCTAGCACGGGCATATATTCCGACATGTGTTCGACATTGTCGAATACTGTTCGGTCTCAGTGGGAGTGCCGAACAATGAGAGATCCGGGGGGATCCACATGGATGAGAACACCAGGTTGCAGAAATTGGCGGCCGAGGTGCTGGGAACCGCGTTGCTCGTGTTCATCGGGGTGGGGGCCGTACCGGCCACGTTGATCGTGAATGGGGACGCCCCGTTCACGATGGCCGACCTCGGTGTGATCTCGCTCGCATTCGGCACCGTCGTCATCGCCACCGTGTACGCGCTGGGCCACGTGTCCGGCAATCACATCAACCCGGCGGTGACGCTCGGGTTGGCCGATCACCGGCAAATTTCCCTGGAGGGAGGTGCCGGGTTATCTCGCCGCCCAGCTCGTCGGAGCAACGCTTGGCGCGCTGGCGATCGTCGGTGCGCTGGGTTCGAAGGCCCATGAGGTCGGGCTTGGTGTGGCGTCGTTCAACAGCTCGTTGGGAGTGGGGAACGTGCAGGGCTTCATCGCCGAGTTCATCGGCACGTTCATCCTGGTGTTCGTGATCTTCGGCGTGATCCACCGCAAGGCCGCCGGCGGCTTCGCCGGTCTGGCGATCGGCTTCGTCGTGTTCGCGGCGATCATCCCTGTCGCGCCGGCGACGTCGGCCGCGATCAACCCGGCTCGCGTCGTTGGCCCGATGTTGGTCCTGCAGGCCTTCGGTGGGGTCGTGCACTGGGCGCAGATGCCGGTGTACGTCGCTGCCGAGCTGTCCGCTGGCGTGCTGGCGGCGCTGTCTATACGGTCATCGCCAGTACGAGGCTCGATCGCAAGGTCGACCTCATCACCGAGACCTATGTCCCTGATTCGCTGCTGGCCGACTCGACCGCCTGAGCACCAAAGATCGACACAGGAGGACTGACAATCATGAAGAAACTGATCAACGACCCCAACACCGTGGTGACGGACGCGCTGGCCGGCATCGAGGCTGCGCACCGTGAGCTGCGCATCGACCACGATCGCAAGATCATCTACCGCGCCGATCCACCCAGGCCGGGCAAGGTTGGCCTGATCTCCGGCGGCGGCTCCGGGCACGAGCCACTGCACGGCGGCTTCGTCGGCTACGGCATGCTCGACGCCGCCTGCGCGGGTGAGGTGTTCACATCACCCACGCCCGACCAGATGTACGAGGCCACGAAGGTCGTCGACGCCGGCGCCGGCGTGCTGCACATCGTCAAGAACTACACCGGCGACGTCCTGAACTTCGAGATGGCCGCAGAGATGGCCGCCGAGGACGCCGGCGTCAAGGTGGAGGCCATCGTCACCAACGACGACGTGGCGGTCCAGGACAGCCTCTACACCGCCGGCCGCCGCGGTGTCGGCGTCACGGTGCTGCTCGAGAAGATCTGCGGCGCGGCAGCCGAGGACGGAGGCGATCTCGCGTCGGTCGCCGCCATCGCCCGCAAGGTGAATGGGCTGGGTCGGAGCATGGGCATGGCGCTGACCTCCTGCACGGTGCCCGCCGCCGGCAAGCCGACCTTCGACCTCGGCGAGACCGAGATGGAGATCGGCGTCGGCATCCACGGCGAGCCCGGCCGCCACCGTGAACCGCTCGGAACCGCCGCCGAGATCGCGCGAGCGATTGCTCGAGCCGATCGTGCGCGACCTCCCCTACGAGCGCGGCGACGCCGTGCTGGCCTTCGTCAACGGCATGGGCGGCACACCGCTGCTCGAGCTGTACGTCGTGTTCGCGGAGGTCGCCCGCATCCTGGGCGGCCACGGCATCTCGATCGAACGCTCGCTGGTGGGTCCGTACATCACATCGCTCGAGATGGCGGGGTGCTCGATCACGCTGCTCAAGCTCGACGACGAGTTGGTCCGCCTGTGGGACGCGCCGGTGCGCACCCCGGCGCTGCGGTGGGGAGTCTGAGCGATGCCCGCCGACGTGGTGACGGTCGCCCGCCTCGAGTCGTGGGTGCGTCGGTTCGCTGAGCTCATCGCGGAGCACCGCGACGAGCTCACCGAGCTTGACTCGGCGATCGGCGACGCCGACCATGGCGTCAACATGGACCGCGGAATGAAGGCGGTCTGCGCCAAGCTCGACACCACTCCCACGGGCACCGCCGACGAGCTGTTCAAGCTGGTCGGGATGACCCTGGTGAGCAGCATCGGAGGCGCCAGCGGGCCGCTGTACGGGACCTTCTTCCTCCGCTTCGGCACGGCCTGCGGGCGACGCGCCGACCTCTCCGCTGACGACGTCGCCAAGGCGTTTCGCGCCGGCGTCGAAGGGCTCGTGGCCCGCGGCAAGCCGGAGCTCGGCGACAAGACCATGTTCGACAGCCTGCACCCGGCGCTCGACGCGCTCGACGAGGCGGTCGGCCGAGGCGTTTCACCCGGAGAGGCGTTCGCCGCGGCCTGGAGCGCCGCCGTCCTCGGTCGCGACAACACCATCCCGATGGTTGCCCGCAAGGGACGGGCCAGTTACCTCGGTGAGCGCAGCGCCGGACATCAGGATCCGGGCGCCACCTCCGCGGCCTTGTTGTTCGAGGCTGCCGTCGACGTGTTCCGAGAGCTGAGGACGTGATGGTCGGGATCGTCGTCGTCTCGCACAGCCGCCGGCTGGCCGACGCTGCGGTGGAGTTGGCGATGCAGATGGTGCGCGGCACACCGCCGCCGATCGAGGTTGCCGCCGGTCTCGACGGTCACGTGCTCGGTACCGACGCGGCGCGGGTGAAGGAGGCGATCGACCGTGTCGCCTCGCCCGACGGAGTCATCGTCATCATGGATCTCGGGAGCGCGGTGCTCAGCGCGGAGCTGGCGCTCGAGCTGCGCGGTGAAGTCGACGACTGTCCGATCGTGCTCTCCGATGGTCCGCTCGTCGAAGGCCTCGTCGCCGCGGTCGCGCTCGCCGCCGCAGGAGCGTCGCTGGCCGAAGTCGCCGGCGACGCCGCCCAGGCAGGCCACATCAAGACGAAGCTGCTCGGAATCGAGAGAGTCATGCCGGCGAGCCACGGCATCGCAATTGGTCCGGTGGCGAACATCGAGCTGACCCTGCACAACGACCACGGCTTGCACGCCCGGCCGGCCGCCCGGCTCGTCGAGACCGTGCGCCGCTTCGAGGCCGACGTCACCGTCCGCAACCTGAGCCGCGACGGCGAAGCGGTGAGCGGCCGGAGCGTCAGCGCTCTCTCGACGCTCGGCGTGCCGACCGGCGACCGGATCGAGGTCAGTGCGTCGGGCCGCCAAGCGCGCGAAGCGCTCGCCGCGATCGCCGCATTGGTGCGCCGCAACTTCGACGAGTCGGTGCCGATCGCCGGCGCCGTTCGGTCGACGAGCGCCGCTGGTCCGGCTGCGGCCTCGCCCGGCATCGGCATCGGGTCGAAGATCTCGCTTCCTGAGCTCGACCTCGAACCACTCGGCACGGCTCCCGGTTCGACCGCGGTGGAGACCGAGCGGTTGCACGCCGCCTTCGAAACGACCCGGGCCGAGCTCGGCTCGACCAGGGACCACGTGGCGCGCGCCGCAGGCGCGCACGAGGCCGAGATCTTCGACGCCCACCTGCTCCTGCTCGACGACGACGAGCTCGTCGGGACTGCGCTCGAGTCGCTCGCGCGGGAGCCCATCGCAGCGGAGCAGGCCTGGCGATCCGCCTGCGATGCGCTCGCGGCGCGCTTCGACGGGCTCAGCGACCCGTACCTACGCGCTCGCGCCGACGACGTCCGCGCGGTCGGCGACCAGGTCCTCGGCCACCTGCTCGGCCACAGCGCCGAGCCGACCGACACGCTGTCGGGCATCCTCGTCACGGCCGACCTGACCCCGACCCGGGCGGCACGCCTCGACGCGCGCACGGTGCTCGGCATCGTCACCTCGGCCGGCAGCCCGGTCTCCCACGGCGCGATCCTCGCCCGCGCCCTCGGGATCCCTGCCGTCGTCGGCGCCGGCGCCGACCTGCTCGACGTTCCCGACGGGACGACCCTCGTCGTCGACGGGAACGACGGCGTCGTCGTGGTCGATCCCGATCCCACCGTCCTCGACCACTTCCGCGCCAAGGCCGAAGCGCATCGGCGGCACTCCAGCAACCTGCTCTCTGCGGCCGGCCGGCCGGCGATCACGTCCGATGGCGTACCGATCGAGATCCTCGCCAACATCGCGTCTCGCGACGACGCGCTCGACGCAGTTCGACGGGGGGCCGACGGGATCGGTCTGTTGCGGACGGAGTTCCTCTTTCTGGATCGCTCCCAGCCGCCGGGCGAGGAGGAACAGCTGGAGACGTACCTCTCGATTGCCGAGGTCCTCGGCGGCCGGAGGCTCACTGTGCGGACGCTCGACATCGGTGGCGACAAGCCTGTCCCGTACCTCCCGGCCATGACGGAAGCGAATCCGTTCCTCGGCCTCCGAGGGCTCCGGCTCAGCCTGCGCCACCCCGACATCTTCAAGCAGCAGTTGCGGGCCCTGGTTCGCGCGGGGGCGCAGTACCCGATCACCGTGCTCTTCCCCATGGTCTCGACCATCGACGAACTTCGCACCGCGCGCACGATGCTCCTCGAGGCCGCCGCTGAGGTCGGTTGTCGTCCCGGAGAGCTGCCTGCCGGACTCGAAGTCGGCGCCATGGCCGAAGTCCCCGGGTTCGCGCTCCACGCGCGAGCGGCCGTGGGCCTCGTCGACGTGATCAGCATCGGCACGAACGACCTGACGCAATACACGCTCGCCGCCGAGCGCGGCAACGCCGACGTTGCTGCGCTCGCCGATGCTCTCGATCCCGCCGTCCTGCATCTCATCGCCCACGTCGCCAGCTCGGCCACTGCGCGGGCGCGGGTCGCGGTCTGCGGCGAGCTTGCTGCGGACCCCCTCGCGTCGGTCCTGCTCGTCGGGCTCGGCATCCGTGAGTTGAGCATGACCCCGCGGGCCATCCCGGCAGTGAAGGACGCCGTCCGCTCGATGTCCGCCACCAAGGCCAAGCAGCTCGCTGCGCTGGCGCTCCTTCGCGACTCGCCCGCCAGCGTCCGCGCCCTCCTCGGCGACCTCGCCTGCTGATCGACGAGCGACGCGCCGTCGTGGGTCCGCTTTCGCCGAATGATCCTGCCCCGGGGTCGCCCTGGCCGAGGTGACAGTTGGTGCACAGGATTGGAGTGCACTCCGCAACCGGCA
>CAWEQC010000004.1:0-1435198 GCA_963811145.1 uncultured Chloroflexia bacterium | reverse complement strand
CGCGTTCCGTGCCCAGGGCGACAGGATAGCCGACGTGCTGAGCGGATGAGATGCCGAGCCCCCGTGACACCAGTCCCGTAAGGTGTGCCGATGCTTGCCCGCGTCCTGCTCGTCCTGATCTTCGTGGCGGTGGTCGTGGGACTGGTCGGCTGGGTCGTGCGCTTCCAGCCCTTCGGACCGGGGGGTCCGGTTGGATCCGCCCTTCCCAGCGCGCATCCGGCCGCGGCGGGATGGCGGGCCGGTCCCGACGCGCCGATCAGCCGGCTCGAGATGGCCACGGCGGCACTCGACGGCCGCATCTGGCTGGCCGGGGGGCTCCAGGCGGACGGATCGGTGAGCGACGCGCTCAGCATCTTCGAGCCGAGCACAGGCGAGTGGACGGATGGCCCGCTCCTGCCGGCCGCTGTGCATCATGCAGCGCTGGTCTCCGACGGTGAACGGCTCATGCTCATCGGCGGCTACCTGGGAGCCACGAATGCTCCGACCGACGAGGTCCACCTGTTCGATCCGACAACCGGCGAGTGGGAGGCGGGACCGCCGCTGCCCGAGCCGCGGGCGGCCGGCGCAGCAAGCCACGACGGCGAGCGGGTCGTCTACGCGGGCGGCGTGGGGCCGGACGGCGTTCGCGACGACATCTTCGTCCTGGAAGGTGGCCAGTGGACGCGCATCGGCGTGCTCACCCGAGCGCGGGAGCACCTGGCGGCCACGACCGACGGCGACGGCCGCGTCTGGTTCATGGGCGGACGGCAGGGAGCGCTGGACCGCAACGTGGGCGACGTCGACCTGGTGGAAGGTATGAGCATCAGCCGGCTCCCCGCCATCAGCTCACGCGGCGGCGTGGCCGCCTTCTACGCGCCCGGCATCGGCGCATGCCTGACCGGTGGCGAAGCGCCGTCGTTCGCGATGCCGACCGTCGAATGCGTGGACGCCGCCGGCCGGATCACGGCGCTTCCGGAGATGACGCAGCGCCGGCACGGCCACGGGGCAGCAGTCATCGAGGGGGTCGCCTATGCGCTGCTCGGCGGCGTGGTTCCCGGACTGAGCGCGACATCCACCATCGAGCTGCTCGAGCTCGGGGACTGAGGCACGTCCGGCCTACTCGACGTCGATCTTCTCGTGCGGCCGGCCGGCGGCCTTCTCTGCCTCCTGCTCGTCGAGTCGCGCGATCCATCGGTCCAGGTAGACCCGCGCGGCCATCAGCTGCTCGCGGGTGGCAACCTTGAGGTGCTTGCGCGCATCCTCCGGAAAGATGGAGTGCAGTGCCGCCCAGAAGGCGGTCTCGAAGCCCGACCTGCCGCCATCGTCCGCGGTGGATCGGGGGACGCGGCGCTCGAGATCGGCGAGACGAGCCTCGAGCTCGGCGGTGCGAGCGTCGCTGGGTTGTGGCTGATCGGTCATGGAATGCTCCTTCAGCGTGCCGGAGTGCCAAAGCGAATCTTGAGCGTGCCTTCGTCGAAACGAGCGCCCTCGGTCGGGGCATCGACGAGGATACGCGGCAGGACCAGCGTCCGCCGCCACGTGCCGAGGTCGATGACCAGCTCATCGGCGTGGCGTGACAGGTTGATCTGCTGCTTCTCGGTGAATGGAAGGTCGACCGACACGACGAACCCGCCGTTTTCGCGCGCGACCGAATACGGCCTGCCGCGGTAGAAGTGGCGCGTCGGGTCGTCGGCGCCGTAGAGCGCGGCCGCCAGCTCGCGGAGAAGGTCGATCCCCACCATCTCGCGGTCGAAGAATGGTGCCTTCCGGACCGGGATGGGGTGGAACATCTTGTCCACCAGCGGCCCATAGCGCTGCTGTGCCTCCCACCAGCCACGGAAGTAGGTGCCGACCTCGTCCGGCAGCACGCGGTTTGCGACCACCAGGTCGGTCGGGTAGTTGTAGAGGTGGAAGTAGGTGAACGAGCGCTGGGCCTCCTTGATCACCACCTGCTCGAGCGTCAGCACGACCCGGACCGATGACTTGGTGTCGTCGATCAGGAGCCCGTGCATGTACTCGAGGCGGCTGAACAGCTCCTCCCCGGCGCTGAACACGTCGTCGCCGGGCATCGGCATGCCCACCACGCGCTGCACCAGGGGCCCGGCGAGCTTGGTGATCCGGCGGCCGATCGGCTCGACCTTCTCCATCCACCACTTCGCCGCCTCCGGCAGCGAGAGCAGGCGCAGCGTCTCGCCGGTCGGCGCCGCGTCGACCACCACGACGTCGTACAGGCCGGAGTCGTGGTGGTCCGCGATCCAGAGCAGCGACCCGACCTCGTCCATGCCCGGCAGCACCGTCATCTCCTCGGCCATGACCTCGTCGAGTCCCCGCCAGCGCAGGACCGATGCGGCATACGCCTGGATCCGTCCCCAGTACCGAGCGACGTTGTAGAAGACATCCGACTCCTGCGCCCACAGGTTCGGTGCGATCTCGAGCGGCACGGGGCCGAGCTCGCGGTCGAAGGCATCGCCGAGGCTGTGGGCGATGTCGGTCGACATGACGATCGTGCGGTAGCCGCGATCGGCGCATGCCAGTGCTGTGGCGGCGGCGACGCTCGTCTTGCCGACGCCTCCCTTACCTGTGTAGACGAGGATGCGGGTCACGGGTGCTCCGGCTCGGGCTTCGGATTCTAATGCGGCGGAGGTCTCAGGTTCCCGCCAACCGCTGCACGACCGGCACCAGCTCGTCCAGCTCGCCAACCATGACGGAGCTGATGCCGAGTTTCTCGCGCAGCCGCCTCAGTTTGTCGACCAGGCCGTCCACCGAGCCGATGAATATGTGCGGCGAGTCGAGCAGCTCGTCGGCGCTGACCGCGACGCCGCTGCGCTCCTCGAGCCGCGCAGACAGCTCCTGCGCCTCGCGTCGCGCGTGGTCGGTGACGCTGATGCCGGTCATCGACGGGTAGATGTTGAACTCGAGCTCGTCCGCACGATCCCCGGCGGCTGCGCGCGCCCATGCGATCTTCTCGGCCGTTGCGGCGACGGTGACCGATGCCGGATCGCCGGCGCCGTTCGGCAGGATCCGCGGCGCGAGGCCGACGATCTGCGCATGGGAGCCCGCCAGCTCCAGCGTCCGCCGACCGCCGCCGCCGATCAGGAAGGGCGGATGCGGCCGCTGGATCGGCTTGGGGTGCGCGTCGTAGTCGGTGATGCGGTAATGCTCGCCGGCGAAGCTGAAGGGCCTATCGGCGAAGCAGCCCTTCAGGACCGCGATCGCCTCGGCCAGTCGCGACTGGCGAACCGGCGCCGGGTCGAACGGGATGCCGATCGCCTCGTACTCCGGCCGGTTCCAGCCGGCACCGATGGCGACGTCGAGACGGCCCTCCGACAGCACGTCGATGCTGGCGAGGTCCTGTGCCAGGACCGCCGGGTGACGCAGGTCGTTGTTCAGCACGAAGCCGGCGACCCGGAGCTTGTCGGTGGCGGCGGCGATCGTTGCCATGGCCGGGATCGGGGCCAGCTGCTCGATCAGGTGATCGGGGATGACGAGCGTGTCGATCCCGAGCGCCTCCGCGCGGCGCGCAGTCTCGGCAAGCTCGCGGCCGGAGGCAACCGCGCGCGCTTCGGCCAGAAATCGAAACGGCTTCACGGGCATATTCTGCCGGGTAGGGCGTCGGCCGGGCGTCCTGACCGATCCGGAGCACGCCACAAGTGCGGTGTTGTGGGGTCCGGTGCGGTTAGGGCGGCTTGTGTGCGGGACGTGGATGGTGTTCCATCCAGCGCATGGCTGCCCGGAACCGAGCTCCGAGCCGTCAGTCGGACCCTGGCGATCGGTACGCCGCCTTCTCGGTGGCGGTCGACCTCATCCGACGCGGCGAAACGGTGCTCACCCTGATCGACCCTGCCGCCCGGGGTCGAGATCCCGATGCGTTCACGCAGTGGCTGAGCGCTCGGCTGATGATCGCTGAGCTGCCGCGCCTGATGCTGCCTGACTGCGACGAACGCTGCAACGGTCTGGACCATGACCCCGACAGCTACGTCGTGCTGGGTGACCTCGCGCTCGACGCGACGCAGCCGCGCGGCCCTTCGTGGTGGGCGGGCTGGAACGAGACGCTCGAGCATCGCCACCAGTCGGCGGGGCTGTGGTACGCGGGTGCGCCCGCCATGCCACTCACGCCGATCGAGCGTCGACTGGCCGGCGGAACCCGACTGCAGCGAGTGACGAGCACCGATCCCTTCTGGGTTGCGTACGACGGCGCTCCACTGGAGACGCTCTACGTGATCGAGGACGGCCCGCTGACCGGGCAGTCGCTGATCGCGGTCACCTTCGGCCCGGCCCCATTGCTGCCGGCACTCGCCGGGATCCTGGTTGCTCCCGACCACCCACCGGCGCGCGACCCGAAGGTCGCCATCTGGCTGCTGGCCGCGGGGTGGTCGGCCGTCGAGCGCGGGCTCCCGTTCGAGGAGTAGGACCGCAGCGGGACGAGGCTACCCTTGCCGGCCGGCGTCGGTCGCGCGAGCAGGCTGCGCCACCGTGCGTCCCTTGCCGTTCCCGTCCGCGGTCCCCGCTGCCCGCACGGGCGACAGGGGGCGGACGTTGAACGGGTGGTGGCGCTCCGCGTGGATCAGGTGCATCACGGCGTTGATGAGCGACAGGTGGGTGAAGGCCTGTGGGAAGTTGCCGAGGTGCCGCCCGGTGGCGGGGTCCAGCTCCTCGCCGTAGAGGCCGAGCGGGCTCGCGTACGAGAGCAGCTTCTCGCACAGCCGTCGGGCGCGGGTGATCTCGCCGATCTCGCACAGCGCGGAGACGAGCCAGAACGAGCAGATCGTGAAGCTGCCCTCGGCGCCCGACAGCCCGTCGTCGGTCTGGTCGGTGCGGTAGCGCAGTACGAGCCCGTCGTCGGTCAGCTCGTCGGCGATGGCGAGCACGGTGCGGCGGATGCGCTCGTCGTCGGCGGGCAGGAAGCGAACCAGCGGCAGCAGCAGGACCGAGGCGTCGAGCGCATCGGTCTCGTAGTGCTGGGTGAAGACGCCGCGACCGTCGACCCCGTTCGCGCAGATGTCGGCGTGCATCTCATCGGCCGCCGCCTGCCAGCGATCGGCCTGATCGTTCGACTCGCGCAGCCGGGCCAGCCGCGCCCCGCGATCGGCCGCAACCCAGCACATGACCTTCGACGAGGTGAAGTGCTTCGGCTCGCCGCGCACCTCCCAGATGCCACGGTCCGGCTCGCGCCAATGCTCGATCGCCGCCTCGACCTGGCGAACCAGGATCGGCCAGATTCGCTCGTCGAGGTGGTCCCGCGACTTGGTGTGCAGGTAGACCGAGTCGAGCACGGCGCCCCACATGTCGTGCTGGCGCTGCCCGTAGGCCCCATTGCCGATGCGGACCGGGCGGGCGCCCTCGTATCCGCTCAGATGGGGCAGCTCCCGCTCGTCGAGCACCGCCTCGCCGTCGACGCCGTACATGATCTGGAGCTCGGAGTCCCGCTCGGCGACATCGGCGATGAAGTGGAGGTAGTCGTTCGCCTCCCAATCGAATCCGAGCGTGTAGAGGCCCCACAGCGCGAAGGTGGAGTCGCGGATCCAGCTGTAGCGGTAGTCCCAGTTGCGCTCGCCACCCGGCGTCTCTGGCAGTGAGGTGGTGGCGGCCGCCACCACGGCACCACTCGGCGCATAGGTCAGGCCCTTGAGCGTGAGCGCCGAGCGCTCGAGATACGACCGCCACGGGTGGTCGGGGAAGTTCCCGCGCGCCAGCCAGTGCTGCCAGTGATGTGCGGTCCACACCAGGCGCTCGTACGCGTCGTCCGTGGTGCGTGGGGCCGCGGCGCCGTTCCAGGCGAGCGCGCAGAAACGCGTCTCACCCTCCTTGATGAGGGTCCGCGCCATGGCCCGCGGGCCCTCGAAGCCCAGGTTCATGTCGGTCGAGAGGACGAGCTCGACATCGGTGCCCTCGGCGGTGCAGGCGCCCTGCCGGTAGCCATCCTCGGTGTAGCGCCAGGTGCCGACCTGCCGGCCGTAGTCGAAGTTCGGCTCACAGTCCAGGGTGAGCTGCATCTCGCCGTTCACGCAGCGAACCATGCGCAGCAGGACGTGGCTGGTGTCGTAGTCGGTCGGCGGCCGGCGCTGGACCTTCGACCGCTCGTCCTGGTGCCGCCACGGGCCGAGCAGCATCACGTCGCGCACGATGATCCATCCGCCGGGCGAGCCCCAGCTGGTCTCGAGGACCATGGTGCCGGGCAGATATCGCCGCGCGGCCGGCACCTGGATGTCGGACGGCCCGAACCGGAAGCCGCCGGCGTCGCGATCGAGGATCGATCCGAAGACGCTGGGCGAGTCGATGCGCGGCAGGCAGAGCCATTCGATGTTTCCGCTTGGCGCGACCAGCGCGGTCGTCTCGCAGTCGGACAGGAAGCCATACTCGCCGATGGGCGGGAAGGGCGATGGTATGAAGGCCGGGTCGGGCGCGGGGTGCCCGGGATCCCCGCCGTGTCCGTTGGTCGACATCCTTCATCTCCCGCGTGGGTGCGACAGTCTCACACGTCGGCGGCGGATCGCCAACCCCCGGTCAGATGTCGGCGTTGAAGGTGTCGCAGGCGTTCGGATCCTTCTGCTCGATGCCGACGCTGAACCAATGCTGGCGCTGCTCGGCCGAGCCGTGCGTCCAGGTCTCCGGGTTCACCTGGCCCTGCGTCTGCTCCTGGATGCGGTCGTCGCCGATCACCATCGCGGCGTTCAGCGCCTGGGCGATCTGGTCCTGCGTCAGGGGCTCCAGGAATCCGGTGTCGACGGCGTTTCCGCCCCACACCCCGGCGTAGCAGTCGGCCTGCAGCTCGGTGCGCACGGCGCCGCCCTCGGCGCCGGTGTCTCGCCCCGCCTCGAGCTGACCCAGCAGGTTCTGGATGTGGTGACCGTACTCGTGCGCGGCGACGTATTCCTCGGCGAACGGGCCGCCCTCGGCGCCGAACTGCGACTCGAGCTGATCGAAGAAGCCAAGGTCGAGGTAGATGGTCTGGTCGAGCGGGCAGTAGAACGGCCCGACCGCGCTGGTGGCGGCCCCGCACTGCGTGCTCACGCTGTCACTGAAGAGCGTGACGCCCGGCTGGACGAAGTTCGTCTCGCCCGCGGCGGTGAAGGTGCCCTCCCAGTACGCGTCGAGGCTCTGGATGACACCCAGCAGTCGGCAGTCCTGGCGCTCGTTGGCGTCCGCTCCGGTCTCACACTCATTGATGAGCTGGCTTCCGATCGGCCCTTCGGCCGGAGCCCCGCCGAGGCCGCTAACCACGTCACCCAGGTTCCCGCCGGACAGCAGGACGATGGCGACGAGGATGATGATGCCTCCCAGCCCGCCGCCCATCGCGAGTCCGCCGCCGCTCACGCGGCGCCCGCGCACGTCGCGGACGCGTCCCGGATCGAGGTCGACATCGGGGCGGAAGGTCATTGCGTCGTCTTCTCCTGCGGCACGTCAATCTGCACGCCGCGAGGGCGCGCTCGCCCAAAGCATAGCGAGCAGCGTGCCAACCGGACCTGGTGGGTACTTCGGGGGCATGGTGATCCTGCCCATGACGGCGCACGATCGTGCCCACATGAGCACGAGTGCCGGTAGCCGATCACGCTCGATGCGCGGCCACGCCGTGCGTCTGTGGGACGTCGCGCGCTCCTGGCCTCCGATCGCCGACGACCCGTACCTGTTCTACACGGCCGCGCTGGTGCCAATCGTGATGATCGTGGCGACGATCACTCGAGAGGACGACATGGGGACGGCCGCCCTCCTGGGTGGTCGTGACACTCGTCGGCCAGCTGCTCCTTGGATACGTGGGCAGGCGCTGGCGGCTCCACGAGCGAGTCAGCTGGCAGCTGGTCCGCCTCCTTCCGCCGCTCGCCTTCGTCGCGGTCGCATCGCTGACCGTCGGCGGGCCCTCGCTGCCGCTCGTCCCGCTGTTCATCCTGGTCGTCGCCGCGGCCGCGGCCGCGGGGACGGTCCAGGGCGCGGTCGCATCGGCCGTCGCCGTCATCGTGCTGCTGATTCCGGAGCTGGCCAGCTTATCGGCGGAGACCGGCGTCGGCCTGCGCGGCGTCACGCTGGCAGGCGTGACGCCTGTTCGTCGGCTTCGGCACGCAGATGGTTGTCCGTCAGCTCGAGCGCGCGGCGATGGCCGCGCGATCCGCCGCGATTGCCGAGCACACCCGCGCGGATCAGATCGCGGCCCTCGAATCGGTCGGTGGGCTCCTTCGGGCCGGCGGGCTGACTCCGGCGCTGATCGAGCGCGTCCTCGACGTGATCGTCCACAGGTTCGGCTACCCGCGCGTGTCCGTCTACCTCGGTGATGCCGACCTGGTCCACCTGACCGCGCAGCGCGGCTACGACGATGCGCCGGTGTCGTTCGATTCCAGGACCGGCATCGCGGGCAGGGTGATGCGGACTCGCGAGCTCGCATTCGTCGCCGACGCCGGGTCCGATCCCGACTATGTTCCCGGCGCCCAGCCGCCGACGAGCCTCATCTGCGCCCCGCTCATCGCAGACGATCGCTTCCTCGGGCTGCTGAGCGTCGACTCGACCAGCGAACGGCAGCTCGACGAGACCGACCGATCCCTGGTCGTGATCATGGCCACCAGGATCGCAAGCGCGGTGGCGCTGGGGCAGGACCGGCAGGCGCTCTCCGCCCGCGCCGACCTGTTCCGGGACGTCGAGGCCTTCGGGCGCGACGTGACCAGCTCCTTAGCGGTGGATTCCCTCGCCGAGATGATGATCGAGGCCATCGGCCACGTGGTGACCGCAGACGTGCTGGCCGTCTCACTGCTCGACCGGGAGGACGGGCGCTACGTCATCCGTGCCGCGCGCGGCCTGCCCGGCGTCGTCGGCCATGTCATCCAGGTCGGCGTCGGGTTGGCCGGTCGCGCCATTCGCGACCATGCGATCGTCATCGACGACGCGCTCGCCGTGGACCAGTTCCCGAAGTCCATCCAGGATCTGAACCTGCCGACGTGGAATTACGGCGTCGGGCTGCCGCTCGTTCGCGACGGCGTGGTGGTTGGCGCGATCTCCATCGGGCGCACGACCGGCACGGCAGGGTTCAGCGCGCTGGAGCTCGAGGGTCTCCAGCTGCTCGCAAGCAGCGCCGCGCTGGCGGTGGCGAACGCTTTCCTGCACGCAGAGGTCGCCGAGCTCGCCGTGCGCGACCCGCTCACCGGCCTCTACAACCGTCGCCACTTCGATGAGGCGCTGGATCGGGTACTGGCGGTCCACCGCCGCGAGCGGCTCAGCAGCCGGCGTCCGCTGAGCGCGATCATGTTCGACCTCGACAGGTTCGGCCTGTTCAACAAGGAGCACGGACACCAGGTTGGGGACACCGTGCTCAAGGCGTTCGCCGATGTCCTTGCGTCCCGGTTCCGGGCCAGCGACCTCCTCGCACGCATCGGCGGCGAGGAGTTCATCGTCGTGCTCGACGGTGCGGACCGCCCGGCCGCTGTCCTGGCCGCGGACGAGGTCCGCGCCATGCTCGCCGAGCGCAGCATCCGCGCGGAGGATGGGACCGAGCTGCGCGTCACGGTCTCGGCGGGCTGCGCGGAGCTCGATCCGGAGAATCCGACGCGCGAGTCCCTGCTCCGGACCGCGGACGTCGCGCTTTTCATGGCCAAGCGCGCCGGTCGCGACCGGGTCGTCGCAGCCTGACCGGAGCCGATCAGCCCGAGAGCCGCTCCGCAAGCCAGCCGATCGCCTCCGGGTAGCGCCACTCGATGCCGGCGTGCGTCCCATCGAACAGCTCGAAGCGCAGGCGGTCGTCGTCGATGCCGAGCGACACGAGCTCGGCGCGGAACGCATCGGCGCCAAGGTCGAGATAGAAGTCATCCGCTCGTCCCGCGTCGATCCAGATGGCTCGCAGTGACCGCAGCGCATCGGCGTGGCCTTGAGCCATGCGGACGGGATCCCACGCCAGCCAACGCTCCCAGGTGTCGGGCACGAGCCGGCCCGTGAGCGGGTCGAACGGGAGGCGCACGGTGCCGTCCGGATCGGTCGAGTAGCAGGCGGCCATGCACCACGCGTTGAGCAGCACGCCGTCGGTGCGCTTCGACCGGCCGGGGCGTGAGCGGAAGTCGGCCCAGAACGCATCGTACGAGCCGTCGTAGCCGTCGCGCAGGGCGCGAGCAGCCTCACGGAACTCGGGCGCGTAGCAGGCTTCGAAGAGCGCGTCGCCGGCGTGGGTGGCCAGGCCACCGAACAGGTCGGGGCGCAGCATCGGCGTCACCATGGCGCCGTAGCCCCCGCTGCTCTTGCCGGCAACGCCGCGATGGGCCGCACCTGCGAGGGTCCGGTAGCGCGCGTCGACGAACGGCACCAGCTCGTCGCACAGGTAGGTGTGGTAGCGCCCGGTCCCGGCGGAGTCGATGAACTGCGCGCCACCGAGGCTGGTCCAGGCGTCCACGAAGACGACGATCGCCGGCGCCGCGCCATCGGCGGCGAACCATGCGTCGATCGCCTCGGGCGTCGTGCGGCTGAACGCCTTGCGCGACCGCCACATGTCGACCTGCCCGGTCAGCCCCTGGAGCAGGTAGACGCTCGGGTAGCGCCGCGAGGGTTCGTCGTCGTAGCCCGGCGGCGTGTAGACGTAGAGCGGACGTCGGTGCGGGTCGCCGAGCGGATTGCCGGTGAGCGCCTGCGAGTCGATGACGAGCTCGTCGAGCCGGCCCGCCCACGAGTGCCCCCACGGTGGCGGCAGATCGTTGCTTTCCATGGTCAGCTCGTCTCGCCGCGCAGCTCGACCCGGGCCAACCGCCGGACGGCCAGCGCCAGGGCGGTGACGACGATGATCGCCGCGACGACGATCGCCGTCCCGACCTCCAGCTCGGCGGTGACGGCACCCTCCCCGACGAGCGCGTCGGCCACCGACAGGACGTGCTGGCGAATCGACACGATGCGCGTTCCGGCGAAGAGACCCGCCACCACGCCCTCCCAGATGACGACGTAGGCGAGACCGATGATCAGGGCGCGCGACGTGACGAGCGAGAGCGCCAGGAAGACGGTGGTGTACTCGAGCGTGCCAACCAGGGCGGCCACCGCGTAGCCGATGCCGATGCGCGGATCGCCACCGGTGCCGATGATGCCGGCCAACAGCATCGGAAGCGCCACCAGCAGCGCGCTCACCGCCCATGCCACGAGAAGCTTGACGAGCACGATGAGCGGCCTCGGCACCGGCTTGGCGAGCAGGTAGACGATCGTTCCATCGTCCAGCTCCGAACCCAGCGCCGCGGTGCCGACGATGACGGTCACCAATGGGAGGAGGGCCGCCACGCCGAAGTTGCCGAGCAGGCGGCCGGAGAAGGTGAGCGACTCGTCGGCGCCCGGGTTGCCGAGCCGGTAGATCAGCGCCACCACCACGATCAGGGCGCCGAGCAGTCCGAGCAGCAGCGTTCGCCGCCGGTTGAGAAGCGCGCGGAACGTGAGCGACGCGAGGGTGGAGATCATCGGCGGACGAGGTAGCTGAAGACAGATTCGAGCGACTCGTCGGCTGGGCGGATCTCGAGCAGCGACACCTCGGCGCGCTGCGCCGCCGGCGCCACCGCGCGCGTCAGCGCACCGTAGTCGCCGGTGCGGACCGACAGGACCCCGTCACGCAGCTCGACGGCCTCCACCTCGGGCAGCGCGATCAGCTCGCGAGCAAGCCGGCGATCGTCGCTCGAGCGAAGCGTGAACCGATGCGGACGGTCGATCATCAGGCGCCGGATGCGGCGGAAGTCACCCGAGGCGGCGAGGCGCCCTGCCACGACCACGAGGACCCGGTCGGAGAGCCGCTCGACCTCCTCGAGAATGTGGCTCGAGAACAGGATCGTCCGACCGTCGGCCGCCATGGCTCGAAGCAGGTCCATCATCGACAGCCGCTGCCGCGGGTCCATCCCGTTGAACGGCTCGTCGAGAATCAGGGTCGGCGGATCGTGCACCAGCGCTGCGGCGACCTTCACCCGCTGGCGCATGCCCTTCGAGTAGCCGCCGATCGCCCGGTTGCCGGCGTCCCGCAGCTCGACCATGTCGATGGCTCGATCGGCTGCGGCACCGGCATCGGCGACGCCCGACAGCCGCGCCGAGGCGAGCACGAACTGGCGGCCGGTGAGGAAGCTGTAGACCGCCTCCCGCTCGGGAACGAAGCCGATGGTGCGGTAGACCTCGGGATGGCCCCAGGTCGGCGTGCCGTCGAGCCGCACCTCGCCCGCCGACGGAGCGAGGAAGCCGGCCATCATGTGCAGCAGCGTCGTCTTGCCGGCGCCGTTCGGGCCGAGGAGCCCGGTGATGCCGGCGCCGACCTCGAACGTCACGTCGTTGACCGCGACGACGTTGCCATACCACCGTGATACGCCGGTCAGCGAGAGCACGTTCATGCGGTCACGCGCCGATACCGAATCGCCAGGATCGCCAGCGAGATGGCCAGCAGGACGACGGTGGCCGCTCCGTACGTGACGAGCGGAAGATCGGCCGCCGCGACCGGCGACTCGGCAACGCTGCCACCGAACAGCCACTCCCTCGCACCGTCGAGGATGGCCAGCGGATTCGCGAACGGCGCGACCCACTCGAGGCCGAGGTTGTCCTGCTCCTGGAACGTTCCGCTGACCACGCTGCCGATCAGGAACACGGCCAGCACCGCTCCCGCCGCGTAGGCCCGCCGGGCGGCCAGCGAGCAGATCGCGAGCCCGAGGCTGGCGAGCACGACCGCATGCAGCACGCCGCTGCCGACGATCGCCGGCAATGCACCGATCTCGTCGCCGAGCGCGGCGAACAGGTCCTCGGCAGCCAGGACCCGGCCGCCGAAGAGGACGAGGACCGGCAGCAGGGTGAGGCCCAGCAGCGCCGCGCTGAGTGCGATCAGCTTGGCGAGGACGTAGTCGAAGCGGCCGATGGGCCGGCTGAAGTAGAGCGGCAGGACGTGGTGGCGGATGTCGTTGACGACCAGCTCGGGCGCCTGGGCGGCGACGAAGATCGGGAGCAGCGCGCCGATGCCCCACAGGTAGTTCTGGTAGCTGTAGAGCTCGACGATGTCGCCGACCAGGACGCGGATGGCGACCGCCACCCCGGCCGGCAGCAGTCCGAGGACGATGGCGCCCCACGGCAGGATCTTGGCGCGGCCGGACCTTCCGAGGCCGAAGATCGCCCGCAGCCCTGCGCCGATGATGGCGCCGATCGCGCCCCGGCGGCCCAGGCGCGGGCCGTCGTAGTGCCGGTAGCCGAGGTCGTAGATGGTGCCGGCGGTCTCAGGCGACGTGCTCATCGGCGCCTCCGGCCCGGAACAGGTCCTCGAGCTGATGGCGCCGATGCTCGAGGCGCACGAGCGCCAGGCCCAGGCTCACGGTCTCGTCGCGGACCGCGTCGTAGACGCCGAACTCGCTCCCGGTGGCGGACGCTAGGTCGACCACCACGGTCCGGCCGTCCGCCCGCACGGCGATCCCCCGCGCGGCCAGCCGTGCGGCAAGGGCATCGGCCGGCTCATCGGTTTCGATCAGCAGCTGGCCCGTTCGCTCAGTGAAGCTGGCGAGCGGCGCGGTCCGCAGGAGCCGCCCGGCATCGATGGCCATCAGCCAGGTCGCGACGCGCTCGATCTCGCCGAGCAGGTGGCTGGCAACGACGACGGCGATCCCGAATTCGCCGCCGATGCGCTCGATCAGCGCAAGCATCTCGTCGCGCCCGGCCGGGTCGAGCCCGTTGGTCGGCTCGTCCAGGAAGAGGACCTTCGGATCGTGGACGAGCGCCTGGGCGAGCTTCACGCGCTGCTTCATGCCGGTCGAGTAGCCACCCATCGGCCGGTAGCGCTCCTCGTACAGCCCGACGTGGCGCAGGACATCGGCCGTCCGCTCGCGGGCGGCGCCCGACGGCAGCCCGGAGACGCGGCCCATGTGTGAGACGAACTCGGTGGCCGAGACGTCGGGAGGCAGGCAGTCGTGCTCCGGCATGTATCCCACCAGCGCCCGGATCCGTGCCCCGTCGGTGGCGGTATCGAGGTCGAGGACGCGCGCCTCGCCCTCGGTCGGCGAGAGGAGCCCCAGCAGGATCTTGATGAGCGTGCTTTTGCCGGCTCCGTTCGCGCCGACAAGGCCGATCACACCCGGCTCCAGGTCGACTGTCAGGTTGTCCAGCGCGGTCACCCCGCCTGGGTAGCGCTTCGTGAGCGCCCGGGTGCTGATGAGCGGCATGCGCGGCCTAGTCTAGAGGGCGCGGCCGCCGCGTGACCCGTGGGGCGGGTCAACGCGCGACAGAGCTCGAGCTCCTCCGCAATCCGCCCGTTCTACGGGTCATCCGACGGCTGAGCCCGCCATGTTCCAGCCTTCCTCCGCGCGTTGACCCGCAGGGCGGGTGAACAGGCTGGCAAAGCGCCGAGCGGCGCTACATGCGCGGCTCGTACCCGGGTTCGAAGAACCTCGCCGGCTCGTCGTCGAAATCGAGCTTGCAGCCCCTGCCGCAGAAGTAGTAGGACTCCCCCTGATACTCGGAGGTCAGCCCCTGGGCCGATGCGATCTCGCGGTTCACGTCCATGCCACAGACCGGGTCGGTCGCGGGCTGGACCATGTTCAGCTCATTCAAATGTGCACCTCGTCTCGGGTGAGTCAGGCAGCGCGGAAGGTCCGCAGCCGCAGTGAATTGGCGACCACGCTCACGCTCGAGAGCGCCATCGCCCCGGCCGCCAGGGCCGGGTTCAGCATGAGGCCCGCCAGCGGGAACAGGAGCCCCGCCGCGACCGGGATGAGCACCACGTTGTAGCCGAACGCCCATCCCAGGTTCTGCCGGATGGTCCGCATGGTGGCCCGCGACAGGCGAATCGCGGTCGGCACGCCGCCAAGGTCGTCGCCGACGAGCGTGATGTCGGATGCCTCGAGCGCCACGTCGGCCCCGGTCCCGATCGCGATGCCGACATCGGCCTGGGCCAGCGCCGGCGCATCGTTGATGCCGTCGCCGACCATCGCAACCACGGCGCCCCCCGCCTGGAGCTCCTCGACCTTCGCGGCCTTGTCGGCCGGCAGCACCTCGGCCAGGATCCGGTCGGGACCGATGCCCACCTCGGCACCGATCGCGTCGGCCGTTGCGCGGCGGTCGCCGGTCATCATCCAGACCTCGAGGCCGGATCGCTGCAGCCGGTGGATGGCATCGGCCGAGGCGGGCTTGACGGTGTCCGCCAGCACGAAGAGGCCGATGCTCTCGCCGTTTCGGGCGACGAAGACCGGCGACGCGGCCCCGGCATCGGTCAAGTCGAGGTCGGACACGCTGATCCCGGCCTCCTCCAGGAACGGGGCGGTGCCGACGAGCACCGATGCGCCCTCGACCGTGGCTCGCACGCCACGTCCCGCCACCGCTTCGAAGGCTGGTGGCCTCGACCGGCTCGATTCCTGCCGCGTCGGCATGGCGGACGATGGCCTCGGCCAGCGGATGCTCGCTGCCGCGCTCGGCGGCCGCCGCGACTCGGAGCAGCTCGCGCTCCTCGACGCCGGGCATCGGCTGGACGCGCGTCACAGCCGGCCGGCCGCGAGTGATCGTGCCGGTCTTGTCGAGGACGACGGCGGTGATGCGCTGGGCGTGCTCGAGGGCGGCGCCGTCGCGGATGAGAATCCCGTTCTCGGCACCCTTGCCGGTGCCGACCATGATGGCCGTCGGCGTCGCGAGCCCCATGGCGCACGGGCAGGCGATGATCAGGACGGCGATTGCGCTCGTCAGCGCGGAGGTGAGCTTCGGCTCGGGCCCCAGCAGCAGCCAGCCGGCGAACGTCACCGCGGCGACGCCGATGACCGCCGGCACGAACCACCCCGTGACCCGATCCGCCAGGCGCTGGATGGGTGCCTTCGAGCCCTGTGCACGCTCCACCAGTGCCACGATCTGGGAGAGCGCCGTGTCGCGGCCCACCCGCTCCGCGCGCATCACGAACGATCCGCTGGTGTTGATGGTCGCGCCGATGACCGCGTCGCCGACGCCCTTCTCGACCGGCAGCGCCTCGCCGGTCAGCATCGACTCGTCCACGGCCGAGGCACCGTCGATCAGGACCCCGTCGACCGGCACCCGATCGCCGGGGCGTACCCGCACGAGATCACCCGCCACGACCTGGTCCACCGGGACCTCGCGCTCCCCGCCCTGGCGCAGGACGCGGGCCGTATCGGGTCGCAGCTGCAGCAGGGTCCTGACCGCGCCGGCCGCCCGGCCCTTGGCACGGGCCTCGAGCCAGCGGCCGAGCAGGATGAGACCGATGATCAGCGCCGCCGAGTCGAAGTAGGTCTCATGCCCGATGCCGGCCGCCATGACCTGCTCGGGCAGCAGGGTGACGAACACCGAGTACCCATATGCCGCCAGCGTGCCGATCGCGACCAGGGTGTTCATGTTCGCCTCGCCGTGCCGAGCGCCCCGAAGCGCTGCGACCAGGAAGCGCCGGCCGAAGACGAACTGCACGATGGTGGCGGGAACCAGGAACCAGCGGTTGATGTCGACCATCGGCCACGGCGGACCGCCGGGGGCGAACATGATCGCCATCATCACGGCGCCGATCCCGAGCGAGACGATCGCGCCTGTCAGGAGCTCCCGTCGCTCGCTCGCCCGCTCCGCCTCATCGGCCGCGACCGCCTCGTCATTTCCGGTGCCGGCGGTCGCATCGCGGCCCACGTCATACCCAGCGGCCTCGATGGTCGCCACGATGCCGGCGCGGTCGATTCGCGCCGGGTCGAAGCGGACCGTGGCGCGCTCGGTCGCGAGGTTCACGTTTGCCTCAGCCACTCCGTCGGCGCGAGTGAGAAAGCGCTCGATGCGGTTCACGCAGCTCGCGCACGTCATGCCGACGACGGGCAGCGACAGCTCCGCGGCGTGTTCGAGGGGAGGTGCGTTCATCGCCTTCAGCATACTACAGGGGAGTATCTAGGCCGGCGCCACCTCGACCGCCGCGAATCTCGCGAATCCGGAGGGTTTGTCCCCCGGATTCCGACATATCCGCATGTAATCGCCACCGATTCGTCGCTTGCTCGCCGCTCGGGGCACGACCCTTGCACGGTCAAGCGGCAGAACCACGCGTAGTCGGATGAAACAGTGGCCTTCACACCTCGCGATGCGGAGCCTTCCGCCGCGACCAGCGTTGATCGGGTTCGCCCGCCGGCGGTGTTCGTCGTGGACGACGATGCGGCAACGCTCGAGCTGCTGTGCGACATCGCGCGGGACGCCGGCTGGGCGGCCCACGGCTTCACGCGCCTGTCGGGCGTGAGGGCCTCGCTCGAGCAGCTCAAGCCCACGCTCCTGATCCTGGACGACGACCTGCCCGACGGCCGGGGAGGCGATCTCGCTCGCCAGCTGCGCGAGGATCAGCGGACGTCCGACGTTCCGATCCTGGTCTGCACCGCGGCGCATCCCGTACGCGCCGCCGAGATCGGAGCCTGGGCACCGGTCATCACGAAGCCGTTCGACCTCGCGGAGATCGAGGCATTCCTCGGCGTCGCCGCCGGATCGGACTCATACCGCCAGCGAGCAGGCTAGGCTGGGCGCGTGCGCGCCCTCATCCTCACCAACGAGTTCCCGCCATCCATTTACGGCGGCGCCGGCGTCCACGTCGACGAGCTGACGCGCCACCTGCGATCGCTGATCGAGGTGGACATCCGGACCTTCGGCGGCACAGGCCGACGACGCACCCGGCTGGAGGGTCCACGGCTATCCACCGGCCCACGACCTCTCGCATGCCGATGAGCGCCTGCGGCCGATGCTGGCCGCTCTCTCCCGTGATCTCGCCATGGTTGCCGATCCGGTCGATGCCGACGTCGTCCACGTCCACACCTGGTACACGCACCTGGCCGGCCTGCTGGCGCGCCTCTCCTATCGGATCCCGCTCGTGCTCACCGTGCACTCGCTCGAACCATTGCGCCCGTGGAAGCGCGAGCAGCTCGGTGGCGGCTACGACGTGAGCAGCTGGATCGAGCGGTTGGCCATCGAGACTGCGGACGCAGTCGTCGCGGTCAGCAGCGAGACGCGAGAGGATGTGCTGCGCCTGTTCAAGGTCGCCGCGGACCGCGTCCACGTCATTCACAACGGGATCGACGCTGACTTCTATCGCCCCGACCCGGCGACGACGGCGCTCGAGCGGCATGGCGTTGACCCATCGGTGCCATACGTGCTGTTCGTCGGGCGCATCACCCGTCAGAAGGGCATCGTCCACCTGGTCCGCGCCATCCGCCACCTGGATCCGGGGATCGGCGTCGTGCTCTGCGCCGGCCAGCCCGACACGCCGGAGATCGCTGCCGAGATGGAGCGAGGCGTCGCCGCGGCGCAGGCGGAGCGGCCGAACGTCGTCTGGATCGGCGAGATGGTCAGCCGCGAGGAAGCGCGCCAGCTGTACTCGCACGCCGCAGTGTTCTGCTGCCCATCGGTCTACGAGCCGTTCGGGATCATCAACCTCGAGGCCGCCGCGTGCGAGACGCCGGTGGTCGCCTCCGCGGTCGGCGGCATTCCCGAAGTGGTGGTCGACGGAGAGACCGGACTGCTCGTCCCGGTCGAGCTGCGGGCGGACGACCCGATGTCACCGATCGATCCCGATCGCTTCGAGCTCAACCTGGCCGGCGCAATCAACGCCCTGATGGCCGATGCCGCCACGCGAGAGGTGATGGGGCGCGCCGCACGGCGCCGAGCGGTCGAGCGCTTCGGCTGGGCGCGGATCGCCGCGGAGACCGTCGATCTGTATCGGTCCGTCACGGCGGTCAGGGGGTAGCGGCGGGCGTGCGCGCCGAGCGTCGCGCGCCAACTGGATTGGCCCTATGACCGCTGAACCGGGGCCTTGACCCGGATTTGGCGCCATCGGCGGTCGTAAGGCCAACTGGATTGGCCATCTGACCGGGGAACGGGCTCTCGGCGGTCGTAAGGCCAACTGGATTGGCCATCCGCCTGGGAAACGGGCTCTCGATGGCGTAACGGCAACCGAGCCCGCCGCAGCGAAGCGAATCGGCTACGCCGGCTGAACCCTGCGACGTGAGCGCGAGCATGTTGCCCTCGCCGTCGTCGAAGAACGTCATCCACTCTTCGACTCCGGTGGCGTCGTCGGTGTAGATCACGTGCGGGGCGCCCGTGAACTTCACGCCGCGGGACGCCAGCTGCTCCTGGGCGGCGTGGATGTCATCGACCAGGAAGTAGAGGACGGAGCCCGGTCGCCAGTCCGCCTCGTCCTTGCGATGCAGATAGAGGCGCGTGCCGTCGGCGTCGAAGAAGGCGAGGTCGCCGAAGGTGAAGACGTGCGGCAGCCCGAGCGTTTCGCCATAGAAGCGCTCGGCTCGGCCGACGTCACGGATCAACAGCGAGATCTGGGCGATGGCCCCGAGCCGGGTGCCTGTCGATGAAGCGGTCATGGTGGAAGCGGTCCTCCTGCGGGCGAGCGCGGTGGTGTTCGCGATGCCGGGCCAGTGGCGGAGCTGACGCGCGCCGACGCCGAGCTTGCCGCTGATGTTGGCCAGGTGGTACTTGACGGCGTCGATGCTGGTCCCGCGGCGCTCAGCGATCTCGGCCCGGCCGATGCCATGGCGGACCAGGTCGAGCACCCGCCATTCGGCGGGCGTCAGCAGGTCAGGGTGGGGTGGCCGGCCGCGGCCGCGCATCGGGCTCATGCGGCCAGCGTACCCGTTCGAACGGCGAATTTCCCTACCCGCTTTCCTCGACGGCGACGGTCGCGGCAGCATCGCCGGGCAGCCGGTAGGATGAGCCGCATGACTGCCCCGAGCCCGGCCCGGCCGGACACCGTCGCGCCCGTCGGCGCTCGGCCGATCATCGTCGTCCGCGACCTTCGCAAGCGCTATGGAACGCTCACCGCGGTCGACGGGGTGAGCTTCGACGTCGCGGAGGGCGAGGTCTTCGGCATCCTCGGGCCGAATGGCGCCGGCAAGACCACCACGCTCGAGATGATCGAGGGAATGCGTCCGATCGACGAGGGGGACGCCACGATCGACGGCGTCGACGTCCGCAAGGATCCGCGCGAGGTCAAGCGCCGGATCGGGATCCAGCTGCAGGCATCAGCCTTCTTCGACGAGCTGACCCTGATCGAGCTGCTCGACCTGTTCGGCCGCCTGTACGGCCGGGCCGTCGACCCGATGAAGCTGCTCGCCGACGTCGAGCTCACCGACAAGGCGCGCAGCCAGGTCCGGACGCTGTCGGGCGGGCAGAAGCAGCGCTTCAGCATCGCATCGGCCCTGGTCAACGACCCGCGCGTCCTCTTCCTCGACGAGCCGACCACCGGCCTGGACCCGCAGGCGCGCCGTCACCTGTGGAGCCTGGTGCGCACGCTGCGCGACCGCGGCCATACCGTGGTGCTCACGACGCATTACATGGAGGAGGCCGAGGAGCTCTGCGACCGGGTCGCGATCATGGACGGGGGCCGGATCATCGCGCTCGACCCGCCGCAGGCGCTGGTCGACCAGCTCATCGGCCGGGGGTTCACGAAGACGCGCGTCGAACGGCTGGCGAACCTCGAGGACGTGTTCATCGACCTCACCGGCCACGACCTCCGAGAGGGCGACTGACCGATGGGAGCCCGGATGCGCCTGTGGTGGGCGCTGTTCGTCGCCAGCGTGAAGATGTTCGTGCGGAACCGGACCGCCCTGTTCTTCAGCCTCTTCCTGCCGTTGGTGATCATGCTCATCTTCGGCGTCCTCAACTTCGAGGGCTCGACAAGCATCAGCCTGGGAGTGGTCGACGAGGCGCAGACCGATGCCAGCGCCGCCTTCCTCGACGGGCTGCGCCAGTACGACTACCTCGAGATCAGCGAGGGCTCGCGCGAGGCAGAGCTGGCCGCCCTGGAGGTGGGGGACCGTGGCTTCGTGCTCGTCATACCCGACGGCTTCGAGGCCCAGCTCGGCAGCGACACCGGCCTGGTCGCGTACGAATCCACCTCGGATCCCTCGCAGGCGCAGGTCGCCCAGGGCCTGCTGCAGCAGGCGGTCGGCGGCGCCCTCGCATCGGCGTCGGGCGCGCCGGTGGCTCCCGGCGCCGGCTTCAGCGCACCGCTGACCTTCGAGTCGGTCGAGTCGCGCGACCTCGGTTACATCGACTTCCTGGTTCCCGGCATCGTGGGCATGACCGTCATGCAGCTCGGGCTGTTCGGCGTCGCATTCGGCTTCGTACATCTGAAGCGCACCGGCGCGCTGCGCCGGCTGTTCGCAACCCCGGCGTCGCCCGCGTACTTCCTCTCGGCACAGGTCGCCAGCCGGGTCGTGCTGGGCTACATCCAGGTCGCGATCCTCATCGGCATCGGGATCCTGTTCGGCCTGCAGATGTTCGGCTCGTGGCTGGTGCTGGCCGTGATCACCGGCCTCGCGCTGCTCATCTTCCTGGCGGTCGGTTTCGCGGTCGCAGGCTGGGCCAAGAACGAGGACCAGGCGGCCCCGGTCGCGAACCTGATCAGCCTGCCGATGCTCTTCCTGTCCGGCGTCTTCTTCCCCCGCGATGCCATGCCGGAGTTCCTGCGCAACATCACCCAGTTCATGCCGCTCACGTACGTGAACGAGGCGCTGCGAGGGGTGGTGAACGACGGCGCCGGCCTCGTCGATCTCGGCCCGCAGCTGCTCGGCATGGCGGTCTGGGCCGTCATCACCTTCGTGATCGCCGTCCGGCTGTTCAAGTGGGAGTGAGGGCTGACTGTCCGGTCCGGCTGATCGGCCGATAATGGCCCGATGCACGCGCATCCGGCTCCGATCAGCCGCCGGAGGCTGCTCAAGTGGGGAGCCGCCGCATCGGCGGCCGGGCTCGCGGCCTGCGCTGCGCCGATTCCGAGCCTGACCCCGTCCGCGCCGGCAAGCTCCTCGCCTTCGCCGGCCGATACCCCCTCGCCGGCGCCGACGTCGGAGCCGACCACCGGTCCGACCCCCGCTCCGATTACCGGCCGAGTGCTGTATCGCGATGGAGCGCTGGCCGATGGGCGATCCGCCTCGCTCCAGCGGAACGTCAGCATCCTGGTGGAGGATGGACGGATCGCGTGGATTCGACCGGCCGGTGGTGAGGAGGACGCAACGGGTGCGATCGTCGTCGACAGCGCGGGAGCCACGTTCGTGCCGGGCATGGTGGACTGCCATAGCCACGTGACGGGTCCCGGTGGTGCGAACTGGATCGAGCGGTTCAACGATCCTCCGGAGACGCTCCTGGCCGTGGCCGAGGAGAACGGGCGCATCGGGCTCGCGGCGGGCGTGCGCTGGATGCGGGACGTCGGCTCACCGATCGGCGTCGACCCATCCGACGGGCGCGAGCGCGCGCTGGCGCTCGGCGTGCGCGACCGGTGGGCGGGACGCGGTGACCGACCGTACCTGCGCGCCGCGGGCAGCTGGCTCTTCGCGACGGGCGTGGGCCCGATGAACGGGGCGATCGAGGCCGCCAACGCCGACGAGCTGGTCGGTGCGGCGATCGGGCAGCTCGACGCCGGCGCCGACCTCGTGAAGCTCTACATGGACGGGCCGGACGTGAACGTCTCGCCGTGGACGGCGAACGAGGTCGCCCGGGTGGTCGAGGCCGCGCACGGACGGAATGCCCGGGTGGCGGCCCATTCGGGACGCCTGAGCGGGGCGCGTGAGGCCGTGCTGGGTGGCGTCGACTCGATCGAGCACGGGTTCGACCTCGACGCGGACGTGGCATCCGAGATGGCCAGCCGCGGGACCACGCTGGTCAGCACCCTGGCGGTGATGCATTCCTGGCTCAGCTTCGGCGACACGACGAGCATGGAGCGGTTCGCCGGCGAGAGCGGCCGGGCGACGATCCAGGCCCGGCTGGAGCAGGGAGAGGCATCGGTGCGCGTCGCGCGCGACGCCGGGGTGGCCATCGCGACCGGGAGCGACTTCGGCGGTGGATCGCTGCGCGCCAACCAGCTCGCCTGGGAGGTCACCAGCCTGGTGGCCGCCGGGCTGGCGCCCGTTGACGCGCTGGCCGCGGCGACGTGGCGCGGTGGCGAGCTGATCGGCGCGGAGGACGCGGGAGTGGTCCGCGAGGGCGGACCCGCCGACTTCTTCCTCGTGCACGGCGACCCGCTTTCCGATCCCGAGTCTCTCTGGCGCGTCTGGCGCGCCGCCTGGGAGACGGTCCTCCGCTAGGGCGCCGAAAGGAAGAGCCCGTCCATCTGGACGGGCTCTCCACGGTCGGGTGAGTTTCGGAACGTTTCCGATCCGTTGGCGCTAGGCGATCGAGTTGGCGGTCCGCAGGACCGGGACCTTGACCTTCTCCGGTCGGGTCGCCCACACCAGGCCGGTGCCGGTGAGGAGGAACGTTCCGCCCACCCCTGCGAACAGGGCGGCCAGTCCGAGGCCGAGCTGGAGAGCAGAGGAGGTGACGGTGCCGACACCCAGCTGACCGATGAGGGCGTGGGCCACGCCGGTCCAGGCCTGTGCGCGGACCGCCGCGTCAATCGGGCTCGATCGGTCGAAGTCGGCCCAGTAGCGACCATCCACGCCGATCTCGTAGGGGGTGCCAGCGGTGTACTCGGTGCCGTCTGGAGCCGTGTAGTCCTCATCGAGGACGACCGTCTGGGTCCCGTGGAGCGTGTGGTATGACACGGTGGCCATCTGGTACATGTATTCGCTGCCGGTGTTGACGACCGGATCGGCGGGATCGAGCTCGCTGGTGACGACGGGGTAGCCCCAGTCATCGGTCAGCAGGCTCATGATGCCCTGGGCACCCTCGACCTCGCCACCGTCGACCAGCTGGCCGTCTTCGTTGTACGAGAGCTCGACGCCCTGCGCCGCGCTGAATGCCTTGAGGGATGCCTGTCCCTCCTGGACCTTCATGAATGCAAAGCCACCGGCCACGACGAATGCGAGTCCGATGATTCCGAGGACGATTCCAAGCCCTCTCAATCGATTGATCACGGTTCCTTGCCTCCCGGTTGTTCGATGAATGTATTGATGCCTGCACCCACCATCGACGCTGGCGAGGTCGGGTCGTAGGGCCCGACGGACCTATCTGACGGCCAGGCGGCCCCTCCGGCGAGGGCCGTTTGTCACGTGCCCGAAAGGCTCCGCGCGCCTCAGACGTGGTAGAGGCGCCGCGCCTCGCCGGCGAGCTCGTCTCGGAAGTCGGGATGCGCGATGCCGATGAGCGCGGCGGCCCGCTCCCTGATGCTGCGGCCGAACAGCTCGGCAACCCCGTACTCGGTGACCACGGTGCGGACGTGCGCGCGGCTGGTGACGACGCCGGCGCCTTCCGCGAGCGCCGGCGCGATCCGCGAGATCGTGCCGCCGGCAGCCGTCGAAGGCAGCGCGATGATGGCTCGACCCTCCGCGGCCAACGCGGCCCCGCGCATGAAGTCCATCTGGCCACCGACGCCGGAGTAGAAGCGGGTTCCGATCGAGTCGGCGCTGACCTGGCCGGTCAGGTCGATCGAGAGCGCGGAGTTGATCGCCACCATGCGTCGGAAGCGGCGGATGACCGACGTGTCATTCGTGTAATCGACCGGTCGCATCTCGATCATCGGGTTGTCGTTCACGAACTCGTAGAGCCGCCGGGTGCCCATGAGGAAGGCGGTGACGATCTTCCCGCGGTTGATCTCCTTGGCCGCCCCGGTGATGGCACCGGCTTCGACCAGGTCGAGGACGGCATCGGTGAAGAGCTCGGTGTGGATGCCGAGGTCGCGCTTGCCGCGCAGGGCAAGGCCAACCGCGGCGGGGATCGAACCGATCCCCATCTGAAGGGTGGCGCGATCGGGCACAAGCTCCGCCACGTGCTCGCCGATGGCCCGCTCGACCTCCCCGATCGGCGGGTCGACGTGCTCGGGCGGCGGCAGATCGACCTCGACGCCGAAGTCGATCTCGTCGACGTGGACGAAGGAGTCGCCGAGCGTGCGCGGCATCGATCGGTTCAGCTGGGCGATGACCGTCTTGGCGGCGCGCGTTGCGCTCAAGGCTGCGTCGACGCTGGTGCCCAGCGAGCAATACCCGTTCGCGTCGGGAGTCGAAACATTGATGAGCACGGCGTCGAGCGGAAGGACGCCCCGGCTGAACAGCTCGGGGACGTCCGACAGGAAGATCGGGACATAGTCGGCACGCCCGTCGTTCACGGCCGCGCGGGCATTGGCACCGATGAAGAGTGCCCGGTGTCGGAATGGCCGGCCATCTCGGGCGCCAGGTGTGGCGCGGGCCCTTCGGTGTGGAAGTGAATCATCCCGACATCCCGGAGCTCCGCCGCGCGGCGTACGAGCGCCTCGAGGAGGGCCGAGGGCGTCGCGGCGCCGCCGTGGACGAAGATCTGCTCGCCGGATCGAATGCCGGCGACGGCCTCGTCGGCAGCGACGATGCGCATCTTCAGGCGTCTCGATCATCAGGTCGGTCCACGACGCCATCGGCGTCCCGGCCGTGGCCCGGCGGGATGCGCGTCTGGTTCGACGGAGCAGCCGCGCCCGAACAGCCGATCATTCTCCGACCCTTCGAGGAAGTGGCACGCAAGGCAATCCGTGCTCGACGCGAGGGCGCCGACCGGGACAGACCACGATGCCATCAACCACGGACCGCTCGACGCCCAAGCAGGCGATCCACTCCGGGGCGATCGCGCCGGCATCGGCGCGTGTCGCCACCACGCGAACGGGACCTCGAGCTCGCGATCGTCGTCGGCGCAGACCACGTGGTCGACGGCCGAGCCCTCGCCGTTCGCGGCCTCGAGACGCAGGAGATAGACGCACTCCCGGCAGCGCTCGAGCTCGCCCGGGCCGAGCCGCCAGCAGTTGACACGGTCGAACTCGCACCGGCTGCCGTCGCGAACCGATTTCCCGGTACCGATGTTGTTTCAATCATGGCCAATACTCGGTCGCCGGGTCCCGCACCGGAAGGGTCGCTTGGCCCCGCCGCGCTGGGCCCTTCGGCACTGCCGCCGCGCCGCGCTGGCCGCTCCAATAGGGATGCACGCGCGCCGGGCCTGCCGCCGCGCACGCCGACATCACTGGAGCACCGATGAAGCGCAGCCTCCTGTACTTCGCGGCTTTCACCGGCATGGGCACGGTCTTCGTCGCCACCCTGCTGGTTGCTGCCCTCGTCCTCGGCGCCACCAACGAGCCGCGGCGTCGCCGCGCCGGCATCGGCCCAGCCCAGCCGCATCCGCGCCGACCGCCGACGGCCCGGTCGGCGAGATCACCATCACCGCCTTCGACCTCGGCTTCGAGCCGGCGATGGTGGACGTCTCCGCAGCCGGCACCTACACGGTCACCTTCGTGAACGACGGCGGCGTCCCGCACGACGTCACCTTCGCCGATGGGACGAAGATCGCGGCCGAGGCTCACGGGACCGCCACCGGCGAGGTGACCGTGCCGGCTGAAGGCATGACCTTCATCTGCTCGGTCCCGGGCCACTCCGACGCCGGCATGACCGGCGAGGTCATGGTCGGGATGGCAGCCGCCTCCGGCGAGCCGGCGCCGTCGCACGAGCGAGCGCACCGCCGAGGAGATGCGCGACAGCGACGCCGCCATCACCGCCCAGTTCCCGGCCGAGACGGAGGGTCGCGGCAACCAGGTCCTCGAGCCCGAGATCCTCGACGACGGGACGCTGCAGTGGGAGCTGACCGCATCGGTCATCCAGTGGGAGACCGAGCCGGGCACGTTCGTCGAGGCGTACGCCTACAACGGCATGGTTCCCGGCCCGCAGCTGCGCGCGCAGGTCGGCGACAGGATCCGGATCATCCTCCACAACGAGCTTCCGGAGCCCACCACCATCCACTCGCACGGCCTGTTCGTCCCGCCCGACATGGACGGCGTGCCCGTCATCAGCCAGCCGGCGGTCATGCCGGGCGAGTCGTTCACCTACGAGTACACCCTGCGCAACGCCGGCTCTCACATGTACCACAGCCACTTCATGGCCGAGACGCAGGTGCCGATGGGCCTGCTCGGCGCCTTTGTGGTGACCGATCCGAACGCCACCGACGAGCCGGAGTCGGACATCGACTACGCGATGATCCTGAACGACGGACCGCTCGGCTTCACCATCAATGGCAAGGGCTTCCCCGCCACCGAACCGATCGTCGCCAAGCAGGGCCAGAAGGTCCGGATCCGCTACATGAACGAGGGGCTGCAGATCCACCCGATGCACCTGCACGGGATGCCGCAGCTCGTCGTGGCCAAGGACGGCTACACCCTGCCGACGCCCCACCTGGAGGACACGGTCCTCGTTGCGCCGGGCGAGCGGATCGACGTGATCGTCGATGCCACCGAGCTTGGCACCTGGGCGTTCCACTGCCACATCCTCACCCACGCCGAAGGTCCCGACGGGATGTTCGGCATGGTCACCGCGCTGGTCGTGAGGACGGATGTGATCGTCGGGGCGCACAGGCCGTGCCCGAGGGTTTCGTGCGCCTTGTGGCCTCGACACGCCTGCCGAGCCACCCCGATCGCATTGCCGCCCTCCTCGGGGAAGGCGGCGGCCCGTGGGCAGTGCGCGGCGTTCCGTCGCCGGGGGGTGATGCGCTGCGACGATTCGCGGTCGACCTGCGCCTGCGGGTCGGCGGCGAGGCGGCCGCCCTGACCAGCCCGGGCAAGTCGGCCTACCTGGACCTCGGGCGGCCACGACGGACGGCACACGGCTGGCAGGTGGAGATCAGCTGGCTGGCTTCGACCGCTGCGCCCGCTCTTCCCGGTCTTCTCCGGCTGGCTGACCATCGGCCGCGAGCGAGCTGCGGATCGATGGTCTTTACGCCCCGCCGGCGGGGCGTGCTTGGCCGCGTCGCAGACCGGATCCTGCTGCACGTTGCCGCCAATGCGACGGCCAGATGGGTGCTGGGCGAGATCGATCGCGCTGCGCCCGCGAACGCGCTGCCTAGGTTCCGGCGGGCGGTTCGCCGAGGTGGCGCTTGGCCACGAAGGCCGCCGCCTGGGTGCGACGCTGCAGGTTGAGCTTGGACAGGATGCTGCTGACGTAGTTCTTCACCGTCTTGTCGGAGAGGAAGACCTCGCCCGCGATCTCCTTGTTCGTCTTTCCCTCGGCCACCAGGAGCAGGATGCGTCGCTCCTGGGCGGTGAGGTCCGCCAGCTCATCGTCTCGCCCCACCGCTGGCTGCCGCACGGACGCGCTGCAGCACCCGCTCGGTGACCGCCGGGTCGAGCAGCGAGTCGCCGCGGCCGACGGACTCGATGGCGCTCACGAGGTCGCGTCCTCGGACCTGCTTGAGGAGGTAGCCCGAGGCGCCGGCGATGATCGCCGACAGCACTGCCTCCTCGTCCGGATAGCTCGTCAGCATGACGACGCGCGTCTCCGGCCGGGCGGCGCGGATCTCGCGGCAGGCCTCGATTCCCGGATCCATCGGGCAGCCGGACGTCCATGATCACGACGTCGGGCTCGAAGCGCGCCGCCTCGGCAATCGCTTCGGCCACCGTGCCGGCCTGGGCGACGACCTCGAAGCCCGCGCGACGGTCGAGCAGCGCGACGAGCCCCTGGCGGACGACTTCGTGATCGTCCACCACGAGCAGTCGCAAGGGGCGCTGGTCGGCCGCATCCGTCACTTCGTCGGTCTCCCTCGGTGCCGCCGCGCGACGCGGCAGCGGAGATGATGATACGGGTCCCGGTGTCCGGCGCCGCTGCTCACTTCGAACGTGCCGGCCAGCGCCTCGATCGCGGGCGCGCATGTTGGCGAGTCCGTGGTGGCCATGCTCGGCGGCGCATCTGCGCGTCGAAGCCGCGACCGTCGTCGGAGAGCTCGAGGCGCACCTCGCGCGGCGCTGGCGGCGAGTTCGACGCTGGCGCGTGGTCGCGGACGCATGGCGCGCGATGTTGCTGAGCGCCTCGCGCGTCACCGCCAGCAGCTCGGCCACGACCTCGATCGGCAGGTCCTGGATCGCGTCCGCGTCGTCGGGCGCGGAGATCGAGACGTCGATGGCGCCGTTTCGGCGAAGCTCGGTCGCCAGGTGTCCGAGGCCATCGGCCAGGCTGCCGGACTCGAGCAGCGCCGGGCGCAGGCCGAAGATGAAGTTGCGGATGTCGCGGATGACCGCGTGCAGCGCGTCGATCGCCTCGTCGACGCGGCGGGCGGCCTCCGTCGGGTCCTCGCCGATCAGCTCGGGAACATCGTCGAGCGCAAGGGTCTGCGCGTAGATGGCCTGGATCACGCTGTCGTGGAGATCACGGCTGATCCGGTCTCGCTCGTCCACGATCGCCAGCCGGCCGACCTGGTCGTGCAGTCGGGCGTTCTCGATGGCGATCCCGGCGTGCAGCGCGAACATCTCGACCAGCGACTGGTCCTCCGCGCTGAACTGGGCCGCATTGCAGCTTGTTGGTGAGGTACAGGCGCCCCACCACGTGTCCAGACGTCGTGATCGGCATGCCCAGGAACGAGTGCATGTCGGGGTGATTGGCCGGGAAGCCATATCGCTCCGGGTGGGAACCGATGTCCTCGATTCGGTACGTCTGATTCTCGCGGATGATGAGCCCGAGGAGCCCACGGCCGTGGGGCAGCTCGCCGATGCGTGCTCGAGCCTGATCGGTGATCCCGCTCGTGATGAAGCGCTCGATGGTCCCCTCTGCGTCAACGATGCCGATCGCCGCGTACTGGGCATCGACGAGGTCGCGCACTCGATCCGTGATCAGCTGCAGGACGCGGTCGACGTCGAGCACGCCGCTGATGCCGCGGACCGCCTGGTCGAGGGCGAGGAGCTGGCTCGTCGCGCGCTCGGCCTGGGCTCGGATGCGAGCCGCCAGGAACCCTCGCTCAAGCGCGTGGGCCATGGCGGTTGCCTGCTCGGGATCACCGCTGATCCGGGCGAGGCCGATCGGGTGCTCGTCGCCGGACACACGCAGCGCGATCTCGGCGCCGGCGATTCCACCGTCGAGGTCGAGATCGAGGTCCGCCAAGGGCGGGGCGTCGACGCGCAACCGTCCGACGCCGAGGCCCATCTCCTGGGCCACCCGCTGCAGCACGCGCCCCAGCTCGTCGCGTCGCTCCTCCGTGGGCTCGGCCTGCCAGGCATCGATCGCCTCCAGGAGCGGAGGCAGTACGAGCACGCGACCGGGTCGGCCTCCGGCCGTGGGGGATGCGTCAGGCGGCTCCATCGGCGCAAGGCTACCGCGTCCGCGGTATCGGCCAATGCGCCGAGGTGGGAATCGGACGCCTGACCGATGAGTTATCGCGACGAGCGAGGTCTCATTGGCACAGAACCGATCGCGAACGCAGCGGTGGAGGAAATCCGATGGCAATCACGATGTCACACGGCAGCAGGCTCGACGCCGCGCCCGCCCGGATGGTCGCTGCCATGCCCGCGCGTCCACCGGTGCCGACCACGCGGTCGGTGACGAGCCTCGAAGCCGCCCTGCGTGACCTCGGGCGGCTCGGCGGACGGATCACGTCGGAGATGAGGACGGCGCCGGGCATCGGTTCCTGGGCCTTCGTCGCCGGCGCGGACGGCGTCGAGCACGTGCTGTGGGAGGACGCCTCGGCGACCGGTACCTGAGGCGGTCGGGCTCGACCAGCCGGACGCGCGGATTCCTGTCACAGGACGGCAGGAATCGGGTGGACACTCGGGGCCGATACACTGGACCCCGCCGTGACCACCGCCACCCGCAGCGATCCCCTCGCGCCGTTCAGCGAGCCCACCCGGACCTGGTTCCGTGAGGCCTTCGCAGAGCCCACGCGCGCCCAGGAGCTGGGCTGGGAAGCGATCAGCCGCGGCAGCCACGCGCTGATCCACGCGCCCACCGGCAGCGGGAAGACCCTGGCCGCGTTCCTGTGGTGCCTCGACCGGCTGATGACCGAGGCGCCGCCGGCGCGCAAGACGGTTCGTGTGCTGTACATCAGCCCGCTGAAGGCGCTCGCCTACGACGTCGAACGCAACCTGCGAGCGCCACTGGCCGGCATCCGGCGCACCGCCGAACGGCTGGGGCTGCCGGTCCCGGATGTCAGCGTCGCCAGCCGCACCGGCGACACCCCGGCCGACGCGCGGCGCCAGCTGACGAAGACCCCACCGGACATCCTCGTCACGACGCCCGAGTCGCTCTACCTCCTCCTCACCAGCCAGGCGCGCGAGATCCTGCGCGGGGTCGAGCACGTGATCGTGGACGAGGTGCACGCCATCGCAGCCACCAAGCGCGGCTCGCACCTGGCGCTCAGCCTCGAGCGCCTGAGCCATCTCGCCGATGCCGACCCGCAGCGGATCGGACTCTCCGCGACCCAGCGGCCGCTCGAGGCGATCGGCGCTTTCCTCGGCGGAGCGGGCCGTGAGGTGGAGATCGTGGATGCGGGGGCGCGCAAGGAGCTCGATCTCGAGGTGATCGTGCCGATCGCCGACATGGCCCGGATGGGCGAGGTCGTGGACGTCGACGAGGCGCCGGGTGGACCGGCCGCCGGTCCCGAGGCGCGGCACTCGATCTGGCCGTCGATCCATCCGCGGCTCCTCGAGCTCATCCGCGCTCATCGGTCGACGCTCATCTTCGTGAACTCGCGCCGGCTGGCGGAGCGGCTGGCCGCACGTCTCAACGAGCTCGCCGGCGAGGAGCTGGTGCGCGCCCACCATGGCAGCGTTGCGCGCGAGCAGCGACTCCAGATCGAGGAGGATCTCAAGCAGGGGCGCCTGCCGGCGCTGGTGGCGACCAGCAGCCTGGAGCTCGGCATCGACATGGGCGCCATCGACCTCGTCGTCCAGATCGAGTCGCCGCCATCGGTTGCGTCAGGCATGCAGCGCATCGGGCGAGCGGGCCACCAGGTCGGAGAGCCGTCGACCGGCAAGATCTTCCCCAAGTTCCGCGGCGATCTCGTCGAGGCGGCGGTCGTGGTCCAGCGCATGAAGGCCGCGGCCATCGAGGAGACGCGCATCCCGCGCAACCCGCTCGACGTGCTCGCCCAGCAGCTCGTTGCCATCTGCGCCCACGACCGGTGGACCGTCGATGAGCTGCATCGGCTGGTGACGGGCGCCGAGAGCTTCCGCGACCTGTCGCGAGAGCAGCTGACCGGCGTGCTCGACATGCTTTCCGGCCGCTATCCATCGGACGAGTTCGCCGACCTCAAGCCGAGGGTCGTCTGGGACCGGCAGACCGATGTGGTCGCCTCGCGCAACGACGCGCGGGTGGTGGCCATCACGTCCGGCGGCACCATCCCGGACCGAGGGCTGTTCGGCGTCTTCCTGCCCGGCGACGATGCCGGGCGCGGTGGCCGACGGGTCGGCGAGATGGACGAGGAGTGGGTGTACGAGTCGCGGGTCGGCGAGACGTTCCTGCTCGGTGCCTCGACCTGGCGGATCGAGGAGATCCTGCCCGATCGGCTGATCGTCACGCCGGCGCCCGGCGAGCCGGGCAAGATGCCGTTCTGGCACGGCGACGCGGTCGGCCGCCCGGTCGAGCTGGGGCGGGCCATCGGTGCATTCCTGCGCGAGTTCGAGCCGATGAAGGCCGATGCGGCGGTCGCCCGCCTGCGCGACGACCACTCACTCGACGAGATGGCGGCCACCAACCTCGTGAGCTACCTCGCTGACCAGCGCGAGGTGACCGGCGTGCTGCCGACCGATCGGACGATCGTCGTCGAGCGCTTCCGCGATGAGCTCGGTGACTGGCGCGTGGCGCTCCTCACGCCGTTCGGCGGCCGGGTGCACGCACCGTGGTCAATGGCCATCGAGGCGCGTCTGCGCGAGCATCACGGAGTCGAGGTGCAGGCCATGTGGTCCGACGACGGGATCGCGGTGCGCCTGCCGGAGGGCATCGAGACCGATGGCTCGACGATCGAGTCGGCGCTCCTGCTGGATCCCGACGAGATCGAGGAGCTGCATCACGGCCGAGCTCGGTGGATCGGCGCTGTTCGCCGCCCGATTCCGGGAGAACGCCGCGCGGGCGCTGCTCCTGCCGCGTCGTCGCCCGGGGCAGCGGACACCGCTGTGGATGCAGCGCCAGAAGTCCGCCGACCTCCTCTCGGTCGCCAGCAGATACGGATCCTTCCCGATCATCCTCGAGACGTACCGCGAGGTCCTGCGCGACGTCTTCGACATGCCGGCGCTGGTCGAGCTGCTCGCCGCCATCCGCGCACGGCGGATTCGGGTGGTCAGCGTCGAGTCTCGGTCGGCGTCACCATTCGCCTCCTCGCTGCTCTTCGACTACGTGGGCTCGTTCATGTACGAGGGCGATGCGCCGCTCGGGGAGCGTCGCGCCCAGGCGCTGGCCCTCGACCGGGACCTGCTGGCCGAGCTGCTTGGGACCGAGGAGCTGCGCGAGCTGCTCGACCCTGAGGCGGTGGCCGACCTCGAGCTCGAGCTCCAGGGCCTGGCCGAGTCGCGCCGGGCACGCACGGTCGACGGCGTCGCGGACCTGCTGAGGAGGGTCGGCGACCTCCGGACCGATGAGGTCGAGGCCCGCACGACGGAAGGGCTCGATGCCGCGGCGGCCCTGCGCGAGCTCGAGGCATCCCGCCGGATCGTCGGGGTGCGGATCGCCGGCGAGCAGCGCTGGATCGCGATCGAGGACGTCGCGCGCTACCGCGACGCCGCCGGCGCCAGCCCGCCGGCGGGGGTGGCCGAGACGTGGCTGGCCGCCGCGGATGCGCCGCTCGACGCGCTCCTGGTGCGCTGGGCACGCAGCCACGCCCCGTTCACCGCCGATGCGCCCGGCCGCTCGCTGGGGGATCGCCCGGGCGACGATCGAGGACGGGCTGCGGGCCCTCGCGGCACGTCAAACGCTGCTGGAGGGCGCGTTCCGACCCGGGGGCGCGGCGCACGAGTTCACCGATCCCGACGTCCTGCGCCAGCTGCGCCGCCGCTCGCTGGCCCGCCTGCGCCGCGAGGTGGAGCCGATCGACCAGGAGGTGTTCGCTCGCTTCCTCCCGGCGTGGCAGGGCGTGGGCGCCACCGCCGGGGGCCTCGGCCGTCTCATCGAGGTGGTCGCGCAGCTGGAGGGCGTGCCGATGCCGGCATCGGTCCTCGAGCGTGACGTCCTGCGCGCCCGCGTGGCCGGCTATACGCCCCGGCTCCTCGACGAGCTCGGCGCCGCCGGGGATGTGGTCTGGATCGGACGCGGCTCCCTCGGCCGTGATGACGGCCGGATCGCGCTCTACCGTCGCGACCACGTCGACCTGCTCGCCAGCGCCGGGTCGTCGGACGATCGCCCGTCCGAGCCCATCCACGAAGCGATCCGCGCGCACCTGCGGCGTCGCGGCGCCTCGTTCTTCCCGCAGCTGCGGACGGCGATCTCCGAGGCGCGCACCGACGACGAGCTCCTCGACGCAATGTGGGATCTCGTGTGGGCCGGGGAGGTGACGAACGACACGTTCGCCGCCCTGCGCGCCCTCTCGCTGCCGCGTTCGCGTTCGAAGGCCACGCCGCGCCCGGGGCGGCTCATCGCGCTCGGTCCGCCGCGGGCCGCTGGTCGCTGGTCGCTGGTGGCGGACCTGGTCGGCGAGGGGCGGTCACCGACCGAACGTGGCCGCGCGCTCGCCACGACGCTTCTCGAGCGGCACGGGGTCGTCACGCGCGAGGCCGTCGCCGCGGAGGCGATCAGCGGAGGCTACGCGGCGGTGTATCCGGTCCTGCGCGCCATGGAGGAGGCGGGCCGCGCTCGCCGTGGCTATTTCGTCGCAGGGCTGGGCGCGGCGCAGTTCGCCCTGCCCGGCGCGGTGGATCGCCTCAGGGCCGTCCGCGACGAGGCCCCCGACTCGGTCCGCGTGCTGGCGGCGACCGACCCGGCGCAGCCCTATGGGGCGGCGCTGGCCTGGCCGCGCGGCGATGCCGACGAGCGGCTCCCGTTGCAGCGGGCCGCCGGCGCCTACGTGGTGCTCGTGGATGGCCGCGCGGTGCTCTACCTCGAGCGCGGTGGTCGCGGGCTGCTCACCCTTCCGGCGGCTTCGGACCCGGATCTCGCGTCACGCGCCGTTCGGGCGCTCCCCGGCCTCGTCGCGCCGGAGGGACCGCTCCGCGAGCTTCGCCTCGAGCGCGTCGACCGGGCGCCGGTCGCCGAGTCGTCGCTGGCCGATCCGCTGAAGGCGGCGGGCTTCCGTCCCGGCTATCGGGGCTTCATCCTTCGCCGCACCTGAGGCTCGCGACACGACCCGAGCTTCCGGGCACAGCAAGTGTCCCGAAGGAACCACGGGACCCTTTGATGCAATCTCTGGATCCACGGACTCCTCCGGGACAAGAAGTACGATACCCGCCGCCCGGCCCCCGGGACAAGCCCCCTTCTCCACGAAATTTCGCGGAGCTCGGCCAGTTATCCACCGTCGATCCACAGTCCCTCAGGCGGCGAGGTCGACCAGCAGCTCCGGCACCCAGAGGCGGGTCAGGCCGGCGAAGCTCAGGACGGTCACGGTCACCAGCAACGCGATGAACCCGAGCAGCACCGCCCAGTCCGTCCGGTCGAAGGCGAGCTGCCGCAGCCAGGTGCGCGGGCCGATGCCGAAGCCGCGCAGGTCCATCGCATCGATGGTGTCCTCGGCCCCGACGATGGCGTTGATGGTCAGCGGCGTGATGAGCGGGATCGTTCGCCGCAGCCGCCCGACGGGCGTCCGGCCAAGGGCCTCCCACTCGTAGCCGCGCACGCGCTGTGCGTCGATGGTCGTCTGGAGCTCGGCCGCCAGCGACGGGACGAAGCGGAAGGTCAGCTCGAGGCCGTAGGCGAACTTGTAGGGCAGTCCCAGGCGCGCGAAGGCCGGGCCGATATCGCCGGGCGCGATGGCGAAGGCGATCGGGAAGCCGACGGCCGCCATCGACAGGAAGCGGACGTACTGCGCGATCGCGTAGGTGACGGACTCGGCGCTGATCGGTGTCCCGAGGAGCGGGATGCGGAAGTAGACATGGAGGTCCTCGGCCGCGTAGCCGCGCAGCTCACCACCGGTCAGCAGCGTGTTGACGATGACGATGAAGCTGACGAAGAACGTCACATACGCCCATTGGAGGCGCACCGCGCGGAACGGGATTCCGGCCGAGCGGTAGTAGCCATAGGCGATCGTCGCCATGACGGCGAGGATGCGCAGGTCCCAGACCTGGATCGTCGCGAAGACGTAGCAGACGACGACGAGGATGAGGAGACGGGGGTCGCGGCGAGCGAGCCACGACCCCCGTCCGAGATAGCGCGGGGCGATGTTCACGGGACCGGCCCGGTCAGCGCCCCATCGACTCCTTGATCGGATCCCACGCGGCCACCAGGATCGGGGTCAGGATGGCCGCCACGATGGCGTTCCCGATCACGACCGGAAGGTAGTTCGCGGTGAGGGCCGTCCCGAAGCTGTCGGCGCTGCCGATGATCATGTCGGTGAACACGAACAGGAAGCCGATGGCGACGGCGATGACCGACGCGACGGCCGCCAGGACGAGCCGATTCTTGATCGACCCGGCCAGGCTGACGCCAAGGACGCCGGCCAGCAGGCCGACGAGACCGTTGGCGAGGCTCCAGTTCCAGCTGGTCAGCAGCCCCCAGCCGCTGAGCTGGTCGGCGATCGCATTCCCCACGAGCCCGACGAACAGGCCGACGATCGGACCGAAGGCGAAGCCGAAGAACGTGACGATGGCGAAGCCGGGGCGCAGCGACACGTTGGCCGTGCCCGGCAGAGGGAACTGGATCTGCGCCAGGACGGCGTAGAGCGCGGCACCGATGGCGGCGTAGACGATCGTCCGACTCGTGACCTCCCACATCCCGCTCGAGCGGTCGCGGTCCATGACGGTGGTGGACATTGATTCCTCCGTGCAATGTCGATCGATGAGTAAACGGTCAGCTCAACGGTCGAGGGACAACCCTCCTTCTCCCGCCCTCGTCTGAGCTCGCTCGTGGGCAACCATCGTGCGGGCGAGCGTCCGTGCGTCGAGGAAGCGGCGGGGATCCCCACGTGCCCACGCCTGGTTCGCGGCCATCAGCGAGGTCCTGTGCAGGTTGCTCGCGGCCCAACCATCGACGTCCTCGATCACCGTGGTGGGGGGACCATCGGCGACGATCCGGCCATCACGGATCACAAGAATACGATCAGCGTGCGTGAGCGCAAGGTCCACGTCGTGCGTGATGAAGTAGAGGCTCTCCAATTCGGGGATGGTTGCCACCTCGCGCATGAAGGCCGACGCGGTGCGGAAGTCCTGGCCGGCCGACGGCTCGTCGAGGATCAGCGTCTTCGGCTGGAGCGCCAGGCCGATCGCCAGCGCGAGTCGCTTCTGCTGCCCGAAGCTGAGCGTCATCGGCGGCCGATCCAGGATGCCCTCCTCCGCGGCGAGACCGGTCCGGCGCAGCGCATCCATCGCCACGGCATCCGGATCGTCCATTGGCAGGCCGAGGTTCCGTGGTCCGAACAGCAGCTCCTCGCGCACCGTTCGCGCGAAGAGCATCTGGCTGGGGCTCTGGAACACGTAGCCGATGGTGCGCGCCAGCTCCGCCACGGGCGTGACCCTGGCGTCACGCATGTCGACCATGACGGCTCCGCGCGACGGGCGCAGCAGCCCCATCGCGGTGCGGAACAGGGTCGTCTTGCCCGAGCCGTTCGGACCGAGCACCGCGATCGCCTCCCGCGAGCCGAGGTCGGCGGACACTCCGCGGAGCACATGGAGGTCACCGAGCGTCACGTGGACGTCGTCGAAGCCGATGCGGGTCGGGCCGCGTTCATGCCTCGGGGCCGGCTCGGCGGCCACGGTGTCGGGTCCGTCGCTCGGCCGACCGCTCCCGAGCGAGCACGACATCGAACGGCAGCTTGACCGCATCGGCATCGGCCATCGCCAGGAATCCATCGGGCGATCCAAGGTAGGTGACGCGCCCGTCCTCCATCGCCAGGATCCGATCGGGACGCAGGTCGAGGGCTTCCTCGACCCGATGCTCGACGATCACGACCGCGTGGCCCGCATCGGCCAGCCGGCGAAGGAGGCCGAGCAGGTCGGCCGCGGTGGCAGGATCAAGGTTGGCGAGTGGCTCGTCGACCACGAACGCGCGCGGCCGCAGCATGAGCGTGCCGGCCATGGCCAGGAGCTGACGCTCGCCACCCGACAGCTGCGCGGTGGACCGGCCGGCCAGATGCTCGATCCGGGTCTCCGTCATCACCTCGCGGATTCGCCCCGCGATCTCGTCCGGGGCCATGCCCGCGTTCTCCGGACCGAAGGCGAGCTCCGCCTCGACGGTGGCGCCGACGATCTGCTTGGCCGGATCCTGCAGCAGCGTGCCGATCACGGCACTGATGTCACGCAGGCGCAGCTCCGTGGTTGAGCGACCTTCGATGCGGACCTCGCCCGTCAGATCTCCCGAGTAGGCGTGCGGCACCAGGCCGTTGATGGCGCGGATCAGCGTGCTCTTGCCGCAGCCCGACGGCCCGGCAACGAGGAGCACCTCGCCCGGCGCGATGCGCAGTGAGATGTTGCGGATGGCCGGCTCGGTCGCTCGTCGATAACGGAAGGTGAGGTCGTCGACCTCGATCAGCGATGGCTCGGCCATCGGTCAGGCCGGCTCGATGCGGACCGTCGCATCGTGCGCCAGGCCGAGACGCTCCGCCGCAGAGCCGAGGTTGACCCCGATCGCCAGCCCCGCGTAGTCGGCGTCCTCGTACAGGAGCAGGGTGCCGGCTTCGACCGCCCCGAACGTCGGTTGCCAGGGAACCTCGAAGACGTCGTCGCCGACGCGCAGCGTGAAGCGATCGCCGGGCTCGAGCCTGTTCCGCAGCGCGGCAAGGTCGGAGGGCTGCCCGGCCAGGCGGCAATTGCCGAAGGAGTCGACGAACAGGACGCTGGTGTCGAGCCCGCCATCTCGAACCTGAACCCGCGGAAGGGCCAGCCGAACGAGCTCCGACGGGTCGATCGCCGGCCCGACCTCGCCGATCGGGGTGCCGGCCGCGAGATGAGCGGCCACCGGCGCGAAGATGTCGCGTCCGTGGAAGGTGTGCGACACGGCGTCGCGCCACAGCGCGCGGTTCTCCAGGCTGTGCGCCGCCACGATGCCGCCAAGCCGTTCGGCCGCGGGAACCAGGAGACCGTTGTCGGGGCCGACGAACGCGTCGCCGCGCGCCGCCTGGATCGCGATCGCCCGACGCTCGGTGCCGACGCCGGGATCGACGACGGCGAGGTGGACGCCGATCGGGAGATACGGCACCGACGACCAGAGGAGGAATGCGCCATCGCGGATGCCGAACTGGCGGTTGCTGTGCGTCAGGTCGTTGATGCGGGCGTCCGGCACGATCGACCAGATCACGCCACGGCAGACCGCCGGGGCGGTATCGCTGCCGAAGTCCGACAGGAAGGACAGGTAGGGGCCGGCCACGCTCAGGCCCGGGTGATGCGCACCGGCCGGTCGGTGCCGATGCCGAGTCGCAGCGCGAGGCTCGCCTGGTTGTCGGCCATCGCGAGGTTGCCGAGCGAGTCGACGTAGACGATCGACGCTCCCTCCGGAACGGTCCCGAAGGTCGTCCCGTAGCGAGTCTCCTCGCGCGGGCCCGCCGTCGAAGCTGGCCACGAGCCCGGCTCCGTCACCGAGCTCGCCGAATGCGGTCTCGAGGTCATCCCGCCCGCCCGCCAGCCGGATGTTGCCGAAGCTGTCGACGTAGGTCACGACCGTCTCGATCGCCCCATCGGTGACGGTGGCGGCCGGCTCCGGCAGGCGAACGAGCGATTCGACCGGGATCTGCGGGCCAACCGCGTCGAACTGCGACATCGCCGGCGGCGATGTGGGCCGCGACCGGAGAGAAGATGTCGCGCCCGTGGAAGGTGGAGGTCGTGACCGGCAGCCACAGGCTGCGGTTGGTGAGCTCGCGCGCGTCCGCGATGCCCCCGAGCGCGTCGGCGGCCGGTGGCAGCAGCCCGTTGTCCGGCCCGATCAGCACGTCGCCACGCCCGCTGAGGATGGCGACCGGCCGCCGCGAGGTTCCGACACCCGGATCGACGACGCCGACGTGGACTCCGACCGGCACGTATGGAAGCGCAAACCGGAGCAGAAACGCGCCATCGCGGATGGCGAACTTCCGGATGTCATGACCGACGTCGATGATCTGCGCATCGCGGCAGATCGAGAGCATCACGCCGCGACACGCAGCGGTCGCGCCGTTCAGGCCGAAGTCGGTGAGGAAGGTGATGATGGGGCGCTCGGTCGGGGTCATGAGCGCATCGTAGCGGCGATCAGGCGAGCGCCACCGTCTGACGGTGCTGGGCGACGACGGCGTCCATCTTGAGGTCGGATCGAATTCGGCCCGCGAAGGCCTCGGCCGCGTCGGGGTCGCCGTGGACGATGAACACGGTCTTCGGCCTGCCATCGGCGGCAAAGTGGCCGAGCCATGCCTCGAGCTCGTGCTGATCGGCGTGGGCCGAGAAGCCGGAGATGGAACGCACGCGGCAGCGAACGGGGATCTCCGTGCCGTCGATGCGGGCCGACTTGCCGCCGTCCTGGAGGTGACGCCCGAGCGTCCCCTCGCCCTGGTAGCCGATGAACAGGAGCGTGCAGCTCGGATCGGGGAGGAAGTCCTTGAGGTGGTGCATGATCCGCCCGCCGGTCAGCATGCCCGACGACGCGACGACCATGATCGGGCGGTTCGCGTACCGGATCGCCTTCGACTCCTCGACAGAGTCGGTGAACTGCTGGCCGGGGTACTTCAGCGGCGAATCTCCCGAGCGCACGAGTGCGTTCGTCTCATCGTCGTAGCTCTCCGGATGGTCGTAGTACGCCTGGGTCGCCTTCGAGGCCATCGGCGAGTCGAGGTAGAGCGGCAGGCGCGGGATGCGGCCCTCACGCACCAGGTCGTCGAGGACCCAGATCAGCTCCTGGGTGCGGCCGATCGCAAAGGCCGGAATGAGCATGACCCCGTCATCGGACGCCACCTCGCCGACGGCCGCCGCCAGCTCGTCGATCGCCACGTCGTGCGGCGCGTGCTCCCGGTTGCCGTAGGTGGACTCGACCACGACGTACTCGGCGTGCGAGATCGGCGTCGGGTCGCGCAGGATCGGGGTGCCATCCCGACCGAGGTCGCCGGAGAAGACGATGGTGCGAACCTCGCCGGCATCGGTCACGCGAAGCTCGATGATGGCCGAGCCGAGGATGTGGCCCGCGTCGTGGAAGACGGCGGTGATGCCGTCGGCGACCTGGACCTCGTCACCGTAGTCGCAGCCGCGCATCTGTTCGACGGCCCGCTCGACGTCGTGCTCGTCGTAGAGCGGCTCGCGCAGCACGGTCTTGCCCTCCGGCGGCGCGTGGCGCAGGCGCTCGGGGAGCGAGGGGTCGTCGGTCTCCTTCGCGGCCGCCTCCGACTGCGTGTCGGCATCGGCCTCTTCGGCTTCCGCTGCCCGTTCGGCCTTGCGCGCCTGCCGCCGGTTCCATCGGTTCGTGAACTCGACCTGGAGCTTGGCCGAGTCGCGCAGGACGATGTCGGCGAGGTCGACGGTGCCCCGCGTGGCGTGAATCGGTCCGCCGAAGCCCGCCTTGGTGAGCGCGGGGATCCGTCCGCAGTGGTCGAGGTGGGCGTGCGTGAGCAGCAGCGCGTCGAGCGTGGCTGGCTCGAAGGCGAACGGCATCTGGTTGCGCTCGACCTCCTGCGGCGAGCCCTGGAACATCCCGCAGTCGACCAGCAGACGCTTCTCCCCGACCGTCACCAGGAACTGGGAGCCGGTCACGCAGCCGGCCGCGCCGAGGAACTGGATGCTGATGCTCACTGGGCCTCCTGTGGCAGGATCGGTGCCCGCCGTCGCAGCCGATGATGCCATGCCGGGGCCGTATCATCGGCGCATGGGGTATCCGATCGAGCCGCCCGTCGAGCCGATGCTCGCCAAGCCGACGGCTGCCATCCCGACCGGCGATGGCTGGATCTACGAGCCGAAGTGGGACGGGTTCCGCGCCCTCGTCTTCCGTGATGGCGATGACGTCTATGTCCAGTCGCGCGACCTGAAGCCGCTGAACCGATACTTTCCCGAGCTGGAGGAGCCCATCCGCGCCTTCGGCGGCCCCAAGGGTCGCTTCGTGCTGGATGGCGAGGTCGTCATCGCACGCCCGGACGGTGCGCTGGACTTCGACGCCCTCCTGCTTCGCATCCATCCCGCCGAGTCACGGGTCCGAATGCTGGCCGAGGCGTCGCCCGCATCGTTCGTCGCCTTCGACTGCCTCGCCGAAGCCGATGACGACCTGCGCGCCAGCCCGTTCGCGGAGCGTCGCCGGCGCCTCGAGGGCCTCGCCGCCGGACCCACCACGTCGGTGCGGCTCACGCCATCGACCGACGGATCCGGCCGTCGCGCAGCACTGGTTCGAGGTGTTCGAGGGGGCAGGGCTCGACGGCGTCATCGGCAAGCGGGCGGATGAGCCATACGCTCCGGGCAAACGCACGATGGCGAAGATCAAGCACGCCCGCACTGCCGACTGCGTGGTCGCCGGCTTCCGCTGGCACAAGAACGGGCCCGGCACCCTGATCGGCTCGCTGATGCTCGGCCTCTACAACGACGCCGGAGACCTCCAGTCGGTGGGGGTGACCGCCTCGTTCACGATGGCGAAGCGCGCCGAGCTGGTCGAGTTCCTGGAGCCGTACCGGAAGGGCGGCATGGAGAACCACCCGTGGCGCGACTGGGCATTGGCCGAGGCGTCCGCCGTGGAGCAGGGCCGCCGCCTGCCCGGCGCCACCTCGCGCTGGAACCGTGGAAAGGACCTGTCGTGGGAGCCGTTGCGCCCGGAGCTGGTGTGCGAGGTGGCCTTCGACCATCTGCAGGGAGACCGGTTCCGCCACGGCACGACCTTCCGCCGCTGGCGCCCCGACCGATCGCCTGCCGACTGCCGCTACGACCAGCTGGAGGAGACGCCGCCGGCGCTGCTGGCCGACCTGTTCGGGGGCTAGCTCGCAGGGCGCTACACTGCCGACTGACCGCGTGCCCGAATCAGAAGGGGAGCCTGTAGCCGTGTCCGTCGTCCTCGATCCCAACGCCGCCGTCAACGACCTCGCCGACCGTTTCTGGGATGGCGTCCTGGAACGCGACCCCCTCTGGGCGACCGTGCTGGGAGACGAGCGATTCAACGACCGCTGGCCGAACCTCGGGGCCGAGGGACGCGCCGCCGACGAGGCGGCGTACCGGTCCGTCCTGGCGGAGGCGAAGGAGATCCCCGCGGGTGGGCTCGAGCCCGAGCAGGTCATCACGCGCGACCTGTTGACGCTGGTCGCCGAGAACCAGCTCGAGGCGCTGGCACAGAAGCAGTACCAGCTCGCGCTGGACCACATGAGCGGGCCGCAGATCTGGCCGGTCCAGGTTGCCCAGTATCAGCCGGCGGACACGCCCGAGCGACTCGAGCTGCTGCTGACTCGATACGCCGCGTATCCGGCGATGATCGAGCAGTACGTCAGCACGCTCGCCGAAGGCGTTGGCGACGGGCGCACCGCGGCGGCGGTTCCCGTGCGCCGCGCCATCGAGCAGATCGAACGCCTGCTCGCACTGCCGGCAGCCGAGGCGCCGGCGACCACGATGGTCGAGGTCGCCGACGAGGACCGGCAGCGCGTCGTCGCCGCGGTCGAGGAGCACATCTACGCGGGGCTGCGCAGGCTGCGTGACTTCCTCGCCGACGAGTACGAGCCGCACGCACGCCAGCAGCCGGGCATCTCGGCCACGCCCGGCGGGGATGCCGCCTATCGGCTCGCGATCCGCATGCAGACCACCCTCGACACGACCGCCGAGGAGGTCCACGCCTTCGGCCTGGCGGACCTCGAGAAGATCGAGGCCGAGAAGGACGAGATCGCCCGTCGCCTCGGCCACGCCGACCGCTTCGCGCTGCGGGACGCGCTGGCGGAGGACCCTGCCAATCACACCGACGACCCGGAGGCCCTGGTGCGGCTGGCGCTCGAGCAGACCGATCGTGCGTATGCGGTCGCGCCGCAGTACTTCGGCCGGCTGCCGTCCGCCAACTGCGTCGTCAAGGCCGTCGAGGCCTACCGCGAGGTCGAGTCTCCGCCGGCGTTCTACATGCCGCCCTCGGTCGACGGCTCACGCCAGGGGCAGTACTACATCAACACCTACCAGCCCACGGAGCGGCAGCTCCACAAGATCGCGGCCATCACCTTCCACGAGGCGACGCCGGGCCACCACTTCCAGATCGCAATCGAGATGGAGCTCGACGGCCTGCCCGCCTTCCGCACGCTGGGCGCCCGGATGGCCGGCGTGGCGTACGTCGAGGGTTGGGGGCTGTACTGCGAGCGTCTCGCCGACGAGATGGGCCTGTACGCATCGGATCAGGAGCGGCTGGGAATGCTCGACGCGCAGTCATTCCGGGCCGCCCGGCTGGTCGTCGACTCCGGCCTGCATGCCATGAACTGGACCCGCGACCAGGCGATCGAGTTCATGAACGAGCGCGGCTCGCTGCCACCGGTCGACGCGGCCATCGAGGTCGACCGGTACACGATCTGGCCGGGACAGGCCCTGTCGTACAAGCTCGGGCAGCGTGAGATCGAGCGTGCCCGGGCCGAGGTGTCGGCCGCGATGGGGGATCGGTTCGACCTCCGCGCCTTCCACGACGAGGTGCTGGCTCATGGCTCGCTGCCGCTGGCGACGCTGCGGCGCGAGATCCCGGGCTGGGTCGAGGCTGCCGTCAGCCGTCAGGCGGAGTGACATCGGCCCACGGGTCGTAGTCGGGATCCGGGGGCTCGGCGGCGGGGCGCAGTGCCTCGGGGACATTGCGGAGGTTGACGCGGACGCGCCACCAAAGCGTGAAGCGGCCGCGCATGCCGTCCACCAGCACATCCTCGGGATCGCGCACGGACGCGGCGGCCTCGGGGTGCCGAGCGCGCCATCGATCGAGGCCCGCGAGTGCATCGGCCTTGTCGGCGGCCTGGCTGATCACGAGCAGCGGCTGCGACGATCGACGCCGGCCGGTCGGGGGCACTGACCCGTCCGGGTTGCGCGCGGGCGCCGACGGCACTGCAGACGGCACTGAGCCTGCGCGTCCCCGGGGCGCGGTCGGATCGGGGACGGCGGTCTCGTCCGGCATGCGCCGCTTGGACGGCTGGACGCGGGGCGGCTCGCCGGCCTGCTTGACGTAGTGGGGCGGCCACGGCGCGTCGCCGAGCCCCTCCGCCTCGTGCCGCTTCACCAGCTCCAGCAGTGGCTCCAGTGAGAACGCGCGATCCTCGATCCCGGCACCGACGTCGCCGAGCTTCGCGTAGCGGTCGGGCACGGTCCGCAGCGTGAAGTCGTCGAGCTCGGCATCGGGTACCTCGTCCCAGCGCAACGGGGCGCTGACGGTCGCGTCCGGCCGCGGTCGCACCGAGTAGACGGACGCCACCGTGCGGTCCTTGGCGTTCTGGTTGTAGTCGAGGAACACCCCGTGGCGCTCCTCCTTCCACCACTTCGAGGTCGCCAGCGAGGGAGCGCGGCGCTCGACCTCGCGAGCGAGCGCCAGGGCCGCGCGGCGGACGTCGGCGAACGGCCAGTCGGGCGCGATCCGGACGTAGACGTGGATCCCGCGCGACCCCGAGGTCTTGGGCCAGGCGGTGTAGCCGAGCTCCTCGAGCACCTCGCGCACGACGAGCGCCACCGAGCGGACGTCCGCCCACGACACGCCCGGCCCCGGGTCCAGGTCGACTCGCAGCTCATCGGGATGGTCGAGGTCGCCCGATCGAACCGGGTGCGGGTTGAGGTCGATGCACCCGAGGTTGACGACCCACGCCAGGGCGGCGGCGTTGTCGACGACCACTTCGTCGGCGGTGCGGCCCGAGGGGAAGGAGAGCTCGACGGTGCGCACGAACTCGGGGACCGACTTCGGGGCTCGCTTCTGGAAGAACGCCTGGCCGGCCGCCCCGTCGACGAAGCGTTTCAGCGCCATCGGGCGATCGCGCACACCGACCAGGGCGCCATCGGCCACGGCAAGGTAATAGCGAACGAGGTCGATCTTGGTGATCCCGGCATCGGCGAAGAAGAGCTTGCCCGGGTTGCTGATGGTGACCTCGTGGCCGTCGAGGTTGAGCGTCTCGGACTCGGTGCGCGCCATGGCGACAGGGTAGCCTGCACGCTCAAGCGGGCATGGCCCTTGCGAGGTTGACGGACCGATGATGGAGCGAGCCAAGCGCCTGGTCGAGTCGCTCGACCGCTGGAGCATGCGTCACCGGTTGACGCGGATCTCGAGGCGCGCCATCAGTGGCTTCCTGGCCCACGAGGCGCTGCAGTACGCCGGCAGCATGGCGTACTTCGGGGTGCTGTCCATCTTCCAGCTCCTGGTGCTGGGCGTGGTGGTCGGCTCCTTCTTCCTGGGCGAGGGAGAGGCGCGGGACTTCGTGATCGAGCAGGTTCGTGCCGGAACGCCGCTCGATGCGACGACGATCGGCGACGTGATCGACACGGCCATCGCTTCACGCGGCAGCATGACCGTCATCAGCTTCGGCTTCCTGCTGTGGAGCGGCCTCGGCATCTTCTCGGCACTCTCGAACGGCATCAGCCGCGCGTTCGACAACGTTCCGCCCCGCTCGTTCGTGAAGGACAAGCTGGTCGGCCTGCTGCTGATGGCCATCACCGGCGTGCTGGCCATCAGCTCGCTGGTCATCGGGATCGTGACCGGCATCCTGCAGGAGGCGGCGAGCGACGCGCTCGCCAGGGTGCCCGGCGCGGGAACGGCGGTCTGGCTGATCGGCCTGCTGGTGCCGATCTTCCTGATCTTCCTCGCCTTCTGGTTCATCTACCGGGTGGTGCCGAACCGCCCGGTCACCTGGGGCGAGGTGCTGCCCGGCGCGGTGGTCGCGGCGCTGTTGTGGACCCTGCTGCGCTTCGGCTTCACCTGGTACGCCACCAGCGTTGCCAACTACGAGAGCGCATTCGGGCCGATCTCGACCGGCATCACCCTGCTGGTCTTCCTCTACTTCGCCAGCGTCATCGTGCTGCTCGGTGCGGAGTTCGCGCGCGCAAGCGCGCTCGAGGACGAGATCGGGACGATCACGGCAGCGGATCCGCGCTTCCTGCCCGTACCGACCGGGCCCGGACTGGGGCCGGCGCCCGCGCCGCGGAAGGGAATTTCGCGCTGGATCGTGCTCGGCGCAGGCGCCCTGATCGGCTTCGTCGGCGGGCGGCTCAGCGTGCGTGACGACGAGGACTGAATGGCGCCAGCCTAGACAGGTGTAGTACTTTGGGGCCCGTTACGGTGCCGTCAGGCATCGGGCACCATCGCCCCGCATCTCACCGCTACGGGGCACAAGGGCAAATTGCAGATTCGGATCACCGCTCGATGAGGCGGCGGTCTCGTCTCACCGTCACGTTCGTCGCCCTGCTGACGGTTGGATGGAGCGTCGTCACAACTCAGCCCAGCGGCTCGGCCCTTGCCGCTGATCCCGAGGCCCAACTGGCCGAAACCCGCGCACAGCTCGCAGACGCTCAGTCGGCGCAGCAGTCGCTGGCGGCTACCCTCGAGCGACAGCGCAACGAGCTCGCCCAGCTGCAGGCGACGTCGGTCGACCTTGACACCCAGCTCGACCTGGCCAGGGCGGAGCTCGAGGCGGTCACCGCCGAGTACGACCGGGTCGCCGCGCTGCTTGAGCAGGTACGCGTCCAGGTGGCTGACGTCGAGGCGCGCCTGGCGGAGCTGCACCAGCAGATCGCAGCCCTGGACACCGAGCTGCTCGCCGTTGCGGCCGATATCTACCGGCGCACCGAAGAGCTGAAGGCGCGCGAGGCACTGCTCCAGGACCACCTGCGGTCAGCCTACGAGCGCAGCCAGACGTCGCTGCTCGAGGTGCTGCTCTCGGCCGATTCGCTGGACCAGGCGACCACCCAGGTCGGCTACCTCATCACCGTCTCCGACCAGGACGCGGTCATGGCCGAGGACATCCGCGCACTGCGCGAGGAGCTGCAGACGCGTCGCGAGACGCTGAGTGACGGACGACAGGCCCTCGCCGAAGCGCGGGAAGTGGCTCGCGACGAGGAGGCGACGCTCACGCTTCGCCGGGACGAGCTCACGGTCCTCGAGGGCCAGCTGGCCGAGCTTCGCGCGGCCGCCGATCGCAAGCGGGCCGATCAGGAAGCGGCACTCAACGCTGCGCTGGAAGCCAAGGGCAACGTCGAGCAGCAGATCGCCCGGAACGAGGAGGCCGCCGCAGCGGCGGAGCGCCTCGCGCAGCAGCTCACGCAGCAGGCTTCGGCGCAGCAGGCGGCGATCGAGGAGGCCCAGCGACGCGCCGCCGAGGAGGCTCGCCGTGCCGCCGAGCAGGCGGCTGCGAACGCGACATCGGCCTACGGCTTCCGCTGGCCGGAGCGCTCGTACGAGGTGACCCAGGAGTGGGGGCCGACCGGCTTCGCCCTCGAGCCGCCGTACACCTATGGCGGGACGTACTACCCCCACTTCCACGCCGGAATCGACTTCGCCGGTGGCTGTGGCACCCCGATCTATGCGGCCGGAGCGGGCGTCGTCGTCGCGTCGGGTCAGCCGCTCATGCCGTGGGACACAGGCTACGGCGTGGTGGTCGACCATGGCGGCGGCATCCTGACCTGGTACTGGCACCTGCAGCCTCGCGTCGTCGTGGGGCCCAGGCGCGATCGTGACGAACGAGTCGATCGTCGGATACGAGGGCTCGACCGGCATGTCGACCGGATGCCACGTTCACTTCGCGGTCAACGACGACCAGGTCTGGGAGAACCCCCGAAACTACCTGCCGTAGGGCGGATCAGGCCTCGACCGGAGCGCGAACGGCCGGCAGATAGAGCCGATCCACGTACTCGGACAGCATGCGCGCGGTGCTGAACTTCCAGAGCGCGCCGGCGATCGACCCGCGCATCACCTCCAGCCAGCCCAGCGGCAGGCCATTGTCGGCACGGTCGAAGAAGCGCGGGACGATCTCCTCCTCGAGCAGCCGATAGAGCTCGGTCGCATCGGCGGCGTCCTGGGCCTCCTCGTCGCCGACTGGCTCCCGGTCGCCGATCGCCCAGCCGTTGTGGCCGTCGAATCCCTCGTCCCACCATCCGTCGAGGATGGAGACGGATGGGATGCCGTTGATCGCCGCCTTCATGCCCGAGGTCCCGGAGGCCTCCAGGGGTCGCCGCGGGTTGTTGAGCCAGACATCGACGCCCCCGACCAGGAATCGCGCGATTCTCATGTCGTAGTCCTCGACGATGAAGACGCGGCCGCGAAGCCGATCCGAGCGTGAGAGCTCGAAGATGTGCTGGATGACCTGCTGGCCGGGCCGGTCGGCCGGATGTGCCTTGCCGGCGATCACGATCTGGACCGGCCGATCCGGCGCATCGAGGATCCGCGACAGCCGCTCCTCGTCGCTGAAGAGGAGCGCCGCCCGCTTGTAGGTGGCAAAGCGGCGCGCGAATCCGATGATCAGCGCCTCTGGATGGAGCACGCCGCGCACGGAGCGCAGCACATCGGGCGACTCGCCATGGCGGGCGAACTGGCGGGCAAGCCGGCCCTCCAGGAATCCGTCCATCTCCCGCTTCTGCTGCAGATGGGCCGCCCACAGCTCCTCGTCGTTGATCGCGCCGACCGTGGCAAGCGGCTCGGGGCCCTTCATGTCGACGCCGAGCGGCACGCCGATCGCGCGCTGCACGAGCCGGCGCACCGGGCGGCCGAGCCAGGTCGGCACGTGCACGCCGTTTGTGATGCCGATGATCGGATGTCCGGCAAGGTCCTGCCAGGTCTCGGTGGCCGTCGCGGCGTGGAGCTGGCTGACGGCATTCGCGCCGACAGCGTGGCGGAGCACAAAGGCGGTCATGTCGAACGGGGCGTTCGGATCGTCGGTGTGGCCGCGTCCGAGCTCGAGCAGCTCGCCGGGCTCCATGTGCGCCGAGCTGAACCATCGGTCGAGAGCGCGAGTGACGAGATCGCGCCCGAAGACCTCGTTCCCGGCTGACACCGGGGTGTGGATTGTGAAGACGGCGTCGCGCCCCACGCGTCGAAGAGCTTCGCGAGCAGACAGCCCCTGCTCGGCGGCGACCAGCTCGCCCGCCCGCTCCACCAGCAGGAAGGCGGAGTGGCCCTCGTTGAGGTGCCAGACGGCCGGCACGATGCCGAGCGCACGAAGCGCGCGGACGCCGCCAATGCCGAGGATCAGCTCCTGGCACAGGCGCATCTCGCGGCCACGCACGTAGAGGATGTGTGTGATCGGTCGATCTGACGGGTCGTTGGCCGGGATGTCGGTGTCGAGCAGCAGGATCGGCACCCGTCCGACCTGGGCCACCCAGACCGCCGCGTGAACGACCCGGTCGGCGACCTCGACGCTGACCTGGAGCGGCGAACCGTCCCGGGCGCGGGCCCGGCGGAGGGCCAGCTGCGACGGGTCGATGTCCGGCTGGGCATGTTCCTGGTGGCCATCGGCGTCGATCTGCTGCCGAAAGTAGCCGCGGCGGTAGAGCAGGCCGATACCGACGAACGGCAGTGCGGCATCCGAGGCCGACTTGCAGTGGTCGCCGGCCAGGATGCCCAGGCCGCCGGAGTAGATCTGCATCGACTCGTGGATGCCGAACTCGGCGCAGAAGTAGGCGATCGGTCCCGGCAGCGCCCGCTCGGGCGAGCTCCCGTACCAGGAGTCGGAGCCATCGGCCAGGTAGCGGTGGAACTCGTCGAGCAGCCGGCTGGCGTCGACCATGAAGTCCTCGTCGGCGGTCAGCTCGGCCCAGCGGGCCTGGTCCGCATAGCGCAGGACTGCGATGGCGTTGTGGTGGCGCGTCCAGGCGCTGACGTTGATGCGGCTGAAGAGCGACTGTGCCCGTGGTGTCCAGCTCCACCACAGGTTGTAGGCGAGCTCGCCGAGACCCTCGAGACCGGCGGGTAGGTTGAAATCGTGGCCGGGCATGGTCGGCACGGTGAGGGATGTAGTCACGAGCGGGGATGATAGCGGCGTCGCGGCGTAGGATGCTCAGCATGACGTCGATCCGAGAACGAAGCGGCCTGGACGTGTCCGCCGTGCGAGATCACTTCCCGTCGCTTGGCCGCACCATCGACGGGCTGCCGGTGGCGTACCTCGACGGTCCCGGCGGGACGCAGGTCCCAAGCGAGTGCATCGCGGCCATGACCGCCTATCTCGAGCGCAGCAATGCCAATCGCGGCGGCGCGTTCGCCGCCTCGCAGGAGACCGATGCGATCCTCGACGAGGTCCACGCGGCCGGCGCCGACTTCCTTGGCGCGCATGATCCTGGCGAGATCGCCTTCGGCCCGAACATGACCTCGATCACGTTCGGCATCAGCCGCGCGCTTGGCCGCGACCTTCGACCCGGCGACGAGGTGGTCGTGACCCGGCTCGACCATGACGCGAACGTCGCTCCGTGGCTGTCGATGGCCGAGGACCGCGGGGTGACAGTCCGCTGGCTGGAGCTCGCGGAGGATCGTGCCACGCTCGACCTCGATGCCCTCGACCAGGTCCTCTCGGCCCGAACCCGCATCGTGGCGGTCGGGCTCGCCTCCAACGCGCTCGGCACCGTGACCGACGTCGGTCGGGTCATCGAGGCGGCACACGCGATGGGCGCCATGGTCTACGTGGATGCGGTGCATGCCGCACCGCATCTGCCGATCGACGTCTCGACGCTGCGCGCCGACCTGCTGGTCACCAGCCCGTACAAGTACTTCGGCCCTCACCTCGGCATGCTCTACGGCCGGCGCGACCTGCTGGAGAAGCTCGCGGCGTATCGCGTGCGGCCGGCCGGGGCCAAGCTTCCCGGCAAGCTCGAGACGGGAACCCAGAACCACGAGGCACTGGCCGGACTGCTGGGCACCTTCGGCTATCTCGAGTCCCTCGGCGCCGCGTATGGCGACGTGGCCGATCGGTCCAGCCGGCGCGGGCGGCTGCGCGGCGCGATGTCGGCCATCCACGCTCGCGAGCGGGAGATGTCGGTCGCCGTGCTGGAGCGCCTCTCGTCGGTGCCGGGACTGCAGCTGATCGGGATCGGTGAGGCCGCTCGGGTGGCAGAGCGCGTCCCGACCTTCTCGTTCACCCTCGCCGGCCATCGTCCGCGGGACATCGCCGATCACCTGGCGCGGCGTGCCATCGCTGCCTGGGACGGCGACTTCTACGCATGGGAGCTGATCCGTGCGCTCGGCCTCGAAGGCGCCGGGGGACTGCTCCGCATCGGCCTCGTGCACTACAACACCATCGAGGAGACCGACCGCCTTCACGACGCTCTGCTCGAGCTCGTTTGACGATCGGTCCGCACCCTCGCCGCTCTTGAGGTGAGGCGCTACCCTTAGCGGCCCAATGGAAGGCTATTCGGTCACGGAGGCGGCCTCGGTTCTCGGCGTGCCGACTGAGCGCGTCTGGGAGCTGCTGGCCCGCGGCATCCTGTCCGGCGTGTCCGATGGCGAGACCGGCATGCGCGTCTTCCTCCAACCGCGCCCGGCTCCGCAGGCGATCGACGAGCCACGGCGCTCGAACGGGCACGGGAATGCGCGAGACACCGATGCGGAGGCGTCGCCCTTTCGCGAGCTCCTGACCGAGTTCCGCGGCCTCACCGAGCGCTATGGCCAGGCCCTCCTCGCGCTTGGCGAGGCGCGAGGCGAGGTGGCTTCCCTGCGGTCTCGCGTCGACGTGCTGGAGGCTCGCATGGACCTCCGGCTGCCGTTCTCCACGGCCGAGCCGACGCGTCGCGCGTCCGATCGCCGCGAGACGGCGCAGGCCGAGTCAGACGAGCACGACGTGCAGGCCGAGCCGCAGGCGCGCGTCGAGGCCGAGCCCGACGCGGAGCGATCCGGACGTCGCAAGCGAAGTCGCACGCATTTCAGCGATGAATTCGCCGATGCACTGGCCCGCGCCGAGGATCGCAGCCCTGCCGTGCTCCGGGATGCCGCTGCGGCGGAGATCACATCGGCCGCCGATGAACCTGAGCACGTGGAAGCGGCGGCCGAGGTGGAGGCGCCCGACCTGGCTCTCCCCCGGGAGCTTCCCGCCGCCGAGAGCATGACGCTCCTCGACGCGGAGACCGAATCGGGGCCGGGGCCGATGGACGTCGCCGCAGTTGTGCGCGAGCCTGAACCCGAACCTGAAGCCGAGCCCACGCCCGAGCCGGTGCTGGTCACCGATCTGGCACAGGAGGCTGAGCCGGCGCCTCAACCCGAACCCGTGCTGGCGGCCGAGCCCGAGCTGGAGCCGGAACCCGAGCCGGTGCTCGCGGCGGCGGAGCCTCAACCCGAACCCGTGCTGGCGGCCGAGCCCGAGCTGGAGCCGGAACCCGAGCCGGTGCTCGCGGCGGCGGAGCCTGAACCCGAACCCGTGCTGGCGGCCGAGCCCGAGTTGCAGCCGGAACCCGAGCCGGTGCTCGCGGCGGCGGAGCCTCGAACCCGAACCCGTGCTGGCGGCCGAGCCCGAGTTGCAGCCGGAAGCGGAGCCGGTGCTCGCGGCCGCGGAGCCGGAGCCCGAGCCCGTAGCGGAGCCGGAACCAGAGCCCGTGCTGGCGGCCGAGCTCGAGCCGGAAGCGGAGCCGGAAGCGGAGCCGGAACCGGAGCCGGAACCGGAACCCGAGCCGGTGCTCGCGGCCGCGGAGCCGGAGCCCGAGCCCGTAGCGGAGCCGGAACCAGAGCCCGTGCTGCGGGCCGAGCTCGAGCCGGAAGCGGAGCCGGAACCCGAACCGGAGCCCGAACCCGAGCCGATCATGGCGGCCGAGCCCGAGCCCGAACCCGAGCCGGAACCCGAGCCGGAACCCGAGCCGATCATGGCGGCCGAACCCGAGCCCGAAGCCGAGCCGGAACCAGAGCCGATCGTGGCGGCCGAACCCGAACCAGATGCCGATGCGGAGGCAGAACCCGAGCCGGTGCCTGCGGCCGAGCTCGAGCCCGAAGCTGCCGCGGAGTCGGCCGTGGAGACGTCGTGGGACCCGGAGCGGTACACGACGCAGATCGAAGAGCCGGACTGGTGGACTCCCGAGGAGAGCCTGTGGGCCGAACCCGAGGCCTCATCGGTGCCAGCCTGGCCAGATGAGATCGCCGTGGCAACGCAGCCCCTCTCGCCCCCCGTCGACGCCTGGCCCGCTTCGACCATGGCTTCCGTGTCGCTTTCCGAAGAGGCCGATCAGCCCGTTATCCGGACTGGCGCGGCCGCGGAAGCCGGGGATGGTGAGAGGATCGATGCTCCTGCAGTCGAGACACAGGATGAGGTGGCGGCCAGCCGAGGGTACCTGGGTGAAGAGACCATGCTCTGGTTCGGGCGCCGTCCGGAGTCATCGGGATCGGGGGATTCCAGGTCGGAAGATGCTGCCGGCGAGATGGAGGTTGCCAGCACGGGCAACCGTGGCCGCATGAGCCCGGAGCCATCCTCGTCGCTGCCGGGCGGCGAGGAGCTGGATGAGGCGCTCGCCGGCCTCGACGCCGTCGGCGCGCCACGAGCGGGAGGCGCCGACGCACGAGTGCCGTCCACCACCGAGCCCACACCTGACGTGCTGAGGAGGATCAGGGAGCTCTCGAGGACTTCACCGCAGCTCGGCGAGCCATCAGGTCCTGCCTCTCGAGCGTATCGGCGCCTTCGTCGCATCTTTCCCGGCTGACCGCCGGGGGCCTTGCGGCGGCACGCGGGGTGCACCTCCTCAGGTCCAAAGGAGGTCATCACCAGATGGTCATCGATCTCGGCAACACCGCGTTCTGGGCGGCAGTGCTCGCCCTCGTTACGGGAATCCTGATCCTCGTCTTCCCACGCATCCTCAACTACATCGTCGCCATCTACCTGATCATCCTGGGCGTGCTCGGCCTGCTCCCGTTCTTCACCGGAGCCGCGCCCGTCTGATCGAAGGCCGCGTACCATCGGCTTCGTGACCCGATACGACAAGCGCACCGCGCTCGTGGTCGTCGACCTTCAAAACGACTTCGCCGATCCGGCCGGCAGGCTGGCCGTCAGCGGGGGCGAGGCGATCGTTCCGGCGGTCAACGACGCGGTGCGCCAGGCGCGGGAGGGCGGCTCGTTCGTGGTGGTCACGCAGGACTGGCATCCGGAGACAACGCCACACTTCGCCAAGGACGGCGGGATCTGGCCGGTGCACTGCGTCGCCGGCACCTGGGGGGCGGAGCTCCATCCGTCGTTCGAGGTGCGCGCCGACGTGCCGCGAGTCCGAAAGGGCAGGAACCACGAGGATGGTTACTCCGGTTTCACGACCCGCGACCCCGAGACCGGAGCGGAGACACCCACCGAGCTCGAGGAGATGCTGCGAGAGCGGGGGATCCGACGGGTCGTGGTCTGCGGCCTGGCGACCGACTATTGCGTCAAGGCCACCGCGCTCGACGCCGTTCGGCTCGGATTCCGCGTCACCCTGCTCGGCGATGCCGTTGCCGCTGTGAATCTCGCCCCGGACGATGGGGATCGAGCACTCGCCGCCATGGCCGAGGCGGGCGTCACCGGCGGGTGATGCCGGCCATCCTCAACGCCGATACCGCGAGGATCGGCCGACGAGCACCGAACCGGCCAGCACCGCCACCGCACCGATGACGACCCACGCTCGATCGGCGGTCATGAAGCTGCGGGGCGCGAAGGGCAGATTGAGGCCCTGTGCGATCCACACGAACCCGGCCAGCACCACCAGCACGCCGAGCGCCACCACCCCGATTCGCATGCCCCGATCGTACCCGTGAAATGTGACTTGCGGAGTCACGCACGCTCGCGTAATACTCCGCCCGTCAAAGCCGCAAAGCGCGGTGCCACAGCCTTTCCCTTCCTCTCCCCTCCACCACGTCCAACCGTCGGCCCGGGGCAGCGGCAAGATCCCGGGCCGGCGCCGAGCGAGCGGGGGCGACGTGGTCCAATCATTGTTGGGGAGGGGTCTGGTGACCTATACCGATCAGGTGATCACCTGTAGCGACTGTGGAATCGACTTCGTCTTTTCCGCGTCCGAGCAGGAGTTCTTCGCGGAGAAGGGCTTCTCGTCCGCTCCGAAGCGCTGCTCATCGTGCCGTGCCCAGCGCCGGGCGTCCGGCGGCGGCGCGAGCAGCTACGGCAACGGCGGCGGCTACAGCAACGGCGGCGGTGGGTTCTCTCGACCGAGAGAGATGCACGACGCCACCTGTGCCCGATGTGGAAACGAGACTCAGGTCCCGTTCCGGCCGACGGGGGCACGGCCGGTCTACTGCTCCGACTGCTTCCGGATGATGCGCGGCTAGACCTCCATCCACCGCAAGCGCTGATGACGGGCGGTCCAGCCGGACCGCCCGTTCGGCTTGTCCGCTTGGCGGCCGCGGTGACGCGCCGGCCGTAGAATGTGAGGCCACGCTCAGTTCGGCAGACAACTTGCGGAGCCTCACACCCATGACGAGTCAGCACGACGATTGGCGGGAGCTCGGCCAGCAGATCCGCGTCGATTCGATCCGTTCGAGCAGTGCCGCCGGCAGCGGCCACCCGACGTCGTCGATGTCGGCAGCCGACCTGATGGCCGTTCTCATGTCGAAGTACCTCCATTACGACTTCGGCACGCCAACCGATCCGCGGAACGACCACCTCATCTTCAGCAAGGGTCACGCGTCGCCGCTGCTCTATGCGATCTACAAGGCCGCCGGCGCGATCAGCGACGAGGAGATGCTCACCTTCCGCCAGTTCGGCAGCCGGATCGAGGGACATCCCACCCCTGTTCTGCCGTGGGTGGATGTCGCGACCGGATCGCTCGGCCAGGGGCTGCCGATCTCGGTGGGCGTCGCGCTGACCGGGAAGAAGCTCGACCGGCTGGCGTATCGGGTCTGGTGCCTGTGCGGCGATTCGGAGATGGCCGAGGGCTCGATGTGGGAGGCATTCGAGCATGCAGGGTTCCACAAGCTCGACAACCTCACCGCCATCATCGACGTCAACCGCCTCGGCCAGACCGGGGAGACGATGCACGGCTGGGACCTCGACGCGTACCGCGTTCGGGCGGAGGCGTTCGGCTGGAAGGCGATCGAGATCGACGGCCACGACGTCGCGGCCATCGACGCGGCCTACGCCGAGGCAGTGGCCACCACCGGCCAACCGACCGTGATCATCGCCAAGACCGAGAAGGGCCACGGCGTCAAGGCCGTCGCGAACCAGCCCGGCAAGCACGGGAAGCCGCTCGATGATCCTGAGGCCGCTATCGCCGAGCTCGGGGGCATGCGCGACATCCACATCGACGTCGCAAAGCCCGACATCAAGGGCCACCCGCACGAGTTCCCGACGAAGCCGCTCACCCTGCCGTCCTACGAGCCCGGCACCAACGAGGCCACCCGCAAGGCGTTCGGAGACGCGCTGGTGGCGGTCGGCAGGGCGCGTGGCCAGGTGGTCGCCGTTGATGGCGAGGTCGGTAACAGCACCTATACCGAGGAGTTTGCCGACGCGCTGCCGGAGCGATTCTTCCAGGCCTACATCGCCGAGCAGCAGATGATCGCGATGGCGGTCGGAATGCAGGTACGGGGCTGGAAGCCGTTTGCCACCACCTTTGCCGCGTTCCTCAGCCGCGCGTACGACTTCGTGCGGATGGCAGCCATCAGCCGCGCCAACATCGCGGTGGCCGGATCGCATGCCGGCGTCAGCATCGGCGAGGACGGCCCATCACAGATGGCCCTCGAGGATCTCGCCAGCTTCCGCGCGGTGCACGGCTCGACCGTGCTCTACCCGTCCGACGCCAACCAGACGGCGGCGTTGCTGCCGCAGATGGCCGACCGTGAGGGAATCGTCTATATGCGCACCACGCGCGAGAAGACGCCGATCCTCTATCAACCCGGCGAGGCGTTCCACATCGGCGGCGCGCGGGTCGTACGACGGACCGATGACGACGCCGTGACCCTCATCGGCGCCGGGATCACGCTCCACGAGGCGATCAAGGCTGCCGACACGTTGGCATCCGAGGGCATCGCGGCACGCGTCGTCGACCTCTATACCGTGAAACCGATCGACGCCGAGATCGTGCGCGAAGCGGCGCGCGATACCGGCGCGCTCATCACGGTCGAGGACCACTGGCCGGAGGGAGGCATCGGCGATGCCGTGCTCGACGCGCTGGCCGAGGAGCAGCCGCACCCGGTCGTGGTCAAGCTGGCGGTCCGCATCATGCCCGGGTCGGGCAAGCCGGCGGAGCTGCTGGCCGCGGCGGGCATCGACGCGGCACACATCGCGGACGCGGCGCGCGAGCTCGTCGGACGCACCGGTCCGCGGGGTCGGGCCAAAGCAGAAGTCGGCTCCGGTCGGCGCGAATAGGAGTGGCAGGCAATGACCGGAGCAGACCAGGACCGTCGCGAGGCCGCGACGATCGACCAGCACCGGAAGGCGGATGAGATGGCCGATAAGGCACACGGCGCAAACTCGCTCCATCGGCTGCACGCCGAGCAGGGCCAGAGCCCCTGGATCGACTTCATCGACCGTGACCTGCTGAAGACGGGCAAGCTCGAGCAGATGGTGGCCGACGGCATACGCGGCCTGACGAGCAATCCGACCATCTTCGCCAAGGCTGTCGCCACCGGGCAGTACGACGAGCTCGTCCGCGGGCAGATCGCGGACGGTAACGACGTCCGCAAGATCTACGAGGAGATCGCGGTCACCGACGTCGGCGACGCGGCCGACGTGCTTCGCTCCGTCTACGACGAGTCGAACGGGACCGATGGCTTCGCCAGCATCGAGGTCGAACCGGATCTGGCCGAGGACAGCGGCGCCACCCTGGCGCGCGCACGCGAGCTGTGGGCGCGCCTGGAGCGGCCGAACGTGTTCATTAAGATCCCGGCCACCGTGGCCGGATTGCCCGCCATCGAGGGTGCCATCGCCGAGGGCATCAACGTCAACGTGACGCTCATGTTCAGCGTGAAGGTGTATGAGCGCGTGGCCCGGGCCTATATCGCTGGCCTCCGGCGGCTGCGAGAGAGCGGTGGAGACCTGAGCCGCGTTGCAAGCGTGGCGAGCTTCTTCGTGAGCCGCGTCGACACCAAGATCGACAAGGAGCTCAATGAGCTCGGAACTCCGGAGGCGCTGGCCCTGCGCGGCAAGGCGGCCATCGCCAACGCCAAGCTGGCCTACGCGTCCTACCAGCGCATCTTCGGCGGCGACGAGTTCGCCGACCTGCGCGCCGCAGGCGCGCAGGTGCAGCGTTGCCTGTGGGCCTCCACCAGCACCAAGAATCCCGAGTACCGGGACGTCCTGTACGTGGAGGAGCTGATCGGCCCGGAAACGGTCGACACGATGCCGCTCGAGACGATCACCGCCTTCCTCGACCACGGCGAGCTGGAGCGCACGCTGGACCGCGACATCGAGGGCGCCCGCCAGGCCATCGACCAGATCGAGGGACAGGGGATCAGCCTCGACCGCGTGACGGACGAGCTGATCGCCGAGGGCGTTGCCTCGTTTTCCAAGAGCTTCGACGAGCTGCATCAGCCACGATCGAGTCGAAGCGCGAGGAGCTCGCTCCCGCATGAGCGACGTCGACGCCGCGGTCACCGCGCGGCTCGAGTCGTGGACTGCCGACGGCGTCGCCGAGCGCCTGTGGGCGAAGGACGGCTCGCTCTGGGCCGCATCGGGCAAGGCACCCGAGGAGATCGCCGGCTGGCTCGGCTGGCTCGACCTGCCTGCCGCGATGTCGGAGCGGGTCGCCGAGCTGGAGCATCTCGCGCGCGACGTGCGCGAGGATGGCTATCGGCGGGCCGCCGTGCTCGGCATGGGCGGCTCGAGCCTGGCCCCCGAGCTGTTCAGCCGCGTGTTCGGCCGCGATGGCTCGGCGGGCGGCCTCGAGCTGCGGATTCTCGATTCGACGCATCCGGACGCGGTCCGCGGGTTCCGTTCGTGGGCAGGCGCTGAGCGCACGATCTTCTGCGTCAGCTCGAAGTCGGGCTCGACGACCGAGCCGAACGCCTTCCAGGCGGCGATGGGCGAGCTCGCGCCGGCCCTCGACTTCATCGCCGTCACCGATCCGGGCAGCTCGCTCGGCGAGCTGGCCCGAGCACAGGAGTTCCGCGGCATCATCGAGGCGCCGCCGGACGTCGGGGGGCGCTACTCCGCGCTGACCGTCTTCGGCCTCGTGCCGGCGGCGCTCAACGGCGTCGACCTGGCGGGACTTCTCGAGCGTGCCACCCGAATGGCGGACGCGTGCCACACCGGCGATGCGGCCGCGAACCCCGGGCTGCGGCTGGGTGCGCTGATCGGTGAAGCGGCCCTCGCCGGCCGTGACAAGCTCACCGATCCTGACCAGCGAGCGGCTGGCGGCCTTCGGCGACTGGGCCGAGCAGCTCATCGCCGAGAGCACCGGCAAGGCCGGCAAGGGGATCGTGCCGATCGTGGGCGAACCGGTAGCCGATCGGTCCGAGTACGGTGACGATCGATGCTTCGTCTATCTCCGATTCGCCGACGAGTCGGATCCGGCGATGAGCGCGCTGGCCGACGAGGAGCTCGTCCTCGAGGATCCGCTCGACGTCGGCGCCGAGTTCGTGCGCTGGGAGGTCGCGACGGCGGCCGCTGGCATCGTGCTCGGCATCGATCCGTTCGACCAGCCGAACGTCCAGGAGAGCAAGGACGCCACGAAGGAGCTGCTGGACGCGTACCGGTCACGCGGAAGCCTGCCACAGCCAGCGCCGCTCGTGAGCGAGCCCGGAATCGCGGTCAGCGCGGATGCCGGTCCGCTGGGCGACACGCCGGTGACCGTGGACGGCGCCGTTCGCCAGCTCCTGGATCTCCTCCAGCCGGGCCGCGACTACTTCGCGATCCTCGCCTACCTCCCACCCGATCCCGACGTCGCCGAGCGTTTGCAGCGCATCCGCCAGCGCGTCCGGCAGACGCACGGGGTGGCGACCACGCTCGGCTTCGGGCCGCGCTTCCTCCACTCGACCGGGCAGCTTCACAAGGGTGGTCCCGACACCGGGGTCTTCCTGCAGCTCACCGCCGAGCCCGCCAAGGACCTGCCCATCCCCGGCTGGCCGGAGTCGTTCGGCATTCTGATTGCGGCCCAGGCACTCGGCGACCTCACCTCGCTCCAGCGACGCGGCCGGCGGGCCGTCCGGCTCCATTTCAGCGATCTGAACGCCGGGCTCGATCGGCTGGAAGCGATGGTCGACGCCGCGGTATCGGTCTAGCTCGCACATCGAAGTAGGGAGCACCAATGCAGGTCGCAATCTGCGGACTGGGGAGAATGGGCGCCGGGATGGCGCGTCGCGCCGCGCGTGGTGGTCACGAGGTCGTGGCCTGGAACCGGACCGAGGCGGTGGCGACCGAGATCGCGAACGAGGCCGAGAACGAGGGGCGCGTCGTCGTGGCCGAGCCGATCGAGCGCCTGGTCGAGATGATGGCCGCTCCGCGCCACGTGGTGATCAGCGTGCCGTCGGGCGCCGCGACCGATGCAATGGTCGATCAGCTGGCAGGCATCCTGGAGCCCGGCGACGTGATCATTGACGCCGGCAACAGCCGCTTCCACGACTCGCGTCGCCATGCGGCGGAGCTGGCCGAGCGGAACCTCGAGTGGCTCGACATGGGCGTGTCGGGCGGCGTCTGGGGCCTCCAGGTCGGGTTCTGCGCGATGGTCGGCGGCAAGCGCGAGGTCTTCGAGCGCTTCGAGCCGGTGGTGAAGACGCTGGCCCCCGAGAACGGCTACCTGTACTGCGGCGAGGCCGGCGCCGGGCACTACACCAAGATGGTCCACAACGGGATCGAGTACGGAATCATGCAGGCCTACGGAGAGGGATTCGACATCCTCCACGCCGGTGACTACGACCTCGACCTCGCGGCCATCGCCCGGATGTGGAACAACGGATCGGTCATCAGGTCCTGGCTGCTCGAGCTTGCAGGCAATGCCTTCGAGAAGGAGGGCAACGACCTCGAGAAGATCAAGGGCTGGGTGGCCGACTCGGGCGAGGGGCGCTGGACGGTCGCCGAGGCGATCGACCATGACGTGCCGGCACCGGTCATCACCCTGAGCCTGATCGAGCGTTTCCGCAGCCGGCGTGAGCCGGACTCCTACACCGATCGCGTCCTCGCCGCACTCCGCAACGAGTTCGGCGGCCACGCAATCAAGGACCGCGGCTAGCACCCCATGACGACGCTGGTCGAGCCGGAGGGAGCTACGGAGGAGCAGGTGCGCGAGCGGGCCGAGCGCCAGCGACGCGAGCTGAATGCGCCGCGGCCGAATCCCCTGCGCGAAGGCCTGCGGCTGGAGCGCATCGCTGAGCCGTGCACGATGGTCATCTGCGGGGCGACAGGCGATCTCACCGAACGCAAGCTCGCCCCGGCGCTCTACAACTGCCTGTTGGGCGGCTTCCTGCCACCCGAGTTCACGGTCGTCGGGTTCGCGCGCCGGGAGCTGACCGATGACGAGTTCCGTCAGCACCTGCTGGCGGGGATCAACAAGCACAGCCGCAACCGCCCGGCGAAGCCGGCCATCTGGGAGTCGTTCGCGCGCGGCATCGAGTACCACCCGGGAAACTTCGACGACCCGGCCGCGTATGCCGAGCTCGCGAAGCGGCTGGACCGGATCGACCGCGACCGCGGCACCGCGGGGAACAGGCTGTTCTACCTGGCGGTCCCCCCGGCGCTCTACCCTGTGATCGTCCACCACCTCGAACTGGCCGGTCTTGCCGCCCCCGGCGATCGACGCCGCAGCGGCTCGAAGCGCGGCTGGACGCGGGTCATCGTCGAGAAGCCGTTCGGGTCCGACCTCGAGAGCGCGCGGTTGCTCAATCGGGAGCTTGCCGATGTCTTCAACGAGGACCAGGTCTATCGGATCGACCATTACCTCGGCAAGGAGACCGTCCAGAACCTCGCCGTCTTCCGGTTCGGGAACGGCCTCTTCGAGCCGATCTGGAACCGCCGCTATATCGACTCGGTCCAGATCACGGTCGCCGAGACGGTCGGCGTGGAGGGCCGTGGCGAGTTCTATGACGCCACCGGCGCCCTGCGCGACATCGTGCAGGGCCACGCACTCCAGCTGATGGCGATGTTCGCCATGGATCCACCGGTCGAATTCCACGCCGAGGACCTGCGCGACGAGAAGCTCAAGGTGCTCCGCGCGGTCAAGCCGATGTCGCCGGCCGAGGTGGCCACGAACACCGTGCGCGGCCAGTACGTGTCCGGCTGGGTCGAGGGCCAGAAGGTCACCAGCTACCGGGACGAGCCGGAGGTCGCGCCAGACTCGCAGACGGAGACGTTCGTCGCGCTCAAGCTCGGGATCGACTCGTGGCGCTGGGCGGGCGTGCCGTTCTATCTCCGCAGCGGCAAGGCGCTGCCAAGCCGTGTCACGGAGATCGCGGTGCAGTTCAAGCAGGCGCCGTTGGCCCTCTTTGCGCGCGCCGGCGTGCCCCAGATCGAGCCGAACGTGCTTGCCATCCGGGTCCAACCGGATGAGGGCATCCTCCTTCGCTTCGGCGCCAAGGTGCCGGGACAGGGGCTCCAGATCCGCAACGTCAACATGGACTTCCGCTACGGCTCCAGCTTCGCCGTCGATTCGCCCGATGCCTACGAGACGCTCCTGCTCGACGCAATGGTCGGCGACGCCAGCCTCTTCACCCGCGATGACGAGGTGGAACGTGCCTGGGAGATCCTTGATCCGATCCTGAACGCGTGGAAGTCCGGCCAGGGCGGACCGCTCCACTTCTATGCCGCGGGGACCTGGGGTCCGCCGGCCGCCGACGAGCTGCTCGAGCGCGATCACCGAGCGTGGCGCCGGCCGTGACCCGGGCCCTGCCTCCGGGCTCGCAGGAGCTTGCGGTCCATCGGCGGCTCATGCGCTTCGGCGAGGCCGAGAGCCTCGCCACCCCGATGTGGGAGGAGCCCGACACCAGCGTGAGCGCCATCGCCGCCCATCTCGCGTCGCTGTGGGACCCGCCCGTCGCGGTCGATGCCGGCGGTGACCCATTGGTGACCGAGAAGGGACTGCCACACGCGCGGGCATCGGTCCTGAACCTGATCGTGACGGTGGTCGATGAGGCGGCTGCCGAGCGCGTCGTCCGCACCCTCATCGGCCTCGGCGTCAGGCACCCCTCGCGGGCGATCGTGCTGGTGCCCTACCTGGGGGGTGGCTCGCCGATCGACGCTCGCATCAGCACGCACTGCAACGACGTGACGGGCGGTGGCGAGCGGATGTGCTACGAGGAGGTCGTGCTGACGGTCCGTGGCGAGGCGGCCGAGCACCTGTCCGGGATCGTGGCGCCGCTGCTGATCCACGACCTGCCGACTCACGTCTGGTGGCCGGGCGACCCGCCGTGGGGCGACGCGGTCTTCGACCAGCTGGTCGAGATGGGGGATCGGGTCATCATCGACTCGGCCGACTTCGGGGACCTGCTGACCGGCCTCCGCCGCACGGCGAACCTCCGTCGGCGCAGCGGGGTCGGCGACCTGTCGTGGGAGCGCCTGGCCTGGTGGCAGGAGCTGACGGCCCAGTTCTTCGACGCCCCGCGCTTCCGCAGATACCTGCCGAACCTGAGCCGGCTGCACGTCCGCTACGCGGTGCCGTCGCCCGTCTCGAGCCGCCACGACGAGGATGACGAGGTCGCGCCCGGAACGCCCTCGCCGATGGCGCAGGCGCTGCTGTATGCCGGTTGGATCAGCACCCGGCTCGCGTGGCGGCGGCACAAGACGCTCGAGCGCCTGACCGACGGCGGCTTTCGGCTGAGGCTCGAAGGGCGCCACGAGATGGTCGATCTCATCGTCGAGCCGACCATCACCGACGAAGTGCGGCCGGGCGAGCTGATCTCGGTGCGCCTGCGCTCGCTCGGCGAGACCGGTGCCGCCGAGTTCATCGTCGATCGCGAAGGCGACGACTGCGTCGTTGCCACCAACGCTGACGGCATGACCGCGCTCCTCCGCCTCGTCCCGATGCACTCGGCGCGCGAGCCTGAGCTCCTCAGCTCGCAGCTGACGCTGGACGCGGCGGACGCGGTCTACGAGGATGCGTTGCGCGCCGCCGCCATCCTGCTCGCCTCCGCCAGGGAGGCGGCCGGTTGACGAGCTTCACCGTGCTGCGCGATCCGGCAGCGGTGGCGGAGTCGACGGCCGATCGGTTCATCTCGACGGCACGCGCGGCGATCGAGGAGCGGGGTGTCTTTCGAGTGGCGCTCTCCGGTGGCAGCACGCCGAAGCAGGTCTACCCGTTGCTGGTGGAGCCGGCACGTCGGGACGAAATCGACTGGTCGGCGGTCGAGTTCTTCTGGGCCGACGAGCGCGCCGTCCCGCCCGACCATCCCGATTCGAACTTCGGCGTGGCCTACGGGATGCTCATCTCCCAGTTGCCGGGACGTGCGTCCGGATCGCATCCACCGCATGCCGGCCGAAGCACCCGACCTCGACGCGGCCGCGCTCTCGTACGAGAGCGAGCTCCGGCTCGCCTTCCGGGCGCGCGGTGATCAGCCGCCGGCGTTCGACCTCATCTGGCTCGGCATGGGTCCCGACGGGCACACGGCCAGCCTGTTTCCCGGTTCGGCCGGGCTCGAGGAGCGACACCGCTGGGCGATCGCCAACTTCGCGCCGTCCCAGCAGGCATGGCGAATGACGCTCACGTTTCCGGTCCTGGACGCGGGGCGAGCCGTCCTGTTCGTCGTCACAGGCGCCGACAAGGCCGATGCGCTCCGCGAGATCCGCGCGGGCGGATCGGACCTGCCAGCGGCGCGCGTCGACGGTGACCAGGTCGAATGGCTCGTGGACGCCGCGGCGGCGGGGGACGACTGACCGATGCCGCCCCTCGTCTGGCTGCTCGTGGCGTTCGTTGCCGGCGCCGCCGGCTACCTGGTCGCCTTGCCGGCCTGGCAATCGTATCGGTCCCGTGAGAACCGCGACCTCAACGCCGAGCGCTACCTGGCGTGGCGGGGGCGGGCGGTGCGTGGACAGGCGCGCGCACGCGAGGGAATGACACGCGACGAGCGGCGTCGCATCGTCACCGGAGCGGCGCTCGGCGTGGTCGGCGCCCTCGCGCTCCTCGCGTTCTTCACGACCACCTGAGCACGAATGCGCGTCGAGCTCCTCTTCGCCGATGCGGACCCCGCCGCCATGCCGGCCCGCCAGAACCTGGTGGAGGTCCTGACCGAGGATGCCTTCGAGACGCCGATCCAGATGATCGCCGTCACCTCGGAGGCGGATGCCGAGCTGCTTGGGATGCGGGGCTCACCCATGATCCGGATCGACGGGATCGACATCGAGCCGGATTGGGATGGGCCGATCGGCCTGGCGAGGCGCGCCTATGAGGCCGACGGGATCCCGACCAAGGCACTGATCCGCCGCGCCGTCGAGCGCGCGCGCGGCTGGGGCCACGGTCGCCGCGGCTGATGCTCGCCGCGGCGCTTCGTGCCTTCTTCCTGTGGCTCAGCAACCGTCGCTGGATGGCACGCGTCGCACTCGGGACCCCGCTCCTGCGCCGCATGCCCCTGCGCTTCGTCGCCGGAACCACGCTCGGTGAGGCGATCGCGGCGGTTCGCCGGCTGAACGCCGCAGGGGCAGGCGCGACGCTCGACGTCCTCGGTGAGTCGGTCGGGGATCGCGCCTCGGCCGACCGGGCGGCGGCCGCCTACGTCGAGGCGATCGAGCGGATCGCAGCCGAGGGGCTCGACGCCAACGTCAGCATCAAGCTCAGCCAGATGGGGCTCGACCTCGGCGTGGACGAGTGCCTGGCGGTGATGGAGCCCGTCGTCGCGGCCGGGGACGAGCATCGGATCTTCATCCGCATCGACATGGAATCCTCCGATTACACGGACCGGACGCTGGAAGTGGTCGATCGGCTGCGAGCGGGCGGGCACGACGTCGGTCCCGTGATCCAGTCCTACCTGCATCGGTCTCCAACCGACGTCGAGCGGCTGGCAGCCGACCGCGTGCGAACCCGGATCTGCAAGGGCGCCTATGCCGAGGGTCCGGAGGTGGCGCACCAGGAGCGGGTTGCCGTCGGCGACGCCTTCGTGGCCCTGTGCGAGGAGCTCCTGCGTGCCGATGCGTACCCGGGCGTGGCGACCCACGATCCCGACATGCTCGAACGGGTCGCCGTCTTCGCACGCCAGCACGGCATCGGTCGTGACCGGTTCGAGTTCCAGATGCTGTACGGCGTTCGCCGCGACCTCCAGCGACGGCTGATCGAGCGGGGGTATCGGCTCCGGATCTACGTCCCGTACGGGACCGAGTGGTATCCGTACTTCATGCGACGCCTGGCGGAACGGCCGGCCAACGTCCTGTTCGTCCTGCGCAGCGTCTTCGGGGAGCGTTCCTGAAAGACCGGCGTCCCGGGGGTAGACTTGACCGTCACAGCCCATGTCCGCTTCCAAACGGCCGAGCACCTCGAGCCTCCGCCGCTATCTCACGTCCCGCCCCTACATCGCCGTCGCCGACATCCGGCGACGATTCGGACTCGAGCCCGATGCGATGAGCGTCGTCTCCCGAAACGGGACCACGGCGTACATCGGCCTGCCCGAGCGTGAGGCGACGAAGCTCCAGGATCTCTGGCAGCGCGACGAGGTGGGGGTCGAACTGTCGGTCGAGGTTCGTGCGCCGGTGGTCGTGGGCATCTATCCGATGCGGATCGCCCGGTTCGTGATCGACCAGACCACGAACGGCAACGGGAACGGCTACCACCCGCCGGCCCGTGACCCCGATCCGGACGAGCAGATCCCCGAGTGAAGGTCGCTGCCGTGATCAGCGACCTCATGCTCTACAGCCGCATCGAGTCCGCCGCATCGGCTGCCGGCGCCTCGCTCATCCGCGTCGACTCGCCTGCCGACCTACCTGACGACGTCGACTTGGTGCTCGTGGACTGGTCTGCCCGTCAGCCTCTTTGGGGCGGAGCGCTCGTTTCCTGGCGCGATAGTTCCAGTGCTCGCCTCATCATGTTCGGACAGCACACCGATCTCGAGGCACATGCGGCCGCGCGTGCCGTGGGCATGGGGCCAATGTGGGCCAGATCGCGGCTCCTCAGCCAGCTCAGCGACCTCCTCCACTCGTAGCTGCAGCCCCAGCACGGCTGTTCATTGACACATCCTCGCCGCAGAGAGGGCAGTGGTGACGGGTGTCAACGGCCCGTGGTCTCGCATCCGGGATTTGGTGTTGTTGGACTAGGAGAGTTGTACTAGAGTCGCGTAGTACTTAGGTACCACTACCTGAGTCGGCGGTTTCCGAGCCCGTGCCCAACACGGTCCGCGTCTTCGAGAGGGGAATTCATGGGGTGCCCGACCGTATCGGTCATCGTTCCTGCCCGGAACGAGGCCGAGAATCTTCGTTACGTGCTGCCCGATATACCGAGCGACATCCACGAGGTGATTCTCGTCGATGGTCACTCGAGCGACGCCACGATCAGCGTGGCCCGTGAGCTCCTGCCCGGTGTGAAGGTCGTCATGCAGCAAGGCACCGGAAAAGGCGCAGCGCTGCGATCCGGCTTTGCTGCCGCCACTGGCGAGATCATCGTCATGATCGACGCCGATGGCTCAAACGATCCCGGCGAGATCCGCGCATTCGTGGACACCCTTGTCGGGGGCGCTGACTTTGCCAAGGGATCGCGCTTCCTCCCCGGCGGGGGGACCTCCGACATGCCGTTTCACCGTCGGCTCGGCAATTGGGGGTTTGTCCGCCTCGTGCGCGCGCTCTACGGAGGCAGGTACACCGACCTGTGTTACGGCTACAACGCCTTCTGGCGCGACGTGCTTCCGGCTCTTTCCCTGAACGGCGACGGCTTCGAGATAGAGACGATGATGAACGTGCGCGCGCTTCGGGCTGGCCTGGACGTTCGGGAAGTCCCGAGCTTCGAGTCGAAGCGGCAATATGGGGAGGGAAACCTGCGGACATTCCCCGACGGTTGGCGCGTGCTTCGAACCATCCTGGGCGAGCGGACTCGGCCGTGGCCGAAGTGGGCACGAGAGAGCATCACCTCTGCGGTTCAGGCGATCCCGGTTGGCGCCCCCTCCGAGTCGGTCGCAATTGCGATTGAGGCTGGCGATCGTGAGACGGTCGGAAGTCGATCATGACCGCACTGCGACGACCAAGTCAGGGCCATGACGAGCTGGTGGAGACTGGCTCATCCGGACTGGGCTCCCTCACGATCGCGGCCCCAGACCCTCGCGTCGCTCCGCCGAACGTTGCCATCTCCAGTGAGTACCTCCTCGAGCTCCGCGGCCTGCTCGATGCCATTGACCTCGCAGCAATCGACCGCCTTGTCGATGCCCTGGCGCGCGCTCGCGAAGCAGGAGCGACGATCTTTGTGGCTGGCAACGGCGGCAGTGCGGCCACAGCCGCCCACTGGGTGAATGATCTCGGCAAGGCGACAAAAGTTGCGGGTGAGCCGCACATCCGCGTGATGGGCCTATCAGACAACGTGCCATGGCTGACTGCGCTGGCGAATGACGAGGGTTACCACCGGGTCTTCGCAGGGCAGCTGGAGAGCTTCGCGAGGCCGGGCGACGTCCTGCTCGTCATTTCCGCGAGTGGTAACTCTCCGAACATCCTGGCGGCGATCGACACTGCTCACGAGCACGGGCTCCTTGTCCTGGCCCTGGTGGGGTTCGACGGGGGGACCGCCCTCACCATGGCTGACGACTACGTATTGGTCTCGACCGCCCACGGCAAGTACGGCCTCGTGGAGAGCGTCCATTCAGTCATCTGCGATCTCGTCACGACGTGTTTGGTAATTGCCGGCCGTCGCGACCGCTGAGGTGACTGAATCCAGCGTCCGTCAGGCGGTCATCGTGGCCGGTGGGAGAGGGACGCGCCTGCGTCCTCTCACCGACGATCGACCCAAGCCGATGATCGAATTCCACGGCAAACCGTTCCTGGAATACATCGTCGAGCAACTCGCCGCGCAGGGGATCGTCGACATCATCCTGCTGCTCGGCTATCTGCCCGAGGTCATCCAACGCCGCTTTGGCGACGGCGAGCGTTGGGGGGTTCGAATCCGATACGTAGTCTCAGACGTTGATGATCTGACCGCCCGTCGGTTGCTCCTGGCGCGCCAGCTCCTGGCGGATCGGTTCCTGTTGCTGTACTGCGACAACTACTGGCCACTTGATCTCGCCCGCCACGTCGAGCGATATCGGGCGAGCGGTTCATCCGCGATGGTGACGGTCTATGCCAACCACGACGGGTATTCGCGAGACAACATCCGGCTTGGCGATGGCGACAAGGTCAGTGCATTTGATCGCACGCGAACTGAGACGGGTCTACGCGGCGTCGAGATCGGCTACGCCATCCTCACCAGGGAGGTGCTCGACAGGCTGCCGCGCGGAGGCGATGCGCAGATCGAGCACGCCCTCTACCCGCAGTTGGCCGCCGAAGGCGACCTGGCCGCATTCGTCACCCAGCACCGCTACTACAGCGTTGGCTCGCTCGAAAGGCTTGCCGAGACCGACCGATTCCTCGGCCGACAGCCGACCGTCCTGCTCGACCGAGATGGCGTGCTCAATGTCAAGCCGCCTCGCGCCGAGTACGTTCGCAGTCCGAACGATTTCCAATGGCTCGACGGTGCTCTCACCGCCTTGCGGCTGTTTCGTGAGGCTGGCGTGAGAGTCATCGTCGTCTCCAACCAGGCTGGGATTGCCCGAGGGGCGATGACAGAGGCGGAGCTCGAGGTGGTCCACGAGTCGATGCAGGCTGCGGCGACATCGGCGGGTGGCTCGATCGACAGGATTTACCACTGCCCCCACGGCTGGGACGATGGCTGCGAGTGCAGAAAACCACTTCCCGGAATGCTGTTCCAGGCGCAGCGCGACTGGGCGCTCGACCTTTCGAGGACTCCCTTCATCGGTGACGATGAGCGAGACGGCATGGCCGCGGCTGCGGCCGGAATGCCGTTCCACCTTGTTGATGCCTCGACCAACCTCCTCGCCCACGCCGACCGGCTCACCTCGGGCCGTGTCCCGACCCTTGCCTCATGACGGCCCCCCGCGTTCTGGTCACCGGTGACCGCGGCTACATCGGCTCCGTGATGGCACCACTCCTCGTGCAGGCCGGTTACGACGTGGTGGGCGTGGACGCCGACTACTACCGCGGCTGCGACCTGGTTCCCCCGTGGACCGAGTACGAGCGCCTCGAGAGGGATGTTCGCGATTTGGACCACCAGGATCTCATCGGCTTCGACGCCGTCATCCACCTCGCGGCGCTCAGCAACGACCCCGTCGGCAATCTCAATGAGGGGTGGACGACCGAGATCAACGAGCTGGCTTCCGTTCGGCTCGCCAGCTTGGCACGGGACGCCGGCGTGGCTCGGTTCATCTTTTCGTCTTCCTGCATCATGTACGGCCTGTCGTCGGACGCCGTTGCGACCGAGGAGTCTCCCCTCGATCCACAGACGGAGTACGCGCGCTCCAAGGTGGCTGCCGAGCGCGCCATCTCCCAACTGGCCATCGACGGCTTCTCGCCCGTCTTCCTCCGAAACGGAACGGTCTATGGCCTCTCACCCCGGATGCGTTTCGATACCGTGCTCAACGATCTCGTCGCATCCGCAGTGGCGACAAGGCGCGTAACCGTCTTCAGCGACGGCATGCCCTGGCGACCGGTTGTTCATGTTGAGGATGTCGCGCGCGCATTTGCAATGGTGCTGGCGGCGCCGGCAGCGTCGATTCACAACCAGGCGTTCAACACTGGTTCCGATGATCTCAACCACCAGGTCAAGGAGCTGGCCGAGATCGCGGCCGGTGTGGTGCCAGGTGTGAGCCTGGAGATTCTGGGTTCACCAGGTGCCGATCAGCGCACGTACCGAGCGTCGTTCGCCAAGTTCTCGGCCACCTTCCCGGAATTCACCTTCAATTGGAATGTTCGGTCGGGGTCACAACAGCTTGCCGAGGCCCTGGCGCGGATCGGCCTGACCGAGGATGCATTCCGCGATGATCGATTCACGCGGCTTCGTCGCCTGCGCTGGCTACTCGCCAACGGCAGTCTCGACGCGAGGCTTCGCTGGGTATCGTCGCCTGCGGCACACGTCGTATGAACGCTGCCCGGCCGGAAATCATCGTCACCCGCACGCCACTCCGGATCAGCCTTGCCGGAGGTGGGACCGACCTGCGCGCCTTCTATGGAAGTGATCACGGCGCCGTCGTCAGCACGAGCATCGACCGTTACGTATACGTCACGGTCAAGCAGCATGGGCCTGTATTCGACGAGCAGATCAGGCTCAACTACTCCGCCAGCGAATCAATCCACGAAATCGAGGCAATTCGGAACAACATCGCTCGAGAGTGCCTCCTCTTTCTCGAAGTCGAGCCTCCGATCTACATCAGCGTCGTGAGTGACCTCCCCGAGTCTTCGGGCCTCGGTGGCTCGAGCAGCTTCACGGTCGGATTGCTTCATGCATTGCACCGATATCGCGGTGATCGCGTCGGCGCTCAGCAGCTGGCCCAGGAAGCGTCGCAGATCGAGATCGACGTGCTGCGCGAGCCGATCGGAAAGCAGGACCAGTACGCGGCGTCCTACGGTGGCATGAACCTGTTCCGTTTCTGCGCAAACGAGGATGTATTCATCGACCCCATTCGGGTCCGCCCAGGCACGCTTGCCAGCCTCTTCGACAATTTCGTGATGCTGTGGACGGGTCACCAGCGGCGCTCAAGCTCGGTACTCGACGAGCAGCGCGAACGGACCGAGGAGCACCTCGACCAGCTGGAGGCGATGCGTGCGCATGCCTACCAGGCGGCCACGTTGTTGGCGGCCGATGTCTTCGACGCACCGGCATTGGGCGCGCTGATGGATGAGAGCTGGCAGCTGAAGCGCCAGCTGGCGAGCGCGGTCACGAATGAGCAGATCGATGCGTGGTACCGAGCCGGTTGCGAGGCTGGCGCCTACGGGGGCAAGCTATGCGGCGCCGGCGGCGGCGGCTTCCTAATCTTCGTTGCCCCGCCGGAGCGGCGAAGGGCGATCCACGCGGCATTGCCCGAGCTGCGTCCCGTGGATGTCGGCTACGCCGCCGGCGGAAGCACGACGCTCCTCCCCGCGGAGAGCGCCTGATGCGCTTTCGGCAGCTCGAACTCTCGGGGGCGGCCGTCGTGGAGCTGGAGCCGCGCGCCGACGAACGCGGCTTCTTCGCGCGCGCGTTCTGTGCCGATGAGTTCTCGGAGCACGGTCTCAACCCGGTCGTCGCCCAGGCAAACGTCTCCTATAACCGTCACCGCGGGACGCGTCGCGGGTTCCATTTTCAGAGGCCACCACATGCGGAGGCCAAGCTCATTCGGTGCGTCCGGGGAGCCGCATTCGGCGTGATCGTCGATGTTCGTCCGGATTCGCCGACCTACCTCGGGCATGCGGCGGTCGAGCTCACACCGGAGAATCGGTTTGCTCTCTACGCTCCCGAGGGGTTCGCCGCCGGAATGCAGACCCTGGTCGACGATACCGAGCTGTTCTACCAGGTGAGCACGGCCTACGCTCCGGACTTCGAGGCCGGCCTCCGCCATGACGACCCAGTCCTTGGCGTGGCGTGGCCGTTGCCGCTCTCAGTGATCAGCGAGAAGGATGCGAACTGGCCGCTCCTCGAGTCGGGATCATGATCATCGTGGATCGCGCGCTCCAGGCGCGGGCGGATGTCGGGCGGCCGATCAAGGTCGGGATGGTCGGAGCTGGGGCGATGGGACGCGGCATCGCGCGACAGATCCTCCACAGCTTTCCGGGCCTTCGGCTGGTGGCGATCGCCAACCGCACGCTGGCCCATGCTCGGGCTGGGTATGAGGGCGGAGGTGCTGACGATGTGGAGGACGTGTCCAGCGCGGCCGCGCTCCGCTCATCGATTGAGCGAGGCCGGCCGGCGATCACCGACGATCCCATGCTGATCTGCGAGGATCCCCAAATCGAGGCGATCATCGAGGTCACCGGGACGATCGAGCATGCAGCCGCCGTGACCCTCCGGGCTATCGAGCACGGGAAGCACGTGATCCTGATGAACGCTGAGCTCGATGGCACGATCGGACCCATCCTGAAGCAACGAGCGGATGCCGCCGGGGTGATCCTCAGCGGCTGCGACGGCGATCAGCCCGGTGTGGAGCTCAACCTGTACCGATTCGTCCGCACCATCGGACTGAAGCCACTCGTCTGCGGGAACATCAAGGGACTCCAGGATCGGTTTCGGAATCCGACGACCCAGGAAGGCTTCGCGGCCACATGGGGGCTCGGGGTCCGCATGGTCACGAGCTTCGCGGATGGCACCAAGGTGTCGTACGAACAGGCGATCGTCGCTAACGCCACCGGCCTCCATGCGCCGCAGCGAGGGCTGTACGGCTGGGACCATTTGGGCCACGTCGACGAGCTCGCGACGAGATACGACCTGGATGACCTGGAGGAGAAGGGCGGGATCGTCGATTATGTCGTCGGTGCCCAGCCGGCGCCAGGGGTGTATGTGATCGGGGCGCACACCGACCCGGTCGAGCGCAAGTTCATGGCCCTGTACAAGAAGGGCGACGGGCCCCTCTACACCTTTTACACGCCCCAGCATCTCTGCCATTTCGAGGTGCCGATCTCGGTGGGCCGAGCCGTGCTGTTCCGCGATGCCGTCATCGCTCCTCAGGGGCCGCCCATGGTCGAGGTCGTGGCGACCGCCAAGCGGGACCTCGTGCCCGGTGATGTGATCGACGGGATCGGCGGGTATCTGACGTATGGACAATGTGACGATGCCCGAACGACGGTCGACACCGGGCTTCTGCCGATGGGCATCGCTGAGGGAGGACGCCTGCGCCATGCGGTTGCCACCGACCAGGTCCTGACCTACGACGACGTCGAGCTCCCGCCGGATCGCCTGGTGGATGCGTTGAGGGCCGAGCAGGTGAGTCGATTTTTCGCAACCGTGCCGGCTGGCGCCGGCGCCGACCGCGCATGATCACCGACGACCCGCGCACGCCACCGGCGCAGCTGCCGTCTGTCGACATCGGCCGGACCGGCCTCAGGGTCAGCCGGCTCGGCCTTGGGACCGTTCCCTTGGGCAACATGATGGGGCCGATTACCGACGAGACGGCTCACGCGATCGTGCGTCGCGCTCTCGAGCGTTCAGTCAACCTTCTCGATACCGCGCCGCAGTACGGATCCGGCCTCGCGGAACGGCGGATCGGGGAGGTCCTTGATGGGACCTCTCCGCCCAACGTCGTCATCGCGACGAAGGTCGGTCGGCTCCTGACGCGGGTGTCGACAGCCGCGAGGATCACGAGGGTCGTTCGCCAGGCGGCACGGACCCGGGACTATCGGCTCGTCTGGCACAACGCGCTCGGCGTGACCCGGCGCATGACTGGTCGGGACCACACCTTTCCGCTGGGCTACCCGTTCGAAGGAGCGGAGCGGGCGTACGAGTCCTACTTCGACTTCTCGTACGACGCTGCCATGCGCTCCGTCGAGACCAGCCTGGAGCGACTGCGCGTCGACCGCGTGGATCTGCTGTACATCCATGACCCGGACGACCATTACGAGCAGGCTGTCGCTGGTGCGTTCCGCGCTCTCGAACGCCTGCGCTCAGAGGGGACCGTGCGGGCGATCGGCGTTGGGATGAACCACTCCGCACCGCTGGCACGCTGGGCCACCGAAACCGATATCGACTGTGTTCTCCTGGCGGGCCGGTACACCCTGCTCGACCAGTCGGGGTTGTCGGACCTGCTCCCGATCGCCGTTGAGCGGGGCATCACCGTCAACATTGGAGGGGTCTTCAACAGCGGCATCCTGGCTGACCCTCGCCCAGGTGCGTCCTTCAACTACGGTCCGGTCGATGAGACAAGCCCTGCCCTGCTCCGCGCCCTCAAGCTCAAGGAAGTGTGTGCGCGCCATCAGGTGCCCCTCGCCGCCGCCGCACTCCAGTTCCCCGCAGGCCATCCGGCCGTCGGCGCCGTCCTGACCGGGGTTCGCTCCGAAGCAGAGCTCGACGCCAATCTCGACCTCTTCAGCTGGCCGATTCCCGACGCGCTCTGGCAGGACCTGAAGGACGCCGAGCTCCTGGATCGCGACGTCCCGGTACCCTCCGGGGGCACGTCACTGTGACCACGACGCCACTGCCCGACCCGGCTGCAGAGGTCGCATTCGGACCAGAGTTCACGATCTGCGTGCCCGTCTGGAACGGGGCGCGGTTCGTCGAGGGCGTTCTTGAAAGCGTGTTGGCGCAGACGTACCCCCACTGGCGGTTGATCATCGGCGACAACGCATCAACCGATGGCCTCCCGGAACTCCTCGCTACGTACACCGATGCTCGAATCAAACACCATCGTTGGGACCGGCATGTCGGGCCGAACGAAAACTTCAACCGGACCATGGCGCTCGCCGACACGGAGTGGGTGCTGCCGATCGGTGCAGACGACCGCCTCGATCCTGACGCCCTCGAACGGTTGGCGAGTGCCGCGCGCGCCGACCATCGCGCAGAGGCGCCGGTGGCAATGTTGATCGCCGCGTGCCGGCGCGTCTTCCTGGACGGGTCAACGGCCGAGGCGGCGTACTACGGATCGCTCGCTCCCGTTCTCGTGCCTGCTGGCCGGTACGACAGTCGCCAGTGGCTCGCAATCGCGGCAACGGGCGGCCCGTTTCCGTGGAATATCGGATCCCTCGCCTTCTGGAGGCCCGCCCTGCTGGAGAGTGGTGGCTTTCGGCCGGATATCGGGCTGGCGGCCGACATGGAGCTCATCTTCCGCCTCTCCGCCGTCGGGGATGTCGTGTACCTGGGCGCACCGCTCATGGACTTTGCCGTTCACCCGGAGTCGGATGGGAATCTCCAGTGGGCACGGAACCGCAGGAATCCGGACGCGGACGTCCCGCTGGCCCGCGCGTTGCTGGCTGCACTGCATGCGCATGAGGGCTTGCGCATGGTGCACGAGAACGAGCGCACGGCAATCCGGCGTGCGGCAGCCCGTTCGTATCTGCAGCGGGCGGCGCAGCACCGGGTCCTCGACGGTGGACTGGGCCGGCGCGGAGCGCTGCGAGACGTTGCCCGAGCGATGCGGTTGAGCGTCGGCCCGCTGATCGAGCCTCGCTCCCTGGCCCTCCTGGTTGGCGCCATCGCGGCACCGGCGTCGTTCCTTCGATGGGCCAGCGCCGCCATGCGGCGGCGGCACCACGCCGCCTGATCGTGGTGCCGAGTTCTGGCCGGGCTACCGTCGCCGTCGTCATCTGCACCTACACGCTCGCGCGCTGGGATGACCTGGTGCGGGCGGTCGAATCGGTCAGGCGGCAGACGCTCCAACCTGCGCAACTGATTGTCGTCGTCGACCACAACGAGGATCTGTTGTCGCGGGCCAGCGCGGAGCTTGGCGACTGCCAGGTGGTCGCGAATCGACATCCTGCAGGGCTTTCGGGAGGCCGAAACACCGGGATCGAGGCGTGCGCCTCGCAGATCGTGGCGTTTCTCGATGATGACGCGCACGCCGATGCCGACTGGCTGGAGCTGCTATCGGCACCGTTCGAGAGGGAGCACGTGGTGGCCGCCGGGGGAAGGGCCATCCCTGCGTGGGCGGCCGGACGCCCTCCCTGGTTCCCCCCGGCATTCGACTGGGTCGTCGGGTGCAGCTACGAGGGACTGCCGTCGTCGCCTGCTCGCGTGCGGAACGTTCTTGGCTGCAACATGGCATTTCGGGCCGACCTGATTCGCGGGATTGGCGGGTTTCGCACCGAGCTCGGACGAACCGCAACGTCGGCGACTGGAGTCGAAGAGACCGAGCTGTGCATCCGCCTCGCCCAGGCGGATCCAGCAGCCGAGATCATGTTTCTGCCTGCGGCGATGGTCACGCACGCCGTCCCCGCCGAGCGCGCGACATGGCGTTATTTCAGACGGCGCTGCATGGCGGAAGGCCGGTCGAAGGCCGTCCTGACCGGCATGGTTGGACAGCAGAGCGCATTGGAGTCTGAGCGGCGATACACGACGCGCGTGCTGCCGGCAGCGGCAGGCAGGGCAGTTCGCGAGGCGGTCGAGCGACGAAACCTCGCTCCGCTCACGGCAGTGGCGGCGATCGTGGGTGGGCTGGTCCTCACGAGCGCCGGGTACGCCTGGGGACGGCTTACGCGCCTGCGCTCGGTCGCGGCGGCCGACCAGGGCGACAAGGCCATTGCTCGGCCTCGCATCGCGATGGTGTGTTCGCGCTTCCTTCCGATGACCGGTGGTACCGAGATGCATGTCGCCGAGGTTGCCCCGCGGATTGCGCTGGCGGGACTCGCGGTTGAGGTGCTCACAACCGATGGGGGTGGGTCGCTGCCGCGACGATCGGTTTTCCACGGCATACGGGTATATCGCAGTCGAATTTGGCCGAGGCGCGGCGACCTGTTCCTCGCGCCAGGTCTCTTCAGACGACTGCTCGCGGGTACGTACGACGTTGTGCATGTCCAGGGAGTCCATACCCTCGTTGCTCCGTTGGCGATGGCATCGGCCCTCATCACCAGGACTCCTCTTGTGGTGACCTTTCATACCGGCGGTCACCGGTCGCGGCTTCGCAACCGATTGCGACGGCTCCAATGGGCTGCACTCGGCCCGCTCCTGCGACGCGCGGATGCGCTGATTGCCGTGTCGATGTTCGAGCGCGAGCTGTTCGCGCGGGCACTGCGCGTGCCACGCAACCGAATTCAAGTCATCCCGAATGGGTCCGATGTTCGGGGTCGGCCTGCCGGCGCGCATGAGGACCCCGATCTCGTCGTATCTGCCGGCCGGCTGGAGCGCTACAAGGGACACCATCGTGTGATCGCCGCGCTCCCGCACCTGGTTCGCCGCCGACCTGACGCGAGGGTGCTCGTACTGGGCGATGGTCCGGAGCGCGAGTCGCTTATCGTGATGGCAAGGGACCTCGGTGTGTCGGATCGGGTCACGATTCGCTCGATCCCGGCTGACGATCGCGCGACAATGATCGAGCTGCTCGGCTCTGCCGGCCTCGTCGCCCTGCTGAGCCAATACGAGGCTCATCCCCTGGCCGTGACGGAAGCTCTCGCCCTCCGGCGGCGCATTCTCGTTGCAGACACGTCCGGGCTCAGTGAGATCGCGGAGCGTGGCCTCGCCAGATCGGTAGCGTTGGATGCAACTCCGGAGGAACTCGCGGACGCCATGTCGGTCGCGCTCGATCAGCCTCCTTCAGATGCTGCGGTCGCCATCCCGTCCTGGGACGACTGCGCCGATGCCATCCGCTCGGTGTACCTCGCGGCCCTCGGCCGATGAAATGAACGCTGAAGCCCCGACAAACCCGCAAGCCACGAAGGTGGGCGGGCGCGTGCAACGCGGCGTGAGCAGGGCGATCGAACGCGCGGGCATCCTCTCGCCACGCCTGCTGTTCACCACCTCGGGCTCGCTCGCGGGCGCCATGCTGGCGACCTCTGTGCTCGGGGCAGCGTTCTGGTGGCTCGCCGCGCAGCTCTTCAGTCCACATGCCGTGGGCGTGGCGGCAGGCTCGGTATCGGCAATGACATTTCTCGGTGCGATCGCAGTCCTCGGCACCGGGAGTCTCCTCCTGCGCGAGATTCCTCGCCGCGAACGCGAAGCGGCGAGCCTGATCAGTACCGCGGCGGCCGTCGCGACCGTCTGCGGCGTTGTGCTGGGCGTCGGCTTCGCCGTGTTGGCTCCGACGCTGAATCCCGAGCTGGAGTCGCTCGCGAGTGGTCCGGGTCCCGTCATCCTGTTTGCGCTTGGCGTCGTCCTGACAGCGACTGGAACCGTGTTCGATCATGCTCTCCTTGGCCTGCTGCGTGCGCCGATGCAGCTGCTGCGCAACATCGTGTTTGCGGTCGCCAAGCTTGCGCTCCTGGCCCCCGCTGCGATCCTGCTGGCCGCGCACAGCGGTACCCTCATCTATGCGGTGTGGGCAACCGGTGCGGCGGTGTCCCTGGCTGTGGTTGCCGCGCTGTTCCGCACGAGCATCAGGCCGTCTCCCTCCTGGCATCTGACGCGCGAGCTCGCGCGCAGCGCCCTCCTCCACTTCGCGCTCAACACCGCGCTCGTCCTGCCGACCCTTCTCATGCCCGTGCTCGTTGCCCTGATGGCTCCTCCGGTGGTGGCCGCGCAGTTCTACATCGCTTGGATGCTCGCCTCGGTGTCGTTCTACGTCCCGGTGGCTCTCGCGCAGTCGCTCTACGCGATCGGCGGTCGCGCCACCGACCGGCTGTGGGAGCACGCGCGGACGACAGTATCCCTCTCCATTGGCGCCGGCGCACTGGCCGCGCTCGGCGCTCTGCTGCTTGCAGGGCCCGTCCTGGGGCTCTTTGGCCCAACATACGGGGCCGCGGCCGGTGCGGCGACGGTGATGGTGGCCATCGCCATGCCGCTTGCGATCAAGGATCACTACCAGATCATCAGCCGAATTCGAGGTCGGCCCGGCCAGGCAGCCGTGGTCTGCGGCATCGGCGGAGTCCTTGAGGTCGGTGGCGGAGTCGTGGGATTCCTCGCCAGCGGGATCGATGGACTTGCCATCGGTTGGCTCGCCGCCATCGTCGTCGAGGCGCTCATCCTGGCACCGGTCACCTATCGCGCCGCACGTGCGTCACTCGACGCGTGAAGCGTCTGGTGGGCGAGGTCATGCGGCGCCCAGCGACGCTGTACGTCGCGTGACGCCAGAGCGACCGCCGCTACGGGTTCTTCTGCTGGCGCAGTGGTACGACCCCGTCATCGGTGGTGAGGAGCTGCAGGTTCGCACCCTTGCTCACAGCCTGGCGCGCCGTGGCCATCGTGTGACCGTGGCCGCCCTATCGCATCCGGACCGACCATCGAACTACTGGGACGGCGACGTGCAGGTCCATCGGATTCGTGCCGCGTTGCAGCGGATCCCGAAGCTCTTCGCCGATCCCGCGCGGCAGTCTGCCCCGCCGTTTCCTGACCCGGCAGTTTCAATGGCACTGCGGCGCATCGTCGCCAGGGAGCGGCCGAATGTCGTCCACGCGCACAACTGGATGGTTCACTCGTACCTCCCGGTACGCGATCCCGAAGTGCCGCTCATCCTCACCCTTCACGACTACAGCGTGGCGTGCGCCAAGAAGCTCCTGCTCTATCGGGGCAGCGCATGCTCAGGGCCCGGGCTCGCGAAGTGCCTCAGGTGTGCGAGCGCCCACTATGGGCCTGTCAAGGGGCCCGTCACGCTGGCCGGCATGTGGTCAACGAGGCCGGCCCTCCTCCGCGGCGTCGACTGCCTGGTCGGTGTGAGCCAGGCGGTCATCGATGCCAATGGCCTCGCCGACGTGGACACCCGGCGCGTCGTGATCCCAAACTTTCTCCCCGATGGATTCGAGGCAACGACCCAGGATCCGCCCGAGCATCTGCCCTCAGAGCCATTCCTGCTCTTCGCCGGGAGCCTTTCGCGGATCAAGGGTATCGCGCCATTGCTCGATGCCTATCGCAGCCTGCCCGAGCAAAGCCGCCCGCCGCTCGTGCTCATGGGCTACACCGGATCCGAGGCTCTCCCGCTCCTGGACGATCTGCCGGCGGGGGTGACCCTGATCACAGATCAGCCGCGCGGGGTGGTGGCGGCGGCCTGGCGACGCAGCCTCATGGGGGTGGTGCCGTCGATCGGCCCGGAGCCGTTCGGTCTGGTGGCGCTCGAGGCAATGGCATTCGGTCGGCCAGTCGTCGCGTCGCGCATCGGCGGCCTGCAAGAGCTTGTCGAGGACGGCAGGAGCGGCCTGCTCGTCGAGCCTGGAAACCCGAATGCACTGCGGGACGCCATTGCTCGCATCATCGCCGACGACGGTCTGCGCCTCCGCCTAGGTGAAGGGGCGCGCCTTCGAGCTTCAAGGTTTGCCGCTGACCGGGTGGTCCCGGACATCGAGCGCCTGTACCGCGAGACGGTCGCGTCGCGACGCGGTCCCTCCTGACGAGCGATCCCCACGCGTCATTAGGGCTCGACGATGGCGGTCAACCCGCGGCCCACCCCGAAGTACCATGCCCTGCGGCGCTCCGCGGAGGTGGGATGACCCGATTAGGTGATTGTGTGGTCGAGCGGGCTCGTGAAGAGTAGGGAGTTCCTCACGGAGCCTCCACTCTTGTCATTCTGGGATGGACACCGCTGGGTGCCCAAGGCAACCATTCATCACGATCCCCGCTCGCGTCGCGCGCGAGACTGGATCGCAACCTCGCTCATGCTGCTGGGGATGGCGGGCTTAATCGTGAGCGGCACGGCCCGGGCCAGCGCTCCCCTCGTTTTCTCGCCTTCCGTCGCCGCGGCCGGAACGAGGGTTCAGGCGACGGCAATCGGGTTGCCGCCAGGAACGGCGGTCCAGCTCAGGTGGGACGGCAGCGAGGCTGGCATGCCGAAAGCTCGCACGTCCAGCCGAGGCGCCCTGTCGGTGAAGTTCCTTGTCCCCGACGCCGCAACTGGTATGCACTCCATCTCCGCGATCGCTGTGGCGCGAACTGCCGGAGCCGGCATCGCACCCATCTCCACTGGAACGCTTCTGGCGGCTGGACAGATGATGGTGACGGGCGGAACGCCGTCGCCGCAGCCATCACCATCCACGGGGCCATCAGCGACGACCCCGACGCCCACGTGGACACCGAGTCCGTCCTCGACCACGGTGACACCGACGCCGGTTGCGACGCCAGTGCTGCCGACCCCGGCGCCGGCCACGCCGACTCCGGTACCGACTGCCGTCCCGACGCCAGTCCCGACGCCGGTCCCGACGCCGGCTCCTACGGTGCCTCCGGCAACCGGGAGCTGGCAGACAATCATCAATGACCAGTTCGATACTGGTGGGGTACCGGCCCACTGGAGCCTTTACGACGGACCGTACGGCTCTGGGCCTCGTAACTGCGCCACTCCATCTCACGTGTCCGTCTCCGACGGATCAATGCACCTGCTGATGCGCTACGAGGCGGCCGGGCGTTGCGGAGCGGGTTGGTATACGGCGGGCATGTACGTGAGGGGCGCGGCATCGGTAGACCAGCGAGTCACGGTTCGATTCCGCGTCGTGGCTGGCGGCGTCAGCGGCCATCGCATCATTCCCATGCGCTGGCCCGAGAGCGCGGCGTGGCCCGAGGGTGGCGAAGAGGACTACTGCGAGGGCGGCTCCCTGACGAGCTGCTCGACCTACCTGCACTACGGTGCCTCCAACTCGCAAGTGAGCCAGGGTTACTCGCTCGACCTGACGCAGTGGCATACGCTGCGGTTCGAGCGGCTGAACCACACCGTCAGAGCTTATGTCGATGATCTGGCGAACCCGGTGTGGGTGTATGAGGGCACGGCCACGACCTTGCCTGACACGTTGAAGCGTGTCGTGCTTCAGCAGGAGTGCCAGAGTTCGTGCCCCGCTGGGACGGCCGGAACCGAAGATATCCAGATCGACTGGATCACGATCGAGAATCCAATCCCCTAGGTCGGTACCTCCGCCGGAGGCAGTCCTTGCCCCGGTCGGCGTTCCTCACTCCGTGCCATCGGTCTAGGATCACCGTTACCGATTCAAGATCGACCGTTCATACGCGACGATCTAGTCAGGTGATGGCATTGGGGAGCGTCATGGACATCGTTGGTCGCGTCGCCGCGCTTGCGCTTGGGACCGGACTGCCACTGGCTCTGTTTGCGGTGGTGGTGCGATGGCGCATGACGATCTTGCGGCGCAGCGCCACCTCGTTCAGAGAACGCAAGTCGGACGAACGCAGGGCCAAATTGAACGAACGCAAGTCTCGCCGCCCGGCTTATCGGGCAAGGCTGCAGTGGCTCGCGTCGTTGCGGCATCCATCGTCAACGTCTGACGTGATCGTGAATACGCGACTGTCGCGCAATCAGTGCCCCCTCTGTGGCCATGCGAATTCGGAGCGCGCCCGGCACTGTCGCCGATGTGGCACGAGCCTGCGCGACTGATGAGGTAGGGGCGATGTCATCCGGATTCACCCTGCGGATCGCCACGCCCTTGCCGGCGCGTTTCACGCAGTTCATCTCCGTCGAGCTCGAAGGTCAGCAATCCACCGCTCGCCACCTCAACAGCTCGCCGCAGGGAATCAGAGCGTCGGAGTTCGCGGTGGACGGTCGTCTGGCTGACGCCGGCCGCTCGAGCCGCCTCCGCCAGCGTCGAGCCCTGCCGTAACGAGCTGATCAGGCGCTCCTGGCGGTCTTCATCCGTCAACCGTCGCGCGGTGGCTCGCCTGGCTGCGGCATGGACGATCCCGCTCCGACCGATGTCGAGGATCACTGCGCCGATGGCCAGCGACATGATGATGGTGAGGCCGAAGTTCCACGAAGTGATTCCGGCGTAGGTCATTGCCCCGGCGACCAGCGTCGAGATTGCGAGGCTGATTGGAATTGCAAGAAACAGGCGTATCGCCAGCCCGGTGATGCCGATCAACTGCGCGATCGCGAGGCCAGGTGCCACGGCGACGAATCCGATGGCAAAGATCGGCCGCAGCGGAGTGTCGAAGTCTCCGAACACCAGGGCGGCGGCCACCATCGTCGTGAACAGGATTGCGAAGGACTCGACCCGGTGGTTCACCCTCGACACTCCGGCGCGGCGGGTTCCGCCACGAGGATCGTGGCGTCTTCGGTCTCATACGCGATGCTGAAGTGGCCCCGATCCAACAATCTCTGCGACATCGCCTTCCACGAATCCTCACCAACGTCGTCAAATATCTGGGCCGCTGCCTGCTGGCTGCGTGACAGGAAGAGGAACGCGCAGCGGTTCGTCGGATCGAGCGTCTGACGGACGGCCGTGGCATCGTTCACAAGCAACTCGTGCTCCAACCAGGCAAAGTCATAGGATTCCATGCGCTGGTCGCGCCGCAGCGGCGTCGCGCCGTTGGCACTGGCCAACATCGAACCGGCCGGCGCCATGCTGTACAGGCGTTCCACGCCGGCAACTTCGTCTGCTGAGATCCACTCGGCCCGCTCGTTGCCATGCTTGGTCACCACGAGCAGGAGCACAAGGACGGCCAGAACGGTCGCCAGTCGCGAGGCTCCCCCCCAGGAGAGCGACGAAGATGGCGTGGGAAAGAAGAGCCCTGCCGCCAGGAACGCCATGAATGGCAGCGAGTAGAGGTAGACGCGCAGCAGGATCTCGCCGCCGTACGCCGCAAGCAGCATGAGCCCAAATGGCACGGCGGCCAGCGCGGCCGCCTCGATGTCGACGTTTCCGTGCCGAAAGCGGCGGATGGCACCCAGCCCGGCCAGGGCCCAGAGCAGCGCGGTCGCTCCCAGCCGAGTCTGCACGATCAGAACGTGATCCGGACTTCCCGCCAGACGTTCCCCAACGGTTGCCGATGCGGTCTCGCTGGCGGCAAGCAAATCGTTCAGGAGGGGCACGAGGTGGCCGGCCAGGTAGGGGACCGTCATGTAGCTGATCCATATGCCGATCATCACGGCTACCAGAACTGGCATGCCGCGGAGGCTGATCCGGCCTAAAACCGCGAGTGCCGCGACGGCTGCGAGCAATGCAAAGGGGGTCAGCTGGTGGCTGCCCACCATGACACCAGTGAGCAGGACGACGACGACGGCCAGTGCGGCACGCTGCTGTCGACTTGCGTCGGCCGGCCGCGGCACATCGTCCCCGAGCGCTCCAAGTCGCCGCGCGGGTGCACGAAGGCCCGGCAGCCGCTCATCGACCCAGCGGATCCAACGATCGACCCAGCTCGGTCCGCTCGGAACCCGGAACCAGCGCAGGAGGATGGCCAGCACCGTCAGGTACAGGAGGTAGGCGAAGCCCTGCGGTGCGAAATAGTCCTGACCGATCCAGCTGGTGGCATAGAAGATGAACGCGGCTGTCCACACGAGGCGGCGGTCAGAGGTCAGGGCCCCGAAGATCACCAGGAGCGGGCCGAGGTACAGAATGTTCTGGACGATCGGCGCCCACGGCTGCAACGCGACCGCGTTCCCGATGCCAGCGGCCTGGGTGAGAAGCGCACTCGAGCTGAAGAAGAGGGGCCAGCTGAATCTTCCATCCAGCTCGGGCAAGAGGTGCCCGGTCACGGCGATCACGTCCGTGAAGGCTGCATGCAGATATGCAGTCGCGTAGCGCGGAGCATCTTCCACGAAGGTTGGCAGCCCGTGGACGGCCACGATCAACAGGAGGATTGACGCCAGCGTGAGATGCGGCGCGAATGGCACGCTGCGCTGGCTCATCGCAAACGCCACCGCGATGAGCACGAGCCCAGACAGCAGCGCAGGGCCCGCTTGACTGATGAGGCCCAGGTCGTTCATGGCTCGGATGTCGATCTCGCGCAGCCCAACCGCCCACAGCGCGGCCCCTGCTGCCAGGGTCAGGACGACCGCCAGAACGGGGAGGGGCGCGGACCGGGCCGAGAGGAGATGCCGGGCTGCATCATCGGGCAGGCGAAGCCATCGAGGCGACGCCGTGGCCTGGATTCTGCTCCTCCGCGCCGAACTCATGGCCTAGCATGGTACTGGCTCTTCATCTGCGCGCGACACCACCCCTGTGATCAACTCTGACATCCGGAGTGGCGGCATGACCTCATCCCTCAACCGTTCAGTCATCGACTACCTCACTTCAACCGACTACGACGTGATCTCGACGACCGTCGGTCTTCTCGCAGTCGCGGCCCTTCTCGTGCTCCTCGTCCAGCGCGAGGCGGTGCGGAGCTACGGAGGAGGTCGGGCGGAGCGTTGGATCCGCGGCCTTGATCTCGCGGTGCTTCCGCTGCTGGTCGCATTCGCCGTGATCGTCGTGCTGCGCCTGCTCGAACTCCTGTAACCGAGATGCTGGCGAGGCGCGCGTGGCTCTGGTATCTCGGCGCGGCGTTGATCGCCGAGCTACTGCTGCCCGTCGCACCACTGGTCACGGCCGTCCTCGATACAGCTGCGATCGTGGGGGCACTCACCCAATTTGGCCTGGCTCAGCGGTCGCCGCTGGCCATCGGCGATCCCGCGTCGCGACTGCTTCCTGCGGTGGCGCTGCTGCCGCTCCTTCGAATGCTCAGCTTGACCATGCCGGTACCCGAGCTTCCCCGCCTCGCCTGGCTCGTGTTGGCCGGAGCCCCGATCCTCGTTGCCGTTGCCGCGACGGCCCGTCTGACCACCATCGATGTGCGCGAGATGGGGCTCGCACGCGTCTCCCGTGATCTGATCAGCCTGGGGGTTGTCGGACTCAGCGTTCCTGTCGGCATCGTGCTCAGCGTGCTCGCGCCGCCCGTGATTGACCTCCCGCTGGACTCGCCTCCTGGAATGGCTGTCGCGGCGGCCGTTGTCGTTTCGTGCGCGGCAATTCCGGAGGAGCTGGTTTTCCGCGCGGTCATGCAACCGCTGATGGCCATTGCGATCGGTCCAGTCTCAGTGGTGGTGGTCGCGCTGGCATTTGGCCTTACCTACGTCGGTACGGGATCAATCCTTGCGGTGGGCCTCATGACGGCTGTGGGCCTGGCATATGGTCTCGAGCTGTCACGGTCAGGATCCATATGGGCACCGATCATCGGTCACAGCCTGCTGACGGTCACCGCGGTCATGGCGCCAGCCCTCCTGGCGGGGTAATCCGATGAGCAACTCACCGAACCGACCGTATCGTTCAGGGCCTCTGGATTCCCACCTGTCCGGTGTCGCGCGACGTTGGTCCTCCGCGGCCGCTCTCGCGTGAGTACCCGCGCAGCGCCCAGATGACCGCAGGAGCGAAGACGACCGCCTCCAGCAGGAGGGTGCGCAGCCCGACATCGGTGAAGAGTGCAAGACTCACGGGAGGGGTAGGGAGTGGTCGCCAGGGCGCCGCGAAGAGAGCATCGCTGAACGGCCATAGCAGCTTGACGCCCGGCCCTGGGCTGAAGAGGTCCAGGATTCCATGGCTCGTTATCGTGGCGAACACCAGGAGCGCCCACCACATCGGACGTTGGCGCGCTCGCCATGCGATCACGCCCGCTGCTGCCCCGACCAGGGCGGCGATGGCGAAGGAATGTGACCCTCCGCGGTGCTCGGCAATTCCGAGCTCCTCTCCGATCATGTCGACGTCCGGAAGGATCGACACCAGGACCAAGCCGACAATCGCAATTGCCATTCCTCCGCGACCGAGCTGGCTGAAACGCCTGGAAGCCCGGCCCGCGACGAGGCCGGCAGCGACGTGTCCCAGGACGGACATCAGATGCTGCCTCCGATCCGGCCGGGCTGAAGCGAATTCCGCGATTGAGGTCGCGAGTCGTGGTCGAGAGCCATGCTATCCGTCTCCAGTGCCAATCCATTGGGGTCTACGAAGGCACAGCAAACGCGTGGCTCCGAAATCAATCCTATCGGAACGCCCCATTCGCCGCCGATACCGCCATGGGTAGCCTGCTCCGTCTCACCGTGGCACTCGGCGTGTTCGTGAGCTCAGTGCCACCCATCGCAGGGCCAGCCGTGGGCGGGCAGGCCGGGGAGGGCTCGATCGAGGTCGCAGTCGGCGGCGATCTCTCTCTCGGAAACCGCATGAACGCCTTCATTGCTCAGCACGGGCCTGCCGGCGTCCTGGCCGACCAGGTCCCCGAGCTGCGGAAAGCGGACCTGGCGATAGTAAATCTCGAGTCGGTCGTGTCCGATGGCGGGGTCCAGGGTGTCGATACCGGCGAGGTAGCGCCCATCTATTTCCGCGCGCGGCCCGAGATGCTGGCCGTTCTCTCCGAGGCAGGGATCGATGCGGCCGTGACCGCCAACAACCACACCGGGGACTATGGTCCGCAGGCGCTCCTGGAGGAGCATGGCTACCTCGACGCCATGGCTGTCGCCCATCCCGGGAGTGGCAGGGACCCGACAGCGGCATGCGAGCCGGCATATCTCTCCGCCGGCGGCCTCCGCATCGCGCTCTTCTCGGTGGACACCACCCAGCCCCGATATGCGGCCACCGCCGATTCGGCGGGCACCTGCTCGCTGGATGCTGCTGACAGTTCCGGCTGGGACCGCACATACGGCCCATTGATCGCCCAGGCTCGTGAGCGGGCCCACGTTGTGCTGTTCTACGTGAGCTGGGGCCCGAACTTCGCCACGGCCCCCACGGGCCAGACCCGCCAGCTGGCCCGCCAGATCGTCCGACTCGGTGTCGACGCGGTCATCGGCGTGAACGCCCACCGAATCCAGGGCATCGAGATCGTTGACGGTCGTCCGGTGATCTACGACGCCGGCACATTCCTGTTCGACTTTCCCGAGCCTGATGACGCGGTCCTGTGGACGCTCACGCTGACCGAGCGTGGGGTTTCGCGGGCCGCGGCCACGCCGTTGGTGTCGGATCCCGGGCGCACGAGAGCGGCAGATCCGCGCGAAGCGGACCGGATCCAGAGTGTCCTGGACGAACGGTCATCGGCGCTCGGCACCGAGCTCGAGCACGGGGGCATCGACCTTCGGCCAGACTCCCGTCCGGGTCCAACGGTAGTTCCACCGTCGATGGGCCCAGCGAATGGGCCGGCTCCGGCGCCACGCACTGACCCTCCACCCGACTGTGTCGTCGAAACCCTCCCTGCGGACGTCACGCCGCTCGATTTCCCGCTTGGCTCCCTCCGGCTCATCGGCGCCCGGATTGACCCGGAGTCGCTGTTCGGGCCTGCCGTAGTCTGGGCACAGACATACTGGATGGCGGACGAACCGGTGGATGCAGATTACTGGCTCGCCCCGCGAGCCTATCCATCCGGGACCGGATTGACCCCGTGGGGTGATCCGCATGAACCATGCGACTGGCGCTGGCCTGCGGACCGATGGAGGCAGGGCGTGATCTATGTCGATCGTTACCCACTTCGACCCGCGGACAGCATCCTGCAATTGGGCGGACTGCCAGCTCTGGCGGCCGGCGCATTCTCCGAGCCGCTCGAGATCAGAGTCGGCGCCGAGGTCGGCTCCCAGCTGATTGGGGAGAGCTCGATGGTGGCCCGTGTGGCCATCAGCCCTTCGCTCCTCCTCCAGGCGGCGCTGACGGGGTTCGCATTCGCAACGGTCCTCGGGCTCGCCGCCGTGTTCCTGGTGGTGCGGAGGCGCCGCGTGCGTCGTGATGAGCAGCGGGGCCGAAAGCAACAACCGCCCTCTCCGCGTGAATCGTGATCGCGATGAGCCGAGCGTTCACCGCTCCGAGCTGTCAGTTGGGGAACGCTCCGCACGACATATCAACGCTGGCACAATTCAATCTGTGGATAACCGTCTAGGCAGCGAGCGGCAAGCAGCGTAGGGTTCCACAGAGCCGGTCGGTGGGATCGGGTGGGGGAGGACGGAGGGCACCCGTGCCGGTCTCCGGCATCGATCCAGGCCGAGCTCTTACGCGGCGCGAACGGGAGGTCCTGGAGCAGGCCGCCCTCGGAATGAGCAATCGTCAGATCGGCGAGGTGCTCGAGATCGCCGAGCAGACGGTGAAGAACCACCTGTCGAGCGCGATGCGCAAGCTTTCGCTCCACGACCGCACGCACGCCGTCGTCATCGCGATCGGCCAGGGTTTGATCTCCTTGCCGGTCCGCGACCGTGACGAGGCCGATGTGATCCAGGGCCACAGATTGGTGCCGACGAAACCATTGACGGACTAGTACGAACGTACTAGCCTGCGAGCGCCGGGCATCCGAGCTGCCAAGCGCCTCGGCCCAGCGCGCGCCGCGTCAGCGGTGCCGGCGCTGAGTGCCATTGGTGGTGCTGCCACGCCTCCATACCGGTTGAAGCGCCCGTGCCCGCCTCAGCGCATGCCCCGCCGAAAGCATTCACGCGCGCCTTTTGCATCCTCCCTGGTTGAGACTGCCCGTCGCCGGGAGGGGGAAGCTGTGCGTCCGAGTCGCACAGCGGCGCCGTCGCCGACCGACGGTTGAGAGGGAAATCGCGGATGACGAGCGAATCCCGGTCCCTGCAGCGGCCTGCCGCCCGGCGTCGAGCCGGCCGGGTGCCGTCGACACACATTTGCGCAGGCTGCGCCTGTACGGAGGAATCTTCACAGTGACCCTTTCCAGATCCAACCCACGCGCCAAGCAGCGCTGGGCGCTGCTGGTGGTGGGGGTGGTGGCCATCATGCTGGCCCTTGTCAGCATGACCCAGGGCCTCACCCAGGCCGAGTTCGAGCTCGACAAGAACGCCACCAATGACCTCACCACCCTGCACCAGGGCACCCTGAAGGGTCAGCTCTCGAATAGCGCGACCACCTTCGACGTCTGTCAGCTGCTCGCCAACCCGGCCAATGGATCGACCATCCTGATCGACTCAGAGCGGATGACGATCGTCAGCGTTGCCACCCTGCCCGGCAACGGATCGACCAAGCTGGGTGGCTGCGCATTCAGCAACCCGGCCGACGTGGCGCTCAACGTGATGCGCTACACCGTCACCCGCGGCGCCAACGGCTCGACCGCGGCCTCGCATCCTGGCGCGTCCGACGTGACGCTCATGGTGACCTCCGCGTCAGCTGCGGATGACTGGGACGACGTCTACAACAGCGTCCTGGCTGACCCGGCCGGCACCGAGAACCATACCTGCGCCAACATCGGCGCCACCGCCTGCGTGTGGGCCCACGATGGCTTTAACACGTCGGTCTTCACCACCGGCGGCTCGAAGGACGACCTCAACATCAACCCGCAGGCCGGCGAGGGCGGCACCGGCTGGAAGTGGACCGACTCGTCGGTGCCACCGTCGGATGAGATCCTCGACGCCTTCGCCGTCAAGTACGACAGCGGCGGACGTCAGCTGCTGTTCTTCGGAGCCGACCGCTGGTCGACCAACGGCGCCAAGGACATGGGCTTCTGGTTCTTCCACGACACCGTCAGCCTGAATGCCAACGGCACTTTCAGCGGCGTCCACACCCGTCCGACGGCGGGCCTCGACGAGATCCCCGGCAACACCGACGACACGCCGCGGTGACATCCTGCTGCTGAGCACCTTCACCCAGGGTGGCGCGGTGACCTCCATCCGCGTCTTCGAGTGGGTTGGAGTCGGCGGCAACACCAACGGCACCCTCAATTCGATCGGTGCCTTCGGTGACTGCGTGCCCGGCAACCTGACCGATAACGGCTGCAACACGGTCAGCAACACGACCGTGCCGTCGCCGTGGCCCTACCAGGGTGCCGATCGACCCAGGTGCCCGGCGTGATCTACACCGGTGGCCTGGCCGAGGGTGGCCTCGACCTGACCGCTCTCAATCTCGAGGGCTGCTTCTCGTCCTTCATGGCCGAGACGCGCTCCTCGCCGGAGCCCGGCGCCCAGCTCAAGGACTTCGCGCTCGGCAGCTTCGAGTCCTGCGGCGCCACGATCACCACCGACGCGTCGGACGACTCGTTCGAGATCGGTGGCTCGATCAGCGACACCGCCACCGTCAACATCACCGGTGGCGGACCGGCACCGACCGGATTCGTGGACTTCTATGTCTGCGGACCGACCGAGGACATCGCCAGCTGCGATGCCACCGGCACCGCGGCCGGCCACATCAACCTCAACACCGCGACCGTGTCGGGCACCGACTACACCGTCACGTCCAATACGGTCACCCCACTCTCGGCAGGCGACTACTGCTTCTACGCGGAATACCCTGCCGGCCAGGACACGCAACTATCCCGACGGTGCCTTCCTGACCGACTTCACCGACGAGTGTTTCACCGTCACTCCGCGACAGCCCACGATCTTGACCGTGGCGACCGGGTCGGGCGGGGTGTCGCTTGGCACCGCGATCGATGACACGGCAACCCTGGCCAACACGGCCAACCAGCCCGACGGAGATCCCGCGGGCGGCACGATCACCTTCACCGCCTACGGTCCGTTCGACGCGCTTAACGTCTGCACGGGTACGGCGGTCTACACGAGCGTGGTCGCGGTTAGCGGCGACGGTAACTACACGGCCAGCGATGGCGACGCCAATGGGAACGACATCCCGGGCGAAGCGGCGGACGAGTTCATCCCGACCGCGGCCGGCACCTACAACTGGATCGCGGTCTACAGCGGCGACTCGCCCAACACCCTCGGCGTCAGCGGTTCGTGCGCTGATGAGAACGAGGGCAGCGTGGTGAACCCGAATCAGCCCACGGTCATCACCCAGGCGACCGGGTCATCCGGGGTGCCGCTCGGCACTGCGATCGATGACACCGCGACCCTGGCCAACACGGCCGACCAGCCCGACGGAGATCCCGCGGGCGGCACGATCACCTTCACCGCCTACGGTCCGTTCGACGCCTTCAACGTCTGCACGGGCACAGCGGTCTACACCAGCGTCGTGGCCGTGAGTGGCGACGGCGACTACACGGCCAGTGATGGTGATGCCAACGGGGATGACATCCCCGGCGAGCCCGAGGACGCATTCATCCCGACCACGGCCGGCACCTACAACTGGATCGCGGTCTACAGCGGCGACCCGCCCAACACCCTCGGCGTCAGTGGTTCGTGCGCCGACGAGAACGAGGGCAGCCTCGTCATCTCTCTGCAGCCGACGATCAACACGGCTCAGAACTTCGTGCCCAACGACTCCGCCACCATCACCGTGGGTAATGGCAACGGAGATCTCGAGGGAACCGTGGTCTTCCAGCTCTTCGTCGATGATGCCGACTGCAGTGGAACTGCAGCCTACACATCGGCTCCGATCGATATCACGGATGGAGCCGGAAGTGGACAGTCGAAGACCGTGATGAGCGGTAACACGACTGCGTACTACGCGAGTGCGGACTTCACGTGGTGGTCACGTTCGACAGCACCAAGCTGGGGCACGAGGACGTCTCGAGCCCATGCGGGAACGAGATCTCCAGCATCACGATCGACAACGGAGTTCAGCAGCCGCCTCCGCCTCCGGTGAATGGGCCGTCGGCACAACTAGGAAAAGGCAAGGCGACTTTGACGAGAGGTCCCGGCATGGCCGGGGCCTCTCGTCCATTTCCGCGGAACCTCAGTCACCGGTGGAAAACAACCCGAGCAAGGAGGTAACGAATGACTCTCACTGTTTCCCATCCACGCGCCAAGCAGCGCTGGGCGCTGCTGGTGGTGGGGGTGGTGGCCATCATGCTGGCCCTTGTCAGCATGACCCAGGGCCTCACCCAGGCCGAGTTCGAGCTCGACAAGAACGCCACCAATGACCTCACCACCCTGCACCAGGGCACCCTGAAGGGTCAGCTCTCGAATAGCGCGACCACCTTCGACGTCTGTCAGCTGCTCGCCAACCCGGCCAATGGATCGACCATCCTGATCGACTCAGAGCGGATGACGATCGTCAGCGTTGCCACCCTGCCCGGCAACGGATCGACCAAGCTGGGTGGCTGCGCATTCAGCAACCCGGCCGACGTGGCGCTCAACGTGATGCGCTACACCGTCACCCGCGGCGCCAACGCTCGACCGCGGCCTCGCATCCTGGCGCGTCCGACGTGACGCTCATGGTGACCTCCGCGTCAGCTGCGGATGACTGGGACGACGTCTACAACAGCGTCCTGGCTGACCCGGCCGGCACCGAGAACCATACCTGCGCCAACATCGGCGCCACCGCCTGCGTGTGGGCCCACGATGGCTTTAACACGTCGGTCTTCACCACCGGCGGCTCGAAGGACGACCTCAACATCAACCCGCAGGCCGGCGAGGGCGGCACCGGCTGGAAGTGGACCGACTCGTCGGTGCCACCGTCGGATGAGATCCTCGACGCCTTCGCCGTCAAGTACGACAGCGGCGGATGTCAGCTGCTGTTCTTCGGAGCCGACCGCTGGTCGACCAACGGCGCCAAGGACATGGGCTTCTGGTTCTTCCACGACACCGTCAGCCTGAATGCCAACGGCACTTTCAGCGGCGTCCACACCCGTCCGACGGCGGGCCTCGACGGGATCCCCGGCAACACCGACGACACGCGCGGTGACATCCTGCTGCTGAGCACCTTCACCCAGGGTGGCGCGGTGACCTCCATCCGCGTCTTCGAGTGGGTTGGAGTCGGCGGCAACACCAACGGCACCCTCAATTCGATCGGTGCCTTCGGTGACTGCGTGCCCGGCAACCTGACCGATAACGGCTGCAACACGGTCAGCAACACGACCGTGCCGTCGCCGTGGCCCTACCAGGGTGCCGGATCGACCCAGGTGCCCGGCGTGATCTACACCGGTGGCCTGGCCGAGGGTGGCCTCGACCTGACCGCTCTCAATCTCGAGGGCTGCTTCCGTCCTTCATGGCCGAGACGCGCTCCTCGCCGGAGCCCGGCGCCCAGCTCAAGGACTTCGCGCTCGGCAGCTTCGAGTCCTGCGGCGCCACGATCACCACCGCTCTTGCGGGCGATGCCACATTCCCGCTCGGTGGCTCGATCAGCGACACCGCCACCGTCAACATCACCGGTGGCGGACCGGCACCGACCGGATTCGTGGACTTCTATGTCTGCGGACCGACCGAGGACATCGCCAGCTGCGATGCCACCGGCACCGCGGCCGGCCACATCAACCTCAACACCGCAACCGTGTCGGGCACCCACTACACCGTCACGTCCAATACGGTTACCCCACTCTCGGCAGGCGACTACTGCTTCTACGCGGAATACCCTGCCGGCCAGGACAGCAACTATCCCGATGGTGCCTTCCTGACCGACTTCAGTGATGAGTGCTTCACCGTCGAGCAATTCCAGCCGTCGCAGACAACAGCACAGACGTGGAGCGTCTTCGACTCGATGACGATCACCGTTGCTGGCGGCGGCGACCTTCTCGGAACGGCCCACTTCGGGCTGCACCGAACGAGCGACTGCACTGACGTCGCGTTCTTCACCGAGGATGTCGCGGTCGCCGGGGCTTCGGGTACGTCGGTGAGTACGACGCCCACCACTGTGACAACCTTTACTGCAGACGAGCCGACACTCTATTGGAATGTGTCATACGAGAGCGATAACCCATCGCACGCTGACATTGCGGCAAGCTGCACCGAGAACTCGATCCTCGATATCAACAACTAGGGGTTAGCGCTCGCTGACCGGAGAGACAAGCAAGAGGCCCCGGCGCAAGCCGGGGCCTCTTCGTCGCTCAGTCGATGCCGGACTCGTGCGGCGTCGACACCAATTCGAAGGGAGGACCGTTTCCGCCCGACCTTCATCGGCTCACCTCTTTACGGGGCAACTCCGAAGTCCGTCGATGCGAGGATCTTCTCATTTCCGCGGCGATCGTAATAGAAGAGCCTGGCTGTGCACGTCGCGTCGAGTGCCGGATCCCAATACGACGAACCAAGCGTGAATATCTTCTGGAGCCACGATGCGTCGTACAGAGCAATGTAGCCGTCATGCACGAAGTTAGAGCCCTGCAGCATCGGAGCCCGACCATTGGAACGTCAGTCGATGTCTGCGCGATGGTGAAGGTGATGCTGTCCATATAGTTGGGTATTCCGTTGGCATTTGCGTCGCCATCAGCGAGCATCGCCAACGTCAGGCGGTGCTCTCGCCGTTGGGGCGGGCTTGCCGCCACCGCCGCCCTTGGCGCCGAGCACCGGTATGGCCAGCAGGCCGGTGATCAGAATGACAATGATGAAGGCTTCGGCACTTGCTCCGAATAGTCTTCGCACAATAAACAACCTCTCTATATCCGGCGGTCGCTCCCTCCCCAAGAGCACGGCGCGTCGGTGGCCCGGCTGACTACGAGAGCCCCGTGGCTTTGCGTCCCCGCCTCGCGACGGGTTTGCCATTTATCGATCGCCTGACTGCGCAAAGCGCAGTCTCCTGGCGGCTGCGACGCCGGGCCGGGCAGATGGCTGCCTGCGTGCGAAGCAGTCCGAGAGTAACTCAACGCTCGGGGGCGGCCAATGGCCCGTTCGGGTCCGACCCTCCGTCGGAAGTCCGTCGAAGGACTCCACTTGACCGCCACCAAGTCTACCCAATCGGGCAGGTTCTGTCGCGCGGTCGTGCCCGCTATTCGAGGGCCGGGGCCCGACGGTCCGCCTTATGTCGCCCCAGGCATGGAGTCGCGAAGTCCAGAAGGCGCTTCGGGGCGGCACGCCGAGCACGGAATCGTTGACGTCCTAGTACGGACGTACTAGTGTCGGGCGACCGGGAATCCGAGCTCCCGCCTCCCGATGCTGCCCGAGCGTCTCGAGCTGCCTTCCAGGCCATCGGCGCCCTGCCCGAGCCGCCAGAGCGTGTTCGCAGTGCCTCGTGCCCCGGGACCTCGTGCTCCCGCGCCGGAAGGTGGCTCGACCTCTGCGTCGGCGACCGCGCCGTCCGCGGTTCCAGGTGTCCTCGAGCCATTGCCACCCGATGGCGCCTCATCGACAAACCTGACCAGGGGCAACGTCGTGGTGGGAATGGATCGCTCGGTACTCGGTGGCTGGTTCCGCTCCTGGCCGCACCTTCTCGCCGGGGTTCGAGCGGCCCTCCGCCGTCGATCAGACGCGTCGGATGGCGAGTGCGCATCTCGTGGCGCTACTCGCGCCACGGCGCTGGCCCTCGCCCTCGACGGGGAGTCGATCGGTCGACTGGAAGCCGAGCTGACTAGGCCTCCTGATCTTCCTCGGATTCGCCGTCCTCAGGGTCGCATCCGTCGACCGAACGCTGGCCATGAGCACCCTCGTGCTGGACGCTATTGGAACCGCGCTCCTCCTCGCCGGCACGGGCGCGCCCGGCTCCGCGTACATCTTCTTGGCAATCGCAGGCGCCTGGTGGGCGGCCCACGTTCCCCGACGTGGCGGCGGTTTGGTCTGGGCCGCCGTATTCGCACTGGCGTACGCCTCCCTCGTCCTGCCGGTGGGGCTCCGGGATCGTGCCGCCCTCGGTGCGCTCGAGGACCTATCGGTCGTCGTGATCGTGGGGCTCCTTGCCGATCGGCTCCTCGGAGTTTCCCGGCATGCGATCGAGCTGCAGGGGATGCGCGCCCGCGTCCCGGCGGGTGCCGAGCACGTCGCGATTCGCGAGGGCCTGACACGCGCGCTCGGCCCGATGGAGATCTCGCTCGACGTGCTGCTTGCCGCGGCCGGGGCGGGCCTGACCGTGATCCAGGCCGAGCTGCTGGCCTATCTCCAGATGGGGTTGACGAACCAGGAGATCGCCGATGCGACGAAGGTTGGGGAGCCCACCGTCCGCTATCGGCTGACCGCGCTCTACCGGGCGCTCGGGGTGCGTGGGCGGAAAGCGGCGGTCGTTCGGGCAATGGAGCTTGCCCTCGACTTCGTCGCGGGCGGGCGACCGGCCGTGCGGCCGCCGTAATCGCACCAGACTGCACCTTTTCGCACTTTTCTAGCGCCAAATTTCAGACTGCGCGTATTACCCTCGATCTCCGCTCCACCTGAGGTTCCTGCCCGACCCGAGCACCTTGAGCGGCAGGTTCGAGGCCTGTGGGGACCGTGATGATCGATGCGTCGGAGTAGCCGCTCGACATCGTCTCTTCAGCCTCTCCATGACCGGCCAAGCGCCGGAATTGACGAGGAGGATCGGTAGTCATGTTTCGAAAGCTCAGCATTCTTGCAGCCGTCGTGGCGGCGCTGGCACTGACCGTGTCAGTGGTCACCGCCGGAAACGCGCACTTCGTCGGCGCGCCAAGCCTCACGGTTTCCGGGAACACGTCAGCGTGTCCGGGAAGGTGGCCGGACTCGGCAACATTCCGCAGATCCATGTCGCGGTGACCGCTTACGCCCAATGCGTCAATCCCGGCAGCCATAAGCCATCGGCAGACAACAAGCAGTCCATTGGCGCTGGGGGCGACTTCCCGGTCCAGAACGGCAAGGCCAACTTCAGCCTGGTGCTGACGGCAACCTTCCAGCCGACCTGCACCGGCCCGATGACCATCGAGTTCTCGAACATTCACGTCACGGTGACGGCCGACGACGGTACGTTCCTCACGTACCCCTAAGCTGACCCGCGGCACAGACATAGCGAAGCCGGGGTCCGGACGGACCCCGGCTCGTTTCGGTGTGCCTCAGCGTCGGACGGTTGTCTCCTGGCCCTCGGCAGTGTCACGGACTTCGACCCCCATCTCGGCCAATTCGTCGCGCAATGCGTCGGAGGCGGCGAAGTCGCGGGCGTCTCGCGCTGCCGCACGCCGTTCGAGCAGGTCGGCGGCGCCATCGGGCAACGGTGCCTCGTCCACCGCCACGCCGAGATCCAGCCCGAGCACGCGATCGAAGTCGAGCAGCAGCGCCCTGCGCTGCGGATCGGTCAGATCCGACGCCGATGCGACGTCGTGGGCGGTCGCCAGCGCCTTCGGGGTCGCCAGGTCGTCGGCGATGGCATCGGCGAAGCGCGCGCGGTAGCGCGCCATCGGCTCAGCTGAAAGGTCCACCGCAGCGTCAGGACCCGATGCGGCACGTCGCAGCCGGGCAAGCCCGGAGGCGGCAGCGTGCATGGCATCGGCGGTGAAATCGAGCTTGGAGCGATAGTGCGCGGTCAACGCCAGGTAGCGGAAGGTGAGCGGCTCCTGGCCGAGGTCCGCGAGCTCCGCGACCCGGATGATGTTGCCGGCGCTCTTGGCCATCTTGGCGTCGTCCATGGTCAGGAACTCGCCGTGCATCCAGATGTTCACCACCCGATGGCCGAGCGCCCCTTCCGACTGAGCGATCTCGTCCTCATGGTGCGGGAACTTGAGGTCGATGCCGCCGGTGTGGACGTCGAATCGCTCGCCGAGGTGCTTGAGGCTCATCGCGGAGCACTCGATGTGCCAGCCGGGAAAGCCGTCGCCCCAGGGCGACGGCCACTTCATCGCTCGATGCTCATGGGCGTGCTTCCAGAGCGCGAAGTCGGCCGGATCGCGCTTGTCTGACTCGACCTCCACTCGATGGCCGGGCAGCGTCTCCTCGACCTTCTGGCCCGAGAGCTGTCCGTAGCCGGGGAACTCGCTGACGTCGTAGTAGATGGTCCCGTCGACCTCGTAGGCGAGGCCCTTCTCGAGCAGCCGGCCCGTCATCTCGATCATCTCGGGGATGTGGTCGGTCGCCCGAGGCATGACGTCGACGGGAAGGATGTTGATGAGCGCCTCGTCGTCGAGCCAGGCGCGGGTGTAGTAGTCGGCGATCTCCCTCGTCGACTTGCCCTCGGTCTCGGCGGCGAGCTCCATCTTGTCCGGCCCGGCCACCGAGTCGAGCTGATCGTCTCGCATGTGGCCGACATCGGTGATGTTCTTGACGTAGCGCACCTCGTAGCCGAGGTACTCGAGCGTGCGGTGCAGCAGGTCGCCGAACAGGTAGGTGCGCAGGTTGCCGATGTGCGCGTACTTGTAGACCGTGCTGCCGCAGGTGTAGATCGTGACCTTGCCCGGCTCGATGGGGTCGAGCGGCTCGATGCGACGGGTCAGCGAGTTGTGCAGGCGCACCTGCGGGAGGGACTGCGGCATGGCCCGCGCATTGTACCGATGGCGCCTCGGGCGCCCAACCGGCCGCCCAGCCGGCTAATGAACCGCGGTGTGATCGAGCGAGCGAAGCCGATGGGCCACGGTTTCGAGGATCTGGAGCCGCACCTCGGGAAACTCGTCGAGCAGCGCCTGGAATTCACGGCGCGCCAGGACGAGCATGCGGGAGGGCTGGGTCAGCGTCACCGTTGCCGTGCGCGGGCCGCCGTCGAGGAGCGCGATCTCGCCGAGCACCTCCCCCGCGCCGCGCTCGCCGAGCGACTCACCGTCGCGCTCGATGTGGGCCGCGCCGGACACCAGCACGAACATCTCGGCTCCGCGCTCACCCTGGCTCATGATCGTCCGATCCGCCGGCAGGTCGATGATGTCGGCGAGTGCCGAGATCCGCTCCAGCTCGCGGTTCCCGAGCCGCGCGAAGAGCGGGACGGTTCGAAGCAGTTCGATCTTCTCGTCGTGGGCCATGCGGGCGCCTCCGTTCGCTCATTGCCAGCCGCCTGGCGTGGTCGGCAGCATAGCGCCGGAGGCCGCCCCGGCGGAAGGGGATCGTCCGCTCGCTACCATGGACCGATGCCCCAGAGTGACGCCTCCGAGGTCTACCCGATGACGCTCGGCGAGGAGCCGCGCTACTGCCCTGCCTGCGGCCGCCCGGTCGAGCCGCGGGTCCTCGAGGCCGATCATCGGCCGCGGTTGGTGTGCGACCAGGGCCACGTGACCTGGCGCAACCCCCGCGTCGTGGTCGGCGCGGTGCCGGTGGCCGACGGACGGCTCTACCTCGCCCGCCGCGCGATCGAGCCGGCGATGGATCGGTGGACCTATCCAGGTGGCTTCCTCGAGGTGGGCGAGTCGGCCCAGGAGGGCGCGCGGCGCGAGACGGAGGAGGAGACCGAGCTGCGGGTCGAGATCGGCCGGCTGATCGGCGTCTACTCGCGACCGCACGTGGGGATCATCACCGTCGTGTTCGAGGCCAGCGTGGTGGGCGGACGGCCCGAGCCCGCGGCCGAGACGAGCGAGGTGCGGGCATTCACACCGGACGAGATCCCGTGGGCCGAGCTGGCATTCAGCACGGTCGAGAGCGCCCTGCGCGACTGGGTGGCGTCGTTGCCGGGCCGGGGTCCCCGCTTCGAGCCCGAGCTCTACGTCGAGGGCGACCCGACGTAGCGACGGACGTCGCCGCGCACCGGCAATCCGACTCCGAGCAGGAGGCCGTAGCCGAGCGAGGCCAGTGCCGGGATCGGATGCGTCGCGAACTCGACGATGCCGCTGTCGCGCGCCACGACCGTGGCGATCAGGGCCCACGCCAGCAGCATGAAAGCCGGTGCCGCCACCGCCAGGGTGGTGCGCACGGTGAAGAAGCGTGCGAAGAAGTACGCGAAGCACATGCCGACCACCGCCCCGCCGGCCTGGACGGCGGCGAGGCCGAGCACGAACGCGAGCTCCGGCGACCCGGCGAGTGGCGAGAGCGCCAGGGCGACCGGGCGCAGCGGGCCAAGCGGATCGCCACCGGCAAGCGCCGACAGGAGCATCGCGATGGCGGCCCACACGTAGCCTCCGGCCAGCCCGGCAATGAAGCCGCGGTAGGCAAGGCGGAGTCCTATCACCTCTGTCATTGCCTTCGAGGGTAGGCGGTGAGCCGGCCATTCCCCACCGGATCGAAGGTCCGGTCCCGCCCCGTACGCGCGGGGGTCCGGGCGCTCAGCCGCCGTAACGGGCGAAGACGCTGACCGCGTTCTGGCCGCCGAATCCGAACCCGTTGCTGATCGCCACGTTGACGGTGGCGCGCCGCGCCTCGTTCGGTACGTAGTCGAGGTCGCACGCCGGGTCGGGAGTCTGGTAGTTGATGGTGGGCGGGATCACGCCATCGCGGATCACGAGGACCGCGGCGAGGCCCGACACCGCGCCGGCCGCGCCCAGCGTGTGGCCGATCATGCTCTTGTTGCTGCTCACCGTGAGCCGATCGGCGTGGGAGCCGAACGCGGCGCGGATCGCCTTCGACTCGGTCGCGTCGTTCAGCGGCGTCGAAGTGCCGTGTGCGACGACGTGGTCGACCGCCTCCATCTCGAGGTTCGCATTGCGGAGCGCGCGCTGCATGGCCAGGGTTGCGCCGTAGCCGGAGGGGTCCGGGGCGCTGATGTGGAACGCGTCGCCGGTCAGGGCGCCGCCGGCGATCTCGGCCAGGATCGTCGCGCCCCGAGCTTCCGCGTGCTCGGCCGCCTCGACGATGAGGACAGCTGCGGCCTCCCCGAAGACGAAGCCGTCGCGATCCGCGTCGAACGGCCGCGATGCCTTCGTCGGCTCGTCGTTCCGCTTCGAGAGCGCGCCCATGTTGGCCAGCGCGGCGAAGGCGACAGGCAGGATGGCCGACTCGGTGCCGCCCGCGATCACGACGTCCACGTCGCCGTGCTCGATCATTCGCTGGGCATCGACGAAGGCCTGAACGCCCGAGGCGCAGGCGGCCACGCTCGTGATGACCGGCCCGCGGATCCCGTTCTGGATGCTGATCTGGGCGGCCCCCATCGACGGCGAGAGCATCGGCACCATGAACGGGCTGACGCGACGGCCACCCTGCTCCATGAAGGTCTGCTGGGCGGCGGCCACGTCGCCGATGCCACCACCGCCGGTATTCACGACGACGGCGATGTTGTCGCGGTTGTGGTCGCCGATCTCGAGCCCGGCATCGTCGATCGCCTGCCGGGCGGCCGCCACCGCCAGCTGCGCGAAGCGGCTCATCCGCCTCGCCTGCTTGAAGTCGATCCAGTCCTTCGGCTCGAAGCCCTTCACCTCGGCCGCGATCCGAACCTCCTCGTCGGATGCGTCGAACTGGGTGATCGGCCCGACGCCGGAGACGCCGGCGACCAGGTTCGACCAGAACGTGGCGACGTCGTTGCCGATGGGTGTCACCGCGCCGAGGCCGGTGACGACGGCGCGTCGCCCCGGATCGCGGGGCCGCGGAGTGCCCGACACGCTAGCCCTCGTAACGACCGACGATGAGGCTGCTGTTGTGCCCGCCGAGTCCCAATGAGTTGGAGAGGGCGACCCGCACGTCGGCGGAGCGCGCCTCGTTGGGGACGTAGTCGAGGGTGAGCTCCGGATCGGGATGCCGGTAGTTGATGGTCGGGGGGATGCAGCCGGTCGAGATGACCTTGGCGCAGACGTAGGCCTCGATGGCGCCGGAGGCGCCCATCGCATGGCCGAGCATCGACTTCGTGCTGCTCACCGCCAGCCGATCGGCGTGCTCGCCGAAGACCTCGCGGATGGCCATCGTCTCGAAGCGATCGTTCAACGGGGTCGACGTGCCGTGCGCGTTGATGTAGTCGACCCCTTCGGGGCCGATGCCGGCGCGCGCCAGCGCGGCGCGCATGCTGCGCTGGTTGCCCTCGCCGCGATCGGCCGGCGCGGCCATGTCGTACGCGTCGGCCGAGGAGCCGTAGCCGATGACCTCGGCAATCGGTCGAGCGCCGCGGGCCAGCGCATGCTGGAGCTCCTCGAGGACGAGCACGGCAGAGCCCTCTGACACCACGAATCCATCTCGGGTCGCGTCGAACGGCCGCGACGCCATGGTCGGATCGTATTCGCCTGTGTCGGGGTCCTTCGGCGTGCCGAGCGCGCGCATCTGGCCGAAGCCGGCGAAAGCGAGCGGCACCAGGGGCGCCTCGGTCCCGGCGCCGAGCATGATGTCCGCCTGCCCGCGCACGATCGCCTCCATCGCCTCGCCGACGGCATGGCCGCCGGTCGCGCAGGCACTGACGACGGCCAGGTTGTGTCCACGAATGCCGTATTGGATGGAGACCTGGCCCGAGGCCGAGTCGGGCAGCATGTGCGGCAGCATGAACGGCGAGACACGCCGTGGCCCGCGCTCGAGGAGCGTCTGGTGGCCGTCGAGCATCATGCCGATGCCGCCGATCGCCGTTCCGAAGACCATGCCGAAACGGTCTGCGTCGACGTCCCCGTTGACGAGCCCGTTGTCGCCGAGCAGGCCGGCATCCCGCAGCGCCTCGCCGGTGGCAGCCACCGCAAAGTGCGTGTTGCGGTCATGGCGCCGTGCGTCCTTGGCGTCCATGTAGGCGGTGGCGTCGAAGCCCTTCACCTCGCCGGCGACGTGGACCTCGAATGGGGACGCGTCGAAGAGCGTGATGTCCGCGATGCCCGAGCGCCCCGAAACGAGCGCGTCCCAGGTCGCCTCCGAGCCGATGCCGACGGAAGACACGATCCCCAGCCCGGTCACGACCGCGCGCCGCCGCGTCATGCCGGCAGCTCGCGCAGCGTGGTGAGGAACGAGCGATCGCTGGGACCGTCGGCGACGTGAGTCTCGGCCTCCGGGCTGATGCGTCGGATCAGTCCGGACAGGACCTTGCCGGGACCGACCTCGACGAAGTCGGTCACGCCGCCGCTCACCATGCGTCGCACGGTCGCCGTCCACTGGACGCCATGGACGAGATGCTCGGTCAGCTCCGTTCGAAGGCCCTCGGCGGTGTTGATGAAGCTGGCGTGGACGTTCCCGAGCATCGGGACCTGCGGGTCGCGGAACGGAACCTTGGCGAGGATGCGTCCGAACTCGTCCCTCGCGCGGCGCATGAGCGGGGAGTGGCTGGCAACGCTGACGGTGAGCCGCGCGGCCTTGCGGGCGCCCACCGTCCTGCTCATCTCGAGCGCGAAGACGAGGGCCGGGATGACGCCCGAGAGCACGATCTGGCCAGGCGCATTGGCGTTGGCGACGCTGATCTCGCCGTGCTGGCGCGCCTCCTCGACGATCTCGTGCACCTGCTCGTCGGAGAGGCCGATGACGGCCCCCATGCCTCCCGCGATCCCGCGCTCCTGCATGATTCGCCCGCGCTCACGCACCAGGCGGAGCGCGTCCGCGTAGTCGATGGCGTCTGCCGCCACGGCGGCGGCGTACTGGCCGGCGGAGTGGCCGGCCATGGCGGTCGGCTTGATCTCGACTCCGGCGTCGAGCGCCTCCGCGCGAATCGCCTCCAGGAACGCATAGCTCGTGGCCAGGATGGCCGGCTGCGCGTTGACCGTCTGGTCGAGCTCCTCGGCGGGACCCTCCAGGATCAGCCGCGAGATCGGCATGCCGAGCGCAGCATCGGCGCGCTCGAAGGCCTCCGCCGCGACCGGTGATCGGGCGATCAGGTCGGCGCCCATGCCGACGTACTGGGAGCCCTGACCGGGGAAGACGAACGCAATGGTGCGCGAGCGCGAGGGCTCGCTCGCTTCTGGGGTGTCAGTCATCAGGCCAAACGTGCTCAAAATGCCCGGCGAGTATAGCCGAGCAAGCTCCGAGCGACGCCTCCGACCCCTGGCCGATCGACGGCCCGCGATGCCTCAGCGCAGCGCGTAGCGAGCCACCACCTCGGCCAGCACCGGGAGGCCGAAGGCGAGGGCACTGACCGGCACGCGCTCGTCGTGGCCGTGGAACAGCTCCAGGAACGGGAAATCCGGCTCGAGCCGCAGGGGTGCGAATCCGTAGCAGGGGATGCCCAGCTGCGCGAGCGCCTTGGCGTCGGTGCCGGGCGTGATCATCATCGGGAGCGCTGTCGCGTCCGGATCGGCCCGGGCAAGGGCCTCGTGCATCAAGCCCACGATCTCCGCATCCGCCGGCCATTCCACCGCCGGCAGCGCGACGATCGCCTCGACCGAGGCGCCCTCGCCCACGACCTCCTGCAGGTGCGCCAGCAGCGCCGCCTGGTCGGTACCCGGCAGCGTCCGCACGTCGACCTCCGCCTCGCCGGCGCCCGGCATGACGTTGACCTTCTTGCCGGAGTGAACGACGGTCGGGGTGACGGTGTCGCGCAGCATCGCGTCGAGAGATCGACGCATGACGGGGTCGTCGACCGCATCGGACAGCGCTGCCGTCGACCCGAGCGCCGCCTCTCGGGCCACGTCCCCGAGGCCGAGCCCGTCCAGGAAGCGGGCGACGACGGGATGGACGCGGGTGGGTCGCTGTGCCTGATCGGCGTCGAGGGCAGTGACCGCCCTGGCCAGCTTCACCGCGGCGTTGTCGGCGTGCGGCATCGAGGCATGGCCGGGCGCGCCCGTGGTCCGGACCCGTGTCCAGACGATCCCCTTCTCGGCGACCTGGATGGTGTAGAAGCGGTGGCCGCCGAGGCTGATCGAGTACCCGCCGACCTCATTGAGGGCCGCGGCCGCGGGACGGCCCTGCACATCCTGGAAGAGCTCCGGGCGCTGCTCGACGAGGCCGCGGGCGCCGTGCTGGCCGCCGGCCTCCTCGTCGGCGACGGCGGCGAAGATCACGTCGCGGCGGAGCTCGGCTCCGGACCGTTGCAGGGCCAGCATGACGGCCAGCTCCATGGCGACCATGTTCTTCATGTCGACGGCGCCCCGGCCCCACACCACGCCGTCGACCAGGTCGCCGCCGAAGGGATCGCGTGACCAGGACTCGGCGTCGACCGGCACCACGTCGAGGTGGCTCAGCAGGATGAGCGGCGGCTCCGTGGCTGGGCCTGCGGCGCGCAGGCGCCCGACGCAGGATCCACGGCCTGGCACCAGCTCGATCACCTCGGCCTCGATGCCGGCCTCGGCGAGCACCCCGGCGCAGTAGCGCGCGGCGGCCGCCTCACCGCCCGCAGGATCGCGCCCGGCGGCAACGTCCGGTCCGCCGTCCGGCGGATTCACCGATGGGATGCGGATCAGCGCCCGAAGGTGCTCGACGCAGGTGTCGAGATCCGTCGGGAGCGTCGCGGAAAGGCTCATGCGACCGAGGGTAGCGCGCGCGGCCGGAACGCGAACATCGCCACGCACGCCACGAGGGGGATCGCGCCCGCCAGCAGCATGCCCGCCGTGATATCGACCCGCGACCACAGCTCCCCCGCGGAGAGGGCGCCGAGCACGATTCCGCCGGTCGACGCGGCGCTGATGACTCCGAACGTGCGCTCGAGGCGGTGCTCCCCGGCGGTATCGGCGAGAAGGGCGTACCACGAGGCGGAGAAGGCGGTGAGCCCGCCACCGGCAAGGAATGCGAGGGCGATGATCGCGACGTGCGGCAGCCCGGCCACCATGCCGAACCCCATCGCGCTGATGAGGACCGGTGCGGCAAGGGCGATGCGGCGCCGCCCGACTCGGTCGCCCAGGTGCGCCAGCCACGGCCCGAGGACGATGCTCCCAGCACCGACGAACGAGAACGCCACGCCGACGTCGACGACCGACCAACCGAGGCGAGTGGTCGCGAGCGGCGCGTAGGTGGTGATGAACGCGCCATAGCTCGCCAGCAGCGCGAGGTTGGCGACGAGGAGCGCCGCGAGTGCCCCGAACTGGATCGGCTCTTCCGCATCGTCGACTGCGCGTTCCATCCGGGTCGACCTCGCCGCCGGCGACGGCAGGAAGAGCGTGCCGACGAGCGCGATGCCGCTGGTGATGGCCACGAGCACGAACGGCGCGCGTAGGCCGCCGATGGCGGCAGCGATGCTGCCGACCGCCGGACCGGCGACCGTTCCGGCGGACTGGGCCGCGGAGATGATGCCGTTGGCCAGTGCCCGTCGCTCAGGCCGCGTGACCTGGGCGATGTAGATCCGCTCGGCGACGATCATGGCGCCACCGCCGAAGCCGGCAATGGAGCGCCAGGCGAGGAGCCACGGGGCGCTGGCCGCCGTCGCGATCAGCGCGTTCATCGTCGCGTACAGGCCCATCCCCCCGGTCATCATCCGTCGGGATCCGAGGCGCTCCGCGAGGAAGCCGGTCGCCAGCTGTCCGACCGCGTTGGTCAGGGCGAAGGAGCTGGTCAGCAGCCCGAGCACTCTCGGTGGCGCGCCGAGCTCGGTGGCGTACAGCGGCAGAAGCGGCAGCATGACGCCGATCCCGACCTGGCTGATGAACCCCACCAGGGCCAGGACACCGAGGGCAGGGTCGACCGCTCCCGCAACCTGGGAGACGCGGGATCTCAGCCAGCGCTGCGCCACGCGACGCATCCTAGCCCGCGTCGCCTACGCGGGCGTCACGCCTCGGACACGGCTCCGGGAATCAGGGTCGATCGCACCTCCACGTGCCGGCGCCGCAGCGTCAGCAAGCCGATCGGCAGCTCGGCGGCCAGCAGCGCGAGCGCAACGCCAAGGATGACGGGCTGGGTGGTGGCCAGCCCCGCGTAGATCAGCGCCGCAAGGAAGAAGCAGTGGATCGCGATGCGCGTGGCGAACGCGAGCCGCAGGTCAAGGATGGCATGGGCCGACCCGTCGGGCATGCCGCGGTCCCTCCCGAAGACGCCCCAGCCCGCGACGCCGACGAACGCGACGAGCGTGACCAGGAAGAGCAGCAGGCCGCCGCCGGGCGTCGGGTCGACGAGCGGCCGGATCACGCTGAAGGGGACAAGGCAGAAGAGGAACAGCACGAACGCCGGAATGGGTACTCCCAGCTGGAGCCATTCGAGCGTCGGACGAGCGGCGGACTTGTCCCGAAGCCAGCGCGTGAGGAAGCTGAACGCCCAGGTCACGAACAACCACGCGTAGAAGTTGCCGGCCGGGACGCCGAACCAGCCGTCGTTGGCCGGGATGCCGCGCCAGGTCCAGAGGCCCATCCGGATGGCGATCGCATCGAACGCAAGGTCGAGCATGATCGCCAGCACGCTGTCGACGAAGGGAGCCCATCGGCGTCGCACGCCAAGCGCGTCGGTGATGCGCATGGCGCCGGCGATGATGAGCGCCCAGGTCAGGCCGATGACGAGCGGCGCACGGTCGATGGAGAGCACCCACGCGTCGGAGTAGTGATACGTCGCGAAGATGAGCTGGTCGCCTTCCTCGAGCAGGAGCCCGAACATCGCAGCGCTGATCAGCTCGAGGAATGGGAGGCGTCCCCGGCGCAGGGCGAGCCAGGCGGCGAGGACGAAGAATGAGGCCGCACCTGCCTCCATCAGCCAATAGATCGGGTTCATGCCCCCCGATAGTAGCAAGTTTTCCCCAACGTGATCGGTCGTAGAATTCGCCGCATGACGAGCCAGATCGGCGCACCGCTCACTCCCCACGTTCGGGTCCTGCGCGCCGATGAGCTGCGCGACGGCGAGCTGGTGCCGGTCGAGATCGACGGCACGCCGGTCGTGCTGGTGCGGCACGCGGGCGAGTTCTTCGCCGTGCAGAACAACTGCTCGCACAAGGACTTCCCGCTCTCCGAGGCGGGCTTCGACCCGCGCGACGGGGTGCTGGTGTGCGCGTGGCACGGCGGCTGTTTCGACGTCCGCAGCGGCGACGCGGTCGTGCCGCCGGCCACCGAACCGGTCGAGACCTTCGCCGTGCGGGTGGTCGGCGGCTGGGTCGAGATCGCCCTGACCGGCAGCCTGGCGCGCGACCGCGGGGCGGCCTGAGGACCGATGCAGCTGGCGGCGCTCCCCTTCGTCAACTGGATCTTCTGGGCTGCACTTTCGGCCGGGACGCTGCTCGTGGTCGGCCTGACCGAGCTGCTGGGGGGCACCACCCGGGGCTACCGGCTCTTCATGGCCTGGATGCTGGTCGTCCTCGCCGGGATCCTGGTGGCCAGCGAGCTGGGGCTCCCGCTCGGCGTGGAGGCATCGGCCACGGCCGACCTTCGCCGCCCGCTCACCATCGCCTTCGCCGTCGGATGTGCCGCCTACCTGGTTGCGTCGCTGGCGCGCTGGCCGCGGAGCTGGCTGGCGATCGGCACCGCCATCGTGGGCCTCGCGGCGCTCGTCGTGCTCGCCGCCGCCGGCGGGAGCCGCAGCGCGCCGCTGTTCGCCGGCCAGCTCGTCCTGGCCGCCCTCGCCCTCGGCGCCGTGAACGCGGCCATGCTGCTCGGCCATTGGTACCTGGTGACGCCGAAGCTGTCGCCGGCTCCGCTGCGACGCATGATGTGGCTGCTGATCGGCTGTCTCGTGCTGCAGGCAGTCGCGTTCGGGATGGCTCTCATCGGCGTGGGCACCGATGCGCTTGCCGGGGGCCTTGGCTGGCTCACCTGGCTGCGCCTCGGGGTGGGAATCCTGCTGCCGATCCTGATCACCGTTCTGGCCATCCTCGCGTCGCGATCGGCATCCCTCCAGGCGTCCACTGGGCTGCTCTACGTGGGCCTTGCGCTGGTCATGGCCGGGTCGATTGCCGGGGCGAGCATCACCTATCTCACCGGCGTGCCGGTCTAGCGCCGTGCGCGTCGAGGTCCGCTGCTTCGCCTCCCTGCGCGAGCTCGCGCGGGACCGATCCGAGCTCACGCTCGACGATCGGGCGACCGTGGAGGACGCGTGGACGGCGCTTGCCGAGCGCCACCCGGGCCTGCGGCCTCATCGCCCGTACGTGCGTGCCGCACGCGGCGGTGCATATGCGGCGTGGGAGGACTCGCTGGCCGATCACGACGTGGTCGCCTTCCTGCCGCCGGTCAGCGGCGGCTCGACGACGGCGCTCGTGCAAGGGCCGATCGACGTTCGGGAGCTCGAGCGCACGGTCGCCGACACGGGACTCGGTGCCATGGTCACCTTCGTGGGGCGCGCCCGGGACCGCGCAGACGACGGCCGGGTCGTGCTCGAGCTCGAGTACGAGATCTACCCCGAGATGGCCACCTCCGTGCTGTCCGAGATCGCCGGCGAGGCTGAGGATCGGTGGGTCACTGCGGTCGCCATCGTGCACCGGCACGGGGTGGTGCCGATCGGCGAGGCGGCGGTGGCTATCGTCACCGCGGCGAAGCACCGGGCCGAGGCCTACGAGGCCAATCGGTTCATCATCGAGGCCATCAAGCAGCGCTTGCCGATCTGGAAGCGGGAGCGATTCGCCGATGGCAGCGAGTGGAAGCGCCCCGGCGCCTGATGTCACGCGCGGACCGACGGCCGCTGACCTGATCGAACGGCTCGGAGCCATCGTTCGGTCTCGGTGGGCGAGCGAAGGCGTACCTGCCTGAGGTGCGGGCTGGCCGCCAGCTGTGCCCTCATCGTGTGTCGTCTACGGCGGTGGGTGCTCAGGATCCAGATCAGCAGTCCGTCGCGCTGGAACGCGTGCCGCAGCGTCTCGCGGTTCCCCGTGCCGGGCCAGAACTCCTTGCCGCTGCGGACGCGTGACACCATCCGTCGAGCCCAGCGCCACAGCACGATCGGCATCGGGTAGTCGAGCCAGACGACGGTGTCGGCTCGCGACCAGATCAGGTCACGCACCGGCGAGTAGCCGCCGTCGAGCACCCATCGATCCGGGGCGGCGGCATCGGCCACCCGCATTCGAAAGAGGTCGCCCGGCACCGGCGTCCAGTGCGGACCCCAGAAGAGCTGGTCGAGCTCGACGCAAGGCAGGTCCAACCGTCGCGCCAGCTCGGTGGCCAGGGTCGTCTTGCCGGAACAGCTGGTGCCGACGACGTTGATTCGCTGCATGTCGGCGCAGAGCGTAGCGGGCGGCGCCCGCGTGCAAGGGGCCGCCGGGGAAGGCACAATGCCGCAGATATGGCGACCCCGAAGCCGGGCGAGATCCGCTGCCCGACCTGCCACCGATCCACGCCGCCCGCCGCCTTCTGCACACAGTGCGGATCGGCGATTCCTTCTGATGCCCGCATCCGGCCACGTGGCATGGATCGCGACGAGCTCCAGGATCGGATCCGCGCCCGGCGCTCCACGAGCGATCCATATCGCCGTGGCGGCGTGCCCGACGAGGGCGTCGCAGGCTACCAGCGATTCGAGCCGGAGCCGGAGGACTCCCAGGCCCGCCGGTCGCTCCGACCAGGCGAGCAGCGGCATGATGCCTTTGACGAGGAGCCGGCGGCCGCCGCGGCGGTCGAGTACGACGCCGTCGCCCCCGAACGACCCGACATCACCCGGGAATCGGAGGACTGGGCAGAGAGTTCCTCCCTCGTACCCCCGCTTCCACCATTCGAGGCGGCGGAACCGGAGCCGATCCAACCAGTCGACCAGGGGTCGTACGTCGACAACTACGACGATGCCGCCTACGAGGAGGGTGGATACCCCTACGAGTACGAGGAGTGGGACGACCGTCGCGACCGCCGCTCGTCGGGAGCCGGCGCATTCGCAATCCTCGGCTTCCTGGCGCTCGGCGTGCTGGCCCTCGGGCTCGGCGCGGTCTTTGCGGGCGTCCTCGGCGGCGATCCGAACACGGGCGGCGTCGATCCGACCCTGACCCCCAGCCCGACCATCGAGGAGACGGCAACGCCCAGCCCGACCGCCACCCCCACCCCTGACGCCAGTGGCCCGAGCCCCTCGGCACCGGCCAGCGGCGAGCCGGTCGTCTTCCCGGATGGCTTCACCGCCCAAACCCAGCCGTGCATCCCGGGCAGCGCCGGCACCCAGGGCTGCAGCTCGAACGCCAGAAGCAACAGCGGCAACGTCTGGATCTGGGTCGGTTTCCAGAACGGCAGCTCGGACGACGTGATCGGTGCCGAGATCATCGGCCCGGATGGGAACACGGTCGGCACCGGCTCGATCGACCTGTCCAGCATCCGCTGCGGCCGTGCATGCAACGGCTGGACCTACTTTCAGTTCGGGAATCTGGAACCGGGCGCCTACGAGGTCGAGGTCACCAGGAACGGCGATCTCGCCGGCGTCACCAGCTTCGAGGTCACCTGAGGGGCGTCAGCCGCCGCCGGACGAGTCGCTTCCTGCCCCGAGCCGTGCGATCTGGGCCGCGCCCCCGGCGCGACGCTTTGCGGCCAGGGCGCTGATCGCCTCGAGCACGCACCGATGGGCCGCCGCGGCCGTCACCTCGGCCTGGTCGAACGGCGGCGAGACCTCGACGACGTCCATCCCGGCCAGCTCGACCGACCCAACCACCTGCCGGACGGCCCTGAGCAGCTCGCGGGTCAGCATGCCTCCCGGCTCGGGCGTGCCGGTGCCGGGCGCCATCCCCGGATCGATGACGTCGATGTCGACCGACAGGTAGATCAGCTCAGGACCGTCGAGCGCCTCCGCGATCGCGTCGGCGATCACGGCCTCGGCCCCGCGCTCCTCGATCTCGGTCATGAGGTGCCAGCGCATGCCCTGCTCGCGCATCCAGTCCAGCGTTTCGTTGCCGGGCCAGTAGCCGCGCAACCCGATCTGAACGAAGTTGCGCCCGGCCACCGCGCCCGACTCGATGAGGCGGCGCATCGGGGCACCGTGCGAGCGCAGGGTGCCCCAGGTCGAGTTGGCTGCGTCCGCGTGCGCATCGAAGTGGACGATCCCGAGCCGACGCGGCGCGACGTGCGCGGCAACGGCCGAGGCGGCCGGGTAGGTGATCGAATGGTCGCCGCCGAGGATGATCGGGATCGCCCCCGAGCGTGCGACCTCGAGCACCTTGCGCTCGATGACCGCGTGCCCGCGCTCGATGTTCATCGGCGTCACCGGCGCGTCTCCGGCATCCACCACGTTGAGCCAGTCATATGGCTCGATCCCGAGCTGGAGCGAGTTGATCGCGCCGGAGTGGTAGCTCGCCTGGCGAATGGCGCGCGGGCCGAACCGTGCGCCGGGGCGGTGGCTGACCGCGTCGTCGAACGGTGCGCCGACGATCGCGACGTCCGGCCGCTCGGCGGCGAGGGCTGCCGCATCGGTGATCCAGGGCAGCTTCTGGAAGCTGGGCAGGCCGACGTATGCGGGGAGGTCGAAGTCGCCGTAGGCGGTGTAGGGGTCGCCCGACGGCGATGCCTGATCGTTCATGCCGCGCGTCGCGCGGAACCTCTCGTCGGTCATGGCGCGACTGCGCTCACCTCCGGCGGATTGGGAAGGGCGCCGTCGCGGTGCGGAGCAGGCCCACCCGGGCGCCGATCCTAGCACGCTACCATCGCCCGACCGATGGACGATGACCCGACCTACACCGTCGAGGAGGCTCGAGCGCTCCTCCCGCTGATCCGCGGAACGCTGCTGCAGCTCGCCGTGGAGCGTCGTCGGGCCGACGACGCACACGACCAGCTCCACCATCGGCTGCGCCACGACGGCAATGGCGGGTCCGATGAGAAGGCACGGCTGGAGGCGACCACCGCCGAGCTGCAGACGCGCGTGCGTGACCTGCTCGACCACCTCGAATCGCTAGGGGTGGTCGTCCGCGACCTCGATGCGGGCTTGGTCGACATCCCGACGCTCCGGGACGGCGAGCTCGCCTGGCTCTGCTGGCGCCTGTCCGATTCCGAGCTGGGCTACTGGCACTCGACGCGCGAGGGGTTCAGCACGCGGCAGCCGCTGTGACCTCGGCCACTCCCGACGTCGTCGTCGTCGGCGACGCCCTGCTTGACGTGACGGCCCACCCGCAGACGCCGATGCGCGCGCGAGAGGACGTGCCCGCAACTGTCCGCATCGGGTGTGGGGGCCAGGGCGCCAACCTGGCGGTCCGGCTGGCCAGGCGGGGCGCCAGAGTCGAGCTGGTCTGCGCGCTCGGCGACGACCCGGGAGGGAGGATCGTTCGCGACGCGCTGGCGCGCGAGGACGTCGCGCTCTGCTTGGTGACCACCCCGCTGACCGGAACGGTCGTCATCCTCCTCGACGAGGCGGGTGAGCGGAGCATGCTCAGCCAGCGCGCCCCGTTTGCCGCCGAGGCCGCCTCGGCCGTGCGCGACGACGCAGGTTGGCTGGTCGTGTCGGGCTACCTTCTCCTCGAGACCGATGCGGACGTGCTGGCACGAACGCTCTCGAGCCTGCCCGCCCGTCGCGCGCTGGTCGGGTGCACCGTCCCGGGCGGCCTGGTCGACCGATGGGTGCGGGCCGCGGCCGCACTGCGGCCGGACCTGGTCATCCTCAACCGGGACGAGGCCCTCGCCCTCGTTCCCGGCGCATCGGCTGCCGATGACCTGCCGGCGCTCCTCGCCACACTCCTCCGTTCGGGCGTCACCGTCACCGACGCCTCCGGCGCCACGGCGCGACTGAACGGCGTGAGCGCCGACGTCAGGATCTCGGCCGAGGTGTCGGCAAACGACACCACCGGCGCCGGCGACGCGTTCGCGGCAGCACTCGTCGACGGCCTCCGGCGGTCGGCATGGCCTCCGACGGCTGCGTCCCTGAGGGAGGCACTGGCCGCTGCGGCTGCGCTCGCCTCGACGGTTGCGCTGGCAGCGGGCGCCCAGGGCCGGGTACCCGGCGAGCCGGGCCCGTGACTGCCCAGCCCATCCTGTCGGACGAGGTTCGCGCCGCCATCGACGAGGGCCGGCCCGTCGTGGCCCTTGAGTCGAGCCTCATCGCGCAGGGCCTTCCGTCACCGCACAACCTCGAGACAGCGCTCGCAGCCGAGGCGGCCGTGCGGGAGTCCGGTGCGATCCCGGCAACCACCGCCATCGACGATGGGCGGATGGTGGTCGGCGCGGGTCGCGAGCTCCTCGAGCGGCTTGCGGATCCGGAGCGGGAGGTCGCGAAGGCCGCATCGCGCGACCTCGGGCCGCTGCTCGCCGCTCGACGCCTGGCGTCCACCACCGTGAGCGCCACTGTGCGGCTGGCGCACCTGTCCGGGATCGCCTTGGTCGCGACGGGCGGCATCGGCGGTGTCCACCGTGGCGCATCGAGCAGCTTCGACGTGTCGGGCGACATCGACGAGCTTGCCGCGACCCCGGTCGCCGTCGTGTGTTCGGGCGCCAAGTCGATCCTGGACCTGCCTGCCACGCTCGAGATGCTCGAGACACGACGCGTGCCGGTGGTTGGCTACGGCGTGGATGAGCTGCCCGCCTTCTACAGCATCGGATCCGGGTTGGCCGTCCCTCACCGTGTCGACAGCCACCGGGAGGCGGCCGAAGCGGTGCGGTCGCACCTCGACCTGCCCGGCGCCGCGGGCATGCTCATCGTCCAGCCGCCCCCCGCCGAACTGGCGCTCGATGCAACCGAGGTGGAAGCCTGGATCGCGGCCGGCCTCCTCGCCGCGGCCGCCTCCGGCGTGCGCGGTGGTGCCGTCACGCCACACCTCCTCGCCTTCCTCGCGCGCGCCTCTGGCGGTCGCACGCTGAACGTGAACATCGGCCTCATCGTCAACAACGCGCGCCTCGCCGGCGCCATCGCATCGGCCTTGACCTGATCGGTCCGGGCGCTATGCTCGGGCGGCCGGTCGGCAAGCCATGTGGAGGGTGCGCGAGCCATGCGAATCTACGACGGCAGCCCTCGTCAGGATTGGGAGGAGGTTCTGCGCAGCATCGGTGACTTCGTCGACAGCGAGCACCTCAAGGAGATCCTCTTCCTGGAGCTCGAGGGCGGATTCCTGCTGCAGGGCCTGGCCCTGCCTCCCGCCTCGGCCGACGCGGACACGTTCGGTGCCATGGTCAAGCGCACCTACGAGCTGACCGATGACCAGGTCGGCGAGATGATGGACGCATCGGCGGCAAAGCGTGGCTCCGCCGATCGGGATCGTCCCCACGCGGACCTGACGAACTACTACGAGCTTGCGCTGCGCGTCCTCGGCGCCTACATGGACGGCCAGAAGGCTCACGACGTGTTCCTGCTCGAGCAGGAAGGGTCGTTCGTCCTGCGGCTCTACAGCGTGAGTGGCGCCCGCGGCACCCACCAGCTGTCCGAATTCACGCGCGACGAGATGTTGGTTATGATCGACGCCGCACCTGAGCAGCGTCAGCAGCCCGCACCGGAGAAGACCGGCGCGCAGTAACCAGGGGAGTTCGGCATGAAGGCGATCAAGGTCCTTCTCATCAGCATCAGCGCGATCCTCGCGGCGATGATCATCATCCCGCTCACCATCCTCGCCGGCCTGTTCGTGTGGCTCAAGCTCACCGAAGAGACCGATGACGAGGTCATGGAGCTCGACGACACCATCTGACGCTCCCGTCGGCCAATGCGCCGACATGTGAGGGTGGCCCAACCCCGTTCGATCTCGGCTCCGGGACGTTCGGTCGGCTCGCCGTGCACGTGCCCGCGCAATTCATTCCGTGGCGGCGGTAGTCACCCGGTAGCGAGCGCCCAGGCGGCGGTCCAGCACACGGCGGCGACCAGGATGCCCGCCCAGAGGCGCTCGGGCCCGACGATGCCCTGGGCGACCGCGGCGATCCCGATCGTCCCGAGCAGTAGGCCGGCCGCGTCGCGCCCTCCCCCGATGAGGAACGCCGCACCCACCCCGATCCCGATCGCCATGGCCAGGCCCCAGGCCAGCGAGAAGGCCGTGCGGCGCCCCAGCCGCTGCGCCAGGTTGCCCGATCCGATGCGGGCATCCGCATCGAAGTCACGGACCGTGTTGGCGAGGTGGGCGGCGACCGCGAACGGCCCGACCAGGAGCGGCGCGATCGCGACTCGCGCCAGTGGCGCCCCGACGCCCGTGGCTATCCAGATGGGCAGCAGCCCGAAGCTCACGAGGTAGGGCACGAAGGACGCGACGCCCCGCGACAGCCAGAGGTTGTAGGCGACCGCCGACGCCGACGCGAGCAGGCCGATGCCTGCCGGCAGCGGCCCCAGTGGCAGCGAGGCGGCGAGCTGCAGAAGGAGGCCGATCCCGGCCAGCGTCAGCGCTGCCGTCGGGCTCACGCTGCCTGCGGGGATCGGCTTCGTCGGCTGCACCTCTGCGTCGCGGTCGCGATCGGCCCAGTCGTTGAGCGCCCCGGTCAGGATCTGCGAGCCGAGCACGCTGAGCGTGACGAGCAGGACGCGCCACCCGAAGGCCGGGAGCCCCGATTGGGCGCTGAGGATCGCCGCCAGGGCGGCGGCCAGGCTCACGACCGCGACGGTCGGTGCGGGGTGAACCAGGCGGACGAGGGCGAGCACGGGCGCATCGTACGCTGCGACGCCGCGGCTGCCGTTCGCCCATCATTGACCGCCACACAGGCTGTCGGCGGAGGAAGCGACGCAGATGACAAGCTCATGGCGGTGGTTCCGGCGGGCGGTCCTCACGGTGGCCTTCGTGGCGCTCGCCGGCTGCGACTCGGCTCCCGACGATGCGACACCGAGTGCCGCCGACCTCACGGCGCCACCCTCCTCACTCGCCACGCCGCAGCCCTCGGCTGCCACCGTCGATCCGTCCGACGGCGTTGCCGGCCAGGTCACGAGCGTCTTCGACATCGGGCTCGGCGACTGCTTCAATGCCGACAGCGACCAGGTCGCGAGCGTGGTCCTCGTCGACTGCAGCCAGCCGCACGCGTACGAGGCGTTCCACGTCTTCGACCACGAGGCCGGTCCCGATGCCCCCTATCCGGGCGACCAGGCGATGCTCGACGACGCCGATTCGCTGTGCCGGCCGCCCTTCGAGGACTTCGTCGGCATCGACTACGAGGCCTCGATCTGGTTCATCACATCGGTCACGCCGTCGGCCGAGACGTGGGCAGAGGGCGATCGCGAGATCATCTGCACGCTGGACCAACAGGACCAGGACGGTGTCGCCATCGAAGTGACCGGCTCGGCCGAGGGCGCTGCCGAATAGGCGCTAGTTCTCCGGGTAGAAGCCCACCACGGTGTAGTCGTTGCCACTGGCGGCGCCGATGTAGGTGCACGTCACCAGCTCATCCGCCGAGAACCCCTGGCTGCCGCGTGTCAGCGTGCCGCTCTCGCCGAGCGGAGTGACATACCAGATCTGCTTCCAGATGTAGAGGCCGCCGGTGTCAAGGTGGAAGGCCGATGGGCCGCCGTTGAAGCTTGCCTGGTAGACGTTGTCGTCATTACAGGTGAGCTCGAAGTGAAGGGTGTGATCGTTGTCGGGCGCGGCAGCTGCCGGAGTCGCAGCAAGCGCGGCCACGGCGGCGACGAGGAGTGAGTGACGCAGGGATCGGCGCATGAGGGTCTCCTGAGCGAAATCGGTCTGGGCGGCAAGCCGGCAGGTTCCATGCCGGCTGTTTGCCCCAGGGAGCAACCAACCACGAATTTGGCCGCGCAGCGGACACCGGATTGCACCAGCACGCAAACCTGAGCTGCGTTTCTGCTACTTGGGGCCCTTCTTCGTCGTTACTTGCGTTGGAGCGCAAACGGTGTCGAATGGGTCTCGACCCAACGACGACGCCGCGACTGCGGTATGATTTCTTCCCGAGTAGACAAGGCGAGACTACTCGCGCGCGGCCAATCACCAGGACCCCTTCCGCCGCCCGCTCGAGCCACCACGAGGTGCGAGGAAGACCGATGCCGAAGTATGTCTTCGTCACGGGCGGTGTCACGAGCTCCCTCGGCAAGGGCATCACGGCGGCCAGCATCGGGCGCATCCTCAAGGCCCGCGGCGTTCCGGTCAGCATCCTGAAGCTCGACCCGTACATCAACATCGACCCGGGAACCATGTCCCCCTACCAGCACGGCGAGGTCTTCGTGACCGATGACGGCGCCGAGACCGACCTCGACCTGGGCCATTACGAGCGCTTCATCGACGAGAACCTGTCCCAGGCGTCGAACGTCACCACCGGGCGCATTTACCAGAGCGTGATCGCCAAGGAGCGCCGGGGCGACTACCTCGGTGGCACCGTCCAGGTCATCCCGCACATCACCAACGAGATCAAGGAGCGAATCGCGCGCGTCGCGCGCGAGGGGACCGGATCGGTGGCGACCAGTGGCCTCGCCGCGCATGGCGTGGTCATCGTCGAAGTCGGCGGCACCGTCGGCGACATCGAGTCGCTGCCCTTCCTCGAGGCCATCCGCCAGATGCGCAAGGACGTCGGGCGCCGAAACGTCCTGTACGTCCACGTCACCTGGCTCCCCGAAATCGGCGCGACCGGGGAGCTCAAGACGAAGCCGACCCAGCACTCGGTCAAGGAGCTGCGCGGCATCGGCATCCAGCCTGACGTGATCATCCTGCGCAGCGACGAGCCGATCGACGACGAGCTCCTGGACAAGGTCAGCCTGTTCACCGATGTCGACGTCCATGCCGTCATTCCGCTCAAGACCGCGAAGAGCATCTACGAGGTGCCGATCCAGCTCGAGCGCGCCGGGCTCGGCAAGCTGGTGGCGCGGGAGCTGGAGCTGCCGAACGGCGAGCCTGACCTCGCGGACTGGCAGGAGCTGGTCAGCCGCATCCGCGCGCCGCGGCCCGAGCTCGAGGTCGCCATCGTCGGGAAGTACACCGAGCTGCCCGACGCCTACATCAGCGTCACCGAGGCGCTCAAGCACGCGGCCCTGCATCACAACGTCGAGGTCAAGGTCCGCTGGGTGCGGTCCGAGCATCTCGAGCGCGTCGAGCCGGAGCAGGTGGACAAGGAGCTGGCGGGCGTGAACGGGGTCCTCGTGCCGGGTGGATTCGGCTACCGCGGCGTCGAGGGGAAGATCCGCGCCATCCGCTGGGCGCGAACGAACGGCATCCCGTTCCTCGGCCTGTGCCTTGGCCTGCAGTGCGCGGTGATCGAGTTTGCCCGAGAGGCGCTCGGGACTGATGACGCCAACTCGAGCGAGTTCAACGTGTTCACCGAGCACCCGGTCATCGACCTCATGCCGGACCAGGCCGACGTCACCGACAAGGGCGGCACGATGCGCCTCGGCCTCTACCCCGCCCGTCTCGAGGAGGGATCGAAGGTGCGCGCCGCATACGGGACCGAGATCGCGTACGAGCGGCATCGTCATCGCTTCGAGGTCAACAACGCCTACCGCGACCGGCTGTCGGATGCCGGGATGGCCTTCAGCGGCGTCTCGCCCGACGGGCGACTGGTGGAGTACATCGAGCTCCGCGACCACCCCTGGTTCGTGGCGACCCAGGCTCACCCCGAGCTGAAGAGCCGTCCGAACCGGCCGCATCCGCTGTTCCGCGACTTCGTCGGCGCGGCCGCCGAGCGGACCATCCCGGCGGCTCGGCCTCGAAAGGCCGCATCCCGGGCCGTGACCGCGGCCGAGAGCCGAGGATGACGATCCGATCGCCGTCGGGGACGGCGCGCCGATCCCGAACGCCGGCCTTGCGCCTCGACACGCCCGAGCTCGACGCGGCAATCGCCGCGGCGGAGAGGTCGGCGATCGTCGTCTGGCGCGGCGAGCGTATCCCGTTTGCTGCGTTGCTCCCGCGCATTGCACGCACCGACGGCAGGCAGGAGCGCGACGGGCTGTATGCGGGCTGGATCGACGCGCTCGAGGCGTTGAATCCGCTGTATCGGGATCGCCACGCCATGTGGCGCGAGCGAGCTGCGACCCGTGGCGGCGATGACCTGGCCGCGGCCGTTGCCCCGGGGATCGACCTCGGAGCCCTCGCCGTGGAGATCGAGCAGCTGGCGCTCCAATCGGAGACCGAGTATTACGCCGCGTTGCGCCGCGACCTGGCGCTCATCGGCATCGAGCAGGGCGACGCCACGCTCGCCGACCTGTGGCACCTGGAGCGCGGCGCCGCATGGTCGCAATGGTTCGGCGAGCGCGACGTCGATCGCGCGGCCGCGGAGGCTGGCCGCGATGCAAGCGGCGCCGTTGTCGGTGAGGGCTGGCGGTCGGGGGAGTCCGGCCTTGCCGGCCCGCACGCCAGCGGCGCCCACCCGGCTGAGGCCGTCGCCGAGCTGTACGGGTCGCTGGTCGGAGATCCAAGCTGGCTCCGACGCGCGATGCGCATGGCGCCCGCCGAGATCGCCTCCTTCGCCGATTTCGTTGCCTTCGTGCGCCTGCGCCGGCTGCGCAAGTCGCTCGGCATGGTGCAGTTCGAGATGCGCCTGTATGGGACGGACGACGAGCCGCTGCAGCGCGCGTACTACAGCGGCATCATCGGCCACATCATCGGCGTCAGCGTGCCTGATGCGGCGTTCCTGCGCGATGCCGGCACACCGTTCTCGTCGGTCGCCGACCTCCGGCGGACGATGCTGGCCGGCGCCATGGCGGAGCGGCTCGAGAGCCAGTTCGGGAGCGAGTGGTGGGCGAGCGAGGATGCGCGATCGCTGACGAAGAGCCTCGGCGATGCACCCACCAGCGAGGACGTGCTTGCGCAACTCGGGTATGATGCTCTGGACTGGAGACCCGTTCTGCGTCAGATCCGGACGCGGCTCATCGGCGAGATGAGCGGATACGGGGGCCCCAACATCACCACCCGTGCCGGGACCCGCAAGGTCTGACTGGTTGTCTGTACCTTGACCGCACGCGATCCCGAGCATCATCTTCCGATCCCCGGCCGTGACTGCGACCCGCGGGTCGACCCAGCCAACCGACCGCCCATGCCGACGCTCACTCGCACCCTATCCCGGATCCTCGGGTGACGCGGCAGAAACGGCTCCCGAGAATCTCACCGAGGTCAGGTCCTACATGAAGCACTGCCGCCAGGCGAGGCGACCATGAACGACGACGCGCGACCGCAGCAGCAGCGTCGCCGATCGCGACGACGCCAGGAGACGGCTCCCCGGCGACCACCGCAGCGCGGCGGGTTCAGCCCGCGACGCCGCAACGATTACGCGTCGGGCCAGTACTCGTCGATCTTCACCGGCCCATTCCCGTCCGATGCGGACGACGATGCCGGCCTGAACCTCGCCGACCTCCAGGCCAAGCCGATCGAGGAGCTGCGCGAGCTTGCCGCCGAGCACGAGATCGAGGGGTCGGAGGAGCTCGCTCATTCGGACCTCGTCCTGAAGCTGCTCGACGTCGTGCCGCTGGCACCGTCGCAGCCGAGGGATCGCAACGGGGAGCCGGGCCTCGCGGAGGGCATCCTCGAGATCGTGGACGAGGGCTTCGGGTTCCTGCGTGTCAACGGTGTGATGCCGTCGGCACAGGACATCTATGTCAGCACCTCGCAGGTCCGCCGTTTCGGATTGCGCACCGGCGACCGGGTCACCGGCCAGACGCGACCTCCGAAGGACCAGGAGAAGTACTGGGGCATGCTGCGGGTCGACACCGTCAACGGCGTCGAGCCTGAGGTCGCCAAGCGCCGGCCGTCGTTCGACGCCCTGGTGCCCGTTTTCCCGGACGAGATGTTCGATCTCGAGACCGACCAGAAGAACCTGACCCAGCGCCTCATCAACCTCATCAGCCCGGTCGGCAAGGGACAGCGCGGACTGATCCTGTCGCCGGCCAAGGCCGGCAAGACGACCGTCCTCAAGCAGATCGCCGCCGGCATCAGCGACAACTCCCCGGAGGCTCTCCTCATGGTCGCCCTCATCGGCGAGCGGCCCGAGGAAGTCACCGACATGCAGCGCAGCGTCGACGGCGAGATCTACTCGTCGACGTTCGACGAGCCGACCGAGAACCACACCCGCGTGGCGGAGATGTGCCTCGAGATCGCGAAACGCCAGGTCGAGACAGGCCGCGACGTCGTGATCCTGCTCGACTCGATCACGCGGCTGGCGCGCGCCTACAACCTCGCCCTGCCGGCGTCGGGCAAGACGCTCTCCGGCGGCGTTGATCCGGTGGCGCTCTACCCGCCCAAGCGGTTCTTCGGCGCGGCACGCAACATCGAGCACGGCGGATCCCTGACGATCATCGCGACCTGCCTGGTCGATACCGGCTCTCGCATGGACGACGTGATCTACGAGGAGTTCAAGGGCACCGGCAACATGGAGCTGGTGCTCGATCGGAAGCTCTCCGAGAAGCGCATCTTCCCGGCGATCGACGTCCTCCGCTCGGGCACGCGCCGAGAGGAGCTGCTCCTCGACGAGAACGAGCTGCGCATGGTGTGGACGATGCGTCGCATGCTCAGCGCGGTCGGCCCCAACGAGGGTATCGAGCTCCTCATGCAGCGTCTCGGCAAGACGAAGAACAACGCCGAGTTCCTCGTCTCGCTCAGCAAGAGCGTCGAGGCGTCCGAGCGCTCCTAGGCGATCCGTCGCAGTCGCGTGAACCGCCGTCCCGTCGCCCCGTTCGTGTCGGGCCTGCTGGCCGTTGCGCTGGCGGCCTGCGGGACCCCGTCAGCCACTCCGAGCCCTGCTACTACCTCGGCAGCTCCATCGGCGACCGAGGCAGCACCCTCACCCAGCGAAGCTCCGGAAACTGGGGCAGTCGAGCCCGCACCGGGTTCCGACTCGGCCGTCTACGCGCCGAATCCCGGCGCGATCGTGGTTGCCATCGATCCCGGCCACGGCGGCTGCCTCGACTGGGGCGTGCCGGATCCGTCGGAGCGCGGCCAGCAGCTCGCCGAGAAGACGCTGACGCTCGGCATCGCCCTGCGCCTTCGGGACCTGCTGGCGAGCGAGGGCATCGGGGTGGTGATGATCCGCGAGCGGGACGAGGCCCTGGCCGGCGACAACTACCCTCCACTCTCGTGCGACGGCCCGCCATGGCGCGACGTGAATGGCGATGGCCTTGCCGGATTCGGACCGGATCTGCCGGAGGCGACTCGCACGCGCGACGAGCTCCAGGCTCGCCTGGACCTCGCCAACCTCTCCGGCGCCGATGCCCTCGTCAGCATCCACATCAACTCGCCGACCGAGGACGGGCAGCGCATCGAGATCGCCTTCACCGAGACCTTCTACACCGATGAGACGCCCTGGGGAGCCTCCGCCACGGCACGCCTGGCGGAGGCGATCCAGGTCGGGGTGGTGGCTCACCTCGGCGCGATCGCTGATTACGATCGCGGCGACCGGGGCGTCACGGCCCACAACTTCTACATGGTCGCGCCGACCCTTTTCGAGCCGACCGAGGAGCGGCCCGATCCTGTCAGGCAGCCGGCACGCGGAGGCCTGATGCCCGTCGTCCTGTCGGAGGTCGGGTCGATCACGCTGCGCAGCGAGCATGACCTGCTCGCTTCCCCCGATGGCCAGCAGGCGGTCGCCGAGGGCCTCCTCGATGGCCTGGCCGGCTACCTGGGGGGCCGGGAGCTCGCGGCTCGCATCGGCCTCGCCGACGCGACGGTCGGGACTGCGCCACAACCCGTGGAGGGCGAGGGGCCGATGTTCTGGGCGCCGGTCGCTCCCGATGGTCCGCTCGCGCTCCGTCTGACGAACACCGGGACCGCGGACTGGCCGTCCGGCATCGAGCTGGTGGCGGGCTGGACGGCATCGGATCAGCCATACCTGGCGCAGGCGCCACCCGACCTGGAGGCGCTCGACGTCGACGTTCCATCGCTCGCCCCGGGCGAATCGGTCGTCGTGCGGGTGGCGCTGCCACCGTCGCCGGACGGACGTGCGGTGGCCTGGATTTCGCTCGCGACTGACGGCGCAACCCTCGCCGATCGCGGGTCGCCGCCGCTCCAGCTGTCGAGCCGGGCGCCTTGAGCCGGAAGCACCGCACCGCTCCGCACAACCCGGTAGTACGGGCCCCCGTGCGCAATTGGTGTTGACCCGCCTTCGCGGCCGCTGCTACAGTGGCACCGCACGCAACCGGCCATCGGCCTCGGGGGAAGCGACCTTCGGAGTCGGACCGATCGGCGGCTCGTGCGACAGTATTGACTCGACCAATCCGTAGGCGGAGTTGGACTTTCTATTGCCTGATTTGAGACGGCGCTACCGCCGCTTCACCGAAAGCCACCTGCCGACCAGGGTCGTTGCCCACCTCTCCGTCGTCAGCCTCGTCGCACTCGCCTCCGCCGCCGGTGTCGCGCAGGCGCAGGGCAGCGGCGATTCCGCGGCGCAATCTCGCGCCCAGTTCCCGCAGATCGTCTCGGCGGTCCGCGCCGGCAACGTCGAGTCTCCCGCCTCCACCGCCTCCGTCTACAGCCTGACCGCCGTTCCGGCCGACGACCTCGCCCAGGTCGACCGCGGCGCCGTCGCTCAGCTGCCGTCCGAACCGCTTCCCATGCCGGTACCAGTCGACCCGAATGCCACCCCACTTGCGGCGCCCACTGGCATCGGCGCGGTCGCCGCTTCCGGGCCCTCGTCGCGAAGCACCGTCCCGGCCCCCGCGGCCGGCCAGCTCCTATGGCCGGTCCCCGGTGGCTCGATCAGCCAGTACTTCCACGCCGGGCATCTCGCCATCGACATCGCCGCGCCGTACGGCTCGCAGATCATCGCGGCCCAGTCGGGCATCGTCACCTCGGCCGGCTGGCGTAACAACGGCGGTGGCAACGTGATCCAGATCGACCATGGCAACGGGCTGGAGACCGTCTACAACCACCTCGGCTCGATCTGGGTGAGCCCCGGCGCGTACGTCGCCGCCGGCCAGGGCATCGGCGCGGTTGGCTGCACCGGCATGTGCACCGGGCCGCACGTTCACTTCGAGGTCATCGTGAACGGCGTGATCGACAACCCGATGCGGTACTTCTAGCCTCGCTCGTCCGACCCATGTCCCACGCCGGCTGCCAAGGCCGGCGTTGCTATGCTCGTCGCCGTGTTCTCTGACCGCGCCCGCATTCTCGTCTCAGGCGGCTCCGGCGGCGACGGCGCGTCGTCCTTTCGCCGAGAGGCGCACGTCCCGCGGGGCGGGCCCGACGGCGGTGACGGCGGACGTGGCGGCAGCGTCGTGCTGGTCGTCGAGGCGGGGATGACGACACTCGGCGACTTCAAGCGACAGCGCCAGTTCCGCGCCGGTGCGGGTGGCCGTGGCATGGGGCGTCGCGCGCACGGCAAGAACGCCTCCGACGTCACGATTCGGGTGCCCCCCGGGACGGTGGTCCGCACCCATCCGGCAGGCGAGTTCCTCGGAGAGCTCATGGAGGCGGACGCGCGGCTGGTCGTGGCCCGCGGCGGCCGTGGCGGCCGCGGCAATGTGCACTTCGCCAGTGCGACGCATCGTGCCCCCAAGCACGCGGAGAAGGGCACGCCGGGAGAGGAGCTGTCGATCGAGCTCGAGCTCAAGCTGATCGCCGACATCGGCCTGGTGGGAGCGCCGAACGCCGGCAAGTCGACCCTGCTGGCTGCCCTGACCGAGGCGCGGCCGGAGGTCGGTGCCTACCCGTTCACGACGATCACGCCCAACCTCGGCGTCATGGCGCTGGACGACGAGCGCAGCGCGGTCATCGCCGACGTGCCGGGCCTGATCGAGGGAGCCCATGAAGGCCGCGGGCTGGGCCACCACTTCCTGCGCCACGTTGAGCGCACGAGGGTGATCGTCGGCGTTGTCGACGGCGCGGCACGAGACCCGGTCGAGGAGTGGCGAGCGGTCGCCGACGAGCTGCGCCTGCACGATCCGGCGCTGATGGAGCGCCCGATGACGCTCGTCGTCACCAAGCTCGATCTGCCCGAGGTTCGCGAGCGCTGGCCGGAGCTGCGGTCGGCATTGACCTCAGACGGGATCGAACCGATCGCCGTCAGCGCGCACGACGGCTCCGGCCTCGAGGTGCTGCGCGCCAGTCTGGCGGATTCCCTGGCCGCGGCGACCATCGCCGATGAGGCGCGCCCGGCCGACGCGGAGATGCGGGTGCACCGCTTCGATCCGCTCGCCGAGGGCTGGGAGGTGCTGGCCGAAGGCGACGGCTTCCGCGTACGCGGCCGCCGGATCGAGCTGCAGGCGGCGCGCACCGACTTCGAGAACGAGGAGTCGCGCGACCGCTTCTGGCGCCTCCTCGAACGGCTTGGGATCGACCTCGAGCTCCGCCGCCAGGGAGCGGGGGAGGGGACGACGGTCCACATCGGTCCGATCGAGCTCGACTGGGGAGACGACGATTGAGCGCCACGATGCTCATGGCCCCGCGGGCCGCGCCGCAGGCCCGCGTCTCCCAGCCCGCACCCGAAGGAGCTGCCCGGCGCATCGGAGTTCTCGGCGGAACATTCGACCCTCCACATGTCGGGCACCTCTGGCTGGCCGCCTTCGCAGCCGGCGCCCTCGACCTTGACCGGGTGCTCTTCATGCCGGCCGCCAAGCCTCCGCACAAGGGCCAGCGCCCGATTTCGAAGGCGACCGATCGGCTGCTCATGACGCGCCTGGCCATCCACGCCGATCCGCTCTTCGAGCTGAGCGCACTCGAGATGGAACGTCCCGGCCCGTCCTACACCATCGACAGCGTCGCCGAGCTGAAGCGTCTGTATCCCGAGGCGCAGCTCTTCCTGGTCATGGCCGCGGACTCGTTGGCCCAGATCGACACGTGGCGCGAGCCGGATCGCCTGCTGGACGAGGTCGAGTGGGCGGTCGGGCCAAGGACGGGAGCCGAGCTGCCGGATCGGTCGGCACTGGAGGAGCGATTTGGCGATCGCGCTTCGCGGATCCACCTGCTCGACGGGCCGTCGCTCGACGTCAGCAGCTCCGAGATCCGTCGCAGGGTGGCGGCCGGGCACACCATCCGGTACCTTGTGCCGCGCGAGGTGGAGGAGCTGATCATCGCTCGAGAGCTGTACCGGCGTGGCTGACGAAGCCGCTGAAGAGAAGATCCTGGAGGATCGCGTCGAGATCCCGGCCGACGCCGCCGAGCTGGCGCATCGGATCGTGGAGATCGCGTCCGACAAGAAGGGCAACGACATCGTCATGCTGCGCACCGCGGAGCTGACGAGCATGGCCGACTTCTTCGTCATCGCCTCCGGCCGCAGCGATCGCCAGGTGTCCGCCCTGTCCGGTGCCATCGTCGACGAGTTGCGCCGTGACGGAATCCGCCCGCTCGGCATCGAGGGCCGCGCCTCGTCACGCTGGGTCCTCCTCGATTTCGGTTCGGTGATCGTCCATGTCTTCGCCCCCGAGGAGCGCGAGTACTACGGCCTCGAGCGCCTGTGGAGCAAGGCGACCCAGGTCGTTCGCATCGTCTGAGATCCCCGCCGGAAGTACCCCACGGGTCCGGATCGGATGGCCCATCGGTCCCATTGAGAGGACGTGCCGCCCTTCGCATGCTCGGCACATGACCGAGCGAACCCGTCGTTCACGACCGATCGAGACCTGCCGCTTCTGCAGCGGGACTCTGATGACGAGCGTGTTCGACACCGTCTTCCGCGATCCCGAGGCCGATGAGCGACTCTTCTTCGCCATCCCCGGCGCGCTCTGCGTGCCGTGTCGCCAGCTGTACGTCGACCAGCAGCTGATCGGGATCCTCGGCCTCGACGGCGCGCGCTGCACGTTCGCGATCGAGTCCGACCGGGTCCTTCAGACCGGTCACGCAGGCCAGGCTCCCGCCGCCTAGCGTCGCGCCGCGAGCAGGTGCTCGCCCAGCCAGGCGACCAGCGCCGGCTCCTCGTCCATCGCGTTCGTCTTGATCGCCAGGTCGGCCTCGAACAGCCCCGTCAGCATCGCGTCGAGCTCCTCGCCCCGATAGCGCCGCGCGGCCTCGACGATCCGCTCCGCCATCCTCGCGTTGCCGCGCGCGATTCGCCGGGCGATCTCAGTCGGTGACGTCTTCTGGGCCACCAGGTCGCGGGCCACGATCAGGTCGGACACCCGGCCGGCCAGCGATGCGAGGATCCGCAACCCGGGCTGTCCTTCGGCCAGGGCACGCCGCAGCGCCTCGGCCGCCGCCGCCGGCTCCCGCCGATCGAGCGCGTTCGTGATGGCGAAGACCGATGCCGGCCTCGTGTCGGCCGTGAGCGCCTCGACGTCCTCGACCTCGATCGATCGGTCGCCCGCGTAGGTGGCCAGCTTTCGCAGCTCGGAATCGGCGATTCGCGTCATCTCGCCGCGCTCGACATCGGTCTCCCAGATCTGGCCGCCGATGCGTTCGGCGAGCACGTGGGCCGCCCGCATCTCGATCCTCACGCCGATGCGCGGCGCGTGACTGACGATCCACGCCCGCAGCTCACCACGACGCGGGGCGCCGTGCTCCTCCACCCGCCCGCCGCGCTCCTTGACCGCATCGGCCAGCCGCTTCAGCAGGGCAGGTGGCTTGGTGATGTCACGCGAGGGCCGCTCCTCGACCAGCGCCAGTGCCGAGCCATCCGGCAGGTCGCGCACCAGAGCCAGCAACCGATCCGTCGCGGATGTCGAGCGCCCGGCAGCCTTGAGCGGCTGGCGCAACACGGCCAGGTGGGCCCCGAACATGCCCATCGTCCCGGCCTCGAGCTGGGCGCGATCGATGGCCGCCTCGTCGGGGGTGGCGCCCGGGACGATCTCGACGCGATCGGTCGCGTCCACCTCGATTGCGAACTCGCGCAGCGCGGCGTCGAGGCCGAACCCGTCGTCTCCGTGCACCAGCAGGAGCGGGGCGGTCATGCGCCGGACTCCCACGCGGCCCGCAGGCGGGCCACCAGGTCGTCGAGCGACAGCCCTACTGTCTCCGCCAGGTCCGCTTCGAGTGCATGTGCGGGCCGACGCGCGACCTCGATCTGCTCGGCGTATTGCGGATGACGGATCTTCATGTCGTCGAGCCGCTCGTCGACGGTCATGAACTCCTGGGCCACGTGCCGGTCGGCCACGGCCACGAGCACCGAGGGCCATCCGCGCGGGAAGCGATCGTCGTCGAGCAGGCAATTGACCGGGTGGGAGGCGACCGGCATGGCGAGCTCGGGGTACCCAGCCGCCTCGAGCCGCCGCGCGCCGACGATGCCGTGCTCGCCGAAGCTGCGCCGGATCTCGAGCTTGTCGATGTCGTGCAGCAATGCGGCCGCCTCCACCAGCGCGCCGTCGATCGGGATCTGCGCCTCGGCGAGCAGGGCCGCGCCGGCCACGGCCACGCGGGCAACGCCCTCGGAATGGACCACGATGCCGTCAGGCAGCCCGGCATCGGCGAGCATGCGGCGGGCGGTGGATCGGTCGGGGATGGCCACGGCCCGATGCTACGCGCGAGCCCGAGCCCATGCACCGGGTGGCCGGCAGTCCAGCCGCCATCGGTCCGAATCCGGTAGGAGTGACCATCGGTCACGAGCTCGACGTCGCCGTCCAGGTCCGTGCGATACACGCCAATGCCGGGTCGGGAGGCGAGCGCAGCCAGCGTCTCGGGCGCGGGGTGACCGTACTCGTTGCCCTCGCCCGCCGAGATGACCGCAACGCTCGGCCGGGTCGCGTCAAGCAGGGCGGGCGTCGTCGATGAGGTCGAGCCGTGGTGCCCGACCTTCAGCATGTCGATCGCCGGCAGCAGCCGCCGATCGACCAGGACCGCTTCGACAGGTGCCTCCGCGTCGCCGGTCAGCAACGCCGTGAACCCGCCATGCCGGAGCACGATGACCACCGATCCGTTGTTGATGTCGCCCTCCGGAAGGGGCGCCGCGGCATCCGCATCGGTGGGGTAGACGATCTCGACCGATGTCGTCGCGTCGAGCTGGAAGTGCTGGCCGGCCCGCGCGAGTGCAACCGGGACCGCCGCTTCGGCGGCATCGGTCAGTAGGCGGTCATAGGCGGGGTTCTCGAACGCGGATCCCTCCGTGCAGCACGGCATGGACGCGGAACCGATCGAGGACATCCACGAGGCCGGCGACATGGTCCTGGTGCGGATGAGTCAGGACGAGCAGGTCGACGTGACGTTCGAAGAACGGAAGGTTGGCGCCCAGCCTGCGCAGGGTGAGGTCCGGGTCCGGTCCGCCGTCGACCAGCATCGTGGCGCCGGTCGGGGTCTCGACCAGGATCGCATCGCCCTGCCCGATGTCCAGCACGGTGACGTGCAGGCGCCCATCGGGCCGCGACGCCAACGTGATTGCGACAAGGATGGCCACGAGCGCGACTGCGATGGGCAGCGGGCGCAACGCGCGCTGCGCCAGGCTCGCCACCGCGCTTCCTCCTCGTTCGTCGGGTAATCGGTCTTGCGCGGGGGATCCGCCCAGCGCCCAGCTGGCAAGTCCGAGAATCGGGAGCCACGCGACTGCGATCGATGGAGGCAGCGAGACGTCGACGGCCGCGTTCGGGACCGAGCCGACCGCCGACCCGAGTCCGACGATGACCCTGAGCACGAGCCAGGCCGAGCCGCCGGCCAGCCAGGTCAACGCGTCACCGAGGACAGGGAGGTGGACCGCGGCGTCAGCCATGCCGGCGAGCGAGGCGACGGCGCTGAGCAGCATGGCGATCGGCACGAACGGCACGACCAGCACGTTCGCCACCGGGGCCACGAGCGAGAGCCGCTCGAAGTTGACCAGGATGACCGGCAACGTGGTGAGCTGAGCGGCGAGCGTCAGCGCGATCGGCTCGCGGATCCACGGTGGCCAGCCGGGCAGCCGCCGCTCGATGCCGGCGCCGAACCAGATCAGGCCTCCCGTGGCCAGCAGGGAGAGCTGGAACCCGACGTCCCACAGCACTGCCGGCGCGACCAGCAGCATGACGAGCCCGGCCAGCCCCAGCGCTGACGCGGCGTGCGCGCGTGAGCCCCCCAGCCGAGCGATCAGCATGGCGCCGGCCATCAGCGCCGCGCGAACGACCGACGGGCTAGCGCCGGTCAGCACGACGTAGCCGCCGACCGTGGTAGCCGCGACGAGCGCGGTGGTCCAGCGCCCGCCCGGGCGCCGCTCCAGTGGGCGCGCCATCGCCGCCACCAGCGCGGCCACGATCGCGATGTTCCAGCCCGAGATGGCCACCACGTGGGTCAGGCCGGCGGTGGCGAACGCGTCGTTGAGCTCGGGAGCGATGGAGGCGCGGACCCCGAGCAGGATCCCGGCGCCGAGGGCCGCCTCCGGCTCTGGCACGATCGAGTTCAGTCCACCGAGCAACGCCGCGCGGATCGCGGCCAGGATCGCGCCGGGCCCGGTTGCATCCTCCACGACTTCGGCGAAGCGAGGCCGCCCGATGGCCCCGACGCTGCTGTCGGGCGAGGTATTCGCGGTACGCGAAGCCGTCGAAGTCCTCGGGGAGCTCCACGGTCGAGCGTATCCGGAGACGATCTCCGCTGCCGGTGTCGATGCCACGGGGCATCCAGACCAGGAGCCGATCGGCGAGCGCGCGGGGAGCGCTGTCCTCGGCGACGAGGAGATCGCCAAGGACGAGCTGGACCCGATCCTCGCGCGGGCGCGGATCGTCGATCACCGAACCGACGAGCTCGTGCTCCTCGCCGTCCGCCAGGATCGCAACCGAAGAAGTCACGTCGGTCCGCTGGGACAGTGCCGCCGCGGCCCCTCGCCAGGCTCCGACCCCGGCGAAACACCCGATGACCCCGACAAGCAGCAGCCCGCCCCCGAGCCATGATCTCGGGCCGATCAGCGTCCCGAGCGCGAGCGCTGCGAGCGCGCCTCCGAGGATGATCGGTGGCGAGGGGCCGATGCCGACGTCTGCCGCCAGGACTCCCGCGGCGACGCCCGCCAGCGCGAATGGCAGTACGAAGCGACCGATGCTCACCGGGTCAACCGGCGGTGGCGACGCCCTGGATGTCCTCCAGCTGACCCCGATTGATGACGCCGCGCTGGACGGCGTCATCAAGTGATGCGAAGGGTTGCTCCTGGCGTGCGGCCACGATCTTCTGGACGGTGACGGGCCCGATCCCGGGCAGCGCTTCGAGCTCCTCGGGCGTCGCCGTGTTCAGGTTCACCTGGCCGCCGGCGCCGCCACCGGCCGACGGGGCACCGGACGGTTCGGCACCTCCGCCTGCGACCTGCGCCTCGCCGACGCGTGGCACCCGGATCTGCTCCCCGTCTCCCAGCGCCTGCGCGAGGTTGATCGTCACTGCCGCGGCCGCGAGGTCGGCATCGGACCCATACCCGCCCGCGGCGGCGATCGCGTCGGCGACCCGGGATCCGGCCGGCAGCTGGCGCACCCCGGGTTCGACGACCGCGCCCTGAACATCGACCACGATCGTTCCGACCTGGGGAGCGTGGGACGCGGCGGTGGCGGTCGGGGTCGGCAGCGTGAGGCCGCCGACCTCAAGCTCGGCGGACGCGTCCTCGACCGGCACGAGCGCCAGCCAGCCGGCGGCGACGGCCAGGATGAGCGCCGCGCCGCCGGCGGCGATCATGATCCGATCGGATCGAGCCACGTTCGAGGCCTCCACGCGGGAGGCGAGGATTGGACGGGGAGCAGCTGCGTCCGACGCCCGGCACCCGGGCACTCGGCGCCGGGCATCGGAAGCAGGGCCGCAGGCTACGCTGCCGAGGCTTACCGATCGATTACTGGCGTCTTATCGGGTGCTAGCCCTTCGGGGTCACCACGTTGACGAGCTTGCCGGGGACCTGGATGACGCGCATCGGGGCACGCCCCTGCAGGTAGCGCTGCACGTGCTCGGAGGCGAGCGCCATCTGCTCGATCTCCTCGGCCGGCGTGTCGACGGTGACGACCAGCCGGTCGCGCAGCTTGCCGTCGACCTGCACCGGCAGCTCGATGGTGTCGGAGGCCGCCAGCGCCGGATCGGCCACCGGCCAGGGCTGCTGGTGGACGCTGTACGGGTGTCCGCGGCGCTCCCAGAGCTCCTCGGCAATGTGCGGCGCGACCGGGGCCAGCAGCAGCAGCAGGGTATCGACCGCATCGGCGTAGGCCTGGTGGCCGGCGTGACCGGCCTCACGGGCGCGGATGATCGCGTTGGTCAGCTCCATCAGCTTCGAGATTGCCGTGTTGAAGTGGAGTGCCTCGTAGTCCTCGGTGACCGCCGCGATGGTGGTGTGCGTCGCCCGCCGCAGCGCGCGCTCCATCTCCTCCGGGTCGCCCGGAACCTCGACGGTTCGACTGCTGCCCCGGTCCGGCTGGGCGGTGCCCCACACCCGGCCCAGCCAACGGTGGATGCCCTCGATGCCCGAGGGGCTCCACGGGCCGCCCTGGTCCCACGGTCCGATGAACATCAGGAACGCGCGGACGGTGTCCGACCCGTAGCGATCCGCCAGCTCGTCCGGCGCCTGGACGTTGCCGCGCGACTTGCTCATCCGGTTGTGATCGGCGCCGAGGATCTGTCCCTGGTTGCGCAGCTTCAGCGTCGGCTCGTCGATGCCGACCAATCCCAGGTCGCGCAGCGCCTTGGTGAAGAAGCGGAAGTACATCAGGTGCATCACGGCGTGCTCGGATCCGCCCGTGTACATGTGGATCGGCAGCCACTCGTCGACCCTGGCACGATCGAATGGCGCGTCGTCGTCATGCGGAGAGCAGTAGCGCAGGAAATACCAGCTCGAGTCGACGAAGGTGTCCATTGTGTCGGTCTCGCGCCGCGCGGCCGCGCCGCACACGGGGCACTCGGCATGCAGGAACTCCGCGTGGGACTGCAGGGGGCTCACGCCGGTCGGTGCGAAGTCGACGTCCGTCGGCAGCACCACCGGCAGCTGGTCGTCCGGCACCGGCTGGGCGCCGTGCTCGTCGCAGTAGATGATCGGGATCGGCGCGCCCCAGTAGCGCTGGCGCCCCGCCACCCAGTCGCGCTGGCGGTAGGTCACCGCGGCCTGCCCATGACCGCGCTCCTCCAGGGCCCTGGTGATTGCGCCGATTGCCTCCGATGCGGGCATCCCGGTGAACTCGCCCGAGTCGATGAGCACCTCGTCGGCGGTGTGCCCGACGAGTGCCTCGCCCTCGGGCAGCCGGCCCGAGTCGGGGGCAACCACGTAGCGAATCGGCAGGTCGAACTTGGTCGCGAACTCGTAGTCGCGCTCGTCGTGGGCGGGAACGGCCATGATCGCGCCGGTGCCGTAGCCGGGCAGGACGTAGTCGGCGATCCAGATCGGGATGCGCTCCTGGGTCATCGGGTTGATGGCATGCGCGCCGATGAAGACGCCGGTCTTCTCGCGATCGGTGCTCATGCGCTCGATCTCGGTTTCGCGCCGGGCGCTTGCGACATAGGCCTCGACATCGGCCCTGCGGTCCTCGGTCGTCAGGATCGATACCAGCGGGTGCTCCGGCGCCAGGACCATGAAGGTCGCGCCGTACACCGTGTCGGGGCGCGTGGTGAAGACGCGGATCGGCTCGACGTCGTCGGGCTCGGTGGGGAAGTCGATCTCGGCTCCCTCGGAGCGGCCGATCCAGTTCGTCTGCATGAGCTTGATCGGCTCGGGATAGTCCAGGCCGTCGAAGTTCAGCAGCTCGTCGCTGTAGTTCGTGATGCGGAAGTACCACTGCTCGAGGTCGCGCTTCTCGACCTGCGTGCCGCATCGCCAGCAGCGCCGCTCGGTGCCAACGACCTGCTCGCGAGCCAGCACGACCTTGTCCTTCGGGCACCAGTCGACCGCGCCCATGGCCTTGTAGGCGAGATCGGCCTCATACAGCTTCAGGAACAGCCACTGCTGCCATCGGTAGTACTCGGGCTCGCAGGTGACGACCTCGCGCGTCCAGTCGAAGCTGGCGCCCATGAGCCGCATCTGTCGTCGCATGGTGTCGATGTTCGCGAACGTCCAGATCGCTGGATGGATGTTGCGGTCGATCGCGGCGTTCTCCGCGGGAAGCCCGAAGCCGTCGAAGCCCATCGGGAACATCACGTTGAAGCCCTGCATGCGGTGCATCCGGGCGACGATGTCCGGGCCCGTCATCGCGTACCAGTGGCCGATGTGGAGGTCGCCCGACGGGTACGGGTACATCGTCAAGTCGTAGCGCTTGGGGCGCGGGTCGTCGTCGCGCGCGACGTAGAGCTCGTCGGCCTCCCAGCGTTGGCGCCACTTCTCCTCGAACGAGCCCGGGTCGAAGCGACCGGTGCGCGGCGTGCGGGATGGTGTCCCAGCCGTCATCGGTCGACCCCTTCCGGGAACCAGGCCATCAGCACCTCGTCGCGATACGCGTCGCCTGATCGGTATTGTCGCCGTCGGAGCCCCTCGCGCACGAAGCCCCGGCGCTCGTACACCGCGATGGCGCGCTCGTTGTCGGGGAAGACGCCCAGCGAGATCTTGCCCAGCCCGCGCTCGCGGGCCCAGGCCTGAGCTCCGGCCACCAGCTCGGAGCCGATTCCCACGTCGCGCCAGTCGATCGCGATGCAGATCGAGAGCACCCCGATGTGCTCGGTCGCGCGCCCGCGATCGACGCTGATCAGCACGTTGCCGACGATCTCGCCGTCCGCCTCGGCCACCAGCGCCAGCGATTCCTCGGCGCGGATCAGCTCGCTGATCCAGAACGCCTCGGACGGCTCGCTGATGGCGCCGGGCGTGGTGATCAGCCAGCGGCCCTCGGTGCGGACGTCGGCGAACAGGCGAGCCAGGGCGCGCCCGTCGGTCGGGCGGCCCGGACGCAGCGTCCAGCGCCGGCCATCCCGGGCCACCTTCGCCTCGCCGCTTCCCGTCAGGATCATCTGGCCATCTCCGGACAACAACGAACCCCTTCCGTCGCCAGGACGAAGGGGCTCACAACTTCGCGGTACCACCTGAGCTTGACCGATGAGGGTGGTGGAGCTGGGGGGACTCGAACCCCCGACCCCCTGCATGCCATGCAGGTGCTCTCCCAGCTGAGCTACAACCCCACGAATCGATCCACTCGTCGGCGTGCTATCGGGCGCCACCCGGCCGGACTCGTCGCCCGACTGCTCGACGGGTGAGTTCCGCGCTCCTCGAACGCCGGCTCGCACCGATTCCGGCTCGCTGTGAACGAGGCACCGCGCGTACTGATCCCGCGTCAACGCATCGGGCTGGAGGATATCACAGGGGTCGTTTGGCCCTCAATCGCGGCTCCGCTTGACCCTCACGTTACGTTAGGGTCTATGGTGCTGCCAAAGGACGAACGAATGAGCTTCACGGTGGGCGCGGTTTCCCGGCTGGCCGGGGTGACCGTGCGGACGCTGCACCACTACGACGCGATCGGGCTGCTCAAGGCCAGCGGCCGGTCCGATGCCGGGTACCGCCGGTACGCGGATGCCGACCTCGACCGGCTGCAGCGCATCCTGTTCTACCGCGAGCTCGGGTTCGGACTGGACCAGATCAAGGACGTCATGACGGATGGCGGCGCCGATGCGACCGGCCACCTCCGACGGCAGCACGCGATGCTGCTGGATCGGATCGGGAGGCTGAAGCGCATGGCGACCGCCGTCGAGAAGGCAATGGAGGCACGAACCATGGGAATCAGGCTGACACCGGAGGAGCGTTTCGAGGTCTTCGGCGACCACGACCCCGACGCGTACGCGGCCGAGGTCGAGGAGCGCTGGGGCGGAAGCGAGCCGTACAGGGAGTCGCAGCGGCGGGTCGCGGGCTACACCAAGGCCGACTGGCAGCGGATCAAGGCCCAGGGCCAGGCGGCGATCGAGCTGGTCGTCGGCGCCATGAACGCCGGCAGGCCGGCCGACAGCTCGGAGGCGATGGACGGCGCCGAGGCGCATCGGCGCCAGATCAACGACGCCTTCTACGACCTGTCGTACGAGATGCACGTCGGCCTGGCCGAGATGTACCTCGCCGATCCGCGCTTCACCGCCACCTACGAGAAGATCGCGCCGGGGCTGGCGCAGTACCTCCATGACGCGATCAAGGCCAACGCCGCGCGCCACGCCGCCGAGGGCTAGCCGAAGGTCGCGCTCAACCCGGACTCCAGATCGCGCGGCGCGTAGCCCAGCTCGCGCCGCGCCTTCGCATCGGTCGCCCAATAACTGACACCCGCGCTGGCGGTGACGATCTCACCCAGGTCGGGACCGATGCGGCGCACCAGCGGCGCTGCCGCCCGCAGTGCCCAGGTCGGTGTCGTCAGCCTCGGCGGTCGCTGGGCGGCGACGGCGGCGACGCGGCGGACGAGCTCGGCCATGGTGGTGAGCTCGCCGCCCAGCACGAACGACGCGCCGGCGCTGCCCTTCTCCGCCACCAGCACGATCCCTGTGGCGATGTCCTCCACGTGCGCCATGTTCAAGCCGAGGTCGCCGAAGGTGAGCGATGGGAGCTTTCCGGTCGCGGCCTGGTGGAGCACGCCTCCCAGGCTGGACTGGTCGCCCGGGCCGTAGACGCCGCCCGGCATGGCGACCAGGATGGGAGCCCCGGCGTCGATCCGCCGCTGGGCGGCGAGGTGGGCGCGGTGCTTGGTCTCATCGTAGAAGCTGACGTACCGATACGGTCGCGGCCGCTCGAAGGTCTCGTCGACGACGCGGTAACCCGTGTCCCCGAAGGCGTTCTGCGTCGAGACGTGCACGATTCGGCCGACGCCGGCCTCCGTCGCCGCGTCGAGCACCCGCTCCGTGGCCGTGACGTTGGCCGACTCCATCGCTGCCCTCGCCGACCTCGGAATGCCGAGGCGGTAGTCGCCGGCCAGGTGGTAGGTCACGTCGCATCCGGTCTGCGCGGATCTGAGAATTCCCGCATCGAGGACGTTGCCGACGACAACCTCGCAGCCGGCGGCACGCAGGCGGACCGCAGACGCGTCGCTGCGTGCGATCGCGCGGACCTCGATGCCGGCATCGCGCAGCCTCGCGACGAGATGGCGGCCGATGAAGCCAGCGCCACCCGTCACGAATGCCCTCATGGCTGCCGCGCGAACCGCTGCTTCAGCCGCTCCAGGCTGGCATCGATGTCGCCCCCGGCGGCGGACGCGATCATCGGCTCCATGAAGCGGGTCAGCATCGAGCCGCGGATCTCCATCGCGAAGCTGAGATCGGTGGCGGCGCCGTTCTCGATGGCAGCCAGGTCCAGGATTCCATCCGCCTTCACGCCGCTGACCTCGCTGCCGATGGCGAGCCGCCGCGGCGGGTCGTACTCGGTGATGGTCAGCGGTGCCTCGATCCTCTGGCCCATGAGCTCGCGGACCACGATCGCGGTCCCACCGACGCCCATCTCGCCCTCGGAGGTCCGGCGGGCGCTCGTGACGCCCATCTGCCACTCGGACAGCTTGTCGAGGTTCGCAAGATAGGCGAAGACCTCGGCCGGTGGGGCGCCGATCAAAGCGTGACGTTCAACCCGTTTCATCGGTCAACCGTACCCGATCGGGTGAGTCTCGCTGGTCAGTGCAGGATCTGCGACAGGAACTGACGCGTCCGTTCCTGGGTTGGTGCCTCGAAGATCTGCTGCGGCGGGCCTTCCTCGACGATCATCCCCTGGTCGAAGAAGACCATCCGGTGGGCCACTGCGCGGGCGAAGCCCATCTCGTGCGTGACACAGATCATCGTCATGCCGGCATCTCGGGCAAGAGACTGCATGACGTCGAGCACCTCGCTGATCATCTCAGGGTCGAGAGCGGAGGTTGGCTCGTCGAACAGCATGATCTTCGGGTTCATTGCCAGCGCCCGGGCGATCGCCACCCGCTGCTGCTGGCCGCCCGACAGCTGCGCCGGGTACTTGTGGGCCTGCTCCGGGATCCCTACGCGCTCGAGCAGCTTGATGCCGACCTCATCGGCATCGGCACGGGAGGACTTCCGAACCCGCATCGGCGCAAGGGTGATGTTCTGGAGCGCCGTCAGGTGGGGGAACAGGTTGAATGACTGGAACACCATCCCGATCTCGCTGCGGATCGCGGCGATGTTGCGAATGTCGTTCGTCAGCTCGATGCCATCGACGATGATCTCGCCCCGCTGGTGTTCCTCGAGGCGGTTGATGGTGCGGATGAACGTCGACTTTCCGGAGCCAGAGGCACCGAAGATGACGACCACCTCACCCGCCGCCACCGACAGGTTGATTCCGCGCAGGACGTGCAGCTGACCGAACCATTTGTGGACGTCGCGCGCGACGATGATCGGCTTGGCGTCTGCAGGAAATGCCTCGTCCGACATAGATTCACTCCGATACGCATGACGATCGCCATGATCGTCGACCCCTGTCATCGCGTCCCCACGCCGAGGGATCGCTCGAGTCGATAGCTTGCCTGCGACATGGCATAGCAGAGCACGAAGAAGACGCCCGCCACGAAGACGTACACCTCCAGGTAGGCGCCGAACGACTCTGGTTGCGCCAGCACGGCACGACCGATTCCGAGCAGCTCGGCAAGCCCGACGATCGTGACCAGTGTCGTGTCCTTGAGGAGGCTGATGAAGAGCCCGACGTTGGCGGGGATGACCGATCGCAGCGCCTGCGGCAGCACGATGTAAAGGTTCGTCTGCGTCGTGCTGAGCCCTAGCGCCTGGGACGCCTCGATCTGGCCCGTCGGGATGGCCTGAAGCCCGCCACGCACATTCTCAGCCACGTAAGCGGCCGAGAAGAGGATCACGCCGCCCATGGCCCGCGCAACACGGTCCAGCCGCCACTCTCCGGGCAGGAACAGCGGCAGGATGATGTCGGCCATGAACAGGATCGTGACCAACGGGACCCCCCGGACGAGCTCGATGTACCCGGTGCTCAGGATCCGAACGGCGGGCAGCTGGCTTCGACGCCCAAGCGCCAGGATCACGCCGAGCGGGAACGAGAGCAGGATGCCCACGGTGGCGATGAGGACGGTGAGCAGCAGGCCGCCCCACGCGTTCGTGCTGATCGATGGGAGGGCCGTCGTCCCAATGCCGTTCAGGAGGAGAAAGGAGAGAGGCAGCGACAGCAACCAGCCGATGGCGATCGGCCGGCGCGCGACCAGCCCGCGCATCGCTGCGAGGAAGGCCCCGATGATGAGAATCGCGTTGAGGCCCAGCGCCAACGCCGGCACGATGCCAAGCGGCGAGACTAGCACCAGCGCCGCCAGGATGAGCTGACACGCGGCCAGCGTGATGGCCAGCGCCCGCGTCGACTGGCCATACACGCCCGGCCGAGAGGCCGGCGAGCAACGAGATGATGGCCAGGTCGAGCCAGACGCGCCATGCCTGGTCGGCCGGGAACTGTCCGATGAGAAACAGTCGCAGGTTGTTCGTGACAACACTCCATCGCGCCTCCGTCACCGCCCACGTGCCGACCTGCATTGCCAGCCAGATCAGCGCCGCACCGATGAGCACAGTGATCAGCGCCGTTGACCCAGCCCGAGAACAGGTTCTGGCGCAGCCATGCCACGGGACCGACCACCGAGATCGGCGGCGGCAGCGACTCGGCCGGCGTTCCGACGGTCACCGCTCGAGCACCTGGACGCGACGGTTGTAGAGGTTCATGAAGAGCGAGGTCACGAGGCTGATGGCCAGGTAGGTGCCCATGATCAAGATGATGACGGGGACCGGCTGCCCGGTCTGGTTGGCCATCGTCTGGCCGACCTTGAACAGGTCGGGATAGCCGATCGCGATGGCCAGGCTCGAGTTCTTGGCGAGGTTGAGGTACTGGCTGGTCAGCGGCGGCACGATGATTCGCAACGCCTGCGGGAAGACGATCATGCGCAGGGTGTCGCCTTCCGAGAGCCCGAGCGCGCGCGCCGCTTCCAGCTGCCCGCGTCGGACGGCCTGGATCCCGCCGCGCACAACCTCGCCGATGAACGCGGCCGTGTAGAGCACAAGGCCGACGAGCAGGGCAACGAATTCCGGGGATAGGGCAAGCCCCCCGACGAAGTTGAAGCGCTCGCGAATCGGCAGGTCGAACGCGACCGGGGCGGCGGCGATCCAGCCGACGACGATGAGCACGATCAGCCCGAGCCAGCCCGCCGCACGCAGGCCGGGTAGCGGTCGGCCCGCATCCTCCCGGCGTCTCGACACGATTCGGGCGGCGACGAGGACGCCGATCCCGACCACCGTGAGACCCAGCCAGAGCGGGAATCCATCGGTCACCTGTGGGCCGGGAACGAACAATCCGCGCTGGTTGAGGAAGATCGAGCCGGGCAGCGCGAGCGTCTGGGCGATTGCCGGGAGCTGAAGCAGGACCGCGAAGTAGATGAGGACGAGCTGGACCAGGAGCGGGGTGTTGCGCATCAGCTCCACATAGGAGGAGGTGATGCGCCGAAGGAGCCAGTTCGGGGACAGGCGAGCAACGCCGACGACCACGCCGAGCGCGGTCGCCAGGATGATGCCGATGGCGCTGACGAACAGGGTGTTGAGCAGGCCGACCAGAAACGCCTTGCCGTAGGTATCGGTTGAGCTGTACGGAATCGGGCTCTCACTGATGTCGAAGCCGGCGCTCCGGTTGAGGAACCCGAAGCCGAAGCCCAGTCCGCGCTCGTCCATCGCCGCCATGAGGTTGCGGACCATGAATGCGACGACCAGTCCCACGATGAGGAGCACCGTGATCTGCGCGCCGATGCGCAGCACGCGCACGTCGCGCCAGGGCGGCACGGGCGCGCCGCTCGAAGGATGAGAGTCCGGCGTCATGCGGGCCCGAGGAAGACCCCCTGGGGCGGGATGGCTCCCACCCCAGGGTCGTCAGTTCCGACTATCGGTAGGGCGGTGCGTAGAGGAGGCCGCCGTCGGTCCACAGCGAGTTGTAGCCCGCGATCGAGGTCGAACGGTGTGCCCGGACCGAGATTGCGGTCGTAGATCTCGCTGTAGTTGCCGACCGCGGAGATCACGTTGACCACCCAGTCAGGGTCGAGACCGAGGCCAGAGTCGAATGGATCGGCGCCCGCTGGGGTCACGCCCAGGAGGCGCTGTACGACGGGGTTCGTGCTCGCGAGCTGCTCGCTGACATTGGCCTGCGTGATCCCCTGCTCCTCCGCCTCGATCGTGGCGTAGACGGTCCACTTGACCACGTTGAACCACTGGTCATCCCCGAGCGGAGCCACCGGTCCGAGCGGTTCCTTCGACATGATCTCGTCGAGGATGAGGTGGTCGCCCGGGTTGGCGAAGGCCGTTCGTCGGGCGACGAGCTGCGAGCGGTCGCTGGTGACCGCGTCGCATCGGCCCTCTTCGTAGGCCGCGTAGGTCGGGTCGATCTCCGGGAAGACCTGTGGCGTGATGCTGTCGCCGAGCCGGTCGGTCAGGTTGAGCTCGGTGGTAGTTCCCGACTGGACGCAGACCGTCGCTCCGGCGAGCTCGTCGACCGTCGTCGCGTCGGTGAGCGTCGAGTTGACCATGATGGCCTGCCCGTCGTAGAACGTCGTCGGGCCGAACAGGCCCCAGCTGGTGTCGCGGCTGACCGTCCAGGTCGTATTGCGAATCAGCACGTCGATGTCGCCCGATTGGAGCAGCGGACCGCGCTGATCGGTGGTCGACGTTTCGGAACTCCACCAGCTCCGGATCGCCGAGGACCGCCGCAGCAACTGCGCGGCAGTAGTCGACGTCGAATCCGCTGTAGTCGCCTGACGCCTCGTCAAGGAAGCTGAAGCCTGGCAGGGCGCCGTTCACGCCGCAGATCAGCTGCCCGCGATCCTGCACTTCGGCCAGGCGTCCCTCGCCGGGCGGTGCCTCGGATGGCGCAGCGCTCTCGGCCGTGGACTCCGCGGGGCTCTCGGCGCCTGGGCTGGCGTCAAGGTCGACGCTTGCGGACGGCGGCGGCGTGTCGCCGCAGGCCGCCACGACCATGGCGAGCACGACGAGACCGATGATGGACAGTCCGAACCTGGGCATTGATGCGTACCTCCCTCTCAGGGCGACCCAGGCGGGTCGCCGGCCCTGGCGGGCCACGGCTCATGCTACGTGTCCGCGCAACATCGCTCGGGGTTATCTTGCGGACCCCGCCGCTGGGCGCCAGGGCGCACAATCGGCGACATGAAGTTCCACACCACGATCATGCAGGGCGACAAGACCGCCACGGGCATCCAGATCCCCGACGAGGTGGTCGAGGCGCTCGGCGCCGGCAAGCGCCCGCCGGTGAAGGTCACCATCAATGGCTTCACCTACCGCTCGAGCATTGCGACGGTCAGCGGCGCCTCCATGGTTGGCGTCAGCGCGGAGAATCGCGCCGGCGCCGGGGTCGCGGGAGGCGACGAGGTGGACGTCGAGATCGAGCTCGATACCGAGCCGCGCACAGTGACAGTGCCCGACGACCTGGCGGCCGCGCTCGACGCGGAGCCGAAGGCGCGGGAGACGTTCGACAAGCTGTCGAACAGCAACAAGGGATGGCACGTCTCGCAGGTCATCGGGGCCAAGACCGACGAGACGCGTCAGCGTCGCATCGCGAAATCGGTCGAGACCCTGCGCGAGGGACGCCCTCGCTGAGCACGCCGCGACCCCGGACCTCCGGGGGACAGACACACCTTCGGACCGTGCGTACGCTGGAGCTCAACCCCGTACGGCGTCCCCATCGGTCGCCGGAAAGCTCACGCATGGCCGTTTCCCCTGTCGCCAGGGTCCCATCGCCCGTGGAGATCACCCTCTCCGCGCAGGAGACCCGGGAGCTGGCACGCCTCGCCATCGCCCTGGCGGTCGTCTGTCTGATCTTCGCGCTCGTCGGCGCGGGCATCGTGATGGAGACCGGGGACCCGGCCTCGGCGGCCGGAGCGCTCACCATGCTCGTGCTCGCCGGAGCCCTGATCCACGCCCGACGGCAGCTGGTGCATGGGCGATCGCGACGCGCGGTGTATCTGCTCGTGGTCTCCGTGCTCGTGGCGGCCCTCGTCTCCGCGCCGATCCCTCCGCCCGTCCCGGCGCTGGCTGCCCTGCCGATCATGGCGGTCGCCTTCGCGCTCTCCTTCCTCGATGGACGCCCGCTCAAGGCCGCCTTGATCGCCGCATGGGTCGTCGCCATCGCCACGGCGGTCATCATCGAGTTCACGCCGGCCAGTCCGGATCTGCCCCCGGAGCTCGCGGCCGCACTGCGGGTCGCGGCGTTTGCCGCGGTCATCGGGCTCGTCGCGCTCGTCCTCTACCGCCATCGCCGCCGGCTGCAGCAGGCGGTGACCGACGCACAGACCTCGAGCGACGCCCTTCGCGACAGCGAGGCGCGCTATCGGACGGTCGTCGAAAGCGTGCGCGAGGTCATCTTCCGCGTGGATCGCGAGGGCCGTTGGGCCCTTCTCAACCAGGCATGGGAGGAGCTCACCGGCCACCGTGTCGTCAACTCGGTCGGTCGACCCGATCATGCTCTTCGTCCACCCCGACGACCGTGAGCTCAACGCGGACCTGATCGTGCCAGTGGCCAGCGGTCAGCTGCAGGAGTTCCGACATGAGCTCCGGCTCGTCGGCCATGACGGAACCGACATCTGGGTCGAGGTCCGCGCCCAGCCGATCGAGGACGATGAAGGTCGTAGCGGCGGCATGTCCGGGACCATGACCGACATCACGCTGCGTCACAAGCTCGAGGAACGGCTGCTGGTGCAGGCCTTCCACGACGACCTGACGGGGCTCGCGAACCGCGCGCTGTTCAAGGACCGCGTGGAGCACGCCGCTGACGCGTCGATCCGACGATCCGCGACTCGTGGGCACTGTTGTTTCTCGACCTGGACCGGTTCAATACGGTCAACGACAGTCTCGGGCACTCGGTCGGTGATGAGCTCCTCGTTGCCATCGGTGAGCGCCTGCTGGCGACGTTGCGACCCGAGGACACCGTCGGGCGGCTGGGAGGCGATGAGTTCGCCATTCTTGTCGAGGACGTGGGCACGCCGCAGGACGCGCTCGAGCTGGCGGAGCGCATCTCGGCCACCTTCGACGCGCCGTTCCGCGCCGATGAGCGCGAGGTCACGATCAGCTGCAGCATTGGCGTGGTCGTTGCCTCGAGCGGGCACCGCACGGCGGATGACCTGCTGCGCGACGCCGACGTGGCGATGTACCGGGCCAAGGTCAGCAGCAGTGGTTCGTACGCCCTCTTCGAGCCGTCGATGCGCGCCGAGGTTGCCGCCCGCCTGGCGCTCGAGTCGGACCTGCGGGAATCCATCGAGCTTGAGCAATTGACGCTCGCCTACCAGCCGATCGTCGACCTTCGCGATGGGCGGATCGTCGCCGTCGAAGCGCTCGCGCGCTGGTCGCACCCGACGCGTGGCAACGTGCCACCGTCGGTCTTCATTCCCAGCGCCGAGGAGAGCGGCCTCATCGTTCCGCTCGGCGCATGGGTCCTGCGACGCGCCTGCCTCGACGTTGCCAGTCTGCGGCAAGCCGGCGGAGCCGCCGCGGACCTTCGCGTCAGCGTGAACCTGTCGCCCCGCCAGCTCAGCAATCACGACATCGTCGACACGGTACTCGGTGCGCTCAGCGAGGCGGGCCTGCAGCCGAACGTCCTCGACATCGAGATCACCGAGAGCCTTGTGCTCGACTGTGGTGAAGAGGGGCTCGAGTATCTCCGCAAACTTCGGGCCGCCGGATGCACCGTTTCGTTCGACGACTTCGGAACGGGCTTCTCGTCTCTGGGCAACCTTCGAACGCTGCCGATCGATGGGCTGAAGATCGACCTCTCGTTCGTGTCGGCGATGCTGAGGGGCGGCGTCGACGCCGCGGTCGTCGAGGCCGTCGTTCGCCTGGGCGCGGCGCTCGGGATGACGGTCGTTGCGGAAGGCGTCGAGAACGCGGCCACCGCCGAGCGCCTTGCGGAGCTGGGCTGCCGGTTCGCCCAGGGCTACCATTTCGCGCGGCCGGAACCACTCGCTGCGCTGGCGGCCCGCCTCACGGGTCTTTCGACATCGGGTGCGGCGGCCTAGGTGGTGGTGGAGATGAGGGGACTCGAACCCCTGACCCCCGCGATGCGAACGCGGTGCTCTCCCAGCTGAGCTACATCCCCGACGGGCCGGCGGCGAGTATAGCAAAGGCGATTCCGGGCTTCCCGAACTAGAACATCTGTTCTATCATGGATGGTCCGATGAGGACCGATGCCGCCGTTTCGCCATCCCTGGCGACCGCCCTCGAGGCGCTCCGTGAACGCGGCCTGGGGCTGCGTCGCGGAAGCGAGGCGCCGACGCTGGAACAGTCGCGTCCGGCAGTCCCGACCGGGCATCCGTCGCTCGACGCCGCGCTGGCCGGTGGTCGGGGGGACCGATGGCTGGCCGCGCGGCGCGCTGGCCCTGCTGGATGCCCCTGCCGGGAGCGGTGCCACGTCGCTGGCGCTCGGCACCCTGGCCGCCGCACAGGCGGCCGGAGGCCTGGCTGCCTGGCTCGATCTCGACGGAACCCTCGACCCGGCCGTCGCCGCGCGGCTGGGGGTGAACCTCGAATGGCTCCTGGTCGTGCATCCACGCGACCCCGCCGAGGCGATCGAGCTGGCCGCCTGGCTCGGGCGGACCGCCCTGATCGATGCCCTCGTCCTCGATCTGGGCGAGCGGGCGGTGCCCGAGCGGCGCGCGCTGGATCGGCTCGCCTCGCTCCTCGCGCGGTCCGGATCGACCTCGACGCTCATGCTCGCCCCCGCCGGCCGTCCGGTGGCGGCTGCGGTTGCCGGCGTGCGGGTGGCGCTGCATCGGACCGCCTGGCTGAGGATCGGGCGCGACCTCGTCGGCCAGCGCGTGCGCGCCACCGTCGAGCGGCATCGCTGGGCGCTCGCCGGCGGCTCGGCGCAGCTCGACCTCTGGTTCGGCGAGGGCCTGCGTCTCGACCCGTTCGTTGCCGCGCTGGCTCGGCCACTGCCGCTGGAGGAGCGGCGGCCCGCCCTCCGGGTCGTGAGCGCCTGACGTGACCCGCCTGCTCGCCATGGTCTGGCCCGAGCTGCGCATGCCCGAGGCCGATACGAGCTCGTTCGAGCGCATGCTCGACGCGCTGGACGACCTCTCCCCGCGGGTGGAGGCGGTCGACACGGGCGTGGCGCTCGTCGACGTGACCGGCCTGGGGCCGATGTGGGGGCCGGAGCGGCGGGTCGCGGCACGGGCGGTGATGCTGGTGCGCGGGGTGGCACCGCTCTCCGTCCGGTGCGGAATCGGCGACAACCGGTGGCTGGCGACGCTCGCCGCACGACTGGCGCGCTTCGAGCGTCCGGAGGCGCCGGCCGCGTTCCACGCCATCGACCGGCGCGAGGCGCTGCGGGACCTGCCGCTCAGCCTGCTGCCGGCCGATCCGGCCACGCGGCAACGGTTCGTGCTGTTCGGTCTCACGGCGATGGCGCAGCTGGCCGACCTGCCGCGCTCCGCGGTCGGCGCCCAGTTCGGAGCAGCGGGGGAACGGCTCCAGGCGCTCGCCCGTGGCCACGACCCGCGACCGATCGTTCCGCGACGCCGCCCGGAACGGGTGGAGGCGCGCGCCGCCTTCGAGCCGCCGCTCGACGGGATCGGCGCCGTGGGCCTCACCCTGCGCCGCCTCTCCGCAGAGCTCTGCGATCGGCTCCGGGAGCGCCACCTGGCGCCGGGTCGCGCCGTCCTGTCGCTGACCCTCGAGGATGCGCCGGGCCTCCGCGTGGCGCAGCCCTTCCCTCAGCCGGCGCTCGAGCCGGACTGGATCGCGCGATTGCTCCTCTCCCGCGTGGAGGCCGCCGCGCGTGCCCGGACGCGGCACACGAACAGGGCCGCCCACACACAGCCGGAGGAGCCGATTGCCGGGGCAGCAACTAACAGCCAACCGCAGGGCACAACGTTGCCGCTGATTGCCTGGCCGGGCACTGACGGCCATCGAGCGGCGATCAGCGCAGCCAACGTGGTCGATAGTTGCCACAGGAGCAATCGACTCAATCCAGGACGATCTTTCGGCCCCGAGGATGAGCCACCCGAGCCACGCATCGCATCGGTACTGCTCGCCTTCGACCGGCTCACGGATCCGGCGACCCGGCAGCTTCCCGCGTTCGAGGCACGCGCCGGGCGCTGGGAGGAGCTGCGCTGGTCGCTGGAACGGATCCGGTATCGGTTCGGATCGGGGCGCCTCTGGCGAGCGACCAGCGAACGGCCGACCGCGGCGCTTCCCGAGCATCGGTCGCGGCTGGTGGACATCGGTCAGTGACCCGGCGCTACACGAGCCACCCGCTGGTCCAGGTCGAGACCGATGCGGACGGCGTGCCCGTCCGCCTGCGCATGGACGGCACCGATCACGGCGAGCTCGGCATCTGCAACCGATGGCGCGTCGACGACGGCTGGTGGCGAGAGCCGGTGGCGCGCGCCTGCTACAAGGTCGTCACGCGCTCAGGCCTGCTGTGCACGATCTTCCTCGATGAGATCCGCGGCACCTGGCACCTGGAGCGGCTGTTCGACTGAACTGGCATCGCTCATGCGGGAGCGGGCACCATGAATGACTTCGACCGGCAGCCGGGTGCCATCGACGACCCGGGCATGAAGGGTGGGATCGACCCGGACCTTGACCGGCTGCCGCCGGGCGACACGGCCGACGACACCGGCGGACCGGGCGAGCCACAGGCCGCCGAGCTCGACCTGCCCGGGCCGGACGACCCGGTCGCCTGGAGCTACGTCGAGGCCGATACGCTCGTGGTCGGCCCGAGCGGCGAGAAGCTCGGTCGCGTGGCGGCGATGCTGGGCACCGAGACCGAGGGCATCTTCCACGGCATCGCGGTGACCCCTTACGACGACGGCGGGACCCGGGTCGTCCCCGCCGACGACGTGACCAGGCTCACCTCGGCGAAGGTCGAGATCGCCTATGACGCCGAGCGCCTTGCGGCCGCGGAGGAGTACCACCCGCACCCTGAGTGACGAGGCGCTGGCCATCGCAGCGCATGCGCGGCCCGATCGATTCGGCGGCGAGGTCAAGTACGATCGGCCGATGAGCGCGGACCGCGGCGAACAAACTCATCGTGTGGATCGGCTGTGGCCCGATCCTGCGCTCGACATCGATCTCGACGCGGCCATGGCCGACTTCCGGCCTATCCCGTCCCCCGCGGGGCGGCCGACGGTGGCGATCAACATGGTCACCAGCATTGATGGCCGTGCGCAGATCGACGGCACGGCGGAGGGCCTCGGCAGTCGGGCGGACCGGCGGCTGATGCGCCTGTACCGCGCCGCGTTCGACGCCGTCGGGAGCGGCGTCGGGACGTTGCGGGCGACCGGCGTCTGGCTCCGCGTCGGCGACGATCTTGCGGCGCGGCGCGCGGCGAATGGCCTGCCGCCCAATCCGCTCGGGATCGTGATCGCGGGCACGGAGCCGGTGCCAACCGATGCACGCTGGTTCAACGGCGACGAGCCGCGCATCCTCGTGGTCGGCGCAACGAACCCGGTGACCGACGTGCCCTCCGGGACCGAGCTGCTTCGCTGCCCGGACGACCGGCCCGATCCAGGCTGGCTGCTCGAGCGCCTCGCCGAGCGCGGCATTCGATCGCTGCTGATCGAGGGCGGGCCGACCGTCAACGCCTCGTTCCTGGCGCAGGACCTGATCGACGAGGTGTACTGGACTGTCGGAGCTCACCTCCTCGGCACGGACGCGCTCCCGATGATCGCGCCCATCCCCGGTGGCTCGCCCTTCGCCCACCAACCCCGGCCGGGTCGCCTCATCAGCGTGATGCGGCACGAGAGCGAGCTCTTCCTGCGCTACCGATTCAGGGCTAGTGAGTGATCGGCCGATGACGCAGCTCGACCTCGGTCGGCTCGGCGTGTGGGGACACCTCGACACGCTCGCCGCATCTGATGCGATCGCCTATGCGCAGCGGGCGGAGCAGCTCGGCTACGGGACGCTGTGGGTCCCGGAGACGGTCGGGAGGGAACCGATCGCGCTGCTTGCTCTCCTGGCGGGCGCCACCGGTTCGATCAACCTCGGCACCAGCATCGTCAACATCTGGGGACGCGACGCCCAGTCGGCGCGCATGGCCGCGCAGACCATCGCCGAGGCCAGCGGCGGGCGATTCGTGCTGGGACTCGGGGTGAGCCATCCGCACCTCGCCGAGAAGCTGCGCGGCCATCGGTTCGAACGCCCGCTGAGCCGCATGCGCGAGTACCTGGCCGAGTATCGCGGGGCGATCTACCGCGGGCCGCTTCCCGACGGCGTCGCCGAGCCGCCGCTGCTGATCGCCGCCCTGCGCGAGCGCATGCTCGATCTGGCTGCCACCGACACGGATGGCGCCCTGCCCTACCTCGTGACGGCGGAGCGAGTCAGGTGGATGCGTGGACGCCTTGATGCCGCCGCCAAGGGCGGCCATCCACTGCTGGCCGTCACGCTGCCGGCTGTGATCGGGGAGCCCGACGACCGTGAGGCCGCGCGGGCCTATCTGAAGCCGTACCTGCGCACGCCGACCTACCAGGCGTCCTGGACGCTCCAGGGCTTCGACCAGCCGGACTGGGATCCTCCCTGCAGCGACCGCCTGGTCGACGCGATGGTCGCCATCGGATCGCCGGATGTCGTCCGCCAGCGCGTCGTCGCCATGCGCACGGCCGGCGCCGATCACGTCGCGATCATCCCGCTGGCTGGCGACGGAACGACCGAGAACGCAGCCACCCTCGAGCAGCTGGCCGGCTCGTGATTCGGGCCCGTGGCGGCTGGCCGGCGGCGTCGTTCGCGGTGCTCCTGGCCGCCTGCTCGACGGCGTTGCCGCACGCATCGGAGCCGTCGGCGACCACGACCCCGACACTGACCGCCCGGGTCGCCGGCAGACCGGAGCGTATCGTCGCCGGCGAGACGCTCGATCGACCGCGACAGCCGATCATGTCGGCGACGAATCGGCCCGAGCTCGTCCCGGATCACTGCGTGGACCGAGATCTGCCTGCGCCATCGGTGATTGAGATGGCGATGGTCGTGCTGGACCGCAGCTACGCACTGCCGGCCGACTACGTCCCCGGCGACCTCGTCGCTGCGTCGGAGGCCGGCCTGAGCGGCCCGGCGGGCGCCGAGCTCGTGCGCGCGGTCCTCGTCGACGACCTGGCCGAGATGGCGGCGGCGTGGGCAGGCGCGGGCCTCACGGTCACGCTCGAGTCGGGGTATCGATCATTCGCGGCACAGTCGGCGACGTTCGACAGCTGGGTGGCCCGACTCGGGTATGCGGAGGCGCTCGGCAGGGCCGCGCGCCCCGGCCACTCCGAGCACCAGCTGGGCACGGCGCTCGACCTGACCTCGCCGGGCTGGAGCGGTCGATTCGGCGACTGGGCCGTCGAGTCTGAAGAGGGCGCGTGGATGGCCGCCCACGGCTGGGAGTACGGTTTCGTGATGAGCTATCCCGCCGGCAGCCAGGACGCGACCTGCTTCTCGTACGAGCCGTGGCACTACCGATGGATCGGTCGCGAGGCGGCCGCCGCGCACCGAGACGGCGGGCTCGATCTGCGACGGTTCCTCGAGCGGTACGTCGGGACGTGACCGCTCGGGCGATCGATCCGCAGCGGCTTCCGGGCCTCCGACGCCGGATGGTGTGGACGCTGTTCGCGACGTCGGCCCTCGGGAGCACGGGATACATCGCGGCAGTCACTGCCGGGACCCTTGCCGCGGCGGAGATCTCGGGCAGCGCGGCTCCAGGGGGGCTTCCGACCGCGACCAGCACCCTCGGGACGGCCGCCGCCGCCGCGCTTCTTTCGTTCCTCATGCTCCGCGTCGGCAGGCGACCCGGAATGTTGTTTGGCATCGTCGTCGGCATCCTCGGTGCTGCCATCGCGTTCGGCGGCGTCGTGTCCGCCTCGCTGCCGCTGCTGCTGGCCGGCAGCGCATTGGCCGGATTCTCGAACGGCGCCGGGCAGCTCGGCCGCTATGTCGCGGCTGATCTCGTCCCCGTGGAGCAGCGGGCGAGCACGATTGCCACGGTCGTCTGGGGCACCACGATCGGGGCCGTCAGCGGCCCAAACCTGGTGGCTCCGGCCGGCATGGTGGCGGAGTCGTTCGGCCTGCCACCGCTCGCCGGCACGTACCTGCTCACCCTGGTCAGCGTCGGCCTGGCGTGGGCGATCCTGTTCATCTTCCTGCGCCCGGAGCCGTACGACCTGGCGGACCCCTCCGCCATGGCCGCGCACCCCGAGCCGACCGAGCCCTCCAGCCTCGGCACCCTGCTGCGCAAGCCGTCGGTCCTGGTGGCGCTCGTCACGCTGGCAGCCGGACAGGTCGTCATGGTTCTCATCATGACCATGACGCCTCTCCACCTGAGGGACCATGGCCATGGGCTGGCGACGGTCGGGATCGTCCTGTCGGCGCATACGTTCGGCATGTTCGCCCTGTCGCCGATCACCGGGCGGCTGGTGGCTCGATTCGGCAGCCCTCGGATCATCGCCGCCGGGCTCGTCACGCTGGCCGTCGCGGCGCTCATCGCGGCTGGTGCGCCACCGGACGAGGACGCGATCCTGACCCTCGCCCTCTTCCTGCTCGGCTACGGCTGGAACCTGGGTTTTGTGGCCGGGTCATCGATGCTGACCAGCGGCCTCACGCTGAGCGAGCGCACGCGCGTCCAGGGCGTGGTGGACGGCATGATCTGGACCTCTGCCGCGGTGGCGAGCCTCTCCTCGGGACTCGTCGTGGCCGGCGCCGGGTACACGACCCTCGGGCTGCTCGGGGTCGCGCTGCTGATCCCGCCCGCGGCGGTGCTGCTGGCGCGCCGTCGGTCCATCGGCGTCGGCCGACCCGCCTGAAGCAAGCGGCACCCGGTTGGCGCGATCCAATCGGGCTCGGCATACTGGCGCGCATGCCAGGCACCAGACCGCTCATTCAGAGCGCCGCGCGGTGGAGGGTGGCTTCCGTTCTGCTCCTCCTCGCCGTCGCCGCGTGCAACCTGTCGACCTCGCCGTCGACCGGCTCCGCGACGCCGTCCAGCGACGGTCGGTGCGGCCCGGACGAGGTCGCGGGCGGCGGGATCAACGGCACGGTGGTCGACGCCGAGGGGAATCCGCTCGACGACATCTTCATCCTCATCCAGACTCCGGATGGGTTCCGCGGCACGACGCGGACTGGCGCCGACGGTGTCTTCACCGCAACCGACGTGGCGGGGGACTTCCAGATCACCACCGTCGACATCGACTACGTCGAGCTGGTCCGCGAGGTGACCGTGCCGTGCGGCGAGCTGGTCGACGTCGAGCTCGTCCTGACTCCGGTCGACAGCTAGCCGCGGCCGGTGTGATCCGTACCGAGCGGCTCCTGATGCGCCGTTGGCGCGAAGAGGACCGGGAGCCATTCGCGGCCCTCAACGCGGACCCGGTGGTCAGGGAGCACTTCCAGGGAACGCAGTCACGCGAGGAATCGGACGCGTTCATCGACCGCATCGAGGAGCACTGGCGCGAGCACGGCTGGGGCAACTGGGCGATCGAGGTGCCGGGCGTTGCGCCCTTCATCGGCTACGTGGGCCTGTGGCCGGCCGATTACGTTGCCAACCGCCCGATGGTGGAGGTCGGCTGGCGGCTGGCGCGCGAGCACTGGGGCCACGGGTACGCCACCGAGGCCGCGCGCGAGGCGCTCCGCTTCGGCTTCGAGGAGGTGGGGCTGGAGGAGATCGTGTCGTTCACGGTCCCGCAGAACGTTCGTTCGCGGCGCGTCATGGAGCGCATCGGGCTGGTTCGCGACGCCGCCGGTGACTTCGATCATCCGAAGGTCGATCCGGTCGCGTATCCGCACCTGGTCCCGCACGTCTTCTATCGGCTGGCTCGCGAGCAGTGGCGCGCATCGAGGCTCTTCACAGAATAGAACAGACGTTCTATCATCGGTCGTTCGATGGGCATGCCGGACGACTACTGCGAGCTCCACGCGCACACCAACTTCAGCTTCCTCGACGGTGCCGCGCATCCCGAGGAGCTGATCGCTCGTGCGGCCCAGCTCGGCGTGCCGGCGCTGGGAATCACCGATCACGCCGGCCTGTACGCGGCAGTCCGAGCCTGGAAGGCGGCAGCGGAGACAGAGACCGATGCCGCCCGCGACGCTGGCCTGCATCCGGTCCGCCCGATCATCGGCCTCGAGATCACCATCCCGCGCACCGATGACGAGCTGCGCCTGGCGCGCCGCGGCCGCAAGCTGAATGATCCGCTGCGCGGCGAGCGAGCGAGCCGCGGCTGGCCCGGCGAGCACCATGCCGGGCCGATCCCTGGCGACCATCTCGTCCTGCTGGCGCGCGACGTGGATGGCTACACGGCCCTCTCCCGGCTGGCGAGCCGTGGCCACCTTGCCGGCGAGAAGCAGTTTCCGGTCTTCGAACGGTCGCTGGTCGAGGCGGCGCTCGATGAGGCGCGCGGCCACCTGTTCGGCCTGTCGGGCTGCCGGAACGGCCACGTTCCACGCCTCCTGCTGGCCGGCGAGCGCCTCGCCGCGCTCGAGGCGGCCCAGGGCTGGGCACGGCACTTCGGCGACGGGGACTTCGCCGTCGAGCTGAGCCATCACCTGCAGCCCGACGACGACTGGCTCATCGCACAGCTGGTCGAGCTGGCCGATACGGCCGGCCTGCCGACCGCCGTCACCAACGAGGTCCACTACGCCGATCCCGATGGCCATCGGCTCCAGGACGTGCTCGTCTGCATCCGCCACGGCGCCACGCTCATCGAAGCCCGCGAGCTGTTGCTGCCGAATGCTGAGTACCGGCTCAAGTCGGGCCTCGAGCTGGCGCGCATCGGCCAGGGATTGCCCGACGAGCGCGGACGCCGCGCCTGGGAGGAGGGGATGGCGCGCAGCGCGACCATCGGCGAGCAATGCCGGCTGGAGCTCGGCTTCGAGCGCTATCGGTTCCCTGGGTTCAGCGTGCCCAAGGGGGAGACCGCGTTCTCATATCTCTACCAGCTTGCCCACGACGGCTTACTGCGCCGTTACCAGCCGGTTACCAAGCGCGCGCTGAATCAGCTGGCGCATGAGCTCGACGTGATCGACCGCACCAGCCTCGCCGAGTTCTTCCTGATCGTGTGGGATCTCATGGAGTTCGCGCGGAGCAACGGCATCATCGGCCAGGGACGGGGCAGTGCCGGCGACTCGATCGTGGCCTTCTGCCTCGGCATCACCAAGGTCGACCCGATCGAGCACAAGCTCCTCTTCGAGCGCTTCATCAACGAGGCGCGCGCGCTGCCCGACATCGACATCGACTTCGACGTCAACCGGCGCGAGGAGGTGATCCAGTACCTCTACACGAAATACGGCGCCGATCACGCCGCCATGGTGTGCACCATCGTGACCTATCGAGCCCGAAGCGCCGTGCGCGAGGTGGCCAAGGCGCTCGGGTTCCCCCTCGAGGGCATCGACGCGCTGGCCAAGGCGCTCGATACGCGCGATGCGACCGACGTGGCGCGCGACCTCGCTCTCGACGGCAGCTTCGCCTGGCTGTTCGACGAGCTCGGGATCGAGATGGCCGATGCGGCCGTACCGCCCGGCCGCGACGGACGCGGCTCCGGGCACGTGCATCGTGAGTCCGACTCGTCCTGGAACGGGCGGCCACGCCCGAAGCTCGACCCGCGACCGGTCAGCGAGAGCGGCTGGATGCCACCGAGGCGAGCGCGCGTGCTCGACGCATCGGTCACGACGGTGCGTCACGAGTCGGAGACCACGAAGCGCTACGCCCGCTCCGGGGAGCTCTCAGGTGGGGAGCTGCAGCTGCCGACGCCGCGCGACAACGGGTCGCCCGGCCCCTCCAACGGCCGGCCGCGCCTCGTGCGCATCGATCCGGAGAGCGGGATGCCGATCGAGGAGCGTCGCCGGCCACGCGTCGTGCCGGAGGCAGGTCTCACAAACCGTCACATGCAGACAGCAGCCGCATTACGCGACGATTCGGCTGAATCTGAGGACTTGCGACATAGATTTGCTGAGGATTCGGAGCCTGAACATATGCATGGTGCGGCTGTCACCTGCATGTGCCGGTTCCGAGAGAACCAACCCAACCGACCACGCCCCCCGGAACCGATGGCAGTGGCTCCTCCAGCTGTGCGCCGAGATCGACGGCTTCCCGCGCCACCTCGGGATCCACGTCGGCGGCATGCTCGTCACCCGGACCCCGCTGATCGACCTGGTCCCCATCGAACGGGCCACCATGCCGGATCGGGTCGTCACCCAGTACGACAAGGAGGACGTCGAGCAGCTCGGCCTGGTCAAGATCGACCTGCTCAGCCTCCGCACGCTGGGCGTGGTCTCCGACGCGCTGCAGCGGATCGAGCGCGACACGGGACGGCGGATCGACCTCGACCGCCTCCCGCACGACGACCCCGAGGTGTACGCGAGCATCCAGGCGGCCGATACGGTCGGCATGTTCCAGATCGAGTCGCGCGCCCAGATGCAGTGCCTCCCCAAGGCGCGGCCGGAGCGCTTCGAGGATCTCGTCGTCCAGGTCGCGATCATCCGGCCCGGCCCGGTGCAGGGCAACGCCGTCCACCCGTATCTGCGACGGCGCGCCGGCGAGGAGGAGGTCACCTACGCCCACCCCTGCCTGAGCCGATCCTCGAGGACACGCTCGGCGTGATCCTGTACCAGGAGCAGGTGATGCAGGTCGCGATCGAGGTCTGCGGCTACACCGCGGTCGAGGCCGACATCTTCCGCAAGGCGATGGGCTCTCACCGCAGCCACGCCAAGATGCAGGCGGAGCGCGGCCGCTTCGTGGGGGGCGCCATGCGCACCGGTCTCACGGAGCCCGACGCCGAGGCGCTCTTCCAGAAGTGCAGCGCCTTCGCCGAGTTCGGCTTCGCACGAGCCCACGCCGCCGCCTTCGCCAAGATCAGCTACGACACCGCCTGGCTGAAGCACTACTACCCGGCGCACTACACGGTCGGCGTGCTCAACAACCAGCCGATGGGCTTCTACTCCCCCGCGGTCGTCATCAACGACGCCAAGCGCCACCGGATCCGCGTCCTGCCGATCGACGTCAACGAGTCGGCCTGGGAGCACGACACGCGTCCACTCCCCGTCGAGCCGTTTGCCGCTGGAGCACGTAACGGCCAAGTTGAGCCCGATTCGGCCATCTCGATGGCCATGGATTGCTCCCCCGGCAAAGGACGGCCAACAAAGGCCGGTTCCCTGGCCGATGCGTGCACCCCAGGCAAACGCGAAGAAACGAAGTACGCCATCCGCCTCGGCCTGCGCCAAGTGAAGGGGATCGACGAGCGCGCGAAGCCGATCCTCGAGCGCGAGCGCGCCATCGGTCCCTATGCGTCCGTCCGCGACTTCGTCGCGCGGACCGGCCTCGGTGAGCAGGTGGTCGAGCGGCTCATCAGCATCGGCGCCTTCGACTGGACCGATGCGCCCCGGCGCGAGCTCCTCTGGCAGCTGCGCACCACCCTGGCCGACGCCGACCCGGAGCATCCGGCGCTCGGCCTGACCGATGACGCCCAGCGCGCGCTGGGCGCCTCCCTGCCGCCGATGACCGACGCCGAGAAGGTTGCCGCCGACTATCGCGACACCGGTGTGGCCCCGAACCTCCACGCCGTCGAGCTCTTCCGGGACCGGCTCGCTGCACGCGGGGTGATCACGGTGGCGGACGCTGCCCGGCTGCGCGATCGGTCCCAGATCCGGCTGGCCGGACTGGCGGTGAGCGTGCAGCACCCGATGACGGCCAAGAACTTCGTGTTCATCGCGCTCGAGGACGAGACCGGCATGATCAACGTCACCCTGCGGCCGCAGGTCTACCAGGCCCACCGCGCCCTGCTGCACCGCCATCCGCTGTTGGTGATCGACGGCCGGCTCCAGGTCGAAGGAGCGGTCCTGAACGTGATCGCGCAGCGGCTGCGGAGCGTGGACGACGCGCTGGATGGACCGTCGGAGCGCCTCGATCTCGCCAAGCAGCAGCGCATGTTCCACTGACGGGCATTGCTACACTCCGCCGATGCCTGAGAACGTCGTGCGGTATTTCGATGCACGCGAGGGCGACGACTCGCGCGGATCCGTGGAGCGGCGCGGGGTCAGCGGTCCGCGCGTGCTGTACGCCGTCCGCGCACGCTGACCACGCGCGCAACGGATAGATGAGCCACCCGCTGGCGGACGCGGCCCGGCAGTTTGCCGCCGGGCTCCCAGAGTCATGGGAGGACCATCCCTGGGGCGAGTCCGTCTACAAGGTCGGGAAGAAGGTCTTCGTCTTCTTTGGCATGCCCGAGACCGATGCCGGCCTGGGCTTCACCGTCAAGCTGCGCGAGTCGCACGAGGAGGCGATGTCAATGCCGTGGGTCGTGCCGGCGGGCTACGGCCTCGACCGCGGCGGCTGGGTGACCGCAAGGGTGCCGGACGACGCGCCGCTCGAGATGATCACCGCCTGGATCGAGGAGAGCTACCGCATCGTCGCCCCGAAGAAGCTCCTGGCTCGGCTGAGCACCGACTGATGACCGCCGCCTGGTTGACCCTCATCGGCTGACCTCGGCGGAACCGATGCGTGAGCCAGGGCGTCAAGAGGGGGCTGATCAGCATCGACTCCACGCCCTGTACCTAAGGAGGACGGTCGATGCGACGTCCATGGCTCTCGCTCCTCGCGGCATCCGCCGCACTGCTCGTCTTCGCCGCGCCCACGCTGGCCTGCGGCGGCCTCATCGGCCCGAACGGCGCCGTCAACCTGCTCCGGACGACCACCTTCGCCGGCTATCACGACGGCGTCGAGCACTACGTCACCTCGTTCGAGTTCGCCGGGGGTGGCGGCTCGTTCGGCAGCATCACTCCGCTGCCCGGCATCCCGACCGACGTCGTGCGCGGCGGCGACTGGACCCTCCAGCGCCTCATTCGCGAGACCGATCCGATTCCCGAGTTCGCATTCGCGGCCGCCGGCGCCGCGGACAGCGCGACCCGCGAGGCCGAAGTCCTGCTCGAGACGACCATCGACGCGCTCGACATCACCATCCTTCGCGGCGGTGGCGACGAGGTCGGCCTGTGGGCCAAGAACCACGGCTTCCGCCTCCCGCCCGATTCGCCCGAGGTGCTCGACTTCTACGCCGACCGCAGCCCGATCTTCATGGCGGCTGCCTTCGACGCCGATGCGGCGGCGGCGCGCGGACAGGCAATCGGTGACGGCACGCCGGTCCACCTCACCATCCCGACCGACAACCCCTGGGTGCCCTTGCGGATCCTGGGACTCGGCAAGGCTGCCGGCGAGCTCGTCGAAGCAGACGTCTACCTCCTCACCGATATCAGGCCCGCCCTCCTGCCCAAGGCCGGAGCGTTCGTCGAGGGCGACGGGCTGATCCTTGACCACAGCGCAGCTGCGACGGAGTCGCTGCTCGCCGACCTGCGTTCCGACGTCGGCATGGAATGGGTTCCCGAGAATGCGTGGCTGACGAAGGTCGTCGTGTCGTCCGACGCCGGCGATCTCGACTTCGACCTCGCGATCGACGCATCCGGCGCCGGGAAGCCGTCCGCCATTGACGCCGGCTACGCGCCATTCGGCAGCCGCCCGGCGCCGCGCTCACCGGTGCCCGCCTTCCTGCTGCTCGCCGCAACAGGAGCGATCGGGGTGCCGGTCCTGTTCAGCCGGTCAACGCGGCGCGGTCCCGGCTCGCCGCTCGCCGGCGCATGAAGCTTCGGCTTCGCACCTGGCCGGTGGCCGTGGCACTGCTCCTGGCGGTGACCGCGGTCGCCGGCTGCGCCCCGGCGGCGCAGCACGTCACGATCACGATCCACTATTCGGCGTTCGACCCGACGCGCCTGACGGTGCCGGCCGGCGTGCCCATCACCTTCGTCCTGGTCAACGAGGACCCGATCGACCACGAGTGGCTCATCGGCGACGAGGCCTTCCACCAGGCGCATCGCACCGGCACCCATGCCACGCACGACACGGTGCCGAACGAGGTCACCGTCCCGGCGCTCCAGACGGTGGAGACGACGATCACGTTCGACGAGCCTGGGACGCTGACCTACATCTGCCACCTTCCCGGGCACGAGGAATACGGCATGGTCGGCACGCTCACCATCGGCGGTTGACGGGCTTCCCTATTCTTTGCTCGTGCTGCGCCCCAACCCGCCGAAGCTGGTCACCGTCGCCATCGCGGTCGCGCTCATCCTGGTCGGGCTCTCCGCCACCGTGTTCCCGATCGACTTTGTGAACCAGGCGCTGGATATCGTGCAGTCGACGATCGGCACCGACATCCAGGTGACGACCCAGATCGCGTGGCTCTTCCTGCTGGCCGGCGACGCGCTGCTGATCGTCGGCTCGCTGCTGCCGGGGATCTGACGTCATGGGTGGACGCATGAACTTCGCACCGCGCATGCCGACCATCATCGTGGGGCTGGCGCTCGTCCTGATCGGGCTGCTGGGGACCTTCGCCGGCGTGCTGCCGAGCATCGCCGGCATGACCTCGGAGACGCTCGGGGCGTGGTCGTTCGTCGTCGCCGCGCTCGTCCTGATCGCCGGCATGATCTTCGAGGGAATCTAGGCAGCTGCCTCCGGAGCGCCAAGGATGATCGGCAGGATGTTCCCGAAGAAGTAGCCGGCGATGCCGGCCACGGCGCCGACCACCAGGATCTCGAGGCCGGATGCCCACCAGGACCGATGCGTCCATCGGCTCTTCACCACGCCGATGCCGAACAGGACTGCCAGTGTGGCCGCCACCGAGACCATGACGGCGATCTCGCTGCTGAGGAACACGTGCGGCAGGATCGGCGGGATGGTACCGAGCCCAAAGGCGGCGCCCATGATGAGCGCTCCCTGCAGGGGTGAGCCGCCGCCCTCCTCGACGGCGAGCCCGAGCTCCTTCTCGACCATCGTCTTGAGCAGGACGTCCGGATGCTGGGCCATGATGCTGGCGACCTGCAGGGCCTGCTCGTGCGGGAGGCCGTCCTCCTCGAACATGTAGGCCACCTCGGCCTCCGCCTCGCCGGGGCGCTCGTGGACCTCCTCGCGCTCGTCCACGATCTGGGCGTCGAAGATCTCGCGCTGGCTCTTGCTGCCGATGTACTCGCCGGCGGCCATGCTGAAGATGCCGGCCAGCCCTGACGCGATGCCCGCGACCAGCACCGGGTAGCGCTCCGAGGTCGCGCCGGCGACGGTGCTCACCACCGCCAGCGTGCTGACCAGGCCGTCCTGTGCGCCGAAGATCGCCTCGCGAATCTCGCCGAGCAGGCCGGCCTTGCGGCGCTCGTCGGTCAGATGCGTGGCCAGGAAGTCGTGGTCGAACTCGCTGGCGTCCATCGTCGCGCGAGCCGCCTCATCGGCCATCAGCTCGGCGGTGCGTTCCTCCATGAACCGATGCTAGCCGAGCGACGTGGTGGTGGTGCGGAACGAACGCCCCGCCGCCGGCGTCCGGGCTCCTATCCGAAGGAGGGATCTCGACATGCGTACATTCGCACCGACGCTCCGGGCACGCCGATGGCCGGCGACCGCCGCCGCTCTGCTTCTCCTGCTCATCGTCGCCGCCTGCGGCGGTGGCGCAATGGGGCAGGCCGCGGCGCCAGATTCCGCCGCCGAGCGCGACGTGGCCGGTGGTGCCGACAGCGGCGAGCAGCCGGCGGCCAACGATGAAACGACCGGCGGCGGGCCGGCGGACGGCGGGGGCCTTGCCGCGCCGATCGAGCAACGAATCGTCAAGACCGGCGAGGTGAGCGTCGAAGTCGACGACGTGCCGGCCGCGGTGGGCCTGGTGCGTGCCTTCGTGCTCGAGCTGGGCGGCTACGTCGGGGGCTCGCAGGCCGGCACCGAGGACCAGGGCGCGATGCTGACGCTTCGTATCCCTGCCGCGCGCTTCGACGAGGCGCTCGAGCGCCTTCGCGCCCTCGAGGGAACGGTGCTCGTCGAGGCAACCCGCGAGTCGGACGTCACGCGCCAGGTCATCGACCTCGGAGCCCGCATCGCGAACCTCGAGGCCTCCGAGGCGTCGTACCGCGTCCTGCTCGACCGTGCGGAGCGTATCGACGACGTGCTGGCGGTCCAGTCACGGCTCGACGCCGTCCGCGGCGAGATCGAGCAGCTGAAGGCCCAGCTCCAGGAGATCGAGGGCAGCGCCGACCTCTCGACCCTCACCGTGTCGCTGATTCCAGCGGCGGAGCCGGTCGCCGAGCAGACCGAAGGGTGGGACGTCGGCTCGGAGGTCCAGGGTGCGCTGGCCGCATTGGTCGGCATCGGGCAGGGGCTCCTGAACGTGGTCATCTGGTTCGGGATCGTGTGGCTGCCGGTGCTCCTGGTGCTGAGCATCCTGGCGCTGGTGGCATTGCGCGCCCTGATCGAGGTCCGCAGGCGCCTGCCGCTCGCACCCGAGCCGGTCACCGTGACCCGGGACGTGCCGCCGGCCTGAGCTCGGCCCGCCGAGTCAGCGAGGGGCGAGGAGCTCGACGAGAACCGCCTCCTGCACGTAGCGGCGGTTCTCGGCCTGCTCGAGCGCGAGCGAGCGCGGCCCGTCAAGGACGGCCGCCGAGATCTCCTCGCCGCGATGCGCCGGCATGCAGTGGAGCGCCACAACGTGTGGCGCTGCGTGTGCGAGGAGCATCTCGTTCACCTCGAAACCGGCGAAGCGGATCCGCCGCTGCTCGGCCTCGGCCTCGCGACCCATGCTGGTCCAGACGTCGGTGTAGACCGCGTCCACGCCCTCGACCGCTTCCACCGGATCGGTGCCGATGCTGATTCGGGCCCGATGCCGCGCGCCGAGCGCTCGCGCCCGCTCCACGACAGCCGGGTCCGGCTCGTAGCCGGAAGGAGTGGCGACCCGGACGTCGAGGCCCGCCAGCGCACCGGCCAGCATCAGGGAGTGGGCCACGTTGTTGCCATCGCCGACGAAGGCGACGCGAAGGCCGCTCAGCCGGCCGAATCGCCGGCGCAGGGTGAGGAGATCGGCAAGCGCCTGGCACGGATGCTCGGCATCGGTCAGGGCATTCACCACCGGGACCGATGCCGCCGCCGCCATCTCGGTCAGCGTCGCGTGCGCGAACGTGCGCAGCACGATCGCGTCGACCAGCCGCGACAGGTTGCGTGCCACGTCTGCGGCGCTCTCGCGGCGGCCGAGACCGACCTCGTCCGGGCCGAGGGCGATGGCGTGGCCACCGAGCCCAGTGACGGCAACCTCGAAGCTGACCCGCGTGCGAAGGCTCGGCTTCTCGAACAGGAGTGCAACCTGGCGGCCCTCGAGCGGGCGTGCCTGAGTGACCGCGTGACGCTGGCCGCGCAGCAGGTCGGCGCGGTCGAGGAGGCGGACGAGGCCGAGCCCTTCGAGGTCCGCCGACCCGAGCAGGTGCCGCGGGGCGGCCCGGGCGCTGCGCCGCGCGGGGCTCTCGAGCTCGGTGGTCATGCCGCGCCCCGCGCGTCGGCCAGGGCGGCGTCGAGCCGCTCCACCGCCGTCTCGACCTCGTCGGCCGCGATCGTGAGCGGTGGCACGAGCCGGATCGTGGTGTCGCCGGTGGCGTTGATCAGCAGGCCGTGGCGGTCCCGGGCCGCGGCGACCGCGTCCCGTGCGGTCGGCCCGGACGTTTCGATGCCGATCATCAGGCCGCGGCCGCGGATTTCGACGGCCAGGCCCTGCGCGACGAGGGGGGCAAGGCCCTCCATCAGCTGGGTGCCGCGGGCGCGCGCGTTTGCCATCAGGTCCAGCTCGTCGATGACGCCGAGCGTTGCCAGCGCCGCGGCGCACGAGACCGGGTTGCCACCCAGCGTCGTTCCGTGGTCGCCGACCTTGAAGGCCGCCGCCGACTGGCGGACGAGCAGCGCGCCGATCGGGATGCCGCCGGCCAGCCCCTTTGCGAGGGTGACGGCATCGGGGATGATCGGCGTCTGCTCGAACGCGAAGAAGCTCCCGGTGCGCCCCATGCCGGTCTGGACCTCATCAAGGATCAGGAGCGCGCCAACGCGGTCGCAGGCAGCCCGCGCGGCCGCGAGGTATTCGTCGGTCAGCGGGTGGATGCCGCCCTCGCCCATGATCGGCTCGAGGAGCACGGCGCAGGTCGCATCGGTCACCGTTTCGGTGAGCTCGTCGATGTCGTTCGGCTTCACGTGGTGGAAGCCGGGTGGCAGCGGCGCGAACGGCGCCTGATACTTGGGTTGGCCGGTCGCGGCAAGCGAGCCGAAGGTTCGGCCGTGGAAGGAGCCGGCCAGCGACACGACCTCATGTGCGCCGCGGTCGCTTCCGTGACGCCGGGCCAACTTGAGGGCCGCCTCGTTCGCCTCCGTCCCGGAGTTCGTGAAGAAGACACGGTCGAACGGCGAGCGGGCGACGAGCGCCTCGGCAAGCTCGAGCTGCGGGAGCGTGTAGTAAAGGTTCGAGACCTGGACGAGGGTGGCCGCCTGGTGAGCCACTGCCTCGGCGACCGCCGGATGCGCATGTCCCAGCACGTCGACCGCGATCCCGGCCACCAGGTCGAGATACTCAGCGCCGGCGTCATCGGTCACCCAGCAGCCACGGCCGCTGACCAGCGTGATCGGCTGGCGGGCGTACGTCTGGAGGTGAACCAGCGCCTCGCGCGCCGGCGCGTCTGATGACGCACGGACGGTGCTCACAGCGGCAGCTCCATGGCGTGGCCGGCCCCGCTGCGCGCGGGCCACGGGACGCGATCGGCATGCAGGACGTCCGGGACCTCGCCCATGGCGAGCTCGACGAAGCCGTGCCGCGCGAAGTAGCCCGGGTTGCGGGTGATCGCGAACAGCCGCGAGATGGCGCGCTTGCGGGCCTCCCGCACCACCGCATGCACCAGCGACTCGCCGAGCCCTCGACCGTACGCGCTGGCCACGACGCTGAGCGAGCGCAGCTCGGCGAGGCCTCCGCCGAAGTCGCGGAGCGCGGCGCAGCCGACGACTTCGCCGTTGAGATCACCGACCCACCAGCTGCCGATGTCCTCCAGGATCTCCTCCCGTGTGCGTGGCAGCAGGACGTGCTGCGAGACGTAGGTGCCGATCACCTCCAGGATCCGATCGACGTCTGCGGCGCGCGCTCGCCGCACGTACGACGAGTCGGAGGTCAGGGCAGCGATCGTTCCCGCCATGCGCAGGCCGCGCACCGGCTTCTGCTCGGTCATCGGGCCGCTCCCGCCAGCGCGGTGGCGTCGCGCCGGTCGGCACCCAGCTCATCGAGGAGGGTGCCCCCTTCCTGTCCGTCGTCGCGGCGTGCGGCCGCCTGGGTGCGCACCGGCAGGCCCCAGATGGCGATGAACCCGACAGCCGACTCATGGTCGAACCGGTCGCCGGTGTCGTACGTCGCCAGGCCGATGTCGTAGAGCGAGTGCGGGGAGCGGCGGCCGATGACGGCGGCGCTGCCGGGCGTGAGCCGCATCCGAACCTCGCCACCCACGTAGCGCTGGGTGTGGGTCACGAAGGCGCGCAACGCGACGCCCAGCTCGCTGAACCAGAGGCCGTCGTAGGCGAGCGTGGCGAGCCGGTCGCCGACGGATCGCTTGTAGGCGAGGAGCTCGCGCGACAGGGTGAGCTGCTCGAGCGCCGCGTGGGCGGCGTGAAGCACCACGGCAGCCGGCGCCTCGTAGATCTCCCGGCTCTTGATGCCGATCAGCCGGTCCTCGACATGGTCGATGCGGCCGATGCCATGGGCGCCGGCGGTGCGGTTGAGGCGCTCGACGAGCTCGACGCCGTCGAGGACCTCGCCGTCCAGCGAGACGGGGACGCCCGCCTCGAAGCCGATGACGACCTCGCGTGCCGTCCGCGGCGCGTCGCCCGGGTCGACCGTCCAGGCGAAGGCGTCGTCCGGCGGTGGTGACCACGGATCCTCCAGGACGCCCGCCTCGATCGACCTTCCCCACAGGTTGGCGTCGATGCTGAACGGTGAGCTCGGGCCTGACGGGACGTCGATGCCCCGCTCGCGGGCGTACGCGAGCTCCTCGTCGCGGGTCATGCCCATACCGACACGCATCGGCGCGATGACGCGCAGTGAGGGGTCGAGCGCGGCGACAGCCACGTCGAAGCGGACCTGGTCGTTACCCTTGCCGGTGCAGCCGTGGGCGACCAGGCCGGCGCCGCTCTCGTGCGCGGCCTCCACCAGCAGCCGCGCGATGAGCGGGCGCGCCAGTGCCGTTGCCAGCGGGTACTGGCCCTGGTACAGGGCACCCGCCTGGAGCGCCGGCCAGATGTAGTCGGTCACGAACGTCGATCGCGCGTCGACGACGATCGCGCGCCGGGCTCCGCCGGCCAGCGCCCGCTCCTGGACCGCGGCGGCATCGACGCCGCCCCCGACGTCGACGGTCAGGGTGATCACCTCATGGCCCTGGGTCTCGCGCAGCCACGGGACGGCGACGGAGGTGTCCAGCCCTCCGGAGTAGGCGAGCACGACGGTCTCGCTCATGCCTCACCTCCCGCGCCGTTTGTGACGGCGGCCTGCGCCTGGCCGATGAACGCCTCGAGGCGGCCGCGGAATCGGCGCATGGCGGTCGCATCGGTGCAGGCGACGAAGATCGTGTCGTCGCCGGCGATGGTGCCGACCACGTCGTCCCATTGCGACAGGTCGATGGCGGACGCGATGGCGTTCGCGCCGCCGGGCGAGGTGCGAAGGACGATGAACGGAGCCGTTTCGCCGATCGTCAGCGGCAGGTCGCCGAGCAGGCGGCGAAGACGGCCCTCCGCTGCGCCGGCGCCATCGGTCATGTCATCCGGAAGGAGGTAGGTGAGTCGCCCGCCACGGAATCCGCGCACGACGCCGAGGCTGGCGAGATCGCGCGAGATTGTCGCCTGGGTGACGTCCGCGCCGCGCGCGCGGAGCGCGGCCACCAGCTCGGCCTGGGTGTGGACCCCCCCGGCAGCGATCAGCCGCCGGACGTGGTCCCGTCGCTCGATGGTTCCCATTCGTTGCTCCTTCATCGGCGTCAGCCGATCCTCGCTGCGGCTTCGGCCGTGACATCGGTTCCAGTCGTCGTTCCGTCCAGCGCCGCTCGCACGGCATCCGGATCCGTTCCATCCACGATCGCGACGGCGCACCCGGCGCGCGCGGCGCTCGCCGCGGCGCGCAGCTTCGGTCGCATCCCGCCCGAGGCTGACTCGTCGGCGAGCATGCCCTCGGCCTCGCCGGCGCTGAGCGCGGCCAGGGGCTCTCCGTCGCGAAGGACGCCGGGCACATCGGTGAGCAGGAGCAACCGTCCGCCGCGTGCGGATGCGATCGCGCCGGCTACCTCGTCGGCATTCACGTTGAGCAGATCGGCACCCTCGCCACGGGCGATCGGCGCGACGATAGGGACCTGGCCGCCGTCCGCCAGGGCGGCGAGCAGCGTCCGGTTCACCCGGTTGATGCGGCCCACGTCTCCGAGCCGTGGATCGAACCGCTCGGCGCCGAGCAGGTCGCCGTCGACACCGCACAGGCCGATGGCGGCGACGCCGCCCGCCACGAACGTTGCGACAAGCCGTGCGTTGACGACGCCGCGCAGCACCGCCACGGCGACCTCGAGCGTCGCCGGGTCGGTGACCCGCAGGCCGTCGACCGTGCTCGGCTCGATGCCGAGCCGGCGCGACCAGTCTCCGACCTCGGTGCCGCCGCCATGGACGACCACCCATCCGGGCTCTGCGCGCTCGACGAGCACGGCCAGCGAGGCGGCGTGCGCCCCGGCGGTGCCACCCAGCTTGATGGTCAGGACGGACTCGCTCATGTCGTGTACTCGCTGTTGATGGCGACGTATTCCGCCGAGAGATCGCAGCCCCAGGCGGTGCCACTGCCGGATCCGTCGAGCAGGTCGAGCACCAGTGGCACCGTCGCGCCGCGCAGGATGCGTCGCGCCCGGCGCTCGTCGAATTCAAGCGGGCGGCCGTCGTAGACCGCCACGTCGCCGATGCAGATCCGCATCCGGTCCGGATCGAGCCGAACACCGCTGCGGCCGGCCGCGGCGGCGATGCGACCCCAGTTCGGATCCGCGCCGTGGACGGCCGTCTTGACCAGCGACGATGCAGCGACCGTGCGGGCGACCGCCCGGGCGTCAGCGTCGTCGGATGCGCCGTTGACCGTGACCTCGATGAGGTGCTTCGCGCCCTCCCCGTCGGCGGCGATGGCAATGGCCAGTGACCGGCAGACCGCCTCGAGCGCATCGGCGAAGGCGCGCTGATCGTCGCTGCCCATCGCCGGACCGCCGGCCGCCCCATTGGCGAGCACGAACACCGCGTCGTTGGTGGAGGTGTCGCCGTCGACCGAGACCTGGTTGAAGGTCCGCTCGACGGCGGGCCGCAGCATGGAAGCCAGCGCGCCGGCGTCGATCGGCGCATCGGTCGCCAGGAAGGCGAGCATGGTCGCCATCTGCGGATGGATCATGCCGGCGCCCTTGGCCATGCCACCGACATGGATGAGGCGGCCATCGGCGAGCCGCGTGGCGACCGCGCGTTCCTTCGGGCGGGTGTCGGTGGTCATGATGGCGCGCGCCGCCTGCGCGGACGCGGCCCGCGAGCGACGGAGACGCAGGCTCGGAATGGTGGCAACGATGGCCGGAACCGGCAGCCGCGACCCGATGAGCCCGGTCGAGGCGGGGAGCATCTCGTGTGGCCGGCATCCGACATGGCGGGCGGCCGCCGCCACCACCGCCCGCGCGTCCTCGAGCCCGGCAGCGCCCGTGCCGGCATTCGCGCAGCCGGCGTTGACGACGATGCCGCGCGCGGTCGCGCCGCTCGCGACGAGCGACTCCTGCGCCAGCAGCACCGGGGCTGCCCGCATCAGGTTGGTGGTGAATGTCGCCGCGGCGCTGGCAGGTCGGTCGGAGGCGATCAGCACGAGGTCGGGGCCGCCCGACTCGCGGATACCGGCCTCGCCGGTGGCGACCGAGAAGCCCTGCGCGCTCGTGATGCCGCCGGGGATCGGCTGTGACGCTCATGGATGGATCCCGAGACCGCCGAGACCCGCGGCCTCGTCCAGCCCGAGCGCGACGTTCATGTTCTGGATCGCCTGTCCGGCGGCGCCCTTGCCGAGGTTGTCGATCGCCGAGACGACCACCGCCCGGCGCTCGCCGACGCGGCGTCCGTGGACGAAGGCGTGGTTCGAGCCGGTGGTCTGCTTGGTGGCAGGCGGCGAGTCGGAGACGTGGACGAAGGGCTCTCCGTCGTACGCCATCCGCAGCAGCGAGGCGATCGCGCCATCGTCGAGGTCGTCCGCGAGGGTCAGGTAGCACGTAGCCAGCAGGCCGCGCGACTGCGGCACGAGGTGCGGGACGAAGGTGACCGGCATCGACGCCCCGGCGGCCGCGAGGCCCTGCTCGATCTCCGGTCGGTGCCGATGGCCCTCGAGCCCGTACGCTCGGGTGGACTCGGTCAGCTCGGTGAACAGGTAGTCCGCGCCGGCGCTGCGGCCGGCTCCGCTGATGCCCGACTTGGCATCCACGATCACGTCGCCGCGGAGCATGCCGGCGCGCGCGAACGGGACGAGCGCCAGCAGCGCGGCGGTGGGATAGCAGCCGGGATTCGCAATCAGCGTTGCGCCGCGCAGCGCATCCCGGCTCCACTCCGTCAGTCCGTAGACCGCATCGGCGAGCAGCTCGGGACACGGGTGCGGGCCCCCGTACCAGGTGGCGTACGCATCGGCGTCGCGCAACCGGAAGTCGGCGCCGATGTCGATCACCGTCGTCCCTCGCTTGAGCAGCCGCGACGCGAGCTCGGCAGACGCCCCGTGCGGGAGCGCCAGGAAGGCGACCTCCACGTCGTCGGGCTCGTCTTCGCGGAAGGTCAGCCCGAGCGGCGCCAGGTGGGGCAGCTCGGTTCCGAGGGGCACGCCGTCGCGGCCTCGCGCATGGACCGAGGCGAGCTGGACCGATGGATGGCCGGCCATCAGGCGGACCAGCTCACCACCCGCGTAGCCGGCGGCGCCGACGACGGCGACCGAGATCGTGGCGGTCATGGTGCGGCCTCGATGCCCAGCCGCTCCCTGGCTTCGGCAAGGGCCAGCCGCACGCGGTGTGGGGCGGTCCCGCCGGCCACATCGGCGGCGTCGATCGCGTCCGCGAGGCTCGGCATCGTCGCGCCGCCGAGCTCGGGGAGAGCCTCAGTGAGCGTCTCGGCCGGCAGCTCGGACAGGTCCACTCCCGACGCCTCGGCCGCCGCGACCAGCTGTCCGACGCGGCGATGGGCGTCGCGGAAGGCCACGCCCCTGGCGACGAGCCGATCGGCCACGAGGACGGCCCGCGCATGCCCGACGGACGCGGCGGCCAGCATTCGGTCACGGTCGAAGGCGACTCCGGACATGACGCCGCTCATGACGTCGAGGCACAGGCGCGCGGAGTCGAAGGCGTCGAACATTGCACGACGCGTCTCCTGGAGATCGCGGTGGTATGCCAGGGGCAGCCCGCGGACCAGCGACATGAGGGTGACAAGATCCCCTTCAACGCGCGCAGCGCGGGCCCTGACGAGCTCGGCGCTATCGGGGTTGCGCTTGTTTGGCAGCATCGAGCTGCCGCTCGAGAAGGCGTCGTCGAGCCGCGCGAAGCCCAGGTACGGCGTCGACCATAGGACCAGCTCGCCGGCGAGGCGAGAGAGGTGGCCCAGCAGGATGGCCAGCCCCGCGACGGACTCGAGCGCGTAGTCGCGGTCGGACACCGCGTCGATCGAGTTGTCGGTTACCCCGATGAAGCCGAGCTCGGCAGCGATCCGTCGGCGATCGAGCGGAAGGCCCGATCCGGCCACCGCGCCCGATCCGGCGGGCGATCGATCCGCCCGTGCCGCCGCATCGGCCAGGCGCCCAGCGTCGCGGTCGAGCATCTCGACGTACGCCAGCAGGTGGTGCGCCAGGAGGACAGGCTGCGCGGGCTGGGTGTGGGTGTGGGCCGGGAGAATGGTCTCGGTCTCCCGTTCGGCCCGGGCCAGCAGGACCGACTGCAGGTCGCGGATCGCGTGGATGAGGGCGGCGATGGCCGAAGCCAGCCAGCGGCGCTCATCGGTCACGATCTCCTCGTTGCGGCTGCGTCCGGCCTGGAGCATGCCGCCGAGCTCCGGGCCGACCAGCGCGATGACCGCCGCCTCCACGTTCATGTGGATGTCCTCGTGCTCCGGGCGCCAGGCGAACGACCCATCGGCCAGGCGTGCCGCCACCTCGACCAGGGCGCCATCGAGTCGATCCGCGTCCGCCTGGCCCAGCAGCTCGAGCCGCCGCAGCTCCGCCACGTGGGCACGGCTGGCGGCGACGTCGTGCACTGCCAACGGCATGTCGATCTCGAGCGACTGCGACAGCGCGAGGGCCGAGTCGGCGGCGGGGGACTCGAAGCGGCCGTCCCACAGGGCGGCCTGGCGCGGAGGGTTCACTTGAGTATTCATACACGTTGATGCATGATCATGCAACCGACGCGACATCGTGCGCGGCGCCGGACCCGGCCGGCGTCCGCCAGAATCGGCTAGACTCCACCGCGGTCCTTTAAGACCGGCACGGTGATGCCGGGAAGGAGCGACAGGTGCAGACCATCCCGAACCTTGAGCAGCAAACCGAGGCGCCGGCCGCAGGCACGCGGTCGGTGCCTCGTTCGGCACTCGGGCTAGTCGCGCTCGAGGGCGGGCGCGTCCAGCGGGGGACGCTCAACGGGCACGTCGGGCCTGCCGAGGGCGACCTCATCTTCACCACCGCCGCCACCGGCTGGGGCGAGATCCTGACCGACCCGTCGTACGCCGGCCAGATCGTGGTCCTGACGCACCCGATGGCGGGAAACTACCGGATCGCGCCGAGCGAGCTGGAGTCCAGCCGGGTCCACGCCCGAGCGCTCATCTGCTCCCGCCTGGTCACGCCGCCCGATGGGCCGGGCGTCTCGCTCGAGGACCTGCTCATCGAGGCCCGCATCCCGGCGCTGACCGGAATCGACACGCGAGCCCTCACCCTCGAGCTGCGGCGCGGAGTCCTTCGGCGCGCCGTCATTCGTCCCGCCACGGTGACCGATGAGGATGCGGTCGCCGAGGCCGCGGGCATCGCGCAATGGGCGTCGATCGACCACGTCGCCGGGGTGGCGACCCGTGAGCCCTACACCGTCGAAGCGGTTGGGCCGCGGACGGCCCGAGCGACCCTCGTCGACTACGGCGTCAAGCGCTCGCTGCTGCGCGCCCTGGCGGCCCGGGGGCTCGAGATCACGGTGCTGCCGCCCGATGCCGGCCCGGCGGACATCCTGGGCACACAGCCCGACCTCGTCGTCCTGTCGCCGGGTCCCGGTGACCCATCGCGCATGGGCGCGCAGATCGCCGCGGTCCGGTCTCTGTCGCGGCGCGCGATCGATGGCGGACCGCCGATTCTCGGCATCTGCCTGGGCCACCAGCTGCTGGCGCTTGCTGCCGGCGCCCAGACGCACCGGCTGCCGGTGGGTCACCACGGCGGCAACCACGCGGTGCTCGAGTCATCGAGCGGCCGGGTCGATATCGGTGCCCACAACCACGAGGTGGCCGTCATCGACGGCCCGGCACTGGCGGCTGCTGGCTACTCGGTCAGCCACCGGGACCTGAACGACGGAACCGTCGAGGGGCTGGTCCATGTCAGCGGGCGGATCGCATCGGTCCAGTTCCATCCGGAGGGCGCGCCCGGGTCCGATCGACGCGGCGCGCATCTTCGACCTTGCCCTGGAGCGCGCGCTGGCATGACGATGCCGCGCAAGGTCCTCGTCATCGGCTCGGGTCCGATCCTGATCGGGCAGGCGGCCGAGTTCGACTACGCCGGCGTCCAGGCCTGCCTCGCCCTGCGCGGCGAGGGCGTCGAGACCGTCCTGGTCAACTCGAACCCGGCAACGGTCATGACCGATCCGGACGTGGGCGGCACGGTGCTGATCGGTCCGCTGACCCTGTCGTACCTGACCCGCGTGATCGAGGAGCACCGACCCGATGCGCTGCTCCCGACGCTCGGCGGCCAGACCGGGCTGAACCTCGCCGTCGCGCTCGACGATGCCGGCGTGCTGGCGCGGTGCGGCGTGCGAGTCCTCGGCACGCCCCTGGCGGCGGTGCGGGCGGCGGAGGACCGCGGCGGTTTCCGGGACCTGGTCACCGGCATCGCCGAGCCCGTGCCCGAGAGCGCGGTCGTGGAGAGCGTCGAGGATGGGCTGCGCTTCGTGGAGGCGCTCGGCGCTCCGATCGTCGTGCGCCCGGCGTTCACGCTCGGCGGCGGCGGCGGCGGCTTTGCCGAGGACGTGGCGCAGGCGCGCGTGCGAATCGCCGCCGGCCTGGCGGCCAGCCCGATCGGCCAGGTCCTCGTCGAGCGCTCGCTGCTGGGCTGGTACGAGATCGAGTTCGAGGTGCTGCGCGACGCCTCCGACACCACGATCGCGATCTGCGGCATGGAGAACCTCGACCCGATGGGGGTCCACACCGGCGACTCGATCGTCGTGGCGCCGATCCAGACCCTGCCCGACACGGTCGTCCAGCGCCTGCGCCGATGCGCCCTCAAGATCGTCCGCGCGCTCGAGCTCGAGGGCGGCTGCAACGTTCAGCTGGCCGTGGCGCCCGATGGATCGGACTACCGCGTCATCGAGGTCAACCCGCGCGTCTCCCGCTCCAGCGCCCTCGCCTCGAAGGCGACCGGCTACCCGATCGCGCGGATCGCCGCATTGATCGCGCTTGGCCGCCGGCTGCACGAGATGCCCAACCCGGCGACGGGCGGCAACAGCGCCGCCTTCGAGCCCGCCGTCGATTACGTCGTCGTCAAGCTGCCGCGCTGGCCGTTCGACAAGTTCCCGACCGCCGACCGCAGCCTGGGCGTCCAGATGAAGGCGACCGGCGAGGCGATGGCGATCGACCGGGAGTTCGGGCCGGCGCTGCTCAAGGCGATCCGTTCCCTCGAGCCGCGTGGACGAGGATGGCTGTGGGAGGACCCCGCCTGGGAGCTCAGTCATCGCGCTCCCGGCGACCTTGCCGGCTTCCTGTCTGCGACCGACTCGCGGCTGTGGCGGATGGTCGCGCTCCTGCGCCATGGCTGGGCCGATGCGGCGGCGCTCGCCGCGGCGACCGGGATCGCGCCCTGGTTCACCGAGCGCCTGGCCGAGCTGGTCGATGCCGAGCGCGCCCTCGTCGGCTCGTCGCTGGCAGACGCCAAGCGCGCCGGCTTCGGCGACGCCGACATCGCGACGGTGTCTGGCGTGCCGTGGGCGGCCATCCGGCGCGCGCGCGTGCGCTCAGGGATTCACCCGGCGTACCGGCGCGTCGACACCTGCGCCGGGGAGTTCCCGGCCGAGACTCCGTACTTCTATTCCAGCTACGCCGACCCGGAGGTCGCGCCGCCGGCCGATCGGCAGAGCGTGATCGTCGTCGGCTCCGGGCCGATCCGGATCGGCCAGGGAATCGAGTTCGACTACTGCAGCGTTCGCGCCGCCTGGGCCGTTCGCGAGATGGGGCTCGACGCGGTCGTCATCAACAACAACCCCGAGACCGTCTCGACCGACTACGACGCCTGCACGCGCCTGTACTTCGAGCCGCTCGACACCGAGAGCGTCCTCGACGTGATCGACCACGAGCGAGCGCTGACCGGCACGCCGCCGATGGTGGTGCTCACCTTCGGTGGGCAGACCGCCATCGACCTCGCGCGGGACCTTGCGTACGCCGATGTGCCGATCGCGGGCCTGACCGCCGACGCGATCGAGATCACCGAGGATCGCGAGCGATTCGCCGCACTGCTCGAGCAGCTGGGGATCGAGGGACCGCGGGGCTCGCTGGCGACCGATGCTGCGGAGCTCCGGGCCGCGATCGGCGGGCTCGGCGGCTTTCCGGTGATCGTGCGCCCGAGCTGGGTGATCGGCGGCCGGGGCATCGCCGTCCTGCGCACCACGGCCCATGTGAGCGAGTATCTCGCCACCGATGTCGGCTGGCCCCTGCGCGTCGACCGGATGGTCACCGGCATCGAGCTCGACGTCGACGCCATCAGCGATGGCAGCGCGTGGGCCGTGCCGGGCATCCTCGAGCAGATCGATCCCCCCGGCGTGCACTCGGGCGACAGCGTCGCCGTGCTGCCGCCGCAGCAGGTGCCACGGGCCGTCCAGGAGCTGGCCGCCGAGGCGGCCGGTCGGATCGCCCTGGCGCTCGGCGTGCGAGGAGTGCTCAACGTGCAGATGATCGCGTCGGGCGACCGCGTCGTGGTGATCGAGGCCAATCCGCGCGCAAGCCGGACCGTCCCGATCGTGGCCAAGGCGACCGGCCTCGACGTGGTGGCCGCGGCCGTGCGGTGTGCGCTCGGATGGTCGCTGGAGGAGGCGGGGATGGCACCCGGCCTCGCGGCCGACGGCCCGCGCGTTGCGGTCAAGGCGCCCGTCGGATCGCTCTGGCGCCTGCCAGGCGTGAGCGCCGAGCTGGGGCCGGAGATGCGCTCGACCGGCGAGGTGCTCGGGCTGGCGGCCACGGCCCGCGAGGCAACCGAGCTGGCAATGGACGCTGCCGCCGCTCACCAGCGCTGAGTTCAGCAGGGCATGAAGAAGGGGGCCGTCGGGCTCCAGTACGGAGGGTCCTGCAACCCGACGACCCCCAAAGAAGACTCCGAGAGCGAGATCGGCGCGAACGAGCGAAGCCGCAAAGTGTCGCGTCTGGCCCGAGCTTCCGTCGGCGACGGGCTCCAGCTCAATGTTCGGCGTCGACCCGGATGCTCTCGGGGTCTACGGGACTCAGTCTAGCAAGTCGCGTGCCGACGTCGAGCCCGGCGTCAGCGCCGCCGTCGCGGCGCCTGTTGGGCGCTCAGCTGGGTCTGGCGGCGGCGAAGGTACCCGCCGTACCAGCCGCCGAGGAAGCCGAGAGCCGCCTGGTAGGCGCCCTGCAGAACAAGCTGTCCGATCACCTGGATCGGCTCCCCGAAGGTCTCCGGGGTGGCGCCCTGCGACGAGAAGGTGAAGAGCACGATCGCGGTGGCGATGAAGAAGCCGAGCAGCGCCGCGGCAACACCGAACAGGGTCGGCCGTTGCCAGCCGAACCAGCCCGCGGCGATCAGGCCGCCGAAGAGGAGGAAGGTTCCGAACAGACCGATCACGCCTGACCCATAGCTGAAGGAGGCGAGGAAGCCGACGAACGCGATCAGGCCCGGCAGGAGCCAGGCCAGTGGGTGGCGGCGCAGCAGGTAGAGCCGCTCGGTGATCGGGCGCAGCGGTCCACTGCCGCTGAAGCCCTCGAGCGGATCGGGGCGATTGGGAAGCTTTGGGGCGGGAGGAAAGATGCGCGTCAGGAAGTTGCCGCCGGCCGGGCGGGTTGGCGGCTCAGGCTCGGGGCTGTCGGCCTCGACGAGCTCGCCGCGCGCGGCGAGTCGCGCGCGCCGGCGCGCCTCGGCCCGTGAGGCTCGGTCTTCGGTGGACATGGCCGCCGATTGTACTGTGGTCGTGACTGCACGGTAAGCGGCCGCTAAGCGGGCGGTAAGCGTGCAGCGTGCATCCTGCGACGGCCTGCGCCTCCATCCGTCGAGGTGCATGCCGTGTCCGTTGCCAACTCCACCGTGAATCCGCCGCGGGGCGCCGCGCGCGCCGCGCGCGTCCTGATCGTCTGCCTGGTCCTGACGGTGTACCTCCCGATCGGCCCGGCCGGTCCGGCTTCCGCGGCGGGCATCGACCACCTGGTCGTCAGCGAAGTGATGACCGGTGGGGCAAGCGCCAGCGACGAGCTGATCGAGATCTACAACCCATCGTCGGCCACGTTGCCACTCGAGGGACTCGAGCTGATCTATGTCACGGCCACCGGCACGACGGTGACCCGTCGGGCAGCGTGGAGCCTCGGCGGGCCGGTAGTGCCTCCCGGCGCGCACGTGCTGGTCGCCAACGAGCTCGGGGTCTTTGCGCCGATCGCCGATGCGCTCTATGCAGGCGGCATGGCCGCCACCGGCGGCAGCGTCGCGCTCCGGATCCAGGGTGCGTCGACCGCCATCGACGCGGTCGGCTGGGGCACTGCGGCAAGCTCCTGGCTCGAGGGCACTCCGGCTCCCGCGCCGGCCGCGGGCACGAGCCTTGAGCGACTCCCCGGCGGACCCGCCGGCTCAACGATCGACACCAACAGCAACATCGCCGACTTCACGACCCGGTCGGTGCCCGACCCGCAGAACAGCGGCTCGCCACCGGTTCCGGACACGCAGCCGACCCCGACGCCGAGCCCGACCGATGGGCCGACGCCCGCGCCGACGGCGACGGCGGCACCTCCAACGCCGACTCCGACAGGGACGCCCATCTCGACCCCAACGGCGACGCCCTCGCCTACTGGGACCCCCTTGCCGACACCGACCTCGACGCCGGATCCCACTCCCACACCGACACCCGCGCCGACATCGATCCCGATCGCAACTGCCTGCGCACTGGCCGACGACACAGTCGTCACCGTTGAGGGGGTGGCCCTGAGCGCTTCCGACTTCACCGAGGGTGGTGGGTATGTCGCAGACGCGAGCGGCGGCATCGCCGTGCTCGTCGACGAGGGCTCGTTTGCGCGCGGCGACCAGCTCCTCGTTCGCGGCGTCCTCGACGATCGCTTCGCCCAGCGCACGATCCGGGCGAGCGGTGATGGCATCACGGTCATCGGCAGTGGCGCCGATCCAGATCCGGTGGCGTCCACGACCGGATCCGTCGGCGAATCCGTCGAGGCCCGGTTGGTTCGAATCCAGGGAACGGTCGATGGAAGCGCGACGACCCTGAGCGGCGGTCTCGCCTTCGACGTCGATGATGGAAGCGGCGCCGTCCGCGTCCTGGTCGGGACCGGGACCGGGATCGACACGTCATCGTGGGCCGATGGGGTCAGCGTTGCCGTCGTCGGCGTGGTCGGGCAGCGCGACTCGTCGGGCACGGGCTCGTCCGGGTATCGCGTGCAGCCGCGCGCCGCCGATGACGTCCAGGTCCTGCCACCACCGACCCCGACCCCGACGCCGTCCGGCGGTGAATCGGCCAGCCCGGTGCCCACTCCAACACCGACACCCTCGGATGGCAGCGTCGTCACCCTCGCCGCTGCGCGTGCCGCCGCCAAGCATGCCCGCGTCGTCGTGCGCGGGGTCGTCACCCTCGCGCCGGGAACGGTCGAGACCGGCTCCGCGGTCATCCAGGACGCGACCGGCGCCATCGTCCTGCGCCTCGGCGACGAGGCCGAAGGCGTTTCACGCGGCCAGCTGGTCGAGGTTGCCGGCGTGCGTTCGACCAAGAGTGGCATGGAGACGCTGCGGGTCACGGACCCGGCGCTCGATCTCGGGGGCGCACCGGAGCCGGCCGCGCGAGCGGTGCGAAGCGGAGAGGCAGGCGAGGCGCTCGAGGCGCAGCTGGTGATCGTCCGCGGCGCGGTCGTGGCCTCCGCGCGAGCGGCGTCGAGTGGCACGGTCAGCTTCGAGCTCAATGACGGAAGCGGGCCACTCCGGATCGTGCTCGGCGCCAGCCTCGACGCTGATCGCGAGCCCTTCGCCGCCGGCACGTGGGTCGAGGTGCGCGGCGTACTTGGCCAGGAGACCACCGGCGCCCAGCCGGCGCGCGGCTACCGCGTCTGGCCGCGCGACTCGGACGACGTGCGGATCCTTGCCGGCGCGACCGGCATGACTACCGCCGCCGGTTCGGGCTCGGCATCGGCAGGGGATGGAGGCGGCTCCGCCGCCATTGCGTCGCTTGCCGGAATCGGCGGCGCCGGTGCGGCCGACCTCCGCGTTGGCGCGACGCTCGTGGCGTCGGCGTGGCCCGAGCTCGGCGTGGCCGGCCTCCTGTGGGACGGTTCCCGCCTCATCGGGATCGCACCGGCATCGGGAGCGCGTGTCGAGCAGGTCATGAAGGGTCATGCCGTACCCCTCTCCCTCGAGCTGGGTGGGCTGCGGGAGCTGGCACCCGCTGCCGGCTCAGCCCTCGGTCTGGTCCTGCTTGGCGACGGCCCGAGCGACACCGCGATCGGCTCACGGCCTCCAGTTCCACCCTCGACCATCATGCCCGGCGGGCAGGAGCCACCCGCCTGGGTCTCGCTGGTGGGCCGCGTACGGGACGACGAGGCGGGCCAGGTCATCGAGGTTGACCGTGTGCCGGTCGTCATTCAGCGACTATGCGGCCGAGATGGTCGCCTGCCCGTCGGGACCGCGAGCCTCGTCGGCGTCGCAATCGCCAGCCCGGCGAGGATCCTGGTTGGATGTGACGGCCTGCGTCCGGCGCCGGTGCTTGCCCGCGCGACGACCGTCCCAGGCCCCACACACGTGGCCACGAGCGCCTTGGCGGCAGCCAGGCAGCCGCACACCGCGGCCCCGGACGGCCGGCGCCTGCTGGCCATTGGCCTGCTCTCGATCGGCGTCGCGATCCTCGTCGCTGGGCATCGTCGCCGGGCGCCGCCTGCGTCCCGAGGAGCCCGACGCGGGCGAACGTGATGATGAGGACGTCGAACCGGGCACGCCGGCTGGTCCCCAGCTGACGCTGGTGCGCCTGCCGAACGAGCACGGTCCATGAGCGAACGTGCGGCGTATACTCCCGCGCGACCACGCACGAGGAGGGCCGTTTGTCCCAACGGACCCAGGCGGACGCGCCGCTGACCGGGAATCGCCAGTACCACATCGCTCTCGAGAGGGGCGAGCTGGCGGAATACGTCCTGCTGGTCGGAGACCCCGGCCGAGTGGCGAAGGTCACGTCACGATGGGATTCCGTTGAGCTCGAGCGAAGCAATCGCGAGATCACCACCGCCACCGGCACCTACCGCGGCATGCGCCTCAGCTGCATGTCGACCGGCATGGGCACCGACAACGTGGAGATCGTGCTCGCCGAGGTCATGGAGATCACAGATCAACCGACATTCATCCGCGTCGGGTCATCCGGCGCTCTCCAGCCGGAGATCGGCCTCGGCGACCTGATCGTGTCGACCGGAGCGGTCCGCCTGGAGAACACGACCGACTTCTACGTCCACCCCGGATTCCCGGCAATCGCCCATCGCGACGTGGTCTGGGCGCTCGAGCAGAGCTGCCGGGAACAGGGGATCAGGTACCACGTGGGACTGACGGCCACGGCGAGCGGGTTTTACGCTCCGCAGGGACGGCAGATGCGCACGCTCCCAGTTCGCTATCCTGAGCTCGCAGACGAGCTTCGCCGCCAGCGTGTGGCGAACCTCGAGATGGAGTCGTCAGCGCTCTTTGTGCTGGCACACCTCGCGGGACTGCGGTCGGGAACGGTCTGCGCGGCTTACGCGCAGCGGACCGACGGCACGTTCCTGGAAGGCGCGGCGAAGGAGGCCGCGGAGAAGCGATGCATAGATGCCGGACTGGCCGGCATCCACCTGCTCTGGCAGGTCGACACCGATGGCGGCGATTTCCTCGTCCGCCGCGGAGGATCAGTCGACTGACAGGCGGGGGCTCTCAACCACCGTCACGGCCAGAGTGGCCGGCGACCAAGGGAGGCATGTGAACCGATGGCGACCGAAGCCTACTGCGTCAAGTGCAAGGCAAAGCGTGAGATGCAGAACGAGAACAAGATCACGATGAAGAATGGCAAGCCCGCGACCGAGGGCCAGTGCCCGGTCTGCGGCACCAAGATGTTCCGCATCGGCGGCTGATCGCCGCTCGTAGCCACCAGGAGGCGCGCCGGCTGCCGGCGCGCCTCTTTTCGTACCCGGCGGTCTAGAATGAGCGTCACGTGGACGAGCTCGCCGATCGGTCCGTCCTTGCGATCGACCTCGGTGGCACCCAGATCCGTGCGGCGCTGATCACCCCCGACCTTGCCGTTCATGAGCGGCGTGCCGTCCCCACGCGCGACGAGGATGGGGTCGACGCGGTGCTCGCCCGGATCTCCGAGGTGGCCGCCGAGGTCCGTGATGCCGCGCGTGAGCGCGGCCTGCCCGCTCCGGTCGCGGTCGGGATCTCATCACCCGGCCCGCTCGACCCGTGGCGCGGCGTCGTCCTGACGCCTCCCAACCTCACCGGCTGGCACGACGTGCCACTCGGCGCGCGGGTGGCCGAGGCGCTCCAGCTGCCCACGTTCGTGGAGCGTGATACCAATGTTGCGGTGCTGGCGGAATGGCGCTACGGCGCGGCACGCGGTGCGCGGAGCGTGATCTACGTCACCGTCTCCACAGGCATCGGCGGCGGCGCCATCGTGGACGAGCGCCCGCTGATCGGGCCGGACGGCACGGCCGGCGAGATCGGGCACCTGGTGGTCGAGCTCGATGGCCCTCTCTGCGGTTGTGGCCGCGCCGGCCATGTCGAGGCGATCGCGTCCGGCACCGCCCTGGCGCGCGATGCTCGAGCCCTGCTCGCGAGCGGTGGCTCGCCGCGCCTGGCCGAGCTTGCCGCGGGCGGCGCCGCGGTCGACGCCGCGCTCGTTGCGCGTGCGGCCGACGATGGCGACACCGCCTGTGCCAACCTGCTGGCGCGCGCCTGGGTCACGATCGGCGCCATGTGCGGCTCCCTGGTGAACGTCCTGAATCCCGACGTGATCGTGATCGGCGGCAGCATCGCCGAGCATCGGCCCGAGCTGCTGGATGCAGTGCGCGAGGAGATCGTGCGCCGCGCGTTCGCCGTACCGGCAGCCCGCGTGCGGGTCGAGCCCGCCGCATTCAACGAGGACGTCTCCCTGGTCGGCACGCTGCCGATCGTCGCTGAACGAATTGGCGATCCCGCCTTCCGGCAGGGATCGCACCGGCCGCCCGCGGCCGCCACCAACGAGCTAGGAGCATTCCGTCCGTGAGCACCCGCATCGGCATCAACGGCTTCGGCCGCATCGGCCGCCAGACCCTCAAGGCCATGCTCGAGCGTCATCCCGACGCGCTCGAGGTCGTTGCCGTCAACGACCTGGCCGACGATGAGACGAACGCACACCTGTTCAAGTACGACTCGACGTACGGCCGCTATGCCGGGGAGGTGCGCGCCGGCGACAACGAGATCATCGTCGACGGGCGGAGCATCCGCTCCTTCAGCGAGCGGGACCCGGCGGCACTTCCGTGGGGCGACCTCGGCGTCGACATCGTGGTCGAATCGACCGGAATCTTCACCGATGCCACGAAGGCGGCGGCCCATCGCGATGCCGGCGCGAAGAAGGTGATCATCTCGGCCCCGGCAAAGAACGAGGACATCACCCTCGTGCTCGGGGTGAACGAGGACCGCTACGACTCCGCCCAGCATCACATCGTGAGCAACGCGAGCTGCACGACCAACGGGCTCGCGCTGCCGGCCAAGGTGATCTTCGACACCTTCGGCATCGAGCGCGGCCTGATGACCACCGTGCACAGCTACACGAACGACCAGAACGTGCTCGACGTGTTCCACAAGGACCTGCGTCGCGCCCGCAGCGCCGGTCAGAACATCATCCCCACCACCACCGGAGCGGCAAAGGCACTGGCGCTCGTCATTCCCGAGCTCAAGGGAAAGTTCGACGGCTTCTCGCTGCGGGTGCCGACCCCGACGGTGAGCGTCATCGACTTCGTCGCCATCACCGAGAAGCCGGTCAGCGCGGAGTCGGCCAACGACGCCCTGCGAGCGGCGGCGAACGGACCGATGAAGGGCCTGCTCGGCATCACCGATGAGGAGCTGGTCAGCATGGACTTCAAGGGCGACGAGCGCTCGTCGATCGTCGATGGCCCCTCGACCATGGTGACCGGCGAGCACCTGCTCAAGGTGATCGCCTGGTACGACAACGAGTGGGGCTACTCCTGCCGTGTCGCGGATCTCGCGGCGTTCATGGCCGAGCGGCTCTAGGGGTGCCGATGGACTTCAAGACCGTCCGCGACGTCGATGTCAGCGGCCGGCGGGTCTTCGTGCGCGCCGACCTCAACGTCCCGATCGAGGACGGCCGCATCACCGACGACACGCGGATCCGCGCCAGCCTGCCGACGCTCGTCCACCTGCTCGAGCGCGGCGCGATCGTGATCCTCGCCAGCCACCTCGGCAGGCCGCAGGGCAAGGTCAACGACGCGATGAGGCTCAAGCCCGTGGCGGATCGGCTCAGCCAGCTCCTGGGCAGGCCGGTCCGCATGACCGGCGACGCGCTCGGCCCAGGCGTGCAGGTGGCGGTCGAGAAGCTGCGGCCGGGTGACCTGCTGCTGCTCGAGAACCTGCGCTTCCACGCGGAGGAGGAGGCGAACGATCCGCAGTTCGCCGAGGCGCTTGCCGGCCTGGCGGACCTGTACGTCAACGACGCGTTCGGAGCGGCGCACCGCGCGCACGCCAGCACCGAGGGGATCACCCACTATCTGCCGGCCGTGGCTGGCCTGCTCATGGAGCGGGAGGTCGAAGCGCTGACCCGCCTCCTGAAGAAGCCGCCGCGTCCGTTTCACGCCGTCATCGGCGGGGCCAAGGTCTCGGGCAAGCTCGAGGTCCTTGGCGCCCTCCTGTCCCGCTGCCAGGCGGTCCTCCTCGGCGGCGGTATGGCGAACACGTTCCTTGCCGCTCGCGGGCTCGAGCTGGGAAAGAGCCTGGTGGAGGCCGATCAGCTCGAGAACGCCGAGCGCATCGTGGCCGAGGCGCGACGCAAGCGCACCCGCCTCATGCTGCCGACCGATGCGGTGGTCGCGGCCCAGATCCACATCCGGGCCAGGACGCACGTCGTGCCGGTCGACGCGGTGCCAAAGGACCAGATGATCGTCGACATCGGCCCGGCGACCCGGCGGGCGTACGCGGAGCACCTGGCCAAGGCGAAGACGATCTTCTGGAATGGGCCGATGGGCGTCTTCGAGATCCCGCAGTTCGCCGAGGGCACCAACGAGATGGCGCGCGTCGTCGCGCGGCGGACGGCCAAAGGCGCGATCACGGTCGTCGGCGGCGGCGACTCGGTGGCCGCCGTCGAGCAGCTCGGGCTGGCCGAGAAGATGACCCATGTGAGCACCGGCGGCGGTGCCTCGCTCGAGTTCATCGAGGGCAAGACCCTGCCCGGCGTCGCGGCGCTGCTGCCGGCCGGCGCGGAGATCGTGTTTCCCGAGGAGGAGTCATGACCAGCCTGATCGAGGACGTCATCGGTCGCGAGATCCTCGACTCGCGCGGCAACCCGACCGTCGAGGTCGATGTCTTTCTCAACGGCGGTGCGGTGGGCACCGCCATGGTGCCCTCAGGCGCATCGACCGGCGCTCACGAAGCGGTCGAGCTCCGCGACGGCGATCCGGCGCGCTACGGCGGCAAAGGGGTGCTGACCGCGGTCCGCCACATCAACGAGACGATCCGGCCGGAGCTGCTGGGGATCGATGCCATCGACCAGGTGAGCCTCGACCGCCTGCTCATCGACCTCGACGGCACCGCGAACAAGTCGAAGCTGGGCGCCAACGCCCTGCTCGGGGTAAGCCTCGCGGCCGCGCACGCCGCCGCGGAGGCGGTCGGCCTGCCGCTGTATCGATATCTCGGCGGTGCCGGCGCGCGGACGCTCCCGGTGCCGCTGGTGAACATCCTGAACGGCGGCAAGCATGCCATCGACTCGACCGACTTCCAGGAGTTCATGATCGCGCCGCTCGGCGCGCCGACATTCCGCGAGGGGCTGCGCTGGGCGGCCGAGACCTTCCACGCGTTGGGTGCCCTCCTCCACGAACGCGGCCTCGCGACCACCGTCGGTGACGAAGGCGGCTATGCCCCGAGCCTCGGGAACAACGAGGACGCCATCGCGGCCGTGCTCTCCGCGATCGAACGAGCCGGCTACGTGCCCGGCGAGCAGATCGCGATCGCGCTCGACCCCGCGAGCACGGAGCTCTACGGAGACGGCCGATACACCCTGGCGCGCGAGGGTCGCACGCTCTCGACTGCCGACCTGATCGACTTCTGGGCGGACTGGGCGGAGCGCTACCCGATCGTCAGCCTCGAAGACGGCCTCGCGGAGGACGACTGGGACGGGTGGAGCGCGTTGACCGAGCGTCTCGGCGGGCGGATCCAGCTGGTGGGCGACGATCTCCTCGTCACCAACACAGAGCGCCTGGCGCGCGGCATCAACGAGATGGCCGCAAACAGCATCCTGGTCAAGCTGAACCAGATCGGCACGCTGACCGAGACGACCGAGGCGGTCGAGATGGCGCAGCGCGCCGGCTGGACCGCGGTGATCAGCCACCGCTCGGGCGAGACCGAGGACACCACCATCGCCGACCTGGTGGTCGCGCTGAACACCGGCCAGATCAAGACCGGCTCGATCAGCCGATCGGAGCGGATCGCGAAGTACAACCGGCTCCTGCGCATCGAGGAGGAGCTCGGCGACGCAGCCGAGTACCCCGGTGCGCGGGCGTTCGCCGCCAATCGTGGCTGATGCGTTCCGGCTCGGCGACCTGATCGCTGGGCTGGCTCCCGACCGGCACGACTTCGCCGAGTTCTTCCGCGCGCCCGGCGGCAGCCTGAGCCTCACGGTGGCGCGCTGGCCGGCCGGTTCGACCGATGACCAGCAGCCGCACACCGAGGACGAGGTCTACTACGTCGCCGCGGGGCGGGGCGTCCTCACCGTCGGGAACGAGACGGTGGCGGTCGGGCCCGGCTCGATCGCGTTCGTGGCGGCAGGCGTGGACCATCGGTTCGGCGAGATCAGCGAGGACCTCGAAGTGCTCGTCTTCTGGTCGCCGGCGCGCCACGCCAACGCGCCGGCCTGAACGACAAACGACCCCGGGCCGACGCCCGGGGTCGTGAGTGTGGTTGGGAGGTTGGCCGTCAGGCCTCGGGCTCGTCCGTGCTCTTGGCGCGTCGGCGCGCGGCGGCCGACTCGCGGCTGGCGCGCGTGACGGCCACCTTTGCCTTGCCGGCGGCGGTGCGTGGGCGATCGGTCGCCTTCCCCGCGGCAGCCTTCGAAGCCTTGGCGGCCGCGACCTTCTTGCGCTGGGCAGTCTTGCTCGCCGTCGTGCGCTTCTTTGCCGCTGCAGGTGCGCCGGTCTCGACACCGTCGAGCAGGTGCGCCTCGTTGACCTTGGTCATGAGGCGGCTCTTGCGCCGCGCGGCGTTGTTGGGGTGGATGATGCCCTTCTCGGCGGCCTTGTCGAGCGCGCTGATCGCCGCGGCGACCGCCAGCGGGCCATCGCCGGTGGAGCGGCCCAGGGCGATCTCGGATGCCTGCAGCACGAGCGTCTTGGCCTCGCTCTGCGTTCGGCGGTTCACGGCGCGGCGGCGGAGTGACTGGCGCACGCGCTTCAGTGCGGAGGGCGTGCGCGCGCCCTTCCAGGTTCGTGCCGTTCTTGCCACGTGGAATCCTCAACTGGAGACTTGATGCACACGGACGCACGCTCGTCAGGAGCGCGGCGGAGGCGGAAGTATACCATCGGCGACCGTGGGGGGCCAGATGGAGTACTCGACAGCCCGTCGCCGAACCTGCCACAATCCGGCCACCAACGTCGCCGCGCTCGCCTGCCCGTCGGGAGTTGGCCACGAGGAGAGAATTGAAGGGGAGACGTCCGGAGGACTCCGGATGACGTGACCGGTCGTGAAACGACCGCGCTCGCTGGGCCCGAGTACCTGGGCCGTCTCCTGCGACGACATCATGACGACCATGACCCTTCCGGGCCGGCTGATGCGCCCCGTGGCCACACCGCCGGCGCGACGCGCCACGCTCATCGGATTCGGTGCCACCCTTCTCGCCGGGCTCCTCATCCTCGCCGGGATCTCCGCTGCCATCGGCTTTGCCGCTGCGGGCGCGATCCTTCCTGGCGTCAGCGTCGGTGGCGTGGAGCTGAGCGGGCTCACCCCCGCCGCCGCCGCCGAGCGCCTCACGAGCGAGCTGCCGTCGCTCTCGGCCGGGGAGGCAGTCCTCGTCGTCGGTGACGAGGAGGCCACCGTCGGATACGGCGAGATGGGACGCGGCTACGAGACCCAGGCGATGGTCGATGCCGCCTTCGGCATCGGTCGCGACGGGAACCTGCTGGCCGACGGCATCAACCGGCTGCGAACCCTCGCCAACCCGGTGACGCTGCCGGTCCTCGTCCATGCCTACGACGCCGGCGCACTCGAAGACGCGGCCGCCGACCTCGCCGAGCGGTTCACCGTCACGGCGGTCGACGCGTCCGTGGTGGCGAACGGCGCGACGTACAGCGTCACGCCGTCACAGAGTGGTGTGACGCTTGACCCGGCGGACGTACGTGCCTCGCTCGGGGCGGCGCTCGCCAGCACGGAACCAGCTGACATACGCCTCGAGATCACCCCGACGCTGACCCCACCCACCGTGAGCACCGCTGCCGCCGAGGAAGCCGCCGAGGCCGCCCGCGCGACGGTCGCTCCGCTGGCGCTGACAATCCCGAACGCGGCCGAGGACGAGGAGGCTCTGAGCTTCACTCCGGAGGCAATCGCGTCGTGGCTGAGCTTCGGCCCGGACTACGGAGTGGCGTATGCCGTCCACGTCGATGAGGCTGCCGCGGCCGCTGCCGTGGCCGGCCTCGTCGAGTCGGTCGACCAGGAGCCGGTCAACGCGCAGATCACCGTCGCGGCCGGCGGTGGCCTGGGCGGAGTGATCGCCGGCATGGACGGCCGGCAGCTCGACGTGGACGCCACCCAGCAGGCGCTGCTGGCAGCCCTCGAGGAGCGAGGCGGCGGCGCCGAGGTCGGCTCGCTTGCCCTGGCCGTCAACGTCACCGAGCCGGCCGTCACCACCGCGAAGGCCGAGGCCGTCCTGCCGCAGATGCAGATGATCTCGTCATGGACGACCTACTACGTCCCGGCCGAAGGCAACGGCTGGGGCAACAACATCAACATCCCCGCCTTCGACATCGACGGCAAGAACCTCGCGCCGGGCGAGGAATTCAGCTTCTGGGGCAGTGTCGGCCCGTTTACCGTCGAGCGCGGCTTCATGTATGGCGGCGCGATCATCAACGGCCGCAGCACGCAGGGCGTCGCGATCGGCGGCGGCGTCTGCTCGACCTCCACCACCGTCTTCAATGCAGCGTTGCGGGCCGGCCTGCAGATGGGCACCCGCCTGAATCACTTCTACTACATCGACCGTTACCCCGATGGGCTCGATGCGACCGTCTCGATCATCGATGACTGGGCGCAGGACATCACCTTCTTCAACGACACCGACAACCCGATCGTCGTGCGCGGGTTCGGCGGCGGTGGCTCGGTCACCTTCCAGATCTGGAGCGTGCCGCTCAATCGAAGCGTCGTCATCACGCCCGCTGTCACCAGCAACCACCGGCGAGCTGGTGACACGACGGTGGTGGACCCGAACATGGCGCCCGGCACGGCGAAGCGGGTCGAGTATCCGCACGATGGACACGACGTCTCGCGGTCGCGCTACGTGTACGACGCGGCCGGCAACCTGCTGCACAACGACTACTACTTCAGCTCATACGCCACGGTCACCGGCATCACTGTCGTCGGTCCCACGCCGGCCGCCACGGAACCAGAGCCACCCGCCGACGGCTGAGGCCCGGCAGGCGAGCCGACCGGTGGCGAGGATCGCGCTGGGCCAGATCCCTCTGGGCTAGACTTCCGCCCCGTGATCCCCCCGGAGCGCATCCGCAACTTCAGCATCGTCGCGCACATCGACCACGGGAAGTCGACGCTCGCCGACCGGCTGCTCGAGGTGACCCAGACGATCGACAAGCGGCTCATGCAGTCGCAGGTCCTCGACTCGATGGACCTCGAGCGCGAGAAGGGAATCACCATCAAGGCCCGCGCCGTGCGCGTGCACTACGACGCCGCCGACGGCCACACCTACGCGCTGAACCTGATCGACACCCCCGGCCACGTCGACTTCACGTACGAGGTGAGCCGATCCCTCCAGGCCTGCGAGGGGGCCATCCTGGTCATCGACGCCACGCAGGGAATCGAGGCCCAGACCCTCGCCAACGTTCACCTGGCAATGGCGCAGAACCTGGTGATCATCCCGGTCGTCAACAAGATCGACCTCGCCTCCGCCGACCCCGAGATGGTGATGAACGAGCTCGAGGAGACGCTCGCCATCCCGCGCGAGGAGGTGATCCTCGCCAGCGCCAAGGAGGGGACCGGCGTACGCGAGATCCTGGAGGCGATCGTCTCGCGGGTGCCTGCCCCGGCCCATGACGCCAGCGCCCCCCTGGCCGCCCTCGCCTTCGACAGCCACTACGACCAGTACAAGGGGGTCGTGGCCCACGTCCGGCTCGCGGCCGGCACCCTGCACGACCACGACCGCATCCGCTTCATGGCCACCGGTGCCGAGTCGGAGATCCTGGAGCTCGGCTATTTCCGGCCCCAGCCGGTGCCGACGAAGCGACTGGTGGCGGGCGAGGTCGGCTACGTGGCCACCGGGCTCAAGAGCATCCGCGAGGCCCAGGTCGGGGACACGTTGACCACCGCCGCCCGGCCGGCCGACGCACCGCTGCCCGGCTACCAGGAGCCGCTGCCACTGGTCTTCGCGGGCATCTATCCGCTGCGCGGCGATGACTATCCCGAGCTTCGAGACGCACTCGACAAGCTGCACCTCAACGACGCGGGCTTCGTCTACGAGCCGGAGTCGTCCGCCGCGCTCGGCTTCGGGTTCCGGTGCGGCTTCCTGGGCCTGCTCCACATGGAGATCACCCAGGAACGCCTGGAGCGGGAGTTCGACCTCGATCTCATCGCCTCGGCGCCGAGCGTCGAGTACCGGGTGAAGCTCATTCACGGAACCGATGAGGTCGTGGTCGACAACCCGGCCCAGATGCCTGGTCCCGGCGACATCGAGCGGATCAGCGAGCCGTGGGTCGCCGCGCAGGTCATCACGCCGACCGACTACATCGGTCCACTGATGGAGCTGGCCACCAACCGCCGCGCCGAGTTCCAGAACATGGAGTACCTCGACCCGAAGCGGGTGAACCTCCACTTCGAGATGCCGCTCGGCGAGCTGATCATCGACTTCTATGACCAGCTCAAGAGCCGGTCGTCGGGTTACGCGAGCCTGGACTACACCTACATCGGCTACCGGCCCGGCGACCTCGTGAAGCTCGACGTGCTCGTCAGCGGCGAGCCGGTCGACGCGCTCAGCCTCATCGTCCATCGGTCGAACGCCTATCGGTCCGGCAAGGCCCTGGTCGAGAAGCTCAAGGAGCTGATCCCGCGCCAGATGTTCGAAGTGCCGGTCCAGGCCGCCATCGGCTCGCATATCATCAGCCGCGAAACGATCCGGGCGATGCGCAAGAACGTGCTGGCCAAGTGCTACGGCGGCGACATCACCCGCAAGCGCAAGCTGCTCGAGAAGCAGAAGGAAGGGAAGCAGCGGATGAAGCGGATCGGCTCGGTCGAGATCCCGCAGGAGGCCTTCCTCGCCGTGCTGCGCATGAACGAGAACGCGGGCTAGCCGCCACCGATGAGCTTCTTCGACTCCCTCCGCCTGGCGATCGCGCTCGGGCTGACGCTGTTCCTGGTCCTGCTGCGATTCGACTCCGAGCGGATCACGCGCTCCGACTACTTCCGCTACCGGACCCCGTGGATGGGGCCGGTCAGCTACTACGTCCTGGTCATCGGCTTCGCGATCGGGATCGCGGTGATCCTGCCTTCGGGCCGCGAGCAGCTCTTCCTGACCGGCGGAAACCCCGACAACATGCTGATGGTGCTGCTCGTCTTCACCGGCATCGCGCTGTTGAACGGCGTCGCGCTCGCCTTCCTGCGTTACGGAAGCATCCTGCCGCTACCCATCGAGCTGCTGCCGTCCCGCGTGCTCGGTGCTGCCGCCAACGCCGTCAGCGAGGAGCTGCAGTTCCGATCGATCGTGCTCGGCATGCTGCTCTTCGCGGGCGTTCCCGCCGGCTGGGCGATCGCGGTCCAGGCGCTCGTCTACGGACTGGCGCATCGACGCCTGTGGCGCGAGCGCGACTGGTACTTCCTGGCGGGCTCGGTGCTCCTCGGCTGGGCGGCCGGCGTGGCGACGGTCGAGACCGGTTCGGTCATCCCGGCCATCGTGGGTCACTTCGCGGTGACCATGAGCCTGTTTGCGTTCGCCGGAGGGCGCCTCCGCCAGCGACCGATCTAGGAGGCGATTCAGCATCGGCTCCTGAACGGTCATTCGCTTCGCTCACCAGGCACGCGCAACGTCCTTCATCCGGATGACAATCTGATGGCAGTGCACGAGACACAGGCGCAGCCTCACCATCTCTATGTCCACGTGCCGTTCTGCAGGTTGGTGTGCGCCTATTGCGACTTCGTGACCGTGGGTGGTCGCTCGGCGGACATTCCGCGCTACATCGATGCGCTGGTGCAGGAACTCGAGGCACGTCCGGCATCGGGCGAGCTCCGCACGATCTACTTCGGTGGCGGCACTCCGTCGCTGCTGACCGCCGAGCAGGTCGAGCGGGTCATGCATGCGGCGATGGACCGATGGCCGGGCGTGGCAGTCGAGGAGGTCACCGTCGAGGCGAATCCGAGCCGCCGAGAGGCGCCCGATTGGATCGGCCTGCTGGCGGCCGGCGTCACACGCGTCAGCCTCGGCCTGCAGTCGCTGCGGGATGCCGACCTCCGGGCGCTGGCGCGTGGCCACACGGCGCGTGAGGCGCGCGAGGCGTTCGCCGCTGCACGTGCCGCGGGGTTCGACAACCTCAGCGTCGACCTCATCTACGGGATCCCCGGACAGTCGCTCGGGGGTTGGGGCGAGGGCCTGCGGATGGCGCTCGAGCTCCAGCCCGACCACCTGAGCTGCTATGCGCTCCAGCTGGCGCTCGCGCCGGACGAGTGGGCGGCTCCGCCACGACGCGGTGCGCTGCGCTGGCGGAACCGTGTCGCGTCGCAGCAGGACGACGGGCTGGCAAGCCAACAGTACCGGCTGGCCGAGGAGGTGCTCGGTGCCGCCGGCTATCACCACTACGAGCTGAGCTCCTGGGCGCGGCCAGGCCGCGAGAGCCGGCACAACTCCGCCTACTGGGCCCGGTCCGCGTACACCGGCATCGGGGCGGGCGCTCACTCCTATGACGGCGCCGCCGAGCGCTCGTGGAACCTGCGCGATCTCGACCGGTACCTAGGCGACGTCGAGGCAGGCGAGCTGCCAGTCGCCGATCGCGAGCTGCTCGACACCGAGACACGGGCGTTCGAGGCGATCGCGCTCGGCCTGCGGCGAGTGGACGGCCTGGGCCGGCGCGACTTCGCCGAGGAGTTCGGCCGCGACCCGCTCGAGGGCGTCGTCGATCGGATCGCCGATGGCGAGGTGAGCAGCCTCCTCGAATGGGACACCGATCGTCTTCGGCTCACGCCGCGTGGCCGGCTGTTTGCGTCCGACGCGTGCATGGCATTCCTGCCCGAGCAGGTCGGTTAGATGCTCTTCCCGCCGGCGACGCTGCAGGCCATCGCGGACGGCACCGTCACGCTCGCCTTTCGCCGATGGGACCATCCGCGGGTGAGGGAGGGCGGAAGGCAGCGAACGGCCGTCGGGGTGATTGCGTTCGACGCGGTCGCGCCGGTCGAGCGCGACGAGATCAGCGATGCCGATGCCGTGGCAGCCGGGTTCGCCGACCGCGACCAGCTGCTCGGCTTCATCGACCGCCGAGCCAGCGGCACCATCTACCGCGTCCGCCTGCGCGTCGCCGGTTCCGACCCCCGCGTCGCGCTGCGCGAGTCGCTGCCCGACGAAGCGCAGCTGCGCGAGATCGAGCGTCGCCTGGCACGGCTCGACCGAGCCAGCCGCCATGGTCCGTGGACGCGGGCCGTCCTCGAGGCAATCCGGGACGCGCCCGCGGTGCGGGCGGCGGACCTCGCCCCGCAGTTCGGGCGCGAACGGCTTCCCTTCAAGCTCGACGTCCGAAAGCTGAAGGAGCTCGGACTGACCGAGAGCCTGCCGCGCGGATACCGTCTCTCGCCGCGCGGTCAGGCGGTGCTCGAGCGGCTGAGGGCCGAAGGCACCCGGCGTTGACATCGGCTCCGGGTCGGCGGTACCATGCCGCATACACGATTTAGCACTCTCACCCGTAGAGTGCTAACACACCGGAGGTCGGCATGACGCAGGAACGTCAACCGTCCCGCGACCGCGGGACGCCGGTCCAGCCGGCACTCGAGCTGACGGACCGGCAGCGCACCGTGCTGCGCGCCGTCGTCGAGGACTATGTCCTGACGGCGGTGCCGGTCGGCTCGAAGGCCCTGCTGGGCCGCTACGCCCTGGGCGTGTCGCCGGCCACGGTCCGCAGCGCCATGGCCGAGCTCGAGGCGCTCGGGCTGCTGTCGCATCCGCACACCAGCGCGGGGCGCGTGCCGTCCGACCTCGGCTACCGGCTGTACGTCGAGTCGCTGATGCGAGAGGCGGAGCTCGACCACGCCGACAGGCTCATGATTCGTCACCAGTTCAGCCAGGTGCAGCTGACGAGCAACGAATGGCTGCGCCTTGCCGCCTCGATCCTGGCCGGCAGCACCCGTTCCGCGGCGGTCGTCACCCCGGCGCGCTCACGGCGCGCCAGGTTCGGGCACGTCCAGTTGGTGGCGCTCGCCGACGGCACACGGATGCTGGTGCTCGTGCTCGGCGACGGCAACGTGGTCCAGCGTCGGCTCGACCGTCCGGCGCTGCAGCGCGAGCTTCCCGACAGCGCGCTCGACCAGGACGAGCTGGATCGGACCGCCGCCGCGCTGAATGCCGAGCTCGCCGGGCTCTCGGCACCGCAGGTGCGCCGACGCGCCGCAAGGCTGCCGGCGCTGGCCCAGCGGGTCGCCGCCGTGGTGGCATCCCTGGTCGAGGACGCCGACTCGGTGGTGGTCGAGGACGTCTTCACCGACGGCATCGTCAACGTGCTCGAGCAGCCCGAGTTCGCGGAGGGCTCGAAGCTGCGGCCCGTGCTCGAGGTGCTCCAGCGTTCCGACTTCCTCGAGCAGCTCGTCCCGGTGCTGACCCGCAGCGGCGGTGTCCACGTGATCATCGGTCGCGAGAACTCGAACGACGCGATGCACGAGGTCAGCCTCATCTTCGCCCCGTACGGCACCCCCGACCAGGCGCTCGGCATGCTCGGCGTGCTGGGTCCGACCCGGATGCGCTACCCGCGGGCGATCCCGACGGTGCGCTACCTCTCGAACCTCATGAACGAGCTCATCAACAGTCACTATGGCGAGACGCAATGACCGATCAACCGACGAACGGCGGCCCTCGGCCGCGTGCAACCAGGACGCGCGGCCAGGAGCGCGCCGACGCGATTCAGCCGCCCTCGCGTGCCGAGCTGGCGGAACGAATCGAGCAGCTCGAGCGCGAGCTCTCAGAGGCGCAGCGCAGCGACAGCGAGCATCGTGACAACTGGCATCGCTCGGCCGCCGATTTCGCGAACTACAAGCGGCGCACCGATGAGGAGCGCGCAACGCTGGCCCAGTTCAGCAACGCGATCCTGATCGGCAAGGTGCTCGGCGTGCTGGACGACTTCGACCGGGCACTCGAGAACGTGCCGGCCGACGCCCACGACCCATGGGTCGAGGGCGTGCGGCTCACGGAGCGCAAGCTGCGCAACGTGCTCGAGTCCGAGGGCGTGACGCCTATCGAGGCGGTCGGCCAGCCATTCGACCCGAACCTGCACGAGGCGGTCGTCCACGAGGAGACCGCGGACCATCCAGACAACCAAGTGATCGGCGAGCTGCAGCGCGGATATCGCCTGCACGACCGGGTGATCCGGCCGAGCCTCGTCCGAGTGGCGAATAACCCGAAGGAGCACTGACGACCAATGGGCAAGATCATCGGCATCGATCTGGGCACGACCAACTCGGTCGTGGCCGTGATGGAAGGCGGAGAGCCGCAGGTCATCACCAACGCGGAGGGCGGCCGGACCACGCCATCGGTCGTCGCCTTCCCGAAGAGTGGTGAGCGCCTCGTCGGCCAGGTGGCCAAGCGACAGGCCATCACCAACCCCGAGAACACCGTGTTCAGCATCAAGCGCTTCATGGGGCGTCGTTTCGACGACCCCGAGGTGCAGCGCAGCAAGGGCCTCGTTCCGTACGAGGTCATCAAGGATCCGAAGTCCGACGGCGTCGTCGTCAAGCTCGGCAACGAGAAGACGTTCAGTCCGCCGGAGATCAGCGCGATGATCCTCCAGAAGCTGAAGTCCGATGCCGAGGCATACCTCGGCGAGAAGGTGACCGAGGCGGTCATCACCGTCCCGGCCTACTTCGACGACACCCAGCGCCAGGCCACCAAGGATGCCGGCCGCATCGCCGGGCTCGACGTCAAGCGCATCGTCAACGAGCCGACCGCATCGGCTCTCGCCTATGGCCTCGACAAGACCAAGGACGAGAAGATCGCCGTCTACGACCTCGGCGGCGGCACCTTCGACATCTCGATCCTGGAGCTGTCCGAGGGCGTGTTCGAGGTGCGCAGCACGAACGGCGACACGCACCTCGGCGGCGACGACTTCGACCAGCGGATCATCGACTGGCTCGAGCGCCGAGTTCAAGAAGAGCGAGGGGATCGACCTCACCAAGGATCGGATCGCGCTGCAGCGCCTCAAGGAGGCGGCCGAGAAGGCGAAGATCGAGCTCTCCTCGACGACCCAGACCGAGATCAACCTGCCCTTCATCAGCGCCGATGCGTCCGGTCCGAAGCACCTCGTGCTCAACCTGACGCGGGCGAAGATGGAGGACCTGGTCGACGACCTGATCCAGAAGACGGCCGAGCCGGTCAAGAAGGCACTGGCCGATGCGGGCATGAAGCCCGGCGACATCGACGAGGTGATCCTCGTCGGCGGCATGACCCGCATGCCGGCGGTGGTCGAGGCGGTCAAGAAGATGTTCGGCGGCAAGGAGCCGCACAAGGGCGTCAACCCCGACGAGGTCGTCGCGGTCGGCGCGGCGATCCAGGCGGGCGTGCTGGCCGGCGAGGTCAAGGACGTCCTGCTCCTCGACGTCACCCCGCTCAGCCTCGGGATCGAGACGATGGGCGGCGTGGCGACCAAGATGATCAACCGCAACACGACGATCCCGACCTCGCACACCCAGATCTTCTCGACCGCGTCGGACAACCAGCCATCGGTCGACATCGTGGTGCTCCAGGGCGAGCGCGAGCTGGCGGCCGACAACAAGAAGCTGGCGACCTTCCGGCTGGATGGCATTCCACCGGCCCCGCGTGGCGTGCCCCAGATCGAGGTCACCTTCGACATCGACGCCAACGGCATCCTCAACGTGACCGCCAAGGACAAGGCCACGAACAAGGAGCAGAAGGTGGCGATCACCGCCTCCTCGATGCTCGCCAAGGAGGACGTCGACAAGATGGTCCGCGAGGCGGCCGAGCACGCCGAGGAGGATCGCGCCCGCCGCGCGGCGATCGAGTCGCGCAACGAGGCCGACGCGCTCGTCTACCAGGCCGAGCGGCTGCTGAAGGACCTCGACGACAAGCTGTCGGACGAGGAGAAGGCGGAGGTCAACGCCCGGATCGAATCGGTCCGGGAGGCGCTCAAGGGCGAGGACAATGGCGTGGTCGACTCGACCAAGTCCCAGCTGGCCGAAGTGCTGCAGCGAATCGGCACCAAGGCATACGAGGCCACCGACACCTCAGGAGACGGCAACGGGACCGATGGCGCCGGGGGCGCCGCCGCCCACGGGTGAGGCCGCGGCTGAGGAAGAGGGCGAGACCGTCGAGGGCGAGTACAAGGAGGTGTAGCACCTCCAGCCCTCGGGCGTCCTGCAATGCGAGAGGCCGGGCGGCTGTGGCCGGCCTCTTCTTCATGGTGCCGGCCCCCCGAGCCCGCGAACCGGTCGAATTCACACCAGGTGAGCGTTAGACGTCATGCGTCCGCGAACCGGTCGAATCACGCCGGTGAGCATCACCGAGCGTGAGTGCGTTCACGGGCTCTCCACTCGGCAGCTTCCCGCTCACCCCATGTGAATCTGGACCGTTCGCACTTGGTCCCGCCCCTCGCTTGGATCCGCTCGGCATGTTCCCGCCGTGCACATCGGGCAGCTCTTCGGCGTACCCGACGGGTCGATGCGCCGGCGCGCATTCGTGGCAGACGTAGCTGATCAGCGCATTGAGGAACGCGCCGTACGCGCACCTCCGCGCTGCCAACCTGGTCACGGCAGGCGTCGCGACAGTCGGGTACGCCGATGAGGCCGAGGAGCGGCGTCACGGATGTCCGCCGACGATGATGAGCTGAGGACGGCCGCGTACGCATTGCCGATCACGAGTAGCCGAGTGGCGAGGTCGATGTTGTTGCCGCGCGATTACGAAGTCGCGGGAATCCGCGTGATGCATCGATGCGGTCGCTCTATCCGGGATGCGGTGTCCATCTCAGTGCTATCGCGCCGAGTATAGCGGAGCGCGTGATGCGGCCGTCCACGGTCGCGCGCGCAATGTCGACTCGGCTAGACTCACCGATGCGACTCGCCACCTGGAACGTCAACTCGCTCAAGGCGCGGCTCGATCGCGTCCTGGCCTGGACCGAGCGCAACCAGCCCGACGTGCTGTGCATGCAGGAGACGAAGCTCTCCGACGAGCAGGCGCCGCTGATGGACTTCACGGCGCTCGGCTACGAGCTCGTCCATCACGGGCCGGGCCGCTGGAACGGCGTCGCCATCGCGTCGCGCATCGGGATCAGCGACGTCGTCGCCGGCATCCCGACCCCCGACGGCTGGACCGATGACGGCGGCCGCTTCCTGGCTGCCACCTGCGGTCCGATGCGGGTGGCGACCATCTACGTCCCCAACGGCCGCGTCGTCGATTCCGAGTTCTACCTCGAGAAGCTCGAGTGGCTGGCGAGGCTATCGGTGTGGCTGAACGACACCGACCCGGACACCGAGCTGGCGATCTGCGGCGACTACAACGTGGCGCCCGAGGATATCGACGTGTGGGACGTGAATGCCGTCCACGGCGCCACCCATGTCTCGCCGCGGGAGCGGGCCGCGGTGGCGAAATTGCGCGAGTGGGGGATGGTCGACATCGTGCGCCAGTTCCATCCCGAGCCCGGCTTCTTCAGCTGGTGGGACTACCGTGCCGGCCACTTCCACAAGAACTTCGGGATGCGGATCGACCACGTCTACCTGTCGCCGGCGCTGGCCGCACGCGCCATCGCCGCGGAGCGCGACCGCGACGCCCGCAAGCCATCGACCTACCCGGGCATCCCATCGGACCACGCACCGCTCATCGTCGACTTCGCCGACTGATCCCCGGCGCGGGCCTCAGGCAGCCGAGAGTCGGCGCAACGCGCCTGCGATGTCGCGGCCGACACGCGTGCGCGGCCAGGTGACCTTCGTCGCGCCGACGAACGACCGATACGCCTCGACAGCTTCGTTGAGGGCAGGGACGAAGCCCTGCGCCTCCATCGGCAAGAAGCCCCCCTGGAACCAGATGCCGAGGATGTTCAGGGTCTTCGTCTTGCGATCGAGCCGCGGCTCGATACGGCCGACGAAGCGATCGCCGAACAGGATCGGGAGGACGTAGTAGCCCCACTTTCGCTTCGCCTCCGGCACGTAGACCTCCCACAGGTAGTCGAAGTCCCACAGCGTCCGGAGCATGCGCCGATCCCAGACGAGCGGATCGAGCGGTGCGAGGAAGCTGACCCCCGGCGTCGGCAGCGAGCCCTCGCTCGGCGGTTGCCTCGAGGATCGGCTCCTCGCCAGCGATGATGTATTGCGGGCTCCTGAGGCCCTCGACCTCGACCGGCAGCAGCTCGCCATCGGCCACCAGCCGCTCCGTGCGGGCGACCCGCTCGGCGGTCGAGCCGGCGCTGTACATCACCTCGGCCTGGGTGCCGACTGGCGTCGTCATGCCGGTGGCGCGGAATCGGCTGAGCAGGCGCCGCGTCATGCCGTCCTCCTCGGACTCCTTGAGCTTCAGCAGCTCGGCGGGGACGAGGCGCTCGAGGAGGTCGTAGTAGCGCCGATTGCCATCGCGCCGGGCGATACCGATTCGGCCCGTCACGAAGAGCGCCTCCATGACGGCACGGCTGGCTCGTGTCGGTGCCCACCACCAGTCGACGGCGTGGCCGTGCTCGCTGAAGGCGGCGGTCGACAGCGGTCCATCGGTCCTCAGGCGCTTGAGGATTGCCTTGGCGACGTTCGCCTGATCCTTGAGGATGCCGTCGTCGTGCGTGGCCAGGTTCCGATGCCAGGTGACGCGGTAATGGGGCAGCTCGTGCATCGGCACCATGTTCAGGCTCTTGTTGTAGAGCTCGATGAGGCGCCGATCCGGTCCGTACAGCCAGTCCTCGCACCACTCGCCGTTGGTATCCGGCGACGCGGGCGTGGAGCACGAGGTCGTGGTTGCGCGCACCGGGCACCTCGAGCGGGTCGAACTGCAGGCTCCCGAGGCGCTCGACGGCGGCCAGGACCGATGCCGGCTCCGCCGGCAGCGAGCGCGGCGGGGCCAGCAGGTGGCGCCTGACGAGGAAGCGCCGCGCGTGGGCGGCGGAGATCTGCAGATCGGTCATTCGACCGATCGTAGCGGTGGTTCCTGACGGTTACTGGCAGGAATTGAGAGCCCGCTCCGCCCGTCCACAGACTTGGCACTCCGACACGCTGAGTGCCAATTGGTATGATCCTGCCCGCCATGGCCGTGAAACGCGACTACTACGAGATCCTGGGCGTTGGCGCGCGACGCCGACGACGCCGATATCAAGCGTGCGTTCCGGCGCCTCGCCCAGCAGCACCATCCCGACGTGGACAGCGATGCCGGCGCCGAGGCGCGTTTCAAGGAGCTCAACGAGGCGTATCGGGTCCTGTCCGATCGGCAGCGGCGCTCCGCCTACGACATGTTCGGGCATGCCGGCGTGGACGGTGCGGCGGTGCGGCTTCGAGGGCTTCGGCGGCGGCTTCGGACCGTTCGGCGACATCTTCGACGCGTTCTTCGGCGGCGCCCCGGCCGGCGCGCGACGCCGAGCGCGGGTGGTGGCCGGCGCCGACCTTCGCTACGACCTGACCATCGACTTCGCGGAGGCCGTCTTCGGCGTCACCAGGGAGTTCAGCTTCTCGACGCTGGTGACCTGCGCCCACTGCGACGGCGCGGGCGGTGAGCCCGGAACCGAGCCCGAGACCTGTCCCGAGTGCAACGGCAGCGGAGAGAAGCGACGGGTCGCTCAGACGATCCTCGGCCAGATGGTGAACATCGTCGCCTGCTCGCGATGCCGGGGCGAGGGTCGGATCATCGCCACGCCGTGCACGGTATGCGGCGGTGAGGGCCGGAACCGCGAGGAGCGGACGGTGGTCGTCAGCATCCCGGCCGGCATCGACGACGGCCAGCGGATCGCGCTCGAGGGACAGGGCGAGGCCGGCCCGAGGGGCGGACCGAACGGCGACCTCTACGTGGCCGTCAAGGTGCGACCGCATCCGCAGCTCGTCCGCCGTGGAACGGAGCTCTTCCACGAGCTGCCCGATCACGTTCCCGCAGGCAGCGCTCGGCGCGACGCTCTCGATCCCAACCGTCGAGGGAGACGAGGAGGTCGAGGTTCCGGCCGGCGCGCAGTCTGGGCAGGAGATCCGCCTGCGAGGCAAGGGGGTCCCGCGCCTGCGCGGCGCGGGTCGCGGCGACCTGCACGTGATCGTGAACGTAGTCGTGCCCACCAAGCTGTCGAAGCGCGAGCGCGAGCTCCTGCGCGAGCTCGGCGAGGAGAGCGGCCCGGCCGTCGTGCCGAAGGGCGGCGGATCGGTCCTGGATCGCCTGCGCGAGCTCTTCACCTGATCGCCGAGCCGATGCGCTGGCTTGAGCTGAGCGTCGAGGTCGATGTCGAGGCTGTCGAGGCGGTCAGCGAGATCCTCGGGCGCATCGGTGCGGGAACGGCGGTCCAGCCGACACGGCTGATCCGCGATCCCGACGATGAGCTGGCGGCACGCGAGGATCCGGCCGCTCCGTACGTCATCACCGCGCACCTGGCCGATGCGCCCGACGCCGCCGACCGGGTGGAGGCCACCGAGCGCGCGCTCTGGCACCTGCAGGCGTTCGGCCTGCGACCCGTCGGCCCGCTGCGCGTGCGAGCGGTCGACGACACCGAGTGGATCGATGCATGGAAGCGGAACTACGTCGCGCAGCGCATCGGTCGGGTGGTCATCGTTCCTTCCTGGGCCGACGAGGAGATCGGTGCCGGCGAGGTGGCCATCACGCTCGATCCGGGCATGGCGTTCGGCACGGGCCTGCACCCGACCACTCGCGCGTGCCTCGAGCTGCTGCAGCGGATCGAGCCGATGCCCGATCGGGTCCTCGACGTCGGATGCGGCTCCGGCATCCTGGCGCTGGCCGCACTGCGCCTCGGGGCCGCGCACGCCGTGGGGATCGACACCGATCCGCTGGCAGTCGAGGCGTCGCGCAGCAACGCGGAAGCCAACGGCCTCGCCGGCCGATTCGAGGCCCAGCAGGGCACGCTGCCGGCAGTGCCCGCCGAGCGCTATCCGCTGGTGCTCGCCAACCTGGTCGCCGTCGTCCTCGTCGAGCTGGCGGCACCCCTTGCCGCTCACCTCGACCCCGATGGCGAGCTGCTGGCGAGCGGGATCATCGAGCCGCGAGCGCCCGAGGTCGAGGCCGCCCTGCGTGCCGCCGGCCTTGCCGTCACCGAGCGCCGGACCGACGGCGAGTGGGTGTCGCTGCGGCTGGGATGGCCCCGATGACGCTGCACCGGTTCTTCGTCGCGCCGGATGCGCTCGGCCCCGATCGGTTTCCGCTTCCGGCCTCGATCCAGCGGCAGGTCCAGGGTGTCCTGCGGCTCGCCGACGGCGATCGGCTGGTGCTGTTGCCTGGCGACGGGACACAGGCGCTATGCCGTCTCGACGGGGCCGAGTGCGTCGTGGAGGAGCGATCGACGGTCTCGAGCGAGCCGCGGCACCGGCTGACGATCGTCCAGTCGCTGCTCAAGGGCGACGGCCTCGAGGAGGTCGTGCAGCACGCGACCGAGGTCGGTGTCGCCACCTTCCAGCTGGTGGTCGCTGATCGCTGCATCGCCCGTGAGATCTCGCCGCGCAAGCTGGAGCGGCTGCGAGCGATCGCGCGCGAGGCGGCCGAGCAGTCGGAGCGCGGCATCGTCCCGCCGATCGCCGGGCCGGTGCGGCTCGCCGAAGCCTTCGCCACGGGATCAGTCCTGCTCTATGAGCGGAACGACGGCCTCGGGCTCTCGCGACTCGGGGCGCCGCAGAGCGTCATCATCGGCCCGGAAGGCGGCTTCAGCCCGCCCGAGCTGGCCGCCGCGCGATCGGCCGGCGTGGAGCTGGCCGGCCTCGGCCCGCGGATCCTGCGCTCGCAGACGGTCGCCGTGGCGGCGGCGGCCGTGATCTTGTCCGGCACGGGCGACTTCGCCTAGGCTCCCCCCATGACCGACCGCGACCCCGACTGCCTCTTCTGCCGGATCGTGGCGGGCGAGATCCCGTCCGACCGCGTCCACGAGGACGACGAAGTGATCGCCTTCCGCGACATCGCACCGCGCGCACCCACCCATGTGCTGGTGATCCCGCGCCGGCATATCCCCGACGCGCAGGCGCTGACCGCGTCCGACGGCGATCTGCTGGCGAAGCTGTTCACGGTCGTTCGCCAGGTGGCGGACGCCGCGGGGCTCGAGAACGGGTACCGGGTGGTCACGAACGTCGGTCCGGAATCGGGCCAGACGGTCTTCCACCTCCACTTCCACCTGCTCGGTGGCCGCCCCATGGGGTGGCCTCCCGGCTGAGCCGAGGCCGATTGACCCTCATCGGCCTCGCTGGTACCCTTCGTCGGCTTGCGTGCCAGGGCGATGAAGCCGGCACGAACATATGAGCGGGAAGGAGGCGAGACGTTTGGCAGAAGTCCGCGTGGGCGAGAACGAGACGTTCGAGAGCGCGCTGCGTCGATTCAACAAGAAGATCCAGCAGTCGGGAATCCTGGCTGAGGCACGACGCCGCGAGCACTATGAGAAGCCCAGCGTGAAGCGAAAGCGCAAGGAAGCCAAGAAGCGCAAGGCAACCTCGCGCGCCTAGCCAGACGCCCGCCTCAACCCAAGCGATTTCCGGCGCAACGGAGGGACCCCGAGACCAAATGACGCCGGAAGCCGATGTCGCCATGACCCTGTCAGCACGGATCGAGTCCGCCATGCGTGACGCGATGCGCGCCCGCGACGAGCAGCGCACCCAGACACTCCGGATGGCGATGGCGGCCGCCCACAACCTGAAGATCGCGCGCGGCCGCGACCTGACCGACGAGGAGGTCGTGGACGTGCTCGGCACGCAGGTCAAGCAGCGCCGCGAGAGCATCGCCATGTATCGCGACGCGGGCCGCGAGGATCGCGCGGCGGCGGAGGAGGCCGAGGCCGCCATTCTCACCGAGTTCCTCCCACAGCAGCTCACCACCGACGAGGTCGAGTCCCTTGCCCGCGCCGCGATCGCGGAGACCGGCGCTTCGTCACCGGCCGATCTCGGGCGGGTGATGGGCCGCCTCTCGCCCCAGACGAAGGGCCGCGCCGATGGGCGTGTGGTGAGCGATATCGTGCGCAGCCTGCTGGCGGGCGAGTAAATGTTCATCCCGCGTACGCTCGCCGAGCTGGACGATCGCCCGGGCCGGGGCCCACTGCTGCGAGCCGTCATCGTCGGTGGGATCGTCGCGCTCGGCCTCTTCCTGGTGCTGTCCGCGAATATCACCCTTGGGCAGCAGTCGCTGAGCGTCGGCGACATTGCGGCCCGCGATCTGCGTGCGCCCCGCGACGCCACCTTCGTGTCTGCCAGCCAGACGGAAGCGGCGCAGGAGGCGCAGGCGGCGGCTATCGAGCCCCTCCACGAGCAGATCGAGCCGCCGGTCGACAACCGCGAGGACCAGCTCCGGGCCTATGACGTCGTCGTTCGCCGCGTCGACCGCATCCTTGCAGCACGTGACGCCGAGGGCCTCACCTCCGAGGCGGTGAGCGGCCGCCTCGCCGCGGAGGTGCCCGAGGTCTCCGCCGCGCAGCGACCGGCGATTGCCGCACTTCCGGTGGCGGCGTGGGACGGGCTGGCAGCGGCCGGCCGCTCGGCGCTCGAGACGGTGCTCGCCGACGACGTCCGGGAGGACGAGCTGGTCGAGACCCGCCAGGCGGTGCGCAACCTCGTCACGAGCGAGCTGGCCCCAGCGGAGCGCGAGATCGCCGGCGACCTGGCCGCGCGGCAGGTCGAGTTCAACCTGGCGATCAGCCCAGAGCTGACCGAGCAGGCGCGCCAGGACGCCCGCGACGCCGTCGACCCGATCCAGGTCAGGGTTCGCAACGGCGAGATCGTGGTCAGCGAAGGCCAGCGAATCTCGGAGCAGACCTTCGAGACGCTGGAGGAGCTCGGCCTCACCTCGTCGCCGGTGCAGGCCGGCACAGTCATCGGAAACCTGCTCCTGTCGGCGCTGATCGCCACGCTCCTGGTCGGCTTCCTGTGGCGCTTCCAGCCCGCCGTCTGGCACCGGAACCGATCCGTCCTCCTCTTCTTCCTGGCCCTGCTGGTCAGCGCGGTGGCGATCCGGATTGCGGCCGACCGGGCACTCTGGGCGTACGTGGTGCCCACGACCGCCACCGTGCTCCTGATCGGCATCCTGCTCGAGGGTGGCGCCGGCGCGGCGATGGCGGTCGCCCTCGCGGTTCTCGCGGGCATCGTGAACCGCGACGCGCTCGACCTCTCTGTCTACGTCCTCGCTGGCGGCAGCACGGCGCTCCTGACCATCGTCAGGGCCGAGCGGCTCAACGCCTTCGTCCGCACGGGCCTTCTGATCGCGGCGGCGAACGTTGCCGTCGTGGTCGCCTTCAGCATGCTCGAGCAGCGCGACGCAGTGTCGGTGCTGCAGCTCGGGATCGCCGGCGCGGTGAATGCCGGCCTGTCAGTGCTGCTGGCGGTTGGCTCGTTCGCCATGCTCGGTAACGTGTTCGGGATCATGACCGTGTTCCAGCTCCTCGAGCTCGCGAATCCATCGAACCGTCTCCTGCGACGCCTCCTGCTCGAGACGCCGGGCACCTACCACCACAGCGTCATGGTCGGCAACCTGGCAGAGAGGGCGGCCGAGACGATCGGCGCCGATCCGCTGATGGCGCGTGTCGCGGCCTACTACCACGACATCGGCAAGATGAAGAATCCGCTTGCCTTCATCGAAAACCAGGCAGGTGCGCACAACATCCACGACGACCTGAATGCCGAGACCAGCGCGCGGATCATCGCCGGCCACATCCGCGACGGGATCGACCTTGGCTACGAGCATGGCCTGCCGGTCCAGGTCATCGGGTACATCCCGCAGCATCACGGGACGAGCGTCATGACCTACTTCCACCAGAAGGCGCTGCGCGAGGTCGGTGGTCGCGACGACCTTGTCGACGAGCGCACCTATCGGTACCCGGGCCCGAAGCCCCAGACGCGCGAGGCTGCGATCATCATGCTCGCCGATGGCGTCGAGGCCAGCGTGCGCTCGCTCGACGAGAAGGACGAGGAGAGCATCCGCGCCATGGTCGACCGCATCGTCGACGCCCGCGTCGAGGACGGTCAGCTCGACGACGCGGAGCTGACGCTGAAGAACATCGCCCAGATCAAGGACGCGTTCGTCGGGCAGCTGCTCGGGATGTACCACTCGCGCATCAAGTACCCGGACAACGTGGTGCCGATGGATCAGCGCAGGGAGCAGGCCTGACCCCGATTCGGCCTTGAGCCGCGGGACCCCGGAGGGCTACGATGGTCCGACATGGGCTGTTCGGTCACCATCCACGACCGCATCGGACCCGACCGCCTCGCCAACGCGGTCGAGCCACTGGGCGCCGATGCCGCCCTGGCCCTGCTCCAGTCAGCGATCTGCGAGACGGTCCGCGTCTCCTTCGGCGCCAAGGATGCCGAGGTCGAGCTGACCCTCTCGGGCGACGGCGAGATGGAGCGCCTCAACTTCGATCACATGGGCGAGCGCGGCCCGACCGACGTCCTCTCGTTCCCGCTCCACGAATGGACGCTGAACGGGCGGGAGTCGCACCTCAACGACGACGACGGGGTCTCCCCGCCGGGACCGATCCTGCTCGGGGACGTGGTCATCGACATCGACCAGGCCCTGCGCCAGGCGGCCGAGGGCGACTGGGGCGTGGTCGAGGAGCTGTGCCTGCTGGCCATCCATGGGACGCTCCACCTGCTCGGGCACGACCACGCCGACATCGACGAGGAGGAGCGCATGCGCCGGCTCGAGCATGACGTCCTCGGGGTGCTCCATCGGCGCCATCGGGAGATTGCCTGGAAGCCGGGCTCACTGTTCGATCGAGCCGGCCACGCGGTGGCGAACGGCAGCTGAGCCGGGACCGGGCGTCAAAGAACCCGGCTCCAGATCGGAGCCGGGTTCCGAGTGCTTCGATTTCAGGCGGTGAGCGGGACCGCCTCGGCGGCCGGCATGGTGGCTGGCTCGGTGGTCTGCTCGCTCGGCGCGAGGATCCAGGCGATGAGCAGAATGGCGAAGGCGACCAGGGCGGCGATGACCATCGTTGATTCTCCTTTGTCGGTCCGACTAGGGCTGGTAGGCGACTTCGCCGTGCTGGGCGAGATCGAGTCCGGTCTCCTCGACTGAGCCGGCCACGCGGATCGGCGTGACGAGGTTCACGAGGAAGAGGATTGCGCCGGTGACGACGGCCGAGTACAGGCCGACGACGACGACCGCGACCGCCTGGGTGAGCAGCTGGCCAGGGTTTCCCCTGAGCAGGCCGTCGAAGCCGGCGGCATTGACGACGGTGGTGGCAAAGATGCCGGTGGCCAGCGCGCCGAACGCGCCGCCGACACCGTGGACGGCGAACACGTCGAGCGCGTCGTCGACCCGTGAGCGGAGGCGCAGCTGGGCCGCGCCGTAGCACACCACGCCGACGCCGAGGCCGATGAGGATCGACGCGGCAGGCGTCACATAGCCGGCCGCCGGGGTGATGGCGACGAGGCCGGCAACGGCACCGATCGCAGCGCCGAGCACCGAGGGCGTCCCCTTGTGCAGCCAGCTGATGGTGACCCATGTGATGGCGGCCATGGCAGCCGCCGTATTGGTGGTGACGAAGGCGTTGGCCGCCAGGCCATTGGCGCCCACGGCGCTGCCGGCATTGAAGCCGAACCAGCCGAACCAGAGGAGGCCGGCGCCGAGGACCGTCATCGGCACGTCGTGCGGCTCGGTGGCCGGCTCGATCAGCCCGGTGCGACGGCCGATGAAGAGGGCGGCCACCAGGGCCGCGATGCCGCTCGAGAGATGGACGACGGTTCCGCCGGCGAAGTCGAGCACGCCGAGGTCGAACAGCCAGCCATCGGGCGACCAGACCCAGTGGGCGATCGGCGCGTACACGAAGGTCGACCAGGCGACCGCGAACAGGACGAAGGCCTTGAAGCGCTTGCGCTCCGCGAACGCGCCGCTGATGAGGGCCGGCGTGATGATGGCGAACATCATCTGGAAGGCCATGAAGGCCAGGTGGGGGATGGTCGTCGCGTAGACGTCGGACGGCTCGCCTGTGACACCCTCGAGCGCCAGCCAGTCGAGGCCGCCGATCAGGCCGAGCCCGGTGTCGGGGCCGAAGGCGAGCGTGTAGCCCCACAGGACCCAGGTCACGCTGACCAGGCCGAGGATGAAGAAGCTGTGCATGATCGTGCTCAGCACGTTCTTTCGGCGAACGAGCCCTCCGTAGAAGAGGGCGAGGCCCGGGGTCATGAGCATGACCAGCGCGCTGCTGGTCAGCACCCAGGCCGTATCTCCGGTGTCGATCGTTGGCATCGAGAGCTCCTGCGTCAGATGAAGTGACGTTTGTGCAAGAAGCCTATGGCCGCATCACGGTGCACAACCAGTGCGATTCCGGTTGCCGATTGGTTGCGAGCATGTGCACACTGCACAAACCCCTCGTCGCTCACACCCACGGGTTGCGGGTCAGATCGGTCGGTTGGCGTCCAGCTCGACTGGCGGTGACGTGCCATCCAGGATCGCGCGCGCGGCGATTGCGGCCGACGCGGGGCCGGTGCTGATCCCCCACGGGCCGTGCCCGGCGCAGACGAAGAGGCCATCGACCGCGTTGATCGGTCCGATGAACGGCCGCCCGTCGACCGACTGCGGGCGAGCGCACATGCGTCGCTCGATCACCTCCGCGTCCTCGATGGCCGGCAGAAACTCGAGGGCGCGACGAAGCAGCAGTGGCGCGATCGCGGTCGGGTCGGGCTCGGCCGGCAGGAAGGTGGAGCCCAGCGTGCTCACGCCGCCGGCGCTGGCGAGGCTGAAGAGCGACGGCGGCTCACCACCGACGTCATCCTCCGCGGCACGCGCGGTGGCCGCTGCCGCACGGTTGATGGTGTCGACCTCGTCCTCTTCCACGATGTGTCGTGGCGCCGATCCGTCGAGCCGCAGCTGGAGCGTCACGCCCCAGGTCGGATGGATCGGAACCCAGGCGCCGCCGGGATCGACCAGCCGGGGCGTCCACGGGCCGGCGGCCACGAGCACCGCATCGGCTCCCAGCCGCCCGTCGTCCGCCAGGCGCACGCCCGTCGCGACGCCCCCCTCGATCATCGGACGTGCCGCCGAACCGAGCAGCAATCGCGCACCGCGCTCCTCCGCCAGCCACGCCCACGCCTCGGTCGCCGACGCTGGCGGGATCGGGTAGCCGGTCGACAGCCGAACGGCCGCCGGTCCGTGAAGCAGCGAAGGCTCGAGGCGGACGAGCTCGTCGGGTGAGATGAGCCGCGGCAGAAGCTCGGGAACGGCCTCCTCCTGGCGCCGCGCCTGTGCCGCGGCGGCCCCTGGGTCGCGGTTGAGAAGAAGCAACCCGGCCGGCTCGTCGCCGATGGCGAACGTGCCCGTTTCGGCCGCGAGTGCCCGGTAGCGCGTCAGGCTCTCGCGGTAGAGCGGCGCCAGCGCGGGGTCGAAGGGGTGCTGAATGGCGCCCAGGTTGCGGCCCGAGGCGCCGGCGCCGATTCCGGAGCGCTCGACGAGGGTGACCCGTGCTCCGCGATCGGCGAGGATGGCTGCCGCGGCGCAGCCGATGATCCCCCCGCCGATGACGACGATCTCGGTGCGCACCCGGCGAGCATAGCGACGCCGAGCCGATCGCCCGCTGCGCGAGGCGTACGACCGCGCCTGACTCGAGGCCGACTACCATCGCCGCGCGATGAAGGTGATCTCCGGCCTGGGCAACCCGGGCGAGCGCTATCGGCTCACGCGGCACAACGTCGGCTTCCGGGTGGTCGACCTTCTTGCCGACCGCTGGGGACTGACGGGTGAGGGCCGTGTCAAAGACGGGGCCGCCCTGCTCGAGGTCGTCGGGCCTGAGCCGATCGGGAAGGTGCTGCTCGTCAAGCCGCTGCGATACATGAATCGGTCGGGCGGCCCGATCAGGGCCGCGCTGCGGCAGACCGACGTCGACGTCTCCGCCGACCTGCTGGTGGTCGCCGACGACATCGACCTGCCGCTCGGCCGCATCCGGCTGCGCCGATCCGGCTCGGCCGGTGGCCACAACGGCCTGCGCGACATCATCAGCGCCTTCGGCACGAACGAGTTCAACCGGTTGCGCGTCGGGGTGGGCCGCGAGGGCGAGGCGGTCGACCACGTGCTGGCGACCTTCAAGCCGGATGAGCGCGAGCTGGCTGACGAGATGGTGGCGCAGGGAGCCGACGCGGCCGAGCGGTGGCTGCGCGACGGGATCGACGAGGCGATGAACGCCTTCAACGGGGTCGAGGCCCACGAACCATGAGCGAGGAGCCGTCGTCGGGGGTCGTCGAGGCGGTGACCCGTGCCGCCGGCCGCGTGCCCTCAGGCTGGACCCGTTCCACAGGAGGCGGATACACACCGGCAGAGCGCTGGCTGGTCGACTTCGACGACGGAGACCGCGCCTTTGCAAAAGTCGGGACGATTGACCACACGGCCGAGTGGCTGCGGCTGGAGCGACGGGCGTACGCCGACGTCGATGGTGGATTCATGCCGCGCGTGCTCGGATGGAGCGATGGCCCTGCCCCCGCGCTTCTGCTGGAAGACCTCAGTGATGGAAATTGGCCGCCGCCATGGGATGGTCAGCTGGTGGAGCGGGTCCTGGCCGCACTCGACATGGTCGCCGCCACGCCATGTCCCGGCTGGGCCGCGGAGCTCGTCGCCCAGGCAGAAATCTTCTCGGGCTGGTCTGAAGTCGCGGCGGATCCGGCGCCGTTCCTCGGGCTTGGGCTGGCGAGCCCGGAGTGGCTGCGTGCGTCCCTGCCGGCGCTCGTCGAAACGGAACACCCACGCGAGCTGGCGGGCGATGCCCTGCTCCATTTCGACGTACGAAGCGACAACATCTGCTTCACAGCCGACCGCACACTGCTCGTCGACTGGAATTGGATCAGACGCGGGAACCCGCTTTTTGACGTTGCCGCCTGGCTTCCAAGCCTCGCCGTCGAGGGCGGGCCGGCGCCCGAGGAAGTTCGCAGCGAGGCCGGCGTCTTCGCTCCAGCAATTGCGGGGTACTTCTGCGCGCGCGCCGGCCTCCCGACGATCCCGGACGCGCCCCGAGTGCGACAGATCCAGCTCGAACAGGCGACGACGGCACTGCCCTGGGCGGCGCGCTGGCTCGGTCTGCCGTATCCCGATGGACCGGCTCTGGCACATCGCTCCTGACACTCCCGTACCATTAGGCGTCCATGTCGTCCTCACGCGGCGGTGATCGCCGCGTCGCCGCGCTCGTCGACGCCCTTCGGCCCCATCTGCCGCAATCGGGCGTCCTTCGCGTGCCCGCAGCCGCTCGGGCAGCACACGTCGCCGCTCGGCGCGCCGTGCTGCCGCCGTCGACGCCGCTGGTGGTGGTCACGCGCACCGACGAGGAGGCGCACCGGCTCGCGGACGACCTAGCCGCCTGGGTGGGCGGGGGCCGGCTCCGCATCCTTCCCGAGCGAGCCGCCCTGCCCCTCGAGCGCGCGCTGGCCGAGCACGACGAGTCGACCGAGCGGCTGCACGTCCTTGCCGCCCTCGGCTCCGAGCACGGGCTGGTGGTCGTCGCCTCGCTGCTGGGCCTCGTCCAGCGCACGCTGAGCGCGGACCAGCTCAGGCGCGGCCGCACCGGGCTGCGGGTCGGGGAGCGGATCGCGCAGCACGACCTCCTCGCCGCGCTCATGACCGGCGGATACGAGCCGGTCGTCGAGGTCACCGGCATCGCGGAGTTTGCGCACCGCGGCGGCCTGATCGACGCCTGGCCACCGGGCGCCGCGGACCCGATCCGGCTCGAGCTGTTCGGCGACGAGATCGAGTCGATCCGCAGCTTCGACCCGATGTCGCAGGCGTCGCGCCGCCGGCTGACCGCGGTCGAGCTGCTCCCTGCGTCGGAGTTCCTGCCGGTCGACGGATGGGGCGGCATCGGCGACCGCGCGCCGTCCCTGCCCTCCGACCAGCTCCGGGAGGACGTCGCTCGCCTCGAGCAGGGCGACCTCGGAGAGGCGGCCGAGACCTGGGCGGCCCTGCTGACCGCCGGTCCCGCCGCCGGCCACCTGCCCGAGCGCAGCCACGTCGTCCTGACCGACCTCGACGAGCTGGTCGCGCTGGCCCGCGATCTCGACGCGCAGGCCGCCGACCGCCACGCCAGCCTGGTGGCCGCGGGCGAGATCCCAGAGGCGTGGCCCGCGCCATACGACGCGTTCGCCACGCTCCAGGGGCTGGCCGAACGCGCCGCCGAGCGGCTCGAGGAGGGCGGGGGTGAGGACGCGGGCTACGGCGCCGCCCCGCCGCTGCCGGGCCGGGCCGAGCGGGCCGGATGGTGGCTGCTGGAGCTTTCGTCGGGCGGCCGGCGGGTGGTGGTCACGACCGACCAGGCGAGCCGGGTCGGCGAGCTGCTGGAGGAGGCCGGCCATCCTGCCGCATCGGTCGCCGAGCTGCGCGAGCTGCCGCAACCGGGAACCATCGGCCTCGTGCACGGGTCGCTGTCGGCCGGGATGAGCCACGCCCCGAGCGGGCTGCTGCTGCTCACCGATCGCGAGCTGTTCGGCGCGACCCGCGTGCGCCGTCTCACCAGCGGGAAGCGCGTCGTCACTCGCGACCTCATCGGCAAGCTCGAGCCGGGGGACCACGTCGTCCACGTCGACCACGGCATCGCGCGCTATGTCGGGATGACCCAGCGAACGTTCGGCGAGGACGTGAAGGAATACCTCCAGCTCGACTTCGCGGGCACCGACAAGATCTTCCTGCCCGCGGATCAGATCGGTCGCATCACGCGGTACAGCGGCGGCCCGGCGCCGCCCCTCAGCCGGCTGGGCGGCACCGACTGGGAGCGGACCAAGACGCGGGTCCGCCGCGCGGTGGGCGAATTGGCGCGAGAGCTGATCGAGATCTACGCGGCTCGAGAGTCGGCGCCGGGATTCGCGTTCAGCGGCGATACCACCTGGCAGCGCGAGCTCGAGGAGAGCTTCCCGTACACCGAGACGCCCGACCAGCAGCGCAGCATCGAGGAGGTCAAGGCCGATATGCTCCGTCGCCGGCCGATGGATCGGCTGGTGGTGGGCGACGTCGGCTACGGGAAGACCGAGGTCGCCCTGCGCGCCGCCTTCAAGGCGGTCCAGGACGGCAAGCAGGTCGCCGTGCTCGTACCGACCACCGTGCTCGCCCAGCAGCATCTCCACACGTTCGAGCGCCGGCTGGCCGCCTTCCCGGTGCGGGTGGCCATGCTCAGCCGATTCGTGGCGAAGAAGGAGCAGGAGCGGACGGTCGGCGCAGTCGCCGAGGGGAGCGTCGACATCCTCATCGGCACCCACCGGATCCTGTCGAAGGACATCGGCTTCGCCGACCTCGGTCTCCTCGTGGTCGACGAGGAGCAGCGGTTCGGCGTGTCGCACAAGGAGCGCATCAAGTCGATGCGACGCGAGGTCGACGTCCTGACGCTCTCCGCCACGCCGATCCCGCGCACGCTTCATCTCTCGCTGGTCGGCATCCGCGACCTGTCCGTGATCGAGACGCCGCCGGAGGCACGCCTGCCGATCCAGACTCGCATCGCCGAGGACGATGACGGGCTGGTGCGCGACGCCATCGGCCGCGAGCTCGACCGCGGCGGGCAGGTCTTCTACGTCCACAACCGGGTCGAGACGATCGAGGCGGCCGCCGAACGGGTGCGGCGCCTGGTGCCGGGGGCGCGGGTGGCCATCGGTCACGGCCAGATGGCCGAGGGCATGCTCGAGCGGGTGATGCTCGACTTCAACGACGGTCGGTTCGACGTCCTGGTGTGCACCACCATCATCGAATCGGGCCTCGACATCCCGAACGCCAACACCATCATCGTCGTGCGCGCCGACACCTTCGGCCTCGCGCAGCTCTACCAGCTGCGAGGACGGGTCGGCCGATCCGACCGTCGGGCGCATGCGTACCTGCTCCACAGGCGGGGGATGCCGCTGACGCCGATCGCACGCAAGCGGCTCCACGCCATCTTCAGCGCGTCCGACCTCGGCGCGGGCTACCAGATCGCGCTCTCCGACCTCGAGATCCGGGGTGCCGGCAACATCCTCGGCGCCGAGCAGCATGGGTTCATGGCCGCCGTCGGCTTCGAGATGTACACACGGCTGCTCGCCGAAGCCGTCGACGTGCTGCGCGGCCGTCAACCGGCTCCCGAGCCGGCGCCGGTGCGGCTCGACCTGCCCGGATCGGCGTTCCTGCCGGACGATTACGTGGCCGATTCGGGAGCCAAGCTGGAGGCGTACCGACGCTTTGCCCGCATCCGTTCGGAGGCCGACGCCGACGCCCTGCGAGTCGACCTGCGCGATCGGTACGGACCGATCCCGGAACCGGTCGAAGGGCTCTTCACCGCCGTCCGTGTGCGGCAGGCCGCCGAGGCGGCGGGCGTGCCCGAGGTACGCGCCGAGGAGCGCCAGGTGACGTTCAAGTGGGCCCGGCTGGCCGACCGGCGCGGGGTCAGCATCGCGCTGCAGGTCGCGGGCCTGCGTCCCGACACGGGTTCGAACCAGGTCCGCATCCCGGTCGCGGCGGGGCGCGACCCGATCGAGGTGGCGCTCAGGGCGCTGGCGGCGCTCGTGCTCGAGCCGGCCGCGGTCTAGGTGCCGCGGCTCAGCTGCGTCCGAAGGCAGCCTTGACCGACGGCTGGAAGAGATACCACAGCGTGATGGCGGCAAGCCCCAGCGTCACCAGCGACGACAGGCTGCCGTTCGTCAGCGAATAGAGGGTGAACACGACGACCACGGACTCGAGCACCACGCCGAGCGTCCACGCCCATGGCCGCAGGGTCCACGCTCCGTAGGCGAAGACGAGCGACGCGATCGAGACCGCCAGCGTGTCGATGGCGAACACGATCAGGAAGCCGCCGAATGCCGCGAGCGTGCCGAACATGACGAGCGACAGGAAGAGGTTCGTCACCGCGCCGATCGCTGCCAGCACGGCCAGGACGGCGATGACGGTCACCCCGATGGGGCGTTCGGGGCGTGTCGGCCGGGTCGGGGTCATGACTCTCTCCGTGCGCCCGGTTGTCTCTCGGTCGGTGACGGCGGCAGCGTCACGATATCTCGCCGGCCTGATGGGGGACAGCGCCCAGCCTCCAGGCCCGGACCGGCTCGCGTTTGCCCTTCAGCCGGATCGGTCCCATCGGCTCGAGGGCCATACCGGCCAGCGGCTCGACCCCCGCCCGTGTTGCCGCCCCGATCACGATCTGGCCCGGCTCGGCGACGCTCATCAGGCGCGAGGCCAGGTTCGTCGTATCGCCGATGGTGGCGAAGCTTCGTCGCCCGGCTGCACCGACATTGCCGGCCACCACCGGGCCCGTGTTGATGCCGATGCGGAAGCGCGGCCATCGCTCTCTGGCCGCGATGGCATCGGTGACGCGCAGCACCGACAGCGCGCATTCCGTGGCACGTCGTGGATGGTCCGGCTGATCGACGAAGGCGTTGAACAGGACGAGCACGCCATCTCCGGCGAAATGCTCGATCGACCCGCCCGATGCGTCGATGATCGGTACGACGGCGGCCCAGTACGTGTTCAGCATGGCGATCACATCGGTCGGTTCGCGGGTCTCGCTGAACGTGGTGAAGCCGGTGAGGTCGGCGAACAGCACCGTGACCGTGCGGGTCACCCCACCGAGCTCGGAGACCTCCGGCATGGTGAGCAGCCGCTCCGCCACGTGCTGCGGCAGGTACGGTCGGAAGAGCTCGTCGACCCGGCGCATCTCGCGGCCGGCGGCGGTCAGCAGGCCGATCTCTTCGACCGAGGCGCCGTCGCTCCGGAGATCCGCGATAAGCCGATCGATCGGCTCGCCTCGGGCCTCGAGCTCGGCGATCTCCGTGATCGCCCGCCCGCGCCAGTGGTCGATGTGGGCCAGCGTTGCTTCAAGGTAGATCGGGCGAAAGGTGGCGACGAGTGACCCGGTGCGCCGGTACTCCGCTCGTGCGGCGAGCGCGATGATCCCGAACGCCAGCGTCATGAGCACGTGCCACTCCCACCAGCTCAGGTGCCAGTTGCGGCCGGCCGCAACCGCCGTCATCGCCTCAGCGAGCAGCACGAGGGCGCCAACCAGCGCCATGGCCAGCGGGCTCGAGCGCCGTCGCGCGATCCCGAGATAGCGCCAGGCGGCGTAACCGTACAGGAGCACCCCGGCAGCGGCCGTGATGACGATCGGACCGGACAGCGCCTCCGCCGCCGCCTGAGCGTCGAGCGGGTCGAGCCGCAGGAGCGATGCGGCTCCCCAGGCGACGAGCAGCCCGATCGCGCCCCAGCGGAGCAGGGCGGGGTGGCGGAGCACGGCCCTGGCGTGCGGTCCGGCGAGCGGGCTGACGGAAGCGGCGGAGAGGAGCGCCGCCAGGATCAGGCCGGCCGGGGTGGCGATCACGAACCCGGCGTTCGGCTCGGGCAGGAGCGCGCCCGGCGTTGCCAGCGCGTGCAGGCCCAGGAAGCCGGCGCTCAGCAGGAACGCGAGCGAGACGAGAAAGATCCGCGCGTCGGCATGGCGGCTGGCCGCCTCGTTCGTCAGGTAGGCGAGGACCACCCCGACCGCGGCGGTGGCAAGCACCAGCCAGAAGTGGCTCGGATGGTGCTCCCACACGAGGTCCAGCTCGGGACGGGCGACGAGCAGTGCGAGCCCGAGCAGGGGAAGGAGCAGCGCGACGCCTATTACGAACCATCCACGCCCGATCACGACCGCGGGATTGTCTCACCACGGGTGCCGGCTACGACTCGCCGGCGAGGGTCGGAGGTATACTGGGAGCTCACTCGACCCGGGACGGGCGCACCCGTCCGGCGCCGATCTTCGACCGAGGCCGCGCACTTGCGCGCGGCGACGAAAGGAGGCGACCGTGACGTCCCATCAACCCGACCCCGCGAACGCCCGTGACACGCTGCAGGTCGGCGACCGCTCCTACCACTACTACCGCCTGGACGCGGCCGGTGCCCGGGATCTCGAGCACCTGCCGTACACGGTGAAGGTCCTGCTCGAGAACATGCTGCGCGGCGCAGCCGTCAGCCCGGACCTGGTGAGCGCCGACGATGTGCGCGCCCTGGCAAGCTGGGATCCGACCCAGCCCGCGGAGGCTGAGCTGCCGTTCATGCCGGCCCGCGTGATCCTCCAGGACTTCACCGGCGTGCCCTGCGTCGTCGACCTGGCAGCCATGCGCGATGCCATCGCCGAGATGGGGGGAGACCCGTCGAAGATCAACCCGCTCGTCCCTGCGGACCTGGTGATCGATCACAGCGTCCAGGTCGACCAGTTCGGCAGCGACGCCGCCTTCCTGATCAACGTCGACCGGGAGTACGAGCGCAACGGCGAGCGCTATGCGCTGCTCCGCTGGGCGCAGCAGGCCTTCGCCGACTTCAGGGTCGTGCCGCCCGGGACCGGCATCGTGCACCAGGTCAACCTCGAATACCTGGCCGACGTGGTCGCCGAGCGCGACGGGGTGCTGATGCCGGACACGCTGGTGGGAACCGACTCGCACACGACCATGATCAACGGACTCGGCGTCGTCGGCTGGGGCGTTGGCGGGATCGAGGCCGAGGCCGCCCTTTTGGGACAGCCGTGCTATCAACCGATGCCGATCGTGGTCGGCTTCCGTCTCGACGGTGAGCTGCCGTCCGGCGCCACCGCTACCGACCTCGTGCTCTACGTCACCGAGCAGCTGCGCGCGCACGGCGTGGTCGGCAAGTTCGTCGAGTTCTACGGCCCGGGACTGACGCGCCTCGGTCTCGCCGACCGGGCCACCATCAGCAACATGAGCCCCGAGTTCGGGGCGACCGCAACGCTCTTCCCGGTGGACGATGAGACGCTGCGGTACCTGCGCATGACCGGTCGACCGGACGAGGTGGTTGCCCGCGTCGAGGCCTACGCCCGGGCGCAGGGGATGTATCGCACCGACGACTCTCCCGAACCGATCTTCAGCGAGTCGCTCAGCCTCGACCTGTCGACCGTGGTCCCGTCGCTGGCCGGACCGAGGCGGCCGCAGGACCGGGTGGCCCTGAGCGAGCTGCGCGAGAACTTCCAGGCCGCCTTCCCGGACGGGCTCCACACGCACGCCGACGGCACGACGCACGAGCACGACGGACATGACGCACACGGGCCGCAGGGGACCGTCGACGAGGCCAGCGACGAGTCGTTCCCGGCGTCCGACCCGCCGTCGTACACCCGCGACCCGATCGCCGAGCAGCATGCCGAGCCGGAGGCGCCACGCCACGCTCCGCGGCCTCTGCCGACCGGCGCCCACTACAAGTCGGTCGAGATCCGGCTCGACGCCGAGCGGTTCCGGATCCGCACCGGGTCCGTGATCATCGCCGCCATCACGTCGTGCACGAACACCAGCAACCCGACCGTGATGGTTGCCGCCGGCCTGCTGGCGCGGAATGCGGTGGAGCGTGGACTGCGGACGCAGCCATGGGTCAAGACCTCCCTCGCGCCGGGATCACGCGCCGTGACCGACTACCTCCACGCGGCCGGGCTGATGGATCCGCTCGAGTCGCTCCGCTTTCACCTGGTCGGCTACGGCTGCACGACCTGCATCGGCAACTCGGGACCGCTCGCCGAACCCGTGGCGCAGGCCATCGAGGCCAACGACATCGCGGGCGTCGCGGTCCTGTCGGGCAACCGCAACTTCGAGGGACGAATCCATCCGCTTGCCCGGGCAAGCTACCTGGCGTCGCCGCCGCTGGTGGTCGCCTTCGCGCTGGCCGGCCGGATCGACATCGACCTCACCACCGAGCCGATCGGGATCGGCTCCGACGGCAAGCCGGTCATGCTCGCCGACATCTGGCCGAGCCCCAAGGAGGTGGCGAGCGTCGTGCTGCGGGCGGTGAGCGCCGACGTCTTCAAGCGCAACTACGCATCGGTCTTCGACGGCGACGATCGATGGCGCGACCTGCCCGTCCCGGCCGGCGATCGCTACGCGTGGGACCCCGACTCGACCTACGTTGCCCGGCCGCCCTTCTTCGATCGGATCGCGGATGGGCCATCCGATCCGGCGGACATCACCGGCGCGCGGGCGCTCGCCGTGCTCGGCGACAGCGTGACGACCGATCACATCTCGCCGGCCGGGTCGATCGCGCGCAGCTCACCGGCGGCGGAGTGGTTGGTGGCGCATGGCGTCGAGCCGCGGGAGTTCAACTCGTATGGGTCGCGCCGGGGCCATCACGAGGTCATGGTGCGCGGCACCTTCGCCAATATCCGGCTGCGCAACCTGCTCACCCCCGACGCCGAGGGCAACGTGACCGAGCACATCCCGTCGGGCGAGCGGATGAGCATCTTCGACGCGTCCGCCCGCTACGCCGACGATGGGACGCCGCTCGTGGTGCTGGCGGGCAAGGAATACGGTTCGGGCTCGTCCCGGGACTGGGCGGCCAAGGGCCCGATGCTGCAGGGCGTGCGGGCCGTGATCGCCGAGTCGTACGAGCGGATCCATCGGTCGAACCTCGTGGGCATGGGGGTCCTGCCGCTGCAGTACCTGCCCGGTGAGAGCGCCATGAGCCTGGGACTGAGCGGGCGGGAGACGTTCGACGTCGTCGGGCTCAGCGACGGACTCAGGCCGCGCCAGGAGCTTTCGGTGCTGGCGCGCGGCGACGACGGCCGTGAGATCCGCTTCCGAGTCATTTCCCGGCTCGACGGTGAGATCGACCTGACCTACATGCGCAATGGCGGGGTGCTTCAGACCGTGCTCCGCCGGCTGGCGAGCTCGGCCTGAGCACATTGCCCCGGCCGGGCGCATCGGTCTAGACTCACCCGGCACTTGATCCGCCATTCGAATCAGCTCGGAGTGCCGACACCACCGTGACAGTCTCTTCCGTCGACGACTTGCGCGGCCTCATCCGCGAGGTTCCCGACTTCCCCAAGCCGGGGATCCTGTTCTATGACATCACCACCCTCCTCAAGAACGCCGATGCGTTCCGGGAGGTGATCGACCGCATGGCCGACCAGGTGGGTGACACCAAGGTCGACGTGGTGGTCGGCATGGAGTCCCGTGGATTCATCTTCTCGGCCCCGCTCGCCTACAAGCTGGGCGCCGGGTTCGTCCCGGTCCGCAAGCTCGGCAAGCTGCCGGCCGAGACGATCGAGGTCGAGTACGAGCTCGAGTACGGGACGGCAACCCTCGAGATCCATTCCGACGCCATCAGCCGCGGCCAGCGCGTGCTCATCGTCGACGACCTGCTCGCCACCGGTGGCACGGTGATGGGCACCATCGAGCTCGTTCGCCGGCTCGGCGGCGAGATCGCCGGACTCTCGTTCATGGTCGAGCTCGGCGCGCTGAAGGGCCGCGAGCACCTCGACGAGTTCGAGATCCACGCGTTGCTCACGTTCTGACGGTCCGCGCACCCATGGCGGTCGCTGCCTCCACCCGGCTCCGCGCCCGCGCCGTCAGCGATCGCAGCGAAATCGCCTCATTCCTGAGGCGCGATCGGATCTACGCCGCCTACGCGCTTGGCGACCTGGACGGCCCGAACCGCTCACGGGTCGCATGGGCCATGGCCTACGACGACAGCGGCAGCGCGACGGCGCTGGTGATGCACCACGAAGGCCTGGTCCCGCAGCCACTCTTCCTGATGGGCGCGCCGGACGGCTGCCGCGCCATCCTGGATTCGGTCATCAAGCCGCGCGACACCTACCTGCAGGCCACCGAGCTCCACGAGGCGGCGCTCCGCGACCTCGTATGAGCTCGACTCGCCGGTGATCATGCTGCGCATGGCGGTGGACCGGGAGACCTTCACGCCGTTCGCCGGCCCGGCCGAACGCCTGACCGCGCTCGACGTCGACGACCTGAATCGGCTCTACCAGCTCGGGTACCGCGCCGGCTTTCCGGCGTCGGTGGTGGAGGACGGCGTGTACTACGGTGTCCGAGTTCGCGGTCGCCTGGTGAGCGCGGCGGGCACCCATGCCATCAACTCGCGCGAGGAGATCGCCGTCGTCGGCAACGTGATGACCCATGTCGACTTCCGCGGCCACGACTTCGCCAAGATGGTGACCAGCGCCGTCACCGCCGAGCTGCTGGATCGAGCGGCGGACGTCGCGCTCAACGTTCACGCCGACAACGAGCCGGCCGTGGCGGCCTACGCGCGCCTCGGCTACCGTACGCACTGCCAGCTGATCGAGCGCCTCGCGCGTCGGCGCGCCGGCGGCTGGGGACTGATGCGACCGATACGAGAGGCAATGCGATTTTCGTGGCCACGCGAACAGAAGTGAACCATGACGTCGCCGACATCGGCCTTGCCGATGCGGGGCGACTGAAGATCGAGTGGGCGGACCGGCAGATGCCGGTCCTGGCTGCCATCCGCGAGCGCTTCGCGTCCGAACATCCGCTCGCGGGCTGGCGCATCAGCGCCTGCCTGCACGTTACGGCCGAGACGGCGAACCTCGTGCGCACCCTGGCCGATGGCGGCGCCGATGTCGTCCTCTGCTCGTCGAACCCGCTGTCGACGCAGGACGACGTGGCGGCGTCGCTGGTGGTCCACTACGGAATCCCCGTGTACGCGATCAAGGGCGAGGACCGCGACTCCTACTACGCCCACATCGGCTCCGCGCTCGACCACCGTCCGCAGATCACGATGGACGACGGGGCCGACCTTGTGAACGAGCTCCATACCAAGCGCACCGAGCTGCTCGGCGAGGTCATCGGCGGGACGGAGGAGACGACGACCGGGGTCATCCGACTGCGTGCCATGGCCAACGCCGGGAAGCTGCGCTACCCGGTCGTCGCCGTGAACGAGGCACTCACCAAGCACCTGTTCGACAACCGCTACGGCACTGGGCAGAGCGCGATCGACGGCATCCTGCGCGCGACGAACATCCTGTTCGCCGGCAAGACGGTGGTTATCGGCGGCTACGGCTGGGTCGGGCGAGGCATCGCCTCGCGCGCACATGGCTTCGGCGCGAACGTGGTCGTCGTCGAGGTCGATCCGGTCCGGGGTCTCGAGGCTGCCATGGACGGGTTCCGGGTCATGAACGCGGCCGATGCGGCGCGCATTGGCGAGGTCTTCATCAGCGGGACCGGCAACCTGAACGTCTGGGGACGCGATCACTTCCCCCTGATGCCGGACGGAGCGATCCTGGCGAACGCAGGCCACTTCAACGATGAGTTCGAGCTTCCGGCCCTCGAGGAGCAGGCGACCTCGTCGCGCGAGGTTCGCCCGTTCACCCGGGAGTACCTGATGCCGGACGGGCGGCGCATCTACGTGCTGGCCGACGGACGCCTCGTCAACCTCGGCGCGGCCGAGGGCCACCCGGCCATGGTGATGGACATGAGCTTCGCCGGCCAGGCGCTCGGTCTCGAGTGGCTCCACGCGCACGTCGGCGAGCTCGATCCGAACGTGTACGGGATCCCCGACGAAATCGACCGCGACATTGCGCGCCTCAAGCTCGAGAGCATGGGCATCCGGATCGATGCGATGACCCCCGAGCAGAAGGCGTACAGCGAATCCTGGGAGTCCGGCACCTGAGACTCAGGCCACCACCGCCTGAAATAAAGGTTCTTCCAGATGCGGGCGTGAACCTTTAGCGGTAGCGTGCCGCACATGGGGATGGCCCGGGGGGAACGCCAGGGCGACCGCGACATTGACCGTGTCCGGGGGGAGACGGTCGCCGGGCTGGCCATTCTCGCAGCCGCCTATACCCGCGACGCCTCCGCGGCCGAGGAAGTGCTGCACGAGACGTTGGTCGGGCTCCGCACTGAGCCGCGCCACTCCGTCGCTGCCGCCTGAGCCACGGCATTTCTCGAACGGGGGAGACCGATGGCTATCATCGCGGCCATGGCACGCGTCAGCAGCCCGATCTTCGTGGGGCGAGGCCCCGAGCTCGAACGCCTGTCCGACGCGCTCGAGCTGGCGACCAATCATCGGCCGGCGACGCGGCTTGTCGGCGGCGATGCCGGGATCGGCAAGACCCGCCTGGTCGCCGAGTTCGTAGCCGGCGCCCGCGCCTCCGGTGCCCACGTCCTGATCGGCGACTGCCTGCAGCTGGGCGAGACCGGGTTGCCGTACGCGCCGTTCGTCGGAGCCCTCCGCCCGCTCATTCGATCGCTCCCCCGTGAGCGCCTCGACGAGCTCATCGGCCCGGGCGGCGCCGAGCTGTCGCATCTGCTTCCCGATCTCGGCTCACCACCCGCCCCGTCCGGCCGCCGCGAGGGAAATCCGGGGGGCGGTCCGGGGGCCGCGCAGGCGCGTCTGTTCGAGGTCGTGTTCGGGTTGCTGCGACGCCTGTCGGACGCCCAGCCGGTGGCGCTCATCCTCGAGGATCTGCACTGGGCGGACTCATCGACGCGCGACCTGCTCCGGTTCCTGGTGCGCAATGCCCGCGATGCGCGCTTCCTGATCATCGGCACCTACCGTTCCGACGAGCTGCACCGGCGCCACCCGTTGCGTCCGCTGCTGGCGGAGCTCGGTCGCCTCGACGGTGTCGACGACATCGAGCTCGGCGCGTTCAGCGCCGACGAGCTGGCCGACCAGCTGGCCGGGATCACCGGGGAGGCGCCGCATCCCGAGCTCGTGTCCGCCGTGCTCTCGCGGTCGGGCGGCAACCCCTTCTTCGTGGAGGAGCTGATGGCCGCCGGCGAGGCCGGCGTCGCGCTGTCCCGCGGCCTGCGCCACACGATCGACGACCGGGTCCGTCACCTCGAAGCCGATGCGCAGCGCGTGCTGCGCATCGCGTCGGTTGCCGGTGCGCGGGTGGACCACTGGATCCTGGCGGAGGTGGCGGAGCTGCCCGAGCCGATTCTGACCGAGGCGCTGCGGCAGGCGGTCGAGCATCACCTGCTGCTGCCGACCGCACCGGAGGAGGCCCCCGGCTACCGCTTCCGCCATGCCCTGGTGCAGGAGGTGGTCTACGAAGAGCTGCTGCCCAGCGAGCGCACGCAGCTGCATGCCGCCTACGCGCTCGCGCTCGAGCCTCGCGCCCTTGGCGACCCACGCGAGCGCGCCGGCGTTGCTGCGCAGCTCGCCCATCACTGGCTGATGGCGCACGATCTCGAGCGGGCGCTGCCCGCGACATTGGGCGCGGCCAGAGCCGCGGCGGAGGCGTTCGCGTACCCCGAAGCCCAGGCGTTTCTCGAGCGCAGCCTCGAGCTGTGGTCGAAGGTCGCGCCCGAATCGGTACCCGCCGGGCTCGATCGCTCCGTGATCCTGGCCGAGGCGGCCGAGGCGGCGGCCCGGGCGGGGGACCCGCGGCGGTCGATCGACCTGGTGCGATCCGCCCTGGCCGACACTGACCCGATCCGCGAGCCGACGAGGGCCGGGGTGCTCCATCACCGGCTCGCCTGGTACCTGAACGAGTCGGGCGACTGGAAGTCGGGGGTGGCTGCCATGGAGCGCGCGGTCGCGTTGATCCCGATCGACCCGCCGACGCACGAGCGGGCAACGGTGCTTGCCGACCTTGCGCACTCGCTCATGGTCCGCAGCCGCTATGGCGAATCGATGGCGCTGGCCGAGGCTGCGCTCGCCATCTCTCGCGCGGTGGGAGCCCGGCCCGCCGAGACGCGCGCCCTCACGTCGCTGGGACTCGATCTAGCCGGTCGCTCCGATTTCGAGCGTGGCATCCCCATGCTGCGCGACGGATACGAGCTCGCCATCGAGATCGGCGAGCCGCAGGCCATCTTCCTCACCGGCGTCGGTCTCGGCTGGGCGCTCGACGAGGCGGCCCAACACGAGGAGGCGCTCGAGGTCGCGCGCTCGGCGCGCGAGCGGCTGCGCGCGATGGGGGCCGATTTGCGCTTCGGTGGCCAGCTCGCGTCGAAGATGGGCCGCGCGCTGTACGACCTCGGTCGCTGGGACGAGGCATCGCGCGTGCTCGACGAGACGATCGCAAGCTCGCCGACGCGCTATGCGATGCGCTGGCTCCTGTCCAACCGGATCCAGCTGTCGATCAGCCGCGGCCGCCTTGGCAGCGCGCGACGCGACCTGCTCACCTACGAGGCGCTCGGCGAGCGGATCGTCGGGCCCGATCCCGACCTGATGAGCTCGCGCCGCGCGGAGCTCGCGATCGTGTCCGGCGAGCCGGCGGTCGCGCGGCGGATCATCGCCGAGACGCTCGCGCGGCTCATCGAGCCGGATCTCGACAGCGATGCGCGCCGCCTCATCCTGACCGGGCTGCGCGCGGAGGCCGAAGAGGCGGACGCGGGGCGCGGGACCGGAGATCAGTCCCGGGAGGCGGCGGCCATCGCGCGCGCCGGGGAGCTCGCCGAACAGATGCACCAGCACATTGCCCGCGTGCTGGAGGTGGCGGCACGCCCGATTGCGCCGATCGACGCCGACCTGCGGCTCGCGGACGCGCTCGCATCGCGCGCTCGCGGCGAGTCCGATCACGCGCTGTGGGACGCGGCCGTCGACGGCCGACGCGGTCTCGGGCGCCCCTTCGAGCTGGCTCGCGCGCTGGCCGACCTGGCAGCCGTCTCGTTCCGGGAACGACGGCGCGACGAGGGCGCGGCCGCGCTGGCCGAAGCCCACGTCATCGCGGTCGAGCTCGGGGCGCGCCCCCTCCGCGAGGTCGTCGAGTCGCTGGCGCGTCGCGCGCGGATCGGCCTCGAGGGCGTGGACACGGCGGACGATGCCGCCCATCGCCTCGGGCTGACGCCCCGCGAGCGCGAGGTGCTGGCGCTGCTCGCTGAGGGGCGCAGCAACCGGCAGATCGGCGAGGAGCTCTTCATGGCCGAGAGCACAGCCGGGGTTCACGTCAGCAATATCCTTGGCAAGCTTGGCGTGACGCGGCGCAGCGAGGCGGCGGCGGTCGCGCAGCGCCTCGGGCTCTTCCAGCTCGGCTGAGGGAGCGGGCGAGGCGGCCGAGGCTCGAGGGCGTCTATCCTCGTTCCGGCATGGATGACTCGCTGCTGCGGCGCATCGGCTCGGCGGTGCCCGCGATGCTCATCGGCTCCGCCCTGGTCGGTGCCCTGTGGGTCATGCCCGACCTCACGCCGTCCGAGGTCGTCCCGGTCATCGGCCAGCGCAACGATCACGGCCGGATCGTCGAGTCGAGCGGCGTTGACGAGACCGGCCTGCCGCTTTTCGAGGTCGAGGTGCTCGACGGCCCGGATGCCGGCGAGCTGATCGAGGCGGTCGTCCAGGACGGCTCGGCGTCGATTCCCGGCTCGTCGAACCGGGCGCCGTACCAGGTCGGGGACGAGGTCGTGGTGACCAGCTTCACCGGGCCGGCCGGCGGCAACTTCTCGGTCATCACAGAGCCGTGGCGGCTTCCGCTGATCGGCCTCGTGGCGGCGGTGTTCGCGATCGCGGTGGTCGTGGTGGGAGGGCTGCGCGGGCTGCGCTCGCTCGTCGCGCTGGCGCTGACGCTGACGGTGGTCGTCAAGGTGGTGGTGCCGCTGCTCCTGCGCGGCGTCGACCCGATCCTGCTCGCCGTCACCGTGGCGGCCGCCGTCACCCTGGCGACCCTGCTCCTGACCGAGGGGTTCAGCAGGGTGACGCTCGCCGCCGTGCTTGGAACGTTCGCCGCGCTGGGACTGACGGCGGGGCTGGCGGCAGCCTTCACGACGGCCGCCGGCTTCACGGCCCTCCAGGGCAACGAGGAGATCGCCTTCCTCATCCCGCTGGTCGGCGACAGGATCGACCTCACCGGGATCCTGCTGGCGGCCACCGTGTTCGGTGCGCTCGGCGTCGTGGACGACGTGACCGTGACCCAGGCCGCGACCGTCGAGCAGCTCCATCGCGCAGAGCCGGCCGCCGGACGGGGCGGTGTCATCGGGCGCGCGATGAGGGTCGGCCGCTCGCACATCGCGGCGACGGTGAACACGCTCATGCTCGCCTATCTCGGTGCGGGCCTGCCACTGCTCCTCCTGTTCGCCATCGGCGGGCAGTCGCCGCTGATGGTCCTCAACGGCGAGGTCGTGGCGGTCGAGGTGATCCGCGCGCTGGTCGGTAGCGTCGGAATCGTGGCCGCCGTCCCGCTGACCACCGTGGTCGCCGCGTTCCTGATGGTCCCCGCGAAGGCGCCGGCCGACGCGGGCTGAACCGCGGCGCTACACTCGCCGCGCCCCATTCGAGCCAGCGCCGGAGACCCGATGACAGATTCCACCCCGCCCATCCTCTTCACCTCCGAATCGGTGACCGAAGGACATCCGGACAAGCTCTGCGACGCCGTCGCCGACGCGGTGCTCGACGACGTCCTGCGGCACGATCCGACCGCGCGCGCGGCGGTCGAGGTCGCCACCACGACAGGGCTGGTCCTCGTGCTCGGCGAGCTGACCACGACCCACTATGTCGACGTGCAGGACGTGGTGCGGCGGACGGTGCGCGACATCGGCTACAACGACAGCCGGCTCGGCTTCGACTGGGAGACGTGCGGGACGATGACGGCCATCAAGGAGCAGTCGCCGGACATCGCGCTCGGGGTCGACCACGCCCTCGAGGCGCGGGAGGGCATCGAGGACGATGAGCTCGGGGCCGGTGACCAGGGGATGATGTTCGGCTATGCCAGCAACGAGACGGCCGAGCTGATGCCGATGCCGATCATGCTGGCGCACCGCGTTGCGAGGCGTCTGGCCGAGGCACGCAAGGACGGCACCCTTCCCTTCCTGCGCCCGGACGGAAAGAGCCAGGTCACCGTCGAGTACGACGCCGACGGCCGCCCGCGGCGGGTGCATACGGTGCTCGTCAGCACCCAGCACGATCCGGACGTCGACCTGGCCGATCTCTCGGCCGCGGTGCGCGAGCAGGTGGTCGAGGTCGCGATTCCCGCGGACCTGCTCGACTCGGACACCCGGCACCTGGTCAACCCGACCGGACGGTTCGTGATCGGGGGACCGATGGGCGACTCCGGCCTCTCCGGGCGCAAGATCATCGTCGACACCTACGGCGGCATGGCGCGCCACGGAGGCGGCAGCTTCAGTGGCAAGGATCCGACCAAGGTCGATCGCTCCGGGGCGTACATGGCGCGCTACGTGGCGAAGCACATCGTCGCCGCCGGCCTCGCCCGTCGCTGCGAGATCCAGCTCGCCTACGCGATCGGTGTCGCCCGGCCGCTGGCGATCAACGTTCAGACCTACGGCACCGGGTCGGTGACCGAGGCACGCCTGGTCAGCCTGATCGAGGAAACCTTCGACCTGCGCCCCGGGGCAATCATCCGCGACCTCGAGCTTCGCCAGCCGATCTACCGGCAGACGGCCGCCTACGGCCACTTCGGTCGTGATGATCTCGACCTGCCCTGGGAACGCCTCGATCGAGTCGACGAGCTCGCGGCCGCCGCCTCCCGCGGCTAGGCTTCCGTCATGGGCGACGGTCACGAGCATCCGCGACCGGCGTGGGGAGAGTCGCGTCCCGGCCCGTTGCGCCGCCTGATCGCCCTCGCCGGCGCGGCCCTGGGGACGGGGGCGCCGGTATCCCGGAGCGGCCTCCGCGACCTGCCGATGGCGCTCAGGCGAGGCGAGCTGGCGGCCCCCTATCTCGACGCCGAACGGACCGGAGATCACCGGCGCGCCGGGGCTGCAGCAGTGGCAGCAATGGAGCGCGCCGCCGCCGATGCGGCGTGGTGGCCCGCCGACGTCTGGGGACATCGAGCGCTCTGGCACTTCGAGCAGGCGGGCATGACGCTGCAGGCAGCCCGTCAGGCGCGCCGCATCGGCGACCTGCGGTTCGCGGCAGGCGACCCGGAGAGCGCCCGCCGGTACTATGCGGAGGCGATCGACGAAGCGCGGGACATCGGCGCGGAGCACGAGCAGGGGCTCGCGGCGCTCGGGCTGGGGCGTGCGCTGCTCCAGCTCGGTGACGTGACGAGCAGCCGTCGCCTGGGCGGCGCGGCGGAGGTCCTGCTCACCCGGGCCGGCGCGCCGATCGGCGAGGTCGAGGAAGCGGGCCGCCTCAGGGGCTCGGAGGCGGTGGTCGGGGGCGAGGTGAAGGAGACAGAATGACCGCACGTCGCACGATGCGGGTCGGCATCGTCGGGGCCGGCGTCATGGCCGAGGCCATGATCGCGGGCCTGCTCGCCAACCGCGCCGTCACGGCCGGCCTGCTCGCTGCCTCGCACCCGCGCCGCGAGCGCCGGGAGGCACTTGTCGAGCGTCACGGCATCAACGCGGTGGCCGCGAACCGCGACACGCTGGCCGACGCCGAGATCGTGGTGCTGGCCGTCAAGCCGCAAATGCTCACGCGCGTCATGCGCGAGCTGCGCGGCCGGCTGAGCGCCGAGCAGGTGGTCCTCTCGATCGTGGCCGGCGCGACCCTGCGCACGTTGGTCGACGGCCTCCAGCACGCGGCCGTCGTGCGGGCGATGCCCAACACCCCGTCGCAGATCCGCCGCGGCATGACGGTCTGGAGCCCGTCGGAGGCGTGCACCGCGCGTCAGCGGGACCTGGCGCGCGCGGCGCTCCGCTCGCTGGGCGACGAGCGCGAGGTCGCTGACGAGTCGTTCGTGGCGATGGCAACCGCCCTGTCCGGCACCGGGCCGACGTACCTGTTCGCCGTGATGGAGGCCCTCATCGACGCGGGCGTCCACATGGGCTTCCCTCGCGAGCTGGCTCATGATCTCGTGGTGGCCACGCTGGTCGGCTCCTCCGAGTACGCGCAGCAGTCCGAGCTGCACCCGGCGCAGCTGCGCAACGCGGTGACCTCGCCGGGCGGGACGAGCGCGGCGGCCATCTACGAGCTGGAGAAGGGACGCATCCGCACCGTCTTCTCCGACGCGGTGTGGGCCGCGTATCGGCGAACGCTGGAGCTCGGCGAGCGCCTCGAGGCCGAGGTCGACCGCGAGTGATACGCGCGTCGGGGCCGCCTATCTGCGGCCATCGGTCCGCATCCTTCACCGGTCATAGCGTTTGTGATATATCGGCTGAGAGAACCTGGCCGTACGGGACGAGGCGCGCCCTCTGATGTTCGCGATCGTGATGGCCGGCGGCTCCGGGACGCGCCTGTGGCCGCTCTCGCGGCGCGAGACGCCGAAGCAGCTCCTCCCGTTGACCGGCGATACGAGCCTGCTCCAGCAGACGGTGGCGCGGCTCGGTGCGCTGCTCAAGCCGCACGACATCTACGTGATCACCAGCCAGGATCACGTCCGGCCGACCCAGCGACAGCTGCCGCAGCTGCCGGAGGAGAACGTGCTCGGCGAGCCGCTCGCGCGGTCGACCGCGGTGGCGGCCGGACTGGCCACCATTCTCGCCCGCCGTCAGAGCGACGAGGTCGCCATCGTCCTGCCTGCAGATCACTTCGTCCCGGACGAGGCCGCGTTCGTGGAGAGCCTGCGCGAGGCCGCGCGGGCCGCAGAGCGCGGCTACCTCGTCACGTTGGGTGTGACGCCGACCCATCCGGCCACCGGGTACGGCTACATCAAGGCCGGGAAGCGCCTCCATGCCGCGTCCGAGACGGCCCTGGTGGAACGATTCGTGGAGAAGCCCGACGCGAAGCATGCCGCCGCCTTCATCAAGGAGGGCGATCACTTCTGGAATGCCGGCATCTTCGTCTGGCGGGTCTACGCATTCCGTCAGGCGGTCGAGCGGTTCCAGCCGGAACTCGCCAGCGCGCTGGAGCGGATCGAGGCGATCCACCGAACTCCCGGCTGGATGAGCGAGGTGCGCGCAATCCTCGAGCGGGTGCCGGCGATCACGATCGACACCGGCCTCGCCGAGCCGGCGGCCGCTGAGGGTCGGATGGCGGTCGTGCCGCTGAACGCGGGCTGGTCCGACATCGGCTCCTGGTCGGCGCTCCTCGAGGCCCTCACCGGGGCGAGCGGTGCGGACCTCGTCGCCAGCGGCAACCACCTCGACCGCGACTCTCATCGGGTTCTCGTCCACGGCGGCGACCGCCTGATCGTGACGGTGGGGCTCGAGGACCTGATCATCGTCGACACGCCGGACGCGCTCCTCGTCTGCCACCGCGACCGGGCGGAGGAGATCAAGCCGGTCCTCGACGAGATCGCGCGCACGGCAGGGGAGCGCTACCTCTGAGCTCGCGGCCGCGACACCGTTGGCTGGCGCGCCTGGTCGGTCACGGAATGGCCTGGTACGTGCGCCTCGTCGCCGCCACCTGCCGCGTGCGCGGGCCGACCGTCAACCAGGGGCAGGTCGTGCTCGCGTTCTGGCACGAGTACAACCTCGCGGCGGCGATCGCCGCGCACCGGCTGCGGCGCCAGCGATACCACGTCAGCTTCAGCACGCGAACCTTCCGCGGCGAGGTGATGAGCACCATGCTGGCGGCGCTCGACTCGGGCTCGGTGCAGCTGCCGGCCGAGGGCGAGCGGTCGGAGGCGGCGCGCCTGTCGCTCGAGCTTGCTCGTATCGGCAGCGAGGGCGCCTCGCCGGTCGTCAGCCCGGACGGCCCCTCCGGACCCTACCGGCGCGCGAAGCCGGGCGCCCTCATCGTCGCGCGCGAGGCCGGCCTGCCGCTTCAGCCGTGGGCCGTTGCTGTCCGGCCGCCCTGGCGGCTGCAAGGCCGATGGGATCGCCACATCCTGCCGCTGCCCTTCTGCCGGTTGCGCGTCGAGGAGGCAGCGACGATGCGGGTACGCAGGCGCGAGCCGCTCAGGCCCCTGCTTGCGGAGCTGCAGGCCGCCCTCGACGAGGTCGCCGCCCGTGCCGACGCACGCATGGGCTAGCGCGCCTCGATGCTCCCGCCACGATCGGACTCGCTACCATGATGCCCAGCAGCATCGGTCGGAGCCTGCAGTCGAGCGGCACCCCTCGTGACGAAGATCAAGTTCGGAACCGACGGCTGGCGGGCCGCCATCGCCGAGGATTACACCTTCCACAACGTCCGCCGCTGCGCGCGCGGCGTCGCAGAGTACCTGCAGCAGACCGGCGGCGCGGAGCGCGGCGTGGTCGTGTGCCACGATCGACGCTTCGCGTCGGAGCACTTCGCCCGGGCCTGCGTGGAGGTACTGGCTGCCCACGACATCCGGTCGTTCACGCCGCCAGAGGCCGTGCCCACCCAGGTCGGGAGCTTCTTCACGCGGGAGATGAACGCGGGGGTCGGCATCGTCATCACCGCCAGCCACAACCCATGGACCGATAACGGCTTCAAGGTCAAGGCCGATACCGGCGGTGCGGCCGCGCCGGAGATGCTTGCCGCCATCGAGGCCACCATGGATTCCCACCCGGAGGACGAGCTTCCGCCGCGACGCGACTACGAGGATGTGGTGGCCGCCGGGATGGTGGAGACCTTCGACGCCTACCCGAGGTTCCGCGACCAGCTGGCGAGCATCGTCGACATCGAGAAGATTCGCGCCGCCGACCGGCGCGTCCTGGTCGAGAACCTCTACGGCTCGGGAGCCGGATGGTATACGCGGCTGCTCGGCGACGGCCGGCTGACGGTCCGCGAGATGCACACCGAGCGCAACCCGTACTTCGGCGGCGTCAACCCCGAGCCGATTCGGCCCAACATCGACGAGTGGCTCGAGGAGATCCCTCGCTGGCGTGCCGACATCGGCATCGCATTCGATGGCGACGCCGATCGCGTCGGCATGGCTACCGAGGAGGGGATCTTCGTCAACCAGCTGCAGGTCTATGGACTGCTGTACTGGTACCTCCTCGACGTGCGCGGCCTGATCGGCCCCGCGGTCTACACCGTGACCACCACCAGCATGGCGAAGCGCCTGGCCGAGATCTACGGCACCCAGGCCTACGAGACGGGCGTCGGGTTCAAGTACGTGGGCCCGAAGATGACGGAGACGAACGCCGTGATCGGTGGCGAGGAGTCGGGCGGCTACGGGTTCGGGATGCACATCCCCGAGCGCGACGGGCTTGCGTCCGGCCTGTTCCTGCTCGACCTGTGGCTGTCGAAGGGGAAGGAGGCTTCCGAGGTCCTGGCCGAGCTGCAGGCGCTGGCCGGCCCTTCGTACTACAACCGGATCGATATCCGCTTCGCGCGTGAGGGATACGACCAGGTGAAGCATGACACCCTGGCCCGCCTGGCGGACGAGGCTCCGGCCACGCTCGCGGGACAGGAGGTGGTGGAGCGCAACGCGCTCGACACCAACGACGGCTTCAAGTTCTACCGCACCGATGGCTCGTGGCTGCTGATCCGATTCAGCGGAACCGAGGCGCTGCTGCGCGTCTACGCCGAGGCACGGTCGCCGAAGGACGTCGACTCGTTGCTCGACGAGGGCCGGCGCATCGCGGCCGCCGGCCGCTGATGGACGCCCGCGACTACTTCGGCTACAAGAACCCCGACGAGGAGCCGGGGGGCCCCGAGCCCGACGACGACGCCGACGACGAGGCTCGGCCGCCGCTGTTCGAGGAGGCGGTGACGCTCGACGACTCCGCCACGCTCAAGCGCATCGATCCCGACGACATGCTCGGCCACGTGGCCGAGCTGCCCCGGCAGCTGGCGGAGGCGCGTCGCGTGGCGGCCGCCGCAACGCTCGACGAGCGCCACACCGACGTGGATGCCGTGGTCGTGCTTGCCATGGGCGGCTCTGCGATCGGCGCCGAGCTGGTCGCCGCCGCCGCGGGCGACCGCCTGAGGGTCCCGCTCACCGTCCATCGCGACTACGGACTGCCTCCCGGCATCGGCGCGCGCACGCTCGTGGTCGCCGCCAGCCACTCGGGCGAGACCGCCGAGACGCTGTCAGGCTTCGAGGCTGCCCGCCAGCGCGGCATGCCGCTGGCAGTGGTCACCACCGGCGGCCGGCTGGCGACCGATGCCGTCGCGGGCGGCCTTCCGCTCCTGCAGTACCGCCTGGGCGGACAGCCCCGCGCCGCCATCGGCTTCGGTGTCGGCCTCGTCCACGAGCTGCTGTCGCGAGCCGGCCTCATCACGGACCCCGATCCGATCGATCCGGTCGTCACCGCGCTCGAGGAGCTGCTCGAGCGGACCGGCCCCGCAGTCGAGACCGCGGCGAATCCCGCCAAGCAGCTCGCCTGGTCGATCTTCGGCCGGCTGCCGGTGATCTACGGCCACGGGCCGATGGCGGCAGTTGCACATCGGTGGAAGACCCAGATCAACGAGAACGCGAAGGCCTGGGCGTCCTGGGAGCAGATGCCGGAGGCGAACCACAACGCGATCGAGGGCGGCATCAACCCCCGGGAGCTCGGCGACGCCCTGTATGTGATCCAGCTCCGCGATCCGAGCGAGCCCGCGGCCATCGCCGAGCGCTACCGAGTGGTGGAAGAGCTCCTCGGCGAACGGTCCACCAACCGCGGCGAGGTCTGGGCCGAAGGGCCGTCGTCGCTCGCCCGGGCGATGACGAGCGTCGCGTACGGCGACCTGGTGAGCGTGTATCTCGCAATCCTCTACCAGACCGACCCGACCCCGGTTACACTGCTCGCGATGCTCAAGGAGCGGCTCGCCAGGGCCACCGGATCCGACCCGACGGGCGCCAGGTAGTAGGGCGCCGGGGACGACCGGCGCCATGGAGGTACTCGCGACGTGCATTCGAGCATGATCGGCAAGGTCGAGAAGGCCATGCGCTATGCGCACGAGCCAGACCGCGTGAAGCTGCAGTCCGTTCGGGCCAGCTTCGCCGGCGACAACGGCACCCACACCGTCACCCTCGACGCCGATGCATGGCACTGCGACTGTCATCTCTTCGAGTCCGCCGGCGGCTGCACGCACACGCTGGCGGTGCAGAAGATGCTCGACCCGATGCTCTCCGAGGCGGCCCGCCAGACGCCGCTCTACGGTCATGCGGAGGAGGCCGTTCCGGCCTAGCTCCCTGCGCGCTGCCGAGGCCCGCCGTCGTCCGAACGCCGGCGGGTTTCTGGTGCCATGCAGGTGGGCCGCGTCGCGATGAACGTTTTCGCCGGGCGTGCCGCCGCCCTCACCGGGTGGCTCGCCCACTCGATCGGGCGATTGGCCGGCGCCATCGTCTGGTTCGCGGGACGGGGCGTGCCGTGGGCACTCGTCATCGCCGCGCTGCTCGGTTTCGGCGCCTGGCAGACAGTGGAGGCCGGTCGTGCGGCCTCAGCCGCCCAACCGCGCCCCGAGCCGGTCAGCCTCGCCGACGTCGTGGATCTGCGCGCCACCGGCTGGGTTGGCACGTCCTCGATCGTGCGCGGACCCTTCCTCGACTCCAGCTCGTACGGGGCGCCGGTGCAGCGCTGGTACTACCTCCTCATCGATCCGACCGACGACTCGGTGGCGATGGTCGCGCGATCGGCGAGCCGCCTCGAGGAGCGCCGAACCCGGACGATCGTGGCCAGCGTGGCCAGCGATCCGACCGCCGTGGCCGAGGCACTCGCCGGGCTGCATCCGGGCACCGTGACCGTGGACCCGGATCGATACCTGGTCGAGCTCGCGGATAGGCGACCGTCGGTCCTGACCGGCGACGACATCGCCACGCCCGCCGGCCGTGGCCTTGGGCCCGGCGAGGTGGTGCTCCGCGGCGAGTTCGTCGAAGCGGCACCGGCAGCCGACGGCGAGGGCTGGCTGTACCTGGTGAGTGACGGCGCGCGCGGCGTCGTCGTTCGCTCGCCATACTCTCCCGACGCCCTGCCCGTGGATGTCTGGGGCGTCGCGACCACCGACCGGGTGCGGGCGCAGCAGGCGGCCGAGGTCCCGGCACTCCAGGCAGCACTGGGAGGCCGGCGCCTGCCCGAGCGTCGCCTGCTCGCCGAGGGCGTGTCGCCCCCGCTGCCGACCATCTCCTACCTGCCGGCCATGATCCTGGCCGTGCTGTCGATGATCCTCGTCATCGGGTGGCTGGTCGGCTACCCGCTCTTCCGCCGCCGGCCGATCCCCGCCCGGATCTCGACCTGGGCGCTGGTGCCGGGGGACGAGGTCCTGGCCGACCTGTACGGCACCGACCGCCGCGCCGGGGCGAGAGTCACCGTGGATGGCGCGCCGGGCCGCATGGCGCTCTTCGATCCGGATGAGCTGGAGCGGCGGTCATGGCAGTTCGCGCTCCGCGATTCGGCGGCGCCGGCCCCTGGCACGGCCGGCGAGGCCTTCGCGCCGGCCGTCCTGGCGCTCGCATCGGGCGAAGGACCGATCCTGCTGCGACTCGATCCGGCCCCACCCGACCTGCAGCTGGCATCGGGCACGGTCGTGCACGCCAGCGGGGCGAGGCCCGCGCTGCGCCTGCGGGCCGCCGGCATCGACCTCGTTGCGGCATTCGCGTCGAGTGCCGAGCGCGACCGCGCGCTGGTTGCCGTCCTTCCCGATCGGATGGGGGAGGAGCTGGTCGGCGAGCCTCCACGACGCGAGTTGGAGCCCAGGACATCATCCGCCGAACCTGTCGGCCTTCCGGTGCCGGTGCGGACGTCTGGGCTGGTGCTGGCGGCGGTGGGTGCCCTCTTTCTCGTCGGCGGCGCGATCGGCCTGCCGGACGCCGTCCTCGGTCGCGGGGACGTGATTCCCGGCCTGGCCCAGCTGGCGGTCGGGGTCGGCTTCATCGCGGTCGCGCGCGGGGTCCTGCTTCGTCGCAGCTGGGCGCTCGGCCTCGGGTTCAACGTGGCCTGGGTGGGTGCCGCCGTCTCGGCCTTCCTGATCGTCGCGGCTCCGCAGTGCGGGCTCTGGCTGGCGCCGAACCTGGCGGCCTGCGAGGCGGTCGGCCCCCTCGGCAGTGGGGCGGCACTGGTGGCCGCCATCGGCCTTGCCTATGCAGCCCTGGCCATCCGCCGCCACGCCTCTGTCTTCGTTCGCTGAGACGCACCGTCTGCTACGATCGAGGGACCAATCGAAGAGACGCCGACGGGTGCCGTGGCCGCAAGGACCACGGGTGAATGGAGAAGCCGGTGAGAAGCCGGCACAGTCCCGCTACTGTATCCGCGCCGTCGTTTCCGCCCTCCCGGGCGCAGACGACAGAGCACGGGAGTCAGGTCGCCAGCCCGATCGCGATGTCGCTCGCCCTCGTGTGAAAGGGAAGGCATCAGACATGACTCTGCACCGTCTCAGCACCTCGCTGCCGTTCCTCCTCCTGGTCCTCATCTGCGGCTGCGCGCCGGCACCCGCTGCGAGCTCGCCGCCATCCCCGAGCGCACCGCCCATCGGCGCCTCTCCGTCGAGCTCGGCGGCGGACTATCCGGTCACCCTGACCGATGACGCCGGTCGCCAGGTCACCCTCGACGCCGAGCCCGATCAGATCGTCTCCCTTGCGCCGTCGAACACCGAGATCGTGTGCGCATTGGGCGCTTGCGATCACCTCGTCGGCGTGACCGACTTCGACGACTATCCGCCCGAGGTGGTCGAGGTCGACAAGGTCGTGACCATGGCGCAGGTCGACGTCGAGGCCGTGGTGGCAGCCGAACCGGACCTCGTGCTGGCCGCGGGCAACGAGCTGACGCCGACTGCGGTCATCGACCAGCTTGCCGACCTTGGGCTGACCGTCCTGGTGCTCTATCCCGAGTCGCTCGACGAGGTGACCGCCGACATCGAGCTGGTCGGGACCGCGATCGGGCGCGACGACGCGGCCGCGGCGCTGGTCGACGGGATGGACGATCGCGTCGATGCAGTCGAGGAGGCAGTGGCGGGCCTGGAGCGGCCGAGGACGTTCTACGAGGTTGGCGTCTTCGAGGGCACCATCTACACCGCCGGTCAGGGCTCGTTCCTCGCAAGCCTGGTGGAGACCGCGGGCGGAGAAGCCATCACCGGGGACACGTTGTCGACCTCGATCGAGGTGGAGGACCTCGTGGCGGCCGATCCCGAGCTGATCCTGCTCGGCGATGCGACCTATGACCCGACGATCACGCCCGACAGCGTCGCGGCGCGACCGGGCTGGGAGGGCATGACCGCGGTTGACGACGACCGGGTCGTCGTCGTCACCGAGGACGTCGTGATCACGCGGCCCGGCCCGCGCATCGTCGACGGCCTCGAGGCGCTGGCTCGGGCCATCCATCCCGAAGCGTTCGCGGACTAGCCACGTGCGCGCCGGCGTTGCCCCCCGATCGCTCGTTCGCGGGCCCGCGCTCACGCGCGCGGCGCTCGTCCTCGGCGGCGGGGGCGTGCTGCTGCTGACGGCGCTCGTCGCCGGCATCGCGCTGGGAAGCGTGCCGATCGCGCCGGACGACGTGCTCCGCGTGCTGGGCCATCGGTTGCTCGGCATCGGCGCCACCTCAGGCGTCAGCGACAGCCTGGAGACGATCGTGATCGACCTGCGCCTGCCGCGCGTGCTGGGAGCCATGGTGGTCGGGGCCGGCCTGGCGTGCGCGGGGACCGTCTTCCAGGCGATCCTGCGCAACCCGATGGCCGACCCCTACATCATCGGCACCGCTGCCGGCGCGTCGCTCGGCGCGACGATCGGGATCGTGGTGCCCCTCCTCGTTCCGGCCCTGGCGATCGGTGCCGGCAGCGCCTGGCTCGGCCTGGGCATCGTCCAGCTGCTGGCCTTCGCCGGCGGCATCGGCACCGTCCTGCTCGTCATCGCGGTCGCGCGCAGCGGCGGCCGGCTGCCATCGGTCACGCTGCTGCTGACCGGCTACGCGGTGTCGTCGCTGCTGGCCGCGGGCGTTGCCATGCTCATGTTCGCGTCCGGGCGCGCGCTGGCAGCCATCTTCTCCTGGCTGATGGGATCGCTGGCGGCGGTGGGCTGGGTCGACCTGGCGATCGCGGCGCCGGTGGTGCTCGCTGCCTTCGTGCTGCTCTTCGCGCGCTGGCGGACCCTCAACCTGCTGCTTCTCGGCGACGGCCCGGCGGCGCACCTCGGGCTCGACGTCGGACGCGAGAAGCTGCGCCTGACGATGCTGGCCACGCTCGCGACGTCCGCCGCCGTGGCCATCTCCGGCACGATCGGCTTCGTCGGGCTGGTCGTGCCTCACCTGCTCCGTCTGGCGGTCGGTCCCGACCATCGGCTCCTGCTGCCGGCCAGCGTCCTGCTCGGCGCGGCGCTGCTGGTGCTGGCCGATCTCGGCGCCCGCCTTGCCGGTGGCATACCGGTCGGGGTGGTGACCGCATTCCTCGGCGCTCCCTTCTTCCTCTGGCTGCTGCGCCGCTCGCGCCGCGTATCGGCCTCGATGTCGGCATGACCCCGGTTGTCGAGGTCAGCGGGCTGCGCGTCTCGTACGAGACCGATTCGTCCGAGCGCCGTGAGGTCCTCCGCGGCCTGGACCTGGTGGTCGAGCAGGGAGAGCTGGTGGCGCTGCTCGGCCCGAACGGGAGCGGCAAGACGACGCTGCTGCGCGCCATCGCCGGCACCATCCCACGCGACGGCGGCCAGGTGGCCATCTTCGGACGCGAGCTCGACCAGTGGAGCCGGGTCGGCATCGCCCGACGCGTTGCCGTCCTGCCGCAGTCGCTGGTGCTGCCCGACGGGTTTCGGGTGGCCGAGCTCGTCGAGATGGGTCGCGCACCGCACGCGACGCGCTGGTTCGGTTCCTCGGCGGAGGACGCCGACGCCGTCGAGCGGGCGCTGGGTGATGCCGACGCATTGGAGCTGGCCGATCGGCATGCCGACGATCTCTCCGGCGGCGAGCGTCAGCAGGTGCTGGTGGCGATGGCCCTGGCGCAGCAGCCCGAACTGCTCCTGCTCGACGAGCCGACGCTCCATCTCGACGTGGCCCACCAGGCGTCGCTGCTCGCCACGGTGGCGCGGCTGCGCGAGCGGCGCGGGCTGACGGTGATCGCGGTCCTCCACGATCTCAACCTGGCAGCCGCGTACGCGCCCCGTGTCGCCGTGCTCGGGGCCGGCCGCGTGGCTGCGGACGGAGATCCGGCATCGATCCTGCGGACAGAACTCGTCCGTGACATCTTCGGGGTCGCAGTCGACGAGGCCCGGACCGCGGACGGTCGCCGTTTTCTGGTGCCCCACGTGGGTGCCGGAGCGCGGATTGAACCTTCTGGCCGTCGCGAGAGTATCTCTGGGTAACACCGCATGAGGGGATGCGTGTGGCGCTGCCCGCCCGCGCGGCGGCGTTCCGAGCTTGATTCGCCCAGTTGATAGGTGACCATCAAGGAGGTGGACAAGCGGATATAATCCACTGCCCATTGGGCGGTGCCGCGGCATGAGGCCGTGCGCGACCGCACCCAACGTACTTTCCCATCACTGGAGGGACTAATGAGACGGACCAAGTGGAACGCATTGGCGTTTCTCTTCTCCGGCGCGCTCATCCTGGCCGCGTGTGGTGCGCAGCCTGGAGAATCCGCGTCCGAGCCGGCTGGTTCGCAGCCAGCAGGTTCAGAAGCACCATCGGACGGCGCAGGTACCGGGACGATCACCATGATCGTCGACGGCGGTATCACGACGCTGTCCAACGCCAACGCAGACGTTCCGACCGCCGAAGCCTACGGCTTCATCGGCACCGGTCTGTACCAGTACGATTCCACGCTGACACCCGTCCCGGATCTCGCCGCGGACCTGTGCGAGGTCGACGCGGACGAGATCGTGTGGACATGCACGCTGCGTGACGCAACGTTCCACAATGGCGATCCGGTCACCGCGGCCGACGTCGTATTCACCTACGAGCTCGCCAAGAGCGCGAACTGCCGGTTCAACCCGTCGGTCTGCCTGGCGCCGTTCCTCGAGTCCGTGACCGCGGTCGACGACAAGACGATCGAGTTCACGCTGCTCGAGGCGTACGCTCCGTTCGCAACGGTCATTCTGCCTGGCATCTCGATCGACTCCGAAGCCGTCGTGACGGCTGCCTACGATGAGTTCGTGGGCGCCGCCGAGGGTGCGGATCCGGCAGCCGTTGCCGCAGCTCTCGACGGGATCACCGCTGCCACCACCGCGCCGGAGGGCGAAGAGGACACGTTCGTGCCCGACCCCGCCACCTGCGAGACGGCGGCAACCGCCGGCGAGGAAGCCCTCACCTCCGGTGAGGTCACCCTGCCGAACCGCGACGACTTCAACACCGGCGGCGAGAACGCGGACGAGTTCGATCCGTGCGCCTACGCCACCGCCCTTGCGGACCTGCTCGGCCAGCTGCAGATTGCGCTGGAAGAGGAGGGCATCGACGCGATCGCAGCAACCTATCCGCTGCTGTCGTTCAACTCGGAGCCGGTCGGAACCGGTCCGTTCATGTGCGAGCCGGGCTGCCTGCAGCCGGGCGAGAGCCTGACGCTGGTTGCCTACGAGGGCTACTACGACGGCGCGCCGGCGACCCAGACGGTCGTGATGCCGATCATCACGGATGACATCCAGGGCGCCAACGCCGTGCAGGCCGGTCAGGTCGACTGGAAGTACTCGTTGACGGCCGACTCGTACGAGGCGCTGAAGGACGACCCGAACATCAAGTTCGCGGAGTACCCGGACTTCGGCTACTACTCGCTGCAGTACAACCTGCGCGAGGGCCAGCTCTTCGCCGATCTCGGCGCCCGCAAGGCGGTGCAGTACTGCATCGACAAGGCGGCCACCGTCGAGCAGGCGACGAACGGCCAGGGCGTGCCCATCGAGGCCGACATCCCGCCGGCATCGTGGGCGTACAACCCCGACCTCCAGCCCGTCGAGCGTGACGTGGCAGCGGCCATCGGCTACCTCGAAGAGGCCGGCTGGACCGTGGAGATCGGACGCCGACGGTGTTGCCACCGGCCCCGCCACCCGTGATGGTGCGGAGTTCGTGACGGACGTCTACGTGCGTGCCGGGCGACCGGACCGCATCGCGTTCATGGAGCTCGTGCGCGACCAGGTGGTCGACTGCGGCATCCAGCTGAACGTCATCGAAGGCGACTTCGCGACGGTGCTGCTGCCGCTCCTCACCTATCCGCACATTCCGCCGAACGCGGACAAGCCGTACGACGCCTACTTCGGTGGGTGGAGCACGGGCTTCGACCCGGATCCGTACGCCCTGTTCCACTCGGAGCAGTGCACGACCGAGGAGCAGCCAGACCTCTACAACTACATCTGCTACCAGAACCCCGAAGCCGATGCTCTGATCGATGCCGGGCTGGTCACCAGTGACCAGAACGAGCGAGCAGAGATCTACCAGGAGTTCGAGCAGATCATGTTCGACGACCAGCCGTACCTGTTCGCATGGTCCGACGTCGCGCGCGAGGCGCTCGACGTGAACCTGCAGAGCACGGCCGGCGAGCTCGAGCTCGGGTCACCGACGTGGAACTGGCAGCTCGAGACGCTGTTCGTCGCCGAGTAGCCGGCTCGCCGGATACTCTCTGATTCGTTCAGCACAAGCCGCTGGCAACGCCCCCGGGCGTTGCCAGCGGCTCCTCCCCACCCCTTCTCATTTCCGAGCACCGGCGGGGGCTCCGTCTGTACAATCCGACCACTCTCGCGGGAGGCCCGCCTGAGCGGCTCGGCAACTGGCATACGGGAGTAGGGCGCAAGACATGGCCACCTACATCATTCGCCGGGTTCTCCAGGCGATCCCCATCCTGTTCGGCGTGGCGCTCGTAAGCTTCGCGATCGTGCAGCTCGCGCCCGGGAGTCCCATCGACCGCTTCCGCGCGCCGAACGTGCGCCCCGAGACGCTCGAGAACCTCGTCCGTCTGTACGGGCTCGACAAGCCGGTACACGAGCAGTTCATCAGCTGGATCACAGCCTTCGTCCAATTCTGGAAGGTCGACGCCTGGGGCTACAGCCTCGTCGACGGCCGATCCGTCCGCGATACGGTCGTGGACCGCATGCCCGCCACCCTCCTGCTCGGCGGCACAGCCCTGCTCGTGACCGTGATCGTGGCCGTGCCGATTGGCATCCTGGCCGCCGTCAAGCAGTACAGCTGGGCGGACAAGGTCATCACCACCTTCGCCACCATCGGCTATGCCATCCCGTCATTCCTGCTCGGCCTGTACATCGCCTACCTCGGCACGGTCGTCTTCCGTGGCCTTTTCCCCGGCTTCGGCATGGTGAGCCTGCCCGGAACGGAGGGCCGAGGAACCCCGCTCGACGTTGCGTGGCATATGGTGCTGCCCGTGAGCTCGCTCGCGATCCAGCAGATCGCCGGCTGGTCGCGCTACGTGCGGGCCAAGATGCTCGAGGTCCTCAACCAGGACTACGTGCGCACCGCCAAGGCAAAGGGGCTCAGCGCGGCCAAGGTCACGTACAAGCACGCCCTGCGCAATGCCCTCATCCCGGTCATCACGCTATTCGGGCTGACCCTGCCCGGCTTGCTGGCCGGCGCGGTCATCACCGAGACGATCTTCAGCTGGCCCGGCCTGGGGTTGCTCGGCATCACCGCCGTCGACTCGCGCGACTACCCGACTGTGTTGGCCTTCGTGATGGTCGGCGGCTTCGGCGTGGTGCTCGGCAACCTTCTTGCCGATGTGCTGTACGGCGTGGCCGACCCGCGAATCAAGTACTAGAGGACCTCCGCCATGGTCAGCGACACGACGGCAGCCGAGATCGAGCGGCGGCGTCTCGAGGAGGCGGAAGCGGAATCCGCCGAGATCGACCGCACGCCGGTGCGCAGCTACTGGCAGCTCGTCCGCCAGCGCTTCCTGAAGCACCGGCTGGCGGTCTTCGCCGTGATCATGCTGATCGTGCTGGCCACCTACGCCATCATCGTGCCAACCGTGACCGGCGATGCGTGGACGAAGACGCAGCTCTTCCGCGACGACGCCCCGCCAGAGCTGTTCAACGAGGACGGTGACCTGACCTTCGCCATCCTCGGCTACAACGAGCAGGGCCAGAACCTGTTCGCGCGGCTCGGCAAGGCGACGCAGACCTCGCTCACCATCGGCCTGGCCGCGGTGCTGATCATCGTGGCCATCGGCGTCTTCATCGGCTCGATCGCCGGCTACGTCGGTGGCTGGATCGACAACCTGCTGATGCGCTTCGTCGACATCATGCTGTCGTTACCGGGCCTCTTCATCATCCTGATGATCACCGCCTTCTTCGGGCAGGGCAACGTCTGGGTGGTGATCTTCGCGATCGGGCTGACGGGCTGGACGACGGCGGCTCGACTCGTCCGGGCCGAGTTCCTCAGCCTGCGCGAGGTCGACTACGTCCAGGCCGCGCGCGCGCTCGGCGCGTCCCCGCAGCGGATCATCCTGCGCCACATGCTGCCGCCGGCGATGGCGCCCATCGTGGTCGCCGCCACCCTCGGCATCGCGGACTCGGTGGTGGTCGAGTCGGCCCTCAGCTTCCTCGGCTTCGGGATCGGTCGGGACAGCGCCAGCCTTGGCACCATGCTGCAGAACGCGCGCGACTACTTCTTCTCGGGCCCGCTCAAGGTGGTCTACCCCGGCGTCGTCCTGATCCTGATCGTGCTGTCGGCCAGCTTCCTCGGCGACGGCTTGCGCGACGCCCTGGATCCGCGGCAACGGGTCGAGAAGTGACCGTCACCGAACGGTCGCTCGGCCCGCTCCTCGAGATCAAGGGGATCAAGACCCACTTCTTCACCCAGGACGGCGTCGTGAAGGCCGTCGACGACGTCACCTTCGAGATCGGGCACGGACAGACACTCGGCGTGGTGGGGGAGTCGGGCTGCGGCAAGAGCATCACCAGCCTGAGCGTCATGCGGCTCATCGAGCGGCCCGGCAGAATCGTCGCCGGCGAGATCCTGCTGAACGGCGAGAACCTGCTCACCAAGAGCGACGGCGACATGCGCGACATCCGCGGCGACCAGGTGAGCATGATCTTCCAGGAGCCGATGACGTCGCTCAACCCGGTCTTCACCTGCGGCGATCAGATCGCCGAGGCGGTGCAGCAGCACACGGCCGTCAGCCGCCGCGAGGCGTGGGATCGGGCGGTCGAGATGCTGCGGGTGGTGGGCATCCCGGACGCCAAGCGCCGCGCCGGCGAGCATCCGCACCAGCTGTCGGGTGGCATGCGCCAGCGCGTGATGATCGCCATGGCCCTCTCCACCGACCCCGATCTCCTCATCGCCGACGAGCCGACCACCGCCCTCGACGTCACCATCCAGGCCCAGATCCTCGAGGTGATGCGTGACCTGCGCGCCAAGAACCGGATGGCGATCATGCTCATCACCCACGACCTCGGGGTCGTGGCCGAGATGGCCGACGAGGTGGTGGTGATGTACGCCGGCAAGGTCGTCGAGCGCGCGGATGTGCGCACCGTGTTCGGCTCCCCGCACCATCCCTACACGCAGGGGCTGCTGCTCTCGATCCCGCGCATCGACGAGCGCCGTGAGCGACTCCAGGTCATCAAGGGCACGGTCCCGTCGCCGCTCAACCTGCCGACCGGATGTCTCTTCAAGCGACGCTGCCCGCACCGGATGCGCGTCTGTGACACGGCGCCGCCATACCAGGAGATCGGGCCGAACCACTTCAGCCGCTGCTGGCTGACGCCGGCCGGCGAGGCTCCGGCGGTGGGTGCGGAAGCCCGCGGGTGAAGAGGCCGAGCAGGCCGCCGAAGCCCTGACGGTGGAAGCGCGATGAGCGTCGAGGGCACGACCGCGACACCGCCCGCCGACGGCGTTGCGCCACGAGATCGCCGAGAACGGCGGCAGCCAGACGAGCGGCGGCCAGACGAGCGCGCAGCGAACCGCCTCGCGGGGCGGGTCTGGTCGCTCGCCGCTGCTCGAGGTGACCGACCTGGTCAAGCACTTCGACATTCGGGGCGGCCTGCTGGGGATCAGCAAGCTCGGGGCGGTGCGCGCCGTCGACGGCGTGAGCTTCAGCGTCAAGGAGGGCGAGACGCTCGGCCTGGTGGGGGAGTCGGGCTGCGGCAAGACGACGCTCGGCAAGGTCATCCTGCGCCTCCTGCCGCCGACGTCGGGGCACGTCAACTTCGAGGGCAAGTCGCTCTTCGACCTGAAATCCCGCGAGATGAAGGCCGCCCGACGGGACATCCAGGTCGTCTTCCAGGACCCCTATGCGAGCCTCAACCCGCGCATGAGCGTCGGCGAGATCGTGGGCGAAGGGCTCTACGTGCATGGCATGACGAACAAGAAGGAGCGCGAGTCGGCGGTCCGCGACCTCCTCAAGCGGGTCGGGCTCAACCAGCAGCACATCCACCGCTACCCGCACGAGTTCAGCGGTGGCCAGCGGCAGCGCATCGGCATTGCGCGCGCGCTCGCCCTGCGCCCGAAGTTCATCGTGTGCGACGAGCCGGTCAGCGCGCTCGACGTGTCGATCCAGTCGCAGGTGCTCAACCTGCTGAGCGACCTCCAGGACGAGTTCCAGCTCACGTACCTGTTCATCGCTCACAACCTGGCGGTGGTGAAGCACCTCTCGACCCGGGTCGGCGTCATGTACCTCGGCAAGCTGGTCGAGCTGTCTGACGCCGATGAGCTCTATCGGAGCCCCGCGCATCCGTACACGAAGGCGCTGCTGTCGGCCATCCCGGTGCCCGACCCGACGGTGCGTCGGGAGCGTATCGTCCTGAAGGGCGACCTGCCGTCACCGGCCAATCCGCCCTCGGGCTGCCGTTTCCACACGCGCTGTCCGATGGCGCAGGAGATCTGCAAGACCGACGAGCCTCCCCTGCGCGACATCGGCGGTGGCCACCTGAGCGCCTGTCACTTCGCCGAGGAGGTGACCCCGCTCGAGATCGCGGCAGCCGGCGGGCGCGCCCGCCGCCTAGCCCTCGGCGCCGCTGGGCTGCGGGTTCTCGTCGCCTTCCCGGTCCGCCATCCGCAGCTCCACCTGCTCGGTCCCATCTGGCCGCCGCGTGCGCGTCACGTGAATGTGCGGGTGGGTCTCATCGCCCACCTGCTCCTTGGCGACGCTCACCATGATGTGCTCATCGACGTCGGAGAGACGCTCGGTCTCGGGGAGGGCGGCGTTGGGCAGCGTGCGGAAGACCGCGTAGCTGACGAAGACCCACAGCACGGCGATCACCGGGATTCCGAACAGGGCGCCCCACACCCCGGCGACCTGGGCGCCGAGCAGGAGCCCGACCAGGACGAGGATCGGATGGAGTCCCAGCGCCCCGCGCATCAGGCGCGGCTGGAGCCAGTTGACCATCACGGTCTGGACCACGAACAGGATGACGGCCACCGGGATGGCGGCCCCGCCGGCGAAGAGCACGGCGCCGAGGATGGGCGGCAGGAGTGCCAGCGGCGGGCCGAAGAAGGGGATGAGCATGGCCAGGGCGCTGATGGTTCCCCACAGGAACAGGTACGGGATGCCGAAGGCCGTGCCAACCACCGCGACCAGCAGCGCCTGCATCACGGCCAGGATCAGCTGGGCCCGCAGGAATCCGCCGAAAGCCCGCACGATGCTGCGCTCGAACAGGTCGGCCTCGTCGCGATAGCGCTTCGGGACCGCGGCGCGCAGGCGGGCCAGGATGCGCGGCGAGTCCATCAGCATGTAGAGCGAGATGACGATGATCAGGAACAGGGAGCCGAGCGCCGCGATGGTGACGCCGGCGATGTTCTGCGCCTGCTCGACGATCTGGCCGCCGATCGTCTCGAGCTCGGTGACCGCGCCGGCATAGAGGTCGGTGAGACTGATCTCGAGGCGCCCGAACACCAGGCCGCGCTCCCAGTCGGCCAGCACCTGCAGGATGTTGCGCTCGGTGGCCGGGTAGTTGCGCGCAAGCTCGGTGACCTGCTGGGTGATCGCGGCGCCGGTGTAGAAGACGACGAAGCCGAAGACGACCAGGGCGAGCAGGTAGCTGCCGATGACGATCCAGGGACGCGGCAGGTCGATGCGCTCCTCGAGGGCCGCCACCAGTGAGGACATCACGAAGGCGAGGAGCCAGGCCAGGAACAGGATGAGCAGGATCGTGCCGAGATCGCCGAGCAGGTCGAGCACGCGCTCGATGACCAGGAAGGCGAAGTAGGTGCTGCCGAGCGCCAGAAACAGGACGAGCCACCAGCGCTCGCGTGGACCGATGCCCGAGAACCGGCCGGTCATGGGCTACCGCATCCGATGCGGACCGACGCCCACCGCCTGCCGCACCTCCTCCATCGTCTGCCTCCAGGATCGGACGGACCTTGGCCGCGCCGGCCATGAGCGTCTCCTCGACGACGGCGGGATCGGCGGCCAGGCGGGCTCGCTCCTCTCGCATCGGCCGGAAGAACTCGATGATCCGTTCGGCGAGCAGTTGCTTCGTCTCGACGCAGCCGGTGCGGGCGGTTCGTTCGCCGTCCTGGATCTGGAGGTAGTCGCCGCCGAAGAATCGGTGCAGCTGGCAGACGTTGCAGACCTCGGGGCGCCCGGGGTCGGTCCGCTTGATGCGTTGCGGATCGGTGACCATGCTCATCACCAGTCGCCGAATCTCGTCGGGCTCGGCGAAAATGGGGATCGTGTTGCCGGCGCTCTTGCTCATCTTGGTGGCGCCGTCGGTGCCGAGCACGACGGGAGCCTCGGTGAAGACCGGCTGCGGCTCGGGAAAGATCGGTCCGTAGCGGCGGTTGAAGGCACGCACGACCTCGCGGGAGAGCTCCAGGTGCGCCGCCTGGTCCTTGCCGACCGGCACTCGCGTTGCCTTGTAGATCACGATGTCGGCGGCCTGGAGGACCGGGTAGTCGAGCAGGCCCATGCTGTTCTCGATGCCCTGCTGACGCTTCTCCTTGTAGGTCGGCGTGCGCTCGACCCAGCTGACCGGCACGACCGTGTTGAAGATCCAGGCCAGCTCGGCGTGCTCCGGATGGTCGGACTGGCGGATCAGGGCGCAGCGCCGCGGATCGAGGCCCACGGCAAGCAGGTCGAGCACCATCTCGTGCGTCAGCCGCCGCAGCTCGGAACCGTCGTGCACGGTGGTCAGCGCGTGGTAGTCGACGATTCCGTAGATCGTGTCGAACTCGTCCTGCATGCGGACGTAGTTGACCTGCGCGCCCAGGTAGTTCCCCAGGTGCGAGGCCCCGGACGGCTGGATCCCGCTGAAGACGCGCTCGTGCAGCGGACGGGACGGGGCCTCGCGAGCGTCGAGGGTCTGGCTCATGGGCGGCGAGTGTACCGTACCCATGCCGGCCCTCCGGCAGCGCAAGGCGGTATGGTTGTGTGCATGACCGATTGGCAGCGGGCGGATCGTCCACGCTCACGTATCGGCCGCGGCATGGAGGTCCACGCCTCGATCGGCTCGACCAACGACCGCGCCCGCGAGCTGCTCGACCAGCCCGGCGGCGAGGGTCGGGCGGTCGTCAGCGAGGAGCAGACCGCCGGTCGCGGGCGGCGCGGTCGAAGCTGGCTGTCGCCGGCGGGACGCAACTTGATGGTGAGCGTGGCCGTTCGGCCACGAGTGTCGGCGGCGGATGCCTGGCAGCTCGGGCTGGCGGTCGCCCTGGGCGCTCGAACCGCGTGCGCCGGCGTTGCCCCGGTCGCCCTGAAGTGGCCGAACGACCTCGTCTCCCTCGACGGTGCGAAGCTCGGCGGGCTGCTGGTCGAGACGACGATCGGCGGCGACAGGATCACCACCGCGGTGATCGGGATCGGCCTCAACGTCAACTGGCCCCGTGCCGAGATGCCGGAGGAGATCGCGGCCGGCGCCACCTCGTTGAGCGATCTGGCCGGCAGGCCCATCGACCGCGCTTACCTGCTGGCAGAGCTTCTCGACGCGTTCGATCTGGAGCTGGTGGCTGTCGAGTCGGGCCACTCGCCGCTTGCGCGCTATCGCCAGGCCTGCGCCACGCTGGGCACCGAGGTCGGGGTCGAGACTGGCACCGGTCGGGTGGATGGCCGAGCCGTCGAGATCGACGAGCGCGGCGCCCTCGTGATCGACACGCTCGATGGCCGCCTGGCAGTGACGAGCGGCGAGATCGTACGCGTCCGCAGCGGAGCCCCGGCGTGAGCGTCGATCGACTGCCTGCCGGTGGGCCGCCGCCCACGGACCGGGACCTCGCGGACGTGCGCGCCGCGCAGGCGGACCACGCGGCGTTCGCCACCCTCTACCGCCGCTACCTGGATCCGGTGTACGGCTACAGCTTCTACCTGCTGGGCGACCACCACGATGCCGAGGACGCCACCGAGCGCACCTTCCTGGCCGCGCTGGGTGCCATCGACCGCTACCGCGACGAGGGATCGACGTTCCGGTCATGGCTCTTCCGCATCGCTCACAACCAGCTGGCCAATGCGCTGCGGGCCCGGAGCCGTCAACGAGCTGCCTCGCTCGACGCGGTGTCCGAGCCGGCCGCGACCGACGATCCGGCGCAGCTCGCGAGCCTCGCCGACGACGCCCGACGCCTGCGTGCGGGCGTGGCGTCGCTGTCGGAGGATCGCCGGCAGGTCGTGATCCTGCGATTCGTGGACGGCTTGACGGCGCGCGAGATCGGTGACGTCCTCGGCCGCAGCGAGGGCGCGGTTCGCGTTCTGCAGCATCGTGCGCTGCGGGAGCTGGCAGCAAGGCTGGAGCGAACCGCGGCCGACTGAGCGTCGGAGCGGGCGAGTATATACTCCGGCGGCGCCGGCACCCACGGTGTAACGTATCGGGCTCCGCGGTGTTAGCAGGAGCGTCATGAGCCCCCATCCCTCCGCCGCCGAGCGGCTCGACCGCGCCATCGACGGCATCCTCGGTGGACTCTCGCCCAGCTCGGCCGCTGCTGCCGCAGCCATCGAGCCCACTGCCAGGCCGCTGGTCGCGCTCGCCGCCGAGTTGAGCGCGACCCTGGTCGCGCCGCCGACGGCCCCGCGCTTCGAGGCGCGGCTGGGGACGCGACTCGCCTCGAACGGGCAGTCGCGCGACCCGGTAGCTTGGGCCCTTCGCCATCCTCGGCGCCTCATCGTTACCGGGGCGGTCGGATCTGCGGTCGGCGTCGGCGTGACCGCCTATGCCGTCTGGCGCACTAGCCGTCGCGCCTCCGGCGCCCATCGGCTCCTCCATCGGTAGCGGGACGAGGAGGAATCGATTGCCAATCAAGTTCCCGTTCAGCCGGCGCGCTGCGCCGTCGGATGCCTGGACGAAATGCCCAACCTGTGACTCGCAGGTCTTCAACAAGCAGCTCGACCGCAACCACCGCCTGTGCCCGACATGCGGGCATCACTTCCGCATGTCGGTCGGCGAGCGGATCGACCTCCTGCTCGACCCGGGCTCCTTCGAGGAGCGCGACGCGGGGCTCGAGGCTGTGGATCGCCTCGGCTTCCACGACGACCGCCCGTACACCGAGCGCCTCGAGGCATCGCGCATCAAGACCGGCCTGCGCGACGCAGTGGTATGGGGCGTCGGCGCGATCGACGGCCAGCGCGTCGCCATCGGCATCTTCGACTTCCGCTTCATGGGGGGCAGCATGGGCAGCGTCGTCGGCGAGAAGCTGGCGCGCTGTTTCGAGACCGCGCTGGCCGAGCAGATCCCCGCGATCGTGGTGAGTGCGTCGGGTGGCGCGCGCATGCAGGAGGGCACCCTCGCCCTCATGCAGCTTGCGAAGACCACGGCACCGCTCCCAAGGCTCGATGACGCCGGGGTGCCGTTCATCTCGGTCCTGACCGACCCGACGACCGGCGGCGTGCTCGCCAGCTTCGCGAGCCTCGGAGACGTCATCCTCGCCGAGCCGAAGGCGCTCATCGGCTTCGCCGGAGCGCGAGTCGCCTCCGACACGGTGGGCGAGGAGATGCCAGAGGGATTCCAGAGCGCTGAGTTCCTGCTGGCCCATGGCTTCGTCGACGCGGTCGTGCCGAGGCCCGAGCTGCGCACGGCGCTGTCGCGTCTGCTGCGCCTGCTCCGGGTCGCTCCGGCCGTCGACGGGCAGCCGGCATCGGGCGAGCGGCCGTGGGGGCCGATCGCCGCGATCTCCGGGCTCGCCGAACGCCTCGGCGGGGCGGTGAGCGAGACGATCGGCATCGACGTCGAGGCACCCCCCGGCGGCAACGGCCGCGCACCGTCGACGACCCCCACCGCCGAGCGGGACGAGACGCGATGACGGACGCCTCGATGCAGCAGCTGGAGAACACGACACCCTCGACGGCCGCTTCCGAAGAGGCCTGGCGTCGCGTTCAGCTGGCCCGGCATCCGGAACGGCCACGAACGCTCGACCTGGTGCCGATCATCTTCGACGGATTCTTCGAGCTTCACGGTGACCGCGCGTTCGGGGATGACCCGGCCATCGTCGGCGGCCCAGCCACCCTGGCCGGCGTGCCGGTGATGGTGATCGGGCACCAGAAGGGGACCGACACCGAGTCGAACATCCTGCGCAACTTCGGCTCTCCGCACCCCGAGGGCTTCCGGAAGGCGCAGCGGCTCATGCGCCTTGCCGACAAGCTGGGGATGCCGATCGTCACCTTCCTCGACACCGCCGGCGCCTTTCCCGGCCCCGCCGCGGAGGAGCGCGGGCAGGCCGAGGCGATCGCCTCGAGCATCAAGCTGATGACGGCCCTCCAGGTGCCGATCGTGGTGGTCGTGCTCGGCGAGGGCGGATCGGGCGGGGCGCTGGCGATCGGCGTCGGCGACGTGGTCCTGGCGCTCGAGAACTCCGTCTACTCGGTCATCAGCCCGGAGGGCTGCGCCTCGATCCTGTGGCGGTCGCGCGACGAGGCGCGCACCGCGGCCGCCGCCATGCGGATGACCGCCGATGACCAGGTCGACCTCGGCGTGGTCGACGGCATCGTGGCCGAGCCGCCGGATGGCGCGCACACCGACCATGCGGCGACCGGGGCAGCGCTGAAGGCCGCCATCATCTCGGCGATGCGTCGCCTGTCCGGCAGCGACACGACCGAGCTGCTCGCGACGCGCTATGCTCGGCTGCGGGGCATGGGCGCCTATCTCGAGCGAGACGCCGCCGTCCCCGGACGCCCGGAAGTGCCTTCACTGCGCCGGCGCATCGGCCGCATCCTGCACCTGCCGGGAGTGCCGCGCCGGCCGCGCTGGAGCGAGATCTGGCCGAGCGATGACGCTGACGACGAGAGCGAGAGGGGCGCATGACTGAACCGCGGGAAGCCCTCGACGCGATTGCGCGGGCGGCGAACGAGCTGGTGCCACAGCTGACGGAACGGCTGGTGCGGCACGGCCTCGGCGAGATCGAGGTCTCGTCCGGGGACCTCCGCCTGCGGGTGGCGCGCGCGGCCGCGCCGGCCGGCGGCGTCGTGCAACCGGCGGCCCGTTCGGGCTCAGCCACGCCCGCCTCGCCCGCAGCGACGTCCGAGACTCCGGCATCGGTGGGCGTCGCCTCGCCGGCGGTCGGCTTCTTCGTCTATGCCGAGGGCCTGGGACCCGGGCTGGCGGTCGAGAAGGGGGATCCGCTCGGCCAGGTCGAGATGCTCGGCATCCGGCACGACGTCCGTGCACCGAGACGCGGGACGATTCGCCATCTCGTGGCGGAGAGCGGCGAGGCCGTCGAGTACGGCCAGGTCGTGCTCGAGCTCGAGGCGCAGGAGATGAGCCGTTGAGCCTCGCGCTGCTGTTCAGCCCCCAGGGCTCGCAGGCGGTGGGCATGGGCCGTGAGCTGGCGGAGCGCTCCGAAGCGGCCCGTGCCACCTTCGAGCAGGCCGATCGCACGCTCGGCTGGTCGGTCAGCCGGACCTGCTGGGAGGGGCCGAGCACGCGTCTGGACGACACCAGGCAGACGCAGCCGTGCCTGCTCACCACGTCGGTGGCCGCGTACCGCGCGCTCCGCGAGCGGATCGACGTCGAGCCGGCGCTGGTGGCAGGGCACTCCGTCGGCGAATACGCCGCCCTGGTGGCGGCGGGCGTCCTCGACTTCGAGGCCTCGCTGCGCCTGGTGGCGCGGCGGGCCGAGCTCATGGCGGCCGTGGAGTCCGACGGCGGCATGGCCGCCATCCTGGGTCTCGACCGCCAGACCGTCGAGACGGTGATTGCGGGCGTCGGTCGGCCGACCGAGCTGGTGATGGCCAACGACAACGCGCCGGGCCAGATCATCATCTCCGGGCGGCTCGACGCCCTCGAGGCGGCCGAGGAGCCGATGCGTGCCGCGGGTGCGAAGCGGATCGTGCGACTCGCCGTGTCCGGGCGCATTCCATTCGCCGCTGATGAGCGAGGTCGTGAGCGCGCTGGCTGAGGCATTCGACGGCGAGGCGTGGCGTGACGCCGACGTCCCGGTGATCAGCAATGTGAGCGCGGAGCCGTTGACCGATGCGAGCCGCATCCGCGCGCTGCTCGCGGAGCAGGTGCGCTCGCCGGTCGAATGGGTCCGTTCGGTCGAGCGCATGGCCGCCGACGGAATCGACCTGGCCATCGAATGCGGCCCGGGCAGCACGCTGACCGGCATGATGAAGCGGATCGCTCCCGACATCCGCACCGCAAACGTCGGCGACGTGGCCAGCCTCGAGGCTGCCGTCGGTCTTCTCCACGCAGGCGCTCCAGCGTCGGCATCGGCCTGACCGATGGTCACCAAGGTCCTGATCGCCAACCGGGGCGAGATCGCAGTTCGCATCCTCCGCGCGTGCCGCGATCTCGGACTCCCGGCGGTCGTCGCGTACAGCGAGGCCGACCGCGAGACGCTTGCCGTTCGCATGGCCGATGAGGCCATCTGCATCGGTCCGGCGGAGGCTCGCAGGAGCTATCTCAACCAGCCGGCAGTCATCAGCGCGGCCATGATCACCGGCTGCGACGCCGTTCATCCCGGCTACGGCTTCCTGTCGGAGGACGCCACCTTCGCCGAGGCATGCGTCGCCCACGAGCTGACCTTCATCGGCCCGCGTCCGGAGGTGCTGGAGCGCTTCGCGTCGAAGTACGCGGTGCGGCGCATGCTGGCCGCCAGCGGGCTCCCCACGGTGCCGGGGAGCCGCGGCATCGTTGCGGACCTGCCCGACGCCCTCGACCAGGCGGCGGCGGCCGGTTATCCGGTCCTCCTCAAGCCGTCGGCCGGCGGCGGGGGCCGCGGGATGCGCCTCGTCCGCTCGCCCCGGGAGATGGAGCAGTCGCTGCCGCTCTCCCGGTCGGAGGCCCAGGCTTCGTTCGGCGACGACTCCGTCTACTTCGAGAAGTGGATCGAGGAGGCTCGCCACGTCGAGGTGCAGGTCATGGTCGACCGGCACGGCAACGGCGTGCACCTCGGCGAGCGCGACTGCTCCGTCCAGCGCCGCCACCAGAAGCTGATCGAGGAAGGGCCGTCGCCGGCCATGGACGATGCCACCCGCGAGCGATTGCGCGATGTCGCCATCCGGAGCGTGGTCGCCGCCGGCTACGAGAGCGCCGGCACCCTCGAGTTCCTGCTCGACGCCGAGGGCAACTTCTTCTTCATCGAGATCAACTGCCGGATCCAGGTCGAGCATCCCGTCACCGAGATGCTGACCGGCCTTGACCTCATCGCCGAGCAGATGCGGATCGCATCGGGCGAGCGGCTCAGCCTGCGCCAGGAGGGGATCGCCTTCCGTGGCCACGCCATCGAGTTCCGGATCAATGCCGAGGACCCGAGTGACAACTTCTCCCCGCAGACCGGCGAGGTCGAGTCGCTGATCCTGCCGGGCGGACCCGGCGTGCGGGTGGACACGCACCTCTACGCCGGGTACGAGGTGCCGCCGTACTACGACAGCCTGCTCGCCAAGCTGATCGTGTGGGGCGAGACGCGGGAGATCGCGCTGGCTCGATCTCGGCGCGCGCTGGCCGAGATCGAGATCGGCGGCATCAAGACCAACATCCCCTTCCACCGTGGGATCATCGACAACGACGCGTTCCTCGAGGCGCGCGTGAGCACGAACCTGCTCGACCGGGTCGGCCCGGCCGCGTTCGTCGCCAGCTGAGGAGAATCGAACCCGACCGATGACGACCGACGCCGCCGCAACCACTGCCACCCATGCGCTGCCGCTCGAGGCGGCCGACATCATGCGGATCATTCCGCACCGATATCCGTTCCTCCTGGTCGACCGCATCATCGAGCTCGAGCCGGGCAAGCGCGTGGTGGGGCTCAAGGCGGTCACCGCCAACGAGCCGCAGTTCACCGGGCACTTCCCCGGACGGCCCATCATGCCCGGCGTGCTGATGGTCGAGGCTCTGGCCCAGACCGCGGCGGTCGCGGTCATGACCCTCGACGAGTACCGCGGCAAGCTCGGCCTCTTTGCCGGCATCGACGATTGCCGCTTCCGGCGCATGGTCGTCCCGGGCGACACGCTTCGCCTCGAGGTCACCGTCGAGAAGCTTCGCGGCATGTTCGGCCGGGTGCGCGGCGTGGCGAGCGTCGACGGCGAGGTGGCCGTGGAGGCCACCCTCAGCATCATCATCCCGCGCGACCAGGAGATGGGCGGAGGGCAGACCGATGCGTGACGGCGAGCGCCGCGTCGTGGTGACCGGCATGGGTGCGTTGACGCCGGTCGGCAACGACGTGCCGGCATTCTGGGACGGGCTGGTCAACGGACGGAGCGGCATCACCCGCATCTCGACGTTCGACCCGGCGAAGGTGGCGAGCAAGGTCGCCGGCGAGATCAAGGGCTTCGACGCCGACACGGTGATGCCGAAGAAGGAGGTCCGGCGCAACGACCGGTACGTCCACTATGCGTGGGCGGCCACCGCCGAGGCGCTGCGCGATGCCGACCTCGAGAACCCGATCGGCGACGAGGCACTGGCATGGCGGACCGGCTGCATCATCGGCTCGGGGATCGGCGGCATCAACACCATGATCCGCGACGTGACCGAGGCGGCATTGCACGGCATCGAGCGCATCGGTCCCTTCCTGGTCACCGCGCTGATCCCCGACATGGCGGCAGGCTACGTGGCCATCTATGCCAACGCACGCGGGCCGAACTACGCCACGGTCAGCGCCTGCTCGAGCGCCAACCACGCCATCGGCGACTCGATGAACATCATCCGCCGCGGCGAGGCGGACGTCATGATCGCCGGCGGCGCGGAGGCGGGCATCGGCGAGATCCCGGTCGCCGCGTTCAGCGCCATGCGCGCCCTCTCGACGAAGTGCAACGACGAGCCGCAGCGAGCCTCGCGGCCGTTCGACGCCATGCGCGACGGCTTCGTGATGGGAGACGGCGCCGGCATTCTCGTCCTCGAGGCGCTCGACCATGCGCAGGCGCGTGGCGCGACGATCCATGCCGAGGTGGTCGGCTACGGCGCCACCGACGATGCCTCGCACATCACCCTGCCGGCGCCGGGCGGGCGCGGCGCCGTCGAGAGCATGCGGGTCGCCATTGCCGACTGCCGGCCTGACCACCGATCAGATCGACTACATCAACGCCCACGGCACGAGCACGCCACCGAACGACCGATCCGAGACGGCGGCCATCAAGACGCTCTTCGGCGAGCGCGCCTACCGGATCCCGATCTCGAGCACGAAGTCGATGACCGGGCACCTGATGGGCGCCGGCGGCGGGATCGAGGCCATCGCCACCATCCAGGCCATCAAGACCGGCATCGTGCCGCCGACCATCAACCAGGAGCATCCCGATCCCGACTGCGACCTCGACTACGTGCCGAACGAGGCCCGCGAGGTCGAGGTGACGGTGGGGATGAGCAACAGCTTCGGCTTCGGCGGTCACAACGCCACGCTGGTGTTCCGGCGGTTCGACGGCTGATGGCCGATCGCGACCCGATCCTGGAGGCCGTGGACCTGCTCGGCCCCGCGTTCGCCGAGGCGGGGCTCGACGAGCTCGAGGTGGAGGTCGGGGACCTTCGCGTCCGCCTCGCCCGGCCGGCAGCCGCCGTTGCCGCAGCCACCGGCGATCGTCGCGGTCGCGCCGCCCGCCCAGGCGCCCGCCAACGACGGGCTCACGCCGTTCGGCGAGCCGGCGCCGGGCATGCGCTTCGTGGCCGCCCCGCTGACCGGTGTCTGGTACGCGGCGCCGTCGCCCGGTGCCCGGCCCTACGTCGGCGAGGGCGACGAGATCAACAGCGGCCAGGTCGTCGGGCTGATCGAGGCGATGAAGCTCTTCAACGAGATCAAGTCGGACGCGGCGGGCACGGTCACCCGCATGCTGGTCGAGAGCGGCACGCTGGTGAAGCGCAGGCAGCCGCTGCTCGAGGTCGATCCCCGATGACGCACGGACCGAACGCCTTCCAAGGAGCTCCACGATGACCACGAATGCCCAGATCACCGGCTGGGGGATGTATGCCCCGTCGCGGGTCATGACCAACGATGAGCTGTCGACCATCGTCGACACCTCGGACGAGTGGATCGTCTCCCGGACCGGGATCCGCGAGCGCCGGATCGCCGCCGACGACGAGACGGCCCTGACGCTCAGCGTGCACGCCGCGCGCGACGCCCTGGCGGTCGCCGGCGTGGACGGCGCCGAGCTGGACCTGGTCATCGTGGCGACCTGCACGCCCGACTATCCGCTGCCGGCCACCGCCGTGCTGGTGGCGACCGAGCTCGGTGCGACGCGGGCGTCCGGCTTCGACCTGCAGGCGGCCTGCTCGGGCTTCCTGTACGCCCTGGCCACCGGCAACAGCTTCATCAAGAGCGGCATGTACCGAAACGTGCTCGTCATCGGCGTGGAGGTCCTCAGCCGCTTCCTGGACTGGACCGATCGCAGCACGTGCGTCCTGTTCGGCGACGGGTCGGGGGCGGTCCTGCTGCAGGCCTCCGACCAGCCGGGCGGCATGCTCGGCTTCGACCTGTTCAGCGACGGGACCGGATGCGAGGGGATCATCATGCCGGCCGGTGGGTCCGCCCGCCCGGCGTCGCACGCCACCGTCGACGCGCACGAGCACGCCATCCGCATGCTCGGCAGCGAGGTCTACAAGTACGCGACGCGCCAGATGGGCGAGTCGGCGCTCGCGGCGCTGCGGGACGCGGGCCTCACGGTCGACGACGTCGACCAGTTCGTGTTCCACCAGGCCAACCTGCGGATCATCTCGAGCGTGCAGAAGCAGCTCGGGATCCCCGCCGAGAAGACGTACGTGAACATCGAGAAGTACGGCAACACGAGTGCCGCATCGGTCCCGATGGCCCTGGTCGAGGCGGTCGCCGCGGGTCGCATCAAGCCCGGCGATCGGGTCCTGATGGTGGCCTTCGGCGCCGGCTACACCGCCGGCGCGGCGCTGATGGAGTGGACCGCCGACCCGACGCGTGCCTTCCTCGCCCCCGGCGCCCAGACCCGGATGGGTCAGCCCCAGCGCCAGCTGGAGGGGGTCGCCGGTTGATGTTCGACCTGACCGGCAAGACGGCCCTCGTCACCGGCGGCAGCCGCGGCCTCGGACGGGCGATCGCGATCGCCTTCGCGCGCCAGGGTGCCGACGTCGCGATCAACTATCGCGGGAACGCGGAGGCAGCCGAGGCGGTCACCACGGAGATCGCGACGCTCGGCCGGCGCGCCGTGGCCATCCAGGGCGACACGAGCGCCGGCCGCGAGGCTTGCGAGGCCATCGTCAAGGCGGCCATCGACGGCCTCGGCTCGGTCGACATCCTCGTCAACAACGCCGGGATCACGCGCGACAACCTGCTGGTCCGCATGGACGCCGACGAGTGGGACTCGGTGATCGGCACGAACCTGTCCGGCCCGTTCTGGATGACGCGAGCCATCGCCAGGCCGATGATGAAGGCCCGCCAGGGCCGCATCATCAACATGTCCTCGGCCGCCGGCCGAATGGGCAACCCGGGGCAGGCGAACTACGCGGCCGCCAAGGCCGGGCTGATCGGCCTCACCAAGACGACCGCCCGCGAGCTGGCCAGCCGGGGGATCACCTGCAACGCCATCGCGCCGGGCCTGATCGATACCGAGCTGATCGCCGACATGCCGCCGGCCGCGACCGAGGCGCTCACCGGGATGACGCCGCTCGGCTACATCGGCTCGGTCGACGACGTGGCCTCGGCCGCCGTCTACTTCGCCTCCGACGAGGCGCGCTACGTCACCGGCCAGGTGCTGGGCGTGGATGGCGGCATCGTGATGGGGAGCTGACTCGCCCAAGCGATCGACCTCGGGCGCGACTCCTCCCGTGTCGGCAGGCGGCTTGCAGGACAATAGCCGCGAGAACACCCTGGAAACTCCCTACGGGGAAAGGAGACCGATGCTCACCCTGCGCTCCATCCTGCGCCCGACCCGTATCGTCGACGCGCACTGCGACATCCCATGCGGCATCTACGACCCCGAGCAGGCCCGGATCGAGGCCGAGTCGTGCCTGCGCATCATCGAGAAGCACGATGCCAGCGATGACAAGCTCTTCCGCGCTCGCTGCATCCACGTCAAGGAGGAGCGCGCCGAGCTGGTGAAGCACCACCTCGACGTGCTGTGGCACGACTACTTCAAGCCCGAGCACCTCGAGAAGTACCCGGACCTGCACGAGACCTTCTGGAAGGCCACCAAGCAGGCCTCCAAGGTCAAGCAGTCCCTCGACGCGGGTGCGGCCAAGGAGCTGCTGTCGATGATCGACACCATCGACGGGATGTGGAAGGCCACCGGCGGTCCCGAGAAGACCCGCGTCAACGGACGACCTTCCTGAACCGATGCGTCCGAGGGGTCTGATCTGGCCCCTGCTGGGCCTCGTCGGGTTGCTCGCCGCGCGCCGCAGGCTCGACGTGGTCCAGGTGCGCGGCCGCTCGATGGCGCCGGCGCTGCTGCCGGGCGACCGCCTCCTCGTCGCGCGCCTCGGGTCGCCGCGCGTGGGCGATGTCGTGCTCGCCGCCGACCCGCGCGACGCGGGCCGCGAGCTCGTCAAACGTGTGTCCGACGTCGACGGCGGCGGCGTGACGCTGCGCGGCGACAACCCGAAGGAGAGCACGGACGCGCGTACCTTCGGCGCGATCCCGCCGGACGGCGTGCGCTGGCGGGTGATCGGGCGCTACTGGCCGGCGAGCCGCATCGGCCGCATCTCGCGCGCGCCGGCGCTGCCGCCGATCGACCAGGGTGGCGAGCCGGCCTGCACGTTCCCCGAGGCGCTTATCGCCGGCGAGCCCTCAGTCGTCGGGTAGCACCTCGACCGGAAGCGAACTGGCCGCCCACGACGAGAGCGGCTTCCCATCGGTCCAGCCCTGGTACTTCGCGGCAAGCAGGCGGCGTGCGACCATCTCTGTCGGCTCACCCTCGATGACGCGCGCGGTGCCGTCGATCGTGCGCCCACCGATCCGCGCACGCACCCGCGGCTCGACGCGCAGGTTCCGGACCCAATGGGCGCGGTCCCGCCCACCGGCGAGCAGGTAGATGCGCGAGCCATCGGTCGCAAACCAGATCTCGATGGTCCGCGGCCGGCCCGAGGTCCGCCCGATCGTCTGAAGGTGCAGGACGGCGTCGCCCGCGTGCTCCCCGAGCAGGTCGGAGCCGGTCACGCGCACCCGCAGGCGGCTGCCACCGCGTCGACGCACGCCGCCAGGTCGGCGGGCAGGAGCTCGACATCCGATCCGGCCTCCGCTGCAACCAGGTGCTCGACGCCGGCCGTCGGACGGACCGCGAGCCGTGCCGTAGGCGCCCGATGGCGGATGAAGTCGAAGACGGGCCCCAGTCCGGCGTCGCCGTACTCGGGTCGCACCGCCGTCGTGTCGACCACGACCAGGTCGGGCTGGCGGAGGATGACCGCCTGGTGGAGGCGCGCTCCATCGTTGTAGAAGAAGGCGATCGCGCCGGTCAGCCGCTCGTCGAGCGCAGCGGCAAGGTCGCGGTCGCGCGTGAGGCAGTAGACGATCGGATCGGCGGCCATGGGCTCTCGAAGGGTAGCAGGCGCCCTCACGGGTACAATGAGCGGCCGATGACCACGACCACTCCCGCTCGCACGAACCGGCGCCGTGATCTCGCGACCGGCAGGCACCAGCAGCTCGGCAGCCTGCTCGGCCGGGTGTGGTCGGTCGACGCCGTTGGCGTCGAGGAGCGCGCCGCCACGCTCGCCAAGCGCTCGATCAAGAAGGACGCCAAGCTCTGGGCGCTCGACATGGCGATCCGGATGATGGACCTGACCACGCTCGAGGGAAAGGACACGCCGGGCAAGGTGCGCGCCCTGGCCGGCAAGGCGCGACGTCCCGACCCGACCGATCCGTCGATCCCCTCGGTGGCGGCGCTTTGCGTGTACCCGAACATGATCCCGACCGCGGTCGAGGCGCTCAAAGGCTCGGGCGTGAAGATCGCTTCGGTGGCCACGTACTTTCCTTCCGGGCAGGCGCCGCTCGAGGTCAAGCTGGCTGACGTTCGATCGGCGGTCGAGCTCGGCGCCGACGAGATCGACATGGTGATCGACCGCGGCGCGTTCCTCGCGGGCGACTTCGCATCGGTCTATGACGAGATCGTGGCGGTCAAGGAAGCATGCGGCGACAAGCACCTGAAGGTCATCCTCGAGACCGGCGAGCTGGAGACCTACGACAACGTGCGGCGGGCGTCGGTCCTGGCCATGGCCGCCGGCGCCGACTTCATCAAGACCTCCACCGGCAAGGTGCAGCCGGCCTCGACGCTTCCCGTCACGCTGGTGATGCTCGAGGCCATCCGCGATTTCCACGCCCAGACCGGCCGCGTGGTCGGGATGAAGCCGGCCGGCGGCATCAAGACCGCGAAGGAGGCCATCTCGTACCTGGCGACGCTGTACGAGACGCTTGGTCCGCGCTGGATGACGCCCGACCTCTTCCGCTTCGGCGCCTCGAGCCTGCTCAATGACGTGCTCATGCAGATCCGCAAGGAGCGCACCGGCCGCTATTCAGGCGCCGATTACTTCACCCTCGACTGAGCCGATGCAGGTCGCGCCCGGCACGATCGCCGTGTGGTCCGACCTCGGCTGTCCGTGGTCGCACGCCGTCGTCTGGCGGCTTCACGACGCGCGACGGCGCCTCGGCCTGGAGGGTGTCGTCTCGTTCGACCACCATGCCTTCCCGCTCGAGCTGTTCAACAGCGAGCCCACGCCCCGTCCGCAGCGCGAGGCCGAAGGGCTGGTGGCGGCCGGGCTCGCGCCCCGAGCCGGCTGGCAGCCATGGTCGGCACCGGATCACGCCTGGCCGGTGACGATGCTGCCGCCGATGGAGGCCGTCCAGGCCGCGAAGCTCCAGTCGCTCGCGGCATCGGAGGAGCTCGACCGCGGCCTCCGGCGCGCCTTCTGGGGCGAGAGCCGGTGCATCAGCCTGCGCCACGTCATCCTCGAGGTGGGCAGTGAATGCGAGTCCGTCGATATCGCGGCGCTCGGCGAGGCTCTCGACGACGGGCGCGGCCGCCGTGCCCTGTTCGACGACTGGGCCATCGCCCAGGGCGAGGAGGTGCGCGGTTCGGCGCATCTGTTTGCGCCGGACGGCACCAATGCGCAGAACCCCGGCATCACGATCGGCTGGACGGCGGACGAGAGCGCAGCCGGAGGCGTCGCCACGGTCGACGCGGACGATCCGCGAGCGATCGACGACCTCGTGCGACGAGCGGCCGTGGCATGACGGAGCCAACGCGCCCGATCAGGATGAGCGAACTGTCGGCGGCGGAGGCACGAGCGGTCTTCAACGCCTACGTGAGTGGCCAGCCGGATCGTCTCAGCGCCTTCCTGGCGGAGGTCGAGCGCCGAGGCGGGCCGGCAGGGCAGCTCGACAGCTCGCTGGAGAGCCTCGACCCGCTCTGGATGTGGTTCATCGAGGAGCATCGACCCCGACGCTGGTTCAGCGGACCCCATCGCCTGCCCTCGTCGCCGGTCCCGGACGGGGTCATGCGCGCCGACCCGCCGTGGTGGTACGACTTCAATCCGCAGTTCGCCCAGGAGCTCGGCCCGTACCTGGCGCGCCTGGTCACCGGCCTGGCCGACTACGTCTTCGCGTGTGCGCTCCGGGCCAGCCCGGCGTCCGGCTGGGCGCTCGCGCGATCGTCAGCCCACTTTCGGCACCCGATCTTCGAGATCGAGGGGCGTGGCGAGCGGGACTATGCGGCCCCGATCACGATGGCGCTGCTCGGGCTGCGCGGCGAGCGCAACACCGAGCCGGAAGCTCCCAGGCGCTGGCTCGAGCAGTGGCTCGGGATGGATCCGGCCTGGGAAGCGGAGATGGAACGGCTGTCGCGGCCTCTCGGCGCCTACGTCGTCGAGCCCATCGACGACGCGCGCTTCACTCACCAGCTGAGCTTCGACGACTCCGTCGCTCATCGGCAGGAGCGCAAGATCGCCCGCCTGGTGGAAGCCCTTGCCACGGAGGCCGGCGTGGAGGAGGCGGTCCACGAGGATCGCGAGGTGGTGCTGCTGCGGGCACCCGGGCTCACCACCTCCGAGCTCGAATCGAGGGTGAGCGTCCTCTGGAAGCGGCGCGCCGGCCGTTCTCACGCCGAGCAGGGCTGAGGCGTTTCAGGAAGCGTGCACCTCCCGCCGTTCGAGACGTTGATCGACGCCCACGCGACCGAGCTGCATCGGTTCCTGGTGGGGTGCGTCGGGCGGACCGAGGCGGAGGACTGCCTGCAGGAGACCTTCATGTCCGCGCTGCGCGCGTATCCACGACTCCGCCATGGCGACAACCTTCGCGCCTGGCTCTACACGATCGCCCAGCGCAAGGCGACCGATGTCATCCGCCGCGCGGCGCGCCGCCCGACGCGCGACCTCGACGGCCTCGACCCGGTCGCGCCACCCGCGCCGGAGCCGATCGACGACGGCATCTGGCGCACCGTGCGCCGCCTGCCGGCGAAGCAGCGCGACGCGGTCGTGCATCGTACGTGCTCGATCTTGCCTATGCCGAGATCGGAGCCAGGATGGGCATCAGCGAGGAAGCCGCGCGCCAGAACGTCAGCGCCGGGCTGCGCCGGCTGCGACGGGAGGTGACGCCATGACCGATGACGTCGAGCGCCGCCTCTCGGATGCGGTCGCCGCGACGCCGCGACTGGATCTCGAACGGCTGCGCGCGCGCCGTGGCCCGCCGGGCGGCGGACGACGGGCTGCTGGACGTGGCGCACGGGACCTACGAGTCGCCGCTCGGCCCGCTGACCGTGATGGTCACCCCTCGCGGCCTGCTGCGGCTCTCCTATCCGGGCGAAGGGCTCGCCGCGCAGCTGGACGAGGTGGCTGGCCGCATCTCGCCGCGCATCCTCGCCGCCCCCGAGCGGACCGACGCGGTGCGCCGCCAGCTCGACGAGTACTTCGCCGGATCACGCCACGCCTTCGATGTGCCGATCGACTGGCGCCTGGTCCGCGGCTTCACCGTCGGCGTCCTGCGCGCCACCGCGCGCATCCCGTTCGGCAGCGTCTCGACCTATCGGGCGGTGGCCACGGAGGCAGGATCCCCCAACGCGCTACCGTGCCGCGGGGAACGCCCTCGGCTCGAACCCGATCCCGATCGTGGTGCCGTGCCACCGGGTGCTCCACGCAGGTGGGGGACTCGGCGGCTACACCGGCGGCCTGGATCGCAAGCGGTTCCTCCTGCGACTGGAGGGCGTTCTCGAGGCCTAGGCCAGCAGCACGGCCGCGAGCGCCAGCGCCGCCGGCAGCGCCTGGACCACCAGGATCCGTCGCGATACGGTGATCGCGCCATAGATGCCGGCCACGATCACCGCGACCAGGAAGAAGACGCGAAACGCGAAGGCCGTCGGCTCGGGAGCCACCAGGCTCCAGCCGAGGCCGGCCAGCCAGGATTCCGTTGTAGAGACCCTGGTTCGCGGCCAGCGTTGCGGTCGCGGCGGCCGTCTCCGGCGTGGTACCGAACGTGCGCATGCCGAACGGCGTGCGCCACAGGAACATCTCGAGCACGAGAAACCACAGATGGAGGACCGCGGTCAGCCCGATGAGCACCACTGCCACGGTCGTCATGGGTCGCATGATGCGGCAATCGAGGTCGCCGCGGAACCCCGGAGGAACGCCGGGCGTCCGGAGCCGCATGAAATGCCTCCCGAGCGTCGTCGCTCCTCGTCATCCTGGCGACGGCGTGTGCCTCGCCCGCCGATTCGCCGACCACCACTCCGGAACCCGACGGAACCGTGACGCCGACGGCATCCTGACCATCGCCCCGGGGACCGCCGACGGGCCAGGCATCACCATCGCGGAGGCCCTCGGAAGCGGCGGCGGCCAGCCGCTTCTCGTCAACGGGGCGCTGTTTGTCGATCCCGAAGAAGGGGTCCTGCTGTGCGACGCCGTCGCCGAGTCCTTCCCGCCGCAGTGCGGCGGGCTGCGCCTCGAGGTCCGAGGCCTGGATCTCGGTGCCCTGCCCGGCCTCGAGGAGGCGAACGGCGTGCGCTGGGCGGAGCAGGTCCAGCTCCTCGGCACATTGACGCCGATCGACCAGTGATGCGGCGCCGGGCGGCTACCGCGGGCTGAAGGCCTCCAGGAGCTCGCTCGGCACGCGCGCCGGCCGGCCGTCGGCGATGCGCACCCACACCCACTCGCTTGCCACCTCGGTCAGCAGCGTGGCGTCACCGGCCCGGCGGATCTCGGTGCGCCTGTTCCCGCGCGCACCGCCGATGCCGACGACCCGCACGGTCAGCTCGATCTCGTCGCCTCGCACTGCGGGCTGGTGATACGTGATCTGGTGCCGCCGCACCAGCCACGCGCCACCACGCGCGATGCTCCACTCGCGACCGAAGCCGACCGCCTCGGCGTGCTCGGCGGTGAGCTGCTCGGCCCACTGCAGGTAGACCGCGTTGTTGACGTGGCCGTTCTCGTCGACCTCGTACGTCCGCACCTTCCACCGTTGGCTGAACTCGAGCGGGTCGATCACGAGCGTCATCCTACTGACCGACCGGCGAGCATCGGCGGGTTGAGTGCGATAATCGAGCCGATGACCCTCACCAAGAAGCCGGAATCGCGGCCGGCGCCCAACTCGTGGGGACTGGCGAGCGGCGACAACCCCTGGGAGTACGCCCCCGCCCCGGAGGCGACTGACCACATCCGAATCGAGCCCGAGTACGGGCTCTTCATCGGCAACCAGTTCTCGCCGTCGAAGCCGCGGAAGACCTTCACCGTCATCAACCCGGCGACGGAGGAGCCCCTGGCCAGGGTGGCGCATGCCAGCAAGGCCGATGTCGGGCGCGCGGTGCGCGCCGCGCGCGACGCTCATGCATCGGTCTGGTCAAAGCTGCCGGGCCGGGAGCGCGCCAAGTACCTGTACCGGATCGCGCGCATCCTCCAGGAGCGCTCGCGCGAGTTCGCCGTTGTCGAGTCGATGAACTCCGGCAAGCCGATCAAGGAGTCGCGCGACGTTGACGTGCCGCTCGCCGCGGCGCACTTCTTCTACTACGCCGGCTGGGCCGACAAGCTCGAGTACGCCTTCCCGAACCGCGAACCGCGATCGCTTGGCGTGGCGGCGCAGGTCATCCCGTGGAACTTCCCGCTGCTCATGCTGGCCTGGAAGATCGCGCCGGCGCTGGCTGCCGGCAACACCGTGGTCCTCAAGCCGGCGAGCACCACTCCGCTGACCGCGTACCTGTTCGCCGACGTGGTGCGCCAGGCCGACCTGCCACCGGGCGTCGTGAACATCATCACCGGGCCGGGTGAGATCGGCATGGAGCTCGTCACGCATCCGGACGTCAGCAAGGTCGCGTTCACCGGCTCGACCGCGGTGGGCAAGATGATCGCCCGCGCGGTGGCGGGCAGCGGCAAGAAGGTGACGCTCGAGCTCGGCGGCAAGGCGGCCAACATCGTGTTCGACGACGCGCCGCTCGACCAGGCGATCGAGGGCATCATCAACGGCATCTACTTCAACCAGGGCGAGGTGTGCTGCGCCGGCTCGCGGCTCTTCGTGCAGGAGAGCGTCTACGAGCCGCTGATCGAGAAGCTGAAGGCGCGCCTCGGGACGCTGCGCGTCGGCGATCCGCTCGACAAGAACACCGACATCGGCGCCATCAACTCGGCGGGCCAGCTCGCCAAGGTGCAGGAGCTGGTCGAGTCGGGGATCGCGGAGGGGGCCGAGATCTTCCAGCCCGACTGCGAGCTTCCGACCCGAGGCTTCTTCTTCCGCCCGACGCTGTTCACCGGCGTCAGCCAGAGCCACCGCATCGCGCAGGAGGAGATCTTCGGACCGGTGCTCTCGGTGCTCACCTTCCGCACGCCGGAGGAAGCGATCGAGAAGGCGAACAACACGCCGTATGGGCTGTCGGCCGGCGTGTGGACCGAGAAGGGGAGCCGGATCTTCAAGATGATCGGTGCCATGCGCGCCGGCGTGGTGTGGGCCAACACCTTCAACCGCTTCGACCCCACCTCGCCGTTCGGCGGCTACAAGGAGTCCGGCTACGGGCGCGAGGGCGGCATCCACGGGCTGGGCGCCTACCTGGACCTGTCGGGCAACGGGACGAACGGCCGATGAGCCCGCGCGCGACGACGGCGGCGCGGACCAGGCGCGGCTCGGCGCTCGACCAGCGAGAGGCGCAGCCGCTGGCGACCACGAACGGAGCGCCGCCACGCGGCGAACGGATCGGGGTGCGCAAGACCTACAAGCTCTACATTGGCGGCGAGTTCCCGCGCACCGAGTCGGGCCGCGCGTACGAGGTCTTCGGGGCGAAGGGCGATCTGCTCGCGAACGCGTGCCGGGGCACCCGCAAGGACATCCGTGACGGGGTGCGGGCGGCGCGCAAGGCCCAGCCGGGCTGGGCTGCAAGGACCGCGTACAACCGCAGCCAGATCCTGTATCGCATCGCCGAGCTGATGGAAGGACGGCGGGATCAGTTCATCGCCGAAGTGATGGTGAGCGAAGGCGCGACGCGAGCGCGTGCCATCCGCAGCGTCGAGGCTGCCATCGACCGTTGGGTCTGGTATGCCGGATGGGCGGACAAGTACCCCCAGCTCATCGGCACGGTCAACCCGGTGGCCGGCAGCTACTTCAACTTCAGCGTGCCGGAGCCGACCGGGGTCGTCGGGATCATTGCCCCGGAAGAGTCGTCGCTGCTTGGGCTGGTGAGCCGGCTGGCGCCGGCGATCGTGAGCGGCAACGCGGTCGTGGTGATCGCCTCGGAGACCCGGCCGCTGCCGGCCGTGACCCTCTCAGAGGTGCTGGCCACCTCGGACGTTCCGGGTGGGGTCGTCAATCTCGTCACGGGCCTGCGGCGCGAGCTGGTTGGGCACCTGGCCGGGCATATGGACGTGAACGGCCTCGACGCGTTCGGCGCGGCAACCGATGATGCGGCGATGCTCGAGGAGATCGCGGTCGAGAACGTGAAGCGCTTCGTGCGCCCGCCGTCGGGCGGGCTCACGCGCTACGACTGGCTGGCGGACTCTGCCCAGTCGCCGTACCTGATCGGCGAGTTCGTGGAGATCAAGACCGTCTGGCACCCGATCGGCGCCTGATCTGGAGCCTCTCTAGAGCCAGCCGCGACGGCGGAAGAAGACGACCATCACGCCCAGGATTGCCGCCATCACGGCAAGGATGATCCAGAACGCCACCGGACTCGCTTCCCCCGGGAAGGCCACGTTCATTCCGAAGATCGTGCCGATCAGGGTCAGTGGCAGCAGGACGACGCTGAACGCGGTGAGGACGCGCAGCACGTCGTTCAGGCGATGCGAGAGGACCGATTCGTTCGTGCTCTCCAGCCCGGCCAGGATCTCCATGAAGTTCTCGAGCACGTCCCAGATGCGCTCGGACGCATCGGTCAGGTCGTCGAAATAGATGTCCAGTTCCTCGGTGAAATGGCGCTGCTTGGCGCGCTCGAGGGCACGGAATACGGCGCGTTGGGGGCGGATGATGGCGCGGAAGTTGATGATTGCCTGCTTGGCGTTGCTCAGCTCGCGGACGATCCCGGTCGATCCGCCGCCCTCGAAGATGTCGTCCTCCAGGCGCCGCAGCTTGCGGCCGAGCTGGCCGAGCATCGGGAAGCTGGCGTCGACCGAGCGATCCAGGATCTGGTAGAGCAGATACCCGGACCCCTGGCTCATGAGCTGATCGCGCAGATCCTCACGGCTCCGCACACGCTCGAAGAGGGCGCGAAGCGGAAGGATCTCCTCGTTCGGCAGGGTGATCACGTAGTCGGGGCCGACGAAGATGTCGAGCTCGACCGCCTGCAGGCGGGTCCTGTCCCGCTCGAAACGCGGGAACTGCATGACCAGGAACAGGTATTCGTCGTACTCGTCGAGCTTGGGGCGCTGGTTGTGGCTGGCGACGTCCTCCAGGTCGAGCTCGTGGAAGGCGAACGTCTCCGCCAGCCATTGGCGGTCGGCCAGGCGTGGCTCGTCGATGTTGATCCAGCGCATCGACCCCGTCTCGACGAACTCCGGCCGCGGATCGCCGCGCGGCTCCTCCGCGAGGTCGGCGGGCGCACGTGCGGATCGAGGCCGACCGAGGCGTGGAAAGGCCCTTCTCGGTACACCGCGCAGGCGAGCGGTACGCGTCTGCTGCTTCTCCATTGCGACCACCTCGCGGGCTCGGGCGGGCGCCGTGAGCGCACCGTCCATGCGATGGCGAACTCGATGCTCGCCCGCCGGCGACACCGGCAGCCATTCTAGTCACGCCGCAGGTCCCGGATTGGCCGCGCCCCTAGAATTGCGCGATGCCCCGGCCAAGGAGCGTGTCCCGCAGCGGCGACACCACCATCACCAACGCGGAGCTGGCCCGGATCTTCAACGAGATCGGCGACATGCTCGAGATCCTCGGCGAGGTGGTCTACAAGGCGGTGGCCTACCGGCGGGTGGCCGACGCGGTCGAGCGCTACCCGGACGACGTGGCGGTGCTCTTCCAGCGCGGCGAGCCACCCAGGATTCCCGGCGCCGGCGAGGCGCTGACTGCAAAGCTGGCCGAGCTGGCCGCGACCGGGGGCCTCGAGTACCACGACCGTCTCAAGGCACAGGTTCCCGACGGCCTGCTCGACATGTTGCGCGTGCCCGGGGTCGGCCCGCGAACGGTTCGGCTGCTCCACGAGGCGCTCGGCATCGACTCTCTCGAGGGCCTGCGCGCCGCTGCCGAATCGGGCGGACTCCGGCACGTCAAGGGGCTGTCCGCGCGCACCGAACAGAACATCCTGGAGGGCATCTCGCGGATCGAGCGACGCAGTACCCGCCTGCTCATCCACGACGCCGATGCGCTCCTCGCGGACCTCGTGGCGCGCCTGCGCGACGTGCGTGGCGTGCGTCGCATCGAGCCGGCAGGGTCGCTGCGGCGGCGGCAGCCCACGATCGGCGACCTCGACGTGCTCGCCGCGGTCGACGAGCCCGAGGCGCTCATCGGTGCGCTCGACGGCCTGCCCGAGGTCGAGAGGATCCTGTCGGCCGGCACGGACAAGTCGAGCATCGTGCTGCGTGACGGGCCGCAGGTCGACCTCATGGTTTGCCCGCCCTCGGCGTGGGGGACCCATCTCGTGCACTTCACCGGCAACAAGGACCACAACATCACACTGCGCGGCATGGCCCTGGACCGCGGCTGGTCACTGTCGGAAAAGGGCTTCAAGGTCATCGAGAGCGGCGACCTCCTGCTCGATGCGGAGGAGGCCGATGTCTACGAGCGGCTCGGCCTGCCGTGGATCGCCCCCGAGCTCCGCAACGGGGACGGGGAGATCGAGGCCGCGCTGGCCGGCAGCCTGCCGACACTCGTCACCCATGAGGACGTCCGCGGCGACACACACACCCATTCGGACTGGACCGATGGGGTGGACTCCATCGAGGTCATGGCGCGCGCCGCACGCGACCTCGGCCACGAGTACATCGTGCTCACCGACCACTCGCCGTCGCTGGGCGTGGCGCGGGGCCTGCTGCCCGATCGCGTCGAGGAGCAGCGCGTCGAGATCGAGCGCGTGAACGCCGAGCTGGCGCCGTTCCGCATCCTGCACGGCACCGAGCTCGAGATCCGCGCGGACGCCAGCCTCGACTATCCCGACGAGCTGCTCGCGCGCTTCGACGTCGTCATCGCCAGCATCCACACCGGCCGGAGCCAGTCGAGCGAGCAGCTGACGAAGCGAGCACTGGCAGCGATCGACAACCCGCACGTCGACGTGATCGCGCATCCCTCGGGGCGCATCGTCAACCGGCGCGATCCGCTGCCGCTCGACTGGCCGCGCGTCTTCGAGGCCGCAGCCCGCACCGGGACCGCGCTCGAGATCAACGGCAGCCCTCGGCTCGACCTCGACGACTCGCTGGCGCGGGCGGCCGGTCGCGCCGGCGCCCGCCTGACGCTGGCATCCGACGCGCATCGCACCGAGGAGCTGGGCCAGCAGCGATATGCGGTCGACCTCGCGCGTCGCGCCTGGCTCGGGCCTGAGCAGCTGCTGGCGACGCGCACGGCGGATGAGCTGCTCGAGATGCTCGCGTGATCAGCCGGATCTTCGGCGATCGCCAGCGCCTCGCGATCCTGCGGCGCATCGACCGGCCGGCGGCGGTCGGGCTGGCGGCCGCGCAGGCGCTGGTCGCGGCGGCGGGCTGGTTCGCGCAGCCGCTCTGGCTGGCCGTGGCCGTCGCCGGCCAGCTCGTGCTGGGCGGCATCGTGGCGGTCCGCGTCATCGGTCCGGCGCGCTCCGACCTCGGCCTGGCGCGGTACGCGATCCCGGCCACCGCCGGCATTGCCGCCACCCTGTTCGGCCGGCTGATTCCCGGCGGCCTGAGCCTCCTCCTGGTGCCCATCCTCGCCGTGCTGCTCTGGTCGGTGACCTACCTCGAGCTGCGCCTCGAGCGCGGTACCGGGGGCCGGACCATCGGCGACCTGCTGCTCACGGGCATCCTCTTCTGTGGAGCGGCCGGCATCCTCGTCCTGTTCGGCGCCCGCACGTGGCCGACGCCGCTTCTGCTGGTGGCCGCCCTGGCGCTTCCGCTCTCGCTCCGCGCCTCCGAGGCGCGCGAGACGATGGGCGTGGAGGGAGTCGGCCAGGCGCTCCTCCAGGTCCTCGTCGTGGTGCAGGTCGGGGTGGGCGTCGTGCTTCTGAACCTCCCGTACCACGTCATGGCCGCCCTCATCGCCTTCGCCTTCTACATGTGGGGGTCAGCGGTCGACACGCTGCGGACCCCGGTCTCCGGACGGGCCGTCGCCGCCGAATTCGGGGCGCTGCTGCTCATCGGCCTGCTCGTGGGCCTGATCATGCACAAGCCCTGAGCACGCCCCTCGGCGGCCGCGTTGACACCCTTCAGGGCCGGTGGTACAAGAGGTCGCTTTCGGACGGCCAGGCCCGTCGACACCGCTATCGGAGACGCTCAGATCGCTCATGGCGCTTGGAGAAGAAGCCGACACCACCACACGACAACGACGCCAGCTGGCTGAAGCAGCCATCGCGCACGCGACCCGCAGCGAATGGGAGGAGGCTGTCACGGCCAACCGCCAGCTGCTCGAGCTGGGACCAGACATCGACGCGTGCAACCGTCTCGGCAAGGCCCTCGCCGAGCTGGGGCGTCACGCGGAGGCGCTCAAGGCATACGAGCAGGCGCTCGAGCGCGATGCGACGAACCGCATCGCACAGCGCAACATCGAGCGGCTGCGGGTGCTGATGGCCGCCAAGCGGCCGGCAACCAACGGCAAGGGGCGCCCGGAGAAGGCACCGGTCACGCTGTTCATCGAGGAGATGGGCAAGACCGGCAGGGCCCGTCTCATCAACATGGCGGCGCCGCGCGTGCTCGCGCCGCTCTCGGCAGGAGACGCGATCACGCTCGACGTGCGGGGTGACGAGCTCGTGGCAAGCGTGGGGACGACGGCCATCGGCAGCGTTGAGCCGCGGATCGCCACGCGACTCCTGAAGCTGATCGCGGCAGGCAACCGCTACGACGCCGCCATCACCACCGTCCACGAAGCCGGCGGCGAGGTGGCGATCATGATTCGCGAGGTATTCACCCACCCGGACAATTTCGGCAAGGTCTCGTTCCCGACGCAGGGCCAGGCGGCGGTTGGCGTCAGACCGTACATGAAGGGCACCGCACTTCGGTACGATGATGACGACGAGGTCGAAGAGGCCGATGAGGACTCGGAGGAGGTCGAGGAGCTCGACACGACCCTGCCCGAGTACTCCGGCGAGCCCGAGCTCGAAGAGGAGCTGGTAGAAGAGCCATAGGATGACCGAGGCGGAGCGGACAGGACTCGACCACGTCATCCTGCCGCGACGCCTCCCCGGCCTGGCCCTCCTCGACCGATACCACCCTGCGCCGGCCGACAACCAGCTCGACGCCGCGCTCGCAGCGTTCGCGCAGCCCGGGCGACACCGTGCTCGATCCATGGGCGGGCACCGGCTGGACTGCCCGCCGCGCGGTCGCCGCCGGGATGCGCGCCGGTCGCCGCCGATGCGAGCCCGCTCGCCCAGCTGGCCGCCATCGGCCTCCTGACCGCGCCGGACCCCGCTGTGCTGGATGCCGCCTTCGCCCAGCTCGCCGCGTCGCGGCGCGTCGACGTCCCGTTGCGGCAGCACATCGAGGAGCTGTACGCGACGCGGTGCGCCACCTGCCGCAGCCCGGTCGTCGCCGAGCAGTTCATCTGGCCGCGCGATGCCGATGCCCCCGGCCGCAAGATCTACCGCTGCTCCGCGTGTGACCTGAATCGCGGCGGGCCGGAGGAGCGATCGGCGCCGGTGGATGCCGTGGACCTGGCCAAGCTCGGCATCGACCGTCCAGTCGCCGTGCCCGAGGGACCCGAGGCGGCGGAGGCTGACGACGCACCATATGCCGCCCACCCGCCGCAGGAAGCGGGCGAGGATCCGGCCGAGGAGCCTGCCGCCGCCGACGGGGCGGACGAGCTCGATCTCACCATCGGCGAGGCCGGTGGGCCCCCGCCGGCGCCGCGGGCGGTCGATCCTCCCAGCTCGATCCCCGAGCGCCCGCGATTTGCCTCGACCGTGCGCCCGGAGGCCGCTCCGGTGGCGGCCGCCGATGGCGTCCGGCAGAGCCCCGCCTACCTGGAGCTTCGTGCGCGGTTCCCTGTCCTCGACGATCGAGAGGACCTCGTCGAGGAGCTCCTCGAGCTCTACACGCCGCGGAACCTGTACGCGCTGCACGCCATCCTGGCCAAGATCGACACCGAGCTGCGCGACACGGCGGTCGTCGCCGTCATGAAGCTCGCCCTGGCCGCGTGCCTTCTGCCCGCCAGCCGCCTGAACGGGTATCCAGGCCGCGTTGCGTCGCTGCGGATCAGCGGCGGCCACGTCAGGCAGCCGGCGAGTCGGCACCAGCGCGAAGTCAACGTGTGGCATGCCTTCGACGAGGCCTTCCAGGGCGTGCGCGCTGCGATCGGCGGCCTCGGCGACCGGCACGAGGCGCGTTTCGCCGCCGATTTCGGTGAGCTGGGCGGGATGTCCGCCGCCAACGTCCTCTGGCTGCGCGCCCGGGCGTCGGTCGTCGGGCAGTACCTGCCGGCCGATGGCGTCGACCTGGTGCTGTCGGCACCGTCCGCCGCCCCGCCGCCCGACGAGCTCGCCTTCGAGTATCTCGCCACGTCGATCGTCCTGGGGCGGGAGGCGGCGGAGACGCTTCGCCTCGAGCCCATCTTCGGTGGCGGCGGCCACCCCGAGGGAGCCGAGGCGACCGCGCTGCGGCACGGCATGATCTCGGCGGCGGGCGCGCTGAAGCCCGGCGGATGGTGCGTCGTCCTGCTCGAGGATGCCGATCCGGAGCGAGTCCTCGCCGTCGCGCTGGCCGGCGCCGCGGCCGAGCTCGAGCTGAGCGACGTCATCCATCGCGAGTCACGACGTTCGGGTGACGGGATCTCCTTCCACTTCCGGCGAGCGGTCCGCCGAGGATCGGCTCCGCAACGCCGTCAACCCGGGGCCGCTGCGCCTCGGCGCCGAGGCGGGCCACCTGACGTATCCCGATCTCGCTTCGGCAATCGAGCGAGCGGTCACGGCCCTGCTGCGCGACCGAGGGGAGCCCGCCGGCCTGACGCGCGTCGTCGCCGCGGTGGTCGCGGAGCTGGGCTCATCGGGCATCCTCCAGCGGCTGGTGGTGGGACGCGGCTCGGATCGCTCGGAGGCGCCGGACCGCATCGAGTCGGGTGGGCCGCAGATGATCGCCAGCCTGATCCGCGAGGAGCTGTGGCGGGACGACCATCCGAGCCTGGTCCGCATCGGTGACGAATCCGAGCCGCAGTGGTGGCTTAGGCGCCCGGAGGTCGCCGAGCGGCCCCTGGCGGACCGCGTCGAGTGGGCGACCTGGTCGATCCTGTCGACCGCCGGACGGATCGACGAGGCGGGCTTCTTCGATCGCATCTACGGCCTCTTTCCTGGGCTGCAGGCGCCCGACGAGGAGCTGGTGCGAGCGTGCCTGGACGCCTACGCCTCACCCGGCGAGCGAGGCTCCCTCGCCACCGAGGACGAGCTCGGCAGGCGCACGGATGACCACGCCCGCATCCTGGCCACGCTGGTCGACTATGGCCATCGGCTCGGGCTGCGCACCTGGGTGGCTGCCCGCGAGCACGATCGGGTGGTCGACGGGCGCATGCTCGTCGATCGCCTCGCTGACGACGAGCGACGGGTCTACCTGCCGCTCGTCGTGCGGGCGCCGGCCGATGCGCTCGGCCAGGTCGACGCGCTGTGGTACGTCCGCGGCCGGCTCGTCTTCCTGTTCGAGGTGGACTGGACGGCCATGGTCGGCGAGGCGGTCCTGCATCGCGGCCGCGAGATTCCGCTCGGCAAGGACCAGGCCCGCTTCCTGGTCATCCCCGCCGAGCGCGCGGAGCTGCTGCGCCTGAAGATGCAGCGCTCTCCGTGGCTCCGCGACGAGCTCGAGCGCCAGAACTGGCACATCCTGAAGTGGCAGCATCTGCAGACGCTGGTCGACCGCGAAGGGGCTCGAATCGAGTGGCTGGAGCCGGTGCTCGGACTGGATCCGCTCATCGAGCGGGGAGGCGAACAGCTCACGATGTTCGGCGAGTGAGGATGTGCTTGCTCGCTCTATGAGCGACGGGTAGACTCGCGCGGGGAGTGCCGTGGTTCCCCCCTGCGGCACTCCCTTTTCTCGCCGACCGGAAGGGGCTCTAGCTGCCGGAGCCTGTCTTTCGCGGCCCGCGCCGACCCATCGTCGCGGCGTACCACCGCCATGACCTCGTCGACGTACGGCTGCCCCTGGCCGGTCTCCAGCGCGTGCGTCAGGCAGCCGTCGATGTGGTCCTCGAGCAGGAGCAGCGCCACCTGGTCGGCCGCCGCGGTGAGGGCCTCGACCTGCTGCAGGACGTCGAGGCAGTAGGCCTCCTCGTCGACGAGGCGCTGGAGGCCTCGTGCCTGCCCCTCGATCCGGCGCAGACGGGTGACGAGGTCCCGCTTGTCCTTCGTGTAGCTGTGGCGGAAGTGGGCGCCGGCGGCATGGTTCGACATACTGTGGGGCAGTATGGGCGGCCGCCCTGGGGCGGTCAATCGAGCGGCGCGGTGAATCGGGGTAGCATGGGCAAATGAGCCCTCTCGAGCGCCACGAGCTGATCAGCCCGATCGAGCGCGCGCTGGTCGTCGTCAGCCATCCAGACGATGCCGAGTTCACCGCCGCGGCAACCATCGCGCAGCTGACCGGGGCGGGCGTGCGGGTCGACTACGTCGTCACCACCGATGGCAGCAAGGGCACCGAGGACCCGGCGGTGACGCCGGAGCAGCTCTCTGCGACCCGCGTCGCCGAGCAGCGCGCGGCGGCCGACATCCTGGGCGTCGCCGACATCGTGCATCTCGGCTATCCGGACGGCTACCTCACCCCGTCGCTCGACCTGCGCCGGGACATCGTGCGTCAGATCCGCCGCTATCGGCCGGACCTGGTCATCACCCTGAATCCGCAGCGCCGCCTCGACCACAACCCCTTCATCGGCCATCCCGATCACCTTGCCACCGGGGAGGCCACCCTGGCGGCCGTCTACCCCGCGGCGCGCGATCACCTGAACTTCCCGGAGCTGTGGCGCGACGAGAAGCTTGAGCCCTGGAAGGTGCGGCAGGTCCTCATCAGCGGCGTCGTCGAGCCGAACCTGTGGATCGACATTGCCGACACGTTCGAGATCGGCATGCGCTCCATCCTGGCCCACACCAGCCAGGTGGATCCCGAGACGGTCGAGGATCGCATGCGGGAAGGTGCGCGTTTGGCTGGCGAGCCCCAGGGAATCGGCCTGGCGCAGGCATTCGGGTCGGTCATTCTCAAATGACGCGGCGCAGGGGCGGCGGGGGCGGTGGGGGCTGGGCCGGCGGGTTCGGGGGCCCGGAGCCGGACCTGACCCGGCGTCCGGGGACGGGGCGGAAGACAGTGCGGCTCATCGCCGGCTTCTTCGCTCCCTACAAGGTACGGCTGGCCTTCATCGCCGTCCTCATCCTCATCACGGTCAGCGTAGGCGTCGTCAACCCGATCCTGCTCAAGCTGATCATCGACAACCTGACCGGGCCGAAGGACCTCGGGCTGCTCTACCTCCAGACCGGGCTGATGATCGTGCTGCCGATCGCGACCAGCGCCATCGGGGTGTGGCAGTCGTTCCTCTCGAACGTGGTCGGCCAGCGGGTCATGAACGACCTGCGGCTGGCGCTGTACACCCACCTGCAGCGGATGCCGCTCCGCTTCTTCACCGAGACGCGCACGGGCGAGATCCAGAGCCGCATCGCGAACGACGTCGGCGGCGTGCAGTCGGTGGTGACCGATACGGCCGCGTCGCTCCTCAGCAACTTCGCGACGGTCGCGACCACGATCATCGCCATGGTCATCCTCGACTGGCGGCTGACCCTGCTGAGCCTGGGCCTGATGCCCGTCTTCGCCTACATCACCTACCGGGTCGGCAAGGTGCGCCGCGAGGTCAGCACGCTCACGCAGCGCTCGATGGCCGAGATGAGCGCCATCACCGAGGAGTCGCTGAGCGTGTCGGGCATCCTGCTGTCCAAGACCTTCGGGCAGCAGGAGGCGAGCATCGAGCGCTTCCGCGCCGAGTCTCAGCGCCTCGGCGATCTCCAGGTGCGCGGCCAGATGATCGGCCGCTGGTTCTTCGCCCTGATCGGCACCTTCTTCAGCATCATGCCGGCCTTCGTGTATCTGCTCGCCGGCTCGCTGATCATCGGTGGCGACACCAACGTCAGCATCGGCACGATCGTCGCCTTCACGACCCTCCAGTCGCGCCTCTTCTTCCCGATGGGCCAGCTGCTCAACGTGCAGGTCGAGATCCAGGGCGCGCTGGCCCTGTTCGACCGCATCTTCGAGTACCTCGAGATGGAGCACGAGATCGTCGACGCCCCCGATGCCGTCGACCTGTCGACCGGCGTCATGCGCGGCGGCGTGCGATTCGACCATGTCTCGTTCCGCTACCCGGTGGCCGCATCGCAGCTCGCGGTGGCTCCCGAGGCGGCCGAGGCGGAGGCCGAGGGCCGTGCCGTGCCGACCGCGATCCAGCCCTTCGCCCTGACCGATATCACGTTCGACGCCGAGCCCGGGCAGCTGGTCGCGCTGGTCGGGCCGTCCGGCAGCGGCAAGACCACCTCCACCTACCTCATCCCGCGGCTCTACGACGTGGACAGCGGATCGGTGAGCATCGACGGGCACGACGTGCGGGGGGTCAAGCTCGAGTCGCTGGGGAGGGTCGTCGGCTTCGTGACGCAGGAGACCTACCTGTTCCACGACACCATCCTCGCCAACCTTCGCTACGCGAAGCCGGAGGCCACCATGGAGGAGATCGAGGAGGCGGCCCGTGCCGCGGCCATCCACGATCGCATCGGCGAGCTGCCCGACGGCTACGACACGGTGGTGGGGGAGCGAGGCTACAAGCTGTCGGGCGGCGAGAAGCAGCGAGTCGCGATCGCGCGAGTCTTGCTCAAGGATCCACGCGTCCTCATCCTCGACGAGGCGACCTCGGCGCTCGACACCGTCAGCGAGCGCCTCATCCAGGCCGCGCTCCAGCGGCTCATGGAGGGACGCACGACGATCGCCATCGCGCATCGGCTCTCGACCATCCTGCGTGCCGACCAGATCCTGGTCATGTCCCGCGGCCGGATCGTCGAGCGAGGCACGCACGCCGAGCTCATCGGCCAGGAAGGGCTCTACGCCAAGCTTTCGGCCGAGCAGTTCAGCGCAGACGTGCCGGGCTAGTCGAGCATGCCGGGTGACGGCGACCGAACCAACCGCCTGATCAACGAGACCAGCCCGTACCTGCTTCAGCACGCCCACAACCCGGTCGACTGGCACCCATGGGGTCCTGAGGCACTCGACAAGGCGCGGGCCAACGACCGGCCCATCTTCCTCTCGATCGGCTACGCGGCCTGCCACTGGTGCCACGTGATGGAGCGCGAGAGCTTCGAGAATCCCGAGATCGCGGCGCTCATGAACGAGCACTTCGTCAGCATCAAGGTCGACCGCGAGGAGCGCCCCGACCTCGACGACGTCTACATGGCGGCCGTCCAGGCCATGACCGGCTCCGGCGGCTGGCCGATGAACGTCTTTCTCACGCCCGACCTGCGCCCTTTCTTCGGCGGCACCTACTTCCCGCCGGAGGACCGCCACGGGATGGCCGGCTTTCCCCGTGTGCTCGCCTCGGTGGCGGACGCCTACCGATCACGCCGATCGGAGGTGGAGCAGCAGGCCGGCCTGCTGGCGGGGCACCTCCAGGCCCAGCTGTCCGTCCCGCCCGGCGACCGCGACCCGGAGCGCCGCCAGCTCGAGTCTGCCGCCGCGCGCATCGGGGCCAGCTTCGACGCCGCACACGGCGGGTTCGGCGGGGCGCCGAAGTTTCCGCCGTCGATGACCCTCGAGTTCCTGCTCCGATCCTGGCGCCGATCCGGCGACGCGGCGGTCCTGACGATGGTGACGCGGACCCTTGATGCCATGGCCGACGGCGGCATCAACGACCAGCTCGGCGGTGGCTTCGCGCGCTACAGCACCGATGCGCACTGGCTCGTACCGCACTTCGAAAAGATGCTCTACGACAACGCGCTGCTCGCCCACGCCTACCTGGAGGGGTACCGGGCGACCGGTACGGAGCGCTACGCACGCGTCGCTCGAGCAGACGCTCGACTTCATGCTGGCCGAGCTGCTCACTCCCGATGGAGGCTTCGCATCGGCGCTCGACGCCGACAGCGAGGGCGTCGAAGGGCGCTTCTACGTCTGGTCCCACGACGACTTCATGGGCACCCTGGCCGATGCGGGCGTCGACGAGGAAGATCGACGAATGCTCGCCGCCTACTGGGGCGTGACGGTCGACGGGAACTGGGAGGGCAACAACGTGCTGCATCGGCCCGGCGCCGGCGACCCGGCGGCGGACCTGGTCGAACGCGGGCGGACGGCCCTGCTGGCGGCCCGATCGGGGCGGACCCGACCGGCACGCGACGACAAGCAGCTGGCCGCCTGGAACGGCCTTGCGCTGCGCGCACTCGCTCATGCGGCCGTCGTCCTCGACGAACCGCGCTACGTGGAAGGCGCGCGGGCCCTCATTTCGTTCGTGGAGGCGCAGCTGATCCGTGAGGGCGATCGCCTGTGGCGCACGTCCCGCGACGGGCGCGCGCACACGCCGGCATTCTGCGAAGACTACCTGGCGCTCGCCGACGGCCTGCTGACGGCGCACGCGGCGCTGGGCGATGCCGCGCCGTTGCTGCTTGCCCGACGGCTCGTGGAGGCCTCGCTGCACGACTTCTGGGACGACGAGGGCGGTACGTTCGTGGACACGTCGTCCGAGCACGACCGCACCGTCGCACAGCCGCGAGGCCTGATCGACAACGCGACGCCATCGGCCAACAGCCTGGGCGCCGACGTCCTGCAGCGACTGGCACTCCTCACCGGCGACGAGATGATGTCCCGTCGCGCCGGCTCGATCCTGAGGGCCGTGGCTGCGGCCCTCGAGCGCCAGCCGAGCGCGTTCGGCCGAATGCTGTGCGCGGCCGATCGCCTGCTCGGGGAGCAGATCGACGTGGTCGTGGCCGGCGATCAGGGTTCGGACGGTGCTCGCGAGCTCCGTCATGCGGCCGCAGCTCCATATGCGCCGGACCTTGTGCTCACCGGCGTGGCGGAAGGCGACCCGCATGCCGCCTGGCCGCTCTACGTCGGGAAGGTCGCCCGTGGCGGCCTGCCCACCGCCTATGCGTGTCGAGGGTATGCCTGCGACGAGCCCACCACCGACCCTTCGCGCCTGGACGCGCAGGTCCGGGCGCTGGCGCCTCGCCTCTAGCCTGCCAGGAAGGCCAGCCGCACCGTCCGCCGCGCGTTGTCGGCGTTCGTGTCGAGCAGCGCGATCGACTGCCACGTCCCAAGCGTCATGCGTCCCCCGACGACCGGGACGGTGAGGGAGGGGGACGCAAGGAGCGGGAGCACGTGGTCGGCTCCGTGGCCGGGGCTGCCATGGCGATGCCGCCATCGGTCATCGTGCGGCAGCAGGCGCTCGAGCGCTGCCAGCACGTCCTGCTCGGATCCGGCTCCCAGCTCGACCACCACCACGCCCGCCGTCGCGTGCGGCACGAAGACGGTCAGCAGGCCGTCCTCAGCAGCCACCTCGGCCAGGAAGGCGGCGCAGGCGCCCGTCAGATCGGCCAGCGTGGGTTCTCCGCCGGTCTCGACGGTCAGCTCGCGAGTCTCCATCATCCGCCCGCACTCATGGCGCGGCGTAGCTGTGCTCGCCGATGAAGAAGAGCCCGGCGCCGACATACGTGAACAGCACGCCCGCGAAGCCGAGCACGATGAGCCACGGGGCCAGGCGTTCCCACCGGTCCCGGCGCCCGGCGACGTGCAGGTAGGCGCCGAAGACGAGCCAGGTGGCCGCCGCGGCAAGCTCCTTCGGGTCGTTGCTCCAGTAAGAGCGCCAGGCGAGGTTCGCCCACACCGATCCGAGCACGATGGCGATCGTCAGGATCGGGAAGGCGATGAGCACGGCCCGATGGCCGATGGCGCGGGCTGCAGCGGCGGACGGCAGCAGCGGGATGCTGTCGCCGGCACGTACCTGCCCGATCTCAGCGGCAGCGGCGATGAACGCGACGCCGCTGACCGCGTAGGCGAGCACGGCGCTGCCGACGTGGACCGTGAGCAGCAACGGCTGCTGGAGGGCTGGCACCAGCGGGTCGACGCGGTCGTCGAGGCCCAATGCAAAGCCGATCAGGCCGGCGGCAACGAGCGCCGTGAGGGGCGCGAGGCCGTCGAGCGGATGAGCCCGCGCCAGGACGAGATGCGTGGCGATGAGCGCCGCCGCGAAGGCGATGCTGACCTCGTGGAGGTTCGACCACGGCGCATGGCCGATGAGGATGGCCCGCAGACCGAGGGCTGCGAGCAGGGTGGCACAGGCCACCGCCAGCCCGATCGGAGGTGCGCGGCGCAGGAGGCCGGCTCCACCCTCGGCCGTCAGCGTCGCCGGGGCCGTTGCGGCCACGGGCCGCATCGCAACGCCGAGCAGCACGGCACCCAGCCCGCCGGCGGCCGCGGCAAGCAGCACGGCGAGGCTGAGGATGAGCAGGCTGGAGATGAGGGTCGTCATCGGTCGATCCGGTCGTGGTCGTCGACCGGGGTCAACCGGTCAGCTCAGCAGGGGGACGTCAGCAACACCGGTCCGGGTGCCGCATCGGTAGCAGGACGCATCCCCCGCCGAGAGGGTTGCGCCGCAATTGGTGCAGTCGAGCGACAGGTCGCGCTCGCACTTCGTGCAGAACCGCGCCCCGAGGGGAAACTGGAGCTGATCGAACGTGCAGTAGGGGACGCCTCGCGGACGCTCGACGGTGGTGGACGGCAGCGCGACCACCGGCTGACCCGCCGTCTTGTCGGCGATGCCGACCTGGCTGACGCGCAGGTAGCCCACCACGAGCCAGAGCAGGTAGAGGCCGAGCAGGCCGACGAGCATGATCGGGAAAAAGAGGCCAAGACGGTCGCCCCAGCCGGAGGCAAGCCAGTCGGCGACATCTCGGATCAGGTCCATGGCGGGCCGATTCTAGCATCGGCTACACTCCGCCGAACACGCCAGCAAGCCAATGCCGATGCCTCGACCGCGCCTCGATCCACGCACGCCGCTGACCGAGCTCCACGTGCATCTCGGAGCCGCCGTCACGCCGGCGATCATGTGGGGCATCGCCCACGCTCAGGGCATCCGGCTGCCGACGAAGGATTACTGGGCCTTCCGCGACCTCATCACGGTTGGGCGGCGTCGCCGCGGCTTCGAGGCCTACCTGGAGCTCTTTCACTGGACCGAGCTGATCCAGTCGAGCCCGATCGCGGTCGAGCGCAGTGTCTACGAGGTCATCGGTGGCGCGTATCGCAAGAACAACGTGACCGGCCTCGAGCTGCGCTTCAACCCGATGAAGCGCAACCGTGGCGGAGAGCAGGACCTCGACCACATCATCGCCGCCGCGGTACGCGGCATGGATCGCGCCATCCTCGAGTATCCGCAGGTTCGCGCAGGGCTCATCTTCTGCCTCGACCGATCCTTCCCGCAGGGACTGAACGAGATCATCGCGTCAAAGGCCATCAGCTGGCGCACCCGGGGCGTGGTGGGGATCGATATCGCCGGCCCGGTGACCGACGGGTTCCGGTTCGCGGACTACGCGGAGCTGTTCGCCGAGTGCCGTCGCGCCGGGCTGGGGCTCACGGTCCACGCCGGCGAGACCGGCGGGCCGGACGAGGTGCGCGATGCGCTCGAGGCCCTCGAGCCGGATCGCATCGGCCATGGCGTCCGCGGCGCCGAGGACCCGCGCGTGCTGGCCATGCTCCGCGAGCGTGGAACGGTGCTCGAGGTCTGCCCGCGCTCGAACCTCAACACCCAGGTGCTGCGCAACATCGCCGAGGTCCGGCGGGTGCTGCGGGCGTTCGTCGACAACCAGGTCCGATTCACGGTCAGCACCGACGGCCCGGAGATGCTGCGGACGTACCTGCGCGACGAGCTGAACCTGCTGCTGCGTGACGACATCCTGTCGATGGAGGAGGTCCTGCGGGCGATCGAGGTCGGTGCCATGGCCAGCTTCCTGGATCGCGCGCCGACCATCGAGACCTCGGTCGGCGGCCGCTCCGACGCGCCCTCGACCGATGCGGTGATGACCGTCGAGGTGGGCAGCTAGGACCGTATACTGCCGGCCGTGTCCTCGATCTGGCGACCGGTCCGCGAGCGTACCGTGGCGCGAAGCCTCATGGTCGTCGTCGCGCATCCGGGCGACGAGGCATTCGGTTTCGGTGGCGCAATCGCCAGCGCGGCGGCCAGCGGCGCCTTCGTGGTCGTGGTATGCGCCACCCGCGGCTGGTTCGACTCGCGGGTGAACGAGAGCCCTCCCTCGCCGGGCGGGAAGAACCGCGACGTGAAGGACAGCCCGGTCACCTGGCGGAACGTCGACACCATTCGCGAGGACGAGCTGCGGCGATCGGTCGCGCTGCTCGGCGTGCGCGTGGTGCGCATGCTCGACTACGCCGAGGGTGAGCTCGATCGAGGCGACTTCGACCGCCTGGTGGGCAGGATCATCGAGCCGATCAGGATGCATCGGCCGGAGGTGATCCTGTCGTTCGGTCCCGATGGCGTGACCGGCGACACTGACCACATCGTCCTCTCGCGGGCCGTCCGCGCCGCCTACGACCTGGCCGCGGAGCCACTCGCCTACGAGGACGACATCGAGGAGGACCAGGTGGCCTGGCGGGCCGCGAAGCTGTACGAGCTCGTCGTGCCGCAGAGTGCGCTGGCGGCGCTCGGCGACACGCCACCGCCCGAGGGCTACGGATCGCATGTCGAGCCGACTGTCGCGCTCGAGCTCGGTGAGCTGGCTCAGCTCAAGCTGGCGGCCATCACGCGGCACGTGTCGCAGACCGGGTCGGCCGGACCGTTCCACGACTGGGGCTCCGATCGGCGCGACGCCTGGCTGGGCACCGAGCACTATCGGCTGGCGGCCTCGGCCCTGCCGATCCCGGTCGACGGCGAGGCCTCCCTGTTCGACGGGCTCCCATAGCGACCGCAACGACTCAACATTCGTTGTATCAGCTGAGCGATCACCTCTGCTAGGCTCAGTGGGCCGCATCGGTCCCGCTCAGAGGAGATCCCGAGCCCGCCCATGTCCAACCAGCTGACGAACGACAACATCCTCGCCGCCCTCGGCGGGGTGAAGGATCCCGAGATCGGCCGCGACCTGGTCTCGCTCGGTATGGTCAAGAACGTGACGATCGACGGGAGCGTTGTCGACCTCACCGTCGAGCTCACGACGCCAGCCTGCCCGCTCAAGGCGACCATCGAGAGCGACATCGGCGACGCACTCACGCCGCTCGGCGCCAGCCTCGTCCGGGTCGACTGGGCGAGCAACGTGAAGCGCACCTTCGGCGGCCCGGCGGCGGACCTCATCCCGGGCGTGAAGAACACGATCGCGGTGGCGTCCGGCAAGGGCGGCGTCGGCAAGTCGACCGTGGCCGTCAACCTTGCGGTCAGCCTGGCCCGCGACGGGGCTCGGGTCGGCCTGCTCGACGCGGACATCACCGGCCCCAATGTGCCGATCATGATGGGCACTCAGGGCGCGCACGTCACCGGCAACGGCGGACGGCCGAACCCGGTCATCAGCCACGGCGTGCAGATGATGAGCATCCAGTACTTCCTCCAGGCCGATGCGCCCGTCATCTGGCGCGGGCCGCTCATCCACAGCGCGATCGCACAATTCCTGCGCGACGTGGAGTGGGGCGAGCTCGATTACCTGGTCATCGACCTGCCGCCCGGGACGGGCGACGCCGCGCTCTCGCTTTCGCAGCTCATCCCGCTGACCGGCGCCGTGATCGTCACGACGCCGCAGGAGGTGAGCCTGCTCGACGCGCGCAAGGCGATCGGCATGTTCACCAAGGTGAACGTCCGGACATTGGGCGTCATCGAGAACATGAGCGGCTTCATCTGCCCGCACTGCAGCGAGGAGCACGACATCTTCGGATCCGGTGGTGGCGAGAAGATCGCGCGCGAGCTGGAGCTCGAGGTCCTCGGCCGGATCCCGCTGGAGCCGGGCGTCCGGGCAGGCGGTGATGCCGGCGTGCCGATCACGTCGGCCCAATACCCCGGCGGGGAGACCTCCCGCGCAGCGGCCGCGCTCCGCGAGGTCGCACGCGTCGTGGCCGGCCGCGTGAGCGTGCTCGCAGCCCCGGTCGCGGTGGGCAGCGGCTCCGTCTGAGCAGGGTGGCGCTCACGGCGGGCTGAGGGGGCGTACGGAAGTTCCCCGTTGGGGGATTGCGGCCGCGGGGTCCGATGGACAAACTGCCCGCATGCGAATCGCTGTCATCGCTGATATCCACGCCAACCTGCCGGCGCTGCGCGCCGTCCTCGACGATATCGCCCGGATCGGCGCCGATGCCATCTACTGCGTCGGCGACGTGGTGGGCCGTGGCCCCCATCCGAATGAGACCGTCGACCTCCTGCGCAGCCTCGAGATTCCGACCGTCCAGGGCAACTGGGACGAGGCCGTGGGCATGGACCGAGAGCAGACCGGCGCTGCCTGGTCGTCGAGCGAGGCCGAGGCCGCCGGCGACGCCTCGATGCGATGGACCGCCGAGACGATGACCGAAGAGAATCGGTCGTGGCTGCGTCAGTTGCCGAGGGCCCTGCGCCTCGAGCTGGCCGGTCGATCGGTTCAGTTCTTCCATGGATCGCCGCTTCGTGAGAACGAGTATCTGTGGGCTGATCGCCCCTCACGAGTCCTCGCCCGCCTCGCGAGCGACGAGGGCGACGACCTGTTCTGCTTCGGCCACACGCACGAGGCATTCCATCGCATCGTCGGCCAATCGCATTTCGTGGCGTGTGGGTCGGTGGGGTGCGGAACCGAGGGCGACGCGCGAGCGCGCTACGGCGTGATCTATCTCGGCGATCCCGACATGGCCATCGGCTTCCGGTCGGTCGACTACGACCACCTGGCTGTCGTTCGCGACATGACTCGCCACGGCCTGTCGGTCGACCTGTTGCGCATGCCGCCGACGCCGCATCCGCACGTCGCCGACGCGCGCACCGCCTAGGTTTCGACCGCCGGCTCCGGCCGGGTTGGCGAGGGCCCGCTGCGGCGCTCGCGCTTCTCCCGTGAGAAGCGGCGTCCGAGGGCTGCCGGCGCCACCGAGCGTCCTACGACGCCCGCCAGGATGATGATCGTGATCAGATATGGCAGAGCGCCGTAGAACTGGGTCGGAACGCTCGACAGGAAGTCGCCGAGCGCGCCCTCAGGCGGACCGAACCGCACGGCTCGCTGGATCCCCTCGGAGGCGGTGAACAGGAGCGCCGCTCCGAATGCGCCGACCGGTGACCAGCGCCCAAAGGTGAGCGCCGCCAGGGCGATGAAGCCGCGCCCATTGGTCATCTCGCCCTGGAACGAGTTTCCGAACTCGATGGTCAGGTAGGCGCCCGCCAATCCTGCGAACATCCCGCCCAGGATGACATTGCGGTAGCGCAGGGCGATGACGTCGATCCCGACCGTCTCGGCCGCCTCCGGATGCTCGCCCACCGCGCGCGTCCGCAGGCCCCAGCGCGACCGGAACAGCAGGATCTGCAGCACGATCACCGCCACCAGCATCCCGAGCCCGATCGGTCCCTGCGCGAAGAGCGCGTTGAAGAGCCAGCCGATGCCGGGGAGATCCGTGAGCGCCTGCGGCGGCTCCCAGCGCGAGAACTGGCCGGCGGACGGCGGTGCCGATCGGCTGACCAGCAGGTTCAGGTAGCCCGTGATCCCGACTGCGAAGATGTTGATGATCGTGCCCGAGATCACCTGGTCGGCGCGAACGGTGATCGACAGCCAGGCATGGACCAGGCTGACCAGCATGGCCGCGCCGACGGCGGCGAGCAGGCCGATGAGCAGCGGCATCGAGATCCCCAACGGTCCGGCCGGGCCATCCGGGATGAGCTGCGCGGTGAGCGAGGCCGTCCACCATGCCACGAACGCCGCGGTCAGCATCATGCCCTCGATGCCGATGTTCACCACGCCCGATCGCTCGTTCATGAAGCCGCACAGCGCACCCAGGGCGATGGGGGTCGCGGCACCGATGATGGTGGGGGCGATGATCGGCAGCACGTCGATGATGTAGCCGACGAACTGGAAGAGGACGCCGATGACGGGGATGCCGTAGAGGAAGTCCATCGGTCTACTTCGCCGTCTGCTCGGCGTACGAGCGGGTGATCGTCTGGAGCTCCGACACGCCGGTGCCGTCCGCGCGCACGCGGAAGATGGCGCGCACGATCAGCTCCGCGGCGAGGAAGAACAGGATGATGGCCTGGAGCACGTTCACCATCTGGACCGGGATCCCGGCCTGGATCTGCATCAGCCCGGAGCCGGCCCGCATCGCGCCGAACAGGAGGCCGGCAAACAGGATGCCGAGCGGGTGCGATCGCCCGAGGAGGGCCACCGCGATTGCGTCGAATCCGACGCTGGTGGTGTATGCGGCCGGCATGTGGCCGACCTGCCCGAGGATCACGGTGGCGCCGGCGAGGCCAGCCAGCAGGCCGCTGATCGACATCGTCAGGATGATGAGCGCGCGTGGGTGCATACCGGCGTAGCGCGACGCGTCGGGGTTGGCGCCAACGGTGCGGATCTCGAAGCCGAGCGTGCTGCGGAACAGGAGCCAGCCGATGATCGGCACGGCGATCGCAGCGAAGAAGATGCCGATGTGCCCCTCGCGGCCGGCGATCACCGGCAACGCGGCGGTCGTGACGGTCGCCGTTCGCGCGAAGGACACGTTGTCGCCCCGCAGAGGCCCCGACGCCACGTAGGCGATGATCTGGATGGCGACGTAGTTGAGCATGATGGTGGTGACGACTTCGTGGGCCCCGGTGTACGCCTTCAGAAAGCCCGGAATGAAGCCGTACGCCGTGCCCGCCACGATGCCCGCCAGGACGGCGAGCGGAATCGCCGCGATCGGGGGGAGACCGGCGGTTGCAACGCCCATGATCGCCGCCGACAGGCCCCCGACGAGGAACTGGCCCTGCGCGCCGATATTGAAGAGCCCTGCCTTGAAGCCGATACCGACGGCAAGACCCGCCAGCACCAGCGGCGTCGCCTGCACGAGGGTATCGATGATCGCGTTGAACGAGCCGAGCGACCCGGCCACCAGCGCGCCGTAGGCGGTCAGCGGCAGGATCGGGTTGAGCTCACCTCCCACCAGCGGGCTCGTCGCGATCATGATCACGGCACCGACCACCAGGGCGAGCACGATGGCGGTCGCCGGCAGCAGCACGATGCTCGTCAGGCGCCTCAACGTCGGGCGGCGCCGCGGCGGCTCGGCAGGCACCGATGCCTGCGGCGGATGGGCTTCCCGCAGCGCCTGGCTGGTGACCGGACCCTCGGTCATGATGCGTCCGCCTTCGCCTCGGCAGGCTCTCGACCGCCGGTCGCCATGAGGAGGCCGACCTCCTCGCGGTTCGTGCTCCGCGCGTCGAGGACCGCACCGATGCGGCCGCGGTACATCACGCCGATGCGGTCCGACAGCTCGAGCACCTCGTCGAGCTCGGCCGACACGAGTAGGACCGCGATGCCGGCGTCTCGCTTCGCGATCGCCTGGCGGTGAATGAACTCGATGCTGCCGACGTCGAGGCCGCGTGTCGGCTGCTCGAGCACAAGGAGGCGCAGCTCCCCGTCGAACTCCCGGGCGACGACGACCTTCTGCTGGTTGCCGCCGGAGAGCGCTCCGGCCGTCACGTCAACCGACGGGGTGCGCACGTCGAATTGCCGGACGAGCCGGTCGGCATACTCCCGGATGGCATCCTCGTCACGCACAAGGCCGCGAGCGAATGGCGCGTGGTAGTAGTCGGTGAGGCAGAGGTTGTCCGTGAGCGGGAAGCTCAGCACCATGCCGAAGCGGTGCCGGTCGGCCGGGACGAATCCGACGCCCGCCCGGTGGATGCGGCGCGGGCTGGCGCCGGTCAGGTTTCGTCCGCCGAGCGTGACCGACCCGGACGCCACGGGGCGGAGGCCGATGAGCGCCTGGACCAGCTCGTCCTGGCCATTGCCGGCGACCCCGGCGATGCCGAAGATCTCGCCGGCGCGCACCTCGAACCCGACGTCGTGAACGACCTCCTGGCCGCGATCGTCCTTCACGTGGAGGCCGGCCACCGTCAGCATCGGCTCTCCCGGGTGGCTCTCGCCACGGTCGACGGTGAGCTGGACCTCGCGGCCGACCATCAGCTCCGCCAGGTCGTCCTCGTCGGTCTCGGACGGAATCCGGGAACCGACCACCTTGCCGCGGCGGATGACGGTGATGCGGTCCGCGATCTCGAGGACTTCATAGAGCTTGTGGCTGATGAAGATGATCGCCGTGCCGAGGTCGCGGCTGAGCTTGCGCAGGACGCCGAAGATCTCGCGCGTCTCCTGCGGCGTCAGCACCGCGGTCGGTTCGTCGAGCACCAGGATGTTGGCGTCGCGGTACAGCGCCTTGAGGATCTCGACCCGCTGCTGCCAGCCGACCGACAATGACCCGATCCTGGCGTCGGGATCGATGTCGAAGCCGAACGTCTGTCCCAGCTCTCGAATGCGGCTGTTCGCCGCGCGCCGATCGAGCATGATCGGGTTCGCCATCGGCTCGTCACCGAGGAGGATGTTCTCTGCCACGGTGAGCACCGGCACGAGCATGAAGTGCTGATGCACCATGCTGATGCCGCGCCGGATCGCGTCGTTCGGCCCGTCGATCTCGATCGGCTTGCCGTCGAGCAGGATCTCGCCCTCGTCCGGCACGGCCATGCCGTAGAGGATGTTCATGAGGGTTGACTTGCCGGCGCCGTTCTCGCCAAGCAGGGCGTGGATCTCGCCGGCCCGAACGTCGAGGGAGATGCCGTCGTTGGCGACGACGCCCGGGTAGCGCTTGGTGATCCCGCGCATCTCGAGCAGCGGCGGCCCCTGCGCGCCCTGGGACGCTTGCTGTGGATCAGTCGAGGTCGTCACTCGGATCGCCTCGTCGGAATGAGCGACGAGCGGGCCAATCGGTGATCGGCCCGCTCGTCATGGTTGTCAGCTCAAGATGAGCCCATCAGGTGCCCGGGTCCGCTTCACCCGCGTAGCACAGGCCGGACGGCTGGCACGGATCCAGGTCGCCCGAGGCCATCTGGTCGAACGCATCGTCGATGAGACCCTGGGTCTCGGCGTCGATGAGATCGGCGAACTGGTAGAACGGCGCCAGGCCGATGCCCCCGTTGTCGGCGCCATAGAAGACGTTGCTGCTCCGCGGCGAGCCCTCGCCGGTGGCCACGATGCCCTCGGAGACGGCCTTGGTCAGCTTCTTCTCGGCGCTGGTGACGGTGCACTCGGCGCTGTCCGGGTTGGAGATCCACTGGTCGACGTCGACGCCGATGCCGTAGATGCCCGCCTCGGTGACCGACTGCAGCACGCCGTTGCCCGTCTTGCCGGCGACCTGGAACAGAACGTCGACGTCCGAGTTCTGCTGCAGGAACTGGTCGGCGAACGTCTTGCCGGCGGTCGGGTCGTTGAACGCGACCGAGAGGTCATCGCTGACGTACTTCAGCTGCACGTTGGCATCCGCGTTGACGCTGTGGGCGCCGTTCTCGTAGCCACGCATGTAGTTGACGACCGGCGGAATCGTGCCGGAACCGCCGATCGCGGCGATCTCGCCCGACTCGCTGATGCTTGCCGCAACGATGCCGGCAAGGTAGCCGGCCTGCGCCTCGTTGAAGATGAGGCTCTCGTAGTTGTCGATCGGGTCGTTAGCCTGGAACTGGTCGACGCCGATGAAGTGGATGTCCGGGTTCGCCTCGGCCGCGGCAAGCGTCGCCTCGCCGAGCGCGAAGCCGACCGTCACGATGACGTCATAGGCCTCGTCCACGAAGGACTGGATGTTGCCCTCGTACTCGCTGGACTCGGTGGTGACGATGCTCTGCGGCTCGGGGGCCCCGAGGACGGTGGCGCCGAGGAGCGCACCTTCCCAGCTGTACTGGTTGAAGTTCCGGTCGTCGAGCGTTCCAACGTCGGTCACCAGGCCGACCTTCAGTTCGCTGCTGCCGGGCTCAGCCGCTTCGGGCGCCTCCGGCGATGGGGCCGTCGCGTCGCCGACGGGGCGGCACAGTCCGTTGGCCGCCTCGGATGCGGCCGCCGATTCGCTGGCGCCGCCCCCATTTCCGCAGGCCGCCAGAATCAGCATCAGGACGGCCAGCACGGCCATCAATGAGCTGGGGTATTTCCGCATCTGTTTCCTCCACACCATTCGGTGCGATCTACCGCGTATCGCGGCGCCTCCGGTGCGCTCGGGCCTTGGGCACCTGGCGCAGAATCTGCGGCATCATACTGCCTCGGCGAGCGCTGACTCAAGGTCCGGCCGCACCGCCGGGCCCCTATCATCCGCCCGCATGAGCAGCCTTCCGGATCGCGTCCGGCTCGTCATCTTCGACCTGGACGGCGTCATCTATCGCGGCCTCGAACCGATCCCCGGCGCACCCGAGCTGGTGGCGGCCCTGCACGCGGCCGGGGTGCTCGTGCGGTTCGCGACGAACAACTCGATGGTCGAGCGTGCGGGATACGTCTCCCGCCTTGGCGAGATGGGGATCGCCACCACTGTCGAGGAGATCGTGACCTCCACGTCCGCGACCATCGACTACCTGCGCCGCCACGCGCCCGAGGTGCGCTCGGTGCTCGCTGTCGGCGCGGAGGGCATGGAGACCGAGCTGCGAACGGCCGGGATGTCGGTCGTGATGGCGGGCGATCCTTCGATGGCCGGCCACGCCGGGGGCCCCCTGGCGACGAGGTTCGATGCGGTGGTCGTCGGGCTGGACCCAAGCTTCGACTACGGGCGCCTCGCGGTGGCGATGCGCGCCGTGGCCGACGGGGCGCGCTTCATCGCCACCAACGCGGACTCCCGTTACCCGACCGCGGTCGGCTTCCTGCCGGGCGCCGGCTCGATCGTGGCCGCTCTCGCCACCGCGACCGGCGTCACGCCGGAGGTGATCGGCAAGCCATCGCCCGCGATGTTCCAGGCGATCCTCGAGGCCGCCGATGTGTCCGGCGCGGAGGCGGTCGTCATCGGTGACAACCCCGACGCCGACGTCGTGGGCGCACACCGCGCCGGCTGCGCGGCCATTCTCGTCCTGACCGGTGTGGCCGATGCGGCGATGGCCGCGACACTCGAGGGCGAGCGGCGCCCCGACGGGGTCGCCCCTGACCCTGCAGCCGTGCTGGGACTCCTCGAGGGACGTCTCAGCTGATGTCGTTACCGGTGCGCCAGGCGTCCCACGCGCGCGTCGCGGCAGTGCGAATGGGCGCCACCGCGACGGGCGGCGCGAAGGCGCGCGCGAACGCGTTCAGCGCGATCGACGCGAGCTCGTCGTTCGTGAGCTCCACGGCGTTGGCCGTCCGCGCCATCTCCTCGCTCAGCGACGTGCCGGTGACGGTGCGGTCATCGGTCGCCAGCGTCACGCTGACGCCGGCGCGGTGGAGCGCGGCGATCGGGTGGGCCGACAGGTCGGCCACGATCCCGGCCTGCACGTTCGAGGTCGGGCAGAGGTCCAGCGTGATGTCACGAGCCCGGAGGAGCTGGAGGAGGCCGTCATCCTCCATGGCCGTCACCCCGTGCGCCACCCGGCTGATTCCGAAGTCGAGCACCTCGCGCACCCGATGCGCGCCGGGGACCTCACCGGCGTGGGCCGTGAGCGCGAGGCCGCCTTCACGCGCTGCGTTGAAGGCGGCCGCGTGTGGCGGGGCTGGCCACTCGATCTCCGGGCCCGCCAGGTCGAAGGCCAGGATCGGCGCTCCGAATGCCGCCGCCGTGCGAGCCAGCTCGACGTTCGCCGCGGGTGGATGGGAGCGCATCGCCGTGACGATCAAGCCGATGTACGGCGCGTCCGTGCCGATCTCCGACGCGGCGCGCTCGACGCCGGACTTCACCGCCTCGATGACCGCCGCCACCGAGAGGCCGCCCTCGAGGTGGAGCCGGGGCGCCCAGCGAATCTCGGCGTACAGGACGCCATCGGCGGCGAGGTCCGCCACCAGCTCGGCCGCCACGCGCTCGAGCGCCTCGCCGGTCTGGAGCAGGGCGATCGGAAGGTCGAAGAACTCGAGCAGCTCGGCCTGGCTTCCACAGCGTTCGGGACCGACCATGCGCCGCCGAGCCCCGTCGAGGTCGAGGCCCATGCCGATCGCGCCGGCCAGCTCGACCGCGGTCTCCGGACGAACGGATCCATCCAGGTGCAGGTGGAGCTCCGCCTTCGGGAGGGGGCGCAGCGCATCGGGCGAGAGCATCCGCCCATGATAGGGATCCGCGGGGTCGCTTCCGCAGGCGCTGCCGTGCTGGGCCTGGTGCTCGTCCTCGGCCCGCGCACCGCGGATCCCTCGGTCGGGATCGCGGCCGAGCGGCTGATCCGTGAACGTGCCGTCGCCGCTTCGTCGGCACTCGAGGATCTGCGGGCGGCGGTGGAGCCGGGACTCGACGCGGCCCGTGGGGCCGCCGCAGGCGTCCTCAGCGGGGACGAGCCCCCCAGCCCACGAATCGAGGCGGCGGCGGCGCTCATCGCGGAGGCCGAGCGCTTCGTGGCACCGGCCCGGCGGGCGGTGACCGAGCTCGCGGCGGCCCGCGTCGCGTGGCGACCGGATGCCGTCCCGCTGCGGGAGCCCGTCGCCGCGGGCGAGCTCGCCTCGATCGCCGCGCAGCTGGCGGCCGCCGGCCCGGCGGCCGACGCGTTCGCCGACATTCGGCTCCGGGCCACCGGCCTGGCTGGATTGATCGAGGACGCGGTGCTGGCACTGGGCCGGGGAGACCTCGATGAGGCCACGGACTCGACCTCCCGGGCGCGAGCCGACCACGACGCCGTCGTAGCGTGGGAGACCGATCTGCCCACGCTCCCGGTGTGGATCGAGACGACGGATGCCATGATCGGCGCCGTGGAGGGGATCCTGGTCGCGACGCGCGCAGGCGACGCAGCGGCGGCGGACGATGCCGCGGCGGCATTCGCGGCACTGGCCGACGAGGCACCGACCGCCGACCGGGCTCTGCGCATTGCGCTGGGGGAAGGAGGATCGTCGTTGACCGCGGCCCCCCTCGAGCGACTGGCAACCGCCGTGCGCGACATCGAGACCTCGCGCGCGGCCGTCGATGCGCTCCTCGGTGAGCACGACCGATGACGTCCGGATCCGATCCGATGATCGGTTGGACACTTGCCGACCGCTATCGCGTGGACGCGCCCGTCGCACGCGGCGGGATGGCGCGGGTGTACCGCGCCCGGGACCTGCGGCTCGACCGTGACGTCGCGCTGAAGGTCCTTTCGCAGCCGTACGCCGACGATCCCGAATTCACCGATCGCTTCCTGGCCGAGGCTCGCGCGGCGGCCTCCCTCTCACACCCGAGCCTCGTCCACGTCTACGACTCAGGCAGCGACGGGGACGCCCACTTCATCGTGATGGAGCTGCTCGATCGGCACCGATCCCTGCGCCGCGCGCTCGACGAGCAGGGGCCGCTGCCCCCCGAGGAGGTGCTCCGTCTCGCCACTGAGCTGCTTGCCGGCCTCCGCGTCATCCATGACCGCGGCCTCGTCCACTGTGACGTCAAGTCCGGCAACGTGATGCTGGGACCCGGCGAGGCCAAGCTGATCGACTTCGGCATCGCGCGCGAGCCACACGAGGCTCACGAGGGCGACACGAGCATCGGATCGCTCCAGTTCATGTCCCCCGAGCAGCTCCACGGCGAGCCGCTGTCGCCCGCCAGCGACCTGTTCAGCCTCGGGGTGGTGCTCTACGAGGCGCTGACGGGGCGGGTGCCCTATCAGGGCCGGACCCCGGAGGAAGTGAGCGCAGCCCACGCGGCCGGCGTCGTGCGACGGCCCTCCGAGCTCGCCGGCGGCGTGCCGGGGCACCTCGACGGCGCGATCATGCAGGCGCTGCGACGAGATCCCGGGTCCCGATTCGACAGCGCAGGGGCCATGGCTCGCGCGCTCCAGGTTGGCGACGATGCCGTCGGCGGATCGCCCAAACACCGATGAGACGCAGGTGATCGCGACCCGGCGGTCGTCTGCCGATCCGGCGCGCGGCTACGTCCCACCGCCCGCGCCGCCCCCTGCCCGCGTCCCGCCGCGGCCCCCCGCCCGACGGCAACCGCCAGCATCGCGCCGAGGCAGCCCCCTGCGGCTTCTCGGAACGCTGCTCGTGCTCGCCGCGGTCGGGCTCGTCGTCATCTTCGTGATCCTGCCCCTTCTCGGCCTGGGCGGAGGCCGCGCCGGCTCACCGGGGGCGTCGGCGTCCGCGACGGTCGAGGCATCGGCGGCGCCTGGATCGGTGGTCGTCCCGCAGACGGTGGGTCTCTCCACGGCGGACGCCATCGCCGCCGCGCAGGAGGCCGGCCTGGACTGGACCGTGTTCTGCAACCACGACGAGAGCCGGCCGGAGGGTATCGTCGACCAGGAGCCGCCGGCCGGGATGTCGGTCGCGCCGGGCTCGGCCTTCAGCATGTACTCCGCTCGCGTCTCCGACTGCCAGTGAGCGACCTATACTCCGCCGGTCCCTGCCAATCTCACGAAGGAGCTGAATGAGCACGCGCGTGCGCGCCGCGACCGGGTCGCCGGCCACCGTTGACGTCGATGTACTCGCCGTCCCCATCTATCGGGAGGACGCCGACATGCCGGCCGACCTGGCCGAGCTCGACGCGGCCTCTGGCGGCGCGATCAGCCGTGCGATCGAGTGGGGTGAGTTCAATCCGCTCGAGCACCCCCTGGCGCTCATCGCCGCCGGCGACCTTGCGGCGCGCTGGCTCCTGATCCTCAATGGCGGCTCGCGCGGGCGCGGCGCCTGGCGCGCCCGCCGGCTTGGCGCGGTCGCGACGCGTCGGCTGAATGGCCGTGGAGCATCGTCGCTCGGCCTGTGGCTCCGAGATGGGGAGGACGACGACGCGTGGGCCGCCGCCGCAGCAGGGGCCGTCGCCGGCACGTATCGGGCGACCGACGTCTACGGCCGCGTGCGCGACACCGACGCGATGAAGCGCTCCGTCTCCGACGTGCTCTGCATCGGCGCGGGGTCGCAGGCGGCTCTCGACCGCGGCGTCGCCATCGGTGAGGGGATGGCGTTCGGCCGTGACCTGGCGAACCGGTCGGCGAACGACCTGTCGCCCGAGCGCATGGCCGATGCGGCGCGTGAGCTGAGCGCCGACGGCTGCACGGTCGAGGTGCTGGAGCCCGAGCAGATGGCCGAGCTGGGCATGGGGCTGCTGCTGGGTGTCGGGCAGGGCGCTGCGCATCCACCGCGCCTGATTGCCGTCAAGCTGCCCGGCTGGGAGGCGGCCGGGGACGGCGATCGCCTCGCCATCGTTGGCAAGGGCGTCTGCTTCGATTCGGGCGGCATCAGCATCAAGCCCGCCGAGGGCATGGGGGACATGAAGCACGACAAGTCCGGGGCGGCGGCGGTCATCGCCGCCGCGCGCACGGTCGCGCGGATCGCTCCCGGGACCCCGCTCATGGCAGTGGCGCCGATGGTCGAGAACATGCCGGGCGGGAATGCGCAACGTCCCGGTGACGTCGTGCGCGCCATGAACGGGATGACGGTGGAGGTCACGAACACCGACGCGGAGGGGCGCCTGATCCTGGCCGATGCGATGACCTGGGCCGAGCGCCAGGGAGCCACCCACATCGTCGACGTCGCCACCCTGACCGGCGCGCAGGCGGTCGCGTTCGGCGAGCAGATCAGCGCCTACTTCGCTCGCCCTCGCGACTGGGGCGAACGGGTCGCGGCAGCCGCCGAGCGGGCGGGTGAGTGGTTCTGGGAGATGCCACTGGCCCTGGAGTACCGGGCCAGCTACGACTCACCGCACGCCGACATCGTCAACTCGGGCAGTCGCGACGGATCGCTCATCAAGAGCGCGGTGTTCCTGTCGGAGTTCGTGACCGTGCCCTGGGTCCATTGCGACATCGCCAGCACGGCCTATCTCGCCGCCGAGAAGCCCTACGGGCCGAAGGGAGCGACCGGCGCGGCAGTTGGCGCGCTCGTCGAGCTGGCGCTCGACTTCGGCGCGGGCAACGGATCAGCCCAGGGGGATTGACGGAGCCCCGTCCGGGTGGACGGGGCTCCGGATCTGTCTAGCGATCGCCGTCGACGGCGTCGCGGACGTCGTCCTTTGCCTCGCCCCACTCGTTCTGGAGCTTGCCCTCGGCCTGGTCCATCTTGCCCTCGGCCTCGGTCGCGGCGTCATCGGTGGCGTCGCCCCACTCTTCCTTGATCTTGCCGGTGGCCTCCTTGACGGGGCCTTCGACGCGGTCACTGTCCACGATTGGTTTCCTCCCGTTCGTCGCCGAGCGGTGTGCCGGCGCTGACGGATCCCTTCGCAGACGGCGTGCCAGCCCGTTCGGGGCTGGTCGGACCATCGGACTATGGCGCACCGGACCTCGCCCTCTAGGATGGTGGTGCCGGCGTGCACCGGGCACGCGGCGCAGAGCAACGGGAGGCTGAGCCGCAGCGTGAATCCGGCGATCATCGCCATCGGTGCCGCGTTCGCAATCGGGGGCGCGCTGGCCGAGAGGCTGGCCAGCACGTGGCCGCCCGATGAGGCGCAGCGGCGCCCGATCGGCTGGCGCACGGTGCTGCTCGGGCTGGTGAGCGGACTGGCGGCGGGCGCCGTCGCTTCTCGGTCGCAGCTCCCGTGGTGGGCGACCGGCGTGTATCTCGCGCTGCTCGCCCTCCTGCTGGTCCTGACGGCGACCGACCTCGAGCAGCGACGGCTGCCACACACGGTCCTGGACCCGCTCATCGTGCTGGCCGCGCTCTTCGTGCTCGTCAACCCCGGGGCGGATCCGGTCCTCGCCGTCATCGGCGCTGCCGCGGCGGTCGGCTTCCTCGGAGCCGTCGCGCTCGTCGTGCGTGGCGGCCTGGCCCTCGGCGACCTCTACCTGGTGGCGCCGCTCGGCCTCATGCTCGGCTGGCCGGCGATCTTCAGCGCGCTCTTCGCGGCAGCGTTCCTGTCCGCCGGCGCGGGCCTGCTCCTGCTCGCCACGCGACGCGTGGGGCTACGCAGCTACATCCCGTTCGGCCCGTTCCTGGTCGCCGGGGCCGTCCTGGTCCTGATCTTCGACGAACGGGTGCTGCGCGTCGTTCGCTGAGGCGCCCCGCTCATTCGACCGGGCCAGTCCCGGCTGCTACCCTTCGCGCGATGCATCCGGCTCTCCAGCGTCGGCGCCGTCATCTGATGATGACGCGCCGTACCACGCGCCGCGGCGGCCGGCGCCGTGGCCTCGCGACGTTCCTTCTCGTCACGCTCGGCGTCTTCGGGCTGATGTTCGCCGGGTCGATCCTCGGCACTGCCGGCGGCATGCTGGCGGCCTACAACTACTTCGCCTCCGACCTGCCCGATCCACGGGTGCTCGACGGCATCAGGCCGCAGCAATCGACGTACGTCTACGACCGCACCGGCGTTGAGCTGCTGGCGCGCTTCGAGTGCCAGAACCGTGAGGCGGTCAGCTTCGCGACACTCCCCGACACGGTCTGGCAGGCGACTGTTGCCAGCGAGGACCGCACCTTCTGGGAGAACAACGGCGTGGACTTCCAGGGCATCGTTCGCGCGGCGCTCGCCAACCTCGAGGCCGGCGAGATCGTGCAGGGAGCCTCGACCATCACCCAGCAGGTGATCGACTACGCGCGCGTGCTCAGGGAAGAGGGGCAGGCCACCCAGATCGACCCGAGCGCCTCGCCGCTGGCGAGCGTCGGCGTCATCGACCCCGATGCGCCGGCCACCGAGGCAGAGCCCGAGCCGGAGGCGGACGTCTGCCAGCCGCCGGCGCCGAACAACTCGACCGACATCCAGGACAAGATCCGCGAGAACATCCTGGCCATGCAGGTCACGGCCGCCTACCCGGGCCGTGAGGGCAAGGAACGGATCCTTGAGACGTACCTGAACCTCATCTTCTACGGCAACGGCTCGTACGGCATCAAGGCCGCCGCCGCGAACTACTTCGGCCTGTCGAACCTCGAGGATCTGAGCGTCGCCCAGGCCGCCTTCCTCGCCGCACTGCCACAGGCGCCATCGTTCCTGGATCCCTACCAGAATCCGAACGGTGAGCCCGGCAGCGAGGGGGCCGCCGCCGATGCGCTTCGCGAGCGCAACCTGGTGCTCGGTGCGATGCTCCAGGAGGGCTACATCACGGCGCAGGAAGAGCTGGTCGCACGCAACACGACGTGGCTCGACATGGCGCCGAACCGGCTCACCAGCATCCTGCGCGAGCCCCACTTCAGCTTCCGCGTCCGCAAGGAGGCCGAGCGCATCCTGTCCACGCTTCCCGGCGTGACGGATCCTGCGCTGGAGGTCCTGACCGGTGGCTACCGCATCCAGACGACGCTCGATCTGCCGCTCCAGCAGGTGGCCCACGAGCTCGTCCAGAAGTGGGTCGCCAACCTTGCCGACAAGAACGTCAACAACTCGGCACTGGTGGCGATCGACTCGACGACCGGCGAGATCGTCGCCTACGTTGGCAGCGTCGACTACTACAACCGGGAGTCGCCCGAGGTCCAGGGCCAGTTCGACGTCGCCGGGCTGGGTCGCCGGCAACCGGGCTCCGCCTTCAAGCCGATCACGTACGCATCGGCCTTCAAGTCGCGGGATGCGACCGTGTCGACGATGCTGGTGGACGCCATCACCGAGTTCGGGACAACCCCGGACACCTCCTACCGTCCCACGAACGCCGACATCAAGGAGCACGGCCCGGTACTGGCCGTCGACGCCCTGCGCTACTCGATGAACATCCCGTCCGTCCAGATGCAGTTCCTGGTCGGCTCGCAGACGACCGCCGAGTTCGCCGAGTCGCTCGGCATCGCCAGCGCCGAGTCCATCATGGCCCTGGACCCCGGACTGTCGCTGGCCCTTGGCTCCGTCCCGGTCAACCTGACCAACATGACCCAGGCCTACACGACCTTCGCGCAGCAGGGCCAGCTGAACCCGGCCACCACCATCATCGAGATCCGCGATCGAAACAACCGCGTGATCTACACCCGCGCCGACAACGGTCCGACGGTCACGAACCCGATGACTCCGGCCGAGGCCTACCTGCCGCACTTCATCCTCGAGGGCAACACTGACCCGGCGCGGAACCTCCTGTGGGGCACGCGCGCCCAGCTCACCACCGTCGACGGCCAGCGGCGCCCCGCCGGGTTCAAGACGGGCACCACGAACGACTTCCGCGACGTTTCGGGCTTCGGCTACGTGCCCGGCAGCCTGACGACCGGCGTCTGGATGGGCAACAACAACCAGGAGCAGATGTCGAACGTGCTGGGGGAGGGCCTGTTCAGCGCCGATGGGCCGCTCTTCCTGTGGCAGGAGTTCATGACGCGCGCCCTCAACGAGCCGTGGGACTGGAACGGGGGAGCGCCTGTCCCGCAGACGAGCTTCGACCAGCCGCCGGGCATCGTCCAGGCCAACGTCTGCCGCTTCAGCGGCATGGCCGCCACCAACAACTGCGGACGGACCATCACCCTGCCGTTCCTCGAGGGTACCGTTCCGCCGCTCGATAACGTGAATACCAAGGGCTGCCTCGACCTCGAGCAGTACGTGGCCCAGTCCGTCCCGAAGCGTCCCGACAACTGGATCATCGCGGCCGACACGTGGTCCGACCGCCTCGTCAACGGCCAGACCGGCGCGCAGGGTGATCCCTCCCGCTACCAGGACGACCTCCGCGTGCGCTTCGCCATCGTCCCGCTCTACGGCGAGCGCGGGTTCCCGTCGGTATGCGGCGAACGCGTCGCGCCGTCTCCGGCTCCGGCACCGAGTGGAACTCCGACACCGACGCCAACCCCCGGTGGCGGCGGTGGTGGCGGTGGAGGAGGCGGCGGTGGCGGCGGTGGTGGAGGAGGCGGCGGGCCGACGCCACCCGCGCCATAGGGCGGCATCGCGGGACCATCGCGTCGCTGCGCGCCCGCGGCGATGCCCCGACGCCTAGAATCGGCGCGTGTCGAGCACGACCCTGACGCTCATCCTTGCCGGCGGTGAGGGAGAGCGGCTCAGCATCCTCTCGCAGGTGCGGGCGAAGCCCGGCGTGCCGTTCGGCGGCAAGTACCGGATCATTGACTTCGCGCTGAGCAACGCCGTGAACTCGGGTCTCAGCGACGTCGGAATCCTGACCCAGTACGCACCGCGCTCGCTGATCGACCACATCGGCGTCGGCCGGCCGTGGGACCTCGACCGCAGCCGAGGTGGTGTCGCGCTGCTTCAGCCATTCATCGGCCGCGGACGGGCGCGCGACTGGTATCGCGGCACCGCCGATGCGGTCCTCCAGAACCTGGACTTCATCGCCGATCGCGATCCCGAGCTCGTGCTCATCCTCGCCGGCGATCACGTCTACAAGATGGACTACCGCCCGTTCCTGGAGATGCACCGGGCGAAGAACGCCGACGTCACCTGCGCCGTCCGCACGGTGCCGATCGAGGAGGCGCATCGGTTCGGCATCCTGGACGTCGCGACCGATGGGCGGGTGACCGCTTTCATCGAGAAGCCGCCCGACCCGCCGTCGAACCTGGTCAGCATGGGCGTCTACGTCTTCAGCTGGCCGCTCCTGCGTGACCTGCTCAGCGCCGAGCGAGTCGACTTCGGCCGCGACATCCTGCCGGCCATGGTCGAGGACGGCGGCCGCGTGTTCGCGTACGAGTTCGCCGGCTACTGGCAGGACGTCGGGACCGTCGAGGCCTACTGGCAGACCAACCTGGACCTGCTGAGCGACGACGCGGGCGTCGAGCTCAACGACCTCGGCTGGCTCATCTACACCCGCAGCGAAGAGCGTCCGCCGGCGCGCATCGGTCCGGCGGCGTCGGTGACGCGCTCGATGATCAGCCACGGGTGCGTGATCGACGGCACGGTCGAGCACAGCGTCCTCTCGCCCGGCGTGCGGGTGGCCGCCGGCGCGATCGTGCGCGACTCGATCGTCATGTTCGACGCGGTCATCGAGGCCGATGCCGTCCTCGATCGGGCAATCCTCGACAAGGAGTGCCGGATCGGCGCCGGTGCCCGCGTCGGCGTCGGGGACGACTTCCGTCCGAACCGCGACGAGCCCGAGCGCCTCTACGCCGGGATCACGCTGGTCGGCAAGCGGGCCCGCGTCCCGCGCGGCGTCGAGATCGGGCGCAACTGCCGGATCGACCCGGGGACGACCGAGCGCGACTTCAAGCGCCGCCGTCGCATCAAGTCGGGCGAGACGGTGGTCGCCGGCCTCGCGTGAGCCTCAGTGCCGAAGCATCGATCGACAGCTGGCTCGAGTCCCTTGGTCTCGAGGTCGTGGCCGCGGCCGGCGCCGTGGGTGATGCGGCGTTCAGCCGCGACGTCGTCGTGGATGGCGATCGTCGCCTCGACCTGCGCATCACCGTCGCGTGGGTGACCGGGGTCGGCTGCTCCCTGTGGGCATACTATGGGCTCGAGGCGATGGAGATCCCGAAGCGAACCTATGCCCGGATGCTCCATGCCAACTTCGACTATCCCTTCGTCAAGTTCGCCATGACCGATGACGACCGACCGATGCTGATGACCGAGCTGCCGCCTGCTGCCCTGGACCGAGACGAGCTCGGCCGAGGCATCGCCCGACTGGCCATCGTGGCCGATCGGCTCCTCGAGGAGACCGCCAATGCGGTAGCCGACCGGGGGCTGCTGCCGGACTGGAGTGACCGCCAGCCTCGCAATCGGGGGCTGCTGGCCGCCTACCGAGCCGAGGTCACCTCCGCCATGCCTGACTGGGAGCCGCCGCGTCCGCGGCCGCGCCGCCGAGGGCTGTTCGCCCGGCTGATGGGCCGGCCATGACGGGCCGCCTGGCCCGCCTGTCGCTGCTGGCAGCTGTCCTTGCCATGACCGCCCTCCCCGCCGGCGCGATGCGGCCGGTGGCGGCAGCCGGAGAGGGGTACCTGTTCGAGACGTCGGCGGCGTACGACGTCCGGCCGAGCGAGGGCAGGATCGCGGTCACCGTCGACATCACCTTCACCAACACGACGCCGAACACCGAGAGCCCGCCCGAGATCAGCCTCTTTCCCGAGATCCTGGTGGCCGTCCATGACGCCGCCAGCGAGGTCATGGCGTCGGACGCCGAGGGCGAGCTGTCGGTCGAGATCGCCGTCAACGACGAAGGCACCAACGTGGCCGCGATCGCGCTGCGCGACGCCCTGCGCTTCGAGGAGAGCGTCGATCTCGAGCTCTCGTACACGCTGGCGGACGGTGCCGACCCGCAGCTGCGAGTCAGACCATCGGTCATCGTCTTCCCGGTCTGGAGCTTCGGCCTGGTCGAGCGAGGTCAGCATCACGATCCCGAACGGGTACGAGATCCGGACCGATGGTGACGAGCTGACGGAATCCGACGGTCGCCTGGTCAGCGGCCCGATCGCGAATCCTGCCGAGTGGCTGGCGCTGGTGACGGCGACGCGACCGGGCGACTACACCACCTTCGACGCCACCGTGCCGCTCGCCGGTGGCACTGCCGACCTCCAGGTCCGCGCCTTTGACGACGACGAGGCGTGGGGTGAGCGCACTCGATCGCTGATCGAGCGCGCCCTGCCGCTGCTCGAGGAGGAGATCGGGCTGCCGTATCCGCGCGTCGGCCGTCTCGTGGTGACCGAGTCCGTCCCGAGCGACGCCTCGGGGTTCGCCGAGGCGGCTTCGGCCGGAACCGAGATTCTCGTCGCGTTCGACCAGCCGCCGTTCACCGTGCTGCACCAGGTCGGGCATGTGTGGCTCTCGCCGGCGATCATCGAGGCCCGATGGATTCGCGAGGGGCTGGCCAGTGCGATTGCCGGCCGCATCGCGGGATCGCTCGAGGTGGAGCCGCCCTTTGATCCCGCGCTCGAGGTTACGCAGCGAGCCGCCGATGCCTTCCCGCTCGACACCTGGATCGCATCGGCCGATCCGGGCGCCGAGGGCTACGGCCACGCGGCCTCATGGGCATTCATGAGCGAGCTCGGCACCTCGGTCGGCGCCGACGCGTTGCGGACGGTGCTCGTGCGAGTGGCGAGCTCGATCGGGCCGTACGCCGAAACCGAGGTCGACGCCGAGCCACCGACCGACGGCGCACCGCCACAGGAGCCCCTCACGAGCCGCACGTTCCTCGACCACCTGGAGACGGTCAGCGGCGCCGACCTCTCCCAGCGCTTCGCGGAGCTCGTCCTGACCGAATCCGACGTTGCGCTGCTGCCGGCTCGAGCCGCCGCGCGCGCCGGCTTCGACGAGCTCGTCGCGGCCGCGGGAGGGTGGGGAGCGCCGGACCCCGTTCGCGCGGCGATGACCGACTGGCGGTTCGACGATGCAGCGGCGCAGTTCGGCGAGGCGATCAGCTGGCTGGCGGAGCGGGACCAGCTGCTCGTCGAAATGGAGGCGGCGGGGCTGTCGGCCCCGGACCGGCTGCAGCAGGCGTATCGGTCATTCGGCGGCGGCCCCGAGGCGCAGGCAGAGCTCGATGCCCAGCGCTCGGTCGTCGACGCCTATGCGGCGACAGCGGCTGACCTCAACGGCCCGCGCAGCTTCCTGCAGCGTGTGGGCCTCATCGGCGGTCCCGAGCCGTCCGAGCAGCTGCGGCTTGCCAATGGCCGATTCGCCGACGGCGACCTGCGGGGGGCGGTGGAGGCGATCGGCGACGCCGGACGGATCCTGGCGGCGGCCGAGGCTGGCGGGACGGTGCGGCTGATCAGCTTCGCGCTCGTCGTGCTGGTCCTTGGGGTCATGGCCGTGGTGCTCTTCCGTCGACGCGCGGCGTACACTGCTGCGCCATGACCCGAGAGCGCCCATCGCCGCGATTCCTGCCGGCGGCCGATGTCCTGTCCGGCGAGACGGCCGATGCCTACTTCGAGCGGGCGCGCACGGTCCTGGCGGCCGAGCACCTCGACCCGGTGGTCACGATGGAGATCTTCTCGCGTGGCGAGGGCGTGCTGTGCGGCGCCGAGGAGGCGATCGCCTACCTGCGTGAGATCTTCTCCGAGGCCAACGGCGGCGCGCCGCCGGTCGTCGAGTCGCTCCACGACGGCGATCGGTTCGCTTCGAAGGAGGTGGTGATGCGCATCAACGCTCGTTACTCCGCCTTCGGACTCTACGAGACGGCCATCCTCGGCATCCTGGCCTCGGGCTCCGGCTGGGCGAGCGCCGCACGTCGCATCGTCGACGCCGCGGACCCGATCCCGGTCATCGGATTCGGCGCCCGGCACGTGCATCCGAGCGTGGCCGACCAGATGGACTACGCCAGCGTGGTCGGCGGCTGCATCGGTGCCTCGACGCCCGCGGGGGCGCGCCTCGCCGGCCTGGCGCCGACCGGCACGATGCCCCATGCGCTGGTGCTCATCTTCGGTGACACCGTGCGCGCGGCGGAGGCATTCGACCGCCATATCGACGCCGACGTGCCGCGCATCGTCCTGGTCGACACGTTCAAGGACGAGGCTGAGGAGTCGCTGCGCGTCGCCGAGGCCCTGGGCGACCACCTGTGGGGCGTCCGGCTGGACACGCCCTCCGAGCGTGGCCGCGTGACACCCGAGCTGGTCAAGGAGGTTCGGGCGCGGCTCGACCTGGCCGGGCATCCGAACGTCAGGATCGTCGTCTCCGGCGGACTCGACGTCGATCGGATCGGTGTCTTCCGCGAGTCCGGTGCGCCGGTCGACTCGTTCGCCGTCGGCAGCTACATCAGCAAGGCCAGCCCGATCGACTTCACCGGCGACCTCAAGGAGATCGACGGCAAGCCAGTCGCCAAGCGAGGACGCATCCCCGGTCGTACCGAGAACCCCCGGTTGGAGCGCATCGACCTCCAGCGCTAGGCTTGACCGATGCCGTCCACGCCGACGCCGCCTGACGAGCGCGAGTCCGCCTACGAGCTCTTCCAGCGCGGCTCACAGATGCTGGCCGACCGCCACCCCGGCGCGGCGGCCGTCCTGCTCGAGCGCGCCCTGGCGTTGGAGCCCGGAAAGGCCTCCATCCTCGAGGCGCTCGGCCAGGCGTACTTCAACCAGGGCGACCACGCGACCGCCGCCGAGCGCTTCGCCGCCATCGTCGACGCCGATCCGGTTGCCCACTACGCGCACTTCGGGCTCGGCCTGTCGCGCGCCCGCCTGGGGGACGTGATGGCGGCGCGGCGGCACCTGCGCATGGCCGTGCTGCTGAAGCCCGAGAACGAAGCGTATCAACGGGCGCTGGCCCGTCTCGGCGACGCCGCCTGACGAGCCTGCGGCACCCGCCGCGTCAGGCCGCCGGTCGTCGCCGGCGGCGCTGCTCTCGCGCCAGCCGGGCCTGGAGGAGCCCCAGCACGGCGGCCTCCTCGGGCCGCAGGGCATGTGCGCCGCGGCCGGCGCCCCGGGCACGCTCGGCCAGCGCGTCGACCAGGGTTCCGTCGAGATAGGAGTCGAGGATATCGGGATGGACGTAGCACGCGCGGCAGACGGCCGGCGTATTTCCGAGCTGCCCCGCCACCTTCTCGATGGCGTCCACGATCGCCCTCTTGCGTCCGGCGTCGTCGTCGATCTCGAGGAAGTCCTGGAGCGCCATCGAGGCGGCCACGGTGCCGGCCCAGGTGCGGAAGTCCTTGGCGGTGAAGTCCTGGCCGCTGACCTCGCGCAGGTACTCGTTCACCTCGCCGGAGTCGATCGCCTGGCGCCGTCCATCCTCGTCGACGTACTGAAAGAGCTCCTGGCCCGGCATCTCCTGGCATTCCTTCACGAGCCTGGCCAGCCGCGCGTCGGCGATGGGAACGTCGTGCTCCTTTCCCGACTTGCCCTTGAAGCTGAAACGCAGGTTGGTCCCGCTGCCCTTGACGTGGCGGTCACGAAGGGTGGACAGGCCAAAGCTGCGGTTCTCGCGGGCATATTCCTCGTTGCCGACCCGGATGAGGGTCGTCTCGAGGAGGCGTACGACGAGCGCCAGCACCTTCTCGCGGGGCAGCCCGCGACGCCGGAGGTCCCGATCGGCCCTTCGACGGATGACCGGCAGGGCACGCGCGAACTCGATGAGCCGCCCGTACTTCGCCTCGTCGCGCACCGTGCGCCAGTCCGGGTGGTATCGGTACTGCTTGCGACCGCGAGCGTCGCGGCCGGTGGCCTGGATGTGGCCGCGCCGAAGAGGTGAGATCCACACGTCGGTCCATGCCGGCGGAATTGCCAGGCCCTTGAACCACGCGATGCGGCTCGGATCGGTGATGCGCCTGCCGCCGACATCGACGTAGCTGAAGCCCTTGCCGACCCGCCGGCGGCGGATCCCGGGCATCGTGTCGCTCACGTAGCGCAGTCCGGCCTCCTCGGCGGAGACCTGCGGATCGTGGATCTCGAGGGTCATGTCAGGGCGCGCGATTGGCAACCGGCGTGCCAGCGACCTCAGCGGCCCAGCCTGCGGGCCAACCAGCCGATCCCGACGATCGACTTGGCGTCGATGATCCTGCCGTCGTCGACGGCTGCCAGGGCGTCGGGCAGCGACAGCCACGAGCGTTCGAGCAGCTCGTCTGCATCGGCCTCGGCGGTCGCATCCGTCAGATCGGTCGCGAGGTACAGGTGCATCAGCTCCGTGCAGAAGCCGGGCGCGGTGAAGAACCGTGGGCCCTCGACCCAGCTCGCCGCGGCCAGGCCGACCTCCTCGGCCAGCTCCCTGCGCGCCGACTCGGCTGGCCGCTCCCCGGGCTCGAGGGTGCCGGCGGGGACCTCGAGCAGGACCTGTCCCGTGGCGTGCCGCCACTGACGGACCATCGCCAGCCGCTCGCCGTCCCAGGCGAGCATGGCCACTGCGCCGGGGTGCTCGAGGATCTCGCGCGTCGTGCGGTGCCCGTCGGAGCGCTCGACCTCGTCCACGCGAATGCGGATGTAGCGTCCCGCCCAGGGATACGTGCTGCCGAGGGTTCGCTCTTCCATCGGGGCCATCGTACCGGGCAGCCCGAACGTACGGATGGGCGCGTGCGGTGAACTCCGGCTAGCATGCGGAGCGATGATCGAGGCCGTGGGGCTCACGAAGCACTTCAGGTCCCTGACCGCTGTCAGGGACCTCTCGTTCACGGTGGGGGACGGCGAGATCTTCGGCCTGCTCGGCCCGAACGGCGCCGGCAAGACGACGTCGGTACGCATGCTGGCCGGGCTGATCGGACCGTCGGAGGGGACGGCGCGCATCAACGGGCTCGAGCTCGGACGCGACTCGCAGCGCATCCGGGCAATGACGGGCGTCCTGACCGAGGCGCCCGGGCTCCACGACAAGCTGACGGCGCGCCAGAATCTGGGGTACTACGCGCGCCTGTACGGCCTGCGCGGCGCCACGCTGCGGCGAGCCGTCGACCGATACCTGGGCGTCGTCGGCCTGTCGGACGAAGCGGAGCGGCGCGTCGGCGGATTCAGCAAGGGGATGAGGCAGAAGGTCGCCATCGCGCGCGCACTCCTCCACGAGCCGGAGGTGGTGTACCTCGACGAACCGACCAGCGCGCTCGACCCGTCGGCGGCCAAGATGGTCCGCGACTTCGTTGCCACGCTCCGTGACGCTGGCCGTTCGATCGTGGTCTGCACGCATAACCTCGACGAGGCGGAGCGGCTGTGCGACCGGATCGGCATCATGCGCGGCACGCTGCTGCTGGTCGACACGCCAGCCCGACTGCGACGCCGGGGCCGATCGGCCTCGGTCAGGGTCGACCTCGTCGGCGCCCGCCAGCCGCACTCGTTCCTCGACATGCTCGCCGAGCTTCCGTTCGTGCAGGGCGCGCAGGCGTCGGACGGCGCGCTGCTGGTCGAGGTGGGGGACCCGCGCGGCGACAATCCCGAGCTCGTGCGCGCACTGGTCGACGCGGGCGCCCGCGTCGTCGCGGTCGCCGAGGAGGTCGCCACCCTCGAGCAGGTCTACCTCGACCTGGTCGGCGAGGCAGGCACCCGCGACGCGCGCATCGTGGAGGCCGCCTGATGCGTCCCGGCATGATTGCGGCGGTGCTCGGCAAGGAGGTGCGGGACCTGCTCGCCAACCGGCTGCTGCTCGGCGCCGTCGTGTTCCCGGCGCTCGTGTTCGCATCGATCCCGACCGGGATCGTCGCGTTCATCGAGTTCAACGATCTCGACCCGCAGCAGATGGGTCAGATCGAGCAGTACATCCGCCAGTTTCCGGACCTGTCGCCCAAGCTGGCGGCCCAGGGCTTCATCGTCCTGAACTTCATGGCCTACTTCCTCCTCATTCCGGCCATGGTGCCGATGGCCATCGCCACCCAGTCGGTGATCGGCGAGAAGACGGCGCGCTCGCTCGAGCCGCAGCTGGCGACTCCCCTCGAGGTGAGCGAGCTCCTCATCGGCAAGGCGTTGAGCGCCGCCGCGCCGGCCGTGCTGGCCACGTGGGCGGTCTTCCTGCTGTACGGGTTCGTGAACGGCGCGATCGCCGATCCGAAGATCACCGCCCTGATCTTCAACGACGTGTGGCGAGTCGCGATGCTGACGCTGGTGCCGCTCATCTGCCTGCTCAGCGTCCTGCTGGGCATCATCGTCTCGTCACGCGTGAGCGATGCGCGGACGGCTCAGCAGATCGGCGGCTTCATCGTGCTGCCGGTCATCGGCGTGGCGGTTGCCGGCTTCTTCAGCGGCCAGGCGTCGTTCAACATGCAGCAGGTGCTGCTGGGCGACCTCGTGGTGGCCTTCCTGGTGGGAGTTGCGCTGGTCGTCGGCAGCTGGATCTTCGACCGCGAGGCGATCCTGACCCGCCTCGGCTGATTGGCCGGCGGACTCCTACCGTTTGCTGCGGTCCTGGATCTCCCAGGCGTGGTCGAGCACGTGCCAGGCGGACCGCCTGGCCGCGTATCGCGGCATCCAGGGCTTCCTGGTGTTCCTGGGGTCCTTGATCGGCTTGCCGGTCGCGACGGCGGTCAACGCATCGGCAAAGGTCCGGCGCAGCCGGAGTATCGAGCGGGACGCCTCGTCGGCCATCTCCGGAGGACGCGAGCCGAGCTGTCCGAGATAGGCGACCTCGGCCTCGCGCACGTGGTCGATGATGTTCGGCAGCTCGCGGCCGCCGCCTCGCGGACCCTTCGTGAGCTCGACCCCGACCGCCTTCCTCGTCGCCGCGTCGAACACGGACCACGACGCGCTGAGCAGCTTCAGCAGGCGTTTCAGCTCTGCCGGCGAGATCGGGCCGTCCTCGGCCTCGGCAGGCTTGCCGGGAACGCCGAACTCAGTGCCGCCGTCGCCCGTGATGCGCTGCACCACCTCGAGACCTCGAGTCGTGGCGGGCGGTCTGAAGGCCACCTTCGCGCGGCGGGCGACCGCGGCGTAACGGGGCGCGTAGGCAAGTAGCGCGTCGAGTGCCTCGTCCTCGGTCCGGCCGCCGCGCGACCAGCCCGGCCAGTCGATGGCGCTGGCGAAGGACCGCTTCGGCGCGACCTCCAGGACGACGCGGACCGCCATCCGGGCTCCCGGTCAGGCTCCGTGGTGCTCGCGTCGATGCAAGCGGGTGATGAGGGCGCGCATGATCGGGACCGCGATGGCCGGATGCTCCTCGAGCAGCGCCGTGAACTCCCAGGCCGGAAAGAGGAGGCACTCCGTCTCGGTCGCCGCGATGACCGAAGCTGAGCGCGGGTGCTCCTCGATCAGTGCCAGCTCACCGAAGAAGTCGCCGGCCTTGACCGATCCGAGCCGCTCCCCGGCGCGCTCGACGCGGCCTTCGCCGCTCAGGACGATGTAGAGCGCCGTGCCATTCGATCCCTCGCGCACGATCTCTTCCTCGGCGCCGTACGTCCGCCGCTTCCCGGTCTCGGCGAGGCGACGGCGAATGCGGCTGTCGAGTCCCGCCAGGAGCGGGACCGATGCCAGTTGCTGCTCGAGCTCCACCGGCGTGATCCTCCGTGCGCTATCTGCGAATTCGGCGTGAGACTGGCAATCCTACCGCCTTCATGTGCTCTGGCGCGGCCCGACTGTGTCGAGCAGATCAGCGCGGGCGAGGGTTGCTTCACGGCGGCGAACCTGGATGGTGCGGATCTCGGCCGGGCCGAGCTCGAGGCTGACGGAACCGCCGGCGGTGGCCGGAAGCGTCGTTCCCGGCGAGCCGAGCAGGTCGGCTTCCCGCGCCTCCACGATGCCACCGACGATGACGACCGGGCGCTGCTCCGGGGCGAGGTTCACGACCCTCACCTCGAGCCAGCCGTCGTCCAGCCGACGAAGCGACGAGAGCATCACCGCATCGCCCTCCAGCCGGAGGCCGTCGTCGCCGGCGTGCTCAGGCGGCCACGGCGCATCGACGACGCCGGCCCCGGGCGCCGACAGAAACGCGTGACGGTAGCGTTCGGCGACCGATGCGACACCTCCGCCGAGCCAGTCCCCGGCGTGCGGATACAGCGCGAAGTCCATCCGCCAGCGGCCGCGCATCTGCGCCTGCGGGATCGCGATCTCGGGTCCGGCGGGGTCCTGCCGGTAGGGGTTGTCGTTTCGGCTGATGAGGCCGGTCGAGCGGAGCACCGTGAGCGCGAGCTCGCGTGGCGACGCCGCCTCTGGCGCATCGGTCAGCTCGTACTCCGCCAGGTGCCCGAGCAGGATGGCCAGGCCGCCCGCATCGACCCACCCGTGCGCGGGGTAGGTCGCGAGCGGCTCCTCGCGGTAGCCCCCCTCGCCGGTCATGCCTCGCTCGACGACGGCGAACTGGCCCTCGGCGTGCGAGGCGTCCGCGCGCCGTGGAGTCGGGGCGTGGAACCGGACCCGATGGTCGTTCGAGTGGTTCACGAAGACGAGGCCGATCCGAACGAATGGCTCGTCGGCGCGCAGCTCCACCTCCATGGAGACGTCGGTCACCTCGGTCTCGCCGGTCCGGGCCGAACCGTCCTCGAGCACCCCGGCGGGCCATTCGAAGCGGCGCGTGATCGTCAGCCGACCGCGCACCGGACCGCTGAGCAGGGTCTCGACCGTCACCGAGGATGGCGTGTCCACGATCGAGTCCGTGGCCGGAGGACCGTAGTTGTAGGAGTCGCCGAAGTCACCGCCATCGACGATGCGCCCGACCCCATCGGCGACCACCCCATCTGCCGTCTCGAGCCGCAGCAGGCCGTCGTCGCGGACCGTGACCCTGAGCAGGCCGTTCGTCATCGTGTGGCCGTCGCTTGCCAGGTGGACCGGGTTGACCTGCTCCGCGCTCGCCTCGACCGCGCGGAGGGCGGTCCAGCCCAGCGCCGGCGCAGGGACCGAGGCCGCTAGGGTCCGTCGCGGCCGCGCCACGATCCGGATGCGCCACGTCTGGTCGGGAGCGGCTCGCATGGCCGTCTCCACCTCGGACTGCAGGCCGTCCACGTCGAGCCAGACCGGATCCGGATCGGTGTCGACCTCGAGCGTGATCGTTCGGCCTTCGATCGAATAGCCGTTCCACTCGTGATCGAATACCTCGCGTCCGTGGAAGCGCCGGAAGAGGTCGTCGACCTCATCGCCGCGCAGCGACTCGTCGAACAGGATCGGCTCCTTGCGGCGCAGCTCCTGGGTCGCAACCCGGCTGCCGTCGGGCAGCTCGAGCGCGACCGACTGCCACGTCTCGGGAATCGGCAGCTCGGCGCTGACGACGCCGGACCGCGTCATCGGGGAGGGGTTCACGACAGTGAACGCCCCACGTGGCACCGCGGCGGCGATCGCGCCGACCGCGCGCCGAGCCAGCCCGGCGGCGATCTGCTCGGCCTCGGCGAACCGGACGAGGACCTGGTCGACCACCGGATCCACGCTGCAGCCGCAGATCGAGTCATGCGCGCTGTTCTCGACGACCCTTCGCCAAGCCAGGGCAAGGAATGGGGCGGGCCATGCCTCGCTCGCCACGTGGAGCGCGGTGAGGGGCTCGGCGTAGCGCTCGAGGAGCGTCTCCGCTCGGCCGGCGGCCTGCTTGATGTCGATCCGGGCGCTTGCCACCCCCATCAGCACGTTGGCGCGTGCGCCGGAGCGCATCTCGCCACGCCAGCACGGGTCATCGGGCGTGAGCGCCGGCGCGTCCGACACGTAGCGGGACAGGGTGCCGATCCGCATGTTGGAAGCCGCGTGCACCTCGTTCAGGCGGCTGACGAGCGCCGCCAGCTCGGGGACGGGCGCGGCGTGGTCGGTTCCGTACATGGCCAGGACGGGGTCGTCGCCGAACCATGGCCGCGCCCAGTCGAGGAAACGTTCCGCCGCGACGTCCAGCCGGTCGGGCGCGGCAAACATGCCGGCCGCGTTGCCGTAGCCCGACGGCATGTACTCGGCGCGAACCCAGGAGCCGTCAGGGCTCTCCCAGCGGAATGCGTGCCGGTCGATCGCGGCCGGCACGCCGCGCCAGACCACGGCGTCGCCGAGGCCGGCGCGGCGCAGGATCTGGGGCATCTGCGCAACGTGGCCGAACATGTCGGGGAGGTAGCCGACGTGCATCGGCTCACCGAAGTCGTGCGCCCGCGCCCAGCCCATCTCGAGGTTGCGCACCAGCGTCTCGCCGCTGACCAGGAACTCGTCCATCAGGATCTGCCACGGACCGATGGCGAGGCGCCCGCCGGCGACGTGGCCGGTCAGGCGATCGGTCTGCTCGGGCCGTATCTCGAGATAGTCATCGACGGTGGCGAGCTGCCCATCGAGCGTGAAGGCGAAGTTCGGATCCGACTCGAGCATGTCGAGGACCCTGTCGACGAGGTCGACGAGCTGCATCCGGAAGCTCTGAAAGGGGCGGTACCACTCGCGGTCCCAGTGCGTGTGCGGAACGAGGTGGATGATCGTCTGGCGGGCAGTAGCGTCAGTGGTCATGAAGCCCGAGCCTACCGGGTCAGACCGGCCGCCGCGTACGACGAATGACGTAGGCGGGCGTCACGCCGGCCTGACCTCGGCAACCAGCGGGTAGTGGTCGCTCAGTGCACCGGCGTCGCGCAGCACGCGGCAACCGTCGACCGATGCGCCACGCGCCAGCAGATGGTCGATCCGCATGCCGTCGTCGGTCGAGATACGGCCCGCATCGTCGGCCGGAGTGGTGAACCCGTCGGTCCAGCCCGCCAGCGGGCTGAGCTCCGGGGCGCCGACCGCCGCGTTCAGATCCCCGAGCAGGAGAGCGGTGGATGCGGCTCCGAAGGCCTCGTCGGTTGCCGCCGCCTGCAGCCTGCGCTCGGCCGAGCCGTTGTGGCTGAAGTGGGCGGAGCCGACCGCCAGGCCCTCGACCTCGGCCAGCAACAGGCAGCGCGGCTCACGGATGGAGCTCGGCGCATCGGCGTAACGCAGCCCGGCGCCCGGCAGGCTCGTGCCGGCCGGCTCGACCAGCGCGTCAACGGGCGCGGTGGGGAGGGCGAGCGTGCGGGACGTCCGAAATGGCGTGCGTGACAGGAGCGCGTTCCCAAAGCACCCGACCCCGAGCACGACACCCTCCTCGGCCACCTCGAACGAGCGCACGGCGGCGTACCGGACATGCATATCGAGCTGCCGCGCCAGGTCGCCGGCGACGTCGACCAGGTCGCCATCGCGGGAGAGGAGCGCGACCTCCTGGAGCGCGACGAGGTCCGCCTCGATGCCGGCGATGAAGGAGCCGATCGCCCGGAGGCGATCGGCGTCGATGCGGGACCACCATCGGTCCGGGAAGGGTCCCGGGCCGATGGCCGAGCGAATGTTCCAGGTGGCGACCCGCACGGCCGCCCTACTTCACGGACCCCGCGAGCAGGCCCTGGACGAAGAAGCGCTGAAGGCTGAAGAAGACGATGAGCGGGACGACCATCACCAGGAACGACGCCGCGGCGAGGAGGCTCCACTCGGATGCGTAGGTGCCGAGCAGCTGCGTGATCTTCACGGTCATCGGCTGGGCCGCGTTGCGCTGCACGTAGACCAGCGACATGAGCAGGTCATTCCAGACCCACAGGAACTGGAAGATGCCGTAGCTGGCGATCGCCGGCACGGAGAGTGGCACCACGATCGTCCGGAAGATCCCGAGGTTCGACGCTCCGTCGATGCGCGCCGCCTCGATCAGGTCCTTCGGCAGGGTGATGAAGAAGTTCCGCAGCAGGAAGATGCCGAACGGCAGCGCGTAGGCGGCATGGGTGAGCCAGATCGCGCCGAAGTTCGTCAGCAGCCCCGTCGGCCGCAGTCCCTGCACGAGGGGGATGAACCCGATCTGCACCGGAACCAGCATCAGGCCGATGATGACCAGGAAGGTCGCGTCCCGCAGCGGGAACTTGATCCAGGCCAGCGCGAACGCGGCCAGCGACGCGACCAGCAATGGCAGGAGCGTGGACGGCACAGTGATGTACACGCTGTTCAGGAACGCACCGCCGATGCCTTCGCCCTCCAGCACGCGCTGGTAGTTGGCGAGCGTGAAGCTCGGATCGGTGAGGACGGTCCACCAGCCGGTGGCCCGCATGTCCGAGCTTGGGCGGAACGAGGTGATGAGCAGGCCGAGCGAGGGAATCAGCCAGATGAGCCCGATCAGGCCGAGCACGATGTGAATCGGGCTGCCCTGGATGAGGCGCGTGACCTGCTCGGCGAAGGTGCGGTTGGTGCTGCGCGTCTCGGCACCGACGGACGTTGCGGTCATGCTGTCACCCGCTCACTGCTGAAGCGCCGGACGTTGAAGATGAGCACCGGGACGAGCAGCAGCAGCATGACGATCGCGATCGCAGCGCCGTAGCCGTACCTCCCGGCCGGGAAGGCCTCCTGGTACATCGAGAACGCGATCACGCGGCTCGAGGTGCCCGGACCTCCACGGGTCATCACATAGATCAGGTCGAACAGCTTGATGACGTTGACCACCAGCGTCACTGCAACGACGGAGATCGGCAGGCTGACCATCGGGATGATGATCTTGAAGAAGATGCTCCGTTCGCTGGCGCCGTCGACCCGTGCGGCCTCGAGCACCTCGGTGGAGATGCCCTTGAGGGCGGCCGACAGGATCACGGTCGCGAAGCCCACGGATCCCCACACGCCGACGGCAATGAGCGCCCAGTTGACGGTGTCGGGGCTGCCGAGGAAGGCGACCGGGCCGATGTTGAAGATGCCGAGAAGAGCATTGAGGAGCCCGGTGTTCTGGTTCGGGAAGTAGACAAAGCTCCAGATGACACCGATGGCTGTGGCGGCGATTGCCATCGGCAGGAAGACGATTGCCTTGATGATGGCCTCGTAGCGCACCCGGGTGGCCATGACGGCGATCAGCAGACCAAGGAACACGCAGAAGAACGTGTAGAAGACGACCCACAGGACGTTGTTCCACAGCGCGCCGGATGGTGGGAAGCCGATCCGCAGGAAGTTGGGGTCGTTCGTGAACAGGTTGATGTAGTTGCGGAGCCCGACGAACTCGCTGAACTCGCCGCCACGGCCGCGGTCGAAGCTCAGTCCGACGGTGAAGACGGCCGGAAAGACGACGAAGATGAGCAGCAGCAGTCCCGCCGGCAGCAGGAACAGCACCGCCGTCCAGTTGACCTTGAACCCACCCTCGCTTCTCGTCGGGCGTGAGTCGCTCGACGCCGGGGGAGATGCAACCGCCATGAAGTCCTCCAGTCCGGGTGGAAGTCGGGAACGGGAGGGGCGTTGGTCGCCCCTCCCGTCCTGTTCAGCCGGGGATTACTCCTCGTCCCACGCGGTGGTGACCGCCGCCTGGAACTCCGTGAGGAGCTGGGCGGTGTCGTCGCCGCGGAAGGCGGATTGCAGCAGGCCACCCAGGTCGGGGCCCGCTGGCAGGAGGTCGGAACCGTCGAAGCGGACCGCCTCAGCGGAGGTGACCTGCTCGGCTTCCTTCTGGATGAGCACGGTCGGGTACACGCTCGTATCGACCGCCGTGATCGGCGAGATGATCGTGCCGCCCTCCGCCCAGACCTGGCCGGCCTCGGCGGTGGTGAGGTACTCCATGAACGCCTTCACGTCGCTGTCATTGACGAGCGCGGCCATGACGTCGCCACCGTAGGTGACGAGGCCCTCGCCGTTGCCGTCGATGGTCGGGAACGGGAACCAGTCGATGGCGGTCCCCTCCTGACCCGCGAGGTCAGGATTGACGTCCGCGCCGGTGGCGATGCCGCCGACGAAGCCGCCGCCGTAGTACAGCTCGGCCGACGGGCTCGTGCTGAAGACCTTGGCGATTGCATCCACGAACAGTGTCGCCGTCGCGCCGTCGACTCCGCCGTCGACGTTCTCGTCGGTCAGGATCTCGAGCATCTTGTCGATCGCGGCCTGGACGCTCGGATCCTCCCAGTTACCTTCCGGGCTGAAGAGCGTGTCGTACGCATCAGCGCCGTTCATCTTGAGGTAGACGATCTCGAACCAGTCGGTCAGGGTCCAGCTATCGCCGGCGCCGAGAGACCACGGCGTCGCGCCGGCGGCCTTGATGTCATCGGTCAATGCCAGCAGGCCGTCCCAGTCCTCTGCGGGCTCGACACCCATTTCAGTGAAGCGCTCGGGGCTGTACCAGATCGTCGCCTTCGAGTTGAGCTTGACCATGATCCCGTAGAGCTCACCATCGACGACCCCGACATCGAGGATGCCGGGTGCGTAGTTGCCCTCGATCGAGGCCTGGTCGATGCCGAGGTCGGAAAGGGAGATCAGCGAGCCGTCGCGCGCAAGGCTGCGAAGGGTGCCGATGCCCGGGATGATCGCCACGTCCGGCGGATTGCCGCCCTGGATGCGCGTCCGGAGCACGGTCGCGTAGTCGGTGCGGTTGGCCTCATACGTGGCCTCGATGCCGGTGGCCTCCGTGAACGCGGTGAGGACCGCCGTGAAGGCCTCCTCCTCGGCCCCGCCCCACAGGGACGTGACGGTGATGCTGCCGTCGCCGGTGCCCCCACCGCCGCCGCTCGCCGCCGGACCGGTGCTGGCGTTGCCGCCGTCATCTCCGGCCGGGCACGCGGTCAGCACCAGCATGACGATCATGAATGGTGCTACCAGTCGAAACTTGGACATCCGATTCCTCCACCTGATGCGATAGTGCGTGGCGCCGCCACGAATCGTTGGGTATGCGTTCTGGGGACTTGCACGCGCGGTGCCGTCCGACGCGAAACTTGAGGGAACGCCTGCCTTCTCTTCAGTACGGGTGCCGTTTCGTTCGGGTTCGATCCCCGCCCGCCTTCAGCCGACGAGCGTCTTCTCCGACTCGGGATCGAAGATGTGGAGCTTGTCCATCGGCACCGCCAGCTGGACCGTGTCCCCGACGCCGACCTTTCGGTCGGAGGGAAGGAGGGCGACGATCTCGTTGCCCTCTGCCTGTGCATGGATGAGCTCCTCGTTGCCGAGATACTCGACCACGTCCACCTTGGCGGGGAACCTGACCGCGCTGCTCTCCTGGCCGTTGGCGAGCTCGATGTGCTCGGGTCGGAAGCCGATCAGCACGTCGGCGCCATCGGGCCGCTGCTGCGCGGCGCGGGCCGGCTCGCCGGTGAGCTCGAGCTTCGCGCTGCCGAGCATGAGGTCCTTGCCCTCCGCCTTCGCGGTGGCGAAGTTCATTGACGGCGAACCGATGAAGCCGGCGACGAAGATATTGACCGGGTGGTCGTAGAGGTCCTGCGGCGAGCCGACCTGCTGCAGCAGGCCGTCGCGCATGACCGCGATGCGGTCGCCCATGGTCATCGCCTCGACCTGGTCGTGGGTGACGTAGACCGTCGTCGTGCCAAGGCGCTGATGCAGCCGCGCGATCTCGGCGCGCGTCTGGACGCGCAGCTTGGCGTCGAGGTTCGAGAGCGGCTCGTCCATCAGGAACACCGATGGCTCGCGCACGATCGCGCGCCCGAGCGCCACGCGCTGGCGCTGGCCGCCGGAGAGCGCCTTCGGCTTGCGATCGAGGTAGCGGCCGAGGTCAAGGATGCCTGCGGCCTCCTTCACGCGCTTGTCGATGTCGTCCTTCTTGAACTTCCGCAGCTTGAGGCCGAACGCCAGGTTGTCGTAGACGGTCATGTGCGGATAGAGCGCGTAGCTCTGGAAGACCATCGCGATGTCGCGATCCTTGGGCGCCACGTTGTTGACCACCCGATCGCCGATGAGCATCCGTCCATCGCTGATGTCCTCGAGCCCGGCGACGCAACGCAGCGCGGTGGTCTTTCCGCAGCCCGAGGGACCGACGAGGACGAGGAATTCCCCGTCCTTGATCTCGAGGTTCAAGTCGTTGACGGCGATGACGTCGTCGCCGTACCGCTTGTACATGTGGTCGAAGGTGACGGTCGCCATCGAATACTCGCTCCTCATCCAACGGCAGGCCGCTGACGGCCTGATGGCCCTGCTCGGGAAGGCATCATAGTACGCTGCGCAACCCGCACCGCCGCGATTCGAAATCCTGATGCACCGTGTCCTCCGCTTCGTTCGCCGGCTGGCCGGCCGGCTGACCGACCTCGTCCTCCTCGCGCTCGTCCTCGGGGGCGCTCGCGGCGCCCTGCGTCGGCGGAATGCCGTCGCGGGCGGGCGACGCCGAACCGATCGCGACGTCCTCCCCTCGTTGCTGGATCGATACCCCGGCGCCATGGCGGCGCCACGCCGTCCGATCGGCCTGCGCAGCGTCCCTCTCGACCGGATCGTCGGCACCATGCGCCACCCGTCGCAGAACACCGCCGACTTCCTGCCGCTGCCGAAGCTGCGCGGCACCAATTGGCGCGGCCGCTGGCAGCGCATCACCCGGGCGATCGATCGGCTCGAGACGCTGCCACCGGTTGATCTCGTCCAGGTCGGCGACGAGTACTACGTCGTCGACGGCCACAACCGGGTCGCGGCGGCGCTCCAGGCGGGCGGTCTCGAGATCGACGCCGATGTCACCCAGCTCCTCATCCCCGGCGTGACGCAACCCGGGCAGGCGCGGTTCGATGCCAGCTCGCTGATCGGCACCGACGAGGTCCGGCAGGCCGCCCAGGGGCGCCAGGCTCGGGGCGTCCAGAAGCGAGATCCGATCGAGGAGGTCTCGCGTCGCGAGCTGGCCGACGACCAGGGTGAGCATCGATGACGGAGCGCCTGACGGTGCGCTGGCCGGACCCGCGGCCATTCGCGGAGGCCGCCGGTCGGCCGATCCGCATCCTCGCCGTTTCGGACGAGCCCGACCTCAGCATGGACTCGGCAACGACGCGCGAGCGGATCGGTCGGGTCGACCTCATCATCGGCGCCGGCGACCTCGAGCCCGACTACCTCTCGTTCGTCGCCGATGCGTTCGATGCCCCCCTCCGATACATCCGCGGCAACCACGACGTCGGGCCGGCATGGAGCCACACTCGGCGTGCACTCCTGCCCGAGCCGATGCGCGACGGCAAGGTGATCAAGGAGGTCGGGCTGCACATGCTCGGCTTCTCAGGCTCGCCGATCTACAACGAGCGCAACATGCAGGTCTCGGCCCTCGGCATGTGGGCCCGCGTCATCGGCTCCTGGAGCGCCGCCCAGCGCGCGCGTCCCGTGATCGTGGTGACCCACGCGCCGCCGCGCGACGTGAACGACGACGACGACCTGCCCCACCGCGGCTTCACGGCATTCCGCTGGTTGGCCGACCGCCTCGCACCCCCGCTCTGGCTCCACGGGCATACCGCGCTGGTGCGGCGCGGCATCGACGACCGCACGACCCTGCACAACGGCACGCTCTTCTACAACTGCACCGGTGCGACCCTCATCGAGCTGGTGCCGCCCGATGCCGATGGATGAGCCGGTCCCGATCCGCCGCGCCGCGCTCGGCTGCCTGATCGTCACGTTGACCCTGGTCGTCATCGCGATCGTCGTGCGGCTCGCCATCCTCAGCGCGGCCCCGCCACGCGATGACACGGTGGTGACCGTGGCGACCGCCAGCGAGGTCGCCGGCGGACCGATTCGTCGCGACCTGATCCTCAGCCGCTCGCGCGGCTGGTCCGGTGAGCGCGACGCCGGCGACGGCCGGGTGCAGGTCGCGGTCATCGTCTCGTCCTCTGCGGGCCGCGGGATCACGGCGGTCAACGCCGCCAGCCCCGGCCGCGCTGACTGTCCGGTCGAGATCGGGGCCGATCGGCTCACCGACTGCGATGGCCGAACGTGGACCTTCGAGGGGATCCCGATCGATGCGGCGGATCCGCCGCTCGAACGGATCGCCGTGGACGTAACCTCGGGCTCGGTGGTGCTCGACATGAGCGCCCCGCTGACCGATCGATGAACGGCACGGGCCGTGCAATCGTTGGGGCATCAATCAAAGGAGGACGCATTGCCTGATCTCGGGATCTTCGGCTGGATCATCATCGGCCTGCTGGCCGGGGCCCTTGCCGGCGCCTTCGTTCCCGGCCGTCAGCGCTACGGGTGCCTCGGCACGATGGCGATCGGCATCATCGGCGGCCTCGTCGGCGGCTGGCTGTGGGTCAACGTTCTCAACCAGGATCCAGCCTCCGGCTGGCTCGGAGCCCTCGTCATCGCCACGCTCGGCTCGGTGCTCATCATCCTCATCCTTCGCTCGATGAGCGGACGGCGCGACTGACTCGGCGCCCCGGCGGTTGACCCGACTGGGTGCATCGGCGACCATACGGACCCCGTCCTGTCGTCCACGGACGGGGTTCGTGGTGGCCTTAGCTCAACTGGCAGAGCATCGGATTGTGGCTCCGAAGGTTACGGGTTCAAGCCCCGTAGGCCACCCCAGAACTGGCTGAGTCGAATCGGTCGAGCCGGAAGAGGCCGATGTCGTGGGCGGTCGTGCCTTCCGTGGCGAGGTCGGCCATGATCTCGCCGACCACGCTGCAGAACTTGTAGCCGTGGCCGGAGCATGCCGAGGCGATGCTGACCTGCGGTGTGTCGGGCAGCCGATCGATGATGAAATGCTCGTCGGGCGTGTTGGTGAAGATGCAGCTCTTCAGCATCACGGTTGGGCCGGCTCCATCGGGGAAGTAACGGGTGGCGAACGCTCGAAGCACCGCCTCGTCGTCGGGACGCGCGGTGCGGTCGGGATCGTCCGGGTCGATCGGCTGGCGCAGGTGGTGGTAGCGCCCGAACTTGAAGCCTGGCACGTCGTGGACGGGGAAGCCGTAGTAGCTGCCGTCGGCGACGTCGATCAGGAAGACCGGGAAGCGGTCCGGCTCGAACAGCTCCGGGCGCGTTGGCCTGAGCCAGGCGAGCACCTGCCGCTCGGGCACGGCGAGCGACTCGAGGCGGGGGACCAGCTGACGCATCCATGGCCCGGCGGTGATGACGAGCCGATCGGCCGCGTACGAACCTCGCCCGGTCGTGACGGAAACGCCGCCGGCATCGGTCGCCTTCCAGGACAGGACAGGCTCCCGAAAGCGCAGGTCCGCGCCGTGGGCGAGCGCCCCGTTGACATGAGCAACGATCGTGCGCTCGGCGAGCAGGAATCCACCGTCCGGCTGCCAGATGACGCTGCGTCTCCGGCGCAAAGCCGGCATAGGCCGGGTACCGGCGCCGGAGCTCCCTGGCGGACAGGACCTCGTGGGGAATGTCGTGCAGCTCGGCGGCCTCGAGCGCGCCGCGGAAGGTCGGCCCGTCCTCGGGACCGCCCTCGACCGAACCGGTCGTGATCAGTAGTGGCTCGCCGGCAAGCTGCTGCAGCTCGCGCCACAGCTCATAGCTGCGGCGAAGGAGCGGCACGTACGAGGGGTGCTCGTGGTACGCGAGCCGGATGATCCGGGTCAGGCCGTGTGACGAGCCGAGCTCGTGGAGGAGATCGTGCTGCTCGAGACCCAGCACTCGCTGTCCTCGGCGCGCCAGGTGGAAGGCGGATGCCGTTCCCATGCCGCCGAGGCCGATGACGATCGCGTCGTATCGGTCTGCCATCGCGGGAGTGTACTGACCGGCCTGATCCCATGGCGGGCTCCGCTCGCCGCCGATGACCCGTCCCACGGGTCATAGCGCGGGGGAACCAGAGCTCTGTCGCGATCTACCCGCCCTCACGGGTCAAATCGCGGAGGAACGGGCCTGATTCCGACGCTCCGTTGCGCGTTGACCCGCCTCACGGGTCAAGCGGCGGTAGCACGGCCTATCGCGGCGCGTCGGCCGCCGGATCGACCCGCGGCACCAGCAACGCAGCGGCGACGGCCGCCGAGAGTGAGCCGCCGATCCCCAGGATGAGGATGGCGGCCTCGATCGAGGAGTCGGCCAGGATGCCCGCGACCGCCGCACCGATCGGCATGCCGAGGAAGTTGAAGGCCATCGAGACCGCGAACGCGCGGCCCATCCACGCTCGATCGGTCCGTCGCTGGCGCACGGTGAACAGCGCGATGTCGAACGGCCCCCACAGCAGCCCGACCAGCAGCGCCTCGATGGCGAGGATCGCGAGCCCGAGCGGTACCGAGGCGGACTGGCCGGCGGCGAGAAGGAGCAGCGCGACGATCGGCGCGAAGGCGACCAGCGGCCACACGAGCAGCGCCCACTCGCGGCCGCGCGTGTCCATCCGGCCGAAGAGCAGCGCCGAGGCCATGCCCGAGATGCCGGAGACGGCGAAGACCAACCCGACGACCGCCTCGTTCTGGCCGAGGCGTTCGAGCACGATGAGCGGGATCACGATGGTGCTCATCCCGTTCGTCAGGTTCACGAGCGCAACCGCGAACCCGAGGCCGCGCAGGGTCGGGTTGCGCCAGGTGTAGACCAGCCCGTCCCAGGCGTCCTCGAAGAGCCGCCCCTTGGAGGCGGTCGGGGCCGGAGGGTCCGGGACGCCAAGCAACGCGAGCGCCGCCGCCCCGAACGCGATCCCGATCACCACCAGTGCCACAGGCCCACCGAAGATGGCCACCATGCCCGCCGCCGCCGGCGGTCCCAGGATGGTGGCGACCACGTAGCCGTTGGAGTCGACCGCGTTGACCCGCTCCCACAGGTGCTCGGGCACGAGGATGGGGAAGAGGCTGCGGAGGCCGACGTGGCTGAGGATCGACGTCAGCGACGACACGAACGCGATGCCCAGCAGGAGCCCGCCGGGCAGGGCATCGATGAGGGCCAGGCCGCCGATGAGCGCCATCGCCGCCAGCGCGACGACGAAGTCGAGGATCACCAGCCGGATCCGGCCGTGCCGATCGAGCAGCGCGCCCGCCAGTGGACTGATCAGCAGTCCCGGGAACACGCTCATGAACGTCACCAGCCCCGCGAAGGCGGGTGAGCCGTATCGGTCGAGGGTGAAGAGGACGATCGCCACGCTGACCATCGACTGCGCCACGCGCGCGATCTGCATCGAGATCAGCACCCGCCACAGCGTCGGGACGCGCAGCAGCGCCCGATACGAGCGATCCATCAGCGCGGACGTCGTCCGCCACAACGCGCTGCGCTAATCGACCGGGACCACCAAGACGCGCGGCAGGCCGGCGCGCAGCTCGCGTGGCGGATGGTCGGCGGCTCCGTCGGAGACGATGGCGTTCGGGCCGGTCTGCTCGGCGCGCACGGGCGGACGTTCGCTGGCGGATGGCTGGAGGGTGTGAACCACATCGGTCACCCGGAAGGTGCGCCGTCGACCGTCCTCGCTGATGAACTCGATCTGCTCGCCGACGCGGGGCAGCGGGGCGGCATGCTCGAGATCGGCCGACCAGCCGCCCTCTCCGGTCACTTCGAGCGTCCAGGCGCTGCCGATCGGCGGCCCGCCGCCCTGATCCACGGTCAGCGCCTCGTCGCCTGCAGCCGCCGCCGGCTGGTCGATATCCATGATCGACGTTGTAGCACGCCCGGAGGCAGGATGGCCAGAATCGTGCACGGGCCGCCACCGGCGGCTGCAATGATCGCCGCCGGGGCTCAATCGGAGACGCGTTGAAGGCACACGAGGACGAGGTCAGTCGCGGCAGGCGTGAGCGGTGGTGGCGCTCGGCGCTGCTCATCGTCGCGACCGTCTATGTGACCCTGCTGCTGTTCGCCCTGGTCATCCAGATCCTCGGCGGCTTCGCCCAGATCCTCCTCATCCTCTTCGCAGCGTGGCTGCTTGCCTTCGTGCTCGCTCCGCTGGTCGCGTGGATTGTCGATCACCAGTGGATGCCGCGCGGCGCGGCGGTCGGGGTCGTCTACGCCGCCACCCTCATCGGCAGCGGCTTCCTGCTGTTCTATGCCGCCTCGTCGATCGCCGCCTCGATGGGGGAGCTGGCGGCCGACTTCCCGGTGACGAGGAGCAGGATCGAGAGCACCTTGACCGGCTGGGAGAAGGTCGTCTCCTTCGGGTCCTTCGAGCCTGACCTGGTCGGGCTGTACCGCGACGTGGAGGCAACCGCCGCTCGCGTCGTCGCCTCGGCGATCGGCGACGTGCCGTCGGTCACGCTGGCCGTCCTCGGTGGGCTCGTGATCGTGATCATCCTGAGCCTCTACATGCTCGCCGACAGCGAACGCATCCTCGCCAAGCTGGTCCGCATCGTCCCCGCCCGCTACGAGGACGAGGCCGAGATCCTCGAGCGCACGGTCGCCAGGGCGTTCGGCGGCTTCCTCCGCGCGCAGGTCATCCTCGCGGCGGTGCAGACGGCACTCACCGTTGCGGTCGTCCTGCTGGTCGGGCTGCCGTACGGCTTCCTGATCGTGGCCATCTCCGGCCTGGCGATGCTGATTCCCTTCTTCGGCCCGCCACTCGCCCTGGTCGCGCCGATTGTGGCCACCGCGATCTTCGATCCAGGGTGGCTGGTGGTCGTCGCGCCGGTGCTGCTGATCGTGCAGACGGTGCTGGTCAACTACCTGCAGCCGCGCCTGATGCGCGAGGCGCTCGGCATGCATCCAATCCTCGTCCTCGTCGGACTCCTCATCGGGTCGCAGGTGGCCGGCCTGTGGGGCGCGCTGTTCGGGATTCCGATCCTCGCGGTCCTCAACGTCTTCTTCAACTACGGGATCAACCTGCGGGAGATCGACGAGACCCCGACGGTCGATCTCGACGAGGCCCTCGAGGAGGTGCGCCGGGAGTCGCCGGAGGCAACGCCCGAGCAGGTCGCCGCGATCGCCGCCGAACGCGTGCAGGAGGAGCATGCCGAGGAGGCCGCGTCACGGCTGATCGATGCCGAACGGGATGCCGAGGAACCGCGGGGGAAGGGCTAGCCGGAACCTTCGCCCGCTCGGTGGAGCGCGCACGAGCGCTGCACCATCGCGTCGAGCTCCGCGGTCGAGAAGGGCTTGTCGCGCGCCGGCGAGCTGAACGACAGGATCTTGTCGCCGGTGACGACGACGACCGGGATGCTCGCCAGCTCCGGGTCCCGAGCCACCGCCCGTGAGAGCTCGAATCCGTCCATGCGTGGCATGCGCACGTCGGTCAGGACGACGCAGGGGACCGAACCGCCGTGCAGCTGGTCGAGGGCATCAGCCCCGTCGATCGCCACCGCGACCAGGTGGCCGGCTTCCTGGAGCGCATCGACATACAGCGCACGCACGCTCACGTCGTCGTCGACGACGAGGACCGAATGTCGCTTGCCCACGTCTCCTCCCGCTGTCCTGGTATCGGCTCAAGCAGGCTGCGTGCCGGGACGGACACCGACCCGATGGTCCGGTGCCAGACCCGTACTCATCCCTCCTGGGTCATGTCCCCCGGACCGGACGAGTCGCCTACTGACCTCGGGGGTGAGCCTCCCTAGGGTGGACGTGGGCCTGCACCGCCCGAATCCGCACCCTGGAGATAATGGATGTCCCTTCCCGCGATCGCCCGTCGCCCGCGACGGATCATTGCCCGGACCATCGTGTTCGGCACGAGCGCCCTGCTTGCCGCGGGGATGCTCACCTGGAGCCCGTCGTCGACGACCGGCTGGAACCAGGGATCCGCGGAGGCCACCCTCTGGCAGCTTCTGAACGGGGCGCGCACGAACAACGGCATGGCACCCGTCCAGCAGCACGGCACCCTCGTCGGCATCGCCCGATGGCGAAGCTCGGACATGATCGCGAACGACTACTTCAGCCACACCATCGCCGGCTGCGGCTGCCTGGTCTACAACTACTACACCCAGAACGGCGTCGCCTATCAGTGGGCCGGCGAGAACATCGGCTGGAACAGCGGGCTCGACGACGCGTCGTCGCCGGTGAGCGTCCACGAGCAGTTCATGGGTTCCGCCGGCCACCGCGCCAACGTCCTCGACCCGCGGTTCACCCATGCTGGTGTCGGTGCGGCGGCCGCGGACGGCCAGATGTTCCAGGGCTACGTCCAGAACACCCGCATGTACACCGAGCTCTTCCTGCAGGCGTCGGGCGCCGCGCCCGCACCCCCGCCGAGTGGCGGCGGATCGCGGCGGCGGCGGCGGCTATGCCCCTCCTGCGGCACAGGTCGCAGCCGCGGCGCCGGCTCCTGAGCCGGAGCCCACGCCAGTGGAGGTCAGCACCGCCACACCGCGACGGCCAACCTCGACCGCCGGCCTCGATGGCGTGATGACCATCGTGGCGACGCGTGCCAGCTTCGATCTCACCGCTCGTCTCGCTGCCGACGACGCGCTCGGCAACCATGGAGTGAGCACCGCCACTGCGAAGAGTGCGCCGCAGACCGCCACGACGCGCGGCATGCAGGTGACCGCCGCCGCGCCGGCCGAGGCGGGCCTGTTCGACGGCATCGTGGGAACCCTTCTCGGCTTCCTCTTCGGCTGAGGCCAACCCGGCGCCGACGGCGCCGGGTTTACGCGCCGGCGAGTCGGCGCCCGGCACCACCACCATCCGGGGTCGGCACGTGCCCGGTAGACTGCCCCGCATGGCGGTCATCCTCGAGGCTCGCGACCTCGTCAAGCGCTACCCGCTGGGCGAGGGCCAGGTTGACGCGCTGCGCGGCGTCTCGCTCCAGGTCGAACGCGGCGAGTTCGTGGCGATCATGGGCAGCTCGGGATCCGGCAAGTCGACGATGCTCCACCTGCTCGGCGGGCTCGATCTCCCGACCTCCGGCGAGGTCGTCATCGACGGGATCGGGATCTCCGGTCTCGACGAAGAGCACCGAACCCTCACGCGGCGCGACAAGACCGGGTTCGTCTTCCAGTTCTTCAACCTGATCCCGCTCCTGAGCGTGGCCGAGAACGTGGCGCTGCCGTTCATGATCGCCGGGGAGTCGGCGAACAGGCACCGGAGCCGAATTGCGGAGCTCCTGGCGATGGTCGGGCTTGCCGACAAGGCCGATCACCGGCCCGACCAGCTGTCGGCCGGCGAGCAGCAGCGCGTGGCCCTCGCGAGGGCTCTCGCCACGGCCCCGGCCATCGTCCTTGCCGACGAGCCGACCGGCAACCTCGACTACACGACCGGCACCGAGATCCTGGACCTGCTGTGGGACCTGGCCGATCGCCTCGAGCAGACCATCGTGCTGGTCACCCACGACGCGCGCGCTGCCGCGTATGCCGATCGGGTCCTGGTCGTGCGCGACGGCCAGATCCTGGACGAGATCGTGCTCGGCCGCCGCCGCGATCATGAGGCGCGTGCCCTGATCGCGCGGCTCGCCAAGCTGGGGCTCTAGGCGCCGATGCGCCTGGCGACAATCGCCTGGCGCGGGCTGCTGGCCCGCCCTCTGCGCACCGCGCTGGCCGTGATCGGGGTGGCGCTCGGCGTCGCGGTCGTGGCGGCAACCATCGTCACCAGCTCCGCCTCCGATGCCGCGCTGCGCAGCGCCACCGCCGACCTGCTCGGTGCTGCCGACGTGCGGTTGCGCGCCTTCGCCGAGACCGGCTTCACGCCCCGCGCCGTTCAGGCGCTGCGCGCCATGCCGGAGGTGAGGGCGGCGGCGGCCGTCTCGGAGCGTCGCCTCATCGTTCACACCGCACCGGGCGATGACGAGCGGGTCTTCTCGCTGCTCGTCATCGGGATCGACCCCGACGTCGATGTCAGCGTGCGGGAGCCGCGGCTCACGGCCGGCGTGCCGCTCTCGACAGACAGCCCCACCGATGCCCTCGTCGCTGCCTCCTGGGCGGCGCGCAACGGGCTCGAGCTGGGGGACGAGCTTCGGCTCGACGGGCGGCGCGAGGGGATGCCGCCGCTGCGCATCATCGGTCTGATGGCCGACACCGGCTTCGCGGCGCTCGAGCGCGGCGAGGTGCTCGTCGTATCGCGCTCGACGCTGGACGACTCGTTCCTGGTGCCGGCGCCGATTCGCTACCTGGATCTCGACCTCGGCGCGAGCGCAGATCCGGACGTCCTTGCGAGCGTGACCGGCCGGCTCGACGAACCATTCGTCGTCGAGACGGCAGCCGATGCGGCGGAGCGTCTCGCGACCGCGCAGGCCAGCTTCAGCAGCGTGGCCTTCCTGTTCGGGCTGGTGGCCATGGTGGTGGGCGCGTTCCTGGTGGGCAACACGCTGGCCATGACGGTGGGCGAGCGCACGAGGGAGTTCGGGCTGCTCCGCGCGGCCGGCACGACGTCGCGGCAGGTTCTCGGACTGGTGCTGCGACAGGGGCTTGCCCTTGGGGTCGCCGGCAGCGTCCTGGGCGTCGTTGCGGGCATCGTGCTCGCCGCCGGAATGATCGCCTTCCTCTCGTCCACCAGGGCGGCGCTGGTGGTCGGTCTTCCGATCCCGCTGCCCGGGCTGCTGCTGGCGTTCGCGCTCGGGCTGGGCGTGACGCTGGCCGGCGCCGTCCTCCCGGCACTGCGGGCCGCAAGGCTCTCCCCGATCGCGGCCCTTCGTCCCGTGCGCGGCACGGTCGTCGGGCTGAGCGACCGGCTGCGGGCGCTCATCGTTGCCGAGCTGGTGGTGGTGGGAGCCGGCATCCTGCTCTTTCCGATCGAGCGCGCCGGCACCCCGCTCCTGCCGCTCATCCTGTCGCTCGCGCTCTTGCTGGGCGGGGCGGTCGCGACCGCGTACGTCCTCGAACCGCTCGGCAAGGTCATCGGCCGTCCGTTCGAATGGTTCTTCGGTGCCCAGGGCCTCCTCGGTCGCGCAAACCTGTCGCGGGATCGCGTGCGGACCGGGCTGACGGTGGGGGCAATGATGATCGCGCTCGCCGCCGTCGTCGCGCTCGGCACGGTCGCCGAGTCGGCGCGCGCCGGGGCGGAGCGCTGGGTCGCCTCGATCCTTCCCGGCGGCAACGCCATCCGGAGCAGCGTGCCGCTGGACGTGGAGTCGTTCCGGCCGACGTTCGATGCGACACCTGGCCTGCAGGTCGCGAGCCCTGTGCTCGAGCTGCCGGCGGTTCGGGTGGTCGACGGCGGCCAGCAGGAGGTGATGCTGGCGGGCATCGACCCGAACGTGTTCCAGGATTCGGGGGCGCTGATCGTTTCGGGCGTGCCGCGGGCGGATGCCTACGCGGACCTGCGCAACGGCGGAGCGGTGCTGGTTCCGGCCTCGTTCGCCGCACGTGAAGGGATCGCGACCGGGAACACGATCAGCCTCGGCCAACCCGGCGGCGAGGCGAGCGACTTCGTGGTCGCCGGCATCGTCGAGTACACCATCCCGGCCCGGACGCCCGACGGCGCGCTCCTCATCAGCGCTGCCGATGCGCGTGACCGCTTCGGGGTCACCGCGGCGTCCCTCTGGGTGATGGTCCCGCAGCCGGACGTCGCGCCATCGGTATTTGCCGCCGCGGTTCGCGACACGGCCGGCCAGCTTGCGGCCCAGCCGCTCACGGCGCGCGACCTTGCCACCGATCTGAGCCGATCGCTGGATCGGCTGCTCGGCCTGTTCGACGCGCTTGCGCTGATCGCGGTCGTCATCGGCGCGCTCGGGATCGTGAACACGCTCGGTATCGGCATCAGCGAGCGCGTCCGAGAGATCGCCATCCTGCGCTCGCACGGCATGACGGTCGGCCAGGTCCAGGCCATGGTGGTGGCCGAGGCCGCCATCATGGGAGCCATCGCGGGTGTCCTGGCGATCGCCACCGGGCTTGGCGTGGCCCTTGGCCCTGGTCAACGGCGGGGCGGCGGCGGACCTTGGCGTCGGCCTGCAGCTGCCGTGGGGCCTGCTGGTCGCGGTCGTGCTGGTCGGTACGGGGGTCGCGGCGCTGGCGGGGCTCTATCCGGCTCGCGTGGCCGCCTCGCTGTCGATCGTCAGGCACCTTACGCAGTTCGAATAGGAGGACCGATGCCGCCCACCCGTTTCTGGACTGCCACCGCCGGCCGAGCGTTCGTTGGACGCCTCGAGACGGGGAGCGATCTCGTCGAGGAGATCGAGCGCTTCTGCGCCGAGCAGGGCGTGACCGCCGCGCAGGTCACCGTCATCGGTGCCGTGCGCCGCGCGCGGTACGCCTACTACGAGCAGGACGATCGACGCTATCTCGAGCTCGAGTCCGCCACCCATCACGAGGTCGTTGGCTTCGTCGGCAACGTCTCGCTGCGTGACGACCGACCATTCCTGCACGCCCACGCCACCTTCGCCGATGCGGCCGGTGCCACGGTGGGCGGCCACATCCTTCCCGGCTGCGAGGTTTTCGCCGGCGAGGTCATGATCCGCGAGCTCGGCGACGTGTCCCTCGTCCGCCGCCCGGACGAGGAGACAGGATTGGCGCTGTGGTGACCGATCTCGACCGGCTGCTCGACTCGCACTCCCCCGAGGTGCGGGAGGTGTTCCTCGCGCTGCGCTCCGTGGTCGGCGAGGTGATGCCCGGCGCGACCGAACAGCTCGACCTGCCCGATCACCTGCTTGCCTTCGGCTTCGGCCCGCCCGGTGGCACGCGACTGCGCGATCTTGCCGTCGCGCTGATCCCGCATGCCGCCCATGTGAACGTGCAGCTGGCCGACGGCGCCTCGCTCGACGATCCGGCCGGCATCGTCGAGGGAACCGGCAAGCGCATTCGCCACGTCAAGTGCCGGTCGAGCGAGGACGTCAGGCGACCCGCCCTGCGAGGCCTGCTGGAGGAACAGGCGCACCGGCGTCGCCCCGTTTAGGGTGTCCCTCGCGGCGAGGTCTCAGCCGGGGCGGGTGGGACCAATGGGGGGTGGCTCGCGGACCCCGGCCGCCCGATGCTGATCCAACAAACACGCAGCGAAGCACCGATCGCCATGCCTGATACCCTCGCGCTCGCCGGACTCGTCATCGGCGCCGCCCTCTACTGGCTCCTGGTGCGTCGGCGCGCCACGGGTCGGTCGATCGGCGGACAGATGGTCCGCGCGCTCCAGGCCTCGAACGAGATCGCGCTGGCTCGCATCCGCGACGCCCCTCGCCGGCGATCGGAAGCGCTCGCCGCCATCGACGACCGGCCCGGCTCCGAGACGGTCCCCGAACGCCGCTCCGGCGACGACCGCCGGGGTGAACGCCAGCCGTGGCGAGGTCGCGGACGGCGTACCGGAGGCGACCGCCGCCGCCGCTAGCCCGCCCTCGCTACCGCGGAATCGTCAGCAGAGCCGAGAGCAGCCCCACCAGGATCGCGCCTGCCACGAACGGCACCGCCACGATCACGGAGCGCCAGGTCCGCATCGCGTCAGCCCTCCGGCGCGTTGTCGCCGGGATCGGTGCGGCTCGAACGGCCGGCCAGGATCAGGAGCCCTCCGAGCGTGACCGCCGCCAGCGGTCCGACCCACTCGAGGGAGAGGGTCTCGATGCCGCCCGTCAGGAGCACGAGGCCGGTGGCCGCGAACAGCAGTCCGAAGGCCAGCGACACGAAGTCTGCGGGATGTCGAGTCATCGTCATCGGTCCTCCGTCTGAGCCGTCTCGACCGTGACATCACCCATGCCAGCCTCGAGGTCGAGGACGAACCGCGTGCCATCACCGTCGACCACCGCTCGCTCCACGAGCTGGGTTCCGTTCTGGTATGCCCCGAGGATGCGAGTCCGGCCGCCGCCGACTGCCGCGTCGACCTCGACGTCGGCATCGTCGGGCAGCAGCACGTAGACCTGCCCCATCGCCACGCTCGCCGCGATGATGACCGGCTCGCTGCCGGCGTCCAGGTTCGTCAGGTCGAGGAAGATCTCACCGCCGGCCAGCCGGTACTCGTCGCGGAGCTCGGCCCTGGTCGTCGGGCTGAATCGGTGGGCCCCCCAGCCACCCTCGATCGGCACGTCGATCAGGCTGGCGGCGAAGGCGAACGGCAGCAGCATGATGCCGAGCAGGATCAGGATGCGAGCATGACCCCACCAGGCGCCGATCAGGAGGCCGATGCCCAAGGACGCCGATCGCGACGCCGAAGTACTGGCCGGGGTCGACCTCGGCGCCTGAGAGATTGGTCACCAGGGCGAGCACGCCGACCGCGACCAGCATGCCGCCCAGCACGTACCAGCCGAGTGGCGACTTCGGGCGTGGCGGCCGGCGCACCACGACTCGTGCGGGAGAAGCGGCCGGCGCCGCCACGTCCGCCGCATTGGGATCGGTCGGCGTGGCAGATTTCGGCTCGCCCCGTCGAAGGATCAGGGCTCCGGCCACGATCACGACCAGCGCGAAACCCACGGCCGGCACGCCGCCGGAGCGCTCCGCGACCTCTCCCAGCACGTTGACCAGCACGAGTGCGCCGATCACGATCAGGAAGGCCGCCAGGACGCTGCCGCCGAGCCCGGCTCGCCCGAGGATCCGCTCGGCGATCGACTTGTCGGTCGTCTCGTCCGGCAGCAGCAGCCAGGCGGCGACGTACAGGAAGATCCCCATTCCGCCGAAGACCATGAGACCCACGAAGCCGATGCGAATCAGCAGCGGGTCGACATTGAAGTAGTCACCCAGCCCACTCGCCACGCCGCCGATGACTCGATCGTCGGACCGGCGGCGGAGGATGCGCGGGGCGGTCGGTTGTTCAGTAGTCATGGGCCGATCATCGGCCGGGACCGGCCCGCTGACCATTGGGGATGTCACCCATTCGACCCTGAGTCGCCGGGCATCCACTCAGGGTTGTCACCCATCGTGAACGTGGGTGGGCCTGTGGGAACATGCGCCCATGGCACAGGCTCCTGCCCGAGTGCGGCCCGACCGCACCGGCACCACGCGCGCGCGTCTCGAGCGCAGCCGGACGGACCGGCTGATCGGCGGCGTGGCGGGTGGCATCGGAGCGCACCTCGGTATCCAGTCGAACATCGTGCGGGTCGCCTTCGTCGTCCTCTCCTTCGCCGCGGGCTTCGGGCTCGTCGTGTACCTGCTGACCTGGCTCCTCGCACCGCTCGAGCCCGCGGACGCCGGCGTCGAGCCTCGCCCGCCACGCATCCGCAGGCCGACTCGACGGCAGCTCTTCGGCATCGGCCTGATGGCGGTCGGCGTGATCGTCGTCGTCTCGATCACGGGCCTCTGGTTCGGCGGTGAGCATGGCTGGCCGGTCGTGCTTGCCGCGATCGGATTCGCGATCCTGTGGGCCCGCAGTGGCGACGACGGGCGCGGGCGCTGGACGCTGTCCCGGCTCGGCACGCCGCTTGAGTCGGTCGTCACCGGTCCGATCTCACTGCCGCGCCTCGTCATCGGCTCGCTGCTGGTCCTGGCCGGCATGGGGGTCTTCGTCGCCGCCAACACCTCGCTCGCGGCGGCGGGCAACGTGCTGCTGGCCATGATCGTGGCGATCGGCGGAGCCGCCCTGCTCGCGGGCCCGTGGGTCTGGAACATGGGTCGCCAGCTCGTCGAAGAGCGCAGCAGTCGTGTCAGGTCCGACGCGCGCGCCGAGATGGCCGCGCACCTTCATGACTCGGTGCTCCAGACGCTGGCGCTCATCCAGCGCGCGAAGGCGCCGCGCGAGATGGCGAGCCTGGCGCGTACGCAGGAGCGCGAGCTGCGCGCCTGGCTGTACGGACGCGCCCCCGAGCTGGCCGGCGTCCGGTTGCGGGATGCGATCGACTCGATGGCGGGCAGGATCGAGCGCCAGGACCAGGTGAGCGTCGAGGCGGTCGTCGTCGGCGACGCCGAGATGGACGATCAGCTCCGCGCGCTCGTCAATGCCTGCGCCGAGGCGGTTGCGAACGCGGCACGCCACTCCGGCAGCACCTCCATCTCGGTCTACGTCGAAGTCGAGGACGACAGGGTCAGCGCGTTCGTGCGCGACCAGGGAGTCGGCTTCGACGCGGCGGTCGTCCCGGACGATCGCCGCGGCATCGCCGATTCGATCGTGGGTCGCATGGAACGGCGCGGCGGCAGCGCGCAGGTCCACAGCCGGCCGGGAGCGGGCACCGAGGTCGTCCTGCAGCTGCCCCGGAGGGCGCCGTGACGATCCGCGTCTTCGTGGTCGACGACCACGAGCTCTTCCGTTCCGGCGTTCGAACCGAGCTGGGTGGGGACCTGGAGATCGTCGGGGACTCCGGTTCGGTCGAGGAGGCGGTACCCGCGATCCTGGAGCTGCGGCCCGACGTGGTGCTGCTGGACGTCCACATGTCAGGCGGGGGAGGGCTGGCGGTGATCGAGGCGGTGCGCCCCGAGCGGCCCGACACCCGCTTCCTGGCGCTGTCGGTCTCGGACGCCGCCGAGGACGTCATCGGCATCATCCGCGGCGGCGCGCGCGGCTACGTCACGAAGTCGATCTCGGCCGAGGAGCTCTCGGCGGCGGTGCATCGGATTCACGATGGCGACACGGTCTTCTCACCACGCCTGGCCGGGTTCGTCCTCGATGCCTTCGCCGGCGAAGCGCCACAGCCGCTGGACCCGGAGCTCGACCTGCTGAGCCGCCGCGAGCGCGAGGTGCTGCGCTACATCGCGCGCGGCTACACCTACAAGGAGGTCGCCCACGAGCTCCACATCTCGGTCAAGACCGTCGAGACGCACGTCTCCGCCGTGCTGCGCAAGCTTCAGCTCTCGAGCCGATACGAGCTGACGCGCTGGGCCGCGGACCGACGCCTGGTGTGAGCGGCGTCATGCCATACGAGGCCGACCCGCGAGTCGACGACTACATCAATGCGCTGCCCGAGTGGCAGCAGCGGATCTGCCGGCGAGTGCGGGACCTCGTGCATGCCTCGGACCCCGAGGTCGTCGAGACGATCAAGCGAACGCGCCAGCCGTACTTCGTGCTGGATGGCAACATCTGCGCCCTCCTTGCGGCCAGGGATCACGTCAACGTGTTCCTGTACGACGGCGGCATCGTTCCGGATCCCGACGGCATCATCACCGCCGGGCACGACAACAAGACGGCACGCACCGTGGCCTTCCGAGACGGCGACCCGATCAACGTGGTCGCGCTGACGCGGATGTTCAAGCAGATCATCGCCAACAACCGTGCCGGCGGCTGGCGAAGCTGAAGGCCGGCGGCTGAACGCCCTCCGATCAGTTGGTGGAGCTGGGTGCCGGCCCGGCGCGATCGCCGACGGTGCCCACGGGGCGTCGCTGGGCGAGCCACCCTCCGAGAGAGTCGCGGGAGAAGAGGTGATCGAGGACCATGGTCGACGCGCCGATGACGCCCGCCAGCGTCCCGAGCGATGAGCGCTCGACGAGGAGCTCGCGGGTGGCGAGCGGAAGCGATCGACGAAAGACCGTCTCACGGATCGCCGCCAGCAGCTGGTCGCCACTCTGCGCCACGCCGCCCGCGACCACGACCAGGGACGGGTTGAAGAAGTTGACGATGCTGGCAAGCATGAGGCCGATGTGGTGCCCGGCCACCAGCAGGAGATCCCGCGCCACCGGATCGCCGAAGGACGCGGCATGCGCCACGTCCTCCGCCGTCACCCGACCACGCTGCTCGAGCGCGAGCCGCAGCCGCCCGCTGCGTCCCGAGGCGGCGGCCGCCTCGCCATCGCGCCCGAGCGCGGCCCCACCGGCCAGCGCCTCGAGGCAGCCGACGTTGCCGCAGCGACACACGATCGACGCGCCGTCCACGACCTGGATGTGCCCGACGTCGCCTGCCGCTCCCTGCTCTCCCCGGTGGATGCGGCCATTCGAGATGATCCCGGCCCCGATCCCGGTGCCGATCTTCACCACGACCACGTTGTCGTGGCCGACGGCGATGCCGGCGCGCCACTCGCCGAGCGCGATGATGTTGACGTCGTTGTCCACCCAGACCGGAGCGCCGTAGCGGTTGGTCAGGCGCTCGCGCACGGGGTACCCGTCCCAGCCGGGCATGATCGGAGGGGACACGGGACGTCCGGTGCTGACTTCGACCGGCCCGGGTACGCCGATGCCGACGCCCCAGAGCGACCCGGGCAGGTCGTGCGTCGTGGTGAGCAGCTCCCCGAACAGCTCCTCGATCCGTGAGAGGCAGCGATCCGGCCCGGTCGAGACGTCGGCGGGCTCGTCGCGGTGGGCGAGGATTCGACCCTCCAGGTTCGTCACTGCCACGTCGATGCTGGTTGCACCGAGGTCCGCGACCAGGATGTGGCCCGCGTCGGCGCGGAATGCCAGGCGGCGCGGGGGACGTCCGCCGGTGCTTGGCCCGACCTCACCCTCCGTCACGAGGCCAATCTGGAGCAGCTCGCTGACGCGTTGCGCCACGATGGTCCGCGTCAGGCCGGTCCTGCTCACGAGCTCGGACCTGGATCGGGGACCGTGGGTGCGGATGTCGCGCAGGACGAGTGCCAGCGTACCCAGCGGATCATCGGAGAGGCTGGTCAGGCTTGCGGGCTCTCCGGGCGGGCGAGTGGTGGCATCCACGGGCGGATGATACGGCGCCGCGCGGACTTTTGCACTTGACATGCCAAAGTATGATGCGCGGGTGCCATCTCAGGGCCGCTGGCCCCACCAGACCCCACCAGACCGATCAGGCAATCGGTACCGGCCGGCGACCCCCGGGTGAGGCGCGCGAGCGAGATCGGGGCCGCGGTGATCGGCAGCGGCTTCATCGGGACCGTCCACATCGAGGCCCTTCGCCGGATGGGCGCGCAGGTCCACGGGCTCCTCGGCTCGACGCCGGAGCGGGGCGGCGCGAGCGCCGAGCGCCTCGGGGTGCCGACGGCGTACGCCTCGCTGGCAGACCTGCTGGCCGATGACCGCGTGGAGGTGGTGCACGTCACCTCGCCGAATCACCTTCACCATCCGCAGGTCAAGGAGATCCTCGCCGCGGGTCGCCACGTGGTGTGCGAGAAGCCTCTCGCGATGACGTCGGACGAGACGCGTGAGCTCGTTGAGCTGGCCGCCCGGAGCGGCCGCGTGAACGCGGTGAACTTCAACATCCGCTTCTATCCGCTCAACCACCACGTTGCCGAGATCGTGCGGGACGGAGCCATCGGCGATGTCAGGCTCGTGACCGGACACTACTTCCAGGACTGGCTGTTGCTGGAGACGGACTGGAACTGGCGGCTCGATCCCAGCCTCGGCGGCTCGATGCGCGCCGTCGGCGACATCGGCTCCCACTGGCTCGACCTCGTCGCGTTCATGACAGGCCTCCGCATCACCGAGGTGATGGCAGACCTCCACACGTTCATACCGACGCGCAAGCAGCCCACCGGTCCGGTGGAGACGTTCTCGACCGAGCGCGCCGCGGACACCGTCGAGCGAGAGATCGGCACCGAGGACACGGCGATGATCCTGCTCCGCTTCGAGAACGGTGCCCGCGGGACGGTCGCCATCAGCCAGCTCAGCGCGGGCCGCAAGAACTCGCTCGAGTACGAGATCGATGGCTCATCGGCGGCTGTGGCGTGGGACTCGGAGCAGCCGGACCAGCTGTGGATCGGCCATCGCGAGGAGCCGAACCAGATCCTGATCCGGAACCCCGCCCTCATGGGCTCGGCCGGCAAGGAGGCCGCGTTCCTGCCGGGGGGTCACGTCGAGGGCTTCGCCGATACCTTTCGCGCGCTGTTCTCGGCCATCTACGCCGATGTCGGCGAGGGCCGCCCGGCCGAGCGACCGCGCTACCCGACGTTCGCCGACGGCCACGACGAGATGCTGGTCGGGGATGCCGTCGCCGCGAGCTCTCGCGACGGGGGATGGACGGCGGTGAATCGCAGTGTGTGACTCCTGTCCCGTATCAGCACCTGGAGGATTCCTGGTCCGATGAAGCTCGGCTTCCTGACAGCGCCGTTCCCCGACACGCCCCTCGGCGACGTTGCCGAATGGGCTGGCGCGAACGCGTTCGAGAGCCTCGAGATCGCGTGCTGGCCCCGGTCGAAGGGGCCGAGCCGGCGGTACGCGGGCACCAGCCACATCGACGTCACCGATCTTTCCGACAGCCGGGCGAGCGAGATCGTCGCCGAGGTCGCGTCACATGGCCTGACCATCTCCGGGCTCGGCTTCTACCCGAACCCGATGCACCCTGACCGCGAGACGCGTGAGGCGGCGATCGCTCACCAGAAGCTCGTGATCGAGGCCGCGGCCAGGATGAAGGTGCCGTTCTTCAACACGTTCATGGGCGGCGACCCGGCGCTTCACGTCGACGCCAACTGGGAGCGGGCGCTCGAGATCTGGCCGCCGATCGTCGAGCATGCGAAGTCGCACGGCGTCCGGATCACCATCGAGAACTGCCCGATGATCTTCAGCTACGACGAGTGGCCGGCCGGCAACAACATCGCCTGGTCGCCGTACATCTGGCGCCGGATCATTACGACCTGGGGCGACACGGTCGGGTTGAACTACGACCCGTCCCACCTCGTATGGTTGATGATCGACCAGGAGCGATTCATCCGCGAGTTCGGGCCCCACATCTGGCACGTGCAGGCCAAGGACGTCGAGATCGACCGGGACGGGCTCTACGAGCGTGGGATCCTCTCCGGCGGCATCGGCTGGCAGATCCCGCGGCTGCCCGGCCTGGGCGAGGCAAGCTGGGGACGCATCTTCGCCGCGCTCTGGCGCGCGGGCTACGACGGCGACGTGATCATCGAGCACGAGGACCGCGACTTCGAGAAGACCGACGAGCTCATCAAGCGCGGCTTCCTGCTGGCCCGAGACATCCTTCGCCCGTACATCAAGTGAGCAGCATGACCACCGCAACGCCCGACCTACACCGTCGAGACCGTCACCGAGCGGCAGCTGGCCAAGACGATCGATCACTCGCTCCTCAAGCCGGAGCTGGACGACGCATTCATCGAGGCGGGCTGCCGGTTGGCGGCCGAGTACGACGTCGCATCGGTCTGCGTCCGTCCGGCTGACGTGAAGCGCGCGAGCGCGATCCTGTACGGCACCGATGTGGCGGTGGGTACGGTGATCGGCTTTCCGCACGGCTCGTCCACGACTGCGACGAAGGTCTTCGAGGCTCGAGATGCGCTGGCCAACGGCGCAACCGAGCTCGACATGGTGATCCAGATCGGCGCTCTGCGATCGGGGCGAGACCAGGACGTGAGCGACGACATCGCTGCCGTGGTCGAGGTCGCACATGCAGGCGGTGCGCTGGTCAAGGTCATCCTCGAGAACGCCTACCTGACCGACGACGAGAAGGAGCGGGGCAGCCGCATCGTGGAGACAGCCGGCGCCGACTTCGTCAAGACCTCGACCGGGTTCGCCCCCTCGGGCGCGACCCACGAGGACCTTGCGCTCATGCGCCGCGTGACCTCGCCACACGTCCAGGTCAAGGCCGCCGGCGGCGTGCGCACGCTCGACGACCTCATCGCCGTGATGAACCTGGGGGTGACCCGCATCGGTGCCACCCAGACGAAGCCGATGCTCGACGACTATCGATTTCGCCGCGGCGGAGGGGCGCGAGAGACGCCTCCGGCCGCCGGCGACGGCCGCGCGGTCGACAACCAAGGAGGTGGATGACAATACTGCTGCTTCGGGTGATTCAAGAACGAGGAGATCAGGGAATGTTCAGAAAGACACGGCTTCAGCCGTTTGGGGCGATCGTGGCGGCAGCGTTGCTGACCGTTGCCTGCAGCGCAGGCACCGGAAGCTCGGAGGCTCCTGCCAGCGATGAGCCGGCCGACAGCCAAGCCCCCGCCAGCCAGGCTGCCGGTGGCGACTACCGCATCGGATATTCGAATGCCGCCGGTGTCGGCAACGGGTTCCGCGAGGAGCAGGTCTGCACCGCCAAGGCCGAAGCCCTGGCGTCGGGCCAGGTCTCGGAGCTCATCACCACCCATCGCGTCACCGACGCGGTCGGCCAGCTCGCCGACATCCGCGACCTCATCGCGGCTGACGTCGACGCGATCGTCTTCAATCCGAACGACCCCGAGGCGCTGAATCCCGCCCTCGAGGAGGCGCATGCCGCCGGCATCGTCACCGTTTCGGTGGACGCGTTCGTCACCGATCCGGACACCTATAACCTGTACAACAACCAGGTCCAGTACGCCTACCTCGGCGCCAAGTGGCTGTTCGAGCAGCTGGGCGGCGAAGGAACGGTCTGGTACATGCGCGGCCTGGCCGGCAATCCGGCCGACGACGACCGCCACATCGGCTTCGAGATGGCCCGGGAAGAGTACCCGGACATCGAGGTCGTCCCCGGTGACGAGGGCGTGCACACCGGATGGGATCCGGCCACCACGACCCAGATCGCCAACGACTTCCTCGCCAGCGGCCAGTTCGCTGACGTTGACGGCATCTGGACGTCCGGCATGGACTCCCAGGTCGTCGACGCCATCAAGGCAGCGAACGCGGACTTCGTGCCGATCGTCGGCGCGGACCTCGGCGCGTTCGTCAACCAGCTTCTCACCGAAGATGGCCTCGAGGGCGCGGCGGTGACGAACACTGCGGCCGTCGGTGGCGCCGGCATCAGCCTCGCGCTGAAGCTCCTGAACGGCGAGGACGTGGAGACGGCCGCGGATGCCCCGCAGCCGAACACCGTGCTGCTGGATCCGGTCGTGGCCGACAACGTGTCGGACGCTGGCCGCGAGATGCTCGAGTCGTGGCAGGTCGACGGTCTCGATCCTCTGTGGCCGCTCGGCCTCGAGATCGAGGGCTACACGACCTATACCCCCGAGCAGGCAATCGCCTGCGAGGGGCCTGGCGACTGATCGGCTGACCGATCGTCATGACGGTGGGGATGCCGGCAGCGGCCGGCGTCCCCACCCGATGACGTCACGCATGTCGACGGCACCCACTTCCGTCTCCGCTCCGGCCGAGCCGCTCCTCGACGCGACAGGCGTCGCGAAGCGCTACGGCGCGGTCGTCGCACTCCGCGACGCGTCGCTTTCCGTGCGCCGCGGCGAGATCCATGCGCTCATGGGCGCGAACGGCGCGGGGAAGAGCACCTTCGTCAAGATCCTCACCGGGGCCGTCCGGCCGGACGCCGGCACGATCACGGTGGCCGGCCGCATTCGCGCCGATCACTCGCCGAAGCAGGCGCGGCGAAACGGCATCGTCTCCGTCTACCAGGAGCCGGCGCTGATTCCGGACCTGGATGTGCGGTCGAACCTGCGCCTCACCGAGACGCCGCTGGAGCCGTTCCGGGCGAGGCTCGAGGAGCTCGGGCTGCCGCGGCTCGACCTCGGCCGCATGGTCCGCTCCATCCCGCTCGCTTCACTCCGCATCATCGACCTCGCGCGCGCCCTCGCCATCGAGCCGGACATCCTGCTGCTCGACGAGATGACCGCCGCACTGCCAGCGAACCTGAGCGAGCGCGTCCTCGAGACGATCGCCCGCATGCGTGGGGGATCGCGCTCCGTCATCTTCATCTCCCATCGGATGAGCGAGATCCGGCTCGTCTGCGACCGCGCCACCGTCCTCCGCGAGGGCGTCACCGTCGGCGTCGTCGACGTCAATGAGGGCTCCGAGGAGCGCATCGTCGAGCTCATGCTCGGCGAAGTCGCGAAGGAGTCCCCGGCTGTCACCGAGCGTGACGCGCGGCGCGCCGACGAGACTCCGGCTCGCCTGTCGGTCCGCAATCTCGAGGCCCCCGAGCTCCACGACGTGTCGTTCGAGGTGCGGCCCGGCGAGGTGCTCGGCGTCGTTGCCCTCGAGGGCCAGGGCCAGGACCAGCTGTTCGACATCCTCGCCGGCTCGGAACGGCCCGCCGGTGGCGAGCTCCACGTCGACGGCAAGCAGGTCTCGTTCGGGCACCCGGCCGATGCGATCGGCGCCGGCGTCGTCTACGTCGCCGCCGATCGCGCCGAAGCGCTCCTCATGCAGCGATCGGTGCGCGAGAACATTGCGCTCCCGTTCTCGAGCCGCATCCGCCGGCTGGGGGATCATCAACGGCCGGAGGGAGGGACGCGTCGTCGGCCAGGCGATCGAGCGCCTCCAGATCGACACCCGCGCGCAGCGGGAGGTGCGGCGCCTGTCCGGCGGGAACCAGCAGAAGGTGACGATCGCGCGCTGGGTCGCCGGTGGCGTCCACATGATGCTGTGCTTCGATCCGACCCGCGGCATCGACATCCGGACGAAGAACCAGATCTACCACCTCCTCCGCGACCTGGCCGATGCCGGCGCAGGCGTCCTCCTCTACACCTCCGAGCTCAACGAGATCCAGCTCGCCTGCGATCGTGCGATCGTGATCTTCGGCGGCAAGGTCGTCGCCGAGATCGCGGCCCCTGACGCCGACGAGACGACGCTGCTGCGCGCAGCGCACAACCTCGGTCCGCGCGCAAAGGCCGCCATCCTGGGCGACACGCCGATCGGCGAGTCCGCTCTCGGCGGGAGCGCCTCGTGACTGCCGCCGCGCCGACGGTCGAGGAGCGCCGGCGCTCCCGCGTGGCGCGGGATCCTCCAGCGCAACGGCTGGACGCTCGGCCTGCTCGGCTTCCTCGTCCTTCTCCTCGTCTTCACCAAGCTGATCCAGCCGTCGTACGGGGTCAGCGGCGTCCAGGGCCTCGCGATCGCCGTGCTGCCGCTGGCGCTCGCCGCCGCGGCGCAGGCGGTCGTCGTCATCTCCGGCGGCATCGACCTCTCGATCGGCTCGATGATGGCCCTCACCAGCGTCATCGCGGCGACGCGCATGGACGAACAGCCTGGCGAGGCGGGGGTTGCGGCCGTCGTCTTCGTCCTGGTCATCGGCCTGGCGCTGGGCGCGGCGAACGGTGCGCTCGTCGTCGTCACCAAGGTCCCGGACATCGTGGTCACGCTGGCGATGTCGTTCGTGTGGGCCGGTGCCGCGCTGCTGGTGCTCCCGACTCCCGGCGGGGGCGTGGCCGACTGGCTGCGCAACCTCGTCCTCGGCTCGGTCGGCAACGAGTGGATCCCGCGGGCGGCGCTCGTGCTCATCGGCATCGTGGCGGTCATCTGGATCCCACTCCAGCGCTCACGGCTCGGCCTGTCGTTCTACGCCCTCGGCAGCAACCAGCTGGCTGCATTCCGGAGCGGCGTCTCGGTGGGCTGGACGAAGTTCCTGGCGTACGTCGTGGCGGGGCTCTTCTCCGCGCTCGCAGGGATCACGCTGGTCGCCAGCAGCGGCATCGGCACGCCGGTGCCCGGCCCGTACACGCTGCTGAGCGTGGCGGCGGTCGTCCTCGGCGGGGTAAGCCTCGCCGGCGGTCGCGGCGGCCTGGCCGGGCCGGTGATCGCCGTGGTGATCCTTTCGCTGCTGCGGACTGACATGACGTTCCTGCGACTCAACACGAACCTTGCCACGGTCGCGCAGGGCGTCATCCTGGTCGTGGTCGTCATGATCGGCACCTACCTCACGCTGCGGAGGAAGGCCGAGTGACCGGCGCCACCGATGCCGTCCCGCGGAACCGATGGCTCACCGCCGGCAGGCTGGCGTGCGCTGTTCCGCGATCGACCGGTGATCCCGCTCATCGTGCTGCTCGGGATCCTCGTCGTCGTCTCGGAGCTGGTGCGCCCCGGCGTCGTGAGCCCGGGCTGGGCCGGCGTCATCATGCGCACCGCCGTGCCCCTCGCCATCCTCGCCGGCGCGCAGACGCTGGCCATGCTGACCGGCGGCATCGATCTCTCGGTGGGAGCCGTGGGCTCGATGTCGGGCTTCGTGGTCGCCACCCTGGTCGGGGGACCGGGCTTCGGGGTTGCCATCCTCGTCGCGCTCGCCGCGGCCGCGCTGGCCGGGCTGGTCACCGGCATCGGCGTTGGCGTCTTCAAGGTCCACCCGCTGATCATGACCCTCGGCATGAGCCTCGTGGTGCTCGGCCTGGCGAACGTCTGGCAGATCCAGATGGTGCAGACTGGCGCCGGCGTGCCGGCCGACTTCCGGACGATCGGCAGCACGCTGGCGTTCGGGATCCTGCCGTACAGCCTCGTGATATTCGTCCCGATCGCCGCGTTCATCCTGTTCGCCCTGCGACGCACCGGGTACGGGCGGCTGCTCTACGCCGTCGGCGACAACCCAATCGCGGCACGCCTGAGCGGAACGCGGCCCTGGCAGGTCCTCATCGCCCTCTACGTGATCACCGCCCTCCTAGCCGCGATCGCCGGGTTCCTCTATTCCGGCCTGACGAACACGGCGAGCGTCACGCTCATGGATACCCAGGTGCTGCCGTCGGTAGCGGCAGCGGTGATCGGCGGAACGTCGATCCTCGGCGGACGGGGCGGCTTCGGTGGCTCGATCATCGGGGCCCTCATCTTGACCGTCGTCAGCTCGCTCCTCGTCTCGCTGGGATCGCCGGAGGCGGTTCGGCAGATCCTGTTCGGCGCCATCATCGTGCTCGTCGCCGCCGCCTACACCCGCGTCACCGCCGAGGGCTGAAGGGACCCCTCAGCGCGGCGGCATCGCGGCGAACGTCCGTTCGATGTCGTCGAGCATCCGCACCGTCGCCTCGGTGACCACGGAGAGATAGCGCTCGCCGAACTCCGGCGTCGATTCGCGCGCATCGCCCCACGTGCCCGACTGTGTCGCCCGGTGCACCGATCCGGGGGCGGAGAAGAAGAACGCGGTGTGGACCGGAGCCGGGCTCGTCACCTCGGGGAACGGCGGCATCTCGGCATTCGCCCGCTCCATGTCCACCAGGTCCGGCGCGATCGCGAGCACCGCCGAGGTCTCGCCTCGATTGGCGTGGAGCCCGGTCGTCGGGCCGAAGAACTCGCCCGCCTCGTCCGCCGTCATGCCGTCCCAGTAGTTGATCGGGAACGCACTGACGCCGTCCGGCAGCCGTTCCTGTGCGGTCGCGCACGCGTAGGCGATCGCATACGTGTTGTCGTAGTGGCCGTTGAGGAACACGATCCGCCTGAATCCGATGGCGGCGAGCGAGACGCAGAGGTCCTCGACCAGCGCCATGAAGGTCGGGACGCGAATGTGGACGAGCCCGGTGAACCCGACGTGCGGATACGAGAGCGCGTAGTTGATCGGTGGGGCGACGGCGGCGCCGACGCGCGGAGCCACGCGCCGCGCGACCTCCTGCGGAATGAGCACGTCGGTCAGCAGCGGGCCATGCGGTCCGTGCTGCTCGGTCGACCCGGTCGGCACGATCACCGTGTCGTGCTCGCGCAGGAAGGCCTCGACCTCGGGGCTCGTCATCTCGCCCAGGAACACGGTCGGTGGTTTCACCAGGGGCACCTCCTCGGTTGCGGCATCACGGGATGATGGTCGTCAGCTCGCCGATGTTCTCGATCCAGACCGTCACTTCGTCGCCCGGCCGCAGCCGCCGGTCCGGACCTGGCGGGCTCTCGAGCCGCGCCGGAGTTCCGGTGGCGATGAGGTCACCGGGCATCAGCCTGACGTGCCGGCTCAGGTACGCGACGACGTCCGGGATGGCGAATCGCATCTGCGACGTGCTGCCGTCCTGGATCGCCTCGCCGTTGATCGTGCATCCCAGGCGCAGGTTCGTCGGGTCGAGCTCGTCTGCCGTCACGATCCACGGGCCGACGGGGCAGAAGCCGGGCATCGACTTGCCGAGCAGCCATTGGTCGCCGTCGAGCCACTCGTCGCGCGACGAGATGTCGTTGATGCAGGTGTAGCCGAAGACGTGGGCCATCGCCTCCGACCGGGGGACGGCGACTGCCTCGGCACCGATGACGACGCCGAGCTCGCACTCCCCGTCGACGTTGTCGGTGAGGGTGCGATCCCAGCTCAGCGTCGAGCGATGGCCGGCGACCGAGGTCGCCGCCTTGCCGTACACCAGCGGTCGCTCCGGCCCGGCATCGCCGGGATCGTTCGGGTCCAGGTAGTTGTGACCGATCGTATAGATGGCGCCCGGATCATCCACCGCCGGGCCGAGGGTCACCGCCTCGAGCGGCCGATACGCCGCGTCCGGCTGGGCCTCGACCCACGAACCGATGCGGGCGGTGGCGGACGTTCCAGCTGCGGCGATAGCTCGGATCGACTCGAATCCGGCGTCGGGCAGCGCCAGCGGCAGGACGCGACGCTCCCGAACGACGGCGGCGGTGACGCGACCCTGGTCCACGACGTTGGCGAGGCGCATCGGTCAGGCCCGGGCCTCGACATCGGCCAGCAGGGGGGCTACCGCGGAGCGCATCACGCCGGCCATGCCGCCGATGCCCGTCCAGCGCTCGAAGGCCATGGCCGCCTGCGCGATGAGCATCTCCGAGCCGTTGGCCGCTCGCAGTCCGCGCTCGCGGGCCGCCCGCAGCAGGGGAGTCTCGGCCGGGACGTAAACGAGGTCGAAGACCGTGGCCGCATCCGGTAGATCGGCAACCGGGATCGTTGCGCCCGGATCGATCATGCCCACCGTGGTGGCATTCACTGCCAGGTCGGCAGATTGGAGCGCCGCGCGGAACCCCGGATCCTCGAGGGCAACGCCCCTCGCCGCGCCGGTCCCGACGCCCGCATAGCGCTCGGCGAGCGTGGCCGCGGACGAGGCCGTCCGATTTCCGATCGTCACGGTGCGCGCCCCGGCGTCGAGACAGGCGTGGACCACCGCGTGCGCCGCGCCGCCCGCGCCGGCAACCACCACCTGCGAGCCCGGCCAGCGGGCGGCCCATGGCGAGCTCGACGCCGGCTCGGAAGCCCGGCGCATCGGTGTTGATGCCGATCAGCCGCCCGTCGGATGTGCGAACCACGTTGTTCACCGCGCCGATCGTCGCCGCATCAGGCTCGATCTCGTCGCACAGGTCAGCGACGACTCGCTTGTAGGGCGCGGTCACGCCGAGCCCGAGCCAGTCAGGACCCCGCGCCGCGGCGACGGCCGGCTCGACCTCATCGGCGTCGAGTTCGAGCAGCACGTAGCGGGCGTCGATGCCGGCCGCGTCGAATGCTGCGTCGTGCATCACCTGCGAGTGTCTCCGCCGCAGCGGCTTCCCGAGCAGCGCGACGCGGCGCGTCACCGCAGGGCCGGAGACATCCGCCGCACAGGTCCGGCGGTTGCGGGGAAGGTCACATTCGGGATGATCTCGTCGATCCAGTCCTGCAGCTGGGCGGCGTCCGGCGTCATCGTGTGGAGCACGAAATACTCGACGCCGGCGTCGACGCGCGCCTGGAGCGAGGCGATCACCTCGTCCGGCGTGCCGAACAGGTAGACGGACTCGAGATAGTTCGGCCCGCGCTCTGCGCTCATCACCTTCAGGAATGCCCGGTGCTGCTCCTCCCGCGCCCTGGCGGGATCGTTCGTCAGCACGAGATGCAGGAAGTTCTCGTGCGCGACCACGCAGTCGTCCGGGTCGCGGCCGTGCTCGCGGTAGTAGTCCTGCAGCTCAGCCCAGTCGCGGGCGATGTCGTCCGGCGGGCACGTCGGTCGCGGAATCCAGCCGTCGGTTCGCAGGACGCGCGCCTTCACCGACTCGACGAAGCGCGGGAGATCGGGCGACTTCGGGTCGGCCAGCTGCGATCCTCCGCCGATCCAGATCTCGGGTCGCTGCGACGACTGGGGCTCGATGAACAGGTCGTCCACCGAGTAGTACCTGCCGTGGTAGGTGACGGTCTCCCCCTGGAGCAGCGGAATCATGATGTCGAGCATCTCGTCGGTTCGCTTACCGCGTTCGGACTTGCTGACGCCCATGGCGGCGTACTCGGCCTCGTTCCAGCCCACCCCCGCACCGAGGACCATCCGGTTCTCCGAGAGGAACTGGAGCGTGGCCAGCTCCTTCGCGAGCATGACCGGGTGGCGCAGCGGCATGATCAGGATCGAGGTGCCGAGCCGCACCCGCTCGGTCACGCCGGCCGCCACGGCCAGGGCGGACAGCGGCTCGAGAAACGACACGGAGTAGAACCGCTTTGCGGCCAGCAGGTGGTCGGTGATGAAGAGCGAGTCGAATCCGAGGTCCTCCACCGTCCGCGCGAACTCGCGGATGCCGCGAGCCCGCTCGGGGCCATCGCCCTCCCAGATGTACGAGGGCAGGAAGACGCCGAACCGGCCGATCTCACTCATGTGGGCTCCTTGATGGTCGTCGGCCTCATCGGCCGCGATAGGTTGGGGGTCGCTTGTCGAAGAAGGCCTTCGCCCCCTCGACCATGTCCTCGGTGGAGAAGATGCGTTCCGACGCGTCGAGCTCGGCGGCGAGGCCGGCATCGAGATCGACGTCGGCCGCCGCGTCGATGAGCCGCTTTGCCTCCCGGACGGCGAGCGGGCCACGCTCGGCGATCTCGCCCGCCATGGCGTCGGCCGTCGCGCGGGCCTCGCCGGCCGGCACGACCTGGTTCACGAGACCGATGCGCTCGGCGTCGCGTGCGCTGATGATCCGGCCGGTCAGGATCAGCTCCTTCGCCCATGCCGGGCCGACGAGGCGGGGAAGGCGCTGCGTGCCGCCGCTCCCCGGCAGGACGGCGAGGCGGACCTCGGGCATGCCGAGCCGAGCGCGCTCGGAGGCGATGCGCAGGTCGCAGCACAGGGCGAGCTCGAGCCCGCCGCCGAGGGCGTCGCCCTCGATCGCGGCGATCGTCGGCATCGGAAGCTCGGCGAGCTGCCGGTAGACGAGCTTCTCGAGCAGCAGCTTCCCTTCGGCGACGCGGCCGCGCAGCGCCTCGAACTCGCCGATGTGCGACCCGGCGCAGAACGCACGCTCGCCGCGTCCGCTCACCACCACGGCGCGCACCTCGTCGGCTGCCGCCAGCTCGGCCAGCGCCTCGCGCAGCTGCTCGGTGAGCTCGCGCGTGACGAGGTTGAGGGGTGGGTTGACGAGCTCGAGGTGCGCGATCGGTCCGAGCTCGAGCTCGATCAGGCGGCTCATCGGTCGCTCCCGAAGCCGGCCGCCAGGCCCATCGGCCCGGTGGCGTACAGGCGTGCGTCCATGGTGCGCAGGTCCTCCGCGACACGTGGTCGGAATCCCATCTGGCCGACCACGTCACGCTCGACATCGATGCCGGGAGCCACCTCGATGAGGACGAGCCCGTCGTCGGCGAGAGCAAAGACGGCGCGCTCGGTGACGTAGCGGACCTGCTGGCCGCGCTCGCGGGCCAGCCTGCCGTTGAACGAGATCTCGCGCACCTCGGGCACGAACTTCTGAAGCTTGCCCTCGGTCACGATCTTCACGCCACCGTCGATCTCGAGCTCCAGGCCCTGCGCCGTCAGCGTGCCGACGAAGTTGATGCGCGGCGTGCGCGCGCTGATGTTCGGGAACCCACCCGGGCCGCGTACCCGCCCCTCGAACGCATGCACGTTCACGTTGCCATCGGCGTCCACCTCGGCGAACGAGAGGCTGGCGATGTCGAGCCCTCCGCCGTCGTAGAAGTCGAACATGTACGGCTGGTCGATCATCGCCTGGTAGTTGAAGCCAGCACCGCCCTCGTTGCCGGCAACGGGCACGCCGCCGAAGATGCCCTGCTCGACGGTGAGCACCAGCTGATCGGTGATCTCCTCCTCCCAGGCAACCCGGCCGATGAGCTGGCTGATCCCGAACCCGAGGTTGCAGATCGCGCCGGGCGGGAACTCGAGCAGCGAGCGGCGGGCGATCACCTTTCGAACGTCGAGCGGCAGCGGCGGCTCGCCGGTGACCGGCTTGCGCAGCGCTCCGGCGTAGTAGGGCGAGTCCCGCGTGACATAGGTCTGCCACTGGTCGGGGTCGACGTAGACGTGGTCGACCAGCGCTCCTGGCACCTTCACGTCGCGGAGCGGCAGCGTGCCGCGCCGCGCGAGCTGCCGGACCTGGGCGATCACGGTGCCGCCGCTGTTGCGCGCGGCCATCGCCATCGACAGCATCTCGCCCTGGACCGCCTCGCCCTCCATCGTCAGGTTCCCGTCCTCGTCGGCCGTCGTGCCGCGGATCACGGCCACGTCGATCGGGAAGGCGTGGAAGAAGAGCCACTCGCGGTCGCGCAGGGTGATGACCTCGACCAGATCCTCGGTGGTGCGATCGTTCTGCTTCCCGCCGGTCTGGCGAGGATCGACGTAGGTGCCGAGCCCGACCTGGGTCACGAGGCCCGGCCGCCCCGCCGCGATCTCACGCGTCAGCTGGCTGAGGACGCCCTGCGGGAACGAGTACGACTCGAGCTCGTTCGCCTCGACCAGCGCGCCGAGCCGCGGCTCGTTGCCGATGTTGCTGCCGATCGTGCGGCGCATCAGGCCGGGAAGGCCGAGCTGCGAGAAGCCACGGTCGGCGAAGTCGCCGATACCCACCACGCGCACGGTCGTGAGGTCGCGCGGTCGTCCCTCGGCCTCGTACACGGCCGCGAGCTCGTCGATGAAGCGCTGTGGGAGCGCGTGGCCCGCTCCGGACCCGCCGATGAGGACCGTGTCCCCGTCGCGCACCAGGCCCACCGCCTCGCGGACGTCGATCACCTTGGTCATGGCATGTGCGCTCCGCCGTTCGGATTGACGGTCTGGCCGAGGAAGAGCGACGAGGCATCGGACAGCAGGAAGATGACCGCATCGGCAACCTCGTCCGCCCGGCCGAACCGCCCGAGCGGGATGTCGCGCAGCCGCCGTTGACCCTCATCCGTCTCCGCGAGATCGGCGGTCATCTCCGTGATCACGAAGCCGGGGGCGACGGCGTTGACGCGGATGCCGCTGGGACCGAACTCGCGTGCGAGCGCCCGAGTGAGGCCGATGAGCCCCGCCTTGGCCGCGCTGTAGGCCGCGGTCCGCGGAACGCCGGCCTGCCCCAGCCGGGATGCCACGTTCACGATCGCCCCGCTGCCGCGCTCGACCATCGATGGGAGCGCCGCCCGGCAGGTGTGGTACGCCGCCGTCAGGTCGGTGGCGATGACCTCGTCCCACTCGTCCGGCTCCAGGTCGAGGAACGCCCCCACCTGCGTGCGGCCGGCATTGTTGACGAGCCCGTCGATGCGCCCGAAGCGGTCGATGACCCGTTCCACCAGCGCCTCTGCCTGGCGACCGTCGGCGAGGTCAGCGTCGAACGCGACGCACTCTGCCGCGCCGGCCGCCCGGGCTCGCTGGATCGTCTCCTCGGCCTTGTCGGCGGCCATGCGGTAATGGACCGCGACGCGGGCTCCCTCGGCGGCCGCCTTGACGGCCACCTCGGCGCCGATGCCACGGCTGCTGCCGGTGACCAGCACCACGCGGTCACGGAGCGCATCCGCCATCACAGGAGGTCAGCCGCCACGAGCGCCTGCGCGGATTGCATCGGTCGCCTCGTCGCCGAGGTCCATGAGGGGCGGCCGCATCACCGTGCTCTCGATGACGCCGAGCTCACGCAGCGCAACCTTGGTCCGCGCGCGGTAGTCGCGCACCGGCGGCCCGTACACGACCTCCTCCAGCGGCATGATCCGCTCCCAGATGGCGCGCGCCTCCGCCCAGCGTCCCTCGCAGGTCAGCCGGTGCATCTGGACCTGGAGGTCGGTGGCGAGCGTGCCGAAGCCGATCAGCGCGCCCTCGGCGCCCATCACGAACGACTCGTAGATGAAGTTGTCGTCGCCGGTGAGCAGATCGATCGGCCGCTCGAGCCGCTCGATCATCCGGCGCGTCGCCAGGTACAGCCTCGCATCGAAGGAAGCCTCCTTGAGTGCCACGACGCTGTCGATGGCGGCGATGCGCCGCAGCGTCTCCTCCGAGAAGATCACGCCACCGAGCGCAGCCTGGAGCTGGAACGCGATGAGCGGCAGCCCGCAGCCGGTGGCGACGGCCTCGTGGTAGGCGACCGGGATGGCAGGATCGAGCGGCGTGCCCTGGTACGCCGGGATCGGGAAAGACGAGCAGCCCTGCCGCGCCCGCCTGCTCGGCGCGCTTCGCCTCCTCGACCGCCTGCGCCGTGAACTGCGCGGACAGCCCCGCGACGATGGGGACGTCGCCGGCCTCCTCGACCGCGACGCGGAGCACCCGCTCGCGCTCGTCCGGCCACAGGTGCGGCCCCTCGCCGGTGTCGGCGTTGATCGCCAGCGCGACGGGTCCCTGGGGCAGCAGCCACTGGAGGTAGCGGCGGTAGGCGGCCTCGTCGAATCGCCCAGTCGGCGTCGAGGGTCACGATGCAGGCGGGAACGATGCCGCGCAGGTTGAGGGTCATGCTGTCCCTTTCGTCGTCGCGAGGATTCGTCCGGGGTACGCCGGTCGAGCCGCGGAGGATGACCTCGGTCGGCAGGACCTCCGGCGGAGACCTGCTCGCCGTGCAGCTGGCGGACGGCGGCCTCGAAGCCGCGCCGCCCGAGCTCGCGGAGCGGCAGGCGCACGGTCGAGAGCGGCGGCGCCGTCATGCGCAGCCACCGAGATATCGTCGAAGCCGGCGACCGACATCGCCTCCGCGACGCTGATGCCCAGCTCGGCCAGGCGCTCGAGGACGCCGAGCGCCAGCAGGTCGTTGGCGCAGCAGATGGCCGTGAACTCGATGCCAGTGGCGAGCAGCTCGTCAACGCCGCGCGAGCCTCCGCCGCGGTCGAAGGTGGTGTGAAGGATGATGCCCTCGTCCGCCACGATTCCGACATCGGCGAGCCCCCGGCGGTACCCGGCCAGGCGCTCGCGGGCGACGTAGAGCGTCGGCGGGCCCGCCAGGAAGGCGATCCGCCGGTGCCCGAGCGCGGCGAGGGCGGCGACCATCGCGGCGATGCCGGCCTCGTTGTCGACGCCGACCTCCGGCGCGCCGAAGGCGTGCGGTGAGAGGTGGACCACCGCGGCGCCATTCGCGCGGATCTCGGCCAGGTGGCGGCCGAGCTCGGCGTTGTGCTGCGGATCGTCCATGCCGCTGCCGGCGAAGATGACCGCCGCGGCGCGCATCGAGCGCAGAAGCCGGACGTGCGCGTTCTCGCGTTCCGGATCGCGATCCGAGCTGCACGTGATCACGAGGTACTCGCCCGGCGCGGCCGCGTCCTCGACCCCGCGGACCACCTCGGAGAAGTACGGGTCGGTGATGTCATGGACGATCACGCCGACGATGGCGAGCTGGCTCTTGAGGAGCCCCCGGGCGAGCGCGTTCGGCACGTAGTCGAGCGCCGATGCGGCCTCGAGCACCCGCTGCCGTGTGGCAGGGCTGACCGGGTAGTCCGTCGCGCCGATGACCCGCGAGGCCGTCGCGACGGAGACGCCGGCCAGGCGGGCGACTTCGGTGATCGACGCCATCCCGGCGGTCAATAGGGATGGGGGAACGACTTCGGCTCGTCACGGACGGTGACCCACTGCCACTCCGTGAAGGCCTCGTAGTTCGCTTCGCCGCCGAAGCGGCCGCCGTTGCCCGACAGGCCCATGCCGCCGAACGGGATGATCGCCTCGTCATTGATCGTCTGGTCGTTGACGTGGACCATGCCGGCCCTGATCCGGTTCGCGACTGCCAGTCCGCGCGAGATCGAGCGCGAGTAGACGCCGGCGGCGAGCCCGTAATCGCTCGAGTTGGCGAGCTCGATCGCCTCGGCGTCCGACTCGAACGTGATCACCGGCGCGACGGGCCCGAAGATCTCATCGGTCCATGCCGGCAGTTCGGTGGTGACGTCGGCGAGCACCGTCGGGCGGTAGAACAGGCCCTCGTGCGTCCCGCCCTCAGCGACGCGGGCGCCGCCCTCGACCGAGCGCTGGACGATGCCATCGACGCGGCCGAGCTGCTGCTCGTTCACGATCGGCCCGAGATCGACGTCCTCGCGATACGGATCCCCGAGCCGGAGGCGCCTCGCCTTCGTCGAGAGCAGGTCGACGTAGTCGTCCGCCAGCGACCGGTGGACGATGTGGCGGCCGACGGCGAAGCAGACCTGGCCCTGGAACTGGAACGACGAGTAGGCACCGGCGGACGCGGCCGCCTCGATGTCGGCATCGTCGAGGATGACGAAGGCGTTGTTGCCGCCGAGCTCGAGCGACACCTTCTTCAGGAGCCCCCCGGCCAGCGATCCGACGCGCCGGCCGGCTTCGGTGGAGCCGGTGAACGAGACCATCCGCACGTTCGGATCGGTGACGAGCGCCTCGCCGACCTCTGCGTCGCCGATGACGATCTGCAGCAGCCCGTCCGGAAGGCCCGCCTCCCTGAAGATCGCCGCGAAGATGGCCGCGCCGCAGACGGGGGTCTGGGGATCCGGCTTGAGCACCACCGCATTGCCCAGCGCCAGGGCTGGGGCGACGACGCGCATGCCCAGCACGCTCGGCGAGTTCCATGGCGTGATCGCGCCGACGACACCGACCGGAACGCGGCGCGCCATCGACAGCCGGCCCTGCTGGGCCGACGGCAGCACCGAGCCGAGCGGCTGTCCGGGCATCGCCGACGCCGTCAGCAGCTCCTGCGCCGCGAAGTTCTGCTCGTGGTGCATCTTGTTGCGGTGGGCGCCGGTCTCGCGCTGCGTCCACGTGCCGAACTCGGGCCGGTGCTCCTCGTAGATCTCCGCCGCGCGGCGGAGGACGGCGGCACGCTCCTGGTAGTTCGTATCCGCCCAGGCAGGCTGCGCGGCAGCAGCGGTGGCAGCGGCTTGACGGACGTCGTCGACGGTCGACTGCGCGACCGACAGCAGCGGACGCCCGGTGGCGGGCTCGCGCACCTCCCGCACCTCGCCGGAGCCCGGGTTCCAGTCGGCAAGGAACGCGTCCAGCCAGCCGGGCGCCTCGCTGTCCGGGGTACGAGATTCAGGAGCCGTCGCGGCCATCGTGTCCTCCTTCCGGCCGGCGCTCCGTCGGCCAGTACCGTTCTGCGTAGGTCTGCGGTCCGGCGTCGAGGACCGCGCGCGCTCCGGTCTGCGGATCCCGCCACACCGCCCCGCGCGCCAGCACGGCATCGATCAGGCCCTCCTCGAGGTAGGCCGGCACATCCCATGCCCTGACGTCGATCGCGACCTGGCCGGGGTATCCGATCAGCTCGCGCACGCGCTTGTCGGTGTAGTAGCCGCCGACGAGGACGAGCTGCAGCGCGGCCAGGTTCATCGGCTCTTCGCTTGCGAGCTGATCGAGGCGAACCTGCGGATCCTCGCCAAGCGAGGGCCTGAGCGCGGCCGTCAGCGGCTCGACGAGATCGGGCCGTGACTGCAGCACGAAGCGCAGTCGGTCGTCGCCGACGACGTCGGCGGCCGATGGCATGCCGTGCGCTCCGGGGATGAGGAGGTCGGCGATGGCGGTGAAGGTGGCGCGCGCCCCGGCGTCGAGTGCCGCCAGCGGGTCCCCACTCGAGTGGCCCCCTGCCTGGGGCCTGGGTCTCGGTCGCCGGCATACCGCCGGTCAGATCGGTCGGCGCCCCCGTCTCGCTCCCGCTCACGCCGGCACCTGCTGCTGGAAGCGCGTCTCGACCATGTGCTCCGCGGCGCGCAGCGCCAGGGCGACGATGGTGGAGGTCGGGTTGACGCCGCTGGAGGTGACGAAGCAGCTGCCGTCGACGACGTAGAGGTTCGGCACGTCGTGCGTCCGGTTCCAGCGATCGAGCACCGAGGTCTCGGGATCGTCGCCCATCCGCGCCGTGCCGAGCAGGTGCCAGCCGGAGTAGCGCATGAGCCGATCGACCTCGATCGTGTGGGCGCCGGCCTCGAGCAGCGACTCGGTCGCACGCTCGATATGGAAGTCGAGCATCTTGCGCGCGTTCTCGCCCATCGAGTAGTGGACCTCCGGTGCCGCGATCCCGCTCGAGTCCGTCACCGTGCCGGACAGGGTGATGTGGTTGGCCTCGTCGGGCAGGTCCTCGGCGAACAGGCCCCAGTTCGCCCCGTGGCCGAGGTGCGATCGGACGTGGAGGTGGTGGTCCGGGCCCCAGACCTGGGTGCCGGCGCGGCTCGGCAGGGCGGTGTTCATCGGGCCGCCGGTCGGGGCGAGGCCCCAGCGAGCGCCACGCACGAATCCGCGGCGCTCATCGGTCTCGTAGAACTCGAGCGACTCGATCAGGTCGCCGAACTGTCCCTGCCAGCTCATGAGGGGCTCGTCGAAGAGGCCGGCGACGTTGGCGAACGGATGCATCATGAGCCGCCTGCCGACGAGCCCGGAGGAGTTGGCCAGGCCGTCGGGGTGCCGCGAGTCCGCGGAGAGCAGGAGCAGCCGCGCCGTACCGATGGCGTTGGCGGCGAGAACCACCACGCGGGCAGGCTCGAAGTGCTCGTTGCCGTCGCGGTCGATCCACGTGGCGCCCGTCGCCAGACCACGGTCGTTGGTCTCGATGCGCCGCACGCGGGCGCCGGTCACGAGTCGGGCACCCTTGGCGATCGCCTTCGGCCAGTGGGTCAGGTCGGTCGATGCCTTGGCTCCTTCGTTGCAGCCCGACTGGCAGGTGCTCCGCTGGACGCAGGGCCGGCGGCCGTCGTACGGCGCCGACAGGATCGAGTTGAACTCGGGCCACCAGTGCCAGCCAAGGCGCGTGTGGGCACGGGCCACCCTGAGGCCCGCGGCGCCGATCGGCAGGGGCGGGAGCGGCGGATCCTCGGCGTCGGGCGGATAGGCGGGGTCGCCCGCGAGCCCCGACACGCCGAAGTCGCGATCGGTCTGGCGGAAGTAGGGCAGCAGCTCGTCGTAGGTGAGGGGCCAGTCGTCGGCGATCCCGTCCAATGACCGAACCCGGAAGTCCGAGGGCAGCATGCGCGGCCAGGCGCCCGCGAAGATCAGCATCGAGCCGCCGACCGCGTTGTACATGAGCGGCGAGACCGGCGAGTCGTCCTCGACCACCGGGTAGTCCTGGGACAGTCCGCGAATGTTTGGACTGGTCGCCCACTGCTTGCGCGCGGCAAGCTCCCAGTCGAGGTGAATGCCCGGGTAGTCGAGCTTGTCGTGCCAGTCGCCCTGCTCGAGGCAGACGACGCCGAAGCCGGCCTCGGCAAGCCGTTTCGCGACGACCCCGCCCGACGCACCGGCGCCGACGATGAGGACATCCGCAGGTTCGATGGCCACGGCCGGCTTCCCTTTCGCGAGGCGAGACACCGATGGCTGCGACCTTACAGTAAACGTTTGCTGCCGGTCCAGATTCTGGCGAAATTGTCCCGCCAGCGCGCCTCAGTCGCTCGTCGGCGGTGCGCGATCCACGCGTTCGTCCTGCCGTGACGTGGCGACGATCGCTCCCTCGTCGAGGTAGACGCGGGGAAGGCGAGGGCCGAACGCGCAGAACACCTCGTTCGGGATCGTGCCGCGATGGCGGGCGATCTCGGCGGGGGAGATCCGCTCATCGCCCTGGCTCCCGAGGAGCACGAACTCGTCGTCGGCAGTGACGCCATCGATGTCGGTCACGTCGACGCAGATCGAGTCCATCGAGACCCGTCCGACCAGGGGCGCGCGCCGGCCACGAACCAGGACCGATCCGCCCGGCCACGAGGAGCGAAGCCACCCGTCGGCGTAGCCGATCGGCAGCGTGGCGATGCGCGAGGGTCGTTCGGAGGTCCATTCCCCTCCGTATCCGACGCTCGCGCCGGCTGCGATCGACTCCAGCCGCACCGCACGCGCCTTCACGGTCATGGCAGGACGCAGCTCGGCCGCCAGCTCCGCCTTTGCCGGCGCCGGTTCCATGTCGAGCCCGATCTCGCCGTAGAACGCGAGCCCGATGCGCACCATCTCGTAGGCCGGGGCCGTCTCGGCGAAGAGGCCCTCGGTCGCGACGAGGTGCCGCTTCGGGACCGGCAGGCCGGCCGCCGTCCAAGGCCGGCGAGGGCGGACTCGAAGCGTTCCGCCTGGGTTCGGGACCGGTCCGGATCGCGACCGTCGGCGAGGTGCGACCAGGCGGCGGCGAGGGAGGTGCGGGGCTCTGCCTCGAGGCGACGGACCACCTCGACGAGGTCCTCGGCGGCGACGCCGCCACGACCCATGCCCGAGTCGACCTCCACGTGGATGCGCAGCGTTGTGTTCGGGAGCAGCTCGCGACACGTGGCCCAGGCCGCGAGGAGTGGTGCCACGCCATCGACTCCGCCGACGGTCAGCTCCAGGCCCGCCTCGACCGCGTCCGGGACGCCATCGGGCGCGACCGGGTAGACCACGAGGATCGGGGCATCGATCCCGGCAGCCCGCAGGGCCAGTCCCTCGTCGAGCGTCGCGACGATGAGCTGGTCGGCGCCGCCCGCGATGGCGGCTCGTGCCGCCATCTCGCGACCGTGTCCGTAGCCGTATGCCTTCACGAGGATGCCCAGCCGCGCCGCCGGCGGGGTGGCGCGGCGAAGGACGGCGGCATTGTGGGCGAGGGCGGCGAGGTCGACCTCGATCCAGGCGGGATGAGCTGCTCGACCGGTCACGCGCGCCATTCTAGGGAGGGTCCGCGCCTTGCTTGACGCTCAAAGCGGGGATCTTCGATAATCGATGAAGTGACCCAGGACGAGCTCGCCCGCTTCAGGCTGGACGGCCGCGTGGCGGTCGTTTCGGGCGGGACCGGCGGCATCGGGCGTCGACTCTCCCTTGCGCTCGCCGCCGTTGGAGCGCGCGTCGGAGTGCTCGGCCGCTCGGCGGGCGACGCAGCCGACCTCCAGGACGAGATCAAGGCCCTCGGTTCCGAGGCGCACCTCGTCTCGGCCGATGTCACCCGTCGCGAAGAGGCGGACCGCGCCATCGGCGACGTGATGTCCCGCTTCGGGCGCGTCGACATCATCGTCAATGCCGTCGGTGGCGGTGCCGGAACGGCGCTCTACCCGGCCGAGGAATACCCCGAGGCCGAGTTCGACCGGATCATGGACCTCAACCTGCGCAGCGATCTGCTGCCCACCCAGGCAGCGGCGCGCGCGATGATCGCCGGAGGCAATGGCGGCCGCGTCCTCCACATCTCGTCGGTGCGCGGGCAGCTGGGCATCAACCAGGGCTTCTCGGCCTACGTCGCCGCCAAGGGCGCGATCAATGCGCTCACCCGGCAGCAGGCGACCGAGTGGGCCCGGTACGGGATCACCGTCAACGCCATCGCCCCGACCTTCGTCGCGACGCCGCAGGTCGAGAGCCTGCTGGCCGACGAGGACTTCAAGCGTGGCCTCCTGGCGCGGATTCCGCTCGGGCGGGTTGCCGACACCGACGACCTGGTGGGTGCCGTGCTCTTCTTCTGCTCTGACGCGTCGGCGTTCGTCACCGGGCAGATCCTGACCCTCGATGGCGGCCTGACGGCGACGCAGTAGCGATGGAGCAGGTCACCGCCAACGTGCGCACCGACACCGGCATCCGGGGCTGCAACCCGAGCTACGTCACGACGGCCGACGGCGTCGTGGTCATCGACACGCCACAGCTGCCGACGAGGGCGGTGGCGATGCGCGACGAGGCCTCCTCGCACGGCCCGATCCGTTACATCGTGAACACCGAGCACCACGTCGATCACATCTTCGGCAACTACTACTTCAAGGGCACCGGCCGCGTCGTCCACCACCAGGGCGTGTTCGACAACTTCATGGTGGTCGGCCCCATCCTCGATCCGTTCGCGTACGCCGCCGAGGCGATCCCGACCGACGACCCCGATGGCGCCGCAATCTTCCCGGAGCGCGACGTCTACGAGGCCGATCCGAACAAGGGGCAGCTGGTCTTCACCGGCGACCTCACGCTCCGCGTCGGCGACCACACCTTCCACCTCCTCCACACGCCCGGGCACACTCCCGGCCAGCTCGCCGTCCATGTCCCCGAGGAGCGCGTCGTCTTCACCGGCGACACCGTCTTCTCCGAGGTCCAGACGTGGCTGATGACCTCCGATATCGATGGGTGGCTGGTGGCGCTCGATCGGATCGCGGCGCTCGACGTCGATCACGTCATCCCCGGTCATGGGCCGATCACCACGACCGGCTACCTCGCCACCCAGAAGGCGGTGCTGCTTGAGTGGAGATCCGCGGTCGCATCGGCGGTTGCGAAGGGATGGTCCCGAGAGGAGACGATCCAGCGCGTCAACTTCGCCGATCGTTACCCGGTCGACATCGGGCAGGAATACATGATGGACTACATCCAGAACCACAACGCCGGAGCCCTGTGGGACCAGCTGAGCGCTCCATTCACATGACGCCGGTCCGCGGCGCCCGACGCCGCGGCGTCCAATGAGCGACTACCACCTCCACCTCCACCCGCATCGGCCGAGGCCGGACGCGCCGCCGATGGGGACCTACCCGCCGGGTCACATCGACCGCTATGTCGAGGCCGCGCTCGCGCGCGGCGTGACCGAGATCGGATTCACCGAGCACCTGTACCGATGCGTCGAGGCCGGCCCCGTGCTCGGCCGCTGGTGGGAGCGCGATGCCGATCCGACGCTCGTCGGAGAGATGGCGGCCTGGGTCGCATCCGAGCGGAACCTGTCGCTTGCCAGGTACGTGGACGTGGTCCTCGACGCGAAGTCGCGCGGCCTGCCGGTCAAGCTCGGCCTCGAGGTCGACTTCGTGCCCGGCACGGAGGCGGCCGTCCTCGACCTCCTGGCCGGCATCCCGTTCGACTACCTGGTGGGGTCGGTCCACTGGATCGGCGCGTGGAACTTCATGCGCGACAGCGCGGCCGCGGAGTTCGCCCGTCGCGGCGTGCGGCGCGCGTTCGAGCAGTACTTCGCGCTCGAGGCGAGCCTGGCGGCATCGGGCATGGTCGACGTTCTCGCTCATGCGGACGTGATCAAGCGAGCCGGCCTGCGCCCTGACGGGGGAGCGGCCGACCTTTACGACGCCGGTCGTTGCGGCGGCCGTTCGCAGCGGGACGGCGGTGGAGGTCTCGAGCGCCGGCCTGCGCCACCACGTGGCCGAGCTGTTCCCGGCCGCTGCGTTCCTCGAGCGCTTCCGAGCCGCGGGAGTCCCGATCATCCTGGCCAGCGATGCACACGTGGCAGAGGACGCGGGCTGGGGCCACGACACGGTCGTGCGGGCGGCGCGCGATGCCGGCTACACGACGCTACCTGCGGTTCGACGCACGCCGGCCGATCGAGACCCCCCTTCCCGCGCCCGAGGACGACCCTAGCCGTCCAGCTCCTGCAGGGCACGCCAGATCCGTTCGGGAGTGAGCGGGAGGTCGCGCATGACCACGCCGACGGCGTCCGTGACCGCCGACGCGACAGCCGGCGCGGTTGAGAGCAGCCCGCTCTCGCCGGTTCCCTTGGCCCCGTACGGGCCCGGGCCGTCCTCGTTCTCGACGGTGAGCGAGGCCATCTCGAGCGGCACGTCCTTCGTGGTCGGGATCCGGTAGTCGAGCGCGCCGAGGTTCAGGATGCGACCGGTCGCCTCGTCGAAGATCAGCTGCTCCATCAGCGTCTGGCCGAGCCCCATGACCGCGGCGCCCTCGTCCTGCATCGCGACGTGCGCGGGGTTGAGGGCCTTGCCCACGTCCGAGACGGTGACGTGGCGGAGGAGCTCCACCTCGCCCGTCTCGCGATCGACGGACACCTCGGATGCGGTGCAGCTGAACTCGTAGAAGGCGGCATGGCCGCCCAGGGGATGATCGGGCACGTGATCGCCCCTGCGCGATCCGGTGCCGATCACCTCGCCGAGCATCGGTCCGAAGGCATCGGCCATGAGCTCGACCACGGTCACCGTGCGATCCGGCAGGTGGACCGTTCCCTCGGCGACCGTGATGGCGTCCTCCGCCAGGCCGTAGGTCTCGCCGGCCAACGCCCGCAGCTTCTGCGTTGATGTCGTGGCACGCGTTGAGCACCGCGGTCCCCATGAAGACGGTCGAGCGGCTGGCGGAGGTCTGCATGTCGTACGGCGCGGCCGACGTGTCGCCCATCACGATCGCGACCTGCTCGATCGGGATCCCGAGCTCGTGCCCGGCGATCTGCGCAAGGACCGTCCGCGCTCCCTGTCCCATGTCCGAGGTGCCGGCCAGGACCGTCGCGCTCCCGTCGTGCAGGAGGCGGACGATCGCGTAGGACGCGCCGGTGGTCGCCGACGACTTGATGCCGACCGCGATCCCGCGCCCGCGCCCCTCGGGCAGCGGGTCGCCCCAGCCGATCCAGTCGGCCGCCCGGCGCACGGACTCCTCCCAGTTGCCGTCGGCCGGCGTATCACCCGCGCCGCGGACGATCTCCTCGCCCCGGCGAGCCAGGTTTCGGAGCCGAATCTCGAGCCGGTCGATGCCCAGCCGTCGGGCCGCCTCGTCCATCTGGGATTCGAATGCCCACGCCATCTGCGGCGCGCCGAAGCCGCGCAGCGCCGTGGCCGGCGGCGTATTGGAGAGCAGGGCGCGGACGTGGATGCGCGCGTCGGGCACCCGGTATGGCCCGCAGGCCAGGTAGCTGCTCTTCGAGACGACCCGATGGCCGATATCGGCGTATGCGCCGAGCATTCCGTCGATCTCGATGTCCTGGAAGGCGATCGCCCCGTCGTTCATGAATCCACTGCGGATCGCGATCTCGAAGGTCGGGGAGCGGACGGCCTGGAACGTCTCCTCGAGGGTCAGCACGAGGCGCACCGGTCGGCCGGTGCGAAGCGCCAGGACGGCGAGCAGCGGCTCGTACTTGGCGTGCTGCTTGCCGCCGAACCCGCCGCCGGGATCCGGCGCGAAGACCCGGACGCGCGAGAGGGGCAGGTCGACGGTGTCCGCGATGAGCCGCTGCAGCACGTACGGATGCTGGATCGAGCTCCAGATCGCGATGCCGCCGCGGTCCGGCGCTGCCATGAAGCCGTGAGGCTCGATCGCGAAGTGCGTGGTGGATGCGGCGGTGTACCGCTGCTCGATGACGTGATCGGCGTGAGCGGCCGCCACGTCACCCCAGCCGAACCGCCACTCGGTCAGGGTGTTCGTGTCACGGAACGGATCGTCCGCGGGACGCAGCTCCGGCTCGCGGACGAGGGGCGACTGACCGTCGCGGGCCGCCGCGATCGTGAGCACCGCCGGCAGCTCCTCGTGCTCGACCCGGACGAGCCTGGCGGCCTCCCTCGCGGCGTCGAGTGTCTCGGCCAGCACGGCAGCCACCGGCTCCCCGTGGTACTTGGTCTCGCCGCTGGCGAGCAGGGGTCGATCGGGATAGCCAGGCCCGAAGCGGGCAACCGGCTGCGGCAGATCGGCCGCGGTGACGATGGCCCGCACTCCGGGCACGCGCATGGCCTGGGTCGTGTCGACTGTGCCGATGCGAGCGCGGGCACAGTCGAGATGGACGAGCTTCACGTGGAGCGCGTCGTCGACGGCGCAGGTCGGCAACGTATTGCTGTGCTCCGGTGACCCGCGGGACTCCTCCGACGCGCTGCGCGGACGTCCCGATCGTCGATCCTCCTTCGAACGACATCAGTCCGCGACCCTCGTCGGGCGATCGGCGGCGGCGACGGCCACGGCCTCACAGATCTGGTTGTATCCGCCGCAACGGCACAGGTTGCCGGACAGGCCCTCGCGAATGTCAGCCGCGCTGACGCGAGCCTGGCGTGAGAGCAGCGCCTCGGCGGACATGACCATTCCCGGGATGCAGAATCCGCACTGCACCCCGCCGCCGGCAAGAAACGCATCCTGGAGGCGGCTCAGCCCTCCGTCTGAGCCCAGCCCCTCGATCGTGGTGAGGGACCGCCCGTCCATCTCGACCGCAAGCGCGAGGCACGCGTTGATCGCCTGGCCGTCGACCAGCACGGTGCACGCTCCGCACTCTCCTTCGGCGCAGCACTCCTTCGAGCCGGTCAGCCCGAGGTCGTCACGGAGAACGTCGAGCAGGGTGTGATGTCACGGCAACGTCGAGCGCCTGGGCTCGCCCGTTCACGACCAGCGTGATCTCCATCGCGTCAGCGGCCACGACGTGCCTCGGCGAGGCGCTGGCGCGCGGTTCGCAGCGCCCGCCGGCTGAGGACGACGAGCATCGCCTCGCGATACTCGCGGCTCGCCCGCACGTTCGAGATCGGGGTCGCCGCCGCGGTCATGCGCCGGATGATCGCGTCCTCGCGCGGCCGTGTCGGCCGCGCCGATCGGCCAGGGTGCCGGACTCGTCCTCGGCGAGGAATGCGCGTGGTCCGACCGCGCCGAAGGCGAAGCGCGTCACCCCCTCGGACGTCACCGCGCAGGCGAGGTTCACCGTCGCCAGGTCGACTCCTCGCCGGCGTGTCATCCGCTGAAAGGCCGAGCCGACCGCTTCGGCTGCCAGCGGCAGCTCGATGGCGGTGACCAGCTCGGCCGGCTCGAGCACGGTCCGTCCCGGTCCGATGAGGAACTCCGCGAGTGGCACGCGCCGGTGGCCGGCTGGGCTCGCCAGCTCGAGCTGTGCGCCCGCGACGAGGAGTGGCGGCACGGTGTCGGCCGCGGGTGACGCGTTGCAGAGGTTGCCGGCGAGCGTGGCGCGATTCCGGATCTGGATCGATCCGACCACGCGGGCCGCTTCGACGAGCGCCGGATACGCCTCCTGCACCCGTCGGTCGGCGATCACGTCGGTGAGGACGGTGCCGGCGCCGATCCGAAGGGTGCCGTCGCGCTCGACGATCCCGCCCTGGAGCTCGGCAACGCGTTTGACGTCGATGACCAGCGGTGGGACCACCGTCCCCTTCCGTACGCCGACGAGGAGGTCCGTGCCGCCGGCCAGCAGGCGCGCCCCGGGCTCGGCGCCGAGCAGCGCGTACGTCTCAGCCAGGCTCTCGGGTCGGGCGTAGGCAAACATGCGATCGTCAATCCGCGCGGGGACGGAGCACCCGGGAGCCGCGCGCAATCACCCCGCCGCCCCGGACGCCCTGCGGGTTGATCGGTTGCCGCGGGTGAGCACCTGCGCCTCCGCCTCCCGCGCGTGGACGCGCATCGCATCGGCGGCAGACTCACGGTCGCCGGACTCCAGCGCAACCAGGATCGCGACGTGTCGCTCGGCCAGCCATCGCAGGTCGGCCCCGGGGACCGAGGCCGTGACGTACGAGCGGGCGAAGGGCTCGAGCATCGCCCACAGGCGCTGGAGGGTCCTGTTTCCCGACGCCTCGACGATGCAGGTGTGGAACTCGGAGTTCTGAATCGCCTGTGCGTGGGCGTCGCCGCGGGCCGCGCTGGCGCGCATCTCCTCGAGCAGGCGCCGCATGCGGCTCAGTGTCGCGCCATCCACTCGGCCGACCGCGTCTCGCGCCGCGATCGCCTCGAGCTCGCCGCGCACCTCCATCGCCTCGACCAGCTCGTCCGCCGCCGGCTGACGAACCCGGGCGCCTCGGTAGGGCTCCATCTCGACCAGCCCGAGCGTCGCGAGGTCCCGCAGCGCTTCGCGAACCGGAGCCTGGCTCGTCCCGAGCCGGCGGGCGACGCGGGTCTCGATGATGCGCGCCCCGGGCCGGAGCTCTCCCTCGAGGATCCACTGGAGCATGCGGTCCTTCACCTGTGACTGAGCACGCTCCGGGGCAGCGTACCGATCGGCCCGTCGGTCTCGTCCATGGTCAATCCATGGTGACGTAGAACGCGCGAGACCGGTGCTCGAGACGCGGCACGGCGTCATCGAGCACGTGCCGCTTGAAGGCGTCCGTGGCGAGGTGCGACTCGAAGCCGGCCTCATCGTCGTACTGCTCGTAGATGAAAAATTCGCGCGGATCCTCGACGGCCCGGTGCGCCTCGTAGGTGCGGCATGCCGGCTCGGCGCGAACCAGCGGCGCCAGCGTCTCGAGGATGCGGACGATTTCGTCCTCCTCGCCCGGCCGCGCCCGCCACGTCGCGGCGACCACGTAGGCCATGTCAGCCGCCCGGCACGGTGAAGAGATCGTTGCGGGGTTGCGCGGCGACCTCGAGGATGTCGACCGTGCCCGCGGTGCCGTCGACGCGGATTCGGTCCCCGGTGCGTGATCCGCCCCGTCCCGTCCTGCGTCCCCACCACCGCCGGGATGCCGAATTCGCGGCTCAGCACCGCTGGATGAGCGGTCAGGCCGCCGGCGTTCGTCACGAGCCCGGCGATCTTCGTGAAGAGCACCACCCAGGCGGGGTTCGTCATGTGGCAGACGAGGATGTCACCGGCACGAACCTCGTCGAACTCATCCTCGCGCAGGACGACGCGCGCGATGCCCTCGACCACGCCGGGCGAACCGCCGATCCCCGTCACCTGGCCGGCGGTCTCGCCCTGCTTGCGATGGAACTTCTCCGGGAAGCCCCAGTTCGTCAGGTACGGGAACGCCAGCTGGCGCTCGGTTGCCGTCCCGATCCAGGCCGGTGGGCGGATATCGGTAGGCGTCCTCGCGCTCGGCTCGCGCCGCGCGACGATGGCCCGGGCGTCGATCGCATCGAGGTCACCGATCAGGAAGCGCAGCTCCTGGTAGCGCAGGAAGATCACGTCGTCGGGCGCATCGATCGCGCCCAGGTCGACGAGCTTCTTGCCGATCGCGATCAGCACCAACCTGACGTGCGCGTTGGCACCCTGGTCGATGTAGAAGTGGTGGTCGGGCGTGAGCGGCGCCATGCGCAGGTTGACCTCGTTCGCCGCGCGCATCTCCTCCAGCGCATCGCCCTCGAGTCCCTCGAGGATCTCCCGCGAGGCGGCGTCGATATCGGCCTTCAGTGCGCCCATGGTCGCGGGGTAGTCGTAATCGGTCTCGAGGTATCCACGAATGAGCTCGATCGACCGGCTCGATCCGCTCGTACAGGGTCGGGAAGACGAACTCGTGGCTCCAGACGGCGTGCCAGCCGAATTCCTTCTGGTATGGCTTCACCCGCTCCGACACGAAACGCGCTCCGCGGCTCGGACCGCCCGAGGGCCGCCAGGATCTCGCCGGCCGTCTCGTGGCCGAAGGCCTCGCGCAGGTCCGGATCGGCCTTTGCCTCCTCCTTCATCTCCCAGAGCGCCCTGATCGAGTCCCAGTTGCGATCGTTGGCCGAGTTCTGCAGCCGGCCGAGCAGCGCCTCGTCGACCGCGCCATGCGTCTTCTCCATCACCGCGCGAAGCTTCAGCGTGGCCGACAGCTGCGCGAAGTTCAGCATCCAGTGGATCTTCCAGTGCCGATCGTGGATGTCGATCGCGTCCTCGAGCAGGACGGCGAGCTCCGCCAGCGACAGCTCGTCCCGGCGGTCGAGCATCTCCTCGAGGAACGAGAAGTTGCGCTCCATCTCCGGCACCAGCCGGCCGCGCCACCAGTCGGCGAAGTGCTGGCCGTAGGTCGGCAGCACGGCGTCGAGGTAGGGGCCGATCTTGTCGGCGTAGGCCGGATCGAGCGGAACGCGGGCGCCGTAGCGGGCGCCGTACTCCATCGCGTCGACGGGCCAGCCCGGCTCGGCGGGCACGGCCGCGGTGAAGAGGTAGCCGTTGACGTTCTTCGTCACCCAGTCGCAGGCGAATGGCGTCCCGAAGCGTCGGAACATGTGGTCGCAGGTCAGCCACCAGCCGCCGATGTCGTAGAACATCGGGCTCAGGGGGTGCGGGCAGTGGAGATCGTCGAAGACCCAGAAGAGACGCTGCTCGAGCTCGGAGCTCCATTCGACGGGGAACTCGTCGCTCCCGAGGAACTGGCCCAGCACCTGATCGTCCGGTTCGACCGCCATCGCCGCGACCTCCGTGGCGGGGCCGATGCCCCCGCTCGATTCCATCGATCATCGATGATAATCCACCCCGGCATGACCGATCGCTTCGTCTACGACTTCGACGCGCCGCCGTCCGGATCCGCCGAGGAGCGGACTCTTCTGCTCGGCGGCAAGGGAGCGAACCTGGTCGTGATGGCCAACGAGCTCGGCGTTGCCGGTGCCGCCGGGCTTCACGATCACGACCGAGGCCTGTCGGGCATACCTGGCAGGGGAGTGGCCGGCCGGCCTCGACGAGGAGCTGCGCGCGCATGTCGCGCGTCTCGGCCAGCTGGTGGGTCGGCGAGTTCGGCGATCCTCGCGATCCGCTGCTGGTGAGCGTCCGTTCCGGCGCCCCGGCGTCGATGCCCGGCATGATGGACACCGTCCTCAACCTCGGCCTCACCTCGGCGACGAGCGAGGGGCTTGCGATCGCGACCGGCGCCCCCGCGTTCGCGGCCGACTGCCTGGACCGATTTCGCGAGAGCTACCGATCCGTCATCGGCGTCGACTCGGTTCCCGAGGATCCGTGGCTGCAGCTGCGGTCCGCGATCGAAGCGGTGTTCCGATCATGGACCGGTGATCGTGCCCGGGCGTACCGCCGGCGCGAGGGCATCTCCGACGACCTTGGGACGGCGGTCACCGTCCAGGCGATGGTCTTCGGGAACCGCGGCGAGGACTCCGGGACCGGCGTCATGTTCACCCGCAACCCGTCCACCGGCGAGCAGACCCCCTTCGGCGACATCATGTTCAACGCGCAGGGCGAGGATGTTGTCGCGGGAACTCACGCAGACCGCAGGAGCTGGCCGTCCTCGACGAGCGCCTGCCCGCGGTGGCCGACGAGCTGCGGCGTCACGCGGACCTGCTGGAGCGCCACTACGCCGATCTGTGCGACATCGAGTTCACCATCGAGAGCGGGCGCCTCTGGCTGCTCCAGGTGCGGGTCGGGAAGCGAAGCCCGGTGGCGGCGCTGCGCATGGCGATCGACATGGCCGAGGACGCGACCTTTCCGCTCACACGAGCCGATGCCATCCAACGCGTGGCGCACCACCTCGCGCGAGCCTCCTCGCATCTTCGTTCGCGACGGCGGGGGACCGCCAGCCGATTGCCAGTGGCCTGCCGGCGTCGCCGGGCGTGGCGACGGGCGCCATCGTGACCAGCTCCGACGCCGCCGAGGCAGCGGCCGACTCAGGCACTGCCGTCATCCTGGTGCGAAGTGAGACCTCACCCGAGGACGTTCGCGGCATGGCCCGCTCGGCCGGCGTGCTCACCGCCCGAGGTGGGCTGGCCAGCCACGCGGCCGTCGTCGCGCGCGGCTGGGGCATTCCGGCGGTCGTCGGCGCGTCCGCCGTGCGGCCGGGCGAGACGACGGTCGAGATCGGCGGGCGCTCGTTCGCCGTCGGTGACGAGATCTCGATCGATGGGAGCAGCGGCGAGATCTTCCCCGGAGCCCTCCAGGGATCGTGGCGGGCCACGCCGGAGGCGGACCGGCTGCTCGCGTGGGCCGCGGAGCTCGGCATCGACCTGGTCGTCGCCGACGCGGTCTCGGCGGAAGAACGTCGAGGGAGCGGGAGAGCGATCGCGCCGAGGGATCGGATCTGGCACCGCCCACCGAGGACGACCTCATCGTCGCGCTCCTCGTCAGGGGTTCCGTGACGCCCGAGCAGCTTGCGGAGAGCGTGGCGGCGGATCCGAGCGACGTCGGCGCGCGGCGTCGAGCGCCTCGTGGCCGGCGGGGCCGTCGAGCTGAACGGAGATGCCATTCGACCATCCTCGGCCGGCAGGCTGCGGGCGCTGGAGCTCGTGACCAACGACCGTGGCGGGCTCGGCGAAGAGCGCGTCGCGGAGCTCCTCGAGGCATTCCATGCGCTGGACGGTCGGACGAAGGCGATCGTCACTGCCTGGCAGGTCCGGGGCGTCGGCACCGAGCAGACGCTGAACGACCACGCGGACGCGGCCTACGACGCCGGGGTGCTGGACGACCTGGCCAACCTCGACGCCGAGGCGGGCTCCTGGCTCGAGCCACTGGCGACGGCCCTGCGACGCTATGCGGCCTATCGACTCCGGCTGCGGCGGGCGCTCGAGCGCGCTCGGGCGGGGGACCAGCGCTATGTCGCGTCTCCCCGCGTCGACAGCTACCACAGCGTCTGGTTCGAGCTCCACGAGGATCTCATCCGCCTGGCCGGGCGGCGGCGCGAGGACGAGGCGGCCATCGGTCGAGCCTGACGCCGTCTATCGAGCGAGGCCACCCAGGTACTGGAAGGCCCGCGCGACGTCCTCGAGCGCGTCAGCCGGCTCGTCCTGCTCGACGACGAACCAGTCGACGCCCGCTGACCGGGCAGCCTCGACGATGGCCGGGAACGGCAGGACGCCGCTGCCCGGCCGGCGCATCGTGCGGCTCGGCACCGGATGCCATGTCCTTCATGTGCAGCAGCCGGACACGATCGGGGTTCGCCCGGATCTCCGCGACAGGGTCCCGACCGCCGACCGCAGCCCAGTAGACGTCCAGCTCGAGCTCGAGCTCGGGCGCGAGCTCGGCAAGCAGGACGTCCCAAACGGTGGTGCCGTCGAGGGGCTCGAATTCGAACGCGTGATTGTGATAGCCGAGCTGCATCCCGCGCTCCGCGAGCCTCTCGGCGAAGCCCCCGAGCTCGGCCGCGAAGCGGCGCACGTCGTCCGTGGTGCGGCGGTCCTCCTCCGGCATCCAGGGCACGATCACCCGCGGACAACCGACCTCCGTCAGCCGGTCGGCCACATCGGCGAATCCGTCGCGCAGGCGTTCGATCCCCTCGTGGGCGGCGACGACCCGAAGCCCCGCCCCGTCCAGCAGGCGTGCAAGCTCATTCGGCGGGGTCTCCGGCAGCCCGGCCAGCTCAACCGCGCGGTAGCCGGCATCGGCGACCGCTGCAAGGGTTCCGGCCAGGTCGTCAGCGGCAAGCCGGCGAACGGTGTACAGCTGGAGCGCGATCTGGTCGTGTCGCATCGCGCCACGATAGGGCATCCGACTGTCGTAGCCTCTCCAACCGTGACGCCTCTCGGACTGGGAATGATCGGAACCGGCAACATCGCGGGTGCCTATGCCCGGGACATCCTCACCCATCCGCAGATCCGGCTTGCGGCCGCGACCGACCTTGACGGCGCCAAGGCAGCGGCGTTCGGCGCGGAGCACGGCTGCCCGATCCACGACTCGGTCGATGACCTGCTTGCCGACCCGTCGGTCGACATCGTCCTCAACCTGACCGTCCACCATGCCCACTACGAGGTGACGAAGCGCGCCCTCGAGGCTGGCCGCCACGTGTACAGCGAGAAGCCGATGGCGCTCCGATCGAGCGAAGCACGGGAGCTGGTCGCGCTCGCGGCGTCGCGCGGGCTGCGCCTCGGCTGCTCGCCGTCGACCTTTCTTGGCGAGGCGCAGCAGACGGCCGCGGCGCTGGTCCGGGATGGCCGCCTTGGCCCCGTCCGAGCCATCTATGCCGAGGTGAACTGGGGCCGGATCGAGACGTGGCATCCGGCTCCCGCTCCATTCTTCGACGTCGGCGTCATGGTCGACGTGGGGGTCTACCCGTTGACGCTCGTGACCTCGATGCTGGGGCCGGCCCGATCGGTCCGCGCCTGGGGCTGGAAGCTCAAGCCGGAGCGGATGACGGTGGGCGGGGAGCCGTTCCGGATCGGGAGTCCGGATCTGATCTTGGCCGCCATCGAGCTCGAGACGGGCGCGGTGATGCGGCTCACCTGCAGCTTCTACGTCGGGCGCCCGGCCAAGCAGACCGGCAGCGTCGAATTCCACGGCGACGACGCGTCCCTCGCGCTCGCCAGCTTCGACCACTTCGACGCCAGCGTGGAGGTCGGTCGCTACGGAGAGGACTACGAGCCAGTGCCCCTGGTTCGGGAGCCGTTCCACGGCATCGCCTGGGCTCGTGGCGTCGCGGAAATGGCCGACGCGATCGCGGAGGGACGACCGCATCGCGCCAGCGGGGAGCAGGCAGCGCACGTCGTGGAGATCCTCGAGGCCGCCGCGGCGTCCATCGCCGACGGCGGCCGGCCGATCAGCATCACCGCGGGACTCGCGCGGCCACCCCTGATGCCCTGGGCGGAGGGAAAGCTCTAAGGGCCGGCGCCCACGTGATCAGGCTTCAGCTCACCGCCTTCTTTATGAGCGCACCGATCCGTTTCTCGTCGGCGGCGCTCAGCTTCGTCAGGGCGTAGGCGACCGGCCACATGGCGCCATCGTCGAGCTTCGCGTCGTCGTTGAAGCCGAGCGTGGCATATCGCGACTTGAACTTGTCCGCTGGCTGGAAGAAGCAGACGATCTTGCCGTCCTTGGCATACGCGGGCATGCCGTACCAGGTCTTCGCCGAGAGCCCCGGTGCGCTGGCCTTGACGATCGCATGGATCCGCTCCGCCATGGCGCGATCGGCCTTCGTCATCTCGGCGATCTTCGCCAGCGCGTCCTTTTCCCCACCTTCCTTGTCCTTGCTGGCGCGCGCCTCCGCCTTCACCTCACGGGCGCGCTCCCTCATGGCGCCCTTCTCCTCGTCCGAGAATCCCTTGGACTTCGCGCCGCCCGCGCTGCTGGACTTGGCGTGCATGTGCAGTTCCTCTCTGCGAATCCGTTGGGGACGAGCATGACGCCTCGCCGTCGGTTGAGGGGGAGACATGCACCTTGCGCTAGCCCGCCGTCGGCGGTCCGAACCAGGTGGTCAGCGCGTCATCGAGCCCGACTCGGGCCTTGTCACCCACCCACGCCACGTATCCGTCCGGCCGAATCAGCACGGCGCGGGGAGCATCGACCGGTCCGATCGCCGGAAGCTCCAACGTACCATCGTAGGTGGCATCGACCAGCTGAACCCGATCGCCCCAGGGCTTGATGGCGAAGCTGCCGGCCTCGCCGAGGTTGAGCAGCACCGGCTTGGCGTCGTGCAGCAGCGTGAAGACCCGCAGCGGGCCGTCGGCGGTGACAAGGTCGAGATCCGGCATGCGGCGTCCGAGCAGCGGGTGGCCCTCGCCCAGGTCGTAGTGGACGTCCAGGCCGGACATCATCGCGCCGAAGTGCTTGCGCGGCTCGTCCATGCCCAGCAGCTCAGCCACGGCCTCGCGCAGCGCCTCGATGCGATCGTCGACGCGCATGAGCGCGACCTGCGCCATGGTGGTGCGCAGCACGCGGGCAGCCACCGGATGGCGCTCGGCATGGTAGGTGTCCAGCAGGCTTTCCGGCGCTTTCCCGTGGACGACGAGCGCCAGCTTCCAGCCCAGGTTCACGGCGTCCTGCACGCCGATGTTGAGGCCCTGGCCGCCAACCGGGGAATGCACGTGCGCCGCGTCGCCGGCCAGCAGGATCCTTCCCTCGCGGTAGGACGCGGCCTGACGGGTCATGTCGGTGAACCGGGAGATGAAGGTGGGGCTGTGGATCCCGTAATCGGTGCCGTAGACGGCGATGAGGCGCTCGCTCAGATCGCGCAGGGTCGGCTCGCTCGCGGCTCCGACGGTTGGTTCGGTCAGCATGACCCCCACCTTGCCGCCTTTTCCGTAACTGACCTGGCCGTCCTGGATCTCGTACTCCACCTTGCCGATGGCATACGTGCCCGATGGCGTCCGGCGGATGCCCGTTTCCGGCTCCTCCGCCATCTCAACCTCGCCGATTAGGCTGCTCGTCGTGGGATCCCAGCCGGGGAACTCGATGCCGGCCAGCTTGCGGATCAAACTTCGTCCACCGTCGCACCCGATGAGGTACGCCGCCCTCAAGCGTTGGCCGTCGGACAGCTGCACGTCGACGCCCGTGTCGTCTTTCGCGAAGCCGGTGACCTCGGTGCCGTAATAAATCGGCACCGCCAGCTCGCGGACCCAGCCGGCCAGGATGCGCTCGATGTGGTTCTGCCACAGGCCGAGCCCGTACGGGTGGCGGGTGGGGAAGTCGATGATGTCCAGGCGGACGCTGGCGAACCCTGCCACCTGGGCCACCTGTCCCTCCGAGAGGAACCGATCGGCGATTCCACGCTGATCGAGGACCTCGATGGTGCGTGATTGCAGGCCGCCAGCCCGCGAGCCGGGAAGGTCCTGGTTGGGGCGCCGCTCGATAATGGCAACGTCCACACGGGCCAACGCCAGCTCGCCCGCCAGCATGAGGCCAGTCGGACCTCCTCCGGCGATCACCACCGCGTGCTCGGTCATCAGCTCAGTCCCGGTCGTCGGTTCACGTGCCGGGATCAGCGGCTGTCATTCTCGGGCCAGATGAGCCTGCCGCTCCTCGAGAGGTTCGGGTCCGTGCAGGCGGCGAGGTTGAAACAGCACGGCCGTCTCTTCCCACCGGTCATCTTCGAGATGCTCACCTCGACCCGTCGTTCGCGCGTGTCGGCGTTGTTCGTGGCGTTCACCCAACGTACCCACTCCCAACGCGCCATGGGCGTGATTTCGTTCCACAGCTCCTGGATCTTCCGCGGGGCAGCTGCGAGAGCTGCCGCGAGATCCGGAGGCACGATCGGCTCCGGCCAATCCTTGGTGGCCAGGATGTCGAGCGTTGCACTGTCACCCACGCCGATGCCCGCTTCCTGTTGCAGCGTGGAAGCGACCCTCATCCAGTGGCCTCCCATGCCGTCGGGTTCGAGAACCGTCTGGAACTCGACGCCATCGATCGTTCCGTGGACGGCGACCTGCCCGCGCGAGGGCAGGTTCGTGCTCGCCGCCTCAGGCAATCGGAGCACAGTCGATCTCTCGATTGTGGACAGCGTGGCCTCGAACCGAATGGAGGTCTCGCCCCTGCGCTGATTCATCCCGCTCTTGCCTTTCGCTCCGGACCGGTCACTCAGTACGCCGACACCATTATCCCGTGCGTCGCGACGGCCTCGGCTGAACCTCGGTCAGCTCGCGGGCGTACGCCTGTCGATGGATCTCCGCCGTCCCTTGATCTCCGGTGTCCTGGTCACCGTGCTCGCTGCGTGTGCGAGCCCCACGCTCAGCCCGTCGCCGGCCACCAGCCGATCGCCGGCGGCCAGCCCGGACCTCGAGTTCGTCGCTGACGTCGACCGCCTGTATGCGGACCTGGCTGCGCTCCAGGCAGTGGCCGATGCGAATGGCGGCATCCGGGCCGCCGGGACGCCCGGGTACGACGCCTCGGTCGACCAGGTCGCGGCGGAGCTGGAGGACATCGGCTTCGCGGTCACCCTGCCCGAGGTCCCGTTCATCGGCTTCACCGAGCTGCCCGGCACACGCCTCGAGGTGGACGGCACCGTCGTCGAGGGAGCGGACGAGCTCCACGCCCTGATCTACTCGCCCGGCGGCGACGTGACCGGCCGGGTCGCCGTGCTCAGCGGCAGCGGATGCGATCCGGCCGACTTCGCCAGGATTCCGGACGGTGCCATCGCGCTCACGACGAAGGGTGGCTGCTTCCGGCGCGACCAGGCAATCAATGCAGCCGCCGCCGGGGCCGTAGCCCTGATCGTCGGCTACCCCGGCCGTGGGCCGGGCGAGATCTTCCGTCCGACCCTCATCGATCCGGAAGGGATCGAGATCCCGGTCGTGAGCGTCACCGAGGAGACGGTGGATCTGCTCGCCGATGCGGACGAGGCGCACCTGGTCGTTGCCACCGAGCGGGAACCCTCGACGCTTCGCAACGTGATCGCGCAGCTCGGCGACGGCCCGTCGGTCGTCATGCTCGGCGCCCACCTCGACTCGGTCCTCGACGGCCCGGGCATCAACGACAACGGCAGCGGGGTCGCGGCGCTGCTCGAGGTCGCCCGCGGCCTGGCTGCAACGGGCGTCCCGGACGGATGGGCGGTGCGTATCGGCCTGTGGGGTGGCGAGGAGTTCGGGACGATCGGCTCGCGCGCCTACGCGGCCACCATCGGCGACGAGGTCATCGCGTACCTCAACCTCGACATGACCGGGTCGGTGAACGGCGCGAACCTGATCTACGACGAGGCGGGCGCGCCACCTGGCTCCAGTGATATCACCGATGCCTTCGAGGCGTGGTTCGCCGATCGCGGTCTGGACAGCGATCGCGTCGATATCGCGGGCTCGAGCGACCATTTCGGCTTCACGCAGGCCGGGACTCCGACCGGCGGTCTTTTCGCTGGCGCTTCCGAGTCAGGCTCCGCATCCCAGCCGGGCGCGGGGGACGGCGGGCCGGCGATGGACCCGTGCTACCACATCGCCTGCGACACGATCGACAACGTCGATCTCGAACGCGTCGCGATCTTCGCCGAGGCCACCTACGCCGTGACCCGGACGCTGATGCAGGCCCAGCGATAGCCGCTGGTCCATGTGTACTGAGGTAATACGGGCTTGGCAATCCGTGATGAGGTAGGTAGTTCCACGGATGCCCAAGGCGTGAGGCCACCCGTATCATCGCCCAGCATTCGAGGCAGGCTACGAAGCGCGAAAGTGCCCACGGTCGCCGTTCCGTCGCGCTGAGCCACTGGCGAGACCGCGCCTCGTCGCGTTGTGAGAGGCGCAGTAACGCACCCTCGCTAGGACATCACCCTCCACGGCTCCCGCTGCCCGCGCCCGAGACCGAAGAGTTGGGGACACCGACTGGTGGACGACCTGTTGCTTCCGAGCCGGATCATTGATGGCGACTTCGGTGGCTGGCTGCGCGACGCGATGGCGGAACGGCGCATCAGCCAGCGAACCTTGGCGATGCGTACCGGCCTTGACCACTCGACTATCTCGAGGCTTCTCACCCACGACACGTCGCCATCGTTTGGCACGGCGATCGCAATCATGAAAGTCCTTCGACCCCATTCGGGAGGTCGGTAGGGAGATACGTCGGGTCGGCCGCTGTGCCCAGACGGTCGACCCGACCCGCGCGGCCGGTTGCCTCTGGGGGGAACAGGGGCAGCCGGTTCGCTCGTCCACGCTATGCCCGGCGTCAAGTAGGCGCCGTGACCCGGGCGCTCATGAGGTCGATCCTGGCCGCCAGCGTACCGCCAGTCGCCTTGCTTGCGCACGGGCCTCACCATGGAGCGATGGGTGCGATCAGGCGCAGGAGCTTCAACGACCCGGATGCGGTGCGCGACCTTCCACTTGCCGAGATTCGCGTCGCGCGCATCGGCTCGCACACCATCGGGTACGGCGTCGAGCAGCCCGGATGGCGGTGGTCGACACACATGGGACCGAAGGCAGGGACGACGTCGTGCCCGGTGCATCACGTGCAGGTCTTCCTCTCTGGCCGATTCGCGGTGCGCATGGACGACGGCGAGGAGGTCGAGTTCGGGCCGCTCGATGTGGGCGACATTCCGCCGGGCCACGACGCCTGGGTGGTTGGCGACGAACCGGTGCACATCCTCGACTTCGCGGGCAACAGCGATGCGATCGGCATGCCTCGCGAGCACGAACGGATCGTCACGACCCTGCTGATGACCGATATCGTCGATTCGACCCGCACCGCACAGCGCCTCGGGGACGGCGCCTGGAAGCAGGTCCTCTCAGATCACAACCGGCTCGTGCGCGCACAGCTGCTCCGGTTCGGCGGCTCGGAGATCAACACCACCGGCGACGGCTTCCTGGCCACGTTCCGGAGCGCGGTAGCTGCGCTTCGATGCGCCGCTGCCATCGTTCCCGCGCTGCGCGAAGTCGGTGTCGGGGCGCGGATCGGCGTCCACACAGGGGAGGTCGAGCCGATGGGCCGCGACATCGGCGGGGTGGCGGTCCACGTGGTCGCCCGAATCATGGCGCTCGCCGGCCCCTCGGAGGTCTGTGCCTCCGCGGTGACCGTCGGCCTCGCCGACGGGAGTGGCCTCGACTTCGAGGACCAGGGTCTCCAGGAGGTCAAGGGACTCGATCGTCCGATCCAGGTCTATCGCCTCGTGTAGACACAGCCGCTATTGTCTGAAGACAACACCCGGATATCGCGACGCCCGCATGAGCGTGTGATTGGCGAGTGCCCACCCGACGTCGACCATGGGGTCACCGCCCAGAGCTGTCCGCTGGTCTCGTCGTCAACAATCGAGGAGTCGAAGTGACGCTGCATCGACTGCGTCGTCGAAGTCATCGCGCCGCGCTGGCCCGCGTGCCGGATCGTCCTCCAGCGATCTCGCTGATCCAGCCGCAAATCGATAGCGCGCGCAGGGTCGGCGTGACAGTGGAAGAGTTGGACGGGCAACACGTCCGACTGAATTACGACGCTCGTGATCGAGATGCATGGCTTGCGGTTGACGAGCTCGACGACGCCGTGCGTGGTCGCGGGACTACCGAGGGCGACCAGTCCTTTGAGTCAGCTCCAGGCAACTGGCTCATCGTTCACGTCCATTACGGGTCCTGCGAGTTCAAGCGTCACCCAAACGTGCTGGAGAGCGGCCACAACTCTGGTCCGCGGTGATTCGACCTCCTCACGCCCCCAGAGTGCAACCGCGCCAGGTGACGACCCGACGCGCGGCGTCTTCCGGTCGTTCCCGTCGCGATGTCACGGGCACCGCACTTTTTGAGGCCTCACTACCGGCCGTCGCCTGAGCGACTGTCGAGGCTAGTATGCGAGGCGTGACGCAAGCGGCGTCGGGAAGCGTCCTCTTCTTCATGGTCGCCCCGGGGGTGGTGGCGGGCCTCGTGCCGTGGTCCATCACTCGCTACGCCAACCTGGCCGAACTGCCCGTCGCTGTCCTCGGACTGGTGGTCGCCGCGCTCGGTCTCGCGGCACTGGTCGCCTGCTTCGTGCAGTTCGTGCGTGAAGGCCGTGGCACGCCCGCGCCCATCGCGCCGACCGAGGAGCTGGTCGTCGGAGGACTCTACCGGTGGGTGCGCAACCCGATGTATATCGCGGTCGGGATGATCATCCTCGGGCAGGCGGTCGCATTCGCGAGTGTTGGCGTGCTGGTCTGGTTCGGGCTGTTCGCGGTGGCCGTGGTCTCGTTCGTGACCACGTACGAGCAGCCCACGCTGCGTCGTACCTACGGCGCCGCGTACGACGCATACTGTCGCGCCGTCCCGGCGTGGTGGCCGCGGCTTGCGCCGTGGGATGGAGCTGGTGGCTCGTCGGCTTCGACTTAGAGTGATCGGTAGAATGAGCGCCGGCGCCCGTAGCTCAGTGGATAGAGCAGCTGACTTCGGATGGGAGAGCCGGCGCCGTCCTAGTAGGCGGTTCTGACTGCACGCGACAGCGACTGTGAACTGATCTCCCCGGCGGGCGGTTGGCGTCCTACGCTTCGGGCCATGAACATCCGGAGCCCGAAGGCTCCATGATGGCGTTCCGAACAGCTCCGTGGGGTCTGATGCTCAAGCCCGAGCCTGCGTGCCTCCTCATTGCCGACATCTCCGGCTACACCAGCTTCCTGGCCGGGGCGGAGCTCGACCATGCCCAGGACATCCTGGCAGACCTGATGAGCACGGTGGTCACGAACGTCCGTCCGATGTTCCGCCTGGCCAAGCTCGAAGGCGATGCAGCTTTCGTCTACGCGATCACCGACAGCATCGACGGGCCGCATCTGCAGGACACGATCGAGCGCTGCTACTTCGCGTTCCAGCGCCGGTTACGCGACATCCGCCAGGCGTCGAGCTGCGAGTGCAACGCGTGCGTTCTCGTTCCGAATCTCGATCTCAAGTTCGTCGCGCACCACGGACAGGTCATCCGCCAGCGAATCGCGTCGTCGGAGGAGCTCGTCGGCAGCGACGTGATCGTCGCGCACCGGCTGCTCAAGACCGGCGTCGAGGAGGCGACCGGCATCGCTGCGTATGCGCTGTACACCGATGCCTGCCTCGCGGCCATGGGCTTGACCGATCCGGCGGCCGCAGGCATGGTCCAGCACCGCGAGACGTTCGACGGTGTCGGGGAGATCGGCAGCTGGGTCGTCGACCTCCACGCCGCGTGGACCGCTGAGCAAGCACGCTCGCGGATCCTGGTCGAAGAGAAAGGCGCGCTGCGGTTCTACGACACGACGCTCGAAGCGCCGCCGGCGGTCGTCTGGGAGTACGTGACCTCGCCGGCATACCGGCCGAAGTGGCAGTACGGGGTCGAGGCTGTGCTCCAGGAGGAAGGCCCGGTGGGCCGTCGCGGCATCGGGACGGTGAATCACTGCATCCACGGCAAGGACGCGATCATCGAAGAGGTCCTCGATTGGCAGCCGAACGACCACGTCACCTACCGATCCCTCCTGCCGGGTCCCGGCGTCCCAAAGATCGTCAACACCTTCGCGTTCGAGGACCTTGGTGACGGGCGAACGCGGATGACCGCCCGCTTCGCCCGGCCTCGATCGGCGAAGGACCGGGCGATCGCAGACGGCATGGGGCCAATGCTCGACGACATTGTCGAGCGCGGGCTCGTCGCGCTGCACGCGCTGCTTGCCGCGGCGTCGGACGCCGCCACGGCCGCCGATGCTCCCGCCGAGCCGGACCTCCGACCCTTGCGCGGCCGCAACCTCAGCGAACCTGTGGGAGGGCTCGGCCAAGCACGATGAGCACGGCGCAGGCACGGCCCACATGCCCGCTGTGCGGACGGCCCTGGCGCGAGCCGCACGTGACCGCTCTTACGCCACCGAGACCTTCGGCAGTCGGAACCAGACCGCAGTTCGCCCCGCTTCCGAGCTTGCGCCGACGGAACCCCCTTGGCCCTCGACGATCTCACGAACGATCGCCAGACCGATTCCCGCCCCACCGGATGCCCGGGCGCGCGAGCGGTCGACTCGATACAGACGCTCCCAGATGAGCGGCAGCTCGTCGGCTGGAATCGGCGTCCCCGTATTCTCGACAGTGCAGCGTACCCAATCGCCGTCTGCGGCCAGGCGAACGGTGATTGAGCCACCGTTATCGGTGTAGCGCACAGCGTTCTGGACGAGGTTCGTGACGACCTGACCGAGTTCGTCAGCCTCGGCGAGCAACCGTATGGGCGTCGCTTGCGAGTCGATACTGACTCCGATGCCCCGGCTCGACAGCTCCGGAGACGCCAGATCGAGCGCACGCGCAACGAGCGCGGCGAGATCGACCTCGGCAAGAGCGCGCTGCCGGACCTTGTCCCCACCGCGGACCAGCTGATCCAGCTCCTCCACGAGACGCGTCAATCGCTCGATCTCGTCGTGGACGGTGCGCAGCACCTCGGGACTCGGTTCGACGACACCATCGGCGAGAGCCTCCGTGAATCCGCGCAGGCTGGTAAGTGGCGTGCGCAGCTCGTGAGCAACGTCCTCGACCAGCCTGCGTCGGAGATCCTCGACCCGCTGGAGCGTCGCGGCCATCCGATTGAAGGCCCGCGCCAGTTGGCGCAGCTCTGGGTCAGGTGGCTCGGTGACGCGGGCCGCCAGGTCTCCGGCGGCAACGGCGAGGGTCGCGTTGGTCAGGCGGTTGAGGGGACGCAGCACGCGACGCACGAGCCACCACGCGGCCAGACTGCCGACGAGCACGCCGACCGCGGCGCCGATGAGCAGAACCCGCAGCACGTACTGGTCGAACATGACCTGCGCCTCGTCCGGCGTTTCGGCGCCCTCCATGATGAGGCGCATGATCTGGTCGGCGCTGAACTCCAAGACCGCGAAAACGATGACGCCTGCCACCACCAGCGCCAGTCCGACGAAGACGACCACGAGCCGGGTGCGGAGTGAGGTCACGGCGCGTCCCGGCGCTCGACCGACGCCACGAACTTGTAGCCCATCGTGCGCACGGTCCCGATGAATCGAGGAGCAGCCGGATCGTCACCGAGCTTGCGCCGCAGCCGCCCGAGATGGACGTCGATGGTGCGGTCGATGACACCCGGATCGTCATCGCGATGCAATGCATCGATCAGCTCGTCGCGGCTGAACACGCGTCCTGGCCTGCCCATCAGGGCGTGCAGGATCCGGAATTCGGCCGGCGTGATCGAAATCGGTCGGCTGTCCAGCGCCACCTCAACTGCACTGGGGTCGAGAGTGAGGCCATCGGCCACCAGTACCTGCTCATCCTCGCCCGGTGGGCGCCGGCGTAGCTGGACACGGACCCGGGCCATGAGCTCGCGTGGGCTGAACGGCTTGACGATGTAGTCATCAGCGCCGATGTCGAGGCCGACAACCTTGTCGGAGTCTCCGCTGCGCGCGGTGAGAAGCACAACCGGCACGTCTGACACCTCGCGCAGCTGACGGCACACCTCGAAGCCGTCGAGGCCGGGCAGCATCACGTCGAGCAGCACGAGATCCGGTCGGGATCGCTCAGCCACCACGAGCGCCTCTGGACCATCCGCGGCGAACGCGGCGCGGTGGCCCTCGCGTTCCACGTACAAACGAAGGAGGTCCCGGATCTTCGGATCGTCGTCGACGATGAGCACAGTCGCCATGGTGGCGTTAGACAGTATGTCGATCGCATGACGGCACGATGAAGGTTGCCCGCCAACGAACACACCGGTCGGTGAGGTGCAAGCCCTGGCATGGCGCACGGCTCGCCTGCCGTGACGGGCGAGCCGTGCCTTGACCGCGACAGGGCGGCGATACGTATCGGTCAGCCGACGGGCTCAGGATTACCCAGGACGGGACATCGGAAGTCCGCAGGGGCATCCCGCACGAGCGAGATCGCACCGCTCGCGACGTACGCCTGGAGCTCGGACCAGCTGGTGATCAGCGTCGATGGGTCACCGGACGCCGTCCACGTCGCGCGATACACCGCCCAGCGGCCGCCATGGTGGCCGGTGGCGGAGCCTGGGGCGAACTGCGCAACACCGAGCTGATCGGCGTTGGTCGAGTTCGTGAAGGTGGCGAAGGGATCGGTCCCGGTGCCGTCTGGCACATTGGCCGCGTTGCCAAAGACTCGATAGATCGCGTCATCGACGTATACCGCGCCGAAGTCACGCGCGCCGACCGGGCCGGCCAAGGTCATGACGGCAAACAGTCCACACGCAGCAGCCAGGATTAGACGTCTCATCAGGTTCCTCCATGGAGATGTTTCAGTCGGCCAACGGCGACCGATTGGGCGTCAGTGTTCGCGTCAGCGATGTCGTCCTGACGACGCGCTGATGACGTTCGCGTGACAGTCGCGGCACGCAGGGCTGGCTTTAGAAGGTGGTGCTCCTCGGCGGCGGCATCGGCCTCGCCATGCTGGCGGCCACGGTGCTCGGAGCGTATGCGGTAGAGTCCAGGCTTCGACCGCGAATCAAGGAGTGATGGATGCTCCGACCCGAGGAGAGCTACGAGCTCTATCAGCGAGCCTGGAACGAGCCGGAGGTGGCCCTTGCCCTCCTGGAGGAGTGCTGGGCGCAGGACGGCGTATACGCTGACGACGAGGTGCCGGATGGGGTCGTCGGGCGTGCCGCACTCGTTGAGCTGATCGCGGCGACCCACGAGGCCCTGCCCGGCTTCCGGGTCTGGGAGACCAGCGCCCCGAGGTTGCTGGCTGGTCGACCCCGAAACGTTGAGTTTCAGCCATCCTCGCTCAGATCTGGGAGTCAACAGACTCCGCGCCAGTTCGTCGGCCGTTGGTCGCCGTCATCGAGTGCGGTGCGGGCGGCCCCGCTCGTATGCGCTGTCGCGCAATGGGGTCCAGTTGTCATCTTTCCTGTTTGAGCGTGCACTCGCGCCATGCCTAGCCACGCTCGGTATTCTTCGCCGATCCGGCCGCTGATAACCAGTTATCCGCTCTGTCTAGACTTGGCACGACGCGCCCGTAGCTCAGTGGATAGAGCAGCTGACTTCGGATCAGCAGGTCGGGGGTTCGAATCCCTCCGGGCGCGCCAGCTTCCGACCGCGAAACGGCTGCGGCCGCCACCCTCCGCCGCGCAGCCGTTGGAGCCGCGGCCACCGTGGAGTCGGGATGACTTTTTCGCAATGACCCCCTGAGGCCCCTGCAAGAGACTGAGTGGCGCACGCGGTCTCGCGCTGCCGTGGCCGTCAGTGCGCCACGGAGGGGTGCGATGAACGGAACGCAGGGGCATGAGCCGAAGCGCTCGACCAGGTCGCGCGCGCGGGGACAGCAGCAGGCCGACGCCGACCAGGACGCATCGGATTCCGACCAGACCGCCGCGGATGCCGACCAGACGTCCGCCGACGCGGACCAGATCGGCGCGGACCTCGACCAGGTCGCCGCCGAGCGCGACGAGGCCGATGCCGAGAGCGATCGACTGGCGTCCGAGGCCGACCAGGAACGCTCCAACATGATGCTCACCGAGCATCCCGGCGTGGCCGAGCTCGAATCCTATGAAGGCTCGCGCACACGGCGCGAGGCGGCCAACGTCCATCGAATCGCGACACACCTCGGACGTGCGAGGACCACGCGCGCCCGCGCCGTCACCGCCGCCGAGCGCGACGCGACCGCCAAGGCACGCGACGAGACGGCGCGGCGGCGTGATGCTCGAGCGCAGGCGATCGACCGCGCGATCGCGGCATCCGATGCCTCAGCGGCGGAGAAGATCGAACGCGTCCGCGCGCGCGCGCAGGCCGACCGCGCACGCGCTGCGGCCGATCGGGAGCGGGCCGCCCAGGATCGAGCCGAGGCCGCTCGCGAGCGCGAGCGGCTCGAGGCGGCGCTGACCCACGCGCACCTCGACGACCTCACCGGGGCGTTGCGCCGCGACATGGGCTGGCTCGCACTCACCCACGAGATCGCAAGGGCCCGCCGCGGCGACGGGAGATTCGTCGTCGCGTTCGTCGACGTCGACGATCTGAAGGGCGTGAACGACCGCGACGGGCATGCGGCCGGCGACGCCGTGCTGCGGACGCTCGTCACCGCGATGCGATCTCACCTGCGCTCGTTCGACCCGGTCGTTCGATTCGGCGGTGACGAGTTCGTGTGCGGGCTCGGCGGAGCCGGTCTTGCCGAGGTCAAGCGCCGCTTCGGGCTGATCGGGCAGGCCGTCAGGGAAGACGCGGGCGTGGGCATCAGCGTCGGGCTGGCCACCCTTGGTGACGACGAGACGATCGACCAGCTCGCGGCACGTGCGGACGCCGCGCTCCTTCGCGTCAAGAGGAAGCGCTCGCATCGGGCGACAGCAGTCGCTGAGGCTTCGCAGCCGAGCCCCGGGTAGGATGAGGACAACTCGTCTCTGCTGGTGCTACAGGAGATGACGGGCCAGGCGCCGGAGCGATGGATTGCACACCGCTTCGGCGCCGAACCATGTGGCCTCCGAATACAGGAAGCGGCCCCGGCACAGCAGCCGGGACCGCCCGCCTGGTTCAGGAGCGACGAACGTCAGTCGCGGGTGACCAACGGCCGCCAGGCGCGCAGGCCGATGGCCAACGCGAGCGCCAGCAGCACGGCGCCCAGCAGCGCAGTCGAGCCGTCGGCGACCGGCAGTGCCGTGTTCGGCACGCCTGCGGCAAGCTGTCCCCGGATCGCTCCACCGGGGAAGTCCGCGTTGTGGATGTTGACGTAGTACCCGGCCGGGTTGTCGATGACGGCCTGGAGAGTCGCGGCGGCCACGCTCGAGGTGCAGCCGGTGCTGGTGCCCGTGAAGCCATCGACGTCGAGTGGAACGACCACGTCGCCGGACACACCCGCGGCACCGATATGGATGTGCGACTGCGTGACCGGGGCGACGTTCGAGACGCTCAGGTCCCAACAGGCGGTGCCGGCGGCCGGGTCGAGCGTGATCTTTGCCGTGCCCGTGCCGTCGGCGTCCGTGGAGGCGTCTCCGGCAAGCGTGGCGTTGAGGACGGTCTCTGCAGCGAGGACCGTGCTCGACAGCGCGAGCATCGCCAGCAGGCTGAGCGTCGCGGCCATCGCGAGTGGGAGGCGTGATCGGTTGCGCATGCAGTGTGCTCCTTGTCTGATGCGGGGACCGCAGGCGCCCATCGGCGCATCGGTGTCCGGTGCAGGCAGGTTCGGAGCGGGTTACGTGATGCGCAGCGCGAGTCCCTCGAGCGGCTCGAGCGTCAGGTGGTCCAACGCCACCCGGCCCGACCTCGTGCCCGTCGCCACCACCACCTCGCCCTGGTCGGTGCCCAGGCGGCGCAGGTCGCACGTCCGTGGCGACTCGCCGAGGTTGAGAAGGATCAGGACCCGTTCCTGGTCGGCCACGCGGAGCCAGGCGAGCACGTCGCGAGCCACGCCGAACAGGGACCGATGCGCGCCGCGCGCGAGCGCCGGCGATCCCGCCCGCGCCGCGATCAGGGCGCGGTACAGCGAAAGCAACGAGGCAGGGTCGGCCGCCTGATCGGTGACGTTGCGCGCCGCCGGATCCACCACCGGCAGCCAGGGCGTCCCACTCGTGAACCCGCCGGTCGCCGATGCGTCCCATTGCATCGGGGTTCGGCACGCGTCGCGGCCGGCGCGGTCGAAGGGGGGATCGGGCAGGGCGGATGGTTCGGCGTCGACCATCCCGATCTCCTCGCCGGCGTACAGCACGGCAACGCCACGCAGGGTGAGGAGCATCAGGGCGGCGAGGCGTGCCCGCTCCTGGCCCCAGCGCGTGGCGTGGCGCCGCTGGTCGTGGTTGCTGATGGCGTAGGTCGGCAGGGTGTCGGGCGGGTGGAGCGCCTCGGAGCGCTCGATGGCCAGGGTCAGGTGACGGTGCTCCCACGGCGAGTGAAGCAGCTCGAAGTTGAAGGCGAGGTGGAACTCATCGTCGGCACCGTGGCCGAGGTAGCCGGCCAGCTCCTCCATCGGCAGGTACGCCTCACCGACGAGCACCCGGCCCGGGAACTCCGCGGCCACGCGACGGAGCCGGCGAATGACGTCGTGCACCTCTGGCCGGTTCATGCTCCACAGCGGGTCCTGGCCGGACTCGCCGCCCATGCCGGGGATCGTGCTCGGCCGCCGATCGGGCGGGTTGTCGCGCAGCAGGTCGTCCTTGATGGCGGCGAAGATCGCATCGACCCGGAACCCATCGACGCCGCGACGGAACCAGAAGCGCATCACCTCGGCCATCGCCTCGGCCACGGCCGGGTTGCGCCAGTTCAGGTCGGGCTGCTCGGGGTAGAACGAGTGGAGGTAGTACTGCTGCGTCGTCGCATCCCACTCCCACGAGCTGCCGCCGAAGACGGCCTCCCAGTTGGATGGCGGCCCACCGAGCGGCGACGGATCGGCCCAGATGTACCAGTCTCGCCTGGGGTTGTCGCGCGACGAGCGGCTCTCCACGAACCAGGGATGCTGGATCGAGGTGTGGCAGGGGACGAGATCGAGGAGGAAGCGCAGGCCGCGGGCGTGGCAGGCCTCGACCAGCGCGTCGAGGTCCGCGAGCGTGCCGTACTCGGGCGCAACGGACACGTAGTCGCTGATGTCGTAGCCGAAGTCATGGAGCGGCGACGGATAGATGGGTGAGAGCCAGAGCGCGTCGACGCCGAGCGAGGCATCGGTCCCGCGAAGGTGGTCGAGGCGAGCGCAGGATGCCGCGCAGGTCGCCGATGCCGTCGCCGTTCGCATCGGCGTAGCTGCGAGGGTAGACCTGGTAGATCACGGCGCCGTCCCACCATCGGTCGGCGGCCTCGCTGTCGGTCACGGCGACCGATTCTAGTTGGCGAGCGCGGTGACACGGGGGCGACGCGATCATCGTGATCGTGGAAGGGGGAGCGTATAATCCGGCGACTCTGCACCGAGCGCGGGGAACTCCGAGCATCAGCTCACCATGGAGACGGTGGAGGACGATCGCAATGCGATACCGATGGGCTGCATCACGGCGCCCGACGCTGGAATCGCTGGCCACCGAGCTGGGTGTCCTCCTTCGACCGTCACCGGTGTTCCGCGACCCCGAGATCGCCACACCGGGATTCCCCGTGAATGTCGCAACCATCCAAGAGGAGATAACCCAGCTATGACCCACCGATATTTGCGCGTGCCGGCACTGTTGGCCAGCGCCGCGCTCCTGCTCAGCGCCTGTGGCAGCGGCTTCGAATCGGAGTCCGCCGCATCCTCGGATGCCCCGGACGCCTCGAGTGGCGCGAGTGCTCCGGCCGAGGCCGGTGGCGACCTGACGATCCTCATCGGGTCCTCCGGCGATGCTGAGACGAACGCCGTGAATGACCTGGTCGCCGAGTGGTCGGCGGAGTCGGGCGTGGACGCCGAGGTTGTCGTCGCATCGGACCTCAACCAGCAGCTGTCCCAGGGTTTCAGCTCGAACAACCCGCCCGACCTGTTCTACCTGTCCACCGACCAGATGGCCGCGTACGCTGCGACGGACTCGCTTGAGCCGTATGCGGAGTCACTCTCGAACGCAGACGACTTCTATCCGCCCCTGCGCGAGGCGTTCACCTACAACGGCCAGTTCATGTGCGCGCCGAAGGACTTCTCGACGCTGGCGCTGGTCATCAACTCCGACATGTGGGAAGAGGCCGGCCTCACCGATGAGGACATCCCCACGACGTGGGAGGAGCTGGCGGCTGTCGCCCAGCAGCTGACCACGGCTGACCACGTGGGCCTGGGCTACGGGCCGGAAGTGCAGCGCATCGGCGTGTTCATGGCGGAGGCGGGTGGCGCCTTCATCGACGACGACGGCACGACGGCCGTGGTCGACTCACCGGAGAACGCCGAGGCGCTCCAGTTCGTCAAGGACCAGATGGCGGCCGGCACGTTCTCGTACTCGTCCGATCTCGGCGCGGGCTGGGGCGGCGAGGCGCTCGGCAACGGCCTGGCGGCAATGGTGATCGAGGGCAACTGGATCACCGGCGCCATGACGAACGACTTCCCGGACGTCAACTACCAGGTGGCAGAGCTGCCGGAGGGACCGGGTGGCAAGGGCACGATCCAGTACACGAACTGCTGGGGCATGGCCGCGCTGTCGGACAACATTCCGGCCGCGACATCCCTGGTCGAGTTCCTGACGAGCCCTGAGTCGCAGCTGGCCGCAGCCGAGGCCTTCGGCGTGATGCCGTCGGTGGCATCGGCGGCGGAGGACTGGAAGGCGGCGTTCCCGGAGCTCGCCGCGTTCATCAATGGCGCCGAGTACGCCATCAACCTCCCCTCGCAGCCGGGCACCGGCGACGTGATCGGTGACTTCAACGCCCAGCTCGAGACGCTGTCGGCGACGGAACCCGAGGCCATCCTGGCCAGTGTCCAGGAGAGCCTGCAGGCAGCACTGGATAGCCAGTAGGCTCTCTCCCACGGTCCGGGGTTGCGCGACTTCGCGCGGCCCCGGACCCGAAGGCACCCGGATGGTGCTGACCTCGTTCATCGGTTGAGGGCGAGATGATAGGTAGGCGCTCGAGCGGCTCGGTCCACGGTAATCGCGCCCTGGCGGGGTGGCTCTTCGTCACCCCCGCCGTCTTCATCATCGGTCTGTTCGTGCTCGTGCCGGTCGCCATGGCCGCGTGGGTGAGCATGTCGGACTGGTCGGGCATCGGTCCGCCATTCGCCGAGGGCGTGAACTTCGTCGGCACCGATAACTACGCCGAGCTGCTCGGTGGCACCGGCCTCGCCACGCGAGATCTGGGCACCGCGCTACGCAACAACCTGTTCTACGTGCTCCTCGTCGTACCGATCCAGACGGCCGTCGCGCTCGGACTGGCGATCCTCGTCAACCGGCGGGTCATGCGCGGCCGCGGCTTCTTCCGTACCGCGTTCTACTTCCCGTCGGTCACCTCGTCGGTCGCCATCGTCGTCCTGTGGCTCTTCCTGTTCAGCGCAACCGGCCCGGTGAACAAGCTGCTCAGCTTCATCTGGATCGACGGTCCGAACTGGTTCCAGGACCCGCGTGGCATCTTCCACATCGTCCTCGGCATCTTCGGCATCACCGGCCAGGACAATCCTCTCAGCGGCGCGACCATCCTGGGGATCTCTGGCTGGGACTGGGTCGCCGGCCCGTCGGTCGCCATGAGCGCATTCATCCTCATGGCCGTCTTCACCACCTCGGGCACGTTCATGCTCCTGTTCATCGCCGCGCTCCAGCAGATCAACGCCGAGGTCGAGGAGGCGGCCATGACCGATGGCGCAAACGGCTGGCAGCGCTTCCGGTACGTCACCCTGCCGATGCTCAAGCCGATCGTCTTCACCGTGGTCACCCTCGGGCTGATCGGGACGTGGCAGGTCTTCGACCAGATCTACGTTGGCACGCAGGGCGGCCCGGCGAAGACGACGCTGACGCCGGCATACCTCTCGTTCAACTCGGCCTTCAACAACCAGGACTGGCCGCGCGGCGCGGCCATCGCCTTCATCCTGTTCGCGATCATCGTGGTCCTCACCGCGCTCCAGCGGCTGTGGATCGGGCGGACGGAGGTGGGAGGGTGAGCACTCGGCGCCAGGGCCTGCTGGCGTGGGCACCATTCGTCGTGCTGATCGTGCTGGCGATCATCTACATCACGCCGTTCCTCATCCAGATCGTGAACTCCTTCCGGCCGGACGCGGAGGTCGCCCGTGAGCCACTGTCCCTCGGGATCGGGACGTGGACCGCGGCCGCCTACGAGCGGTTGTTCACCCGCAGCGACTTCCCGCTGTGGACGATGAACTCGTTCATCGTCACCCTCTCCGTCACGCTGGGCCGCGTCTTCTTCGTCAGCCTGGCGGGCTACTCGCTGGCGCGCATCCCGTTCAGGGGGCGCGGCCTCGTGTACGCACTGCTCATCGCAGTCATGGCGGTCCCGGGCGTGGTGCTGCTGATCCCGAAGTTCCTCGTCATCAACCAGCTGGGCATCTACGACTCGTACGCGGGAATGATCATCCCCCTGCTGGCCGATGCCGCCGGCGTGTTCATCATGAAGAACTTCTTCGAGTCGATCCCGGTCGCCGTCGAGGAGCAGGCTCGGATTGACGGGGCAGGCGTATTCCGAACGTTCTGGTCGATCGTGCTGCCGATGTCGCTGCCGGCGGTGATGACCATCGTCATCCTGTCATTCCAGGGATCGTGGAACGAGCTGAACCACTTCATCGTGTCGACCCAGAGCACCGACCTGACGACGCTCACCAAGGGCGTCGCGCAGCTTGCGTCCGGGCAGCTGAGCCAGGGCTCCCAGTTCCCGATCAAGCTCGCCGCATCGCTGCTGATGACCATCCCGGTCGCCGTGGTCTTCTTCATCTTCCAGAAGCGGATCATGAACGTCAGCGCCGGCGCGGTTAAGGGGTAGCCACCCCGAGCCTCTAGGTCTCCGTCGTGGCCTCCGGCCAGACCATATGGGTCGGCACGCCCCAGGCGATGCCGGCCACGGCGGCCACGATCACGATCGCCCCGGCGGCCACGAACGTCAGCGTCACGGCGCCAAGGTCGACCAGTGCCCCGGCGATGGCGAGCGATACGGGGGCCAACCCCACCGAGCCGAGCGTCACCAGGCTCATCACCCGGCCGCGCATCTCCTCCACGATGTGCGACTGGAGCCAGGCGATCGCCTGGACGTTGATGAAGCCGATGAGGACGCCCATGACGGCGATGATGGCCAGTGCGACCGGCAACGATGGCGCCAGGCCGATGAGCGCCAGGCCGATGCCGAGCGCCACCGCGACTCCCATCACGATCGCACCGAGGCGACGTGGGCGAATCGAGCCCGCCGCGATGGCGCCGATCACCGCACCCCCGCCGAAGGCGGAGAACATGAGGCCGAACGCCGCCGAGCCGCCGTTGAACCGATGGTCCGCCAGGAAGGCGAGTCCGACGCTGATCGGCCCGGTGAACGCGAAGTTGAATGCCGCGGTCAGGAGCACCATCGATCGCACCGGGGGATCGGCCCACGCCGCGCGGACGCCGCGGGCAATGGTGGCCAGCACTCCTGGCCGATCCGCGTCCTGTGCGGGGTCCGCATGCCGCCGCCCGCCGCTGATCAGCAGCAGGGCGAAGGCCGCCACCCCGAACGAGACCGCGTCGATCGCAAAGGCGGGACCGGTCTGCACCAGGGCGATCATCGCGCCGGCAAGCGCCGGACCGACGAGGCCCATGATCTGCTGCGCGCCCTGGGTGAGCGCGTTGGCCGGTCCGAGCTGTCGCTCGGGCACCAGCATCGGCACGATGGTGTTGAGGGCCGGATAGAAGAAGGCGTCGACGACGCCGAAGATCCCGGCCAGGACGTACAGGTGCCACAGCTCGGCCCGGCCGCTGAGGACCAACGCGGCCAGGATGCCGACAACGACGCCACGAATGGCGTTCGAGGCGAGCATCAGGGTCCGCGGCGAGAATCGATCGCTGAACGCGCCGCCGACCAGCATGAACACCGCGCGCGGGATCGCGGCGGTCATCAGCACCGTTCCGAGCACCAGGCCCGAGCCGGTGAGCTGGATCGCCAGCCAGGTGAGCGCCACGAAGTGGAACTGGTCGCCGAGCACGCTGACGGTCTCGCCGGCGAAGAGGAGCCGGAAGTCCCGCAGGCGCAGCGGTCGCAGGAGCGCCGGCCCGGAGTCGGCGGCGCGTGTGCCCGGCGCATCGATGGCGGGGGAGAGGTCGCTCATTCGAGGCTGATCAGGACGCCGTCGCCATCCGGATCCTCCACGTCCACGATGGGTCCAACCGCCCCGGCCAGCACCGCCGCGCGGATCCGTTCGCTCTGGTCGCCCCCGATGCCGGGAACGAACCTCAGCGCCGCGTCGACGAAGCCGATCGGGATGCGCAGGTTGACGACCTGGCGGCCATGCTCGGTGACGCGGATGCGCAGCTGACGACCGCTGCCGCCCGTTGCCGGGTCCTGGTCGCCGGCGTGCACCTGCTCGAACTTCGATCGGACTCGCTCGGCGCGCCGGCCGCGGATACCCTCGCCCGCGGTCGCGTTCTCGGCGCGGGTCAGCGCCTCGATGATCGGGGAGGCCTGCTCGGGGGTCAGCGTGCCGTCCGCGACGAGGCGCAGCACGGTCTCGAGCTCCTCACTCATGGCGCGCACCGTCGCCGCCGAGGCGTCGAGTTGCCTCCTCGACGTCGATCTCACCGCGCTCGAGCGCCCGCAGCACGCTCAGCTGCTCGTCATCGCCGATGGCCGGCGGTCGCGGCGGGGTCGGGGGCGTGACCGGTGTGGGGGGCTGCGGCGCCTGGCCGGCGCGGCGCGGGGGGCGAACCTCGATATCGCCGGACATCGAACTGAAGAGCAGCTGCGCCTTCCCCTCGCCGATGACGTATCGGCGACGATCGCGAGATCCCTCGCTGCGATGGGGGAGCCTGATGTCGGCGTCGGTCGACAGGCCGCGCACCTCGAGCGTCAGGTTATCGGTGACGCCAAGCGAGACGTCCCCGCTGACCGTCTCGATGCGATGCTCGGGCCCCTCGGCCAGGATCCCCTCGAGCTCGACGTCGCCGCTGACGGTGGCGGCCCGAAGCTGCTCGATGCGCGGTGCGAAGCCGGAGATGTCGCCGCTGACGGTGTTGATCTCGAGCGCCGACAAGGGGGAGTCGGCGCGGAGGCTGATGTCGCTCGACACGCCCTTGATCCGAACGTCGCCACCGATGCCGTCCAGCACGAGATCGCCGGATACCGTGCGGTACTCCTGCGATCCCCCGAAGCCAGTCGCGGTGAGGTCGGCGCTGACGCCCTCGTAGCGCAGTTCGCTCAGACGCGGTGCGTCAACCTCGATCGAGGTGTCGACCTGGCCGCTGCCGCTGACGAGCAGCCGCACCAGGGATCCGAGCCCGGCGCCTGCGCCGTGCTTTGGCTCGGCCACCTCAAGCGAGCCTTCGCCCGCTGTCACGTGGTATCGAAGCCGATCGAAGATCTCGTCGGCCTCCGCATCGGTGGACGCCCGGATCTCGAAGGTGATGCGGACGCGGGCGTCGGTGCCGTCATCAGCGCGCATCTGGACATCAGGATTCGTCAGGCGCAGCGCCAGCCGTCCGCGCTCGCCGATCTCGTGGGCGATCTCCTGGGTGCGGACGAACGTGGCCATCAGGAGCCGGTGCCCGGCTCGCGGAGCGCGGCCGCAGCTTCCTCGGCCGTGATCTCCTTGCGTGCCAGGGCCTCCAGGATCGATCGTCGATCGGCGGCCGAGTCGGATGCCTGGCCCGAGTCGCTGAAGCCGTCCGCGAAGCCGGCTCCGAACTCGTCATCGGCCTCCGAGGACCCTTCCGACAGGCCGAGCGACCGGATGAGCGCGTCGACGCGGGCGCGCACGGTCGGATAGCTGATGCCGAGCTCGCGCTCCATCTCCTTGAGATTGCCTCGCGAGCGAAGGAAGCTCTCGAGCAGGCTCATCTGCTCGCGATCGAGCCGACCGAAACGGCCGACCCCGAACTCGCCCTCGAGGGCCGTCCCGCAGCTCCTGCAATGCAGTCGCGCGATGGTCAGCTCTCCGGCGCAGACCGGACAGGTGGCGATGACGTCATGGACCATGACTAGCGGCGTCCGATGGAGCGCTGTTCGCGGCGCTCGGTTGGGCGTCGGTAGACGAGCTTCTCCTCGTGACCGAGGAGCGGCCGGCGCTGCTCTCGATTGGTGCTGTCGAGGGTCGAGCCGGAGAAGAAGAGGCGGTAGTCGAACATTGGGACTGGCTCCTACCAGCTACGTGACTTGGATTGCTAATTTGCTGGTCGTTGATGGCAATATAGAAGTTCCCGATACATATGTCAAGCCTCATTGCCAAAATAGCAATCATGGTGCTCAAAATGATGTCTTGAGCGCGAATCTTCGGTCGAGTGAGGTTCACCGATCAAGCCGCGCCGCCCGACGCGATTCGCTAAGATGGGCTGCGGACCCATGACCCCGCGCCTGCTGCCGTATTCACCCGAGCGAGACGTCTACCGTCTGCTCGGTGTCCCCTCCAGTGCCTCGATCGATGAGATCAACGCGGCATGCCGCCGGCTCGCGCTCACCTTCCATCCCGATCTGAACGGATCCGGGCGGGCCACCGAGGAGATGCAGGTCGTCAACGTGGTTCGCCAGGTCATGAGCGACCCTGAGCTGCGCGGACTCTACGACCGCGAGCGCTACCGCTTCCACGCGGCACTTTCCCAGCCTTCCGAACCGATGCTGCACTCCTGGCCGCCGATTTCGACGGGACCGGCACGGCCGCGCAACCGGTTTTCGCGCTACCTGCAGGCCACGGCTGCGGCCTTGCGCGTCACGGCCGATGGCCTCGCGCGGCCTCGCTGCCGAGGCTGCCGGACCGTCGTTCCCTCCGGAGACGCCTACTGCGTGGCGTGTGGCACCCCGCTGCTGCCGGGTGGGAGCATCAGCACCGGCTAGCTAGGCGTGGAGCGGGTTCACACGCTCCGGATCGATGCCGAGCTCGGCGATGGCGCGCGTCAGCTCATCCGGCGTCGATTTGCCGTCGAGGCAGAGTGAGTACAGCGCCGCGTAGGTGATGTGCTCGGCGTTGACCTCGAAGTGGGTGCGCAGCGCCTCGCGCGTGTCGGAGCGCCCGAAGCCGTCCGTGCCGAGCACCGTGTAGGGCCGGTCGATCCAGCGCGTCACCATGTCGGGCACCGCCTTCATGTAGTCCGTGGCGGCGACGATCGGCCCGGTCGTCGGATCGAGGCACTGCCGGACGTAGGGCACCCGCTGCTCGGCGTCGGGATGCAGGCGATTCCAGCGCTCGACGTCGAGCGCGTCGTTGCGCAGCTGCTGGAAGCTGGTGGCGCTCCAGACGTCGGCGGCGACGCCGTACTTCTCGGCGAGCACGTCGCGGGCACGCAGCGCCTGGAGGAGGATCGGTCCTGCCGCGAGGATCTGGACCCGTCGCTCGCCGCTCTCCGCGGCGCTGAAGCGGTAGAGCCCGCGCAGCACACCCTCCTCGGCGCCCTCGGGCTTGGGCGGCATCGGCCAGTTCTCGTTGTAGAGGGTGACGTAGTAGAAGATGTCCTCGCCGCGCTGGCCGTACATCCGGTCGATCCCTTCGCGGACGATGATCGCCAGCTCGTAGGCGAAAGCCGGGTCGTAGGCGATGACATTCGGGATGGTGCTTGCCAGCACGTGCGAGTGCCCGTCATCGTGCTGGAGCCCTTCGCCGGTCAATGTCGTGCGGCCGGCGGTGGCGCCCATCATGAAGCCCCGGCCGCGCGCGTCGCCGAACGCCCACACCTGGTCGCCGGTGCGCTGCATGCCGAACATCGAGTAGAACGTGTAGAAGGGAACCATCGGCTCTCGCCAGCTGGCGTACGCGGTGCCCGCCGCCTGGAATGAAGCCATCGAGCCCGATTCGGTGATGCCCTCCTCGAGCAGCTGGCCGTCCTTCTTCTCGATGTAGCTGAGCAGCAGCTCCTTGTCGACCGGCGTGTAGCGCTGCCCGAGCGGGTTGTAGATCCCGACCTCCTTGAAGAGCGGGTCCATGCCGAAGGTGCGCGCCTCGTCGGGGATGATCGGAACGATTCGCGAGCCGATCTGCGGGTCACGCACCAGGTTCCGGACCAGCCGGCTGAAGGCCATCGTGGTGCTGGCCGCCCGTTCCGAGCCGGCGAAGAACTCGCTGAACACCGTGTCGGTGGGAGCAGCGAGCGGCTTCGGCACGACCTTGCGCCTGGGGACCGATCCGCCGAGCTGCCGCCGCCGCTCGAGCATGTACTGGATCTCGGGCGCATCGGCTCCGGGGTGGTAGTACGGCGCATCCTTGAGCTTGTCGTCGGGGATCGGCAGCTCGAGGCGGTCGCGGAAGATCTTGAGCTCGTCGGCAGTCAGCTTCTTGGCCTGGTGCGTCACGTTGCGCCCCTCGATCCCGGGGCCCAGCGTCCAGCCCTTCACGGTCTTGGCCAGGATCACCGTCGGCGCGCCCTTGTGCTCGACCGCGGCGGCGTAGGCCGCGTAGACCTTCCGATAGTCGTGCCCGCCGCGTCGCAGCTTGGCGAGCTCATCGTCCGAGAGGTGCTCGACGAGCGCGCGCAGGCGTGGATCGGGCCCGAAGAACTGCTCGCGAATCGTGGCGCCGTCGCTGACCGCCATTCGCTGGTAGTCGCCGTCGAGCGTGTCGTTCATCTTGGCCAGCAGGACGCCGTCCTTGTCGCGGGCGAGCAGGTCGTCCCATTCCCGGGCCCAGATCACCTTCAGCACGTTCCAGCCGGCGCCGCGGAAGAGCGCCTCGAGCTCCTGGATGATCTTGCCGTTGCCGCGGACCGGGCCGTCGAGCCGCTGGAGGTTGCAGTTGACGACGAAGGTGAGGTTGTCGAGCCCTTCGCGGGCGGCCAGGCTCAATGCGCCGATCGACTCCGGCTCGTCCATCTCGCCGTCGCCGAGGTAGCCCCAGACGCGGGCGTGAGTCGTGTCGGCGATACCGCGCGCGGCGAGATATCGGTTGAAGCGCGCCTGGTAGATGGCCGCGATCGGTCCGAGCCCCATGCTCACCGTCGGGAACTGCCAGAACTCCGGCATCAGGCGAGGATGCGGGTAGCTCGAGAGGCCGATGTGATCGGTGAGCGCCTCCCGCCGGAAGTGGTCGAGGTTCTCCTCGGTGAGGCGCCCCTCGAGGAATGCGCGAGCGTAGATGCCGGGAGCCGCGTGGCCCTGGAAGAAGATCTGGTCGCCGGGACCCTCGTCGCTGCCGCGGAAGAAGTGGTTGTAGCCGACCTCGTAGAGGCTCGCGGCGCTTGCGTAGGTCGACAGGTGTCCGCCGATGCCCTCGAACCTGGTGTTCGCCCGCAACACCATGGCGAGCGCGTTCCAGCGAATCAGGCGCCGGATCTTGAGCTCCATCGCCTCGTCGCCGGGGAAGTAGGGCTCCTGCTCGGGGCTGATGGTGTTGATGTAGCGCGTCTGAGTCAGCGTCGGCAGGCCGACCTGCAGCTGTCGTGCGCGCTTGAGCAGCTTGAAGATGATGAAGCGCGCGCGATCGGGACCGGCCGCCTGGACCAGCGCGTCGAGCGATTCGATCCACTCCTGCGTCTCGACCGGATCGATGTCCGGGAGCTGCTGCTTGAACTGGTCGAAGATCTCGTGGGTCGGCTGCTGCATGTCGATCCTATGGTAGCGGCCGATGCCGATCGGGGCGAGACGAGCTGATTCGAAGCCATTGACCCGTGGGGCGGGTCAACGGTGGGAGGAGCTGCGTAACCGGGGGAGCTCCGCCTCGGAATGACCCGCGGGTGCGGGTGAAACGCCGTGGAGCTCGCGCTTCTCCGCGTCTTGACCCGTGGGGCGGGTGAACGGCAGGCGGCCGATGCCGACCGGGCATGACGGGCGGGGACTGAGCCCGTGGCATGATCAGGCTGATGCGCACCATCTATCGATCGGAGCCGCCGTGGCCTCATCGGGTGCTGGTGCTCGGTGGCGGGTTCGCCGGGGTCGAGACCGCACGCCATCTCGAGCGCCTGACTCGACGGCGCGACGACGTCGAGATCTGGCTCGTCAGCCGTGAGAACTTCACGCTCTTCACGCCGCTGCTCCCCGAGGTGTGCTCCGGGATGCTCGAGGCGCGTCACTGCGTGACGGCCCTCCGCGCGCAGCTGCGCCGCCCGTCGAGCTGGGCGGTGACGGCCGAGGTCGAGGAGATCGACCTGGACGGCAAGGTCGTCACCGTGCTCGGCGGCGATGGGCATCCGCATCGTCTGCACTTCGACACGCTCGTAATGGCGCTCGGTGGCGAGACGGCGACGTTCGGCATCGAGGGCATCACCGAGTACACGGTGGGCATGAAGACCCTGGCCGATGCGTTCGCGCTTCGCAATCGGATCATCGAGATGCTTGAGCGCGCGGAGCTCGAGACGGATCCCGATCAGCGGCAGGCCGAGCTCACGTTCGTGGTCGGCGGCGCCGGCTTCAGCGGCGTCGAGACGGCAGGCGAGATCGAGGACTTCATTCGGCGGGTGCGCCGGCGCTTCTACCCGAAGATCGCACAGGGCGAGACCCGGGGTCACATCGTGGAGCTGAAGGACCGCGTGCTGCCCGAGATGCCGGCGGACATGGGCGAGTACGCGGCCAGGGGGCTGCGCAGGCGGGGGTACGAGATCCACCTCGGCACACCGATGAAGGAGGTGCGCGAGGACGGCGTCGTCATCGGTGATGGCACCTTCATCCCATCGAGGACGGTGATCTGGACCGGCGGCGTGCAGCCCTCGCCGGTGGTGCGGGCGTCGGGCGTGGAGGTCGACAAGGCGGGGCGAGCGATCACGCAGGCCACCATGGAGACAAGCCGGGCCGGTGTATGGGCGATCGGCGACTGCGCGCTCATTCCCGACGCGCAGAACCCCGGCACCTACCACGCGCCGACCGCTCAGAACGCCGTCCGCGAGGCGAAGCGGCTGGCGCGCAACGTCCTCGCCACCATCGACCGGAAGCCCGCCAGGGTGGAGCCGTTCCGCTATCGCACCATCGGCACGCTGGCCAGCATCGGTCATCACACCGGTGTGGGCGTCGTGTTCGGGATCAAGGTTCGCGGCCTGCTGGCCTGGTTCATGTGGCGCGGCTATTACTGGAGCCGCGTGCCCGGCATCGGCGGCAAGGCGCGGGTGGCGCTCGACTGGGCGCTCAATGCGCTGTTCGGGTCGGATCCCGTCCAGCTCAAGGTCGATGACCAGCGCCGCGGTGGGATGGGTCCGTCCGGCAAGCGGCGTCCTCCGCCACGACGCACCGATCCGCGCGCCTGAGCGTTCGCTAGACTGGCCGCGATGTCACGAGAAGAGCGCCGCAACTACGAGCGGATGATGCGCAACATGGAGCGCGGTCCGCAGCTGCCACCGGCGGCCCGGGCGCGCGCCGAGCGGAACGCCCAGCGTCGCGCCGCCCGCGCATCCACCACGCCGACCTTCGCGATCACGCGGCGCTTCCTGATCGTCTCGACGCTGATCGCTGTCGCGGCCGGCTTCGCTGCGTTCAGCCTCCAGTGGCCGAACATGCCGTTTGCCCTGTACGTCGGCCTCGCGGTGGCCGGCGCCGCCCTCGCCGTCCAGGTCGGCCTGCGGCTCCTCAGACGGAGGGCCGCGACCCGCTGAGGGCGGCAGCGGCGGCACTTGACCCTCGGCCGACAATGACCCCTCACACACGATCGGGAGACCCTCAGATGACCGACGCCGGGCACGACCACGCGCATCACGACCACGCGCATCACGACGACGAACACGACCACGAGCACGACCACGAGGAGGGGAGCTTCTCGACCGGGCAGGAGGTCGAGCCCGAAACAATCGAGAAAGAGCACGTAGGGGACTTCGCCGAGGGACAGGAAGGCGCTCACGCATCGATGCCTGATGCGTTGGGCGGGGACTTCGCCGAGGGCCAGGAACGCGGTCCACACGAGCACGCGGCCGAGCACCCTGACTTTGCGCGGGGCCAGGATCACGATCCGGAGTGACTGACCCGCTTGCCGGGATCGTTCGTGCCTGGCTGCGACGAGCTGGCGACGACCTCATCGACTCGGCGGTCGAGCTGACCGAGCTCGACGCGCGCATCGGAGACGGCGACCACGGGATCAATATGCGCCGCGGAATGGTGGCGGTGGCCGAGATGCTCGCCACCGCCGACGCCGACGACGGCGCGGCCGATCTGCTTCGCAGTGCGGGGCGACGGCTCATCTCGGTCGTCGGGGGCGCCAGCGGACCACTCTACGGGACCCTGCTGATCGCGACCGCGGACGGGCTGGAGGACGGCGCGTCACAGGCGTTGGACCTCGCCGTGGCGCTCGAGCTGGGGGTGGCCGCGGTCGGGCGCCGCGGCCGTTCCGAGGTCGGACAGAAGACCATGCTCGACACGCTGACGCCCGCAGCCGCTGCCCTGCGATCAAGCCTGGGGCGCGGGGAATCCGCCGATCGTGCCGCCGACGCCGCTGTCGCGGCCGCGCGCGCGGGACGCGAGAGCACCCGAGACATGGTCGCCCAGCGCGGCCGCGCCAGCTACCTCGGGGAACGGGCGCGCGGTCACCTGGATCCGGGAGCGGCCTCTGCCCTCATCGTGATCGAGGCACTCGCCGCCGCTCTGGTCGATCAGCCGGCGGCATCCATCGCGGCCGGCGCAAGCCGGTAGCCGAGGCCGTACTCGGTCCCGATGTAGTCGCGACCTTCCGATGCCTCGGCCAGCTTGGCACGCAGGCCACGCATCGCGGTGCGGAGCAGCGGCAACTCGTCGCGGTAGTCCGGGCCCCACGCATCGTGAAGCAGCCGCTCATGACTCACGAGTGCTCCTGCCTGGCGCGCGAGGCTGACGAGAACTCGGAATTCCGTGGGTGTCAGATGCACCTCGTGCTTGCCGACGAGCACCCTGTGGCCGCCGATGTCGATGAGCAGGTCGCTGTGCCGCACGATCTCGTGACCGTCACGCGCGGGCGGCATGGCCGCGCGGCGGAGCGCCGCCTCGACGCGCGCCACGAATTCGCGGAACGAGAACGGCTTGGTGATGTAGTCATCGGCTCCGAGCTCGAGGCCTCGAACCCGGTCGGTCTCCGCGCCTCGGGCGGAGACGATCAGGATCGGGACGCTCGAGAACTCGCGAATGCGACTGCACAGCTGCCAGCCATCCAGGTGGGGGAGGCCGACGTCCAGCGTCACGAGGTCGGGGCGATCGTCGTACACCGCGCGCATCGCCTCCGAACCCGTCGCGGCGACGCGTGGCGACATGCCGGCGCGCTCGAGCCAGAGGGCGAGCAGGCCGGCGAACTCGGCATCGTCCTCCACCACCAGCACGCGGCGGCTCACGCGCCCCTCCCCGCCGGCGTCAGCGATGGCGGAACAGGCCCTCCGACGAGGTCCTTCGCCGGGAGGCGGAGGATTGCCGTCGCGCCGACGCCCGGATCCGGGTCGAATCCGAGCGTGCCGCCGTGGGCCTCGACGATGCGGCGGCTGATGGCCAGCCCGAGGCCCGAGCCCGACATGCCGCGCTCCCGCACGTTGCTCGCGCGGTGGAACTGCTCGAAGACCAGCTCGCGCTCCTCGGCAGGGATCCCGATGCCACGATCCGAGACCCGGATCTCGGCGCCGCCGCCCATCGCCGCCACGCGGACGCCGATCGGACTCTGATCGCCATATCGCTGAGCGTTGGCCAACAGGTTCTCGAGGACCTGTCGCAGCCGATCGCGGTCGGCGCGCACGTGCGGGATGTGGCCGGCGACATCGAGGCTCGGACGCGGCGCGATGCCGCCGACCGATACCTGGTCGATGGTCTCGACGACGAGGGCGACGAGGTCGATCTCGTCGAGCTCGAGCACGAGCTGTCCGGCGGCGAGCTGAGTGGCGTCGAGGATCTGCTCGACCAGGTGTCCCAGTCGATCGGTCGTCTCGTCGATCCGCTCGAGGTACCGGCGCGCCGTCGCCGGGTCCGGCTCGAGATGGAGCAGCGTCTCGACGTACCCCTTGATCAGCGCGATCGGCGTGCGCAGCTCGTGGCTGACGCTCGCCAGGAACCCGCGACGCAGCTCTGCGAGGCGGGCGAGCTCGGTCGTGTCGCGCAGGATGGCGACGCCGCGCGAACGACCGTCACTCGTCGCAGAGGTCGGTGCGTAGCTCCCGACGACCGAGGTCGACTCTCCGCTGCTGGCAAAGACGACCCGTTCATCACCGTCCAGCGGCTCGCCCCCGGCAAGCACGCGAGCAAGCGGGCACCCGGCGCAACGTCCGAACGCCTCGATCGGCTCACAGAGGTACAGGTCTGCACAGGCCTCGCCGATGAGGGAGGCCGCAGCCCGACCGAAGAGCCGCTCGGCAGCCGGGTTGACGCGCGTCACTCGTCGGTCGGCATCGAACACCAGCACGGCGTCCGATGCGCTCCGGATGATCGCCGACAGCTCCCTGCGTTCGAGCTCGAGCGTCTCGCTCAGCTGGGCGGCCCGGAGTGCGCCGGCCAGCTCGTGACGCACCAAGGAGAGGAAGCGGCGCGCGCTCGCGTCGATGAGATTCGAGCCGGCGGATGCCAGCGCCAGAAACCCGACGTCCTCGAGCTCGATCACGACCCACGCTTCGCTTCCCGCGCCCGCCGATCGCGCGCGAAGCGCCTCCAGGGGCGGCATCGGCTCGGCGCCGGCACTCGCCACGAGGAGCAGCTCAGCCTCGGAGGCCCGGGTCAGCCAGATGCCGCCCCGTACGGCATCGCAGACGTGCAGGAGCTCGGTGAGGACCGCCTCGGCCAAGGTTGCCGAATGAGCGTGGGTCGCGAGGAGCTGGCTGAGCTGGTAGTGGCTGAAGATCGTGTCGGCCGCCCGCTGGGCCTCTCGGAAGGTGCGTTGATGCTCCGCGTCGAGCGCTTCGCGCGCGCCGACCTCTTCATCGGAGGGCCTCATCGTTCGGGTGCCGCCGTGGAGGCGAGTGCCCTGATGAGCAGGAAGCACGAGGCGGCACCTGGGTCGAGATGGCCACGCGAGCGGTCGCCAAGGCGCATGGCAAGCCCGCGCCGAGCCACCAGGGGTCGCGTGCTCCGCATGCCTTCTCGCGCGGCAAGCGTCGCATGGCGCAATGCGATGGACATGGGGTCACCCGCCGCAGCTGCCGCGGCCAGGGCATCGGCAGCGGGGGCCAATGCATCGAAGATCGTCTTGTCGCCGACGCGACAGCGACCGCGACGAGCCAGGCCGTCGGCCGCGGCACGAGCCAACATCGCGAGCTCCGGGACGCCGAGGCGGTCAATGGCACGAGCGGCAAAGCCGGCTTCGATAAAGGCGGCTCCGTAGAGCGGGCCTGATGCGCCGCCAACGCTTGTGACGAGAGCCGCGCCGACGCTCGACAGCACCGCGCCAATCGTGTCCGGCTCGTCGGTGTCGAGCATCTCGTCGACGGCGGAGAAGCCGATCCGCAGGTTGTCGCCGTGATCCCCGTCCCCCAGCGCGGCGTCGAGGTGGGTGAGAAGATCGGCGTGCCGCCGCACCGCGGCCCCGCAACGCCGTACGTAATCTCGCACGGCGGGCGCGTCGATCAAGCGCTCGGTCGGGACGGCGGACGTGCCCATCGGCCCGAGTCTAGCCACCGGACCAGCGGTTCCTCAACCGTCTTGCGACCCTCTGCTCAGGGTTTCCTCACGGAATCCTGATGGTCGGTCGCTAGCATCGGCCGCCAATGGTCAGCCTCGTACTGGTGGCTCACAGTCAACGCCTGCTTAACGCGCTCGTGGAGCTGGTCGAGAAGACTGTCGCCGGTGCACCCGCCTGCCATGTTGCCGGAGGCACCGACGACGGACGAATGGGCACAAGTCTGCGCAAGGTTCTCAGCGCGTCCCGCGCGGCGCTGTCCGCCGACTCCGACGGCGCGCTGATGCTGTACGACGCCGGCTCAGCCTGGCTGACGATCGGCTTCGCGCTCGACGAGCTCGGCGAGGAAGAGCGGCAGCGCCTCCACGTCAGCCACGCCCCACTCGTCGAAGGCTCCTTGGCAGCCGCGGCGCGCGGTGCCAGCGGGGGCGGGCTACAGGAGATGGCCGAGGCGGCAAACGAGGCGCTCGCCCGTGATAAGCAGCCGGATCCCATCGACGAAACGGTGGGCGGCACAGCAGCCTGACGGCGCGCGTGTCGAGGGCCCAGGAAGGAGGACATGCGAACGAGGATTGGACGAGGGACCCGGTGACCGGCGGGGGAGGTGCCGACCACCGTTGGGCATCGGATGGATGCATCGCGCTCGCATGGCGAGGAGATTGAACCCATGAACAACTTCTTGGCCGAGACGATCGGCACGGCAATCCTGATCATCCTTGGCGACGGGGTCGTCGCCGGCGTCCTCCTGGCACGATCCAAGGCGCAGAACGCCGGATGGATCGTGATCACCTTTGGTTGGGGACTCGCGGTGGCGATCGCGGTGTACGCGGTCGGTAGCATCAGCGGGGCTCACCTGAATCCCGCGGTCACCGTGGCCGTGGCCATCAACGGTGGCATCACGTGGGCTGAGTCGCTTCCGTATTTCGCCGGCGAGTTCCTCGGCGCCTTCATCGGCGCAGTCATCGTCTGGCTGCACTACCTTCCGCACTGGGAGGTCACCGAGGATCCCGGACTGAAGCTCGCCGTATTCAGCACCGGCCCGGCGATCCGCAACACCACCGCGAACCTGCTCAGCGAGATCATCGGCACCTTCGTACTCGTCTTCGGCGTGTTTGCTGTCGGCGGTCCGTCGGCACCGATCACGCCGCTCGTCGTCGGCTTCCTCGTGGTCGCCATCGGTCTGTCGCTCGGCGGACCGACCGGATACGCGATCAACCCTGCCCGCGACCTGGGTCCGCGCATCGCGCATGCGGTGCTCCCGATCGCCGGCAAGGGGAGCTCCGACTGGGAGTACTCCTGGATTCCGGTCGTCGGGCCTGTCATCGGCGGCGCCCTCGGCGCCCTTGCCTATACCGCCCTCTTCACGAACGCGCTCGGCGTCTGAGGACCGATCATGAAGAAGCTCATCAACGCGCCCGAGAACGTTGTCAAGGAGGCCCTCGCCGGGATGGCGGCGGCGCACGGGGACCTGGTGAGGGTCATCGACCCCAACGTCGTGGTGCGCGCCGACGCTCCGCGGCAGGGGAAGGTCGGGATCATCTCCGGCGGTGGATCGGGTCACGAGCCGATGCACGGCGGCTTCGTCGGGCGCGGCATGCTCGACGCCGCCTGCGCTGGCGACGTGTTCACGTCACCGGTCCCGGACCAGATGCTGGCGGCCACCAAGGCCGTCGACGGTGGAGCCGGAGTGCTCCACATCGTGAAGAACTACACCGGCGACATCATGAACTTCGAGCTGGCGGCCGAGCTTGCCCAGGCCGAAGGGATCGAGGTCTCGAGCGTCGTGATCGCGGATGACGTCGCCGTGCAGGACTCCCTCTACACCGCGGGTCGCCGCGGCGTGGGTGGGACCGTGCTGGCCGAGAAGATCGTCGGCGCGGCAGCGGAGGAGGGCATGGATCTCGGCACGGTCACCGCGATCTGCCAACGGGTCCAGGAGAACGTCCGCTCGATGGGCATGGCGCTCACCAGCTGCACCGTTCCCGCCGCCGGGAAGCCGACCTTCGAGATCGGCGACGACGAGATGGAGATCGGTGTCGGGATCCACGGCGAGCCCGGACGGGAGCGGCGGAAGCTGGCCTCAGCCGACGAGATCACCCAGGCGCTCATGACGCCGATCCTGGACGACCTGCCGTTCGAATCCGGGGACCGCGTCCTGGCCTTCGTCAACGGCATGGGCGGCACGCCACTCATCGAGCTCTACGTCATCTTTAACAAGGTGGCGCAGCTGTGTGCCGAGCGCGGCCTGAAGATCGAGCGGAACCTCGTCGGAAGCTACATCACCTCGCTCGAGATGGCCGGCACCAGCATCACCCTGCTGAAGCTGGACGATGAGTTCACACGGTTCTGGGACGCTCCGGTTCATACCCCGGCGCTGCGCTGGGGAGTCTGAGCGCCCCGCCGATGAGCGAGTTCGACGTTGCGGCGTTCGCCCGATTCATCGGGACGTTCGCCGACCGGCTGCACGAGCGGCGGGAGGAGCTGACCGAGCTCGACTCGGCGATCGGTGATGCCGATCACGGCATCAACATGGACCGCGGGTTCACGGCGGTTCGGGCCAAGCTGAACGAGATCGAGGGTTCCGATCTCGGCGCAGCTGCCAAGACGGTCGGCATGACGCTCATCTCGACCGTCGGCGGCGCGTCGGGTCCGCTCTATGGAACGTTCTTTCTTCGCCTTGCCACCGCGCTCGGCGACAGTCCCGGGATCGATGCGGCCCAGCTGGGAACCGCGCTGCGCGCGGGCCTGGAGGGGGTCGTCCACCGCGGAAAGGCGACGACCGACGACAAGACCATGGTGGACGCCATGAGCCCGGCGGTCGACGCCTACGACGCGGCCGCCGGCGGTGGAATCGCGGCCGGGCTCGAAGCGGCGGCCGTCGCGGCGGCGGCGGGACGCGACCGAATCACTCCTCTGGTTGCCCGCAAGGGCAGAGCGAGCTACCTGGGAGAGCGATCGGCCAACCACCAGGATCCGGGCGCGACCTCGACAACCATCCTGTTCGAATCCCTCCGCGACGCCGTCGCCGCGGGCTGATCCTGACCCACCGACCACGAAAGGAAGGCAGCGATCGACATGGCCAAGTACGTCCTTGCGCTCGACCAGGGCACGACCTCGAGCCGGGCGATTCTCTTCAATTCGGACGGCACGATCCACACCACGGCGAACCAGGAGTTCCCCCAGATCTATCCCACGCCCGGCCACGTCGAGCACGATCCCGAGGCGATCTGGGACTCGCAGCTGGCCGTCGCCAAGAAGGTCATCGCGGACTCCGGCGCGTCGCCCGACGACATCGCCGCCGTCGGGATCACCAACCAGCGTGAGACGACGGTGGTGTGGGACAAGAAGACGGGCAAGCCGGTCCAGAACGCGATCGTCTGGCAGAGCCGGATCACGGCAGGCTACTGCGACGAGCTGAAGGCGGCCGGTCACGAGGCGAAGTTCCGCGAGAAGACCGGCCTTCCCGTCGACGCCTACTTCAGCGGCACGAAGATCCGGCACATCCTCCAGAACAATCCGGGCGCGCAGGAGCGGGCCGAGGCGGGCGAGCTGCTGTTCGGCACCGTGGACAGCTTCCTCATCTGGCGTCTGACCGAGGGCCGCGTGCACGTCGTCGACTACTCGAACGCCAGCCGCACGCTGCTGTTCAACATCCACACGCTCGACTGGGACGACGAGCTGCTCGGCATCATGAACGTGCCGCGCGCGATGATGCCCGAGCCGAGACCGTCGAGCGAGGTGTACGGCGAGACGACGCTGCTCGGAGGCTCGCTCAAGATCGCAGGCGACGCGGGCGACCAGCAGGCGGCAACCTTCGGCCAGGCCTGCTTCGAGCCGGGCATGGCCAAGCAGACCTACGGGACGGGCGCCTTCATGCTCATCAACACCGGCGAGCAGGCGGTACCGTCGAAGAATGGCCTGCTGACCACGGTGGCATGGGGCTACGACGGCAAGGTGACCTACGCGCTCGAGGGATCGGTCTTCATCGCCGGTGCGGCGGTGCAGTGGATCCGCGACGGCCTCAAGGTCATCACCAACTCGGCCGACGTCGAGAAGCTGGCCGGCAAGGTCGCCGACACCGAGGGCGTCTATATGGTGCCGGCCTTCGTCGGACTGGGTGCGCCGTACTGGGATCAGTACGCGCGCGGCCTGATCATCGGCCTCACGCGTGGCTCGACGATCGAGCACATCGCCCGGGCCACCGTCGACTCGATGGCCTACCAGACCCGCGAGGTGCTGGAGGCGATGCAGGCCGACTCGGGCGTCACCCTCAAGGAGCTGAAGGTCGACGGCGGCGCCGTCGTCAACAACGACCTGATGCAGTTCCAGGCGGACATCCTCGGCGTCGCCGTCGAGCGGCCGCAGGTTGCCGAGACGACGGCGCTCGGCGCCGCCTACCTGGCGGGCCTGGCCGTCGGCTTCTGGAAGGACACCAGCGACGTGACCAAGAACTGGGCGCTCGATCGGCGCTTCGAGCCCCAGATGGACAAGGAGAAGCGCGAGAAGCTGTTCAAGGGCTGGAAGAAGGCCGTGCAGCGCTCGCTCGACTGGGAAGAGCACTAGTCTCTCCCTTGAGCCAGCGATCCGATGGACCGGGGCGGTACGCTCCGGTCCATCGTTCACGCGCCACGGAGAGGAGCCTCACATGACCGATGAAACCCCGGCCATGGTCGGGATCGTCGTCGTATCTCACTCCTCGGAGGTGGCCGATGCCACGGTGCGGCTGGTGGTTCGTCTGGCCAACCTGCCGGCAGACGGACCGCGGCTGCTGGCCGCGGGCGGGCTGGAGGACGGAAGCATCGGGACCGATGCGACGCGCATTGCCGATGCGCTGGTCGCGGCCGACGCGGGCGCCGGCGTGGTCGTGCTGGCCGACCTGGGCAGCGCGATCCTGTCCGCCGCCACCGCCGTCGACGAGCTCATCGAGCCGGCGCTGGCCGGCCGCGTCCGGATCTCTGGCGGGCCGATCGTGGAGGGCACCTTCGTGGCCGCCGTGCAGGCGTCGACCGGCGACGGGCTGGACGGCGTGCTGGCGGCGGCGGACGATGCGGCCTCGATGAACAAGCTCGAGGGCCGGTGATGAGCATCCTGCTGGCGGCGGTCCTCGGCTACCTGCTCGGCGCCATCCCGTTCGGGCTCATCATCGGCCGGCTGACGAAGGGGATCGACCTGCGCGAGTACGGGTCGCATCGCACCGGCGCGACGAATGCGCTGCGGACGCTCGGCACTCCAGCGGCCGCAGCGGTCTTCCTGCTCGACGTGGCCAAGGGCGTGGCCGCCGTGCTGCTGGCGCGCCTCCTCTTCGACGGCGATCCCCTCGTCGAGTGGGCGGCGGCCGCTGCCGGTGTGGCCGCGATCGTCGGGCACAACTGGTCGGTCTTCATCGGCTTCACCGGCGGGCGCGGGGTGGCGACGTCGGCGGGGGCGCTTGGCGCAATGAGCATCTGGACACTCTTGATCGTGGCGCCGATCGTGGTGCTCGTGATCTGGCGCTCGCGCTTCGTGTCGCTCGGCTCTGTCACCGGGGCCCTGGCGGCACCCGTCATCACCGCCGTGCTGGCGGCCATCGGTGCCTCCACGGTCCAGGCGATCGCGTACGCGCTCGCCTCGGGCCTGCTGGTGACGGTCGCGCACGCCGATAACATCGGCCGGCTGCGGGCCGGTACCGAGCGAAGGATCGGCCAGAAGGAGGTCGTGAGCCCACATGGCTGACCGCGCCGTCGACGAGCTCGAGGCGCAGCCTCGGCCCGCACGCATCGGCTCACCGGCGAACATGCTCGGCATCGCCCGCATCCTGGCGACGCCGGTCATCGTGGCCCTGATGCTGATCGCGAGCCCAGGGCTCGGCATCGTGGCCCTGGTGCTCTTCTGTCTCGCAGCCTTCACCGACTTCCTGGACGGCTGGGTCGCACGCGCGCGGGGCGAGGTGTCTCCGCTCGGCGTCTTCATGGACCTCACCGCCGACAAGGTGCTCGTTGCCGGCGTGCTGGTGGCCATGGTCGAGGTGGGCCTGCTGCCGACCTGGATGGTTGCCACGATCCTCGTGCGCGAGCTGGTCATCGCGGGTGTGCGCCAGATGGCGGCAGCCGAGAACGTGGTGATCGCGGCCCGCGCGCTCGGAAAGGCAAAGACGCTCACGACACTGGTCGGCATGGCGGTCCTGCTGCTCGCCTACGACGCGTCCACCGGCGGGCCGCTGGCCGCCACCGGCATCGGGCCCGGCGCGGAGGTCGTCGGCTTCTGGTTGATGGTCGTCGCAACGGTGCTCACCCTCGTGTCGGGCTGGGACTACCTGAAGGGCGCGCTGCCGATGCTGCTCGGGGAGCGGAGCGGGCGGGGATGAATGCCAGCCGCGAGGTGGACGTGGTCGTCATCGGGGGAGGCGCCACTGGCGCCGGCGTGTTGCGCGATCTCGCGATGCGAGGCCTCAGCGCCCTCCTCGTGGAACGGGGCGACTTTGGATCCGGCACCAGCGGGCGGTATCACGGCCTGCTCCACTCAGGCGCCCGCTATGTCGAGAGCGACCCGATCTCGGCGCGCCATTGCATCGAGGAGAACGGGGTGCTGCGCCGGATCGCGCCGGCGACCATCGAGCCGACCGGCGGATACTTCGTCGCCACACCGGACGATCCGGACGACTACCTGGAGCGCTTCCCGGCGGCGTGCGCGGCCGCCGGCATCGAGGCCGAGCCGGTCCCGCTCGACAGGCTCTTCCGGGAAGAGCCGCTCCTCAACCGCGCGATTCGCGCCGCCTACCGCGTGCCCGACGCCTCGCTCGAGCCGTGGGAGCTCATCGACGCAAACCTGGCCAGCGCGCGGGAGCACGGCGCCGAGGCGCGGCGGTATCACGCGGTCATCGGCTTCGAACGCGCATCGGACGGGAGCGTGACCGCGGTACGCACACGCGACGAGCAGAGCGGCGAGGAGGCGACGATCACCTGCCGGGCGGTGGTGTCGGCCGCCGGGGCGTGGGCGGGCAAGGTGGCGGCCCTCGCCGGCGCGAGGTTGGCGATGAGCCCCGGCAAGGGATCGATGCTCATCCTCAACCGGCGCATGACGTCGGCCGTCGTCAACCGGCTGGCGCCGCCCGGCGACGGCGACATCCTGGTCCCGGTGCACACGGTGTGCATCCTGGGCACCACCGACATCACGGTGCAGGACCCCGACGACCTCGAGATCACGCAGGACGAAATCGAGGCGCTGCTGCTCGACGGCGAACGCCTGGTCCCCGGCCTGAGCGGCTCGCGCGTGCTGCGCGCCTACGCCGGCGCGCGGCCGCTCTACGACGCCGCCGATCTCGGCGCGCCGCACCACGATGAGTCTCGCGAGATCAGCCGCGCCCATCACGTGATCGATCACGGGACGCGGGACGGGGTTGGGGGCTATTGGAGCATCGTCGGGGGCAAGCTCACCACCTATCGGCTGATGGCGCGCGACGTGGTCGACGCGGTCGCCACCTCGTTCGGCGTCGATGCGCACTGCCGGACCGCCGACGAGCCGCTGCCGCCCCCGGCGACCGGGACGCCGTACTGGCTGGGCGACCGCCTCGCGGCGCTCGAGGCCGATGGTGGCGGCAACGCCGAGCTGATCTGCGAGTGCGAGCTCGTCACGAAGCGGCGGCTGGAGCACACGCTGGACGAGCGCCCCGACTCGTCGCTCGACGACCTGCGTCGAACGACGCGGCTCGGCATGGGCCCGTGCCAGGGGGCGTTCTGCATGCCGCGCGCCGCCGCCATCTACGACGCCCGACGGCCGGGCGCCGCGAACGAGCCGCTGCGCGCGTTCATGGCCGAGCGCTTCCGCGGCACGCGGCCGATCGCCTGGGGCGACCAGCTGGCAGAGCTGTGGCTGACCGCCGGCATCTTTCGCGGCATCCTCGCCGCCGGCGAGCTGACTGATGCGCCCTTGGAGGCATCGGGGGTCGAGCATGCCGCGGGCTGACGTCGTCGTCATCGGCGCCGGGCTGTCCGGCCTGGCGTGTGCCGCCGAGCTCGCCGAGCAGGGCGCCCGGGTCTTCCTGGCGGCGAAGGGCATGGCGACGACGCATTGGACGCACGGCGGACTCGATGTCGCCGCTCCACCCGGCGCGAAGACCATGCGCGACGGCATCCGGATCCTGGCGAGGACGGCCGGCCACCCGTATCGCACGCTCGGCGCCGACGCGGACGCCTCGGTGACCGCGCACCTCGCCCGCGTCGGTGCGGAGGGCCTCGGACATTCCGGCTCGCTCGATGATCCGCTGGCCGGCATTCCGACCGCAGTCGGGTCACTTCGACCCGCGGCGATCCTGCCCTCGGCCCAGGCGGCGGCACTCGAGCCCTGGGCCGGCGCCGGCCTCCTGCTGGTCGGGTTCAGGCGCTACCGGGACTCCTGGGCGCCGTACGCGGCTCGCAACCTCCAGCACGCTGCCTGGGGGTCGGGCGGTCCGACCGAGATCCGCGCGATCGAGGTCGACCTGCCGGAGCTCGATCGGCGCCACAACATCGCACCACACGTGCTGGCGCGGCTCTTCGAGGACGCGTCCTGGCGAACGCGGGCGCTGGCGGCGATCGCCGGTGCTCTCCCGCCGGGCGCATGGCGGATCGGTCTGCCCGCGGTCCTGGGATTGGAGCAGCACGCCGCCGTGCACGCATCGGTCGAGCGGGCCCTTGGAGCCCGCGCCTTCGAGGTGGCGAGCCTGCCGCCTTCCGTGCCGGGCCTTCGTCTGTTCGAGGCGCTCCGTCGTCGGATCCTCGGTTCGGCCGGGCGAATCCAGATCGGCTTCGACGTGGTGGAGGTCGAGCGGAGCGGCCGGCGGGTGGCGGCCATTCATACCGAGGCCGCCTCGCGAACGCTGCGCATCGCGGCCGACGCCTTCGTGCTGGCCAGCGGGGGCATCGGCGGGGCCGGCATCCGCGCCACCCACGACGGCAAGCTCGTCGAGCGTGTGTTCGGCCTGCCGGTGACGGCACCCCCGCGCGAGCGTTGGTTCAGCGACGACCCGCTCGTGCCTCACCCGCTCGAGGCGGCCGGGATCGAGGTCGACGCCAACCTCGCGCCGGACGAGCTGGAGAACGTTCGGGTCATCGGCTCGGCGCTGGCGGGCATGCATTACCTCGACGAGCGCTGTGGCGACGGCGTGGCGCTGGCCAGCGCCCATCGGGCGGCGCTGTCGCTGGCGGCCACGCGGGCGGTGGCGGCATGACATTCCACGACGCGTCCGCTCGCAGCTTCCCGCCGTTCAGCACCGATGCCTGCATCAAGTGCAACGTGTGCACGACCGTCTGCCCGGTCGCGCGCGTGACCGATGACTTCCCTGGGCCGAAGTACGTCGGGCCGCAGGCCCAGCGCTTCCGCGGTCCCGGCGTCGGCCGCGATGCCCCCGATCACACCGTCGACCTGTGCTCCGGCTGCGGGATCTGCACGCGGGCCTGCCCGGCCGGCGTGCTCATCGCCGAGACAAACAACCGGGCGCGTGCCGCGATCGTCGAGGAGCGAGGCTCGAGCCTCCGCAATCGGGTCATCAGCGACACCGACCTGATCGCCCGTTTCGGCGTGCCGCTGGCGCCGCTGGCCAACATCGGCCTCAAGAACCCGATCGCCCGCTGGCTGGGGGAGAAGGTGCTCGGCGTCCACCGGCGCGGGCCGTTGACCACCTTCTCGCGACGCACGTTCACGTCGTGGTGGCGACGCAGCGGACGAGCGACCGGCCTGCCGGCCACCGCGGACCCCGAGCACACGCTCGTCTACTTCCACGGCTGCGCGGTGAACGCCTTCGAGCCCGATCTCGGCCGCGACGCGGTCCAGGTGCTCGAGCGGAACGGCTTCAACGTCGTCGTGCCGCGGCAGGAGTGCTGCGGCCTGCCGTTCATCTCGAACGGCCTGTACGATCACGCACGGCGAAAGGCACGCCGCAACCTCGGCGAGCTCGCCGCGTTCGCTCGTGCCGGCTACCGGATCGTGGGCACCTCCACCTCGTGCACCCACTCGCTGAAGGCCGAGTACCGCGAGATGCTCGACCTCTCCGATGACGACGCCACCGCCGTGGCCGATGCGACCTGGGACATCTGCGAGCTGCTGCTCGACCTGCACGATCGGGGTGAGCTCGATACCCGCTTCGCGCCGGTCGTCGAGCAGCTCCCGTACCACCCGCCCTGTCAGCTCAAGTCGCACGGCATCGGCACGCCGGCCATGGACCTCTTCGCCCTGATCCCCGGCCTGCGAGCCGCCGACTCGGACCACGATTGCTGCGGCGCGGCCGGCACCTACGGGCTGAAGGTCGAGCGCTGGCAGATCGCCCAGGACGTCGGCGCGCCACTCTTCGCGAAGGTCCGTGCCGCACGGAAGCGTGGGGCATCGCGCGCCGCCTGCGACTCGGAGACCTGCCGTTGGCAGATCGAGCAGTCCACCGGCATGCCCACCGTCCACCCGATCACGATCCTCGCCGAGTCATACCGCCGCGCCGATGCGGCCGTCGACGAGCGCTGGCGCCGCATCGTCTGACCGAACCCCTCGGTTCCGGGCCCGGGTTGCGAGCGGTTCTACACTCAGCGGATTGCGTCGTGTAGCCCGCTCAGAGGGAGATTCGTTGACCGTCACAGATGCCGCGCATGACACGCGCTCGCCCAAGGCAGATGCGGCCGCTGCCGACATCTCGGCAGAGGTTGGTGGGGGACTCAAGGTACGGCCTCGGGGCCGAGGGTTCGGAGCGGCGGGAGTCACCGCCGGCGCCGCGGTGGTCGCCGGCATCCTGCTGCTCACACGGGAGCAGTCGGTCTCGACCCTTGGAACGCTCGCGATCGTGGCGGGTGCCCTGGCGCTCGTCGCGACGGCCGCTGCCGTTCGCCAGTGGCCGTGGGCGCCGCAATGGACAGGCCCGAATGGAGCCCTCGACGGCGTTGCTGGACCGATGGCCTGGCTGGCCGTCGTCTTTGCCGCCATCGTGGTCCTGACGCACTTCGTGCCGGTCGTGGTGCCGGCGTGGAGCGAGGAGCAGGTCTTCGCGGTTGCCGTCGTTGCCTTCGTGGCGCTCAGCGTCCTGGGCTGGGGACCCGGCGTCTCGATCGCATGGCCGGCGGGGCTGCGCTCGAGCTCGCTGACGGTGCTGGGCAGCCTGGTGGCGCTCGTCCTCGTCGGCGTCTATCTCGTGTTCATCGTCCTGCTGCGCGCCGATGCCGTGAGCGCGGGAGACCGTGAGTGGGCGCGGCTCGTCGAAATTCGCGCGACGCTCGAGGCGCTCGCCTTCGCGGCCGCCGGCGCGCTGCTGGGGACGGTCGTCCAGCGCCAGGCGGTGTCGGGCGAGCTGCGGAGCCTCGAAGACGAGATCGAGGAGCGCGAGGCGGAGCTGTCGGACGCGCGCGCCGCGCTCGCCCTGCGCGAGCTCGAGGTCGACTCGATGCGGTCCACCGTCACTGCGGCGCTGCGGCAGCTGACGCCGGACGCGCCGGATGACCTGGAGCGGCTCGATCCGGCCTCCCCGGCGGTGCTCTCGGCGAGGCCGTCCAGCGCCGCCGTGCGCCAGGCGCGCGTGACGCTCTTTGAAGGGATCACCATCCTGGCCGCCGCCGACCGCTAAACCGCGGGCTGGCCGAGGTCTCCGTGAGCGGTTGCGTTCCTGCGGCCGATCGGGACGCGGCGTGTGGAGCTGCTGCGGAGAGCGATGGAGTCAGGGGAGGCGGGACCGCCCGCAGCGAGTTGCGACAGCCGAGCGAGGGTGGTCGCGCCTCCCCTCACTTGATCAGTTTTCGTCTCCATCTGCCGAATTGCGATCGTCATGCAGATGACGAAGAAGACGACCAGGTACAGCAGGTCCCACAGCTGGCCGATGCCGATGAGCCCGGTGGAGAGCCCGCGGATCAGGTTGATCCCGTGGTAGAGCGGGGTGAACTGGACGATCGTCACCAGCCAGCTCGGCAGCACCGCCTCGATCGGGAAGAAGGTGCCGCTGAACAGGAACATGGGCATCACGATCAGGCCCATCGGCACATCGAAGTCGTTCACCGTGCGCAGGAATGAGGTGCCGGCCAGGCCGGCAGCAGCGAAGGCGGCCGCGACCAGCAGGGCGGCGGGGATCATGAGGATCCCGAGCGGGGAGAGCACGAGGCCCATCACCAGCATGATCACGAACATGGCGATCGCGTACAGCGCGGCGCGCATGAGCGCCCACAGCATCTCGCCGATCGCGATCTCGGTGATGCCCATCGGCGTCGCCAGCACGCCGTCGTACGTCTTCGCGTAGTTCAGCTTGAAGAAGACGTTGAAGATCGTCTCGAACACCGCCCCGTTCATCGCCGCGGTGGCCACCAGGGCCGGGGCGACGTAGGCGGCGTAGGCCACGATCCGGCCGTCCGGCAACGGAACCTCGCGGACGATCCCACCGAGCCCGAGGCCGATCCCGAGCAGGTAGAAGATCGGCTCGAAGACGCCGGACAGGATGATGATCCACTGGTGGCGGTAGACCATGATGTTGCGCTCGACCAGGCGCCGCGAGCGCCACACGCGCGCCCAGGCGGTCGCGAGCGTGCCGGGAGCGGAGACCGGCTGCGAGAGGGTCGTCATCGGCTCAGCCCGCCATCCGCCGGGTCAGGTTGCGGTCCGCCAGCACGACGCCGATCCCGAACATGACCAGCAGATAGGCAAGGTGCAGCGGCGCCGTCACAGGATCCAGCTGGTCGAGGATCGAGCCTCGGATCAGCTCGACGCCGTGGAAGAGCGGCGTCGCCCACGCCACCGCCCGGAGCGGCTCCGGCAGGTTGGTGAGCGGGAAGAACGTGCCGCTGAACAGGAAGAGCGGGTTGATCACGAAGCGGAAGATGGCGCTGAAGCCGACGTCGTTCTTCTGCGTTGCGGTGAACGCGATCAGGCAGGCGGCGAAGGCCACGCCGACCAGCATGGCGACCGGCACGGCAAGGATCGCCAGCGGCGTGCGAACGATCCCGAACAGGAACCAGCACGACCAGGAAGACGGCCGCCAATGAGCCGATGCGGAACGCGGTCCAACCGAGCTCACCGAGCACGATGCTCCGGATGCTGAGCGGCGTCGACAGCATCGCCTCGTAGTTCCGGCCCCACATGATCTTGTTCATGATCGGGTAGGTCGATTCGAAGGTGGCGGTCTGCATGGCCATCGCGGCCAGCAGCCCGGGCCCGAGCCAGTCGATGTATGGCACGCCGCCGAACGCCTCCAGGCTGGCGGGCGTCAGCAGTGCGCCGATGCCGATGCCCATGGCGGTCAGGAAGAGGACCGGCTGGAGGAAGCCGAAGGCGAGGCTGCGGTGCCACAGCCTGCGGTAGACGAGCCAGTTGCGCAGCCAGACGCGGCCCGATGCGGTGATGACGGTCATCGGACGGCTACTCGACCAGCGAGCGGCCGGTCAGGCGCAGGAAGACATCCTCCATGCTCGAGCGGCGCACGAGGGCGCTCTCGATCGGGATCTTGCGCAGGTTCACCTGCTCGAGCGTGCGCTCGCCGTCGGCGGTGTACAGCAGGAGCCGATCCGGAAGCTCCTCGATGCGCTCGGCGAGGCCGTCGAGCTGGCCGTCCAGGTTGTCGCGCACCGCATCGGTCACCCGCAGCTCGAGGACCTCCCTGGTCGAGTGCTGGTCGATGAGCTGGCGCGGCGAGCCCTCGGCCACGATCTTCGCCTTGTCCATGACCACGAGGTGGTCGCACAGCTGCTCGGCCTCGTCCATGTAATGCGTGGTGATGATCAGCGTGGCGCCGCGGCGCTTCAGCTGGTAGAGCCGCTCCCAGAGGAGGTGGCGCGCCTGCGGGTCGAGCCCGGTGGTCGGCTCGTCGAGGATCACCAGCTCCGGCTCGTTGATCAGGGCGCGGGCGATCGTCAGGCGCCGCTTCATCCCACCAGAGAGCGGTTCGACCTGGTCCGTGGCTCGCTCGTCGAGCTGGACGAACTCGAGGAGCTCGTCGGCGCGCTTGCGTGCCACGTCGTTCGGGATGTCGAAGTAGCGCGCGTACATCTCGAGGTTCTCGCGGACCGTCAGCTCGGTGTCGAGGTTGTCGATCTGCGGCACGACCCCCAGCTTCGACTTGATCTCGCGCGCCTGGGTGCGCGGGTCCATGCCGATGACCGTCAGCTCGCCCTCGGTGACCGGGCTGGAGCAGGCGATCATGCGCATCGTGCTCGTCTTGCCCGCGCCGTTCGGGCCGAGGAAGCCGAACGCCTTGCCGGGGCGCACGTCGAAGTCCACGCCGTCCACGGCGGTGAAGCCGTTCGCGTAGCGCTTGGTCAGGCCACGGGCATGGACAAGGGATTGCTGCTGGTTCGTCATGGGGTCCTGCATTCTAGACCGATGGGCACATCGGTTCTCATCGGTGCCCATGCTCGCCGGGATTCCTGCCAGAGATCGTCAGGATCTGGGGCAAAGGCCGCGAGCCGTCCAGATTCACATGGAGCGCGCATTGGGCGCGCCGAACCGGCCCTGGACGGTCCAGGTTCACACCCGGCGTGAATCCAGACGCTTCAACCGCAGACTCGTGGCCCTAATGCTCGTCCTGGCGTGAATATGGACGCTTCGCGGCGACTATCGCTTCGTCCTGTCAGAGCCCCGCCGCGAGCGAATCTGCGCGGGGATCGGCGCCGCCCTCGTAGGAGCCGTCGGGCCGCCGACGAATCACCTGCGCCCATCCCATGAGCGGCGTCCGCGGCTCGACCAGCGTGATGCCGTGCCCTCGCTGCTCGAGCTCGGCAACGGTCGACGCGTCCACCCCATCCGACTCGATCAGCACCGGGCCGAGCGGCAGTCCCGGACCCTCTGTCTCCACCACGAAGCGCGGGCGGTCGACCGCCGCCTGCGGGTCGAGGCCGTCGTCCACCAGCGCCTGGACGACCTGCACCATGGTCTGCGGCTGCCCGTCGCCACCCATCGCACCGAACGCGACCTCCGCAACGCCGTCGCGCAACAGCATTCCGGGCATCAGGGTGTGCAGCGTGCGCGACCGCGGCCGCAATGCATTCGGATGCGCGGGGTCCAGCCGGAAATAGGCGCCGCGGTTCTGGAGCATGATCCCGGTCGAGCCGCCCATGATCCCGGAGCCGAAGCCCATGTAGTTCGACTCGATCAGGCTGACCATCATGCCGTCCGCATCGGCGGCGCACAGGTAGACCGTGCCTCCGCCGGGGCGATTGGTCGGCTCATACCGATGCGTCGCGTCGCGCGAAAGCCGCGACGCGAGCCACTCCGCATGCTCTGCCGACAGGAGCTCCGCCGGGTCGGCCAGCCCGCGATCGGCATCCGCCACGCATCGGTCGCGCTCGCTCCAGGCGACCTTGACCGCCTCGATCTGGGCATGCAGGCGGTCGGCCGACAGAGGCTCGCCCATCGGCCAATCGAGCGTCGAGAGGACGTTCAGGGCCATCAGGCCCGTGATCCCCTGCGAGTTTGGCGGGATGGTTGCCACGTCGACGTCGCGGTAGCGGGTCGAGATCGGGTCGACCCAGTCGCCGCGGTGCTCGGCGATGTCATCCGCCGTCATCACGCCGCCCGCCGCCTGGATGGCGCGCGCGATCTCCGCGCCGATCGGCCCGCCGTAGTACGCGTCACGCCCACCGGCGGCGATCTGACGGAGCGATGCGCCGAGCAGCGGCTGGCGGAACCGCTCGCCGGCCCCTGGCGGCGCTGCGGAACACGTCCCGAGCCGCGTCGTCGAATCCGGCGATCGAGAGCGCGATGGCGCGCGCGTTGATTGCCGTCAGCGCGTACCCGTGGTCCGCGATGCGCGCCGCCGGAAGCAGCGCGTCGGCGAGCGATCTCCGACCGAATCGGTCGAGCAGCTGGATCCAGGCGTCGACCGCGCCGGGGACCGTGATGGTGAGCGGGCCCTTGGCCGGCATCTCGTCGTGCCCGGCGTCCAGGACGGCCTCGATCGTCAACGCGGCAGGGGATCGGCCGCTGCCGTTGAAGCCGTGAAGCCGGCGCTCGGCCGGGTCCCAGATCAGCGCGAATGCGTCGCCGCCGATGCCGCACGCGTTGCAGTAGACGACGGCCAGCATCGCGTTGGCCGCCACCGCGGCGTCGACGGCGGTGCCGCCCGCGCGCAGGGCATCGACGCCGGCGGCGGTGGCGAGGGGATGGGGCGTGACGACCATGCCACGCGACGCGGTGGTGGGGGGCATCGGCCTGACCGTAGCAGATAGAAACGTGCGACTTGACAGTAGCAAGAAAAGGGCAGAGAGTTTGCCGCATGGACATCGCGATCGTCGGAGCAACCGGGTTCGTCGGCAGCCACCTGGTGCCGCACCTCGTCGAGGCGGGCAATCGCGTGATCGCCATCTCGCGGTCAGGACGCCGTCTGCCGAACTGGACCGATGCGGTCGAGGCTCGAGCAGCGGATGTGACCACGGCCGCCGGCCTGGAGGAAGCCCTTGCCGGGGCCGATGCGGTCGTCCACCTGGTCGCCATCCCGCGCGAGTCGAAGGGAAGGCGCTTCGACGAGGTCAACGTCCAGGGCACGCGCAACGTCGTCGAGGCGGCGCACCGCGCCGGGATTCGGCGGTTCGTGCACCTCTCGGTCCTGGGCGTCGCCGACGACCGGAAGCTCGCATACCTGTGGTCGAAGTGGCAGGGCGAGCAGGCCGTGCGGACGAGCTCCCTCGACTGGGTCGTGCTGCGCCCATCGCTGATGTTCGGGGAGGGCGACGGCTTCTTCAATCTCGTGAAGGCGACGCTGCGCTCCTGGTCGCCGGGTGTCGTCGCCATCCCGGGCAGTGGTGACGCGCGGTTCCAGCCGCTCTCGGTCGACGACCTGGCGATCGCGGTCGAGCGCTGCCTGACCGATGCGGACCGCGGCGGATCGGTGTATGAGCTCGGAGGGCCGGACTGGCTCGACATACCGGCAGATCGTCGACGAGGTCATGCGCGTCACCCGCATTCGCCGGCTAAAGCTCCCGATGCCGATCCCTCTCATCAGCGCGCTCACCTCGGTCACCGACAGGGTCCTGCCCGCCTTCCCGGTCAGCCACGACCAGATCAGCTCGCTGCGGCGCCCGAACTACACGGAGCTCGATGCATTCGAGAAGGCGTTCGGCGTCACGCCGCGCAAACTGGACCTCGCGTACCTCGCATGACCGACGATTCACCCGTGGGGCGGGTCAACGTGGCAAGGAAAGACGGAGGAGGGCCACCTCCGCCGCGATTTGACCCGTAATACGGGCGAAACGCGGCCAAACCCACGCTCCTCCTCGCGTTGACCCGTGGGGCGGGTCAACCGGTCAGGCAAGGGGTTGACAGGCCGCCGCACCGCGCCAATACTACGCGGAACGTAGTACGCAGCACGTAGCTGGAGCTCGGAGCATGACACAACCGCCGGCCAAACGATCCGGGACTCCTCGTCCTCGTCAGCCTCGCAGCCAAGCCGCGGCACGGCCACGGGATCATGCTCGACATCGCTGACTTCGCCGGCGTGCGACTCGGTCCCGGGACGCTCTACGGAGCGATCAGCCGGCTGGAGTCGGGAGGGATGATCGAGCCGATCGCGCCCGAGGGGCGCCGGCGTCCCTACCGGATCACCGACCGTGGACGCTCGCTGCTCGGGCAGCGCCTCGATGGCCTGGAGCGGACCGTCCGCGCCGGGCGTCGACGAGCGGCGGTGCCATCGTGAGCCGCCTCGCGCGCGCAACAGCCAAGGTTCTCCTGAGAGCTTATCCCCAGGCCTGGCGGGACCGATACGGAGCGGAGGTCCGCGACCTGATCGATGAGGCCGATGCCGGCCTCGGCGACGTGGCGGACCTGGCCGCCGGTGCCGCCCGCCAGCACATCAATGGAGGTGCGCCGATGCGCTTCGAGCCTGCCCGACGGCATCCCCTGGCTTTCGCGGTGGCCGCGTTCCTGGTCATGGCGCCTACCCTGGTGCTCCTCGCGCTTTCAGTGATTGGCCATGAGCTGGGCTTCGCGGCGGTCGCCTCGGTGGTCGATCCGATCATCGCGTCGGTGACGGCCCCGCGCGTCGTGGACCTGGCACTCGTCGGAGCCCCGGTAGTCGCGCTCGCGCTGGCGGTGCTTCCGCTGCTGGACCTTCGCCTGGAGTCGGGCGATGAAGGACCGACGGTGACGCTCCGCCTGCGAGCGCTGACGGCAAACGTGGTGGTGGCAGGACTCTCGTTGCTGGCCGGAGCGATTCTGATCGGCCACATCGTGGCCGAGTCGGTCCTGGGCTCCGGCGCCTAGGGCTCCATCTCCCAGGTTTCGCCGGGCTCCAGCGCGACGACCGTCGCGGCGGTCTGCTCGCGCAGCTCGTCGGGGGTGCCGGCGAGAGCCGGAAACGTGCCGTAATGGACCGGCACGACGGCCGATGCGCCGATCATCTCGATGGCCAGCGCAGCGTCGCGCGGGCCCATCGTGTAGTGGCCACCGATCGGCAGCACCGCGATCTCGGGCACGAATCGCTGCCGGATGAGGCTCATGTCGCCGAAGACGTCGGTGTCGCCTGAGTGATAGACGGTGGTGCCGTCCTCGAACTCGAGGATCCAGCCCCAGCAGCCGAAGTCGCGGGTGACCTGGCCGTCGCCGACCGTCAGGGTCGCGCCACCGGTGTGATCGGCGTGGACCATCGTGAAGCCGATGCCGGCCGCCTCGAAGGTGCCTCCCTTGTTCATGCCGACGGCCTCGATCCCTCGACCGGCCAGGTAGAGGCTCATCTCGTGGCTGCACACCACCGCCGCGCCCTCGGGCTTCGCAAGCTCCATGACGTCGGCAAGGTCGTCGCCCACGTGGTCGAAGTGGCCGTGGGTCGGGGCAACGACGTTGACCTGCTCGGCCGAACGGTACGCGTCGGGATAGGTGGGTGCGCCCGTCCATCGGTCGATCCAGACCCATGCGTCATCCGGGGAGCGGTACAGGATCCCGCCGTGCCCAAGCCAGGTGATGCGCAGGTTCGCCATCGGTTCCTCTCCTTCGTGATGCGTCCATCGTATGCGCATGGCCGATACCGGGCAGACCGGCACGGTACTTCCGTCCGGTCGCCGCCCTGAGCGGGTCGGTCGATCCTGTGCCCGAAACGCCGACCACTTCGGATGGTGACCCGGGCCATGGCACTGATGACCACGACCGCGACGCGAGGGGCGCGTCGCAGGCTGCCCGCCTCCGCGACCGCGCTGGTCGCGGGGATGGTCGCGCTCGTCGGGGCCATCGCGCCGGACCAGGCGGCCGCGGCAAGCAACGAGCTGAGCGCCGGCAAGGCGATGCCGGCGACGGGCACCACCCAGACGAGCTTCACGCTCAGCGTCGCATACACCAGCCCGCAGGGATTCCCGGCCAGCCGCGTGGTCGCCCTGGTGGCGAACCAGACGATCGAGATGACCCTGTTCAGCGGCCGGTCAGATGACGGGGTGTGGGAGGCGACCACCCTGCTGCCAGCCGGCTCCTGGCCGCTGACCTTCCAGGCGACCGCCGTCCAGGGCAAGAGTCCGACCCTGGCCGGGCCGACCATCGTGGTGAGCAGCGCTCCCAGCCCACCGGCTCCACCGCAATCCACGGTGTCACAGCCAGAGCCGATTCCGCCCCAGCCCCGTTCGCAGCCGCCCCCGGTCGATCCGCTGGCACCGCCCGCGCCGCCGGATGCGGCTCCAGCGGGCGCGACTGAGGACGTCGCAGCGCTCGGGGCAAACGATCCGGCCCTCGCCGTAACCGAAACCGATCCCGCCGTCGCTGCGGTCGGACCGGCAGCCGGGATCCTGCTGCCGGCGCCGGGTGACGACGGCTTCCCGACCGGCCTGCTGTTCGCGTCGCTGCTGGTTGCCATTGCCGCGATCGGCGCCGTGGTCGGGGCACGGCGATGGTCCGCCATCGCACGTCGGCGTCGTGGCGAGCCTTCCCTGGAGCCGCCGCCGCCAGCCGCCCATCCTGTCGCCGCCGCGACCGCCCGGCCTGCCCGGCGAATCGCCGACTGGGAGCTTGCCAGCCTCGACGACGAGCCGATCGGGACGGTCGATTACACGGGGCTGCAGCCCCTGGCCTAGCCCGGAACCAGGAGCCGTCCGGAGTCGGCAATGCGGCGCAGCCACCCCGACTCACGCTCGATCGTGGTCTCCGGGCCGTGGCCAGGCAGCACCCGCACCCCTGCGGGAATCTCCCGAACCAGCCGTGTCAGCGAGGCAACCATCAGCTCGTCGTCGCCACCGGGAAGATCGGTCCTGCCGTACGAGCCGGCGAAGAGGACGTCGCCGGCGAGGATGAGGCCGACTCGCTCCTCGTATAGGCAGACGGATCCCTCGGTGTGACCCGGCGTGTGCAGGATGTCGAAGACCAGGTCGCCGATGCGGAGCTGCTCACCGTCGCGAAGGTCGCGTGTCGCGACGCTCCGCTCGATCTCGAAGCCGTAGTTGTTGCGCCCTTCGAGCCGATACGCGTCGTCGGGATGGATTGCCAGCGGCGCGCCCGACGCTCGGACGATCGCCGCATTGTCGAAGATGTGGTCGATGTGCCCGTGCGAATCGGCGACCAGGTTGAGCCGCAGGCCGTGTCCCGCAACCCGCTCCATGAGCGGGCCTGCCGCGCCCATCCCCGGGTCGAGCACCAGCGCATCCGGTGAGCGTCCGTCCCAGACGAGATACGCGTTCGTCTCCCACGGACCGAACGGTGCAACCTCGATGCGAATCGCGTGGCCCGGATCGGCCGGGATGCCCGCCCGCTCGACGACGGTCTCGTCCGACGTCACTGCTCTCGGGCGCCCGCCGGACCGACCACGCCTGCGCCGCCGTCGGTCGCTCGGAGTCCGAAGTGAGCCGCCAGCTGCCGGGCCAGCTCGTCGGCGACGTCGTCCATCGGCACCGGCGCACCGGTCTCGCGCGCCAGTGACGTGACCTCCTTGCCCGGGATGCCGCACGGGATCATCTCGTCGAACCAGCGCAGGTCGGTGTTGACGTTGAGGGCGAGGCCGTGGGTGGTGACGCCGCGCTTCACGCGCACGCCGATCGCGGCCAGCTTGCGCTCGCCGTCGACCCAGATCCCCGGATGGCCCTCGAGTCGCGCCGCGACGACGCCGAAGGCGGTCGCCGTGTCGATGACGGCCGCCTCGAGGATCCGAACGTATCGGCGCAGGTCGAGCGGATCGCGGAGCTCCACGATCGGGTAGGCCACGATCTGGCCCGGACCGTGGAAGGTGATGTCGCCACCTCGGTCGACGCGGATCAGCTCGGCGCCGATCTCGCGCAGCCGCTCCGGCGTGGCCAGCATGTTCGCCGCGTCGCCGCCGCGGCCGATGGTGTAGACGGGGAAATGCTCGACCATCAGCAGCCGGTCGCCGATCCGGCGACCGCGACGCTGATCGGCCAGCTCGTCCTGCAGCTCCCAGGTCGGCCGGTAGGGGACCGTCCCGAGGTGCTCGACGCTCAGCAGCCCGCCGTGCGCTGCGAGGAGCGGATGCTCGTCGCTGGCCGGGCGGTGTGGCGCGTTGCGATCCGGTCGGCGCGGGCCGGTGGCGACGTCCTCCATCGGTCCGTCGCTGATGTCCCGGAACGGGGTCTCGGCTGTCACGGCGGAGCTCAGACCGCGGCGGCCGTCTCGCGACCGGGGACCTGCTCGGCAGCGTGGTAGGACGAACGGACGAGCGGGCCCGACTGGACGTGCTTGAAGCCCATCTCGAGGCCGATCCGCCGCAGCGACATGAATTCGGCCGGCGTGTAGTACTTCACCAGCGGCAGGTGCTGGCGGCTGGGCCGAAGGTATTGGCCGATGGTGAGCACGTCGACATCGGCCTGTCGCAGCAGCTGCATCGCCTCGACGATCTCGTCCCACGTCTCGCCGAGCCCGAGCATGATCCCGGTCTTGGTCACCATCCCATCGAAGCCGATCTCCCGGGAGACGGCGCGGCCGTGGGTGAGCACGGAGACCGAGCGATCCCAGCGAGCTCGTCGGCGGACCTGCTTCTGGAGGCGCGGGACCGTCTCCACGTTGTGGTTGAGGATGTCGGGGCGCGCGTCGACCACGGTGCGAATGTCGGCCTCACGGCCATTCAGGTCGCTGATCAGCACCTCGATGCTGGTGCCGGGGTTCTCCAGCCGGATCTGGCGGATCGTGTCGGCCACCATCCGGGCACCGCCATCGGGGAGGTCGTCGCGGGCCACCATGGTCACGACGACGTGCTTGAGGCCCATCAGGCGCGTGGCCTCCGCGACGCGTCGTGGCTCGTCCCAGTCGGTGACCGGCGGACGCCCCGTATCGATCGCGCAGAAGCCGCAGTTCCGCGTGCAGACGCTCCCGAGGATCATGAAGGTGGCGGTTCCGAGGGCCCAGCACTCGCCCTGGTTCGGGCAGCGTGCCTCCTCGCAGACAGTGTTCAGCGCTTCGGCGCGCAGGACGCGCTTCGTGTCGGTGTAGGTGGCGCCGACGCCGAGCCGGACCTTGAGCCAGTCGGGCCGCCGGCCGCCGGGGCCGGCGTTCTCCGGGACCGGATCGCCTGGGGCGAGCAGGCCGCCATCCGTCTGCGGAGCCGCCCGGGTACATGACCTCGGACGGCGAGGCGTGGCCGCCTGCCGGGTTCGAGACGACGTTCAGCTCGCCGAGCGAGCTGAAATCAGGGCGGGGAGCGTCGAGGGCCATCGGCCAAGTCTAGCGAAGGACCCCGGCGGGCGCCGGTGCCGGACATCGGTACTGCCCGGGTCCGGGGTCGATCGCCTCGGCGAGTCCCGGGCGGAGGCCGCCCTGCACGGCAGGCATGACGTAGGGTCCGATCGTCCTATCGATTCGTGGGACCTCGCGCGCCTATCGTGCGGCGATATGTTGCTCGCTCGGTTGACCGGCGGTCGCACGAGGCGTCCGATGCTGCTTGCGCTCGTGTTCGGCTTCGTGCTGGTCCTCGTGGGTGTCACCGCCAGCGCGCTCGTGGCGGTCGCGACCGATCACCTGACGAAGTCCACGCTCAACGGTGTCGTCAAGCGCGACGCGTCGCTGGTCGAGCTGTTCGTGAACGGCAACCTGCGCACCACCGACCTCGACGAGGATGGGCCCGGCGCGGCCCGTGCTGCCGTGCTCGGCGGCCTGCTCGCCAGCCTCACCGGGCAGCGACGAGATCCTGCGCATCGAGATTCGCGACCTTGACGGGCGCGTGCTTGCCAGCGACGCCGATGCCGCGCTCGGCGAGGTCGCACCGCCGTCCGCCGCCATGACGGCGGCACTCGACGGGCGTCCGACCGCCACGATCGTCGAGAACGCCGACGACTTCGAGTCGGTCGGCCCGATCGAGGCTTCGAGCGTCCTCCAGGAATACCTTCCGATCGTCGAGGGCGGCGACCGGCCGATCGCGGTCGTGGCGATGTGGCGCGATGCCACCGCGCTGCTGGCCAGCCTGGATGCCACTCGGCGGGACATCATGATCGTCACGCTTGCCGCCGGCGTGCTGCTCGCCGGCGTGCTCTTCCTCATCTTCCGGTCGGCACAGGCCCGCCTCAGCCGCCAGCATGAGCAGCTGATCGAGTCGACGCGCCGGGATGCGCTGACCGAGATGCTCAACCACGGCGCGATCGTCGCGCTGCTCGCCGAGGCGGTGGAGGCAGCGCGCCTGGCCGATGGCCGCATCGGCGTCGCGCTGGTCGACGTCGACAACTTCAGGCTCTTCAACGGCACCCACGGCCACGAGGCGGCCGACGAGGTGCTGCTCCGCGTGGCCGAGCTCGTCGAGCTCGAGGCCGGCGACGGCCACGTTGCTCGCTACGGCCCCGACGAGTTCCTGCTGGTGCGCACCGGCGCCGACGTCGCGGCGATGGAGGCATCCATGGAGCGGCTCCGCGCCGGTCTCGACGAGGTCAGCGTGCAGTTCGGAGACTCCGAGCGCCTGCCGATCACCGTCAGCGCCGGCATCTGCGCCTATCCGGAGCACGCCGCATCGGTCACCGAGCTGCTCTCGGCGGCTGCGGTGGCGGTGGGGGAGGCGAAGGGAAGCGGTGGTGACACCGTGCGCGTCGCCCAGGTCGGTGAGGAGGAGCGCGTCCTTTCCGGCAGCTTCGACGTGCTCCAGGGACTGGTCATCGCGGTGGACAACAAGGACCGATACACGAAGCGCCACTCGGAGGACGTGGCGCGCTACGCCGTCTTCCTGGCCGAGCGCATCGGCCTCGACGAGGAGCTCCGTCGCACGATCCATCTCGCCGGCCTGCTGCACGATGTCGGCAAGATCGGCATCCCCGACGTCGTGCTGCGCAAGCCCTCGAAGCTCACCGCCGACGAGTACGGCATGTTCCAGCAGCATGTCGTGCTGGGCGACGCGATCGTGCGTGACGTGCCGAACGTCGACGTCGTGCGGGCCGGCATCCGGCATCACCACGAGCGGTGGGACGGCAAGGGCTACGTCGAGGGCCTCGAGGGCGACACGATCCCCATGATCGCCCGCGTCCTGGCCGTGGCGGATGCCTTCAGCGCGATGACGACCACCCGTCCCTATCGCAAGGCGCTCCCGGTCGAGGAGGCGCTCAAGCGGCTCGGCGACGCCGCCGGGACGCAGCTCCAGGAGGAGTTGGTCGCCGCGTTCATCACGGGGATCGAGACGGCCGCTGACGCACCCCTGCCGGGCGAGGATGCGGCCGCGATCTGGCGACCGCAGCTGTGGGTCGCGTGATCGGGCGCCGCGTCGCGACGCTGCTGGCGCTGACCCTCGGCGCCGTCCTGGCCCTGCCCCCGGCGGCCGCGGCGCTGCTCGTGTGGACCCTGGTCGGCCTGCCGCTGACCGCGACGGCCGGCCAGCAGACCACGTTCACGCTGACGGCCACCAACAACGATCTCCTGACCGAGCTCGGCTGTCTCGAGGTCGTCCTGCCTGCGTCATATCAGAGCGTGATCGCGTCCAACGCATCGGCCTCCAACGGCGATGAGTGGGTGGCGACCACGTCGGGCAACACCGTGGTCGTCCGCAGCCTCAGCGGTGGCGGACGCCTCGAGTTCTTCCAGACGGTGACCTTCAAGATCTCCGCGCGGCCGACCGTCGCCGGCGTCACGAGCTGGCCCAACCACGCGCATCGCGACCAGGGCTGCTCTGGCGTCGACGAGAACGGGCTTCCGGTGGCTGTCACCGTCCTGCCTGCCCTGCTCCCGACACCTGCGCCGACGCCGGTGCCCACCGCAACGCCTCCGCCGCCGACGCCTCCGCCAACGCCGGCACCCACGCCGACGCCGATCCTGCCGCTGCCGACACCATCGGTCCCGCCGCCATCGTTGCCGCCGCCGTCGTTGCCCAACCCGTCGCTGCCGGTCCCGTCGGATGGGATTGTCCCGACATCGTCGCCGGCGCCAACCGCGACCGCTTCGCCGGGCGCAGGTGGTGAGACACCCGCGCCGAGCGCCGGGGCCGCCGTCCCGTCCGCCAGCTCGGGGACCGGAGGTGGTCCGGGGGCATCGGGATCGGGCGACGCCGGTGGAGCGGGCAGCGGTGACCCGGAATCCCAGCTTCCATCGGTCCGATTCGACGACCGCAGCCTCGACCTGGCCGGCGCCTCGGTCGGCCTCTTCGCCGGTGTCGAGATCTGGGCAGTGCCGGCCGGGACGATCGCCGTGCCTGGCCTGCTGGTGCTGATCTGGGTTGCGCTGCAGGCCGCCGGCGCGATGGCCTGGATTCCGGCCGTGCGCCGTCTCCAGGGAGGTGAAGCACCCAACGGGCGCCGACGAATCGCGCGGCGCGGCCGCTAGCTGCGTATCGTGGGCGAGTGGACGTCGAGGGCCTCGTCGAGCGGCTCGATGCACGGCTTCGCGCCGTCGCCGATCCTGAGCGCGCTGAGGGCGAGAAGCGCTACCTGAAGAGCGACCTCGACTTCCTCGGCGCCACGGTCTGGCAGATCAGGACGGCCGTCAAGGAGGTCGCGGGCGAGCATCGAGAGATCGGTCATGACGACCTCGTGCGCCTCATCGAGGCCCTGTGGGCCGAGCCGCTCTTCGAGCGCCGCATGGCATCGGTCGTTCTGCTCGAGCGGTTCGCGGATCGCCTCGGCGTCGCCGATCTGCCGCTCGTCGCACGGCTGGTGCGCGAGTCGTTGACCTGGGCATTGGTGGACGGCCTGGCGGGCGACGTGCTCGGACGGCTGGTCGACGCAGACCCCGAGGCCGTGACGCCGGTCCTGGACCGCTGGGCGACCGATGATGATTTCTGGATCCGCCGCTCCTCAATGCTGGCCGAGCTGCGCCCGATCCGCCACGGAGCGACGCTCGAGCGCTTCCTGCGTCGGGCGGATCCGATGCTCGACGAGCGCGAATTCTTCATCCGCAAGGCGATCGGGTGGGTGCTGCGCGAGGCGAGCAAGAAGCGGCCGGAGCAGGTTGCGGCCTGGGTTGCGCCGCGAACGGATCGTGCCAGCGGCGTCACGATGCGAGAGGCGGTCAAGTACCTCGAGCCGTCGGAGGCCAATCGCCTGATGGCGGCATACCGGGAGAAGCGGGCGGCCAGCGTCGGCTGAATTTTCGCCGGTCGCATGGCCAACCAGGTTGGACGGCGACCGGCAGCTCGCTAGCCGATCGGCGTGTTGGCGTCCCACTCCTCGAGCGCCTTGCGCACGTCGGCGAGGAAGAAGCCCACCTGTGCACCGTCCAGCACGCGGTGATCGAAGCTGCAGGTCATGTTCATCATGTGGCGGATGGCGATGACGTCCTCGCCGTCGATCTCCATCACCCGTGGCCGCTTGACGATGGCCTCCATCGACAGGATGGCGACCTCCGGCGCATTGATGATCGGCATCGAGCTGACCGATCCGAACCAGCCGGTGTTGTTGACCGTGAAGGTTCCGCCCTGCAGCTCGTCAAGCTTGAGCTTGCCGGCCTTGGCGCGGCCCGAGATGTCGCGGACCCGGGCGTTCACGCCGCTGATCGAGAGCTGGTCGGCGTTATGGATGACGGGCACGATCAACCCGTTGTCGACCGCCACCGCGATGCCGATGTTCATGGCCTGCTTGAGGATGATCCTGTCGTCGGCGAACTGGCTGTTGAGGTTCGGATGCTTGCGCAGCGTCTCGGTGACCGCCTTCACCACGACCGCCACGTAGCTGAGCGACGCGCCCTCGCGTGCCTTGAAGGCCATGTTGTTGGCCTCGCGCCACCGGACGACGCTGGTCATGTCGACCTCGACCACCGTGTAGGCGTGCGGGACGGTTTGCTTGACCTGGGTCATCTTCCGGGCGATCGCTTTGCGCATCTGCGAGAGCGGCACCTCGGTGTCGCCGCCCGAGGCAGCCGGGACAGGGACCGATGCGGGCGCCGGCGCAGCCGCCTGGGCGGGCTGAGCCGGTTCGGGCGCTGTGGTGGCTGGTGCCTCGGCGACCTCTGCCCGCGCCGCCTGGGCGGGCTGCGGCTCCGCTGCCTGCGGCCCCTTGTCGATGAAGGACAGGACGTCGTCGCGTGTGACCCGACCGCCGGCGCCGGTGCCCGTCAGCTGGGCGACGTCGATGTCATGCTCACGGACCAGGCGGCGCACGGCTGGGGTCATGCGTGCGGCGCCGTTGCCGCCCCCGGCGGCTGGAACGTGCTCCGTGGTCGGTACATCAGCGGATTCCTCGGCCGGCTGGGCCGGTTCCGGGTCGGGCTCCGCGCGTTCTGCCTGCGGCTCCGGGGCAGCCTCGGCGGCGGCCGGGGCCGACTCCTGCTCCTCGACCACCGCGGGCGGGGCGTCTGGCCCACTCTCCGCCTGCGCAGGCTCTGCGGCGGTGCCTCTGCGGACGGTGCCTCGGCGGCCGGTGCCTCTGCGGCGGTGCCTCTGCGGCAGGTGCCTCGGCGGCCGGTGCCTCTGCGGCTGGTGCCTCCGCGACGCCCGCGCCATCGGCGTCGATCTCGGCGACGGGGGTGCCGACGGCGACCGTCTCCCCATCCGGCACCAGGATCTTCGAGATGGTGCCTGCGACCTCGGCCGGGACCTCGGCGTTCACCTTGTCGGTGACCACCTCGAAGAGCGGGTCGTACTGCTCGACGGTGTCGCCTTCCTTGACGAGCCAGCGCTCGATCGTGCCTTCGGTCACCGATTCGCCCAGCTGGGGCATCTTGATCGTGGTTGCCATCGGTTCTGAGTTCCTCTGGTCGAGTCGCTGAAGATTGTGACCGATCGGTCAGTAGGCCGCGAGCCTGCGGGCTGCCTCGACGATCCGTGCCGGGTTGATCATGAACCAATCTTCGAGGGCGTGGTGGTACGGCACCGCGGGAACGTCGGGACCCGCCAGGCGGGTGACCGGGCCATCGAGCTGTTCGAATGCCCGCTCGCTGATCTCGGCGGCGATCTCGGCGCCAAACCCGCCGAAGCGGTTCGCCTCGTGGACCACGAGCGCCTTGCCGGTCTTGGCGACCGAGGCGAGGATGGTATCGGTGTCGAGCGGCCGAAGCGTGCGCAGATCGACGACCTCCGCCTCGACCCCGTCCTCGCGGGCCAGCGTCTCGGCCGCCTCGAGCGCGCAGATGCGCATGAAGCCGTAGCAGAAGATCGACAGGTGCTTGCCCGCGCGGGCCACCGACGCCTTGCCGATCGGGACGACCGTGTCGCCGTCGGGCACCTCGGCCTTGAAGAGGCGATAGGTCTTCTTGTGCTCGAAGAACATGACCGGGTCGGGGTCGCGAATCGATGCCTTGAGCAGGCCCTTGGCGTCGGCCGGGGTGCCGGGCGCGACGATCTTGAGGCCGACGGTGGACGTGAAATAGGCCTCGTTCGACTGCGAGTGGTAGAGCGCGCCGTGGACACCGCCGCCGTACGGCATACGGATCACCATCGGCGCGGTGAAAGTGCCGTTCGACCGGTAGTGGAGGCGGCTGATCTCGGACACGATCTGGTTGAAGGCGGGGTAGACGAAGTCGGCGAACTGCATCTCGGCCACCGGACGCAGGCCGTAGACCGCAGCGCCCATCGCCGCGCCGGCGATCATGCCCTCGGTGAGCGGAGTATCGAGCACGCGTTTGTCGCCGTACTTGGCCCACAGGCCCTCGGTGGCACCGAAGACGCCACCCTTCTTGCCGACGTCCTCGCCGAGCACCATCACGCGATCGTCGCGCGCCATCTCCTCGTCCATCGCCTCGCGGATCGCCTCGAGGATGTTGAGCTCAGGCATCGGTCTCAGTGCCCTTCGCCACTTGTCGGCCGCATCGGCACGGCGGTGCCGCCGCCGGGAATCGGCTCGGCATAGACGCGCTCGTGGGCGTCGTCGGAAGTTGGCTCGGGCCGCGCCTCGGCACGCTTGCTTGCCTCGTTGACCTCGGCCTTGACTTCGGCCCGGATCGCCTCGTCGCGCTCGTCGGTCAGGACGCCGACGGCGCGGAGCTCGCCGGCGAACTGCGGAATCGGATCGCGCTCCTTCAGCGCGTCGACCTCGGCGGGATCGCGGTAGCGCCGCTGGTCGTCATCGGAGGAGTGGCTGGTCAGTCGCACGACCCGCGCCTCGATCAGCGTCGGGCCCTCGCCGCGTCGGGCGCGCTGGTGGGCCTCGCGGGCGGCCGCGTAGCAGCCGAGCACGTCACCCCCGTCGACGACCACGCCCGGCATGTCGTAGCCGGAGGCGCGCGCCGCGACCGAGCTGCCGGCCACCTGGCGGTCGAGCGGGACACTGATGGCGTATCCGTTGTTCTCGCACACGAAGATGACCGGCAGGTGATGGATGCTCGCGAAGTTCATCGCCTCGTGGATCTCGCCCTGGTTCGAGGTGCCCTCGCCGTACTGGGTCATGGTGACCACGTCGTCGCCGCGGACCCATGCCCCCATCGCAATGCCGACCGCGTGCAGCACCTGGGTGCCCACCGGCGAGCTGAGGGAGACGATGTTGTAGGGCGCCCCGCCGTAGTGGCCGGGCATCTGGCGCCCACCGGAGCTCACGTCATCGGCCTTGGCAAGATGAGCGGTGATGATGTCCTCGGCGCTCATGCCGAAGGTCATCGTGCTGGCGATGGACCGATAGTAGGGAGCCATCCAGTCCTGGCCCTTGCGCATCGCCCACGAGGTGGCAACCTGGGCGCCCTCGTGGCCCTGGCCCGAGATGATGAAGGCAATCTTGCCGGCACGCTGCATGAGCCACATGCGCTCGTCGACGGCCCGCGCGAGGAGCATGGCCCGATACATGCCGAGCACCTCGTCGTCGGTCAGCCCGAGCTCGGCGTGTCGCGGCCTGGTATCGGTCTGGGCCATTCCACCTTCCTCCTACACGTGGATGGCGGCGCCGTCGACTGCCATGGCGGCCTCGGCGAGCACTTCGGTCAGGGTGGGGTGCGCGTGGACGCTCATCGCGATCTCGCCGGCCGTCCCTTCAACCAACAAAGCCAGCGTCGGCTCAGCCAGCAGGTCGCCGGCGTGCGGTCCGATGATGTGGGCCCCCAGCAGCAGCCCGCTCTCCGCATCGGCGACGAGCTTGGCGAAGCCATCGATCTCGCCGACGATCGTTGCCTTGCCGAGGGCACGGAACGGGAACGAGCCGACCTTGACCTCGCGGCCGTCCGCCTTCGCCTCCTCCTCGCTCATGCCGACCGATGCGATCTGCGGCCGGCAGAAGGTGACGCGTGGCATGAGGTTCATGCGCACCGGCTCGGGGCCGTGCCCGGCCATGTGCTCGACCGCCACCACCGCCTCGTGGCTGGCGACGTGCGCGAGCGCGAAGCCCGGAACGATGTCGCCGATGGCATATAGGTGGTCGACGCCGGTCCGCATGAACTCGTCCACCACGACGTAGCCACGATCCAGCTTCAGTCCGTCGATGCCCTCGAGCCCGATGTCGTCGGTGAGCGGCCGCCGTCCGACCGCCACCAGGATCACGTCGCTGGTCAGGTCGGTGCGCTTCGCGCCGTCCTTGGTGGCGATCTGGAAGCTGACGTCCGACTCGCCCTTCCTGATCGTCTCCGGATCGATGGTGCTCGCGGCGTGGATGGCGATCCCTCGCTTCTTGAAGACCCGCGCCAGTTCCTTGCCGACCTCGGGGTCCTCGAGCGGCACGATCCGATCAGCGAACTCGACCAGCGTGACCTCGGCGCCGAAGTCGCGGTACATGCTCGCCCACTCCACGCCGATGGCGCCCGCGCCGACGATGGTCACCCGACCGGGCACGTCGCCGCGGGTAAGCGCCTCGTCGCTGGTGATGATCAGCCGGCCGTCGGGCTCGAGGCCCGGCAGCGAGCGGGGAGCGGATCCGGTCGCCAGGATCAGGTTGTCGGCAGTCGCCTCGACGTCGCCCGACTCGCCGCCGGAGACGCGGACGCTGGTCGGTCCGGTCATGACTCCGTTGCCGCGCAGGACCGTGATCTTGTTCTTCTTCATGAGGAACTCGACGCCGCCGACGTGCTTGTCGACCACGACGTCCCGACGCTTGGCCAGCGCCCCATAGTCGAGCGTGATGCCCTCGTGGCCGGCGAGCCCGAACTCGGCACCCTGCGCCGTGACCCGATGGAGCAGGTCCGCCGTCTCGAGGAGTGCCTTGGAAGGGATGCAACCTCGGTTCAGGCAGGTTCCCCCGAGCCGATCGCGCTCGACGAGGCCCACCGAGAGGCCCAGCTGCGCGGCGCGGATGGCGCCGACGTAGCTCATCCCGCCCCCGAGGATGAGCAGGTCGAAGCGTTGCTGTTCGGCCATCAAACTCCTGGTGGTGTCTTCAGCTGGTGGCGGCCGTCGTGGCCGGCCGGGACGCATCGGTGTCGAAGGAACGCCCCTCGTGCTGGCCGATCAGCCGCCGCCAATCGGTTGGTACCGGCATTGGCCGTGCCGCCGCATAGTCGTACGTGACGAGGACTGACTGCACATCGCCGACCAGCCTGCCGTCGGGCGCTGCGGACATCCGATGGCTCATGTCGAAGCTGGTTCGGCCGATGCGCTCCACCCGCGTGTCGACCACCACGTCCTCTCCGAACTCGATCGGCGAGCGGTAATCGAGCTCGACGCGGGCGAGGATCAGCGGCAGGCGATCGAACGGCTCGTCGGGCTCGAGCACCTCGAGCAGGTAGCGAATACGCGCGAGCTCGACGTAGCTGAAGAAGACCGCGTTGTTCACGTGCCCGAACGCATCGATGTCGCGAAAGCGCACCTGCAGCGTCGTGCGGTGGCGGTAGTCATCGGTCACGGGAGGGGATTGTAGTCGAGGGTCTGTCGCTGCGACCCTCGACCGTGATCGCCGCGGGTTCACGCTCGAGCTCGCCCAATCCGTCCAGGTCGGCTGCGGCCAGCCGCGCGAGGTACCCACTCCGGGTGTATCCGCGACGAGCGCACCATTCGTCGATCCTGGCCAGGAGGCGCTCGTCGACGGAGATCAAGACGCGCTTGGCTGGCATGACCTCGCGGAGTATATATGCCGGGTCAGAGTGCCTCGCCGATGCGTCCCATGAGGCCGGCCAGCAGCGTGATCCGAGGCACCACGCTGTCGAGGTCCAGCCACTCGTCGGCCGAGTGATCGTCGCCGCCGACGGGTCCCAGGCCGTCGAGCGTCGGCAGGCCGAGGGCGGACGTGGTGTTCGCATCGGACGCTCCGCCGGTGGCGGCATCGTGCAGCTCGAAGCCCAGGTCGGCCGCGATCGCGACCGCCAGCGCGACCAGCCGCGCGGAGGCATCGGTCTTCTCCATCGGCGGATGGCCGGCGCTTCGGCTGAGGCTGGCCGTCACTCCGTCGACGGTCGGTGAGCCTGCCAGGCGCTCGACCTCGGCCGACGCCGCAGCGAAGGCGTCGGCGGTGGCGGCACGCACGTCCACCTGGAGCTGGCAGCGCTCGGCGACGACGTTCGGGCGGGTGCCGCCGTGGATCACGCCGGCGTTGACCGTCACCGTCGGCCACCGGCCGTTGAGCGCGTGCAGGGCAAGCACCTGGTGCGCGGCCTCGAGGATTGCCGAGCGGCCCTTCTCCGGCTCCACCCCCGCGTGCGCCGCCCGCCCCACTAGGTCGATGTGGTAGTCGGCGATTCCCTTGCGCGCGCTGACGATGTCGCCGTTGGCGCGGGCGCACTCGAGGACGAGCGCGACGTCGTGCTGCGGCACCAGCGAGCGGATGACCGGCGTGCTGAACGGCGAGCCGATCTCCTCGTCCGGGTTTGCGACGAAGGTGATGGCAGGACGAGCGCCCGACTCGTGAAGGGCGGCGATGGCATGCAGCCCGGCCAGCAGGCCGCCCTTCATGTCGGTCACGCCCGGCCCCATCGCCCGGTTGCCCGATGCCCGATACGGCCGTGCCGCTGCCGTGCCTGGGTCGAAGACCGTGTCCATGTGGCCGATGAGCAGCAGCCGCGGCCCTTCACCGCCGAACCGGCCGATCACGAGGTCGCCGAGCTGCGTCCGGCCCTCGTCGGGCTGGTGGGTCCTCCGCTCGACCTCCGCGCCGAGCTCAGTCAGCACGCCGCTCACCAGGTCCGCCACGCGGTTGACCCCGTCGGCCGTGTAGGAGCCGCAGTCGATGTTGACCATCGCCTCGAGCTCGGCGAGGAAGCGCGCCTCGCGCGTGTCGACGATGCGCCGCAGCGCGTTCGGGTCGGGCATGCCGATCAATATACTCAGGCCCATGCCGCGCGGGCCCGACACCCCGGACTCCAGCGTCGAGCTGGTCGAGCTGCGCGTGCTCGACGGGCCGAACCGCTTCCTATCGCGCCCGGCCGTGAAGCTCGAGTTCGCCGGTAAGCGTCCGGGCGAGGCGGATGAAGTGGCTGCCAGAGCAATGGCGGCCGTTGAGCGCCTCCACGACGCGCTCGGACTTCCACGGCCGCGGACGGCGACGCGGCGGTCCGTCGACGGGCTCCGGGTGGCGATCGCGTTCGGCTGGCGAAGGCGCGCGATCGCGCAGGCAATCGCCGACGCCGCGGGCCGCCTTGCGCTCGGGCGCTCGAACGGCCGCCGTGAGCTCGCCGGCCTGCGGGCGACCGCCCACGGTCCGCTCTCGCAGCTGCCGAAGCCGCGGATCCCGATCGTGGCGATCACCGGAACGAACGGGAAGAGCACCACCACGCGGCTGATCGCCCATGTCGCGGCGGAGTCCGGCCTGAAGGTGGGCATGACGAACTCGGACGGCATCTTCGTGCGCGGCCAGCTCGTCGAGGCGGGGGACTGGACCGGCTTCGGCGGGGCCGGGCGCGTGCTGGCCGAGCCGGGCCTCGATCTCGCCGTGCTCGAGACGGCGCGCGGCGGGATCCTGCTGCGCGGCGTGGGCTACGCGGCGAACGACGTGAGCGTGGTGACCAACCTCAGCGCCGATCATCTCGGCCTCCAGGGGATCGACACGGTCGACGAGCTGGCCGAGGTGAAGGGCGTCATCGTCCGCATGACCAAGCGCAGCGGATGGGTCGTCCTGAACGCCGATGACGACCGGGCGTGGGCGATGCGCCGCCTGACGCGGGCGAACCTCTACGTCTTCAGCATGGACCCGCGCTCGGAGCGGGTTGTGCGGACCCTGGAGCGCGGCGGCCGGGCCGCCGTCCTTGAGGAGGGCGTGCTCGTGCTGCGCGGGACCGGACGTCGGCCGAGGCGGCTGGCCGCCGTCGAGGAGCTGCCGGTGACCGTGGCGGGGCTCTCTCGCCACAACATTGCCAACGCCCTCGCCGCGTCGGCAGCCTGCGACGCGCTGGGCATTCCGGCGCCGCGCATCGCGCGCGGCCTCCGATCGTTCGCGCAGGACGCGGCCGCCAACCCCGGCCGCCTCAACATCTTCGAGCGGCGCGGCGTGTTCGTGGTCGTGGACTTCGCCCACAACGAGGCGGGCATGGCGGGCCTCATGGACGTCGCCCGAGCGGTGGCCGGTCGCCACAAGGTCCGCCTCGCGTTCGGTACGGCGGGCGACCGAACCGACGAGATCCTCCACGCCCTCGGGGTGCTGGCGGGCGCGGCTGCGGACCTCGTCATCGCCGAGAAGCGGCACTACCTCCGCGGACGAGACCTTGACGAGATGAACGAGATCCTGCGGGCGGGCGCCCGCGAGGGCGGCTATGCCGGCGAGATCGAGGCACAGCCGAACGAAGTGGCCGCCATCCGCGCCCTGCTGGCGCGGGCGAAGCGCGGGGACGTCTGCGCGGTGATGGCGCACGCAGAGCGGACCGAGGTCTTCGACTGGCTTGCCGGTGAGGGCTTCGAGCCGGTCGGCACTGAGCGATTGCGTGAGGTGATCGGTCGCTGACGCCGGGGGCTGGCGCCTCAGGTCTCGATGTCGACCTCGTCGTCCGCGTCAAGCACCCCGACCACCGCGCGCAGTGCCTCCGACTCGCTCGCCTCACCGTGCTGGCGCCGCTGGAGCTCCTTCCACACCTGGTTGGCGTGGTCGACGCAGACCACCACGACGTCGCCCTCGCCGGCATGGTCGAGCGCAAGACGCGTTGCCTCGATCTCGTCGAGGACGGTGGTGAGCGGGCCGACCCGTGACGCGTCGGCGGGAGCCGAGCGGACGCCCTCCACGATCAGCTCCGCGGTCTGGCCCCGCGGCCGTCCACGGTTGTTCTCGTCTTCGCGGACGATGATCTCGTCGAAGTAGGCGGCAGCGGTCCTGCCCAGCTCGATGATGTCCTCGTCGCGCCGGTCGCCGGCCGTGGCAATGACCCCGATCCGCCGTCCGGTGACGGGTGCCCGGGCGCCTCCTGCCGATGGTTGGGCGAGAAGATCGACGAATTCGCCGAGGGCCCGCATGGCGGGTGGGTTGTGCGCGTAGTCGACCACCACCCGATAGCCATCGAGCTCGAACATGTTGAGGCGGCCCGGGGCCATGAAGTAGCTGGTGGTGAACGTCCGCAGCCCCTGGCGGATGTCGTGCAGGTGCGCCCCGCCCGCCCATGCGGCGGCGGTCGCGGCCAATGCGTTCTGGACGTTCATGCGGGCGCGGCCCTCGAAGGTCGCGGGGATGAGGTGGGTCCAGACCAGTGACATGCTCTTGCGTCCCTGGCGCAGCACGATCATCTCGCCGTTGCGCCCCTGCTCGAGCGTGACTGCCCGCCGGCCTCGCGAGGCCTGGAACTTCAGCCGCTCGTGCTCGGGATCCATGCTGAAGTAGATGACCGATCCGGAGCAGGACCTCGACATGTCGGCCACCAGCGGATCGTCGGCGTTCAGCACTGCGACGCCGTCGCGCGGCACGGCCTCGACCACGACGCGCTTGACATCGGCCAGCTGCTTGATGCTCGTGATTCCGCCCAGGCCGAGGTGGTCGCCGGTCACGTTGAGCACGACTGCCACGTCGTTGCGCTGGTAGCCGAGGCCCTCGCGCAGGATCCCGCCGCGCGCGACCTCGAAGACGGCGAAGTCGACGGTCGGGTTCTGGAGCACCATCGTCGCGGACTTCGGGCCGGACGCATCGGCCTTGCGAACGATCCGGCCGTCGACATAGATCCCATCGGTGCTGGTCAGGCCGACCTTGCGGCCCATCCCCTTCATGATGTGGGCGATCATCCGGGCCGTCGTCGTCTTTCCGTTGCTGCCGGTCACGGCGACGATCGGGATGCGCGCATCGGCGCCCGGTGGGAAGAGCATGTCGATCACCGGCTTTGCCACGTACTGGGACTCGCCCTCGGTGGGGTGAGTGTGCATGCGGAAGCCGGGCGCGGCGTTGACTTCGACGATGCCGCCACCGGTCTCCCGCACCGGTACGCCGATATCGGGGCAGATCAGGTCGATGCCGGCGATGTCGAGCCCGACCACCTGGGCCGCCAGCTCGGCGAGCTCGACGTTGTCGGGGTGCGCCTCCTCGGTCCGGTCGATGCTGATGCCGCCGGTGCTCATGTTGCCGGTGCGCTTCAGGAAGACGCGCGTGCCGCGCGGCGGCACGTCGGACAGCTCGAAGCCCTGCTCCCGCGCGTACCCGACCGCCTCGTCGTCGATCTTGATGCGGGTCAGCACCTTCTCGTGGCCGATGCCACGCCGTGGATCTGCGTTCGTGATCTCGACCAGCTCGGTCAGCGAGTGCTTGCCGTCGCCCTCCACGTGGGCCGGGATGCGCTGCGCCACCGCGCGAAGGACGCCGTCGATGACGAGGCATCGATAGTCGTTGCCGACCAGGTACGACTCGACCACCACCGCGCCGCCCCGGCTCTGGGAGCGTGCGGCACGGAAGCCGGCGCGGACCGCCTCCTCGTCGTCGAGGTTGAGCATGACGCCACGCCCGTGGTTGCCGTCGAGCGGCTTGACCGCCACCGGCAGGCCGATCCGGTTGGCGGCGGCGACCGCGGCATCTTCGTCGCGGACCAGCTGCGCCCGGGGGACGGGCACCCCGGTCGACGCGAGCAGGCGGTTGGTGAGCTTCTTGTCTCCGGCGATGTCGACGCCGAGCGAGCCCGTCTCGCTTGTCATCGTCGCCCTGATGCGCTTCTGGTGGATCCCGTGCCCCAGCTGGATCAGCGACTGCTCGTTCAGCCGGATCCACGGAATGTCCCTGAGCGCCGCCTCGTCCAGGATCGCCTGGGTCGAGGGCCCGAAGGCCGCGCGCTCGGAGAGCAGGATGAGGCCCTCGAGATCGGCCCGGAAGTCGAACGTGGGGTCGGCCTCGACGAGGTGGTTGACGAGCCGGACCGCCAGGGCCCCGGCGGCGCGGCCGACCGCCTCCTCGCCGAACGAGTAGACGACGTGGTAGCGGCCCGGCTCGCCGGTGCCGCGCGTCTTGCCGCGTCCGACCTCGGTGCCCGCCTCGCGCTGGAGCTGCAGCGCGATGTGCTCGGCAACGTGCCCGAGCCAGGTGCCCTCACGCAGCCGCCCCTCGAAGCCCCCGACCTTGCCGGTGCCGCAGGTGTGCAGCCCGACTCCGGGCAGCATCTCGAGCAACGCCTCCACGAAGCCGGGGATCGTATTGCTCGGGAAATGCTCGAGCACGCCAAGGTCGACGATCAGCTTGATCGCGGGCTCGTAGTTCCAGTAGTTCGGCCCGCGATAGACGCGGGTCTCCACGATTTTCAGCTCGGGACGCGGCACGGCCCCGGCCGGCTTGCCGGCTTCCGCACGCTTGATGCGGGCAGCTCTGCGCGATGGCGCCGTCATTCGCTCGCCTCCCGGGCCATCCGGCTGGCCCGTCGCGCCCGGCGGCTGCGCTCGCGTTCCGGCGCGGTGTCGTCGGCTCCCTCGGCCGCGATGCGCCGGATCAGGCGCCGGGTCTGGTTGGTCGCCGCCTGCAGGCTGGCCAGCTCTCGATCCGTGGCGCTCACCGGTCGCAGCGGCGCCATGAGCTTTCGCTTCCGGATGTCGAACCGATAGCCCGAGGGCAGGGAGTGGAGCATGACGCCGGAGACCATGATCGGCCGGTGGCGCTTGACCTCGTAGGCATCGGTCTGGATGTGAGCCGGGTCAATGATGGTGACCGATCCCTTGCCGAGCACCTCGAGGATGCCCTTCGGGCTCACCAGGGCAGCGGTGTCCTCGTCGATCCCGATGCCGAGCAGCGCCGGCGACTGGGCCACGAGCGCCAGGAGCCGGCCGAACCGGTTGCGCTGCTCGAAATGCTGGTCGATGAGCACGCCGGGCAGCAGCCCGAGGCCCGCGCTCATCTGCGTCATCCGCTGCTTCGGCGTTGCGCCGCTGGTCCCGAATGCCACCATGTGGCTCGCGATGGCCGATGCGCCGGCGCTGGTGCCGGCGATCATCGCGCCGTGCTGGTGCCGATCGATCAGCTTGTTGCCGAGCAGGGTGCCGCCGATGACGCTCGACAGGCGCAGCTGATTGCCGCCGGTCATGAAGATCGCGGTCGCGTCGTCGAGCTGCGAGACGAGGCGCGGGTCGTTCGCGTCGTCGCGCACCAGGGGCCGCATGCCACGCACGTCGCCGATCCCCATCTGCCGGAAGAGCGACAGGTAGAGCTGGGTGGCTTCGTCGCCGAGCGAGGAGGCGGTCGAGATGATCACGATGCGGGCATCGCTGCCGCCGGCCAGCGCGACGAAGCGCGACAGGATCTGACGCTGCCGGAGCTTGTCCTCGGCGCCGCCGATGATGAGCAGGTGGCCGGCCCGGGCCGGCCCGGGGCCGGGCTTCGGAGGCATGCGGAGCAGCATAGCGAACTGCAGAACGGGTCGAACGTCCGCTAGCATCGATCGGATGGCCACCACGGCGCCCGCGCGCACCGAGCTCCGCGACTACTACGAGGTCCTCGGCACCGATCCGTCGGCGTCCGTGGCGCAGCTGCGCGCCGCATTTCGGGCAGCCGTCCTCCGACATCATCCGGACCGGGCGCCGTCGTCCGATGTCGCCACTCGGCGGACCTCGATCCTCAATCGCGCGTGGGCCGAGCTCCGCGACCCGCTGCGCCGGCTCCATTACGACCACGCGCTCGAAGCCGGACGGGCCGATACGCTCGAATGGCCGCTGGACGTCGGGGAGGCGCCGCGGGCCGCGCCCCCACGCCGCCACGTCAGGTCAGAGCCCGGCGTGCCGAGCCAATGGCACCAGCCGCAATGGCGCTCGGCAGCCGGATTCCGCGTCCCGGCCGCGGTGTTCGTTGCCGGACCGAGCGCCCAGGAGCGCTGGATCATCGAGAACCGCATCGCCGGCGAGGACTGGCGCGACCACTCCGAGCGGTACTGGCTCCGCTTCGCCGCCCGTCACTACGCCGATCGTGGCCGCATCGACGATTGGCTCGGCACCCTCGAGCGCATCGTCGCGCAGCACCCGCCCTTCGCCGAGATCGTCGATGCCAATCTGCGCGAGGCGTACATCGCGGCGGGGGAGGAGCTGCGCGGCGCGATCCAGCTGCGCGAGATCGCGGAGCGCGAGCCGGTCGGCTCGACGCAGCGTCGGTGGGCCGAGCGGGAGCTGCGTGTCCTGCTCGGCGAGTACCGAGACGCGCACGTCCGCCGCGGGCCGGCGGATCGCCGAGCCGAGAACGCCGAGTTCCTGATCAACTTCCTCGAGTCGCTCGAAGTCGAGCCGAGCTTCACCGACTATCGGGCGGCGATCGTGGCTCATCGGCGGGCGGGCCATGCCGGTCGCGCGGCCGAGCTGGTCGAGCGGGTGATGGCCGCCCCGGTGCCCGAACCGGGTCGACTGTTCAGCCTCGTCCAGCTCTTGACCGAGGCCGGACAGCTCGACCGGGCATCCACCCTCCTCGCCGAGATCGCGCGCGGCGAGCATCCGGCGGCGCTGGATTCGAGGCGTGTGCATGGCCCTTGGCGACGGATCGCGGTTGCCCGCGAACGCCTGGCTCGCGCCCGTCGGTCGACGGCCACCCGGCCCGCGGGCTGACAGGGGCGGGGTGCTACGCTCGTGCCGGACTCGCCACCGAAGGGCGCGCCGCCAATGAGACTGCTGACGCTGGATCGCGGCGCCCTGGCCGGAGCACTGGTCGGAGCCGCCTCGGCCCTGGCCGGCGGATGGCTGGCCGGTCCGCAGCTCGACTATGTGCCGTTCACCGTCCTGCTGGTGCTCGCCATCGCACTCACCGGCCTCGCGCTGGGAGCCAATGCGGCCGCCTGGGCGTACGTCGTCGGCGCCGTGGTGGTGATCTTCGAGGCACTCACGCCGCATGCCGGCAGCTGGCGATTCAGCGACACGGTGCGCTTGATCGCCTTCCTCGTCGGCTCGCCGGCCATCGTCTACCTCGTGCACCGAGCCGAGACGAACCGCAGGGTGGCGGAGACGGCGCTGGCGTCCAGCCACGAGGCCCAACGCCAGGCCGATGCCGAGCGCGAGCGCCTCGAGAAGGCCCGCCTCGAGCTCGACGTCGCACTCGCCGACGCGGAGCGTGAGCGCGCGCGGCTCGAGGAGGTGGCGGAGGCGATCCCCGAGCCCTTGATCGTGTACGACGACCAGATGCGGGGGACCTACGGAAACCGCGCCGCTCTCCGCCTGTTCGGCCGGAGCTTCGTGGAGCGGCCGCTTGACGAGTGGGGTCGGGCCACCGAACCGCGTGACGAGCAGGGAGTGCCGCTCGAACGCGCCGATTGGCCGCAGGTCCGTGCTCAGCGCGAGGTATTCCGGCGTCGCATGACCCTGCGCATCCCGATGTCGGGGCGGGACATCATCGCGGATACGGAGGGGACTCCCATCCCGGGTGGCGGGGCGGTCCTGCTCCTCCGCGACATCGGCAAGGAGGAGGACGAGCGGAGAAGGCTCTCGCGCTTTGCGAGCTTCGTTGCCCACGAGCTGCGGAACCCGCTCGCCGTCGCGAAGGCTCGAATCGAGCTCGCGCAGCGAGACCCGGCATTGTCGAAGCGCGCGGCCGGGCACGGATTGCGCGCGCTCGAGTCGGTCGACGCCGCCATCGGGATCCTCGAGCGGCTGGAGCTCTACTCGCGAGCCGACTCCGGCCACGTCGAGGCCCGCAGGGAGGCATTCGACCTCAGCCCGGCGGTGGGCGCCGCGATCGAGCGGCTCCGGGCACGCGGCTCGGACCGTCCCGTGCGCGTTGAGATGGCCGATGGGCTGACGGTGCTGGGGGACCGTCACCTGAGCGAGCAGGCGATCACCAACCTGCTCACGAACGCCGACCGCTACTCGAAGGCGGGTGGCGCGATCCACGTCGACGTCCGCGACGGCGACCAGGTGACGCTTCGGGTCACTGACGAGGGGCCCGGAATCCAGGACGACGTCGCGCAGAGGCTCTTCCGCGACAGGGTGACCGCCGGCCGGGGTCTCGGGCTAGGCCTCTACCTCGTGCACGCCACGATGGCCGCGATGGGCGGTTCCGTGCAGCTCGAGCAGCGCTCGCCGGTCGCGGTCTTCGCCCTCCGCTGGCCACGGTCGCCAAGTCAGCACGCTTGACGTCAGCGGGGTCATTGCTTTAGCGTGCTAAAGCAATGACAGATCAGAAGGCTACCGAACAGGCCATTCCCCCCGGTTCGGGGGAGGACCGCTGGATGAGCGAGGCAACGCGCGAGCTCGCCTCGGCGATCGCCTCGCTGCGTGATGCCGATGAGGCGCTGCGCTTCCTGCGCGACCTCTGCACCGTGAACGAGCTGCGGGAGTTCGCCGCGCGCTGGGGTGTGGCGCGCATGCTCGATGCCGGCACCAGCTACCACGAGATCAGCGATCGGACCGGCGCCTCGAGCGCAACGATCAGCCGCGTGAACCAATGGCTCCGGTACGGTCGCGACGGCTATCGGCTGGTGCTCGACCGGCAGGCCCGGTCGCTAAGGCGCCGCCGATGACCTCAGCGCTGCGTCTTGCTGTCCCGAACAAGGGTCGCCTGGCCGAGCCGGCGGTGGAGCTCCTCCGGAATGCCGGCCTGGAGTTCGAGCTCTCCGAGCGCCGCCTCAGCGCGGCCGTCAGGAATGCCGACATCGAGCTCCTCTTCGTTCGCACCGAGGACGTCGCTGAGTACGTCGCCGACGGGCTCGTCGAGCTTGGGCTGACCGGTGCCGACCTCGTCGCGGAGCACGGTGGCGCTCTGCGGACCGTGCTTCCACTTGGGTTCGGCGCCTGCTCACTGGTGCTGGCTGTGCCGCGCGACGCCGAGGTCGCTGCGGCCTCCGACCTCGCGGGATGCCGGATCGCGACATCGTTCCCGCGCGTGACGGCCGCCTACCTGGAGGCGGAGGGCGTCGAGGCCAGGGTCGTCGAGGTGCGTGGAGCCGTCGAGGTGACGCCGCAGCTCGGAGTCGCGGATGCCGTCGTCGACCTGGTCGCATCGGGCAGCACGTTGCGGATGAACGGCCTGCGACCGATCGCGACCCTCCTCGCCTCCGAAGCGGTGCTGGTTGCCCGCGACGGCATCGTCGACACCGATGACCGCGTCGGACCCCTGGTCGACATGTTCCGCAGCGTCCTGGACGCTCGCGGCCGCGAGTACATGATGATGAACGCCCCGATCGAAGCGCTCGATCGCATCCGGGCACTCATCCCGGGGCTCTCCGGGCCGACCGTCATGCCGCTGGCCGATCCGGCCTTCATCGCCGTCCACTCGGTCGTCGAGCGCAGCCAGCTATGGCGCATCGTCCCGGCCCTCAAAGAGGCCGGCGCGCGCGACATCCTCGTCGTCCCCATCGAGAAGGTGGTCCGATGACCGGGCTCCGTCGCATCGAATGGGAAACTCTCGACGCGGCAGCCCGCAGCGAGTGGCTGAGGACCATGCGGCCGCCGGAACCCGACACCGATGTATCGGAGATCCTGAGCGCGATCCAGGTTAGGGGAGACGCCGCTCTCCGCGAGCTGACGCTGCGCCACGATGGCGTCGACCTCGCGGACCCGTGGGTACCGACGGCCGAGCTGCTGGCGGCAACGGTCGAGCCGGCGCTGGAGGCGGCGCTGGCCGATGCGGCGGCGTCGATCAATCGCTATCACGCCGAGCAGCGGAACGGCCTCCGCCAGGAACGGCGGGTCCGGACAGCGCCGGGCGTCACCGCCTGGCGTCGCTGGCAGCCGATCGAGCGCATCGGCGGCTACGTGCCGGGTGGCCGTGCCGTCTACCCGAGCAGCGTCCTGATGATTGCCGTTCCCGCGCGGCTGGCCGGCGTTGGCGAGGTGATCATCGCAACGCCACCGCGCAGCGACGGATCGGTCTCGCCGGCGGTGCTCGTCGCCGCTCGCATCGGCGGTGTCGATCGGATCCTGAGGGCCGGCGGCGCGCAGGCGATCGCGGCGCTCGCCTTCGGCACTGCATCGGTCCCGGCCGTCGACAAGATCTTCGGCGCCGGCAACGCGTGGGTGACGGCAGCCAAGCGGGCGGTGAGCGGCCGCGTGGCAATCGACCTGCCGGCAGGTCCGTCCGAGTGCATCGTGCTCGCCGACGGCGCCGCCGACGCGGAGCTCGTGGCGCTCGACCTGCTGGCCCAGTCGGAGCACGGTCCCGACTCGGTGGCGATCGTGGTCAGCGACGATCCGGGTCTGCTCGATGCCGTCGACGCCGCGCTGCCGCGGCTGGCCGCAGACCTCGCCACCGGGGAGCGCGCCCTCGGGACGATCGCGCGCCACGGTGCCTCGGTCCTTGTCGCCGATCTCGGCGCCGGCCTCGAGGTGATCAACGCGGTTGCGGCCGAGCACGTCAGCCTGCAGTGCAACGGAGCCGATGTGCTGGCCGATGGCGTGCGGAATGCCGGCGCGATTTTCATCGGGCCGTGGTCGGCGATCGCTGCGGGGGACTACGCCACCGGCACGAACCACGTGCTGCCGACGGGGGCGGCGGCACGAGCGTGGAGTGGCGTCGGCGTGGAGTCGTTCGGTCGGTGGATCGAGGTCCAGCGGCTCTCGCCGGCCGGGGCTCGTGGCGTGTCCGATACGGTCGGCGCGATTGCCTCGGCCGAGGGACTACCCGCGCACGCGGCCAGCGTTCGCGCCCGTGCCGATCGTGCCCGCTGCCGCGGGCGAGACCGATGACGTGGTCGATCTCTTCCGCCGCCCGGAGCCGGTCACGCCGTATCCCGCGGAGCCCTCCGACGAGGAGCTGGCGGTGCGGGCGGGCATACAGGCCGACGAGGTCGTTCGCGCAGACATGAATACGCTCGGCGGCGGGCCGCTGCCGGCCGTCGCGCACGCGCTCGACGACTTCGACGCACGCCGCGCGACCGAGTACGGCGACCTCGCCTACGTTCGGCTGCGCGAGGCCCTCGGCGATCGGCTCGGCGTGGATCCGCGCCGCATCGTGCCGGGCGCCGGCGCGGACGAGCTGATCCGGCTGGTCACCACCCAGGCGGTCGCGGCCGGCGATGCCGTCGTCATTCCCACGCCGACCTTCGCCATGTTCGCGGTCGAGGCCCGTATCGCAGGCGCCCGGGTGGTGGAGCTGCCACGCACCGCGCCAGCATGCCGCCAACCCATGGCCGAGATCCGCGCGCTCGCCGAGCACGAGGCGGCCCGCCTGGTCTGGCTCTGCACGCCGAACAACCCGACCGGCGATGCCTATCCACTCGCCGAGGTCCGCGCGCTTGCGGCCGGGCTTCCGTCACTGGTCTGCGTCGACGAGGTCTATCTCGAGTTCGGTGAGGAGAGCATCGGCGCCGCGCCCGGTTCCACCTCGGCCATCCGGATCCAGGACGAGCTGCCCAACGTGCTCGTGCTGCGCTCGCTCTCGAAGTCGCACGGCATTGCCGGCGCCCGCGTGGGCTACCTCGTGGTGGCCGATGCGCTGGCCGGCCGATTCGCCGGCGTCCGCCTGCCGCTCTCGATCGGCTCGCCATCGGAGGCGATCGCCCTCGCCGCATTGGCGGCCGACGCGGAGGCGGTGGATCGGCGACGGGCGGTCATCGCCGCGCGCGATCGGCTCTCGAGCCTGCTGGGTGATCTCGGCTGCGAGGTGCTGCCATCGGTCACCAACTCGGTCGCGTTCCGGCCGACCATCGAGGCAGCGGCGGCCGACGAAGCGCTGCTGGCCCGCGGAGTCGCCGTTCGTCGCTACGAGACGGGGCCGATGGCCGGCTGGCTGCGAGCCACTGCCCGGCTGGATCCGGAGGAGACCAGGCTGCTGGATGCATTGAAGGAGGTCCTGTCATGACCCGATCGGGTACCGCGGAGCGGACGACCGCCGAGACCGCCATTCGCGTTCGAATCGATCTCGATGGGACCGGGAAGGTGGCGGTCGAGACCCCGATCGGTTTCCTGGATCACCTCCTCACGCTCTTCGCGCGTCACGCGCTGGTCGACCTCGAGGTGCGCGCCGGCGGCGACGTCCAGGTCGACGAGCACCACACGGTCGAGGACACGGCACTCGTGCTGGGTCGCGCGATCGACGAGGCGCTCGGCGAGCGAGCGGGGATCCGACGCTACGGCGACGTGCGCCTGCCGATGGACGAGGCGCTCGCGCTTTGCGCCGTCGACCTGGGTGGACGTGCCTTCAGCGACGTCGAGCCGCGGCCCGATCCGCTGGCCGGCGGCAACGTGTGGCTGGAGCTCTGGCCGCACTTCGTGGAGACGCTGGCGCGCGAGATGCGCGCATCGGTCCACCTCGAGGTTCGCAAGGCGCGCAGCACGCATCACCTCGTCGAAGGCGGCGTCAAGTCGTTTGCCCGGGCGCTGCGGCAGGCATGGGAGCCGGACCCCCGGCTGGCCGATGCCGCCGATGCGGTGCCGAGCAGCAAGGGCACGCTGCGGTGATCGCGGTGGTCGACTTCGGATCGGGCAACACGCGGTCGGTCCTCCGCGCGCTCGACGCGGTCGGTGCGGACGCGCGGCTGGTGGGCACGGCCGAGGGCATCGACGCGGCCGAGCGCCTGGTGCTCCCCGGCGTCGGCGCCGCGCCGTCGGCGGTCGATGCGCTGATGGCCCGCGGCCTGTGGGAGCCGGTGCGCCGATGGGGGACCGAGCAGCGGCCGCTGCTCGGCCTCTGCCTGGGAGCCCAGCTCCTGCTGGACGGATCGGACGAGGGCGATGCACCCGGCCTCGGCCTGGTTTCGGGCCGCATGTCGCGCGTTCCCGCCAATGGCGGACGGGGGCCCGCGCCAGGTCCCGCACACCGGCTGGAACGAGGTCCGCACCGCCTCCGGCGCGTTCGACGCCTACTTCGTGCATGGCTACTGGCTCGACGCCGACCTCTCCACGGTTACCGGCTGGACCGATGTCGATGGGTTCCGCTTCCCGTCGCTGCTTCGCGCCGGGTCGCTGACCGGCACCCAGTTCCACCCCGAGAAGAGCGGCCCCACCGGACGCGCCCTGCTGGCGGCGTTCGCCGCAGGTGCGCTCGACGCGCGCGCAGAAGGCGGTCACGTGGAGCTGATCTGCGCCATCGACCTGCTCGACGGTGGCGCGGTGCGGCTGGTGCAGGGCGACTACGAGCGCCGAATCGCCGCCGATGCGGACCCGGCCTCGCTGGCGCGTCGCTTCGTTGCCGCCGGCTGCCGCCGGCTCCACGTTGTCGACCTGGCCGGGGCAAGAGCTGGTCGCCCCTTGCAGCTCCCGCTGCTCGGGGAGATCGTTGCCGCGGCACGTGCGGAGGCGCCCGGCGTGGTCGTCGAGGCCGGTGGCGGCCTCCGATCGCCTGCGGACGTCGACGCGCTGCTCGAACGCGCCGACGAGGCGCTGCTCGGGACCGCGGCCATCGAGGATGCCGCCTTCCTGCGTGACTGCGCCGTCGCGCACCCCGGCCGGATCGCGGTGTCGCTCGACCTGCGCGACGGGCGGCCGGCGCTCGATGGCTGGCTGCGCACCGGCGAAGCGGACGCCGCAGCGCTCGCCCAGCACCTGTTGGCCGACGGCGCCTCCCGCCTGATCGTGACCGACACCGGACGCGACGGCACGCTCGCCGGCCCGAACCTCGAGCTGATGGCCCGTCTCCGTGCGGCGATTCCCGACGCGGTCCTGGTGGCCGCCGGTGGCATCGGATCGATCGACGACCTCCGCGCGCTCGAGGCGGTCGGTTGCGACGGCGCCGTCGTCGGCCTCGCCCTGCTCACCGGCGCCATCGACCCGGAGGCGGCGATGGCGGTGCTGTCGTGACCCTGCGCAAACGGATCATCGCCTGCCTCGACGTGACGGGCGGGCGCGTCGTGAAGGGGACCCGCTTCGTGGACCTTGTCGACGCTGGGGACCCGGTCGAGCTGGCCGCGCGGTACGCGGCGGAGGGAGCCGACGAGATCACGATCCTGGACATCGGCGCCACGGTCGACGCCCGCCCGGCACTGCTTGAGCTGATTGGCCGGGCGGCGGCCGCGCTGGACGTGCCGCTCTCCGTCGGCGGCGGCGTGCGCAGCCTCGACGACGCGGCGGCGCTGCTCGACGCGGGCGCGGACAAGGTTGCCGTCAACAGCGCGGCCCTCCGCGATCCGGGGCTCGTCGAGCGGCTCGCTGATCGGCTGGGGTCGCAGTCGGTAGTCGTGGCCATCGACGCGGCACGCTCGGGAGCCGACGGTTGGCGCGTCCGCGCCGTTGCAGCCACCGAGGAGACCGGCCGCGACGCGATTGCATGGGGACGCGAAGCGGTCGAGCGCGGTGCCGGCGAGCTGCTGGTGACGAGCATCGACCGCGACGGAACACGCTCGGGCTACGACCTGGAGCTGACCGGCGAGATCGCGGGCTCGGTGCGCGTGCCAGTCATCGCGTCCGGCGGCGCCGGCAGCGTCGACCACGTGGCCGACGTGCTCGCCGCAGGCGCATCGGCGGCACTCCTGGCCTCGACGCTCCACTTCGAGATCCTGCGCATCGGCTCTCTCAAGCGGGCCCTGGTGGAGCGAGGGCTGAGCATCAGGCTGCCGGCCGCCGTGCCGTCGGCAGAGGAGGTGGCGGCATGGCTTGGCTGAGCGACCGCCGGCCGGACTGGTCGCACGGCGACCTCCTGCCGGTGGTGGTGACCGATGTGTCGCGGGGCGACCTGCTCATGCTGGGCTGGGCAAACCGAGCGGCAATCGAGGCCACGGAGCGCACCGGCGAGGCGCACTTCTGGTCGCGCTCGCGCGACGAGCTGTGGCGCAAGGGCGCGACCAGCGGCAACGTGATGCGGATCGTCGAGATGACGGTCGACTGCGACGCCGACGCGATCGCGTACCGGGTCGAGCCCTCCGGCCCGGCGTGCCACACCGGCGCACGCTCCTGCTTCGACGGCGAGCCGCGGTTCGACCTGGCGGCGCTCGGCCGGGTGATCGGCGAGCGTCGCGGCACGGATCCGCAGACCTCGTACACGGCGCGGCTGCTGGCCGGCGGGCCGCGGCGACCGGCCGAGAAGGTGACCGAAGAGGCCGGAGAGCTTTCGGCCGCCGCCCTGGCCGGTTCCGACGCCGAGGTCGTCGCCGAGGCAGCCGACCTCATCTACCACACGCTCGTCCTGCTCGAGGCCCGCGGGCTGGGACTCGAGGCGGTCGAGGCGGAGCTCGGCCGGCGACACGCGGCGCGCTAGGCCGCCGGGATCACCTCGAGCGGGCCGAGCCCGGCCGACTCCAGGTCGGAACGGAGCACCGAGGCGTCGCCGGTGAGCAGCACGAGCGCCTCGTCCGGCCGGATGAGCTCGCGCGCCACCCGATGCACGTCGTCGGGAGTGACCGCCTCGAGGTGGCTCCGGTAGGTCTGCCACCAGTCCTCGGGCAGGTCGTAGACGGCGAGCGGCTCGATGGCTGCCGCAATCCCGCCGGTGGTCTCGAAGCGGAGCGGGAAGACGCCGACCAGGAAGTCGCGCACCTCGGCCAGCTCGGCCTCGTCCGGCGCCGCGTCGCGGATTCGCTCCAGCTGGCCGAGCAGCTCGCGGATGGCATCGACCGTGACCTCGGTCTGGACGGCGGCGCTGGCGGTGAAGGGTCCGACCGCGCGGCGAGGATCGAAGGCGGACCGGGCGCTGTAGGTGTAGCCCGAGCTCCTCGCGCAGTCGCAGGTTGAGGCGGCTGCCGAAGACTCCGCCGAGCATCGCCGCCATCACCATGGCGGGGAAGTAGCGCGGATCGTAGCGGTCGATTCCGAGGTGCCCGACGCGCAGCTCGCTCTGGACGGACCCGGGGCGGTCCACGAGCACGATCCGTCGCCCGCCGCGCTGGCGCGGCTCGATCGTGCGATGCTCCGGCGCCGTCCCGCTCCAGTCGCCGAGATGGCGCTCCACGGCCGCGAAGGCTGTGTCGGGCTCGATCGCCCCGGCGATGACGATGTCCGCCACGTTCGGCGCGTAGTGGCCGGCGTGGAAGGTGCGCGCGTCCTCCACGGTGAGTGCCTCGACGGTTTCCGGCCGTCCGGCCGACAGGCGCCCGTACGGGACGTCATCGGCGAAGACCTCGCGCAGGAAGCTCTCGTCCGCCAGGCGGCCCGGATCGGCGCGTGCCTGGAGGATGTCGTTCAGGCGCTCGGACTTCAGCCGATCGAACTCGCCCGGATCCAGGCGCGGCGTGCGCACCATCTCGGCCAGGAGGTCCAGGCCCTCTTCGAGCTTGCTGCCGAGCGCCGTGAATCCGGCGCGTGCGCTGTCCCAGGACGACTCGCTGCCAACCTCGAGCCCGAGGCGCTCGGTCGTCTCGGCGAATGCGGCCGCATCCAGGCGGCGGGTGCCCGTCACCAGCAGCTGCGCGGTCAGGCCGGCGAGGCCGGCGTGCGCCTCATCCTCGGACGCGGCTCCGGCATCGGTCAGGAGATGGATGGATACGAGCTCGCGGTCGGGCAGCGGGACGAGCCAGACGCCCAGTCCGGTGGCAAGTTCGCGGCGCTCGAACGCCGGGAACCGATAGGGCCGCGGCGCCCCGGCGACCGGCCGCGTGGTGATCACGATGCCGCCTCGGCCGGGACGTACGTCAGGGTGACGCGGTTGTCCGGACGCAGCGAGGCGCTGATCGCATCGCGGACCCGATCCGCGTTGACCGCCTGCCAGCGGCTGGACTCGGTGTTGATCCGCTCCGGCTCGTCGAAGAGGCAGGTGTACATGCTGAGCCGGTCGGCGCGCTCGCTGATCCGCTCGAGCCCTCCGGCGACGTGCGCCGCGTGCAGGTTGTTGACGCGTTCGAGATCCGCATCGGTTGGGCCATCGGCCGCCATGCGGTCGATCTCGGCCAGCGTCGCCGCCTCGAGCGTCTCGGTGGTGACTCCCGGCCGCGCGGTGACCCACAGGGCGAACATGCTGGCGCCGCCGACGACCGGGAAGACGAAGACGCTCGCGTCCTGTGCCAGGCGCTGCTCGCGAACGAGCCTCGCATACAGCCAGGAGGCGCGTCCCGCGCCGAGGATGTCGGCGGCGACGTCGAGCGCGTCGAACTCATCGGTTCCGAATGGCGGGATCCGATGCGCGAGGTAGATCCTCGGCAGCGGCACCTGGTCGGGGACCGTCTCGCGCACCTCGCGGCCCAGCAGGGGATCGACCGTCATGTCCGGCGGGGCGGGGAGGTTGGCGTTGGGCGTGATCGGCCCGAAATGCCGCTCGATCATGACCAGTGCCTCGTCCGCCTCGAAGTCGCCGGCGACGGTCAGGACCGCGTTGTTCGGCGCGTAGTAGGTGGCGAAGAACTCGCCGACGTCCTCGAGCGACGCGGCCGACAGGTCCTCCATCGAGCCGATGGTCGAGTGGTGGTACGGATGCGCCTCGGGGTACACGAGGGCCTGCATTTTCTCGTCCCAGGAGCCGTAGGGCTGGTTGTCGACGCTCCAGCGACGCTCGTTCTTGACCACGTCGCGCTGGTTGTCGAGCTTCTCCTGCGTCATCGCGGGCAGCAGTGAGGCCATCCGATCGGCCTCGAGCCACAGTGCCAGCTCCAGCTCGTGCCCGGGGAGCGTCTCGAAGTAGTTCGTGCGGTCGAGCCAGGTCGACGCGTTGAGCGTGCCGCCGGCCGCCTGCACCAGGCTGAAGTGCTGGCCCTTCGCCACGTTCGCCGAGCCCTGGAACATCATGTGCTCGAAGAGGTGCGCGAACCCGGTCTTGCCCGCCTTCTCGTGCTTGCTCCCCACGTCGTACCAGAGGTTGACGGCGACCGTCGGCGCCCGCGGATCGCGCGACAGCACGACGCGCAGCCCGTTGTCGAGCAGGTGTCGCTGGATCGGGACCTGGGCCAAGGACGCCTCCGCGAATGGACCGATGCGGCCGCCCGAAGGCGGCCGGAGGAGAGCGACGGCCTCGCCCGTGGTGGAGGCCGATCGGGGTGTCGACGGGATTCTACCAGCGCCGCCGATGTCCACAGGTGGGCCGCAGCCGCGGGGTCGTAGGACATATGGACCATGGTGCGCGCAGCATGCCGTCGATCATTGTCAGCGCCTCATGGGTGCCACCCAATTGCTCTTGGGGCAACTACTGAGTCTGGCGGGGCTGCTCGGCGGCACCATCGCGTATTGCGAGATCATTCGACGCCGGGCCGGGCTCAGGCTGCTCGAGGCGGAGCGTCTGGCAGCGCAGGAAGACGGCCTGCGAGGGATGGTGAGGGTCTTCCTGGCGGAGAGGTAGCGCCTCAGGGACACAGAATGGGCGACAGGCCCCAAGACGAATGCCCTCCGGCCATTCCGAGAGGGCGTCTCGTGTGCAAGATGTCTCGTGTGCAAGATGAGTGGTGAGCGCCCAGGGATTCGAACCCTGAACCTAGTGATTAAGAGTCACTTGCTCTGCCGTTGAGCTAGGCGCCCTCGAACGGGAATGATGCCGCAGCCCACCGGGTGGGTCAACCGCGGACGGTCGCCCCGACGTCAGGCGGGGGCCGGCCCTCCGTTCGGCTCCGGCGCGAACTTGAGGTAGTTCGCATCGGCAAACGAGCGGATTGCCGACATGTCGAACTCGTCGAGCTTCAGGAGATGGCGCCACGCAACGACGGCAACTGCGGCGCCCAGGTCCTCGCTGGCGCCCCACGGGCTCAGGATGAACTTGAAGCGCCCGCTGAGGCCTGAGGCGACCTGGCCCTGGACGTACGAGGTGAGCTCGGCGATCTGGGCGTCATCCACCTTCGCGGGGTCGTACCAGATCACGATTCCGCCGTGTTCGAGGTTGTGAATCACCTGCGACTCGTTCTGCGGCGTCGAATAGGCGCCCCATGCCGCCGGGGTGCTCCAGTGCGGGCCGGATGCTGCGGGCAGCGACGAATACGGATCGGCGCCGCATGGCGCGGCGGCGGAGCGGCAGGTGGTGCCGTCCGCGATGTGGGTCTGCCCATCGTTCGGCAGGGTCGCACCCTGGTTGGGGTCAGAGCCGCCGCCCATGAACGCGACCAGGGCGATGAGCACGACGCCGACCAGCAGCACGCCGCCGATGGCGAGCAGCCGCCAGTCCGGCAGGCCGCCGCCAGTTCCGCCGCCGGGCGTGTCGATGCGCCGATTCAGCGCCTCGCCGCTTGCCCGCTCTCGGCGCTGGATATTCGATGTTCGTCGCTTGGCCATGTGGCGGCGAAGAATACCGGAGGATCCGATGACCTGCGCTGGCACCCGATCTGCTCGGGGGTAGAATCGTTCTCCGCGCGCCGGTCTCCGGCGTGCGTCTTGTACCGGTCTCATCGGAGGAGCCATGACGACAGGCGAAGCGCCCCGGCGTCGCGAGAATGCGTTCACGCTCGTGAGGCGCCTCGTGTCGGGCAGCGTGACCCTGGCCAAGCTGGAGGTGCAGCGCGGCCGCCAGGAGATGCAGCGAAATCTCGGTCATCTGACCGGCGGAATCGTGCGGCTGGCGATCGCAGCGGGCCTGGCCCTCGTGTTCCTCATCGGGCTGCTGGCCTTCATCATCGCCGTGCTGGTCGTGATCGGTCTGTGGTGGGTGGCGCTGATCCTGCTGCTGATCCTTGTCATCGGTGCCGGGCTCCTGGCGTGGAGCGGAATCCGTCGGGTGACGAGCACGAAATTCACCCCGGAAGAGACGATCGCAGCTGTCAAGGAGGATGTGGAGTGGGCGAAGAACCGCTTGTTGAAACGCGGCTAGCGATCAGCGCCCAGAAGGTCGAGCTCGAGCGCACGGCCGATCAGCTTCGGGACGCGCTCGACATCAGGAAGCGCTTCCAGGAGAACCCGGCCCTCGTTCTCGGGCTCGGCGCCGGTGCGGTCTTCCTGCTGGTCGGCGGCCCGACACGCGTGGCCAAGCTCGTCCGACGGCGGCTCTTCCGCTCGCAGCCCGAGAAGGCCTATGACTCCCTCCCCAAGCCGATGCAGTCCTGGGTCGACGCCATGGCCGGCACGATCGGCCCGCGCGCGGCCGAGGCCCGGCAGTCGCTGGCCGAGGAGCTGCAGCGCTGGCGCACCGATCCCAAGCGCAACCGGAAGATCAGCAAGAAGCTGGCGGAGGAGATGGCCAAGGGTCCGGCGGGTCCGAAGCGGACCGCCTGGACCGCGTTCGAGGCCGGTGCGGCCATCCTCACCGCCGCGCTTGCGCGCAAGGCCGTTGAGCGTTTCCTGTCCGGCGAGCCGCCAACCGGGGTCGGGCCGCTCGATGCGGTCGGGACCGTCGGTGGGGCGGCGGAGCCGGATCCGAAGCACGCCAAGAACGACGTCACCAAGCCGCCGGAGCAGCGAGCCCGCGCCGCGGTGGCGGATGCGCGCGAGGACTACTCCGGGATGAGCTCCCGGTCGCGCGGCTAAGGGGTCTCCGGCAACACCGCAACGTTCATCCACCGATCGCCCGTCGCCCGCCGCACCGCGAACGTCAGCGCGAACGGTGCCGACCGAGAGCTGACCACCGTCCCGGCGGAGTCGCGCGTCTCCTCGATCATCGTCCCGCGGCCCGCGAGGCCCAGGCTGAGGCCGGTCTGGGCGCCAAAGGGCACGAGCAGCGACACATCGATCGAGTCGAAGTCGTAGTGGGCGGTGACGGTCGTCCCGCTTTCCACCGCGTCGCCCAGGCGGGACTGCATCTCGACCAGCCGGTCGCCGTGGTCAACCGCAACGAGGATCGCGTCGTCGCGGCGCAGCAGGGCCTGGTTCTCGAGCTCGAGGTTGCGGGCCAGCGTGACCAGCACCTCCTGCATGCCCAGACCCGCGAGCTCATGGTCGTAGTCCACGACATCCTGCGCGACGGTGACGGTCGGGAGCGTGGCCGGATCGACGGTGGTCGGCAACCGGTTCAGCAGCTCGTCGGTGTTCGGCACGGCGACGCCTCGCGCCGGGGTCCCGGCGGCCACGATGCCGCCGCCGACGATGAGCACGGCGAGCGCGGCCACGCCGAGGCCGCGCGCACCCGTGGTCAGCCCGGACACGAACCGACGGAGCTCGTCGCCGGGCGAGGCCGGCTCCGGGACGAAGCGATCCACGATCGGGCGGGCGGCACAGACCACGACGAGGCCGGCGAGCAGTCCGACCTTGGATCCGAACTCATCGGTCTGAGGGGCCATGAGCAGCACGCTCGTCGCGGCCACCACCACGCCGAAGACCACGCGACCGACCTGCCCGGTGGGCACGGTCTTCGGGTCGGTGATCATGAAGAACAGGAAGATCATTACCTCGGGGGACGTGACGACGACCCGCCAGAAGTCGAAGCCGCACACCGGGGCGAACGCCCAGTTCGCGGTCATGCAATGACCGGACGCGGCCAGCAGGCCGAGCCCGGCCGCCAGCGCGATCCAGAACGCGGCCGCCAGCCCCAGGAGCGCCAGCCTGCGCGTGATCAGGAATCCGCCGACCCCGATCACGAGGTAGGCCGCGATCATCCAGCCGTTCAGGGGCGCCCACCAGAAGTCGAGCGGCTCGACGCGGGACGAGCCGAGGACGACGAAGGCGACGACGAGCCCGATGTTCGACGGGTTGAAGATGTGCGACCCGCCGCGACGGATCACGTACTTGGACAGCAGGGAGAGGCCCGCGACGGCCGCAAAGACGTACCAGGCGTGGAAGCTCCACGGGTCGTTGGCCGGCGTACCGACGACGCGGAGGATGAGGGCCACGCCGCTGCCGGTGAGCATCGCGCTCGCGGGCCAGACGAACGCCCGAGACTGGCGGAAGGTGAGCGCCACCTCCAGGATCCAGCACGTCAGGATCGCTGCGAGTATCTGCGGGATGCTGACCCGGAAGCCGAGCCCGAGCTGCCCAAGGACGTGGACCGTGATGATGACGGCGGCGACGTGGAGCCGCGGATCGCGGATGGAGGGCAGGACCAGCGGATACGGCTCGCCGCGAATGGTCAGCGTCCGGGCCGTCATCGCGGCGCGCGACACGCAGCGCCCGGAGGGCGCCGCAGGCGCGAATCAGCAGGAGCTGGCGTTCGACTTTCATGACGGTCCGCGTAGGATAACCATCCGACTGCTCGACTTCGGGCGGTCGCATGATCTCGATTGCAGGAGGCGGCCGATGACCCGCGATGACGAGCGCATTCAGCGAGCACAGGAAGGGCCGATCGTCGGAGGGCTGCCCGACGCTCCGGGAATCCTCACGGCACTCAACCTGACCCCGCGCCTCGGCGTTCACCTGCGCGGGCTGGCGGACGAGCTGCTCGTCAATGACTTCGAGGGCGCGACGCTGCGCCGCGCCGAGCGCGAGATGCTCGCCACCGCTGTCTCGGCCGGGAATGACTGCTTCTACTGCATGGACTCGCATGGGGCGTTCGCCACCGCCCTGCTCGAGCGTGACGGTGACCCGCACCTGGTGCCCCTGATCGACGAGCTCAAGCTCGGGTCGCTCGAGCCGTTCGACCCCAAGATGCGCGCGCTCCTCCATATCGCCGCGACCGTGCGCCGCAACCCGCTCGAGCTTGCGGCGAGCGACGTCGAGGCGGCCAAGGCGGCGGGCGCAACCGATCCTGACGTCCAGCTCGCCGTCCTCATCGCCTCCGCCTTCTCGATGTACAACCGCATGGTCGACGGGTTCCGTGCCATGACACCGCCCACGGCGGAGGTCTACCGGGAGCGGGCGAGCGCGATCGCCGAGCACGGGTACAGCGCGCCGGTCCCCCTGCCGGTGCCGGGAGCCGGCTGAGCCCGGGATCCGACCGCCGAGCCAACGCGTCCTCATCGGTCCATTGGTAGACTCAGCGCCGACAGCGCGCCGACCGACCAACACGTACCGGGCGAGTGGCGGAACGGCAGACGCGCCGGCCTTAGGAGCCGGTGTCGCAAGACGTGCGAGTTCGAATCTCGCCTCGCCCACCAGCGCACACGGGAGCTGACTTGGTCACCGTATCCACGCGACCCGAAGCCGGGTCGAAGATGGTCCTCGAGATCGAGGTCCCCTCGGACGAGGTCGACCGGCATTTCGCGACGGCCTACCGGCATGTGGCGGAGCGGACGAAGGTGCCCGGCTTCCGGCCGGGCAAGGCGCCGCGCCAGGTCATCGACCGCTTCGTTGGGCGCGGCAGCGTCCTGGCCGAGGCGATCGACCACCTGGTCAGCGACTCCTACGACCGCGCGCTCGACCAGACCAAGGTCATTCCCATCGACCAGCCGCACGTGGACATCGACCCGGCGACGGTCGCGGAGGGCAAGCCCGTCACGTTCACCGCAACGGTACCGGTGCGCCCCGACGTGGAGCTCGGCTCCTACACCGATTACCCCTTCGAGCTCGAGGAGCCGGCGGTCACCGATGAGCAGGTCGAGCAGGTGATCGGCGAGCTGCGCGAGCAGCAGGCCACCCTCAGGCCTGTCGACGGCCGCGCGGCACAGAAGACAGACATCGCCAGCGTCAAGTTCGTCGGCACCATCGACGGCGAGCCGTTCGAGGGCGGGTCGGCCGATCGGATGCCGCTCGTCATCGGCGAGGACCGCATGATCGCCGGCTGGGAGGACCACCTGGTCGGCATGGCGATCGGCGAGTCGAAGGGCTTCGACATCACCTTCCCCGACGACTACCGCGTCGAGGAGCTGCAGGGCAAGGCCGCCCATTTCGAAGTCGAGCTGCTCGACCTGCGCGAGAAGCTCCTTCCCGATGTCACCGACGAGTTCGCGAAGTCGGTCGGCGACGTCGCCACCCTCGATGAGCTGCGGGTCGAGATCCGGGACGCCATGGAGAAGCGCGCCGAGGCCGAGGCCCGCCACGCGTTCGGCGATCGGATCATCGACTTCGCCACCACCAATGCCACGGTCGAGCTGCCGGAGGTGATGGTCACCAACGAGATCGAGATCATGCGCGACGAGCTGCGCACGCGGCTCGCCCAGCAGCGGATCGGCATGGACCAATACCTGGCCCTGGCGAAGCAGACACCGGACGAGCTCCTGGCGGAGCTTCGGGACCCGGCCACCCGGCGGGTCAAGACGCTGCTCGTGCTGTCCGCCATCGCCGAGAAGGAAGGCGTCGATGCCACCGACGAGGAGATCGAGGCCGAGATCGCCGAACAGCTCGCGCGGTATGACGACGATGCCAAGCTGCGGGAATACCTCACCTCGCGGCGCGGCCGCAGCTACCTGCGCATGACGCTTCGCAACCGTACACTGGTGGACACCCTCATCGGGCGCGCGCTCGGGACCGATACCGTCGCCGACGCCACTCCCGATGTTGAGCCGACCGCAGAAGCCACCGAGCAGCCCAAGGAGCCCGAATAACCGATGCTCGTCCCGATGGTCATCGAGTCGAGCGCCCGCGGCGAGCGAGCGTTCGACATCTACAGCCGCCTGCTGAAGGACCGCATCATCTTCCTGGGTGACGCGGTCGAGGACAACGTCGCCAACCTGATCATCGCCCAGCTCCTGTTCCTGGAGAGCGAGGACCCCGAGAAGGACATCCAGCTCTACATCAACTCGCCCGGCGGGGTGGTCACCAGCGGGCTCGCCATCTACGACACCATGCAGTACCTGCGCGCCCCGGTCAGCACGATCTGCATCGGCCAGGCCGCTTCGATGGGAGCGGTCCTCCTCGCCGCCGGAGCCACCGGCAAGCGCTACGCGCTGCCGAACAGCCGGATCATGATCCACCAGGGATCCTCGGGCTTCCGAGGCAACACGCCGGATGTCGAGATCCAGATGCGCGAGAACCTGCACCTCGTCACGCGACTGCTCGAGATCCTGGCCGAGCACACCGGGCAGACGGTGGAGAAAGTCAAGAGCGACTCGGATCGCGACTACTTCATGAGCCCCGAGGAGGCGAAGGCCTACGGCCTCATCGACGAGGTGTTCCACGGCAACAACGAGTCGCTGATCAGCCTCGCCCAGGCCGCCGGCGGCACGGTTCCGGAGGCCGCCGAGGCCGCCGAGGCAGACAAGGTCAAGAAGTAGCTCGGATCCCGGCGCCCGACCGCGCCGAACGGTCCAGATTCACACCAGGCGTGCATTGAGCACGCGAATGGGCATTTGAAGCGTCCGGATTCACACTAGGCATGCATCTGGACCCTTCAGCCGCCACGTCGCCACCTCGGTGCACACTCCACGTGAATCAGGACGGTTCGCGCCGGGCGAACCCGCAGATTCAGGCCACGGCGCATTAACCACGCAACAGGCCTTCCGCACCGCCGGATTCAGGTGACCGCCGCAGTAGAGGCCCAATCGCGGGCCCCTTAGTGGTTAGAGCCTCTCTCGCTTGAACCTGCCGGATTCCGCGTTCAATAGCCGCCGTTTGAGCCGATCGTCGCCGCCCCAGCCCGACCAGCCATCGGCGGCCCGCACCACCCGGTGACAGGGCACGACCGGGAAGAGCGGGCAGCGCGACATGGCGCCGCCCACCGCTCGCGCGGCACCCGGTGATCCGACGAGCACGGCCACCTCGCCGTAGGTGATGGTCTGGCCGGCAGGCACCATCCGCACCGCCTCGTAGACGCGGGCGTCGAAGCCGGAGAGCCCGCGAAGGTCGACGGCCGGCAGGTGACCACCGTCGAGCGCATCGGTCAGCCAGGCGACGTCCAGGTCCGCGGGCATGGGCTCGAGGTCGGGAAATCGACGTCGGAGCGGCCCGAGGAATGCCTCGAGCGCCGTCTCGCGCTCGACCGCGGCGACGCCCGCATCGGTCTCCGCCACCCACATTGGCCCGATCGAGGTCTCGACGCGCGCGAAGCGCAGCGGCGGCATCGGTGCATCCTACGACCAATGGGGGATGCGGAGCGCTCGCGACCCCGTGCTACCATCGCGATCCGATGACGACGAAGTCGAAGGTCCCGTACCGCTGCTCGTTCTGCGGCAAGAGCCAGGAACAGGTCCGTAAGCTCATTGCCGGCCAGGGCGTGTACATCTGCGACGAGTGCATCAACCTCTGCCAGGAGATCATCGAAGAGGAGATGCTCGAGACGCCGCGCGCCGGCGGCAAGTCGCAGGCGGCTCCGCTCCCGAGCCCGCGTCGCATCAAGGACCAGCTCGACAGCTACGTCATCAGCCAGGACCAGGCCAAGAAGGTCCTCTCGGTCGCCGTGTACAACCACTACAAGCGCGTCAATGCCGGCCACAGCGTCGACGACGTCGAGCTCGGCAAGTCGAACGTGCTGCTGGTCGGTCCGACCGGCTCCGGCAAGACGCTGCTGGCCCAGACGCTGGCCAAGGTCCTCGACGTGCCCTTCTGCATCGCCGATGCGACCTCGCTGACCGAAGCAGGCTACGTCGGGGAGGACGTGGAGAACATCCTCCTGCGCCTGATCCAGGCCGCCGATTTCGACGTGCAGCGCGCCCAGCGCGGAATCATCTACATCGATGAGATCGACAAGATCGCGCGCAAGACGGACAACCCCTCGATCACCCGTGACGTGTCAGGCGAGGGCGTCCAGCAGGCGCTGCTGAAGATCCTCGAGGGCACTGTGGCCAACGTGCCGCCGCAGGGCGGCCGCAAGCATCCGCACCAGGACTTCATCCAGATCGACACCACGAACATCCTGTTCATCTGCGGGGGAGCGTTCGAGGGGCTGGAGAAGATCATCGAGGAGCGCGTCGGCAAGCGGAGCATCGGCTTCGGCTCACAGGCCCAGCACTCGAAGGAGAAGCGGCGACAGGCCCTCTTCGCGAACCTGATGCCCGAGGACCTGCTCAAGTACGGTCTCATCCCCGAGTTCGTCGGACGCCTGGCGGTCGTCGTCAGCCTCGCGGCACTTGCCCAGGAGGACCTCGTCAAGGTGCTCACCGAGCCGAAGAACGCGGTCACCAAGCAGTTCACGAAGTTCCTCAGCCTCGACAAGGTCGAGCTCGTCTTCACGCCCGAGGCGCTTGAGGCGACCGCCCGGCTTGCCCTGGACCGCAAGACCGGCGCCCGAGCGCTCCGCACGATCGTGGAAGAGGCGCTGCTCGAAGTGATGTACGACATCCCCGAACGAACAGACGTGAAGAAGGTCGTCATCACCGGCGACACGATCAACCACGGCAAGCCTCCGATGCTGCTCACCGAGAGCGAGGACGCCGAACCGCGCCGCCGACGATCGCGCGCGGCCCGACCCGACGAGCGCGAGGAAGAGTCCGCCTAGGCTCCCTCTGTCTCGCTCTTCGCACCGGCCGTCGCGTCGGGATCCGTTGCTTCCGGCGGATTGACGACCACCCGATGCGGGAACGGGACCTTGATGCCGGCCTCCCCGAAGGCGGCCAGGATCCTCTTTCGCAGCTCCTCGCCGACCGCGCCCTGCTCGGCGGCGCGTACGAGCCCGCTTACCTCGAGCGTCGCGGATGAGCCCGCTGCCGTTCCGATCCGCGCGACCTTTGGTGCCTCGAGGATCCTCGAGCCCCACGCCGGATCGGCGGCAAGGTCGTCGCCGATCCGATCGACGATCTCGGCGGCGCGCTCGAGATCGGCGTCCTGCGCGACGTCGAGTTCCAGGCTCACCGGCGTTCGGACCCGCGTCACGTTGGACGTGACGATGATCTGGCCATTCGGGACGGTGTGGATCGCTCCGTCAACGTCCCGGAGCGTCGTCCGTCGCAGGCTGAAGTCCTCGACCACACCCTCCACGCCCGCGACCCGGATCACGTCGCCCTGGCTGTACTGGTTCTCGAGCACGATGAAGATGCCGGCGAGCCAGTCACGAACGACCGTCTGGGCTCCGAAGCCGACCGCGATGCCCACCACCCCGAGCCCTGCCACCGCCGGACCGATGTCGATGCCGAACAGACGCAGCACCATCAGGCCGGCGATGATCGCGATCACGCTGGCAGCGACCCGCACGACCAGCCGCCCGATGGTCTGAACGCGTCGCTCGAGCTCGGCCGGGGGCAGCACGCCGGCGCCCGTCTCCCTGCCGCGTCGCTCGAGCAGATGCCGCATGCTGACGCCCACTGCCGTGCGTACGACGACGTAGGCCACGAGCGCCGCCAGCGCGATCAGGCCAAGCCGCAGCGTCACCTCGACCGATGCGGGGAGGTCGGGCAGATCAGGCATGGCCGGCATGGTAGCAACGCTCGCCTGGGTCCCGAGGGCTATGCCACGACAGTACTTCCGGGTGCTGCGGACTTCGCCCGACCCGGTATTAGGATGTGGACTGGCCGCACCACCTGCCTTGGGCAGGCGGCGATAAGCCGAAGGAGCAACAAGCAGATGACCTCGAATCAGCGTCGACCGGGCTTCCGGCTGCCGTGGGCCTCGGAGTCCGAGGCCGCGGAAGCGGAGGCAGCCGCCGCCTCGGCCGCCAACGGCGCGACGAAGGCCGGCGATGCAGTCGCCGATGCCGCCCCCATCCCTCAGGCGGAGAAGGCTGCACCTGACACCGCGAGCGCTGTCGGCACCTCCGTGACCTCCAGCGCCGACGCGACCGCAGCGGAGCCGGCGACCGCCGATTCCGCGCCCGCGCAGGCCCCGTCCATCGATGAGCCAAAGGCCGCGGATATCACTGCTCCTGCCGCGCCGGCCGGAGCCGTATCCACTGAGTCGTCGGCCGGTTTCATGCGCGACCTGGTGGCCGCCATGCGCCGGGTTGCCGAGGAGACCCGCCAGTCGGGCCTCTCCGAGCTGCGCACCAAGGCAGAGGAGCGGGTGCGAACGCTCGAGGCCGATGCCGAGCGACGCCGCGAGGAGCTCAAGGCGACCGCCGAGACCGACGTAGCCGGGGTCGGCAAGTGGTCGGACGCCGAGACCGAGCGCATCAAGCTGGAGGCCGAGCAGCGCATCGTCGCCCGCCGCGCCCAGCTCGACCAGCAGCTTGCTGCCGAGACGACCCGCGCCGAGGCCGAGGCCAAGGCGCTCCGCGACCGTGTCGAGGCATATGAGCGAGAGCTGGACGCCTACCACGCCCAGCTGAGCGACATTGCCGACCCCGCCGCCTTCGCGGCCGCCGCCAAGCGGATGCCCTCGCCTCCCAAGCTGAGCGACGACGTCGAGGCTCCGCCGCCGGCACCTGATACCCCGCCGCCCGCACCCGAGGCGGCGCCACCCGCAGCCGATGCTGCGCCGACGCACGCTGAGGCCGATCCGCCTGCCCCGAATCCAGGTCCGAGTCCTGCGGCAACCGCCGAGATCCACCCCGCCGAGGAAGAGGTTCTCGCCGCGCGCCTTGCCGAGCTCGACGCCACGCTCGCGCCCGACGCCGACGCGCCCGCGGGATCGAATGGGTCAACGGGCCCGGCAGCCGCCGGTTCCGCAGACCCGACCTCGACCGAGATCCTCGTCAAGGGCCTTGGCAGCTTCGGCGCCATCACCGGCTTCCGCCAGGCACTGGCGGGCGTCGACGGCATCGAGGGCGTGAGCCTCAGCCTCGGCCCGACCGGTGAGTTCGTCTTCCGGGCCATCCACCCGACCGGCTTCGACGTCGCCACCGCCATCGCGAAGCTCGAGGGCGACGCGGCGACCATCGAGCCGCAGGCAGAAGGCGCCCTCCGAGTCACGCTCGACCGCGCCCGCTGATCACGTTGCCCGCGAGTGCTAGACTCGCTGACCACGGCGATGATCGTGAGGAGTAACCCTCCAACGGACGCACCAGAGAGGCGGCGCCAGGGGCTGGAAGCCCGCCGCGAAGCGAGAGGGTGAAGGTCGCACGCTAGCCGGACGGGTCCGCCCGATACCGCGGAGCACGAGGAGTCACCCGGCAGGCGGCCGGCGACTCGAACGAAGGTGGTACCACGACCCGTTCGTCCTTCGACGAACGGGTTTTGCGTTGGCCGACGAGGAGGCAGACCGATGACGACGCCGCGACGCGAGCTCCCGCCGCGATACGACGCCGCGGCGGTCGAGCCGGCGATCTACGCCCGATGGGAGGAGGCCGACGCGTTCCGCCCGGCCGAGACGCCGAGCCCCGGCGCCGAGCGATTCGTGATCACCCAGCCTCCGCCGAACGTCACCGGCGCGCTCCACATCGGTCACGCGCTGACGTTCATCGTCGAGGACGTCATGATCCGCTACCACCGTATGCGCGGCGACGACACGCTCTGGCTGCCGGGCGTCGACCACTCCGGCATCGGCGCCCAGTTCGTGCTCGACAAGATGATCGCCGCAGACGGCGAGTCGCGTGCGTCGCTCGGGCGTGAGCGGTATCTCGAGCGCATGTGGCAGTTCATGGACGAGACGCGGCCGGTCATCCGTGACCAGCTGCGCCGCTTCGGAGCCAGCCTGGACTGGAGCCGGGAGCGATTCACCATGGACGAGGGGAGCGCCCGCGCCGTCCGCGTGGCCTTCAAGCGACTGTGGGACGCCGGCCTGGTCCACCGGGGCGAGGCGCTCGTCAACTGGTGTCCACGCTGCCTGACGACGATCAGCGACCTCGAGAACGTGCACCGCGAGGAGACCGGCACCATCTGGACGATCCGATACCACCTGGAGCGGGCGGACGGAACGCCCGATCCTGACGCCTGGATCAGCGTCGCCACGACGCGACCGGAGACGCTGCTGGGGGACACGGCGGTGGCCGTCCACCCCGACGACGAACGCTACCGCGCCCTGGTGGGCCGGCACGCGATCCTGCCGTTCCTCGGCCGCCGGCTGCCGATCGTGGCCGACGAGCATGTCGAGCGTGCGTTCGGCACCGGCGCGGTCAAGATCACGCCCGCCCACGACGCGGACGACTACGAGCTCGCCAAGCGCCACGGCCTGCCCGCGATCAACGTCCTCGACGACGAGGCGCGCATCAACAGCGCCGGTGGCGACTTCTTCGGCCGCGATCGATACGAGGCGCGCGAGGCGATCCTCGATCGGCTGCGTGAGATGGGCGACCTCGAGTCCGATCGACCGCACCCGATGGTGGTCGGCCACTGCGAGCGATGCGGAACGGTCGTCGAGCCGCGGCTGTCGGTGCAGTGGTTCATCCGCGTCAAGCCGCTGGCCGAGCGAGCGCTCGCATCGGTCCGGGAAGGCCGCACGAAGATCCTGCCCGCGCACTTCGAGAAGGTGTACGCGCACTGGATGGAGAACATCCACGACTGGGCGGTCGGCCGTCAGCTGTGGTGGGGGCACCGAATCCCGGCATGGTTCTGCCCGGACGGCCACGTCACGGTGAGCGATGCCGAGGCTGGCCCCGACGCGTGCGCCGAGTGCGGGAAACCGGCATCCGAGCTGGTCCAGGAGACGGACATCTTCGACACCTGGTTCAGCTCGGGGCTGTGGCCGTTCAGCACGCTCGGCTGGCCCAATGAGACGCCCGACATGGCGCGCTTCTACCCGACCAGCGTGATGGAGACCGGCTACGACATCCTCTTCTTCTGGGTGGCGCGGATGATGATGCTCGGCCTCTTCCTCACCGATACCGAGCCGTTCCACACGGTCTACCTGCACGGCATGATCCGCGCCGAGGGCGGCATCAAGATGAGCAAGACGAAGGGGAACAGCGTCGATCCGCTCGACATCGTCGAGACAATCGGTGCCGATGCGCTCCGCTTTGCGCTCGTCAACGGATCGGCTCCGGGCAGCGACATGCGCCTCACCCAGGCCAAGCTGGAGGGAGGCCGCAACTTCACCAACAAGCTCTGGAACGCCGCCCGCTTCGTGCTGGCCAATCGGCCGGAATCGATGGTCAGTGGAGGCGAGCCGAGCCTGGCGGCGCGCTGGATCCGGTCGCGCCTGGCCGATGCGACGGCGCGCGCGACAAGGCAGCTCGATGTCCTCGACCTCGGCGGCTACGCGGCCACCGTGTACGACGTCGCGTGGAGCGACTACTGCGACTGGTTCCTGGAGATGGCGAAGGTCGACCTGCGTCGCGACGACGCCGGTGAGGCTGAGCACTCCGCGACGTGGGCATCGGCAGCCCATGGGCTGGCCGCGCTGCTGCGCCTGCTGCATCCGCTCATGCCGTTCGTGACCGAGGAGATCTGGCAGGCGCTCCGCGAGGCGGCGCCCGAGATGGGGCTCGAGCCGCTGCTCATCACCGCCGGCTGGACGCCACCGGACGGGGCGGACCCGCGGGCCGAGGCGGACTTCACCGATCTTGCGGCGCTGGTGCGGGGCGTCCGAGGCCTCCGCACCGATGCGGGGACTCCGGCGTCCGCGTGGGCCCCGCTGATGGTCGAGCCCGCGGGAGACGAAGCAGCGGCGGCGCTGCGGGCGAACCTTCGCTATCTCGAGGCGCTGGCGCGGGTCCGACCGATCCACTTCGTGGACGGCGCGAAGCGACCCGAGCTCGTCGCGGCAGGCCGGCTGGGAGCCGCCTGGCTGGCCGAGGATGCGGGAGCCGACGCCGCCGCCGCGGCCCGGCGGGATGCGCAGCTCGCCGACATGGACAGCAACATCGCGCGGCTCGAGGAGCTGCTCTCCAATCCCTCGTTCACGCAGCGCGCCCCGGCTGCCGTCGTCGAACGGGAGCGGACGCGCCTCAGCGAGCTGCGCGACCAGCGCACGCAGCTCGCGCGAAAGCCCTGATAGCCCGAATCGGCCATGGCGGCCCACGCCGGGTCGACTGGTAGAATCGGCCGCGCGGCCAGCCAGAAGGGGCACCCAACCACCATGTCGTTCCTCAAGCGCAAGAAGAAGCCAGAGCAGACCGCGCCGCCACCGCCCACGCCGATGTACGAGGAGGTGACGGCGCAGGAGTACCTGCTGCGCCTCGCCTACCTCGCCCGGAGCAGCGACGGCCTGCGGCTTCGCGCCGACCAATCGGTGGCAATGGCCATTCCCGGCATCCTGGAGCCATTGAGCCAGACGCCGGTCGAGACCATCGAGCCCCTGCCGCTCGAGTACTCCGACGCCTCCCCGGCCATCGAGCGGTTCACCGAGATGCAGCAATGGGTGCTGGCCAGGCGCGACGTGAGCCCGATCGGGCGTCACGCGCTCTACGTGCTCGAGATCACCGATGCCCTGGACATGACCGTCGACACCTTCTTCTGCGGCCTGCTCCACGGAGACCCGGATACGAGCGGCTACCCGGAGTACAACGCGATCGTCGGCGGGCTCGCCTCGCACTGGGACGAGCTGTCGGGCGAGCTGATCGTTCGCGCCGTCATCGGGTGGGGCGGCAAGGGCCAGCGCGGCGACACCGAGCGCATCGGCCAGAAGCTCCTCAGCTCCCTGTACCAGCAGGTGGTTGCGTCCGGGTACAGCCTCGGCGAGGCCGAGCAGGCACGCCTCCCACCGATCAGTGGCCGGTCCGGCATGACCTGCGCCCATTGCGGCTTCGAGGCGGGGAGCGCGAGCGCCTTCTATTGCCCCAAGTGCGGCATGCGCATGAGCCGGGATACCTAGGAGTCGCTCTCATACCCCGTACTATCGGGGTGGGCCCCACGGGCCCGAGTCCCATTGCCCGGGCGCTGGCTGCCACGGAGACTGGTGCAGACCACACCGCACCACGATTTCACCGCGTAAGGAAGGGCAATGGAGCGACCCACCGTCCTGCTCGCCGTTGACGGCGATACCGAATCCTATCTCGAGGCGCTCGAACGGGCGGGCTTCGCCGCCGTCCGAGTGACCGCCGGTGGCGTGCCCGTCGGCGCGTTCGACCTGGCCGTCATCGACTGCGATCTCGGAGGCGACGTCGCATCATCGGTCTATGCCACGATCCAGGCGCAGGGCCGCGTCCCCACGCTTCTCATGCTCGGTGAGGGGATGGAGCTCCCGGCCGGCCTCGGCGGAAACGTCGACGAGCTGGCCCTCAAGCCATTGCCGGCCGACGCGCTGGTCTATCGCCTCCAGGCGCTTCTCATCCGCAGCGGACGCCAGCTTCCCACCGAGTCCGGAGAATGGGCATCCGCCGAGGGTCTGTCGACCGCGCCGATCGCCGGCGAGGGACATGCCGTCAGCATCTTCGCTCCGAAGGGTGGCGTCGGGAAGACCACGATCGCCGTCAACATGGCGGTCGCCCTGCGCCAGCAGACACGCACCGAAGTCCTCCTGCTCGACGCCGACGTGGGAGTCGGGAATGTCACCTCCGTCCTCGATGTCCCGTACCGCCACGGCCTCGCCGATCTGGCGGACAGCCCGCCGGAGGAATGGACCGATGCCGCCTTCGAGCAGTGCGTCAGCGTGCACGCCGCCAGCGGCGTGCGTGTGCTGACCTGGGGAACCGATCCTGCGGAGTCCGAGCGCGTATCGGTCGATCTGCTGCTGGCCGCGCTGCGCTGGGGCCGCAACCACCACTCGTACGTGATCATCGACAACCACCCCGGGTACGACGACCGGACGATGGCCATGCTGGCCGTCGCGAACGAGATCATCCTGGTCGTGACCCCCGAGGTCGGCGCGCTGCGCAACAGCGCTCAGTTCCTCGAGCTGGCTCGTGAGCTCGGCCTGGGCGACAACATCCGCGTCGTCGTGAATCGGGCGAACCATGGCATCCGTTCCCAGGACATGGCTTCCGCGTTGGGGCTGCCGATCTCCGCGACCGTTGTCAGCAACGGGCCAAAGGCGGTCATCGCGTCCAACGAAGGCAACCCGGTCGTGCTGAAGTTTCCCAAGGAGAAGATCTCCGACGACCTTCATCGGGTCGCGCGCCTGATCTCCTCGCCGGATGTCGCGCATGTGCCCGCCGCTGCCCGGGCGTCGAAGTGGTGGACTCGGTTCGGGACTCGCACCTCGCAGGCCTGAGACTTCGAGTCGCGTCACCGGGGTCCGCATTGCGCGGGCCCCTTTCCTTTGCCATGATGCGCGCGCCGTGCCGACCTATGACTATCAATGCCGCGCCTGCGGCAACGTCACCGAAGTGATCCATCCGATGCGGGAAGACGGACCGTCCGTGTGCGAGCTGTGCGGTGGCCAGCTCCGGCGCGTGCTCTTCCCGAGCGGCATCATCTTCAAGGGTCCTGGCTTCTATCGGAACGACTCGCGGGCGAGCACGTCGAGCGCCAAGCCGGGATCCGATACCGGGGCCGGGTCCGGCAAGAGCGAGGGAACCGGGGGCGAGAAGAGCTCCGGGTCTACGACGACGTCGGACGGCGGATCATCGGGCTCGACGACCGCGCCGACCGAAGGGAGCTCGAGCTAGGCCGACTGGGCCTGGCGCGTGCCGCAGCGCCGGCAGAAGCGCGCGTTGGCGGAGAGGGAGAGCCCGCACTGGCCGCAGCTCTGCACCCCGATGTGGCCGACAGCACCCGCGACTTCGCGGGCCGATGCCTCCCAGAATGAGCCCTGGAGCGCTGCCTGCCGGGCGAGCTCCGCCTGGCTGACGGGCGCACCGCGGGACCGATAGGGGATCTGCGCGCGGTCCGGCGCGATCGGGCCCTGGCCCGGGTCGCCGAGTCCGAGTCGATCGAGCTGCGCGCGGCGTGCGGCAAGTTCAGGGCTGTCAGCGATGGCCGCGGCGCGCTCATCATCGAGAGCCGACGGTTCGGGGGCGGGACGCACCGGGAAGTCGAGGATCGTGTCGGAGATCGGTGCGAGTCGTGGTCGTATCGGCCTCGGCTCCTCGGCCACCACCGGCTCCGGCTCGGGCTCGACTTCGGCCACCACCGGCTCCGGCTCGGGCTCGACTTCGGCCACCACCGGCTCCGGCTCGGGCTCGACTTCGGCCACCACCGGCTCCGGCTCGACTTCGGCCAGGACCGGCTCGGGCTCGACTTCGGCCAGGACCGGCTCGGGCTCGACTTCGGCCACGACCGGCTCGGGCTCGACTTCGGCCAGGACCGGCTCGGGCTCGACTTCGGCCAGGACCGGCTCGGGCTCGACTTCGGCCAGCGACTGGCTCCGGTTCTGCGATCTGTTCCGGCTCCGGGACGATTGGCTCGGGCTCGACGATCTGGTATGCGCTGTCCTCGTCCCACGCAACGACGCGGAGGCGCGGCCGTACGGGCTCGGGCTCGACTTCGGCCACCACCGGCTCCGGCTCGGGCTCGACTTCGGCCACGACCGGCTCCGGCTCGGGCTCGACCTCGGCCACCACCGGCTCCGGCTCGGGCTCGACTTCGGCCACCGGACCGGCTCGGGCTCGACTTCGGCCAGGACCGGCTCGGGCTCGAGCTCGACCTCGGCCACCACCGGCTCCGGCTCGGGCTCGACTTCGGCCACCACCGGCTCCGGCTCGAGCTCGGGCTCCGCTGGGAAGCCCTCGACGTCCGACCAGGATTCCGGCGTATGCCCGTTCGTTCCGATTGCGCCATCGGTCACGAGGTCGGAGGTCGGCCATGCCTCCAGGCCAAGCCTTCGGTCGACATCGTGCTGCGCCATCGCCGGCTCCAGCCCCGCGAGCGGCTGATCATCGATGACCGCTGCGGCGAGCCGCTCGGCCAGGTCATCGGTGCCTGGGATCGGAACACAGCTGCGGCAGCGTCCGGCATCGTCGTTCCAGCAGTTGACGCATGTGTACTGCCGGCAGTCGATGCAGAAGTTGAACGACTCGTGGAAGGCGTCCAGCTGCGCGGCGGCAAGGTTGTCCTCCTCGGAGCGCATGGCATCGCCCACGGCATCCGAGAGGGCGTCCTGGCTGGTCAGGTAATTTTTCAGGCCGCCGAACAGCCCCCTCGTCTTGCGCAGGGGGTTGAGCCGCGTCGGCGCCTGGAATTCGTAACGCGTGCCGCAGCGTTCGCAGAAGGATTCGGTGAGAGTCTCAGTCAACGGTGATGTGTTAACTCCGGAAAACGGCAGCAATCAGGGTCCCGAAGTATAGCCACGAGGTCGCTTCGGGCCATATGGGCGCATTTGTACCGCTTGGGGGGCCGTTCGTACCCCACATGCTAGGATCGCCCGCGATGGGCATCCTCTCGCGCGTCGAGTCGTTTCTCGAGCGCTTCCTCGAAGCCCCGGCCGGGCGGCTCGGTGCGTCGATCCAGCCGGTAAGCCTGGCGAAGCGCATCGAGCGCGCGATGGATACGAACAAGACCTATCGCGATTCGGGGGTCATCGTTCCCAACCAGTACGACCTCCACCTGCATCCGAGCGACTTCGCCGCCTTCGCGTCATACCGAAGCTCGCTCGAGGACGATCTGGCCCATGGCGTGCTCGCTCGCGCTCGGCACGAGCGCTACACCCTGGTGGCCCGGCCGCGTGTCGAGATCATCTCCGACGCGGAGACCCGCCGCGGCGAGATCCGAGTGGCGGCCAACGTGATGGACGAGCGGGGCGAACGGGTGCCGGAGGCGATGCCGATGCCCGTCAACTCGGACACCATGGTCTTCAACCGGCCGGATGCGACCAACGCACCCGACTCCGCGCGTCGCGCATACCTGCTGGTGAGCACACGCGGAAGCCGCCCGGTGCAGTTCGACCTGGGCGGGCCGATGATCGGCGTAGGGAGAGCCAGCGACAACGACGTGATCGTTGACGACCCGATGGTGAGCCGGCACCACTGCCAGCTCATGCTCCAGCACGGGGCGTACGGCTTCACCGACCTCGGCAGCCGGAATGGCTCCACCGTCAACGGCCAGCCGGTCAGCCAGATCGCGCTCGGTCCGGGCGACGTCATCAGGATCGGCGACACCGAGATCGAGTTCCAGGTCCGCGAATGACGGGCGAGATCCTCCGCGTCATCCTCCTCGGGCTGCAGCTCGGGTTCGTCGCACTGCTCTACCTGGTCCTCATGCGATTTGCCGGCTCGCTGCTGCGCGATCTGCGCAGCGCGGAGGAGGCGCAGATCAGCTCGCGTTCGGGGATCGGTCGCCTCTCGGTGCTCGAGTCGCCGGCCGACGAGCCGCCATCCGGCACGACCATCGCGCTCGGCCCGATCAACTCGATCGGTCGCAACGTCAACAACACGATCTTCGTCGAGGATGACTTCGTCAGCGCCAACCACGCCATGCTCACGTTCCGCGGCCGCAGCTGGTTCGTCGAGGACCAGGGGAGCACGAACGGCACGCTGGTCAACGGGCACCGGATCGAGAGGCCGGTGGCGCTGAGCTTCGGCGACGAGCTGATGATCGGGCGCGTCCGCATGCGGCTGGATCGGTGATCGCTCGCGGATGACGATCGCCTGGCGCGGGGCGGAGTTCCGCCTCCTCCTCCCGATCCTCCTGCTGGTGCCCTTCGGCTTCATCGTCACCAACATCGCGCTGGCTGGCACCCTCGAGGTCGGGGACCTGTCGCTGGCGGTCGGATACGTCGCCGTCATCGCCGGCGCTCACCTGGTGCTCGTCGCGTTCGGCCATCGCGGTGACCAGCTGATCCTGCCGGCGGTCGGCGCGATGGGCGGTGTCGGCATGATCATGCTGCACCGCCTGCCCCAGGACCTTGCCGGGACCAGCGCCTTCGGCATCGAGCTCGGGATGGCCGCCACGCAGCTCCTCTGGTTCGCGGTGGGGACCGTCGCGATGATCGCGATCGCCGTCGGCCTGCGAGACGACGGGATCCTGCGCCACTACAAGTATTCGTGGGCGGCGATCGCCATCGCCCTGCTGGCCGCGACGCTGGTGCTCGGCTACGAGGTCAACGGCGCGCGGCTCTGGATCGACCTGGGGCCGGTCAGCATTCAGCCGGGCGAGCTGCTCAAGATCGTGCTCGTGATCTTCATCGCGGCCTACCTGGCGGAGACGCGCACGCTGCTCACCAGCGCCAGCGTCCGCATCGGCCCCATCAGCATCCCGCCGCTTCCGTACTTCCTGCCGATGCTCGTGCTGTTCGGCGCCGTGATGCTGATCGTGGTACGGCTCAACGACCTCGGCACGGCGCTCCTCTTCTTCGGGATCTTCCTGACCATGCTCTTCGTCGCCACCGGGCGACGGAGCTACGTCCTCATCGGTCTCGTCCTCTTCGTTGCAGGCTCGTTCGTCGCCTACCGCCTGTTCGGCCACGTCCAGGCGCGCGTCGACGTCTGGCTCGACCCGTTCGCCGATCCGCTCGGTGCCGGATTCCAGCCGGTGCGCGCGATCTACGCCCTCGGCCGCGGCGGCATCTTCGGAGAGGGCCTCGGCCAGGGCCTCGTCACGCTCGGCGGTAGCCTGACGATCCCGTTCGTGCACACCGACTTCATCTTCACCGCCATCGCCGAGGAGCTCGGCCTGCTCGGGGCCTTTGCCCTGCTCGGCTTCGCCATGGTGCTGGTCTTTCGCGGGCTCCGGATCGCCGCCCTGGCGCGCGACGACTTCGGGGCCCTGCTGGCGGTGGGGCTGACCGCCAGCCTGGGCCTTCAGACGCTGATCATCATCGGCGGCAACACGAAGCTCATCCCGCTCACCGGGATCACGCTCCCGTTCGTCAGCTACGGCGGCTCCAGCGTGCTCGCCAGCTTCATCATGATCGGACTGCTCCTGGCGATCAGCCACCGGAGCGGGACGGCCGACCGGGCGGCGGACTCGTGATCGCCACCAACGTCCGCCGATTGGGCGTGTACCTCATGCTCGCTTTCGCCGTCGTCTCGGGCAGCATCACCTGGTGGCAGGTGGTCGAGGCCCAGAGCCTCTCGACGCGCCCAGACAACCCGGAGGTCATCGCCGCGCGACGCAGCCTGCCGCGCGGCACGATCTTCGACGCCGCCGGCCAGGTGCTCGCCTCCTCCGAGGTGATCGACGGGCTGAGCCGCCGCACCTATACCGATGCGGCCTTCACCCACGTCATCGGCTACTCGAGCCTCCGATTCGGAAGCACCGGGCTGGAGCGGGCATTCGAGGACATCCTGGTCGGCCAGACCGATCCGAACCCGATTCGCGATCTGCTCAGCGACGTCCTCGCCCGGCAGCCACAGCCACGCGACCTGACACTCACCATCGACCGGCGGCTGCAGGACTTTGCCGCGGCGGAGCTCGGCGCCGATGCCGGGGCGGTGGTGGCGCTCGACCCGCAGACCGGCGCGGTGCTGGCGCTCGTCTCGACCCCGACCTTCGACGCGACCCCGATCTCGGGCGATCCAGAGGTCGCGCAGGGGCCGATGGACGCGCTGCGCAACGACCCGGCCGAACCGCTCCTGGCGCGTGCCCGCCAGGGACTCTACGTCCCGGGCTCGATCATGAAGGTGTTCACGGCCGCTTCGGCGCTGGACTCCGGCGCGATCACGCCGGAGACAACCTTCCCCGATCAGCCGCGCGAGGAGCGCGAGGGCTTCGTTGTGAACGGCTTCACCATCCGTGAGCACGACCTGGGAGGCATCGAGCCCGCGCTGTGGCCGCTCTCGGAGGCCCTCCAGGTGTCGAGCAACATCTACTTCGCCCATGTCGGGCTGACGCTCGGTGCGGAGGCCTTCCTCGAGTACGCGCGCCGCTTCGGCTTCTGCGCCCCGCTCGCGATCGGCCCGTCGGATCGAGCACTGTCGGTGGCCACCAGCTACGTGAGCGGCGCCGTGGACGACACGTGCGGAGCCATTCGGCGACGACGTCGAGGTGGCCAGCGCCTCGTTCGGGCAGGGCCAGACGGCGGTGACGCCGGTGCAGATGGCGCTCGTCGCGGCGGCGATCGCCGGCGACGGCGTCATGCCCCACCCGTACGTCGTGCGCGACGTCCGCGCCCATTCCGAGGACGGCACCCCGAGCGGCGAGATCCTCGACACGCTCGGCTCCGGCGGCGGGACGCGGGTGGTGAGCTCAGCGGCAGCGGCCGCCACCCGGGCGGCCATGGTCGACGCGGTGAACGGCGAGCTCGGGCGCCTGTACGCCGGGCAGGGCGACGTCAGCCTGTACGGGATCGGCAATGCCCGCTCGGCCGGCAAGACCGGAACGGCGCAGCTCGGGGGCGAGCAGGCGCCGCACTCGTGGTTCATCGGCTTCGCGCCGGCCCAGGACGATGCCACGCCGCAGATCGCGATCGCGGTGCTGGTGGCCAGTGGCGGGTCGGGCTCCGATCGCGCGGCGCCGATCGCGGGTCGGGTGATGGCCGAATGGCTGCGCCTGTCAGGAGGCCAGTGAACCCGTCCGTAACGTGCTGGGGTATTGTCTTGCGCAGAACGGGCCCCCATCAGCGGCGCCCCTCGCCCGGAACAGGGGAGACCATCACACCGTGAAAAACGTCCAGGGCCCCGCCGAGCGCGTGGTCGCCAGCGTCGAGCGCGTGATCATCGGCAAGCACGTCGAAGTGCGGCTGGCGCTGGTGGCGCTGCTCTGCCAGGGCCACATCCTGATCGAGGACGTGCCGGGCGTCGGCAAGACGATGCTGGCAAAGGCGCTCAGCCAGAGCATCGGCTGCTCCTTCCGCCGCATCCAGTTCACGCCGGACCTGCTCCCGTCCGACGTCACCGGCCTCTCGATCTTCAACCAGAAGACCACCGAGTTCGAGTTCCGGCCGGGACCGATCATGGCCCAGGTGGTGCTCGCCGACGAGATCAACCGCGCCACGCCGAAGACGCAGAGCGCCCTGCTCGAGTGCATGGAGGAGCGGCAGGCCACCATCGATGGGATCACCTATCCGATGCCGTCGCCGTTCCTCGTCATCGCCACCCAGAACCCGATCGAGTACGAGGGCACCTTCGCGCTGCCGGAGGCGCAGCTCGACCGATTCATGCTCCGCCTGCGGCTCGACTATCCGACGGCCATGGAGGAGGTCGTCATCCTGGATGAGCAGAAGCGCCGCCACCCGCTCAACGACGTCGAGCAGGTGCTCGGCCTCGAGGAGCTGCGTGAGATGCAGGCCGCCATCAAGGAGGTGTACGTCGACCAGGCCGTGGCCGAGTACATCGTGCGGCTGGTGCACGCGACGCGCGAGCATCCCGACGTCTACCTTGGCGCATCTCCCGCGCGGCTCGCTCAACCTGTATCGGTCGACGCAGGCGCACGCCGCCCTCAACGGGCGCGACTACGTCATCCCCGATGACGTGAAGCAGCTGGCGGTCGCGGTCCTGTCGCACCGGCTCATCGTCAAGAGCCAGGCATCGCTGCGCGAGGTGGATCCCGAGCAGATCGTGCGCGAGATCCTGGCGTCGGTGCCGGTGGCCGAGGCCGCTGCCGCCGCGGAGACCGGGCGCAGCCGGATCTCCTGATCGCGTCATGGGGCTGCTCAGCCACCACCTTCGCCTCCTCTTCCTGGGCACCGCGCTGGTCGTCGCCGCCTTCAGCACGGGGATCGACTTCCTCTTCTTCCTCACCTACCTGATGGCCGCCATCGGCATCGGCTCGTGGCTGTACGCCCGTCGGGGCCTGCGTGACGTGCGCGCCGACTATCGCGTGCTCAACCCGCGAACCCACGTCGGAGAGGTGCTGCAGGCGATCTATCGGATCGAGAACCACGATCGGCTGGGCAAGCCGTGGATCGAGGCCTGGAACGAGTCGACATTGCCCGCCAGCCTTCCCGGCCGGGTCGTCGGCATCCCGGCGCGAAGCACACGGCAGTGGCTCGCCAAGGTGACGCTCACGCGGCGCGGCAGCTATCGGCTCGGCGCCCTGCGCGTGCGGACCGGCGACCCGTTCGGGCTGTTCAGCAGCGAGATGACCGTCGGCTCCCCGACCAGCGTCGTCGTCTTTCCCGAGGTCGTGCCGCTGCCGCACTGGCGACTGCCGCCCTCACCGATCGACGGCGCGACCCCGATGCGCCGGCGCTATGAGGCCGCCACCCCGCTCGTCAGTGGCGTGCGCCCCTACGTCCACGGCGACGCGATCAACCGCATCCACTGGCTCTCGAGCGCCCGGCACGGCGAGCTGCACGTGAAGGAGTTCGACCTGGAGCAGGCCGCCGACCTGTGGATCGTGCTCGACCTGGATCGGTCCGTCCACGCCGGCATCGGGACCGATGCGTCGGTCGAGACCGCGGTCACCGTCGCGGCCTCGATTGCCATGCGGACGCTGGCGGACAACCGATCGGTGGCAATGACCGCGTCGGCGCGCCGCGTCCAGGTCCATCAGCCCGACCGCGGTCCGCGGGTCGAGCAGAAGCTGCTGCACCTGCTCGCCAACGTGCAGGCCGACGGCTCGAACCCGCTCGCCGAGGTGATCACCGCGACGCTGCCGCAGCTGCGACGCGGGGTGACCGTCTGCATCATCACCGGCTCGACGGATCGCGCCTGGGTGCGCGGCCTCTCGGCGCTGCGACGTCGTGGCGTCGCGGCGCTGGTCATCCTGCTCGACCGCGCCTCGTTCATCGGCGTCGAGACCGACGACCACGCGCGGGCCGAGCTGGCGGCCGTCCGCCACGCCCTCGCCGAGTACGACATCGAGCATCGGCTGGTGCGGCGCGGCGACGACATCGCCGATGCGATCGGCGGTCGGGTGCGAACCCGTGCCTGATCTCAGGGAGCGCGTCCTTTACCCGCGAGCCGGCTGGCTCAGCCTCGGACTGCTGGTGATCATGGGGCTCGCCCTCTCATGGGGCGTGCAGGGAGCGAACTGGCTCGATCAGCTCGAGTTCCTGCCGCCCGTCGCCTTCTGGGCGATCATCAGCGGCGCGATCCTCGGCGTGCTGCCGATCCGGGTCGTGATCACGCTGCCCCTGGCGGCGATCATCGGCGCCGCGGTGGTGCTGTGGACGATCGGCGGCGAATACCACACCGCCCTGGGCCAGGTCGAGAGGGTTGGCGCGCTGCGCGACGACCTGCTGGGCTGGACCGCCACCGTCCTCCGCACCGGGTATCCGTCGCAGCTCTCCCCGTATGCCATCGGCCTGGGGGCGCTCATGTGGGCGACCGCCTTCATGGCCGCGTACGCCGTCTATCGCCACAACCGGGTGATCGACGCCATCCTGCTGCTCGGCGCGGCGATGATCATCAACCTGTCGGCCACCTACACCGACCTGTTCGGCCACCTGCTGCTGTTCGTCATCGCCGCCCTGCTGCTCTGGCTGCGGGCCGCGCTCGTCAACCGCCAGGACGGCTGGCAGCGGCGGCGCGTCAACGAGAACCTCGAGGTGCCGGCGGCCATCATGCGCTCGGGCATCCTCTTCGCCGGTGCCAGCGTCGTCCTCGCCTGGGTCCTGACCAGCGTGGCGGTGGCCGCGCCGCTCACCGGCGCCTGGCGCAGCTTCGACGGCGTGTGGACGGGCCTGCGCGACCAGTTCGAGGGCGTCTTCGGCACGCTCACCAACCCGCAGTCGCGGATCACCGGGGGCACCTTCGGCGCCAGCTTCACCGTGCAGGGGGAGTGGGTCAGCAACGACGAGGAAGCGCTCACGGTGGCGGCGCCCCGCTCGATCTACCTGCGCACCGCCACCTACGACGTCTACACCGGCCGCGGCTGGACTCGGAGCGACGGGACCACGCGGCAGGTCGGCCCGGGCGAGGCGCTCTTTCCCGGACCGACGCCGGAGCGACCGACCGAGGCGTACGAGATCGAGACGATCACCATCAGCATGCACCAGACGATCGGGCGCAACCTGTTCACCGCCGGATCTCCGCTCCAGATCTATGCGCCGATCGTGATCCACGAGTCCGGTGGACAGCCGGTGCTCGGCGGCGTGGAGGCGGCGAACCCGATCGGGCCCGGCGAGGGCTACCAGCTCGCGGTCGCGCTGAGCACCGCCAACGAGGCCCAGCTCGCGGCGGCCGGCACCGACTACCCCGAAGTCGTACGGGCGCTCTACCTCGACGCCTCTCGCGTGACCGATCGGGTGCGGCAGGAGGCCCTTCGAGTGACCGACGGCCTCTCGAACCCGTACGAGCAGGCAAAGGCGCTGGCCGCCTACCTCCAGCGGGACGAGAGCTTCAGCTACAAGACGAAGGCTCCATTCCCCGAGGCCGGCCAGGACCTGGTGGACTTCTTCCTGTTCGACCCGGTGAGCGACCGCCAGGGCTACTGCCAGTACTACGCGAGCGCCATGGTGATGATGGCGCGCTCGCTCGGCCTCCCGGCGCGCGTCGCGGTCGGCTTCGCGCCCGGTGAACGCCTGGAGGCCGGCAGATACCTCGTCCGCGAAGCGAACGCGCACGCCTGGGCCGAGATCTACTTCCCCGGATACGGCTGGCAGATCTTCGAGGCGACGAAGTCGATCAGCTCGGGATTCCTGCGTGCCTCCGGCAACCCGAGCACCGTGACGCCGCCGCGGACCGGCGTCGACCCGCTCCTCAACTTCGAGCTCGACCCGGCGCTGCGCCGCAACATCAATGCGCTGCCATCGGTCGATCTCATCGATGGGGCGATCGATGCCGCGAACCCCGAGGCGCAGACCGCCGAGGAGTCGGCGCGGGGCGGCAACGCGCTCCTGGTCGCGGCCATCGTCCTCGGCGCCGCGGTCTTCGCCTGGATGCGGATGCGCCACCTGCAGCGCCGGTGGCGGCTCCTTCCCGCCGGCGATCGGGCCTGGCAGCGCCTGACGCTGGCCGCGGATCGGGCCGGGGTCGGTCCGCGGCCGTCGGAGACGATTTACGAGTACGCCGGCTGGCTCGAGGAGCAGCTGCCCTCGCACGTTGAGCCGATCCGCACGGTGGCTGACGGCAAGGTCTGGCAGGCGTACTCGGGGCGCCGCATGACCGCGATCGCCGCCAGCCGTCTGGAGCAGGCCTGGGAAAGGCTCCGCCTGCCGCTCGTATGGCTGGCCGTGCGCCGCTGGGTGCGCAGCATCGTCCGCCGCCGCCCCCGATAGCTCAGAGCGCCAGCGGCCGTCCCTCGGCTTCGTCGACGTGGGTCGCCGTGGTCCCGAGCAGGTGCAGGGTGTCGTTCCAGCGATCGAGCCTCCATCGGTCGCTTCGGACGGAGCAGACGCTCATCGACGCGTTGTCGACGTCCAGGCTCCACGGTGCGGTGGCGCTGGTGGCGAGCAGCACGCGGGCCATGATGCGGAGGGTCCCGCCGTGGCTGACGACGCAGACCGGCCACCGATCCGCGACGTCGGTCAGCTCGTCGAGGAGTGCCGCGACACGCTCGGTGGCGGACTCGATCGACTCCCCACCGGGTGGTTGACGGATGCCGGCATCGCGTCGCCAGGCGGCGTAGCGCTCGGGATCGCTGACCGCCAGGTCGGCGTGCGTTCGTCCCTCCCAGTCTCCCTGACCGATCTCGATCAGCCGCGAGTCCGGCTCGATCGGCACCCCGACCCGGGCGCCGATCACTTCGGCCGTCTGGCGGGCGCGGGCGAGGGTCGAGCTCACGATGCGCACCGGACGCAGCCGCTCGTCGGCTCGCAGGCGATCGCCGAGCAGCGCGGCCTCCATGCGGCCGTCGTCGGCCAGCGGAGGATCGAGATGGCCCTGGAAGCGCCCCTCCCGGTTCCAGTCGGTGACGCCGTGCCGGACGAGGAGCAGGTACCTGCGGTCCGTCACCGCACGCCGGCGGTCATCGCCTCGTAGGCGGCGCGTGCGGCATCGGCGGCGGCCGCGCCATCGGCCTGGTGCCCGAAGTCGGGCAGGGTGCTCCCCATGATCTCGAGCGCCTCGGCCATCTCCTCGATCCCGACGTCGCCCATGTGGCCGAATCGCAGGATCCTGCCGGCCCACTTGCCCTGCCCGCCCGCGATGATGAGGCCCTTCCCGCGCATTGCGGCATTGAATGGGGCCCAGTCGATCCCGTCGGGCAGCCAGGCGGCGGTCACCGTCCCGGACCGATGCGCCGCCGGCGCGACCGGCCGCAGGCCGAGTGACTCCATGCCGGCGACCACGCCCGTTGCGATCGAGGCGTGGCGCGCCCAGGTCCGCTCGCGTCCCTCCTCGCGCAGGCGCTGGACGCCGACTCGCAGCCCGTACAGGACGGCGATCGCCGGGGTCCATGGCGTCTGGCCCTTCTCCGCCCAGGCACGGGCTTCGGCGAAGTCCCAGTAGAAGCGCGGCATGCGTGCCGCCTCGCCCGCGGCTCGCGCACGCTTGCCGACGGCCGCGATCGCGATGCCGGGAGACGCCATCCATGCCTTCTGGCTGGCGCTGACCACCAGGTCAACGCCCCAGGCGTCCATCTCGAACGGCATCGCGCCGAGGCCGCTGATGCCGTCGACGAGCAGGAGCGGCTCGCCGGGGGCCGCCCGCACCACCTCGGCCAGCTCCCGCATCGGGTTGGCGACCCCGGTGGAGGTCTCGTTGTGCGTGACCAGTACGGCACGGTACGGCTCGTGCGACGCGAGGTGGTCGCGCAGCGCCGCCGGATCGGCGGCATTGCCCCACTCGACCTCGAACCGCTCGGCATCGGCGCCGAAGGCGGTCGCGATCTGGGCGAACCGATCGCCGAACGAGCCGATGGTGATCACCAGCGCCCGGTCGCCGGGGGAGAGCGTGTTGACGACGGCCGCCTCGAGGGCGCCGGACCCGGAGCCGGTCAGCAGCAGCACTTCGCCATCGGTCGCGATCAGCTCCGCGAGCCCGGCGGTGGTCTCGTTCAGCAGCTCGGCGAACTCGCTGCCGCGGTGGTCGATCATCTGCTGCGCCTGGGCCTCGCGGACCGCCGGCGGGATCGGCGTCGGACCGGGAGTCCGGAGATTCTGTTCCATGCCGCGCATCATAATCGGCCCATGCCCCGACGCCGATCGACGCCCGACGCCACCGAGCAGCTCTTCGGCGACGCCGTCATCCCCGATGCGCCGCTCGCCGCACGCATGCGCCCAAGAACGCTCGACGAGTTCGTCGGCCAGCCGCACCTGGTCGGGCCCGACGGGGCGTTGACGCGGGTCGTGAAGCCGGGCCATCGACCATCGCTGATCCTGTGGGGGCCGCCGGGAAGCGGCAAGACCACCCTGGCGCGGCTCCTGGCCGACCGGGCCGGTGGCACCTGGCGCCAGCTGAGCGCGGTGACCAGTGGCGTGGCCGACATCAGGGCGCTCGTGGCCGAGGCGAAGGCGCTGCGCGACGCGGGTGGCGCCACGATCGCATTCATCGACGAGCTGCATCGGTTCAACAAGAGCCAGCAGGACGCGCTGCTGCCGCACGTCGAGGAGGGCACGATCTCGCTGATCGGCGCCACGACCGAGAACCCGTACTACGAGATCAACTCGCCACTGCTGTCCCGCATGCGGGTCTATCGGCTGAATCCGCTCGACACCGACGCGCTCGGCGAGATCGTCGACCGAGCTCTCGCTGACGCAGAGCGTGGCCTGGGTGGACGGGTCAAGCTCAGCGCGGACGGCCGAGCGACGCTGCTCGACCTGGCCGGCGGCGACGCACGCAGCGCGCTCAACATCCTCGAGGCGGCTGCGGCGGTGGTGGCCGAGGGCGCGGAGATCGGTCCCGAGGGCGTGGCCGAGGCGGCGCAGCAGCGTCTGCTCGCCTACGACCGGGTGGGGGACCAGCACTACGAGGCGGCATCCGCATTCATCAAGAGCATGCGCGGCAACGATCCCGATGCGGCGCTCTACTGGTGCGCGTCGATGGTCGCGGCGGGGGAGGATCCGACCTTCATCGCCCGCCGGATCGTGATCGCTGCGAGCGAGGACGTCGGCAACGCCGACCCACGCGCGTTGCAGATCGCGGTGGCCGCGATGCAGGCCGTGGAGATGATCGGGCTGCCGGAGGCGCAGTACGCGCTGGCGGAGGCGGCGTCGTACGTTGCGTCCGCCCCGAAGTCGAACCGGGCCGGGGCGGCCTACTTCGCGGCTCTGGCCGAGATCGAGGAGCACGGGCGGCTACCGGTGCCGCTCCACCTGCGGCCTTCGTCGCATCGGCGGCTGGCGCGTGAGCAGGGTTACGGCAAGGGCTATCTCTACCCGCACGACTACGACGATGCGGACGTCGCGCAGCAGTACTTGCCCGACGACCTCGTCGGACGCGTCTTCTACGAGCCATCCGAGGAAGGGCTCGAGCTCAAGATCGGTGAGCGGCTCCAGCGCCTCCGGCGCCTCCGGCTCGAGGAGCGCCGCAGCCGCGATGGTGACAAGCGTTGACGACCGCATCGGCGCCGATTCTTGCCGACGCCTTCAGCCACCACGTGTGGGCCACGATCCGCGTGCTGGACGCATGCGCTGCGCTCGACGACGCGCAGCTGAAGAGCAGCGTGCCGGGCACGTACGGCTCGATCATCGACACGCTCCGCCACCTGGTTGGCGGGGACGTCTTCTACCTGGATGTCCTCCGCGGCGGCGATCCGGAGCCGTTCGACGAGGGGACGAGCGACATCCCGACGCTACGCGCGGCGATGGTGTCGCACGATCCGGCCTGGCAGCGCATCGTTGCCGGTGAGCTCGATCCGGCATCGCCGGTTGTCGAATACGAGGAGAGCGGGTACGAGACGCACGCCCCACTCGGGATCCGGCTCGCGCAGGCGCTCTACCACGGTACCGATCACCGCAGCCAGATCTGCACGGCGCTCACCGCGCTCGGCGTCGAGCCACCGGCGATCGAGGTGTGGGACCTCGCCCGCGAGGATGGCCGGATGTTCACCATCGAATCGGCCGGTCCGGCCGGACGGTCCTCCTGAGCCGGCTCGATCCGGCGACCTAGCCGACCAGGCCGAGGGCCGTGAACGCGAACCAGGCGACGACCAGGAGCACCACCATCACCACCGTGAGGATGGCGATGTTGCGCAGGTCCCTCTCGACGTAGTGGTACTCGGTCCGTTCGCTGGTGGTGAGCCTCGAGCCCAACCCCGCGGCCGCGGGAGCGGCGACGCGACGCGGCAGCTCGGGCGCGACGGCCTCGCGCGCGCCAGGCGTGCTCAGCGGCGGCTCCGCGGTGGCGGGCGCGGCGGGGCGCGGCGCCGCGGGACGGGTGGCGGCGCGCTGCGCGGCGGAGCGCTGTCGGGCCTTGCGGTTGGCTGCCTTTCCGGCTCGGCGGGCCATCGGTACCTCGTGGTTTTCGTGCGTGATCGACCGGCAGGCCGCGGCCGGGTGGGAGACCGCGGGACGGCTATGATACCGCCGATCCGATGCCCGATCTCAACCGCCTCCTCCTTGATAACCTCGCGCTCGCCTTCGGCGTGCTCGCCATCCTGGTGCTGCTGCTCCTGATCGCCTTCGCGGTCCAGAGCGCACGGCTCGGCCGCGCCATCCGCACCTATCGCGAGCTTGTCCGTGGCCAGGATGGTGGCACCCTGCACGACCGGCTTGTGGGCAGCGCCGAGCAGGCGGTGCGCGCGACCGAGCGCATGAACGAGATCGCGGCGACGCACGCCATCATCGAGAAGCGGTCGCTGCGCAGCCTCCAGCACATCGGCCTGGTCCGCTTCAACCCGTTCGAGGACACGGGGTCGGACCAGAGCTTCGCGATCGCGCTGCTCGACGACCAGCGTGACGGCATCGTGATCAGCAGCCTCCACGGACGGGCGAACACCAGGGTCTTCGCCAAGCCGGTCGCCGCCGGGGGCTCGCCGCACAACCTGTCCGACGAGGAGTCGCAGGCCATCAGGATCGCCATCGAGGGGACACGGCCCGCGTGACGATCGGGGCCATCGACCCCGACCAGCGCCACGTGGCCGAGCGCCTCGTGCTGCTCGCCCTTCGTCGCTTCCACCGCACCCAGCCCCTCTCGGTCGACCTGCGCATGGACGCGCTGGTGACCCGCGTCGCGGAGCTCGCGGAGCGGCGGCCGCCGAGCCGGCACCGGGGCGGCGCGAAGCTCGACCTCGGCGAAGCGGAGCTGCGCCGCGTGATCGAGGACCTCGTCACCGCGGGCAAGCTGGTCCGCACGGGGCGCCGCATCCGCCTCGCCGACGCGAAGACTGGCCTTGACCCCGAGATGGCCGAGCGGGTCGCCGCGCTGCTGAGCGGCCTGCGCGCCGCCGGTGCCGAGCCGCCGCGGGTCGACGGGATTGCGGGCCGGCTGGGCATTCCACCATCGGTGATCGACCAGCTCCGAACTGCCGGCCAGCTTCGGCAGATCGCGCCGGGCATCGACTATCCGGCGGACGTCTGGTCGGCGCTGCGCGCCCGGGTCGACGGCATGCCGGGCACCATCACGGTTGCGCGGCTGCGGGACGAGCTCCACACCAGCAGACGCCACGCCGAGGCCATCCTGGCCGCCGCCGCGCAGACCACGCGCCCGCATCGGCCCCGGTTCCGTCCCCGATCCCAGCGCGACAGGCGAGCTGTCCGGTAAGCGGTTGATAACCGCGGGGTGAATCCGTCCTCCGCTACCATCGACGAAATGCCACCGGTCGTGCCGTCGCCTGATCAGCTCCCCTTCTTCGAGGAGCTGACGGCCCCGCCGCGACCCCGCCGCCCGCATCTGCGCATCCAGCCGCCGCTGCTGGCGGATCTCACCGCTCGCCAGCGGAAGGCGGTGACCCATGGCGAGGGACCGCTCCTCATCGTCGCCGGCGCCGGTACGGGCAAGACGACGGTCATCACCCGCCGCATCGCGTGGCTGATCGCCGAGAAGCGCGCGCTGCCGTCCGAGATCCTGGCCCTCACCTTCACCGACCGCGCCGCGCTCGAGATGGTGGAGCGCGTCGACCGGCTGGTGCCGTATGGGCTCCACGACGCCGAGATCAGCACGTTCCACGCCTATGGCGATCGGCTCCTGCGCGAACACGCGCTCGAGGCCGGGCTGTCCGATCGGTCGACCGTGCTGTCGCGGGCGGAGCAGATCATCTTCCTGCGCGAGCACCTCTTCGAGCTCCCGCTGGACCGATACCGGCCGCTCGGCGATCCCACGCGCTTCCTGTCCGCGCTGGTCACGCTCATCAGCCGGCTGCGAGACGAGGACGTCACCCCCGCCGCCTACCTGACCGTCGCCGCGGAGCTCCGCCAGCGGGCGACCGCCGCCCCCGACGACGCGGCGCTGGCGGAGGAGGCAGACCGGCATGCCGAGCTCGCGGCCGCCTACGACGCCTACGAGCGCCTCATGCGCACGACCGACCGGCTCGACTTCGGCGACCAGGTCGGTCTCGCCCTGGGCCTGCTGCGCGATCATCCGACGGTCCTCGAGGAGGAGCGCGGGCGGTACAGGTACATCCTGGTCGACGAGTTCCAGGACACGAACCACGCGCAGTGGGAGATCGTCCGCCTGCTGGCGGAGCCGCACGGCAACGTGACCGTGGTCGGCGATGACGACCAGAGCATCTATCGCTTCCGCGGCGCGGCGCTCGAGAACATCCTCGGCTTCCGCGGCGCGTATCCCAAAGCGACCAGCGTCGTGCTCGTCGACAACTACCGCAGCCGTCAGCCGATCCTCGACGCGGCGCATCGGTTGATCAGCCACAACGACCCTCATCGGCTCGAGGCGCGGGAAGGTCTCGACAAGCGTCTCCGTGCGCGCCTGCGCTTCGATCGGCCGGAGCCGCCGGCGGGACCGATCGAGCTGCTCGCCTTCGCCACCGGCTCGGACGAGGCCGATGCGGTCGCCGACCGGATCGCGAGCTCCATGCGCGCCGGCCGCCAGGCCGGCGACCACGCCATTCTGGTCCGCGGGAACCGTGACGCCGATCCGTACCTGCGCGCGCTGAACATGGCCCACATCCCGTGGCGCTTCAGCGGCACGGCCGGCCTCTATCGCCAGCCAGAAGTCCGGGTCCTGATCAGCTTCCTGCGCGCCGTGAACGATCCCGACGACTCGGTCAGCCTGTACGACCTGGCCACCAGCGAGATCTTCGGCCTGGCGGCCTCGGACGTGACCCTGGCCCTCACCAACGCACGCCGGCGCCGCAGCAGCCTGGGGGTTGCCCTGGCCGACGCGGTCGCGGACCCCGAGCGCTCGCCCTTCAGCCTGCGGGCCATCGAGGTCGTCCAGCACCTGCTCGGCAGCCTCGAGGCGCATCGGGCGATGAGCACCGAGAAGAGCAGTGGCGAGCTGCTCTACCACTTCATCTCGGCCAGTGGCTGGCTGGCCCGACTGGCGCACGAGGCCCGCGAGACGGGTGAGGAGCGCCTCGCCAACGTCGGGCGCTTCTTCGAGATCGTGCGACGGCAGGGGAGCCTGCTGCGCGACGATCGGCTGCCGTTCCTGGTCGCGCAGCTCGACACGCTCATCGAGACGGGTGACGATCCCTCGACCGCCGACGTCGACACCGAGGTGGCGGACGCGGTGCACGTCCTCACGTACCACAAGGCGAAGGGCCTCGAGTTCGGCGTCGTCTTCCTGGTCGGGCTGGTCGATGACCGGTTCCCGGGCCGCGAGCGACGCGACGCGCTCGAGCTGCCCGACGCGCTCGTCAGCGATCCCGCCGCCCGATGCCGACCAGCACGTCGCCGAGGAGCGGCGGCTGTTCTACGTCGGGATGACCCGCGCGCGCGAAGAGCTCGTCCTCAGCTCGGCCCAGGACTACGGCGGCCGGACCTCGCGCGGCGTGAGCCGCTTCGTGGCGGAGGCACTCGACCTGCCGCCGGCGACGCCGATCGAGACGATCCGCCCGGCATTGCTCGAACAGCTGGCTCGGCACCAGGCGTCGCCGACAGAGCCCGCCACCGCCCCCCGGCCGCAGCTCGGCGATCGGCCGCTGACGCTCAGCTACGGTCAGATCAACGACTACCTCGATTGCCCGGCCAGGTACCGATACGGACACGTGGTGCGCATCCCGACCCCCGCCTCGCACCAGATGGTCTACGGGCGGGCGCTGCACGCAGCCGTGCAGGCATTCCACCGGCGGCAGCTGGCCGGGGGCGCGATGTCGGTCGAGGAGCTGCACGCGGCCCTCGACGCGGCGTGGGAGTCGGTGGGCTTCCTGACCCGCGAGCACGAACAGGCGCGGCTGGCCGCTGCCCACGAGGCGGTCGAGCGCTTCTGGCACGAGCAGCAGCGCGACCCGGCGCGGCCGACCGCCGTCGAGCGCGACTTCACCGTCGGTTTCGGCCGGGATCGGATCCGTGGACGGTACGACCGCGTCGATCAAGATGAGGCGGGCCGCGTCGTCATCACCGATTACAAGTCGAGCGACGTCCGCGACCTGGCGACCGCCAACCGCCGGGCTCGCGAGTCGCTGCAGCTGTCGATCTACGCGCTTGCCCACGAGGCCGAGCGCGGCTCGCTGCCCGACGAGCTCGCATTGCACTTCCTCGAGTCGGGCATGGTGGGACGCGCCGAGGCCACCGAGAAGCGGCTCGAGAAGGCGCAGGAGAAGCTGGCGCAGGCGGCCGCCGGGATCCGCGCCGGCCGTTTCGAGGCCACGCCGAGCGCCATGCGCTGCGGCTACTGCCCGTTCCGCGAGATCTGCCCCGACGCATCGCGGTGAGCGGGCGGCACCGGCTGACGGTCACAGTCCTCATCCTTCTCGGGGTCCTTGCTGTCGTCGTCCTCGTGGCCGTCGCCGGCCGCATCTGCCCGATCGAAACCGAGCGGCAGGCATGCCCCGACGCCGCACGGAATCGCGCGGTGGTGGTGACGCTGGCATCGGTCAGCGCCAGCCTGCTGGTGACCCCGTTCGCCTTCCTCGGCGAGGTGATGGCGAGGCGACGCATCGTCTATCGTGGCGCGTGGTGGCGGGCCGCACGACGCGGCGCGCTCACGGGGCTCTTCATCGCGGCGATCGCCGGGCTGCGCCTGGGCGGCGTGCTGAGCGTCCCGATCGCCATCTTCCTCATCATCCTCGCCGGCGTGATCGAATGGTTCTTCGCCCGCCGTGACGACTAGCGCGGAGGCATCGATGTCGACTTCCACCCCGATCGACGGGATTGCGGCCATCGTCGCCGAGGTCCTCCCGGAGGCCCTCGACCTGTCGCACCGCGTCCACGCCAACCCCGAGATCGCCTATGAGGAGCGTCGGGCGGCCTCATGGACCGCGGAGCTCCTCCAGCGGCACGGCTTCGAGATCACGCGCCCGGTTGCGGGGCTCGAGACGGCGTTCGTCGCCAGGCGCCCGGGCGCGCGAGTCGGCCCGGTGGTCGCGTTCCTCGGTGAGTACGACGCGCTGCCGGAGGTCGGGCACGGCTGCGGGCACAACCTGATGTGCTCGTCGAGCGCCGGGGCGGCCATCGCTGCCGTGAAGGAGCTCGGAGACGACTTCGCCGGCGAGGTCAGGTTCATCGGCACGCCCGCCGAAGAGGCCGGCAGCGGCAAGGTCACCATGATTGAGCAGGGCGTCTTCGGCGACGTCGACGTGGCGCTCCAGATCCACCCCTCGGATCGAACGAGTGCCGAGATCGTCTGCCTGGCCATCACCGAGATGCAGGTCACGTTCCATGGCAAGCTCGCCCACGCCAGCGCGGACCCGTGGCTTGGCCGGAACGCGCTCGACGCGCTCGTGCTCCTGTACACGATGGTTGCGCAATGGCGGCAGCACCTGAAGCCGGGAGAGCGCGTCCACGGGATCATCACCCACGGAGGTGCGGCCCCGAACATCGTGCCGGACCTGACGAGCGGCCGCTGGTACCTGCGCACGCCGATCGACGACGACCTCGAGCCCATGATTGCCCGCTTCCGTGAAATGGCCGAGGCGGCGGCGCTTGCAACCGGCACGACCGTCGAGGTGGTCGAGGCTCCGAACCGCATGCGGACGATGGTCAACAACCGGACGCTCCTCGAGATCTTCCGGCGCGAGCTCACGGCGGCGGGCTGGGAGGACGGTCCGATCAACATGAACACGGGCAGCACGGACATGGCGAATGTCAGCCACGAGGTCCCGACCATCCATCCGGAGATGGCGATCGCGCCGGAAGACACGCCGGGCCACTCACGTGAGTTCGCCGCGTACGCCGGTGGCCCAGGTGGCGACGAGCTGCTGCCGATCGCCATTCGGGTGCTCGCCGCGACCGGTGTCGAGATGCTGCGCAACCCCGCCCTGGTCGAGCGTGCCTGGGCCGAGCTCGAAGAGCAGGGGGGCGGCAGGAGGGGACGCGCCTGAACGACATCCTCGGCGGCCAGCCGACCGAAGCGTCACTGCTGGCCGAGATCTACGACCTCGAGCATGACGCGATCGACGAGGATCTGTCGTTCTATCGCCAGATGGCGCGCCGGCGCCCTGGTGCGGTCGTCGACCTCGGCTGCGGCTCCGGTCGGCTCTTCGGCCCGCTCCTCGCCGGGGGCGCCACCCGCCTGGTGGGGGTCGACGGATCGCCGTCGCTCCTCGAGCGCGCGCGAGCTCGGGTCGAGTCGGACGCGCGCCTGAGCGCGGCGATGGCAGAGGGTCGGATCGAGCTCATCGAGGGTGATGTGCGCCGTGTCCGGCTGGGCGACCGATTCGCGCTGGCCGTCCTGGCGGGCGTCGTCGCCCACCTCGACGGTCCCGAGGCCGCGCTGCGAGCCCTCGCGGCCGCCCGCCGGCTGCTGACCAGGGACGGCGTCCTCGTGGTGGACACGCTCGGACCCGGCGGGCTGCCCGCGCACGATCTGCCGCTGAGCGTGGACTGGGAGCGCTCCGAAGGCGGTCGCCGGATGGTTCGCCGGAGCCGGCTGGAGCGCCGCGAGACGCCCGAGGGCCTGCGGGTCTCCTACTCCACGCTCACGGATGTCGCCCGAGCCGATGGTACGATAGCGCGGCTGCCGGCCAGCTGGCGGCTCTGGTACCCATCTCCGGCGGCGCTGGTTGCCCTGGCCGCGGAGGCGGAGCTGGTGGTCGAATCGGTCTTCGGGTCACACGACCTGGATCCGCTCGACGATGACAGCGAACGCTGCATCGTCATGGCACGGCCGACGGCGGCTTTTCCGCGCAAGGGGTGAGTGATGGCAGGCGAACAGATCCGACTCCTGGTGGTGGAGGACGTTCCACAGGTCGCCTCGCACGTGCGAGCGCTCCTCCAGGCTCAGTCGCAGATCAAGATGCTGGACGTCGTGACGGCCGGCGATCGCGCGGTCGGCAGCGTCAGCGAAACCCATCCTGACGTCGTGATCGTCGACGCGCTGCTGCAGGGCCGGGTGAGCGGCCAGCAGGTCGCCGAGCAGATTCGACGCGCCGAGCCGCAGGTCGGGATCATCATGCTCACGGTCCCGCAGAACCCCGTCCGCGAGGACTCGGAGCGTGGCATCGACGCCGTGCTCAAGATGCCGTTCACCGGCTTCGACCTGACCACGCTGGTACGCAAGGTGGGCGAGACGCGCGCCGTCGAGTCGGCGAGGCAGGGCTCTCTCGTCGTCACCCTCTTCAGTCCGAAGGGTGGGGTCGGCCGCACGACGCTCGCCTACAACCTCGCCGTCGCACTCGGCCAGGATCATCGCGTCTGCCTGGTCGACGGTTCGCTCCAGTTCAGCGACCTGCGCGGACTCCTTCGCGTCCCGGCCGTGGCTCCCAGCATCGTCAACCTGCCCACGGACCGGATCAAGGAATCCGACATCGCCGACGTCGCCTGGCGCGACCCGTCGGGGATCGACATCCTGCTGGCGCCCCCGCGGGTCGAGATGGCCGAGATGGTCACGACGCGCGACATCGAGAAGGTGCTCTCCCTGCTGCGGCAGCTCTACGAATTCGTGATCATCGATACCCGGGCGGCGCTCTCCGACGACGTGCTCGTCTTCCTGGACTCGGCCGACCTGATCCTCCAGGTCCTCACCTACGACTCGATGGCCATCCGGAGCCTGGCGATGTCTGCTGAGACCTTCGCCGCCATCGGCTACCCGGCCTCCAAGCTGACGACCGTGCTCAACCGCTCGGACGCGTCCGGCGGCTTCGACAAGGCCGATGTCGAGCAGGCGCTGGGCTCGCCGATCGACTTCGAGATCGTCTCGGACGGCCACCTCGTGCTCCAGTCGAACAACGAGGGGATCGCCTTCGTCACCTCCAGCCCGGACTCGCCGATCGCGCAGGGCGTGCGACGCATCGCCGATTCCCTGGCGGCCCACCTCCGCGAGCGATCGCCCGCCCTGGTGAAGCGCTGAGCCACCCGCTCGACCCCCGACCGATCGGCGTCTTCGACTCGGGCGTTGGCGGCCTCACCGTTCTGTCCGAGCTTCGGGGTCGACTGCCGCACGAGTCGACCGTCTACCTCGGTGACAATGCCCGCACCCCGTACGGTCCGCGGCCGGCGGAGGAGGTCCAGCGTTTCACGCTCGAGGCGGTCGACTGGCTGCTCGGGCAGGACGTGAAGCTGCTCGTGCTTGCCTGCAACACCGCAACCGCGCGCGCGCTCGACCTGGTGCGCGCTCGCTCGCCGGTCCCGGTGATCGGCGTCGTGCGGCCCGGCGCCGTGGCCGCAGCGGCGGCGACGCGGAGCGCCCACGTGGCTGTCATCGCCACCGCCGGCACCGTCGAATCAGGCGCCTACCCCGACGCGATCATGGAGGCTGCGCCGCGAACGCGGGTCGCGCAGCTGGCCTGCCCGGAGCTGGTGCCGATGGTCGAGGCCGGCATCCTCACCGGCCGTCGCGCCGAGTCGGTCCTGCGCGCATATCTCGAGCCGCTGCTGGCGGGCGCACCCAAGATCGACACGCTGCTGCTGGGATGCACGCACTACCCGCTGCTGCGTCCGGTGATCGAGGGCATCGTGGGCGAGGAGGTCGCCGTCGTCGACTCGGCGTTCACCACCGCGCTCGCCGTCGAGGATCTCCTCGACGCGCTCGGCTCCCGATCGGATCCGGATGCGCAGGCGACTCACCGCGTCGCCACCAGCGGCAACGTCGAGTCGTTCGTGAGCGTGGCATCGCGACTCTTCGGCGATCGGCTGCCGAAGGTCGAGGGCGTCGTGATCGAGCGTGCGGGCGCCGTTCCCCTAGACTGATCGGCATGACACGACACTCCACCCGCCTCGGGGCGGGGATCCTGGTCGGCGGGCTGCTCGCCCTTGGCGCGAGCGTTGCCTCGCGCGAGATCATGCGCCGCGCCGGCACGAGGCTCATCGACTGGCAGGCGGTCCGCGAGATCGCGCGTCGCCGCCTCGCGGAGGCGGCGGCTCCCATACCGGCGGCCCAGCGTGAGGAGGCGGAGGCCTTCTATCGCGCCACGCTGCTGCGGATCGAGCCGATCGTTGCCGCGGAGATCGGATCCGAGCTTCCGGCGGCGCTCGAGACGCCGGCCGTGGTCGATCGGCTCCAGTGGGTCGATCTCAACCTCGCCACCTTCCGGGTGCTCTTCGAACGGATCGAGCGAACCCTGCTGGCGAGCCAGGAGGGTCCCGACACGGCTGGTCGCGCCATGTCGCGCTGGCTGAACCGCACGGTCGGCAACCAGCAGCTTGGCTTCATGCTCGCCTTCCTCGGACGCAAGGTGCTTGGGCAGTACGACGTGAGCCTGCTGGCAGCCGGGCCGGCTCGTGGCCGGCTTCACTTCGTGGAGCCGAACATCGTGGCTACGGCCGCCGCGATGCGGGTCCCGAAGGACGAGTTCCGCACCTTCATCGCGCTGCACGAGGCGACGCACGCGTTCGAGTTCGAGGCGCATGCCTGGCTGCGGCCGTACTTCGCGGGCCTCGTCGGCGAGACGGTGGAGCAGCTTGCCGCGGAGTCCGGCGGCCTGATGGGACGTCTGCGAGAGGCGATCGCCGGCGGCGAGGGCCATTGGCTCGAACGGATCATGACGCCGCGCCAGCGCGAGACCTTCAACCGAACCCAGGCGCTGATGTCGCTGCTGGAGGGCTACTCCAACCATGTCATGAACGCCGCGGGCCAACGGATCCTGCCCGGCTTCATCGAGCTCCACGACCGATTCGAGCGGCGCGGCGAACGGCGTGGGGCGCTCGAGCGCGCGATCATGCGTCTGACCGGCCTCGACCTGAAGATGGAGCAGTACGCCGCCGGGGAGCGCTTCGCCGATCGCGTCATCGCCGAGCGGGGGCGCGAATTCCTGAACCGGGTGTGGACCGGTCCGGAGCTGCTGCCGTCGCTCGACGAGATCCGTGCCCCGGACAAATGGATCGCGCGCGTCGAGGGGGTCGCGCCCTGAGCGACGCTCCGGCCGTCACCGTCCTGGCCACGCCGATCCTCGGCGCCCCGCTCTCGCGCGAGCTGGTCGGCCGAATCGAGGCGGTGGACGGCGTGCGCTGTGCGCAGATCGCGGCCGATGGCCGCATCCATGGGGACGCCGACGAATCGGCCTTCGGGGATGCCGAGGTGCTGCTGCTCGGCTCCGTCCCCGCATCGGTGCTCGATCACGTCGTGACCCGGTCGTCGCGGCTGCGCTGGATCCACTCCGCTGCGGCGGGCGTTGATCGAGTCACCACGCCAGTCGTTCGCGAGCGCGGCCTGATGGTGACGAATGCGCGTGGCGTATTCAGCCGCCCGATCGCCGAGTACGTGGTGATGATGTCGCTGGCCATCGCACGACGCCTGCCCCAGCTCCTGGAGCTCCAGCGCGAGCGGACCTGGCAGCCGCTGCGCGGGCGTGAGCTGTCGGAGCTCACCATCGGGATCGTGGGGTATGGCAGCATCGGCGTCGAGCTCTCCCTGCTGCTGGCACCGTTCGGCTCACGCATCCTCGCGACCCGCAGGCACCCCGAGCGAGGAGCCGGCGACGCGCCGAACGTCGAGCTGCACGGGCTGGACCGCCTGGACGAGGTGCTGCGCGGCAGCGACATCGTCGTGGTCGCCGCGCCGCTCACCGACGAGACCGCCGGCCTGATCGGCGCAGAGCAGCTCGCGCAGATGCGCGAGGACGCCTGGCTCATCAACATCGCGCGCGGGCGCCTGATCGACGAGATCGCGCTGCGCCGGGCGCTGCAGTCGGGCTGGATCGGCGGCGCCGTCATGGACGTCTTCACCGAGGAGCCGCTGGCCCCGGACTCGCCCCTGTACGACACGCCGAACCTGCTCATCACGCCGCACACCAGCTGGGCGTCCGACCGGGTCGCCGAGCGGACCGTCGACCTGTTCATCGAGAACCTGAAGGCCTTCCGGGCGGGTGAGCCGATGCGCAACGTCGTCGACCTCGAGGCCGGCTACTAGCGTATGCAGGTCACCATCGTCGGGCTTCCCGGCAGCGGCAAGACGACCGTTTTCAATGCGCTCACCGGGGGTCACGCCGAGACCGGCGGCTTCTCCGGCGGGCGGGCCGCGCCGAACGTCAGCGTCGTCAAAGTTCCCGACGAGCGCGTCGATCGCCTTGCCGCGCTGTTCGTGCCGAAGAAGACGACCTACGCCGACGTGACGTACGTCGACGTCGCCATCCCGGCCGGGGCCGCCCGCGAAGGGACCGTCAACCCGGACGTGCTCGCGCAGATCAGGAACGCCGACGCGCTGCTCCACGTGGTTCGCGCCTTCGACGACCCGACGAACCCCACGTCGGCCGACCCGTGGCGCGACGTGGACGACCTCGACCTCGAATTCACGGTCGCCGACCTGACCGTCATCGAAAAGCGGCTCGAGAAGCTGAAGACGCAGGGACGCCACGGATCGCAGGCCGAGCGCGAGCTGGCCCAGCGCGAGCTCGAGGTGCTCGAGCGTATCGAGCCCCATCTGTCAGAGGGGAAGCCGATCCGATCCTTCGGCCTCACAGATGACGACGAGTTCCTGCTGCGCGGCTACCGCTTCCTGACCCAAAAGCCCGTGCTGGTGGTGCTCAATATCGACGAGGGGCGCCTGCCCGAGGCGGCAGCGCTCGAGGCGGCAGGACGCGCGCGCTACGCGCAGCCGCACAGTGACGTTGCCGCCCTCGCCGGAAAGATCGAGGCCGAGATCGGCGAGCTGCCCGACGACGACGCGCGCCTCTTCATGGACGACCTCGGCATCGCGGAGCCTTCGCGCGGCCGCGTCATCGGCCTGACCTACGCGTTGCTCGGGCTGTTCAGCTTCTTCACCGCCGGCGAGGACGAGTGCCGCGCCTGGACGCTTCGCACCGGCTCAACCGCGGTGGAGGCGGCGGGCGTCATCCATTCCGACCTGGCGCGCGGCTTCATCCGCGCGGAGGTGATCGGCTTCGAGGACCTGCTCGCCTGCGGCTCGATGGCCGAGGCCCGCAAGCGCGGCCTGCTGCGCACCGAGGGCCGAACCTACGTAGTCCAGGACGGCGACACGATCCAGGTGCTGTTCAACGTCTGAGGCGCGCTAGGGTCGCTCGAGCTCCGCGACCAGCGAGCGGAACTCGTCACTCTGCTCGACCAGGTACGTGTCCTCGTCCTCGGCACCCACGCTCATGGACGCGTGGAGCTTCTCGTCACCGATGTAGGTGAACCCGTGCGAGCGGTCCAGCTCGCGAGCGATCGCTTCCACGAGGGTGTCCTCCTCGTAGGTGTCGATCACGGCGGACCGCGCCGCCTTGACCATTGCCTCGAACTGCGCTGGGGTATGGTCGCGCTCCGACACGAGGATCGCATCGGTCATGAGGTCGGTCGGCCCACCGTGGAGCTCGTAGTAGAAGAGTTGCATGCATCGATGATAGATCGATGACCGATGTGCTGATCGTCGGCGGCCTGACCGTTGACCGTTTCGTCGACGGGTCGGTGGCACCGGGTGGCTCGGTGCTCCACTCGGGGCTCGCTGCGGCCGCGGACGGCGCGGCCCTCACCATGCTGACCGTCGCCGGTGACGAGCCTGCGGCGCGGGACGGACTGGCGCGCCTGGCATCGATCGGCGAGCTCATCCATCAGCCGGCCGCCTCCTCGACCGTCTATCGCCACGAGATGCGCGACGGCGTTCGCGTCCTCGTCCTCGAGGCGCGCACCGATCCGATCGACCCCGACGCGCTGAAGGGAATCGGGGCGCCCGACGTGGCCCTCGTCGCGCCGATCGCTGACGAGGTGCCTGCCTCGCTCGTCGGTCGCGTGGTGCGCGACGTCGCACCGACGCGGATGGTCCTGCTGATCCAGGGCTGGCTGCGGCGGCTGACCGTCGGCGACGAGGTCCACCCCTTGCCGCTCGACGCGCTGTCGACCGAGCAGCGGCAGGTGACGGCCCGCGCCGACGCAATCGTGGTGAGCACCGAGGACCTCACCGAGGCGCCGGGCGATCCGTTTCGGCAGGCCGCCGAGCTTCGGCTGTCCGTCGGGCCCGGGCCGATCGTGGTCGTCACCCTCGGACCCGAGGGCTACCTGCTCGACGATCCGGCGACCGACCGCGTCATCGCCAGCATGCCGCGCCGCGTGGTGACCGGCGTGTACGCCGTCGGCGCGGGGGACACGTTCGGCGCTGCCCTCGCGATCAACCTCGCACGTGGCGCGGGTCCGCGGGCGGCGGCCGACATCGCCACCGATCGTGTGATCGCCATGCTCGAGGCGCGCCGCGCCGCTGCGGAAGATGGGCCATGAGAACCGAAGGACGCGAACCTGCATAATGAAGCCATGGCCAGCCCAACGCCGAGACTCATCGGTTACCCACGCATCGGTCCCAACCGCGAGCTGAAATGGGCGCTGGAGCGCGCATGGAGCGGTCGGACCACCTCAACCGAATTCATCACCCGCGCCGCAGAGCTGCGCCAGGCCCACCTCGACGAGCAGCGCCGGCTGGTCGGCTCGGCGGTCGACGACTACTTCGTCTATGACGAGGTGCTCGAGACCGTCATGCAGTTCGGCCTCGTCCCGTCCGATCTCCGAGGCGCGATCGCCGACGACCCGTTCGGCGTCCTGACCGTCCTCGCTCGAGGCTCGGAGGACCGCGAGGCGTGGGAGATGACGAAGTGGTTCGACGCGAACTACCACTACGTCGTCCCCGAGATCAGTGCTGCTCCGGGGCCGCTCTCGCCGCTGCCATGGCGCGCGCCGCTTGCCGACAGCGACACGGCCTGGGCCATCCTGGGGCCGTACAGCACCGTCAAGCTCAGCAAGCTCGGCCCCGGGCAGGACCCGATCGAGCTGGCCGCCGCCATCGGCCAGCAGCTGTGGGAATTCGTGCGCGGCCAGCACGCAAGCAATTCCGCCTTCCGTCTTCAGATCGACGAGCCATGCCTCGGGTTGGCGATGACCGATGACGACGCGCGCCTGCTCGAGGCCGCCTACGCCGATGCGTCGGACGCGGGCCTCGCCGAGCCTCCGCTGGTCACGGTTCAGTTCGGGCGACCGAGCTCCGATACGGTGACGGCTCTCGGCAATCGCGGGCTCGCGGTCCAGGTTCCCCTGGACGCCGTCGACGAGCTGGCCAGCAGCGGGGCGTGGGACGCGCAGCCCGAGCACGTCGTGTCGGTCATGGACGGCCGCAGCGTGTGGAGCGACGAGTTTGCCCCCGTTAAGGCGCGCATCGAAGCGATCCCGGACGACGCGAAACCGCTGCGCATCGTGCCGTCGACCAGCCTCATGTTCCTGCCGTACACCGTCGAGGGCGAGGACCTTCCGCCCGGCTTCGCGTTCGCGCGCGAGAAGGCGGCTGCCCTCTCCGCCTGGGCGGCGGCGATCGCCAGCGGCGATACGCTCGACGAGCAGCACCCGCCGCGGGCATCGTGGCCCGAGGTCGGCGAGATCCGGCCACGTGCCGGCCGTGCGGACCGCAAGGCGGCGCAGTCGAGCCTGGACCTGCCGCTCTTCCCGACCACCACCACCGGCTCCCTCCCGCAGACGACCGAGGTGCGCCAGCTGCGCGCACGGCTCAACCGCGGCGAGATCGATCGCGCGGAGTACGAGCGCGAGGTGGATCGCCTGATCACGGATGCGGTCGCGTGGCAGGAGCGGGCCGGGATCGACGTGCTGGTGCACGGCGAGTTCGAGCGAACCGACATGGTCGAGTTCTTCGCCGACAAGCTCGATGGCTTCCACACGACGCGCAACGGCTGGGTGCTCAGCTACGGCAGCCGCTGCACGCGGCCGCCGATCCTTGCCGCGCCGCCCACGGCACGCGAGCCGATGACGGTCCGCGAGTGGGGCGTTGCCCAGGCGGCAAGCGACCGCCCGGTGAAGGGCATGCTGACCGGCCCGGTGACGATCGTGAACTGGAGCTTCCGGCCGCCGAACGTGCCGGACGACCTGCTGTTCTGGGCCGTCGCCCAGCCGATCGCCAGCGAGGTGGAGGCCCTGGTCGAGGCAGGTGCGCGGGTCGTGCAGGTCGACGAGCCGGCGGTCCGCGAGCGATGGCCGCTGCTCACCACCGACGCGCGAGGAGCGGAGGAGCGTCTACGCGCGCGGCGTGCGCGCTTCGCTCAACCACGTCTTCAACCAGCCGGCCAGCGTCCAGATGCACACCCACATGTGCTACGGGGACTTCGGCGACATCGTGCCGCTCTGGGCCGATGCCGGCGTCGACGTTGCCTCGATCGAGTTCAGCCGCTCGAAGGACGCGAGCTACATCCACCAGTTCTACGAGCTGTTCGACGATGGGCACCTGCAGATCGGCCCGGGCGTGTTCGACGTGCATTCGCCGCACTCGCCCGGCACCGACACCATGGCCACTCGGCTGGAGCACTTCCGCGGGTTCATGGACGCCACGGATCTGTGGGTCAATCCCGACTGTGGCCTCAAGACGCGTACGTGGCCGGAGGTCGAGCGCCAGCTGACCGAGATGGTCGAAGCCGCCCGCCGGCTGCGGTCAGCGGTGGGCGCAGGCGTCGGAGCCGGGTAGCGTGCTGGCCGCTCCGGCCGGCTGGGTCGAGATGGTGGAGGTCAATCCACCTCGCCTGCCGGACATGACCCACCAGGCCCTGGACGGCCGATGGGATCACGTGCTCATCACCGATAACCCGTTCAAGCAGGTTCGCGTGTCGCCATACGCGTATGCGGCCCGCATCACGCACGACGACAACCGAGTTCGACCGACAGTGGTGTGCTCCACCCGCGACCGCAACATCCTGGCGATCGAGTCGGAGGTGCGCGGCGCGATCGGCAACGGGGTCACGTCGTTCCTCGTCGTCCAGGGCGACATGCTCCCGGAGGTCGAGCACTGGAGCAACAGCTACGAGATCGTCGAATACCTGCGAGCGCTCCAGGAGTCGATGCCGACCGTCAGCTTCGAGATCGGCATGAGCACGCGCTCTCGGAGCTGGGTGTTCCGCCGCCGCGTCGCCGTCGGAGCGCAGTTCCTGACCACCGGTCCGGTGCTCGACCCGGCCACCGTGCCAGACGTGGCGGCCCGCCTGGAGATGCGACCGGACGACCCGCCCGTCTATCTCGAGGTCTCGCCGCCGTTCTCGGATCGATGGGTGCGACGCCTCGAGTCGGTCGGCGCCGTGCCGGTCGGCGATGACCTGCGGGAGCGGCTGGGCTCCGCGTCGTCGCCCGAGGCGGCCCGCGCCGAAGGGTGGCGCCTGGCGCGCGAGGCGGCCGACTGCGCTCGCGAGGCGGGGTTTGCCGGCATGGTCCTCATGGGGCTGCGCTTCGAGACCGTCGTCGGCGAGGCCCACGAGGTCTGGCACTCAGGACAGAAGAGCTGACCGGAAGCTCAGGCGACGCGGCGAGCCATGCGAGCCGCCCGCTCCGCGCGGCGCTCTGAGGCGCTGACCCAGCTCCGCAGGCGACGAAGCCTGCGCTCGACGGCGATCCTGGTGCGTCCCACGTCGCGCATCGAACCGCCGCGGCCGAGCGCGAACGCGATGTCAAGCACCCGTGACGCCGCCGCCGCGGCCTCCATGGCGCCGGCCAGGTCGCCACGATGCCGCTCGCGGATACGGGCGACCTCGATCCATGCACCCGCCGCGTCGACCGAGGCCCGGCGCGTTCCGAGGGTCCACAGCGCTTCAGCGCGATCCACCTGCCCCAGCGCGATGAGCAGCCGCGACGCCACGCGCCGCAGGGCGTTGGCCTCCGCCGGGTCGGCGGCCACGGACTGCGCCGTCTCCACCAGCTCGAGCGCATCGTCGACCGCGCCGGCGCGCAGCAGCTCGAGCGCCATGCCGCGCGGGTCCAGGACGGGTGCCTCCCGCCAGGCGCCGGCACGGAGGCGACACAGCTCGGCCTCGAGCAGTGCCAGGCTCACGACGTCCTGGAGGTTGTGGTCGAGCACCTCGGCCAGGATGTCGGGCGATCCACCCCGAAGGTAGCCGAAGTAGCGCGCCGGCACCTCGCTGCCCGGGCAGTCCGAGCTGCGACGCACGCCGAGGACGCCCGCTTCCACATCGGCCAGCCGCGCGCCGCCGAGCGGGCGGCGGAAAAGGCGTCGGGCATCGGGCAGGAGGTCGTCGTGCGCGCCAGGCAACGACGCCTGCTCGCGGAAAAGGCCGTGGAAGGTGAGTCGCGCCGCCAGCATGGGCAGGTCGAACGAGCGGCCGTTGTAGGTGACGATGCGCGACGACGACCCAAGGTCGGCCGCCACCGCGCGGAGCAGCGGCGGCTCGTACGGGTAGTCGGGCAGCAGGTACTGCGTGACGTGGACGCGCTCGCCTGCGACACGAGCGATGCCGGCCAGGAAGATGACGGTGCCGGCGCCCGTCGACAGGCCGGTCGTCTCGGTGTCGAAGTAGGCGGCCGGCTCCAGACCGGCGAGGGCCGCCGTCATGCCGGCCGGAGCCGCGACGCTGCGCTCGACGACGAGCACCGTGCCGTGCTCCGTGACATCGGTGCGAGCGTCGAACCAGCGGGCCAGCCGAGCGAGCCGGTCATCGTGGCCGCGCTGCGGTGGCGGGGCGGGGGTGCGGTTCCGGATCGCCGAAAGGCGATCGGCGAGGGTCCGCGATGTCATGCGGCCATGCCGGCCAGGAGCTCGGCGACGGTGGCCTTGCCACGCGGGCCGACCTCGATCGCCGGCCCGACGCACGCCGGGCAGCCATCGGCACAGCCGCACGAGTCGACCGCCGCCTTGCAGGCGCGAACCAGCTCGTCGACGAGGGTGAAGAGCCGCTCCGTCAGGCCCACGCCACCCGGCACGGCGTCGTACAGATAGAGCGTCGGTCGCCCGGTGAACGGCGCCTGCACCTGCGCCAAAACGCCGAGGTCGCGAGGGTCGCACATGAGCAGCAGCGCGCCGGTGGTGCGCGCCACGCGCGCCAGGCCGATCAGCGCCCCGTCGAGCGTGTCGCGGTCGTATCGGTTGACCAGCTCGGCCGGCGGCACCAGCCACGTGGCGGTGGTGTGCATCTCCTGCTCCGGGATGCTGATCGAGCCCCACCCGACGTTCTCGTGGGTGTGGTACTTGAGCTTCTTGAACATGGTCACCTTCCAGGCGACCATCACCTCTCCCCGCTGACGCAGTCCGGCCGGTGGTGGGTCGGCGTCCTCGAAGACCTCGAGCACCTTGAGCGTGATGCCCAGGTCAGCATCGGTGTAGTAGTCGACGTCGGTTCGGGTGACGTATGCCTTCCGCTCTTCCCAGTCGAGGCGATCGACGTGGTGCTGCACTCCCTGGTGGATGTAGATCGCCTTCTCGTGGACGAGCAGTGGCGCGGCGAACAAATCCACCTCACCGAGCACGCGGTGCCGATCCCCGGTGGTGTCGACGATCACGACGTTCTCCGGCGCCCCGCTGCGCAGGCTGAAGTCGCTGGCCGGGAAGTTGTCGTGGCTCCAGTAGTAGCGGTCGTCGTCGGCCCGGCGGATGTAGCCGTCCTCCTCGAGCACCTCGAGCAGCATCGGGGTCTCCTCGATTCCGAAGCGCTCGGCGGCGGGGACGGGCAGCTCGAAGCTGGAGGCTCGAAGGTGGTTGAGCAGCACGTGGAGGTTGTCCGGGTTGATCAGCCCGTGCTCGGGCGAGCTGTCGAACAGGTACTCGGGGTGCGCGGCCAGGAACTGGTCGATCGGCGCCGACGAGCAGATCAGTGCCGAGAGGCTGGTGCCCGTGCGGCGACCGGATCGGCCCATCTGCTGCCAGGTGCTGGCGATGGTGCCCGGGTAGCCGATGCTGATGGCCGCGTCGAGGCCGCCGATGTCGATCCCGAGCTCGAGCGCGTTCGTGGCCACCACCCCGCGCACGCGACCGTCGCGCAGCCCGGCCTCGATCGCGTGACGCTCGTTCGGCAGGTAGCCGCCGCGATAGCCGCGAATGGTGTGCGGATGGCCCGGCGGCGGCTCGAACGTCTCACGCAGGTAGGTCGTCAGCACCTCGACCGCGGTGCGCGAGCGAGCGAAGGCGATGGTCTGCACGCCGCCGCCGATCAGCCGCTCCGCCAGGCGCTGCCCGGTGAGGAGCGCGGAGCCTCGGATGCCGAGCTCCTCGTTGGCGACCGGCGGGTTGATCACGAGGATGTGCTTTCGGCCCGACGGGGCGCCGTTGTCGTCGACCAGCTCGACCGGCGCCTCCAGGACTCTCTCGGCAAGGTCGCGCGGGTTGGCGATGGTGGCGCTGGCGCAGATGAAGATCGGGTCGGCGCCGTAGTGGTTGCAGATCCGGCGCAGGCGGCGGATGACGTTCGCCACGTGGCTGCCGAACAGTCCGCGGTAGGTGTGCAGCTCGTCGATCACCACGAACTGCAGGTTCTCGAACAGCTTGAACCACTTGGTGTGGTGCGGAAGGATCGCGGCGTGGAGCATGTCCGGGTTGGTGATCACGACCTGTCCGGCAGCACGGACCACGCTCCGCACGTTGGCGGGAGTGTCGCCGTCGTAGGTGTGCGTCTTGAGGCCGATCTGGGCTGCGCCGGCCAGCGCGCGGAGCTCCACCAGCTGGTCCGCGGCCAGCGCCTTGGTGGGGAACAGGTAGAGCGCGCGAGCCGCCTCGTCCTTCGCCACCGCGTCGAGGACCGGCAGGTTGTAGCAGAGCGTCTTGCCCGATGCGGTCGGCGTCACCACGACCACGTTCTTCCGGGCCTGCACCGATCGGTAGGCTGCGGCCTGGTGCGTGTACAGCGCCTCGACCCCGCGTCCCCGCAGCGCTTCGACGACTCGCGGGTCGAGCCCGTCCGGCCATGGGGCGTAGCGCGGCGCTCGGGGTTCGAGCTCGCGGTGCGCGGTGATCAGCGCGCTGAGCGAGGAATCGGCCAGCAGCATCGCGATCGCATCGTCGGCATTGCTCGGCGGGGCAGTCAGCATCGGCGTCCTCCGGCTCTTGTGGTCAAACCGAACACCTGTTCTCTTCCGAAGATAGCACAGGCGTTCGAATCCTCCGGAGCCGATGCGACAGGTCGCCTGTCGCGTCCGAGCGGATCCCTATGCTTCCGGCGTGACCCTGCTGACCGATGCGCGCGTCGTGACGCCCTCCGGCGTGCTCGACTCCGGGTGGGTCCGAATCGCCGACGGCCGCATCCTCGAGGTTGGGTCAGGAGCCTCAACGCTGGACGAAACCGACCGTCACGAGCTCGGCGGGCGATGGGTCGTGCCGGGCTTCATCGACCTGCACAACCATGGCGGCGGTGGCCACGCGACCCTTTCGTCGGATCCTGCCGAGATCCTGGCGGCGGGCGCCTTCCATCGGAGCAGCGGCACGACCGGCTTCCTGGCAAGCATCGTGACCGCGCCGCTCGACGAGATGCTGGCCGCCCTGGCCGCCGTCCGGAACGCCGTTCCGGGGGTTATCGGCAGCCACCTCGAAGGGCCGTTCCTAAATCCGATCCGCGCGGGCGCGCAGGACTCGCGTCATCTTCTGGAACCGGACCCGGCCATCTTCGAGCGAATGCTCGACGCGGCCGATGGCACGCTGCGCGTGATCACGGTGGCGCCGGAGCTGCCAGGCGCCCTCGACCTGGTCCGTCAGGCGGTCGGTGCAGGCGTGGTGGTGGCGCTCGGCCACAGCGACGCCGACCACGCGCAGGCGTCGGCCGCGTTCGATGCCGGCGCATCGCTGGTGACGCACCTCTTCAACGCGATGCGCCCCTGGCACCATCGCGAGCCCGGGCTGGTCGGTGCGGCGCTCTCGCGTTCCGACGTCGTGTGCGAGATCGTCAACGACGGCATCCACCTTCATGACGCAACCGCGAGGGTGGCGTTCGAGGCAGCAGGTCAGGGCCGGATTGCCCTCGTCACCGATGCGATCGCGGCCACCGGGACCCCTGAGAGCGACGCCCGGCTCGGCTCGGCCCCCGTGCGGGTGCGTGACCGCGCTCCTCGTCTGGCCGACGGCACGTTGGCCGGCAGCACCCTCACCATGGGCGTGGCGCTGCGGAGGACCGTTCGCGAGATCGGGGTGTCGATGACCGATGCCGTTCATGCCTCGTCCACCACACCGGCCCGGATCCTTGGGATCGAGGATCGGGTTGGATCCGTGCAAGCCGGCCGGGACGCCGACCTCCTCGTGCTGAGCGAGGACCTGGCGGTGGAAGCGGTCATGGCCGGTGGACGGTGGATAACGTCGGGTAGACTTTTCCACACATGACCGGGATCGATCTGTCTGCCGATGTCCCGCGACCCACGCGCACGCGACCGCGCTGGCGCCTGCCGGCGTCTCGCGGAGGGCTGGCGTGGATGGTCGTGGTGCTCATCATCGGCGTGCTGGTGGCAGTCCAGTTCGGTCGCCAGGTGTACGCCAACTGGGAGATCGGTCAGCGAGCGACCGCCCTCGAGGGCCAGATCGCCGAGGTGGAGGCCGAGAACGCGGAGCTCCGCGTCGAGCTCGGATACCTCGAGAGCGACGCGTACATCAGCGCTGAGGCTCGACGCCTCGCGAACCTGGGCGAGGTGGGGGACCAGGTGCTCATCATCCCGCCCGGTGCGGAGGCACCGCTCCCGGAGGAGCTTGCCGCGGCAGCCGTGCCTCCGAAGCCGCTGCTCGAGCAGTGGGTCGACCTCTTCTTCGGTTCGCCGGAGGGCTGAGTCGCGACCCCTGACCCGTCGGGCGGGTCTTACGGGGGAGGAGGGCCGAAACCAGCGATCTCCTACGCGATTTGACCCGCGCTACGGGCGAAACGCGACAGAGCTCACGCTCCGCCCGCTAAGACCCGTGGGGCGGGTCAAGGGCGGGAGGAGGCATGGAATCGGGCGAGCTCAGGCGCGATTTGACCCGTAATACGGGCGAAATGCCACAGAGCGCGCGCTCCTCCGCGCTAAGACCCGTGGGGCGGGTCAAGGGCTCGCGAGCCACGGGCTCAGTCGGTGGGAGCCTCTTCAGGCGCCACCTTCCGGCGCCGAGCGGCCGCTCGACTCTCGACCCGGGGGCCGGCGGCGCGCACGTCGGCCGAGACGCCGTCGGCGTAGGTTTCGAAGTTCTCGGCGAACATGGCGGCCAGCTCACGCGCCTTGGCGTCGTACGCCAGAGGATCCGGCCACGTCTCGCGCGGCCGCAGGAGCTCCGACGGGACGCCCGGCACGGCGACCGGGACCTCGATCCCGAAGACCGGGTCCGGCTCTGAGGCGACGCCATCGAGCGCTCCGCTGAGTGCGGCGCGCACCATGGTTCGGGTGTGGTCGATGCTCATCCGCTCCCCGGTCCCGTACGGGCCGCCGGTCCAGCCAGTGTTCACCAGCCAGACGGGGACGTTGTGCCGCTCGAGCCGCTCGGCAAGCATGGTGGCGTAGACGCCGGGGTGCCGCGGCAGGAAAGGTGCGCCGAATGCCGCCGAGAAGGTCGCCTTGGGCTGGGTGACCCCGATCTCGGTGCCGGCCAGCTTGGCGGTGTAGCCGCTGATGAAGTGGTATTGCGCCTGGTCGTGCGACAGGCGGCTGATCGGCGGAAGGATTCCGAACGCATCGGCCGTCAGGAAGATCACATTTCGGGGATGACCGGTGACGCCGGTTGGGTCGGCGTTGCCGATGAACTCGAGGGGATAGGCACCCCGCGTGTTCTCCGTGAAGCGTTCCGAGTCGAGGTCCAGCTCGCGCGTGATCGGGTCCAGGTCGACGTTCTCGAGGATGGTGCCGAAGCGGCGGGTGGTGGCGAAGATGTCGGGCTCGTACATCGGTGAGAGGCGGATCGTCTTGGCATAGCAGCCGCCCTCGAAGTTGAAGAGGCCGTCGGCACCCCAGCCGTGCTCGTCATCGCCGATCAGCGATCGCTCCGGATCGGCGGAGAGGGTCGTCTTGCCCGTGCCGGAGAGGCCGAAGAAGACCGCCGGGGCGTCGTCGCGCCCGACGTTCACCGCCGAGTGCATCGGCAGCGCGCCCTCGTCGGGCAGCAGGTAGTTCATGACCGTGAACGCCGCCTTCTTGATCTCGCCGGCGTACTCGGTGCCGACGACGATGATCTCCATCCGCGCGAGGTGGACGAGGATCGCCGTCTCGCTGCGGGTGCCATCGGTCGCGGGATCGGCCTTGAAGGACGGGACGTCGATGATCGTGAAGTTCGGCGCGAACCCCTCGAGATCGGCCAGCGGCGGTCGCCGGAACAGGTTGCGCGCGAAGATGCTGGCCCAGGCGCTCTCGGTGTAGACGCGGAGTGAGCGCCGATGTCCTGGATGGGCGCCGATGTAGAGGTCCTGGCCGTAGATCGGGCGGTCCGCCATGTAGGCGGTCAGCCGTGAGCGCAGGCGATCGTAGTGCTGCTCGGAGATCGGCTGGTTGACCGGCCCCCACCAGACGTTGGCCCTGCTCGACGCCTCCCTGACCACGAATTTGTCACGCGGCGAGCGCCCGGTGTGCCTGCCGGTGCGGACCACGAGCGAGCCGTGCGCCGAGATCGTCCCCTCGCCGTTGCGGATGGCGTGCTCGTACAGCTCGGCCGTCGAGAGGTTGCGATACGTCGCCTCGAGCGGCGCTTCGGCGGGGCGAAGCTGGGTCGTCGCCACGGTCTCCTCCTTGGAACCAACCCGAGCCATCCGGCGATGGGGTCGGCTATGCGAGTCGACCGGCCGCGCGTCGCGGGCGTTGCCCGTGAGTCGGCTTCCGCGGTCTGTGCTGCTGGCTGTTCGGACCGCGATGCGGTGGCCGAAAGGTTGCGAATCAGTATAGACGGAGCCCGCGCGCTTGCCCGGCGCCGTAGGATGGCTGGCGTGTACGGCGTGGTCGTCTTCCTGCACGTGCTCGGCGCGTTCGCCTTCGTGCTCGCGCACGGGGTCTCGATGTTCGTCAGCTTCCGCCTCCGCACGCGAGCGCGATCGCAGCCCGGCGCGTGCTCCTCTTCGAGCTGTCGAGCACCGGCATCAACCTGATGTACCTCGGCCTCGTCGTCCTGCTGGTGGCCGGCATCGCGGCGGGCTTCCTTGGCAACCACTGGGGCAGGTTGTGGATCTGGGCGGCGCTCGGAACGCTGGTGGTGGTCCTCGCCGTGATGTACTCCGTGGCGACGCCGTTCTATGGACGCATGCGCGCGGCGGCCGGCGCGCCGGTTCCGGACCAGGTCGATCGCGCGGATGAAGCCTCCGCCGTCGCCCGAGGACCTCGATCGGCTGGCGACCTCGAACCGGCCGTTCTGGCTGGCAGCGGTCGGCGGCACCGGCCTCGTCGTCCTCATCTGGCTGATGCTCGCCAAGCCGTTCTAGCTCGGCTCGCGCCAGGCGCTCCGTCAGCGAGCAAGCCATCCGCCGGAGGTACGGCATTTGCCGATGCGGCGATCCTGCCAAGCGACTCATCGCGTTGCGGTACGAGTTCCTGGTTGTGAAATGCGTCGAATAGGAGAATACTGACGGACTGACGACGAGGAGGGGAAGGCCGTGACGGAGGCTGCCTTGGACGCACGGGAGGCGGAGGCGCGCCGTGCGCTTGTGCTCCACGAGCGCCCCCTTGTCGTCGACCTGATCGAGCTGACGCTCAACCACGGCCTGTTCGTCGTTCGCGCCGCACGGACCCTGGCAGAGGCCGAGTCCATCCTGTGCGGGCTGGCGTCCGCACATCGCCGTGATCGACATGGATCATGACGACAGCACCGATCTGCTGTTGCGGCTGGGCGCGTCCAACACCCTCAAGCGCAGCGACGTTCCCGTCCTGGGTCTCACCCGTCGTGGCGACCTTCCCACGAAGCTGCGGGCATTCGACCTCGGGGTCGATGACATCCTGACGATGCCGTTCTCTCCCGAGGAGCTGCTCGCCCGCTCGATCGTCATCTCTCGTCGCGCGTCGGGGATCCAGCGGCCGATCGTTCCCACCATCAGGCTCGGCGAGATGGAGATCGACATCGTCAACCGCGAAGTCCGCGCGGGCGGCTCGGTCGTCCACCTGAGCAGCATCGAGCAGAGCCTCCTCTACCTGCTCGCCAGCCGCGGCGGCCAGGTCGTGTCACGCGAGGAGATCCTCGACGCCGTATGGGGCACCGACTTCGTCGCCGAGAGCAACATCGTGGACCGCCACATCCGAAGCCTGCGGATCAAGCTGCAGAACGACTACCGGCATCCGCGCTTCATCTCGACGGTCCCCGGCGAGGGCTACAAGTTCATCCCGACCTTCTCGAATCGGGGATGGGATGGCGAGCGCAGCGGGAGCGACATCACGCGCCACTGACGGCCACTCGAGCCGGCGCTCAACGGACCCAGACGCACGTCGCGCGGTCAACCATTACAGAACCGTAATGACGCTCGCGACTGTCCTTGGCACATTTACGGCGAATCTTTGATTCGCCGCGCGGCTCGGGCGCGGCTGCCGGTGCGGGGGGTGCCATCGCTGCTCCCCCCAGCGTTCCCCCGCTCCGGCTCCACTCACCAATCGGAACGCGGCGCCGACCTCGGTCGGCCGGCATCGCGGTCTCCCTTCAACGAGATGGGGTCACCGAAGGATCATGGGAAAGCTCGCACACCAGAAGCGCGGCAAGCCACGTCGGAGAACTGAACCGCGTCGCAGCGCGCGACTGAAGGCGGCGGACGCCGAGACACGAGCCAGCCTGCGCCAATGGGCGTCATGTCGGACGCCGAACCGTCGCCGATCAGTCCTCGAACGAGTCGACGAACCTCGCCTGACGCGAGTTCGCCCGGCCGGCCGATCCGCTCACCCGTGCGCGACAGCCGTCTCCAGCTTGCTCGACCTTGTCGAGCAGCGTGTTGAGCGCCTCGTCCTGCAGACGAAGGTGCTCCTGGATCCGCTCGGTCTCATGGAAGGCCGCGTCGGCATCGTTGTAGGTCATCTCGGCACGCTTGTCCGCCGCGCGTCCCAGGACGTTCTGGCCGACCATGATCACCGACAGCATCACCAGCTGGATGAACGTCTGGCTGACCCACTGGACGAACAGGAGCAGTCCGCCCGCGATCGCCTGGGGCACCACCAGGAGCGCCAGGATGGCGAAGGCGTACGCGCACCACATCGTGCCGACCGCGGTGGTCAGAACCAATGCGATCCTGCCGTTGAACCCGACATGCTCGTCGGCAACCTTCGGGGGTCGGGTCGTCCTGCGCGCCGCGATGCGGGGATGCGGCTGGCGCTCGAAATTCACGTGCATGGCTGACCTCAGAGCGAGAAGACCGATGGACCTCGACCATGATCTCGCATGCTGAGCCGCTCGCTTTCAGCGCCCTTTGATCGACGATAGAATGTGCGGGCTCGATGAGCGCTGAGGTCATCCTCGTCCTCGTGCCGGACTGGGGTATATGCTCTTTCTGAGCACGGAACGGCTCGACAACACGTGGCGGAGTAGCTCAGTGGCAGAGCAGGGGACTCATAAGCCCTTGGTCGGTGGTTCGAATCCGCCCTCCGCTACCACACCCATGCCACTCGACGAGCTGGCGGCGGCGCTCGACGCCGGCGCCCGGGCGCTCGACATCCCCGACGACGCGCCCATCGTCCTCGCCGTCTCCGGCGGCCCCGACTCGATGGCGCTGCTGTGCGCCGCCGCGCGGCTGGTCGAGACCGGCGCCCGCGACTGGCGCCTGACCGTCGCCCACCTGGACCACGGGCTCCGCGACGACAGCGCGGACGACGCCGCCTTCGTGACGCACGCCGCGGACGAGCTGGCGTTGCCGTGGGAGCTTCGCAGGACCGATGTCGCCGAGCTGGCAACGAGCGAGGGCCGCTCGATCGAGGATGCCGGGCGAGTGGCGCGCTATCGATTCCTCGAGGAGGTCGCGAGCGAGGACGCGCTGATCGCCACCGCCCACACCGCCGACGACGCCGCCGAGACCGTCCTTCTCAACCTGCTGCGTGGCAGTGGGCTCGGAGGCGTGCGTGGCATGCCCGCCCGTCGCGGCCGCATCGTCCGACCGCTGCTCCTCCAGCGGCGCCAGACCCTGCGGGCGCTGCTCGACGGTGCCGGCATCGGCTACCGGCTCGATCCATCGAACGACGATCCGGCCTACCTGCGCAACCGCGTGCGCGGCGAGCTCATGCCGTTGCTCGAGGAGCTCCGGCATGGGGCGGTGGATCGCATCGGCCAGTTCGCGCGCCTGGCCGCCGGCGACGATGCGCTGCTCGACCACCTCGCGGCCGTCGGAGCTCACGAGGCGGACCGCACCGAAGGGCGGGATCGACTGGCACGATCCGCCTGCGGAGGCCCTCGGTCGTCGCATGATGCGCCTCGCGATCGGAGAGCCGGCGCCGAGCGCCGAACGCGTGGAGGCGCTGCTCGAGGCCGCGGCGGGTGACCGCGGCGGCGTCCGGATCGAGCTGGGGGGTGGCCGCGTCGCATCGGTCAGCCAGCGGATCATTCGAATCGCGCATGAGACGCCTCGTGACTCCGGTGCGTATAGAAGGTGAGGTTCGGTCAGGAGGGGGTGTTTGTTCGCCCCTATCGGCCCACCTATACTGGCCGGGCTCGGGACGTGCAGTCGCGGGCCGGTCCCGGCCGATGGCCGGAAGCCGATCGCACGGAGGCGAAAGTAGATCAACTTGACTAGCCGCATCGTTCGCAACAGCGTCGTGCTCGTCGTCCTGGCCGTCTTCGGACTGGCCGTCCTGTGGACGTTCATGGGCAGTGGCGATCAGACGGCCGACTACAAGTACGGCCAGCTGATCGCGGACGCGCGAAACGGAGAGATCCAGTCAATCACCAAAGAGGGCTCGCGCCTGATCGCCACGCTGCCGAATGGCGAGGAGAAGACGGCCGTCATCCCGTCCGAGCTCACGAACTTCGTGCAGGACCTCGGCTGCAGCGCCGGCGGCAGCCCCGGAGAGTTCGACTGCGCGAACCTGGGAGCCACCGAGGAGAGCGCCGCGGGCGGCATCCTCACGCTCCTCATCACCGCACTGCTGCCCGTCCTGCTGATCGGCGGGTTCATCTTCTTCATGATGCGGCAGGCGCAGGGCACCAATAACCAGGCCATGAGCTTCGGGAAGAGCCGAGCCCGGATGTTCCTCGGCAACAAGACCGTCGTGACCTTCAACGACGTCGCCGGGGTCGACGAGGCCAAGCAGGAGCTGACCGAGGTGGTCGAGTTCCTGAAGTACCCGGAGAAGTTCAACAGCCTTGGCGCCCGCATCCCGCGCGGCGTGCTGCTGGTCGGCCCGCCGGGAACCGGCAAGACGCTGCTTGCCCGAGCGGTCGCCGGCGAGGCGGGCGTCCCGTTCTTCTCGATCTCGGGCTCCGAGTTCGTCGAGATGTTCGTCGGCGTCGGCGCATCGCGCGTGCGCGACCTGTTCGAGCAGGCCAAGCGCAACTCGCCGTGCATCGTCTTCGTCGACGAGATCGACGCGGTCGGCCGCCAGCGCGGTGCCGGCCTCGGCGGCTCGCATGACGAGCGCGAGCAGACGCTCAACCAGATCCTGGTCGAGATGGACGGCTTCGACACCAACACGAACGTGATCGTGGTCGCCGCCACCAACCGTCCGGACGTCCTCGACCCGGCGCTCCTGCGCCCAGGCCGGTTCGACCGCCAGGTGGTGCTCGATCGGCCCGACATCAAGGGCCGCCACGAGATCCTCAACGTGCACATCAAGGGCAAGCCGCTCGACAAGACGGTCGACATCGAGGCCATTGCCCGTCGCACGCCGGGCTTCTCGGGAGCCGATCTCGCCAACCTCGTGAACGAGGCGGCGATCCTCGCCGCCCGTCGCAACAAGAAGGCGGTCGGCACCGACGAGTTCAACGAGGCCATCGATCGCGTGATCGCGGGCCCCGAACGCCGGAGCCGGATCATCACCGAGGACGAGAAGGAGATCATCGCCTACCACGAGGGCGGCCACGCCGTCGTGCAGCGCATCCTTCCCAAGTGCGACCCGGTCACCAAGGTGACGATCGTCAGCCGCGGCATGGCGCTCGGCTACACGATGAGCCTGCCGTCGGAGGACCGATACCTCCACAGCAAGACCGAGTTCGAGGACAAGATCGCCGGCATGCTCGGCGGGAACGTGGCCGAGACGCTCGTCTTCGGCGACACCACCACCGGATCCTCGAACGACATCGAGAAGGCCACCAACCTGGCCCGCGCGATGGTCACCCAGTACGGGATGAGCGAGAAGCTCGGCCCGCTGGCGTTCGGGAAGAAGGAGGAGATGGTCTTCCTGGGTCGCGAGATCAGCGAGCAGCGCAACTACAGCGACGAGGTCGCGGCGAAGATCGACGGAGAGGTCCGCCAGATCATCGACAACGCCTTCAACCGCGCCAAGGAGGCGCTGACCACGCATCGCGAGGTGCTGGATCGGCTGGCGACCCTGCTCGTCGAGAAGGAGACGATCGAGTCCGAGGAGTTCGAGTCGCTCTTCGCGGGCGTCCTGCCGCCGCGCTCCGGTGGCCCGACCCCGAGGAAGAAGATCGGCGTCGTGGCGGAGGTCCCCGAGACCGATGCCGACGTCGAGCCGGACACCGACGAGGGCGACGCCAAGCGGCGTCGGCCCGGAGCGGCACCGCAGCCGGCCTGAGCTCAGCGTCCGACCGCATGCATTGAGGCCCGCCGACAGGCGGGCCTCAGTCGTTGCGGCGCTCCGACACGAACCGTCCAGATTCACACCAGGTGACCAAGAGGTGGGCCGATGGCCACTTGAAGCGTGCTATTTCACGCGTGACGTGAATCTGGACCGTCGGGAGGCGTCTCGGCTCGCACAACGCTCGCCTCATGTGAATCGGGACGGTTGAGTGGGAGGTTCCTCCACGCGTCGCAGTAGCCCGATCGGGTCATTGGAGGCATAGGAGGTGAGCCGTATACTCGGCCACGTGTTGCGCGTAGGCACCTGCCGCGCGGAGCGTGGATGAGCCTGAGCACATGGAGCCTGCCACCTGATGATCGACGAGCCGATCGCCCAACCAAAGAAGCGCCGAGTCCGAGTGGAAGCTCGAGGCCGGCGATGGCACGTTGATGCCGCGCTCGGCGCTCGACGTCCTGACCAGCCTGAACGAACGCGTTGCGTCCGGCGGCATCGATGACCTGGTGCCGATCGCGACCGGCTTCGTGCCGATGGACAAGACGATCGGCGGCGGCCTGCGTCCCGGCGAGCTGATGCTGATCGGCGGCGCACAGGGCCAGGGCAAGACGACGATGGCGCTCCAGATGGCACGCAACATGGCCGCATCGGGCCAGGCGACCGCCCTCTACGTGTGCTTCGAGCACGACGAGGAGTACCTGATCCAGCGCATGGTCGCCATGGAGTCGGCGCTGACGCATCTGCCGAAGAAGTCGGGCGCCGTGAAGATCCAGGACGTCAAGAAGGAGGTCGTGAGCTCGTACACGAACTCCGCCGAGACCGGGACCCGCGCGAAGCTCGGCGCCAACCCGCGGCTGCGCCCGTCGCTGGAGCGGATCGCCCGATACGGCTCGAACCTCTTCCTCATGCGCGGTACGGCAACGCACTCGACCATCGAGAACATGCGGGCGCTCGTCCGGGAGCACCGCGGCGGCGACGATGAGCGCCGGCTCGTCCTCTTCGTCGACTACCTGCAGAAGGTCCCCGTCGTTCCCGAGCCGGCCGACGAGGCCGAGAAGGTGACGCGGATCGTGTCCGGGCTCAAGGACATCGCGCTCGCCGAGGGCATCCCGGTGGTCGCGATCGTGGCCGCCGACCGTGAAGGGCTGAAGGCCAAGCGCCTGCGCAACCACCATCTGCGTGGCTCATCGGCCATCAACTACGAGTCGGACATCATCCTGATCCTGAACGACAAGTACAACATCGTCGCCAAGGTGAACATCGAGTTCAACCCGTACCAGGCGCAGCGCTATCGCGACTGGGTGGTTGCCACCATCGAGAAGAACCGCGGCGGCCAGGACAACGTCGACCTCGAGTACGAGAAGCTCTTCGAGTACAGCTGCTTCGATCCGACGGGGCGGATCACGGCCGAAAAGCTGATCGAGGAGAGGCTCTACAACGACTGAGGCCGGACGAAGACCGATGTCGCCCGGGCCCAGCTTCGATCCCTACGCCGTCCTCCAGGTGGTGCCGACCGCCGAACAGGAGGTCATCCAGGGTGCCTTCAAGGCCCTCGCCTTCAAGTACCACCCCGATCGCGACGCCACGCGCCGAGCGGCCGAGAAGATGGCGGAGCTCAACCGCGCCTACGCGCTGCTCCGCACACCCGCCAGCCGCGCGACCCACGACCGCAGCCTGCGCACCACCTTCGCCGGAGTCTCGGTTGCGCCGACCGCCATGACCCGCGCGACCCCGCCGCGGGCGTCCGCCGGCGGCAGCATTCTCGGCTTCGGTCGCTACAGCGGCTGGAGCCTCCGTGACCTGGCGCGCCATGACCCCGACTACGTCCTGTGGCTCTCGCGTCATGTCTCGGGCATCCGCTACCGCACCGAGATCTACGGCATCCTCGGCACCATGGGCGTCTCCGCCGCCTGAGTCGGTCCGCGGCGCCACGGGTTTGACCCGCCCCACGGGTCAACGCGCGGCGGAGCCCGGCTCCAGACGCGATCCACCCGCGATACGGGTCAAATCGCGGGGGAGCACGCCTCGTTCAGCCGCTCCTTCGACCGTTGACCCGCCCCACGGGTCAAGCGTGAACGCACTAGGCTTGGTCGGGCAATGAACGACCGCCGACCGAGCCTGCGCGCCGTCTTCCTCGACATCGGCGACACGGTGATGCGCCCGAACCCATCGTGGGAGCACGTCTACGCCATGGCGTTCCAGGAGTTCGGGCTCGACGTCGACATCGACGACCTGCATGCGGCGCTCCGGCGCGCCTACCACCACGGGGGATGGGGGATGGACGGCGGGTTCGACCCGAGCGAGGAGACGAGCTTTCGACGCACGGTCCAGATCGACGCGGCGGCCATCGCCGAGCTCGGGTTGCAGCCGATGCCGGAGGCGTTCTATCGGCGACTGAGCGAGCTCTTCATGGTGACCAGCCACTGGCACATCTTTCCCGATGCGTATCCGACCCTGACGGCGCTCAAGGAGCGGGGCCTGGTGGTCGGGGCGGTCAGCAACTGGGTGTGGAACCTGCCGGAGCTGCTCCACGCGCTCGACCTCGTCGGCAAGTTCGACTTCATCGCGGCCAGCGCACGCATCGGCTTCGAGAAGCCACACCCGCGAATCTTCCAATGGGCGCTCGAGCAGGCGGCCGTCCCTGCCGAGACCGTGATCCACGTCGGCGACCACGTCGACGCTGACGTCGAGGGCGCTCGCGGCGTCGGGATCGAGGGGATCCTGATCGATCGAGCCCACCGATACGGACCGGGGGAGGTTCCGGACGGGATCCCGGTCATCCACTCGCTCGAGGCCCTGCTGCCGATCGTGGACGCCCGCCTACCGGACCGATGACGACAGAGCGCTGGCGCTGTTTCGTGGCGGTGCCGATCGGCGAGGCCCTGCGCGAGGACCTGCGCGTCGCCGTGGACGCATGGCGCGCTCGGGATGACCTCGCCGGCCTGCGCTGGACCGATCCCGACGGATGGCACGTCACCCTTGCCTTCCTCGGCCCGACCGATCCCGGCAGCGTCCCGCTCCTGAGCGAACGGCTGGCGTCGGTGGCCAACGCGCACGAGCCGACGAGCTCGACCACCGGCGGCCTCGGAGGTTTCCCGACTCCGTCCCGGGCTCGCGTGGCGTGGTACGGCATCGAGGACGGCGCGGGCCGGCTGGCGCGCGTTGCCGCTGATGTTGCGGCGGCGCTCGGCCTCGAAGCCACGCGTCCGCTCCGGCCCCATCTCACCCTGGCGCGGGCGCGCCACGAGCCGGTCGACCTGCGGCCGTGGCTCGCCTCCGCATCGGCTCCTCGAGGCATGCTCGCTGCCGATCGGATCGAGCTCATGCGCAGCCACACCGGCCGCGGACCGGCACGATATGAGACGCTGGCGACGATGAAGCTGGGAGTGTCCGCTGGTGTCTGAGCGGGCGATCGCACTGCGACCGCGCTACGTCGCGGTGATCGGCGACGGAGAGCCGAGCGGCCCCGACGCGCATCGGATCCTCGAATGGGCCGAGGAGATCGGCCTGGAGCTGGCCCGCGCCGGCGCGACGGTGGTCACCGGTGGCCTCGGCGGCGTCATGCGGGCTGCGTCGCGCGGGGCACGTGGGGCGGGTGGCCAGACCATCGGCGTGCTGCCGGGCGCCGATGCTTCCGAGGCCAACGAGTTCGTGTCCATCCCGATCGCCACCGGCCTCGGGGTGGTTCGCAACCTGGTGGTCGTGACCTCGTCCGATGCGGTGATCGCCGTCGGCGGCCGCCACGGAACGCTCTCGGAGATCGGGCTGGCGCTGCGGATGGGACGCCACGTGGTGGCGCTCAGCTCATGGCGCGTCGAGTCCGAGCATCGCCTGGGCGGCCCGCGGGTTCACCGGGCCCGGGACCCCCGGGAGGCAGCAAGCCTCGCGCTCAGGCTGGCATCTGATGGACCACTCGAGCCGGCGTGATGTGCCGGCCGGCAGTGACGGATGCGAGTGACGCCCCTCCCCGGCGAGCGCGGCTTCTGGCGTCCTAGTGCTTCGCGAAGGACGATGTCGCCGGCGAGATCGTCCTGGGACTTTCCCCCTGCGACCGCTTCCATCCGCGCACGGACCAGACGGCTGTGGCGGCTGCGGTGAGCATGACGGCGGCCGGAACGACATCCGGTAGTCCCAGCAGATGGTGGCTAATCGATGCCCAGATAGCAGCCGAATATGCCCAGACAGCCGTGAGGACAGCAATTCGTTTCCGCATTCCCGAAGGGTCGGTCACCCCTCGCCCGGATGCAATGCGCTGATGGTCCCACCCGGCGGAACTATGGGTTACAGACGGTCACCGTCGGGGAACAAGCCGGATCGAGGCGGAGGACCCCCGTCAAGTCGGGCAATGCGCTCGCGAGCGTGAACTCCGATCCCCCTTTGAACTCGATGCTCCACGCCCAGAATGCGCCGATCTCTGCCCTCTGCCCAGTGTTTCCGGCCAGGACGGCATTGTCGCTGGGCGCGTATTGGACTCCTGCCAGGAAGATGTTTCCGCCGCCACTGAGATTGAGCGTCTTGTTCTTGTTGTCATCACAGCCAGGTGGGGCAACAAGCCCGACCGTGCAAGTCGGATCCGGCACGACGAGGACGGTCAGCAGCACCGGCTTGGTCCCGGGGGTCTGCACGAGGCCCTGTGGCCCATTCGCGGGCGCCGCCCAGCAACGGCCGTTCGGACTGAGAGGGCAGCTTGGATGGGGAGGCACCAGCGGCGTGCAGGTTGTCCCTGCCGCACCCGGACAGTAGAGGTTGCCGAAGTTCAGGGCCACCAGCGAGGTGCTGTTGGTAGTGATGAACTGACCAGGATCGCCACTTGGGTTGAATGCTTCCTTGAACACCAGTGCAACGCCCGCGGCGCCCGGTTCGTAACCGCCGATCAGGCTCGACTGCACCCGCACGCCATAGTCGAAGAAGTAGACGCCCGGTTCGAGCAGGTATGCCTGTGGCGGCCCGGACGCCGGATCCTTGACATCGAGGGTGAACTGGTAGATGCCTGGGCGCACGCAGATCGCCGTGACCTGCGTGGGGTCGTTAATTGGCTTGGTGGTCTTTAGCTCGCGATACTCGTTGGGCACCTTGGCCTGCTCTGCCAAGCAGTGGGCCGGATCCGGGTCCACCGCGTCGGCGAGGGTCGCGTAAGTCTGAGTGGAAATGGTGCGCTGCGGAATCGCGTAAACCGGGTCGGTAATCGGGGTCGTCGCCTGCGATCCGGGCCGAGGGTTCAAACACTTACCCGAGCCACTGGTCCACGCCGCGTATGGATCGAAGTGGTAAACGCGGTAACCAGAGCTCAGGACGAGCTCCGATAGGGATCCAGAGCAGACTAGGTTCGTGTTGGTCACGACATCGGCACTGGCCGCCACTACCTTGCTACCGCCGGTGATAAAGATGTCCTTCTCGTTCTGCGTGCCACCGCGGTAGTCGGGTGGACGCAGTGCCACGATCCCGTACTGCTTCTCGTAGATGCGGCCCGCCACCGATGCCGTGTTCACCGACCAGGTCCGCTGCCCGAGGATTTGGGCGAAGGTGAGCCCAAAGGCAGGTTGCCGGATCGTCACCTGGATGCACCGCTCCGATTCGCAGTCCACGAAGCTCGGCGAGGGCGTCCTCACCGCCACCACGTACGGCGTACCCGGAAGTGGGCAGCCCGCCGCGGTCAGGCACGGTGAACCCGCCGCTGTGGACGGCGGGCTCGTGGCGCCGAGTTGCTTGACGAGCACGTCCATTGCATGATCCCTGGCCGCCTGCTGTTGGGTAGTGACCGGGGAAATCGCGACTTCCCGGGATCTGGAGGTCCTGGCCTCCGGCCAGCGAGGCGGCGTCGGCGACTGCCCGTTGCCATCGGTCAGCCATCTAGGCCGCGCTGACATCGATGGCAAGACCCCTGATCGCGATCAGGATCACCATCAAGAGCCCCGCCAAGACCAGGATCTGGCCGCGTTGCAGTTCTGGACTCAGGCGAGTCGGACCGGCTCATCGCTTCTTGGGCTCCATTCGGGAGTTCCGGTTTCGGTTGACAGGCAGAAGCCTTGCCGGCACACGGCGGGGCGAAGAATTGGAGTCCCGGCAAGAAGATCGGGACCACGTGATTGATCCGCACGCGAACGATCGACGGCGATCCGATTGTCTGAGGGTGGGCAGTCGGCGGGAAGACCCGCGAATCCTGTCGGCACCTGCCAGTCGACGCCGACCCCTTCAGCGCCCGACTGCGCGATAGCCGGAGCGGACTCCACATGCCATTGCTGTACCCGACGAGATTGGCGCGGCGAGCGATCTCGTTGGCTGCGATGGCGATCTGCGGACGGGACGTTCGGATCGCACGGGGCGGCAGAGTGTGTCACCGCATAGCGGGCGGTGTCACGGGCGACCTGGGTGATCGCATTCTGGCTCCAGAAGACGATGCCGAATTGGATATAGCCCCCGATCACCAGCATGAACAGCCCGATGACCAGGGCGAACTCGACCATCGCCTGGCCACGCCGAATGGGGCGGGCAGCCGGGCGGAGGATGACTCGTCGTCTCATGGTGCTGGAACCACTTCCATGCGGAATGAGCGCGGTCGTCGAAACTGCGAAGTAACAGCCGCTGGCGTCGCATGTCCCCAGGCCCGGGAGGTAGGGGAAACCTGGAGGATTACCGGAGCCCGATGGGTGAGCCTAATCGTGACCCAAGCCACATCGAGCGGTCCACAGGGCGGGCAAGCGCCGGCTTCGATGGTCCATACGACCTCCACCGATTCGCTCGACGGAGGGGCTTGCGGGGAGTGGGGTGTTGTTGGGATAGACGATGAAATTCGCTGGATCCCCCAGTCGCCCGGCGGAGTAGCCCATCAGGCTCGACTGTTGCGCAATGAATCCGCCAGCGTCACGGGTTGTGGCGGGGAGACGGTAGCCGGATTCCTGCAGTCGCTGATCGGGTTGCCTACCGGGTCGTAGGACTTGCGTGGCTGCCCAGCGGCCGATGTCGCTGCCGACCTGGATGAGCGAGTGCTGGTCGCGAACAGAACGCCGTACTGCACGATGCCGCCGACGAGCATCAACGAGAATCGGCAGGATGAGCGCGAACTCCACGGCCGACTGGCCCCGGCGCATACGCCTCGCGGGCTGATCAGCCTTCGGCTGAACGATTGGCTCCGACATGGTGTTGGGCACGATGTCGGGCGGTCACTTCACCCGGGCAGGCTTGAGTAGGTGGCCCCCTGAAAGTGCTCGGTCCCCTCTCGAGATGACTTTGGTTGGCGCGTCAGCGGTTCCGATCCTGACCAATGCCACGGCGCAGGCTGGGTGCGCAGGCTGGTGCGGTCCGGTTGGGATCGGTATAGAGCGAGTGAGATGCGCAATCTAGTACCGGTACCTTGCCGCCCACCTTACAGGGCTGGATGATCTCGGGCGCGTAACGGGTCTCCGGAGAGCGCTAGTCGACGAGTCCGCGTTGCGGTAGCTGATACAAGCCAGCCGGGTCGTACGGCATCTCGATCAGGCCCCCGCCAGTTATCTTCCAGCGATAGCTGATGATCTGGATCGCGAGGCAGCTGGCCGTTGTGGTCCCGCCGCAGCCCGTGCCCGCGGCGCCACCGCTCACCTCTACCTGTGCCTTTGGAGCGTAGATCGTGCCCGCGAGGATGTTGCTGCTCTGGCCGCCGATGGTTACGGGCTTGTCCGGATGGCTCGCCGTGCCGTCCTGCCAGAGCAGGATTCCCTTCCACGGGCAGGCCTGTGGGCTCACGAGACCGCAGGTTGCCGCATTGAGGGCCTTGGCCTTGAACGCTTGCGCCGAGGTGAACTTGATTTCGTTCTGGCACTGCGCCCCAATCGATGGGCATCCCGGGCCATCGGTCGAAAAGATCATGATTCGTGCTTCCACCCCGGCAGTGTTCGTGACGGCCTCGATCGATGACTCGGTACCGCTGAGACCGATCCCGCCGCCCGCGAGGATGTACATGCCGGGTTCCAGCAGCAGCCGCACCTTGGCGCCGACCGTCCAACCACCGTAGTAGACGCCCGGAGTCAATGTGCACACATCGCGCGAGCCATCGAGTGGGTCGGCGGGGCAGTCCGGCCCTCGCTTCAACTCGCAACCGCTCGTCGATGAAGGAGTAGACGGCCCGCCGTTCGGGCACACGCCGTTCGGGAAATCGGCCAATGTGGGCTCAGGCATTCTGGCCAGGGGATCAGCCAACGGCTGTACGCCTTCGTCGAGACAGCGACCGCCCGGCGGTGCAGGCGGATTGCACTGGAGTCCGGCACCACCTGGCTGCGAACAACTCCCAACGGTATAGGTATATGGCGCCTTGAGGGTGCCGCTGATCGAAAGCGCTGCTCCGCCCCCTCCATCACACAGGTTGTTGAGGGAGTTGCCGCATGGCGAGTTGACATGGACGTAGCCACCGACCGTGCCGGGAGTGACCGGAAAGATTCGAATCTCGCCGCCTCCGTCCACGTCGGCTGCGGAACCTCCAACGCACACTGGCTGCAGGGCGACCAGGGAGCTGGAGTTTGCGTCGGCGGTCTGGTTGGCGGCTACCGCGGAGTTGCCGACGTTCGCCACACTCCGCCCGAAGATCCCGCCGAAGAACGACGGGTGTGTCTCGCGAATGATCACCTGCACCATGCCGGGGCTGCCGGCGTAGTCTCCGGAAACTGGGGGAGAATGGACGCTCAGCTTGCCGCTCGCGATGGCGGCATCGCAGGTGGCGTTGTCTGACTCGAAGAACCCGTCGGCGCGGGCGTAGAAGCACGCATCTTCCTCGGCCGCTGCCTGGTTCCAGGTCCTCTGGCCAAGGTTGTCCTTCAAGTGCCGCGCGGCGGCGATCGCGCCGGCATCGGCGGCGTTCTGCTCCTGCCGCGACAGCATCCACGACATGCCGAGATCCACGACGAGCGCCCCGATCCCGAGCAGGACCACCATGGCCGCTGCCGTGATCAGGACGATCTGTCCTCGTTCGTTGGCTCGCTTTCGAGTAATCATTGCTGGCGCTGTATCGCCTCCGTGATCACGGCCCGAAGCGTGACGCTGTTGGGGATGAGGAGGAGTCCGGCGAGCGGCGGCCGCCACTCGTAGCAGGCATAGGCGGTGACCGTGTTCGCAACGGGTCGTCCGGGGGCCTCTGAGATGGCGCTGGCCTGATCGGTGGTCGCCAGCCCCGCGCTGCAGCCGATCAGTTCGCCTTCTGTGGTGGGATCGCGCCCGTCGATCGCACACTGGACAAACACAGACTCGGCAGGGGTAACGGCCGTGGGTACTCCGCCGATGTCATAAACGCCAGGCGGTTTTTGGTCGAAGCCGACCGCCGTCCCTTCGGTGCCGGGAACTCGATAACCCGACCAGCAGGCGGCAACCTGCACGTCGGCGCGCCTCAAGCCCGAGATGGCCTCGCGAGCGGCGGCCGTCATCTTGGGCCATCCGATTTCGGGGCGATCACAGCGCAGGTATGACAACGGCTTGTAGCTCCCCTGCGGGTCGTATGGCAGCCTCGGCACCACCGGGCACAGAGGCTCTGTCGCACTGTGGATCGCGGCAAACCGGGCAGCTTCTCGGGCGGCGTTCGTGAGCTGTTGCTGGTAGAAGACACCCAGGCCCACGACGATGATGCCGAAGAGCACCATCAAGAAGAGGGGGAGCACCAGGGCGGTCTCTACGAGGGTCTGGCCACGCCGCGTATCAGCAAGGCGCGCCATGTCAGTAGTCCGCGACCGCGAACGCGCGGTCCTTCTGCAGCCAGATGTTGCCGACGCTCAGGCCGTTCGCCAGCGGCAGCTGAAGGTCCTGTAGGTTGAAAAGCGTCGTGAACTGATAGCAGACGCGGACTTCAACGTAAGGCAGCGCGTTCAGCGGCTTGCCGGGGGTCCATGTCGAATGGATCTCCGTGCAGTCAGCCGGCGCGGCCGGACCCTCCTTACCGCACCAGCCATTGCCGACATAGTTCGGGAGTTCCGCTGCGTCATCGTGGATGCAAACAGCTGCCGCGGGCATGGTGCACGCGCCCCCGCTGCCGGCCCGGTTCGGAAGTCGCTCCGCCTCACCGCAGATCTTGGCTAGCGCCACATCGTGGATCCGATCGTAGTCGGCGTCCGTCAGGGTGCCCGAACCGCGCTTCTGCTGGAGGTATTCCTGGGCCGCCGCCTCAGCTGCGTTGCGTGCCGATGCCTCGGTGACGATGCCTGCGTGGAAGACTCGCCCGAAGTCCGCGATTCCGAGGAAGAGGACGAGGAGCATTGGCAGCACGAGGGCGAACTCCACCAGGGACTGACCGCGTGGTGATCGCGATGCCGATCCATCTGGCAGTGGATGTACGACTTGATCCGACATGGTGGGCACGATGTCGGGCGGTCACCGCTGGGCGTTAGCGGCGGCGATGGCCCCCTGGAAAGTGCTCGCTGCTCCCCTATGTGAGGCGGTACGTTAGTACCAGCAATCACCCCTGACTACGGTTTGCGATCTCGTTTGTTGCCGTGGCGCACCGGTGTTCGGCCCCGTCCGTGGGGTGTGGTGGGGACCGGTGCGGACTTGTGAGAATGGCACTCTAGGTTGGCAACCTTGCCACCGACCTTACGCGCATACCGATAGACTCCTGACCGATGACCGAGCGCGTCCTCGTCCTCCCGCGGGCCGATGTCCCCGGCGGCTGCGACTTCCGAGGCGTCCGCCAGGCCGATGCCGGCGGCGCTGGCGGACCTGCGGGCAAGGGTGGCATCGCGCGGCCGATATCTCGATCGGCCGGCTGCCGAGGACGATCCGGCCCACAAGCAGCTGATCCCGTATGTGGTCGTCCGCGACGGGGACCGCGTCTTCCTCATGCACCGGACCGATGCCGGCGGCGACCCGCGGCTGCACGGGAAGGCGAGCATCGGCGTCGGCGGGCACCTGAACCCGGTCGATGATGGGGACGACGTCGCTCATGTCGGGCCTTCGCCGCGAGTGGGCGGAGGAGCTGGAGGCCGATTGGGAACCGGAGTTCGAGCTCATCGGCCTCCTCAACGACGACAGCAACCCGGTGGGTGCCGTCCACCTGGGCGTGGTGTTCAGCGTCGACGCCCGCGGGCGCGAGGTCGACGTGCGCGAGCACGACAAGCTCGTCGGTGCCTTCGCCGGAGCCGATGAACTGGCGGAGAGCCGTCACCGGATGGAGACCTGGTCGCAGCTGGTCGCCGACGCGCTGGGGCTCTAGGGCTCGGTCGCTCGGCGGGCATTCCGCGGACGCAGACCTATACTCAGCCCATGGTTCGTCGCGTGCTCGCTGCCCTGAGCCTGGCGTTCGGGATCGTGAGCCTGGCCGCACCGACCGCCGCCGCCGGCGAGCAGGTGGCGCGGCTCGAGCTGACCGGGGTCATCGACCAGGTCAATGCCGCGTTCATCGAGGAGGGGCTGCGCGTCGCGGCCGAGGAGGGCGCCGCTGCGGCGATCATCCAGGTCGACTCGCCGGGCGGCGAGCTGACGAGCATGGACCGCATCATCAAGGCCATCCTCGCCAGCGAGGTGCCGGTCATCGCCTGGGTCGCCCCGGAGGGCGCCCGCGCCGCGTCGGCGGCCACCTTCGTGGTGCTGGCGGCCGATGTCGCAGCGATGGCACCGAACACCAACATCGGCGCCGCGTCGGTCGTTGGCTCGGGCGGTGAGGACCTGCCGGAGACGCTCGCCAGGAAGGTGACGAACGACGCGGTCGCGCGCATCCGTTCGCTGGCCGACGAGCATGACCGTAACGCTGACTGGGCCGAGTCGGCGGTGCGCGATGCCGAGAGCATCGGCGCGACCGAGGCCGTCGAGATGGAGCCGCCGGTTGCGGACCTGATCGCGGGTGACCTCACCTCGCTGCTGACCGCCATCGATTCCGGCGCCCGCGCGGATGGCCACGCCTACACCTTCAACGGCGAGCCGCTGCCGCACCTCGGCGGCCTGGCGATTCGGGACATCGAGATGAACTTCGGCCAGCAGTTCCTCCACCTGCTCAGCGACCCGAACATCGCGTTCATCCTGTTCACCATCGGCTTCTACGGGATCATCGCCGAGCTGTTCCACCCGAACTTCTTCTCGGGCATCCTCGGCGCCATTGCGATCGTGCTTGCCTTCATCGGCTCGAATGCCCTCCCGCTCAACGTGGGCGGCCTGCTGCTGGTCCTCATCGGCATCGGTCTGTTCGCACTCGAGGTCGTTGTCGCCAGCTATGGCCTGCTCACGGTCGGCGGGATCGTTGCTCTCGTGCTCGGCGCGTTCGCGCTGTGGACCGGCGTCACGCCCGGCGTGGACGCGATCGACGTGAGCGTCAGCCCGTGGCTCATCGCCATCGTGGCGGCCGTGGGCGTCCTCTACGCGTGGGTGCTGGTGCGGGCGATGTTCCAGCAGCGTGGGATGGGCGTGGCCAACAAGCCGGTGGTGGCGCTGGTCGGCGCCGGCGGCACAGCCCAGACGCTTATCGCGCCAACGGGGATCGCCTATGCTGGCGGCGAGAGCTGGTCGGCTCGGAGCCGGGGCGCCGAGATCGGACCGGGGACCCCCCTTCGCGTGGTGGGGGTCGAAGGACTCGAGTTGATCGTCGAGCCGGCACCAGCCGGCGATGGGGGAGCAGCGGAGGGCTAGCGACGCACCATGGAAGAATTCACCGGCCTGATCTTCCTCGTCATCGGACTGGCGATCGGGCTCTGGCTCCTGTTCAGCATCGTCCACATCGTCCGTGAGTACGAACGCCTGGTCGTGTTCTTCTTCGGGCGGCTGCAGGGTGCCCGCGGACCGGGCATCGTGCTCCTCATCCCGTTCGTCCAGCAGGCCGTCAAGGTCGACCTGCGCGAGCGCTTCCTGGAGGTGCCGCAGCAGACCTGCATCACCAAGGACAACGCCCCGATCAGCATCGACTTCCTGGTCTACAGCAAGGTCTTCCAGCCCGATGTGACGGTCACCGCCGTGACCGACTTCACCGGCGCATCGCAGGCGCTGGCGGCAACCACCCTGCGCGCGGTCATCGGCGACATCCCGCTCGACGACGTGCTGGCCAAGCGCGAGGAGATCAACCACACGCTGCGAGCCAAGCTGGACGAGGTGACCGAGCGCTGGGGCGTGAAGATCACCAGCGTCGAGATCCGCGAGATCGTCCCGCCGCGCGACATCCAGGAAGCGATGAACCGCCAGATGAGCGCCGAGCGCAACCGGCGCGCCAACATCACGGAGTCCGAGGGCACCCGGCAGGCCACCATCAACGTGGCCGAGGGCGACAAGCAGTCGAACATCCTTCGCGCCGAGGGCGATCGGCAGTCGCAGATCCTGCGGGCCGAGGGCTACGCGAACGCGCTGCAGACGATCTTCGGTGCGGCGAGCGGGATCGACGAGAAGACGATGGCCCTCCAGTACCTCGAGGCGCTCAAGACGCTTGCCGCCGGCGAGAGCACGAAGTGGATCGTGCCGATGGAGCTCTCCGAGCTCACGCGGCCCATCACGGCCGCCATGCGCGAGATGCGACCGTCGGGCAGCACCTCGCCGGCTGAGCCGAGGCCGTCCCAGGGGGGATGATCCGCGCGGTCTTTCGGGCGGTCGGCACCGCCCTCGGCCTGCTGACCGGGGCATACCTGACCCTGGTCGCCGTGCGCGGCTCGCGTGCGCTGGTGCGGCCGGACGTCCGCCCGTTCCTGCCCGATGCGCCGGAGGGTCCCGCCACGCCGGCCGACATCGGCCTCGAGTACGAAGCGGTCCGCTTCACGACCGAGGACGGCGTCACCCTCTCCGGCTGGCTGATCCCGGCCGCCCGTGACACGCGCACGGCCGTGATCGTCATGCACGGCTTCTCGGGCCATCGGCTCCCTGAGCTGGCGGCCTTCGTGCCCTGGCTGCACGAGCGCCATCACGTCCTGCAGTTCGACTTCCGCGGGCACGGCGAGAGCGAGGGAAGCCTCGTCACCCTCGGCTCGCACGAGCGGCGCGACGTGGCGGCCGCCGTTCGATTCGCCGAGAGCCGCGGGTTGGGTCCGACCGCACTGTTCGGCATCAGCATGGGCGCAGCCATCGCCATCGTCTCGGCACCCGACCTGCCGGTGGCGGCCGTCGTGGCCGATGCGGCCTTTGCCGAGCTGCGCCACCCGGTTGCCAGCCGCATGCGCGAGCTCGGCTACCCGCTCTCCGGCATCGGCGCACGCGTGGTGGTCGGCGGCGTGATGTTGCGCGCCCGATCGCGCCTGATGGATCCGATTCGCGCCGTCGCGCGAATCGCGCCGCGGGCCCTGCTGCTCATCGCGCCCCGCGAGGATCGGCTCATCAGCTGGCGGCAGAGCCTGCGCCTGTTCGAGGCGGCGGGGGAGCCGAAGGAGCTGGTCGTGGTCGAGGGAGCGGGCCACGCCGAGGCGTATGCCATGGACCCGCGCGCATATCGAGATCGGGTGCTCGACTTCCTCGAGCGCCACCTGGGATAGCGCGCCGAGAGTACTCATGGGCGCGGCTCCCACCCATCGGTTCGCGGGATCGGCCGGGCTCGCTTTATAATCGCGCCGTTCCATCCATCGTCAGGGGTCTCGCATTGGCTGCCACGAAGGTCCTGGTCGTCGACGACGACTTGAATATCCAGCGCGTCCTCGTCTTCACCCTCAAGCAGGAGGGATACGAGGTTCACGTAGCCTCGGACGGCCAGGCCGGGGTGGAGATGGCGGCATCGATCGAGCCGGACCTGATCCTGATGGACGTGGCCATGCCACGCCTCGACGGCTATGCGGCGACACAGCAGATCCGCGCGGCCGAGACGGGCGGCAGGCGCATCCCGATCATCATGCTGACCGCCGAGGCCGACGTCGAGCAGCGCGTCAAGGGCCTCCGCGCGGGTGCCGATGACGACATCGTCAAGCCGTTCCACCCGCTCGAGCTGATCGCGCGCATCAAGGCCCTGCTGGCGCGCTCGGGGAAGGGGCAGGAAAGCAAGCCGGGCACCGACAAGCCGACGCTCGGCCGGCTCGCCTGCTTCTACGGCGCCAAGGGCGGCGTGGGCACCACCACCATCGCCATCAACACCGCCATCGCCCTCGCCGGGCGGCTGAAGCGCAAGACGGCCCTCGTCGACGCCAACCTCCAGTTCGGCGACATGCGGGTCTTCCTTGACCTCGGGCTCGACTCCTCCTCGATCGTCAACGCCATCAGCGAGCCGGACCTTGATGCGGACCTCCTCAAGAAGCTGATGGTGCCGCACCACGCCGGCATGCAGCTGCTGCTGGCGCCGCCGAATCCCGAGTCCGCCGACCTCGTCGTCGAGCGCCAGCGCACCGACCCGCGTTCGCTGTCGACGATCCTCGCCCTGCTGCGGAAGGCATTCGACTACACGATCGTCGACATGGCCAAGCAGATCGACGACTTCAACCTTCAGCTGTTCGATGAGGCCGACGTCATCTTCGTGGTGATGACCGCCGACCTTTCCTGTCTGAAGAACGTCCGGCTGGTGCTCGAGACCATGGACTCGCTGGGCTACGAGAAGGGCAAGATCCAGCTCGTCCTCAACCGATCGAACGCGTACACCGGCATCAACGTCGACAACGCCGAGTCCGCCCTCGGCCGCAAGATCGACTACCAGGTCATCAACGAGTACCGGGCCGCCATCAGCGCCCTCAACTCGGGCGAACCCTTCATGTCGAGCCGCCCGGACGGGCCGCTCGGCCAGAGCGTCAACAAGTTCGCCGGCGAGATCGACGCCAAGCTCGCCGTCGAGGTGGGCAGCTGAGCTCGAGCCGGCGTACCCGCCGTCGATAAGGGCGCCCTAACCGGCCGGTAAGCGGCGACTCCCTAGCCTTGGCTGCGCCGGTCGCCGCTGGTTAGTAGGGAGGCGAGCAGGCGGGCGACCGGCATTCGTCCGCATCAGATCCCTCGCCTCCAACGAGGTCCAGACGTGCTCGCGACCGCCCTCAGCGCCTCGATCGTCGGCGTCGACGGCGTGCCGGTGCGGGTGGAGGTGGACGTCGCGTTCGGCCTGCCCGGGCTGACCATCGTCGGGCTGGCGGGCAGCGCGGTGCTCGAGGCCCGCGAGCGAGTGCGTGCCGCGCTCCGCAACTCGGGCTTCGAGGTGCCGTCGCGGCGCATCACGATCAACCTCGCGCCGGCCGACCTGCCGAAGGAGGGGACCGGCCACGACCTTGCGATGGCAACCGGCGTCCTCGTGGCGTCCGGCCAGCTGGACGCCTCCCGGCTTGAGCGAACGGCATTGATCGGGGAGCTGGCCCTGGATGGCTCGCTGCGGCCGGTGCCCGGCGTCATGGCGCTCGTGTCCGCGGCCCAGGCCGCCGGCGCGCGCAATGCCATCGTGCCCGCCGAGAGCGCCGCCGAAGGCGCGGTGATCCGGGACATCAGCGTCCGCGGAGCGGGGCAGCTCAGCCAGGTCACTCGCCACCTCGCCGGCGTGGAGGAGTTGCCGATCGTTGGTCCGCCGAGCAGCCGTCCGGAGTCGGCGCCGGACGACGCGCCGGACCTCGGGTCGATCGTCGGACATGTCGTCGCGCGCCGGATGCTCGAGATCGCGGTTGCCGGGCGGCACAACCTCGCTTTCACCGGTCCGCCGGGTGTCGGCAAGACCCTGCTCGCCAGGACCGCCGCCGCCCTTCTGCCGTTGCTCGACGAGCGTGAGGCCGCGGAGGTGAGCCGCATCCACTCGGTGGCCGGGCTGCCCGAGCCGCGGGCGACGGTGAGTCTGCGACGCCCGTTCCGTGCGCCACATCACACGATCTCGACGCAGGCGCTCGTGGGCGGCGGACCGCGCATCCGGCCCGGTGAGGCCAGCCTCGCGCACCGCGGCGTGCTCTTCCTCGACGAGACCCTCCAGTTCCGGGCCGATGCGCTCGATGCGCTCCGCGGTCCGATCGACGCAGGCGCCGTGACGATTGCCCGGGTCGAGGGCGTGCTTGCCCTTCCCGCGCGCTTCATGGTGCTGGCCGCCTTCAACCCGTGCCCCTGTGGGTGGTTCGCGGTCGACGGTCATGCATGCACGTGCGAGGACGGCATGCGCCGCCGTTACCAGGCGCGGCTCTCCGGACCGATGCGCGATCGGCTCGACATGATCGTCACGCTCGAACCCGTCGCCTCGCTGCGACGAGCCCGCCCGAGCGAGGCGTCGGACGTCGTTGCGGCCCGCGTGGCGACGGCCGCGGCCATGCAGGCTGAGCGGCAGGGCGTACCCAATGCCGACATCCCGATGTCGCACCTCGACGAGCGCCTCGGCTTCGACGGTCACGTGCGAGCGCTGCTCGACACCCGCGGGCGGCAGCTCGGCCTGTCGATGCGCCGCCTGCACCGAGCCGCCCGCGTCGCGCGGACGATCGCCGACCTCGCCGGCTCGAGCACGGTGCTTGGCGAGCACGTCGACGAAGCGCTCCTGCATCGACCGAAGGAGGTGCGGGCGTGATCGGCGTCGGAGCCTCGGGTCCCACCGGCCGCCGTGAGCGGGCCGGCTCGCGGGGGCGGGCGACCGAACGTGACTACTGGATCGCCCTGTCCGGCCTGCCCGGCATCGGTCCCGCCGGGTTCGCCCGCCTGCTGGCACGGCACGGATCGGCCGCGGCGGCCTGGGAGGCCGGTCCCGACAGCCTTCGGGAGCTGCCGCTGCCCGGGAAGCGGGATCCGCTCGCGGTCGAGGAGATGCTGCGTCGGGACGCGCGCTCGGTCGCCCGCTCCGTCGAGCGCGCCACCGAGCGGGCCGGCGGTCAGGTCGTCACCGGGCTTGATGAGGCCTATCCGCCCGCGCTCCGCACGCTGGACCCGAGACCTCCGACGCTCTTCGTGGTGGGACCCACGACCGTCTTCCGCCGGCGCGCCGTTGCCATCGTCGGGACTCGCCGGGCGTCGGGCTACGGGATGTCCATTGCGACCGAGGTGGCCGACGACCTGTCGCGCGCCGGCGTCGTGGTCGTCTCCGGGCTGGCGCTCGGCATCGACGGTGCGGCCCACCGCGCGTCGGTGGCCGCAGCCGCTCCGACCATCGCGGTGCTGCCCTCGCCGATCGACCGGATCTATCCACCTCGCCATCGTCCACTGGCGCGAGACTTGCTGCGTGCCGGAGGAGTGCTGGTGAGCGAGATCGCCATCGGGGCAGCGGTTGGGAGGCCGGACTTCGCGCGTCGCAACCGGATCATTGCCGGGCTGGCCGAGGCGGTCGTCGTGGTCGAGGCGCCCGACCGCTCGGGCGCCCTGTTGACCGCGGCGGCGGCCGTCAGCATCGGTCGAGAACTCTATGCCGTCCCCGGACCGATCGACGCGATGGCTTCGCGGGGGTGCAACCGCCTCATCGCGGACCAGCAGGCGACGATCGTCACCTCGAGCGCCTCGCTGCTGCGCCAGATCGGTCTGACCCGCGGCGAGCGTCCGCCGACCGTGAATGCACTGTCGGAAGTCGAGGGGCAGGTTCTCAGGCGCCTCCTCGAACGAAGCGGCTCGATCGAGGAACTGGTCGACCGAACACGCCAGCCGGCCGCCTCGGTGGCGAGTGCGCTGGCACTGCTCGAGGCGCGCGGGCTGGTGGATCCGTTCGGCGGCGCCACCTTCCATCCGACCCTGGCTGCGAGGGCGCTGGTGAAGGTCCTATGACGCAAATAGTGCTCATGGGCTATCCTTGCCGCGCTATTCGACGCCGCCCAAGCGTGCCCACGTTCTGAAGGGGGGCGGCCTGGAATCCCCATGGAGTCTTGTGTATTGCGTCCGAACCGAACCGTGAGAGCGGCTCTTGCCGCCCCGTTCGACTCGCTCGGCACAATGCTGAGCAGGCACCGCGCCGTTGCCCGCGTCGCGCTGTCGGCCCTCTCGTTTGCGTTCATCATCGCGTTCAGCCAGCAGGCGCCGGTCACCCAGGCCGGCCCGGAACCGGCTCCGGTCGTTCCGAGGACCCTGTTGCCGCAGAACGTCGGTGTCGGCGTCTCCACCGACGACGCCGTGACCATCGCCTTCGACGGCGCCATGAATCCCGGTTCCGTCGAGGACGCCCTGCAGGTCCTCCCCGCACAGCCTGTCGCGCTGAGCTGGAGCGAGAACCTGGATCAGCTGACCGTGGCGCCCGAACATCGCTGGCGCACTGACGAGAGCTACCTCGTCGTGATCGGCGGATCGGCGCTCCGAACCGATGGCAACGCGATCGCCAAGGCGACCCGATTCGCATTCACCACGCAGACCGCACCCGCTGTGTCTGACTTCCAGGTGCGCCTGGCCGATGCCGGCATCGCGAAGGCGAAGCTGGACGATGAAGCTCGGGCCATGGCCGCCGCCGTCCTCGACGCGGACGCCGTGCACCCGGTCGCGCTCCACGCGCTGCCGCCCAGCAGGACTGCGACGGCGGTCAGTGCCAGCAGCGCCATCACCGTGAGCTTCTCCCAGGCCATGGACGCGGCGGACGTCGAGGCCAACTTCGCGATCACCCCCCAGGTGGCCGGTGAGCTCAGCTGGGCTGGCAACGACCTGGTCTTCAGTCCGTCCGGGCGGCTCACGCCGGGCACCCGATACACCATCAGCGTCATCGGCTCCCACGACCGGGCCGGCAACGTCATCGGTGGGAAGGGCAATTTCTCGTTCATCGTCCAGCCCGGAGCCCAGGTCACCAAGACGGCCCCCGAACCGGACACGTCCGACGTCGAGCCTGCGACCGTCGAGCTCTGGTTCAGCCAGCCGATGGACGTGGACGCCACCAACGCCGCGTTCGGCCTGACCGACACGTCGACCGGCGCGCTGGTCGGCGGCAACCTCGAGTGGAACGAGGCCGGCACCCAGCTGGTCTACACCCCTGATACCGCCTTGCCCGGGGGCCGCACGTACACCGTCACGTTCCAGGGACAGGGGCGAGACGCCGACGGGAACACGGTCGACACGTCCTGGTCGTTCACCACCAAGGCCCCTCCCGTCGTGGCGCGCGCCGTCACCTCCACGCGGAGCGCGGCGCCGGTCATTCCGCCGGCGGCCCCGGCGAGCACGATGGTTGGCTATGCGGTCAACCAGGTCAACGCGGCCCGCGCGGCCTATGGCTTCGCGCCGGTGGTGCTCGACGACACGATCTCGGCCGTCGCCTACGGCCACGCTTACGACCAGGCGATCAATGGCTACTTCAGCCACACCGGGCTTGACGGCAGCACGCGCGAAAGCCGGCTGCGAGCCGGTGGCGTGAGCTTCGGCTGGTCCGGTGAGAACGCGTGCTACCTGTGGGGCCGCAGCGAGCAGGCAACGCTCGACTGGTGCCATGCCGCGTTCATGGCCGAGCCCTATCCGGGCGAGTGGAACCATATCGCCAACATCCTCAACCCGAACGCGCGGCGCGTCGGGGTGGGGATTGCGCAGGTGGGCGCCACATTCGTGGTGGTCTGGAACTTCGCGGACTGACCGGCTGCTGGCACGCCGTGCGCGCGGCGTGCCCGGCAGCTTCGGCGGCCCTCGATGGGGCCGGTGCTACACTCGCTGACCGTATGCCGCACACGAACAGCTGACGCCGATGCCGAAGGCACTGGTGATCGTCGAATCGCCGGCCAAGGCTCGGACGCTTGCTCGCCTCCTGGGCGATCGGTACCGGGTCGAGGCCAGCATCGGTCATGTTCGCGACCTCCCCGAGAACGCGAGTGAGGTGCCGGCCGCCATCAAGGACAAGCCCTGGGGCCGGATGGGCGTCGACGTCGACAACGGCTTCCGTCCCTACTACGTGGTCTCGCGCGACAAGACGAGCCGCATCCGCGACCTTCGCGCCGCCATGAAGGACGCGCCCGAGGTCCTGCTGGCCACCGACCCCGACCGCGAGGGCGAGTCGATCAGCTGGCACCTGCTGGAGGTGCTCAAGCCCAAGGTCCCGGTCCGCCGCATCGAGTTCCACGAGATCACGCTCGAGGCCGTCCTCAAGGCCATCGCCGAGGCCCGCGACATCGATCTGCAGCTCGTCGATGCGCAGGAGAGCCGGCGGATCGTCGACCGGCTGTACGGGTACATGGTGTCGCCCGTGCTGTGGAAGAAGGTGCAGACGGGGCTCAGCGCCGGCCGCGTGCAGAGCGTGGCGGTGCGCCTCATCGTCGAGCGCGAGGAAGCGCGCCGGGCATTCCGGACCAGCGCCTACTGGAACCTCGACGCGCGCCTGAGCTCTGCCGGCAGCTCGTTCGTCGCCACGCTGGCGCGTGTCGGATCGGCGCGGCTGGCCACCGGCCGGGACTTCGACCCCGCAACCGGGAAGCTGAAGGACGCCGGCCTGCGCCTCCTGGACGAGCGCGCGGCCTCGGAGCTGCAGGAGGTCCTCACGGAGCGGCTTCCATGGTCGGTGACGCAGGTCGACGAGCGGCCTGCGACCCAGGCGCCCTACGCGCCGTTCACCACCTCGACGTTGCAGCAGGAGGCGAACCGGAAGCTGGGCTTCTCGGCCGACCGGACGATGAACGCCGCGCAGCGCCTGTTCCAGGAAGGAATCATCAGCTACCACCGCACGGACTCGACGACGCTGAGCGAGCGTGCGCTCGGGGAGGCCGCAGCCGCCATCCGGTCGCTCTATGGCGGCGACCACTACGGCGGGCCGCGTCAATACCGGACGAAGGTCAAGAACGCGCAGGAGGCGCACGAGGCGATCCGCCCGACCGACTTCGGCCAGACGCCGAATGCGCTGCGCCAGCATGCCGGGCACGACGAGGGGCGCCTCTACGATCTGATCTGGAAGCGTGCGGTGGCGTCGCAGATGGCGGATGCCCGCCTGCTGCGCACCACGCTCGAGATCACCGCCGACGGCCCGGATGGCCCGAGCGTATTCACCGCCTCCGGCAAGGCGGTCCAGTTCGCCGGCTTCCTGCGTGCGTATGTCGAAGGGTCCGATGATCCCGCCGCCGAGCTCGGAGACCAGGAGACGGTGCTCCCCAAGCTCAACGTCGGCGACCTGGTCTCCGCCGATGGTCCGCTCGTCCTCGACGGGCTCGACGTCAAGGGTCACGAGACATTGCCCCCGGCGCGGTACACCGATGCCTCGCTCGTGAAGCGGCTGGAGGAGGACGGCATCGGGCGGCCCTCGACGTACGCCTCGATCATCTCGACCATCGAACGGCGGGGATACACCTGGCGGCAGGGCAAGGCCCTCGTCCCGACGTTCACGGCGTTCGCCGTGACGCACCTGCTCAAGGAGCATTTCGCGGCACTGGTTGAGCTTGGGTTCACCGGCCAGATGGAGGAGAACCTCGACGAGATCGCCAAGGGGGAGCGAGATCGGGACCAGTTCCTCGCAACCTTCTACAACGGCGATGGCGGCCGGGACTGGCCCGGGCTGCGGGCGCTCGTGGAAGACGATGCGCAGATCGAGTATCCCCTGATCTCGCTGGGCCAGCATCCGGTCAGCGGGGCGCCGGTGGTCGTACGGATCGGGCGGTTCGGTCCGTACGTGCAGATCGGACAGGGCGACAGCGCGATCAACGCATCGGTCCCTGATGAGACGCCGCCGGCCGACTTCACGCTCGAGCAGGCGATCGAGCTTGCCGAGTCACGGGCGAAGGGGCCTGCGAGCCTCGGGGAGGACCCGGTCTCGCATCTCCCCGTCTTTGTCATGAACGGCCGATATGGCCCGTACGTCCAGCTCGGCGAGACGCCCGAGAAGGGGAGCAAGGAGAAGCCGCGCCGGGCGTCGCTCACCGGAAGCGACAGCGAGGCGTCCCTGACGCTCGAGCGCGCGCTCCAGCTCCTCTCGCTGCCTCGCCTGGTCGGCGTCGACCCGGAGTCCCGCGAGGAGATCACCGCGAACTTCGGCCGTTTCGGACCGTACGTGAAGCGCGGCGACGAGTTTCGCTCGCTCGAATCCGACTCCGCGGTCTTCGAGGTCACCCTCGACGAGGCAATTGAGCTGCTGAAGCAGGAGAAGCGCTCGCGGCGAACGGCCACCCGGAAGGTCCTGCGCGATCTCGGCGCGCACCCGACGTCGGGAGCCACCGTGCAGCTGATCGAGGGCCGCTACGGTCCGTACGTCACCGACGGGACGACGAACGCCTCGCTGCCGAAGGACATGAACGCCGACGAGATCGCGCTGGATGGCGCCGTGGACCTGCTGGTGGCGCGCGAGGGCTCGGCCGGCGGACGCGGACGCAAGGCCGCACCGAAGCGTCCAGCGGCTGGACGACGTGCCACGACCCGGCGGCCCGCGGCCCGCAAGCGTCAGGCATGATGTCGGCGTTCCTCGCCGCTTGGAACTGAGGGTGACAGAGGGAGCCGCGACCAGGGAGCTGCCACAAGCATCGGCGCGGGGCGCGCTCGCGTCCTTCCTGGATGGCCTGCGCGGCCGCAACGCATCACCCGGCACCGTCATCGAATACCGTCGCCACGCGACCGAATTCCTGGCCTTCCTGGCCGAGCGCGGGGTCGATTGGCGGGCCCCGGACCGCGCGACCGTGCGCTCCTACCTCGCCACGCTCGCCGACAGAGAGCTGGCAGCGACGTCGGTGGCCGGGCGGCTGGCCGCGGTCCGGTCGCTCTATCGGCACGCCCTGCGGAACGGCCGGATCGAGACCGATCCTCTCGCCGGCGTCCGTGCGCCGCGACGTCCGTCACGACTGCCGCGCGTCCTCTCGGTCGATGAGGCGGAACGGCTCGTCACCGCGCCGCGCCGCCTGCCGGGCCGGGACGAGGCCCTGGCGCGCCGCGACGAGGCGATGCTCGAGCTGCTGTACGCGACTGGCATGCGGATCAGCGAGCTCGCCGGGCTCACGACCGACCGGATCGACCTCGAGCGTCGCCGGCTGCGCGTGACCGGCAAGGGCAACAAGGAGCGGCAGCTCCTGTTCGGCACGCCGGCGGCGGGCGCCCTGCGCGGCTATCTCGCCTACGGGCGGCCGACCCTCGCCGCGCGCGGCGACGGGGGACGGGCCGTCTTCCTGAACGCAAACGGGGCAGCGTTGAGCGCCCGGGGGGCACGGCTGGTGATCGCGAAGTGGGTCGAAGCAACCGGTGCGCCGAGCCGCACGAGCCCGCACACGCTGCGCCACTCGTTCGCCACCCACCTGCTCGAGGGCGGCGCGGACCTGCGCGTCGTGCAGGAGCTGCTGGGGCACGCAAACCTGCAGACCACGCAGATCTACACGCACCTGTCGGACGCCGCGCTGCGCACCGCCTATCGCGACGCGCATCCTCGCGCAGGGCGGAGCACGCGCGGGCGGTCCGGCCGGTGACGCGGGCCGGCGAGGGCCCGACGCCGTCGGTCGCGCCACCACCGGAGCCCGGCTCCCAGGCCGGCAGCGGCCCCTCGACCGGGGGAGTGCTCGTCACCGCCAGCCTGATCCTCACCGTCGCGGCGCTGGCCAGCCGGCTGCTGGGCTGGATTCGGCTCCTCGTCATCGGCAGCCAGTTCGGCGCCAGCCGCGAGCTCGACGCCTACTTCGCCGCCTTCCGCATTCCCGACGCGATCTTCCAGCTGGTGGTGGCCGGCGCACTGTCGGCGGCCCTCATCCCGGTCTTCTCGAGCTATCGCGCCCGTGGCGAGGAGACGGAGGCCTGGCGCCTCGCCAGCAGCGTCATCAACCTGGTGCTCATCGCGCTTGCCGCGCTGAGCCTGCTGATGGCCATCTTCGCGCCGATCCTGGTGCCGATCGTCGCGCCCGGCTTTGACGCGCCGACCACCGAGCTCACGATCCGCATGACGAGAGTGATGCTGGTCAGCCCGGTGCTCATCGGCATGGGCGCGGTGGTGACCGGCATCCTGAACAGCTACCAGCAGTTCACCGTTCCGGCCCTGGCGCCGCTCGCCTACAACCTGGCGATCATCCTGGCCGCCATCTTCCTGGCGCCGATCATGGGAGTCGAGGGCCTGGCCGTCGGCGTGGCCATCGGCTCGCTGGCGCACCTCGCCGTGCAACTGCCGAATCTTGCGCGGGTGGGGCAGCGATACGACCTGACCATCGGCCTCTCGCATCCGGGCGTCCGGCGGGTGGCATGGCTGATGGGGCCGCGCACGCTCGGGCTGGCCGCCGGCCAGATCAACTTCCTGGTCAGCACCGTCCTCGCCTCCGGCCTGGCGGCCGGCAGCCTGACTGCCTACAACTACGCGTTCCAGCTCAGCCAGATCCCGGTCGGGGTCATCGGGGTGAGCATCGCGGTGGCCCTGTTCCCGACGCTCAGCACCGATGCCGCGCTGGGCCGCATCGGCGAGATCAGGCGGCAGGTGGCGGGAGCCGTGCGGGTGCTCGTGTTCGTGGCGGCGCCGCTGACTGCGATCATGATCGTGCTGCGCGAGCCGCTGACATCGGTCTTCTACCAGTACGGGCTCTTCAGCCAGTCGGCCACCGATCTGACGGCGAGCACCCTCCTCTTCTTCGCGCTGGGGCTCGTCGGTCACATCGTGGTCCACGTGCTGACGCGCGCCTTCTACGCCATGCAGGACACGCGCACGCCGGTCGCATGGGCCATCGTTGCGGTGGCCATCAACGTGCCGCTCATGGCGCTGCTGGTGGGGCCGATGGGGGTCGAGGGCCTGGCGCTGGCGCTCTCGATCAGCTCGGTGCTCGAGGTCGTTGGCCTGCTCTGGTTCCTGCGCCGCCGGATCGAATCGGTCGACGAGTCAGCCATCCTGCGCACCGTCGTGCGCTCGGGGGTGGCGGCCGTGGCGGCCGGACTGCTCATGCTCGGCGGCTTGACGCTGCTCGAGGGCTCGCTGCGTGGCATCCTCGACAACGCCGTGGGACGGCTGGTGGCGCTCCTGGTCCTCTCCGCCGCCGGCGGGGCGATCTTCCTGCTGGTTGCGGCCGCGCTCCGCTCTCCCGAGCTCGACCAGCTGCGCGGCATCCTGGCCCGCCGACGGAGGAGCGCGTGATCCAGTTTCGACCCGCCACCGATGCCGATGCCGTGGCCTGGCAGGCGTTCCTCGCCGCGACTCCGTCCGGAGACTTCCTCCACGACTGGGCGTGGGCCGATGTCGCCGCCTTCGACGGCCAGCCGCAACGGCGCTACGTCCTCACCGACGACGATGCGATCGTGGCCATCGTCGCTGCACAGGAGCGACCGCTGATGAGCGGCCGAACCTTCTGGTATGTGCCGCACGGGCCTGTCCTGGACTGGCAGGCGCCCGAGGCGGCCGAGCGTCTCCGCGCCCTGCGGATCGGCCTGCGCATCGCGGCGCGGCAGCATCGCGCCATTGCCGTCAAGCTCGAGCCTCGCATTGCGGCGGGTGCGCCGGGGTCGGCGATGCTGCGCGGCCTGCGAGAGACGCGCGAGACCCTCCAGGTCGGCCAGACCCGAATCGTGGAGCTTGCCGACGACGAGGTGCTGCTGGCGGCATTCGACAAGGACACCCGCTATGCCGTGCGTCGCGCCGAGCGTGAAGGGGTGGTCGTGACCGCCGTCGAGGACGGCAGCGACCTCCGACCGATCGACGACCTCCATGCGCTCGTCGTCGAAACGCAGCGGCGCGCCGGCTTCCCGCTCCCGCCGCTCGAGCGCTACCGGGTGGCGTGGCGTTCGCTGGCGGGCGCCGGACGAGCAGCCATCCTCGAGGCCCGCCGCGACGGAGCGCTGCTCGCGTCCGGCATGGTCGTCTTCGAGGGAACGCGCTCGTTCTACCTGTTCAGCGGCTCGCGGCGCGAGGAGCGCGGGGAGCCGAAGCACTACGCCAGCTACGCGCTGCAGTGGGCGATGATGCGGATGGCGCGCGATCGCGGCGTCACCCATCACGACCTGTGGGGCGTCGCGCCCCCCGGCGCCGGACCCGAGCACGCCTGGCACGGCGTCGGCCTGTTCAAGAAGGGCTTCGGCGGCGAGGAGGTCGTGTGGGCCGGCAGCTGGGACCTGGTGGTCGACCCCGCCCTCTACCGGCTGCGGACCGCGACCGGCATGCTGCGCGGCTGGCTGCGCCGCCTTCGCCGCCGATGAGCGACGTCAGGCGGATGGGGCTCGGCGCCCTCACCGACGCCGTCGGTCCCGAGCGGGTCATCGGCATCCCCGTCGGCGAGGTGACCGCGCTGGCCTACGACTCGCGGGCCGTGTCCCCGGGCACGCTCTTCTTCGCCGTTCCCGGGCTCGCACGTGGACGGTCACGAGTTCGTGCCGGCCGCAGTCGCGGCTGGAGCCATCGGCGTCGTCGTCGAGCGCGAGCTGGAAGGGCTGAACGTTCCGCAGCTGGTGGTCGATCGGACCCGCCGCGCCCTCGCGGATGCGGCGGACGAGTGGTTCGGGCGACCGTCCGAGCAGCTGAAGGTGGTCGGTGTGACGGGCACCGACGGCAAGTCGACCGTCACCGGGCTCACGGCCGAGATGCTCTGGGCGTGCCGCTGGCACCCAGGACAGATCGGGACGGTCTTCACCGGCATCTTCGACGATCTCGAGCCCAATCTCGAACGGAACACGACGCCGGAGGCTCTCGAGCTGCAGGAGCTCCTGGCGCGGATGGTGGCAGCCGGCAACGACAGCGTCGTCATGGAGGCGACGTCGCACGGGCTCGCGCTGGAGCGGACCCGCAACTGCCGCTTCGACGTCGGCGTGGTGACGACCGTGACCAGTGAGCACCTGGAGCTCCACGGCACCGTGGAGGCATACCGGGCGGCCAAGGCGCTCCTGATCGAGGAGGCGCCGATCGCGGTCCTCAACGCCGACGACGCCAGCTTCGACTACTTCCGCGAGCGGGCACGCGATCGCGTCATCACCTACGGGATCGACGCCGCCGCCGACCTGCGCGCCGGCCACCTCGAAGCCGATGGCACCGGCACCAGCATTTCACCTCGAGTCGCCTCGCTGGCATGGCGAGGTCCGGATCGGGCTGCCGGGACGCTTCAACGTCGCGAACGCGCTGGCGGCGCTCGGGGTCGTCGAGGCATTCGGGCTCGACGTCCACCATGCGGCGACTGCCCTGGCCATCACCCGCGGCGTGCCCGGACGAATGGAACGGGTCGACGCCGGCCAGCCGTTCGACGTGATCGTCGACTACGCGCACACCGAGGACGCCCTGCGCAAGGTGCTGGAGGTGATGCGTCCGCTCGCCCGCGGCCGGCTGATCGTCGTGTTCGGCTCGGCAGGGGAACGGGACCCGACGAAGCGTGCGCCGATGGGCCGCGTCGGCGGCCGAGCTGGCCGACCTCGTGATCGTGACCGACGAGGACCCGCAGGCTCGAGGACCGCGGGCGCATCAACGAGGAGATCGCCGATGGTGCGCGCTCCGCCGGCGCGCGGACGGCGAGACGCTATGGGTCATCGACGACCGGCGCGAGGCGATCGGCGCACGCGATCGGCCTGGCGCGCGAGGGCGACGTGGTCCTTCTCTGCCGGCAAGGGACACGAGCGCAGCATGTTCTACGGCACCGAGAAGCGGCCCTGGGACGATGCAGCCGCGGCGCGCGAAGCGCTCGCCGAGGCCGGATGGGGCGCCGTCGTGACGTCCTCGGAGCTCCGCGCCTGGCGGGTGACCGATCCGGACGCGTGGAACGCCTTCGTCGAGGCAGCTCCGTACCACGCGTTCCCGCAGCTGTGGGAATGGGGCGAGGTGCGCGCGACTGGGCGGCTGGCGTCCGGTTCGCCTCGCCATCGGTCCCTCGCATGATCGACCGCTTGCCGGTGCTCAGCTCCTGCTGCGCCGGATGCCGCTGCTGGGCTGGCACCTTGCCTACGTCCCGCGTGGACCGATCGGCGACCTCGACGATCCGGCGGTGCGGGGCGCGCTGGTGGCCGCGCTGCGATCGCTCGGGACGGCGGAGAAGGTCGCCACCGTCCGCGCCGATCCCGAGGCACGCCTCGATACGCCGTACGGACACGCACTGCTGGATGCACCGTGGCGTGCCGCGCCGAAGATCCAGCCGCCCACGACGCGGCTGATCGACCTTACCGTCGGGGAGGAGGCGCTCAAGGCGGCGTTGAAGCGGAAGCATCGGCAATACGTGAACAAGGCCGAGCGTGGGCGGAGTGACGATCGAGCGATTCGACGGCGGCGACCCCCGCCGGAGGTCATCGGGCCTGCGCTGGCCGACTTCAACCGGATCTATCGGTTCACGGCCGAGCGCGCCGGCTTCGTCGCCCGGCAGCCGTTCTACTACGAGCGCGTGTGGTCGATCTTCGCGCCGACCGGCCGCGTCCGCCTCAGCTTCGCGCTGCTCGACGGCGAGCGGGTGGCGACGATCTTCCACTTCACCTGCGGCGACCGGGCGGTCGAGGCCTACGGCGGCATGACCGATGCCGGCGCCGATGCCCGCGCCAACTACCTGCTGAAGTGGTCCGCCATCGGCGACTTCGCCCGAGAGGGATTCGCGGTCTACGACATGTGGGGGCTTGCGACCGGCGGCATCCGGCAGTTCAAGGAGGGCTTCGGCGGCGAGGAGGTCGAGTACGTCGGCGCGCGAGACCTGTCGCTGCGTGCGCCGATGGACCTCGCCCTGCGGCTGGCGATCCCGGCCTACGGCCTGGCGCAGCGGGCACGACTGAAGCTGCTCGGCCGGGACGGCGGCGGGGAGGCTGTCCGATGTCGGCTGACCCGTCGCTCCTCCACCCGGCGGTGGCGCCCAGCTCGCCGAGCTCGGCGCGACGTTCGAGGTGATGGAGTGCGACCCGGCGCTCGCCGATACCGCCGCCTTCGTCGAGGCATATGGCGTGCCCCTCGATCAGAGCGCCAACACGATCGTCGTCGCATCGAAGGGCGCCGAGCCGACGTACGTCGTGTGCGTGCTGCTGGCCACGACCTCGCTCGACGTCAATCGGGTCGTGCGGCGCGAGATGGGCGTCCGCAAGGCCTCGTTCGCGGCCGCCGATCCGGTGCGCGCGCTGACCGGCATGGAGATCGGCGGCGTGACGCCGTTCGGCCTGCCGGATGGCCTGCCGATCCTCGTCGATTCCCGGGTCATGGAGCCTGAGTGGATCGTGCTCGGCGGCGGGAATCGGTCGTCGAAGCTCAAGCTCGCGCCGGACGCGCTGCGCCGGCTGCCGTCCGTGCGCGTGATCGAGGGCCTCGCCTTCGCCCGTTAGTCCGCTGCGGGGCGTATCGGCCAATCAGTGGCCGAATTGGCTCGCCGGTGGGAGCAACAGCCAGGTAGCGAGCACCTGAGTGGCCGTTTGTAGTCCGCAGCCGGGCGTATCGGCCAATCATTGGCTGTTAGTCCCACCCACGGACCAACCGAGCGGCGCTCCGGGCGCTGAGCGTGGCGCGTGCTAGGATCGGGAGTCCTATGGCGCAGCTGGCACGCTTCTCCCCGGCGGCCGTCGTGCAGCGGATCACGCGCGGCGGCGACGTGGTGGGCGAGCGTCTCCACACCATCGACGAGATCGTCGCCGAGGCGAAGAAGCACCGCCCGAACGTCGACGAGAGCCTGATCCGGCGCGCCTACGAGACCGCCGCCGCCGCGCACGAGGGGCAGCTGCGCGGTTCGGGCGAGCCGTACGTGACGCACCCGGTCGAGGTGACGTACTACCTCGCCACGCTCCAGATGGACGCCGAGACGCTCGCGGCCGCGCTCCTGCACGACGTGCCGGAGGACACCGACTACACGCTCGCCGAGCTCGAGAAGCGATTCGGCCGCGAGGTGGCCACGCCTGGTCGACGGCGTGACCAAGCTCTCCAAGTTCGGCAGCGCCCGGACGATGGAGGAGCAGCAGGCCGAGAACATCCGGAAGATGTTCATGGCCATGGCCGAGGACGTGCGGGTGGTGATCATCAAGCTCGCCGACCGGCTGCACAACATGCGCACGCTCGAGTTCCTGCCCGCCGACAAGCAGCAGCGGATCGCGCGGCAGACGATGGAGATCTACGCGCCGCTGGCGCATCGGCTGGGCATGTGGCAGATCAAGTGGGAGCTCGAGGACCTTGCCTTCAAGTACCTCGAGCCGGAGAAGTACCGCCAGCTGGTCGAGATGCTCACCGACCGACGTCGGGCGCGCGAGAGCTTCATCAACAAGAGCATCGGGATCCTGCGCAAGGAGCTCGCCAAGGTCGGCATCACGGCCGAGATCAGCGGCCGCCCGAAGCACCTGTACTCCATTGCCAAGAAGATGGAGCGCAAGGGCTCCGAGTTCACCGAGATCTACGACCTGCACGCCATCCGCGTGCTCGTCGCCGACGTGAAGGACTGCTACGCGGCCCTCGGCGTCGTGCACTCCCTGTGGCGGCCGGTGCCGGGCCAGTTCGACGACTACATCGCCATGCCGAAGGCGAACATGTACCAGTCGCTGCACACGGCGGTCATCGGCCCCGAGGCGAAGCCGCTCGAGGTCCAGATCCGCACCTACCAGATGCACGAGGTCTCCGAGGCGGGCATCGCCGCCCACTGGCGCTACAAGGAGGGAAGCCGCGGCGATCGCCGCTACGACGAGAAGCTGGCCTGGGTCCGGCAGCTGATCGACTGGCAGCGCGAGGTGGTCGACGCCACCGAGTTCGTCGAAGGCCTCAAGCTCGACGTCTTCCAGGACCAGGTCTTCGTCTTCACGCCCAAGGGCGACGTCAAGGACCTGCCGGCGGGCGCGACCACCCTCGACTTCGCCTACCGGATCCACACCGATGTCGGCCATCGCACCATCGGCGCCAAGGTCAACAACCGGCTGGTGCCGCTCGACTACAAGCTGCGCAACGGCGACATCGTCGAGATCGTGACCACCAAGGCGGCGCATGGCCCGTCGCGCGACTGGATGAACATCGTCCGCACCAGCCACGCGCGCGAGAAGATCCGGGCCTGGTTCAAGCGCCAGCAGCGCGACGAGAACATCACGCAGGGCAAGGACCTGCTCGACCGGGAGCTGCGCCGGCTGGCGCACGAGACGCTGGCATCGGTCGACGCCGGCAAGCTGGCCGAGATCGCCGGGCAGTACCGCTACAAGGAGATGGACGACTTCTACGCCGCCATCGGCTACGGCGCGGTCTCCTCGGCATCGGTCGTCAGCAAGCTCGAGATCCACGACGACGCGGCGATCACGCTGCCGGAGGAGGCGCCCCCGGCCTCGCCGTCGACGACGGGCGTCAGGGTCAAGGGCGTCGGCGACCTGCTGGTGCGCTTCGCGAAGTGCTGCTCGCCGATCCCCGGCGACGACATCACCGGCTACGTGACGCGCGGCAAGGGCGTGACGGTCCACCGCGCGTCCTGTCCGTCGGTGCTGTCAGAGCGGGACATCGAGCGGCTGATCGACGTCGAATGGGAGCTTGCCGGCCAGCAGACCTACCCGATCACGGTGCGTATCGCCGCGCTCGACCGGGCGGGGCTCCTGAACGAGATCACCAACGTGGTCGCCGAGTACAAGGTCAACATCGTGGCCGCTTCGGTTGCCACGCATCCGGACGGCACCGCCGTGATCACCGCCACCTTCAAGGTCGAGTCGCTCCAGCAGCTGGCCCGCGTCCTCGCCAAGATCGAGCGGCTGCGCGACATCACCAGCGTCACGCGCGAGGCTCGCTGACCGATGCGAGGCGATCGCGTCGAGGCCGTCGTCGACACCGGGCAGGGCGGCACCCAGACCTTCGAGATCGTGGCGACGCGCGCCGGCCGCCGCATCGAGGTGACGACTGCCCGCGGCGTGGTGGAGGTCAGCGAGGTCACGCGCGGCGGCACGCCCGTCCGCACCGGCCGCTTCATGGCCAGCCGCCTGGTGGCGCTGGTCGAGCACCCTGCCGCCGAGGGCCGCGAGCGCCCGGTCGATGTTTCCACCCGCCGCCGCCTGGGCGCCGGTTCACCCGAGGAGTGAGTGCCTGCCGGCCGGTAGACTGCGGCCAATGAGCCGCCAGATCAGCGCCCCGCGCGGGACTCGCGACCTGCTCCCCGAGGAAACGCCGGCGTGGAACCGCGTCGAGGAGGTCGCCCGCGACCTCGCGAGCCGTTACGCCTTCGAGCGCATCGAGATCCCGCTCTTCGAGCGCATCGAGCTCTTCGCCCGCGGCCTCGGCGAGAGCAGCGACGCGGTCGAGAAGGAGATGTTCCGGGTATCCGGGGCACAGGGCAGCGAGGAGGAGGCGGCACCGTGGGCGCTCCGCCCGGAGCCGACCGCCGGCATCGTTCGCGCGTTCATCGAGCACGGCATGCACGTCCGACCGGGCCCGCTGCGGCTGACGCTCATCGGCCCGATGTTTCGTTACGACCGACCGCAGGCCGGGCGGTTCCGCCAGTTCAGCCAATGGGACGTGGAGGTCATCGGCGATCCCGGTCCGGCCGTCGACGCCGAGCTGATCGAGCTCGGGCATCGGTTCTACGCCGAGGTCGGCCTGACCGATGTCGTGGCTCACGTCAACTCCATCGGCGACGCAGTTTGCCGTCCCGGTTACCGGGAGGCGCTCATCGACTACTTCAGCGCCCACGAGGCGCGCCTGAGCGACGACTCGCGCCGGCGACTGAGGGTCAACCCGCTGCGCGTGCTCGACGACAAGGAGCTGTCACCAGAGCTTGCCGCCCATGCGCCACGCGCGATCGATCACCTCTGCGATGACTGCCGCGCTCACTTCGACGGGGTCCGGTCACTCCTGGACGCGCTCGGCGTGCGGTACGAGGTCGATCATCGGCTCGTTCGCGGTCTGGACTACTACACGCGCACCGCGTTCGAGTTCTACGTCGCAGGACGGGAAGGCCAGCAGCAGGCCATCGGCGCCGGTGGACGCTACGACGGGCTGGTGGAGCTGCTCGGCGGCCGCCCGACTCCGGGTATCGGGTTCGGGATCGGCCTCGACCGGACCGTGCTCGCCATGGCGGAGCAGGGCGTGACTCCGCCGGCGAGCCGCGAGCTGGTGGCGGTGCTCGGCACCGGCGAGGACCAGCCGCGCCGGCTGCACGTCGCGGGGGTGCTGCGTGACGCTCGGGTTGCGGTTCGTCCGGACGGCACGGCCCGCAAGCTCGGCCGCCAGCTCGAGTCGGCGGCGAAGGCCGGGGCCCGGTGGGCGGTGATCGTCGGCGATGCCGATGCTTTGGCGCTGAAGGACCTCGCCAGCGGCGACCAGCGCGACGGCCTCACGCTCGGGGACGTGGTCGCCGCCGTCAGCGAATGATGCTGGCGGTGATCGAGACGGTGATGCTGGCCACGATGCCCATCAGCGCGACCATCACGAGCACACCGGCGGTATAGCCGAACGCGTAGCGTCGTGGCCGGTCCCCGAGCTCGTCGCGGAGCTCGGCCAGCGGCTGCATGGCGTCGCCACCAGAGGTCGCCGCGCGCCGGGCCTCGGCGGCGCCGGTCATGACGCGCGCGGCCAGGCGACGCTCCTCGTCCTCGACCTCAGCCGCGGCCGCACGCATCGCCTCCCGATCGCCGGGCTCATCGGCCCACCACGCGACCCACTCGGACATGGCCGCTCGCTCGAAGCGCTGCCACGGCGTGTCGGTCGGGAGCAGCGCCAGCCGGTCGCGCGCCTCGTCGAGGCGGCCGTTGACGGCCAGCAGCTCCACGCGCAAGGGTCGCAGGCCCATCGTGTCGGGCAGCGCGTCAACCATCGCGGGATTCGCGCGCGGCACGACCGTCAGCCGCCGGCCGAGCTCTTCCTGCCACCGCTCGGTCTCCCAGCCGTTCAGCCAGGTCATGACGTCGTGCGCGCGGCGGACGGCAGCCGGCTGGACGAGCAGCCAGATCGGGGCCATGAAGGCGACGAAGACCACGGCGTCGACGAACTGCCGCAACGGTGCGCCGAGGACCGGCGCGAGCAGGCCGTCGGCGATGTAGCTGGCGATGAGTCCCGCCGCCAGGCCGACCGCCGCGGGGCGAATCGGCCCGAAGGATTCGGCGCGCTTGAACGCTTCGTTCAGCGCACCCCGGCGGTCGGGGCGGGATGGCTTCTCCGCCACTCAATGCACCCCGTCCGCAAGGAGGGGACTCACCACGAACCCAAGGAAGCCCATGAGCACGAAGGCAACAATCACGCCGATCGTCCCAGGTTCACGAAGTCGCGAGCCGAGCTTGCCGATCAGCGGGCGCACTTCGAGCAGGTGGTCGATTGCGGCGGGGTCACGCCGCCCTGCCGCGCGCCGTGCGCGGGCCAGGGCGAGTGAGACCCGGAGACGGAGCCGCGTGGCGGCGTCCTCGATCGATGGCAGCTCCCGGGCCAACCGCTCGATCGCCCCCTCTTCGGGCCTGCCCGCGTACCAGCTCACGTACTCGGCGATCTCGGCTTCGACGGCCCGTTGCTCAGGCGTTTCCAGCGGCAGCCGCGCGAGCTCGTCCCGTGCTTCGGCCAGGCGGCCGACGGTCGCGAGCACCTCGATCTTCAGCGGCCTCACAGCGTCGTCATCGGGCAACGAGTCGACGAGGTGACGGATGGCATTGGGCGTGCGCGGCAGGGGACGGCCGACGCGCTCGGCCCACATCCGGCGCTCCACGTCGACCAGCCATCTGAGCACGCCATGCGCGTCTCGCACCCGACGCGGCGTGGCGATCCACCAGGTTCCGAGGCTCAGCCCGATGAAGGCAGCCCCGACGATCAGCTGCAGCGGGACCGGGTCCAGTGACCGCCCGACGAGGAGGACGACGACCGTGCCCGTCATGCCGGCCATGAACGCAAGCACCAACGGCGCGGAAACCGGGCCCATCGCCTGTGCCCGATCGATGGCATTCGGGACGAGCATCGCGCGTCGAATCGGCGTCAGCTCCCGGGTGGGAGCGCTCCGGGGTGCGGCGACGATCAGCAGGATGCCGATCCCGACGACGAGCAGGGCGCCCACGACGATCGGGAACCGGATGTCCACGACCGCCAGCGTCGGGTCCGACCGCAGGAGCACCATGAACAGGCCGACGCTCCCCAGCCAGGGCAGCGCACCGCCAACCAGCGCCAGCCCGGCGTCGCTCAGCCGGCCCTCCCGCCACGCCCAAACGAGGACCCACGCCGCCAGTGCACCGGCAATGACCCAGGTCATCAGATCGGTCGACAGGAGCTGCGTCATCAGGCCGATCACGAGGCCGAACACCAGCCAGCCGACGACCCGCGCGAATCGCTCCGGCAGGATGCGATGCCCATGAAGCGCCAGGACGTGCAGCACGCTCAAGATGATGGCCAGGACGAGCACCGCGATCAGCGGCCCAGCGATCAGCAGGGTGTAGAGATTGGCGGCTTCGGCGTCGCTCATGGGCGGGCCATGATAGCCACAGGTGATCGGCTACCATGACCGCTCCCATGAGCACCAGCTTCCGTACCCATACCTGTGGAGAGCTGCGCGCGGAGCATGTCGGAGAGCGGGTCACGCTGGCCGGATGGGTGCATCGCCGCCGCGACCACGGGCACCTCGCATTCTTCGACCTGCGGGATCGCCACGGGATTACGCAGGTGGTTACGAACGCCGACGAGGCCGCTGAGGCACACTCGGCCGCGGAGCCGGCCCGCAACGAGTGGGTCGTCCAGGTCGAGGGAACGGTGCGGCATCGGCCCGACGGGACCGCCAATGCCGAGCTCGCCACCGGCGAGATCGAGGTCGCGGTCGATCGGTTCGTCGTGCTCAACCCGTCGAAGGTGCCGCCCTTCTACATCAACGAGGAGCAGCCGGGGCTCGACGAGTCGCTGCGCCTGAAGCATCGGTACCTGGATCTCCGCCGCCCGCCGATGCAGGGACGGATGCTGATGCGCGCGCGCCTGGCATCGGCCATTCGACATGCGCTCGAGGACGAGGGCTTCGTCGAGGTCGAGACGCCGACCCTCATCCGCTCGACGCCGGAGGGGGCACGCGACTTCGTGGTGCCCTCGCGCCTGCGTCCGGGCGAGTTCTACGCGCTGCCGCAGTCGCCACAGCAGCTCAAGCAGCTGCTCATGGTGGCCGGCTACGACCGCTACTACCAGCTGGCCCACGCGTACCGCGACGAGGACATGCGCGGCGACCGCCAGCCGGAGCACACCCAGGTCGACATCGAGATGAGCTTCGTGACCGAGGAGGACGTCATCTCGACCGTCGAGCGCGTCGTGACCCGGGTCGCGAAGGAGGTGCTGCCCGAACGCCCGATCCTGGCCGAGCCGTTCCCGCGCCTGACCTACGCGGAAGCCATGGACCGATACGGCTCCGACAAGCCCGACATTCGCTTCGGACTGGAGCTGGTCGACATCACCGATGCGGTTCGCGAGGTCGACTTCCGCGTCTTCTCGGAGCCGATCGCGGCCGGCGGTGCCGTCCGGGCCATCGTGGCGCCCGGCTGCGGCGACTACTCACGGAAGCAGCTGGACGAGCTGATCGATCTCGCCAAGCGCCACGGTGCGAAGGGTCTGGTGCACCTCTCGGTGCCGGAGGACGGGACCCTGCATGGGCCGGCCGCCAAGTTCCTCGAGGGACGCGAGGCGGAGCTGCTCGAGACGACCGGCGCCTCGGCCGGCGACCTGATCCTCATCGTTGCCGACGCCGATCCCATCGCCGTGCGCGGAGGCGCTCGGCCACGTTCGCCTGGAGATGGGGGATCGGCTTGGCGAGCGTCAGCCCGGGGTGCTGGCCTACGTCTGGGTGCATCGGTTCCCGATGTTCACCTGGGAGGAGGAGGGGCAGCGCTGGGACGCCACCCACAACCCATTCAGCGCGCCGGTGCCGGAGGACGTCCCGCTCATGGACTCGGACCCGGGCAGCGTCCGCGCGCAGCAGTACGACCTGGCGCTCAACGGCTGGGAGTCGGGTGGGGGATCGGTCCGAATCCACCAGCGCGACCTGCTCGAGAAGGCGTTCGGGTTGATGGGCCACAGCATCGAGGGCATGCGCGACCAGTTCGGCGCGCTGCTCGACGCGCTCGAATACGGCGCACCGCCGCACGGCGGGATCGCCATCGGCCTCGACCGATGGGCTGCCCTCTTCGCCGAGGTCGACAACATCCGCGAGGTGATGGCCTTCCCGAAGACGCAGTCGGGGACCGATCTGATGATGGGCGCCCCCTCGCCGATCTCGCCGCAGCAGCTCGACGAGCTCCGTCTCGGCATCGTCCAGGACGACTGAGTCCCGGCGCCCGCCCTTCCTGGCAGATTCAGATCAGAGCCGCAGTAACGTCGCAAATCGCCTGACTTCGCGGTCTAATGCGGCGGTGAGCCTGCATTAGGCCCGATTTGCCGGCTCCGTCCTTCGTAGTGCGGCGCTCACCTGAATCTGCCGGAAGGCCGGCCCTCAGCTCATCCGCGGGCAGGTAGCTCCCATCGGCGTCATGGGTCTCGCGTCCGGTGAGGGCAGGGTTGAAGACGCAGACCAGGCGCAGCTGCGAGATGACCCGGATCGTGTGGCGATCGTGCTCCGGGGCATAGGCCGATCCGGGTCCGATGCGGTGCACGACGCCGGTGTCGCGCTCGGTGAGCTCGGCTTCGCCGTCGATCACGAAGCACGCCTCCTGGTGATGCTTGTACCAGAGGTTCATCTCGGCGCCGGCGTTGACCGTCGTCTCCGACAGCGAGAAGCCGAGGCCGTCGTCGCGCACCAGGAGCCGCAGCGCGCGCCAATGCTCGGCGCGAACGTCGCGCTGGGTGCCCTCGACGTCTGCCAGGGTGCGAACGATCAATTGAGCCTCCTCCGATGTGTTGACCCGCCCCGCGGGTCATAGGGCGACGGAGCCCGAGCTCCGCCACGATCTACCCGCATTACGGGTCATTTTGCGCCGGAGCTCGCCACATTCGACCGCTCCTCCGCGCCTTGACCCGCCCCACGGGTCAACCGATGCGGAGCGCTCGGACGCACGTGCGGCGGCCGCGGCCTATCATCGCTGCGATGGCAATCTACCTCGATCACGCCGCGACCTCGCCCCTCCGACCTGCGGTGCTGGAGGCGATGCTGCCGTATCTCACCGAGCACGCCGGCAACCCATCCAGCCTCCACGCGGCCGGTCGCCGGGCGCGCCAGGGGCTCGACGAGGCCCGTGAGACCGTCGCCCACCTGATCGGCGCACAGCCGCGCGAGATCGTGTTCACCGCCGGCGGCACGGAGGCCGACAACCTGGCCGTCAAGGGCGTCGGGTGGGCTGCGACCGGACGCGGGCGCCACGTCATCACGACCGCGATCGAGCACAAGGCCGTCCTCAACGCCACCGCCATCCTGGAGCGCAGCGGCTTCGACCTGACCGTCCTGCCGGTGGACCGATACGGCCGCGTCGATCCGGTCGACGTTGCCTCCGCCCTGACCGAGCGCACGACGCTGGTGAGCGTCATGGCCGCCAGCAACGAGGTCGGGACCACCCAGCCGATCGCCGCCATCGGCGAGATCGTGCGGGGGCACGCGGCGCGCTTCCACGTCGACGCCGTGCAGTGGGCCGCCCACGAGCCGATCGACGTCAACGCCTGGCAGGCCGACCTCGTCAGCTTTTCGGCGCACAAGCTCGGTGGTCCGCAGGGCGTCGGCGCCCTGTTCGTGCGTCGCGGCACGCAGCTCCTGCCGCAGATGCAGGGCGGATCGCAGGAACGGCAGCGTCGCGCTGGCACCGAGAACGTGGCGGGCATCGTGGGCTTCGGCGCCGCATTCGGCATGGTCCACGCGGACGCGAACGCCCGCTCGGCCGAGGCCGGTCGGCTTCGGAAGGTGAGCGAACGGCTGCGAGAAGGTCTGCTGGCTCATGAGGGCGTCGCGCTGACCGGGCATCCCGAGGACCGTCTTCCGAACAGCGTGAGCGTCGTGATCGACGGCATTGAGGGCGGCGACCTCGTGGCGGCGCTGGATCTGGAGGGCATCGAGACCTCGACCGGCAGCGCATGCACCTCCGGCAGCACGGAGCCCAGCCACGTCCTGCTGGCGATGGGCATCGATCCTCACCTCGCCCATGGGTCGCTGCGCCTCACCCTCGGGCCGGATACGTCTGACGCGGATGTCGACGCGGCGCTGTCCGCCATCCAGCTCGTGCTGCCGCGCCTCAGGACCGTTCCTGGCGTTCATCCCAAGGCGGCCGTGCCCGCATGAGCCGCGTCGTCGCGGCGATGAGCGGTGGCGTGGACTCGTCCGTTGCCGCGGCGCTCCTGGCCCAGGAGCGGGGCGAGGACGAGGTCATCGGTGTCTGGATGCGCACCCACGCCGACCTGCCCGAGGGCTACGAGCTCTCGCGCTCGTGCTGCTCCCCGGACGCGGCCGATGACGCGCGACGCGTGGCGCAGCTGATCGACATCCCGTTCTTCACGCTCAACGTGGAGCGCGAGTTCGGAGCGCGCGTGATCGACGCCTTCGTCGACGCCTATCTCGACGGCGCCACGCCGAACCCGTGCCAGGCCTGCAACCAGTACATCAAGTTCGACGAGCTCCTGCACCGCGGCCTGGCGGCCTACGGAGCCGATGCGGTCGCCACCGGCCACTACGCCCGCCTCGAATACCGGGAAGGCCGCTGGCGCCTCCTGCGCGCCGCCGATGCCGACAAGGACCAGACCTACTTCCTGTGGGTGCTCGACCAGGAGCAGCTGGCACGCACGCGCTTCCCGCTCGGCGACCTGACCAAGCCCGAGGTGCGTGAGATCGCGTCGCGGCTGAGCCTCCCGACGGCGGCGAAGCCCGAGAGCCAGGAGATCTGCTTCGTGCCGTTGGGCGACTACCGGGCACTGCTCGAGGAGCGCCGGGGCTATGCCGGCGATCCGGGGCCGATCGTTGATGCTGAGGGCACGCGGGTCGGCACCCATACCGGCTATGCCCACTACACGGTGGGCCAACGGCATGGGCTGGGCGTTGCCCTGGGTGAGGCGGTGTACGTCCGCGAGGTGATGCCTGCGACGAATACCGTGGTCATCGGCCGGCGCCACGAGATCGCCCAGCAGACCTTCACGGTCGACGCGGCGCGGTTCACGGCCGGTGAGCCGCCGACGGAGCGCTTCGACGCATCGGTTCGCATTCGGCATCGAGCTCCCGACGTGCCCGCCGAGGTGACGATGGTGGGGCGGGACCGATTCCTGGTGGAAACGGCGGACCCCGTGTGGGCGCCGGCACCCGGGCAGGCCGCCGTGCTTTACGACGGCGCGGAGTGCCTCGGCGGGGGGCGCATCGCTCGCTCCGACGGTTAGCTGCCGATGCCGCCGTGGCTGATCTGGGTGCCGATGCTGGCGCTCATCAACCTCCTGGTCTTCATCGCCATCCGCGGCCGATGGGGGAAGTCGGTCCTTGCGCTGGCCGTGGCCGCCGTCGTGGGCGTGATCATCGGCGACCAGCTGGGTGAGCGAACGGGGCTCGAGCTGCTTCGCGTCGGCGACATGCACGTCCTGGCCGCCTCGGTTGCGGCGCAGCTGCTGATGCTGGCCGTGGCCCTGCTCGGCGCGCTCGGCCCAATCCGGATCGAGGACTGATGAACCGTCCAGATTCACATGAGGCGTGCGTTCGGAGCCGAGCTGCCGTTCAGCTCGATGCACACCAGGCGAATCCGGACGCTCATGGGCGTGATCGCGCTAATGCTCACCGGCGTGCTTTGGACCGTCGCACGGTCGGCATTGGGCACCGACACGATCACATGGGGCCGCATACGAGGCTCAGTGGCCGGATACCGGCGTGCGTGCATAACGGCATTGAGGCCCAGTGAGCAATTGGGGCCGTTCGGGCGAGCACCGTCGAATCCCGGTGCGCTCGCGGGCGTAGAGTCGCGCGATGGATCTTGCCCTGGCCATCTTCAACATCGGTGCCGGGCTCGGGGTGCTGGCCGCCGGCGGTGCGCTCGTCTATCTGGCGTGGCAGACGACCCCGCTGATCAGGGAGTCGCGTGCGCTGACGGCCGACCTCCGACGACTGACCTTGACGGCGGATACCGAGCTGCGGCCGATCCTGACCCATGCCCGCGAGCTGACGAGCAACGTGGAGGTGCTGAGCGAGGACGTCGCGGTCAAGCTCGATCGGCTGAGCGACATCATGAACAGCCTCCAGCTCAGCCTCGACACCGTCCAGATCACCGCCGGTCCGCGACGGCAGGAGGCCACGCCGGTAGAATCGTGGGAAACGCGAGAGGACCCTTCGCACTCATGAAAGACTCCGGATTCGGCAGCTTCCTGGCCGGCGTGGTGATCGGCGGGCTCATCGGTGCCGCGCTCGGTCTGATCCTGGCCCCGCAGACCGGCGAGGAGCTGCGAGAGCAGGTCAACGACTTCGTCGAGACCAAGAAGGCCGAGATCGGCGACGCGGTGAACGAGGGCCGCGCGGCCGCCGAGCAGGCTCGCGCCGAGATGGTCACCGACTACGACGTGGCCGCCGGCACACAGCCCGAGGGCGCCGCCTCCTGACGCCGACCTGACCACGACGACCGTTGTTCACGCACACGAGAGCCGGTGGGTCGCCGGCTCTCGTCGTGGAACGAAGGATGAACCGATGCAGCCGATGAGCGCGGCCGAGATCCGAGAGCGCTTCCAGCGCTTCTTCGAGGAGCGAGGGCACACGCGCGTGCCCCCGGCGCCGCTGCTCGCTCGGAACGACCCGACCCTGCTGTTCGTGAACTCCGGGATGGCGCCCTTCAAGCGCGTGCTGACCGGCGAGGAGAAGCGCGACTACGTCCGCGCCGTGGATGCCCAGCCGTGCCTCCGCGTGGCGGGCAAGCACAACGACTTCGAGGAGGTCGGGCGCACGCCCCGTCACAACACGCTGTTCGAGATGCTCGGCAACTGGAGCTTCGGCGACTACTTCAAGCGCGAGGCGATCCACTGGCACTGGGAGCTGTTGACCACCGAGTTCGGCATCCCGGCAGACAAGCTGGCCGCAACCGTCTACACCGATGACGACGAGGCGGCCGCCATCTGGACCGATGAGATCGGGCTGCCGCCCGGAGCGTCTCGTGCGCTGGGGCAACATCGCCGTCGGCGACGAGAAGAACTTCTGGAGCATGGGCGAGACCGGCCCGTGCGGGCCGTGCAGCGAGCTGCACTACGACCGGGGCGCAGAGCTCTCGGAGGGGCCGGAGTGCATCCCCGATCACTCCGAGCACTGCCCGCGCTGGCTGGAGGTCGGCAACCTGGTCTTCATGCAGTTCGACCGCGCGGCGGACGGGACCCTCTCACCCCTCCCGTTCAAGAGCGTCGATACCGGCACCGGCCTCGAGCGCCTGACCTCAGCCATCCAGGGCGTCGACTCGAACTACCGGACCGACCTGTTCGCGCCGATCATCGAGCGGCTGGCGGAGTTCATCGGCCACGACCCCGAGACGGTCGAGAGCGAGCGGTTCAGCTACCAGGTGGTGGCCGATCACTCGCGCGCCATGACCTTCCTGCTGGCCGAGGGCGTGACGCCGTCGAACGAGGGCCCCGGCTACGTCCTGCGACGCATCATGCGCCGCGCCGTGCGCCACGGCCGGCTGCTCGGCATCGCGAAGCCATTCCTGCGCGAGACCGCGTCGGTCGTGATCGACATCATGGGCGAGGCTTACCCGTCCCTCGCGGAGCGGCGCGACGAAGTGCTCGACGCCATCGAGGCCGAAGAGGAGAAGTTCGCGCGCACCCTCGAGGCCGGCAGCGCGCGGCTGGAGGAGCTGGTCGGCGCCGGCGGCCCGATCAGCGGGGCCGATGCGTTCCGGCTGCACGACACGTTCGGCTTCCCGATCGACCTGACGATCGAGATGGCTGCCGAACGCGGGATCGACGTGGATCGCGCTGGCTTCGACGCGGCCATGCACGAGCAGCGGGAGCGATCCCGCGGCGAGAAGCGGGGCTCGTTCGCGGCCGGCGCCGAGATCTCGGGCACGCCCAGCGAATTCATCGGCTATCCGAATGTCACCGCTGCCGAGGGCCTGAAGGTGCTGGCGCTCGTGCCGGGGGAACCGACCGGCGTCGTCCTCGATCGCACGCCGTTCTACGCAGAGGGCGGCGGGCAGATCGGGGACCGCGGCGAGCTGATTGGTCCCGCCGGGCGTCTGCGGGTCGATGACACGCAGCGCTCCGGGGAGGCGATCGTGCACCTCGGCGAGCTCACCGGCGAGCTGGCGATCGGTGACCTGGTGCGTGGCGAAGTCGACGAGGGTCGGCGCATGGGCGCGGCGCGCAACCACACCGGCACCCACCTGCTGCATCGGGCCCTGCGCGACGTGCTCGGCGAGCAGGCGAAGCAGGCTGGGTCATGGGTCGGCCCGGATGGCCTTCGATTCGACTTCCCCGCCCAGTCGGCCACGCCGCGCGAGGCCCTGCGCGAGGTCGAGCGGCGGGTGAATGCCCAGGTTCGCCGCAACGCTCCGGTCCACCCGGAGTTGATGAAGCTGGAGGAAGCCCAGGAGATCGGGGCCGACATGTTCTTCGGCGAGAAGTACCTGCCCGAGTCGGTTCGGGTCGTGCAGGTCGAGGGCTACTCGAAGGAGCTGTGCGGCGGCACGCACGTCGCATCCACCGGCGAGATCGGCCAGTTCGTCATTACCGGCGAATCGAGCATCGGTGCCGGGCTGCGGCGGATCGAGGCGGTCACCGGCGAAGCGGCAGCCGAGCTGGTCGGCACGCGGCTCGAGGCGCTGCGCTCCACCGCGCAGCTGCTCGGGGAGCGCGAGGAGAACGTCCCGCAGCGGGTCGAGGCGCTCCTGGCGCGACTGCGCGATGCCGAGAAGGCGGCAAGGGCGCCGCGAGCGGCTGCCGGCGCGCGGCTCGATGCGGCCGCGGCCCTGCATGGGGCCCAGCAGGCCGGAAACGCGAAGGTCGTCGTGCAGTCCTACCCTGACGCCGATGCGACCGCGTTGCGCGGCCTGGCCGACGACCTGCGCGGCATGACCGGCCGGTTCGTGCTCGTCTCGGGCGGAGCTGCGGACGGCAAGCCGTCGATCCTGGTCGCGGCGAGCAGCGACCTCGCCTCGGAGGGATTCGATGCCGGAGCCGTGGTGCGACAGGCGGCGCCGATCATCGGCGGCGGCGGTGGCGGTCGCGCGGACCTCGCCCAGGCCGGCGGCCGGGACGCCTCGCGCCTCGACGACGCCATGCGGGAAGCGGCTCGGCTGGCGCTCGAGGCGCTCCAGCGAATCGAGACGGCCTGAACGCCCGGAACGTGACCGTCGTGCAGCAGCTCTGGGGTCGCGTCGCGGACCGGCTTCGAATTGCGGCACGCTCGGGTCGAGCTCCGGCGATCGCCGCGCTCGACATCGGGACCGAGTTCGCCAAGGCGCTCGTCCTTTCGGTCGAGCAGGACGCGGAAGGCCGCCTGCTCGGCGTGGTGCACGGCGTCGGGCGGCAGCGACAGGGCCTGGCCCACATGCAGTCCGGCACGGTGAGCGACATCGACGCGGTGGTGGCCAACTGCCGCGTCGCCATGGACGAGGCGAGCTCGATGGCCGGCCGCCGGCCGACGGCGGCCGTGATCGGCATCGCCGGGGAGCTGGTCAAGGGCTCGACCAGCACACTCACCATGCGCCGCGATGACCCGCGCGCACAGCTCGGCGAGCCAGAGCTCGACCGCATCGTCACCCGCGCGCAGGAGCTTGCCCTGCGGGAGGCCGAGGAGCGGATCCGGTGGGAGTCCGGGGTTGACCGGCTCGATGTCCGGCTGGTGCACGCGGCGATCGTCGAGATGGCGATCGACGGCTACCCGGTCAGCAATCCGATCGGCTTTACCGGCGCACAGGTCGAGCTCCACCTCTTCAACGCCTTCGCGCCGATGGTCCACCTCGGGGCGCTCCAGTCGGTCGCCGATGCCCTCGGCCTCGAGCTGTTGGGCGTGATCGCCGAGCCGTATGCGGTCGCCACCTGCCTGGACCCGGGCGAGCTCGGCGACGCCGGCGCCGTGTTCATCGACATCGGCGGCGGGACGACCGACGTGGCGCTCGTCCGCGGCGGAGGGATCGCCGGCACCAAGATGCTGGCCCTCGGCGGGCGCGCCTTCACCAAGGGCCTGGCGGAGCGCCTCGGCGTCTCGTTCGCCGAGGCCGAGACGGCGAAGCTGGCGATCGGGACCGAACACGATCCGGTCGTCGCCGATGCCCTCCTCGAGGACGCGCGGATCTGGCGCTCGGGCGTGGAGCTCATGATCGGCGACCTGGCCGGCGGCGAGCTCCTGCCAGGACGCGTCCTCCTCTGCGGCGGGGGCGCCGATCTCCCGCAGGTGCGCGCCGTGCTCGACGAGGACGGGTGGTGGAACAGGTTGCCGTTCGCGCGACGGCCGAAGGTGCGAGCGCTCGCGCCGGACGAGGTCATCGGCCTGCGCGACGCAACGGGCAGCCTCGGCACGCGGCAGGACGTGACGCCCATGGCGCTGGCCCACCAGGCGCTCATCCTCGACGCGGGCGCGTCGGTCGTCGACCGGGCGATGCGTGGCGTGGTGCGCGAGATGGCGCTGTGAGCGAGGAGACGACGCTCCTCTACCTGGAGGCCGATGACGAGGTGACCTCGGTCGCCCGCCGCGTGCGCGAGACCGATGCGTCCCAGGTGGTGCTCGTCGTGCCCGGACGGTCTCGCGCGACGTCGAGCGTGGTCGCCCTTCGCCTGCTGGCCCGGGTCGGGGAGGAGGCAGGCCGCCGCGTTGCCGTGGTCGGCGATGCGCTGACCCGTTCGCTGGCCGCGGAAGCCGGTCTCGAAGCGTACGCGTCGGCGGAGGACGCCCGAAACGCGGTTCCCGCGCCGGCCGAGGCGCAGGCGCGGCGCGCCTCGATCAACGTCATCCGCGGCGCGGCGTCCGACGCATCCGAGGCCACCCAGACCGTCGCGCTGGCCGCCGCCGCCGCGCCGGTCCAGGCCACCTCCGACACCGAGACGCGCGCGGTGACGGTGGCACCGCGCCCAGTGGCACCGGGCCGAACCCGGACCCGATCCCAACGCTCGCCGCGACGCACCATCCCGACGGCGATGGTGGTGGGCGCCCTGGTGGTGCTCCTCGTCGCGGCGGGCGTGCTCGGAGCGACCGTCCTGCCGGCAGCGACCATCACGATCGTGCCCGCGACCGAACGGCTCGGCCCGATCCCCGACGAGGTCCCGATCCCGGATCCGGTCCGCGAGACCGGGACGGTGGACGCCAGCGCCCCGGTGACGGCGACCGGCACCTATCCGATCCAGGCCGCGGCGACCGGGGCGGTCGTCTTCTTCAACTTCAACTCGTTCAACGTCGCGGTCGATGCCGGGACGCTGGTGGCCGCGGGCGATCAGGCGCTTCGGCACGACCGAGGACATCGTCGTCCCGGCGGGGACGCTCACCGCTGACGGCCGGATCCGGGCCGGCGAGGGAGCGGCGGCGATCGCCGCCTCCGCGGTCGGCCCGAACGCGAACGTGCCAGCCGAGGCGATCGACACGATCCTCAGCCAGGGCGTCGCGGCACGGCTCCGCGGCTTCCCGAACAACCCGGAGCGCCTGGTGATCAACCCCGAGCCGACGGCAGGCGGCGTCGACGACATCGGTCCCGAGATCACCCAGGCGGATGTCGACGCGGCGCTCGCCGCGCTCAACCAGGCGCTCGACGACGCGGTGGCGGATGCGATCGACGTCTCCGGCGGCACGATCTTCGCCGATCCGGCCGAACAGCCCGAGCCGGTGATCGAGGGCCTCGACGGGTTGGTCGGGACACGCGACCAGGCATCGGCGGAGATCAGCGGGGCGCTCGCCTACGACCGCCTGTCGGTCGATCGGGACGAGGTGATCGCCCTTGCGGTCGACCGATTGCTCGCGAACGCCGAGGTGCTTCCTCCGGGCCACGAGCTGCTGCCGTCGGCGTCGGAGGTGACCCTCGGTGAGGTGCGCCGCGACGGCGACGCCCTCGTCGTTGCGGTGAGCGTCATCGGCCTGTCGACGCCGGCCGTCGATCGCGACGAGGTGGTCTCGCGCGTGCGGGGCCTGTCGGCCGACGAGGCCCGCGCCGCCCTTGCCGACTTCGGCGACGCGACCGTGGACCTGTGGCCGGGGTGGGTCGCCTCGGTGCCGGGCCTGGAATGGCGGATCGAGGTGGTGATCGCCGGCGAGGGCGATGCCACGCCGCCACCTTCCTCGAGCGTGCCGCCGGCATCGTGACGAGGTTCATCGGCATCGATCACGGCAGCAGGCGCATCGGTGTGGCGATCGGCGATACCGAGACGTCGATGGCCTTCGCGCGCGCCGCCATCCTCCGCCGCAACGTCGAGGTCGACCTCGTGGCGATCGAGGCCCTGGCCGATGCGGAGTCGGCCGAGCTCATCGTCATCGGGCTGCCACTGAACATGGACGGGACCGAGGGCGACCAGGCGGCGGCCGCCAGGTCGTTCGGCGAGCGGTTGGTCGCTCGCGGCATGCGGATTGCGTACGAGGACGAGCGTCTCAGCTCGTGGGAGGCGGGGGAGCGGCTTGCCGATGCCGGCAGGCGTCCGCGACGAGAGAGCGGCGAGCTTGATTCGACAGCGGCCCGCCTGATCCTGCAACAATATCTGGACGCCCGTCGCCGGACGGGTCCCCCTGAGGAGACCGAATGAGCCGACGTCCCGCGCCCATGGGCGAGTACGAGGACCGCCGCAACGCGCGCATCCGCCAGCTCCGCGAGCAGCGGGAGGGGCCGATGCGTCGCCGACGCCGGGTCCAGCCGCTGCTGCTGGTGGCATGGATCGCCGGCTCGATCGCCCTCCTGATCGCCCTGATCGTGATCGGCTTCAACGTGTTCTTCGCGCCGCGCGTGATGGCCTGGGTCGAGGAGAACCCGGGCGCCATCGAGCACGGCCTGGTGCAGGACTTCGTGCGCTGGTACCGGCCAGAGGTGCTCGAGGACGCCCCGGCCAGCGAAGAGCAGCGTCGTGTGACCGTGATCGTCGAGCAGGGAGCGACGGATACGTCGATCGGGCAGCTGCTCTTCGACGAGGGGCTGATCAGCAGCCAGATCGCCTTCCAGTACGCGGTCATCTCCGCCGGACGCGAGGGGACGCTGGCCTTCGGCACCTACGACCTGTCACCGACACTTCGTCCCTCGGAGATCGTCGCCGCACTGCAGGGCGTGCCGTTCGGACCGACCACCAGCGTCACCCTTCGCGAAGGACTGCGGCTCGAGGAAGTGGTGGCGGCGTTCGGCGTGAGCGAGATGACCACGAATCTCGAGGAGTTCGCGGCCATCCTCCAGGCGCCGCCTGCCGACCTGCTCAACCAGTTCGACTTCCTCAATGACCTGCCGGCCGGACGCTCGCTCGAGGGATACATCCCTCCGGAAACCCTGGAGTACCAGATGAGCGGCGTGGAAGCGTCGCCCCGAAAGGTGGTCGAGCGGCTGCTGACCGAGTTCGGAACGAAGCTCACGCCCGAGACCCGTCAGGCGATCGCTGCCAAGGGCCTGACCATCGACCAGGCCGTGATCATCGCCAGCATCGTCGAGCGCGAGGCCGTGATCGACGAGGAGCGACCGCTCATCGCGGCGGTCTACATCAACCGCTTCCTCAATCCGGACAACGGCCAGACCAACGGACTGCTCAACGCCGATCCCACGCTCCAGTACGGGCTGACCACCGGCCAGCTGCGTCCGGCGGGACATCCGATGCTCGCGAACACCGAGGGCTCGTTCCTGCCCGTCGACGACTGGGGCTCGGTCGATTGGTGGCCACAGCTCCAGGTTGGTGGCGGTGACGTTGCCCTCGAGGAGGTCCTCCTGGGCTTCCAGACCTACACGCAGGCGGGCCTGCCCCCGATGCCGATCGCCGCTCCGCGGATCGGGTCGATCGAGGCCGTCGGGACGGCGCCGCTCGACAACGGCTTCCTGTTCTTCGTGGCCGGCTGCCCGGACGGCGTCCGGGACGGGTCGCACTACTTCGCTGCCACCCTGGACGAGCACAACGCCAACATCGCGCGGGCCAACCAGGAGTGCGCGGGCCAGTGACCGATGCGCGCCTGGCGGCGCTGCGCTCGCTTCTCGACGAGCGCGCGCTCGACGCCGTGCTCATCTCGCGGGCGGCGAACAAGCGCTACTTCAGCGGGTTCCGGCTCGGCGACGCGGAAGGTCCGACCTCGGGCTTCGCCGGCACCCTCCTCGTCACCCGCGACGCAAGCCTGATCCTCGCCGACTCCCGCTACACCGAGCAGGCGGCGAACGAGGCACCGGGTTGGGAGATCGTCGCGACCTCCGGGCCGATCCAGGACGAGCTTCCGCCGCTCCTGCTGCGTCACGAGATCGAGTCGCTGGGCATGGAGGCGGCCGTTGTCACCCACGCCGACTGGGCTGCGCTGGCGGAGGCGGCGCCCGGCGTCGAGCTCCACGCGATCGACGACGAGCTCGTCCCGCTGCGGATCCTGAAGACCGCCGAGGAGGTCGACGCCATCGGCCGGGCCTGCGCACTGACCGATGCGCTGCTTCGCCCACCTCGTCGACTTCGTCCGTCTGGGCATGACGGAGCGGGAGGTCGCGCTCGAGCTGGAGCGCTGGTTCCGGGTGAACGGCGCGGAGGGCCTCGCCTTCGAGTCGATCGTTCTCGCCGGCCCGCGCGCCGCGATGCCGCACGGCCGGCCGTCGGACGCGCGCATCGAGCCCGGCAACGTGCTGCTCATCGACTTCGGCTGCGCCGTCGACGGGTATCGGTCCGACATGACGCGCACCCTCTTCGTCGGTGACGTCCCCGACCAGATCCGCCGCTACCACGATGCCGTGCGCGAGGCGCAGCAGGCGGCGATCGACGCGATCACCGTCGGCGTCAACGGCCAGGAGCTCGACGCGATCGCGCGTCGCCGGATCGAGGCCGAGGGCGTCGAGCCGTACGGGCACGGGCTCGGGCACGGGATCGGGCTCGAGACGCACGAGCCGCCACGGCTGCGCAAGTCCGAGGCCTTCACCCTCGAGGCCGGCATGGTCTTCAGCGTCGAGCCGGGGATCTACCTGCCCGGCGTGACCGGCATCCGGATCGAGGACATCGTGGCGCTGGAGGCATCGGGGCCGCGGCTGCTGACGACCTCGCCGCGCGAGCCGCTCGTCATCGGCTGAGAATCGGCCAACCGTCCAGATTCACATGAGCCGTGCGTTACGCATGGTCGTAGACCGCTGAACGGTCCAGACTCACGCCGGGTGTGAATTCGGACGCTTCAAAGCGGCATGCAGCCGCCTATTGGTTACCTGGTGTGAATCTGGACCACTCGCGGCTCCACCGGTCAACCCTGGCTGCCGCGCTATCCTGAGCGCCGACCGCATCGGTCCATCAGCAGGAGCAACGATTGATCAGCACCGGCGACGTCAAGAAGGGCGTCATCATCGAGCTCGACGGGCAGCTCCTGAAGGTCCTCGACTGGACGCACATCAAGATGGCCCGCGGCTCGGCACAGGTTCGGATGAAGCTCCAGAACGTGCGCAAGGGCGACATCGTGGAGCGGACCTTCCAGGCCGGCACGCGCTGGCCGCGTGCGCGGGTCGAGCAGCGCAAGGCGCAGTACCTGTACTCCGATGGCGACGCGTACCACTTCATGGACACCGAGTCGTACGACCAGTTCGCCATCCGCGGCCCGATGCTCGGCGACGACGCGAAGTACCTGCTCGAGAACACGGACGTCTTCGTGAGCACCTACGAAGGCGAGGTGCTCGGGGTCGATCTGCCGCTCACCGTCGACCTGCGGGTCGCCCAGACCGATCCCGGCTTCGCCGGGGACACGGCGACCGGCGCCAAGAAGCAGGCCACCCTCGAGACCGGGCTCGTCGTCTCGGTGCCGCTCTTCGTGAACGAGGGCGACGTGCTGCGCATCGACACCCGGACCGGCGAGTACGTCACCCGGATCCAGTAGCCGTGGCCGACCAGCCATCGTTGTGGGACCGGCCACTCGAAGAGGAAGAGGAGCCGCCACCCCCGGAAGCCGCGCCGGCGCCACCCCGCGCGACGCCGCGCATCCTGCGCGTCACCGACCTCAACCGGCGCGTGCGCTCGCTGCTCGACAGCGACAGCATCCTCGCCGACGTGTGGGTCGAGGGTGAGGTCAGCCAGCCGTCGTTCCCGCCGTCCGGCCACTGCTTCTTCACCCTCAAGGACGCGACGAGCCAGGTCCGCGCCGCGCTCTTCCGCGAGGAGCTGGAGCGCGCCGGCATGCGGCCCGCGCACGGGATGAACGTCATCATCCACGGCCGCGTACGCGCCTACGAGCCGCAGGGCGTCTACCAGCTCTACGTCGACTCGATCACCGCCGCCGGCGCCGGAGACCTGCACGCTCGGTACGAGGCGCTCCGCCGCGAGCTCGCCGCCGCGGGCCTCTTCGAGGACGCCCGCAAGCGCCCGATCCCGCGCTGGCCGCGACGGATCGGCGTCGTCACCTCGCCGGTCGGGGCCGTCTGGCGCGACATCAACAACGTGCTGCGGCGTCGCTATCCGCTCGTCGAGCTGATCCTGTCGCCGAGCGTGGTGCAGGGCGTGACGGCCGCGCCGGCCATCGTGCGCGCCCTCCAGCGGCTGTATGCGCAGCGTGACCTCGACACCATCATCCTCGCCCGCGGCGGCGGCTCGCTCGAGGACCTGTGGAGCTTCAACGACGAGCGCGTCGTGCGGGCGGTGGCGGAGGCGCCGGTGCCGATCATCGTCGGGGTCGGGCACGAGTCGGACGTGACGCTCGCCGACTTCGCCGCCGACCTGCGCGCTCCCACGCCGAGCGCCGCCGCCGAGCTGGCGACGCCGGACGCGACGCAGCTGGCCACCGTGCTCGTCCGCCTCCGGGACCGGGCCACGGCAGCGCTGCTCGGCCGCGCCACCGAGCGTCGCACGTTCCTCGACGCCGAGCGGCGCGCGCTCGTCGGGCTGGCGCCCGACATCGACGCCGCCCGCCAGCGCGCGTCAGACCTGCTCGATCGCGGGACGCGCGCGCTCGACGAGCGGCTGGCCCGGCGCCGCATGCTGCGTCGAATCCGCGCACGCCGCGCTGCGCACCCTCTCGCCGGCGGCCACCCTGGAGCGCGGCTACGCCGTCGCGCGCACCGCCGACGGCCGGATCCTGCGTGACGCCACCGAGGTGGCGGCAGGTCAGCCGCTCCAGGTGACGGTGGCGCGCGGTACCGTTGACACCCGCGTCGAGCGCACCCGCGCCGACGGCACCGAGGAGCTCTTCTCATGATCGACGACGCCAGGCTCGACGTCCTCACCGACGAGGAGCTCGCCCGCCGGCCGTTCGACGAGCTCGTCGTGGCGCTGCAGCAGACCGTCCAGCGCCTGGAGGGCGGCAACGCGGGTCTCGAGGAGAGCATCAAGCTCTACAAGCAGGGCCTGCGGCTCCATGCCGCCTGCGAGACGCGGCTGCGCGAGGCCGAGCTGACCATCACCGAGCTCGGTCGCCGCGGCGTCGTCGGAGCCGAGCCAGAGCCCGCCGAAGGGCAGTGACCCGCATCAGGCCGATGCGGGACGCCGACGCTGCGCGGGTGGCGGCGCTGACCACCCAGCTCGGCTACCCGGTGGGGACCGATGAGATGGCTCGACGCCTTGCCGACGTGCGGACCCGGCAGGACGACCTGGTGCTGGTCGCGGTCGACGACGCCGACGGCGTCATCGGCTGGATCCACGTCGCCCGGCTGGCGCTCCTGGAGTCCGGCGCCGTCGCATGTCATCAACGGCCTCGTGGTCGACGAGCCGGCCCGATCCGCCGGCATCGGGCAGGAGCTGGTCGACGCCGCGGAGACATGGGCCCGTGATCGGGGCGCGACCGCGATCATCGTCCGCTCCAGGAGCACGCGCGAGCGCGCGCATCGGTTCTACGAGCGGCTCGGCTACCGCGAGATCAAGCGCAGTCACGTATTCGAGAAGCCGCTCGTCTGAGCAGGACGCCGGGGGGCGTGCCCGACCATTCAGACCTATACTCGCCTGCGACCTCAGGAGGACACGATTTCCTTGACGCTGCTCGAGACGATCCATGAGCCGTCGCAGCTGCGCGACCTGACGGCGAAGCAGCTGGAGACCCTGGCCGCGGAGCTGCGCGAAAAGATGATCCGCACCGTTCAGCAGACCGGCGGACACCTTGCCAGCTCGCTGGGCGCCGTCGAGATCACGCTCGCGCTGCATCGGGTGATGGACTCCCCGCGGGATCGCATCGTGTGGGACACCGGCCACCAGGCCTACGCGCACAAGCTCCTGACCAACCGATGGGATCGGTTCGACACGCTGCGCCAGATCGGCGGCATCGGCGGCTTCCCGCGACGCTCCGAGAGCGAGCACGACGTCTTCGACGGCGGCCACGCCGGGACCGGCGTCAGCATCGGCGTCGGCCTGGCGGCCGCTCGCGACGTTCGTGCTCGGACCGATCCGGCGCGCCGGCAGCGGATTGCCGTCTGCGTCGGCGATGCGGCGGTCGGCTCGGGACTGACGATGGAGGCGCTCAACCACCTCGGCCACACCAAGCACCCGCTGCTGATCGTCCTGAACGACAACGAGATGAGCATCAGCCCATCGGTCGGCGGGCTCTCGACCCGCCTCAACAAGATGCGCCTGTCGCGGGCCTACCAGGAGACGAAGTCGGCCACCCAGCGAGCGCTGCCGCGCATCCCGCTCATCGGCAAGCCTGCATTCCAGCTGCTCGCCTGGGCGAAGGAGGGCTTCAAGCGCAGCTGGGCCAAGGTCGGGTTCTTCGAGGACATCGGGATCACCTACATCGGCGTCCTCGACGGCCACAACCTCGACGAGCTGGAGCATGCGTTCGAGGCCGCCTTCCGTCTGCGCGCACCGGTCCTGGTCCACGTCAAGACCGTCAAGGGCAAGGGCTACGCGCCCGCCGAGGCGGACTCGATGAGCTTCCATGGCGCCAGCCTGCCGCCGATCGACCTGGGCCTCATCGATCCGACCGAGGAGCCACTGCCGGCAGAGGGCAAGCCGACGCGCAAGCCGAAGACCTACACCCAGACCTTCGTCGAGGAGCTGGTTCGGCTCGGCGAGACCGATGACCGCATCACCGCCATCACGGCCGGGAATGCCGACCGGCACCGGCCTCTCCCGCTTCGCCGAGCACTTCCCGGCGCGATTCCACGACGTCGGCATCGCGGAGCCGCACGCGGTGACGATGGCGGCCGGCCTGGCGCTGGCCGGCATGCGCCCGGTCGTCGCCCTCTACTCGACCTTCAGCCAGCGCGCCTACGACGGACTCGTCCACGACGTCTGCCAGAACGGCGTGCCGGTCCTGCTGGGCCTCGACCGATCCGGCCTGGTCGGCGAGGACGGCACCAGCCACCAGGGCATGTTCATGCTCCCCGGCATGCGCTCGCTTCCCAACCTGGCGATCGGTTCGCCGAAGGACGAGCAGGAGCTGCGCGACCTCGTCGTCACCGCGCTCGGGCACGACGGACCGATGGCGCTGCTCTATCCGCGGGACGCGGGCGAGGACCTGCCCGACCGCCAGGGAGCCTCCCTCGAGATCGGGCGCGCGGAGGTGCTGCGCAGCGGCGACGACCTCCTGCTGGTCGGCTTCGGGCCGATCGTCCAGCGCCTGCTCGCCGTTGCGGCCGAGCTCGAGACCGACGGTCTGGCCGCCACCGTCATCAACGCGCGCTGGGCAAAGCCGCTCGACGAGTCGCTCATCGGCGAGCACGCCGCCGGCAAGCGGCTGGTCGTCACCGCCGAGGAGTCCGCAGCAATGGGTGGCTTCGGAGACGGCGTGCTCGACGCGCTCAACCGGGCCGGCATTCGTGTGCCGGTCCACAAGGTTGCGCTGGCCGACGGCTTCGTTCACCACGGCGCGGTCGAGGACCTGCGGCGCCAGCAGCGGATCGATGTGCCCGGCATCCTCGCCCAGGTGCGCGAGGCGCTCGGCGTTGCGGAGGTTGCGCCGAAGCGTCGCCCGCGGGTCACGGCCGCCTAGCGTTCAGCCACTCGGCGGCACGCGCCGCCGGGTCGTTGCGCGTCCACGGTCGTCCTACCATCGTGCGGTGACCCGCATCCGCCTCGACCAGCTGCTCACCGAGCGGGGATTGGCGCGCTCCCGGGCCGAGGCACAGGCGCTGATCCTGGCCGGCGACGTCGAGCTCGAGGGAGCCGGCACACGCTCGCTCAAACCGGGGCAGCTGGTCGGAGCCGACGCGTCGGTCTCGCTGGTCGACAAGCCCCGCTGGGCGAGCCGCGCCGGCGCCAAGCTGGAGCACGCGCTGGATGTCTTCGGGATCGATCCGACCGGCATGGCATGCCTCGATGCGGGGGCCTCGACCGGCGGCTTCACCGATGTCCTGCTGAGCCGCGGAGCGCGGATCGTGTACGCGGTGGATGTCGGGCGGGCGCAGCTCATCGATCGGCTGCGCCGTGACCCGCGGGTCGTGAGCATGGAGCGCACGAACCTGCGTGACCTGACCACCCTCCCCGAGCCGATCGGCCTCGCGACCCTCGACCTCAGCTTCATCGGCCTGCGCCTGGTGCTGCCCGCGGTGCGGCATCTCCTTGCGGATGGCGGCCGGGTGGTTGCCCTGGTCAAGCCACAGTTCGAGGCCGGTCGTGACGACGTCCCGCGCGGAGGCGTGGTGCGCGATCCAGCGGACGTGGGAGCGCGTCCTGCGCGACCTGGCGCGCGACGCCGCGCCGGCCGGCCTGCATGCCCATCGCGTGGTTCGCTCGCCGATCACCGGCGGCGACGGCAACGTCGAGTTCCTGGTGGACCTGCGACTCGAGGCCGCGGAACCGGACGGCTTCGCACAGAGCAGCGTCGAGGCCGTCCACGGCGCGTAGCACACGCGTACTACGATGCGCTCGATGAAACGCAGGTCGACGCGCGGCCCCAGCGATGCGGAGCAGCTCGGCATCGGCTTCGAGGGGCTCGAGGTGGTCGAGCCGCCGGTCCACGAGCCGGGCCCCGACACGATGCGGCAGATCGTGAGCCTGCGGATGCCCGACGCCCTCCTCGAGCGCGTCGAGGTGGCGGCCCGGGCGCGCGGTGTATCGCCCTCAAGCCTCATGCGCGCGCTGATCGCGGCCGGGCTCGACCGGTCGTACGCCGCCGTCCGCGAGCGCGCCGGTCCGCAGGACCTGGGGAGTGAGATCGCGGCGCTCGGCGAGCGGATCGACGCGTTGGCCCGGACGATCGAGGGCCGGGGCCCGGCGGACCGCTCCTGATGGAGCTGCGACGCATCGGCTTCGCCTTCAACCCATACAACCCCGAGGCGCGCGCGGTGCTCGATCGCGCACACGGCTGGTGCCAGGCGCACGGCGTCGAGGCGTGGGACGCCCCGGCGGAGGACCGCGCCGCCATCGACGCCGGCTGCTCGGCGGGAACCGATCTCGTCTGCGTGCTCGGCGGTGACGGCACGTTCCTGCGCAGCGCCAGCGCCATCGGCGAGAGCGGAGTTCCGGCCCTGGGCATCAACCTGGGTCGGGTCGGCTTCCTCGCCAAGGTCGAGACGGAGGACCTGGAGCGGGCGCTCGACCAGGTCGTGGCGGGGGACTACAGCATCGAGGAGCGCTTCCGAATCGAGGCAGCGATCGTGCATCCCGACGGCAGCGTCGCCGAGCGCCATGCCTGCCTCAACGAGGTGGTCGTCGCTCGCGGCCGCCGCGTCCGCATGATCCGCCTGGAGGTGGAGGTCTCCGGCAGCCACCTGGCCACCTACGTCGCCGATGCCGTGGTCGTCGCAACCCCGACCGGATCGACCGCCTACAGCTTCAGCGCCGGCGGATCGATCCTGGACCCGCGGCTGCGCAACATGATCATCACCCCGGTCGCCAGCTACCTGTCGCCGCTGCACAGCGTGGTCGCCGGCGAGGACCACGTCGTCCAGCTGACCCTGCGGGAGGCGGCCGATCCCGCGATCGTGAGCATCGACGGCCAATGGGACGTCGAGCTGGGACCGGGCGACAAGGTCGAGGTACGGGCACTTCCACAGCCGTTCCGCCTCCTCGAGCCGGCCGGTTCCACCCCCTTCTACGACCTGCTGCGCACCAAGGCCAGCCTGCTGCCGTACTGATGGGACTGCGCGAGCTGACGGTCGAGAACCTGGCGGTTGTCGAGTCCGTGCGCCTCTCCCTGGGCGAGGGATTCACGGTGCTGACCGGCGAGACCGGCGCAGGCAAGTCGCTGGTGGTGGATGCGGTCGCGCTGGCGCTCGGCGCGCGCGCGGCAACCGACCAGGTCCGGTCGGGGACCGATGCAGCCCGCGTCGAGGCAATCTTCGACGCGCCCGAACTACCTGCCGACGACGCGATGCGCGAGGTGGTGGAGGCCGGGGAGGGCAGCGTCATCGTGCGGCGCGAGGTTGGTGCGGACGGCCGCTCGGTCGCTCGCGTCAACGACCGCGCGGTCACCGTCGGCGGCCTGGCGGGGCTGGGTGCGCGGCTCGGCGAGATCCACGGACAGCACGACCAGCAGCGCCTGCTCGAGCCCGCGCGCCAGCTGGCGCTCCTCGACGGGTTCGGCGGCCATCTCGACCAGTTGGCGACCGTCGGCGATCGCCACCGGGCCTGGCGGGCGACGGTGGCCGCGGCCGCCGAGCTGTTGACCGATGCGCACGAGCTTGCGCGACGGGTTGAGCTGCTGCGACACCAGGTCCGACGAGATCGGCGCCGCGGCGCCGCGTGCCGGCGAAGACGCCGAGCTGGAGGCGCAGCTGCGAGCCGCCGAGCACGCCGAGACGATCGCCCGGTCCGCGGCCGAGGCCGTGGCGGCGCTGCGGGACGATGGCGGTGCCGCCGATGCCCTCAACTCCGCCGAGCGCGGACTGTCGACCGCCGCGCAGCACGACGAGCGGTTCGCGGCACTGGCCGAGCGGGCTGCCGGGCTGGCGGCCGAGGCCTCCGAGCTGGCGCGGGACGCGAATCAGGTGGCCGACGCGGTGGAGCTCGACCCCGCCAGCCGCGCGGCGGCCGAGGAGCGGCTCGCACTGCTCTACGACCTGCGGCGCAAGTACGGCGACTCGCTCGAGGCGGTGATCGCGTTCGGCGCCGCTGCCGCCGCCGAGCTCGAGGCGCTCGAGAACCAGGAGGGTGCGCGCGAGCGGCTGCGGGAGGAGGAGGCGGAGCGTCGGGCGGCGCTGGAGCAGGCGGCCACCGACCTGACCGCGGCACGCAGGGCGGCGGCGGATCGGCTGATGGCCGCGGTCAACGACGAGCTGCCGCCGCTCGGGATCAGCGCCGGGGCCTTCGGCGTTGCGCTCGAGCCGGTCGAGATCGGCGCACACGGTGCCGATCGCGTGACGTTCACGTTCGCCCCGAACCCCGGCGAGCCGCCGCGTCCGCTCTCACGGATCGCATCGGGTGGCGAGGCAAGCCGCCTCTCGCTGGCCCTCAAGGTCGTCCTGGCGGCGGCCGACGAGACACCGCTCCTCGTCTTCGACGAGATCGACGCCGGTGTCGGTGGCCGCCATGGATCGGCGCTCGGCGAGCGGCTGCGCGCGCTGGCCCGCTACCACCAGGTGCTGTGCGTGACGCACCTCGCGCAGGTGGCCGCGCACGCCGACGCCCACGTGGTGGTCGGCAAGCGGGTGGCAGGTGGCCGCACCACCACCGAGGCCAGGCTGCTCGGTGCCGACGAGCGCGCCCGGGAGCTGGCGGCGATGCTCGGCGGCGAGGCCGCGGGAGACGAGGCGCACGCTGCGGCTGAGGCGCTCCTGCGCGCCGCACGGTGACCGACACGGCACTGACCGATGCGATCGACGCCTTCCTCGTCGAGCTCCGTGTTGAACGAGGGTTGTCGCCGCTGACGATCAAGGCCTATCGCCATGACCTCGCCCAGTTCGCCGAGGGAGCAGGCACCCGCTGGCGTGACGACCCGAAGCCACTCGTCGATTTCGTGCGACGTCTCCAACGGGCGGGGGCCAGGGGCAGCACGCAGGCTCGCAAGAGCGCGGCCGTGCGCAGCTTCTACGGCTTCGCGTTGCGCGAGGGCCTCGCCACCCGCGACGTGCCGGCCCTGGTCGACGCACCCCGCCCCGGCAGCTACCTGCCCGACGTGCTGGCACCCGAGGACGTGGAGCGCATCCTCGACGCGCCGCCCGCGGACGACCCGATCGCGATCCGCGACCGCGCCATCCTGGAGCTGCTCTACGGCTGCGGGCTGCGTGTCAGCGAGCTGGTCGGGCTCGACACGGATCGCGTGGATCTCGACGGACAGCAGGTCCGCGTCATCGGCAAGGGCAACAAGGAGCGGCGGGTGCCGATGGGCGACGAGGCGCGGGAGCGGCTGCATCGGTACCGCATCGGCCCGCGGAGCGAATGGACAGCCGGCAGGCCAACCCCGGCGGTGTTCGTCGGCCAGCGCGGGAAGCGGTTGAGCAGGGAGGCGGTGTGGCACCTGGTGAAGCGCTGGACGGAGGTCGCGGGGGTCACCGAGCGCGTGACGCCGCACACGTTTCGGCACAGCTTTGCGACCCATCTGCTCGAGGGCGGAGCCGACCTCCGGGTGGTCCAGGCCCTCCTTGGCCATGCTAGCATCAGCACCACCCAGCTCTACACGCACCTGACCGGCGAGCGCGTCCGCGAGGTTTACGCACGGGCGCATCCGAGAGCTTGAAACGGAGCGCACGAAACCGATGAGCTACGCGCGGAACCTCCTCAGCCGTGGCGAAGAGGTCGTCTACGAGAGCCGACAGCACTGGTTCGCGGTGATCGCCCGAACCTGGCTCTGGATCATCGGGGCGGTGGTCGCCCTGGCCATCATCCTGTGGCTGAACGGGCAGGCTCCCGGTCGGCAACGAGACGATCGATGGCATCCTGACGATCCTGTCGATCGTGGCGCTCATCGTCGCGGTGGGACGCATCGCCTTCGTCCTGTGGGACTGGCGCAACCAGGAGTGGCTGATCACGACCCGACGGGTCATGCGGGCGGAGGGCGTGCTCAACAAGAGCGTGTCCGACTCGAGCCTCGAGAAGATCAACGACGCGCGCCTTGACCAGAGCATGTTCGGCCGCATCTTCGGCTTCGGCACGCTCGACATCCTGACCGCGGCCGAGGAGGCGGGCGGGAGCAACCTCGCCGACTTCCCGATGATCGCCGACCCGGTCGAGTTCAAGAAGGCGATGTTCGACCAGAAGCAGATGCTCGAGCAGCCTGAGCTGGCCCGACCTCGCTACCAGCGGGCGGAGCCGCTGCCGGAGATGCGTCCGGCCGAGCCGATGCCGCCGCGGGCCGGATCCGACCGCGTGGCGGTCCACGGAGATGATGCGCCTGCACCCGTTCCCGCCTCGCCACCAACGCCGGCGCCGGCTCCGGCGAATGCCGGCGACGACCTGGCCACGACGCTCGAGCGGTTGGCCGGGCTGCGCGACAAGGGGCTTATCACCCCCGAGGAGTACGAGGCCAAGAAGCGCGACCTGCTGGAGCGTATGTAGGTGGGCGTGAGCGCCCAGAACGTGCACTCCGATGACGTCCACGGCGCGGAGCTGGATCGGCGTATCTCCGAGGCGACCGACGCGGTGGCGCGCCACCTCGCGCCGGAACCGGCGCTGGCGAAGCCGCAGATCGTCGCCGTCCTCGGCTCGGGCCTCGGCGGCGTGGTGGAGCTCCTCGACCCCGAGCCGCGCCTGCGGCTGAGCTATCGCGACATCCCGAACGTGCCCGGCGCCTCGGTCGAGGGCCATGCCGGCGAGCTGGTCGCCGGGACGGTGCGCGGCACTCCGGCGATCTTCCTGCTGGGGCGAGCCCACCCGTACGAGGGCATCTCGCAGCGCCAGTCGACCCTCCTGCTACGCGCTGTGCTTGCGCTCGGAGTCGAGACGGTGCTGCTCACGAACGCGGCCGGCGGGCTCAACCCTGACTTCGATCCGGGTGACGTGATGCTGATCGCCGACCACATCAACCTCTCCGGCGACAACCCGCTGATCGGTCCGAACCTTGACCGCTTCGGGCCGCGCTTTCCGCCGCTGGTCGACGCCTACGACCCGGCGTTTCGGGCCGCCGCGCTCGAGGCGGGGGAGCGGACCGGCGTGGCGCTGCGTGAGGGCGTGTACGTCATGCTCTCCGGCCCCTCCTACGAGACGCGGGCCGAGCTGCGCATGCTGCGTTCACTCGGCGGCGATGCGGTCGGCATGAGCACCGCGCACGAGACGATCGTCGCGCGGCACGCGGAGCGGCGCGTCCTCGGTTTCAGCCTCATCACCAACAAGGCAACCGACGACGTCGAGACCGGTGCGTCCCACGACGAGGTGATCGAGGTGGGGAAGATCGGTGCCGCCAGCCTCGTGACCCTGCTCGGTGACCTGCTGCCGCGGTTGGCCTAGATGCCACTCGGGGATGTCTCGATCGAGCGGCTGATCGCCGGTGCCGTGGCATTGCTCGTCGGCCTGACCTTCCACGAGTTCAGCCACGCGTTCACGGCGGACCAGCTCGGAGACCACCGTCCCCGCGCGATGGGCCGCCTGACCCTCAACCCGATCGCCCACATCGATCCGATCGGCGCGCTCATGCTGGTGGTCGCGGGGTTCGGCTGGGCGAAGCCGGTCATGGTGAACCCGGCGGCCCTGCGTGGCGGGCGGCGGTCGATGGCGCTGGTTGCCTTCGCCGGCCCGATCGCGAACGTGGTGGTGGCGATCGCCTTCGCGGTGATCTTCCGCGTGATGACGCTGGCCGGCGTCGAGAGCGGCTTCTTCCTGAACCTGGTGGCGCTGATCGTCCAGCTCAACATCCTGCTCGCGATCTTCAACCTGGTTCCGATCCCGCCGCTCGATGGCTTCAACGTGCTCCTCGCCTACCTGCCCCCACGCCAGGCTGTGATGATCCAGCGCTACGCCCCGTACGGGATCATCGTGCTGCTGTTGCTGATCTTCCTGCCGGGCAGCCCGCTGCGCGCGTTGCTGGGCATGGCCACGCCGATCACCCGGGCACTGATCGGTGCATAGGGTCGGGCAGCTCGTGGCGCACATCCGGGCGCGCGTGGAGCCGGAGGAGGAGGCGCTCGTGCACCGGGTGCTGCCAAAGGCAGGCGTTGCGCTGTTCGCGTCGATGCCGGTCGCCGATCGTCGCCATGGGCTCGACGTCGCCGGCCGGCTGCTGCGCGGCGGCCATGACGACCGCGACCTGCTCGGCGCCGCCCTGCTCCACGATGCCGCCAAGGGCCACCGGATGCGGCTCTGGCATCGGGTTGGCGGCGTCCTGCTCGAGGCGGCCGCCCCATCGGTCCTGCGACGGCTGGCGAGCCCGGATCCGTCGTCGTGGCGCCACGCGTTCCATCTCTACCTGCACCACGAGCCGTTGTCCGCCGCGCTGTCCGCGGACGCCGGCTGCCCGCCGCGAGTCGGCGCGTTCATCCGCGGCGAGGTCGACCATGCGGACCTGCCGCTTCTGCTGGCACTGACCAGGGCCGATGACGCAGGCTGACGGCATGCAGCCGATCGCGGTCGAACCCGGCGTCGCCGTCCCGGTGCCGGTCGGGGATGGCGAGTTCACCGTGGCGCTGCCCGTCTTCGAGGGCCCGCTCCAGCTGCTCCTCCACCTGATCGAGTCCCGGCAGCTCGACGTGCTGACCGTCCCGCTGGCCGAGGTCGCCGACGCCTACGTCGAGCACCTGGCCAGGCATCCGGTCGACGCCGCCCACCTGTCCGAGTTCGTGGCAATCGCGGCGCAGCTCATCTACCTCAAGTCGAAGCGGATGCTGCCGTCCGAGCCCCTCCCGCCGATGCCGGACGGCGCCGATGAGCTCGACGAGGACGAGCTGCGGAGGCGCCTGCTCGAATACCGTGCCCTGCGCGACGCAGCCGTCTCGCTCGGCGAGCGGGACGGCGTCGCACCGCTGATGCGGCGCGAGCCGCGCGAGTCGGACCTGCCGGAGGCGCCAACCGAGCCGATGCCGGTCTCCGTGCTCGTCTCGGCGCTCGAGCGGCTGGCCGCGATCCCCGAGCCCGTGGCGCCACCTCCGGAGATCGTCGCCCGCGAGATCACGATCGGCCAGCAGATCGGTGTGCTGCGCCAGGCGCTGTCGCGCAGTGGCCGGATCGTGCTGCAATCGGTCCTTGCCCGCTGCCGCTCGCGCACGGAGGCGGCGGTGACCTTCCTCGCCACCCTGGAGCTCGTGCGACGACGGCAGGTGACCGCCGAGCAGGCCGATCTCTTCGGCCCGATCGTCATCGAATCGGTGCCGGAGCGCCCGGCATGAACGAATCCGCCATGCCCGACGACCTGGACGTCTTCTACGAGGCCCTGCTGTTCATCGCCGAGCGTCCGCTGAGCTCGACGGAGCTCGGCGAGCTGGCCGGGGTCCCGCGTCTGCAGGCCGAGGCAGCCCTCTCGTCGCTCGCCGAGCGCCTCGACGAGGATGGGCGGGGCATCCGCCTCCAGCGCCATGACGACGCGTGGCAGCTCGTGACCGCTCCCGAGGTGGGGGCGCGGCTGGCGGCCTACGCGGCACGCGAGGAGGCGCGCCTCTCGCCGGCGGCGCTCGAGGCGTTGGCGGTGGTGGCCTATCGGCAGCCATGCACGCGGGGTGACGTCGAGCGCGTTCGTGGTGTCGACTCCGACTACGTGATTCGCTCGCTGCTCCATCGACGGCTGGTCGTTGAGCTTGGCAGGCGCGATACGCCCGGCCGGCCGGTGCTGTTCGGCACGACGTTCACGTTCCTGGAGCGATTCGGCCTGACCTCGCTCGACGACCTGCCCGCACTCTCGACCGATGCGGCCCAGCTCGCCGCGCTGACGGACCCGGCCCCCGCCGCCGATGGCGAGTGAGCGGCTCCAGAAGATCATCGCCCGCGCCGGCCTCGCCTCGCGGCGGCAGGCGGAGCAGCTGGTGGCCGACGGCCGCGTCAGGGTCAACGGCACGGTGGCACAGCTTGGAGCGTCGGCGGATCCGGCGGTCGACCGGATCGACGTCGACGGGCGTCCGCTGCCGTCGCCAACGAGGGCCATCCACCTCGCCGTCCACAAGCCTCGCGGCTTCCTCAGTTCGGCGCACGACGAGCGTGGCCGGCGGTCGGTCGTGGCGCTGGTCGATGCCGGCGGCGAGCGACTCTGGCCGGCTGGTCGACTGGACGTGGAGTCGGAGGGCCTCATGATCCTGACCAACGATGGAGACTGGGCAAACCGGGTGGTTCACCCGCGATACGGCAACCTGCGCGAGTACGCGGCGCTGGTGACGCCGGCTCCGACCCGGGCGATGCTCAAGCAGCTGCGAGAGGGCGTCACGCTCGAGGACGGGCCGGCGAGGCTCCTTGAAGCCCGATTCGAGCTGCCACCGCCGGAGGTCGAACGCGAACGGGACGAGGCGGGCGTCTGGCTCCGCGTGCGGATCGGCGAGGGACGCAAGCGCGAGGTGCGGCGCCTCTTTGCGGCCCTCGACGCCAGCGTCGACCGCCTCGTCAGGACGCGGATCGGGACGCTGAGCATCGGCGGGCTGAGAAACGGACAGTGGCGATACCTTCGTCCGGCGGAGGTCGCCGCGCTCGCCGGGGAGCGTCGCCGGTGACGGTGGCCGTGGCAATCGACGGCCCGTCCGGCGCCGGCAAGAGCACGGTCGGTCGTGCCCTGGCCGCGCGCATCGGCGCCCGCTTCGTCGATACCGGGCTGATGTACCGCGCCCTCACCCTGGCCGCGCTCGAGCGGGGGATCGACCTCGATGATGGCGCGGCGCTGGGTGCCCTGGCCGAGACCTGCCGGATCGAGGTCGAGCGTGCGCGGCCGGGCCAGGGCGACCATCTCGAGGCCGTCCTGCTCGACGGCCGCGACGTCACCGCCGAGGTCCGCGGTCCGAAGGTCGACCGGGCGGTGAGCGCCGTGAGCCGCCATCCCGAGGTGCGCCAGGCGATGCTTCCCGTGCAGCGCGCGGCCGCCTTTCGCGGCGACGTGGCCATGGTCGGGCGAGACATCGGCACCGTGGTCCTCCCCGATGCCACCCTGAAGGTCTACCTCACCGCCAGCGCAGAGGTGCGTGCCGCGCGACGTGCGGCCGAGATGGGTGCCCCGGAACGGGTCGACGAATACCTGGAGGAGATTCAGCGTCGCGATCTCGCGGACTCGGAGCGCGCGGTGGCGCCGTTGCGCATCCCGGCCGGCGCGCTCATCGTGGACACCGGCGAGCTCGACGTCGATGCGAGCGTCGATGCGATTGTCGAGCGCCTGGAGGAGATCGGTGAATAGCTGGTTCTGGCATCCCGGCGCGATCATCGCCGGCGGGCTCGGGCGGCTCCTCTTCGACGCGCGGGTCGAGGGAGTCGAGCACGTGCCGCGCGAGGGCCCGTTCATCATCGTGTCGAACCACACCTCGAACGTCGACCCGCCGCTGGTCGGCTGGGCGACCGGGCACCAGGTCGGCCGGATCATCAACTTCATGGCCAAGATCGAGATGCGCGGGTGGCCGATCATCGGCTGGCTGGCGACCCAGTCGGCCGTCTACTTCGTGCGGCGCGGCGAGGGAGATCGCGCCGCGCAGCGCTTCTCCCTCGAGGCGTTGGCCGCCGGTCGGCCGATCGGAATCTTTCCCGAAGGGACGCGCTCCCGAGACGGTCACCTGAAGCCCCTGAAGCCCGGAGCGACCTTCCTGGCGATGCGCTCCGGCGCGCCACTGCTGCCGGTCGGGATCGCGGGCACGCATCGGATCTTCCCAGGCCACTCCCGTTGGCCGCACTCCACGAAGATCAGGATCCGCATCGGCGAGCCGTTCGCGCTGCCCCATCAGCCGGATGGCCGGCTGGATCGCGAAGCGCTTGCCGCCGGCACCGATCGGATCATGGGCGAAATCGCCCGGCTCCTGCCGCCCGACCAGCAGCCGGTCCCCATCGTTCAGGGGTCGGTCCGACTCCACGAGGACACGACTACACGGGATCACGACTCCACGCAGGAGGTCTGACGGCAGCCCGCCCCCGAGGTGGCCGACCGCCCCTCGAGAGAGTTCCCTCCTAGAATGGAGCCGATGACCACCGCTACTCGACCCGACGTCCGTATCGCCGAGCGCGCCGGCTTCTGCTATGGCGTCCGGCTGGCCATCGACAAGGCCAAGCACGCGGCGTCCGAAGGCAAGGAGGTCACCACGCTCGGCCAGCTGGTGCACAACCCCGGGCATCAAGGCCGACCTTTCTGACCGCGGCATCCGCACCGCCGACCTGGCGGATCAGGTCGAGGGCGGCACGCTCGTCATCCGCGCGCACGGCGTCCCGAAGTCCGAGTTCGAGCAGGTCAAGGGCAAGGAGAGTCTCGAGGTCATCGACGCCACCTGCACCTGGGTGCTGCAGAGCCAGAAGGCGGCAGCCGAGCTGGCGGAGGCCGGGTACACCGTCTGCATCATCGGCCACGAGGACCACCCGGAGGTGAAGGGCGTTCGCTCGTATGCCGGCGACAAGCACGTGGTGGTGGACGACATGGACCGATCCACCTGGGAGCGCGTCCCGCGCACCAAGAAGATCGGCGTGCTCTCCCAGTCGACGATCCTGCCCTCGAAGCTCGAGGAGTTCGCCGCCTTCTGCCTGCGCCGCGCCCACGACCTGCGCGTCGTCAACACGGTCTGCCCGGTCACGCTGACGCGACAGGACGACTCGGTCGTGCTGGCACGGGAGGTCGACGCCATGATCGTGGTCGGCGGCAAGAACAGCTCGAACACCAAGGAGCTGGCGGTGAAATGCGGTCAGATCCTTTCGGAGACCATCCACGTCGCCGATGCCGATGAGCTCGAGGCCGAGCACGCGACCTGGCTGCAGGGCAAGGCCCGCATCGGCATCACGGGTGGCACGTCGACGCCGGAGGTGGACCTCGAAGAGGTCCGAGAGCGCATCTACGCACTCACGGCGTAGCCTCCCGTGAGCTTCGACGTCGCCGCTGAGGCGTACGACCGCTTCATGGGCAGATACTCGAGCCTGCTCTCTCCGCAGCTGGCGGACCTGGCCGGCGTCCGCCCCGGCCAGTCGGCGATCGACGTGGGCTGCGGCCCGGGCGCACTCACCGCCGAGCTGGTCGCGCGCCTGGGCCCGGGTGCCGTCTCGGCAGTCGACCCGTCCGAGCCATTCGTTGCGGCCGCTCGAGCTCGGAACCCGGGCGTCGACGTGCGACAGGCTTCCGCGGAGCAGCTGCCATTCACCGACGGCGCCTTCGACGCGGCCCTCGCGCAGCTGGTGGTCCACTTCATGTCGGATCCGGTCGCGGGGCTGGCCGAGATGGCGCGGGTGACGCGGCTCGACGGGGTGGTCGCCGCATGCGTCTGGGATCACGCCGGCGGCCACGGTCCGCTCAACGTGTTCTGGTCGGCCGCACGAGAGCTCGATGCCGGCATCGACGATGAGTCACAACTTGCCGGCACCCGCGAGGGCCACCTGGCGGAGCTGTTCGACGCTGCCGGGCTGCGGGAGATCGAAGCATCGGTGCTCTCCGCGAGCCTCGAGCACGCCAGCTTCGAGGAGTGGTGGCAGCCCTACACCCTCGGCGTCGGCCCAGCGGGCAAGTACGTGGCCGGCCTCGACGCCGAACGCCGGGCCGAGCTGCGGGAGAAGTGCCGGAGCCTGCTCCCGCCCGCCCCGTTCGTGGTGACTGCCCGAGCCTGGGCAGCCCGCGGCATCGCCTAGCGCGCCGCGTAGACTGGCCGGGTGGCCGCCTGTCCGAGCTGCAGCCGCGACGTCGCGGAAGGCTTCGCCTTCTGCCCGCATTGCGGCGCAGCCGCTCACGCCGGATGACTCGTCGCAGGAGGAGCGCAAGCTCGTCACCCTGCTGTTCGCCGATGTCACCGGATCGACCCGGCTGGCCGAGGAGCTCGACGCGGAGGTCGTCCGCGAGCTCATGGGCGCCTACTTCGCGCCTCGCGCGAGAGGAGATCGAGGCGCGCGGCGGGACCGTCGAGAAGTTCATCGGCGACGCCGTCATGGCCGTCTTCGGCGTTCCCGATCGCCCACGAGGACGACCCGGCGCGCGCCCTGCGCGCCGCGCTGGCGATCAGGAAGCGCCTGGTCGAGCTGAACCGCCAGCTGCAGGCGAGGGCAGGCCGGAGCTCGAGGTCAGGATCGGCATCAACAGCGGCGAGGTCGTCTCGACCACGGCCCCACGGCGCGGCGAGGTCATGGTCACCGGCGACGCAGTCAACGTCGCGGCGCGCGTGCAGCAGCTGGCGGAGCCGGGCCAGATCCTCGTCGGCCAGCGCACCGTCGCCGCCGCGCCGTCTTCCGCTACCGGCGCCTCGGCGCCCAGGGACTTCGGGGCAAGTCGGTGGACGTCGAGGTCAGCGAGCTCATCGGCGAGGCGATCGGCTCCGCCGAGCGTGGCACGACCTGCTGCGGGCGCCGCTGGTCGGCCGCGAGCAGGAGCTTGCGCTGCTGACCTCGCTTGTTCGATCGCGTTGCCGCGGACCGCCGTCCTCACCTCGTGACGCTGTACGGCCAGCCCGGCGTCGGAAAGAGCCGCCTCACCGTCGAGTTCCTGGCCACGCTCGCGCGTCGTCCGTCGCCGCCTCGCGTCGTGCGCGGCCGGTGCCTCTCGTACGGGTCCGGCGTCACCTTCTGGCCGCTCGCCGAGATCCTCAAGTCGGAGGCGGAGATTTTGGACAGCGACCCGCCGGAAGAGGCGGTCAGGAAGCTCGACGCCATGCGCGACCGGCTGATCAGCACCCGAGCTCGCGGCCGATCCGTCGCGCACGACCGCGCTGCTCGGTTTCACCGTCGGCATCGCGGTGCCCGGGCCATGACTTCAGTCGGATGGATCCCGAACAGCTGCGCATCGGCGTGGTGGAAGCCTGGCGCATCTTCTTCTCGGCTCTCGCGGTCGATGGCCCGCTGATCGCCGTCATCGAGGACATCCACTGGGCCGATACGGCGCTCCTCGACGTCCTCGACGATCTCGGCGCCCGCGTCCAGGGCAGCGTGCTCTTCCTGTGTCCCGACCGCCCCGACCTGACCGACCGCCGACCCGGCTGGGGTGGCGGCCGCCGAAGCTTCTCGGGCGTCTTCCTCGACCCGCTGGAACCCGAGGACACCAGCCGCCTGGTCAGCCTCCTGCTCGAGGTGGAGGACCTTCCGCCCGACCTGCATGCGCGGATCGTCGATCGCACCGGCGGCAACCCGTTCTTCGTCGAGGAGATCCTCCGGCAGCTCATCGACGAGGGCCGGATCATGCGAGACGGCGAGGGCTGGCGCGCGGAGCACGGCCTTACGGCGGTGCAGATCCCCGACACGGTCCAGGCCGTGCTGGCGGCACGCATCGACCTGCTCGGCCGCCGACGAGAAGCGAGCGCTGCAGGCGGCCGCCGTGGTCGGTCGCGATCTTCTGGCCGGAGCCGGTCGGCCGGCTCGCTCGACGCGGGGCCGGCTCGCGTCGATGAGCTGCTGCGCGGGCTCGAGTCGCGTGACCTCGTGCTCGGCGCGGCTGGGTTCCTCGATGGCCGGCCAGCCGGAGTTCATCTTCAAGCACGCGCTCGTCCGCGACGTCGCCTACGAGAGCATCCCGAAGCGTGACCGCGCCATGGCGCACCTGCGAGGTGGCTCGCTGGATCGAGGAGACCGCCGGCGAGCGGCGGCTCGAGGTCGTGGAGCTGCTGGCGCACCACTACACCGCGGCGCAGCGCGCCGTGCCCTGGGGACGCGTCGAGCCTGACCGACGCGAGGAGATCCGGTCGCGAGCGGTCGAGCTCCTGTTCGACGCAGCGGAGGAGGCCGGCCGGCTCTTCGCGGTCGATCGCGCGCGCGAGCGGTTGGACACCGGGCTCGAGCTGGCCAAGGGCCCGATCGAGCGCGCGCGCGGCATGGAAGGCGAATGCGCGCCTGCTGCTCTGGCAGGACGACGGCGATGCGCGCCTGGCAATCGGCACGTGAGGCGATCGACCTTCGCGTGGCAAGCTCGGACCATCCCGCCGATCGCCGGGCCATCGCGCGCCTGTGCGGGCTGCTGCTGTCCATGCCGACGCGGTGGCCGGGCCTGATGCGCGAGCTGCCGACGCGAGAGGAGGCGCAGCCGTACCTGCGACCTGGGCTTCTCGATGCTCGACGAGGGCGACAGCGAGGAGCGGCTCGGGCATGCTGATGGCGCTGGCGGCCTGGGGGTGGGGCTTCGGCGAGGCCGACTCGGACCCCGCCAGGAACGCGGAGTACGCGGCGGCCGCACGCGAGGCCATCGCGCTCGCCCGTCGGCTGGGGACGGCCGGACCTCATCTCCGCTGCGCTCGATACGGCCGGCGCCGGCGCGGGGAACGAGATCGGCGGCTACGGCGCGTCCCAGGTCTTCCAGGAGGAGCGGCTGCTCCTCGTCCCACAGCTGGACGACCCTGCCGAGATCGCGGACATCTACGGCACCGTCGCCTGGCAGCTGGTCCACATCGGCGACTACCGGCGCGCGGTCGAGCTGCCGATGGGCGAGCGAGGCGGGCAACTCCGCCTCCGGCGTCCCGGCCGTCGGCCACCGCACGAAGTACGTGTTCCACGCGGTCGCCCAGTTCCGCCTGGGGGACTGGGATCGGTTCTGGTCGGTGTACGCCGTCTCGACGCGGCCGACCGATCACGACCGCCCGCTCGCGTATCACACGATGCGCCTCTACGGCATCGCCGCCTACCTGAAGGAGGTCGCGGGAGACCGAGCGGCGGCCGATCCGCTCATCGCCGAGCTCGACCGGTCCCAGGCCACCCGCGGCAGCGTCGGCGTTTCCGGGGCGCGGCTGTGGATCGTGCGAGACACTCGTCCGTCGCGGACGCTTTACGGAGGCGCGGGAGCGCCTGGCCGAGGCGGATCCCGTCCGCGACGTGCAGAACCGCGACCTGACCTACGAGGCCTGGGCCGCGCTCATCGCGGCGGAGGGATCGTGGGACGAGGCGCCGCGCGTCGTGGCCGCTGCTCGCGAGTGGGCGGAGACGGACCGGGCTGCTGGCGCTGCCGGCGTTTGCCGACCGGCTCGAGGGCGGTGCGGCGTTGGCGGCGGGCGATGTCGAGCTGGGGTTGGACCTGCTGCGACGCGCGCGCGCGACCTTCGGAGCGCCATGAGGCGGCCTGGGACCGGGCGCGCACTGAGATCGTGCTGGCGGACGCCCTGATCGCGGCGGGCCGCAAGGACGAGGCCAGCCGAAGTCGCCGGCGCGGCGCTGGCAACGCTCTCCGGGCTCGACGCGCCGATCGAGATCGAGCGCGCGCGAGGAGCTGGTCGCCCGCTCCGGCTAGGGAGATCGCCTCGGTCGAGGTCACCTCGTTGATGAGCCGTCGCAGATGCCGGCGCAGGACCCGGTACGACAGGTGCTTCCTGGCGATCTCGAAGTTGTGCCGGGCGTTCTCCCGGATCTTGCGCGGATTGGCGAGCAGGGCGCGGACCTCCTTGACGGTGTCGTCGGTGATCGCACCGTCGATCTCGATCAGCCGCAGGCCCAGTGGCGCGATGTCGGCCACGTACACCGGATAGCGGTTCACCACCACCGGGACGCCGTAGTAGATCGCCTCCAGCAGGGCATTGCCGAAGCCCTCGTAGAGGCTCGGATAGGTGATCAGGTCGGCGGCAAGGTACGCGTCGTGGAGCGAGTGCGCGGGACGGATCGGCTTACCCTCGTGGTCGGGCGCGAAGCGATCCGCCGCGTAGGCCAGCCGCACCTTGTGACGCTCCGCCAGCCGTTCCAGCTCGACGAGGTAGTCGAGGCCCTCGTCGCCGGCCGGTGAGGTGATGAGGAGCACGGCGTCAGGATCCTTCAGCCTTCCGACCAGCTCGATCGCCAGCTCGATGCCCTTGCGCGGCACGACCCGCGTCGGCTGCACGACCAGCAGCCCGCGATCGCTCATGCCGAGCTCGGCGCGCAGCCGCCGGCGGATGGCGGGCGCTCGACGCGGGCGTGGACGATCGAAGTCGAACACGTTCGGGATGACGGTCGAGCGGAGTCCGCGTCGCTCTCGCAGCTGCCCGGCGGCGAGGCTGTTGATGCTCACGTGGCGGATCGACGGCAGGTCCGGCGGGAACGCCAGCTCGAGCACCTCCGGGACGACGCAGCTGGCGAAGCGTTCTCGCTCCCACCAGTAGTCGTGGTGGTGGCCGATCGCCGGCAGCTGCCGCTCCTCGATCATGCGGCGCAGGGCCACGCCGAGAGGCAGGTGCATCGGGATTGCCCAGGCGTTCTCGACGATGACCAGGTCGAGCTCGTTGCGCGATGCCCAGTCGTCGAGGACCGGGAACAGGAGGTCCGCCAGCCGATTGATCTCGTTGCGCACCGCGTCCGGATGGCTCTCCGGATCGAAGGCGGCGGCGGTCACCCGCTCGGCAGGTGGCCAGGTGAAGTGCATCGGCGGCACCAGGCGAGCCTGGTAGCGGAGCGCGTCGACCTCGCCGGCGCACAGCCGCAGCTCATGGCCCATCTCCTCCAGGACGGTCTCCCACTTCGCCGTCTCGAAGGTGACGCCGTCGACGCCCGCCAGCCGGGTCGCGGCAATCCCGATCTTCACGACCCGATCCTATCGAATGGAGCACCGATCACAGGGCTCAAGGAAGCACCGCGGGCCGATCGAGCGTCCGCCGCTACACTCCTCGGCATGTCCTCACTGCCCGTGGTCGCCATCGTCGGCCGCCCCAACGTCGGGAAGAGCACGCTCTTCAACCGGCTCATCGGCGAGCGCGTCGCGATCATCTCCGACGTCTCCGGCACGACCCGCGACCGTGTCTACGGCACGTCGGAATGGGCCGGACGCACGTTCACGGTGGTCGACACGGGCGGACTCGAGCTCGAGCCCGGGACCGATATCGAGGAGCGCGTCCAGGAGCAGGCTCGGGTAGCGGTCGAGGAGGCCGACCTCATCCTGTTCGTGGTCGATGCCCACGCCGGCATCGCCCCGCTCGACTACGAGGTGGCGGACCGCCTGCGACGCGCCGACGCGCCGGTGATCCTGGTCATCAACAAGGGCGACAACCCGGCACGCGAGGCCGATGCGGTCGAGTTCTACGCGCTCGGCTTCGACCCATCCATCACGATCTCGGCGCAGCACGGCCGCAACACCGGCGACCTGGCCGACCTGATCGTGGAGCGCCTCCCGCCGCCGACCGAGGCGGAGGCGGCCGTATCGGTCACGGTGGAGGACCTCACCGAGGAGGAGATGGCCGAGCTCGCCGAGACGGAGCTCGGCGCGCCGCGCGTGGCGATCGTCGGACGGCCGAACACCGGCAAGTCCACCTTCGTGAACCGCGTCTTCGGCTCTGACCGGATGATCGTCAGCGACAAGCCGGGCACCACGCGCGACCCGATCGACACCGCGATCGAGCTCGACGGCCAGCCGCTGGTGCTGGTCGACACGGCCGGCATCCGGCGCCGCGGGGCGATCGAGAAGGGGATCGAGCGGTACAGCGTGCTGCGCAGCATGAAGGCGATCGACTCTGCCGACGTTGCGGTCGTCATGACCGATGCGACCGAGGGCTACACGGCGCAGGACGCGCACGTGGTCGGCTACGTGCTCGAGGCGCACAAGGGAATCGTGCTGGTCCTCAACAAGTGGGACGCGGTCGAGAAGGACGAGAACACCGCCGACAAGTGGCTGAAGCGCCTGCGCCGCGAGGCGCCGTACCTGGCCTGGGCGGACATCGTGTTCGCGTCGGCGCTGACCGGCCAGCGAGCCGAGCGGATCCTGCGCGAGGCGCTGCGCGTGGCGGAGGAGCGCTATCGGCGCGTGTCGACCGGCGAGCTCAACCGCGTGGTGATGGACGCGGTCCGCGCCCATCCGCCCTCGCACGTGCGGAACCGGCTGCCCAAGATCTTCTACGCGACCCAGGTCGGCGTGGCGCCACCCACCTTCGTCGTCTTCTGCAACGATCCCGAGATCATTCACTTCAGCTACAAGCGCTACCTGGAGAACCAGATCCGCGACAAGTTCGGTTTCCTCGGCACGCCGATCCGCCTCATCCTCCGCAAGCGCGAGTCGGAGGAGGCCTCGCGGCGTGCGGCGCGACCGCGCCGGCGAACAACCCGGAGCCGATGAGGCGGGCATTGCTCGTCGACATCGACGACACCGTGGTCGACTGGATCGGCCCCGCACGGGATGCGGTCATCGAAGCGGTCGCCACCCATCGGGCGCTGGCGGGCGCCGACCCCGAACGGCTCGCCGATCGCTTCCTCGAGATCGTCGAAGAGACACATGCCCTGTGGATGTCGGGAGAGCTCACGCGTCGACCACCTGAGGGCCGAGCGCATCAGGCGCCTAGTCGCAGAGTCCGGGGCCACGGACCTCGATCGATCGAGAGGCCGAAGAGCTGGCGGGCGCCTATCGCGTGGCCTACCTTCGCGCATGCCGCCCGGTCGATGGCGCCGCCGAGCTGCTCGACCGAGGTCCGCCGTCGCGGCGCACGCGTGGTGGCGGTCACGAACAACCTGGTGGCCGAGCAGGAGCACAAGCTCCGCTACACCGGGATGCGAGACCTGTTCGACGGGTTGGTGATCTCGGAGGCAGCCGGGGTGAGCAAGCCGGATCCCGCGATCTTCGAGCTCGCACTGCGCATGGCCGGCGTATCCGCGCAGGAGGCGATCATGCTCGGAGACTCGTGGGCGAACGACGTCATGGGTGCCGTCGGTGCCGGGGTCGCCGCCGCGTGGCTCGACCGCACCGGCGCAGGTCGACCAGACCCGTCGGTCGAGGTGCTGGCTTTCACGAGCCTGCGTCCGGCGCATGCCGTGGCGGCAGCCCTGCTCGATCCTCCGCTATCGTCGCCGCGATGAGCGACCAGATCGGGGTCATCGGCGCCGGCGCCTGGGGCACCACCCTGGCCGTCCTCCTCGCCGATGCGCAGCGGCCGGTCAGCCTGCGCGCGCACACGCCCGAGGCGGGGGAGCGCCTGGCGCAGGCGCGGACGAACGAGCGATACCTGCCCGGAATCGTCTTCCCACCCAACGTCCGCGTGGTGACCGATGACGCCTACCTGTCCGAGCCGCATCGGTTCTACGTGCTGGCGGTGCCGTCCGCGCACCTGCGGGCGACGCTCGAGACCGTCGGCTCGTTGCTGGACCCCGATGCGGCGCTCCTGTCCGTCGCGAAGGGCATCGAGGAGGGCACGCACCTGCGGATGACGCAGGTCATCGACGATGTGCTGCCCGGGCGCCGAGTTGCCGCCCTGTCAGGCCCGAACCTGGCGCGCGAGATCGCCGGCGGCAAGCCGGCGGGATCGGTCATTGCGTCCGAGAATGCCGAGCTGGCGGCCGACCTGGCATCGGTGCTGTCGTCCGATCGGTTTCGCGTCTACACCAACCCCGACGTCATCGGCGTCGAGCTGTGCGGGGCTGTGAAGAACGTGATGGCCCTGGCGGCGGGCATGGTCGACGGCCTCGGCTTCGGCGACTCGGCCAAGGCCGGCATCATCACCCGCGGCCTGGCCGAGATGACTCGGCTGGGCGTCGCGGCCGGCGCGCACCCGCTCACCTTCGCCGGGCTGGCCGGCGTGGGCGACCTCATCGCCACCTGCATGTCGCCGCTGTCGCGCAACCGTCGGGCGGGCGAGCTCATCGCCTCGGGCGTGCCATGGCCTGAGGCTGGGGAGCGGATCAGCGGTGTGGTCGAGGGGGTGGCGACCGTCGCGGGCACCCTGGAGCTGTCGGCGGCGCACGGTGTCGAGATGCCGATCGCGGAGCAGGTTCGCGCCGTCGTGTTCGAGGGGCGTCCGCCGCTCGCGGCCGTCGCGGAGCTCATGTCGCGGACGCCGAAGGACGAGCTCGGCGCCTGACGGCCGCCTTCAGCGCGTTGGCTATACTGGCCGCTCGGTCGGGGCGTAGCGCAGTCTGGTAGCGCACTTGAATGGGGTTCAAGAGGTCGGAGGTTCGAATCCTCTCGCCCCGACCAATGCCGCGTATGCAGTCCTGGCATTGAGACCCGACCAGGTGGGGCCGGAGCGCAGGGCTGCCCTCGGCGCAGAAGACTGCGCCGAACCTGCGTCCGACCCCACTACTCCGAACGCCCGAAGCTGTGGCGCGTTACGAAGTCCGCGCCATGGCACCACCCGAAGCGCGCGGGCGGGGTGCGCGTACACTCGGCGGATGGCAGAAGAGCTGCGCCCCGAGCCACCCGTTGGCGTGCAGGGCACTAACGAGAACATCTGGCACATCGCCGTCGCGGAGCGATGGAGCGACGGCCAGCTCATCGGGCATCGCACCTTCTGCGGCCGCAACTACGCGGAGTCGGCCAACCTCCATGACCTCGAGGGACTCGGCTCCGTCTGCTCCGACTGCACGGCCCAGGTCGCGCAGCGTCACTGAGCTGTACCGCACCGCATCGGTCAAGGGCGTAGAGTCACGCCCTGAAGATCCGGCTGCATGCGGAGGTTTCGGAATGAGCGACGCACCCATTGGATCCGGGACGAAGGAGGATCCGTGGCGGCTGAAGACGCCGCCGGGCACGAGCGAGTACGAGATGTACCGTGACGAGGCGGCCGATCCGCCTCTGCTCGTGTGCCAGGTCGGCTCGACCAGGCTGAACTACCACCTTCGCGCCATCGAGGACCTGCACGCCTGGCTGAGGGAGCAGGGCGACTGGGTGCCACTGGGTGCCGCCGATGAGCAGAAGGATGCGGCCGACGGAACCGTCGAGGCCTGGGGCCGATCGGAGACGAACCCGGTCGGCGGCTGGTACGGACTGCGGAAGGGCTACCGCGGCCGGTTCGGCATGTACCTGCCGCCACTGCTCGAGGCGCTTGGCCTGGCCGAGCTCGAGCACAACCCGCGCAACAACCGCATGCGCGCTACATAGGAGGCCGCCGAACCGTCCAGATTCACATGAGGCGTGCGTTATGCACGCTGCGCCGCTCTTGAAGCGTCCCGATTCACATGAGGCGGGAATTTGGACGCTCCGAAAGGTGATGTCGGCGCCCAATGGTTACCTGGTGTGAAATTGGACGTTGCAGCGCTGTGATCCGCGCTCAGCGCGTAACCCGCAGGATCCGATCGTCGCCGCCGTTGGCCGTCGAGACGTAGAGCGCGCCGTCCGGGCCGATCACCACGGCTCGCAGGCGGCCGAACCGGCCGTCGAGCAGGGTCTCCTCGACGTCAGCGTGCCGTCCGAGACGGAGAAGCGCCGCAGGTCCTCCTCCTTGAGCGTGCTCACGATCAGGTTCCCCTCCCAGTCTCCCCAGTCCTCGCCGATCAGAAACGTGGCGCCGGATGTTGCGAGGGTGGGGGAGCCGGATGCCCATGCCGGCGCCAGGTAGTCGGAGGCGGGTCCGCAGCCGTCGCGAATCGGACCGACCGTATCGGCCCCGGTGAAGCACGGGTATCCGTAGTTGCCCCCGGGCTGCAGGAGGTTGACCTCGTCGTTCTCATCGGTGCCGTGCTCGACCTCCCAGACGGCACCGTCCGGCGCGAAGGCCAGCCCCTGTGGATTGCGGTGGCCGAGGCTGCACACGGCGTTCCCGAACGGGTTGTCGGCGGGCAGCCGATCCGTCGAGGTTCATCCGCAGGACCTTGCCGTTGAGCCGGTCGGGATCCTGCGCCGGATTCTCGCCGGCGGGCAGGTTGGCATCGCCGATGGTCAGCCACAGGCGGTCGGTGGCATCGACCTCAACCGCGCAGCCCTGGTGGCGAGCGGCGCCCGTCGTCTCGCCGATCGGGAGGGGCTCGAAGGGTGAGAGGGAGCCGTCATCGGCCAGTGTCGAACGCAGGAGCTCGACCTTCCAGTCGTCGCCCGGATCGCGCGACGCGCAGACGAAGACCGCGTCGCCATTGACGGCGATCCCCATCAGCCCCGACTCGAGCTCGGCGCGGACGTCCGGGATGGTCGTGGTGCTCAGGAGCTCGGCGTCGGGCTCGCCGCTCGCGTAGACGCGGACGCGGCCGATGCGCTCGGTGACGAGCATCCGTCCGTCATCGGTGAAGGCGAGGTCCCAGGGGTGGTCGAGGCCGCCCTGGACCGTCTCGACATGGACCGCGTCGAACGGCCGGAGCAGCAGGATGGTGGCGCCAGCCACCGCCACGACCAGGACGAGTGCGACGGTAGCGAGCCGCCCGGACGTGCCGAGGCGGCTGGTCAACGCCCTGGTGGACGCTGGCAGCCGCCTCACGAAAGTAAGGGAGCCGAGTGAGTTACTCGGCAGCCTTGATGTTCGATGCGCGCGGACCGCGCGGGTTGGACTCGACGTCGAACGTTACGTTCTCGCCGCCGACGAGACGATCGAAGTCGATCGACTCACTGAGCCCGTCGCGGTGGAAGAAATAATCCTTGCCATCCTCGCCGGTGATGAAGCCGAAGCCGCGATCGGCCACGATCTTCTTGATAGAACCATTGGCCATGAGAGGCCTCCTAACTGTAGAACGGCAAGAGTACTCGGTCTTGGCGAGTAGCATCGGCGCCGATGACGGCGATTCCAGCTCAACCTCCGTTCGCCCTTCGTGCCCGCCTCCTCTCTCCGCTGGCCGATGGCGGCCTGCTGGATGAGCCCGATGGCCTGCTCGAGGTGGATGCCGCCGGGCGCCTGGCCGGGATCGGACCCTGGGCGGACACCGCCGCGGCGGCATCGGCGATCGACCTGCGTCCCCTCGTCGTCATGCCCGGCATGGTCGACCTGCACGCACACCTGCCGCAGATCCCGAACGCGGGGCTGGGGAGCGGCCTCGACCTGCTGACCTGGCTCGACCGGTACATCTTCCCGCTCGAGCGGGCATACGACCGATCCGTCGCCGAGCGGCAGGCTCCGGCGGCGTTCCGCTCGTTCGCCGCCGCGGGAACGACCACGGTGGTGGCCTACGCGGCGCTGTGGGCGGACTCGACCGATGCGGCCTTCGCCGCAGCCGAGGCGCATGGCATCCGGGCCGTCATCGGCAAGGTGATGATGGATCGGCTCAGCTATGACACCGAGATCGCGCCGAGCGAGATCCTCGAGACATCCCTCCGTCAGTCCGATGAGCTCGCGGGCCGCTGGCACGGCACCGATGACGGCCGGCTGCAATACGCCTTCACGCCCCGTTTCGCCGTCAGCTGCTCCGCCGAGATGCTGCGGGAGTCGGCGTCGCTTGCGGCGCGGCATGGGGCGTACTGGCAGACGCACCTGTCGGAGGACGAGGCCGAGATCACCGAGGTGGCGCGGCTGTTTCCCGAGGCGCGCGACTACCTCGACGTCTATGACCGCGCCGGTGCCCTCGGCTCGAAGACGATCCTGGCGCACGCCATCCACCTGACATCCCGCGAGGTGGCTCGACTGGTGGAGGCGGACGCCCGCGTCGCCCATTGCCCGGCCTCGAACCTCTTCCTGTCGAGCGGCATGATGCCGCTCGGGTCTCACCGCGCCGCGGGGATGACAGTCGGGCTGGGCAGCGACGTTGCTGCCGGACCGGAGGTCTCGATCTTCAGCGTGATGCGGGCCGGCGCGGCGACCCAGCGCGTGCTCGAGCTGACCGGCCGTGCGGACCCCGCACAGGCGCTGCGCCCGCTCGACTGGCTGCGGATGGGGACGCTCGATGGAGCTCGCGCGCTGGGGCTCGACCCGCTGATCGGCTCGCTCGAGGTGGGGAAGGAGGCCGATCTCATCGCCATCGACCCGCGCTTCACGGAGCCGCTGCCGGGCGAAGACTCGCCGTCGGCCGCCGAGGAAGTCGCGGGCCGGCTCGTCTTCCGCCCGCATCCGGACATGGTGCGGGCCGCCTGGGTGCGGGGTCGCTTGCTCGCCGGACCGCCGGGCGTGGACGGTATCGGCTAGGCTATTCGCATGGACCGAGCCATCGGGATTCTCGTCACCGCCGCCGCCATGTGGGTGGCCGTGCAGATCGTGCCTGGCCTCGACTTCAGCGGCGAGCTCTGGAAGCTCCTGCTGGTTGCGATCATCTTCGGCCTGATCAACGCGTTCATTCGCCCGATCCTGCTCATCTTCACGCTCCCGATCACGATCATGACCCTCGGTCTCTTCCTGTTGGTTCTCAACGCGCTCCTGCTGCTGCTGACCGGCGCCATCTCGGCCGAGCTCAATCTCGGGCTGACGGTGGCTGACTTCTGGGCCGCGCTGCTCGGCTCGATCGTGATCAGCCTGGTCGGACTGGCGCTCTCGATGATCATCGGCACCACGCGGCGCGTCCTCTGACCCTCGGCCCTCCCGAGCCCATCTCGCGCGCGCCCGGCGCCGTCGGGCTGCTCTTCGGGGTCTCGCTGGCGATCGCGGTCACGCTTGCCGGGCCGTTGCTGCTGTTCAACCCGTGGTTCACCTCCGTGCTCCAGGCTCGCCACGACGTGGCGGCGGCGTTCGAGACCACCCAGCCGGAGATCGATCGTGTCACGGGCGAGATCCTCGGCGATCTCTACCTCGGCGGCGACTTCGACGCAGCGCTCACCCCCGGCGAACCGCTGCTCGACGAGCGGGAGCGCTCGCACATGGGCGATGTCTCGAGCCTCGTCCGCCTGCTTGCCATCATCGTGGTCCTCGCGCTCATCGTCGCCACTCGCCACCGGCACGTGGCTGCGGCACGAGCGGAAGCGACAGGGCAGGATCATGTTCATCGCCGCCGGCCTGGTCGGTGCGGCCGCCCTCCTGCTGGCCGGCATCTTCGCTGTCGCCTTCGAGCCCGCCTTCCTGGCCTTCCACGCCGTCTTCTTCCCGCCCGGCACGTACCTGTTCTCGGAGGGCTCGCAGCTCATCGTCCTGTTCCCCGAGGGATTCTGGTTCGATGCGTCCCTGGTTGCCGGCGTATCGATCGTGGTGACCGCGATCGTGGTGGCCTTTATCGGCTTCTCGCGCTGGCGAGGCGCCAGCGGCGACGCCCCAGCGACCCTGCTCTAGACTCAGGCGATGGGCGGTTCTGGATGGAAAGTCGGCCGGATCGCGGGGATCGAGCTCGCGATCCACCCGAGCTGGCTGGTGATTGCGTTCCTGCTCACGTTCTCGCTGGCCGATGCGTTCTTCCCCCGCATCATTCCCGGCTGGTCGACCGGCCAGTACTGGCTGCTTGCCGCCGGCACGGCGCTCCTCTTCTTCGCATCGGTGCTGGCGCACGAGTTCTCTCACGCCATCGTCGCCCGCCGGCTGGGGCTGAAGGTCGGAGGCATCACCCTCTTCATCTTCGGCGGTGCCACGACCATCGAGACGGAGTCGACCAGCCCGCGCGACGAGGCGCTGATCGCGCTTGCCGGGCCGCTGACCAGCCTGGTCATCGGCGTCCTGCTGCTCGTCGCCGGCGCCCTGGTGCCGCAGCCACAGGTGCAGGCGCTCGTCGGGTGGCTCGGTGTCATCAACGTGGCGCTCGGTGCCTTCAACCTCGTCCCCGGCTATCCGATGGACGGCGGCCGCGTCCTGCGCGCCATCCTGTGGCGCATCCGAGGCGACCCGCTGGTCGCAACGCGGCAGGCGGCGATCGTCGGCCGGCTGATCGGCTACCTGATGGTGGCCGGTGGCATCTACTGGGCGCTCCGGTCCCGGGACATCGGCAGCGGGCTGTGGCTGGCGCTCGTCGGCTGGTTCCTCGCCACCGCCGCCGAGGCGACCCTGCAGCAGGCCGGCGTCGAGCGGTCGTTGAGCGGCGTCCGCGTCCGCGACGCGATGGACCTCACGCCCGCGGCGGTCTCACCGAACGAATCGGTTGCCGATCTCGTGTCGGAGCACCTGCTGCGCGGTGACGACCGCTCGTTCCTCGTCCGCCACCCCGACGGCGGGCTGGCCGGCGTGGTGACGCTCGGCGACGTGCGGCGGCTGCCACGCGAGGCGTGGGCCGACCGGCGGGTGACCGACATCATGACCCGCTACGGTGACCTGGCCACCATCGGCCCCGATGCGCCGCTCGCCGACGCGCTGCGTCTGATCCAGGAGCGCGAGGTCGGCCAGCTCCCGGTCATCGGCGACGAGGCACGGCAGCCCCTCGGGCTGGTCACGCGGCGAGGGATCCTGCGCCTCATCGAGGCGCGCATGAAGCTCGGCCTCTAGACACCGATGCTGTCCCTTGACGAGGCATATCGGCGGCTGCTCGCGCGCGCCGTTCTGGCGGACGCCGAGAGCGTGCCATTGACCGATGCCGTCGGGCGCGTGCTGGTCGAGCCGAAGGTGCTCGCCGCGGTCGACGTTCCGCCGTTCGCCAACTCGGCGATGGACGGCTACGCCGTTCGTGCCGCCGATGTGCCGGGCTCGTTGCGCGTCATCGGCGAGATCGCGGCCGGCGCGAGCGAGCTGCCGACCGTCGAGCCGGGAACGGCGGCCGCCATCATGACCGGGGCGCCGCTGCCTCCGGGTGCCGATGCGGTCGTGCCGATCGAGGAGGCCGAGGAGGTCGATGGAGTCGTCGCGATACCCGGCGCTGTACGCAGCGGGAACCACGTCCGTGCCGCGGCGCATGACACGAGGGCAGGCGACGAGATCTGCCTGCCCGGCGCCCTGAGTCCGGCGGGGATCGCCGTGCTCGCGTCCCTTGGGATCGGTGAGGTGCGGGTCCGTCGCCGCCCCGTGGTCGCGATCCTGTCGACCGGCAACGAGCTGGTAGGGCCCGGTGAGACGCTCGGTCCCGGCCAGATCCACGACGCGAACGGCGTGGCGCTGGCGGCGGCCGTCCTCGATGCCGGCGGGGAGCCCCTCATCCTTCCACGCCAGCTGGACGAGGAGGGGCCGATCGAGCAGGCCCTGGTGGACGCCGCGCGTCAGGCAGACCTGCTGGTGACCTCGGGTGGCGTCAGCGTTGGCCGCCACGACTATGTGCGCGCCGTTCTCGAGCGCAATGGAAGCCTCGACTTCTGGCGCATCGCGGTGCAGCCGGGCAAGCCGCTTGCGGTCGGCGAGCTGGGAGGGGCGACCGTCATCGGCCTGCCGGGAAACCCGGTCAGCGCGCTCGTGACCTTCGAGCTCTTCGTGCGCCCGTTCATCCGCGCCATGCTCGACCTCGCCCGGCGACGGACGGCTGCACGTGCGCGCCACGCCGACCGTGCGCATGGAGAAGGACCTGCCGCGGCGCGCGTTCCTTCGGGTCGGCGTGTGGCACGAGGACGGCGAGATCCACGCCCGCCCGGCCGGCGGCCAGGCGTCGTCGCAGCTTCGCCCGATGGCCGACGGAAACGGGCTGCTCGTGGTCCCCGAGGGCGTCGCGGCGGCCGAGCCTGCGCTCTCCTACGAGGCGATCGTGTTCGAGCCGATGCTGCTCCACACCTACCGATGAAGCCGAGCCACCTCGACGAGTCGGGCGCGCCGCGGATGGTCGACGTCGGCGACAAGCCGATCACCGCCCGTCGCGCCGTGGCCTCCGCCACGGTCCGCATGCGCCCCGATGTGCTCGCCACGCTGCTCGACGCCGGAGGGCCCAAGGGCGACGCCCTCGTCACCGCGCGGCTGGCCGGGATCGGCGGAGCGAAGCGCACCTCGGAGCTGATTCCCCTGTGCCATCCGTTGCCGCTCGATCACGTCGACGTGGAGCTGAGCCCGGATGCCGCGGCCGGCACCGTGATCATTCGCGCCGAGGCTCGCGCCACCGCTCGCACCGGGGTCGAGATGGAGGCGCTCACCGCGGCGACCGTGGCGGCGCTGACCCTTTACGACATGGCCAAGGCGCTGCAACGGGACATCGTCATCGAGCGCGTCGAGCTGCTCGAGAAGTCCGGCGGCCGGTCCGGCGACTACCCGGCCGAGGATGTGCCGCGCGCCGAGCACGAGGCGGTCGTCGTGACCTGCTCGAACCGATCCGCGGCGGGGGAGCGGGAGGACGCATCAGGCCCTGTGCTGGTCGCGGCGCTCCGCGACGCCGGTTTCGACGTCGCCCCCGACGCGCTCGTCGTCGCCGACGACGAGGCCGAGATCGCCATCCTGCTGGCTCGCCTGGCCGATGCCGGTCATCGGCTCATCCTCACGACCGGCGGCACCGGCCTGTCGCCGTCCGACGTGACGCCGGCCGCCACGCGCCGCGTGATCGAGCGCGAGGCTCCTGGACTGGCCGAGCTGATGCGCGCCGCCGGCATTGCCTCCACGCCGATGGCCGCCCTCTCGCGGGGCGTGGTCGGAACGCGCGGCGCGACGCTCATCGCCAACCTGCCCGGATCGCCAAAGGGGGCGGCGGAGTCCCTGGCCGCACTCCTGCCCGTTCTGCGTCACGCGCTCGATCAGCTCGCCGGAGGAGACCACGACTCGCGGCGCGAGTTCACATGAGGGCGCGTGAGCGGGTTGATGGGTGAGGGTGAACGGCCACCGGCGAGAGCACGCCGATGGCTGACCGCGTAACCGCCCGCGGCTACCATGGCGCGGATTCATGGAAGCGAGCATCCCGTTCTATCCGCTCGTCGTCGTCCCGGTGGCGGCGGCGATCGTGCTGTTCTGGCGGCGGGCCCGCTGGCACCTGGCGGTCCTGCGCAGCGGACGGCCGCTCGATCGCAGCGACCGCGTGTGGGAGCGCATCAAGTCGCTCGGCGTCTTCGTCATCGGCCAGCGCCGGCTCCTCCAGGATCTCGGCCCCGGGCTGACCCACGCCTTCGTCTTCTGGGGCTTCATCGTCCTGCTGGCGACGACCGGCAACTACCTGACCAACGGGCTGGTCGAGGCGATCGTCGGCTGGTTCTTCGGCGGCTTCTTCTGGAGCCTGATCGTCTTCTTCGCGAACCTGTTCGTCGGCGCTGGTGCTGGCATCGGTCATCTACTTCGTCGTTCGTCGGACGTCACCCGGCCCGCCCGCCTTGCGCTGACGCGCGACGCGTTCATCATCCTCGGCCTCATCTTCTCGATCGTGCTGACCGAGTGGGTCGGTGACGCGTTCTCGTACGTGGTCGAGCCGGATGCGCCGGCCCGCACCTGGGCGATCCTCGCCGGTCCGCTGAGCCTGGCGCTCGAGCCGATCGGCGCACGAATCGGCCGCCATCGGCTACGGCATCGCCGGCTGGGCGCACATCCTCCTTGTCCTGGGCTTCGGCGCCTACCTCCCGTACAGCAAGCACCTCCACATCATCAGCAGCGAGCCGAACGTCTACTTCCGCAACCTCGAGCCGCGCGGGGCGCTGCGCAAGATGGACCTCGAGGCCGAGCCGGAAGAAGGCGAGGAGCTGCCGGTCTTCGGTGCCAAGGGCCTCAAGGACCTCACCTGGCGCCACCTCGCCGATGGCCTGGCCTGCACCGAGTGCGGCCGCTGCATGGAGTTCTGCCCGGCATCGATGACCGGCAAGACCCTCTCGCCGAAGCACCTGATGGAGGGCCTGCGCGACCAGATCGCGGCGGCCGAGACGGCGCTGGCGGCAGCCGCATCGGCGCAGCGGGCGTGGAAGGGTGGGGCGAACGGGGGAGCCGCGGCGTCGGAGGCGGCGTTGGGGCTGGCGAACACGCGCGCCGAGGAGGCGCTCAGCCTGCCGCTGATGGACAACGTCATCCCGGAGGAGGCGGTCTGGCAATGCACCACGTGCGGCTGGTGCGTCGAGGGTTGCCCGGTGCTCATCGAGCACGTCGACACGATCGTCGAGATCCGCCGCAACGCCGTCCTCGAGGAGAGCCGTTTCCCGAAGGAGCTCAACGCCGCCTTCCGCAACATGGAGAACGCCGGCAACCCCTGGGGCCAGCCGAAGTCCTCACGCCTCGACTGGGCGAAGGACCTGGATGTCCCGGTCCTGGGAGAGACCGATGCGCCGCGGCCCGCGGCGCCCACCTCCGGCCGGCCCTGGCGCACGATCCACGAGTCCGCCCCGACCGACGACCCGCTCGCGGGCCGCGTCCTGTTCTGGGTCGGCTGCGCGGGCGCGTTCGACGATCGCAACCGCAAGGTCGTGCGCGCCATGGCTCAGCTGCTGAAGCAGGCCGAGGTGCCATTCGCGGTCCTCGGCTCCGGTGAGACCTGCAGTGGCGATCCCGCGCGGCGAGCCGGGAACGAGTACCTCTACCAGATGCTGGCGGAGGAGAACGTCGCCACCCTCTCGGCGGCACACGCCGAGCACGGCATCAGCACCATCGTCGCCACCTGTCCGCATTGCTTCAACACGATCCGCAACGAGTACCCGCAGTTCGGCCTGACCGGCGTCCAGGTCATCCACCACACCCAGCTGCTGGATCGGCTGGTCGAGGAGGGCCGACTGGTTCCCTCCGAGCACAACGAGGCGGTCGTCGCCTACCACGACGCCTGTTATCTCGGCCGCTACAACCAGGTCTACGACGAGGGGCGCCGGGTGGTGGAGTCGGTGCCGGGCCAGAGCGTGGTGGAGATGGACCTCCATCATCGGAAGGGAATGTGCTGTGGCGCCGGCGGCGCTCGCATGTGGATGGAGGAGCGTGAGGGCAAGCGCATCAATCACAAGCGCGTCGAGCAGGCCCTCGAGAAGTCGCCCGACGCCATCGCGACCTCCTGCCCCTTCTGCCTGATCATGCTGCGGGACGGCACGACCGACCTCGAACGGACCGATGTCGCCGTCCGCGACGTGGCCGAGCTCCTGGCCGACGCGACCGGCGCCTGGAAGCGAGAGGTGGGTGCGCCGCCCGACGCTTGACCGCGATCTCCTCCGAGTCGGCACATTCAGACCACAGCCGCGTTACGCGCCATTTCGCTGGGATCTTGCGCCGAATACCGCGCATATCTATGTCTCAAGCCCGTGCGAACCGCGATAGTCCGGCGCTGGCCTGAATCTGCCGGAACGAGCCGCTGCCGGAACACGGAATCCGCGGGACGATGCGGAATCCGCAAAATAAGGGAGCAATCCTTGCGGAAAGTTGACCGAGCAACCGGTCCTGAGTACCATTCGCCATATGGCGGTGAGAACGATCCAGCAGTCGGGGCGGCGGCCCGTGCTCGACGATCTGGACAAGGCAATTATTAAGTGCCTCCAGCTGGACGGACGACGACCGTATGCGCAGATCGGCCGGGAGCTGCGGGTTCCCGAGGCGACGGTGCGCCAGCGCGCCGAGCGGCTCATCAGCCGCGGGGTTGTCCAGGTGGTCGGCGTCACCGATCCATTGGCGATGGGATTCCAGCAGCCCGCCCTCATCGGCCTCAAGGTCGAGGCCGGCAGGCTGAACGAGATCGCCCAGCAGATCGCGGCGCTGGACGAGGTCACCTACGTCGTGATCACGGCCGGCCGCTATGACCTCTTCTGCGAGGTCGTCTGCGAGGACAACGACCATTTGTTGCGCGTGCTGACCGAACGGTTCGCCGATATCGGCGGCATCCGCTCGACCGAGACGCTGGTCGAGCTGCGCTTCATCAAGGAAAGCTACCAATGGGGAGCTCGTTAGGAGGATCGTGACGGTCACCAGGGGTCAGATCGACAGGGCACGCGTCGCCGAGATCGGCGCGCGCGAGGAGGCAGCCTACCGGCAGCGGACGGCCAAGAGCGCCGCGCTGTTCGAGCGCGCGCGCAAGTCGCTGCCGCTCGGGGTGGCGAGCTCGTTCCAGGTCTACGACCCGTACCCGACCTTCATGACCGATGCGCGCGGCAGCCGCATCTGGGATGCGGACGGCAACGAGTACATCGACTTCGACATGGCCTTCGGCGTCCTTGCCGCCGGGCACTCGCACCCGCTCCTTGCCGAGGCGCTTCAGTACCGCGTCGCCAACGGCACCTGCTACACGTTCCCCGTCGAGGATGGGATCGCGTTGGCGGAAGAGATCAGGGCCCGCTTCGGCGCCGACCTCGTCCGGTTCAGCAACTCCGGCACCGAAGCGACCATGGACGCCATTCGCGTCGCGCGGGGCTACACCGGCCGCGAGAAGATCATCAAGTTCGAGGGCGGCTACCACGGTCACCACGACGACGTGCTGGTCAGCATCCAGCCGCCGCGGGAGGCGATGGGCCCGATCGAGTCGCCGACGACGGTGCCGGCCAGCGCCGGGATACCCCGCAGCCGGATCGCCGAGACCGTGATCGCGCCGTTCAACGAGCCGGAGCTGCTCGCGAGGATCCTGGAGGCTCACGCCGGCGAGATCGCGGCCATCCTCATCGAGCCGGTGCAGTTCAATATCGGCGTCGTCCCGCCGAATGCCGGGTTCCTCGAGCGCGTTCGGGAGCTCGCCACCGAGCACGGCGCGGTCCTCATCTTCGACGAGGTCAAGACGGGCGTTGTCCTGGCGTGGGGTGGCGCGTACGAGCACTTCGGCGTGCAGCCCGATCTCTTCTGCCTGGCAAAGAGCATCGGAGGCGGGATCCCGATCGGTGCCTTCGGCGGCAGGCGCGAGGTCATGGCTGCGATCGAGTCGCTCGAGGGCACGCCGGCCTCGAGCAAGGGCGCCGTCGAGGGCGGGATGGAGCGATCGACCATCCCCGGTGGCACCACACGAGTCGCTCACCTCGGAACCTTCAACGGCAATCCGCTCTCGATGACCGCCGGCCTGGTGACGTTGACGCAGATCCTCACCAAGGACGTCTACCCGCGCCTGCATGCCATGGCCGATCGGCTCACGGCCGGCAGCCAGGCCATCCTCGACGAGCACGAGGTCCCCGGCTATGCCATCAACGTCGGTCCGAAGGGCTGCGTCATGTTCACGCCGGCGCGCGTGACCAGCTATCGCGACCTCATCGGCCTCGACTCCGAGCTGTGGGGCGCCAGCTTCTTCTATCTCCTCAACCGCGGGGTCCTGCTGCCCCCGGGTCCCGACGACCAGTGGACGTTGTCGGTCCAGCACAGCGAGGCCGACATCGATCGCTACCTGGAGGTCTTCGGCGAATTCGCCGCCGAGCTGACCGCCTGACGACCGCCGATCCGCTCGACCACCGCTGCAACCAGCGGCGTATGGTGAGCGCAGGAGGTAGGTGATGCTCGAACGGATGGCGCGGCCGCTGCGCGGCCTGTCGAACGGAATCGCGACCGTGACGGACGGCTTCTACCGGATCCTCGGCGGACCGGGCAAGGCTGCTCCAGGACCTACTCAACGGCGCCTGGCTCGGGCACTCACTGCATGCCGTCCTGGTCGACGTCGTGATCGGCGGCGCCACCGCCGCCCTGCTCCTGGACGTCCTGCGCGTCTTCTTCGCGGTGGATGGTCTCGAGACGGCGACCACGTGGGTGCTTGGGCTCGCATGGCTCTCGGCGGTGGGCGCCATTCTCTCGGGGCTGACGGACTACAAGGACACTGCGCCGAGCAGCGCAGAACGCGACGTGGCAGGGCTGCACGGGCTCGTCAACATCGTCGCCACCGGTGCCTTCGGCATGTCGCTGGTCCAGCGCCTCGGCGGGGCCCACGACGGTGCGTTCTGGATCCTGCTGTTCGCCTACCTGGTGGTCAGCGTCGGCGGCTACATCGGCGGCCATGTCGTCTTCAAGTACGGCTACATGGTGAACCACAACGCCTTCAGCGGCGGCAAGCGGGCCAAGGAGTTCACGCCGGCCGTCGCCCTGGCCGAGGTGCCGGAAGGAGCCCCGACCAAGGTCATGTTCGGAACCACCGCCGTGATGCTGGTCCGGCGCGGCGACGTGGTCCACGCTCTCAAGGAGACCTGCTCGCACGCCGGCGGGCCGCTCTCCAAGGGTGAGCTGAAGGGCGACACGATCACCTGCCCGTGGCACTTCTCGACCTTCCGGCTGGCAGACGGCTCGGTGGTGCACGGCCCGGCCGGCTCGCGCCAGGTGTCGTATCGGGCTCGGATCAACGGCGACCAGGTGGAGCTTCAGGGCCCGCACGACTGAGCGGCTGATCCGAATTCTCGCCATGTGACCGTTATGTCGCCATCCGTCACGCGAAGTGTCCGGATGCTCACTGAGTGACCGTCACAGCCCGGATTTGACCGTTCGCGCGCGCCGATCTCGCATAACGGTCATCGCACGAGAATCAGTCCCGCTCAACGACCAGGCGCCGCCGGAGACCGCGCCGTGCCGCATCGGCTAGACTCGCGCTCCCGACCGCCAGCCACCCGACTCTCCGCGTCCAAGGAGCCCGAGTGACCTACCTGCCGACCGCCGAGCACGACGAGCTGCGCGCCCTGGTGCGCGAGCTCGCCGAGGAGCGAATCGCCCCTCGCGCCGCGGCGATCGACGAGGCCGCGGAGTTCCCGTGGGACCTCAAGGACCTGCTGGCGCAGCAGGATCTGCTCGGCACCTGCTTCGCGGAGAAGCACGGCGGCACGGCACTCGACACGCTGGCCCAGACGATCCTGGCCGAAGAGCTTGCCCGGGCCGATGCGACCACCAGCCTCATCCCGATCGTCCAGAAGCTCGGCGCCCTGCCCATCATGCTGGCCGGAAGCGACGAGCAGCAGGACCGCTACTTCCCGCGACTCGCCTCCGGCGAATGGCTGATCGCCTTCGCGCTGACCGAGGCAGCCGCCGGCAGCGACGTCGCGTCGAACCGGATGCGCGCCACCCGCGACGGCGACGACTACGTGCTCAACGGCAGCAAGCGCTTCATCACCCACGGCTCGGTCGCAAAGGTGCTGACGGTGTTCGCCCTCACCGATCCGGCGGCGGGTGGCCGCAAGGGCATGAGCGCGTTCATCGTCGAGGCCGACACGCCCGGCTTCGCCGCGCCGCGCGTGGAGCACAAGATGGGGATCCGGGGCTCACCAACGGCCGAGCTCACCTTCGACGACGTCCGCGTGCCGGCCGCCAACCGCGTCGGCGACGAGGGGGAGGGGTTCAGGATCGCGATGGAGACCCTCGACCGCTCGCGGCTGAGCATTGCGGCCCAGGCCGTTGGCATCGCGCAGGGCGCGATCGATGCGGCGGTCGCCTACGCCGCAGACCGCCAGCAGTTCGGGCAGCGGGTCGCCGATTTCCAGGGCATCCAATGGATGCTCGCCGACATGGCATCGCAGACCGAGGCCGCACGTCAGCTGACGTACGCCGCCGCCGCCCGGGTCGATGCGAACGTGCCGGACCTTCCATACTGGACGTCCAGCGCCAAGCTCATTGCCGGCGACACGGCCATGCGAGTCACGACCGATGCGGTCCAGGTGCTGGGCGGATACGGCTATATCACCGAGTACCCGGTCGAGCGCATGATGCGTGACGCCAAGATCACGCAGCTCTACGAGGGGACGCAGCAGATCCAACGCCTCATCGTCGCGCGCCAGCTCCTCCAGCGGGCCGGGGTCGCGAAGCAGGGCTCGTAGGCACAGGAGCAGGGCAAGCCGAACGTGAAGATCGTCGTCTGTATCAAGCAGGTCCCGGCCACCGGCGCCGACAAGCGCTACACCGATGACCTGCGCCTCGACCGGACCGGCGTCGAGGCCATCATCAACCCGCTCGACGAGTACGCCATCGAGCAGGCGCTGCGCCTGGTCGACGCCGGGGGCGTCGAGAGCGTGACGTACCTGTCGATGGGCCCCGCGCAGGCGGCGGAAGCGTTGCGCCGCGCCCTCGCCATGGGCGGTGACGACGCCGTGCTGGTCACCGATCCGGCGCTGGCCGGAGCCGACGAGTGGGCGACGGCCAAGGTATTGGCGGCGGCGCTCGACAAGCTCGCCCCTGACGTCGCCCTGATGGGCATGGCCTCGGACGACGCGCGCGGCTCCCTGGTGCCCGGTGCGGTGGCCGCGATGCGCGACGTGCCGCTGCTGAGCTATGGCTCCGAGCTGAGGCTGGGCGATGGCGCCGCCCAGGTGCGCCGCCTGTCCGCCACCGGCTTCGACTGGATCAGCGCGCCGCTGCCGGTGGTGGCAACCGTGACCGACCAGGTGGGGGAGCCGCGCTACGCCAGCCTGAAGGGGATCATGGCCGCCAAGCGCAAGCCGCTCGACACCTGGTCATTGACCGATGTCGGCCTGTCAGCGGAGGAGCTCTCCGGTGCCGCGCTGACGATGGTCACCGACGCGCGCCCGCCGGAGGCCAAGCCTCCGACCGAACGCATCGAAGGACTTCCGGCCGCCGAGGCGGCGGCCAGGATCGCCGACTGGCTCGCCGCACGGAAGCTGATCTGATGAGCAACGACATCCTCTTCCTCGCGGAGTTCTCCGGCGGCAAGCCTGCTCGCTCGGCGCTCGAGCTCGCCACCGGCGCGGCGGAGCTGGCCGCGCAGTCGGGCGGCGCCGCCGTCGCCCTGGCCTATGGCCCGGGTTCCGCTGCGGGCGCCGCGGGCCTCGGCGTGCATGGCGCGGCGCGCGCCATCATCCTCGGCGACGAGGACCGACCGGCGATCGGCTACGCCCCGGCTGCCATTGCCGCCGTGCGTGCCGCAGATGCGCTCGCGGTCCTCGCTCCCGCGACGCCAAACGGCCGCGACCTTGCGGCTGCGCTGGTCGGAACGCTCCACGTACCCGCCTTCGGACCGGTTCGCGCGGCGCGCATCGCCGATGGCGTCCTGGAGACCGAACAGGCAACCCTCCAGGGGAGGGTCATCACCACCGCCCGACCCGCGGAGGGCGCGCCAACGCCGTCCGTGGCCCTCGTCCTCGCCAACACGTTCACGCCCGCCGAGGGCGGGAGCGGCAGCGCCGAGGTGTCGCAGGCCCCGGAGGCGGCGGACTCCGCGTTCTCGCGCGCGACCGTGGCCGAGAGCCACCCGGCCGATGCCAAGGTCGTCAACCTCGAAGAGGCGACGGTCATCGTCGCGGGAGGACGTGGCGTCGCAGGCGAGGAGGGCTTCGCCCCGCTGCGCGACCTCGCGGCCGAGCTGGGCGGCGCGGTGGGTGCCTCTCGCGCCGCTGCGGACGCCGGCTGGATCCCGTACCAGCTCCAGATCGGGCAGACCGGCAAGGTGGTCAAGCCGGCGCTCTACATCGCTGTCGGCATCAGCGGCGCGATCCAGCATCGGGTCGGCATGCAGACCGCGGAGCACATCGTCGCCATCAATCGGGATCCGGACGCGCCGATCGGCGAGTTCGCCGACCTGTTCGTGGTGGGTGACCTGTTCCAGATCGTCCCGGCGCTGACCGACGAGATCAAGCGGCGCAAGGCGGGGTAGTCTTACGCCCATGCGCGCACTATTTGGCGGTCGCCGGCGAAGCGTCTTCGGGCTGGGCAAGGAGCTCGGCGCCTATCGAAATGACGTGCTTGACCGCACGCAGCGGATCGATGGGCTGCTCGGCGCGGTCGCCGATGAGATCGACGCGCTGCGCCGCCGGGACCTGAACCCCGACGAGGCGGTGAGCCGGCTCGGCGCGCAGGAGGACCTGCTGGACGCGGAGGTCACCGGGCTGCAGGGGATGATGGCGCCCGAAGAGCTCCACGGCCTTCACATGGAATACGAGGCCAATCTCGAACGCGCGCTGCGCGGGATCGTCACCGTGGAGCGCGGATGCGCCATCACGCGGCTGCCGCATCGGCCCGCCGACGACGAGGAGCCGCACATCTACTACCGGCGCGGTCACGGCAACGTGACCCACGCGCGCATGCGGATGGCCGAGATCGTCGAGGTCCTGCTGGCCTGGGAGCCCGGGAGGCCGGCGGATGCATCGGTCGCGGGGCGGCTCGAGCGCACCCGCCAGAGCTGAGCCCGCCGGTCAGCGTGTCCGCGTCACCTTGCCCAGGCCGACGGGCGCGTCGGGGCTGATCCCGCGTGCCTGCGCGGTGGCTTCGACCAGGAGCTGGCCTGGCACCACGAACTGCAGCGGCGTCAGCGTCTCGGGCAGCGCCGAGGGGAGCGACAGCGCGCCGGCGATCGACGCGGCCTCGGCACCGCCGATGACAGTCGCCAGCCCGCCCCGGCCCGCCACCGCCGCCAGCGTCTCGTCGACCAGCGCGCCCATCGGCCCATCGGGACGAACGCCGATGGTCGGCACGGCGGCCTGGGCCAGCACGAGCGGGCCGTGGGCGAAGTCCGCGGTCGAGTAGGCCTCGGCAAAGAGCCCGCACGTCTCCTTCAGCTTGAGGGCGAGCTCCAGCGCCGTCGCGAGGTTGTAGCCACGCGATACGAGCAGGGCCCGATCCGCGGCGGCCAGGGTGCGGACCACGTCGCGGCCCGCGCCCTGGAGCCATTCATCGGCCAATGCGAGGGTGGCGCGGAGTGCCGCCGGCAGCGCCGCCAGGCCGTCCGCGAGCTCGCGCTGCGGCCGGATGGCCTCCACCAGCGACGCCACCACCGCCAGCTCAGCGACATAGGTCTTGGTCGCGGGGACGGCGAGCTCGCGGCCGGCGTGGCATGGCACGCGCCATTCCGCGGCCTCGGCGAGCGGCGATGGATGCTCGTTCGTGATGGCGACCGTGAGGGCGCCGGCGTCGCGCGCCGCCTGGACCACGCCGACGATGTCAGGGCTCTGTCCGGACTGCGAGATGGCCAACAGAAGACCGTCACGCCACGCCAGGCGTGCGCCGTAGACGGTTGTTACCGATGGCTTGGTGAGGCCGGTCGGCAGGCCGAGATGGATCTCGATGAGGTACTGCGCGTAGACCGCGGCATGATCCGAGGTTCCGCGAGCGGCGATCATCGTCCACCGCGGGCCGGTGCGGTTGACAGCTTCGGCGACGGCGCGCAGCTCGTTCGGCGCGGCCGCAAGGACGCGCTCGACCGCCTCGGGGATCTGCTCGATCTCGCGCCGCATCAGCGACGGCGCGGACGCGGCCGCCATCAGCCGGTCGAGAACTGCGGCAGGTGCGCCCGGTTCGCCTCCAGCAGCGCGTCGAGCAGTGGACCCACGTCGCCGATGCGGGGGCCGACGAGCGGGTTGGCCTCGAGCGCCAGCCGCGCATCCTCGCGACCTCCGGACTTCGCCGCTCGGATGGCAAGCCGCTCGTACTCCTTCGCCGCGCGGACCAGCGCCAGCATCTCCCCGCTCATCGGTGCCTGCTTGATCGGCTCGGCGCCATCGCGGTCGATGCGCGCGGGCACCTCGACCACCTCGTCCGGCGCAATGCCCGCGACGGCATCCCCGTTGCGCACGTCGACCACCTGGACGTCGCCGGCACCGTCGTGCAGCGAGGCGAGCAGCTGGGCGGCCGCCTCGCTGTAGAACGCGCCGCCGCGGTCGTTCAGCAGCGCCGGCTTCGTGTCGAGCGTCGGATCGGCGTACATCTCCAGCAGCCTGCGCTCGAGGTCCATGACCTCCTCGGCACGATGGTGTCCGGCCCGTTGCTCGGCCAGCACCGCGTCGAAGGCCTCGTAGTAGCGCAGATAGTAGGACGGCACCGCGCCGATCTCGCGGAGCCGCTCCACGGGCAGCTGCAGGTCGGCCGCGATCTCCGTCCCGTCGCGCGCCAACAGCTCGGGCAGGCGATCCACGCCGTCGACCCAGGCAGCGGTGATCCAGCTCAGATGGTTCAGCCCGACGTGGTCGATCGCGAGCCGGTCCGGTTCCACCCCGAGCTGCTGCGCCAGCCGGCGTTGAAGCGAGATGGCCACGTTGCACAGGCCCAGCGCCCGGTGTCCCTCGTCGACGAGCGCCTGGGTCACGATCCCGACAGGGTTGGTGAAGTCGATGATCCAGGCGTCGGGTGCGGCGTGGCGGCGGGCGAGCTCGGCGAGCTCCAGGATGACCGGTACCGTCCGCAATGCCTTGGCGAATCCGCCGGCGCCGGTCGTCTCCTGCCCGATGGTCCCGAAGCGAAGGGGGAGCGTCTCGTCGAGGAGGCGCGCCGCCTGGCCGCCGATCCGCAGCTGGATGAGGACGAAGTTTGCGCCGCTGATGGCGTCGACGGCGTCGCCGGTCAGGGTGAGGCGACCGTCCCACTCCATGCGGCGCAGCATGCGAGCCGCCAGGCCGCCGACGATCTCCCGTCGGTCGGGGTCGATGTCGTGCAGCACCAGCTCCTCGATCGGGAGCCGGGCGCGGCGGCTGGCCAAGCCTTCGACGAGCTCAGGCGTGTAGGTGCTTCCGCCGCCGATGACCGCGACCTTGATACCCACGTGACCCTCGACAGGGTATTGACAGATTGCTTATAACGTTATGAGCAACATGGGTCAAGCCCCGGGAGCAGCGAGCAACGAGGACGGCATGGCGCGGTTCAAACTCGAGCCCGGACCGATACCTCTGCACCACCAGGTCTTTCGCGATCTCAGCGCCGCCCTGGACGGCCGGGAGTGGCACGCCGGCGAGCGCATGCCGACCGAGCGCGACCTCGCCAAGCGGTACGGCTGCAGCCTGATCACGGTGCGCCATGCGCTCGGGGAGCTGGTTCGGGAGGGGCGCATCGAACGCACCCGCGGCCGCGGCACCTTCGTCCTGAAGCAGCGCATCGATCGCGACATCGCCGGCTCGATGAGCTTCGCCGAGGAGATGCAGCGCCGCGGCCTGGATCCGGCCACGCGCCTGGTCACGGGCAAGATCGAGCCGGCCGGGAACGTGGTCGCCGGCGTGCTCGGCCTGGAAGCCGATGCGCCGGTCGTGTACCTCGAGCGGGTGCGGCTGGGCGGTGGCGAGCCGTTGATCCTGGAGCAGGCGCGCCTGCCGGCGGAGCGATTCCCCGGGCTGCTGGCCTTCGACTTCGAGCATCGGTCGCTGTACGACATCCTGGCCGATCGCTACGCCACGCGCGTCGTGCGCGCCCGTGAGGCGGTCGAGCCGGTTGCCCTCCGCGCCCGCGAAGCGAAGCTGCTCGGCGTGGCCAACCGCTCGCTGGCACTGCAGATCGACGGGGTCGCGTACGCGGCCGATGGATCGCCGGTCGAGTCGGCGCGCAGCTTCGTGCGCGGCGATCGAACACGCTATTACCTCGAGCGCGACGTGGTACGCGCTCATTGGCTGTCGGACAACGATCGCATGCGGGTTTCGGTGGCCGGCGTCGGCCGCCGCGAGTCGAACCTCGCGGTCGGGGGAGAGGAGGGGCGCGGCTGAAGACAGATCGCCTGGAGAGTGGAGGTTCTACCCAGTTGGAGGCATACATGCGCAGCACCGTCCTACGTTTCGGATCGGTCCTCGCGATCCTGGCCCTGGTCCTCGCCGCCTGTGGCGGGCAGACCGGCCAGTCGGAGGAACCGGATTCGAGCGAACCCGCCAGCTCTGATGGAGCGGCGGCCGACGTTGTGGAGATCCATTGGTTCTGCTGCCTGGGAGCGGGCGATGACCCGGCCCAGGTCCCGACCGAAGAAGCGGTCGTGGAGGCGTTCAACGAGTCGCACGACGACATCGAGCTGGTGCTCGAGATCGTCGACTACGACACCGCCTTCGACGTCATGTCGACCGAGATCGCCGGTGGCAATGCTCCGGACATCGTCGGTCCGGTGGGCGTATCGGGCGCCGAGGCCTTCCACGGCCAGTGGCTTGACCTGACCGACCTCATCGAATCGACCGGCTACGACACGAGCCAGTTCGCGGAAGGATCGGTCGACTTCTTCAACGTTGGCGGCGAGGGCCAGATCGGCCTGCCGTTCGCCAGCTACCCGTCGATGCTCTTCTACCATCGCGATATGTTCGACGAGGCAGGCCTCGAGTACCCGCCGCACGCGTACGGCGATCCATACGTGCTCGACGGCCAGGAAGTCACGTGGGACATGGACACGCTGCAGGAGCTCGCCAAGCGCCTGACGGTCGACGAGGCCGGCAACGACGCCACGAGCCCGGACTTCGATCCTGAGACCATCGTGCAGTGGGGCTACGAGCCGCAGTACCAGGATCTCCGCGCGGCCGGCTCCTACTTCGGATCCGGCAGCCTGGTGGCGGACGACGGCGTCACCGCACAGGTACCCGACCATTGGGCGGATGCCTGGAAGTGGCTGTATCAGGCGTACTGGACAGACCACACCAGCATGAACCTCGCGCAGCGTGACGCTCCCGAGCAGGGCAACGGCAATGCCTACAACTCGGGCAAGGTCGCGATGGCGCTCACCCACCTGTGGTACACGTGCTGCATCGGCGACGCTGGCGACGACTGGGATATCGCCGCCGTCCCGGAGTACAACGGCACGGCCACCTCGAACTTCAACGCCGACACCTTCCGGATCTGGGGTGACACCGAGCATCCGGAGGAGGCGTTCGAGGTCCTCACCTACCTGATCGGTGACGCATCCGGCGAGCTGCTGCAGGTCTACGGCGGCATGCCGGCGATCGAGGCGGACCAGGACGCGTTCTTCGCCGGCCTGGATGAGACGTACACCCAGGGCGTGGATTGGCAGGTCGCCCGAGATTCGGTCGCCTTCGCCGACAATCCCAGCTTCGAGGCATTCGTGCCGAGTTACCAGGAGGCGTTCGAGCGCATCGTCGCCTTCGGTGACACGCTGCGGAGCACCGAGGGGCTCGACGTCGATGCCGAAATTGCGGCGTTCATCGAGGAGCTGCAGGCCATCTACGACAGAGCGGAGTAGCCGATACTGAAGGCCCGTCCGCCGTCCGCGGCGGGCGGGCCCTCGAACGCAACCACCACGAGGGAGCGCTCATGGCGATCGTCGAGATGGAATCGGAGGCCGTCCGCAAGGATCCGCCCGTTCCGCGTACCACCCTGGGCCGACGGGAGGCCTTCTGGGGGCTGCTCTTCATCTCACCATGGCTCATCGGCTTCCTGTTCCTGACCCTCGCGCCGATGATCGCGACCTTCGTCTTCACGTTCACCAACATCAACCTGATCCAGGAGAGGCCGCTCGAGTTCGTCGGCCTTGACAACTACGCCGACCTTCTGGGCGATGCGCGGACATGGGACGCGCTGGCCGTGACCTTCAAGTTCGCTGCCATCGCACTGCCCATCGGCCTGATCCTGCCCTTCGCCATCGCCCTGCTGCTCAACAGCAAGTCGCTTCGGGGGTCTCGCTACTTCCAGGCGCTCTTCTTCATGCCCTACGTGATCCCGTTCGTCGCCGCCATCTTCGCGTGGAGCGGGATGCTCAACCCGGAGGAGGGCTGGATCAACGGAACGCTCAACTTCTTCGGAATCGCGGGGCCGAATTGGCTCAATGACCCTTCGTGGGTCTATCCCGCGCTCGTGCTCGTCGGGCTGTGGGGAATCGGCAGCGCCGTGATCATCAACCTGGCCGGCATGCAGAACGTCCCGACCGAGCTCTATGACGCGGCGCGCGTCGATGGCGCCGGCTGGTGGGGACAGCTGCGCAACGTGACCCTGCCGCTGATGTCGCCGGTCATCTTCTACAGCATCACGCTCGGGACCGTCGGCGTCCTTCAATACTTCCTGGTGCCGCTGGTCCTCTACAGCGGCGACGGGCGCCCGGGAGGCTCGACCTTCTTCTTCAACATCTACCTGTACAAGACGTTCTTCACCTTCCAGGACATGTCGTTCGGCGCGACGCTCGCCTGGCTCCTCTTCGTCATCATCCTCGCGCTGACGCTCGTGCTCTTCTGGAGCGCCAAGTACTGGGTCTACTACGCGGGGGAGACGAAGTAGATGGCCAGCGAAGCGAAGCTCGTCGGCGCGCCGCCCCTGCCGGCCATCGACGTCGAGCGTGCGCGCCGCAAGCCTGCGAACCGCGCCGCGACGCTGCGCTCGTTCGTCGTCACGTTCTTCGCCGTGGTGGTGCTCGCCGCCTTCCTGTCGCCGATGCTGCGCACCGTCACCACGGCACTGAAATCGACCGACCAGATCACGGAGGCCGGGTCGCCGCTGTGGCCGGCCGATTCCGCGACCTTCGAGTACGAGGGTGAGAGCTACGACGTGTACCACGTCCCGCTGCCCGACGGCACCACCCGGGATCTCGCGCTGGTCGTCAAGGGCCGGCAGGAGTCGCAGCTGATCGATCCGGCCGACCCCGAGGCGGGCCTGATCACCTGGCAGGGCTCATGGCGCGCGCTCGAGCATTCGTGGGAGCTGGCGCCGAAGTGGTCGAACTTCGGGGAAGTCTGGGAGATCATCGACTTCCCGCGGCTCCTGTTCAACACAGCAGCCCTCGCCGTGATCGGCACCATCGGGACCCTTCTGTCGTGCGTCGTGGTCGCCTATGGATTCGCGCGATTCCGGTTCCCCGGACGCAACCTGCTCTTCCTGCTGCTGCTCTCGACCATCTTCCTGCCGGCGGCCGTCACCCTGATCCCGACCTACACCATCTTCGTGAAGCTCGGGTGGGTGGGCACATGGCTGCCGCTGCTGGTGCCCGCCTTCTTCGCCAATGCGTATGACGTGTTCCTGCTGCGCCAGTACTTCCTGACCCTGCCGCGCGAGCTGGACGACGCCGCCAAGATCGACGGCGCCGGGCCGTTCAAGATCCTGACCCAGATCATCATTCCGCAGTCGTGGCCCGTGATCGTGGCGGTCGCGGTGTTCCACCTGGTCTACACGTGGAACCTGTACTTCGAGCCGCTGCTGTACCTCTCCTCGAAGCCCGACCTGCAGCCGATCGCGACCGGCCTCGCGGCCTTCAACAGCATCTATGGCAGCAGCCCGGAGCTCGTGCAGGCGGCCACGCTGATGACGATCATCATCCCCATGGCCGTGTTCTTCGCGGCCCAGCGCGCGTTCATGCGCGGCATCGTCATCACCGGGGTCGAGAAGTGACCGATGGACCGCGGGTCGCCCTGACCTTCGACGCTGAGCATCCGGACCGCCCGCACCACGGCGACCACGCCCTGTGGGTCGTCGACGAGCTGCGCCGCCTGGACGTGCGGGCGACCTTCTTCATGCAGGGCCGATGGGTCGAGGCGTTCGGTGACGCGGCCCGCCGAATCGCTGCCGAGGGGCACCTGGTCGGGAACCATTCCTTCTATCACGCCCGGATGCCGTTGCTGAGCGCCGACGGGTTCGAGGAGGACATCCGCGAGGCAGGGCGAGCCATCGTCGAAGCGACCGGGGTCGATCCACGGCCGTGGCTCCGTTTCCCGTTCGGCGCCGGCGCTGACGCCGCGAGCCTGGTCGACCGGTTGGCGGCGCTCGGCTACCGCCACGTCGGATGGGACGTGGAGGTCTACGAATGGGAGCCCGGTCGGTCTTCACGGGAGGTCGTCGACGCGGCCGTCGGTGGCGCGACCGCGCGCGGAGACGGGGCGATCGTGCTGCTCCATACGTGGCCGGACCCGGTTGCCCCGGCGCTCGCCGAGATCGTCGACCGCCTGCGCGCTGAAGGGATGCGGTTCGTCGGCGTCGACGAGCTGGGCCTCGCAGGCGACCTGTCCTCGGTCGCCTCACCACGCCCGGCGGTGCCGGCGTCCACGGCGTGAGCGATCCGCGGGCCGCCGTGCTCGCCGTCGACGGCGGCAACTCGAAGACCGATCTCGCCCTCGTCTCACGTTCGGGCGCGCTGCTGGCGCTCGTTCGCGGGCCGACCATCTCGCACCAGCAGGTCCCGATCGAGATCGCCATGGAGCGACTGCGCGGCCTGGTGGCGAAGGCGCGACAGAGCGCCGGAGTCACCGGGCCCGTTGAGGTCGGCAGCTTCTGTCTCGCCGGCGCGGACTTTCCACGGGACGTTCGCCTGCTGCGGGACGCGATCGATGCGGAGGCGCTGGCAGCCCGTGTGGAGGTCCGCAACGATGCCCTCGCCGCCCTGCGCGCCGGCGCACCCTCGGGATGGGGCGTGGTGGTCATCTGCGGCTCCGGCGTGAACGCGGTGGGGGTCGGCCCGGACGGCCGAGAGTCGCGCCTCGCCGGGATCGGCGACCTGTCGGGTGACTGGGGCGGGGGATACGGCCTCGGCCAGGAGGCTCTGGCGGCCGCGGTTCGCGCGCGCGACGGTCGCGGCTCGCCGACCTCGCTTGCCGTCATCGTGCCGCGAACCCTCGGCAAGCGGCGACCGATCGACGTCACCCGCTCGATGTACGACGGGAAGATGAGCCTGCGGCGCCTCGAGGAGCTCGCGCCCATCGTCTTCGGCGCGGCGGCCGACGGGGACGAGGTCGCCCGCGGGATCGTTGACCGCCTGGCCGATGAGCTTGCCGTGATGGCGATCGCGATCGCCCGTCGTCTGCGGGTCGCCAGTCGCGACGTCGACGTCGTGCTGACGGGCGGCGTATTCCGGACCGAGGAGCCCGGCTTCTACGCTCGCCTCGAGGAGCGGCTCCGAGCATCCGTCCCGCACGCTCGCACCCGGCGCCTGACGGAACGCCCCGTGCTGGGCGCGTCGCTGATCGGGCTGGATGCACTTGGCGCGGCGCGTGGCGGCGCCGCCGAGCGGCGTCTGCGCGTCGGCGTTCGGCGGATTGCCGTCGGCCTGATCCGGGCTGCTGGTGCCTGTCAATGCATGGTCCGACTCCACGAGTCCACGGGCGCACGACCTCACGCACGAGTGCTGATGGGGCCACGGTGGCTGAGCCATCGGTGCCATATCTTGTGGTATCATGCTTGCCTCTACCACCACTGGTATAGCCAACGATGCGATGTCCACGCTGCGAGCAGCCCGGCACGCGAGTCATCGACTCGCGAGATCTCGACGCGGGCAGCACCATCCGGCGCCGCCGCGAGTGCGAGGCGTGCTCGTACCGCTTCACGACCTACGAGCGCGCGGAGGGCGCACGGCTGGTTGTCATCAAGCGTGACGGCAGCCGCCAGGACTTCGATCGCGAGAAGCTGCGGACGGGCCTTCTCAAGGCGCTCCAGAAGCGGCCGGTCACCCTCGACCGCGTCGAGCTGGCGCTCGACGACATCGAGACCCAGCTGCGCACCCGCGGCGACGCGGAGATTCCATCCACCGAAATCGGCCGCCTCGCCACCGATGCGCTGCGCGAGCTCGACCAGCTGGCGTACATCCGCTTCGCATCGGTCTATCACGCGTACGACGACATCGAGACGCTCCAGCGTGAGGTGGATCGGCTCATCAAGCAGCGCTCGGGGACGTAAGATCAGCGCCGCATGATCCTGTCCGACCGCGACATCCGGGCCGAGATCGAGGCCGGCCGGATCGTCGTCGATCCGTTCACGCCCGACGCGGTCCAGCCATCGAGCATCGACCTCCACGTCGGAAACCGGTTCCGCGTGTTTCGCAACAACCGCACCGCCGTGATCGACCCGCGGATGGACCAGCCGGAGCTGACCGAGCTTGTCGAGATCACCGGCGACGAGCCGTTCATCCTGCATCCCGGCGAGTTCGTGTTCGGCGCCACGCTCGAGCGGGTGGCCCTGCCGAACGACCTGGTCGCTCGACTGGAGGGCAAGTCGAGCCTGGGCCGGCTCGGCCTCCTCATCCACTCGACGGCGGGCTACGTTGACCCCGGCTGGGAGGGCACGCTCACGCTCGAGCTGAGCAACGTCGCCAACCTGCCGATCAAGCTCTATGACGGCATGAAGATCGGCCAGATCAGCTTCCAGCGCCTCAGCTCGCCGGTCGAGGTCGGCTACGGCGACGCGCGGATCGGCAGCAAGTACCTCGGTCAGACCGATCCGACCGCCAGCCGCTACCACGCCGACTTCGAGCGCGGCCGCGTGATCCGGTGAGCGAGCCGCTCCACGCGATCGACGAGGCCCGAAGCTACGCCGGAGGCGCCACCGTGCGCGTGGTGCGCGCCGGCTGGTTCCGGCCGGACGCGGGCGGCTTCTTCGGCGTCGTGCCGCGCGCGCTGTGGGGCCGGCTGGCGGAGACCGATGACCGCGGACGGCTCCTGTGCCGCCTGAACCTGCTGCTCGTCGAGGCGGGTGGCAAGCGCATCCTGGTCGAGACCGGCACCGGTCCGCGCATGACCGACAAGGACCGCGATATCAAGGGGGTCGAGGGCGGCGATCCGGCCGCGGCCCTTCGCGCGGTCGGAGAGGACCCGGCCACGATCGACTTCGTGGTGCTCAGCCACCTCCACTACGACCATGCCGGCGGCATGATCGGCGCCGATGGACGGCCGGCCTTCCTCAACGCGCGCTATGTCGTGCAGCGCGACGAGGCGGAGGCGGCTCATGGCGACGAGCTGCGCCTGCAGGGCATCATGGAGGTCGAGCAGCTCGACGCGGTCCGCGCCGCCGGACAGCTGGCCGAGGTGAACGGCGAGGTGGAGCTGGTCGAGGGCGTGCGCGTCCTGCGCACCGGCGGACACACCCGAGGCTCGCAGGCGCTGCTGATCGGCGTCGATCGCCCCGGCGGCCGCGCCGGGGACCCGACCGATCGCGCCATCTTCTGGGGCGACCTGATTCCCACGCGCTGGCAGGTCCCGGTTCGCTGGACGAGCGCCTACGACGACTACCCGATCGACGCCATCGAGATTCGCAACGAGCTCGTGCCGCGCGCCGCCGCGGAGGGCTGGTGGTGCTACTTCACCCACGATCCGGGACCGATGCCCGTGCACATCGAGGCGACGGAGAAGGGCGGCTTCCGGGCGATCGACTGACCCGCTGCCGCCCGCCCATTCGGTCGACGCTCGTCCGAGCGTCACCTATCATGGCGGCGCCACGTCCGAGCCTCCGTAGACTTCGAAAGGACGCGAGTATCCCGATGCTCCAATTCCGAACTTCCGTGCGCACCGTTGCGCTCCCGAGCCTCGTCCTCGTCATCGGCTTCGTGCTGGCCGCCTGCAGCAGTGGTGGCGACGGTAGCGACGGCGGTGGTGCCGGCGCGTGTCCGGGGACCGGCGGCACCGTCACGGTCGCCGATGGAGAGGCCCGCATCTGCGCGGACGACCTCGCGTTCGACGCCACGACGATCTCGGCGCCGGCAGGCGAGGAGTTCAACATCACGTTCACGAACGCCGAGTCGGTGCCGCACAACGTCGCCGTGTACACCGAAGAGGGTGGGGACGAGATCTTCATCGGCGAGGTCATCACCGGCCCCGACGTGACGACCCAGCTCCCGATTCCTGCGCTCGACGCCGGCACCTACTACTTCCAGTGCGACATCCATCCCGACATGAACGGCACGATCGTCGTCGAGGGCTGACCTCGGGTTCGACGCCATCCACGGCCCGGCCGCGACGGATCGCCTGTTGACGGCTCGGGTCGGCGGATGGCAGGATGCTGCCCGAATGAACGCAGCCATGCCCACCCGCAGCTTCGCGCCGTGTTGCTCCTGTGCCCAGCCGAACAGGTGGTGCATCTGAGCGTTCGATCCACGTAGGTTCTCCGTTCCAAGCTCACTGCACCCCTGCTCGGCAGGGGCTTTTGTTTATCTGCAGACCGACAGTGAGCACAGGGACCACGAACCAATGAGCATTCACCAGGCACAGCCCGAGGGGCTGCGCACCATCACCAGGGCCGATCTCAGCCGGCTCATCGACGAGCCCGATGTGACGATCGTCGACGTCCGCCCAACCGCCGTCGTACAACGGCTGGCGACTCAACGACGAGCAGCGCGGCGGCCACGTCCCCGGCGCGGTGTCGTTCCCCAACGCCTGGCTCCACAGCCTCGACGAGGCCGAGATTCAGCGCCAGATCGACGAGAAGCGGGTCGGCGAGCGTCGCACGGTCGTCGTGTACGGGCACGACGCCTGGGACGCGTGGACGTTCGCGATCAGGCTCGAGGCACGCGGACATACGGTCCTGATCTTCGAGGCGGGATGGGCCGACTGGGCCGCGGACGAGAGCCTGCCGGTGGAGCGGCTGCCGCGCTACGACCGGCTGATCCACACGGATTGGCTCCACGAGCTCCTCGCCGGCGGCCGACCGGATGGCTACGACGGGAGTCGATTCCTTCTCTTCCACGTCAACTTCGGCGTGCCGGAGGAGTACGCGGACGGTCACCTGCCCGGAGCGCACTATCTCGACACCAACTGGCTCGAGGACCCGGCCGACTGGAATCGCCGCCCGGCGGAGGAGCTCGAGACCGCGCTCCGGGCCCTGGGGATCACGCACGACACGACAGTGATCCTCTACGGGCGCGACACCATCGGCCAGGCGAACGAGAAGTGGCCGGGTCGTCGCGCCGGCCAGATCGCTGCAACCAGGGCCGCGGCCATCCTGCACTACGCCGGCGTCGACGACGTCCGGCTGCTCGACGGCGGTTACGACTGGTGGGTCACCGCGGGCCTCCCGCTCGAGACCGAGATTCGTCCGCCGACGCCGGTCGCCAGCTTCGGGGCGACGATCCCGAAGCGGCCGGAGGTGATCGTCGACATCGACGAGGCGAAGTCCCTCCTCGCCAATCCCGAGGGTGCCGCCCTCGTCAGCGTCCGAACCTGGCGCGAACACATCGGTGCCGTCAGCGGCTACAACTACATCGGTCCGGCGGGCCGAATCGCCGGCGACGTGTGGGGCAACTGCGGCTCGGACGCCTACCACATGCAGCACTACCGCAGCGTGGACAACACCATGCGGGCCTATCCGGAGATCGCCGCCAACTGGGAGGCGGCCGGCATCACGCGGGACAAGCACGTCGCCTTCTACTGCGGGACCGGATGGCGGGCCAGCGAGACCTGGTTCTACGCCCACCTGATGGGTTGGGATCGGATCGCGGTCTACGACGGAGGCTGGTTCGAGTGGAGCCAGGATCCGATCAACAACCCGATCGAGATCGGCCAGCCGGAGGAGGAGTTCGCCGCGTGATCGCGGCAGCGGGCGGAGGCGACGGCAGTGACGAGGTCCTCGTCAGCCGCGCCTCCCCTTCGCGCCCGCTTGACCTTCCTGCTAGCCTGCACCCGTGAGCGTTTCGCAGCTGACCACCATGGCGATGCCCGGGCGGCCCCGTCTGAACGAGGGCCCCGCCTAGAGGCAGCGTCGTTGCGCCGCCAACTGGAGGCGGGGTTCGTTCGGAAAGGGGCCGCGGAATCAGAACCGCGGCCTTCGTGTTGCCCATCGAACGCCGCGGGCCGAGTCCACCCGCAGCCAACGATGAGGACCTCGCCATGACACTCACCGCCGACGAAGTCACAACCGATTCAGCCACCGGATTCGCCGGACTCCAGTGCGGCCACTGCGGCGCCGACGCGCAGGTTGGCCCCAATTTCATCTGCAGCCGCTGCTTCGGGCCGCTGCGCGCCGTCTACGACTACGAGCGGATCGCCGCTCGGTTGACCCGGGAGGTGATCGCGGCCCGGCCGACGAGCATCTGGCGCTACGTCGAGCTCCTGCCGGTCGATGCCGCGCCGCACGATGGGCTGGCCGTGGGCTTCTCGCCCCTGATCCCCGCGCCGAGGCTGGCTCAGCGGCTCGGGCTCCGCCGCCTGTGGGTCAAGGACGACTCTCGCAATCCGACGCTCTCGTTCAAGGATCGCGTGGTGGCCATTGCGGCTACGCGCGCCCGCGACTTCGGATTCCACACGCTGGCGTGTGCATCCACCGGAAACCTCGCCGCATCGGTGGCGGCCACGGCCGCCTCGCTCGGACTGCGTGCCATCGTGTTCGTGCCGGCCGACCTGGAGCCCGCGAAGGTCGCCCAGGCGGCAGCGCTGGGGGCGACCGTGGTTCGGGTCGACGGACCGTACGACGCGGTCAACCGGCTCTGCCTGGAGCTGACCGATGAGCTCGACGGCTGGGCCGTCGTCAACGTCAACCTGCGACCGTTCTACTCGGAGGGCTCGAAGACCATCGCGTTCGAGATCGCCGAGCAGCTCGGATGGCGCGCGCCCGACGCGATCGTTGCGCCGATCGCATCGGGATCCATGTACACGAAGATCGCACGCGGCTTCGAGGAGCTCGTCGCGGTCGGGCTGATCGAGCCGCGCGCGACGCGGTTCGTCGGGGGGCAGGCGGCGGGTTGCGGACCCGTCGCGGCGGCCTACGCGGCCGGCGCGACCGAGATCGAGCCGGTCGGCACGCCTCGAACGATCGTCCGCTCACTGGCCATCGGCAGCCCGGCCGACGGTGTTCCGTCGCTGGAGCTTGCCCGAGCGAGCGGCGGCAGCATCGAGGGGGTTTCCGACGAGGACGTGGTCGCGGCAGTGCGCGACCTGGCCGAGAGTGAGGGCGTCCTGACCGAGACCGCCGGCGGCGTCACCGTCGGCGCCCTGCGCCAGGCCATCCAGCGCGGCGTCATCGGCCAGGACGAGGAGGTCGTGCTGGTCATCAGCGGCAACGGTCTGAAGACGCTGGACGCCTTCGATATCACCTTCGAACAGCCGATTGCGCCGAGCCTGTCCGCCTTCGAGGCGTGGTGGGACGCGCGGGGAGGTGCCGCATGAGCGTCGTGCGCATCCCGCCCGTCCTGCGAAGCGTGGTGGGTGGATCGCGTGAGCTTCCGGCAGCCGGTGGGACGGTTGGGGAGGTGCTCGATGGGCTCTTCACCGGCCACCCCGCACTCGCAGACCGCCTTCGCCCCGATGGAACGCTCTCGTCGTTCGTGAACGTGTATGTCAACGGCGACGATATCCGTCATCGCGAGGGCCTTGAGACGCCGGTCAGGGCAGACGACGTCGTCATCCTGCTGCCGGCCATGGCCGGAGGAGCGAGCGCCCCTCGCTAGGACGCCAGGAGCTCGTCGAGGATGGCGACCATCCGCGCCGGGTCGAGCGGTCCGATCACCTCGCGCAGCACCGTGCCCTCGGGGCCGATGAAGTAGTGGCGGGGGAGCCCATCGGTGCCCGCCCATCGGTAGTAGGTCTCGAGCGTTGGGTCGAGAAGGATCGGGTACTCGACGCCGTATCGGTCGACGAAGTCCGTGACTGCGTCGCGGCCCTCGCCCCAGTCGACGCCAAGGATCAGCAGCTCGTCGGGGTAGGCCTCGGCCAGCCGCTGCATGGCCGGCATTTCCGTTCGGCACGGCTCGCAGCTGGTTGCCCAGAAGTTGACCCAGACGAGTCGCCCGCCCGCATCGGCGAGCGACCAGCTCCGACCGTCGAGGTCCTCGGCATCAAGCTCGGGTGCGACCTGGCCGACCAGCGAGCCGATGCGTCCGTCCGGCGTGCCGCGCAGCAGCGGGATCGTTGCAAGCACGCCGAGCACGACCGCCAGGATGACGATGCCGATCAGCCACAGCAGGCTCCCGCGCCGGCGCCGCAGGACCGCCGGGATCATCGGCCCAGGACCGCCTCGAGGTCGGGGAGCGTGATGATCAGCTCGAGCCGATCGTCACCGTCGATCGCGAGCACGGGGATCCGGTGCGCGTAGCGCACGAGCAGGTCGTCATCGGTCTCGATGTCGACTGCCTCCCATCCATTGGTTCCGAGCATGTCGTCGAGCAGGACGCTCGCGTCCTCGCACAGGTGGCAGCCGTGCCGAACGAACAGGGTCGGGCGTGGGGGCATGGCCCGGATGATACGGTAGGATCCGATCGGCGCCGCCCCCGTAGCTCAGTGGATAGAGCGCCGCCGTCCTAAGGCGGGCGTCGGGGGTTCGAATCCCTCCGGGGGCGCCAATGTTCTGGAGACCACGATGCCGGCACTGTTCGTGATCGAGCACTCGCCCGGATCGGCCTGGGCCGATGGCGTCGCCTACCGGGAGCAGCCCGGCATCGGCGCCCACCTGGAATTCATGCGCTCGCTGGACGACCGCGGCGTGCTCGTCCTCGGTGGCCCGTTCCTGGACGACGCCGCGGGGACTCACGTTGGCATGGCCATCGTTCGTGCCGATAGCATCGAGGCGGCCGATGCGCTCGCCGCCGAGGACGGATCGGTGAGAGCCGGCCTGCTCCGCTATCGGGTCAGGCCCTGGCTTGCCGCGATGGGGACGGCGCTCTCCGAGGACTAGGCCATCTTGCGCAGCTGCGCGATGATGGCCGCGGCGGGGAAGTGCAGCCTGTGAGGAAAGCGGGATGGAGATCGAGCTCGCGGATGAACATGTCTTCGTCCTCGACGAACGTCTGACGGTCGACGAGATTCGCCAGCGGGCGATGGACCGACGCGTGGGAGCGTTCGGATCGGGGCTCGGGAGCCTGCTGCAGCGTCCCAAGCCGGACGACATCGAGCTGGTCGCCAGCCAGCGGCGGCTGGAGCCGTTCTGGCACGTCGCAGCCCAGGCCCGCTACGTCTACGACCGCCGTCGCGACTACAGCGTGCCGGCCAGCAGCCCCGAAGTGCGCGAGGTCACCGTCCTGGGCCAGGACTACCAGATCAACGAGGCCGCGGGACGGGGATTCGTCCTTCCCGTCCTCGAGCACTGCCGCGAGGAGTTCAGCGCGCAGCTGTTCGTTGACGGTGTGACCGGACAGCCGACGCCGGACGCGGCCTCGATCATCGGAGGCCCGCGCCAGGAAGTGACCGACCTCGAGGGATTGAGCGCGAACGACACGGTCGTCCTCCCGCCGGAGCAGCGAGCCTCGTACGTCGTCCGCCAGCTGCTGGGCACGATGATGAAGCCCATCCAGGCGGACAGCCTGACCGAGGAGTCGATGACGGTCCAGAACATCGACCTCTACTACCGCCCGTGGTGGGCGTTCGAGTTCCTCTGGAAGCCGAAGGACAAGAAGGCGATCGTCGAGCTCGACGCGGTGACGGGGCAGATGCGGCCGGGACAGGCGCTCGCCGCGCGTGTCACCAAGATGATGAACCGCGAGGCCCTCTTCGACATCGGGGCCGATACCGTCGGCCTGCTCGTGCCGGGTGGCAGCATCGCGGTCAAGGTCGCCAAGCTCGCCATCGACCACAGCAACAAGCCGTCCTGAACCCCTAGCGGGCGGTCCCAGCTTCCGTCGCGCGGCGCGAGTGCGTGCCCTCCGCGAACTCCTCGAGCATCTTGGCGTTGAAGGCAGGGAGGTCCTTCGGCGTTCGGCTGGTGACAAGCCCCTGGTCGGTGACGACCTCCTGGTCGACCCACTCCGCGCCGGCGTTGCGGAGGTCCGTGCGGAGCGACGGATAGCTCGTGACCCGCCGCCCGCGGACGATATCGGCCTCCACCAGCAGCCATGGGGCGTGGCAGATGGCCGCGATCGGCTTGCCGGCATCGGCAAACGCGCGGACGAAGGCCACGCCTCGCTGGTTCTGGCGCATCGTGTCGGGGTTCTTGACGCCGCCCGGAAGCAGCAGCGCCCCGTAGTCCTCGGCCCGCGCGGTGTCGACGGTGAGGTCGACTGGCGCGGTGTCGGCATCGGTCTTTCCGCGGATCGTGCCGTCGTGGTCAGAGACGATCGTCACGCTCGCACCCGCTTCGCGCAGCGCGGCAACGGGCTCGGTCAGCTCGCTCGGCTCGTATCCATCGGTCACCAGGACGGCGACGTTGAGTCCATCGAGAAGCATCGGGTTCCTCCTTGTATGGCAAGGATGTGGCCGCAGGGCGCGTGCCAGGCCTTCAGAGCGCGAAGCTGAACAGCGTTGCCAGCCGCGCGAAGGTGTTGAAGAAGATCATCACGCCGATGACGGCGATGAATGCGCCGGCCACGATCTGCACCCCGCGATGGTGGCGCCGCAGCCAGTCGAGCAGCGGACGCAGGCGGGGGAGCGCGACCGCCGCCGCCAGGAACGGGACGGCCAGGCCGGCCGAGTAGGCGAGCAGCAGGATGAACACCGCAGGCGCCGACCCGCTCGAGATGCCCAGGGTGAAGATGGCGCCCAGCACGGGGCCGATGCACGGGGTCCAGCCGATGCCGACCAGGCCACCGAGCGCCAGCGATCGGAGCGAGCGCGCCGCCGGCAGGCTGGAGGGGTCGAGCCCGATCCGAAATCGGTCGAGCACCGGTCCGAAGAGACCCGTGGTCAGGACTCCGAGCGCGACGACCGCGATGCCGGCCACCTGCCGGATCTCGGGAATCCTGAAGAGTGGCGCACCAACGACGCCGATCGACGTGCCGAGCACCACGAACACGGCCGTGAAGCCGCCGATGAAGAGCAGGGCCTGGGGAACGATCGCCGTCTGCGCCACGACGGTTCCACCGGCCTCTCCTTCAGCGACGGACGCGTCGCCGAGGAAGGCGAGGTAGACCGGCAGCAGGGCCAGCACGCAGGGTGAGACGAACGAGATGAGCCCGGCAACGAACGCCAGGCCGATGCCGACCTCCGTCATCGGATGACGGCGGCCGCGGGGACGACGCCGGGCTCGACAACGATCGGAGCAGCGATGATCCACAGTGACAGCACCGTGTACCCGACCATGAGCGTCACCATCGGCAGTCCGGCGACGGTCGCCCGGCCGGGAGCGTCGCGCAACGCCAGGCGGTGCGCGGTCACGATCCCCGCGATGTGGCCGCCGACGATGGCCGCCACGCTGACGTACCAGACGACCACGACCGGGATCGCGTCGAGCTGTGGAGCCAGGCTCATCAGCGGGTCCGCCAGCAGCGACGGTAGCCAGACGATGCCCTGGAGCACGAGCGTTAGGTAGTGGGCGATCAGGTAGCCGCCGGCAATCGGCAGCAGCGTCGCGGCGTAGCGGCCGGCCTGCGAGCCCAGCGAACCGCGCGTGCGGGGGTCGCTGAGGCCGCGTGTCATGGCCGAAATGGTGACGAACGCGGCCAGGAAGACCGCGAAGACGGTTGCGAACTGAAGGGTCTCGACGAGCAGGAACGTGGCGGCGCTGCTGGTGCCCAGGACCGCCGAGACCGGTGGGTAGATGGCATCGAACAGGACGTTCCCGATCGCCGTCTCCCGCATCCCGTCGTAGGTGACGCCGGCCAGTGCCAGGATGATGAAGGCGACGTCGGACCAGCCGGGGCGGCCGACATCGGCCAGCCCGACGATCCACGGCCGCAGCATGGGCACCCGGTCGCCATCGTCTGCCGCGGCGCTGCACTCCGGGCAGTCGAAGCATCGCTCGGGGTCGCATTCCTCGCCGCAGCCGGCGCACAGCGGATCGCTGACGGATCTGCGCGCCAGTGGACCGATGCGCCCGAACCAGCCGAGCTCGACCTCGAACAGCTCGGCGTGCCGCAACCAGGAGACCTGCCCGAACAGGAGCATGCCGGCCAGCGCGAGGAGCGTGTAGCCGGTCATGAGCACGGACACCGTGAGGGCGACCTCGCCACCGGGCAGAATCAGCTCGGACCAGACGCCCGCGGCCAGCAGCAACACCGCCGGCCATCGTGCGAGCGACGGCGGGTAGCGCAGCCCGAGGTCGAGCCGATCGGCGCCCGTGCGCCGGGCGAGCCACTCGAGCGCCTGCGAAGGTCGTCCGGAACGGGCTCAGCGACGGCCACGGGTTGCCGGCCAGCACCGCCACGATCGGGAGGCCGACCCAGATGCCGATCCACAGCAGCACCGCCGGCAGCGGCGAGATGTCGCCGACCACGAAGCCCACCGCGATCGCGCCGTACCACCACAGCAACCCAAGCGCACGGAGGACGAGCCGTCCTCCCCGAGCCAGGCCGGGCGGCACCGCCAGCGTGCGGTACGACGGACCCGTGGTCGCCGTGCGCGTCGTAAGCGTGGTCACCGCGAACGAGGCGGCCACGGCCGTGCCGGCGCCGACGAGGTAGAGCCAGAGCGGGACCGGCAGCTGGAAGGTGCCGCCGATGGCGTGGGCCGCGACCGGCCACGGCGTGGCGGCGACGATCAAGAAGCTCGCCGCGACCGCGACGCGTCCGCTACGGCTCATCGACCGTGAAGATGCCGAGGCTCACGCCCTGCGGGTTCGCGTCGGGATGCAGCTCGATCGGGAACTGCCCGCTGCGGACGGCAGTGAAGGCCATTTCCTTGACCTCGCCGGCCACCACGCTCGTGGCGGGTGCCTCCGCGTCGTAGCCGTGGATATGGAGCACGCCGTTCACCTCGGAGGTCACGACCAGCGTCACCTTGCTGTCGCGGCATACCGTCGGATTGGCCGGGGTGAGCGCGTCCGCGGTGAGCGTCATCTCGATCCGCGTCGGCAGCTGCGTGCAGTCGGAGTCGGGACTGATGCAGCCCGCGAGGGCGATGACCGCGACCAGGCAGCTAGCGAGGGCCCGCATCACGTGATGGCCCTTGTCGCGCGGCGCATGCCGATTGCGATCGCCAGGAGCAGCAGGATCCAGCCGATGGCGGTGGACGGGACGTGCCGATCCTCCAGTCGAGCGGCAGTGTCGGGCTGTGCTGCGTCGCCGGCGACAGTGAAGCTGAACTCGCCGGTCTCAGCGTGCCCGTCGACGGCAACCGACGTCCAGGCCACCGTATAGGTCCCGGGGTCGTCGATGGCGACCGTCCCGCGCACCTCGTCGCGGTCCGCCACGTTCAGGTCCAGCACTCCCTCGCCGACGACGGCGCCACCACCGGTCACCACGAATTCCGTCCCGTCTGGGTTGAGCTCGCCCCCGAACACGAGCACCACCTCATCGGGCGGGGCCGGCAGCACGGCGTCCGCCTCCGGCGTGCTCGAGACGAGGTCGGCATGTGCGAGCGCGGCCATCGGCGTGAGCGCGGTCACCATCGCAGCCGCCGCCAGCACCGCAACGCGCCCAACGGGCATCGCACATTCCTCCAATCCGGGCCGGATCACGGTGAGCCCCATCGTTGACGCAGGTAGCCGACGAGGTCTCGCCGCTCCTGGTCGGTCAGGCTGGCAGCGAAGGCCGGCATCGGCGTGCCGGCCAGGCCATTGGCGATACGGTACGACAACTCGGCATCGGACATGCGAGCGGCGAGGGCCTCCATCGGCTCCGGCGCGGGCAGCGTCCCGGTCGGCCCGTCTCCCTCTCCGTCCACGCCATGACAGCTTGCGCAGTTGGCGAGGTAGATCCGTACGCCCGCCTCGACCGCGCCACTCTGCCCGTCCGCGTACGCGGCGAGGTCCGCGACGGTCGGCCGGTTGGCCGCCTCCACCACCGAGCGGGAGCCGGCCCCCATCACGAGAAGGACCCCGAGCACCATGAGGGGTGTTCGGAGCGGCGCCAGGCGCTCCGATCGAGCGCCGATGGCGACAACGCCGGCGATGGCGAGCAGTCCGGGTACCCATCCGACGATCCCGCGGGGGAGCACGCCCCACAGCAAGGCGAGCGGTGCCGGCACGCCGATGCCGATGTCCGGAGGGGGGGCTACCAGCGCCGGACCGGGCTCATTGACTCCCATGCCGAAGCCGACGGATTCGTCGAGAGCGCCCTCGCGCCGAACCGTCACCCCCAGGCCCCATTCGCCGACGAGTGGCGTGTGAGCGCCGGAGATGCCGTACAACCCGCCGATCTCACGCTCGTCGAGCTCCACGCGCGACGGCGGCAGCCCGCTGTCTCCCGGCGGCGTGAAGGTGAGGAAGACCTTCTGGACGTCGGACCGTGGCCTGCCGTCCGAGGCATCCAGCACCGTCACCTGGTAGCTCTGCTCGCCTGGTGCGGGGACGCTGACCGCCACGTGAACCGACGATGGGCCCGCCACCCCGAAGAAGTGCGCCGGATGGACCGACGGACCCTCGACCACCGGCTGCCTTGAAGCGCCGGGCTGGACGGTCACCATCGTCGCGCCGGCCATGACGGCGACCGCCGCGACCAGGAGCTCGGTGCCCAGCAGCACGCGAAGGGGTGCACGTCCGTGACCGCGCAGGACGAGGTGATTCACGGCGCCGATGGCCAGCGCGATGCTGACGAGGAGCGCCTTCGCCAGCAGGAGGTTGCCGTGCGGGCTCGCGACCAGCTCGCGCGCCTTGCCGACGACCAGGGGGGAGTTGGCGAGCCCGGTCAAGATGACGAGCGGTCCGGCAACCAGCGCCAGCCGCCCGTGACGCCGGAGCATCTCGCGCCCGGCTGTCCGTCGGGACCCGCCCGCAGCCGCCACGCGGCCGGCGAGCGGATAGACGGCCGGCAGGCCACCGAGCCACGCCGCGGCAGCCACCAGGTGCAGCCAGTCGATCCCCGCATTCAGCGGGCCGCCCAGCGACGAGGCGTGGCCGGCGGCGCTCATCCCGGCCAACGAGATGGCCAGGGAGCCAGCGGCCAGCGCGGCCAGCCCTCCATGGCCGGCGTGGCGCCGCCCGATTTCACCGACCAGCGCCAGCAGCATGGCAAGGAGCGCCCCCACGATCGCGAGGCGCATCGCGATGGCGAATGGCGTCCAGCCAAACGGAGCGGCAACGTCGAAGGGCAATCCGCCCGCCGCACCGTCAATCGGCCGGGCCGAGAGCACCAGGTAGAGCGCCAGGCCGATGACCGTCGCCGAAGCGGACACGATGACGATCCGCCAGGGCGGCCGGCGATCCGCGCTGGGTGCCTGGGCGTCGATGGTGGGCCGGGCCGCGTGCCACCAGGTGACGAGGCTGCCCAGACCCACCAGCGCCGCCACCAGTGCCAACCAGCGCGCGAGGACCGCCCACCCGTCGACCGCGGGCGAGGTCGAGATCGGTGGGCCCGCCGGCGGTGCCTGCGCCCCGGTCGGATCGACGACGAACGCGTAGATCCCCGCCGTCGCGTGGCCGTCCACGATCGAGACGACCTGGTAGCTGACGGTGTAGACACCGGGTTCGAGGGGCGGCAGGTCGATATGCGCCGTCGTGCCCTCGTCGCCGACGCTCAGGGTGCCGGTGCCATGCACCTCGCGCATCTGTGCGTCGAGCAGGCGCACGCTGCTGTTGGCCGGGTCGATCGGCTCGCTGAAGGTGATGCTGAGGCCATCCGGCGCCTCGACGAGGGATGCGTTCGGAAGCGGATCGGCCGTGACCAGCTCGGCGTGCGCGAGCAGGGAAGCCGGAGCGGCGAGGAAGGCCGCCGCCAGCGCCACCACCAGCACGGCTCGCCTCGATCGGGGCTCCAATGGTCTGAGAGTCGGAATCGAGCGAGGCACGAACCCTCCGCGGGCACATGGAGCGGGCCGGACGGCGACGGGGCACGCAGAGTATACGGAGCGGTCGGACTCTTGACGCGGCGACGGGCTAAGTGATACTGTATCTCATATGGGACGCTTCGCTCGCCCGATCATGGCTGCGGCAGTCGCGATCGGTGCCCTGGCCGCATGCAGTCCCCAGTCTTCCGACGACGGCCGCATCACGGTGGTGGCCACGACGACCCAGGTCGGCTCGATCGCCGACGAGATCGGCGGTGACGCGATCGATCTGAGCGTCCTCCTCAAGCCTGGCGTCGAGGCGCACGACTTCGAGATCACTCCGGCGGCCGGATCCGCGCTGGAACGGGCCGACGTGATCCTGGAGAGCGGTGCCGGGCTCGAGACGTGGCTTGACGACGCGATCGGGACCATCGGCGGTGCCGACCGGGTCCGCGACCTCAGCGATGGGATCGAGCTGCGCAGATCGGCCGATGGCGAGGTCGACCCGCACTACTGGATGAGTGCGCCGAACGCGATCGCCATGGTCGAGAACGCCCGCGACATGCTCATCGCGGCCGCGCCCGATGACGCGGATGGCTACACGGAGCGGGCGGCTGTCCTGATCGCCCGGCTCGAGGCGGCTGACGACGAGATTCGGGCGCTCATCGACGAGATCCCACCCAATGGACGCCGGGTGGTGACCGATCACGACGCGCTCGGCTATTTCATCGACGCATACGAGCTGCACTTCGTCGGATCGGTCTTCCCGAGCCTGGACGTCAGCTCCGACCCGAGCGCGCGCGACATCGAGCGCCTGGTCGAGGTGATTCGTGAGAACGACGTGCCCTGCATCTTTGCCGAATCGGCCGTGAACCCACAGCTGGCCGAGGCGGTTGCGGCGGAGACAGGCGCCAGGATCAGCGACGAGCCGCTCTACACCGATTCGCTCGGCCCAGCTGGTTCAGGCGCGGAGACCATCGACGGCATGCTCCTCCACGACGCCCGCGTGATCCACGACTGCCTCATCGCGGGCTAGCGCTTCTTCTCCCTCCTCGTCTCGCCGTCCTCGCGGCGCTCCTTGTTGACCGTTCTTGCCGCGCGCTCCTCGGCCTCATCGGTGCTGACGCCGCGATCCCGGTAGGACTCCTTGATGTGCTCGTACTGCCGTTCGCGCTTATCGGTCCATGCCTTCGGCATCGGACAAACCTCCCTGGTGCGTTCGGCCCTGACCGATGCATCGCGCGTGCCGGGCAGCCGGGTGGCGCGTGCCTTGCAAGTGACCGGGTGGCACACCAATTCGCCCCGCATGTGGAGGAGATTCGCGATGGCTTCCGTCGTCGAGAGCATTGACGTCAAGGCACCGGTCAGGACCGTCTACGACCAGTGGACGCAGTTCGAGGAGTTCCCGCGCTTCATGGAGGGCGTCAAGTCGGTCGACCAGACCGATGACACCCACCTGCACTGGGTCGCCGAGGTGGCCGGCAGGGAGAAGGAGTGGGATGCAGTCATCACCGAGCAGCACCCGGACGAGCGCGTCGCCTGGAAGGCCACCGCCGGTGCCGACAACGCCGGCGTCGTGACCTTCCACCGCATCGATGACGAGACGACGCGGGTGACGCTCCAGCTCGACGCGGATCCCGAGGGCATCGTCGAGAACGTCGGCACCGCGCTCGGCTTCCTCGAGCGACGGGTCAAGGGCGATCTCGAGCGCTTCAAGGAGTTCATCGAGAGCCGCGGCACCGAGACCGGTGCATGGCGCGGGAACGTCGAGGCTCCGCTCCAGCGATGACGGGACCCAACGATTCCGGGCGCGGCGCGATGACCGGCGCCACCGGCGACCTCACGCCGGACGATTCCGATCGTCCCTTCATCCCCGCCGAGCTGCGCGAGATATCGGATCCGGGAGGCGAGGCTGCACCGGATGGCGACCTGGAGGCCGCCTGGAGGAGGAGGCTCCGTCCCCGACGAGAGCCGACGGCGACGAGCTCGTCGGACCGCGACGAGCGCTTCTAGCGCCGTTCGCGGTCAGGAGTCGGCCCGCTCGCGCACGTTGCTGTCCTCGTCGACGTCGATCCCATGGCGCTTGGCCGCCGCCAGGATCTTCCTGCGTGCCCGCTCCTTTGCGGCCTTGCTCTCGAAATCGGTCTGGTTGAATCGCGCGATCGCATTGCGGACGTGCGACTCGTCGTGGATGGGGAGGTGTTCCTCGCCCTGCCGGTCGACGTAGGCGAACTGGTCCTTGCGAAGCGCGTCGCGCTCCTTGGTGCTGAGATCGCTCATTGCTTGTCCTCCTCTGCCTATCGGTCGCTCGAGGAAATCGCAAACCGCGTGCCGGATCGGTCAGGGATCGGCCAGCAAGCGCTTGCTCGGTCGGCGGCATGTGAATTGCATTCGACCCCCGCGTGACCGTCGCAACCGCCCCGCAAGCAATCATCTCCGCGCGCGACGTGACGCGCGCCTTCGACGGTCGCACGGTGGTGCGGGATCTCTCGTTCGACGTCGAAGCCGGCACGATCCTCGGCCTGATCGGACCAAGCGGCTCCGGAAAGACGACCACCGTCCGGATGCTGACCGGGACGCTCGGCCGAAACGCAGGCGAGATTCGCGTGCTCGGCCAGGACCCGATGCGATTCAGCCGCCGAACTCGTGGGCGCCTCGCCTACATGCCGCAGCTCTTCAGCCTCTACGAGGACCTCTCGGCGCAGGAGAACGTCGGCTTCGTGGCAGCCCTGTATGGGATCGGTCCCTTCCGCCGCGGGCGCCTCATCCGGCGAGCGCTCGAGGTGGTCGAGCTGTATGACGCGCGGCATCGACTCGCCCGCGACCTCTCGGGGGGCATGCAGCGTCGCCTCGAGCTGGCATGCGCGCTCGTCCACAGCCCGGACGTGCTCTTCGTCGACGAGCCGACGGCCGGGATCGATCCGATGCTGCGCGTCAAGATCTGGGACGAGCTGCGCGCGCTGCGCGACCAGGGCCGTACCCTGCTCGTCACCACGCAGTACGTCACCGAGGCGGAGTACTGCGACCGCGTCGCGCTCATCGCCGATGGCGAGCTCGTCGCATACGACGCACCGGAGGCGCTGCGCAAGAAGGCATTCGGTGGTGACGTCCTCGAAGTCATCACCGAGCGGGCCGTCGACGCCGACATGCTCGCAAGCGTGCCCGGCATCACGGGGGTCCGACAGCCGGCCGCCCGTCAATTGTTCGTGACCGCCGAGGACGCGACCAGCACCACGCCCCAGATCATCGAGACACTGCGCGAGGCGGGGGTCGCGGTGGTCGGCGTCGAGGAGCACCAGCCGACCTTCGACGAGGTGTTCACGCACCTGGTCGAGCAACGACGCTCTGCAAACCGACGAGACAGCCACCATGGCGTCCGAGCAGGAGGCCCAGGCTCATGGGTGACCTGGTGCAGGGCTTGACCCACAGCCTCGTGCGCATCGCGGCGTTCACCACCAAGGAGCTGCGCGAGGTCATCCGGCGGCCGGGTGCCCTCCTCAGCCTGATCCTTGGGCCGTTCCTGGTGATGGCCCTGTTCGGCCTCGGCTACAGCGGCTATCGGGCCCCGTTCGCCACCGAGATCGTCGTGCCGCCCGAGAGCGACTTCTCGCGATCGGCGAGCGACTACGAGGACCTCGCGCCCGGGCGGCTGCAGGTCACCCAGGTCAGCGAGGATCGCGACGCAGCGGAGCAGCGGCTGCGTGACGGCAGCATCGATCTGCTGGTCGTGGCTCCCGACAACGCGGTCGCCGAGCTGCGGGAAGGCCGCCAGACCACGATTCGAGTCGCCTGGAACCAGGTGGACCCGGTCTACGACCAGCTCGCCACCCTGGCAACGTCGATCCTGGTGAGCAGCCTGAACGCGGAGATCATCGAGCGAGCGACCGCGGCCGGCATCAGCTTTGCGGAGGGCGAGCTCGGACCGGAGGTGACCGACATCCCGCCCGAGGTGATCGCGCGCCCGACGACAGCGGAGACTGAGAACGTGGCGCCGACCAAGCCGGACGTGATCAACTTCTTCGGCCCGGCCGTGTTCGCGCTGATCATTCAGCACCTGGCGGTCACCCTGACGGCGCTCTCGATGGTCCGCGAGCGACTGAGCGGCCAGATGGATCGCTTCCGGGTAGCGCCGGTGACGTCGATGGAGCTCCTCGTGGGCAAGTACCTCGCCTACGCCGTGGTCAGCCTGGCGGTCAGCGGACTGGTGGGCGCCCTGCTGGTGGGCGTGCTGGGCGTGCCCGCTGTTGGGCAGCATCACCCTCTTCGTGGCGATCGTGCTCCTGCTCACCTTCGCGTCACTCGGCTTCGGGCTGCTCATCTCGCTCATCGCCGACTCCGAGCGCCAGGCCGTGCAGCTCTCGATGCTGATCCTGCTGGCGAGCGTCTTCTTCTCGGGGTTCGTGCTGCCGGTGAGCGACTTCGCGCAGTGGATGCAGTACGTCGCCTATGCGCTGCCGGTGACCCACGGCATCGAAACGCTCCAGGAGCTGATGCTGCGCGGCGCGGTGCGCGACACGTGGATGCTCGGGGCGCTCCTCGCGATCGGCCTCGTCCTCTACGTCGTATCGCTGCTGCGGCTGCGGCGAGTCATTCGCACCGCCGACTGACGCTCAGACGGCGGGCACGGCCGGCCGAGCGGGCCGCAGCAGGGCCAGCCCGACGAGGAGCCCTCCGGCCGCCGGCACGAGGAGCCAGGCGAGGAGCAGGAGCACGAAGATCCTGAGCGGAGGGGAGCGGCGCCGGTGGCGCCGCTCGCGTCACGGAGCGCCTCGAGCTCGGCGCTGAGGCCGGCGAGCTCGCTGCCGATGCGCCCGACGTCGGCGCGCGTGTCCCCCAATGAGCCCGCCACGAGCTCGAGCGTGTCGGCGAGGGCGGCCGCCTGCTCGGCGCTCGCGTCGAACTCGCTCGCGAGTGGCAGCAGCGGCTGCGCACCGAAGACCGAGAGCTCCATCGCCTGGGCCAGGGAGGCGAGAGTGCCGGACGCGTCACGTGCCAGCTCGGCAGCCGCATCGGCGGACGACTGCGATTCGGTGAGGCTCGCGTCGACATTGCTGAACGCGTCCGCGGCCACGTCGGTGCTGCGAGCGGCGGCAGCGAGGGTGCCATCGGCTGATGCGGTGAGGCGCTCGATGCGCGACGTCACCTCGAGCCCGACGGCCGCGCCGCCCAGGACGACGGCCAGACCCAGGACGCCGTAGAAGATCAGGACCCAGGCCAGCAGCCGGCGCGACATGACGTCAGTCCTCGCCGAAGAACGGATCGTCGCCGTACAGCTCGAGCCATCGGCGACGCATCTGCCTGATGGTGGCGCTGACGGCCACGTCCGGCGTGCCGGGTGGCAGCAGGCTGGCGACCGCGGCTCGGACGCGATCGCTGGTCTCCATGCCCAGCAGGGCCAGGTAGTCGGCAACGCGCTGCGCCTGCGTCTTGCCATGTGCCCGCTGCCGGACCAGGACGTCTGCCTCGTGCTCGAGTCCTCCCTCGTAGTCCGCCTCGGTGCGGTCGAGCTCGGCGAGCAGCAGCGGGATGTCCTCGAGTCGCGGATCGGAGTAGGCCCAGCGCATGAAGCCGTCGAGCGGGCCGGCCTCGCGTTCGTGATGCCCGGCGTGGTACTGCTGGAGGTACTGGCGACGCTCGTCGTCGGTCCGGGTGAGGGCGATCTGGATCATCTGGCGCATCTCGGGCGTCCAGCGTCGCAATGACTCGACGAACTGGCGCAGCGTCAGGCTGCCAGCGGGCTGGGGCTGGAATCGGTGCTCATGGACGGGCTGCACGGCGCCCGTATACTAGCCGCCGTGCGCCGAGCCCTCACCGTGGCTGCCCCCGCAGTGGAGCCCGCATGCGACGCTTGACACGGGTTGCCGCGTTCGTCGCGGCGGGCGTGATCGCGCTGTCCACCAGCACATCGGGGGGACCGTTGCGCGCAGCAGGTCCGGTGCTGCGCTACCTGGCAGGCCCTCCCGGCGCCCTGGACCCGGCCTTCATTGAAAATGCGCCTGACGTCCAGCTCCTGCTCCAGCTGTACGCCGGACTGACACGCCTCGACGAGACGGGCGAGCCGTATCCCTCGCTGGCATCCGGCTGGGAGATCAGCACCGACGGGTTGACGTACACGTTCGCGATCCGGCCCGACCTCGAGTTCAGCGACGGGACCCCGCTGGTCGCCGACGACATCCGGCGCTCCTGGCTGCGGCTCCTCGACCCGGCCACTCGGGCGACCGCCCCCGATGTCCTGAGCGTCGTGGCCGGCGCCAGCGAGCGGCTCGTCGGGGAGGGATCCGAGGCCGATGTCGGCGTCGAGGCGCCGGACGATGAAACGCTGATCGTCACGCTCCGACACCCCGCGTCCTACTTCCTCGACATCGTTGCCACCCCGGCAACCTTCGTGGTTCCCGAGCAGGCCGATGCGACGAGTAGATGGCAGACGGCCGATGCGTTCGTTGGCAGCGGGCCGTACGTCCTCGACGGGACCGATGGCGACGACCTGGTGCTGCGCGCCAACGAGCATTACGTGGCCGGCGCGCCGCCGATTGCGGAGATCCGCTGGGTCGGCGCGACGGACTCGGACTCGGTGACCGCGTTCGCGAACGACGAGGTCGACCTCGTCCAGGTCGCGGGCTGGGATGCCACCTGGATCGCGTACGACGCGGACTTCGGACCGCGGCTGCATGCCGCCGAACCGCTGACGATCAGCTACTTCGGCTTCGACACGACGCGTCCGCCGTTCGACGACGCACGGGTGCGCCGCGCCTTTTCGCTGGCACTCGACCGCGCCCGGCTGGTTCCGCTGAGCGAGGGTGACGACGCGCAGGCTGCCGCGAGCCTGGTGCCGCCCGCCATCTGGCCCGACGGCTTCAGTCCCGAGCTCGAGACCGATCCGGATCAAGCGCGCGACCTGCTCGACGAAGCCGGCTATGCCGATCGATCCGACCTCGGGACGATCGTGGTGAACGGCAACGGCCTGTTCGTCGGTCCGGCGGTCGCCGTCTGGCGGGAAGAGCTCGGCGTCGAGATCGAGGTGGAGACGATGGACTTCAACACCTTCCTCGATCTGCTCGACACCCGACCCGCGCATCTCTTCACGGTCAACTGGATCGCGGACTATGCATCCCCGCACGCTCTGTACGGCCTGCTGCTCGAGCCCGGTGCCCTGAGCAACTACGGCGATTGGCGCGATCCCGACTTCGTCGACCTGCTCGACGCCGCCGCGGCAGTGCCGGTCGACGAGGTGGGGGCTGCCTACGATGAGGTGGAGTCCTACCTCGCCGAGCAGGCGCCCGTCATCCCGTGGTCGTACGGCGAAACCTGGTGGCTGGTCGGCGACGGGTTGCGCGGCCTCGGGAACCTCACCATCGGCCTCCTCGACTTCGGGAGGGTCTCGTGGGACGGATGATCCGCTTCGCCGCGGCGAGCATCTGCCGCGCTCGTCATCGGCCTGGTCACCGCCTCGCAGGCGAGCGCGTTCGACGGCTTCGGGGAGGCGACGGCGGACTCGACCTACGGCAACGAGATCCGCTTCGAGGTGGAGCTCGAGGGAACCGCCCCGGACGGCCTCGAGCTGCTGATGCGCACTCCGGGGAGCGATTCATCGTTCGTGGTCTCGGTGACCCCGTCCCGTGGCGCCGCCACGTACGTCTGGGATACCGCCGCGGAGCACGTCACGCCGAATCTGCTGGTGACCTACCAATGGCGAGCCACGGACGGTGACGAGGTCGTCCTCGGCCCCGAGGAGACGATCCGCTACGAGGACGATCGACCGGGCCTGGACTGGCAGGAGGCGCAGCTCGGAGACGCGACGGTGCACTGGTACGGGGACGCCGAGGCGCAGGCGCGGCGCTTCGGCGAGCTCACCGCCGTCGGCGTCGCAGCGGCGGAGGATCTGCTGGGCACGCGGCTGGCCGGGCCGGTCGACGTCTTCGTGTACGACACGCGCGAGGACTTCTTCGGTGCGCTCGGCCCGGGAGCCCGCGAGTGGACGGGCGCAGCAACCTATCCGGAGCAGCGAACGATCTTCATGTGGCTGGGCGGTGGCGCCCCGTCCTACCTCGAGGTGGCGATCGTCCACGAGGTCACGCATATCGTCTTCTACGATGCGACCCACAACTCGTTCCACGATCCCGCGCGCTGGCTGAACGAGGGGATTGCGACGTGGTCCGAGTCCAGCGATGCGGGGGAGCAGCGCGGGATCGTCGAGTTCGAGGCATCGGGTGGGGGACTCTTCGCCTTCGACGCCATCACCGAGCAGTTCCCGATCGGCGAGCGGGGCAGCTCGCTGTCGTACGCCCAGGGCACCACCATGGTCGACAACATCATCGATCGGTACGGTCGCGAGGCGATCGCCGCCATCACGGCCGCCTACCGGGATGGCGCTTCCGACGCCGAGGCGCTCGAAGCAGGCACCGGCGTGCCGGCCGACCAGCTCTACGCCGATTTCTACGCCGAGTTCGGCGCCGATCTGCCCCAGCCGATCGAGCCGGCGGCGATCGCGCCGTCCAATGTCGATCGCCCACCCGCCGGGGAGATCGACGAGGGCGGTGTCAGCGGCGGGCCTGTCGTGCCGCCGGACGCGACGCCCGGCGAGCAGCCCTCCGCGGCCGCTGACGATTGGCTCCCGCTGGCCCTCATCCTGGGAGTGGCCGCGCTCGCCGCGGTCGGCGGTGCCGTCTGGGTCAGCCGCAGGGCTCGAGCGCGGTCGCCGTGACTCGCCGCCGGCCTGCCCCTCGGCGCTTCTCGCGACCGCAATGGGCGATCAGCATCGCGGTCGCTCTCGCGGTCATCGGGTTCGTCGGCGCCGCTCAATGGAACAGCTCGCTCGCGCGGCAGGAGTTCGTCACCTCGGCGCAACGCGTCCTGATCACCGAGGCGGAGCAGCTGCAGAGGCAGCAGGAGGGCATGCGCGCCGACATCGAGGCGGCCGAGGACCGCGTCCGGACCTTCCAGAAGCGCTCGGAGGGATCTCTCAGCGAGCTGGAACAGCTCAACCAGGCACTCGACATCGCCCGCCTGGCATCCGGGCTCGACGCGGTGCGCGGGCCGGGTGCCGTGATCGAGATCGCCGACTCGCAGCGGCCGGTGCCGGTCGGGGAGAGCCCGACGAACTACATCGTGCTGGTCGACGACATCCGCCAGATCGTGACGGCGCTCTGGGCATCGGGTGCCGAAGCCATCACCATCTCCGGTGGTGCGGCCGAGGGCGTGTTCGCCGAGCGGCTGGTCTCGACGACCTCGATCTACGGCGTCGGCTCGTCGATCCTCGTCAACACAGCCTTCCTGTCGCCGCCCTTCCGGATCGAAGCGATCGGGCCGGAGGGGCTTCACGACCGGTTCCTCGCACACCCCAGCTACCTCGCTCGTGTGGCGCGCCGGGTCGAAGCCTACGGCCTCCAGTTCGCCAGCGAGGCGCGCGACGAGCTGACGCTGGCGGCGTTCATCGGCAACACCCGGCTGCGCTGGGGCGCGCCGATCCCCGGCGCGAGCTGATGGCAGCCCGGCTGGCGCAGATCAGCCTGTTCATCGTGGTGCTCGTCATCGGCATCCTGCTCGTCGCCCAGCTGCGATCGCAGGCCCGACCGATCGAGCTTTCGAGCCTCTCGGCGCAGGAGCTCTCGACGCTGATCGAGACCCTGTCGGCCCGCAATGTCGAGCTGAGCGACGGCCTCGCCAACCTGCGTGAGCAGATCCGCGATTACGAACGCGCCGAGCTGCAGGGCCAGTCGACGCTCGAGCTGACCGAGGAGCAGGTCGAGGAGCTTGCGGCGTTCGCCGGCATGCGCGCAGTCGAGGGGCAGGGCATCGCGATCGAGATCGACGGCTCGTTCGACCCGACCGCCGTGAACGACCTCATCTACGAGCTGCGCAACGCGGGGGCCGAGGCGATCGCCGTCGACGACATCCGCATCACCGCCCGGTCGGTGGCGGTGCTCGGCACGGGCGCGATCGAGATCGACGGCACCGAGATCGGCCGGTCGTTCACGATCACCGCGATCGGCTCGCCGAACGGGCTGCGCTCCGCCATCGAGCGGCCGGGCGGCATCCTGACCCTCCTGCAGCAGTCGATCGACGCTGTCTTCACGGTCGACGAGCGCACGACCCTGACCGTCCCCGGCACCCGACGCGATCTGACGCCGCAGGTCGCCCGGTCGGTCGAGTAGCCTGTACCGCCACCCAGCTGCTGCATCGGATACGCCGTGAACGAACTGATCCAACGCGCCCTCGACACCGCCGATCGTCTCGGCGCCCAGTACGCCGATGTGCGGGTCGTCGAGCGTCGCAACGAGGGGCTGACCGTCAAGAACGGCGCGCTCGAGGCCGCGACCACGAACGTGAGCGCGGGCTTCGGCGTGCGGGTGCTCGTCAACGGCGCCTGGGGCTTCAGCTCCAGCGCGCTGCTCGAGCCCGATGAGGGCGACCGCATCGCCGGCGAGGCGATCGAGATCGCGCGCGCCTCGACGGTCGCGCAGAAGGAGCCGATCGAGCTCGACGACACCCCGCCGGTGACGGCCACCTACCACACCCCGTACGACGAGGATCCATTCGCCGTCGGCCTCGACGACAAGCTCCGGATCCTGATGGAGGCCGATGCGGCGATGGCCCGGGTTCCGGGCGTCGCGATCCGGGAGGGGAGCGTCATGGCCGGTCGCGAGACGAAGACGTTCGCGTCGACCACCGGAGCCCGAATCGAGCAGGAGATCGTCGAGGCGGGCGGCGGCATCGAGGCCACCGCCGTGAACGACTCCGAGATGCAGCAGCGCAGCTACCCGAACTCGTTCGGCGGCCAGTTCGTCACCGGTGGGTTTGAGGCGGTCCGGGCGCTGGACCTCGCCGGGCACGCCCAGGAGACCGCGGAGCTGGCAGTGGCACTGCTCGATGCGCCCCAATGCCCGGCCGGCGAGATGGACGTCGTCCTCGATGCCACCCAGGTCGCGCTCCAGATCCACGAGTCGTGCGGCCACCCGACCGAGCTCGACCGCGTGTTCGGGACGGAGGCCAGCTTCGCCGGCACCAGCTTCCTGACCACCGACAAGCTCGGGAAGCTGCATTACGGCAGCGAGCTCGTCAGCATCGACGCCGATGCCACCGCTCCCGGTGGGCTCGGCACGTTCGGCTACGACGACGAGGGGGTGCCGGCGCAGAACGTGCCGCTCATCGAGAACGGGCTGCTGGTGGGCTACCTGACCAGCCGCGACACAGCGCCGCGCATCAGCCGCCGCAGCATGGGAAGCGCTCGTGCGTTCACCTGGAGCCACATCCCCCTGATCCGCATGACCAACGTCAACCTGCGCCCCGGCGAGGCGGGCTCGCTCGACGATCTCATCGCGGACACCCGGGACGGGATCTTCATGAGCATCAACAAGAGCTGGTCGATCGACGATCGGCGGCTGAACTTCCAGTTCGGCGATCAGGCGGGCTGGATCATCAAGAACGGCAAACGCACGAAGCTGGTGAAGAATCCGACCTACACCGGCATCACGCCGCGCTTCTGGGGCAGCTGCGACGCGATCTGCGGGCCGGCGGAGTGGACACTGTGGGGGCTGCCAAACTGCGGCAAGGGTGAGCCGATGCAGATCGGCCACGTCGGCCACGGCGCCGCCCCGGCCCGATTCCGCGGCGTCCAGGTGGGTGTGGGCCGATGGTAGCCACCTCCGCGCCCATCGACGAGCTGCTCGACCGGGCGCTCGGCGTCTCGACGGCCCAGCACACCGAGGCGCTCTACCTCGCCCAGGACGCGGCGCTGACCCGGTTCGCCACCAATCGGATCCACCAGAACGTGAGGGAGCACGACGCGACGCTGCAGGTCCGCGCGATCGATCGCGACCGCATCGGAGTGGCCGGCACGAACCGCCTCGACGACGCCGGCATCCGCGACGTGGTCGAGCGGGCCATTGCAATAGCCCAGCGCTCGGCGCCGAACCCACGGGCGGCGGTGCTACCAGAGCCGGATGGCCGTGAGCACGATCCCGAGCTGGGCTTCGTTGCCGCCACCGCCGACGCGAGCGCCGAACGGCGTGCCGAGGGAGCGCGAGCGGTGATCGCCTCCGGGGAGGCGAAGGGCCTGCAGTCGTCGGGCTCGTTCTCGACCTCCGTCATGACCGTGGCGGTCGCCAATACCCGTGGCATCCGAGCCCATCACCGCAGCACCCGCGCCGCTCTCCTCACCGTGATGATGGATGGCTTCGGGTCGGCCGCGGCGTCGGGCTACGCGCACACCGGAGGGACCGACATCGGCGCCATCGACGCCGAAGCAACGGGGGTCGAGGCGGCCGCCAAGGGGGATGCGATGCGCGGCGCGGGCGAGCTGGAGCCCGGCGAGTACGAGGTCATCCTCGAGGAGTACGCCGTCGGGGGCCTGCTCGAGTACCTCAGCTACATCGGTTTCTCCGGGCTGGCACATGAGGAGGGACGCTCGTTCATGGAGCTCGGCAAGCAGCTGATGGCGGAGGCCGTCAGCATCCGGGATGACGGCACCGATCCGACCGGCATCCCGTCGACGATCGACTTCGAGGGGGTTGCCCGCCAGCGCGTCGACCTCATCGATCGCGGCGTGGCCAGGGCGGTCGTCCACGACGCGGCGACGGGTGCGCGCGCCGGCACCGGTTCCACCGGGCATGCGCTGCCGGCACCGAACCTGATCGGTCCGCTGCCGCTCAACCTCTTCATGGCTCCCGGATCGACCCCGCGCGACGATCTCATCGCGGGTGTCGAGCGCGGCGTGTGGGTCACGCGCTTCCACTACATCAACCCGGTTCACCCCAAGAAGGCGATCCTGACCGGCATGACCAAGGACGGGACCTTCCTGATCGAGAACGGCAGGCTCTCCCGCCCGCTGATGAACTTCCGGTTCACCCAGGCAATTCCCGAGGCGTTCAGCGACGTGCGAGCCATCAGCCGCGAGACCAAGCTTCTGCCCGGCGAGTTCATCGGCAGCAGTCGCGTTCCGGCACTGCACCTCGGATCCTTCAACTTCACCGGGGTGACCGCCGCGGAGGGCGGCGAGTGACGGTGGCCGCACCGCTTGACCTTCGCATCGGCGACCGGCTCCGCCTTCGCAAGGAGCATCCGTGCGGCAGCCGCGACTGGGAGGTCGTACGGCTCGGCGCCGACATCGGGCTGGTCTGCGATGGATGCGGCCATCGGATCCTGATGGACCGCCTCGACGTCGAGCGGCGCTTCACCGAGTATCTGGCACGCGGCCCCGAGGACGGCTAGGCCAATGGCGCATATCGAGCTGCCACCCGATGCGGGCGCCGCCGGCGACCTGAGCGGCGCAGGATCGGTCTTCAAGAACCGCAGCTTCGTCTACCTGTGGTCGGCCCAGACCCTCAGCCAGCTGGCGAGCAACATGGTGCTCGCCGCCTTGATCGCGACCGTGGTCACGACCACCGGCTCGCTGACGGCCAACGCGGTCCTGATCCTCACCTTCCTCGTTCCGGCCGTGCTCTTCAGCACGCTGGGCGGCGTGCTGGTCGAACGCGGGAACGCGAAGGTGATCATGCTCGCCGCGAACATCATCCGAGCGGTCGGCACGATCCTGTTCATCTTCGTCGCCCCGACGACCAGCACCGCCATCGTGCCGCTCGTGTATCTGATCAACTTCATGGTCGCCACCGCGACGGCGGTCTTCGCCCCGGCCGAGCTGACCGCCATTCCGCGCATCGTCGAGCGGCGTCACCTCATGGCCGCCAACTCGATCTTCATCCTGACGATCAACGCCACCTTCGCCATCGGCTTCGGGTTCCTCGGCCCGCTCGTCCTGAACGTCCTCGGGTCGACCGCCGTGTACATGATCGTTGCCTTCATGTTCGCGCTGTCGGCGCTGGCGATCATCCCGCTGCCTTCGGTCCTGCCCGACCACGAGGCGCCGGCCGTGCGGGCCGCCGCCGGCCGGGCGGCGCGCGAGCTCCTCGACCAGCTGGCAGAGGGCGTCAGCTTCATCCGCGCGAACCGCCGGATCGCGTGGAGCCTCACCTACCTGGGCGTCGCGGCCAGCCTCATCGGGGTCCTTGGCGCGATCGGTCCGGGGTTCGCGACCGACATCCTGCTGCTGCGAGCGGAGGACTTCTTCTTCATCATGGGCCCGGCCGGCCTCGGTGCTGTCGTCGGCATCCTCTTCCTCAACTCGTACGGCAAGGGCCTGCCGAAGCGGCTGGCGATCGACATCGGCCTGATCGCGATGGGCATCACGCTCATCGCGCTGGCGCTGGTTCGGCCGATCACCTCGCTCTTCGGCCCCGCCTTCTCGCCGATCGAGAACGCCATTCCGTCGATCGCACCGTTCGTCAGCCTCATCGCGGTCGTGGTGGTGATCGCCGTCTTCGCCGGCCTCGAGTACGCGTTCGTCGCCATCCCGTCACAGACCGCGCTCCAGGAGGAGCTGCCCAACGAGGTGCGTGGCCGGATCTTCGGCATCCTCAACACGCTCCTGTCGGTCGCGTCGTTCCTGCCGGTCATCGCGGCGCCAGCCGCGGCCGACGTGATCAACATCTTCGTGCCGGGAGCCGGCATCCCGATCGTGATGGCGGTCCTTGGCCTCGGGACCCTCTGGGCGGGCATCGCCTCGTGGCGACGGAACTCGCGGGCCGGTCTCCACGAGCACGACCAGGGCACCGCCGAGGTGGTCGAGGCCGTCACCACGTCTCCCGCGCCGGGGGTTCCGCCGTCGGCCGATGCGCACGAGCCGCCGCACCGCCGGAGGCGACGACGCCGGCCGGCCGAAGATGGCCGTTAGGCTCGTCGCCGCGGGGTTCCTGCTCGCGTCCGTCGTCGTCGCGTGGGTGACGATCACCATCCCGGTGGCAGCGCGTGCCCTGCAGCTGGCCATCGCGCTGTCGATGGCCTACGTCGCCTGGCTGGCCTGGCAGGGCAGCCGGGTCCTCCGCCGGGTGATGGACGATGCGCGGAGCGGGGCGGGGGAGCCGACCGGGCTTGCCAACGACCTTCCGTTCGTCTCGCTCGTCGTCCCGGCTCGCGACGAGGCAAGCGTCATCGACGACACGGTCCGCTCGCTGGCCGCACTGCGCTACCACCGGGCAGGTGTGCCGGCATACGAGATCCTTGTCATCGACGATGGCTCGACCGACGGCACCGGGGAGTCGGCTCGGAGCGCCGTGCCCGCCGATGTCCCGATCACCGTCCGTCGCCGGGAGCGCGGTTCCGGGCCGGCGACGAAGGGCGCCGCACTGGCCTTCGCCACGCCCTTCCTGTCCGGGGACGTCATCGGCGTGATCGATGCCGACACCCGCGTCGACGCTGCCTTCCTCGAGCGTGCCATGCGCGCCTGGCGCCGCGACCCGGCGGCCGATGCGCTGCAGGCGGCGCGCCTGCCACGGAACGCATCGGTCTCCTGGCTCACCCGGGCGCAGGCGGAGGAGCAGCTGATGGACATGGCCAGCCAGTGCGGACGCTGGGTGACCGATGGCACCGCCGAGCTGCGTGGCAACGGGATGTTCGTGCGGCAGGCGGCGCTCCAGGCGGCCGGCGGCTGGAGCGAACGAGCACTGACCGAGGATCTCGAGCTCTCGACGCGCCTCTCGGCCTACGGCGGGCACGTGACGCTGGCCCCCGAAGCCGAGGTCCACGAGGAGGCGGTGGAGACGCTCGGTGCGCTCTGGCGGCAGCGGCTGCGCTGGGCGGAGGGCAGCCTGCGGCGGCTGCTCGAGCACGGTCCCGGCCTGCTGGCCGGATCCGAGCCGATGAGCCGCAAGGCGGACTTCCTGGCCTTCACCGGCGAGTTCCTCATCCCGCCTCTGTTCGTGGCCGCCATCGTCGCCTCGCTGGTGACGATCCCGTTGCCGCGGCCGGTCGACTGGACGGTGACGGTCTCGCTCTTCATCGGGTACGGGCTCGGTGTGTTCCTCCTGGCGCTCGGTGGCCTGTGGGCGGTCGGGGAGCGGGGCGTGTCGCTGCTGGGCCGAGCGACCCGGGGCGCGCTCTTTCTTTCGCACTGGCTGGTGGTCGTCCCCGTCGCCCTCGTGCGAATCGCCATCGGCGGTGCGCCGTCCGGATTCGTCCCGACCCCGCGCGCCGCCCGTTCCGATCCGTGAGCCCGCCTCGGCCTGAGCTCATCGTCCGCGGATCGGTGGTGGTTGCCGCGGATCCCGGCGGCCTGGAGGTTGCGGAGGAGATCGGCGTCGCGAACGGCCGAGTGGTCGCCGTCGGACACAGGGGCGAGATTTCCATCGGTCCGGGCACGCGCGTGGTCGACGCGGGCGACGCCGCCGTCGTTCCAGGCCTCCACGACTTTCACATCCACCTGGTCGGCCTGGCCAGGTCGCGTCGGGAGGTCCAGCTGGAGGATGCGCATGACGTCGGCGAGATCGCCGCGCGCCTGGCGGCTGCCGCGCGCCACGGCGGAGCCGATGCCTGGATCGCCGGCCTCGGATGGCGCGACGCGCAGCTGGCCGAGGGTGTCGAGCCGCTGGAACGCGCGGTCGACGGCCGACCGGCCTTCCTGATGAGTCACGACGGGCACTCCGCCTGGGCGTCGACCGCTGCCCGACGCCTTGCCGGTCTCGACCGGAGCTCACCGGACCCGGCCGGCGGCCGAATCGAGCGCGACGAGCGCGGCGAGCCGACGGGTGTGCTGCGCGAGCGGGCGCTCGATTTGGTGGCGCCGCTCGTCCCGCGGCTCCAGGGGCCGGACCTCGCGGAGCCGCTGGCCGACATGGTCCGCGAACTGGCCGCGCTCGGGATCACGGGCGCATCGGAGGCGGGGGACTACACGGACGAGAACGGCATCGGGACCGATGCGGCCCTTGGCGACTCGTACTCCTCGCTGACCGATCTCGGCCATCTCCTCGACGGCCGCCTGCGGTTGACCCTCGGCATTCCCGCCGACGCGATCGGGGCGGCCGCCGCACGGGGCCTCCGGACCGGTGCCTTGTTGGCCGGCCGCCGCACGCTGCGCTTCGGCTGGGCAAAGCATTACACCGACGGCACGCTTGGCTCGGACACGGCCGCGCGTTTCACGCCGGGGGGCGATGTCGGCATCATGCGCGTGACCCCCGCGCACCTCGATGCGGACCTCGCGGCCGCTCGTGGCGCCCGGATCGGCGTGGCGATGCACGCCATCGGCGACCGCGCAGTCGCCGGGGCCCTCGACGCCGTGGAGCGGGCGGCCGCGCGCGCGGCCGGCGTGCCGCGAGATCGAATCGAGCACGCGCAGCTCCTGCGCCCTTCCGATGCCGGAAGGTTCGCGCCGCTCGGCGTCACGGCCAGCATTCAGCCGATCCACGCGGCCGCCGATCGGGACCTCGTGGAACGTCATTGGGCCGGTCGACAGGACGATACCTACGCCTGGCGATCGCTGGCCACCGGCGGTGCGCTCCTGGCGGCCGGGTCCGATGCGCCGGTCGAATCGGTCAATCCATGGCTCGGCATGTTCGCCGCCGTCCATCGCCGGCTGCCGTCCGACGCTCGTACGGACTGGCGTCCCGCTCAGGCCCTCACCATCATCGAGGCGTTGTCGGCTTACACCCTGGCCCCGGCACTCGCCATCGGAGCGCCCGATGAGGGCCACCTCAGGGTTGGGGCGCGCGCCGACCTGGCGGTGCTGACCGTGAGCCTGGAAGCGTTGCTGAGAGCCGACGATGAGCTGGCGACCGCGCGTTCGGTGCTGACAATTGTCGATGGTCGGGAGGTCCATCGGTCCTGAAGCTCGGACCGTTGCCAACCGGCACCGCATGCCGCTAGGATGCTCGCCGAACGAGCAAGCGCCGGGGAGCAGCGACCATGAACGAATCCGACGAGCAGCGCGCCTTCGAGATCGCCCGCGACTCAGGCGTACCGACTGGGCCCGGCAGGCAGTCCAGCTTCGATTCGACGCGCCTCGACTTCGGCCATCATGCCGGGCGAACCATCGAGGAGCTCGCGGAGATCGACCCCGACTACCTGCGCTGGTTGGCACGCCACGCGTCGGGCGTTCGCTATCGCGCCGAGATCGCGCGCGTCCTGGCCTCCGCGGTGCCGCACGCCGGCGATTGGCAGCGCTGAGCCGTCGTCTGGGGATAGCGCTGGCGCTCCTCGACCAGGGCTCGGTCGTCACAATGGCCCGGTGAAGGATTCGGACGGCGCGACCTACCGAGGTTTCCTGTTCGCGGACCTGCGCGATTACACCTCGTTCGTCGAGCGCTTTGGCGATGCCGCAGCGTCTGCCCTGCTCGATCGCTATCGCACCCTCGTACGGTCGATCGTTTCGCGGTACGGCGGCGCTGAGGTGAAGACCGAGGGCGACAGCTTCTTCGTCGTCTTTCCATCCGCAAGCAGCGCCGTGCGGTGTGCTCTCGAGATCCAGCAGGCCGCCGACGCCGCAACGAACGACGATCCCGCCGCACCCCTCCGCGTGGGAATCGGTATCCATGCCGGCGAGACGGTCACGGGCAGCGAGGGCTACGTCGGCTCAGCCGTGAACCTGGCGGCTCGTGCGTGCGCTCAAGCACGAGTGGGCGAGGTCGTGGTCACCGACACCGTTCGGGCCCTGACGCGGACGAGCCTGGGCGTTCGGTTCGCCGATCGCGGCCGTAGACACCTGAAGGGGATCCCCGAGCCGGTGCACCTCTACGTCGTGTCGCCCGGCGTGGAGGACGCGGCGGCGACGTCCGGCACGACCGCAGCGCCCCTCGGCGCTGGGCCACGCGACGCTACGCCGTGGTACTCCTCAGCGCACTCGTGCTTGCAGCGGGAGGCGTGGCGGCCGCCCAGTGGCTCTCGTCGAATCCGCCAGCCGACGGCGCGCTGGCCACTGAGCCTGCGACGAGTGATGGCGCGCTGGGGTCACCAGGCACGCCGCGCCCACTCACCGAAGTCGTCCTGTCGGAAGGGGCGTACGCGACCGTGGAGTTCCAGCCGCCGTTCACTTTTTTCGTGGGCCCCGACTGGCAGGCCTACGCCGACGACCCCGATAACTTCTTCATGGACCACAGGGAGAGTCCCAGGGGCTTCCTGGGCGCCTTCCGGACGAACGTGGTCTATTCCGGACCGTGCAATGACAGTGCGACGCAGCGTATCGAGGGCGGCAGCGATGCGCTCCTGACGTGGCTCGAGGAGAACCCGTTCCTCGAGTCCGTGAACCCGCTCCCTCGAGTCGTGGACGGGATCACTGGCATCCAGATCGACGTCACCGCGCGGGAAGAACAGTGTCCCGACGGGGCGGGCGTCTATCTCATCCCGCTCGCCAACCCCGACTACACCGTACGGCTGCGGCCGGGCGAAGAAGTCCGGCTCGTCGTGGTCGATCTCCCCGATCGGCGTCGTCACGTTCGATGTCAGCGCGCCCGCCGATTCCTACCATGACTTCCTCGACGATGCGGACGCCGTCCTCGACTCGGTCGACTTTGTCGACGCCGGTGAATGACCGAACCGCGCAGTAGGCCGTCGATCCCTTGGTTGCATCGGCCTCCTGGTCAGGAATCGCGCCCAGTTACGCGTTCTGATACGATCTCGGTCGGCTCGAGGAGTCTCATTCGGAGCACGAATGCGGCGGGCGGCTAGCTCAGCTGGTTAGAGCACTTGCTTGACATGCAAGAGGTCACTGGTTCGAGTCCAGTGTCGCCCACCATACGCCGACCTGGAAAGCACAGAATGACCGCCATAACGGCGGTCATTGCTTTGTCCGCGCTTGGCGGTGCCCCCAATCGAGGGTCATCGTCTCGAACGATGGGTGTAGATCGCCCATCTCGATCAGGAGTTCGCCCAGCGTTGGGTTCTGGCCCGCCATCCTATAGGCGAGATCGGCGTCGGAGACCACGGCCAACAGATGGTCCCGCATGCTGTGGTGTCCGCGGATTTTGTCTTCAAACAGGTTCATTGCCACCCCTGCTCGTGCAGACTTCAAGCTTGGACCCCCCGTCCGGACACCCCTTCGCTGATGCATGACAGGGCGCTGTCTTTCTGGCGGGATCGCAGGTCGATCGCTGGCGGCGTGCCCCGGGCGCGCGGTCCGAAGTTCTCCTCGTCCGAGCCGATCAAGTGCCCACGAAACTCCCCAGCAGGATGGCGATGTCTACACTCGCCCATGAGCTACGTCGAGCGCGATGGCATATGGCACCTCGTCGCCCGGGCCGAGGATCAGAACGCGGTGACGGTGTGCGGCCTGCGGATCGTCCAGCCGTCCGAAGCGACGAGGACGGCCAGTTCGAGGAGGTCGAGGACGTCGGCCGCTCCTCCGCCCAGGACCAGCGCCGCGACGCTGAGGCTGCGTCGAAGCCTGGACAAGGCGACCGCGGCGACCGCGAGGACCGCGGTGTCTAGTTGCCGCCCGGCTTGCGTCCGCGGCGGCCGCTGGCGAGATTCTCTGAACGACCGCGGCTGCGAGCGCCGCTGTCCTCCCGATTCAAGCGCTTGAGCTGAGGCGGCTGAACCTACGAGGCAAGTCCCACGCAACGGAAGTCGTCGTCGTAGGCGGTACTTGACCGCGCAGTCGCGGCGAGTCCTCAAGTCGTACGGTGCAAATGTGACGGATGGGGGATGTCGCAGCCGCCGGCATGGCTGCCTAATCGATGGATGATCCGTTCAGCTGTCCGGCCATACGGCCCTGGCCTGCTTTCACTCGCGCTCATTGGGGCGGTTTTCGTAGGGATGTTGCCAAGGCTCGGGCCGCGGCCGCGGTGCCGCCGTTCACCGACATCGCTGGCCACCCATTCGCCGGCGACATCGAGTGGCTGCGTCAGGCAGGGATCACCAACGGCTGTAGTTACGGTCGGTTTTGCCCGGACACGTTCGTAACGCGCGACGAGATGGCGAGCTTCCTAGTCCTAGCCTTTGACCTGTCGGCGTCCACGACAGATGCCTTTAGTGACGACCAAGGGTCGATCCATGAATCCAGCATCAACAGTCTCGCGACTTCTGGACTCACCCTCGGCTGCGCACCCCAGTCCTACTGCCCCATGCAGGCCGTCAGGCGCGACCAGATGGCCAGCTTCCTAGTTCGAGCATTAGGTCTCCCTGCCGCTTCACAGAACTACTTCGCTGATGACTACGGATCACCGCACGAGTCGGACGTCGACCGACTCGCGGAATCTGGCATTACGAGCGGCTGCGCGGTCGCTCGTTTCTGCCCTGACGTAGGGATCACACGTGGTCAGATGGCGGCCTTCCTTCACCGTGCGCTCGTGCCTTCGATTCGGCTCCCGCCGCCCGTGCCGGCTCCGCCTCCGCCCAACCCCGGCGGCAACCTGTTGTTTGTGGCCGACGCCGAGACAGGCGACGCCTCGCAGTGGTGCTTCGTCCATTCGGCGGTGCCGGTTGGAACGGTCACGAGTCCCGTGCGGGCGGGCCAATATGCGTACATGGCAGAGGCCCGCGACGGAGCGATCATCTACGACAGCGAGCGCAGCGAGTACGCGAATGGTCCGGGCGATTGCGGGCTGCACCGGTTCCGCGAAGGCGACGAAACTTGGACAGCCGTGAGCATCCTTCCACGAGCTGACTTTCCATTCTTCAACCACTGGAGCCTCATCGTTCAGTGGAAAGAGCCGTTCGGCGGCACGCCTCCACAGCAGATCAACATCGAGAACGATGTGCTCGCCATCGTCGGCGCGGGGTCGATCAGTCCGCGCCCGCGCTTCAACTTCGGCAATGTCCAGCGCGGTGCATGGACCGACCTTGTGATTCATCAGAAGTGGAGTCCGGATCCGAGCGTCGGGTTCGTCGAGGTCTTCGTCAACGGCCAGCTGGCACTGCCTCTAACGAACACCAAGACCATGGAAAACAGCAACCCGCTCTTCCTGAGTGTCGGGCATTACCGAGACCTTGGTCCGACGACCGGTACCAGTGTCCTGTACTTCGACGAGGTGCGAGTCGGGACGAGCCGAGCGTCAGTGGAACTGGCGCGATGAGCGTGATCTGGGCAACGCTACGGAATTCGGAATCGTGAACAGCCCGTGTCGCGGGTGCACATCAGGAGGCATTCGGGGCTCCTCACCGCAGGATTTACCGCACCTATCCGCACCGCACCGCACTTGACAGCACTCCGTACTCTTCCATTCCCGGCGGTGCCCCCGCCCACCTGAAGCAGCGTGCCCTGAAGGACTTAGGGATGGAGCTGCTGTTGCTGCCGCACTTGGCCATGATCGGGGCGCTCGTCGGCCTCGTGGCGCTGGTCCTGGTGTTTCTCCGCGCGACACGACCGGCGGCATGAGTGCCGTCCGCACGATGCGCCTTGAGTGCTCCAGATTCTGGGCGGACGTGCGACTGACACAGCTGCACGGGCGCTGGGAGGCATCCGCCGATACGCCCAACGGACCGAGCCTGGGCTTGGGATGGTTCCCGGTCGATGCGCTGGCAGATGCGCTCGAGCCTTTCGATGGCTTCGTCGAGGAGCTGATGAAAACGGTTCCCGAGGACCTTCGCTGGGGCTAGACGGGCCGCGCCGGCACGCTCGTGCCACAGGGAGAGGACCGGGCCGGAGGCACCCGTTCCGGTCCTCTCCTTGGGGCCATATGAGCAGCCCGGCCGCACGTCGACGGGGATACTCCGAGCCCGGTGACTGAAGCACACCCCACGCGGAGTGCCGACTCCGTGGCGAGCTCCGTCCTTGCACGAGGCGGTTGGCAGCTCTCGCGGCGGGTAGCTTTTCGCGAGCTTGACGTGGCCTTCCGTCCGGCCCGCCAACTCAGCGAGTGTTATCTCGGGCTACGCGTGGGCCGGGCGCAGTAGCCTTCTAGCGCTTCGAGCCACAGCGCTTGTCCTCAAGGGCGCTCATCGCCGATCCCACCCTAACAACTTCCGCGAGCTCACCGTTACTTCTGTGTGACCCGGCGAGCGCGGGTGCCCGTGCCCTGGCGGCAATGCCGACAACGCGCCCACCGGGTCGCGACCTGTGCCAGCGGCCGAGATCGAGTCATTCCTAAACGGTGCCGCGCCACGGGCGCGCACCTAGTGACCCTTTGATGCCTTGCGCCCAAAGCGCGAGTCGGTCACACGTTATCGGACGAGCACATGCGACCGTTCGCGGCTACGTACGCCGGGACCCACCGGCACCATGGTCCCGATGGCTTGCCGCCATGGTCCGAGCAGCGAAGCTAGGTCCTTCTGGTCGAGCATCTCCTCGAGGACCAGGGCACCGGCCGCGTTGGCGATCGCCGAGCCGACCACGAGCCACGGCCCCTGCACCTCCGGCAAGGCGCCCCGCCAGGCCGATGCGGCCCGACGTCGGGCATCTTCGTATTCGGGCAAGCATCGCGCGCGAATGGCCGTTCGTTCAGCCGTCAGCCGTGCCCGCTTGTCCGCCGCGTGTCCGGCGAGCAGGAGGCGTGTGGCGCGGGCATGATAGATGTCGGCCGCCTCGTCCAGTGCAGCTCACCGGCGCGCCGAATGATGTATTCCGCATCATTGATGTGACGTTCATCCGGTGCGGTCCAGGTCACGGCGGTTTCAGTCACTCGCATGCACCGCGGCCGTCGGGATGCCAGCCGCCTCGACTACGAGACTAGGTTGCCGTTCGACTAGCGACCAGCAGGTAATCGCCAACCATCGGGGAACTCGTGTGAGGAGGTCGTGGAAAAGGTCGCTGGTGCCTTCGAGTTCTTCAGCGCCACGGTCAGCTAGATGCCAAGGGTCGTTCGCGCCGGGTGGCCTATGGGAAGCGCCACCATCTGTCGGATCGCTGTGTGGTGTGCGCGTGCCCGTTCGAACTCATGGCTTGTCGGAGGTCTCTCCGGCACATCGCCAAAGATCAGCAGGTTCAGGAGCGCCCACTGTCCGCGTTATGGGCAGGTTGTCCTTGAGCCACAAAGCCTGTCCGAACATTCGTCGGGTATCGTCGTCTTGCTGGTGCCGCTGGTCGTCATCCACTGGTGCTCCAAGGGCACGCTGCGGTGGATCGCCGGTCGCGGGCACGTGGCGAATGGACGGTCACCGTAGCCGCCCTGTCAAGTAGAGGGTCTCGTATATGGCCCACGGGCCACTTGACGCAGGGCCTACGGTGGGCCGGCGGAACCGGCTGCCCTTGTTTCCCCAGAGGCCGCCGGCCGCGCTTGGTCGGGTCGGCCGTTGGGCACTTCGGCCGACCCGACCATTTCCCCAGCCGGTCCCGATACCGAGATAGCGACACTCCGCACAAGAGCCGGGTCTCCTCGTTACCCCCGAGACGGCCCGGCTGCTTTTCGCACCGCCGTTGTAACGATAGCTACTGAGGCATGCCGTCGGCATCCGGAGATACGAATTCGGTACGGAGACGCGTCTCGGTATACGGTGGCGACACCGCGCGGACCGCAGGCAACGCGCATCGGCCGCCAGTCGGGTGGCTTCACGGCGATCGCTCCATTCCAGCGTTCGGTGAAGTCCTACAGCGATGACAGGAGTATCGAAACCGCAACTCCGATCAACACGCTTGTGACGACAATCGCCACATTGATGACGAAGGGCACCACCGTGCGGGAGCCGAGTGCTCGGTGGCGCACCGGCCCGGCCCCCATCAGCGGGTGCGCAACTTGTCTCGGCAGTGCGAGCGGATCGGTCCCGGTTGGAGGAGCCGTATCGCTCAGCGCCCCGATTGCCTTGGGCGGCATCGACGAGCTAGGCGCAGCCCGAACGCCCCTCGATTGCACCGGATCCGAGGAGCTAGCTGCCGCGGACGGTGTGGTGGCCTTTAGCTTCCTCGAGGAGCGAACGCGGGCGCGTGCCGCTCGACGGCTCTTACCCTCCCCGCCGCGCGCCTTCGCTTTCATCGGCGGATGCGCAGAGAGGTCTTTCCCCAGGGGCTCGGGTGCTGTAGGCGCCGCCGGTGCGCCATCGCCGGGCGCATTCGCGCCTTGAGGCCGAGACGAGACTTGGCTCTGCCTCAGGGCATGCGTTCGAATCACCATTGCGTCGTGTTGAGCAAGAGAAGCTGATCTTTGGCGTCGTTCGGCCAGTATCGCGCGGTATTCGGCGACGGTCGGAGGCATTTCGCCGCCCGAAACCTTAACGTCTTGCGAGCCCGGCCGGTGGGTGGTGGTTAGATCACTTGGCCGTGGGACGATAAACGCAAGGCGCAATTGCTCGAACCGCCGGCATTTCGGGCACGTACCATCGTTGTCTAGGACAAGCTCCTGACCGCAATCACCGCAGGATCGAACGCTGCGCTTCTTGGGGCTCTCCGTTCGGGGCACTAACGGCTACCTCCGATCTCCGGCGAAGCAAGGCAAATGCCAAGTATGGGCGGAGGAGTGCCGGTCCTGCAGAATGCGAGCGGCGCTCAGTGACATAGACAAGGTCTGTCTGATCGGGTAGCTCCAAACCTCAGCCGGCGGCGCCGAAGGTCGCGCGGCCGGTCGGTCGATAAGTCTGGATCATCACGCCGGACGGCGTCGACTGAGACTCGACCAGCTCGAGATTGTGCGTCTGGCCGTGCTCCGGGAACAGTCGCAGCCCGTCGCCCACGATGACGGGGGAGATCCGCAGGTTGAGCTCGTCGACGAGGTCGCGCTCGAGCAGCCAGCGCAGGAGAACGCCGCTGCCGTGAAGCTGCAGCTCGCGGCCCGGCTTCGCCTTGAGCTCGCGGATCGCCGCCTCGACGTCACCGTCGATCACGTGCGTGTTCTGCCACGTGGGGTTCTTGAGCGTGGTCGAGGGCACGTACTTTGGCAGGACGTTGATGCCGTGAGAGACCGGATCGCCGCTGTCGTGATGCGGCCAGTACGGTTCCCAGATCTCCCATGTCCTGCGCCCGAGCAGCAACGCGTCCGCACGCTCGAACCACGAGGTCAGGAATGGCCACATCGCCTGGTCGGCGTGCGCCGCCGTCCATCCGCCGCGCTCGAACCCGCCGCGCCGGTCCTCATCGGGGCCCCCTGGACCTTGGTAGACGCCGTCGATGGTCAGCATCATCGATGCGGTCAGCTTCACTTCTCCTCGCTCCCAGCGGATGATCGTCGCAGGTTAGACGACCCTCCGGACGGAAACTCATCGGCAAGCCGCGGACGACCGATGCATACGAAAGGACCGCCCTACCGGGGGCGGCCTCTCGCATGTTGTGAGCCCTCCTGCTGTGAAGGGCGTCCACGTGGGGGAAGCTACTCGCCTTCGCGGCGTCGCCTTCCCGCGGTCGCCGGCATCAGGGTGTAGATGACTCCGGTAAGCACGAGCGCGCCGCTCACGGCGATGACCGGCCAGGGCAGGACGTAGTCCTCGTCATCGGCGGCCGCCGTGTTCGGCAGGAACGGCACGGCCGTCGGGACGGGCACCGTGATGCACATCCCATTCGAGATCGTGTCGTTGATCAGGGTCACGTTTCCATCGCGGGCAAGAGCTCGGCCGTTGACCGTGACGTCGTCACCCATGGTGATGGAGGTCAGGGCCATGATCGTCCCCACGAACGTCGAGCCCGATCCGAGCGTGGCCGAGCTGGTGACCTGCCAGAACACGTTGCAAGGGCTTCCGCCGTTGATGAACGTGATGTTGCTCGACGAGGCGGTGACGACGGACGAGGAGGCCTGGAAGATCCAGACCGAGCTCGGGTCATTCTGACCGTTGAGCGTGAGGGTCCCGGTGAGGTCGAAGATCGCACCGTCCGAGTTGTACACGCCGCCGACGAGCGTCTGACCGCCGAGGAGGCCTCCCGTCACGGCCGCCGAAGGTATCCGCGCCGCCGCGTCGTTGTAGGCGGTGACCAGGTCGGTCTTCGCCTGCAGCGCGACGGCGGTTGCCATGTGGATCGTCCCGTTCACGATGCCGGGCGGGAATCCGGTGACTGACGCCGCCGGGTGAATGCCCACATTTCCGGTGATGACCGTGGCGCCGGTATTGGTGATTGCCGGGGTGCCTGCCAGGACCGCGAACGGCTCGGCCGTCCCGAGGCCAACCGGCAGGATGCCGCCGGCCGACGTTCTGCCGATCGCGAAGAGGCTCAACGCGAGCGCAACGGCGATGCCGGCGGGAAGCAGCAGCAGCCTCGTACCGGCTATCCGTGTGTTCATTGTGTCGACAACTCCTTGGGCGGGACCAACGCGATGCGGATGCCCGGTTGGCTCGATCTCGAGTCTGTGTGACGCGAGGACCGGCGGCATTACGGCCCCGTCATGCGGGCATCCGGCCCTCAGGCGGTGTGCACGACCCTCCCGTCCACGACGGTCAGCATTACCCGGGTGCCCGCGATCGTGGCTCCATCCTCCGCCAGCAGATCGCGGTCGAGCACGATCAGGTCTGCGAGCGCCCCGGTCGATAGGTGCCCTCGCTCGGCCTCGGCGTGCTCGGCATGGGCGCTGCCCCAGGTGGCCGCGGCCAGTGCATCGGCGACCGAGACCGCTTCCGCAGGCAGCCACCCACCTTCGGGCTCACCACCGGGCGTTCGGCGATGGACGGCCGCGTGGATCTCGAGCATCGGGTCGATCGGCACGACCGGCCAGTCACTGCCGAACGCGAGGACCGCGCCGGAGTCCAGCAGGCTGCGCAGGCGCCAGCCACTGGCGGCGACCTCGGCGGACAGGTTGTCCGTCCAGATATCGACCTGGCCGGCCTCTGGAACGGCATGCATCGGCTGCATGCTGGCGATCACGCCGAGATGGGCGAAGCGCGGCAGGTCGGCGGCGTCCAGGGTCTCGATGTGCTCCACGCGGTGCCTGCGGGCAGCTGCCTGCCCGGGTCCCAGCGCCTCGTACGCGTCGAGTGCCTGGCGCACGGCCGCGTTGCCGATCGCGTGCAGCTCCACCTGCCAGCCGCGAGCGTGCGCGATGGCGACCGCCTCGCGCAGCTCGTCGTCCTGCCAGGTCGGGTCGCCTCGACCGTCGGCTCCCCGGGTACGGCTCCAGGAGGTACGCGGTGCGCGCCTCCACCACGCCGTCCAGGAACGACTTCAGGATGCCCGTTCGCAGGAAGGGAGTGTCGGCCTCCTCCACGCGCACCGCGGCGAGCTCGTCGAGGCGCTGCGCATGGCCGGCCGGCTCCGAGGTGGGGCAGCATCTCGAACGCCAGCCGGAAGCGGATCGGAAGCCTGTCCTCGCCAGCCAGGGCGCGTACGAGCCGCAGGTCCTCGGGACGTCCCCACGCATCCTGCACGGCGGTGATTCCCAATGCCGCTGCTCGACGCAGGGCGTCCTCGAATCGAGCGGGCATCTCGTTTTCGGAAGGCACCGGCACGAGGCCATTGACGAGCTCGAGGGCGCGTTCCTTCAGTGCGCCGGTCGGCCGTCCGGCAGCGTCCCGCACGATCCGACCGTCTGGCGGGTCGAGCGTGTTGGCCGTGATCCCGGCCAACTCGAGCGCGCGCGAGTTCGCCCAGCCGGTATGGCCGTCGAAGCACTCGAAGTAGGCGGGCCGGTCGGGGACCACGGCGTCGAGCTGCTCGCGCGTGGGCATGCCGCCCGGGAAGGCGGCGTAGAGCCAGCCGCGACCCGCCACCCACGACTGCTCTGGCCGGGAGGTCGCATACGCCCCGATCGCCTCCTGCACACCATCGAGCCGGGTGATGCCGAACAGGTCGAGCCGGTCGAGGCTGATGGCGCCATCGCGCAGGTGCATGTGGGCGTCGTTGAAGCCCGGCATCACGAGCCCGCCGGCGGCGTCGAAGATGGTGGTCGCCGGCCCCGCCCATTCCCGCGCCTGGCGCTCGTCCCCGATCCCCAGGATGCGGCCGCCGCCGACCGCCACCGCGGTCGCGGAGGTGTCGCGCTGGATGGCGGCCGGGCCTGATCGGAAGACCCGGCCGTTGTGGACGATCAGCTCCGCTTCCGTGGGTCAGCCCTCCATGCGCATGGTGCGCATGGGTCCCCGCGGGACCGATGTCAACCACGTCCGCGCCCACAGTATCTCGACGCGTTCGGGCGGCGTGTTCAAGCTGGTCGAATCGCCAGCGATCGGGCCAACCGATATCTGTTTAGGCAGGAGCTCGCCGACGCCTAGTCGGTGACCTCGAAGGCGGTCCGCATGCCCATCTGGTAGTGGGCCTCGTCTTCGTCCGCGGAGTAGATGTTGCAGAGCAGGACGTAGTTGCCCGCCTCGAGCGTCACGGTCAGCTCCTGGGTCTCGCCGACCGGGATGTCCTCGATCTCATCGACGACCTCGATTCCTTCGCCCGCCTCGGTGACCGCGCCGGTGTCATCGGTCGGGAGATCGCCAGGGTCGAGATCGGTCTTGAGGACGACGAACTCGTGGATATCTTCCGGTCCGTCGTTGGTGACAGCGAACGTCACGTCGCCGGCCGGCGCCGATGCGGCTGACGGCGCAACCGACCACTCCTGGAGGGTCACATCAATGGTTGTCGCGTCGCCTCCGCCGTCCTGGCTCGGAGAGCCGGTCTGGGATGCGCAGCCGGCGATCGCGAATCCAGCGACCAACGCCGCACCGGCCAACGGCCGTGCGCGCAGCCGAGAACGAGGGGTTTGGTGCATCGGTGCCTCCCAATCATGCAGGTTGGAGCGCGCAAGCTGGCCTCAGCGACCGCGAGCTGGCCTCAGAGACCGATGGTTCTCCGCCGCCCTTCAGAGTTCTATAGTCAGCGCTGACCAATCAGGTGATCCGCCAGTGACCAACCTTCTGCGTCTTCCGCGCGCCCGTCGCGGGCTGAGGCGACGCGCCGAGGACTCGTTCGCCCTCCGGGCGCTGGGCCATGTTGGCCGGCGCCGCGCCCTCGTTGCCCTCGATGTTCTGGCCACCGTTATCGTTGTGGCCACCTTCGCGCAACTCGGACCGCCGGAGCTGCTCTTTCATGCGGTTTTCGTGGTCCTGACGATCGAGGCATTCGCGTATGGGCGTCGCGTCTGCTTCCAGCGAATTGCCGCAGCCACCATCGCCCTCGTCGTGTATGCCCAGCTTCCGGGCTTGGGGCTTGAGGTCGACGCCCTCGACCTTACGGAGTGGCCGTTGATGTTCGCGATCGTGGTCCTCGTCGCGTGGATGGCGGATCGCGAGCAGTCGGCAATCCGTCGTTACCGCGGCCTCTATCGGCGGGCACGTGAGCGCCTGATCACGGCGGAGGAGGAAGAGCGCCGGCGATTGGCGCGGGACATCCACGACGGCGTCGGGCAGACGCTCACCGCGGCCTCGCTCACGCTCGATGCGCTGGCGGGCGATCTCCACGAGCCCGATGCGCCCAGGCATCTCGCGCGTGCGCGGGAGCTCACTGCAACCGCCTTGGCCGAGACCCGCGCCGCGGCTGAGCGAATACGGCCGCCTCGGCTCGTCGAGCGCGGCCTGGCGAGTGCCCTCCACGAGCTCGCGTTGCGCTGCGGCGTGCCGGTCGTGGCGGAGCTCGACCCGGCCGCCGGAGCAGCATTAGGACCGGACCGCATGCTCGAGGTGTTCCGTATTGGCCAGGAGGCGCTCGGCAATGCGGTCCGTCATGGCGGTGGCGAGATCCGAATGCGGTTGCGGAGCGAGACCGCGGGCGTGCTCCTCGAGGTCAGCGACGGAGGAGCCGGATTCGATCCGGATCTTGTCGACCCCCATGCACTGGGTCTGTCGGGGATGCGCGAGCGCGCGGCGGCAATCGGCGCGCGGCTGACGATCAGCGCCGCGTCGGGGAGCGGAACGGAGATTCGTCTGCGAGTCCCCGTGCCGGCGGATGGACGGCAGGCCAGCGGAAAACCGATCGCGGAGGTGCGCTCAACGTGACTTCCACGCCTCCCAACCCCGTCCGGCTCCTCCTGGTCGATGACCACGCCATCGTGAGGGAAGGAATCAACCTCGTCCTCGGGCGTCAGCCCGACTTGGTCGTCGTTGGAGAAGCCGGGACCGCTCGCGAGGCAGTGGAGCTCGCCATCCAATGCCGACCGGACGTGATCATCCTCGACATCGGCCTGGGCGAGGAGGATGGGGTGCCGATCATCGAGACCCTGATCGCGCGCGTGCCGGAGGCCCGTGTGCTGGTGCTCTCCATGTTCGATGACGCTGAGACGGTTCGCCAGGCCCTCTTGGCAGGTGCGGTCGGCTACGTTGTCAAGGGCGCGACGTCCGCGGAGCTCGCGGCTGCCGTTCGCGCCGTCGCGCGTGGGGAACGTGTCCTGCACAGCACGGTCGCGGGACCAGTGATCGACGATGGGCTGCGATGGCTCCGGTCGGGCTCATCGCTGACCCGGCGCGAGCGCGAGGTGCTCAGCCTCCTCGCCAGCGGGAAGACGGCGACCGCCATCGGTCGCGTGCTGGGCATCAGCGCGCATACGGTGCGTCGCCACTTGGCGAACACCGCGGCAAAGCTGAACCTGCGCGGTGGAGGCGCGCTGGTGAGGTACGCAACGAAGCACGGTCTTGCACGGCCCGCTCCCGGCTCCCCGATACGTGCCGCACCTCCTCTCGGCGTGCCAGAAGGCAAGTCCTGACGGTGACAGAGCATGATTACGATCCGTCATGACATCCGGGTAATGACGGCTCGGCCGCGGTGAGTAACGTAGGAACGTAGCCGGGCTGCCTCCTCTCTTCCCCTCGGACGCGCCCGGCTTTTCCTTGTCCGCCCCGCCCTTGCTACGTCGTTCGGCCGCGCGTTCGCAACGCTTGTCGCGCACCGACGACAGGCGGTTGCCCGATGCCTGCCGTGAGCACGTTCGCGATCCTGAGCCCACTCGACCGAGGCGGTTCTCCGGCCTCCCGGGTGACGCAGAGGACAGACCGATGGATCGCAAGGCTCGCAATGACCTTCTCGAGCGGCTGGTGAGCTATCGCCGCGCCTATGCGGTTCGCGGCAGCTACGACTCGGAGCCAGTGCTGACCGTCGAAGAAGCGATCGCGTTCGGGGAGCGGCTGATGCGTTCGGCGCGAGAGATCGAGGCGACGGTCCACGTGAGGTAGCCGTCCGACCCGTCGAGGGGCGGGCCGGACGGTCGGGTCAGACGGCCCCGACCTGCTGCCCAAGCTGCTTGAGCTCCAGCATCCGATCGCCGAGCGCCTCGAGCTCATCGGCATCGAAGATCTGGCGAGCCTTCTTGAACATGTCGCCCTCCTCTTCCTCGATGTGGTGCTCGATGTTCTCCTTCATGACCGTGAACTTGGCGCCCCAGGTCTCGTCGGTCACGGGGGTCGTCTCGAGCTCTCCCATGATCTCGTCGACGACGTGGTGCTCCTCGTACCCCTCGAGCACGACGTCCCGGGCCTTCGGATGCGACTTGAGGGCGGGGTAGAAGATCTCCTCCTCGATCCGCTCGTGGATCAGCATCTCTTCCTTGAGCTTTTCGAAGAGCTCGGTTCGCGTCTTCTCTGCGCGCTCAGTCGTCTCCTCGCCCTCGGCGAGCATCTTCTTGACCTTGGCGTGGTCGGCCTCGAGCAGAGCGATGGCGTCCATGATTCCTCCGTGGATCACGAGGTTGGTGATTGACGCCGATCGCTTAGCAGGTCCTGTGCCGCAAGCGTCCGTGGCGCATGACCCGTGGGGCGGGTCATGGGCGCCGGCCCCAATCGCGCTCCTGGCCGACGGACCGATCAGCCCTCCGCGGCCTCCCTGAGGAATGCGTCGAGCGCCTCACGTGTCGGCATCCCGGCCCGCGCGCCGACGGCGGCGACCGACAGGGCTCCCGCCCCATTGGCAGCGACGATGGCCTCGTCGAGCGATCGACCCTCGGCGAGCCACGCGGCGAGGACGCCGCAGAACGTGTCGCCGGCACCGGTGGTGTCGACCACGCGTGGCGCCAGGCGGCCTTCGAACCGCTCGCGCCGCTCGCCCTCGGCCAGGACGGCGCCTGCCGGTCCCTGGGTGACGACGATCGGGCCGTTGTTGCGAGCGGCCAGCTCGTCGAGCGCGGTGTCGGTGACGTCATTGCCGATCGCGACCACCAGCTCATGCTCATTCGGCGTCAGGATCGGCCCGATCGAGAGGATCTCGGACGAGAGCGCTCGCGCCGGAGCAGGGTTGAGGATGGCGGTGACGCCGGCCGCCCGGGCCGTGCGCAGCACGTCGACGGTCGTGGCGGATGGAATCTCGTGACCGGTGAGCACGGCGTCCGCCGTGCCGATCAGGGCTCGGTCGGCATCGTCGAGCTCGAGCGTGGCGTTCGCCCCGGGTGCGACCACGATCTGGTTTTCGCCTCGTGGGCCCACCGCGACGATCGCCACGCCGCTGGCTCGGCCGTCGAGGCGCCTGACGCGGGAGGTGTCGATGCCCTCGGCCTCCAACGCCGCGACGGCGCGCTCGCCGTGCGCATCATTCCCGACCGCCCCGATCATGCTCACCCGGGCTCCCACCCGTGCCGCGGCGACGGCCTGGTTCGCTCCCTTGCCGCCGTCGTGGATGGCGAACTCGCCGCCGAGCACCGTCTCGCCCGGTTGTGGGAGGCGGTCGGCGACGACCACCAGGTCGGCGTTGAGGGAGCCGATGACGACCACGTGCGCGCTCATCGCACGAGTATGCCCGACTGCACCGGCCCGCACGCGCTGCCATCATGAACCCGATGCGCTTCGCCCTCCTCGCGATGGTGCTGCTCGTCGCGACGCTGGCCGGTTGCCAGCCGGCAGGCACGAGCGGCACGCTCACCCCGACCCTGACCATCGTCGACAGCGGCGGGCTCAGCTTCGCGATGCAGAACGGCGAGCCGGTCCCGAGCTTCGACTGGCAGCCGAGACCGCGGCTGGATCTCGACGGTGCGTGGCGGGTCGAGCGGCTGGATCTCGACCAGCGGCTGACGATGACGGCGCGCGAGACGTCATTGCCCGGGATCGAGGCCGAAGCGGGGGATCGCCAGCTTGCCGCCTTCGACGACTCGAATTGGGAATCACTGCCGGTGCCGGGAACCACGAATCCGCCGCCGGACGGCAGGGAGGCAGGCGCCTGGTATCGGCGATCGTTCGAGATCCCCTCGAGCTGGGCCGGGCTGGCGGTGAGCCTCCGCTTTGGATCCGCGAACTACGTCGCCGACGTCTGGTTGAACGGAGTGTGGCTCGGATATCACGAGGGGGGATCGACGCCATTCGCGTTCGACCTCGGCGCGACCGCGGCGCCGGGCCAGACGAACGTCGTGGCCGTCCGCGTCCACACCATTCCGCTCGGCACCCGGAGCGACACCGTCCCGTGGGGGCTGATCGACTGGTGGAACTACGGCGGGCTGACCGGGCCGGTCTGGCTCGAGGCATCGCCGCCCGGCCACGTGACGCGGGCCGACGTGGTGACTCACCTCGACGCCCTCGAGGTGAACGTTCTCATGGCCAATGCGGGGCAGCTCGCGGGAGTGGGGAACACGGCGCCGCAACCGGCGGCGGAGGCCCCGAACGGCACGGCGATGATGCGGGCCACCATCCTTGCGGCGTCGGTGGACGAGGGCAACGTGCTCGACCCGGACCCGCGCGCGCTGGTGGCCGACGCCACAGCTCCGCTGGCGGTCGTCGAGCAGGAGGTGACGTTTCCCGGGCCGGGGAGCGTCGCCGGGGCGACCCTGGCTCTCGAGTTCGGCGACGCCGATGCCTGGACGCCGGCAGTCCCTTCGCTCTATGTCCTCCATCTCCAGCTGCTCGCTGGCAGCCCGCCTCTCGATGCTCGGGAGGGCCACGATCGCGATGAGTTCTGGACGACCTTCGGCATCCGCCACGTGTCGGTGGATCCCGATCGGCCGCGAGTGCTCCTCAATGGTGAGCCGGCGTTCTTCCGGGGGGTGGGCGTCCATGGCGAGACGCTCGCCTTCGATCCGGACGGCAGGCTGGTCGCTGGGAGCCCGGTCCAGACGCCGCTGGCGATCCGCTCCATGCTTCGCGACGCGGCTGCCGTGGGCGCCGACCTGCTGCGCACCGGACACCAGCCCGCGGACCCGACGACGCTGATGCTGGCCGATCGCGTCGGCTTCGCCGTCTGGGAGGAGATCCCGCTCTATCACGCCACACCGCTCGTGTTCGAGCGCACGATGTCCCGCGGCATCCCACAGCAGATGCTGCGCGAGATGGCGTTGCGCGACATGAACCGACCGTCCGTGCTCTTCCATGGGTTCGCGAACGAGTCCGGCGGTGACGACGAGCGCACCGATGCGCTGCGCGAGCTTCACGAGATCGATCGGGCCATCGACGGCACCAGGCTGACGGGTCAGGCGGCATACGGGTGGGCGCCCGAGGATCCGACCCAGGCGCCGCTCGACGTCGCCGGCTTCACGTTCTATCACGGCGTGTTCTACGGCGAGAATCCATCCACCGACACCGGACCGGCCCTGGTGGCCGCGCGCAACGCGAATCCGGGAAAGCCCATCATGATTCTCGAGTTCGGCCGCTGGGCCGATGAGCCGAGCGACGAGGAGCGCCAGCGAGTGATCTTCGAGGACACCTACACGGTGATCGAGCGACTCCGCGGCGACGAGCCGGGCGGCTTCGTTGCCGGTGCGACCTGGTGGACGCTCCGCGACTTCGCGACCCGCATCGCCGGGATCGGCGTCGAGGACTTCGGCCTGTATCGGCCCGACGGCAGCCTGCGGCCGGCCGGCGAGCTCGCCGCCGAGGCGTTCCTCGCGCCGGGCGGTCGCGGCGATTCGCTGGCGCTCGAGCCGGGTCTCGACCGACCTCGCGCCCGGCAGCCGAGCCTGGTGGGGGACTGGTCGCTGGCGATCTACCTGGCCTACGCGATCGCGTTCTCGATGGGCAGCCTGACGCTGGCCCTCGTGGTCATGACGCGGCGCGGCGGTCGCGCGGTTGGGAGGGCGCCGTGAGGCTGGTCCGGGGCCGCCTCGCTGCCGTCTCCGTGCGTGCTTCGTTCGGAGCCGGCGCATGGGTTGGCGGTGCCCTCGGCCTCGTCATCGGTGCCGTGCTTGGCGCAGTCCTCGCCTGGTTCGCCGGCACGCTGCTCGAGTGGCAGCGCGACCTCGCCTTCACGCTGGGGGTCGCGCGCGCGTTGCTGCCGCTCGGCGACCAGGTCGGCGCGCTGCGCTGGATCTCGACGACCTGGTACGCGGTGATCCCGGCGACCGCCATCCTCGTCGCGCTTGTCGCCGGTCTCATCGGCGGGCTGATCGGAGCGCTCGCCGCCGCGGCCTACAACCGGTCGCCGCGTCACGCCGCGGTGGTGGTCGAGCTGCCGGGCGCCGAGGAGGAGGAGGAGGAGGTCGGCTAGGGCTGGAGCCGGCGAGGATGCCACGACCCGTCGCCGCCACGGCGGTACTCGACGCGGTCGTGCAGGCGGTCCGGGCGGCTCTCCCAGAACTCGATGATGCGCGGCACGATCAGGTAGCCGCCCCACATCGGCGGCAGCGGAAGCTCGTCGGGGCTGCGCGTGTCAAGCTCGGTCACCATGCTCTCCAGCTCGGCGCGGGATCCGATCTCCTGGCCCTGCGCCGAGACCGTCGCCGACAGCTGGCTGCCGCGCGGCCGCGTGCGCCAGTAGGCGAGCGAATCGGCCTCCGGAAGGAGGCGGACAGAACCGCTCACCCGGGCCTGGCGGTCGAGTGATGGCCACCAGAATGCGGCGGATGCGAACGGGTTGATGGCCACGTCGCGGCCCTTGCGGCTGCCCCGATGGGTGAAGTAGCGCAGCCCGTCGACGTCGAGCCCGTTGAGCAGCACGAACCGGACGGATGGTGCCCCCTCGTCGTCGGCGGTCGCCAACGCGAAGGCGTTCGGGAGCGGCACGCCCGAGGCGGACGCGTCGGCGAGCCAGGCGGCCAGCTGTCGGATCGGATCGGGATCGAGGCTGCTCGGGTCGATCGGCATGCTGCGATCCTAGTCGCCCAGGCCGGCGATAACGCTCGGCAGCATGCCGGCCAGCTGCGCGATGTCGTCGATGGCCACGTACGGCGCGGCGCTGATGCGGATGACGCGCCGCCATCGGCCGCCATCGGGACGCTGCGGCCAGGGCGCCACCGCCACCTGGATGCGCCGGGCCAGGAGCGCTGCGTGAAGCTCATCGTCTTCGGCGCCGTCGACGGCGGAGGCCACGTGCGGCTCACCCGGCAGCGCAACCGATGCCATGCTGCCGAGCATCCCGTCGGGCGCCGGGGCTCGACCCCGACCGCCGCGCACAGCAGGTCGCGGCCCCGAGCGGCGAGGTCGTGGCTCCGCTCGAGCAGCGCCGGCCAGCCGCCCGGCAGCAGTCCCGCGCCGAACTCGATCGCCGCCGGGATGCTCAGGTACGCCGACGGGTCGGCGGTGCCGGTCCAGTCGTGCTCGAGCCGGAAGCGCGGTCGATCGACGCGGGCCGAGTTGGCGCCGTGGCTGATGGCCAGTGGCCGCACCCGCGCACGCAGGTCGGAGCGGACGTGCAGGAAGCCCGCGCCCTTCGGCGCGCACAGCCACTTGTGGCAGTTGGCGGTGTAGTACGCGGCACCCAGCGAGGCGATGTCGAGGCGAAGCATGCCCGGCGCGTGCGCTCCGTCGACCAGCGTGTCGATGCCGCGTTCCGTCATCGCGCTCACGATCTGCGCGACCGGGAGCACCAGCGAGGTCGTGCTGGTGACGTGGTCGACCAGCACCAGCTTTGTGCGCGGCGTGACGGCACCGAGCAGCCGCTCGACCACCATCTCGGGCGAGGTGCCCGGAAATGGAATGGCCACCACGACGACACGCGCACCGGCTCGCTCGGCCACCAGCTCCATCGCGTTCCTGGCGGCGTTGTACGCGTGATCCGTCATCAGGATCTCGTCGCCGGCCTCGAGATCGAGCGAGCTCGCGACCGTGTTGACGCCGGCGGTGGCGTTCGGCAGGAGCGCAATGTCGTCCGGGTCGGCACCGATGAAGGCGCCGAGCTCAGCACGCACGGCATCCAGGGCGGGCTCGAGGTCGCGCGTGAAGAAGGCGACCGGCTCGCGTTCCATACGCTCGCGCCACGCGGCCTGCGCGTCGAGCACCGGCCGCGGCGTGGCGCCGAACGAGCCGTGGTTCAGGAACGTGATGCTCGGATCGAGCGGCCAGTGGCGGGCGAACTCGGAAGGCATCGGGCCGGTATCGTACGACCGATGCCGACCCCGCGAGCACCCGAAGCGATCCTGTTCGACCTCGACGGCACTTTGGTGGACACCGTGCCGGCGCGCATCGACGCCTGGGCAGCCGTCCTGGAGGAGTACGGCATCTCCGCGACGCGCTCGCAGCTGGCGCCGATGATCGGGATGGATGGTCGTCAGCTGGCCCGCGAGGCTGCGTCCGCCGCGGGGCGGCGCCTGACCGATGAGGAGGCGGAGGCGATCGACCACCGCAGCGGCGAGCTGTTCGACGAGCGCAACCGCCATCCGCGGCCGCTTCCTGGCGCGCGTGAGCTCCTCCTCACGCTCGACCAGCGCCGCCTGACCTGGGCAGTCGCGACGTCGTCACGCCGCGAGCAGGTGGCCACATCGATCGCCGCCCTGGGCCTCGGCCATGAGCCGCGCATCGTGGACGGCAGCAAGGTGGAGCATGCCAAGCCGGCGCCGGACCTCCTGCTGCTGGCGGCGCGTGAGCTCCAGGTGGCACCCGACGCGTGCTGGTACGTGGGCGACTCGACCTGGGACATGCGAGCCGCGACGGCCGCGGACATGGTCGCCATCGGCGTGCTGGCCGGCGCAGCCGTTGAAGATGCGGCGTTACGAGACGCGGGCGCGACGCTGGTGGTGTCCAGCCTCGCCGACCTCGAGCTGCCCGGCTGATCGCGATGCCGCTCGAGGAGTATCGGCGCAAGCGCGACTTCGGCGCGACGCCGGAGCCGGCGCCTGGCGAGCTGGTGGAGCGCAGCGGCCGGTTCACGATCCAGCGGCACCGAGCGACTGCCCTCCACTACGACGTGCGGCTGGAGATCGGCGGCGTACTCGTGAGCTGGGCGGTGCCGAAGGGCCCGACGCTCGACCCGTCGGCTCGTCGGCTGGCGATGCGGACCGAGGACCACCCGATCGAGTACTTCGACTTCGAGGGCGTCATTCCGAAGGCCCAGTACGGGGCGGGCGACGTCATCGTCTGGGACTGGGGCACCTACGAGCCCGAGGCCGAGACGCCCGATCCATCCGTGGGCCTGCGCAAGGGCGAGATCAAGTTCGTGCTGCACGGCGAGAAGGTGCGCGGGCGGTTCACGATCATCCGCACCGACAATCGTGGCGGCGCGAACGACGAACGGGAGCGATGGCTCCTGCTTCACAAGCGCGACGCCGATGCGGTCGCCGGCTGGGACGCGGAGGAGCACCCGCGCAGCGTGAAGACCGGTCGCACCAATGACGAGGTGCGCGATGGGGTCCCTCCGAAGTTCGCGGCGGAGCCTCCGCGCCCGGTGGGGGAGATCGACCTGTCGGCGGCACGCGAGGCGCCGATGCCGGACTTCATCCCACCGATGAAGGCCACCCTGGCGGATGCCGCGTTCGACGACCCCGACTGGCTCTTCGAGGTCAAGTGGGACGGCTATCGGGTCGAGGCCGTCGTGCGTGACGGACGCGCGCGGATCTGGACGCGCAACCAGCTCGACGCGTCCCGCTACTTCCCCGAGCTGGCGGGGGAGGCTCCCTGGATCGACGCCCGCGAGGCGATCGTCGACGGCGAGGTCGTCGCGCTCGACGCCGAAGGGCTCCCGAGCTTCAGCCTGCTGCAGGACCGAACGGGGATCCGCACTGGCCGCGTCCCGGGGTCGAAGCAACCCGGCGAGCCGGCGCCCGTCGTCTACCAGGCCTTCGACCTGCTCCACCTCGATGGTCGCTCGCTGCTGATGCTGCCGCTCGAGGAGCGAAAGCGCCTGCTTCGCTCACGCCTGCGCCCGCATCCGCGCGTCGGGTACGCCAGTCACGTCGTCGGCGACGGCCTGGCATTCACCGAGGCGGCGCGCACCCAGCAGCTGGAGGGCATCGTGGCCAAGCTGCGACGCTCACCCTACGAGCCCGGCCGCCGATCGCGCAGCTGGCTCAAGGTCAAGCTGCGCCGCGAGCAGGAGGTTGCGGTGGTGGGGTGGCTCGAGGGGCAGGGGACGCATCGCGACCTCGGCTCGCTCGTCGTCGCAGTGCGGTCCGGCAATCGGTGGCTGCACGCCGGACAGGTGGGCAGCGGGATCGACACGAAGACCCGCCGCGAGCTGCGCGCCACGCTCGAGGCTCTGGCGCGTGACGCATCGGTCCTCGATCCGGTGCCGAGGCTGAAGGGCGCGCACTGGGTCGAGCCGAAGCTCGTCATCCGGGTGGAGTTCGCCGATTGGACGGCCGACAATCTGCTGCGCCAGGCGGCATTCAAGGGCCTCGAGATCGGCAAGGCGCCGACATCGGTCCGGCGCGAGCGCGAGGTAGACTCGGCCGTCGCCAGCGCGGCTGCCGAGCGTGAGGTCAGGAATTCGCCGATGCAGACCGATGACGCCGCCGCGGCACTCGACGCCATGGAGCGCGACGGCGTCTGGGCTGTCGCGGGCCGCGAGGTCCGGGTCACGAACCTCGACAAGGTGATCTTCCCCGCCCGCGACGGCGGCGAGCCGGTCACCAAGCGTGACCTGTTTCGATACCACCTGGCCATTGGGCCGGTCCTGGTGCCCTATTTGCGCGACCGCGGGCTCACCGTCCAGCGCTTCCCGAACGGCGTGGAGGCCAAGGGGTTCTGGCAGAAGGACCTGCCGAAGCACGCGCCAGCGTGGGTCAAGCGCTGGACGTACCACCATCGTGAGGAGGGGCCGAAGGACTACCCGGTGGTCGACGAGCCCGCAACGCTGGTCTGGCTGGCCCAGGAGGCGGCGGTCGAGCTCCACCCGTGGACGTCGCCGATCGATGCGCCCGATAGGCCGTCCTATGCGCTCGTCGACATCGACCCCGGACCCGATACCACCTGGGACGAAGTGGTCGCCCTGGCTCGCCTGTTTCGGACGGCGTTGACGCACCTCGGCGTTCGCGGCTATCCGAAGGTGACCGGCAAGCGCGGGATCCAGATCTGGATCCGGATCCATCCCGGGCCGTCGTTCGCCGACACCAGCGCCTGGGTCGAGGGACTGTCACGTGCCGTCGGCGCGACCGTGCCCGACCTGGTGAGCTGGGAGTGGGCCAAGCGTGCGCGCGAGGGAAAGGCGCGGCTCGATTACACGCAGAACGCGATCAACAAGACGCTGGTCGCCCCGTACAGCCCGCGGCCCGCGGCAGGCGCGCCGGTGAGCATGCCGATCGGCTGGGCCGAGCTGGAGGACGGGGATCTGCGGCCGGATCGCTGGACGATCCGCGAGGCGCCCGATCGCGTCGCTCAGCTCGGCGACCCGTTTGCTCCGGTCCTGACCGATGCCCAGGAGCTGCCGCCCCTGGGCTGACGCGCCTGGAGTGACGCGGAGTGGGCGCTCGGACGCCGCGCCGCGATCAGGCGTACCATGCGCGTTGATGATCGACCAGCTGCTCACCATCACCCCGGACGCCCGCACCAAGATCGACGGCGTTCGGACCTTCAATGACTTTCCCGATGCGGTGCTCCGCGTGCGCATCCTGGCCAAGGATGGACCGCGATTCCGCTACGAGATCGCGCTCGAGGACCCCCGTGAGCGCGGCGCCGACGATCTTGCCGTCGAGGCCGATGGGCTGACCGTCGTCCTGGACCCCGAGACCGCGACCGACCTGGCGGGTGCCACGATCGAGCTCGACCCCGCGGTCATGGGCGGAGGGTTGCGGATCGAGAACCCGAACGAGGGCTGGCAGGACCCGATTGCGCGGGCCGTCCAGGAGGTCCTCGACCGCCAGATCAACCCCGGCGTCGGCACCCACGGCGGGCAGGTGACGCTGGTCGAGGTGAAGGAAGGCACCGCCTTCATGCGATTCGGCGGCGGATGCCAAGGCTGCGCGGCCGTGGACGTGACGTTAAAGCAGGGGGTGGAGAAGGCGGTCCGCAGCGCGGTGCCGGCCATCCTGGCGATCGTCGACGTCACCGACCACGAGGCAGGCGCGAACCCCTATTACCAGCACGGGCACTAGGGGTAGGACGCCGAAGGCGCTCGGGCCGGTCGCCCGAGCAGGTGACTCGCCTAGCGGAGGCGAGGGAAGTCGCCGCCACCCGTGACGGCCATGACGGTCGAGACGAGGCTGAGGATGCTCAGCGCCGCTGCCGTCCCGGCGACCACGAGGGAACGCACGATTCGCTTGGTTCGCATCGGACTCTCCTTGCCTGGTTGACGCACACCCCGTCCTCCGGGGAGTTGCGCTCAGGCACCGTCGCCCGACGTTCGTCGACGGACAATGACCCGACGGTCCCGCTCCACGCGATTCGGGCAGTACGATCGGGCCAGTCCCTCGGTCAAATGAGGCTTGCCTACCGGGTGTAGACTGCTCGCCATGCCGAGGACGAAGACGACCGCCAGAGCGACGGAGAGCGACCGCGAGCTTGCGAAACGCATCGGTCAGCGCATCCGCGAGGCGCGTCATCGCGCCGGGCTCACCCAGCAGCAGGTGGCCGGTGATCGGTACACCAAGGCCTACGTGAGCGCACTCGAGACGGGCATTGCCCGGCCCTCGATGGTCGCGCTCAATCACATCGCCGAGAGGCTCAACCTCCCGGCCAGTCACTTCATCGACGCTGCCCACCCGGGCTGGACGCGCCTCGAGGTCGACATGCAGCTCGCCGCCGGCGAGTGGCAGGCGGCGGCCGATGGATATCGGGCGCTCCTCGAGGACTCGCCCGACGACGGATCCAGGGCGGATCTGCTGCGCGGGCTTGCCGAGGCGCTGGCCCGTCTCGACCAGGGCAAGGACACGATCGCGGCCGCCTCGGAGGCGGCCCGCCTGTACGGCCTGGCCTCGCGCGACGCCGATGCTGCGCTGGCACGCTACTGGCTCGCCTACGGCCTCTACCAGTCGGACAACGAGCCGGATGCGCGGAGCCTGCTGAACGCCCTGCTGGAGCAGGTGCGCGCTGGCCTCCACGTCGAGCCCGACTTCGAGATGCGCCTCCTCACCTCGCTGGCGGCGGTCGAGTCACGGGCCGGACAGGCGCCCCGCGCGCTCGCCTACCTGGAGGAGGCCCGCGGCCTTGCCGCCGACCTCGACGATCGTCGTCGCGCCGCCTTCCTGTTCAACCTCGCGATCAGCTACCGAGAGGTCGGGGACTTCGAGGCCGCGATTCGTGCCGGGACCCAGGGGATGGCGCTGTATCGCTCGGCCGGGGCCATCTTCGAGTCAGCGCGGATCGAGAACGACCTCGCGCTCGCATATCTGGCGGTGGGACAGATCAGCCGCGCGCGCGAGCTCGCGAGCGAGGCCCGCGTTCAGATCGAGACCACCGGGGACGAAAGGTGGATGGCGGCGGTCACCGACACCGAAGCCCAGGTGGCGCTGGCCGCCGGCGACACCGCGGGCGCGCTGCGGCTGGCGGCCGAGGCGCGGGACTTCGCGGGACGAAGCGGAAACGAGCTCGCCAGCCTCGCGGCCATGCTGACCGAGGCGCGGGCCATGCGAATTGACGGCCAGCTGACCGAGGCCGAGCAGCGCTTCGCGGAGGCGGCTGCCCTCGCGCGTTCCAGCCGGGTCCCGACCAGGCTGCGCGAGGTCCTGCGTGAGTGGGCCGGCCTGCGGGCAGATGCGGGCGACCACCGTGGCGCATATGAGCTCACGAGCGAGGCGCTCGCGGTCAATTGAGTGTTGACAGGTATGGTTGAGGGACCGTACCCTGCGCATAGACGAGTCGGATGGGCACGCCGGCTTGCCAGATGGGATCGGAGATGGGGCACGTCTCCGGTCCCTTTCCCTGTCCCTAGGTACCGCTCGGCAAAGGCCGTGCGTCCCCGCCCGTGCTGGGTGCAGGGCTCGCGAGCGGATCGACCAGCTCGAAGGGGCCCTCGGCGATCGGGTCGCCCGCCGGCTCCGTGTAGATCAGCATCAGGTACTCGCCCGGCCCGAACGCAGTCAGCAGCGCGGCAGCCGGGACCGTGAAGGCGATGACGGCCGGGTTGGGAAGGACCTGCGCCTCGACCGGCGCCTGGACCGTCTCGGCCGCTCCGTCGCTCGTTCGTCGCACCTCCACGTAGATCGCCGGGGGCACGGTGCCCGATGGCGGTACCGAGTAGACGAACGAGTCGCCATCGGCGAACTGTGAGGTCCGGGCATCGGCCGCCACCTCGCCGGTGGCTGGGTCGAGCGCCGTGCCGAATGAGATGGTCGCCCCAGCCGAGGTGGCCAACGAAGCCGAAGGAGTTGGGTCGATCACGGTGCCATCGCCGTTCCCGCCGAGGATGCGGAAGACCACCGCGATCCCGGCGACCAGCAGGGCCGCCGCGAGCCATCCGCCGTATCGCCGAGCCAGGGGAGAGAGGGGGAGCGAGTCGTCGTCCGGCCGCCGGGCCATCGATCGCGTGCGGAAGGGTCGGAGCCGCTGTCGCATCGGTCAGATCGCTCTCGAGGCGGCCATGGTGCCCATCTGCACCAGAACTCTACCGGGTCGGCAACCGCTAGGATGAGGCCGATGACACGACGGCTCTTCATCCTTGACGGCCCCGATCGTTTCCTCGCCGGCACGGTGGGCGAACCGGGCGGCCGGGCCTTCTACCTCCAGGCGCGCAAGGGCGGCGCGCTGATAAGCGTCGGCCTCGAGAAGGTCCAGGTTGCGGCCCTCGCGCAACGACTGGACGACCTGCTCGATGCGGTCGAGGCGCCGGCGCGAGCGGTGCCCGCAGACGAGCTCCCGCTCGAGGAGCCGGTGGTCGCGCTGTTTCGCGTCGGTGCGATGGCACTTGCCTGGGACGCGGGCAGCGAGGCGGTCGTCATCGAGGCGCAGACGCCCACCGAGGACGGCGAATACGCGGAGCTTCCCGACGACGCCGAGGAGGGGCCCGACCTGCTGAGAATCCGGATCGATGCGCCGACGGCACGCGCCTTCGTGCAGCGAGCGGAGGCGCTGGTCGAGTCGGGCCGGCCGGCATGCCCGTTCTGCGGCCAACCGCTGGATCCGACGGGGCACTTCTGTCCCCGGGCGAACGGGCAGCTCAACTAGGTGGGCGAATCCGCCGCCGACCCGCCGCCGAAGATCGACTGGCTGCCGGCGAGCGACCTGGCGGATGGACGTCCCGGACGAATCGGGATGACGGTGCTTCCGGGCAAGCGCGGTCCATCCCTCCGCTACCCGGGACGCGTCTATCGCGCGGACCTCGACCGGGACCTGGCTGCTCTCAGCGAGGCGCAGGTCGCTCGCCTCATCCTGCTCGTGGACGACGAGGAGCTCGGCCGCTGGAGCGACCCGGCCATCGTCGAGCGGGCGGCCGGATTCGGGGTCGAGGTGGAGCGTCACCCGATGCCCGATGGGTTCCCGCCTGCGAGCACGGCGGAGATGGACGACATCCTCGCGGCGGTCGTCGAGGCTCGCTCCACCACGGACGTGGCCGTCGCATGCATGGGCGGCGTCGGCCGGACGGGGACCGTGGCCGCCTGCGCGCTGGTGGCGGCCGGATGGGGCGCGGACGACGCGATCGCCCGGGTCCGGGAGCTGCGGCATCCGTTGGCGGTGGAGACTGAGGCCCAGGAGCAATTCGTCCGATCGTACTGGAGCGAGCGCCGCTCGCGATCGGCTAGAGTCCGCCCGTGACCAACCGATGGGTCTGCAAGCGATGCTTCGCGGACAACGAAGAGACGAACGCCGCATGCCAACGCTGCGGCCTGATTCGCGGCGCGGAGTCCACGCCGGCAGACGCGGCCACGTGGGCAGGGCAGGGTGGCGCGGCCGCCGTGACGCCCGACCCCGGCTGGCGCCGATGGATCCGCTTCTGGTGGATCCCCGCACTGATCATCGCGCTCGCCGTCGGGTACGTGACCGCTGCGCGACGGGGCGACGACGGCTCGCTGGCGTCGGCCGGCAACGTCTCGGTCGACGATCTGCGCAAGGGTGACTGCTTCAACGCGGCGGACGAGGGCCAGATCAGCGACGTCGACGGCGTTCCATGCACGCAGGCGCACGAGTACGAGGTGTTCAGCCTGGCGACCTACGAAGGAGACGGCACCTTCCCGCCCGACTCGGCCCTCGAGGCGATCTTCACCCAGGTATGCGAGCCCGGGTTCGAGCCGTACGTCGGTGCGCCATACGCGACGTCCGAGATTTACGGCTCGATGATCTCGCCGTCCGAGGACTCATGGGGCGACGGCGACCGCTCCTACATCTGCATCCTGTACGACCCGGCAGACGCGGCCCTCACCGAGTCGTTGGCAGGGGCCGGGCGCTAGCGACGAGCCCGGGCACCTCACGGGCCCAGACTGGGCGACGGTGACTCCTGGGGCAGGACCCTGACGATCACCAGCGCCCACGCGCAATCGGAGCTGACCGTCACGAAGACCGGCCCGACCAGGCCGAGCGCGGCGAACGACTGCGGCTGAACCGTGCCGCGGTCGATCCCGGTCCCGATCGTGGCCCGGACGGCCGGGATGGGCTCACCGCCGCCCGCCGGGGTGAAGGTGACGCCAAACGCGCATTGCCGCCGTTCGGGGTCGAGCGCGATCCAGCGGATGGCATGGTCGCCCGCGGCGATCTCGATCGGGCCCTGCTCCGCGTCGCCGACCTGGTCCATCGAGGCCACGTACGGCGACGCCTCGGTGATCCTGCCGGTGGCGGCCAGGAGTGGATCGGGCTCCACCCCCGCGGCCACCCACCCCTCGTCGAAGTTGGGTTCGCGCGGATCGGCGTCGGCAACCAGGTACCAGCCGAGGCCGTCGACCGGGATCGGCCCCATCACCACGCTCAGCTCGAACGACAGGGGCAGCAGCGCGGTCACGATGGGTCGATCGAAGCCCGGCAGGCCCCGCACCCGCAGCCCGTCGATCGTGGTGGCGACCAGCTCGCCCGCGGCGAAGTCGGGGACGGCTGCCGGGGGTGAGGGGGTCGGCGAGGGCGACGCCGTCGGAGCGGGGGTCGGCGAGGGCGTCGGGGACGCCGAAGGCGACGGCGTGGGGCTCGGCGTCCGAAGCGGCGGCATGGTGCACGCCACCACGGTCAGCAGCATCAACGTGCCGATCGGTCCGCCGCGCTTCCCCACCCGCCCAGCCTAACCGCTCAGCGATCGAGGCGCGGCACCTCCGCCGCCAGCAGGTCGGCGATCTCGCGCGCATTGGTCGTCCCGTAGTTCGCGTAGCAGTTGTTCATCAGCACGTGGACCTCGGGCACCTCCGCGGCGGCCTGGCGGATGCGTGGCACCCACTCGCCAAGCTCTGCCTCGTCGTAGAGATATCGGAATCGCTCGACTACCGGGATTCCCGATTGCTCCCACGTCTCGGTCCGCCGCCCGTGGAAGCGGACCACGGCAAGGCGAGGCGAGGTGACGAGGGTCATCGGCGGCACGGAAGACTTCGTGCCCGGTGGCGCGTCGACCATCACGAACGGGATCTCGTACTTCTCGAGGAAACCGATCGTGCGCTCCGCGTTCTTCTCGTTGAACCAGCTGGCGTGACGCAGCTCGACCGCGAATGGCGTATCACCGAGGCGATCGCGGGCCTTCACGATCTCGTCACGTGACTCGTTGGTCGGGAAGAACCAGCGCGGGTACTGGAGGAAGATCGCTCCCAGCTTGCCGGAGCTGCGCAGCGGCTCGATGCCGTCCATGAACCGCGCCCAGATCTCGTCCTCGATCTCGGCGGGAAGCTCGCGGGCATAGACGCGCTTCTTGTCCAGGATCTCGGCCGGCAGGTCCTCCCGCAGGTCCTTCGGCAGGCGGCTCACCTCCGATGGCTGCCCCGTCATCAATGCGTGCGCCTTGATGTCGAAGGTGAAGTCGGGCGGCGTACGCTCCATCCACAGCTCGCCGGTTCGGCGGGCGGGGAGCGCGTAATAGGTGGCGTCGACCTCGACCAGCGGGAACTGGTTGGCGTAGTAGACGAGCCGATCCTCGGCGGAACCGGCATCGGGCGGATAGAACACGCCGGGCGCCGTCATGGTCGGATCGGTCCATGAGGCGGTGCCGATGCGGACGCTGGCACGCTCGATGGCGAGCGGCTCGCGAGCCGCGATGGCATGTGCATCGCCGCGTTGCCCGGCGAGCTCCGGCCCGGGGTCGTGTGGGTTGATGTCGGCCATCGATCTCAGCCTAGCGCGGGATCATGACCGTTCGTGTCAGGAATCTCGCGCGGCCCGCCGCCCGGATCACTCCTGGCCGAGCGCCCGCCGTACCGATGATGCGCTCAGCACGAGCATGACGACGGCCGCGAGGGCGAATCCGAGCAGGTAGGCCGGATGCCATGTCGCAGTCAGGATGGCGATGCCGGTGCCGACCGCCAGGGCCAGCTGGAGCAGCGCCGCCAGGGTCCAGGACCAGGCGCGGCGCCTGCGCGCACCACGAGACGTGAACGCGGCGAGGATTCCCCACAGGAAGGAGAAGCCGGCCGCAAAGCGCAGCGTCTGCTCGGCAGCTCGCCCGGCGTCACCGCCGAGCGAGTCCCTGAGGGCGGACGCCACCATGCTCAGCACGATGGCCAGCAGGAGGCCGACCACGGCCTCGCCCAGCAGCAGCCCGCGCAGCAGGCCGATGGCGGGCACGCGCTCGTCTGCCGCGGATGGGATCGGCGGCATGGATGCCGTCCGCAAGGCGCTCATGGGTGGAGTATCCAGATCAGCCATGCAGATGTCGAGCCCACGGTTGACGCGGACGCACCCGCGAGGCACCGCACGTGCATGCGCGGGGCGCATGAGAAGCGTGACCAGGATCCCGCGAACCTTCGGCGAACGGCCGCGCGGACTTGCCGAGATCGAGGCGCTCGCCTGGCTCCTCGACAACAGCATTCCGGTCCCTGGCACCGGCCGACGGTTCGGCGTCGACGCGGTGATCGGCTTCGTGCCGGTGGTCGGCGACCTGGTGAGCGGAGTCATCGGGCTCTTCGTGGTGTGGCGCGGCTCGCGGCTGGGGCTGCCTCGGGTCGTGGTGGCGCGCATGCTCGCCAACTCGGCCATCGACATCGTCATCGGCGCCATCCCGGTCCTGGGTGATGCCTTCGACCTGTGGTTCAAGGCCAACACGCGAAACCTCGGGATCATCCGCCGTCATCTCGAGAATCCGGAGACCTCGACCCGCAGCGACTGGTTGATCCTGATGAGCCTCGTCGGCCTGCTCATCGCGATCGTGGTGCTGCTCGGCTGGCTGGTCGTCGCCGTGATCTCGGCCATCGCCGGCGCTCTCTGAGCCGCTGCTCGAATAGTCGACAGGTTCTGACATCAACGGCCGATACGCTGATCACCTGATCAATGGTGAGGAAGCGGAACGATGCTCAACCCGGATCTCATTCGAGCCCTTGTTGATGATCGCGAGCGCGCGATCGTCGCCGAGCTGCGCCGGCGGCGGTTGCTGGACGGGCGAGCCGATCAACGTGCACTGCCTGATCGGCAAGGCCGACGAGTGTGACGCTACAGAACTCCATGCCGTTCGAGCATCCGCCGCGCGAGGATGATGGCCCGATCGCGCACCTCCGGCGGGTCGAGGATCTCGGCCCGGCCGCCGAGGCCGATGAGGCGGGCGGGGACCTCGTCCGGCCAGTCGGCCGTGACGCGCAGGTGCACCCAGCCCTCTGGATCGTCGGCGGGGATGGTCTCGGCCCGGCGGACCGCCTGGCCGCCCACGGCGTCCGCCAGGACCCCGATCACGGTGGGATCGATGCGAATCGTGACGGTGACGCGGGGGGCCTCGCGCTCGTAGGCGCTGATCGACTCGGCCCAGTACGCGGCGAGGTCGAAGTCGGGCGGCCGGGGCACCTGCTCCTGGGTCGAGATCGCAGTGCGAATTCGCGAGACGCGATACGTCCGCACCCCTCCTTCGGAGGCGGCGACCAGGTACCAGACGCCCGCCTTCAGCACCAGGCCCAGCGGTTCCAGCGACCGCTCGACCTCCCGGTCGCCGCGCTGGTAGGTGATCGTCACGCGATGCGACTCCCAGACGGCGTCGGCCAGGGCGGCGAGATGGGGGACCTCCTCGCTGGCGTGGAACCAGCCGGCGGCGTCAAGGTGGAATCGCTCGACCAGGCGTGAGGCGCGGACGCGCAGCTCGGAGGGCAGCGCGGCGAGGATCTTGAGCCGCGCCGCTGCCACCACGGTCCCGAGCCCGAGCTCGGCCGCCGGCCCCGGCAGTCCCGAGAGGAAGACGGCCTCCGCCTCCTCGCCGGTCAGGCCGGTGAGCCGGGTGCGGTAGCCGTCGATCAGCTGAATCCCGCCGTGGGGTCCGCGCTCGGCGTAGATCGGCACGCCGGCGGCGCTGAGGGCGTCGACGTCGCGGTGGATGGTCCGTTCCGACACCTCGAGCTCCCGCGCCAGGACGGCGGCCGTCGTTCGGCCCCGCGTCTGCAGGAAAAGGAGCAGCTGGACCAGTCGTGAGGCGCGCATCCGGGCGAGGATAGCGCCGATTCCTGCCAGATTGCGTCAGGTAAGTCCAGCAGCGAAGGTCGTCACGCGGTCGAGCGCGTCGTCGAGCACCGGGCCGAGGCCGTGTCCCACGCCGGGATAGGTGACGAGGGTGGCGTCTCCGAGCCGTTTCACCGCACCTCGGAGCAGACCGATGTCGGCGAATGGGTCGGACTCGCCTGACAGCAGGAGCACGGGGCAGGCGATCCGCGGCCAATGCGCCGTGCGCTCCTCCCAGCTGGGCTGGCGTCCGGGCGCGTGCAGCGGGTAGCAGAGGAGCACCAGCCCGGCCGGTGGCAGGTCGGCCGCGACCAGCGATGCGACCCGGCCGCCGAACGATTGTCCGCCGATGATCGGGAGCGTTCCGCCGTCGCCCTCGAGCGCGGCGCGGTACACCGGGATCGCTCGCTCGGCGGTCCCCTTGGGCAGCTCGACCAGGCTGACGTCGAGCCCGCGGGCCGCCAGGCCGCGCTGGTGCGGCCGCAGCTGCTCGACGTTGCCGGACGCGCCGGGGGCCAGGAGGATGGGCCGCATCGGCCAAGGATAGTGCGCCTACCGAAGCTCCCAGAGCACATGCCGCCGTGCATTCGCACCGCGCCGGCTGCGACTGTCATCGGACCTCCCTGACAGCAGCCGCGACGGGGCGTAGGCTGTCGTCATGACCACCGACAAGATCGATCGCTCCGACCAGGAGTGGCGTGCGACCCTCACTCCCGACCAATATCGCGTGCTTCGCCAGAAGGGCACGGAGCCGGCGTTCACCGGCGCGTACTGGGACGAGCACGGCTCCGGCGTCTACCGCTGCGCGGGCTGCGGCGCGGAGCTCTTCGACGCGAGCACCAAGTTCGAGTCCGGCACCGGTTGGCCGTCCTTCTACGCACCGAAGGATCCCGACGCCGTGGAGACGGAGACCGACGGATCATTCTTCATGAAGAGGACCGAGGTGCACTGCGCGCGCTGTGGAGGCCATCTCGGGCACATCTTCGACGACGCGCGGGATCAGCCGACCGGCCTCCGCTACTGCATCAACTCGGCGTCGCTGACGCTCGACCCCGACAGGGTCGAGCCGATGGAGCAGGTCTAGGCCGAGACGGCGGCGCCGTCGGCGACGGCGCGCATCACCTTGGCCGCGGCCCGGCACTGATCGGCGCTCACGTCGAGATGGGTGACCGCCCGGACCGTTCGTGGACCGAAGGGATTGAGCAGCACACCGCGCTCGCGACAGCGCTCGACGAACGTGGCGGCATCGGGCACGCCGCGACGAACCACCAGCTGGAAGATCACGATGTTGGTCTGGACGGCACCGAGGTCGAGCTCGATGTCGTCGCCCCGCAGGAGTTCCTCCGCCAGCAGGCGCGCGTTCGCGTGATCGTCGGCGAGTCGCTCGACGTGGTGCGCGAGCGCATACGAGCCCGCGGCCGCCAGGATCCCGGCCTGGCGCATTGCCCCGCCCGCCATGCGCCGGTAGCGGTGCGCCCGGCCGATCAGCTCGCGCGGACCCGCCAGCATCGAGCCGGCAGGTGCCCCGAGCCCCTTGCTGAGCGACAAGCCGACCAGGTCGAAGCCGCGTGACAGGTCGGCGGCGGGCCGTCCACTGGCGATGGCCGCGTTGAGGATGCGGGCACCGTCGAGGTAGGTCGCGAGGCCGGCGTGGGCCGCCACCGCCAGCGCCGCTCGCAGGGCCTCGTCGGGAAACACGATGCCGCCGGCCCGGTTGTGCGTGTTCTCGGCCACCAGCAGCGTGGTGGGCGGGTAGACGATGTGGCCGTGCGGCTTGATGGCGGCCTCGACGGCATCGGCGTCGTACGTGCCGCCGACGCCGATCGGGCTGAACTGGACGCCCGCATTGGCGCCACCACCGCCCGTCTCGTGCAGAACGACGTGCGAATCGGTCGGCACCAGCACGTCGTCGCCCGGCCGCGTCAGCGTGCGGAGCGCCACCTGGTTGGCCATCGTGCCCGATGGCAGGAAGAGCGCCGACTCGGCGCCGAGCAGTGCCGCGACCTCGTCCTGGAGGCGATTGACCGACGGGTCCTCGCCGTACTGGTCGTCACCGACTTCGGCTTCGGCCATCGCGCGGCGCATGGCCGGCGTCGGCATGGTGACCGTATCCGAGCGGAGATCGATGCGATCGGGCATGCGCCGGATGATAGGCGAGCCGCTCAGTGGGCCGGGAGGCGACGACGAAGTGGGCGGCGCGTGCGTCGGCGCTGGACGAGCGCACCGAACGGGGCCGATGGCGCCGGGAGGACTCCAGGTATTCCGCGCAACCACTCGACCGCAGCTTCGAGATCCTCGACACAGAACGGCTTGGCGAGCACGGCGACTCCGGGACCGGAGATGAGCTCGGGCGGCACCGAGGCGAGCAGCATGCCGGTGCAGACCAGGAGCCTTGGCAGCCCAAGCAGCTCGGTCCGCCTGGGCGGCGGCAGCTCGAGAAGCTGGGTGCCGTCGATGATGAGAGCGTCGGGGTGCTGTCCCAGCAAGAGCCGGGCGAGAAGGTCGTCGGGTGCCAGGACCTCTGCCTCCGGCAGCAGCTCCGCGAACAGCTGGCGAACGGCTGGCTCCCGGTCGCTGACCCACAGCATGCCGGCCATGCCTCAGTCTAGACCACGCCCGATTCGGCATCGAGCGCCGCCCGGTGCACATGGGCCGTATCCGGGACGCGTACCCTTACGGTGAGTCGATGACGATGCGAACCGATCCTGAGCCCATCCCAGGCCGCCCGGCCGCCGCCATCGCCGGCCTGGCCGCCGGAGCCGCCGCGCTTGGCGGCGCCGAGCTGCTCGCGGGCCTGCTGCCCGGCGCGGCGAGCCCGATCATCGCGGTGGGCGACCTCGTCATCTCACTCCAGCCTCCTGGAGCGAAGCAGTTCGTGGTGGACCTCGTCGGCGAGGCCGACAAGGTGGTGCTCAATGTCTTCATCGCCCTCGTCGCGATGGGGATCACCGCAGGGATCGGAGTGCTCGCGCGGACTCGGCCAGGAACGGCACGGATCCTCATCGCCCTGGGCGGCATCCTCGCGCTGGGCGCCGGCCTGCGCGATCCCCTTGCCTCGCCGCTCACGACGCTGATCGTGGCCGCGGCAGCCGTCGGGATTGCGATCCTTGTCCTCGGGCGCCTCATGCGGCTGGCAGCCGAGCGTGGGGCGCCGCCGGCGGCCGAGATGCCGGACTGGGGACGGCGTCGTTTCCTCGGGACTTCCATCGCCGTGGTAGGCGTTGCGGCCGCGAGCGGTCTCGCCGGCCGAACGCTGCTCGATCGGGGCCGCCTGAACGCGGTGCCACAGGGCGGCGCGATTCCCGCGCCCGTCGAAACCGCGCCGGCGCTGCCGGCCGGCGCAGCGCTCGACGTGCCTGAGCTGACCCCGATCGTCGTCCCGAACCACGAGTTCTACCGGATTGACACCGCGCTGCTCGTTCCGAGGCCGGACCTGCCCACCTGGCGGCTGCGCCTGACCGGCATGGTGGAGCGACCGTTCGAGCTGACCTACGACGAGCTCGTCGCGATGCCGCTCCACGAGCAGTACGTGACGATCGCGTGTGTCAGCAACGAGGTCGGCGGGGACCTGGTCGGCAACGCGCTCTGGTCCGGCGTTCGGCTCAAGGAGCTGCTCGATCGCGCCGGGATCAGCCCGGATGCCACGCAGATCGTCGGGCGCGCGGTCGATGGCTTCACCGTCGGCTTTCCGACCGCCTGGGCGATCGCCGACGACCGGGAGCCGCTGGTCGCGGTCTCGATGAACGGCGACCCGCTGCCGGCCGAGCACGGATACCCGGCACGCCTGATCGTGCCGGGCCTCTACGGCTACGTGAGCGCCACGAAGTGGCTGACCGAGATCGAGCTGACGACGCTCGAGGCGTTCGACGCGTACTGGGTGCCACTGGGATGGGCAAAGCAGGCGCCGATCCTGACGCAGTCGCGCATCGACGTGCCCCGCGACGGCGCCCGCGTCGAGGCCGGCACGATCGCGATTGCGGGCGTCGCGTGGGCGCCGGACCGTGGAGTCAGCGGCGTCGAGGTCCAGGTCGACGACGGGGGGTGGGAGCCGGCCGAGCTGAGCGCCGCAATCTCGGACGCCACATGGGTTCAGTTCGTGCGCCGCTGGGAGGCACGAGCCGGCGAGCACGTGCTGCGCGTCCGGGCCATCGACGGCGGAGGCGAGGTTCAGACCGATGAGGTCACGCGCCCGGCGCCGGATGGCGCACGGGGCCACCACACCATCCGGGTGACCGTCGCCTAGAGTACGGCCCCCGTCGGGACGATCGGTGCATGGCCCGATGGTCCTCCGCGATGGTGTCCTTGGGGCGAATGACCATCACGTCCCGCCGCAGCGGGCATCTTCCCGCGCCCGATGGGCCGGGTCGACTGCTCCTGATTCGCTCCGTCGCCGTCCTCGCGCTCACCGCCACGGCGGTCTATCTGGCGTGGCGAGCCGCGGCAACCATGAACCTCGATGCCTGGTACCTGTCGTTGCCGATGCTGGTGTTCGAGGTGCACGCCGCCATCGGCCTCGGCCTGTTCACCTTCAGCCTCTGGGACGTCGACGTGCGGCCCTCCCGCCACGCGCTCGGTTACGTGCCCAAGATTGCCGTGCTGATTCCGACCTACAACGAGGGCCCGGAGATCCTGGTGCCGACCATCGCCGCGGCGGTGGCGCTTGAGCCGGTCCATGAGACGTGGGTGCTCGACGATGGCGAGCGCCCCGAGATCGCCGAGCTGGCTGCGTCGCTTGGCGCTCGGTACCTCGCCAGGCCGACCCACGAGCACGCCAAGGCCGGCAACGTGAACTTCGCACTCGGAGTGGTCGACGCGGAGATCCTGGCCTTCCTCGATGCTGATCACGTCGCCGCGTCCGACTTCCTGCGGGCCACGCTCGGCTACTTTGCCGACCCGCGCGTCGCGCTGGTCCAGACGCCGCAGGACTTCTACAACGTCACCAGCTTCGAGCACGGCAGTGGCGTCGCCTACGGCGAGCCGTTCCACGAGCAGACCCTGTTCTACCGGCTGCTGCAGCCGGGCAAGAACCGATGGAACGCCGCCTTCTGGTGCGGCACCAGTGCGCTCGTGCGGGCCGATGCGCTCCGGGCAATCGGCGGCGCGGCAACGGACACGATCACCGAGGACATCCACACCACCATCCGCTTCCATCGAGCTGGATGGCGGACCGTGTATCACAACGAAGTCCTGGCTCGCGGCCTGGCAGCCGACGATGCCGGCCAGTACCAGCTCCAGCGCAACCGCTGGGGAACCGGCGCCATGCAGGTGCTCCGTGTCGAGAACCCGCTCACCGCCGGTGGGCTCACGCTCGGCCAGCGGCTCGGCTACGCCGCGACGCTGCTCGGCTGGTTCGACTCGTGGCGCACGCTCGGGTTCCTGGCGCTGCCGCCGCTCGTGCTCATCTCCGGCCAGATCCCGATCATCGCGGATGGTTTGACCTTCGCGATCGCCTTCGGGGTCACCTACGGGCTTCAGCAGGCGGCCCTCTACCTGCTGGGACGCGGGGCGTATCGGCCGGTCCTGTCGATCGTGTTCGATCTCGTCCGGATGTCGCCCAACTTCCTTGCCACGCTCACCCTCTTCAGCCCTCGCAGGCCACGGTTCCGAGTCACGCCGAAGGGCCGGATGGCCGCCAACCGTGGCCGGATCGAGGCGCCGGTCATGCTGCGCGCCGCGTTCGGCGCGTGCGTCGTCGGCGCCACCGTCTACGTCCTCGATCTGCTCGGCGTCTTCGCCATCCCGTACGCATCGGGATGGGCGGCCGCGGGCGCATTCTTCTGGCTCGTCGTCAATGCGGCCCTGGTATGGACGGCTGCCCGGCGCGTGCGCTCGCTGCGCTTCGCGGCCGAGCGCCGCAGCGCGGTCCGTTTCGCGGTCGACATCGCCGGCAGCGTCGACGGTGCGGCAGCATCGGTCCAGGACGTCTCGGTCGGCGGCACCCTGCTGGCCACCAGCATGGCGCTCGTGGAGCGTGAGACGCACCTGATCAGCTTCGAGCTGCCGGGCGGCACGACCTCGCTGTGGGCGCGCATTCGTTCGTCTCGGCGGGCGGCCAGCGGGGAGCACCACTACGCATTCGAGTTCGAGCCCGGGCAGTACCCCGCGAAGGGCGCGCTGGCTCGCACCGTCTTCCTCGGACGCTACCCGGTCGCTGGCACCGTGAAGCAGCCATGGAGCGACCTGCTCCGGCGCGAGATCGGATCCCTCTCGAGCCGCTTCCAGCTGAGCGCCGGCGGTCGTGTACCCGGCGTCCCCGACCCCGATCAGCCAGTCGGTGCCGCCGCCTAGGACTCCGCCGAAACCAGCGGCACCCCGACCGGGGCAAGGTGTACCTCGACGCGCACCAGTCCCTCCTCGAGCGGAGCATCGGTGACCAGCCGCCAGGCAGCGTGCGACAGGTTCGCGATGCGCTGGTCGGGCGTGCCCGCATAGCAGGGACATGAGTCCACCACGGGCAGGCTCACGCACCGATCGGCGCAGACGAGCACACGCACCGGTTTCCCGTCCGGCAGGCCGCCGCCGAGCTCGACCGGCAGCGCGACGGTCGGCTGGCCCTCCCAGCCGATGCTCTCGCTGTAGCTCGATGCCATGCCCGTGGCGAGGCCGTCGACCGCCGCCAGCGGTGGCACGGCCGGCGCCGTGGCGGCGAGCCCGATCCCGTCCGCGAAGCTCGCTGTCGGGTCGCCGGCGAAGGCATACCAGTAGTCGACTTTGCCCTCGAAATAGGCCGAGCGGTCCAGCCACGTCTCGGCGCCATCGAGGATGTCGTGGGGCAGGCGCGCCAGGCCGTCGGCGCTGAAGTTGGGCTCGGAGGCGAACACCTCGCCGTACGGCAGGTCCGGCTGGTCGAGCAGGGTGCCGACCAGGTGCGCGGCGCCGGCGTAGAAGTCGGTGGCGAAGTAGGCCGATGCGCCCAGCTCGGCCAGCGGTGCGCGGGAGTAGGCGCTGACCCGCGCGGCGGCGGTCTCCTCGTCGGCGGGAGTGTCGAAGCCCTCGGACGCGCCCGGTGCGTAGCAGGCGTTCGAGTAGATCATGACCCAGCCCGGTGCCGGATGAGCATGCTCGGCGATCCAGGCCTCGCCGTAGTAGGCCATGGCGCCGTCGGCGAACGAGTCGCGGTGTGTCAGTCCATCGCCACCAGGACCGTTGAGGCCCCAGCCGTTCATCGTCTCGGCGCTGGCGGTCTCGCTGTACGGGTTGGGGGTGCCGACCCCGTGGCCGAGGTAGATGACGATGTTGGCGCCCTCGACCGCCGCCAGCACGTGCTCGGCATCGGCTTCGGGCGAGTAGGCCCGGGCCACCGTCGCGCCACGCGCCTCGGCCGCGTCAGCGGCCGCATCGGCCAGGCTGATGTAGACCGGTGTCAGCTCCTCACCGACCGGGCCGACGATGATGGCCACTCTGGCGGGCGCGTCGGCTGCGGCGGGCGCGGCGAGACCGAGGCTGGCGAAGAGCGTCGCCAGCGCGCAGAAAGCGACCAGGACCGGACGCACGCGGATCCCCCGTGGGCACTAGGGTTGCTCGGGAAGTACCTCGGCTCGCAGCATCGCATCACCCGCAGGCTCGCGCAAGCGGTCTTGGCCTCTCGTCAGGCCCCCTCGGCCTCGAGTGAGGTGCCTTCCGCATCGGAATCCGGTGCCGGACCGCGCTGAAGCGCCTGGAAGATGACCTCGGCCCAGGCGTCGTAGCCGACGACCGACGGATGAAAGCGATCGCTGGAGAGTGCATCCTCGCGCCCGCGGATCAGGAGCGGCACGTCCGCGTTGAGGTCGGCGTAGGCGGCTCCGATCCGTGCCGCTTCGGCCCGACTGATCGGCCGTAGCAGGCGACCGTACTGGTCGGCCAGGAAGATGAGCGGCTCGAGGCCGGGCAGCGCGCCGCGAAACGCGGGGATGCCGGCCAGCACGATCCGTGCGTTCGGGGCCTGGGCACGAATCTGCTCCAGCCCGGCGCGCAGGTCGGCACGGTAGCGGCCCGGTGGCGTCCTGTGCGTCGCGTCGTTCGAGCCGATCACGACAGCGACGACGTCGGCGTCGGGCAGGAAGGGGCCGCGAGCGTTTGGACGGGTCGGCGAGGTCGCGTGCCGCACCTGGTCATTCGGCAGGTGTGCCACCCGCGCCCCGGCCCAGCCGAAGCTCACGACACGGACCGATCTCACCTCCGCGTCGGCGATGCGCTGCGCGAGCAGGTATGGCAGCGCGTCCTCCGGCCGGCTCACGCCGACCCCAGCGGTGGTCGAGTCTCCGAGCACGACGATGTTGAGGCGCTTCGGGTCGGTCGGGACGCCGCTGGAGGGCATGATGATGTGGTTGATCGCGAAGCCCGGCCAGCCGGGCAGGAACTCCATGCGACGCATGCGCATGAGCTGCACGGCGACCACCCCGGCAAACGCACCGGCGGCCGCGCCGATGAGCCGCGCCATCGAGATCAGCACTCGGTCCATGCCGGTCACGTTAGCGCGCGTGGCCGCTTGACGCGAATCGCGACAATGCCACGGATGTCGCTCGCGCCGCTCGTCATCATCAACCCCGCCGCGGGCGGCGGACGCCCCATGCGATCGGTCGCATGGGTGCGTGAGCGGCTGGAAGCTCGCCCGGAGGCGCGGCTCGAGATCACCAGCCGGCCGGGCGACGCCGAGGCTCTGGCAGCCGAAGCCGCGCGCATTGGGCACGACCGGGTGATCTGTATCGGCGGAGATGGAACGGTGCAGGAGGTTGTGAACGGCCTCCTGTCCGCCGGTGAGCCGGCGTCGATGGGAATCGTTCCGCTCGGGTCCGGCAACGACCTCGCTCGCAGCCTGGCGCTTCCCGGCGACCCGGCCTCGGCGTGGAGAATCGCGATCGGCCATGCGACCAGGCGGATCGACGTCGCACGCGCTCGCAACGGCGCCGGGACCGAGCGCTGGTTCGCCTCGGCCGGCGGGATCGGCTTCGACGCGCAGGTCGCGGCCGCGATGGCCGAGCGGAGCGGATGGCAGGCAGGCCGGGCCGGCTACCTGCTCACCACGCTCACCGAGCTGCGTCGCTTCAGCAATCGTCGCGTCGGGCTCACGATCGACGGCACCTCGGAGACACGGGACGTGCTCTTCGTCGCGATCGCCAACGGTGCCTTCTACGGGGGCGGGATGCGAATCGCACCCGACGCGCTCCTCGACGACGGGCGGCTCGACGTGTGCGTCGTGGGCGACGTCTCGCGGCTCACGGTGCTGCGCGAGCTCTCGAACCTGTATCGCGGGACGCACGTCGATCACCCGGCCGTCAGCATGCGATCCGGCACGATCATCGAGGCCGATGGCGACGGCGACACTCGGGTGCACCTCGACGGCGAACCGTTCGGCGGCCTGCCCCTGCACGTCGCCGTCAGCCATCGGGCTCTTGCCGTGGCCGCCCCCGAATAGCCGACGACCCGCCGAGGTACGCTACTGCTCGTGAGCAACGAGCGGTTCGTGCCAGGGATGCGCGTGATCGGCCGCGGTCGAAGCAGAGTCGGCACCGTCGACGCGGTCTTCGCCGACTACCTTCTCGTGCGAACCCGCGGGCTGCTTCCGGTCGATCTGTACGTTCCCCGCCCGGACGTGAACGTCGCCCCCGACGAGCTGCGCGTGGATGCCACGCCCGACGAGGCATACCTGCGCTGGCACCGGCCCCTCAAGCGTGCGCCCCATGACTGACACCAGGTTCGACGAGGACACCCGCGCCAGCCTCCGCAGCCTGCACGAGGTAACGATCGAGACGCGCGGAGCCGGCGACACGGCGCATCGGGCCATCATCTGGGTCGTCGTGGACGGCGCCGATCGGGTCATGGTCCGCTCGTGGAAGGGATCTGGCGCGCGCTGGTATCGCGAGGCCGTGGCGGCGGCCCGGGCCGCACTCAGCTTCGACGCGAGGACGCTGCCGGTTCGAGTCGAGGTTGCCACCGACCCCGAGCGCATCGAGGCATCCAGCCGCGAGTTCCTGGCGAAGTACGGGAACGGCTCCACTGCCCGCTCGATGGTGCGCGGCGAGATCCTCGACACCACGCTCGAGCTCCATCCTGGCTGACCTCTTGCGGTACCCTGAACAGCCATGGACGACGCCGACACGATCCAACCGCTGAACGTCCCGCCTCGCTACCAGCCCGGGGACGCCGACGCCTTCTACGCGCACGTGGGCTCAGGCGGGAAGGTCGAGGCGGACAACTGGATGCCGGACGAGTACCGCGCCGCGGTTCTCAAGTTCGTTGAGATGCACGCCAACTCGGAGCTGATGGGCGTGCTTCCGGAGCGAGACTGGATCATGCGGGCGCCGACCCTGCGCCGGAAGCTGGCATTGACCAGCAAAATCCAGGACGAGGTCGGCCACGCACAGCTGCTCTACCGTGTCGCCGAGGATCTCGGCAAGCCTCGGTCGCAGATGCTCGCCGACCTGCTCGACGGCAAGACGAAGTTCCACAACGTCTTCCACTACCCGACGCGGTCGTGGGCCGATGTCGGGATCATCGCCTGGCTGGTGGACGCGGCGGCGATCGTCAGCCAGCAGGCACTGCGCGATTCTTCCTACGCCCCGTACGCGCGGACAATGAAGAAGATCTGCTGGGAGGAGTCCGTCCACATCATGCACGGCCGGGACGTGGTCCTGACGCTGATGAACGGGACCGAGACACAGCGCGCCATGGTGCAGGAGGCGCTCGACCGATGGTGGGGTCCGCTCATGCAGATGCACGGCCCGCCGACCGATCCGTCGAAGGACAAGGACCTTCACTGGGGCATCAAGGCAAAGAACAACGAGCAGCTCCGCCAGGAGTTCCTTTCGATCTACGTCCCGCGCATCCGCGAGCTCGGGCTCGTCATCCCGGACCCGGCGCTGCAGTTCGACGAGACCGATGGTCGCTGGCGCTACACGGAGCCCGACTGGGCCGAGCTCAAGTCGGTCGTGACCGGCCATGGTCCGGCGTCGCAGGAGCGGCTCGACTTCCGCCGCGTGAGCTTCGCAGAGACGCAATGGGTCCGTGACGCGCTCCTGGGGGCCGCCACCGCGGCCGCATGACCAGGCCGAGGGGCGAGGGGATCTGGGAGGTCTTCCGCCAGGAAGACGAGGGCGATCCGATGATCCACTCGGGCAACGTCAACGCCCCCGACGAGGAGCTCGCGATGCACTACGCGCGTGAATTCTACGGACGCCGTGGCGAGAGCCATCGACTCTGGATCGTGCGGCGCGAGGCGATCACCGAGCTCGACGATCCAGATCTGCTCAAACCGCCGTTCGATCGTTCGCACAAGAAGCCCGGCGGCTACATCATCAAGCACAAGCTCGAGGCGGCGAAGGCGCGCGCGGGCGCGGATGCGCCGGAGTGACGCTCGATCCGCAGCCGGATCCTGAGCTGGACGTCGACGGCCGCGAGGCGCTCGCCGAGCTGCTGCTGAGCGTGGCCGACGACGAGTTCGTGATCGGCTTCTGGGACTCCGAGTGGACCGGCATTGCGCCGATGCTCGAGGAAGACGTCGCAACCAGCTCGATCGCCCAGGACGAGATCGGTCATGCCCGCGCCCTGTACGAGCTGCTCGCCACGCTGACCGGCGACGACGCCGACGGGATCGCGTTCGGGCGCAATGCCGCCGACTACCGCCACGCAACGCTCCTCGACCACGCGCGCGGCGACTGGGCCTTCAGCGTCGCGCGGCGATGGCTGTACGAGACCGCCGACGCGGTGCGGCTGGCGGCATTGGCGCGGAGTGGCTGGGCACCGCTCGCCCAGCTGGCCACCAAGATGCGGCGCGAGGAGACATATCACCGGATGCACGCCGACGCGTGGCTGCGACGCCTCTCCGACGGCGGTCCGGACGTGAGCGGGCGGTTGGTTGACGCGCTGACCCGCCTCTGGAGCGACGCGCAGGACGTCTTCGCTCCGCTGGCCGGTGAGGCGGAGCTCCTGCATGGGGGCTTCATACCGGAGCCGATGCGGGCATTGCACGCCACGTGGCAGGCCGACGTGCGGCCGGTCCTGGCGCTCATCGTCCCGGACCTGCCAGCGGCGACGCCCAGCGTCGAAGGTCGGACGCGGCATTCCGGTGACTTCGAGTGGCTGCACGGACAGTTCACGATGGTGGCCCGTTCGGAGGTCGGGGCCACGTGGTGATCACGGCGGTCAGCAGCACCCGCGAGCAACGCATCTGGGATGCGCTGGGCGCCATCCCGGATCCGGAGATCCCGGCGATCGGGCTCGTTGACCTCGGCGTGATCGGCGAGGTCCGCGTCGGTCCCGAGGTGGTCCACGTGGAGCTGCTGCCGACCTTCGTTGGCTGCCCGGCCATCGAGGTCATGAGCCGGCTGATCGAGGAGCGGCTGATCGAGCTGCGGCTGGCCGAGCACGTGGAGGTCGAGGTCACGTTCGCGACGCCGTGGACGAGCGAGCGCATCTCCGATGCCGGGCGTGAGCGGCTGCGGCTCAGTGGATTCGCCCCGCCCGTGATGACAGCCGTGGCCGGTCTCGATGAGCTCGCCGTCCTGCCGATCGCCGAATGCCCCTTCTGCGGCTCGCGGAACACGACCCTCGACAACCCGTTCGGGCCGACCCTCTGTCGGGCCATCTATCACTGCGGCGAGTGCCGCCAGCCCTTCGAGCAGTTCAAGCGGGTCTGATTCCCGTGGCCGCGGTCGCCTGATGGTCCACGGATTGCATCGGGACTCGGCACGAACCGAAGGAGCGGACCGATGAACCAGCGCGAGACGCATGAGCAACCCGGGGAGGGGCCATTCGACAGGCCGGAGCGCGACGCAGGCGATCCGATCGGCGGCGACGCATATCCGGGCGGTGGCACGATGACGCCGCCGACCGGCGACATGGACGACCCGATCCCGGAGACGGGCATGCCCGGCGAGCCGGAGCTTGAAGAGGTCGGCCCCGAGGTGGACGAGCGTCCATAGTTGCCGCCAGCGTCATGCGCTACCCTTCGGCGCATGGCAATCGACGCTGACGAGATCGCCCAGGAGCCCGGGGCGGCACTCGCATCCGGCACCGAGGATCGCCTCGCAGCCATGCGGCACAGCGCGGCGCACATGATGGCGGCGGCGGTCCTTGAGCTGTTTCCCGATGCGAAGCTCGGCGTCGGCCCGGCCATCAAGGACGGCTTCTACTACGACTTCGACCTGCCGCGCCCGCTGACGCCGGCGGACCTCGAGCAGATCGAGGGCAAGATGCGCGAACAGCAGGCCGCGGCCCTGGCCTTCGAGCACTCGAAGGATCTCCCGCGGGCCGACGCGGTCGCCGAGCTGGAGGCGAAGGGCCAGCCCTTCAAGGTCGAGATCGTGAACGACCTGCCGGAGTCCGACGGGCCGACCGTCAGCTTCTACCGCCACGGCTCGTTCGAGGACCTGTGCCGCGGAGGACACCTTGGATCCACGAACGAGCTCGGCGCGTTCAAGCTCCTGAATACCGCCGGTGCCTACTGGCGCGGAGACGAGACGCGGCCGATGCTGCAGCGCATCTACGGCACGGCGTGGGACAGCCAGGCGGAGCTCGACCGACACCTGTGGCGGATCGAAGAGGCGAAGAAGCGCGACCATCGCAAGCTCGGCCGGGAGCTCGACCTGTTCACGTTCCATCCGGAGTCGCCGGCGGCCCCCTTCCTCCATCCACGTGGCATGGCCCTCTGGCGGGCGCTCGAGGACTGGTCGCGCCAGGTCCGCCGCGAGGCCGGCTTCGACGAGGTCCGCACGCCGAGCCTGGTCCGCAAGGAGCTGTGGGAGACGAGTGGCCACTGGGGCAACTACCAGGACAACATGTTCGTCCTCGACGACCACGACCACGTCTCCGGGCTGAAGCCGATGAACTGCCCGGAGGAGATCCTGATCTACAAGACCAACGCGCATTCGTATCGCGAGCTGCCGATGCGCTTCGCCGATTACTCGGTCCTGTTTCGCAAGGAGCGCACGGGCGTGCTGGCCGGCATGTTCCGCGTGAGGCAGCTGACCCAGGACGACTCCCACGTCTTCTGCCGCGACGACCAGGTCGACGACGAGATCCGCCTGGCGCTGTCGCTCGTCCGCAAGCAGTACGCCCCGTTCGGCTTCGAGCCGCGCGCGAAGCTCGCCACCCGCCCCGAGAAGCGGCTCGGCTCTGACGAATTCTGGGAGCGGGCGGAGGGACGGCTGCGCGATCGCCTCGAAGAGGACGGAATGCCGTACACGCTCGACGAGGGCGGTGGCGCGTTCTACGCACCCAAGATCGACATCTTCATCGAGGACGCGCTCGGTCGCGAGTGGCAGATGGCCACCATCCAGGCCGATTACCAGCTGCCGCAGCGCTTCGACCTCGAGTACCGCGCCGCCGACGGTGGCTTCGAGCGGCCGGTCGTCATCCACTATGCGATCTACGGCAGCTTCGAGCGCTTCATCGGCATCATCACCGAGCACTACACCGGGGCATTCCCGTTCTGGCTGGCGCCGGTGCAGGTGATGATCGTGCCCATCGCCGACCGTCACCTGGAGTACGCGGAGTCGGTCCGGGCGGCGCTGGCCGCCGCCGGCCTGCGCGCCGAGATCGACGACCGATCGGAGCGCATGCAACTCAAGCTGCGCGACGCACAGGAGCAGAAGATCCCGGTCATGGCCGTGGTGGGGGATCGCGACGCGGAGGCCGGTGCCGTCTCACCCAGGCTGCGGACCGGTGAGTCGTCACAGGGCGTGACGATCGACGAATTCGTCGCCGACCTGCATTCCCGGAACGCCTCGCGCGAGCTCTGGCCGGTCGCCGCCGAGGCGGACACCGCTCCCGCCGATTCGTAGGACTCAGCCATGAGGAAGATGCGCGGCGTCGGGCAGCTTGCGCTGCTCTCCACCGACCCGTCCCGGGCCGCCGAGTTCTACGAGTCTGCCTTCGGCTTCCGGCGCCTTGCATCGGCCGAGGGGGCCGTCGACCTCGAGTCGGGAGGCTTCGAGCTCAGCTTTCGCCACGGCGAGAAGCCGACGCGCGACGGCCTCCAGATCGGCTTCAAGGTGGACACCGCCGCGGAGGTCGACGCCTGGGCCCAGGAGCTCGCCCAGCGCGGCTTCGCGCTCGTCGCGCCGCCGTCCGGGGACCGCTGGGAAGGCACCCGCAGCTTTCGCGTGGCGGATCCCGACGGGCGACAGGTCGCGGTCTTCTTCGACTACCCACGCTGAGCGTGAAGCGGCAGGTCACGCTCATCGCCACCGGCCGCCGGAGCGGCACGCCGCGCGCGGTCACCCTCTATGCGTTCGACGATGGCGAGAACCTGGTGATCGTCGGCTCGCGCGGCGGATCGGCGAAGGATCCGGCGTGGGCCGAGAACCTCCGGGATAACCCGGTCGCCGCCGTTCGGATCGGGAAGGAAGCTCGCGAGGTCCGAGCCCGAGAGGTCGCGGGCCGAGAGCGCGAGCGCCTGTGGCAGCTCGCGATCAAGGATTTCCCGATGTATTCGTACTACGAGAGCAAGACGAAGCGCGTCATCCCCCTCTTCATACTCGAGCCGATGGGGGCCGAGTGAGCCGCCCAGGGGCGTGCTCTCCGGAGGTCTGCGACGTGCTCGATTCGAGCCTGATCGCGTTGACCATCCGTTCGATATCGGTGTATCATCCGTCGGCATTTCGCGTACGTTGCAGGGCCACCCGCCCGTGATCGGTGAGGTGGCCTTGTTGTTGAAGGAGAGCAAGGAAGCTGGCAAGGGACCTCCGCATCAATGAGCTGATCCGCATCCGCGAGGTGAGGGTCATCGACGATGAAGGGCAACAGTTGGGCGTCATGCCCACGGCTGAAGCGCTCGCCCTGGCACAGGAGAAGGGACTGGACCTCGTGGAGGTCGCTCCCACCGCCGTCCCGCCGGTCTGCCGAATCCTCGACTACGGCCAGTACAAGTACGAGCTGCAGAAACGCGAACGCGAACAGAAGAAGAAGCAGAAGTCGCAGTCCTTCAAAGAGGTTCGGCTGGCCGTCAAGATCGACGTCCACGACCTCAAGACGAAGGCGCGGCGTGCGGCCGAGTTCCTCGACAAGGGGGACCGCGTCAAGGTCACCGTCCGCTTCCGCGGTCGCGAGATCAGCCACGCGAATCTCGGACGCGACCTGCTGATGCGCACGGCCGAGGTGCTGGCCGAGCACGGGACCATCGAGCGGCAGCCGCTGCTCGAGGGTCGCAGCATGTACATCGTCATGGCCCCCGTCGAGAAGAGGGCCGCCGACAAGAAGAGCGAGAACGGCGAAGCGGACACCTCCGTGGCTGCCGGCGACACCATCGGTGACGCGATCGCCGCCAAGAGCCCGGCTCCACCTCGTGAGCCGGCCGCTCCGGCGTCGAGCGAGGCGCCGGCGCAGCAGGGATCGTAACCACATGCCGAAGATGAAGACCCACAAGGGCACGGCCAAGCGCTTTCGGAAGACCGGATCCGGCAAATGGGTCCGCCCGAAGGCCTGGCGGGGCCACCACCTCGAGATCAAGTCGAGCCGCCGAGCGCGGCGCTACGCGGGCGTCGGTGAGGTCCCCAAGGCCCATACCGCGCAGCTCGAGCGCCTGATGCCGTACGCCGGCAAGGGGAAGTAGCCGATGTCTCGCGTCAAGCGTGGCGTCACCGCTCACCGTCGCCACAAGAAGCTGCTGAACCGCGCCGAGGGTCGGCGCGGCACGCGCTCCACCCTGGTGCGACCGGCGCGCGAGGCGCTGATCCACGCTCTCGTCTATGCCTACCGTGACCGTCGCAACCGCAAGCGCGACATGCGGCGCCTCTGGATCGAGCGCATCAATGCCGCCGCCCGACTGCAGGGCATGCCATACGGTCGCTTCATCGCCGGGCTGAAGACCGCCGGCGTCGAGGTGGATCGGAAGATCCTGGCCGACATGGCCGTTCGAGAGCCGGCCGCCTTCGCGGCGATCGTCGAGCTCTCGAAGGCGTCCTTTACCACCTGACCGACGGCATCGCCGCCGGTCGCGCCGACCCTGTCCCGGAATCCGGGGCGGGGTCGTTCGTTTTCACCCATCATGGATGACGGACCGATGAGCCAAGCCCCTGCCCCCCTGACATCCGCGAGCATCGCGCCCCGTTTGCGCAGCACGACCGCACGACTGCCCGACACTCGGGACAGCCGCGATCGACGCCCGTCATGACCCTCGCCGACGACCTCGAGCGCATCGGCGCAGAGGCCAGGGACGCCCTCGCATCGGCTTTGGACGCGGAGGCGGTGAACGGGCTGCGGCACGACCTCCTCGGCCGATCGGGACGCCTTACCGCGCTGCTGCGCCAGCTTGGTTCGGTGCCGGCGGAGGAACGTCCGGCCATCGGCCAGCGTGCCAACGAGGTCCGCTCCGGGCTCGAGACCGCGATCGGGGCACGGCTGGCTGAGCTGCAGCATGGCGATCTCGAAGAGCGCCTGGCGTCCGAGATGATCGACATGAGCGCTCCCGGGCGGCCGGTCCCGGTCGGCCACCTGCATCCGGTTCAGACGCTGATGCGCGACCTGCGGGAGATCTTCCACGGGTACGGCTTCGAGGTCTTCGAGGGCCCTGAGGTCGAGACCGAGGAGTTCAACTTCGAGCTCCTGAACATCCCGCCCGACCATCCCGCCCGCGACCTGTGGGACACGCTGTTCGTTGCCGAGCCGGGCAGCGTCGAGGCGGGGGAGCCGAAGCCGGCCTCGGACGGGACGATCCTGCGCACGCACACGAGCCCCGTCCAGATGCGGGCGATGCGCGCGCTCGACGCCCCGATCCGAGTCCTGACGCCGGGCCGCTGCTTCCGCTACGAGGCGGTCGACGCAAGCCACGGCTTCGAGTTCTTCCAGGTGGAAGGTCTGGTGGTCGACCGCGACACCAGCCTCGCCGATCTCAAGGGCATCCTGGAGGAGGTCGCCCGCGCCCTGTACGGCCGCGATGTCCGCACGCGCTTCCGTCCCGGCTACTACCCCTTCACCGAGCCGAGCGTCGCGTTCGACATCGGCTGCCTCGTCTGCGGCGGAGAGGGCTGCCCGGCGTGCCGGCGAACCGGCTGGATGACGATCCTGGGCGCCGGCATGATCCACCCGACCGTGCTCCGCAACGGTGGATTCGATCCCGAGGAGTACCAGGGTTACGCGTTCGGCATGGGTCCCGACCGCATGACGATGCTCCGCCACAGCATCGGCGACATCCGCCTCTTCTTCAGCGCCGACGCCCGCTTCACCACGCAGTTCGCGGAGGGCCGTTAGGTGCGAGTGCCGCTTTCCTGGCTGCGAGAGTACGTCGAGTTTGACCTGGCGCCGCGCCAGCTCGCGGAGGAGCTGACGATGCGGGGCATGGAGGTGAGCGACGTCGAGCAGGCGGCGGGCTGGACCGACGTCGTGGTCGGCCGCGTGCTCACCGTCGACCGGCACCCCAATGCCGACACGCTGTGGCTGACGCGCGTCGACGTCGGCGAGGCCGGCGGAGAGCTGGAGATCGTGTGCGGGGCGCAGAACCTCGAGGTGGGGCAGCTGGTGCCGACCGCGCTGGTCGGCGCAGTGCTGCCCGGCGACCGACGCATCGAGCGCAGCAAGATCCGCGGCGCGGTCAGCAACGGGATGCTGTGCAGCCCGATCGAGCTCGGGCTCGGAGCCGATGCCGACGGGATCCATATCCTCGGCCATGGCGACGAGATCGCGCTCGGCACGCCGCTGGCCGAGCTGCTCGGCGAGACCATCCTCGACGTCGACGTGAAGCCGAACCGCGGGGACGCGCTATCGATGGTTGGCCTGGCACGCGAGGTCGCGGCATTCACCGGTGCCGAGCTGCGGATGCCGGAGGCTGGTGTGATCGAGGCCGACGACGACGCCTTGGCGCTCGTATCGGTCCGCATCGACGAGCCGGTGCTGAACCCGCGCTTCACGGCTCGCTGGTTCGGCGGGGTCGCGAACGGACCGTCGCCGGACTGGATGCAGCGACGGCTCGTCGCCGCCGGCATGCGGCCGATCAGCGCGGTCGTGGACGTCACCAACTACGTGATGCACGAGCTCGGGCAGCCGATGCACGCCTACGACGCCGACGCCATCCCGGGCGGGCGGATCGTGGTGCGGCGTGCCCGCGACGGCGAGACGCTCGAGACGATCGATCACGTGGAACGCACGCTCGACGGCCGCATGCTCGTGATCGCCGACCAGGAGCGCCCGATCGGGCTGGCGGGCATCATGGGTGGCGCGTCCACCGAGGTGAGCGCGGGCACGACGAACGTCATCTTCGAGTCGGCGATCTTCCACGGACCCACGATCCGGAATACGGCGCGACGGCTTGGCCTGCGGTCTGAAGCCAGCATGCGGCACGAGAAGGGGATCGGGCACGACCTCCCACGCTTCGCGCTCGATCGGGCGGCTCGCCTCATCGCCGAGATCACCGGCGCGCGGGTAGCGCGCGGAATCGTCGACAACGACCCTGACCCGAAGCCACGCCGCGTCGTGCCGATCCGGGTCGATCGCATCTCCCATCTGCTCGGGCTGGAGCTGACGCCCGCACGGATGCGTGAGCTGCTGCATCCGCTCGACTTCGAGGTGGAGGGCGACGCCGGCGCGCTCGACGTCCTCGTCCCGCCCCACCGTCTCGACGTCACCTCGGACGCCGACGTCGCCGAGGAGGTGGCGCGGGCACACGGCTACGAGCGCATCCCGTCGCGGCTGCCTCGTGCATCGCTGCCGCCGTTCCGTCCCGATCCGAGCGAGGCGCGCCATCGGGTGCGACGGATCCTCGCCGGGCTCGGCCTCGACGAGACGGTGAGCCATGCACTCATCGGCCGGGCCGATCTCGAGCGCACCAACTACGCGGCCGACGACCCGCAGCTGATCCATCTGTTCAACCCGCTCAGCGAGGAGCACGCCATCCTGCGGCCCAACCTGTATCCGTCGCTCCTGGCCGGGGTGGCGGAGAACGCGCGCTGGCGCCAGGCCGACGTGCGGCTCTTCGACCTCGGCAAGGTCTACTGGTACCAGCCCGGAGCGCCGACCCCGCGCGATCGACGGGCCGAGACGGCCGGCACCGGCCGCTACGAGTCGTGGGAGCTCGGCATCGTGCTCGGCGGCAACGCCGGCCCCGCCTCTGCCGGAGAGCCGCTGCGAGCCGCCGAGGTTGCCGACCTCAAGGGCATCGTCGACGCGCTGCACGACGCGCTGGGCGCGCCCCGGCCGGCCTATCGGGCGGAGGATGCGGGTGCTCGGCATCCGCATCGGCACCCGGGTCGAACCGGCCTGGTGAGCGACGCGTCGGGACGTCCGTACGGCTCGCTCGGAGAGGTTCATCCTCAGGTGGTGGAGGCGTGGGGTCTGAGCGGGCGGCCAGTCGACGCCGCGATCGATCTCGACCGGCTGCTCGAGCTGGTTCCGACCGATCGGCGCTCGCGTCCGATCGCTGACGCACAGCCGATCGATCGCGACCTGGCGGTGGTCGTCGACGACACGACACCGGTCGGGGAGCTCCTGCGGGTCGCCCGCATGAGCGCAGGGCCACTCCTGGTGGACCTGCGGCTCTTCGATGTCTATCGCGGCGATCAGATCGGTCCCGGGCGGGTCAGCTACGCCCTGGCGCTCCGGTTCCAGCCGGAGGCTCCGGGCGATGCGAAGGGCGTTGAGAAGGCACTCAACAAGGTGCGCGGCTCCCTGACCCATCACCTTGGCGCGGAGATCCGATAGGAGGATCGGTGCCTTGTCGCTCGCGGCAGGCGGCTGGTACCCTTGCGGCCGCCCGAGCCGGATCGCTCGGCGCCATGACCGTATCAAGGAGTGGAACGCGTGGATCTGGTCGCACAGCTGAGCTGGTTCGACCTGGTGATCATCGTCATCCTGGCGGTGGGCGTCTTCGCCGGCTTCACCCAGGGCATGATCCGCTACGTGCTGAACGTGCTTGTCGTGATCGTGGCGTTCGTGCTGGCCTCGCAGCTCAAGGGCCCGGTCATCGACCTCCTCGGCTTCTGGCGGGCCTTCTCGCCGGGTGGGCGTGAGCTCATCGTGTTCGTGATCCTGTTCTTCGGCTTCGTCATCGGCGGCTTCTTCGCCATCCGTGCCTTCTACAAGCGCACCAGGCTGCCCGTGATCAAGCAGCTCGACGAGATCGGCGGAGCGATTTTCGGCCTCCTCTTCGTGGCGATGGTCCTGACCTTCCAGCTCCTCGTGCTCGACAGCTTCTACAAGTCAGGTGGCGAGCAGGTCGGGTGGTTGGGCTCCTACTACGAGGCGCTCAACGACTCTCTCCTCATCTCGTACTTCCGCGAGGTACTGATCCCGACCGCGGGATACCTGGCGCGCCCCTTCGTCCCGAGGGAGATCGCCAACCTCCTGGTTCCGTGATCTCGGCGCCGGCCACTTCTTCGGCCGCCACGCGGGCCTGGTTCGACCGGCCAGCGATGGCCGTCGCGCGCGACCTGCTGGGTTGTCGCCTGGTCCACTTCGCCACCGAGGGCGCAGTCGGTGGCAGGATCGTCGAAGTCGAGGCCTACGCCGGGCCAGAGGATCTCGCGGCTCACTCGGCGCGCGGCCGCACCGAACGCAACTCGGTCATGTTCGGTCCACCCGGCCATCTCTACGTCTACCTCATCTATGGACTCCACCACTGCCTGAACGTGGTGGCCGGGCCGGACGCCAAGCCCGAGGCGGTCCTCATCCGGGCGCTCGAGATCGACGAGGGGCTCGAGCTGGCGCGCGAGCGGCGGCTCTCGCGTCCGCCCGACTCCCGGCTGGCAGCCGGGCCCGGCAATGTCGGCCAGGCGCTCGGCGTGGATCGGAGCCTGAACGGCGCCGACCTGACGACCGGCCCCGTGCGCATCCTGCCGGCGGCTGCCGGCCCGAAGCCGAACATCCGCAGCGGCCCACGCATCGGCGTCGACTACGCGGGATCGTGGGCGGCTCGGCCGATGCGCTTCTGGATCGCCGATGACCCGCACGTCTCCCGACGCTGATCGCCCGTCGGTCGCGGCCGACGAGGGAACCCTGCGGGCATTGGAGTTCGGCGCGATCGTCGAACGCCTGGCCTCCCTGACCAGCTTCGAACCCGCTCGCGAACTGGCCGGGGCAGCGGTGCCGAGCCCCGACGCCGTCCACGTCAGCCTGCTCCATGACCAGACCGATGAGGCCGCGCGGCTGCTCGACGACCAGGCACAGGCCACGATCGGCGGCGCGCGCGACATTCGCGCCTCGCTGGATCGGGCGGCGCGTGGTGGCCGCCTCACGGCGGCCGAGCTCCTCGAGGTTGCCGACACCCTGGACGCAACGGCGCGGTTCGAGGAGCGCCTGCGGAGCTGGCGTGAGCCCCACCTTGCCGGGCTGCGCGAGGAGCTCGATGCGGCGCCGGAGCTCGCGCAGCGCATCGGCCGCAGCGTGGACGAGAGCGGGGAGATCCTGGACTCCGCCTCGTCGGAGCTGGCCACCATCCGCCGGCGGCTGCGGACCTCGCAGGATCGAGTGCGCGAGCGCCTGAACGCCATGCTGCGCTCCACCCAACTGGCGGGTGCCATCGGCGAGCCGATCGTGACCCTTCGCTCCGGGCGGTACGTGATCCCGATCCGTGCCGAGGCAAAGGGCAAGGTCAAGGGCATCGTGCACGATCAGAGCGCCTCCGGAGCGACGCTCTTCATCGAGCCCCTCACCGTGGTCGAGCTGAACAACGCCTGGACCGAGGCGTCACTCGCGGCGCATCGCGAGGAAGAGCGGATTCTCGACGAGCTCTCCGCGGCGGTCGAGGCACGCAGCGATTCGCTCTCAGCCAGCCTCTCGGCGCTGGCGCGTGCCGATCTGTGGATGGCGCGGGCCCGGCTCGGTACTCAGATGGATGGGGTGCGTCCGACGCCGGTCGAGGACGCGGCCGAGCTGCTGTCGGCGCGCCATCCGCTCCTGGGCAACGCGGCGGTGCCGATCGACCTGCGGCTCGGCGATCGCTTCGGCTATCGGGCGCTGGTCGTGACCGGGCCAAACACCGGCGGCAAGACGGTCTCGCTGAAGACGCTGGGGCTGCTGTCGCTCATGAACCAGGCGGGGCTCCGCGTGCCGGCCGCGGAAGGCGCACGGCTGCCCGTCTTCCGACGCGTGATGGCCGACATCGGCGACGAGCAGAGCATCGCCCAGTCGCTCTCCACGTTCTCGAGCCACCTGCGCAACGTCGTGCGCTTCGTCGAGGCCGCCGGGCCTGCAACGCTGGTCCTGCTCGACGAGGTTGGTGCCGGGACCGATCCAACTGAGGGCTCGGCGCTGGCCATGGCTGTCGTCACCCGCCTGCTCGACGCCGGCGCGATGGTCGCGGCGACCACCCACTACGCCGAGCTGAAGACCTTCGCGACCGAGCATCAGTCGGTGACGAACGCGGCCGTGGAGTTCGACGTCAGCACGCTGCGTCCGACCTATCGGCTCACCATCGGCCTGCCGGGCAAGAGCCAGGCATTCGCGATCGCGGAACGGCTGGGGCTGCCGGCCGAGATCCTGGCGGATGCGCGCGAGCGGATCTCGGCGGAGCACGCCAGCATGGAGGAGACGCTCGCGGCGATCACCCGCGCGCAGGAGGCCCAACAGGCGGCGCTCGACGCGGCTCAGTCCGAGCGGACCACGGCCGCCGACGAGCGCGAGCTTGCCCGATCCGGGGTTGCCCGCGCGCGGCGAGAGGCGGGGGAGCTGCTGGCCGAGGCCCGGCGCGCGGCCGACGACATGCTCGCCCGCGCCGAGCGCGAGGTCGCCGACGTGCGCCGCGAGCTCACCAGGCAGCGCAACCTCGGGAGCGGCCGCGCGCCGCGCGGCACCGCGGCGTTCGACGAGCTGACCAGGAAGGCGCGCCGGGTGCGAAGCGAGACGGCGCCGGCGCCCGGCGCCGCCGACCCTGAGTCCGACGAGGACGAGCGCGACTCGCCGCAGCCGCGGGTGGGCCTCTGGGCGCGGTCGCGGACGTTGGGCAGCACCGGACGCATCCTCGAGATCAGCGGTCGCACCGGCAGGGTCACCCTCGAGACCGATGGGGCGCGGCTCGTGATCCCGGAGGACGACGTCGACGTCGTGCCCGAGCCGATCGTCGGGCCGGCGCCGCGTGACCTCGAGGCGGAGGAGATGCGGCGCCGAGCGGCGCAACGGGTGTCGCCGACGCTGGACCTGCACGGCGAGCGGGTCGAGGCAGCGCTCGAGCGTCTCACGACCTACCTCGACGACGCGCTGCTCGCCGGGCTCGACAGCGTGGTCATCATCCACGGCATTGGAACGGGAGCGTTGCGGCGCGCCGTCCGTGAGGCCCTCGCCGAACACCCGCGGGTGCGTGCCGTGCGCGGCGGCCGCCGCGATGAGGGCGGGGAGGGCGCCACCGTCGCCGAGCTCTAAGGGGCGGGTGTCGGGGTCGGCGTCGGCGTCGGAGGGATCGGCGTGGGCGTCGGCGTCGGAGGGATCGGCGTGGGCGTGGGCTCAGGGGTCGGTGCTGGAGTCGGCGTCGGCGACGGCGTCGGGCTCGGGGATGGGGTAGGCGTCGAGGTCGGGATCTCGCCGGGGGTGCACTCCTCGGGCGGCGCCAGCGGCGCGTCGATTGGTCCGGGGTACGGCGATCGAACGGTCGCGTTCAGCTCGTCCTCGTGATCGATCCACGCCGCGATCCAGGCGAGATTCGCCTCCTCCCAGGTCGGGCGCTCCTCCTCCCACCCGGTGAGATCGAGGTAGACCTTCTCCTCCGGCTCGGGGCTGGGCTGGGCGGATGGATCGGGGGACGCGGACGGCTCGACCGTCGCGAAGTCGCCACAGCCCTCCTGCCAGATCTTGCCGGTGACGGCCTCGATCCGCAGCTCACGGTGGAGCGTGTCCTGCTGGGTCGGCTGGCGGTCGGCGCGGAAGACCTCGGTGACCGTGTTCTCGCTGAACTCGCCCGGCAGCATGCCGCTGATCGCGTCCACGGTGACCTCGGCGATGCCCTCCGGCCGCACGAAGTCGTAGACCGGCAGCTCGTTCAGGGCGGCCACCTCGGCCATGTAGTCGTGCCAGATGAATGTCGGCCCGTCGGCGGCGAAGACGTCCTGGATCTCGGAGAAGTCGCTGTTGCCGACCCACACCCCGGTCACGATCGCGCCGTCAGTCACCGCCGGGTCGGGATCGGGCGCCAGGTACCCGACCGCCTGGAGGTCGCGGAAGTCGTTCGTCGTGCCCGTCTTCAGCGTCGCGGGCCGCCGGCCGGCATCGGTCTGGAGCTGGAAGCGGGGTCCCCACAGCGGGTTGTTGGCTGGATCGGTGTTGTCCGCCAGGATGTCGGTGACGAGATAGGCCGATGCGGCCGAGAGGACCTGTTCGGCGCTCTCGGCATCGGTCGCGTGGTCGTAGATGACGTTTCCGCGCGAATCCTCGATGCGCTGGATGAGATAGGGCGGGTGGAACTCGCCGCCGTTGGCGATGCCGCCGTAGGCGGCCGCCAGGTCCAGCATGTGGACGCCGATCGTGCCCAGCGTGAGGGACGGGACGGCGACGGCATTCTCCTGGAGCGGATCCCAGTCGAGGCCGAGCCGCTCGGCCAGGTTGACCACGACGTCGGTGCCGATGAGCTGCTGTGCCTTGGTGACCGGGATGTTCATCGAGTACTTGAGCGCATCACGGACGCGGACGGGGCCACGCTCGCGATTGTCGGCGTTCGGAACGCTGTAGCCGTCCACGATCTCGCCCTCGACGTCCATGAACATGGTCGATGGCGTGATGACTCCCGACTCGAAGCCGGCCGCGTAGGTGATCGGCTTGAAGGCGGACCCCGACTGGCGGTACGCCTGGCCGATGACGTCGAAGTTCGCCTGGTGCTGGGGCGTCGACTCGCCGAAGAAGCTGGCGCTGCCGACGTAGGCGAGGACGGCCCCAGTCCGATAGTTGATGGTCACGATCGCGTCGTTGTTGATGTTGCGACCCTGCAGCTGGGCGATCCAGTTGAGCGCCTCGTCGCCGTACTTGGCCGCGAGCTCCTCGTTGCTCATGCGATCCATGTCGTAAGCGACCTCGGCCCATTTCTCGGCGGCGGTCTGGTAGCCCTCGTAGTCGAGCGTGGTGATGATCCGCAGGCCCCCGGTGTCGAGGAGCTCCTCGCCGTCGAGCAGCTCGGCCGCCTCCCGCCGCACCGCGTAGACGAAGTGCGGGGCGCGGTAGGCGCGGTCCTCAGGTGGTGCCAGGACGACCTGCTCCGCCACGGCCGCGTCGTGCTCGGCCGGCGTGATCAAGTCGGACTCACGCATCTGGTTGAGGACGATGTCGCGCACGGTGATCGCCTGCGAGGTCGGCGGCACGACGAGGCGCGTCTGGCCGTCGACCTCCTGCTCGACCGCCTCCGGCGAGGGATCCAGGCGCGACGGCGCGCGCACCAGCCCCGCGAGGAAGGCGGCCTCGCTGACAGTCAGCTGCTGCGCGGGGTCGTCGGACGTCAGGTCCTTCTCGAAATAGGCTCTCGCGGCGGCCCAGATCCCATAGGCGTTGTTGCCGTAGTAGACCTGGTTGAGATACATCTCGATGATGCGCTGCTTGCCCTCCGTGCCCGGGTAGCGATCGTCGAGGCGCAGCGCGAGGATCGCCTCCTTGATCTTGCGCTCGACCTGCCGGTCGGGATCCGCCATCAGCTCGGCGTCGAAGAGCCGCATCCGGACGAGCTGCTGGCAGATGGTCGAGGCGCCCGAAACGGTCGAGCCGGCCTGGAAGTTCTGGAGCACTGCCCGCACGATGCTGCGAAGGTCGACGCACGGGTTCGTCCAGAAGGTCTGGTCCTCCGCGGCGATCTGCGCGTCGATCATCACCTGCGGCATCTGGTCGAACGGGATCTCGCGGCGATCCTCGACGGCGAAGGTGGCGAGCTCGGTACCGTCGCCCGAGAGGACGGTCGAGGCCTCCACGAGGTCGAAGTTCTCGATCTCGCCAACGTCCGGCAGCCCGCTCGTGAACGAGCTGTACACGCTGACGATGAGGGCGAAGAGGGCGACCGCCAGCAGGCCGAACATCGCCAGGATGATTCGGGGGAGCGCGGTGGAGCCGGGTCTTCGGCGAGGAAGAGGCCCCCCGGAGCCACGACGCGTCGCGGGCCGCCCGTCGGGCGGCGGTGGACGTCGGGTCATCGGCCCGCAGGGTAGCACGGACGCCGCGGCGGCGAGCACGGGCCACATGCTCGTCGGAGGGCGGGGATTCGTATACTCGGGTCCCGATGGAAGACAGAACCGGCGTGCTCGACGACCTCGCCTGGCGCGGCATGATCGCCCAGAGCACCGATCTCGACGGATTGCGAACCGCCATGGCCGCCGGCCCGGTGACCTACTACGGCGGGTTCGACCCGACCGCGCCCAGCCTGCACTTCGGCAACCTCGTCCTGCTGGTCACCATGCGTCGCCTCCAGCTGGCCGGGCACCGCCCGATCGGCCTGGTGGGCGGCGCGACCGGCCTCGTCGGTGACCCGAGCGGCCGCACCACCGAACGCACGCTCAACGATCCGGGCCTGATCGCCGGTTGGGTGGATCGGATCCGATCCCAGGTGGAGCGCTATCTCGACTTCGAGGGGCCGAACGCGGCAATGATCGAGAACAACCTCGAGTGGACCGCCCGAATGTCGGCCATCGACTGGCTTCGCGATATCGGCAAGCATTTCAGCGTCAGCCGCATGCTTGCCAAGGAGTCGGTCAGTGCGAGGCTCGAGGCTGGCGGGATCAGCTACACCGAGTTCAGCTACCAGGTCATGCAGGCGGTGGACTTCCTCGAGCTGTACCGGCGCCACGGCTGCACGCTGCAGCTCGGCGGCAGCGACCAGTGGGGCAATCTCACCGCCGGGGTGGACCTCATTCGGCGCGTGGAGGGCGCCAATGTCCATGCCCTGGCCACGCCGCTGATCACGCGGCCCGACGGCGAGAAGTTCGGCAAGAGCGAGGGGTCGACCCTCTGGCTGGATCCGGAGCTGACCTCGCCGTTCGCGTTCTACCAATGGTTCCTCAACGTCGACGACAGCGTGGCCGGGACCTACCTGCGCGTCTTCAGCTTCCGGTCGCATGACGAGATCGAGGCCCTCGAGGCGGAGATCGCCGCCCGCCCCGAGGCACGCGCCGCCCAGCGCGCCCTTGCCGCCGAGGTCACCGAGCTGGTGCACGGGCCTGATGCGACGCGGATGGCAATCGCGGCGGCCGAGGCCCTCTTCGGCGGCGGGGACCTCCACGGCCTCGACGCTGCCACGCTCGAAGCGGCCTTCGCCGACCTGCCGCGCGCGACGCTGGCGTCCTCCAACGGGCTGCCGCCGGTACTCGACCTGCTCGTGCAGTCCGGGCTGTCGGAGAGCCGCGGGCAGGCACGTCGGGTGCTGGGCGAGGGTGGCGCCTACGTGAACAACGTCCGCGTTGCGGATCCGGCCGCGGTTCCCGACCGATCGGACCTGCTCGCCGGGCGCTGGCTGCTCCTCCGCCGCGGGAAGCGAAATCTGGCGGTGGCGGAGGTCGCTGACTGATGGGCCTCGCGTTCGTGACGGGCGCGGTGGCGAGCGGCTTCACGGCCGCCGGGCTCACGGCGCTCCTGATCTGGATCGCAACCGTCCTGGCCGGCTCGTCCGATCCGTGGTCGATCGCGCCGTGGCTGGTGTCCCTGGTCGCCGCGCTGGTGGCGATCGCCACCTATGTCGCCGAGGGCATCGCCCATCGGAAGACGCTCGCCCGGATGCGCTCCACCGGCGAGCCGTGGGCCTACCGCGAGGGCTGACCAGAGCTCAGTGGCCGCGCTCCACGCCGTGCCCGTTGCTCGAGGCGTCCGCCACCACCTTGTCGGCGATGCTGTGCGGGACCTCGGCGTAATGATCGAGCTTCCAGCTGAAGCGGCCGCGGCCCTGCGTGATGGAGCGCAGCTCGGTGGCGTAGTGGAACATCTCGGCCTGGGGGACCTGCGCCTTGAGATGCTGCATGCCCTCGACCGAGTCCACCCCCAGCACGTGGCCCCGCTTCGCCGTGATCTGCCCCATCACGTCACCCATGAACACGTCGGGCACCACCACGTCGACCTCCAGGATCGGCTCCAGCAACGCTGGTGAGGCGCTGTCGAACGCCTTCTTCAGTGCCTGCGAGGCGGCCACCTTGAACGCCATCTCGGAGCTGTCGACGGTGTGGTACGAGCCGTCCACCAGGGTGGCCTGGAGATCCACCACGGGGTAGCCGGCCAGGACGCCCTCCGCCATCGCCTCGCGCAGCCCCTTCTCGACCGCGGGAATGTATTGCTTCGGCACCGCGCCGCCCACGATCCGGTCGCCGAACTTGAACCCGGCCCCCATCTCGGCCGGCTCGAACTCGATCACCACGTGCCCGAACTGTCCGTGCCCGCCGGTCTGGCGCTTGTACCTGTTGTCGATTCGTGCGGCCTGCCGGATCGTCTCCCGATACGGCACCCGCGGGGTGGCCGTTCGCACCGCCGCGCCGAACTTGCGCTTCAGCCGATCGACGATCACGTCGACGTGAGCGTCGCCCATCGCCGTCAGGATCGTCTCGCCGGTCCCATCCTCGCGGCGGATCTCGACGCACGGATCCTCCTCGGCAAGCCGATGCAGCGCCTGGCCGAGCTTGTCGAGATCGGCCTTCGACTCCGGCTCGATCGCCACCTGCAGGGACGGGGCCGGGAACTCGAGCGGTGCCAGCTGCACCGCGCCCGCCCTGTCGGCGACCAGCGTGTCGCCCGCCGACGTCGAGGTCAGCTTCGCCACGGCCGCGATGTCCCCGGGGCCGACTCGCGACAGCGTCTCGGTGTCCTTGCCCTGAACGGACAGCAGGTTGCCGATGCGCTCCTCCTCCTTGCGGGAGGCGTTGTACACGTGGCCCTGCCCGTTCAGGCTGCCTGACACGACGCGGAAGTAGGTGAGGCGGCCAACGAAGGGATCGGCGGTTGCCTTGAAGACCTGCGCGACGAAGGGACCGTTCGGGTCCGGCGTGACCTCCTTGCCATCGACCGTCCTGCGGGTTCCGACTTCGGCGGGGGAGGGGACGTGCTTGGCGATCATGCTGATCAGCTCACGGACGCCGATGTTCTGCGTCGCCGATCCGACGAAGACCGGCACCACGCTGCCCTCGCGGGTGCCCTTGTGGAGCGCGGCCTCGATCTCCTCGTCGCTGAACGCTTCTCCCTCGAGGTACTTCTCCATCAGCTCGTCGCTCGCCTCGGCCGCGGCCTCGACGAGTGCGTCGCGCCGCGAGTGCTCAATCCCCTCGAGCTCCGGCGGGATCGGCACCTCCTTCGGAGACCCGTTCTCGTAGACGTTCGCGTGCTCCTCGATCACGTCGACGTAGCCGCGGAACGACTCGGCGGAGCCGATCGGCAGATAGACCGGGGCGATCTTGGGTCCGAACCGCGCCTTCAGCTGGTCGAGCGTGGCGTCGTAGTTCGCGTTCTCGCGGTCCATCTTGTTGACGAAGACCATCCGTGGCAGCCCGGCGGCGTCGGCGAGCCTCCAGACCTCCTCGGTGCCGACCTCGACCCCGGCGGACGCGTCGACGACCACGATGGCGGCGTCGACCGCCGCAAGCGCCTCGACGACATCGGCCTGGAAGTCGGCGTAGCCCGGCGTGTCGACGATGGTGATCCGGATGCCGTCGTGCTCGAGCGAGCCCACGGCGAGATTGATGCTCTGGTTGCGCTTGTGCTCGTCGGGATCCCAGTCGAGGGCGGTCGTGCCCGCCTCCACGGTCCCGAGGCGTGAGATCGCGCCGGCGTCGAAGAGCATCGCCTCGGCGAGGCTCGTCTTGCCGGCGCCACCGTGGGAGATGAGAGCGACGTTCCGGATCTTGTCGGGGGTGGTCGGCTTCATCGGTGCTCCTTGCGCATGCTCGTGCCGGAGTCGCCGAGGCCGATGGAGCCGCCTCGGGCGGTCGGTGGCGGTTGTGGGAGCGCCATTATAGGAGCGCGCCTTGCAAGGGTTGGGACCGATGTTCGACCGCCTGATCGCCCACGTCGAGTACGTCACCGACCCCGAGCCATCGCCGGACCCGATCGGATTCCTGCTCGATGCGCTGGCCGTGCACGGTTCGCTGCTGCTGATCGCTGCGGGCCTGGTGGTGGTGATCGCCGCCCTGCTGGCGTGGGCCCGCTGGCGACCGCTGGAGGAGGCCCGACGGCGGTTCATCGAGCGCGCCCGCGGCTATGACGAGTACCTGCCGTGGATCGTGCGGCTGTCGGTCGGGCTCGTGCTCATCGGCGCGGGGCTCTCGAGGGTGGGTTTCCTTCCCACCATCGAGACCGGGGAGCTGTTTGCGCTGATGCTGACCGGCACCGGGTTCCTGCTCCTGCTCGGCCTCGCCGTGCGCCCGGCGGCCCTGGTTGCGCTGGGAGCCTACGTCATTACGCTCGCCGGTCACCCGGAGATGGTGATGATGCTGGATGTCGCCGGCGGCCTGGCCGTGGCCGCCATCCTGGGACCGGGGCGTCCGAGCGTGGATGACCTGCTCCGCGCCGCCTTCCCGCGCGGTCCGGGCGCGCGGGCGGCAACCGACAACCTGGCGCCGGGCGGCCACGACGACGTCGTGCCGCTTCTCGTGCGCTTGGGACTCGGTGGTGCGTTCGTCGCCTCGGGCATCGTGGACAAGCTCCTGATCTACGACCAGGCGTTGGCCGCGGTCGATCGATACGCGCTCACCTCGTTGATTCCGATCGCCGCCGAGACGTGGGTGATCGGCGCGTTCCTGCTCGAGACGGCCCTCGGCCTCGCGATCATCCTCGGCGCGTTCACGCGCCTGAGCGCTGCCGTCGGGTTCGCCGTGCTCACGCTCGCGCTGTTCGCCCTGCCCGACGACCCGGTGATCGCGCACGTGGCGCTGTTCGGCATGGCATCGGTGCTCGTCGTGCTCGGCGGCGGCCGCTGGAGCCTGGATCGCATGGTCCTCGCGCCGGTTGGCGAACGGCTCCGCGCACGCTGACGGGAAGTTCGCGAAAGCCACCAGCGTGGCTTGACCCGTGGGGCGGGTCGAGGCCCTGTTGGTAGAATCTGGCCTCGCCAGGCAAGTCGCCCCGCACACAGAACGGCGGGGCAGGAGGATCCATGTCAGGCCACAGCAAGTGGTCCCAGATCAAGCGGCAGAAGGGCGCGAACGACGCGAAACGCGGTGCGCTGTTCACGAAGCTGGCGCGCGAGATCATCACCGCCGCCCGCCAGGGTGGGGGAGACCAGGACGCGAACTATCGGCTCCGGATGGCAGTCGACAAGGCCAAGGCCAACTCGATGCCGGCGGAGAACATCAAGCGCGCGATCGAGCGGGCGAGCGGCAGCGGCGCCGATGCCGAGCAGTACGAGGAGGTCACCTACGAGGGCCTCGGACCGGCGAACGTGGCCGTGATCGTGGCGGCCATGACCGACAACCGGAACCGAACGGCTTCCGAGATCCGAAGCGTGTTCAGCAAGGCCGGCGGCTCCCTCTCGACGGTTGGCTGGCAGTTCGAGCAGAAGGGCATCATCAGCCTGCCGCTCAACGGCAACGATCCCGACGAGGTGACGCTGGCCGCGATCGACGCCGGCGCCTCAGACGTCGGTGCGCCGGATGCCGGCGCCATCATCGTGACCACCGAGCCGGCCGACCTCGAGTCGGTCCGCCGGACGCTCGCCGACGGTGGCTTCGAGGCCGATTCGGCCGAGCTGTCGATGGAGCCGACCACGAAGGTCGAGATCGGCGACGAGAAGACCGCCAAGCAGGTGCTGCTCTTCATGGAGCGCCTGGAGGACCTCGACGACGTGCAGAACGTCTACGCCAATTTCGACATCCCCGCCGACCTGATGGAGCAGCTCGAAGCCCAGGTGGTCTGTAAGGGGGCCGTCGAGGAAGTGCGGCGTCTCCGACGACAAGAGCGAGCGCGGCGGCGCACGGAGCGCGTTCAAATCGTGCAGAGCCCGTCCGATGCAGACAGCACCCCGTATCAGACCCCGATCCGAGTCCACGACTTCACGACTGCACGGGACCACGACGACACGCGGGAGGGTTGACGGAGGACGGCTTAGGCGGCCAGCTCCTGCAACGCCGGGACCACCTCGCGGCCGATGAGCTCGAGGTGCCGCACATCCCACACGTCAGGCATGTTGACGATCAGGTGCTGCACGCCTGCATCCGCCTGTGCTCGCGCTCGAGCCACCACGTCCGCAGCGGTCATCCGGCCGGGCCGCAGGTCGATCTCGTCGAGCGCCGTGATCTCGATCTCGCGAATGTCTCGCCCAAGTTCGTCGCAGTGGGCACGCAACACCGCCAGCTTGGAACGGACCTCATCCGGCTCCAGCACCAGGAAGTTGCAGGCGTCGCCGTAGCGGGCGACCAGGCGGAGGGTGCGGACCTCACCGTTGCCGCCGATCATGATCGGGGGATGGGGCCGCGAGACCGGTTGGGGCCGGATGATCGGTTCCGCGAGCGTGGCGAAGCGGCCGGCAAATGAGGCTCGGTCGTCCGCCCACAGCTGGCGGGCGATGCGCAGCGTCTCCTCCAGCCGGGCGAATCGCTCCCGGCGCTCGGGCCAGGGGATGCCAAGCCCACGGGCCTCGCGTTCGTACCAGCCGGCGCCGATGCCGAACGTCAGCCTGCCGCCCGACAGGACGTCGACGGTCGTGGCGGTCTTGACGAGCAGCCCGGGCTCACGAAAGACGGCGCATCCCACCAGGGCACCGAGGCGGAGGCGGTCGGTGACGCCGGACAGGAAGCCAAGGGTTGCATACGCCTCGAGCATTGGCTCGTCCGGGCCGCCCCAGCCGGTGTCCGCCGGGAGCTGGAAGAGGTGATCCATCACCCAGAGCGACTCGAAGCCGGCAGCCTCGGCCGCCTGGGCGATCTCGACGAGATCGGACCGCAGGCTCGGCGTGCCACCCGGGAAGGTGAACGACGGAAGCTGGAGCCCGAGCCGCATGACGTCAGCCCTCGGTGCCGGTCCTGCGCCGACGTCGAGGGGCGGGCGGCCTCGACGCCGCGGACGGACCAGTCGCGGCGCCGAGGTACCCGCTGAGCAGTGCACCGACATCCGGCACGGTCTCCGTCCGAAGCCGATAGCGCTTCTGGCCGACGCCGACCGCCACGAGCCCCGCCGAGCGGAGCACGATCATGTGATGGTGCATCGTCGTCTTTGCGACGCCGAACATGTCGGCAAGCTCCATGAGGGTCTTCTCGCCCTCGGAGAGCGCTCGCAGGATGCGGAGACGCTTCTCGTCGCCGAGCGCCTTCGAGAGACGCACGAGGCGCAGGGGAGGCGAGTCCAGGTCGGCCGAGACGCTCTCGTCGGCCACCGGGTAGATGATGAGCAGGGCCTCGCCCATCTCGAGGTAGGAGACGAGCGGCCGGTTCATGAAGCTCGGCACCATCACCACGCGTTCGATGCCGGGGCGGGGAGCGAACTCGACGCCATTGGTGGCCGTCGTGACGAACTGCTCCATGGGGAGCTCGCGCAGCAGGTCGCGCTTGAGCTCCGCGTCGCGCTCGAGGATCGGCATGATCGTCAGCGACTCCGGCTTCCACACGCGCTCGGCCCATTGCTCGAGGACCTCGATCAGCTCCTGCTTATAGCCCTCGGCGTCGATGGTGAGGACGCGGCGCAGGTAGTCCGTCCACGGCTCCCACTCTGGATGGGAGGTCCGCAGGAACTCGGCCTGGGCATCGGCGTCGCCTGCGACGGCGGCGCGAATCACGCTCGGCGAGGTCGTGCGGCGCGTCTCTCGCGCGTAGAACTGGACGAGATGGAGGCGGATCTCGTCGGCATCGGTCTCGCGCAGGTGCTTGAGAAAGGCCGGGACGTCGCGAGGCGTCGGCGTGTCATAGGCCAGGCCCATCAGGTGGATGAAGGTGTCGGAGTCGCCGTGGGAGACGGAGGAGATGCGCTCGAGGAGATCATCGCCGGCCCGACGGCGGGCCTCGGCGACCCATTCGTGGCCGATCTCGTAGGTATCGGCCTCGCCGGTGTCGAACGTCGTGACGAGCGACTCGAGCAATTCGTAGGCAGGCGACACGTCGATCGTGACGACGGGCGGGGTGCCGGGGCGACGGGTTGGCGCCATCGGTCGATCCTCCAGGTCTGCGCTCAGGCGGTGCGCTGAAATGCCGAGGGCGGAGCGGGTCGCTCGACCCGCTCGCCGCTCAGCGAGGTCCCGGCCACGATCAGTGCGTGACCGACGCGGGTACGCCAGGTCGCGCCGGTCGCAGCCGAGCGTCGTGCGGGCGTGGGCCGCAGCGTTGTCTGGCGATCCCGAATCAGAGAGTCGAGGACGCCAGGGTTCGGTAGGAGCATCATCGTTCTATCACCGTCCCTTCGTCCGATGTAGTGGTTGCAGTCCGACAAATCTCGAACGTTGGACATATCGTACGAGATTGATAGACCGGTGTCAAGACCTCGGACGAACTGTTTCGAACGGTCGGGCTGAGCTCGGGACGGCTACCATTGCGGGCGTGATCACCCTCGGCATCGACCCCGGCACGGCGATCTGCGGATTCGGAGTGGTCGAGCTCCGCGACGGCGATGTGCGGATGGTCGACGCCGGATGCATCCGAACGCCGGCCGAGGCGACGGATGCGGAGCGCCTGCTGCAGCTCCACCTCGCCCTCAGGACGCTCATCGGCGAGCACCGGCCGGAGCGGGTCGGGATCGAGCGCCTCTTCTTCCAGCGCAACGTTCAAACGGCCATGGCGGTCGGCCAGGCGCGTGGCGTGGCGCTGCTTGCGGCCGCGGAGGCGAACGTCCCGATCGATGAGCCGACACCGAACGAGGTGAAGCAGACCGTGTGCGGCAACGGTTCGGCCGACAAGGGGCAGGTGGCGGCGATGGTGGCCCGGCTGCTGAAGGTCTCCCTGGCCGGAGTACCCGACGACGCGACGGATGCGCTCGCCATCGCGATCGGGTGCGCCTACCGGGCGGCATCCGAGCCGAGGGCGGCGGTCAGTTGATCGGTTCGGTTCGCGGCCCGGTCACGCATGTGGGAGGGGACCATGCCCTCCTCGAGGTCGGTGGCATCGGCTACCGGGTGGTGGCCGGGCCCGGCGTTGCTCGCGAAGCTGCGAGTGGGCCGGGAGGCATCGGTCTTCACCCATCACCTCGTCCGCGAGGACCAACAGGCGCTGTTCGGCTTCGCGACCACCGAGGAGCTCGCGTTCTTCGAGCTGCTCATGACCGTCTCGCAGGTCGGACCACGGCTCGCGCTCGCCATCACGGCGGCGCACCCTGTGACGCGCCTGCAGCTGGCGATCGTGACCGATGACGTCGACGTGTACACCAGCGTCTCCGGGGTCGGCCGCAAGACGGCGCAGCGGATCATCCTCGAGCTCAAGGAGAAGGTCCACGCGGCCGGAATCGCCGGCGGCACCAGCACCACCGACTCCGACGTCGTCGCGGCCCTCGAGTCGCTCGGCTATTCCTCCAGCGAGGCGCGGAGGGCGGCAGGCGCCGTCGCCGGTTCGGACGGGCAGCTCGACACCCGCATCAAGGCCGCGCTCCAGGAGCTCGCCCGCAGCCGATGAGCTCGCCCGCCGAACGCTGGAGCGACCCGACCGTCGCCGAGCAGATCCTGCGCTCCTACCGGGTCTGGGCGGTGATCGGGCTCTCGCCGCATCCGTGGCGGGCCTCGTTCGGCGTCTCGCGCTACCTGCTCAGCCAGGGATACGGCATCGTGCCGATCAACCCGAACGTGGACCTCATCCACGGCAAGCCAGCCTACCCCGATCTGCTCTCCGTGCCGCCCGACGTGCGAGGTCAGATCGAGGTTGTCGACCTCTTCCGACGTTCCGAGCTGGTGCTGCCGCACGTCGAGGAGGCGATCGCGATCGGTGCCAAGGCGGTCTGGATGCAGCTCGACGTGTGGAACGAGGAGGCTGCGCTGGTGGCGGAGGAGGCGGGGCTGGCCGTCGTGATGAACCGATGCCCGGCGATCGACCACCCGGCCATGATCGGCCCTCGGTCGGCGGATGCCTGACCCGCACATTCGCCGAGCCCGCCCGGACGAGGCCGATGAGTTGAGCGCCCTCGCCGGCCGCTCCAAGGCGTACTGGGGCTACGACGTCGACTTCCTCGAACGGGTGCGCGACGCGATGACGCTCCACCCGGAAGACATCGGCCGCCACGAGGTCTGGGTCCTGGAATCGGCGTCCGGCGGACCGATCGGCTACCACCGTGTGATTCCCGGCGATCCCGCCGAGCTCGAGGACCTGTGGGTGGAGCCATCGGCGATCGGGTCCGGCGCCGGCCGTCGGCTGTTCGAGCACGCGGTCGGCATCGCCGGGGAGTGCGGCGCGAAGGCCCTCGAGATCGACGCCGATCCACACGCGATGGGCTTCTACGAACGGATGGGCGCCGTCCGCATCGGCGACACGCCCTCGACCCTGATCCCGGGCCGGTCGCTGCCCCGGTTGCGGATCGAGGTCCGCCGCTAGACCCTCAGTCGCGGCGCAGGACGAGCCCGATGTGCCCGAACGGCGGCCGTGGGTCGCTGTATGTCTTCACCCGCGGATCGTCGCCGGACTCGGCGACGAGGTCCCAGAGGCGGTTCTGCGCGTCGAAGCTGACCTGGGCCAGCTGTGGCCAGCGCGCGAGCATTCGCTCGCCGATCTCGTTGACGAGATGCTGGATCGAGAGGCTGACGAACTCGTGGAAGATGGCGTTGGCCAGGTCGGCGACCTGCTCGGCGGCCACGTAGCGCGCTGGTTCGCCCAGCACCGCGTGTGACGCATCGGCGTATTTCCAGCCGATGTCACACCAGATGTAGAGCGGCCGATCCGGGCGCTCGGGCAGGGTGGTGTGCTCGTCGCGGGCGAAGTCGGCGAACGCGGAGCCCGTGATCTTGATGAGCTGAAGGCCACGACGGCCGGACTCGTGGTCGGTGATGCGGATCGAGCCATCCTCGTCGCGTGCCAGCGTCCAGGCGCGCCGAGCCGCGATCGCATCGGTCACGGCTGAAGAGGCGGTCCGAGGCCTCGAAGCCGTCGCCGTCACCTGCCGGGACGAGTGCTGCCGGGAAGGGAAGGTCCTGGCCGAGCATGGTCAGCCGCTCCATGTGCGGGTAGGTGTCGAGGAAGGCCGTGCCAACCTCGAGCAGCCACTCCTCGAGCGTCCGTGCCCGCGCCCTCAACGAGACGGCATGGATGAAGTTCTTCATGGTGTCGGTGGCGACCACCAGCCGGTTGTCGCCCTTCGTGTACGCGTCGATGAAGACCTCGCCCTGCACGATCACCTCGATCTCGGCAGCGGTGAGTGTGTTGTCGCGTCCGGTGAACGGCGACTCGGGAATCGGCGTGATACCGGTCAGCGGCTCCGCGTGGGTGCGGTAGACCTTGACGTCCGCCTTGCCGTAGCTGATCTCGTGCCGCAACGGTCAGCCCTCGCCATCCGGCTGGCCGAACAGCTCGGTGGCCGCACGGCGAATCTCGGCATCCACGGCGTCCCGGCCGCCCTCGGCGCTCTCCCAGCGCCCGACGAGCTCGCGGAACTGGGTGTTGCCCGAGACCGACGCGATCCGTCGCGCGCCATCGATCGGCTGGCTCACGTCGCCGAGGATGGAAGCGGCGGCATGAAGCGCAAGCAGCTGCCCCGCCTGACCCTGGTCCCAGCCTCCGAGCCCGATCTCGCTCATCAGCCGCGCCACCGCCCCGGCGAGATCGGTCTCCTCGTCCTGGTTCGCCAGCGAGAGGGCAAGGAGCGCGGGGGACTCGACGCCCTCCTCAATGAGCCGATGCGTCGCGCGGACGAGCCCATCGCGGTCGATCTCGCCGACCATCCAGCGCGAGATCTCGAGGGCGATCGCCTCGCGGAGCTCCTCGCGCAATGGACGTGGCCCGCGCAGCGTGCCCATCCTGTCGGCAGCGATCAGCACCACGTCATCCAGGCCGCGCCGCAGCTCCTCGTCGCGATCCGCATGGAGTGCCCGCTCCAGGAGCGGGATCAGGTCGGCGCGCGGGCGACCCGCAACGAAGACGACGAAGCGGAACCCGAAGAGTGACTCGTACGCCTCGTTCAGGGCGCTGAGCTCCTCGCCGACCCAGGCGTCATCGCCGCCGACCGGCATCTCGTCACCCTGTTCGCGACGGGAGAGGTCCGAGATCGCCGCCGGATCGGCGCCGAGTCGGGGATGGGCGTTCAGCAGCTCGATCTGCTCGTCCTCGGGCATCTCGCGCGCCGTCGCGCGGGCGGCATCGAACAGCTCGTCCTCGGTCTCGAACGGTCGCTCGTCTGCCAGCCGGCGGACAAACCGCGGGGCGCCCTCGAAGAGCTGAGCGAGCGACGCGGTGAAGCCATCGGCGTCGAGCCCGTTCAGCTCCTCGATCGTCTTCATGCGCTCAGCTGCCGCGATACGCGCTCATGCCGAATGGGCTGAGCAGCAGCGGCACGTGATACGAGCGAGCGGTGTCGGTGATGCGCAGCGCAAGCGCGAAGCTCTGGAAGAAGGCATCCGGATCATCCGCGTAGCCGCCGATGTCGAAGGCGAGCTGGTAGTCGCCCTCGGTGAGCTCACCACCCACCAGCAGGTCGCTGATCCGGCCGTCCACGTCGGTCCGGAGATCCGAGATCAGCTCGGGCGCGCCGTTGTCGGCAAGGCGAAAGAGGGCGATGCCAACGCCAGCCGCCGGGCTTCCGAGGGCGAGGTCGAGCACGTGGGTGCTGATCGTGGGGCGCGCGTCCGCCATGTGGTCCTCCGCTGTTGTCGATCCATCATGCCCGATCGGACCCGCGGCGGGTGCGGCCCCGTGCCACGGCGCCCGAGCGTATGCTGCGCCGCATGGCTGATCTCCGGATTCGCGTTGGGGAAGCGGCGTTCTCCGCACGCTGGGAGCCGGACGCTCCACTGACGCGCCAGGCGCTGCTGCCCTGGCTGCCCATCCGTTCCCGGCTGATTCACTGCAAGTGGAGCGGTGAGTCCACCTGGATCCCGTTCGGCGATCAACGGCCCGACGTGGGGTACGAGAACCACACCTCGCATCCGGCACCCGGCGACCTGCTCATCTACACCGGCGAGATCAGCGAGTGCGAGATCCTCTTCCCGTACGGCGCGTGCAGCTTCAACTCGCGCGTCGGCCAGCTGGCGGGCAACCACTTCGCGACGCTGATCCCCGACGACGGATGGCTGGACCGGCTGCGGGAAGTCGGCCGGCGCGTGCTGTGGGAGGGTGCCCAGGAGATCGAGATCAGCGAGGGGGCGTGACACTGCCTGACCTCGTGGTCCGCGGCGGCACGGTCGTGACCGCGGCGGGTTCGCGAACGGCCGACGTCGCCGTTCGCGATGGGCGAATCGAGGCCATCGGTCCCGATCTTGCCACCGATGGCGCCCGCATCATCGACGCGAGCGACATGCTCGTGCTTCCCGGCGTCGTCGACGTGCACACCCATCTGCGCCTCCCCGATGCACAGCATCCGGATCGGTTCCGCCAGGACACCCTGGCCGCTGCGCACGGCGGCACCACGACGGTACTCACCTTCAACAACCCCGGCACCGGGATCAGCGAGCGCGGCGCCTCGTCGCTGCTGCGCGGCCTGGACGAATTCCGCACCAGGACCGACGGCGAGTCAGCCATCGACTACGGGCTGTGCGCGGTGTGTCAGGCCAGCAGGAGGACCCGATCGGCGAGCTGCCGGCGCTGATCGAAGCCGGCGTGCCAACCTTCAAGGCCTTCATGGTCTACGACTTCCGCCTGCCCGATGACGACCTCTTCGCGGCGATGCGGACCGCCGGACGGCACGGCGGCATGCTCCAGGTCCATTGCGAGGAGCCGGGGATCATCGACCCGCTGGTCGCCGACGCCTTGCGTCGTGGACAGACCTCCTGTCGCTACCACGCCCTCACCAGGCCCTCGCGCGCGGAGGGAGCGGCCACCCGCAAGGCGATCGAGATGGCTCGGCGCGCCGAGGCTCCCCTCTACATCGTCCACCTGAGCTGCGACGAGGCGCTCGAGGCGGTCGCCGAGGCGAAGCAGCGCGGTGAGCCGGTCCACGCGGAGACGTGCCCGCATTACCTGGCCTTCACCGATGCCCGATACGGCGACAAGGACGAGGCCGAGGTGATCAAGAGCGTCATCTCGCCGCCGCTCCGGAGCCGGGCCGACGTCGATGCCCTGTGGGCCGGCCTGCGTGACGGCGTGCTCGACATCGTCGGCAGCGATCACGTACCGGATCGGCTCGACACCGAGAAGCGCGTTCCGGCGCCGCCGTTCCCCGAGATCAGCAACGGCGGTCCGGGGATCGAGACGCTCCTGGCTGTCGTGTACTCGGAGGGCGTCGCCACCGGCCGCATCGGGATCGAGCGCATGGTCGACGTGCTGGCGACCACCCCCGCGCGACGGTTCGGCCTGCCGTCCAAGGGCGCAATCGAAGTCGGGCGCGACGCCGACCTCGTGATCTGGGATCCGGGCGCGCGCCGCACGCTGCGACAGGCGGACCTGCATCACACCAGTGACTTCACGCCGTACGAGGGGATGGAGGTGAATGGGGGTATCGCGAAGGTCGTCGTCGGTGGCCACAGCGTGGGGGAGGCGACCGGCACGATTCCTCGAGCGTCGGCTGCTCATGAGCCAGGTGGCCTGACGCAACCGATGCGGTGCGGAGGGCGTCCCACCCGCGTGCAACGACCCACCCTCCGGATCCTGGCGCTGGCCCTTCTGCTTGCGGCCTGTGGCGCCGATCAGGTGCCCGACGATCCCGGTGCCTCTGCCGGTCCCGTGGTCGGGGACTGGGTCCTGACGGGAGGATCGATCGACGGCGTCGATGCCGCCGTGCTCGAGGATCACCGCATCACGCTGACGATCGCCGGCAGCCGGATCAGCGGAGCGGCGGCATGCAATACCTACGGGGGCGATCTTGTGATGCGCGCCGATGGGCTGCACATCGACAACCTGGCGCAGACCGCCATGGCGTGCGAGGAGCCCGCAATGTCGGCGGAGACAACGTACCTGGGCGCGCTCGGACGCGTCAGAGAGATCGCGCGAGATGGTGACGAGCTCGTTGCCGGCGGGGACGGTATCGAGCTGCGATTCTCGGCCCTTCAGCCTCCACCGACGGCCGAGCTGATCGGCACCACATGGGTGCTCGACACGGTGCTGGTTGGCGACGTTGCGGCGTCACCGATCGGCGAGGCGACCCTCGAATTGAAGGCGAACGGAACGTTCACCGGCTCGACCGGCTGCCGGAGGTTCCAGGGCGAATGGATCGAGCAGGGAGACCAGATCGTGGCGCCGTCATGGAGCCTCGACCACACTGAATGTCCGGCCGACGTCAGCGCCCAGGACGAGCATGTGGTCAGCGTCATCGGTGACGGATTCATCCCGACCATCGAGGGCAACCTGCTCACGCTGCTCGATCCGGGAGGGGTCGGTCTCGTCTACCGGGCCGGGGACTGACCCGGGGTGGTGTACCCTGAGGCCCTGATCAGATCAACGACCCGACTCTCCCGCCGCAGCTCTGGCGACCTGCGCGCCATCCGCCATGCGACGACTCGCATCGAGGAGCTGAGCGCGCAGCTCGACGGCGAGCTGGCGCGTGAACTGCGGCCCGAAGAGCAGCTGCGGCTCCTGCGCCAGACCACCAGCCAGATCACTCGGACGGCGAACGATGCAATCCAGGCCTATCGTCGCCTGACGGAAGGGCTTCGCGCCGAATCCGAGCGAGGCGACACCGATCCGGCCGAAGCCGTCCGCACGGGCCAGGCGATCGCCGATGCGCGAAGCGAGATGCTCAACGCCCTTGAAGTGGCGAGCCGCCGCTATCCGTGGGCGAAGCCTTGGCGACCCGACGACGGTGCGGAAGTTTCCGCCGAACCCGTCTCGGACGCCAAACGACCCGGCGAGTAAACCCGCCGGGTCGTTCGGTGCGTATGCCGCGTGTGCCTTAGCGGCGGAAGCAATCGCTGCAGTAGACAGGCTTGGTGCCGGTCGGGCGGAACGGGACGCGAGCTTCCTTGCCACAGCTGTCGCAGGTGGCGCTGAACATCTCGCGAGGACGGTCGCTATAGCCACCGCCTCCATATCCGCCGCCGCCGCCGCTGCTGTAGCCACCGGTGCTCTCGCCACGCGCGGCCTTCTTGGCGGCGCGGCAGGCCGGACATCGGCGCGGCTCGCTGAACTGACGATCTGCGTAGAACTGCTGGTCGCTCGCGGTGAACGAGAACTCCATTCCGCAGTCGACGCAGGTCAGCGTCTTGTCCTGGTAGGTCAACAAAGAGAAACACTCCTTCTGCGCGGCCTCAGCGAGCCATCTCGCCGTTAAGACCGTGAGAGGAGCGTTGCGTGCTGCCGCGATGTGATGCCCAAAGTGGGCGTTGCTGTGCAGGAGCGTACCACGGAATCCGTGGGACGTCATCCGCCGTCGGTACTGTGACCACCGCGACACGCCCGTCTCGCCTCGTGGGGACGCTTACACTTCGTGCCGATGACGACGCTGGACTGCGGCTGATGGGGGAGCGGGCCCGAAGCCGGCTCGTCCTGGCGCCTCTCGGTGACGACCCGGAGGTGGGGCTCTGGCTCGCCGCGCTGGAGGAAGGTCGCGCGGACACGCTCAAGGAGCTGGAACGGGTCACGCATGACATGGTGGACTGGTACCCCGATGCGCCACTCAATAGCATCGGGACGCTGCTCTATCACATCGCCCTGATCGAGGCGGCGTGGGTCGCGGAAGAGATCCTCGAGAGCGACGACGAGCCGATCGAGCTGGCGGGCGTGCTGCCCTGGCCGGACCGTGAAGGGCCAGGCAACGGTGGGGCCCGACGCCTCTCGCGAATCGACGGTCAGACGCTCGACGAGCATCGGGAGCGGCTCGCGACGGTGCGTGGCTGGACCCTCGACCAGCTGAAGCCGATGACGAACGCGGACTTCCACCGAGTCCGCTCGCTCGAGGCCTACGACGTGGCGCCCAACTGGGTGCTGCACCACGTGCTCCAGCACGAGGCGGAGCACCGCTCCCACATCGCCTGGCTGCGTGACGTTTTTCCGGAACGGTGATTCGCCGGGCCCGGTCATCCATCACTCGCTTCGTGCCGGAAGGGGCTGCGCTGCTCTCGGCGCTGATCTTCGCGAGCTACCTGATGGGGCTCGTGCGCGACCGGATCTTCGCGCAGACATTCGGAGCCGGCCCGGAGCTCGATGCCTACAACGCCGCGTTCGTCCTGCCCGAGCTCCTGTTCGACGTCCTCGTGGAGGCGGGTTTGGCGGCCGCCTTCATCCCCATCTTCGTCAAGCTCCGGGCGACGAACGCCGACCCGGAGGAAGCCAACCGGTTCGGTCGAACGATCCTGACCCTGGGCGTCGGAGTGATGGGCATCGGGTCGCTCGTGCTGTTCGTCTTCGCCGAAGCCTTTACAAGCTGGATCGCCCCGGGCTTCGTTGGCGAGCAGCGTGATCTCTATGTTGGGTTGTTTCAGGTCATGCTTGTCACCCAGGTGTTGTTCGCCGCCTCGTTGACCCTCGGCCAGGTGCTCCTCGCCGAGCAGCGCTTCTTCTGGTACGGGCTGGCACCGCTCCTCTACAACGCCGGGATCGTGGCTGGAACCGTCACGCTGAGTGGCAGCCTCGGCATCTTCGGCGCCGCCATCGGTGCGATCCTCGGGGCGGCGGTGCACCTCGGCAGCCGATTCGTCGGCCTCCGCGGAAGCTCGTTCCGGATCCGGCTCGGGTGGAGCGCGCCGCGCTCCTCGGTGCGCGAGTTCATTCGCCTCACGATTCCGAAGCTGGCCAGCCAGCCGGTCGAGCCGGTCGCCTTCCTCTTCTTCACGAACGTGGCCTCGGGCCTCGCGGCGGGCAGCCTGAGCATCTTCAACTATGCTCGGAACTTCCAGAGTCTGCCGGTAAGCCTGTTCGGTGTTGCCTTCGCAATCGCCGCGTTCCCCGCATTGTCGGCGGCCTACGCGCGCGGTGACCGACACGGCTATCTCCGACTGTTCGGAACGAACCTCGTGAGCATCGTCGGCCTTACGGTCGTTGCCGCGCTGGTGATGGTCGTGCTGGGGGAGCTCGGCATCGGCATCCTGCTGGGCGGCGGGGAGTTCGGCGCGGACGAGGTGGCACGTACAGCGGCAGTCCTCGGTGCATTCGCGCTCTCCGTACCGTTCGAGAGCGCCGCTCACCTCCTCAGCCGGGCGATCTTCGCGACCCGGCAGACACTCCTCCAGTCCCTCGCTTCCATCGCGGGGCTCGAGATCACAATGGCCGCCACGATCGTGCTGCTGCCAAGTAACGGGATCCTGGCTCTGCCGCTTGGGTTCGCGATCGGCCAGGCCTCGAAAGTCGTGCTGCTGGCGATGATCCTGGTCGTACGGCTGCGCGGATTCCCATCGCGGGCCGACCGACCCACGATGCAGGTGGCTAGGAGGTCGGGACCAGGATGACGTACCTGCCGTCGCGATCGGGGTAGTAGCCCTCGGGACGCGTCCAGCCCGGCCCGACCGCCTCGTAGCCGGGTGGCCCGGCGTAGACGGGCCAGTTGCGCTCCATCTCGGCGAGCGTCTCGAAGTTGCCCGGGCCATCTGACTGGCCCCAGATCGTCGAGAAGCGCGGATACCACGGATCGAGGATGTAGAGGCCGCTCACGTTCGCGTCCGCGAAGAGGAGTGGATCCGCGTCGGCGCGATAGCCCGTCATGACCCAGGTGTGGGCGCCCCACCACGGGAAGAGGACCACCGGCTTGCTCGTCGCAGAGAGGGCGGTCGCGGCGCCGCGCAGCGCGTCGAGATGGGAGTCATACACGCGGATCTCGTATCCGGGCGCTCCGTAAGCGGCGAGGGCCAGGCCCACGGCACCGGGCCCCCAGCCACCGTCGTAGCTGTCGCTGGACGACTCCCATTCGCCGATGCGGTGCTTGAGCTCCTCCTGGAACTCCCACGACGTGTTGCCGAGGCCGAGGATCGTCAGCACCATCTGGGTGCCCGCCGCGGCGCAGTCCTTGTTCGTGTTCTGCGATGCGAACACCCCGGCGTGATCCGAGATGAGCGCCACGTCGACCGGAGCACGGACGAGGGGCGTGGGCGACGGCGTCGCGGACGGTGCGCCGGTCGGCGTCGGGGTCGGCCGCGGTGTGGCAGTGGGGCTCGGCGCGGGCGTCACGACCACCTGGGGCACGGTGGACCGATCGGGCGGCGGGTCGATGATGGCCGCCACGCGCGTCGCCCACCGATCGAAGCGCTCGCCCATGCCGAGCACGTCGGCCCGGACGATGGTGAAGCCGCTGACGAAGAGGATGACCAGCGCCATCGTGGCGAGCGGCCAGCGCCGATCCATGCGGCGCGGAGGCTTGGAGTTCATGGGCGTGTGACGGAGGATGACAGGCGATCGTTGCCTCGGCAACATGGACCAATGCCGACCCGCCGTTCGATCACTCTGGCCGTGGCCGTGGCGCTCGGCGCCGCGGCAATCGGCGCGCATCCGGCAGCGGCGGCCACGACCACCAACTTCTCACAGCGCTACGAGATCGCCGCCACGCTCGACGTCGCCGGCGGGAGGCTGGATGCCGTCGAGCGGCTGTATCTCACCAATCGATCCACGCGGGCGATCGACCACGTCAACCTGTCCGTCATTCCGCGCGCGCTCGGCTACCTGGAGATGGGCGACACTGTCACCGTCGATGGGCAGCCCGTTGCGGTCGAGTGGACGACGACCATCAACCTGCGCGTGCCGCTCGACGCGCTGGGCGGCGGCGAGAGCGTCGAGATCGGCCTGTCGTTCGCGCTCAACGTGGGGACCAGCCCCGATGCGTTCAGCGCGCGTCTCAACAACCAGAACGGGGTGATCAGCTTCGGACAGTGGTTCCCGATCGTATCGGTCGCGCACGAGGTCTACGGACTGGGCGATCCGCAGATCTCGTTCAACGCCGACGCCATTCGCCTTGAGCTCGAGACGACGACCGCGCTGACACGAAACGCCGTGGCCTGCCCGGGCCTCGTCGCGGCTCCGGAGACGACCGGAACCGCGTGGACCTGCGAGGTCACCAACGTGCGTGACTTCAGCTTCGTCGTGAACCCGCGCTTCCAGCTCACCGAGGCGGATGCGGATGGGATCGCCATCCGTGTCTATACCGAGACCGTGTCCGGCGCCGCCACCGCCGATCTGGCGCGCACCGCGCTCATCGGCCTTGGCGACGCCTTCGGCGCCTATCCGTGGCCGGATCTCGTGCTGGCCGAGGTCGGTGCAGGCGGTGGCTTCAGCATGGAGTACCCGCGTGCCATTCACCTCACACGGGGCAAGGTGACCGACACCTACGTCGTCTTCCACGAGGTGGCGCACCAGTGGTTCTACGCCCAGCTTGGCAACGACCAGCAGCGTGAACCGTGGCTGGACGAGGGCTTCGCCGACTTCAGCGCTCGATACCTGATGGGCATCGGCCCGAACCAGTGCTCGACGCGCCCGATCGACAGCTCCGTCTTCGCCTGGGAGGCCGGGCCGACCACCGGCGGCGACTGGAGCAGCTGTGACGGCTACTTCAACGCCGTGTTCTACCGGACGTCCGAATTCCTGAACGTCATCCGCGCCGCGATGGGGGACGACGCGTTCTTCGCCGCCATGCGCGACTGGGTGGCTGCGAACCGATACGGCATGGTCACCGCCCGCGGGCTGCTTCGGCACCTGGATGCAGCCACCGATGCGGACCTTGAGCCGATCTATCGGTCCTACCTCGGGGATGTGGACGCGACGCTGCGCAAGCTGCCCAGGACGCTCACGAAGGCTCGCTGAGCCTCAGCTCGGCCAGGGTGGCGACGGCATGGGCGATTGCATCGGCCATCCCGTCGAGGATGGCGTCGTCGATGTTGTCGATCGTGTCGCAGGCCCGGTGGCTGCACGCGTCGGCCGGATCGCCGGCAGCTCCCCCGAAGGCCGCGGCCTGTGCATCGGTCTTCGGTTCGATGCCTCCGCTGAACAGCCCGCCGGTGGGGATGCCGGCGTCGACGAACGCGCCGTGGTCCGAGTCGCCCTCGAGGTCGATCGGCTCCCAGGCAAGCCCGGCGGCGTCGAAGTACGTCGTGAAGAGCTCCGTGAGCGCCTCCGAGCCCGCGGCGGCCGATTCCTCGGCGTAGACGAACCTGACAGGGTTGGGGGAGCCGAGCATGTCGAAGTTCAGGTAGGCGATGATCCGCGCCCGCTCGTCCGCTGAGAGTGCGTCCACGGAGGCGCGCGAGCCGTGTGGACCGCCCTCCTCGGCGCCCCAGAACGCGATGCGGACCGTCCGGCGCGGGGCGGGAAGCTCGGCGAGCCGCTCCGCGATGACGAGCAGCGTCGCGACGCCCGATCCGTTGTCGTTGATCCCGGGGCCGGCCGGCACGGAGTCGAGGTGCGCGCCGACCATGATGACCTCGGAGTCTGAGCCGGCTCGTTCGGCGACGAGGTTCACGCTCGCAGACGTTGCCAACGGTGAAGGCCTGCCGGGTCACCTCGTATCCGGCTTCCGTCAGCCGATTGGCGACGTAGTCGACCGACGCGTCGAAGCCCGGCGTACCCGTTGCGCGGTTGCCACCGTTGGCATCGGCGATCCGCTGGAGCTCCGCCAGATGGGCTCGAATGTCGGAAACGCGCACCGCGGCGCGCAGATCGGCTGCCGTGAGTGTGGTGGCGGCCTGCAGAGACGCTGCCGGTGAATGGGAAGGGGTCGGCGACGCCTCAGCGGAGGTGCTGGCTCGCGGAGTCTCCTGGGTCGTAGGGCGGGACGTGACTGCCGGCGGCGCGGCACAGCCGGCGAGCACCAGCACGGCGAGGAGTTCCCGGCATCGCATCATCCGACGATGACACGATGCGCAAGACCCGGAGCTACGTGTCCTCGAGCACCGACAGGATGTTGCCGGCCGGATCCTTGAACCAGGCGATGGGCGGCCCGTATTCGTCACGCGCGATCCCGTGCTCGTCCTGGTTCGCCATCTCGGCGTACCTCTCGAACGTCACGCCGGACGCGACGAGCTTGTCGACGGTCGCCTCGATATCGTCGACCTGGAAGTTGAGGACCGTGAACGTGGCCGGCTCGTGGGCGTCGCCCTTCGGGTAGATCAGCACGGTGTGGCCGCCGGGAAACTTCAGGCTGAGCATCCCGTTCTCCTCGGTGACGTCCAGCCCGAGCGTCCCCTGGTAGAACTGCTTCGCCGCGGGGATGTCGTCGGTCGAGTAGCCGGAGAACGCGTGGTTGCCGCTGAGCATCGGATCTCTCCTTGTGTCATCGGTGTGATCGGCAACTATGACCGCCTGAAAGGGCGAGTCTCATCGGCGAAGGTGCACGCAGCAGCGGGGCAAACTCAACACACCCCTAGACTGCCGGAGTGATTCCGCCGCTCGTGTTGCGTGCCTCCGACGTCGCTGCCGAGCGACCAGAGGGCACGGAGGACGACATCCACTTCACCGAGGCACTGGCAACGTCCGTGATCGCTCACGCCTCGAAGCCGGGCGACGTCGTCCTCGATCCTTTCGTTGGCTACGGCACCACGGTGGCGGTTGCCGAGAGGATGGGTCGGCGGGCGATCGGCATCGAGCTCGTGCCGGAGCACCTGGAGATCGCTCGACGTCGAACCGCCGGGAGCGGGAGGCTGATCCTGGGCGATGCCCGGGAGCTCTCGCGTCTGGTGGACCCACCCGTGGATCTCGTGCTGACCTCGCCTCCGTACATGGCGGGCGCGAATCACCCTGAGAACCCTCTCACCGGCTACGCGACCGCTGACGGCGATTACGCCGCCTACCTGGGCGAACTGGGCGCCATCTTCGGCCAGGCGGTGGCGCTGCTGCGGCCGGGTGGCTGGATCGTCGTGAACGTCGCGAATGTCGTTGCCATGGACGGCAGCGTGACGCCGCTCGCGAGCGATCTGGCGGGCGCGATCGACCAGCACGTTCCGTTGCTCGGCATCACGACGCTGCATTGGGACGAGCAGCCGGCCGGTCTGGACGGCGACTGTCTCCTCTGGTTCGCTCGCCCGGAGCGTGACGGAAGGGTCGCGTAGGCGCCCAGCGTCAGGAACGTCGCGGCAAACAAGCAATCCGTCCTATAGGCCAATGACGCCCGTGGCCGCATTGTGAATCGTCATGAACGGAAGAGGGGCTACGGACGCCCCGTCCATCGCCGAGATCACCAAAGGAGCTCCAGCTGATGGGGCGGGCGAGCCGGTGCAACGCGATAGCCTGGCGAACTTCTTCCCGGCCCTGCTCCTGCTCACCGTCCTTGCGGCCGCTCTCGAAGGCGGGGCCGCGGCCGTACTGAATGAAGCGGCCTTCGCGACGGCTGCGTTGTCCACCGCCGCGTTCGCCGTCGGAGTCACGGTCGCCTGGCGGCAGAGTCACGCGGGTCGGCCGGTGCGGGCACGCGCCGCCCTGGCGATCAGCCTCACCCTGTTCGGAGCCGTCGGCTCGCTCATGATCCCGGGTGTCGCGCAAGCCACCGCGCTCTTGCCCGTCGTGGCGGTCATCCTCGTCCTGCCGCACGTGCCGCGCAGGGCGTTCACGCTCGTCGGCGCCGCCGCGGTCGGATCTGCCGCCGTGATCCTCATCTTCGACCAGCTGGCTGATCGCGAGCCGGCGATCGCGGGACTGCCGGGAACGATCTTCAGAGATGCAATCCACATCGGCGTGCTGGTGTTGGTGCTGGCGGGACTCTCGGATTTCGCAATCTCCGCAAGGAACTCCCTGAAGGCCACGCGCGAGCTGACCGAGCGTCAGCTGCGAGTGACGACCTCGCGACTTTCGCTCGTGGCTGCACTGCGCGTCCTGCGCGCCGAGGCCACGCCCGAGGCGACGGCGGCCGGCATCGCCAGGGCATTGATCGACCTCCCCCTGGTCGATGTGGTTGCTGTCCTCGAGGCGACGGACGATGGGCTCCTCGTCCTCGCTGCCTCCGGTGGTGAGGCGGTTCACATCACATCGGGCGAGATCCTGCCCCCAGCACGCGCGCGCTATCTCCTGGAGCGATCGCAGCATGGTGCGTGGGGCGAGCTGTGGGTCGACCATCCCCGGCCGGAGGCCGAGGATGAACGAGCGATCCAGCACGGCATGCAGGGGCAGGTCTACGCGCCGATACTCTCGGGGGAAGAGGTCGTTGGGCTCATCGGCATCGCAACGACCGACCGCGACCAGGCGATCCACCTCGTGGCAGATTTGCCCTCCGTTGGCGAGGCCGCATCGGTGGCCGGCGCCATCCTCGCCCCCTCACTCGTCGCTCGGCGCACGCTCAGCTCCACCAGAGGCCGCATCGCCGACATCATCTCGACCGGCGCGTTCCACCCCGTCTTTCAGCCGATCGTCGATCTCCAGACCGGCCTCACGGTGGGCTTCGAGGCGCTCACGAGGTTCGCGGCAGGGGACGCTCCGGACCGATTGTTCGCCGATGCCGCTCGCGTTGGCCTGGGTCCCGAGCTCGAAGCAGCGACCCTGGCTGCGGCCGTCGGGGATGCCGTCCGTCTTCCACAGAACGATTGGCTGAGCCTCAACGTCTCGCCGGCGTTCCTTGGCGAGTGCGCCACCCTCGCGGCAATCCTTCGACTCCGTACGAGGTCGATCGTGCTGGAGATCACGGAGCACGAGATCATCAGGGACTACGCGCCGCTCCACGAGGCCATGCGCACATTCGGGCCTGACGTTCGCCTTGCCGTCGATGACGCCGGGGCCGGAGTCGCGAACTTCCAGCACCTGGTCGATCTACGCCCCGACATCGTCAAGATCGACGCCTCCCTGATACGTGGGGTGAACGCGGACGTGTCACGGCAGGCCCTCATCGTTGGCTTCCTCCACTTCGCCGAGGCATCCGGGGCGCTGGTCCTGGCCGAGGGAATCGAGACGCAAGCCGAGCAGGACACCGTTCAACGCCTTGGCGTAACGCTCGGGCAGGGGCATCGCCTCGGGTATCCCGCACCGGTCGCCACCTGGGCCAACGTGACAGCAACGATGCCGCGCCCGCCCATGCTCGCGGAGGTGATACCGATCCGACGAGCCGGTGCCAGGCCGGCTGAGTGAAGCCTCGAGCGGGAAGCTACGCGAGCCTCGCATAGGCGCCAAGCGTCAGGAACTCCGCGAACTCATCGGACAGCACGAGCTCGTCGAGGAGGGTCGCGGCATCGGCCCATGGGAAGTCGGGGAGCGAGGAGCGGAGAGTGGCGAGCTCCTCGTCGCGGATCGTTGCGTAGCGCTCGGCCGTCATCGGCTTGCCGTCGTCGAGCGCAGAGGCATGCGTTCGCCATTGCCACAGCTGCGAGCGGCTGATCTCCGCCGTGGCGGCGTCCTCCATCAGGTTGTTGATGGCGGCGGCGCCGTTGCCCGCCAGCCACGATGCGAGATACGAGAGGCCGATCGAGACGTTGGCCCGCACCCCACGCTCGGTAACGCGACTGCCGGGAATACGAACGTCGACCAGGTCGCGGGCCGTGACCTCGACCTCCGCTCGCAGTCGATCCTTCTGGTTCGGCCTGGAACCGAGGACCGCATCGAAGACCTCGCCGGCCACGGGCACGAGGTCGGGATGGGCGACCCAGGTGCCGTCGAAGCCGTCCGATGACTCGCGCTCCTTGTCCTCGCGGACCCGCTTGAGCGCCTTCTCGTTGACCTCGGGGTCGCGGCGTGAGGGGATGAAGGCGGCCATGCCGCCCATCGCGTGGGCGCCTCGCCGATGGCACGTCCGCACCAACAGCTCGGTGTAGGCGCGCATGAAGGGGACGGTCATCGTGATCGCCGACCGATCCGGCAGCGTCATGTCGCCGCGCGACCGGAACTTCTTGATCAGGCTGAAAATGTAGTCCCAGCGGCCGGCGTTGAGGCCCGCGGAGTGCTCGCGCAGCTCCCACAGGACCTCCTCCATCTCGAAGGCGGCCAGGATCGTCTCGATGAGGACGGTGGCGCGGATGGAGCCCTGCGGAATGCCGAGCCGGTCCTGGGCGTGGACGAAGACGTCGTTCCACAGCCGTGCCTCGAGGTGCGACTCGAGCTTCGGGAGGTAGAAGTACGGGCCGGAGCCGCGGCGCAGCTGCTCGGCGGCGTTGTGGAAGAGGATGAGCCCGAAGTCGAACAGGCTTGCGCTGATCGGCTCACCGTCGACCAGCACATGGGCCTCGTGGAGGTGCCAGCCACGTGGCCGGATGACGAGGGTGGCGATCGATTCGTCGAGGGCGTACGCCTTGTCATCGGTCTCGAAGGTGAGGCGCCGACGGACCGCCTCCGAGACCGCCCATTGGCCGGTGACGACGTTCTCCCAGGTGGGGGAGAGTGCATCCTCGAAGTCGCACATGAAGACCTTCGCGCCGCTGTTGAGCGCATTGATCATCATCTTGGGCTCTGCCGGGCCGGTGATCTCGACACGACGGTCGTCCAGGTCGGCCGGGGCCGTCGCCACCCGCCAGGAGCCGTCCTCGCGGACCGATGCGGTCTCGGCCAGGAAGTCGGGCAGCTCGCCGGCGTCGAATCTCGCCTGGCGCTCCGCTCGCTTCCCGAGCAGCTCCAGCCGGCGCGGATTGAAGGACCGATGGAGATCCGCGACGAACGCGAGCGCCTCGGGCGTCAGGACCTGTGCCATGTGATCGGTGGCGCGGGTGAGCTGGATCCCGGCAGGCGCGTTGGTCACGCCTGCATTCTGGTCGGTCACGTGAGTGGTTCGAATGCGCCCGTGCGCAGGTCGTAGCGGCTGCGACGGGGCGCGTCATCCTCCGTGCCGGGAGCAGGGTTGCGCTCGAGCATCGCGATCTCGATGACTCATGGCTGGAAAGACGGCGTGGATCTGCAGCGGTTCGGGGCCGGCGTTCGCCGTTCCGTGCGGGACGCCGGCCGGGATGAAGATCACCGTTCCGGGTCCGACGCGCCGCGACTCGTCGCCAAGGCGCGTGTCGGCAAGCCCGACCAGGATCGTGATCGCCTCGTCGACGTCGTGGGTGTGGAGCGGGATGCCGTCGCCGGGCGCGATCTCCTCGGTGATGATCGCGAGCGTCTCGACGCGGCCTCGTTCGTCCCCGGGGTCGACCTTGAGTCCCCAGCGGGATGCCGGACGATGGTCGTCGGGATCGCCAACCATGGCCTCGAGCGGGCCGGCGTGGACGATGCTCATTCGTGGTTGCGCGGCCTGCGACCGCTGTCGGAGCGTGGTTCAGTCATGAGGGCCTGATTGTGGCATCGGTCAATGGAATCACGATAGCGGCGGCACGCTCAATGCACGGCATATGTCGGAGGTGACCGAGATGGCACAGGCTCGAAGGACCGCGGTGGTGCCGATGCTCGCGTACGAGGATCCGGCGGCCGCGATCGCGTGGCTGGAGCGTGCGTTCGGATTTCGAGAGCAGCCGGATCAGCGCTACACCGATGAAGGCGGGACGATCGGTCACGCGCAGCTGGAGGCGGGGAGGGACTGATCATGCTCGCGTCGCCGACGCCCGACTACCGGAGCCCGAAGCACCATCGTGAAGAATGCGAGGCGGCCGCACGGTGGTCGCGCGTCCCGTGGGTCATCGACGGCGTCCAGGTCGAGATCGACGATGTCGACGCGCACTATGCCCGCGCGCAGGAGGCGGGCGCCCGATTGCTCTCGGGGATCCAGGATGAGTCGTTCGGGCGCCTGTACCGGGCAGAGGATCTCGAAGGCCACCGCTGGATGTTCATCCAGCCCGTTTGACCCGTGGGGCGGGTCATCGGCTGCGCGGCGCCGCCGGAGTCAGTCCTCGAGGGCGAGGAGCTCGGGGCGGCGTCGGGCCAGGCGGGCAACGCGGGCGATCTCGGCGACCATCGCCTGCTGGGCATCGGTCCAGGCCGATCCGAGGCCGGAGAGGCTGAGGTGGCCCTCGACGTCCTGGTCGCCGTCCGGATTCAGGGCGGGATCGGTCCAGCCCTTGCCGCCGTAGCCGAGGAAGCGGGTCGGGGTGATCTGCACCGGCTGCGAGTACGTGCTCACGAAGGTATGCGGTGTCCAGCGCCGCGCGGGCCATCAGGTCCGCGTACTTCTCGAACATCGTCGGCGGGATCACCTCGGCGGTCGGGCTGGCGATGATGGCGGCCCTTCCCTCCACCAGCTCAACGTCGAACTCCTCGTTCGGCTGACCGACGGCCAGCATCACATCGGGGTGCTCGCGCAGGTTGCGAACCTTCTGGGCGTTCGGCTTGCTGAACAGGTCGAAGACCCTGCCATCCCAGTTGAACCAGACCGGCACCACGTGCGGGCGGCCGTCGGGACGCGTGGAGCTCAACCAGACCGTCGGCTCGGTGCGGAGCCGCTCCTCGATCGTGGTGCGATGCGGGTCAATTGCGCGTGCCATGAGCCCTCCGTGCCGTCCTGCCGGGCTCGGTTCTCGGCGAGGCTGGCGGCGGCACTTCCGCACGGCAGCATAGTCCTCGATCTCATCGCGGCCAAGGGCCGAGGCATACATCGATCGTGTCGGGTGGATGACACCGAGCAGGTCTTCCGATCGGTCAGTCGACGACGATGCTCATGTCGACGGCACGTCGATCATCGGTCTGCATCCTTCGGCTTGCCGTACAGCTGCGACTTGATCATGCGACCGGCCGCACAGTCCTCGATCAGCGTGGCCAACCGCCGATCGCGTGTCGCCTCCTGCTTGGCCGATACGACCCACCAGGTCGCGACGCGTCGATATCCCGGCCGTTGTGCCTGCCACCAGCTCCAGGCGGCCTCATTGGCCTTGAGGCGCGCCAGGTAGGCGTCCGGCAGGTCCGCGGGGCGGTTCTCGTAGGAGTAGATGCCGGTGTTCTCCGCGGTCCGCGCCTCGAAGGCACGGATCCCGGCGGGGTGCGCGAGTCCGGCGGCGATCAGCTCGCCCATGCGGGCCACGTTCACCGCGCTCCAGGTGCTCCGCTTCGTGCGCGGCGTGAAGCGAATCGCGTACACCTCGTCGTCGATCCGCCGCGTGAGGCCGTCGATCCAGCCGAAGCAGAGCCCGAGGTCGACCGACTCCTTGTAGCTCATCGACGTCTTCGGCACGCCCTTCTTGTAGTAGCCGACCCACAGCTCGGTGGCGTCCGGCGTGATGCGTCTCGAGCCATTCCCGGAACTCGGCCGCGGTACCGAACACGGCCACCGCGGCCGGCACCGCCGACCTGCGGGACGGCAGATCCGTCATGCCTGCCACCTGAGACGCGTGGAGGACGCTTTGGGCGTCATGCGGGCGACGCCCGTTCGTTGCGACATGCCCGTATGATGCGCGACGGGGGATCATAACGACCACGCTGCGAGGCAACGGTATGCCACTCTTCCTGGACGAGCACGAACACATTCCAGGGCTCACCGCCGAAGCGCTCGCGCAGGCGCACGCCCGCGACGTCGAGGTCGGCCCGGCGCACGGGGTCAGCTACCTCCGCTACTGGTTCGACGAGGCGACCGGCAAGGTCTTCTGCCTGGTCGACGCGCCGAGCGCACAGGCGGCCGAGGACGTGCATCGCGAGGCCCACGGGCTCACCGCCGACCGATTGCTGGCGGTCACCGAGGGGGGTTGACGCCCTCGCTCTTCGAGGCGTAGGCGACCGCCGCCTGCGGAGATGCCTGTCGCCCTTCGGCCATGACGCGCTGGAGCACGTCGGGACCGAGTGACTGCCGGAGACCCGCCAGGAACTGGTCGAGCTCTGCCGCCGCGGCCGGTGTGAGGGGCGCCCCGATCGATTCTCGGAGCGCGATCGCCATGCCGATCAGGCGCGCCGCCCGCTCCGGTTGTGCGTCTGCCACGCCGGCAAGACGCTCGAACATGGATGCGACGCCGATGCGGTCGCCGAGCTGGCTGCGCAGGGAGAGACTCTCCCGGTACACCGCCGCAGCGGCCGCCGGGTCACCCTCGTGTGCGGCAACGTCCCCGAGGCCGGCAAGCATCCGCGCCTCCGCGCGCCGGTCCCCGAGGCGGCGATAGAGCTCCATCGCCTCGTTGTATCGTGCCCGGGCAGCGGCAAGGTCGCCACGCCGCCGGCTCACGAGCGCCAGTCGTGAAGTCGCCTGCGCCACGCCCCACTGGTCCCCAATGCCCTCGAATGTCGCGATGCTTTCGGCGTAGAGCTTGTCCGCTTCCGCGACATCACCCTGTCGAGCAGTCAGGTCGGCGAGATTGAGCAGGCTGAAGCCGACGCTCTGCTGGTCGCCGGCGGCGCGCGTCAACTCGATGCCCTCGCGGTACAGCTCCCGCGCGCGCGCGAAGTTGCCCTGCTCGATGGCGGCATTGGCCACGTTGTTGCATGCCGCCGCGACGGCGAGTGGGTTCCCGAGCTCGCGATGCAGAAGCAGGCTCGCCTCGTGAGCGGCGACGGCACCGGCGTGATCGCCACGCAGCGAGGCAAGGATTCCGGCTCCGGTCAGCCCGCTGGCTCGGCGTGCCGAGATCTCGCCGCCGGTGCGAGCGAGTGCCCGTTCCAGCCAGCCACTCCCCTCCGCGAGATGGCCGCGGATCTCCCAGAAGCGCCAGAGGCCGGAAGCCAGGCTCAGCTCGGCGCTGGCTCCGTCCGGATCCTCGTCGCTCCAGCGCAGCGCCGCGCGGAGGTTGTCGTGGTCCTCGGACAGGCGGGCCAGCCATTGCGCCTGCTCAGCTCCTGTGAAGAACCCGGGTCGCGCCTGCTGGACGAGCTCCACGAACCAGTCGCGGTGATGGGCATAGATCGTCGGCGCGTCCCCGGACTCGACCAGGCGTTCCTGCGCATAGTCGCGGATCGTTTCGAGCATGCGATACCTCGCCTCGGCCGACCCCTCGTCCGCAATGAGCAGCGACTTGTCGATCAGCCTCGCCAGCAGGTCGATCATCTCGTCACGGTCCACCGGGCCACCGCTGGCGACCGCCTCCGCCGCATCGAGGGAGAAGGAACCGGCGAACGCGGAAAGCCGCGGTAGCAGAGCCTGCTCGGCCTCCGGGAGCATGTCGAAGCTCCAGTCCATGGCGGCACGTAGCGTTCGGTGCCGAGGCAGCGCCGTGCGGCTGCCGCCGGTGAGGAGCCGGAATCGGTGATCGAGCCGTGTGGCGATCTGATGCGGCGGCAGGGAGCGCACCCGCGCGGCGGCGAGCTCGACGGCCAGGGGGATCCCATCCAGCCGCAGGCAGATCTGCGCGATCGCGTCCGCGTTCTCCTCGGTCAGCCCGAACCCGGGCATCACGGAGCGCCCGCGATCGAGGAAGAGGCGCACGGCATCGCACGTGGCGAGATGCTCGAGACCCTCCGGCGAGTCCGCGCCTCCCGGTTCGGGCAGTGACATCGACGGCACCGGCATGAGGGCCTCGCCGGCCATGCCAAGCGCCTCGCGGCTGGTGGCGATGATGCGCAGGTCCTTGCAACGCCGCAGGAGCGCATCGGCAATCTCGACAATCGGATCGAGCAGGTGCTCGCAGTTGTCCAGGATCATGAGCATTCGTCGTTCGGAGAGGGCCTCGACCAGGACCGGTGTGGCGCCTGCATTCGCATGCTTCAGCTCGAGTGCCGATGCGATCGTGTCGCCGATCAGGGTCCCGTCGTCAAGGGTGCCGAGCTCGACGAACCAGACGCCATCCGGAAAGGCGTCCACCACCTGCGCCCCGACCTCGAGGGCGAGCCGGGTCTTCCCGACGCCGCCAGGCCCCGTCAGGGTGAGGATCGAGGTCGTGGCCAGGCGGGCTTCCGCGTCGGCGATCTCCTGCGTGCGACCTACGAAGGTGGACAGCTGGTGGGGCAGGTTGTTCGGGAGCGTGTCAAGCGATCGGACCGACGGAAAGTCGTCGGCCAGCTCCGGTGCGAGGACCTGGTACAGCCGAATCGGCGCCGCCAGGTCCTTGAGCCGATGCGCCCCGAGGTCCCGGAAGCTCACGCCGTCCGGCAGCGCGCTGCCGAGCAGGGCATGTGCCGCCTCCGAAACCAGGATCTGGCCTCCGTGGCCCGCGGCGCAGATCCGTGCTGCCCGGTGGACGTCGATTCCGACGTAGCCGGACGCGGCACTCATCGGCTCGCCGGTGTGCAGGCCCATGCGCACCCGCACGTCGGCCGCCTCCGGCCATCGGTGGCTGCCGATGGCTCGCTGCGCGTCGATGCTGGCGAGCAGCGCCGCCCTGGCGGTCGGGAACGAGACGAAAAGGCCGTCTCCGGCGGCGTCGACGTGACTGCCCCCGTGCCTGGTGATGGCTTCGCTCACCAGCCGGTGGTGATCGCTCAGCAAGGTTGCGTACGCGTCCCCGAGCTCTTCCAGCAGTCGAGTCGACCCGGCGATGTCGGTGAAAAGCAGGCTGACCGTCCCGGACGGCATGTGTTCGGAGGTCACCTCACCACCCACCAACATCGCGGATGAGCCGATGCAGGACCCGGCCAGCCACGGTCCTGCGGTACTCGGCGGTGGAGCGAACGTCGTCGATCGGCTGGAGCTCGGCTGTCAGCGCGGCGGCTGCCGCATCGGCGGTCTCGCGGGTCGGTCGGGCACCGTCGAGCACGGCCTCGGCGCCTGTCGCGCGGATCGTCGTCGCGGCGACCGAGCCGAGGGCGAGCCTCACGTCGGTCCAGGGGCCGTCATCGGCGGTCGAACGCCAGGCGAGCGCCATGACCACCTTGCTGATCGCCTGCGCGCGCCGGGTGCCGATCTTGCGGAACCTGACCGTGCGATCGGAGGCGAGCGGGATGCGGATTCGCACCACGAGCTCGTCCGGCCTGCGCGCCGTCGCCCGATACCCGGTCCAGAACTCGTCTGCCGGGACAGGTCGTTCACCGGTGGCAGAGCCGAGGACGATCTCGGCACCGAGCGCAAGCAGCACGGGGAGCGTGTCGCCGGCGGGGGAGGCATTGGCGATGTTGCCACCAATCGTTCCGCGATTCTGGATCTGCGCCGCCCCGATGGTCGCCGCGGCTTCCTCGAGCGCGGGCAAGAACTCGGCGACCAGGGGAGATTGGCGCAGCTCGGTGTAGGTCGTCAGCGCGCCGATGACGAGCGCATCGGATTCGACCGCGATGCCACGCAGCTCGTCGAGCGCCCAGATGTCGAGCACGCGCTCCGGCGGCTCGCCGAGCTCGCCGGTCATCTGGACCATCAGGTCCGTGCCGCCGGCCAGCGGCCGCCAGGCGACGCCGGACGCATCGGCCAGGAGTGCGTAAGCAGCCTGGAGGCGGGTTGGCGACTCGGACGGCGGTTCGATGGCGTTCGGCATCGGCTCAGCCTCGGAGGCCGCGGATGAAGCGAAGCAGAAGATAGACGCCGATGACGAGCAGGAGGACCTGCCCCGGCGTCAAAGCCAGCGTGACGTCATGGTCGTCCAGCGCCTGGTCGAGGGTCTCGGTCGTCTCGGTCACTGGTGGGAACTCCGTTCGGCTGCCAGCGCGATGGCGTCGATGATCTTGGTGTATCCGGTGCAGCGGCACAGGTTGCCCGCGATCGCCTCGCGGATGTTCTCGTCGCTGGCCTCCGCTCCGGAGGCAAGGAACGCGTATCCCGCCATCAGCATGCCGGGAGTGCATATGCCGCACTGCGCCCCGCCCGCCTCCAGGAATGCCTGCTGCAGGACGCCGAGGTGGCCATCGTCCGCCAGCCCTTCGACCGTGCTGATCGATGCGCGCTGCACCTGGCTGACGGGCACCAGGCAGGCATCGACCACGGCGCCGTCGATCAGCACCGAGCAGGCGCCGCACTCGCCCTCGCCGCACCCTTCCTTGGTGCCGGTGAGACCCAGGTCCTCGCGCAGGACGTCGAGCAGCCGCCGGGTACCCGTGGCCTCGACCTCGACCCGCTCGCCGTTCACGGTGAACTCGAAGCTCACCGCAGCCGGCCGCCGTTTCTCGTGGGCTCAGCCGCCTCATTGCCCCCGCGGCAAGTAACGGCCAAGCGTCGGCACCTCAAGGGCCGCCGCTTGCGATGGGAGCACAACCAGGGCAAGAAACCCGCACGTCTTGCCCGATCCTGGCCGATGGTTGCCGTGGCGGCAACGTCACGCCTGGTCACCGTGGCTCCCCGGCATCCGTGGGTGCGCGGAAGGGCATCCGGTCGCCACCGCGCGGGAGCACTTCGATGGGTGGCGTCTTCGGCTCCGGCTGCTCGAGCGACACTCCCGGCGCGCCCGGCGGCTTGCCGTCCGTCAGTGCGGCGATGATGCGTTCCGGCGTGGCAGGAAGATCGTGGATCCATACCCCGGTCGCGTCGTGGACGGCGGCGACCACCGCCGGCGCACCGACGTCCATCGGCAGCTCGCCGACTCCCTTGGCGCCGTGTGGAGCCCCCGAGTACGGCTTCTCGACCAGGATCGCGGTGATACGCGGGGCGTCGAGCGAGGTCGGGATGAGGTAGGTGGCCAACCGGTCGTTCAGGTAACGGCCGTCGACCAGCTTCATCTCCTCGATGGTCGCATAGCCGATGGCCTGCAGCGTCCCGCCCTCGACCTGGCCCTCGGCCAGGATCGGGTGGATGACTTTCCCGATGTCATCCGCGCTCACGCACTCCCGCACCGTGACCTCGCCGGTATCGAGGTCGACGTCGACCTTCGCCACCGCCGCGGCCCACCCGAAGGCAGGGTAGGCGTCGCCGGTGTACTGCTTGTCGTCGAATGGAACGCCGGGATAGGGGGTGAACTGCTCGTCGATCCGCAGCGGTCCAGCGTCGCGATAGGACTCCGCGAACGGCCGACCAGTGGCCTCCTCGACCTGGATGCGAAGCCGGTCGGCGGCCTTGAGCAGGAGCCCGCCGACCACCATGGCGGTGCGGCTCGCGACCGTCGGCCCGGAGTCAGGCACGATCGAGGTGTCCTGTGGCGCGATCTCGACCTCGTCGTACTCGACGCCGAGCGCATCGGCGACAAGCTGCGGGAAGATCGTCTTCGTGCCCTGGCCCATCTCGGTCGACGCGGTCAGGATCCTGATCCGGCCGTCATCGGTGAGCTCCAGCGATGCGACCGACGCCAGCTTGACCTCGCCGGAGCCGGTGAAGCCGGCACCATGCCAGGCCAGCGCCATGCCGATGCCGGAGGCGAGCCGAGCGCCGTCCGTCCTGCCCTCGCGGATCGATCGGGTCTGCGCGTGAGCGCGGTCGAAGCCCGATTCGGCCGCGGCGGCTTCCAGGACCTCGATCCCGCCGACGCTCTCCTGGAGCACCTGGCCGGTCGGCGTCACGTCGCCCTCCCGGTAGACCCAGCGACGGCGGAGGTCGAGCGGGGATGCGTCGAGCGCATCGGCGATGCGGTTGATCTGCATCTCGGCAGCGAACTCGGTCTGCGGGGCGCCGAATCCGCGGAACGCACCGTTCGGCGGAGTGTTGGTCGCCATGGCACGACCGGTGATGCGAACGTTCTCGCACCGATAGGGACCGCCGGCATGCAGCACGCCGCGGGAGAGCACCACTGGCGTCAGCGTGCAGTAGGCCCCGCCGTCCATGATGACCTCGATCTCCTGCGCGATCAGCTCACCGGTCGACGAGACGCCGGACCGGTAGCGCACCACTGCCGGGTGCCGTTTGGTGGTGGCGCTGATGTCCTCGTGGCGGTCGTAGATCATCCGCACCGGCTTGTGGCACTTCAACGCCAGCAGCGCCGCGTGCAGCGCGATGACCGACGGGTACTCCTCCTTGCCGCCGAAGCCGCCGCCCGTTTCGGCCTGCACCACGACCGCCAGCTCGTCGCCCATCTTGAGCGCCCGCTTCATCGCCTTGTGGATGTAGTACGGACACTGCAGGGAGCCGTGGACGGTGACCCCGCCGTCCTCGCGCGGGACGGCGATCATCGCCTGGTTCTCGATGTAGAGCTGCTCCTGGTGGCCGACCCGGTAGGTGCCTTCGATTACCAGCTCGGCGCCGGCCATTGCCGAGGCGGCATCGCCGCGTGCAACCGTGTAGTGGGCGAACTCGTGCTCCGATTCCAGCGGATCGAACACGGCCGGCAGGCGCTCGGTGCGCAGGGCGACATGACGTCGAGCCTCGCGCAGGGTGGCCCGGTCGGGGGCCGCGATCAACGCGCAGGCTTCAGCCTGGTGACGGATCTCGCCGCCAATGGGCACCAGCACCGGCTGGTCGTCGTCGATCAGGCTGACGATGTTCTCGCCGGGGATGTCATCCGCGGTGACGACGACCACGCGCTTCCAGTCGAACCCGTCGCCAAGGTCGATGCCCAGCAGGCGCGCGTGGGGCTGCGTCGATCGGATGGTGGCTCCGAACCAGGCGCCGGGAAAGACGAGGTCGTCCGCGTACTTCGCCTCACCCGTCAGCTTGGCGGGACCTTCGCGCCGGAGCGGGGCGACGGGTCGGACCCGGCCCGGCGCGGGAGCATCGGCCGGGATCACGAGGGGCACCGTGTCCGGTGTGGTGACACCCGGCGGCACGGTGCGGACGGTCAGCCTCGGGCGCTCCATCGGTGCATCCTAGCGCCGACCGCGAGCGGTTGACTCAATGCGTAGGCTTTGTCGTCGGAACCAGCAGCAAGCGGTCATGCCATGGAGTGGTTGAGCACGCTCTTTCTCTATCTCCACGTCGCGGGCGTGATCGTGGCCTTCGGCCCGACAATCGCCATGCCGGTCATTGCGGCAAAGGCGGCAAAGGAGCCGATGCACGGCAACTTCGCGCTTCGAGTCAGCGAGTTCATCACCGAGAAGGTGGTCGAGCCTGGGGCGGTCTTCGTCTTCCTGATGGGCGTTGGCCTGATCATCACCAAGGGCTACAACCCGCTCGTTCAGCTCTGGGTCGGACTGGCGATCGTCCTCTTCCTCATCACACTCGGCTTTTCGTACTTCGTGCAGCTGCCGATCATCAGGAAGATGATCGCGCTGACCAACCAACCGCCACCGCCCGGCGCGACCGGACCACCGCCCGAGTTCGTTGCGCTCTCCTCCCTTGCGGCGCGCGGTGGCATGTTCATGACGGTGATGCTGTTCACCATCCTGGCGCTGATGATCGTCAAGCCGTTCTGACGGTTGCTCTCAGTCCAGCCGGACATCGTCGTAATCGGTGAGCCGCACGCGAACGTCGTCGCAGCCTGCCTGCTCGAGGTAGGCGAGCAGGCCGGTAAAGCCCAGCTCGAAGCGGTTGAAGATCACCGAACCGATGTCGACGCGGTCGTCGACCGCGCGAGCACCCGAGATGAACGCCGCCTGGCGCTGGTCGAGCCACGTGGTCTGGCCGCCGCTCGACGTGGGCAGCGGCCCCATGTACTGGCTCAGCTCGCGCCGCCACTCCTCGTACGCAGCTGGATCGGTTCCGGCGGGCGGTGCCGCCAGCAGCGCGGCCACACCCGGATGGACTTCCCCATCGATTCCGCGGGGCTGGAGCTCCCGCACGTGAGCCTCCATCTCCACGTTGAGTGCCGCGTACTCAGCGGCTGAGTCGGCCGCGAGGAACCGCTCGGCATAGTCGATCATCCATGGGTCCTCCGAGAACGCGGTCGCGTACCCCTCCACCCAGCGCCGATAGGTCTCGCGGGCCAGCAGCTCGTCACCGGTCAACGGTGGCCCGACCCAGGGCGGCCGCGCATATGGGTCCGCGGCCGGATACAGGGCGAGCAGGGTGGCGATTGCCCTCGCGGCATCATGATCCGCGGCGCGACAGCTGACGTCCACGACGATCTGGCCATCGCCGTATCGGTCGCCCTGGACAAGGGGATCGGCGCCCAGCCCGGCGAGCTCGTTCGCAAGGGGGATCGGATCGTCCTCCGGGTCGGGCACGAGTCCAAAGGCAACGAGGATGCGGTCGACGACCAGAACCCTTGCGGGAAGCTCGACTGGCGAGCGATGCGGCGGCGCGTCGCGCGTCATCGTTGCTCGCGAAGGTGCCGACGATCGCCAGGCTCCGCTCGGCATAGCCTTCGTCTCCGAGCGCGACGGCAGCTGCATCCGCCTCCTGGTTCATCGCCGCGACTCCTGAGACCGCCACTGCCAGGTCGGGACCCCGGTCATCGGCGAAGAAGAAGAGGGAGCCGGGCAGCCCGCCAACGTCGGACAGTCGCGGGGTCCCCACCGCGAGCGCCGATCCGGCAACGAGAACGGCGATTCCCACCAGGCCGGGCCAGCCGTCAGGAAGGATGGGCCTCATGCGTTGAAGGATGCACCGGCCCTGGGGCCGCCATCAATGGGCAAGGAAGCGAATGTCCGGGAGGCCTGGAGGACTAGCCGAGCTCGCCGCACGCGCTGTAGAGGTCCAGGTGCTCGTTCGACGAGTGGATGTTGAGCGCCTGGCCTCCCGAGAGGAGCTCCTCGAGTGACGCGGGCACCGCGGTGCTCGAGCGCCCACCAAACACGTTCTGCAGTGCGTACTTCGGCTGTGGGACCAGCTCGGCACAGGTGCCCGGATGGATGTGCGCCGGCATGTTCGGATGACCGGCCGCCTTGACGTCGACCTCGACGAGCGTGTGACCCTCATCGATCGTGGTCATGGTCACCGTACCGCTGACGCCTGAGTCATTCAGCTCGCGCAGCTGGAACGTGACGGGCGCCGCGGGCGCCGCCGACGCGCAGCCACCAAGGACGACGAGCACGAGGCAGGCAGCACTGGCGCGGAAGGGGCGGGTCATTGCCTGATGGTGGTGGCGAGCATGCAGGACCGCCATAGGCCAATCGTTCGAGCCGCGCCACGTAGTACCAAGGATGCGTGGCGGCCGGCAGCTCGACTCGATCAGGCTGTCTTCGTGTCGAATCGGATTCCCACGCTGCCCGCCCTTGCCCGCAGCATCCCGCGCCCAAGCCTGCGATCCGCCGTGCTCATCGGCAGCGCGCTGGTCGTTCTTCTGCTTGCCGTCGCCATCGCCACGAGGACGTCTGATCAGCTTCGCGAGTCGGCCATCGATTCGGCGGTCGACAATGCCGAATCGATCGTGCGCGGCTACGTCGACCCGATCGTGACCGAGGGAAGCCTCAACCTCGGCGCCGTGCCCGACGCCGAGGTCGACGCGCAGCTGGACAGGCTGGTGGCCTCCGGCGACATGAGGCGCATCAACGTCTTCACGCGCGACGGGCGGATCATGTACTCCACGGAGGCCAGCCTGACCGGCGTCAGGGTGGACATGGACGATGATCTCTCGACGGCATTCGGCGGCAGCACCGAGGCCGCATTCGGCACCGACGATGAGTTCGAAGAGCGCACGGCACCGTTGCCGGGGCTGTTCCTCGAGATCTACGTTCCGATTCGAGGCACGTCGGACGGGAATGTCGATTGGCGTATTCGAGGTGTACATCGACGCCGCACCGATCGAGCAGCGCGTCGCCAGCTCGCGAGCCGAGGTATTCCTGATCACGGCCGGCGCGGGGAGCGTGCTGCTCGCCCTGCTCTGGCTCGGCTTCGGCGGCTACTCACGACGCATGGGCCTCCAGAACCGGGCGCTGAGCGAGCTCAACGTGCAGCTGCACACCATGGCCGGGGACCTGAGCCAACGCGAGGCGCGGTTCCGATCGCTCGTCCAGAACTCGTCGGACGTCGTCACGATCCTTGGGCCGGACGGTGCGATCACCTACGAGTCGGACGCCATCCGTCGGGTGCTGGGACATGACCCGACGACGCGAGTCGGCCTTCTGTTCGAAGGGGACGTCCACCAGGACGACCGAGGGCTCGTGAAGGCAATGCTGGATGGGCTCCTCGCGGTCGACGGTGCGTCGCAGACGGCGGAGATGAGGATTCGACACGCGGACGGATCGTGGCGATGGGTTGAGGCGATCGGGCAGAACCTCCTCCACGAGCCTGCGATCGGGGGCGTCGTGCTGAACTTCCGCGACGTCACCGATCGAAAGCGGCTCGAGGATCAGCTCCAGCACGAGGCCTTCCACGATCCGCTCACAGGCCTCGCCAACCGCGCGCTGTTCGGGGATCGCGTGACCCACGCGCTGGCACGAATGGCGCGCCAGCCAAGTGAGCGTGCGGCCGTCCTGTTCATCGACCTGGACGATTTCAAGGTCGTCAATGACAGCCTCGGCCACGCCGCCGGCGACGAGCTGCTGACCGCGGTGTCCGAGCGAATCCGGGCCTGCCTGCGGCGCCAGGACACGGCATCCCGTCTGGGCGGCGACGAGTTCGGGATCCTCATCGAAGAGACAGATGAGGAGCTCGCGGGCCAGGTGGCGGAGCGGATTCTTGACGCACTTGGCCAGCCATTCGTCCTTGCGGCTCGCCAGATCTTCGTGCAGGCGAGCATCGGCATCGCGCTCGGAAACGATGCCGGCACGACCGGTGAGGGAGAGACGGCCGATGAGCTCCTGCGCAATGCCGATGCGGCGATGTACACGGCCAAGGCGCTCGGAAAGGGCCGCTACGAGTTCTACCAGGCGGCGATGCACGCATCGGCGCTTCGTCGCCTCGAGCTGCGCGGCAGGCTCGAGGCGTCACTCGAAGCCGGCGAGTTCGTGCTTCATTACCAGCCCGTGGTGGAGCTCGCGGGCGGCGCGATGGTCGGTGTCGAGGCCCTCGTGCGCTGGCGGCAGCCGGACGGCCACCTCGCGCAGCCGGACGAGTTCATCCCGTTGGCCGAGGAGACCGGCCTCATCGTTCCCCTTGGCCAATGGGTCCTCGAAGAGGCCTGTCGCCAGGGCGCTGAGTGGCATCGTGCCTATCCCGGCCGCGACCTCGCGATGGCGGTGAACGTCGCCTCGCGACAGATCCAGGACCCCGGCTTTGTCGAGACGGTTCGCGCGGTGCTGGCGGGCGCCGGGCTTCCGCCGGCGAACCTGGTGGTGGAGGTCACGGAGAGCGCGCTCCTCGACCCGGGCGAGGCCACGACCGTCGCGATCGCCGGCCTCAAGAGCCTCGGCATCCGGATTGCCCTCGACGACTTCGGCACCGGCTATTCGTCACTGAGCCACCTGCGGCGCTTCCCGATCGACATGCTCAAGATCGATCGTTCGTTCGTGGAAGGCATCGACGGCACGGACCAGGGCGAGCGCGCACTGGTGCGCTCGATCATCCGCCTGGCGCGCTCACTGGACCTCGAGATCGTTGCGGAGGGAGTCGAGCGCCACGAACAGGTCGTCGGCCTCACCGCGCTCGGCGCTCGCCTCGCACAGGGCTTCTACTTCGGCAGGCCGATGGAGTCGGCGGCAATCGCGTCGATGCTCCATGCCGACGCGCTCAAGGCAAGCTAGCCGCTAGCGGACCTCGCTGATCTCGAGCAGGTGGCCGTCGGGGTCGCGAAAGAAGGCGCGGATCTCTCGTCCCTGCGTGACCGGTGGGGTGAGGAACTCCGCTCCCCGAGCGAGAAGGATCTCGTAGGCCGCACCGCAGTCGGGCACCCGCAGCGTCAGCTCGTGCGAGACGGTGTCCGGGTCAGCGGGCGGTGCGAAGGTGACCGTCGGCTTGTCGCTCGTCGGCCCGCCACCGGTCACGAGGAGCAGCCAGACGCCCTGGAAGCGCATGACGGCCGAGGTGCCGCCGTACTCCCGATAGTCGGTCGCGCCGAGCACGTCGCGATACCAGGTTCGGGCGCGATCGACGTCGCGCACCACGCGGAGCACGGTGACCTCGACGCCGTCGGTGGGGAAGGTGGGATCCATCGGCGAATCCTACGCTCGGCTCAGCGACCTCGGCGGAGCGCGCGCCCCGGGCGAGCGCCGGTGTGCTTGCCGGCCTCCACCACGATCTCGCCGCCGACGATGACCCACTCGATCCCGGTCGGGAACTGTCTCGGCTGATCGTACGTGGCGTTCGAGCGCACTCGCTCGGGATCGAAGACCACGACGTCGGCGGCATAGCCGTCACGAAGCAGCCCGCGGTCTTCCAGGCCCAGCCTGGCCGCGGCGGCCGACGTCATGGAGCGGACTGCCTCCTCCAGGCTGATCAGCGCCTCCTCGCGCACGAACTGGCCGAGGATGCGCGGGAATGAGCCGTAGGTTCTTGGCGATGGCTTCTCGCCGACGAACGTCGAGTCCGTGCCGACCATGCCGACCGGATGACGGATGAAGTCGCGCAGCGTCTCCGTCCACGGCCCCGGCGTGACCTGGTTCACCCGCAGGTCCTCTTCGAGGAGCAGCTCGCACAGCACGTCGACCGGGTCCTCGCCACGGTCGGCGATCACCTCGCCGAGCGTGTGGCCCTCCCACCGGAGCAGCTCGGGACGGGTGAATGCGCCGAGACGCACGTCGTCCCAGGCTCGCCGGCCGGCGTACTGCACACCGCGCTCGGCGAGCTCGCGCCGGATGCGATTGCGGACGCCCATGTCCGACAACCGCGACTTGGTTCGCACCGGTCCGCCGGCCTGGACCCACGGCGGGATCATGATGAGGAGCCGCGTGCTGGCCCACTCGTAGGGATATGTGTCGAACGTGACGTCGAGGCCCTCGGCGCGCGCATCGTCGACCAGCGCCAGCATCGGCTCCGGGCCACCGGGGAAGGTCTGCCGATGGTAGAAGTGGGTGATGTGGGCCGGCCCCTGGCCGCGTCGCCCGATCTCGATCGCCTCGCGGAACGGGTCGAGGTAGCGGTCGCCGAGCGAGTAGCGCACGTGCGTGTGGTAGAAGCCGCCATGCCGAGCGGCCTCGTTCGTGAGCTCGGCCAGCTCATCGGTCGTTGCGTAGGCACCCGGTGGATAGTCCAGCCCGGATGACACGCCGATGGCGCCCTGCTCCATTGCCTCGCGGAGCATCGCGCGCATGTTCTCGACGTCCTTCGCGCTGGCTTCGACCTCCTCCCAGCCGATGGCGGCCATCCGCAGCGCCGAGTTGCCGACGAGGAACGCCAGGTTGAGCGACGGATGGAGACCGTCGAGGCGGTCGAGGTACGACTCGACACTCGACCAGTCGTAGGGGATCCGTGGCCACCCGTCGAGCCCGGAATTCATGTGGACCAGCGCCTCGAGATCGGCAGTGTCGGGGATCGGTGCGTAGCTGAGCCCATCGACGCCGATGACCTCGGTCGTGATGCCCTGCCGCACCTTCGGCTCATGTCGCGGATCGTCGAAGATCATCAGTCCCGAATGGCTGTGCAGGTCGATGAAGCCCGGCGAGACGACCATGCCGCTCGCATCGATCGTTCGATCGGCCCCCACGTCGTCGGACGCACCCGTGACGATCTGCAGGCGGCCGTCCTTGATCCCGACAGCTGCGGCGAACCCCGGCTCGCCACTCCCGTCCACGACCGTGCCACCCTCGACGAGCAGGTCGAACTCGCGGGTCACCGCGCCGGCGTCCAGCTCTGGAGCTCGACGGTGGTGCCCACCCGGTTGGTGTGGCCGTATCGGACGCTCGAGATCACTGCGTTCGCCATCGGCTCGATGGTAAGCGTTCAGAATTGGGCGATGAGGACCGCAGCCGTCATTCTCGCCGCAGGCGCCTCCACCCGGTTCGGCTCTCCGAAGCAGCTGGCGCCGTTCGGCGCCGGAACGGTGCTCGACGCGGTGGTCGATCTTGCTCGCGGTGGCGGGCTGGACCCGATCGTCGTCGTCCTGCCGTCGACCGTACCACCCCCGCGGGGGCTCGTCGTGGTCGTCAACGACGCGGTGGACCAGGGCATGAGCCGGTCGTTGCGCCTGGGCCTGGGTGCCGTGCCCGACGCGGCGACGGGGGCGCTGATCCTGCTCGGCGACCAGCCGACCGTCTCGCCATCGGTGATCGCGGAGGTCCTGGGCGCTCGTGGCGAGCGGCCGATCGTGGCGGCGCGCGCCGCCGGTTTGCTTGGTCCACCCGTGCTCCTGGAGCGCAGTATCTTCGCGATGGCCGAGGCGACGACGGGCGACCAGGGCCTGCGCGACCTGATCCGTGGCAACCGGCACCTGGTGACACCGATCGAGGTGGGGGAGCACGCGCCCGACGTCGATACGCCGGCGGACCTGGAGCGCCTGTCGTGACGGATGCCGTCCACCGGGCCCTGGCGCTCGTGTTGATGGCCACGGCAGCGGGATGCGCGTTCACCGAGCCCGTCACGTGCCCAGACGAGGCGCTGTTCGCGGCACCCGCACTGACCTGCGAGGCCGCGGTGGCCGCAGCGCGGCCTCGGCTGTCGGGGACGGCCGGCATCACGGAGCTCAGCTTCGACTATGCGATCTGCCCGCCGGACGCGCGCTGCAGGTTCCCGGCGGGAGCCAGCGGAATGGTCGTCGCGACGCTCGAGGATGGCCGCAGGATCGGCGTCTTCGTTGGCGTCGATCCGAACGGTGCCATGCTCGCCGAGCAGGCGCGGCTCCTCACGCCGCCGCCGCAGCCGATGCCGGCCGGCGGCTAGAATCGGTCACATGTTCGATTTGACCCCGGACCGCATGACGATCGAGCGCATCACCAGCACCGAGATCGCCGACGAGGAGCTTGCGCTCGAGTCGACCGTTCGACCCAGGCGGCTCGACGAGTTCGCGGGCCAGGATCGGGTCAAGGAGAACCTGGCCATCCTGATCGATGCGGCGCAGCATCGGTCCGAGCCGGTCGATCACATCCTGCTCTACGGCCCGCCGGGCCTGGGCAAGACAACATTGGCCAACATCGTTGCGGCCGAGATGGGCGCGCAGATCCGCACGACGTCGGGACCGGCCATCGAGCGAGCGGGCGACCTGGCCGCGGTGCTCACCAGCCTCGGCAAGGGCGACGTGCTGTTCATCGACGAGATCCATCGGCTGAGCCATGTTGTCGAGGAGATCCTCTACCCGGCGATGGAGGACTTCGCGCTCGACGTCGTGCTCGGCAAGGGTCCGGGCGCGCGGACAGTGCGGCTCCAGATCGAGCACGTAACGGTCATCGGCGCCACGACACGCGTCGGCTCCATCACCGGCCCGCTGCGGGATCGATTCGGGGTGACCTATCGGCTCGACTACTACGCCGAGCCTGAGCTCGAGCGCATCCTGCGGCGATCGGCCGAGATCCTCGACATCTCGCTGACCGATGAGGCCGCCCGGCTCGTCGCCGGACGCTCGCGGGGCACGCCACGCATCGCGAACCGGCTGCTGAAGCGCGTGCGCGACTACGCCCAGGTCCGCGGCGGCGGCGATGGTGGAGTCACCGAAGGGCTGGCGGCCGATGCCCTCCGCCTGCTCGAGATCGACGAGCGCGGCCTCGACGCGATGGACCGCCAGCTTTTGAAGGCCATGGCCGATCACCACGGCGGCGGTCCGGTCGGCCTGGCCACCATGGCGGCGACCGTCTCCGAGCCGATCGAGACCATCGAGGACGTCGTCGAACCCTACCTCATGCAGATCGGCCTGCTTGCGCGCACGTCGCGTGGCCGCCAGCTCACTCCATCGGGCTGGGAGCACCTCCGCCTCACGCCGCCGGGCGGCGCGCCGGCTCAGCCTGGGCTATTCGACGGATGACGCCCGAGCTCGGCCGCATCCTGTTGATCATCGGCGTGGTGCTGGTGGTCGTCGGCGGCCTTGCCATCCTGGGCGTACGGCTGCCGTTCGGGCGCCTGCCGGGCGACATCGCCATCGAGGGCGAGCGTGGCGGCATCTACGTTCCGATCGTGACGATGATCATCGTCAGCGTGGTCCTCACGGTCCTGGTCAACCTCTTCGTCCGCCGCTGAATCGGGCGCGTCGAAATCGGGCATCGGCCGCATCGGCGCGGGGGTAGGCTGCGCAGCGGCACCGGTGCCCAACATGGTGTCGGGTTCGCGTGTGCCCTTTAGAGCGGAGGGTGACCCGAATGGAAGTAGAGGCTACCGAGGTACCCAGGAGGGAGCCGGTCGCGCCACCGGCATCTGGCGGGCTGGACTCGTTCTTCAAGCTGACCGAGCGGGGGACCACGGTCGGGACGGAAGTGAAGGCCGGTTTGGCGACCTTCATGGTCATGTCCTACATCCTCTTCCTCAACCCGATCATCCTCTCGAGCATGTTCGCCGGCGACGACGCGGCCGCCGGTGCCTTCATCCCGGCAGCGGCCGCCGCCACCGCGCTGGTCGCCGGGCTCCTCAGCATCATCATGGGCCTCGTCGCCAACTATCCGATCGCGCTGGCCGCGGGCCTGGGGATCAACGGCGCGGTTGCATTCGGGCTGGTGCTCGGCCAGGGCCTGACCCCGGCCGGCGCGATGGGCGTCATCGTGCTCGAGGGACTCGTCGTCCTGCTGCTGGTCCTGGTGGGCCTGCGGGAGGCGATCATGAACGCGGTCCCGCTGGGGCTGAAGCGCGCGATCGGTGTCGGGATCGGCCTCTTCATCCTGTTCATCGGCCTCGTCGACGCCGGCGTGATCATCAACGCACCCGACGCCTCCGGTCCGGTGCCGGTCCAGTTCGTCTTCCCGAACTCGACGGCGTTGGGCGTCTTCTTCATCGGCCTCCTGATCACGATCGTGCTGTTTGTCAGGAAGGTGCCGGCCGCGCTGGTCCTCAGCATCCTCGCGACGACGATCATCGCGTTGATCCTCGGCGTGCAGCCCTTCCCGGATTCGCTGACGTCGCCGCTCGACTTCTCGACCATCGGTGACTTCGACGTCACCAACGTCTTCTCGACGCTCGGCCTGACGGCCGCGCTGCTGACGATCTTCAGCTTCATGCTCACCGACTTCTTCGACACGATGGGGACCGCCACGGCCATCGTCGAGCAGTCGGGGTTGACCGACGAGCAGGGCCGTGTGCCGGGCATCGGTCGCGTGCTCCTGGTCGACTCGGTCGCGGCCGCCGCCGGCGGTGCGGCGGGCATCAGCTCCAACACGAGCTACATCGAGAGCGCCGCCGGCGTGGCGGAGGGAGGCAGAACAGGTCTGACGGCGGTCGTGGTCGGCGTGCTCTTCCTGCTCGCCATCCTCCTGTCGCCGCTGGCGACCCTCGTGCCGTTCGTTGCGACCGGCCCGGTGCTGGTGGTGGTGGGCTACCTGATGGCGACCCTCATCAAGGACATCGATTTCGTCGACGTCGAGGAGGGCCTCCCGGCGCTCCTGACCCTCGTCCTGATGCCGCTGACGTTCAGCATCACCATCGGGATCGGCGCCGGCTTCGTCAGCTGGGTCATCATCAAGCTGGCGCTCGGCAAGATCGCCTCCATCCATCCGCTGATGTGGGTGGTCGCGGCCGCCTTCGTCATCTACTTCGCGCAGGCACTGCTTCCCGGCGGGATCAGCGCCTAACCTCCAGACCGATGGCGCCCGGCCGGTTCGTCCGGCCGGGCGCTACGCTTGTCACCGATGGACTCGTCGCGACTGCGGGTCGATGACTTCGACTACGAGCTCCCGACCGATGCGATCGCGCAGGCTCCAGCCGAGCCACGCGACGCCTCGCGGCTGCTCGTCCTCGACCGATCGCGCTCCACCGAGCTCGAGCACGCGACCTTTCGCGATATCGGCCAGTACCTGCGCGCCGGCGACCTGCTCGTCGTCAACGACTCGCGGGTCATCCCGGCCAGGCTGCCGGCGCGACGGCGAAGTGGTGGCGCCGTTGAGCTCCTTGTCCTTCGTCCATTCGACGACGGTTCCGGCCGTTGGGAGGCGCTGATACGCCCGTCTCGCAAGGTGCGGGTTGGGGAGGTGCTGGAGCTGCGCAACGGCGAGGCCGTGGAAGTGGGGGATCGTCTCGCCGACGGCATCAGGGCGATCCGCTTCGACGGCGATCCGCATGCCGTCATGACCGCAGCAGGCGAGATGCCGCTCCCGCCGTACATCCACGATCGATCGGCCCCCGCGGAGCGCTACCAGACCGTCTATGCGCGACCACCCGGATCGGCGGCCGCACCGACCGCCGGGCTCCACTTCACGCCTGAGCTGCTTGCTGCGCTGGACGATCTCGGCGTCGGGCGTGCGAGCGTGACGCTGCACGTGGGGCTGGACACCTTCCGCCCGCTGGAGGGCGAGTTCATCGACGAGCACCTCATCCACCGCGAGTGGTACGAGGTCCCGGCCGAGACGCGCCGGGCGATCGCGACCACGCGCGGCCACGGGGGCCGTGTCGTCGCGGTCGGAACGACGGCGGTCCGCGTGCTCGAGACGGCGGCACGCACCGATGACGTCTCCGGATGGACCGACCTCTACATCACGCCGCCGTACGGGTTCCGATCGGTGCATGCGCTCATCACGAACTTCCATCTGCCGCGCAGCTCGTTGCTGCTGCTGGTGACGGCGTTCGTGCAGGCGGGGATGGAGGGGGGAGCCACGGCCTTCGAGGCGCGCGACGCCCTGCTGGGGGCCTATCGGGCCGCGCTCGAGGCGAAGTATCGGTTCTTCAGCTTCGGCGACGCCATGCTGATCGTCTGAACCGTCCAAATTCACACGTGGCGCGCACGAGGGCGCCATGACCCCTCTTGAACGGTCTCAATTCACGGGAGGTGTGAATCTGGACTTTCCGGGGCACCTTGCGACGCGTAATGGTTACCTGGTGTGAATCTGGACCGTTCGGGCGCTTTGGACTTCAGCCGCCGTCGTCCGAACGGGTCGGGACGGCGGCCTTCTCCTCGTCGCTGAGCTCGATGATCTCTTCGCCCTCGCCGATAGCGACCGCCGTCGGCCTCGCCTCGGGGGTCTCGCCGTCCGAGATGCCGGCCTCCACGGCCCGATCGCCATCGGCGGTTGCACCGTCGTCCGGGGGCGCCTCGCTGTCGGTCGCTTCCGCGTCGGCCGCAGGTGCCTCCTCAACCGCCGGCAACGGTCGCGGGCCGCCGGGAATGACGCCCGGCACGTCGCTCGACACGCGGCCGGCCGGGACGCCGAACGGCTCGGCCATCACGGCGCACACTCGGGCGAGGTCGCACAGTGCCTGTCCGAGGTCAGGCGACTCGGTCGCGGCCTCGAAGTGTGGGTGGTGAAGCCGGAACGACCAGCGGGTGCGATGCTCGCGCGCCCAGAGACGGAAGGTATCGGCGCGAAGCTCGACGCCGCGCAGGACCTGCCACGGATACATGAGCATGGCCAGCCGGTATCGGGCCGACGAGCCGAACGGGGCATACCGGTGGTCGAGCAGCCCGACCTCGGTTGCCACCATCACCCGGCGCTCATCGCCTTCCGTGCCCGCCTCGAGGGCATACACGGCCAGATCCTCTACTCCGAGGCTCTGCAGCTCGATCGCGATCCATTCCTTCACTTCGTCGTTCAGGAACGGCATCCGCGGCCATTCGGTCAATCGCACTCGACGGTCACCTCTCCGTGGTGCACGTAGCCTATCCTCTCCGGCGGTGTCAACGTCCGCTCCGATCGCCCACTCGTTCAGACCGACCGGCGTCGGACGCGCGCGGCTGGGCACGATCGAGACGCATCACGGCCTGATCGAGACCCCCGAGTTCATGCCGGTCGGCACCCAGGCCACGGTCAAGGCCCTGACGCCCGGCGACCTGCACGCCGCCGGAGCGCAGATGATCCTCGGAAACACCTATCACCTCAACCTGCGGCCGACCGCCGAGCGAATCGCGCGCCTGGGGGGCCTGCATCGGTTCATGGCCTGGGACGGACCGATCCTGACTGATTCGGGCGGCTTCCAGGTCTTCAGCCTGGCGGACCTGCGCCGCGTCGACGATGACGGCGCGACGTTCACCAGCCACCTCGATGGCTCGACCCACCGCCTGACACCGGAGCGCGCCATGGAGATCCAGGCGCTGCTCGGCTCCGACATCGCCATGGCGCTGGATCAGCTGGTGGACCCCTCGCTCGCGCGAGCCGAGGTTGCCGAGGCGATGAAGCGCACCCACCGCTGGGCCGAGCGGTCGCTGGCCGCGCGGGGAGGTGCCGACCAGGCGGTCTTCGGCATCGTCCAGGGCGGGATCGACCCCGATCTGCGCCGGGAGTCCGCTGTCGCCATCGCCGCGCTGCCCTTCGACGGGATCGCGATCGGCGGCCTGTCCGTGGGGGAGTCGAAAAAGGAGATGGCGCGCACCCTCGATCTGGTCGCCGATACGCTGGGTGACGATCCGCGTCCGCGCTACCTGATGGGGGTCGGGTCTCCCGCCGACTTCTTCACGGCCGTCGAGCGGGGAATCGATCTGTTCGACTGCGTGCTTCCAACCCGGGTGGCCCGAACGGGCCAGGTCTGGACCGATGAGGGCCGCCTCAACCTGCGCAACGCCCGGTTCCAGGACGACCCGGGGCCGATCGATCCGTCGTGTGCCTGCGAGGCCTGCCGCAACCACTCGCGCGCGTACCTGGCGCACCTGTTCAGGGCTCGCGAGCTGCTTGCGTATCGGCTCGCGACGCTGCACAACGTGACCTGGACGCTGGCGCTCCTGCGGCGTCTGCGCGCTTCGCTGGCCGACGGTTCATTCGCCGAGCTGCGTGGGCGCATCGAGCGGAGCTTCGTTCGCGAGGTCGACGTATGACGGCGTATGACATCGGTGTAGAATGGCGATCGCGTCGCACGAGCTGTCACGAGCCGAGGCGTAGAATCGATGGAGTCCAACGAGGTCCGGTAAGCGCCGGATAATGGGTTGGTAAGGGCCGGTGGCGCACGATTGGCGCACCTCGACCGGCTCGAAACAGGAGGTTCGAGCGATGGCAAAGGGCCGAGATCGACCGCGGAAGCAGCCCAAGCGCAAGGCCAAGGAGAAGGCGCCGAAGCTCCCGCCGACGTCCTCGTACGAGCCGCCGGCATCGGTCGAGGTGATCAAGCCGAGGCGCAAGGAGCGCGAGCAGCCCCGCGACGAGGAGTAGCCGAGCGCCGCCGGGACCCACACACGACTGATTCAGGAGCGAACGACAGATGGATGCACCGGTGGCAGTTGCCCAGGTCCCGGTAGAGAGGAACGGAGAGCGCGGCCGCGCCGTGGATGCCGCCATCCTCCAGATCGAGAAGCAGTTCGGCCGTGGGTCGATCATGCGGCTCGGCGATCGCGCGGCCCAGAATGTCGAGGCGATCTCGACCGGGTCAGTCGCGCTCGATCTCGCACTCGGCGTCGGCGGTGTGCCGCGCGGCCGGATCACCGAGATCTATGGCCCCGAGTCGAGCGGCAAGACGACGCTGTGCTACCACGTGGCAGGCAACGCCCAGCGCCTCGGGGGCATCGTGGCCTTCATCGACGCCGAGCACGCGCTCGACCCCGGATATGCCCGGAATGTCGGCGTGGACGTTGACGAGCTCCTCGTCAGCCAGCCGGACACCGGTGAGCAGGCGCTCGAGATCGCGGAGACGCTGATCCGCTCGAACGGGGTCGACGTCGTCATCGTCGACTCGGTTGCGGCGCTCGTACCGCGCGCCGAGATCGAGGGTGACATGGGCGATGCCCACGTCGGCCTCCAGGCGCGGCTCATGAGCCAGGCGCTCCGCAAGCTGACCGGTGCCATCAACCGCAGCAACACCGCGCTCATCTTCACGAACCAGCTGCGCGAGAAGATCGGCGTCATGTTCGGAAACCCCGAGACGACGCCCGGCGGCCGCGCGCTGAAGTTCTACGCCAGCGTGCGGATGGACATCCGGCGCATCGAGACCCTCAAGCAGGGGACCGATGCCGTCGGCTCGCGGACTCGCGTGAAGGTCGTCAAGAACAAGGTCGCCAGCCCGTTCCGGGTCGCCGAGTTCGACATCATGTACAACGAGGGCATCAGCGTCGAGGGCGGCCTGCTCGACGTCGGGATTGCCGCCGGCGTGCTCTCCAAGACGGGGGCATGGTTCAACTACGGCGACGTGCGACTGGGCCAGGGCCGCGAAAATGCGCGCGACTTCCTCAAGGCGAACCCCGAGATCGCCAAGACCATCGACGACGAGATCCGCGGCCGGGTGGCGAGCATCGAGGTCGGTGTCGACGGCATCAGCGAAGCGGAGTAGCCCGGTCGACTCCCAGCGACGAACGCCCGGCCGCTACGCGACCACCGCCGTCGCCTGGGCGCTCGCTCGCGTCGGCGAACGCACGTACCCGCTGCGCTGCCTGGCGTTCGTGGAGGATGCGTACGAGCGTCCGAACGCGCTCGAGATCTTCGGCGGCGACAGCGCCGCGGAGTCCGCGGATCGGTACGGCATCGAGCCGTACAGTCCGGCGTCGCCACCCCCGGCCGGAGCATTCGTCTTCTACGACTGCGCCGGTCCGGTCGACGGTACGCCTCGCGACTGGGGCCACGTGGGGCTGGCGCTCGGTGACGGGCGCGTTGTCCATGCGTGGGACGAGGTGCGGGTCGATGACGCCCGCGAGGTCCAGGCGCTGCGTCCGGCCGCCGGCTGGACCGCGCCGCGCCTCCGCGGGTGGACGCCTCCCGGGCGGATCCTGGAAGGCCACCGCCCTCGCAACTGGACCGATGGCTGAGCGTCCGCGCGGCGGCCGCCGAGCCCGTGCTGAGGGCCCAACGACGGCGCCCGACCTTCAGGCGGCCATGGAGGTCGCCACACGCTTCCTCGGTGCGCGCCCCCGGACGCGGTGGGAGCTCGATCGACGGCTTCGCCGTGCAGGCGCCGAGGATCCGATCCTCTCGGCGACGCTCGACCGCCTCGCGGAGCTCGGGTACGTGGACGACGCCGCCTTCGCTCGATGGTGGGGAGAGCAGCGTGACCGTCACGCGCCGCGCGGCATCCGCATGATCGAGGCGGAGCTCCGTCAGCACGGTGTCGGCCGCGAAGTGATCGAGGCGTATCGGGCGGAGCACGCCGAACCGGAGCGGGTTGCGGAGGACGAGTCGCTGCCGGGATCGGAGATCGAGCGCGCTCGCGATGCGCTTGAGCGCCACCTCCACGGCCGCCCGCTGCCGACCGACGCTCGGGCGCTGCAGCGGGTGGGCATGTTCCTGGTCCGACGTGGCTTCGATCCCGAGACCGTCCGCTCGACGCTCCGCCGATTCGGCACGTCCGATGAGGACGACGAGGCGTCGTGACCGCGCTAGGCTGTGCCGCGCCGATACCAGAGGAGGTCGAGCCGCGGTGGTGACGAGCAGCGCAACAACGGTCGACGAGTACATCGCCTCGCTTCCGGACGAGCGACGGAAGGCCATCGAAACCGTCCGGAACGTCGTGCGCGACAACCTGCCCGACGGGTATCGGGAGGGGATGCAGTTCGGGATGATCGGCTGGTACGTGCCGCTCGAGCGCTTCCCCGACACGTACAACGGGCAGCCGCTCGGGCTTGCGGGGCTGGCCAGCCAGAAGAACTACATGAGCCTCTACCTCAACACCGTCTACGGGGATCCGGCGACCGAGCGGTGGTTCAGGGATCGCTACGCCGCATCGGGCAAGACGCTCGACATGGGCAAGTCGTGCGTGCGCTTCAGGAAGGTGGAGGACCTGCCGCTCGACGTGATCGGCGAGACGATCGCGCGAGCCGATCTCGATCGCTACGTCGCGGGCTACGAGGCGGTTCGGGGCTCGCCCCGGAACAAGCGCGCGGCCGGGGGCGGCGAGGCTCCCTGAGACGGCCGTCCGTAGGCACCTCCGTAGTTCTACGGATGCGGAGCCATGCCCGGACCCGTAGGCTGTGTCCCCGTGAAGCTCACTGATTGGCTCGACGAGTACCGGAACCTTCCAGCGAAGGAATTCACCCGTCGCTCGGCGGAAGCCGAAGACGATTGGGAGGAGCAGGACCTCCTGGCGTCACCCGATCGGCTGCGCAACACGAACCCGCGCTGGCTCGAGCGTGCAGGCCGCGCCGGCTACGGCCGCCCCACCGGGCGCTGAGTTCGGGCCGAGGCCACATCGGGCCGTGCGGCCGTCTAGGCTGACGGCATGCGATACGCACTGATGACCGAGCCCCAGCAGGGGCTCAGCTACGACGAGAACCTCGCACTCGCGCGCACGGCTGAAGAGGCTGGGCTCGAGGCATTCTTCCGATCGGATCATTACGCCAGTTTTCCCGGCGAAGGCGGCCTGCCGACGACCGATGCCTGGGTGACGCTCGCCGGCCTGGCCCGCGAGACGACCACGATCCGGCTCGGGGCGCTCGTCTCGCCCGTGACCTTCCGGATCCCCGGCAACCTGGCGAAGGTGATCCAGACCGTCGACGAGATGAGCGACGGGCGGATCGAGGCCGGATTCGGCGCCGGGTGGAACGCGGACGAGCACGCCCAGCTGGGCATCCCGTTCCCTCCGCTGGCCGAGCGCTACGCCATGCTGGCCGAGGAGCTCGAGCTCATCCATGGCCTCTGGACAGAGCCCGACGGCTGGTCGTTCGATGGAGCGCATTGGCAGGTGCGCGGCGCGAAGCGGCATGGCGAGGTTGCCAGAGGCGGCCGCCGCCATCCGCACATCATCCTGGGCGGCAAGGGGCTGCCTCGGCTAGCCGCCCTGGTCGCACGGTTCGGCGACGAGTTCAATCTCAACTCCGCCTCGCCGGACGACGCGCCCAAGGCCTACGCACGGGTGCGTGCCGCATGCGAGGAAGTGGGACGCGATCCCGATGAGCTCGTCTATTCGGCGATGACCGGCGTGCTGGTGGCGGAGACCGAGGGCGACCTGCGGACGCGCGTCGGCGACCTGATGCAGGCGCTGGGCACAAGCGCAGCCGACGGAGAGGCCTGGCTCGCCGAACGGCGCGGGCGCTGGATCATGGGCACGCCGGACGAAGCCCGGGATCGGGTGGCGGCCCTCGAGCGACAGGGGACCCAGCGCATCATGCTCCAGGACTTCCTGCCGCGTGATCTCGATCACGTCCGGCTGATGGGACGCATCTTCACGGCCTGACCGCCTCCACCGGGAATCGGCGGAGTTGCGCTACACTCCCCGGATCGGGAACCGGCCCGACATTCAAACGACCAACGTCTTGTCGATGCGCCGACCAGCTGGCCAGCGCGAGATCGCCCACACCGGGCTCCAACGCATGGGGGAGCCGAAATGCCTGACCCCGTCGTCGCCGCCGTCGTGGTGGCGATCGCCGCCGTTGGCGGCGTCGTCATTGGATTCTTCGCCCGCAGCATGCTCAGCGGACGCTCCGTCAAGCACGCCGAGCATTACGCCGAGCGCCTGGTGGCCGAAGCCCGCGCCAAGCAGAAGGAGATCGTCCTCGAGGGGAAGGACGAGGCCCTGCACGTGCGCCGCGCTGCCGAGGAGGAGGCGCGCGAGCAGCGCGCAACGATCCAGCGCTCCGAGCGCCGACTCCTGGACCGGGAGGAGGCGCTCGATCGCAAAGTGGAGGCATTCGAGCGGCGCGAGGAGGCGCTCGCTGGGCGGCAGCAGGAGCTCGACGATGAGGTCGCTCGCGCGCGGGAGGTTCGCCAACGTCAACTGGCCGAGCTCGAGCGGGTCTCCGGACTGAGCGCCGTCGAAGCCCGTGAAGGGCTGATCGGACAGATCGTCGACGAGGCACAGGCGGAGGCGCAGCACCGGGTGCGCGAGATCGAGCGCCATGCGCTCGAGGAGGGAGACGACCGCGCGCGACGGGTGCTCACGACCGTGATGCAGCGCATCGCCGCCGACCACACCTCCGAGGCAACGATCACGGTCGTGCCGCTGCCGAACGAGGAGATGAAGGGCCGGATCATCGGCCGCGAGGGCCGCAACATTCGCGCCCTGGAGCAGGCGACCGGGGTCGACCTGATCATCGACGACACGCCCGAGGCGGTCGTGCTGTCTGGCTTCGACCCGGTGCGCCGCGAAGTTGCGCGCATGACCCTGCTCAAGCTCATCTCGGACGGCCGCATCCACCCCGGCCGCATCGAGGAGACGGTGGCCAAGTGCCGCTCGGAGATCGAGGTGGTCATGCGCCAGGCGGGGGAGCAGGCGGCGTACGACGCCGGGGTGCCGGGCCTCCATCCCGAGCTGATCAAGCTGCTCGGGCGCCTGAAGTACCGCACCAGCTACGGCCAGAACGTGCTCAACCATTGCATCGAGACCGCTCGCCTGTCGGGGCTGCTGGCGGCCGAGATCGGTGCCAACGTGGCCGAATCCAAGAAGGGTGGCCTGCTCCACGACATCGGCAAGGCGGTCGACCATGAGGTCGAGGGACCGCACGCCCTGATCGGGGGCGACATCGCCCAGCGCTACGGCGTCAACGCGGTGGTCTGCAACGCCATCGCCGCTCACCACCAGGAGGTTGAGCAGGCGTCGACCGAGGCCACCGTGGTCCAGATCGCGGACGCCATCAGTGCCTCGCGACCCGGCGCCCGCGGCGAGAACCTCGACAACTACGTGAAGCGCCTCGAGGATCTCCAGCAGATCGCGCTCAGCTTCCCCGGCGTGGAGCGCTGCTTCGCCATCCAGGCCGGCCGCGAGATCCGGATCCTGGTGCGACCGGAGGACATCGACGATCTGGCGTCGAGCCGGCTGGCGCGGGACGTGGTCAAGAAGATCGAGGAGCAGCTGCAGTACCCAGGACAGATCAAGGTGACCGTCATCCGTGAGACGCGCGCCGTCGATTACGCGCGGTGAGCGACGCAGTTCGCATCTGCGTCATCGGTGACATCATCGGCAAGCCGGGCCGGCTGGCCGTCACGCAGACCCTGCCGGAGCTGCGACGCGAGCTGAACATCGACCTCGTCATCGCCAACGGCGAGAACACGGCGGCCGGCGCGGGGCTCACGCCGAGCCTGGCGGAGGAGCTGCTCGCCAACGGCATCGACGTCATCACCAGTGGCAATCACATCTGGGACAAGCGCGAGATTTACGACTACCTCGACACCGGACGGCCCGTGCTGCGCCCGATCAACTATCCCGACGAAGCACCCGGGCGTGGCTGGCTGGTCCACCACGCCGATGACGGCACCGAGGTGGCCGTCATCAACGCCATGGGCAGGGTCTTCATGAACCAGCTCGACTCGCCGTTCACGAAGCTCGACGAGCTGCTCGACGGGGCCGCCGAGCCGCTGCCGCGGATCCGGATCCTGGACTTCCACTGCGAGATCACGTCCGAGAAGAACGCGATGGGCTGGTACCTCGATGGGCGGGTGAGCGCGGTGGTCGGCACTCACACCCACGTGCCGACGGCCGACGCGCGGGTGCTGCCCGGTGGGACCGCCTACATCAGCGACATCGGCATGACCGGCCCGCGTGACTCGGTGATCGGCTTCAGCCTCGAGACCGTACTGCCGCGCTTCACCCGGCACCTGCCCACGCGGTTCGCGGTCGCGGAGGGACCTGTCTCGTTCAACGCCGTGGTCATCACCGCCGATCCGGCCACCGGCCGGGCGAGCGCCATCGAGCAGGTTCAGCGCCTCGTCGAGGTGTGAGGCGCAGGCGTCGGCGTTGACCAGACCAGCTGACCGAGCCCGGCTCCATCCGCCCCTCATCGCCATCGTCGGGCCGACCGCATCGGGCAAGACCGAGCTGGCTCTTGCGCTGGCAGAACGGCTGCCGGTCGAGATCCTGGTCGCCGACTCGCGCCAGGTCTACCGCGGCATGGACATCGGCACCGCCAAGCCCGATGCCGTCGCGCGGGCGTCCGTCCCGCACCACCTGATCGACCTGGCCGATCCCGACGAGCCGTTCACGGTGGCGCAATGGGTCGCGTTTGCGCGCGCACTGCTTCCCGAGATCGCGGCTCGGGGCAGGCTGCCGATGGTCGTCGGTGGCACCGGCTTGTATGTCTCCGCGCTCATCGACGGCCATGACTACGCCTCGCAGCCATGGTCGCCGGAGCTGCGCGCCCGCCTTGCCGAGGAGCTCGACGCAGCCGGCCTCGAGCCGCTGGTGGCTCGCCTGGCCGGCCTCGACCCGGACGCGGCCGCCGTCATCGACCGTCGCAACCCGCGTCGCGTCCTGCGCGCGCTCGAGCGTGCCGAGGCGGGAGGTGGGGGAGCGGTGCCGTCGAGCAAGCCCTACCCAGGCCGCTTGGCGCTGCTCGGCATCAGCCGACCGCGCGAGGTGCTGTATCGGCGCGTCGACGAGCGTGCGGCCGTGCTCTTCGCTGCCGGCCTGCTCGACGAGGTGCGGGGGCTGCTGGATATGGGGTACGGTCCGGAGCTGCGACCGATGACCGGGCACGGGTATCGCGAGGCAGCGCATCACCTGGCGGGGGAGTGGACGCTCGAGCAGGCGATCGAGGTTACCGCCCGGCGTACCCGCCAGTACGCGAAGCGGCAGCTGGCCTGGTTCAAGCGCGACCCGCGCATCATGTGGATCGCCGCAGGCGACGGGCCGGCGAACGACGCGGACGTCGTGGTACGGGCGGAGGGCCTCATGCGGGCCGCGCTCAGCTGACGGAGTTGAGTCCCATGGACTGGCGCCAGCCTGCCAGCCCAACAATTGGCGGCTCCGTCGTCAAGGGGACACGCGACAGCTCCCCGGGCCGCCCCAGGTAGTAGCCCTGTCCGGCCGTGATGCCCAGGGCACGGAGGGCTCCGAGCTGGCTCTCGTGCTCGATTCCCTCGGCGACCACGAGCGCACCAGTTCGCGCTGCGAGCTCAACCACGGAGCTGAGGACAGCACTGGACGGACCTTCGGACGCGCTCCGCTGGACCAGCGTCAGGTCCACCTTGAGGATGTCGAACCGGATCTCGGCGAGGAGCCGAAGGCCGGCATTTCCGGCACCGATGTCATCCGCCGCGAATCGGATGCCCGCGCGACGGCAGGCATCGATCCGCGATCGCACACGATCGAGGTCGTGCAGCTGCTGTCGCTCCGTAAGCTCGATCACGACCCGATCCGGCGGAACGCCGTAGCGCGACAGGATGGCGAGCAGCGCGCCACTGCTGAACTCCGACGCCTCGAGCGTCGGAGGCGAGAGATTGAGCGTCAGGAACGCGTCAGCGGGCAACGCCCCAGCGCCGGAGACGATCGTCTCGATGCAGGCCATGTCCAGGGCGGTCAGCCGGCCGTTGGCCTCGGCCGCTGCCAGCATCGCCGAGGGATCGGCAAATGGGGCGGGCGGAACCGGTCGAATCAAGCCCTCGAACCCGATGACCGTTCGCGTTTCCAACAGGACGATCGGCTGATAGACCGCCCGCAGCTGGCCACGCGCGATGACCTCGGCGATCGCGGAGGCAGAGGCACTCGAGCCGTTCTGCGCGACCTCCATCGCTGGGTCGTAGGCCACCACCTCGGTCCGTCCGGCGCGCTTGGCGGTGTACATCGCCGCGTCGGCCTGCGAGTAGATCTGAGCCGTGCCGAGGGCCAGCTCGGGCACGGCCGAGATGCCTCCTGAGAACGAGAGCGGCTCGCTTCCCTCGACGCGGTGCAGCGGCTGCAGGGACTGCGCGAGCAGGCGTTGCGCCACGATCCTGGCGCCCACCAGATCGGTATGCGGGAGGAGCACGGCGAACTCGTCACCCCCCACGCGGAACGCACGATCGGCCAGTCGCAGGGAGCCGGCGAGAAGCACGCCGAACCCTCGAAGGACGCGATCCCCTCCGGCATGACCGCGCCCGTCGTTGATTGCCTTGAACTCATCGAGGTCGATCAGGAGCAGCGAGAGCGGCACGTCGTAGCGGAGGGACGCGGCGACCTGGCGTCCGAGCTCCTCGTGGAACGCGCGGTGGTTGCCGAGACCGGTCAGCGGGTCCCGCAGCGCAGCGGCGAGTGCCGCCTCGTATCGCTCCTGCAAATCGGCCTGGGTGGCCACCATCGGCGCGATGATGAGCCGGAGCGCGATGGCGGCGACGGCGACGGCGGCCGCGGCCGCGACGAGGATGGCAATCGCATCGTCGTGCGTGATGGTTGCCAGGCTCATGCGGTGGACGGCCGCAAACGCAAGCACGGCCAGCACCACCGCCATCAGCAGGCGTCGAGTCATGCCGCCGGTGGTGGCGGTTGGACGCGGCGTGACCGGGTCGTTGGAGTCCAACGCGCCCTCCTGCGTGTGCCCCCGCTTGGCTCGGTCGTGGTGGTATCGCAGAAGGGGGCTGGTATGGCTGTAGGACGTTCGTACCGACGGCCCTTGGCGAGTCCCCTCAGATCCACCGGCGGTCGGCTACCATGGATCGAACAGATGTCTGAACGCGCACGCATGATCGACCTCACCACCCCGGTCGAGCGCGCCTTCCTCATCGGCCTCGACGATCCCGGCGATGGCCGCTGGCCGGTGCAGCGCTCGCTGGCGGAGCTTGGCGCCCTGGCCGAGACGGCCGGCGCTACCGTGGTGGGCAGTGCCTTCCAGCGGCGGCCCAGGCCGGATCCGGTCTGGTACTTCGGCAAGGGCCGCGCAGCGGAGCTCCTCGACGAGAAGGCGGCAAGCGACTTCAACGTGCTCATCGTCGATGACGAGCTCGCACCGAATCAGCAGCGGAGCCTCGAGGAGCTGCTCAACTGCAAGGTGCTCGACCGATCGGCGCTGATCATCGACATCTTCGCGCGCCACGCGACCACCAAGGAGGGCCGCCTCCAGGTCGAGCTCGCCGCGCTGGAGTACCACTTGCCGCGGCTGACAAGGTTGTGGAGCCACCTTTCACGCACCGGCGGCGGCATCGGCACACGAGGACCGGGCGAGAGCCAGCTCGAGACCGACCGGCGCCTGATCCGCGAGAAGATCAAGAAGGTCAAGGCCGACCTCGGCGACGTGAAGAAGCATCGCGCCACCGCCGCCCGCCAGCGAGACCGCAACGAGGTCGCCAGCGTTGCCCTGGTCGGCTACACGAACGCCGGCAAGAGCACCCTGCTCAATGCGCTTGCCGACGCGAACGTGTACGTGGCCGACATGCTGTTCGCCACCCTCGACCCGACCAGTCGCCAGCTCTCACTCCCGACCGGCCACCACGTGGTCATCACCGACACGGTCGGCTTCATCAACAAGCTGCCCCACGACCTGGTCGACGCCTTTCGCGCCACCCTCGAGGAGGTGATGCGCGCCGACCTGCTGCTGGAAGTGGTCGACGCGGCCGATCCGGACTTCGTCGGCCAGCAGGCAGCGGTCCAGAATGTCCTCGACGAGCTGGGGGCGGGTGACAAGCCGCGCATCACGGTCTTCAACAAGATCGATCTGCTCGCCGTCGACGATCCGGCGGCACCCTCGACCGATCGCGCCGTCTTCGTCAGCGCCGTGACCGGTGCCGGACTCGACCTGCTTCGCGAGCGGATCGCCGATGCGCTCCGTGGCCAGATGGTCGCCGTCGACGCCGTCGTGCCGTACGACCGAGCTGAGCTCGTGGCGCGTGCCCGCAGCTCGGGCGAGGTGCAGGAGCGTTACGAGGAGCGCGGCGTGAGGGTCAGCGGACACCTGCCCGAATCGATCGCCGCGGAGCTCACGGCCGCCGGACGCGGCCCACGACGGCGAAGCGCATCGCCGCACTGAGGGCGCCGATGCCGCAGCTGCCGGGGCTCCGCAAGGAGCTCCTCGACATGATCGCCCGCGAGCTCGACGCCGCCGACGCCCTGTTCGCCCGCAGCGCGGCCGAGCCCACGCTGGATGCCGAGCTCGAACGCCGCCTTGCGGGCCCGACCACCACGCTCATCTCCGCGCTCGATGCGTGGGAGGATGCCCCGCCGGAGGCTCGCTCGCTGCTTGCCGTCAACCAGGCGAACGTGGCGCGTTTCACCTCGTTGATCGAGGAGACCGGCAGCTGGCCCGGCCTGCGGCTGGTCGGTGCCGACGGCGCCGACGCGGCATGGATGCTGGCCCAGCACGCCGATCGCGCCAACGATCAGCGCCGATCGTGGCTGCCGCTGCTCGCGTCGGCGGCCGAGTCCGGCGACGCCGATCCGCGCCACCTGGCCGCCCTGACCGACCGGATCGCAGCCGTCGGCGGCGAGCAGCAGGTCTACGGCACGGTGGTGCTGCTCGCCGAGGATGGTGAGATCGAGTATCCGTTGCCGGTCGCCGATGCGGCGAAGCTGGAGGAGCGCCGCCGCGCGATCGGGCTCCCGGAGTCCCGAGCCGAGGCCCCGTTCCTGGCCGACGGCGATCTGATCCCGTTCGGGCCCGATCGCGGAGCGGTGCCGGTCAATCTGTGGCCAATGGTGGTGGAGGGTCACGTCTCGGTCGAGGCAACCTTGGAGGCCGGCGTGCGACCCGTGCATCGCATCTGGGCCACCCGGCCGGGTGACCGCCGCTTCGGGCGGATGCGGGCGCTCGCCCACGAGCGAGGCGTCCGGATCGAGCAGGTCCCCTCGGACACCATCGACGAGCTGGCGACGGGCCGCACTCACGGCGGCGTGATCGCGCTGGTTGGGCCGCGGCGCGAGCGGAGCGTGGGCACGTTGCTCGCGGAGGTGGGGGAGAGGTCGCTCATCGTCATGCTCGACGGGATCGAGGATCCCTTCAACTTCGGGCAGGCGGTGCGTGCCCTCTACGCGGCCGGCGTCGACGGGCTGGTGGTGCGACGCAGCTGGGAGACGGCGGTGGGCACCGTCACGCGAGCGTCCGCGGGGGCCAGCGAGCTGATTCCGACTGCGCGGGTTGCGTCAGTCGAGGAGGCAGCCGCCGCCTGCAGGCGCATCGGGATGCGGGTCGCGTGTGCGGTGGCTTCGGAGGACGCGACCGAGCTCAGCGATACCGACCTGACGGGCGGCCTGTTCGTGCTGATCGGCGGCGAGCGACGCGGCGTCACGCGCTCGTTCATCGAACAGGCGGACCTGCGGCTGAGGATCGGTTACGGCCGCGAACGCGCGCCCGAGCTCGGCGCTGCCACCTCGGCGGCCATCATCGGCTTCGAGGCGCTCCGCCAGCGGCGACCAGCGAGCTAGAAGACTCGGCGACCCGCCAGGCGATCGGGATCGGGACGTCCGATGGACGAGACCGACAGGCGGCGCCAGACGCGCTCACGGATGGCGAGGCCGGCAACCAGGTAGAGGGCGGCCAGCGACACCAGCAGGCCGTAGCCGACCGCCAGAGGGCCGACCTCGCCGCCGATGGCTGTTCCACCGACCATGGCCAGGCTACCGATGCCGAGACCCGCGATGGCGAATGACCAGAGTGTGTGTCCCATGTCGCCAAGCCTACGCGCGCGTACGCGAGGGCTTCATAGGAGAATCGATCATTCCTCATGGGACCTTCGCACGGTCGAGCCGATGGATTGGCGACGCCCGCTACTCAGTCCATCCTGTCGATGGACTTCCGCAAATGTATGTTATGTTACCTACACGGTGTGACATGACGCTTACAGCGCACTCCCTGGCCCCCGATGCCGGCGAGATGTCCTCCACGCCGGGTGATGCCCGTTGACAACGCTCGCGAGCTCCTGCGAGCTGAACCATCGCCGGAGCGCGTCGCTGGCATCCGAATTGCCTTAGCGCGGTCCGATGCCCGCTGGACATCGCTAGACACAGCGACCAAGGAGAAATCCGCAATGGATGATCGAGACCGCGATCTTCAGGCCGGCTCGGCGTACGAGCCCCAGGTGACAGACGACACCGTCGTCGGCCACGACCACGATCATGACCACGACCACGACCACGACGGGCATGGCGAGCACGGTGCCGAAGCCATCGGTGGTGCCACGGGCGCCGTTGGCGGTGCCGTCGTCGGCGCTGTCGTCGGCGGACCCGTCGGTGCTGTCGTTGGCGGTGCCGTCGGTGCGGCCGGTGGCGCCATTGCCGGCGAGGCGACCGAGGGTGACGAAGAGGGTGGCGCTGGCGTCGGTGGCGCCGGTGGTGCCGTTGGCGGCGCCCTGGTGGGCGGCGCGGTCGCCGGCCCTCCCGGAGCCATCGTCGGTGGTGCCGTTGGCGCTGCTGCAGGCGCCGGTGCCGGTGACAAGCTCGAGGAAGGCGCTGAGGACGGCGATCTGGACGAGGACGGCAACCGGGACCTACCCCGCTAGCTCTCCGTCAATTGGCAGGGCACGAGTTCGCTCGTGTCCTGCCTTTGTCGTGTCTGGGATGGTCGCCGTCATCGATGGGGCCCGCGGGTCCCAGAATCGGTCCCAGGCGTGGATCGACCGTTCGACGCCGCAAGCGCAGGCCTGTCGCATCATCGGCTTGTCGCGCTCGACATAGAAGTCGACGACCGACCACTGGTGGCGATGCTCGTCCACAGCGATCGGCTTTCAGGACCGATCGGCCGGTTGTGACTCGGTGAGCGTGGTTGGAGCGCCGTGCACCGCCGGAATGGTTCCCAGCTTGCCAGCCTGGTAGTCGGTGAAGGCCTGCATGACCTCCTCGCGCGTGTTCATTACGAACGGGCCGGCCCACGCGACCGGCTCGCGGATCGGGCGGCCGCCGAGGATGAGCACGTCGAGCGTCGGGCTGCGGCTTTCCTGGATGCGGGAGGCGGCGACGCTCAGCGAGTTGCCGGGCCCGAGGACGGCAAGCTGCCCGCTCTGCACGGAGACGCGCTCGGATCCCACCGTTCCGACACCGCCCAGGACGTAGACGAGCGCGTTGTAGTCGGCGCGCCACGGCATCGAGAGCTCGGCATCGGGGCTCAGGGTGGCGTGCACCAGCGACATCGGCGTGTAGGTCGAGCCGGGACCGGCGTGGCCGGCCACGTCGCCGGCGATCACGCGCACGAGCGCTCCCCCGTCCGACGACGACAACAGGCTCACCTCGCGGGCGCGGATGTCCTGGTAGCGGGGCGCGGCCCACTTCTGCGCGCTCGGCAGGTTGACCCACAGCTGGAAGCCGTGGAACAGCCCGCCGCTGACGACCAGCGCCTCCGGGGGCTTTTCGATGTGCAGGATGCCGGCGCCGGCCGTCATCCACTGGGTGTCGCCGTTGGTGATCACTCCCCCGCCGCCGTTCGAGTCGCTGTGCTCGAACGTGCCGTCGATGATGTACGTCACCGTCTCGAAGCCGCGATGCGGATGCCAGGGCGTTCCCTTCGGCTCGCCCGGCGCGTACTCGACCTCGCCCATCTGGTCGAGATGGATGAACGGATCGAGATCGCCGAGGTCCACCCCGGCGAACGCCCGACGCACCGGGAACCCCTCGCCCTCGAAGCCACGTGGCGCGGTCGTCACGCCGCGTACGGCTCGTGAGCGTGCGTGGACCGGATCCGGCGCCGGGATCCGCGGGAGGATGGTGATGTCGTCGACGGTGATGGCTGGCATGACCCAAGCATACCACCAATAGTTGCCCATGCAACTATCTGGTCGCGCTGCCCCAGTAGAACGGTCCCTCGTCGGTGACCGATGCGTCCCAACCGAGGGCCATGAGGCGCCCGGCCAAGTCGTCAGCCGCCCACAGCACTTTCACGGCGCGATGAACCGTCCCATCGGTGAGCGGACGTCGGACGACACCGGCCGCCTCGTCGAGCCAATCCTCGCGCCACAGGAAGTGACGCCCCTCGTCGACGAAGAAGACGCGCCCGCCCGGTGCCAGGAGGCCCTCCAGGAGGCCCCAGAATGGCTCGAACTGGCCCGGAGGCACGTGGGACAGGAAGAAGCCGAAGAAGACCACGTCGAACGCGTGGGCGGGCTCGAGGCCGAAGGCGTCGACGACCTGGTAGCGGACGTTATCCCGTTCTCCGACCTTGGCCCGGTTGAGCTCGAGCATCTCCGGCGAGGCATCGGTCACCGTGAGCGCGCTCGCGTAATCCGCCAGCAGGCCGGTCCACTGACCGGTGCCCGCGGCGAGCTCGAGGACGCGCCCGCGCGGCCCAAATGAACGCAAGGCTTCACGGATCCGATCCGCATGCGCGGCGAATCGGTCATCTTCTGGGGGCGGCGATGTCTCGTCGTACTCCGCGGCCCGGGCGCGGTAGTAGCGGATCTGGTCGTCGAGCAGCTCTCGATCGTCGGTGGCCATCAGCGACGCTCGGCGGGCACTCCGAGCGTCACGGCGGCGGCCACGGTGGCGGTGGCAAGGGCCAGCCCCTGCCCGGCCGACAGGGCGCCGTCGCCGCCGAACAGCTGCGTGGCGGCACTCGGGATCGCGCCCAGGATGACCGGTACCAGGGTCCAGCCGAGCACGAGCGCGGTCGGCGCGGTGGCGCCCGGCAGACGGAGCATTCGCGTGGCGACCGCGGTCAGGACGCCCAGGAAGGCCGACAGCAGCAGGATCAGGATGAGCGCCGGTTGATCGCGCGCGCCGGAGGCCTCGACCAGGCTCACCACGGCCTGGTAGGCGACCGCGACCGCGATTGCCAGCACGAGGCCGAGGATGGCCGACCTGGCGCCGATCACGATCGCGGCTCGGCCGCCAGGCGATCGGCCAGGCCGCGGGCGATCCGGTACGACTTCCCGGCGCCCATCACCAGCACGGCATCTCCCTCCGCGACGTGTTCGGCGACGTAGGCGGTCGTGGCCTCGACGTCGCCGGTGGCGATGGCCGGCACCGCCGACGTGCGCTCGATGGCGTCCGCCAGGGCCTCGGCGCTCGTCGACGTCATCGCCTCCGGGGTATCGCGGCTGGCGAAGATGTCGGCGATGACGACCTCGTTGGCATCGGTGAAGGCCGTGGCGAATTCATCCAGCAGGAGCGCGGTGCGTGAGTACATGTGCGGCTCGAAGACTGCCCACAGCCGCCGATCCGGGCCGACCTTCTGGCGTGCAGCGGCCAGGGCCGCGCGCACCTCGGTCGGATGGTGCGCGTAGTCGTCGTAGATCGTCACCGCCGCAGTATCGGCGATCAGCTCCATGCGGCGTCCGGCTCCGGCGAACGTGCGCAATCCGGCCGCGAGCAGCTCGAGATCGGCCCCGAGCGTTCGTGCCATGACGATCGCCGCCGTGGCATTCAGCACGTTGTGCTCGCCGGCCAGCGACATCTCGAATGGATGCTCGAACAGGGTGAACGAGGTGCCGGCGCGGCCATGGATGACGTCGATCGCCACGATCTCGCCGCCAGGCCCGTAGCGCAGGACCCGGCCCTCCCAGCCGCGCAGTCGGTCGACCAGCTCGAGCGCGCCGCGGTCGTTCGCGGCGATCAGCAGCAGGCGGCCGTTGAGCGCCGGGTGTGGCGACATGCCGCGAACGAAGCGCTCGAAGGAGTCGGTCACCGCCGCGGCGTCGGCGAAGTAGTCCGGGTGGTCCATCTCGACGTTGGTGACGATGGCGCCCGCGGGGTGGTAGTTGAGGAAGTTGTCGCCGAACTCGTCGGCCTCCACCAGGAACGGCGCCCCCCCACCGGGACGGACCGATGCGCCCCACGCCTCGATGTAGGCGCCGACCTCGACCGTCGGGTCGAGCCCGGCGGCGATGAGCAGGTGGCCGAGCAGGGCGGTGGTGGTCGATTTGCCGTGGGTGCCCGTGACGCCGAGGCCGATGTGGCGCGGCGTTGCCTGGAGCTCGCCCAGCAGCGCCTGCCAGGTGGCGATCGGCAGGCCACGCTCGATGGCGGCGGCGAGCTCAGCGTGATCGGGGACGGCGCGGACCGCCGGAGAGATCGCCACCCGGTCGACGCCTGTGAGGTGGGCCGGGTCGTGCCCCACCACGAAGCCGATGCCGGCCGCCTCGAGCGGTGCCGTGTAGGGAGACGGGCCGTCCGCGTCGCAGCCGTCCACCACGGCGCCGGCAGCGCGGAGCAGGAGCGCGGTGCCGGCGGCTCCGGAGCCGGCGATGCCGATGACGTGGATCCGCTCGCCGCGCTCGACCACGCCGCTAGCCCTCGGACGCCAGCCGCGTGCCGAGCTCGAGCGCGGCCAGCGCCGAGGCGCGCTTGTTGCCGGCGCGGTCGTGCGGCCAGGTGTGACGTTCGACCACGGCCGGCCCCTCGCGGAGCGCGGCCCCGACGTACGTGAGGCCGACCGGCTTGTCGGCCGATCCCCCATCGGGCCCGGCGATGCCGGTCACGGCGACGGCCAGGTTCGCCACTGGGAACCTGGAGAGCGCACCGGAGGTCATCGCCTCGGCAACTTCGGCCGATACGGCGCCGACCTCCGTCGAGCAGGTCGCGCGGCACGTCGAGGAGCTCCTCCTTCACGGCATTCGAGTAGCTCACGATTCCGCCGAGGTAGTGGTCGCTCGAGCGTGGCACCTGGGTGATGACGTGCCCGAGCAGGCCGCCGGTGCACGATTCCGCGCTCGCCATCTGCCAGCCGCGCTTGACCAGCGTGCGCCCGAGCCGGCGTGCGGCGGCGTCGAGCTCGTCGTCGGTCGGCGGACGCGGGCTCGGCATCGGCCTAGCGGTAGTTCGTGAACTGGAGCGCAACCGGGTAGTCGAGCCCTCGCAGGTCGGCGATCACGGCCTGGAGATCGTCCTTCGACTTGGCCGAGACGCGAACGGCGTCGCCCTGGATGACGGGCTTCGTCTTCGGGAATGCCTCGCGAATGCGCTTCGAGAGCTCCTTGGCCTGCTCGCTGGTCAGCCCGCGCGTGAGCTTGATCTCCTGGCGCACGGTGCCGCCGCCGGCCGGCTCGATCTTGCCCCAGCCGAAGATCTTGAGGCTCAGGCCGCGTCGGACGGCCTTCGACTCGAGCAGGTCCTTCGCCACCCCGGCGCGATACTCGTCGTCGGCGGTGAGAACGAGCGCCTCCTTCGTGAGCTCGAAGGCCACCTTGCTGCCCTTGAAGTCGTAGCGCGTCCCGATCTCACGGCGCGCCTGGTCCAGCGCGTTGACGAGCTCCTGCTGGTCGAAGTCGCTGACCACGTCGAACGATGAATCTGCTGGCATGTCTCCCCTATCTTCGTCTCAGTCGCCGGCGGGCGCGATGCGCCACTCGACCACGGCGCCGTTGGCGCCCATGCGTCCCATGTTGATGCCGTTGATCGATACCTGCACCGCGCCGGCATTCCCGGCCCGGATGCGGATCATGGAGGTCGCGGCGAGCTCGACGCGCTCGCCATCGTCGCTGATGTTGCCCGAGACGCCACCGATCGGTTTCCCATCCTGGTCGACCTCGAGGTACGACTCCCCGTCGATGAGCTCGATCGCCCCGGTCAGGCCCTCGGCGGGCAGCACCGTGACGCGCCGCGTCGCCGGGTCCGCGGAGGTCGCCGTCACCGTCACGTCCCAGGTGCCAGGCGCGAGCGACAGGCTTCCGCTGAAGACGCCTGCGGCATCCGCGGTCACGCTCGCCGGTGTCGGGGACACGAGGGCCACCGGCTGCCACGTCACCGGTGCGCCGGCCGGGTCGGTCACGGCGAAGTTCGGGGTCGGTGCGGTGACGGGCACGGCCGTCAGTCCCAGTACCTCGCCCGGCGCAGCGGTTCCCGAGACCGGCACGGCGCCGGTGATGACGGCGTCCGCCTGCGGCTGCGCCAGGGTCAGCGGGACGCGGGCCGGTGTCGAGCTCGGCTCGACACCGCTCACCACGTTGACGCGTCGCACGAACTCCTCGGAGCTGCGGTTCGTCACCGGGTCACTGGCCACGAGGTGGATCTCGTTCGATCCGGGCAGCAGCCCCACGGTCATCTCGAAGTTGCCCTCTGCGTCGGCCGTCGCGCTGGGGTTCTCGGGCAGACCGCTGACGGTGATCGTTGCGCCGGCAGCGGTGACCCCTCGAATGGTGATGGTCGACTCCGTGTGCGCCGATACGTCACCGGCCGGCTCGATGATGCGCAATTCCGGTGTGCGAGCGAAGTTGACGAACTCGTAGCCCAGCCAGGCGACGAAGGCGCCGACCAGGATGGTGAGGATGGCTGCGGCCACCGCCCCGGGCGTGACCACGAAGGTTCGGCGCCGGCGCACCGCGATGGGCCGCGGTGGGCTCGGGGAGACCGCGCGCTCCGGGGAGGTCGTCGACGTCTCGAGCCGATAGAGGTCGATGAGGTACTCGGGATCGAGCCCAAGGTAGGCGCCGTAGTTGCGAAGGAAGCCCTTCGTGTAGACCGCGCCGGGCAGCTCACGGTACTCGCCACGCTCCAGTGCCGAAAGGTACCGCTCGCGGATCTTGGTATCGCGCTCGACCTTGGTGAGATCGATCTCCTTTGCCTCGCGCGCAGCGCGCAGCACCTCCCCGAGCTTGTGGCTCTCGTCGGTCACGGCTCATCGGCCTCGTCGGGACCGACGTCGCCTCCCCAGCCATCCGGGGTGACCAGCACCTCGCGGAAGCGGCTGCCGTCGGCTGGTCCCACGATCCCGCGATCCTCCATCTGGTCGAGGATGCGCGCCGCGCGCGCGTAGCCGATGCGGAGGCGTCGCTGAAGCAGCGATGCCGATGCCTTGTCGGAGCGCCGAACGATGTCGACCGCCTGGGTGAAAAGTGCATCGGCGTCGTCCTCGTCGTCCTCGCCGGGTCGCCCGCCCGGCCTGCCCTCTCGCCGCGCCGCGGTGATCTCAGGTCGGTACTGCGGCCCGCCCTGTGCTCGCCAGTGGCGCGCGACCGATTCGATCTCGGCATCCGTGACGAGCACGCCCTGGAGCCGGACGGCTCGAGGCGCGTCGATCGGCTGGTAGAGCATGTCGCCGCGGCCCAGCAGGTCCTCCGCACCGGTCGTGTCGAGGATCGTGCGGCTGTCGATCCCCGACGTCATGGCGAACGCGATGCGGCTCGGGATGTTTGCCTTGATGAGCCCGGTGATGACCTGCACCGACGGACGCTGGGTGGCGACGATGAGATGGATGCCGGTCGCGCGGGCCAGCTGCGCGATGCGAGTGATGGTCGCCTCGACCTCGTAGGCGCTGACCATCATCAGGTCGGCCAGCTCGTCGATGACGATCACGATGTACGGCATGCGCGGCTCGCCGCTGCGCAGCGCCTCGTTGTAGCCGGCGATGTTGCGCACGCCACGTGCCGCGAACTCCGCGTAGCGGCTCTCCATGGTGCCGACCGTCCACTTCAGGGCGTTGACCGCCTTGTCGGTGTCGACGATCACCTCGCACAGCAGGTGCGGGATGCCCTTGTACTGCGCGAGCTCGACACGCTTCGGGTCGATCAGGATCAGCTTCACCTCGGCCGGCGTGGCGTTCATCAGGAAGCTGTCGATGATCGCGTTGACGCAGACGCTCTTGCCCGAGCCGGTGGCGCCGGCGATGAGCAGATGGGGCATCTTGGCCAGGTCCGCGCTGAACGGTTGGCCGGCGACGTCCTGGCCCAGAGCGAATGCGAGCTTCGACTTCTTGGATGCCTCGACGTGGATGCGGCTGGCGAGGACCTCCTTGAGCGTCACGAGGTCGAACGCCGAGTTCGGGATCTCGACGCCGACGTACGGCTCGCCCGGGATCGGCGCCTCGATCCGGATGCTGCGCGCGGCGAGGGCCAGCGCCAGGTTGTCGGAGAGGCCCTCGATGCGGCTCAGCTTGATGCCGGGCTCGACGTCGAGCGCGTACTGCGTGACGACAGGGCCTTCCTGGATGCGAGCCACCTTCACGCCGATGCCGAAGTGCGCCAGCGTCTCGCGAATGCGCTGGCCCTTGGCGGTCAGGTCCATCTGGGCCGCCGAGGACTCCGGCGCGTTGGTGAGCAGCTCGAGCGCGGGCAGCTCCCACGAGCGCTCGACCGGCTCCAGCGCCGCGTCGATGCCATCCAGCCCGGCGGCCTCGGCCAGGTGGGCCTCCTCGGTGTGCTCCAGCTCGGCGACCAGGGCGTTGGGTCGAAGCTCGTCGGTGGCCGCCGGCATCGGCGGCGCGGCAGCTCGCACGGATCCATCGGACGTCCCAGAAGGCCGGTCGCGGCGCAGGATGAGTGGCGGCTCCTCGTCAAGCTCGCCGCTGCCCGCCAACCGCTCTCGCACGCGATCGATCAGTCCGCGACGTCCGACCGGTTGTTCCGGCGTCGCCGCCTGCCCGCGCGCATCGTCCGTCCGGGCCCGGCGCCCGGCGGCGCGGCGTGCGTCGTCAGCCTCCTGATCCTGGCGCTCGTCGCGGTTCGCGAGATAGGCGGCCACCAGGTCGCCGATCGTCATGTTGAAGTAGAGCAACAGGCCGACAGCCGCCATCAGGACCAGCACGGCCCAAGCCCCCACCGTGCCGATGGCACCGGTGAGAACGGCGCTCACGCCGAACCCGATCGCTCCCCCACCCTCGCCGGTCTCGACCGCCTCCGGCGCACCGCCGACCGAGAGATGGAACATGCCGAGCAGCGCGATGGCGAACAGCGCGGCGCCGGTGGCGGCCATCCAGCGCTCGGCCGGCATCGTCTTCATCCACAGCATGAGCGCGAAACCGGCGAGCAGCGGCGCGGCGAACGCGATCCCCCAGCCGAGGGTGGACGACAGGAAGTCGTGCCAGGGTCGCACGATGGCGCCCGCATCCGGCGCAAACAGGGCGATGCCGCTGATGATCGCGAGCAGAAGCAGCACGAACGCGATGGCCTCGCGGACGACGCGCCCGCTGAGCACCATCGAGCTCTGCTGACGACGTCGGCGGGACGGCCGGCGCCGCGTCGTCCTCCGTCGAGTGGCCACGGGCCGGGTCAGACCTCCAGCACGATGGGAAGGATCATCGGTCGTCGCTTCGTTCGCTGGTGGAAGAAGCGGCTCAGCGTGTCGCGGATCTTCGTCTTGACGTAGGTGGCCTCGGCGGTGTGCTCGTCCTCTCGGCGCTGCTGGAGCGCCTCCATCAGGTGGTCGCGCGCGGCGGCCATGATCGGGTCCTCCGGATCGGACAGGAAGCCGCGGCTGACGATGTCCGCCACGCCGACCGGTTGGCCGGTCTTGGCGTCGATGGTGAGCGCCACCATGACCACGCCATCCGATGCGAGCATGCGTCGGTCGCGCAGGATGACGCCGTCGATGCCGTCGATGGTGGCGATCCCGTCGACGAGCACCGCCCCGGCAGCCACCGTTCCGGCCATGCGAGCGGTCTGGCCGTCGAACTCGACGACCTGGCCGTTCTCGAGGACGAAGATCTTGTCGACGTCGACGCCGGCGCCCTCCGCCAGCAGCCCATGCTGGACGAGCATCCGGTATTCGCCGTGGACAGGCACGAAGTGGCGAGGCTTGACGAGGCCCAGCATGAGCTTGAGCTCCTCGCGCGAGCCGTGTCCGGAGACGTGGCAGTGGACGAGCGGCTCGTAGTGCACCATCGCGCCCTCCTTGAAGAGGTTGTCGATGGTCTTGGCGACCGCTTCCTCGTTGCCCGGGATCGGGCTGGCCGACACGATCACGGTGTCGCCCGGCTCGATGGTGATGTTGCGGTGATCGCGATTGCTCATCCGCGTCAGCCCGCTCATCGGCTCACCCTGCGAGCCGGTCGTCATCACCACCAGCTCCTCCTTCGGCAGCCGCTGGAGCTGGTCCTTGCGCACGAAGGTGCCGTCGCGGCTGTCGAGATAGCCGCGCTCCAGCGCGATCGCCGTGTTCTGCTCCATGCTCCGCCCGAGGGCGACCATCTTGCGACCGTTGACCCATGCGGCGTCGATGACCTGCTGGACGCGGCCGATGTTGCTGGCGAAGGTGGCCACGATGACGCGGCCCGGCGCCTCGCCGACCAGGCGGTTGAGGCTCTCGCCGACGGTCGTCTCGGAGAGCGTGTAGCCCTCCTTCTCGGCCCGGGTCGAGTCGCTGAGGAGGAACTCGACGCCGCGGTTGCCGATCTCGGCGATCAGGCCCAGGTCGGCGCGCCGGCCGTCCGGCGGGGTGTGGTCGAACTTGAAGTCGCCGGTGTGCACGATCGTGCCAAGGCGGGTCGTGATGGCGTAGCCGACGCCGTCCGGGATCGAGTGGTTCACCCGGAAGGGAGTGATCCGGAAGGAGCCGACGGCGAACTCCTGGCCGGGCTCGATGACGTGGAGCGGCGTCGAGTCGAGCAGCTTGTGCTCACGCAGCTTGCCCTGCACGAGGCCCTCGGTGAGCCGAGTGGCGTAGATCGGCGTGCCCGGGATCTTGGGCAGGACGTATGGAAGGCCGCCGGTGTGGTCCTCGTGGCCGTGGGTCAGGATGATGCCGCGCACCCGGTCGCGATTCTCGGCCAGGTAGGTTGCGTCCGGGATCACGAGATCGATACCGAGCATCTCCGGCTCGGGGAAGGCGAGTCCGCAGTCGACGACGAGGATCTCGTCGTCAATCTCGATGACGGTGATGTTCTTGCCGACCTCGCCCACCCCGCCGAGCGGGATGATGCGCAGGGAATCGGACATGGGAGCTCCTAAAAGAGGGTCATCTGTTCGGTGTCGTCGGCGACCGCGTCCGGGTCCTGGACCGGAGCCGCCACCGCCTCTACCTGGACCGATGCCGCCCGCTCGTCATCGAGCGCGCGGCGGGCATCCAGCAGCGCCGCCGGCAGGCCACGAATGTCGCGGAAGAGCGTCTCTCGCAGCGAGGCCTGGTGCAGCGCCGCAGCAGGATGGTACATCGGGAAGACGTACTGACCGCTGAAGGACCGACGCAGCCGGCCATGGACCGCGCCGATGCGCGCACCCGGCAGGTAGCGCTGGAGCGAGTGGCGTCCGAGGGTCACTACCACCGCCGGGTCGAGGGCCCGCTCCTGGCGATCGAGGTACCCGGCGCAGGCGGCCGACTCGTCCGGCTCGGGGTCGCGGTTGCCGGGAGGCCGGCATTTCACGATGTTGGTGATGAAGACGTCCTCGCGCTCCCAGCCGATGCCTCGCAGCAGCTCGGTCAGGAGCTGACCGGCCGGTCCGACGAAGGGGCGTCCGGTGGCGTCCTCGCGGGCGCCCGGACCCTCTCCGACGAGGAGAACGTCGCTCAGGACGTTGCCCTCACCCGGCACCGCGAGCGTGCGCCGGTTCGCCAGGGAACAGCGGGTGCAGACGCGGACCTCGTCCGCGATCTGCGCCAGGATCGCATCGCCGCCCATCGGCCCCGAGGGTACAGCGCCGCCGCGCATTGCGGCGGCGCCATCGGTCTAGGACTGGTCGCCGCCGCCAGCGCCGCTTCCGGCCTTGGCCATGTGCCGCTCCATCGCCGCGCGACGGCTCAGGTTGACACGGCCCATGCGATCGATCTCGGTCACGACCACCATCAGCTCGTCGCCGATGCTGACCACGTCCTCGACCCGCGGCACCCGGTAGTCGGCGAGCTGGCTGATGTGGACCAGCCCCTCCTTGCCGGGCAGGATCTCGACGAAGGCGCCGAAGTTCATGATCCGGGTCACCTTGCCGAGGTACTCCTTGCCGACCTCGACGTCCTTGGTCAGGCCCTCGATCCAGGCGATCGCCTTCTGGGCTGCCTCGCCGCTGGTGGCGGCGATCTGGATCGTGCCGTCATCCTCGACGTTGATCTGGGTGCCGGTCTCGGCAGTGATCTGGCGGATCACCTTCCCGCCGGCGCCGATGACGTCGCGGATCTTGTCGACCGGGATCTTGATGGTCGTGATGCGCGGAGCGTACTGGCTCAGCTCCTCGCGGCTGGCGCCGATGACCTCGGTCATCTTGCCCAGGATGTGGAGCCGAGCGTCGCGCGCCTGGTCGAGCGCGTCGCGCATGATCTCGGTGGTGATGCCGGCGGTCTTGATGTCCATCTGCAGCGCAGTGACACCCTCGGCCGTGCCGGTCACCTTGAAGTCCATGTCGCCATAGGCGTCTTCCTTGCCGGTGATATCGGTCAGGACGGCGTAGCGACCGCTGTCCTTGTCGGTGATCAGGCCCATCGCCGCACCGGCGACCGGAGCCTTGATCGGCACACCGGCATCCATGAGCGCCAGCGTCGAGCCGCAGGTCGATGCCATCGAGGTGGAGCCGTTCGAGCTGACGACCTCGCTGACCACGCGGATCACGTACGGGAACTCGCTGACGTCCGGCAGCACCGGCAGGAGGGCACGCTCAGCGAGCGCGCCGTGGCCGATCTCGCGACGGCCAGGTCCGCGCATGAACTTGGCCTCGCCGACCGAGTAGGGCGGCATGTTGTAGTGGTGCATGTAGCGCTTCTCGGTCTCCGGGGAGATCGTGTCCATGCGCTGCACGTCGCTCGACGGGCCGAGCGTCGCGATCGACAGCGCCTGCGTCTGGCCGCGCTGGAACAGCCCGGAGCCGTGGGTGCGCGGCAGCACGCCGACCTCCACGCTGATCGGGCGGATCGTGCGGGTGTCCCGGCCGTCGATGCGCACGTTCTCGCTCAGCACCAGCTCGCGGACGGTCGCCTTGGTCACCGCGTCCATGAGCGGTGAGCCGATGCCGTTGCGGCGCCGGATGTCCTCGAGGCGGTCGCCCTGCTCGGCGCGGTTGTAGCTCTCGCGTGCCCTGCGCACCTCGTCGGCGATCTCCCGGCGCAGCGCGTCGAGGCGCTCCGGAAGCCCGCTGATGAGGTTGATGAACAGCTCGGCGGTCGCCTCCGTGTCAGGCATTGCGCGATGTGCCGCCGCGTGATCGCGGCCGAACACGAATCGCACCAGGTCGGCAAGCTTGTAGCCGCCGGCATCGGGATAGAGCTGGTAGGCCAGCTCGAGGGTGTCAAACACCGCCGATGGCTTCCAGCTTCGATCGTTGGACATGTGGCGCAGCAAGAACGGGACGTCAAACCCGGTGTTGTGGGCGACGATCGGGGTCTCCCCCACCCAGTCGACGAAGTTGCCGAGGACCTCGGCGGCCGTCGGCGCGTTTGCGACGTCATCGGTCTTGATGCCGTGAATCTGGTGCCCGATGATCGGGCGCCCCGGGTTCACGAGCGACTCGAAGCGATCGACGATCTGGCCATCCCGCACGCGCAGCGCGGCGATGTCGACGATGTAGCCGTTCTCTGGCTTCATGGCCGTCGTCTCGAGATCGAAGACGACGAACTCGTTGTGGCCCTCGGAGAGGAGCTTCCCGAGCTGGATGACCGACGACGCCTTGGGGGCGATGAACGGGACCTTCTTGGGCGTTCCCGCCGATGCGACCAGCCTGTCCTGCAGGTCGATCGACTTCTGCAGCTCGGCGTGGCCGTAGGCGATGGCATCGGCCATGACCGACTCCGGCAGGATCTTGGCCCCTGCCTCGACCATCATCACGGCTTCGCGGGTGCCGGCCACGACGAGATCGAGCTCGCTCTCGGCCAGCTGGCTGTTGGTCGGGTTGGTGACGAACTCGCCGCCGATGCGACCGACGCGGACTGCGCCGACCGGGCCCATGAACGGGATCTGGCTGATGCTCAGCGCCGCGGATGCGCCGTTGAGGGCCAGGATGTCCGGATCGTTCTCCTGGTCGGTGGAGAGGACGGTCAGGACGACCTGGACGTCGTTGTAGTAGCCCTTCGGGAAGAGCGGGCGAAGCGGCCGATCGGTGAGGCGCATCGCCAGGATGGCGGCCTCCGACGGGCGCGACTCACGCTTGATGAACCCGCCGGGGATCTTGCCCGCGGCGTACATCCGCTCTTCGTAGTCGACGGTGAGCGGGAAGAAGTCGGCCCCTTCACGGGGCTCCTTCGCGGCGACCGCTGTCGCCAGGACGACGCTGTCGCCATACCTGACGACGACCGCGCCGTCTGCCTGCTCGGCCAGCTTGCCGGCCTCCATGCTGAAGACCTTGCCGCCGATTTCGGCTTCGTGCTTGATTGACACTGATTCCTCCAGTGATGTGCGGCATCCGACGCTCGATTCCCGTGGCGCGCTCTCTCAGATGAGCGCAGGCGTCAGGCGGGGGTGGATGCCCGTATGGGTGTGAGATATGCGAGACCCAGAGCCGCGGCGGCTCCGGGTCGATCGCGGTGACCCAATCTATCGACGCAGCCCGAGGCTGCTGATGACGGTCCGGTATCGGTCGACATCGTTGCGGACCAGATACGCAAGCAGCCGCCGGCGCTGCCCGACGAGCATGAGCAGCCCGCGGCGCGAGTGATTGTCCTTGGGAAAACTGCGCAGATGATCCGTCAGTGACTTGATCCGCTCGGTGAGAAGCGCAATCTGCACCTCGGGTGATCCGGTATCGCCCTCGTGCGTGGCGTATTCGTCGACGATTGCGCTCTTCGCGTCCTTGGCGAGCGGCACGTATTCCTCCACATTCTTTTCAATAACGCTCGAAGTTTAGCAGAAGAGGCCTTACCCCACCTCGGCGAGCTCAGGAGCGGGACGCGCCCTGCAGCAGCCGGCGAGCCTCCTGCTCGTCCGCCCGCATCTGCGTCACGAGCGCGTCCACGTCGTCGAATCGTCGCTCCTCGCGCAGTCGTGTGACCAGCTCCAGATCGAGCGTCGCGTCGTAAAGGTCGCCATCCCAGTCGAGCAGGTAGACCTCGACGAGCACCCGTCCATCGCCATCAAACGTGGGACGAACGCCGACGCTGACGAGCGCGGGATGGCCGGGGCCGACGCCCCGCTCTGGCACCGATACCCGTCCGAGGTAGATCCCCAGCGCCGGGAGCGCGGCGGGATAGTCGAATGCGAGGTTGGCAGTCGGGAATCCGAGCTGCCGTCCACGCTGATTGCCGTGCACCACCGTCCCGCGCAGGAACGGGGCGGCGCCGATGAGGTCCGTCGCCGCCTCGATCCTGCCATCGGCGAGCGAGCGCCTGATCCTCGAGGACGAGATCACCTCGTCGTCGACAACGAGGGGATCCACGGAGATGCAGTCCCAGCCGTTCTCGGCACCGATCTCGGCGACCCGCTCGAGTGTCCCCCCGCGCGCGCGACCGAACGCGCTGTCCGGGGTCATGGTGATGCCACGAAGCTCCAGGGCAGGCCCGAGCCCCGCGAGGAACTCCTCCGGCTCGAGGCTCCGGACCGCAGCGTCGAACCGGACCTCGAACCCGTGGTCGATGCCGGCCGCCAGTAGCCGCTCCATGGTCAACTCGGGCGGGAGCAGGCGCTCGACCTTGGTGCCGGGCTGAATGACCTCGTCGGGATGGGGGCTGAAAACCAGGACGACGCTCGCGGCGCCCCGCTCACGCGCAGCCAGCACGGTGGCATCGAGGACGTGGCGATGGCCGCGGTGCACGCCGTCGAAGACCCCGAGCGTGATGACCGCCGGACCGATCGGCGGCAGCTCATCGAGGCCGAGCGCCGTCACCCGGCCGGCTCCTGGGGCAGGACCTTTTCGGGCTGGAGCGTGTTCGAGGTCACCGATCCGATCCCGATGAGCTCGGCGCCCTCGAAGACCGCCGCCCTGCCATCGGCCGCCGACTGACCACCGAGGGGCCGCGCCGATCCGTTTCGGAATGCGAGCGCCGCGTCACGATCCAGGACGACGTGCGGCAGCGACAGGAGCTCCCCCACCGGCAGGATGGCGTCGCCGAGACGTCCCGCGGCCGCGAGGGCCTCCAGCCTCTCCGGTGTGAATGCTGCGTCGATGTCGAGTCCGGCGGCTTCCGTGCGGCGCAACGCGCGAAGGTATCCGCCGCTGTCGAGCAGCTCGCCGAGGTCGCGCGCCAGCGAGCGCACGTAGGTGCCGGCGCCGCAGCGCAGGTCGACCCGAACGTCGACACCGTCGGCGTCCTGGTCGTACGAGAGCATCTCGAGCGCGTGGATCGTCACCGAGCGTGGCGCCAAGGGGATCGGTTCGCCCGCTCGCGCGGCGCGGTGAGCGGTGCGGCCGCCGAGCTTTCGTGCGCTGAAGGCCGGCGGCAGCTGATCGAACGTGCCGACGAAGGTGGCCAGGGCGTTGCGGACGGCGGCCTCGTCAGGCAGCGGCCCATCGACGGGCTCGATCGGTCCCTGTGCGTCATCGGTGGCGCTGCGGGCTCCCAGCCGGATCACCGCGTCGTACCGCTTGGACCCGCCGGTGAGCTCGGCGCTGAAGCGCGTCGCGGCGCCGACCAGGATGGGCAGGACTCCGGAGGCGAGCGGATCCAGGGTGCCCGCGTGGCCGATGCGGCGGGTGCCGGTCAGCCGGCGCATCATCCCGACCATGTCATGGCTGGTCGGGCCGACCGGCTTGTCGAGGTTAACGACCCCGAGCATCGGCCCGGTCGAGCTCGCGCTCGCATTCCTCGAGCAGCTGCGTAATCGCCTCGGCCAGCGGCGCATCGATCGAGCAGCCGGCAGCCCGCGCGTGGCCGCCGCCACCGAACGCGGAGGTGATGGCGACCGCATCAGCCCGAGCCGAGGTCCTCACGCTGGCACGCACGTGCGAGGCGTCCACCTCCTTGAACAGGACGGTGATGTCGGCGTGCTTGGTGGAGGCGAGCAGGTCGATGAAGCCTTCCGAGGCGACCGCCTGGGTGCCGGTCTCGGCGAGCATGGGGAGCGTCAGCACCGAGTACACGATCCGTCCGTCGTGTCGCTGCGCGATGCCTGCCAGCATCGCGCCCCACAGCGCGAGCGTCGCGAATGGCTTGTCGGCGTAAATGGAACGGTGGATCGCCGAGAGCGGTGCTCCGGCCGCCAGCAGGTCGGCGGCGACGCGCAGGGTTCGCGGCGTCACGTTCGGATGCGAGAACGTGTGCGTGTCCTGGACGATTCCGGCAGTCAGGACGGAAGCGATCTGGGCGTCGATCTCGATCCCGAGCTCCGGGATGAGGAGCGCGATCATCTCGCAGGTGGCGGCGGCATCGGGATCGATCCAGGCGGCGACTGCCCCTTCCCCATCATTCGAGACGTGGTGGTCGATGTTGACGATCCGTGCCTTCCCGAGCCACTCGGCCGCGCCGGTGACCACGGCTCCGGTGCGTGAGAGCGGCCCGTCGAGCACGACGGCGACGTCCGGCTCGAGCTGCGGCCTGGTACGAACCTCACTGGCGCCCGGCAGATCGACGAGCGACGGTGGGACCGGATCGGCAGCCACCACCTCAGCCTGCTTGCCGAGGCGCTCGGCGGCAATCCGCAGCGCGAGGGCCGAGCCGAGGGTGTCGGCGTCAGGATTCTCATGGCAGATGGCGGTGATGCGGGTAGCGCTGCGAATGGCCTCGACGACCGCCTCGCGGCTCACAGGCTGCCCTCGTCTTCGAGCTGACGGAGCAGGCGCAGGACACGGTCCCCCGCCTCGATCGAGTCATCCTGGCGGATGACGAGCTGCGGAACGTGACGCAGCGTCAGCCGCCCACCGAGCTGGCGCCGCAGCCAGGGCGCCGCGTCGGTGAGCGCCTTCATCGTCTGCTCGCGCTCGGCGTCGGTGCCCATGATGCTCACCCAGACCTTGGCCGTTCCGAGGTCACGCGCTGTCTCCACGCGCGTGATGGTCGCGAACCCGACGCGCGGGTCCTTCATCTCGCGGTGGAGCAGCTCGGCGAGCTCGGCTCGGATCTGGCTGTCGAGCCGATCCGTACGCTGGCTCATCGGCTAGGCGGCCTCGGTCACCATCTGGTAGCACTCGATGACGTCGCCCTCGGCGATGTCATCGGCGTCGAGCCCGATCCCGCACTCGAACCCGGTGGCGACCTCGCGAACGTCGTCCTTGAAGCGCTTGAGCGACGTGATCCGCGTATCGACGAGGAGCTGCCCGGCCCGGAAGATGCGGGCCTGACCGCCGCGCACGATCCGACCGTCGGTGACGTACGAGCCGGCCACGTTGCCGGCTCGCCCGGCCTTGATGACCATCCGCACCTCGGCGTGCCCCTCCACCTGCTCGACGAGCTTCGGCGCCAGCAGTCCCTGCAGCGCCTGGCCGATGTCGTCGGTGAGCTTGTAGATCACGTCGTAGATGCGCACGTCGACACCCGTTGCCTCGACCGAGCGCTGCGCGCCGGCATCGAGCCTGGTGTTGAAGCCGATGACGACCGCGTCCGAAGCCGAGGCGAGGTTCACGTCGCTCTCGTTGATGTCGCCGGCACCCTCGCGCAGGATGTTGATGCGGACCTCGTTGTTGTTCAGCCGCTCGAGCGAATGCCGGATCGCACCGAGTGAGCCCTGGACGTCGGTCTTGAGCACCACACGCAGCTCCGCCACCTCGGCATCGGCGATCTGAGCGCTGATGTCCTCGAGGCTGCTCACCTTCTGCCCGTCGGCACCTGCCGCCACGCGGTCGGCTGCCTCGGCTGCGTCGCGGGCCGTCTTCTCGTCGGCGACCACGCGCAGGATATCGCCTGCCTCGGGCAGGCCCTGAAGGCCGATGATCTCCACGGCGGACGCCGGGCCGGCCTCCTTCACCCGCTTGCCGGCGGCGTTGTTCAGCGCGCGGACCCGGCCCCACGTCCGGCCGACGCCCACGATCTGCCCGACCTTGAGCGTGCCGGTCTGGACGAGCACGGTGGCCACGTTGCCGCGACCCTTGTCGACCTTCGACTCGATGATCGTGCCGATCGCGTCGCGGTCCGGGTTGGCCTTGAGGTCCTGGAGGTCGGCGACCAGCAGCACCATCTCCATGAGGTCGTCGATCCCCGTGCGCTGCTTGGCGCTGACCGGAACGGCGATCACGTCACCGCCGTACTCCTCGATCAGCACCTTGTTGTCGGCGAGCTCCTGCTTGACCCGGTCCGGGTTGGCATCGGGCTTGTCGACCTTGTTGATGGCCACGATCATCGGCACCCGCGCCGCGCGAACGTGGTCGATCGCCTCTTTGGTCTGCGGCATCACGCCATCGTCGGCCGCCACCACGATGATCGCGATGTCGGTGACCTGTGCGCCGCGTGCGCGCATGGCGGTGAAGGCCTCGTGGCCGGGCGTGTCGAGGAAGACGATCCGCTTGCCGTTGTGGTCGACCTCGCTGGCACCGATGTGCTGGGTGATGCCACCGCTCTCGCCGGAGGCGACCTTGGTCTCGCGAATGGCGTCGAGCAGGCTTGTCTTGCCGTGATCGACGTGGCCCATGACGGTCACGATCGGAGCGCGCGTCACCAGCTTGCTGGGATCGTCGTCCGTCCACAGCGTCGGCTTTCCGTCGCCCTCGCCCGGGCCGCCCGGGGCGACGAGATCCTGCTCGCTGGCGGCCACCGCCGCGGCGCGCTCCGCGGCACCGCCCTCGGTCGCCTCGAAGCCGAGCTCGGCGGCCACGAGCGACGCTGTGTCGAAGTCGATCGCCTGGTTGACGGTGGCGAAGATGCCGTTGCGGATCAGGACATTGATGATCTCGGCGATGCTGACGCCCAGCGTCTCCGCGAAGTCCTTGACGGCGATCGAGCTCGGAAGCTCGATCGGCCCGGCAGGACGCACGGGCGCCTGCGCCTCGAGCAGCGCGGCGCCGGCGGCCCCGCCGGTTCGCTTGCGCTGCGGGCGTGGCCCGCGTCGTGGTCGATATCTACGTGGTGGCATGTGGTGCTCCCTCGAATTCGAGCGTCCCGGGCGCGGGATCCGCCCCGAGCGCTCGTTTCACGGCGGCCGCGCTCCGCTCACTCGTCGCGGCAGGCCGGGTCCTGGCAGATGTAAGTTCCGCGACCCGGCGCCTTGCCGGTCTCGTCGCGGTGAATGGTCCCATCGGAGGCGCGCACGATCCGCGTCATGTCGCGCTTCGGGTGCGAGAGGCGACAGACGGCGCAGGTCCTCGTGGGGACGTGATCAGGTCGTCGCTTCGGCATCGGCCGTTGCCTCCTCCGCCTCGTCCGCGTCGGCGTGGTCGGCGTGGTCACCGCCGGCGGCCGCGGTTGCGACGCCGGTCTCGGATCGAATGTCGATCCGCCAGCCCGTCAGCTTGGCCGCCAGCCGGGCGTTCTGCCCCTCCTTGCCGATGGCGAGGCTGAGCTGTCGCTCCGGCACGATGACGTTGGCGATCTTGTGCTCCTCGTCGATGCGCACGCTGAGCACCTCTGCCGGCGAGAGGGCCTCGGCCACGAACCGACCCGGGTCCTCGTCCCACAGCACGATGTCGACCTTCTCGCCGTTCAGCTCGGCAACGATCGACTGAATGCGAGCGCCACGCTGCCCGACGGCGGCGCCCTTGGCGTCGACGCCCTGCTGGCGGCTCTCGACCGCCACCTTCGACCGGCTGCCGGCCTCGCGGGCGATGCCGCGGATGACGACGGTGCCGTTGTAAATCTCGGGGATCTCCATCTCCATGAGGCGGCGGAGGAAGCCCCGATGCGTGCGGCTGGCGACGATGACCGGCCCGCGCGTCGTACGGCGCACCTCCATCACGTAGACCTTGAGGTGCTGGCCGATGCGATACGTCTCGCTGGGCAGCTGCTCGGTGACCGCCAGGACAGCCTCGACGTCCTTGCCCATGTCGAGGACCACTGCCGAATCGGTCGTGCGCTGGACCGTGCCGGTCATGATCTCGCCCTCGCGGGCCGCGTACTGCTGGAAGACGACGTCACGCTGCGCCTCGCGCAGCCGCTGCCGGTAGACCTGCCCCGCGGTCTGTGCCGCAATGCGGCCGAGCTGGGCCTGCGTCACGTTCTCGGGGATGCGCACCTTGCCGCCGACGCCGGTGGTCGGGTCGATCTTCTGAGCGTCCTGGACGATCATCTGCGCCTCGGGGTCCTCGACCTCCTCGGGGGTGGCCATGACCTCGTACTCGCGGGCAACGCTGATCTCGCCGGTCTCCGGGTTCACGGTGACGACGACGTTCTCGGGCGCCTCCGCATTGCGCCGATAGGCAGACTCGATCGCCTGCTCCAGCGTCCGGATCAGGATCTCCTGCGGCACACCCTTTTCGGCGTTCAGCTGGAGCAGTGCTCCGATGAAATCTCGATTCATGGCCGCTCCTCGCTCCGCGCCCCGGAGAACACAGGGGACAAACAAGGACGTGGGATGGCGAACCGACCCACGTCCTGGTACTCAGTTCAATATTTTGGTTCGTCGATTGGCCGGTCGAACCGTGCTGAACTATACCCGATTACCCCTCACTCCGCACCCGGCCGATCGGAACCGGCGACCTCGAAGACCGCCGCCAACGGGTTGCCTTCGAGGGGTGAGGCGCCGAGAGTAGGACGGTGCGCCGCTTGATTTGGGGTCGCTGGCTCTGGGTGCTCTTGATCTGGACGAGCTTCATCGCGGTCCCGATGGTGCTGCTGTGGCCGGCTGCGACCGCGCAGCCTTCTGCATGCAATTACCAGGGGGCCGTGAACCAGGACCCGGCGCTACCGACGTGTCCGCCGGACAACGCCAACTACGAAGCGATCCTCATGTCGCTCCTCATCCTCCTATGGCTTGCGGGAACCGTCATCGGGCTGGGTGCGGTCGCGATCTCGCGGTTCGTGCGCCGACGGGAACGTCCGCCTGAGGTCAGCCGCCGGTAACGAGCCGCTGGATGTCCTGGATGCTGATGAGGACGATGAGCGCGACCAGCACCGCGAAGCCGGTGAGGTAGATCAGCGCCTCGCGCTCGGCGGGGAGCTTGCGTCGCCGCGCGGTCTCGAGCAGGACGACCGCGATGCGGCCACCGTCGAGCGGAGGGAATGGCAGCACATTGAGCACTGCCAGGTTGATCGAGAGGACCCCAACGAAGAGGAGCTGGCTGACGAGGGGCGCCTCGAGGACTCGCCCCGTCTCCTGAGCGATGCCGATCGGTCCCATGGCATCGCCGCCGTTCGGATTCAGGCCGAGCAGGCCACCGACCGCATCGGCGAGACCTCCCGGGATCTGGACCGCGAGCGACCAGGCGGCTGCCGTGCCGCGCCCGACCGCGTCGAGCGGCCCGGTCACGGTCGAAGGCTCTTCCACCAGCCGTTCCGGTTCGTAGGCGAAGCCGACCGGTCCGATGCCTCGAGCGCGTTCCTCCGCGCTGACCGCGCGTGGCACGATCGGGACGGTGATCTCGTCACCGTCGCGCGTGACCGTGAACTCGACCTCCGAGCCGGCCCGACCGGCGACGTACTCGGTCAGCTCCGCCGATCGCTCGAAGGTCCGGCCGTCTGCGGCCACGATGACATCGCCCTCTTCGAGCTTGCCATCGGCCGGGCTGTCTGCCTGGATGCTGATGACGGTGAGCGGTCCGTGTCCGATGAGCGCAGGCATGCTCAGCGCGGCGGCGAAGAGGCCCGCGGCGAGCACGAAGTTCATCGCCACGCCGGCCAGCAGGACCGTGACACGGATCCATATCGGCTTCCGGTTGAAGGCGCCCGCCATGGCGTGCTCGATCTCGGGGCCGCTCAGGCCCTGCTCGCGCAGGCGCCGCACCTCGACCTCGCCGTCCTCGCCCAGCATCTTCACGAAGCCGCCGAGCGGGATCCAGTTCAGGCTGTAGCGCGTCCCGCGCCAGGTGACCGAGGTGATGCGCGGCGGGAAGCCGATCCCGAACTCCTCGACCGTGATGCCGGCTCGCTTGGCGACGATGAAGTGGCCCAGCTCGTGAACCAGGACCAGGACGATCAGGACGCCGAGAAAGGCGGCGATCGTGCCGATGACCTCCATCAGGCCTCCGAGCCCAGGCCGAGGTCACGGCCGAGCACGGTGCGAATCTCGGCATCGAGGCCGGCGATCGTCGCGAGGTCTGGCTCGTCCGGCGCGCCCCAGCGATCGACGGCCTCGGCGATGGTGCCTGCGATGCGCGGGAAGCCGATCCGGCCGGCGAGGAAGGCTTCCACGGCCACCTCATCGGCGGCGTTCAGGATGATCCCGCGGTTTCCACCTGCGTCGGCGGCCGCACGCACATAGTCGTAGGCCGGATAGGCACCGGTCGCGAGCGGCTCGAAGTCAAGCCTCCCCCACTCCGACGGCATCGTGTGCCGCGCCGGCGATGGCAGCCGGTCGGGGAAGGTGAGGGCGTACTGGATGGGGAGGCGCATGTCGGGGAGTCCCAGCTGGGCCTTGTACGAGCCGTCGGCGAACTCGACGAGCGAGTGCACCACGCTCTGGGGGTGGATCACGGCGTCGATCTTAGAGTACGGAAGTCGATACAGCCATTTGGCTTCGATGACCTCGAACGCCTTGTTGACCAGGGTCGCCGAGTCGATCGTGATCTTGGGACCCATCCGCCAGGTGGGGTGCGCGAGCGCCTCGTCGACGCTCATCCGGTCGAGCTCGGCGGGGTCGCGGCCCAGGAACGGTCCGCCGCTGGCGGTCAGCACCAGACGCGCCACCGACTCGATCCGTTCTCCGGCGAGGCATTGCCAGATCGCCGAGTGCTCGCTATCGACCGGCCGCAGCAGATCCAGCGGATCGCCACCAAGCTCGTCGAGCAGCTGCGCGACCAGGTGGCCGCCGGTGATCAGGGTCTCCTTGTTGGCCAGCGCCACGCGACGACCCGAGCGCAGGGCTGCCAGGACGGCGGGCAGTGCCGCCATCCCGGTTGTCGCGACGACGACCAGCTCGACGCCATCGAGGGTTGCGACTTCGGCGAGCCCGCCGCCCGCCCAGCGATCCTGGGCGAGCGAGCGTGCAGCATCGTCGGCGCACCACCATCGCGCCATTGGCCAGGCCGCCAGCTGGCCGGCGATCGGATCACCTCCGTGCGCGCTGGCAATGCCCAGGACCTCGAAGCGGTCGGGAAGCAGCGAGATGACCTCGAGCGCCTGGCGGCCGATCGATCCGGTCGAGCCGAGGACCGCGACGCCGGTCAAATGACCCGACCCGCGGCCAGCACGGCGTAACCGGCGAGCACCGGCGCGGCGAACAGGAACGAGTCGACCCGGTCGAGGATGCCCCCGTGACCCGGCACCAGGAAGCCGGACTCCTTTCGCCCGGCTGCCCGCTTGAGCATCGACTCGGCGAGGTCGCCGGCCTGCGCCGCAAGGCCGACCAGCGGACCGATGACGAGCGGATGCCACGGCTCCAGGCCGACGAGCAGGGCGCCGATCCCAGCCGCGACCGTTGCGAGCACGAGGCCGCCGACCAGACCCTCCACGGTCTTCGACGGGCTGATCTGGTCCATCAGCCGATGGCGGCCGATCCGGCGGCCGGTCAGGAATGCCCCTGTGTCGTAGCCCCAAACCACGAGGACCAGCAGCAGCGTCCACGCCCCACCCGACCCGAGGCCCAGGACGCCGACCGGCGTGCCCGACGAACCTCCGGCCGGCGCGAGGTGCGCCACCAGCACGATGGCGGGCAGCAGCAGTCCGATATAGGCGACCCCGAACGAGGTCATCGCCCAGGTCATGAATCCGGCACGCGGATCGGAGCGGGTGAACGCCACCACGGCCAGGAGAAGCATCACGGCGATCGTCGTGGCCGCCACCAGGCCCGGCGGATCGAGGGCCACCACAAGGTGCGCGACGGCGCCGCCGACGCCCTCGCCGTTGGTCGTGATCAGGCCGGCCGCGACGAGGGCCATGCCGCTGACGATCGTCAGCACCTGGGGCGGCTGATGACCGGCGGCGTCCAGCAGCCCGACCAGCTCCACCAGCGTCAGGAATGCCACGACGCCGATCAGGAGCGACAGCCATGGCTCCCCGAGCAGCACGATCGCCAGGATGATCGGCACGAGCACCAGCGCGGTGAGGACGCGGGTTCTGAGCACGCTACCCTCCGAAGCGCCGGTCGCGGCGCTCGTAGTCGTCGATCGCCGCGTCGAAGTCTTCCACGCTGAAATCCGGCCAGAACTTGTCGCAGAAGATGAGCTCGGCGTACGCCGCCTGCCAGAGCAGGAAGTTGCTGGTGCGCTGGTCCCCGCCGGTTCGGATGATCACGTCGACGTCCGGCTGGCCGGCGGTGTAGAGATGCTCGGCGAAACGGGCCTCGTCGATGGCCTGTGGGTCGGCGCGGGCGGCCAGCAGGGCCCGGGCCGCGTCCACGATCTCGGCCCGCCCCGAGTAGTTGAAGCAGATGTTGAGCGTCATCCGGGCACCCTGGCCCGTCCGCTCCTCGGCCGACCGGATCGAGCGCTGGACATCGGACGGCGCCTCGTGCAGACGTCCGATGACGCGGACCCGCACGCCCTCGGTGATGAGCTCATCGGTGTATTGCCGGACGGCGCCGTCGATGAGCCCGAAGAGGCCCGCCACCTCGTCGTCGGGGCGGCTCCAGTTCTCGGTGCTGAAGGTGTAGACCGACAGTGTCTCGACGCCGCGGTCGCGCGCGCGTCGAACGATGGGGCGGATGGCCTCGATCCCCTGGATGTGGCCGGCGAGCACCGGCAGGCCGCGCTCGCGCGCCCAGCGACGATTTCCGTCGGCGATGATCGCCACGTGCCGGGGTCGGACCTCGTCCGGCACCGGTCAGACCTCCAGGATCTCGGCTTCCTTGCGCTCGGCGCGGGCGTCGATCGCCTCGACGTGGCGGTCGGTCAGCTTCTGCAACGCCTCGAGCTCCCGGCGCTCCTCGTCCTCGGAGAGGTCACCGTCGCGGAGCGCCTTCTTGAGCTGGTCGGCCGCCTCGCGCCGGCGGTTGCGGACCTCGACTCGCCCTTCCTCCGCACGGCGCCGGACCTGCTTGACCATGTCCTTGCGCCGATCCTCGGTCAGTGGAGGCACGTTGAGCCGGACCACCGTGCCGTCGACGTTCGGCGTCAGGCCGATGTCGCTCTTGGTGATCGCCTTCTCGATCGCCGACAGGACCGATCGGTCCCAGGGCTGGATGACGATCAGGTGCGCATCGGGCGTGCTGATGCCGGCGACCTGGTTGAGCGGCGTCTGCGAGCCGTAGTACTCGACCGTGATGCGCTCGACCAGCGCGGTCGATGCCCGCCCGGTGCGGATGCCGGCGAAATCGCGCTCCATCGCCTCGATGGCGTGCTGCATCCTGGGCTCGATCGCGATCAGCGCCTCGTGCGTCATCGGTCAGTCTCCTGAGATCAGCGTGCCGATCCGCTCTCCGGCGATCGCCCGGGTGATGTTGCCGGGGACCGTCATGTCGAACACGACGATCGGCATCTCGTTGTCCATCGCCAGGCTCACGGCAGTCGCGTCGAGCGCCTGGAGCCGATTGCTCAGCAGCTCCGTGTAGCCGATCTTGCTGAACCGCCGAGCGTCGGGATGCGTTTCGGGGTCGGCATCGTACACCCCGTCGACGCGGGTCGCCTTGAGGATGACCTGTGCATGGACCTCGACCGCGCGCAGCGTGGCGGCGGTGTCGGTGGTGAAGTAGGGGTTGCCGGTACCGGCCACCATGACCACCACCCGACCCTTTTCGAGGTGTCGCACGGCACGGCGCCGGATGTACGGCTCGCAGATCTCGTTCATGGCGATTGCGCTCATCACACGCGTCGGCGAGCCCAGCTGTTCGAGGGCGTCCTGGATGGCGAGGCCGTTCATCACGGTCGCCAGCATCCCCATGTAGTCGCCTGTCGATCGGTCCATCCCCCGCGCGCTCGCGGCAAGGCCGCGGAAGATGTTGCCGCCGCCGACGACGACCGCGATCTCGGTGCCGTCCTGCTTGCCTGCCGCCACCTGGCCGGCGATGAGCCGCACCACCTCGGGATCGATCCCGTACTCGTGCTCGCCCATCAGCGCCTCGCCGGAGAGCTTGAGCAGCACCCGACGAGGCGGTGGCGTGGCCGATGTGGTGGGCGGCTCGGTCACCGTCAGGCGGCCTCTTCGGTCCCTGGCTGAGGCGCCTCGCCAACGGCCATGCGCGTGAAGCGCGCGACCCTGATGTTCTCGCCCAGCAGGGCGATCTTCTCGGTGACCAGGTCACCGATCTTGCGGTCGGTGTCGCGGTACGGCTGCTCGAGCAGGCAGACCTGCTCGAACCACTTGTTCAGCTTGCCCTCCACGATCATCGGGACGCGATCCGCCGGCCGGCCGTCGCGCTCGGCGTCGACGGTGAACAGCCGCTTCTGCTCGTCCAGCACGTCCGCCGGTACGTCGTCGCGGCTGACGTACTGCGGGGCCAGCCCGGCGACCTGCATGGCAAGCTCGCGTGCCAGCTGCTGGAAGTCGTCGGTGCGAGCCACGAAGTCGGTCTCGCAATTCAGCTCGAGCAGGACGCCGAGGCGCGATCCATGGTGGATGTAGCTGGTCACGATCCCCTCGCGCGCCTCGCGGCCGGCCTTCTTGGCAGCGGTCGAGAGACCCTTCTCTCGGAGATGGAGCGCAGCCTTCTCGTAGTCGCCTCCCGACTCCTCGAGGGCGCGCTTGCAGTCCATGATGCCGGCCCCGGTCTGCTCCCGGAGCCGCTTCACGTCCTCGGGCTTGATCATCTGTGTGTTCGTCATGTTCCTTCCGCCTGCCGCCGCCCTACGGGCGCGGCTCGTGTTCCTTGATCTGCTCGTGGATCTGGCGCTCGTGCTCCCGATCCGGGTTGTGCTCCGGCTCTCCCTCTTCGAGGTGCGCCGCGCGCCGCGCGCGTGCCTTGCGTTCCTCTTCCTCGTCGTCCTCGGGCTCGGGCTCGAAGACGAGCGCCTCACCGGTGGCCAGCGCCGCCGTGTAGTCGGCCTCCGAGCCGAGGGCCGTATCGTCGACCGGCGGCATCGCCTCGGCCTGCTCGAACTCCTCGTCGAGCTTCGCCTGTCGTTCCTGCTGCGCGACGCTCGCCGCGTCGGCGACCAGCCCGCAGATGAGGCGCACCGAGCGGATGGCGTCGTCGTTGGACGGGATCACCCAATCGATGAGGTCGGGATCGCAGTTGGTGTCGGTCATCGCCACGATCGGGATCTCGAGACGGCGTGCCTCGGCCACGGCGATCGACTCGCGATGAGGGTCGACGATGAAGACTGCGCCCGGCAGCCGCCGCATCTTGCGGATGCCACCCAGGGCTGCGTCGAGCTTGTTGATCTCCTCGGTGAGCTTCGAGGCTTCCTTCTTGGTCAGGCGCTCGAACTCGCCGGCCTCGCGCCGTGCCTCGAGTGCCTCGAGGCGCTGGATGCGGCGCTTGATGGTCGTGAAGTTGGTCAGCATCCCGCCGAGCCAACGCGTGTTGACGTAGTGCTGGCCCGAGCGTCCAGCCGCCTCGGACAGCGCGTCCTGTGCCTGTTTCTTCGTCCCGACGAACAGGACGCTGTCGCCTCGGCGCACGGTCTCGCGCACGAAGTCGAGCGCCTGCTCGAGGCGTGACACGGTCTGTGCCAGGTCGATGATGTGGATCCCGTTCCGCTCGGCGAAGATGTACTCGCGCATCTTCGGATTCCAGCGGCGGGTCTGGTGCCCGAAGTGGACGCCCGCTTCGAGCAGCTGCTTCATGCTGGTGGCAGCCAAAGAAAACCTCCGGTTCGTTCCTCCGCCCGACATCGGCTCTCACGGTCCACCGCGGGCGACGCAAGGTCACAGAGCGGCACCGAGGACCCAGCGAGATCCGCCGAGCGTGTGTGATGGGTTCTCGCACGAGAAGCGCGAGGTCCCGATTATAGCATCGAAGGGGATCTGGCCCCGGCCGTGCGGAGTGGCAGAGCTCGACTCCACCACACGGTACCGAAGTACTCGCTGGATGATCCGCAGGTACCTTGACCCCCCACCGATCGCTCCTAGCATCCGCCCGCGTCGTGATGCGTCCCGGCACCCGGACCACGCGCCGCAGCCAGATGCACCTGGAGGAACGGTCCATTGCAACGTCCCCGTCTCGTCGTCCCGCTCGCCGGTCTTCTTGCCACCCTGCTCGCCGGCCCGATCCTGGCGACGGCCGCATTGGCCGCCGACCCGACCGTGGTCGTGGAGCCCGGCGATACGCTGACGCGCCTTTCGAAGCGGCACGGCGTGAGCATCGCCATGCTGGTGGAGCTGAACGGTTTGGCCGATCCGAACCGGATCGTGGCCGGCCAGCGCCTCCGCATTGCGGCGGATCCGGCCCCGCAACCGGCAGCCGTTCCGGCCGCGGCACCCGCGGCAACCGTCCATACCGTCGAACGCGGCCAGAACCTGACGGTCATCGCGCGCATGTACGGCGTGACCGTCGCCGCCATCGTGGAGACCAACGGCATCACCAATCCGAGTCGCATCTTTGCGGGCCAGCGGCTGACCATCCCGGGAGCGGCGGTCGCGGCTCCCGCCGCCCCGGCAGCTTCGGCCATCGCTTCAGCAGCGCCGCAGGTCGCGGCAGCCGTCCACACCGTCGAACGCGGCCAGAACCTGACGGTCATCGCGCGCACGTACGGCGTGACCGTCGCTGCCATCGTGGAGGCCAATGGCATCGTGAACCCGAGTCGCATCTTCGCGGGGCAGCGGCTGACGATTCCCGGGGTGACGGCTGCGGCAGCCCCCGCGCCGGCCGCGGCAGCCGGAATGCCCGCCTCGATGGCAGGGCTCGTCGGGGCACGCGAAGAGGTGCGTCGCGCGATCGTCGAGGAGGCGGCCAACTTCGGCGTCCCCGCCCCCTTCGCGCTCGCCGTGGCATGGCAGGAGTCCGGGTGGCGCCAGGGCGTCGTGAGCCACGCGGGAGCCGTCGGCGTCATGCAGCTCATGCCCGCGACCGCGGTCTGGGTGGGCGACGCGATGCTCGGCACCCCCGTCGAGATCGGCGACATGCGGCAGAACGTCCGAGCGGGTGTCCGGCTGCTCGCCCACTATCTCGACTACTACCACGGAGACGGCGACCGCGTGCTCGCCGCCTACTACCAGGGGCAATGGGCCGTGGACCACTACGGCATCTACGCGGTCAGCCGGCCGTACATCTCGTCGATCAGGGTGCTCGAGCGGCTCTTCGGCGGCTGAGGTCTCACAAGCCGATGCCGGGAATCCGTCGCAGCCGCCACGTTCCGGCGGGCGGACCGGAATCTTGCATGACGCTGACCAGGTCGATCCGCAACCCGCGGTGATGGACGCCGGTGGTCTCGGCAAAGGAGGCCACCGTGCGACCGGTTCGCCGGATGCGCTCAGCGGTGATCGATTCCGTGCCGATGCCCGTTCGGAGCGTCCGCCGCGCGCGAACCTCGACGCCCACGAGCACTCCGTCCGGATCCAGGGCAACGATGTCGACCTCGCCGCCGCCGGGAGCGCGCACACGCCGGCCCAGCACCCGCCAGCCGGATGCCTCGAGCCAGGCGCCGACCGCCCGTTCAGCGTCGATTCCGAGCGCGTGACGCGGGTCTCCCATGATCCTCCGCGTGGAGGCGAGGCGTCCCGAGCCTGCCACACCGCCGCTTATCGGCTGATTACCCCTGGCTTACAGCGGCGTACTCGGCGACGAAGAGCGCGTCGAGGTTCTCCGGTGGCAGGTCCAGCTCGAGCTGCTCCCCGATGGCGATGGCTCGCACGCGGGCGAAGGAGCGCCGATGGAAGGGCGTGATGCCACGCTCCTCAATGCCCCGGCGGTGGGTGAACGTCGCGTACCCCGCGTTGTGCTCCCAGCCGTAGTCTGGATAGCGTACGGCGAGGCGTTCCATGAGGCGGTCGCGAACGACCTTTGCCACGATGGATGCCGCGGCGATCGAGTAGCAGCGCGCGTCGCCGTGCACGATCGCGGTGTACGAGCCGACGAAGTCCTCGAGTCGATGCACGCGGAGACCGTCGATGAGCACGTGCTGCCGCTCGCTCACCCGGCAGATTGCCCGGCGCATGGCCAGGTTGGTGGCGTGATAGATGTTGAGCCGATCGATCTCCGCCACGCTGGCCGCGCCAAGGCCGATGGCAACGGCGCCGCGCATGATCTTGGGATAGAGCCTCTCGCGCTGCGCCCGCGACAGCATCTTCGAGTCGCGGACTCCGGGGATTCGGCGCCCGTAGGCCGGCATGACGACTGCTGCGGCCAGGACCGGCCCGCTCAGGCAGGCGACGCCGACCGCATCGGCACCCACCACCATGGTTCGGCCGGCATTCCAGTGCGCACGCTCGATCCGGGTTGATGGCTTGACGACGCGCAGCGGACGCCTGGGAACGGTCACTCCGTCAGTCTATCGATCCGACCGGACATCGGAGGCGTTCGCCGTGCGGCGCCGCCTGGGGGGTCAGTTGGTGCGCCGCTCCCGAAGGGTGGCGGACTTGCCCACGCGGTCGCGCAGGAAGTACAGCTGGGCGCGACGCGCGACGCCGTGGCGGACGACCTCGATCTTCTCGATGCGAGGAGCGTGCACCATGAAGGTACGCTCGACGCCGACGCCGCTGGCGATCCGCCGTACGGTGATGGCCTTGTTGAGGCCGCCGCCGCGCATCCGCATCACGGTGCCCTCGAAGACCTGGATCCGCTCGCGGCTGCCCTCGACCACCTTCACCGCGACGCGGACGGTGTCGCCGGGGGCGATCTCCGGTACGTCGGTGCGGAGCTGCTCGCGCTCGAGCTCCTTGATGGCGTTCATCCTGGGGCGACCTCGTGATCGCGGGCGGACCCGCGGCTGATCAATCTGTGACACACGAACGCGACCGCGCTCAGCGGCCGCGACGCCCGGGAGTATACCAGCGACGGCCGACGAGCGGCAAGGCGGCCCCAGGGCGTCGCCCTCAACCGTCCCCGCTTCGCAGCTGCTCGATGGCGCGTCGGTCTTCGTCGCTCACGTCGGCCGTCTCGAGGAGATCGGCGCGCCGCTCGAGGGTCCGTCGTAGCGCCTCGCGCCGCCGCCACCGATCGACTTCGCCGTGATGCCCTGAGAGCAGGACTGGCGGCACGGGCATGTCACGAAAGACTTCGGGTCGCGTGTACTGCGGATACTCGAGCAGCCCCGAGGCGAACGAGTCGCCCTCGTGCGAGGCGGCCTGGATCACCCCCGCCACGAGCCGCACGACGGCGTCGATCAGGACGAGCGCCGGCAGCTCGCCACCGGTGAGCACGTAGTCGCCGATGCTGACCTCACGATCGACAAGGGTCCGGACGCGCTCGTCGATCCCCTCGTAGCGGCCGGAGACGAGGGCCAGGTGCGGCAGGCTCGCCAGCTCCCGCGCCAGCGCATCGGTCAGGGGCTCACCGGCCGGGTCCATCAGGATCACGTGGGCGCCGGCGTCACGCAGAGGCTCCACGGCGGCGAAGAGCGGCTCGGGACGCATGACCATCCCCGCTCCCCCGCCGTACGGGTAGTCGTCGACCGATCGGTGACGCCCGATGCCATGCTCGCGCAGGTCGTGGACGCCGAACTCGACGAGGCCGGCATCGACGGCGCGGCCGATGATCGAGGTCCCGAGCGGACCGGCGACGAGCTCGGGGAAGATGGTGACGACGTCGATCCGCATCGGCTCAGAGGACCTCTTCCGCGTCGTCGGGGGCGACCACGATCAGGCCAGCCTCGAGGTCGATGCGCAGGACCGATGTGCGAAGCGCCGGCACCAGTCGTTCGCCGCGCTCGCCGAGGATGCGATAGACCTCGTTGTCGCCGGCCCGGAAGATCTCGACGAGCTCGCCGACCAGCGTGCCGTCGGGCTCCTCCACGCGCAGCCCGACCAGGTCCGCCCAGTAGTAGCTTCCTTCGGGAAGCCGCTTGGCGGGCGCCTCGAGATATCGGTCGCTGAGCGCCTCGGCCGCCTCCCGGGTGGTGAAGCGGTCGAGGTGCAGGACGGTCGTTCGTCCGCCCGACTCGATACGTGTGATCCGGATCGGGGACGCGTCGCCCTCGAGCCAGAGCTCGGCACCCGGCGACAGCCGCTCGGGCCAATCGGTCAACAGCTCGACGCGCACGGCTCCGGCGAGCCCCTTTGCGCCGAGGATCCTGGCCACCGCCAGGCGACGCTCAGTCGGCGTCGGAGACGATCTCGAGCTCGACGTGTCGGCCGTCCTTGGTGGCCATCACCCTGAGCAGGCTACGGATCGCATTCGCGATGCGGCCGTCCCGGCCGATGACCCGACCCATGTCCTCCTGGTCGACGCCCAGCGTAAGGACCGTCTCGTCACCGTCCTCGTCGACCTCGACAAAGACCGCGTCGGGCTTGTCGACCAGCCCTCGTGCGACGTATTCGAGAAACTCTTTCACGCGTCTGCCTTCTCGGGCTCGGCCGCGTCATCGGCCGGTGCCGTTTCGGCTACCTCGTCTGACGCGGCTTCCTCCGCTGCCGGAGCTTCCTCCGCTGCCGGAGCTTCTCCGCTGCCGGAGCTTCCTCCGCTGGAGCATCGTCCGCTGCGGGCGCCTCGTCGGCGACAACCGGAGCAGGCGTCTCGGCGGCCTCAGCAGGGGGTGCCTCGGCGGCAGCCTTGGCCTTGGCCTTCGCCTTGGCCGATGGCTTGGGCTTGGCCGCGCGGGTGGCGCGCTTGGGCTTCTCGGCATCCGCAGGCTGCAACGCGGCCCTCTCCGCCTGGCGGATGAGCTTTGCGACCGTGTCCGAGGGCTGCGCCCCGTTGCCGATCCAGGCGTTGATCCTCTCGGTGTCGAGCTTGACGGTGGCCGGCTCGGTCAACGGGTCATAGAACCCGAGGATCTCGAGTGCACGCCCGTCGCGCGAGCGCCGTTTGTCGATGGCGATGACCCGATACGCGGGACGCTTGGTGGCGCCAACGCGGGTCAATCGGATGCGAACTGCCAAGTGGGTGATACCTCTGTGTGAGTTGGTGACTGGTTCAATTCGGTGCTACGGCTCGTCGACCGTCAGCACCGCATGGAATTCGAGCCGATCGTTCCGGGAGGGGGCGGTGAAGCCGAAGCTCCCGATCTGGGCAAGGATATCGCGCGCGTCGTCGGGGAGCTCGAGGGTCGGACCGATCAGTTCGACGATCGCACCGATGTCGACGTACGCCTCGTTGCCGGCACGCTCGCCGGCCACTTCGAACGTGCGCACATACCGGTCCCGGCCGGCCAATGCGTGGCCGTCGGCGTGGGCCGCGAGGGCCGCGGCGACGTCGTCGGCGCTCAAGCCGAGGATGATGATCCCGTCGCCGACGGCGTAGGCGACCTCACCGACCTGCGAGATGCTGAGGATGGTGATCTCGGCGCCCGGCCCATCCTCCGTCCGTTCGGTGGCTCCCGTATCGACGAGACGATCGACGACGCGCCTCAGTCCTGCCTCCGCCGCCTCCGGATCCTCCGGGCGCAGCAGGATCTGGCCGCTGGGCAGCCCGCCGTCGATCCCGGTGACCGCGATCCCGACCTCGCGGTCCAGCAGCGGCAGCAGGTCGGCGTCGATGTCGATGCCGAACCCGAATGAGGCCAGCGCCCGGATGGTGTCCAGCGCCGACGTGATCTCTTCCCCTTCCGGCGCCGACGCGGCCGCCGCCTCGGCGTCCTCCAGCGTCTGGCGCAGTCCGAAGACCACGAGCTCCGCGATCGTGTCCTCCGGCATCCAGTCGACGAGGCTGGACGGCTCACCGCCGAGCCCAAAGCCTGCAGCCGAAGACTCGGCGGCACTGTCGACCTCGAACGGCGCGCTGCCGCTCAGGCGGATCCCGTCGTGTTCCGCGATGAGCGCGGCGCCTGCCGTGCTGAAGGCCGAGAGCTGATCCGTGGTGCCCGTCGTCTCAGCCAGCGCCGCGAGATCCACGAAGGCGCTGGCCAGGTGATCGGCCGGCAGCCCGGCCATCGTGGTGCGGAAGTCCTCGCGGCCCGCGAGCGCCTCGCCGCCGCGCTCGACGTCCACAACCGCCTCGACGCCGGCACTCGACTCGCCGATGACCAGCATTTCGCCGACGAACGCGTACGCGCCGTCGTCGGCAACCTGCATCTCGACGCCCTGGTACGTCTGCGGGGTCAGCGTCGCACCCCCCTGCGTGACCAGCTCGTTGACTGCGGCTTCGGCCGCCGGGCGGTCCTTGACATCGACGATGAAGACCGCCTCGGGCGCCGTCACGTCGCCATCGATGGGCCAGCCCGCCACCGCGATCTGGCTGCCGAGCCACGGCTTGATCTTCTCCCGGTAATCGAGCCCGAGGCCGCTCGCCCCGAGCAGGTTCTCGACGACCTGGTCGACCTTCTCGTCCAGCGAGGCCTCATCGGCGAAGCCCGGCAGGCGACCGATCAGGCCGCCGAGATTCATCTGCTGGCCGGTCGAAGGCTGCAGGTAGACGTTGACGTAGAAGACGCTGTCTGCCGGCGCCAGCGTGGCAGCGCGATCGTTCGAGGCCGAGAAGAGCAGGAAGTAGCCTGCCAGGAAGGCGGCGCCGGTCAGACCGATGAGCGTGACGAGAGCGACGACGAGGCGGTGCATGCTGTCAGCGGCCGAGCAGGGCGCCGAGGCCGCCGCCCAGGCGCGGCATCTTGCCGCCGCTGATCATCTTCATCATCCGCTGCATCTCGACGAACTGCTTGAGCAGCCGGTTCACCTCGGCCGTCGACGTGCCGCTGCCGAGTGCGATGCGCCGGCGGCGGCTGGCCTTGATCAGATCGGGCCTGCGCCGCTCCTCGGGCGTCATCGAGTCGATGATGGCCTCGATCCGCTTCATCTGGCCAGAGTCGACCGCCTCCTGGGCGGCCCCCGCCATCTGTCCGACGCCGGGCACCATCTGCATCAGCTGGCCGATCGGGCCCATCTTCTTGATCTGGTTGAGCTGGCTGCGGAAGTCCTCCAGGGTGAACCGGTTCTCCATCATCCGCTGGGCGGCCTTCTCGGCCTCCGCCTGGTCGACGTTCTCCTGCACACGCTCGACGAAGCTGAGAATGTCGCCCATACCCAGGATCCGCTGTGCCAGGCGATCGGGATGGAAGGCCTCGAGCCCGTCCGTCCGCTCGCCGGTCCCAAGGAAGGCGATCGGGAGACCCGTCGCTGCTCTGATGCTGAGGGCGGCACCGCCACGCGCATCGCCGTCCATCTTGGTGAGGACAAGGCCGGTCACCGGGAGCTTGGCGTGGAATGCCTCGGCGACCCGCACGGCCTCCTGGCCGGTCATGGCGTCGACGACCAGGAGCGTCTCCGATGGCGTGATGGTGCCGACCATGCGGACGAGCTCGTCCATCATCGCGTCGTCAACGTGGAGCCGCCCAGCGGTGTCGAGGATCATGACGTCGACCCCTCGCTGGCGGGCGACCTCGAGTCCGGAGCGGGCGATCTCCAGCGCAGGGGTGCCGACGGGTCGGGTGTGCACCTCGACGCCGATCTGGTCGCCGAGCTGAACGAGCTGGTCGACCGCCGCGGGACGGTAGACGTCGGCCGCCACGAGGAGCGGTTTCCTGCCGTCCTTGCGCAGGCGAACCGCCAGCTTCGCGGCGGTCGTCGTCTTCCCGGAGCCCTGGAGGCCGACCATCATCAGCACCGAAGGCCTGGCGTCGAGCCGGAGATGGTGCCGAGCGCCGCCGAGCACGGCGACGAGCTCCTCGTGGACGATCTTCACGATCTGCTGGCCTGGATGGAGGCCGGTCAGCAGGTCGAGCCCGGCGGCACGCTCGCGGATGCGGGCGACGAAGTCCTTGACGACCTTGAAGTTGACGTCTGCCTCGAGCAGCGCGAGGCGAATCTCGCGGAGAGCGACGTCCAGGTCGGCCTCCGTGATCTTTGCCCTGCCCCGAAGGCGCTCGGTGATGCCCTGCAGGCGCGACGAGAGAGATTCGAACATGAATGAACCGGTGCGGAATGAAAGCCGGCGCGACGTCGCCGGCAAACGGCTGCCCATTCTACGGGCCGCGGTCACCGGCGGCAACGAAGCCTATTCGGCGAAGAGCCACTCCACGTAGGCATCGGGATCGAACGGGGCCAGCGCGTCGATCTCCTCCCCGACGCCCGCGAAGACGACCGGTACGCCGAGCCGATCGGCGACCGCGAGCGCGATGCCGCCCTTGGCGGTGCCGTCGAGCTTGGTCAGGATGATGCCGGTCACCCCCACCTCACGACTGAAGCCCTCCGCCTGGGCCAGCCCGTTCTGTCCGGTCGTGGCGTCCAGCACGAGCAGCACGTGCCTCGGCTGATCCGGCAGACGCCGCTCGATCACCCGCCTGATCTTCGACAGCTCGTCCATCAGCTGCTGCTTGTTCTGCAGCCGCCCCGCGGTGTCGACGAGGACCGCGTCGAGATGCCGAGACTCGGCGGCGACGACGGCGTCGAAGGCAACCGCCCCCGGATCGGCCCCGGCGCGTTGCGCGATGACGGCCACGCCGAGCTGCTCGCCCCAGATCCGCAGCTGCTCGACCGCCGCCGCACGGAAGGTATCCGCGGCGGCGAGCGCCACGGTGCGACCCTCGCCGACGAGCCGCGCGGCAAGCTTCGCGATCGAGGTCGTCTTGCCCGTTCCGTTGACGCCGACGAACAGGATCACCGAGGGCGGCTCGCCGAGCTCGAAGCGCCCGGACCCGACAGCCACCAGCCGATCGCGGATCTCAGTGGCCAGCGCTCGACGCGCATCGTCCCCGCTCCGGCCGCCGTCGGCCTTGAAACGCGTACGAGCGGCATCGACCAGCTCGAGGGTGGTCGTGGCGCCGACGTCGGCACCGATGAGCGCCTCCTCGACCTCGTCCCAGGTGGCCTCGGTCGCCGGCGAGCCGGCGCCCAGGATCGAGCGCAGCCTGGCTCCGAAGCCTGACGGCCGCGCACGAAGTCCCATGCCCGCCGGCTCGCGTCGCGGGCGGGCGATCGTCGTCGGCTCAGGCGAATCGGGCGGCTCGGCCGGCTGATCGCGACGGCGCCCGAACATCAGGCGCTCACGTCGGCCGGCAGGTCGGCGAGGCGCAGCGAGAGCACGCCGCTGACGGCGGCATCGGTCATGGTCACGCCGTAGATCGTGTCGGCAACCTCGATGGTGGCCCGGTTGTGGGTGATCACCACGAAGTCGATCGACTCCGAGAGCTTGCGCAGCGCCTGCGCAAAGCGGCCGATGTTGGCTTCGTCGAGCGCGGCGTCGACCTCGTCGAGGATGCAGAACGGGACCGGGTTGACGGTCAGCATGGCGAACAGGAGCGCCACGCCGGTCAATGCTCGCTCGCCGCCGGACAGCATCGCCAGGCGCTGGAGCCGCTTGCCCGGCGGCCGAACCACGATCTCGATGCCCCCGGGCGCGTCGCCGTCCGCCTCGTCGCCCATCTGGAGGGAACCGGAGCCGCCCGCGAAGAGGAGCTGGCAATACTCGTCGAAGCGCTCGCCGATGGCCCGGAAGGCCGCGTCGAACTGCGCGTTGATCTCGCCGTCGAGCGTGGCGATGAGCTCCTCGGTCGACGAGATGGCGGCTCGCAGGTCGGTGTCCTGGCCCGTCATCTCGGCCAAGCCGGCCCGCCAGCTCCCGATGCTCCTCCACCGCGAACGGATTGACCGAGCCGATCTGCGAAAGCGTGCGGCGAACGCGGCGCAGCTCCGCCTCGAGCGCCTCGCCGTCGAGCGCCTCGACCTCCTCGACCGGCGTCAGCCGCCCCGGCGGCGTCCGGCAGGCCCTCGAGCGCCATCTCGCGTTCCCTGAGCAGGCCGGCCAGTGCCTCGTCGCGCCGCGAGGCCTCGATCGCCGCGGCCTGCGATGCGCGCTCCAGCTCTCCGAGCCGTGCGCCGACACCGCCATGCTCACGTTCGAGCGCCATCAGCTCGCTGCGGAGCGTTGCGCGCGTCGCCTCCGCCAGCTCGTGCGCCGTCTCGGCCGTGCCGTGCGCGGCGCGAGCCGCCTCGAGCGGACCGGCCAGCGACGCACGTTCCGCCGCGACCGAAGCGATCGCCGCACGACGCTCCGGGATGGCGGCCCGCAGCTGCGCGACGCGCGCCTCCCCGGTGGCGCGCTCGCCGCGCATGCCGGCGGTACGGGTCTCGACTCCTCGGCGGCACGGCGGGCCTGCGTCCACGAATCGCGTGCCTCATCGCGCCTTGCAGCGAGCCGATCGCGGCGGGAGCGCGCCTCGTCGGCCGCGGCCTGGCGCGTGGCCAACCCCTCCGCCTCCGCCTCGACGTGTTCATCGTCCATGCTCGCCGCGCGGAGGCGCGGCGAGCTCGGCTGTCAGTGCGGCAGCCCGCTCGGCCTCGCGCTTGACGGCAGCCTCGGCGGCCTGCAGCGCACTCACGCGCAACGCGCGCCACCCGCTCCGCCTGGTCGTGCGCCTCGCGTGCGGCGAGATGCTCGCTCCTCGCGGCCCGCAGGGCCTCGGTCGTTGCGTGTGCCGCGCGCTGCGCATCGGCGAACGTGCGTCTCGAGCTCCCCGACCGCACGAGCCGAGCTCGCGCCGCCGTGCGTGGGCTCGAGCGGTCGCGCCGCCCGGCGGGTCGCCGCGGCCGCGGATCACGACTCCGCGTGCGTCGGCCAGGTCGCCGGCGACGGTGACGCCCGCCCAGCCGGCCGGCAGACGCTGCCAGCCCGCAAGCAGCGCGTCCAGGTCGGTGGCAACGACCGTGCGGGCGAACGCCCGCGGCGCATTCGGCATGCCCGATCCAGTCGGCCAGCGTCCGCTCGCCCGCCACGGCGGCCAGCGCCTCCGCTCCGGCCGTCGTCGCCAGCATCGTGCGCGGGCGCAAGGATCCGAACGCTGCCCCGGGCGTCGCCGATCTCGCCCGTCGGGTCGTCGTCGGCCCACAGCAGCGCGCTCTCCAGCTCGACGCCGACCACCGCCTCGATGGCCGGCCACGAGTCCTCGGGCGCCGCGACCGCATCGAGCAGCGTCGGCCATCCGGCGGCCGACAGGCGGCGGCCCAGCCGCGACGCTCCGTCGTGCGGTTCAGCGAGCGCGTCGAGCTCGGCGCGAAGCGCCCCCAGGCGCTCGGTCAGCTCGATCACCGTTCGCCGCGAAGCATCGGCCGCCTCCTGCGCCGCGTCCCGCTGGCTGGCGCGTGCCTCGAGCGCCGTCGTCGACGCAGCGGCCGCACGGGATGCCAGCTCGTGGTCGCGTGCGGCCTGCCCCGCTGCGCGACCGCAGCTCGGCAACCGACGCTTCGGCAAGCGCTTGCTCGCTGAGCGCCTGCTCCAGGCGAGCTCTGTGCCGCGCCGCCTCTTCCGATGCGCGAGCCCGCGACGCGATCAGGTCGCTGTGGCGGGCGCGGAGCTCCGAGACCGCCTGCTCCGCCGCGAGGAGCTCGTCGTCGGCGGCGGCCAGCTCGGCCACCGCGACACGCCATGCCTGCTCGGCGGCCGTGGCGGCGACGATGGCCGGTTCGATGTCCTCGCCGGCCGAACCGTCGGCGAGCGCGGCCAGCGCGGCCACGGCCGCCTCGAGCTCGTGCTCCTCGCGCTCCAGGGTCGTCGCCAGCTCGGCCTCGCGGCCGGCGATCGCCTCGATCCGCCCCTCCAGCCTGATCAGCTGTTCTCGCGGCCTCCTGTCGTGCGCTCGCCGCGGCACGCGACGCCTCCTCGGCCGCCCAATAGCGCGCCTCGGCGGCGGCGACGGCCGAGCGTCCGGCCTCCTGCGCGTCCCGGTAGGCGGCCAAGCGCCGATTCGGCTGCCGCGGCGCGCCGCCGGGCCTCGCCCAGCTCCGCCCTGGCGGCCTGCTCGCGTCGGCGGTGCGAGGCCGTCACCAGCGCTCGCGCCCGTGCGCCGAGCGTGTCGTGCTGCTGCTGATGCTCGGCCTGCATCGCAAGCCGTCGAACCTGCGGCTTGAGCTCGCCGAGCAGGTCGCTCACGCGGGTCAGGTTGTCGAGCGCGCGGGTCAGGCGGACGGACGCCTCGTTGCGCTTCACCTGCAGCCCCTTGACGCCGGCCGCCTCCTCGAACAGCTGGCGCCGCTCCTCCGGCCGCAGCGAGAGCGCGGCGTCGACCGTGCCCTGGCCCACCACCACGAGCTCGTTGGCGCCGAGCCGCCCCTCGCCGAGCAGGTCGACGACGTCGCGCAGCCGCGCCCGAGATCCATTGATCAGGTATTCGCTCTCGCCGGACCGATAGGCCCGCCGGCCGATGGACACCTCGGCGAACTCGATCGGCAGCCAGCCATCGGCGTTGTCGAGCGTGAGGCTGGCCTCCGCCATGCCGAGCGGCTTGCGCTGGTCGGAGCCGCCGAAGATCACGTCGTCGGCACGTCGCGTGCGCAGCGATCGGTTGGACTGCTCGCCGAGCACCCAGCGAACGGCGTCGGCCATGTTGCTCTTGCCGGAGCCGTTCGGGCCGATGACGGCGTTCACGCCCGGCTCGAAGACGAAGCGCGTCTGATCGGCGAACGACTTGAACCCGTGGAGGCGGAGCTCCTTGAGGCGGCTCACGGCACGGCCGGCTGGTGCGGGATCGTTCGGCACGTCGGGAAGCTCCAGGAGCGCCGCCTGGGCGGCCTGCTCCTCGGCGCGCTGGCGGCTCGAGCCGGCACCCACCCCGAGCGCGATGCCGTCGATGACCACCGTGACCCGGAAGCGCTGGTCGTGCGGCGGGCCGGTGGTGTCGACGACCTGGTAGGTCGGCTTCAGGCCACGGTGGCGCTGGCTCCATTCCTGGAGCAGCGACTTCGCCGACTTCGGCGGCCCGGGGATGGCGGCCAGCGCGTCGAGCTGCGGCGCGAAGATGCGCTGCAGCACGGCCTCTGCCCGCTCGGTGCCCTCGCTGAGCGAGAGCGCCCCGGCCAGCGCCTCGAAGCAGGCGGCAAGCACCGATGGACGGGTGGCCCCGCCGGCATCGGTCTCGCCGCGACCGAGCAGCAGGTATCGGTGAAGGCCGAGCGAGAGGGCCATGGTGGCGAGCGCCTCGCGGTTCACGAGCGCCGCGCGGCGGGCGGTCAGGAAGCCCTCGTCCTCGGCGGGGTAGCGCTCATAGAGGAGCCGGCTGACGGCGACGCCGATGACCGCGTCGCCATAGAACTCGAGGCGCTCGTTGTGGCCCGCGGCGAGCGTGGGGTTCTCGTTGAAGAAGGAGCTGTGGACGAATGCCTGGCGGATGAGCTCCGGCTCACGCAGGACGATGCCGAGGCGGGCACTGAGCTCGTCCAGTGGCGGAGCAACCATGGGCGAACCGTTCTACTTCTGGTTCTCCTCGATGAAGTCGACGGCGTCCTGGACCTTCTGGATCTTCTCGGCGTCCTCATCCGAGATCTCCATGCCGAACTCCTCTTCGAGGCTCATGATGAGCTCGACCAGGTCGAGCGAATCGGCATTGAGGTCCTCGACGAAGGAAGCCTGTGGCTGGACCTCTTCCTCGTCGACGCCGAGCTGCTCGACGATGATCTTCTTGAGACGTTCGTACGTGGTCCCGTCTGTCACGACGTTCAGGCTCCTCCACCCGATGATCTGGAAACGCTTCCTAGCACGCCATTGACGAGGCGTCGGGCGGCGTCGCCGGCGTAGATCCGGGCGAGGGATACGGCATCACGCATCGTCTCCCCGCTCGGGGTCGCGGCGGAGTATAGCACCTCGTAGATCGCGCTCCGGAGGATCGTACGCTCCACCCGGCCGAGCTCCGGAACGGGGATCAGCGGCGCCTCGGCGGCGATGCGCTGGTCGAGGATGTCGCGGTGCTCGGAGACGCCCTCGACCAGCCGTGCCGCATGGGCGCGGACCTCCTCGGCCACGTCCCGCTCAGCCGCCAGTCGCGTCAGCGCCGACTCAGCGCTGCCCGGCCGGAACTCGTCCTCGAACAGCGCCAGCAGTGCCAGTCGTCTGGCGAGCAGGCCGGAGGCCGATGCCCTGGCTTCCTCGCCCGGTCCTGCGTCGGCACGCTCAGCCTCGATCCCGGTGCAGTCGGGCGGCGATGCGCGACCGCACACCGCGGTGCGCGAGCGCCGGATGCTCTCGCGTCCACTGCGCGATCAGGTCGGGCACGCGCGCCTCCGCCGACTCCGAGGCGACCCTGATCGCGTTCTCGATCATCCGTGCCTTCGCCCGACCGTGGGTGACGATGCTCACGCCCTTGACGCCGAGCAGCGGGGCGCCGCCGTAGCCCTCGTAGTCGAACCGCGCCCGCATGCGGTCGAAGCCGGGCTTCAGCGCGAGGAGGGCGAGCGGGGCGAGCGGACCATGCTGGAGATCCTCGCGCAGCGCACGGAAGATGAAGCTGGTGATCCCCTCGAAGAACTTGATCACCACGTTGCCGACGAACCCGTCGCAGACGACCACGTCGGCGCGGTGCGCGATCATGTCATGCGCCTCGACGTTGCCGACGAAGTGCAGGTCGAGCGCGGCGAGCTTGGCATGAGCCTCGCGCGCCAGCTCGTTCCCCTTCTCGACCTCCTCGCCGATGTTGAGCAGTCCGATGCGCGGGTTGCGGACGTGGAGCACGTGCTCGGCGAAGATGGCGCCCATCGCCGCGAACTGGACCAGGTTCTCGGGATCGGAGTCGACGTTGGCGCCGACGTCGAGCAGCATCACCGGCCCGGTGGCGGTGGCCATGTGCGCCGGCAGCGCCGGCCGGTCGATCCCCTGGATCCGTCCGAGCCGGAAGACCGCGGCGGCCATGGTGGCGCCGGTCGAGCCGGCGCTGACCACCGCGTCGGCGTCGCCGTCGCGAACGAGGTCGGTGGCCACCACGATCGAGGAGCGGCGCTTGGAGCGCAGCGCGGTGGCGGGGTGCTCCCCCATCTCGACCACCTCGGGCGCATCGACCAGGTGGATGTTGGGCGGCGCGCCCTTGCCGTACGCGGCGATCTCGCGCTCGAGGCGCGGAACGTCACCGACGAGGCTGATCTCGTCGGTGCTCTTGAGTGCGTAGTCGATTGCGCCGCGGACGATCTCGCGAGGGGCGTGGTCGCCTCCCATCGCGTCGACCGCGATCCGCATCGGTGCTAGCGCTGGCCTTCGACCGGGGCGATCGGCTCGATCGCGACCGCCTCACGGCCCGCGTACCAGCCGCAGGTCGGGCAGACGTGGTGCGCGCGCTTCAGCTCGTGACAGTGCTCGCACTCGACCAGCGGCGGCGCGCTGATCGCGAGGTGCGCGCGGCGCTCGCCCTGGCGCGCCTTGGATACCTTTCGCTTGGGAACGCCCACGCGGAACTCCTTGACCGATGTATGACGGGACGCCGCAGTATAGCGGGAGCGACGCTCTCCGACCCGCACGAGCCCGAGCGGACGCAGTCACGCGTCCCCGTTGCGGTCCCGTAGCAGCGTGGCCAGGCCGGCGAGCCGTGGGTCGATCTCCGGCTCGCCGTGGGCGTGGTCGCCCGTGTCCATCCGGCCGCCGCACTCGGCGCACAGGCCCGGGCAATCGGGCCGGCAGAGCGGGTGCATCGGCTCGGTCAGCGCGAGCTCGTCATGGAAGACGCCCGCCAGCTCGATCTCGTGGTGCTCGTCGATGCGCAGGCTCGGCGTCGACCTCCCCCGCCTCGAGCGGGATCGGCGCGCCGGTGTCGGGATCGATGCTCGGCAGGAACTCCTCGTCGACCGTCGACGCGCACCTCCTCCACGTAGGCGTCGGTGCAGCGGGCGCAGGTGCGGCGCAGCGGAGCGCGGACGCTTCCGCGGACGAGGATGCCGCGGTTCGTGCGCTGCAGGCGGAGGTCGGCGTCGAGCGGCCCGGCAAGCTCGACGTCCGGGCCGAGGCTGACGTAGCGGTCGCGAAGCCGCGCGTCGCGGATCGCGCCAGGCGGCTCGTGGAGGAGCCCGGCGACGTTGAACGAGATCACTGGCCGGCGTCGCGGCCTGGGCCCGCTCCTCGGGATCCACCACGATCGAGCCGGCTGGCCCGGCGCCGTCGTTGGTGGATGGGCGGTGGCGCTCGTCGAGCATGTCGATGCCGCGCTTGATGCTGGTGAGCGCCTTGATGCACTCCCCCTCGAGCCGGATCAGGACGCCGGCGGCGTACTCGTCGGCGCCGCGACGCACCTCGCGCGCCTCGGACTGGGCACTGCTCGAGCAGCTCGCCCGCGCGCTGCTGCGCGGCACGCACCAGCTCGCGCTCCTCGAGCATCTGAGCGGCCTGCTCCTGCGCACGGGCGATGATGGCGTCGCCCTCGTCTCGCGCGCGCTCGGCGATGCGCGCCGCCTCCTCGGTGATGCGGCGCGCCTGGCGGACCTCGTCGGGCACGGACACGCGGAGCTGGTCGATCAGCTCGAGTACGGTCGCCTGGTCGAGCACGACGTTGTTCGTGAGCGGCAGCTTCTTGCCCGGCTGCCACCATCGTTTCGAGCCGCTCGACCAGGAAGATGATGTCCGTGGCGCACCCTCCTTGGCCGCGATTATACGCGTGGCTCGCGTCGCGAGTCGCTCGGCGAGCGCGGCCGCGACCGGCCCCGGAACCATGAGGCTGATGTCGCCTCCGAAGCGCGCCACCTCCTTGGTCAGCGAGGAGCTCACGTAGCCGAACTCGAGCGCGGTCATCAGGAAGGTGGTGTCGATCTCCGGCGCCAGCTTCCGATTGGTCAGCGCCATCTGCAGCTCGGCCTCGAAGTCGCTCACGGCGCGAAGCCCGCGGACGATGAAGCCGGCGTCGTGGCGCCGCGCGAAGCTCGACGGTGAGTCCATCGAACGCGTCGACGCTGACGTGCGACCCGAGGTCGGCCACCGACCGGGCGATCAGGTCGACACGCTCGTCGATGCTGAAGAGGGGTGCCTTCTTCGGGTTGTTGAGCACGCCGATGATGAGCCGATCGAAGAGGCCTGATGCTCGGCGGGCGACGTCGAGATGGGCGTTCGTCATCGGGTCGAACGAGCCGGGGAAGACCGCCACCCGCGTCATCGGCCTGGTGCCTCCAAGAAGCTGAGCATCGTCTCGCCGAACCTGCGCTGGCGAACCGTTCGCAGCCCTTCCACATCGGGCAGGTCGGTCCGCCAGAAATGCTTGATCACGACCGTTCGCGTCGGTGGCCACGTGCGGCGCCACGGCGCGAAGCGGCGCCACGATATCACGCAGCTCATACGGTGGATCGAGGAAGACCAGGTCCCATGACTCCGGGCCGGCCGCGGCCAGGAAGCGCCCCACGTCGATCGGCCTGACGTCCGCGAGGGCGGCCAGGCGGGTTCGCTCGAGGTTGGCGTTGAGGGCGACGAGCGCCGCGCGGGACTGCTCGACGAACGTTGCGGACGCGGCGCCACGTGACAGCGCCTCGATGCCGATCGCGCCGCTGCCGGCATAGAGGTCGAGGATGCGTGCCTCCGGCACGCGCTCGCCGAGGATCGCGAACAGGGTCTCCTTGACGCGATCGGTGATCGGTCGCGTGCCGCGGTCGCGGGGCGCTGCCAATGGCTGACCCCGAGCGATGCCGGCGATGACGCGCATCAGGCCGCGTCGCCCTCCTCCTCGGCGGGGGCGAAGTCGCGCTGCAGGCGTGCGAGGAGCGGTCGCTGGGCCAGCGCCGGGTCAGAACCGACGACGCGGTCGGCAAGTGCTCGCGCCCGCTGCGCCAGCTCGATGTGCCGCGGGTCGAACAGCGAGGCAACGCGCAGCGGTGGCAGCCCGGACTGTCGCGTGCCGAGCAGGTTCCCCGCCCCGCGCAGCTCGAGATCGGACTCCGCGATCTCGAACCCGTCGCTCGAGCCGCGCACCACCTCCAGGCGCCGCATGGCGAGCTCGTCGGTCGCATCGGACACCAGGATGCAGAAGGAACGCTGGGTCCCGCGGCCGACCCGTCCACGCAGCTGGTGGAGCTGCGCAAGGCCGAACCGCTCCGCGTCCTCGATCACGATCACGCTGGCGTTCGGCACGTCGATCCCGACCTCGATCACGGTCGTCGCCACCAGCACGTCCATCTCGCCGGCCGCGAAGGCGGTCATCGTCGCGTCGCGCAGGTCGCCCTTCTGCTGCCCGTGGACGATCCCGATGCGCAGCTCCGGCAGCGCGGCGCGCAGTCGCTCGGCCTCCGCCTCGGCGCTCGCGATCTGCAACGCGTCCGATTCGGCGACGAGCGGCACGACAACGAACGCCTGGCGGCCGGCCGCGGCCTCGATCGGCCAGGAAGGCCTCGATCTTCGGCATCGCCCGACGGTCGCGGATCTCGGTACGGATCGGCCGGCGGCCGGGCGGCAGATGGCGGATCGTGCTGATCGAGAGGTCGCCGTACACGGACAGCGCCAGCGTGCGCGGGATCGGCGTGGCCGTCAGCGCCAGCACGTGCGGCTCGCCGCCGCTCCCCTTCGCCTGGAGGGCGGCTCGCTGCCCGACGCCGAAGCGGTGCTGCTCGTCGACGATCACCAGCCCGAGCCGTGGGAACTCCACCGCCTCGCTGATCACCGCGTGCGTGCCGATCACGACCTCGGCCGCGCCGGCGGCGATGGCATCGTGGATCTCTCGCTTGCGGGCAATCGGCAGGGACCCGGACAGGAACTCGGCTCGCACGCCGAGGCCGTCGAGCAGCGGTGCCAGGCCGGCATGATGCTGCCGGGCCAGGATCTCGGTTGGCGCCATCAGCGCGCCCTGCCACCCGGCGCGCACGGCGCCGGCGAGCGCCACGGCCGCGACCGCCGTCTTGCCGCTGCCGACATCGCCCTGGAGCAGGCGGCGCATGGGCCGCTCGGCACCGATGTCATCGACGATCTCGGCGACCGCCGCCGCCTGGTCGTCGGTGAGCGTGAACGGCAGCGCGGCGATGATCTCGGCCCGGTCCGCATCGCGTCACCGCGATGCGCGGCGCCCGCAGGCCGGCCCGCGCCTCCCGTCGCCTGCGCCAGCGTGAGCTGGAGCGCGAGCAGCTCGTCGAACGCCAGGCGGTCGAGCGCCTCCGAGACGTCGGCCGCCTCCTCGGGAAAGTGCGCCGTTCGGAGCGCGTCGTCGAGGGCAGGCAGCCCGCGGCGCTCGTCATCGGTCAGCGGGTCGACCACCGATGGGAGCGCGCGATCCAGGATCCGGGCCAGCAGCTCGCGGAGTCGCTTCTGGGTCACGCCGGCGGTCAGGTGATACACGGGCACGACGCGAGCGGTGTGGACGGACTCGCGACCGACCGGGCTGAACTCCGGCGACGTGAACTGCGGCCGCCAGCCCCGCTGCGTCACCTTGCCGGAGACGATGACGTCGTCGCCCTGCTGGAGTCGCCGCTCGACGTAGCGGCGTCCGAACCAGATCGCCTCGGCACTCCCCGTGTCGTCGCTCAGCTGCGCGACCACGCGTTGCGGACGCCTGCCGAAGCCCGGCTCGACCCTGATGGCCGAGACGGTCACCCTGGCCGACTGCTTCTCGTCTGGTACCAGCTCACCGAGCGGCCGAAGCTCGCTGAAGTCGTCGTAGCGGAACGGCAGGTACCAGAGCGCCTCGCGCGCCGTGGTGATCCCGAGCCTCGTGAGCGCCGCCGTGCCGCGTGCCAGCTCTGGCATCGTCCGCCGGATCGGCAGATCGAGCTCGGTTGGGGCGGCCACGCTCACGCTCTGACCGGCCCGCTCGATTGCATGGCCCGATCGTAGCGTGCTACCATCCCGATCGCCCGGCGCGATGCGCCGGCTCCCTTGTGAGTTGGAGTCTGATTCGACCATGGCCCGCGTCTGCGACATCTGCGGCAAGCGCCCGATCACCGGCTGGAATCCCCAGTCGGTCGGGATGAACCGCAAGCGCGCACTGCGCCGATGGCTGCCGAACCTCCAGCCGATGACCCTCGTCACCGACGGCAAGGTCTCGAAGGTCAAGGCATGCAGCCGCTGCCGTCGAACCGCCCAGAAGGTCTGACCCTCCCCTGAACCGATGCGCCCGCGTCACTCGACGCGGGCGTCGCTGTATCACCCCAGGTCGCGTTCCGAGTCAAGCACCAGCGTGAACGGGCCGTCGTTGACCAGCTCCACCGTCATCTCGGCGCCGAATCGGCCGGTCTGGACCTCAACGCCCGTGGATCGCAGCCGATCGACGAAGCGTTCAATGAGCGGGACTGCCAGCTCAGGGAGTGCCGCATCGGTAAACCCCGGGCGCCGGCCGCGACGGACGTCGGCAAGGAGCGTGAACTGGCTGACCACGAGCAGCTCGCCGCCGACATCGGCGATGGCGAGGTTGGTCCGCCCATCGGCGTCCTCGAAATAGCGAAGGCCGATCAGCTTGTCGGCAATGCGGTCGACGACCTCCGGCGTGTCGTCGACCCCGATCCCGGCGAGGACCAGCGCGCCGGTACCGATCTCGCCGAGCAGCTCGTCGCCGGAGCGCACGGACGCTCGGCTCACGCGCTGCACCACGAGGCGCATCAGGGCGAGGCCGACGGGCTCACCGACGGAGCTGGCTCGATCGAGGTCACCGGCCCGGCATCCTCGCCCTCCCGAGGCGGCCCGAGCGCCGATTCGGTGAAGAGCGCGCGGGCGTTCCAGATCATCCAGCCCTTCGCGTTGTTGTCGGCTGCCGCGGCCATCTCGGCCTGGACCTGCGCGGCCGTGTACGGCGCGAACGACCCATAGCCGAAGTCCTGGATCCATGGACGGATGACGACCGCCATCCCCTGCCGTTCGTCATTCATGATCTTCAGCGTCTGGTCGATCACCTCGTACGGGTAGTCGTTCGGGACCCCGTAGCCGAACACGCCCGGGCCGTAGTGCGACGGGTAGACCATCGGGCAGAAGTAGTCGACGTACGGCATGATCACCTCCGGCCGCTGGCCGATGCCCTGGTCGTCGGGCACGATGAAGGCGATCGGGAAGACATCCGCGCCCAGGAAGGTCCGCGTCATCTCGAGCTCCTGGCTCACGACGCGCAGGACGCGCTGGATCGCGGGCAGGCGGAAGGACTGCGTGTTCGGCAGGTTCGTATCAGCCGCGGCGAAGGGGCCATCGCTGAAGAAGCGGATGTAGTCCATCTGCACCTCGTCGAAGCCCTTGTCGGCGAGGTCGCCGGCGATACTGGCGAGGTACTCGGCGACCCCCGGTGCCGACGGGTCGAGCCAGGCGCCGCCGATGTTGTCGCGCCACGGCTCGCCGGTCTCGCTGTTGCGCACCGCCAGCTCGGGCCGCGCCAGGGCCGACGTGTTGTCCTTCATGCTCACCATGCGGGCGATCGTGTAAATGCCGCGCTCCTTGAGCATCGGCAGCAGCTCCTCGAGATCGAAGACCGGGGCCTCGCGCACCGCGCCAACCTCAACCGCGGACGGCAGGTCGGTGGCGTAGTAGAGCCGCCCGTCGGTCTCCTTGACGTCGATGACGAGTGCGTTGGCCTCCGTCCGGTCGAGTAGGGCGAGCATCTCGTCGAGGCGGCCCGGCGCCTCGAAGATCGCCGAGGGCGCGTACAGGGCACGCGCCTCGAACGGCTCCATGGTGATGTCCCGGGCCAGCTCGTCGCCCACGGTGAGCTCTACCAGCCGATAGCCGGGCATCTTGTAGATCAGGGTTCCGTCCGCGGGCAGCCCGGCAAGCTCGTAGGCGCCGTCCTCGTCGGTCTCGGTGATGAGCTCGCTGTCCTCCAGGAAGACGCGCACTCCGGCGATCGGCTCGCCGGACGGATCGGTCACCTGGCCGGAGACCACGTTCGGGCGCATCTCGACGCGCAGGTCGCCCTCGTCGGGCACCGTCGCCGTCGTCGGATCGTGGCCGGCAGCCGTCACGTCGATGGATGCGCCACGCATGGCCGTGACGGTGGCGGTGCCATCGGCCGGAGCGAGAACGGCATCCCCGTCATCGAGGCTGATCTCGGCGTCGCCGATTGGATCATCCGTGCCCCGCGTGACGATCGTGAGCGTGACCTCGCGGGGCTGCTCCGGTGTGGGCGACGGCGTCGGGATGAAAGGCAGCTGCGGACCGTCCTCGCCGCAGGCGGCAAGCACTGCGACGAGTGACACGCTCATGAGCAGGAGTCGCGCGAGGCGGCGAGCGGGCAGCGGTCAGCTCCCTTCCATGGCCTGGGCGCCGGCGGCCGCCCGCAATGCGACAACCGTTGGAGCCAGGTCGCCATCGGCGCTGTACAGCGAGCTGCCCGTGACGAGGACGTCTCCCCCGGCGGCGCGGGCGCGCCCGATCGTGTCGAGGTTCACCCCGCCGTCGACGCCGATCGCCACATCGAGGCCGCGACGCCCGATCTCATCCCGAAGCGCGGAAAGCTTCGGCAGCACCTCGTCGATGAATGCCTGGCCGCCCCAGCCTGGATGGACGGTCATGACCAGCAGTAGATCCACGCGGTCGAGGTACGGGTGCACAGCATCGGCGGCGGTCTCAGGGTTGAGGGCGATGCCGGGCCGCTTGCCCGCCCGCTCGATCGCCTCGATCACCTCGCCCGGGTCGTCCTCGGCCTCGACGTGGAAGACGATCAGGTCGCTACCGGCCTCGGCGAAGCGCTCGACGTACTCGAGCGGGCTGGTGATCATGAGGTGGGTGTGGAACGGAAGCTCGGTGACCGGGCGAAGCGAGCCGACGACGACGGGCCCCATCGTCAGGTTGTCGACGAAGTGCCCGTCCATCACGTCGAGGTGAATCGAATCGACGCCGCCGTCGGCAGCGCGGCGCACCTCGGCGCCGAGCGTGGCGAAGTCAGCGGTCAGGATGCTTGCGCTGATCTGGGGCTCGCGGCTCACGACGGGGAAGCCGCCGCCGCTGCCGTCTCGCGCGCCTCGCGGAGCGAGCGGCCGGTCAGCTGCGCGTGGAGCTGTCCGCACGCCGCATCGATCTCACGGCCGCGCGTGTCGCGCACGGTGACCGACACGCCGCCGTCCCGAAGCCGTCGCACGAACCGCTCGATGCCGGCTGCCGGCGTACCGCTCCAGCGCGAGCCGGGCGTCGGATTGAGCGGGATGAGGTTGAGGTGCGAGCGCCAGCCACGCGCGATGTCGATCAGCCCTTCGGCCTGCTCGTCGGTGTCGTTGAGGCCGTCGATCATCACGTACTCGAGGCTCACGCGCCTGCCGGTGCGCGCTGCGAATCGGCGTCCGGCCGCGACGACCTCGCGGATCGGCCACTTTCGATTGATCGGCACCAGCTCGTCGCGCAGCTCATCGGTCGAGGCGTGGAGGCTGATGGCCAGGTTGACCTGCGGCAGCTCCTCGACCATGCGGTCCATGCCCGGAACCACGCCGGACGTGCTCACGGTGATGTGACGCGCGCCGATCCCGAGCCGCTCGGGGTCGTTGAGCAGGCGGACCGCCTCGAACACGCGATCGGCGTTGTTCAGCGGCTCCCCCATCCCCATGAAGACGATGTTGTAGTGGCCGGCCTTCGCGTCGCCGAGCGCGTTCCACGGTGGCCGATGCCAGTGCAGGACCTGGTCGACGATCTCGCCGGGCGACAGCTGGCGCCCGAAGCCCGCCTGGCCGGTCGCGCAGAACGGGCAGTTGACCGCGCATCCCGCCTGCGACGAGATGCAGATGGTGGTGCGCTCGGACATCGACCCGCGCGCCGCGTAGCGCATCAGCACGGACTCGATGCGTTGCCCGTCGTCGAGCTCGTGGACGGCCTTGGCCGTCATGCCGGCGTCGGCGCCGATCACGTGGCTGTCGACGATCGTGCTGAAGCGGAAGGCATCCGTCAGCGCGGCGCGCAACGGGGCCGGCAGATCGGTCAGGTCCTCGAACGAGGATGCTTCGGGCCGGTGGGCGCCCGACGAGCACCTGCGCGACCCGATACGGCGGCTCGCCGCGGGCGAGGAGCCACGCGGCGAGTGATGCGGAGTCGATCTCGCTGATCGCCGGCCCGGGGCCGGCGATGGGAAGCCCCCCGACCGGAAAATCAGTCACGCCGTCCGAAGACGAGCCACGCGTAGTACAGGAAGGTCAGCAGCGCCGTCAGCGCACCGGCCACGTAGGTCCAGGCGGCGGCCTTCAGCACGTCGCGTGCGCCCTTCTCCTTCTCTCCGACCATGCCGAGCCCGTTAACGAAGGCAAGCGCCTTGCCACTGGCGCCGATCTCGACCGGCAGGGTGGCGAACGTGAAGAGCACGGCGCCGGCGAAGCCGATGAGGCCGACGATGGCCAATCCGGGGATGGTAAAGATGACGCCGGCGATGATCAGCCACGGCGCAACGCCTGAGCCGAACTGTGCCGCCGGCACGATCGCCTGCCGAAGCTTCATGGCCGGCTCGCCCGCATGGTCCTGGAGCGCGTGCCCCACCTCGTGCGCGATGACGGCGGCGGCGGCGACCGACAGCCGTGCGCTCTGCGTGACGACGCCGGCGGTCGTCAGCGCCGATGCGTCCGCCACCTGCGTGCTGACGCGCAGCACCTTGCCGCGCGGGTCGTAGTGGTCGGTCAGCTGGCCCGGTGTCGGCTCGATCTTGACGTCCTGCAGGCCCTGGCGGTCCAGCAGCCGGCGTGCGAAGTCGAAGGCGTCGAGGTTGATGCCGGAGTCCACCTTGGACCATTGGCCATAGGTCGATCTCACGCGCCATGCAGCCCAGCCGGTGATCGCCACCGTGGGCAGCAGCACGAAAACGATGTAGATCGGATCAAAGAACATTGGTTGCAACCCACCTCCGTGAGGGTTGGCCCGAGTATATCCGACCTCGTTCGCGACCGATTTCGACCGCTCGTGACGAGGCTCGAGGGGTCGGCGGCACGCAGCCTGCCATAGCTGGGTCGCATACCACGCATGGAGAACACGACCGATGAACATCACCGATCGCACGCGCGACGCGCGCAACAGAGCCACGTCGAGCGGCCGCCGGGCTCGGCGCGCCATCGCCGGCGAGTCCCACGGCGCCGGATGGATCGGCACCTCGCTGATCGCCGCGTTCACCGCGGCCGCCGGTGCACTCGCTGCCTTCCTTCTCGATCCAGCGCGCGGCCGCGCGCGTCGAGCGCGCCTGATCGACCAGGGCAGCGCCACCGTGCGCCGCGCCGTCCGTCAGGCCGGCCGAGCCGTCCGAGACGCGCGATCCTCGGTGTCCGGCGGCTTTGCCGCGGCGACCCACCACGATGGCGGCGAGGAGTTTCCCGACGACGTGACGTTGACGTCGAAGGTCGAGACGGAGCTCTTCCGTGACTCGGCGGTACCGAAGGGCTCGATCAACATCAACGTCGAGCGCGGCGTCGTCGTGCTGCGAGGCGAAGTGCCAGACGCGGAGATGCGGGATCGCCTGGCCGCGCAGGCGGGCTCGATCGGCGGCGTGTGGAGCGTCCACAACCTGCTGCATCTGCCGGGTGAGCCGGTCGAGCAGGAGCCGCTGGCGGTGGGAAGCTAGCGCGCCACCCCTGCGGGTCGCCCGGCGCCGAGCAGGACGTGCTCGCGGCCGAGGCCGCGCCGCCATGCCTCCGCGGGCATCGTGGCACGGCCCTCGGGCTGCACGATCTCGAGCATCAGCCCGCCAACTCCACACGCCACGATCGGAGTCTCGCCGGCAAAGAGCGCCCCAATCGGGACTCCGTCGACCCCGGTCACGGCCCGAGCCCGCCGGACGTGGATGCGCCGGCCATCGACGGTGGTCCAGGCGCCCGGCCATGGCTGGAGCGCCCGCACCTGTCGATCGATCTCGGTGGCGGGTCGCTGCCAGTCGATCCAGCCGTCAGCGCGCGTGAATGGATGGACGTAGGTCGCCGCGGCGTCGTCCTGGGGCTCCGGCTCGATCGATCCAGCGGCCCAGCGGTCGAGCTCGGCGGGGACGACCTCGGCGGCAAGGTCCGCCAGCGTCGCCTCGAGCTCGGGGGTCGTCTCGCGGCCGGTCAGGGGCACCGGCCAGCGTCGCACGACCGGGCCCGCGTCGAGCTCCGCCGTCATCACCATGAGCGTCACGCCGCCCTCCCTGTCGCCCGACAGGATGGTGCCGGCCACCGGCGCCGCCCCGCGATGGCGCGGCAGGAGGGACGGGTGCACGTTCAGGGGCGGCCGCTCGGCCACGTCCAGCATGTCCGGCGGCACGAGCTGGCCGTAGGCAACCAGGATGAGCCCATCCGGAGCGTAGGCGCGGACGGCAGCGCCGGCCTCCTCGGAGCGCAGCCGATGGGGCGTCTGGACCGGGATTCCGTGCTCGCGGGCATACGCGGCAATCGGGGTCGCGCGGAGCTGCAGTCGGCGTCCGGCCGGGCGATCGGGCTGGCTGAGCACGACCAGGTCATCGGCCCGTTCGGCGACGCGCGACAGCAGCGGTACGCCGAAGGCCCCGGTACCCAGGAACGCGATCCGTCCGATGCCCGCCACTAGATGCCGGCGGCCGCCTCTTCGGTGACCTCCTCTGCTGCCTCGCTGACGCGGATGAGCTCGTCGCCCGGTTCGAGGTGGTCGACGTAGAGCACTCCATTGAGGTGGTCGATCTCGTGCTGGAGGGCACGGGAGAAGAGCTCGATCCCCTTCACGCGGAATTCCTTGCCATGGCGATCGCGGGCCTTGACCGTCACCTTCTCGTGGCGCGTCACCTCGGCCACGTAGCCGGGGATCGACAGACACCCCTCCCAGTCGATCTGCTCGCCCCCCGACTTGACGACCTGCGGGTTCACGAGCTCGGTGATGCGGTCGTCGACCTCGATGATCGCGACCTGCAGCGGAACGCCCACCTGGTTCGCCGCCAGGCCCACCCCCGGCGCATCCCGCATCGTCTCGAGCATGTCGTCAAGCAGCCGATGCAGGCTGGCATCGAAGCTGGAGACCCTCTTCGCCCGCTCGCGCAGGATCGGCTCGTCGGCAGTGAGAATGCGGCGGATGGCCATGGCGCTCGGCATTGTACCGACTCAGAGGAGTGACTCGGGATCGACGTCGATTGCGATTCCGGGTGGGACCCGCTCGAGCGCCGCTGCCCGCGTCTCGGCATCCGGTGCGCGGATGACCACCTGCATCCGGTACCGACCGGCACGGCGCGCGACGTAGGACGGGAGCGGGCCGAGCACCTCGGCACCGGGCACCGCCACCGCCGCGGCGGCGGCTCGCCCGCGCTCCTCCGCCCTTCCGCGGTCCGCATCGGCAACCAGCAGCCGCGCGAGGAGGCTGAAGGGCGGATATCCGAGCAGCCGCCGGCGCAGCAGCTCATCGTCCGCGAACCCGTCCACGTCGATGGCGGCTGCGTTGCGCACCGCGTAGTGGCCGGGTGCATACGTCTGGAAGATCACGCGCCCCGGCATCGGTCCCCGCCCGGCGCGGCCGGCAACCTGCGCGAGCAGCTGGAACGTGCGCTCGGCCGCACGGTAGTCGGGCAGGTTGAGGGTCACGTCCGCTGCGATGACCCCGGCGAGCGTCACCGACGGAAGGTCCAGGCCCTTGGCGGCGAGCTGCGTGCCGACCAGGACGTCGGTCCGTCCCTCGCGAAAGTCGTCGTAGATGGTCTCGAAGCCGCGTCGAGCGGCCAGCGCGTCCGAGTCGAGGCGTCCGATGCGGAGGCCGGGATAGCGAGCCCGCAGCTCTGCCTCCACGCGCTGGGTGCCGGCGCCGAAGTAACGGATACGGGCGCTCCCGCAGCTCGGGCACTTCTCGGCGGGAACGGACGAGCGCCCGCAGTGGTGGCAGCGCAGGTTTCCGCCGTCGAGGTGGTAGACGAACGGCAGCTCGCAATCGGGGCAGCGCAGGCTCTCGCCGCAGTCGCGGCACAGGATGAACGTGGCCGCGCCACGACGGTTGAGCAGGAGGACGGCCTGCTCGCTCCCCCGTCGGAGGGCGGCGAGAGCTTCGGACAGCACGGCGGAGAAGATCGACCGGTTGCCGCCCGCCAGTTCGGCGCGGAGGTCGGCGACCTCGACGGCCGGCGCCTGGCCCACCCGCCGCTCGACCAGCTGGGCGCGCTCGGCGTGCCCGCCGCGGACGCGCGCCAGCGTCACAAGGTCAGGCGTGGCGCTGCCGAGGAGGACGCGCGCGTCGTTGATTGAGGCGCGACGGCGTGCCACCCAGCGCGCGTCGTAGCGAGGCGTGCGATCGGACTTGTACCCGCCATCGTGCTCCTCGTCGACGATGACGAGTCCCAGTCGTGCCAGGGGCGCGAAGGCCGCGGTGCGGGTGCCGACCACGACGCGGACCTCGCCGCGCAGGATGCGCCACCACTCGTCGTGTCGCTCCCCCGCCGACAGGCCGGAGTGGAGGATAGCCAGCTCGTCTCCGATCAGGGCGCGCAGCCGGTCGGCGATCTGCGGCACCAGGCTCATCTCGGGCACGGTGACGATCACGTCCCGCCCACGCTTCAGCGTCTCGAGCGTCGCGGCCAGGTAGACATCGGTCTTGCCCGAGGCAGCCACGCCCTGGAGCAGCAGCTCGCCGCCCGCCGGCAGGCGATCGACCGCGTCGAGGGCCGCGAGCTGCTCATCGGCGAGCTCGTGACGCAGGTCGGCAGTCTCGGCGCGGTGCGCGAGCGGGCTGCGGGCAACTGTTCGCCAATCGAGCTCAGCCCGACCGAGCGCAACCAGGCGGCGGGCCGGGACCAGCAGCGCGGCTGGCTCCATCTCGAGCATCGCAGCCAGCTCGGCCATCGTGCGCTCCTCGGGCCCGAGCGCATCGAGGATGGCGCGCTGAACCGGGGCGCGCCGCGGCGGCTCGGCATTCCCCGCCACGGGCCGCAGGACGCGCACGCGGCGCGGATTCACCTCCGCCGCACGCAGCGACCAGTGGGAGCGCACGGCCCCAGAGCGCCGCAGCCGGTCCAGCCAGGACGCTCGTCCGCGGCGGGGCGCGAAGCGCAGGAACGTCGAGTCGGAGATCAGCCCGTCCGCGTCGGCAGAGTCGGCGAGACCTGCCGGAAGGTCGGCCGGGTCGATGATCTCCCAGCGGCGAGCCAGCCGTGACTCGAGGCCCGGCGGCAGCATTGCCGCGAGGGTCGTGCCGATCGGCGCTCGGTAGTAGGCGGCGATCTCCTCCGCCAGCGCGAGCAGATCCGGCGTCAGCATCGGCGACGACACCACCGCCTCGATCGCCTTCAGGTCACCGTCGGGCGCATCGGCCTCGCCGTCGAGCGCGTAGCCGAGCGCGAGCCGCCGACCGTATGGGACCAGCAGCAGCGAGCCGGGAGGCGGCGGGTCAACCTCCGGTGGGAGCAGGTAGCTGAAGGTGCGCTCCGGGCGGTCGGCGAGCGCGTCGACCGCCACGCGGAGAACGGTCACGGAACCGCCCTCAGATCCGTGGGCGACGCGGTGGCTCGCGGCGTGCCTCTGCCTGGATGATCTGCCAGATGAGCTCGGCGGCCTCCTCGGCATGCCCGGTCTCGTTCACCACGACGTGGTCGTAGTCGTCGGTATCGGCCATCCAATGCTCCGCGTCGCGCCGGCGACGCGCGAGCGACTCGGCCGACTCGCTCCCCCGCTTGCGGAGCCGCTTCGCCAGGTCCTCCATGCTCGGTGGCTTGACGAAGATGAGCAAGGCGTCCGGCACCGCCACCCGCACCTGGCGGGCACCCTGTGGGTCGATCGTCAGGATCGCGTCCCGGCCCGCGGCCAGGATGCCGCGTACCTGATCGACCGGGGTGCCGTACAGGTTGCCGTGCACTTCCGCCCACTCGAGCAGTCCACCGCCGTCGCGCAGCGCGGTGAAGTCCGCACGGTCGAGGAAGTGATAGTGAACGCCGTGAATCTCGCCCTCACGCCGCTCGCGGGTGGTGGCGGTCACGATCGGGACGACCTGTGGGTGGCGGCGTGCCAGCTCGGCGACGATGGTGCTCTTGCCGACGCCCGAGGGGCCGGACACGACCACCAGCATCGGGTTCGGGAAGGTCATCCGCTTCTGCGGATCGGTCAGCACCTCGTCGGCGGTCATGGCTCCACCTCGGCCCCGACTCCCGAGGGGAGACGGCCATCGGCAACGGTCACGCCCGACAGCTCCAGGCAGGCGACCAGGTCCGCCGGCAGCTCGCTCCACGCGCGGAGGCGACGGTCGTCGAGCGGGCGATCGAGCCCGAGCCGCGAGGCGTGCAGGAACTGGCGGCGCAGCCCGCCCGGGCCCTCTCCCCCGCCATATCGCACGTCGCCGGCGATCGGCAGGCCCAGGTAGGAAAGATGGGCGCGGATCTGGTGGGTCCGCCCCGTCATCGGCCGCAGCGCGAGCAGGGCGTAACCGCCTCCGGTGCTGATCACGTCGTACTCGGTCGTCGAGGCGCGGCCGCCGGCCACGACCGCCATCCGCTGCCGGTCGCGCGGGTCGCGGCCGATCGGTGCCTCGATCCGCCCGCGAGACGACGGGACTTCGCCCCGCACCAGCGCCAGGTATTCCTTCTCGATGCTCCGATCGCCGAACTGGCGCATGAGGCTCGCCTGCGCGAGGTCGTTCTTGGCCACCACGATGAGCCCGCTCGTCTCTTTATCGAGCCGATGGACGATGCCCGGTCGACCGACGCCGGCGATCGAGCCCAGGGCCTCGCCACGATCCCGCGCCCTCCCCAGCAGCGCGTTCACCAGCGTGCCGGTGCTGTGGCCGGCGGACGGATGGACGACGAGGCCGGCCGGCTTGTCGACGATGAGCATCGTCTCGTCCTCGTAGGCGACGCCGAACGGAATCGACTCGGCGAACAGGGTCTCGTCCGGCGGCGCGCTCAGCTCCACTCTGACCACCTCTCCGCCGGTGAGCCGATCGCTCGAGCGGCGCCGCGCGCCGTCGACCAGCGCTCGTCCGTCACCCAGCAGGCGCTGAGCGTGGGCGCGACTGATGCCGGCGACGGATGAGACGGCCAGGTCGACTCGGCCGGCGGGTGCCGGACCCTCGACCGTCCGGCTCTCCACGGGAGCCGTCACCTGGTGGCCTCCGCAGAGCGGGGCTGGTCGATGAAGGTCAGATAGGCGACGAGCGCGCCGATGCCGAGCACGACGGCGGAGTCGGCCACGTTGAAGGTCGGGAAGCGCGTGTCACCGATGCCGACGCTGACGAAGTCGACGACGTAGCCGAGCCGCAGTCGGTCGGTCAGGTTGCCGAGCGCGCCGGCGAGGATCGCCCCGAGGACGAACTGGATCCACGGCCCGCGGTCCCGCAACGCGCGGTGAAAGTAGACGACCATCCCGATCGCCCCGAGCGTGACCGGCACGAACAGCCACGTCGCCCCGGGCAGGATGCTGAAGGCCGCGCCGGTGTTGTGGACGTGCCAGAGCTGGACGAGATCGCCGATGACGTCATTCCGAGCGCCGAACGGGACCCCGGCCACCACCAGCGCCTTCGTGACCTGGTCGAGCGCGTACAGCACCAGCGCCGTGCCCGCCAGGACGAGCACGGGCCTCAGTGATGCTTCCCGATCGGCGCCGTCCTCCACGGATCCCACTCTAGCCGACAGGGCCCGATCAGGCGCGAGCCACCGAGAGGCGCAGGACGACGCCGTCGAAGTCGACCGACTCCGCATCGATCGAGGTGATCGAGGCGTCCGGGCCAAGCTCGACGGAGCTCGCCAGCAGCTCGTCCGCTAGCCAGGCCTCGTGCGACCGCAGCCGGTCGATGGCGGCAGGGTCCCCGGCGATCGCCACGCGAACGCGGTCGCTGATCTCGAAGCCGGCAGCCTTCCGCATCGCCTGGAGTCGATGGGCGACCTCGCGGGCCAGCCCCTCCGCCTCGAGCTCATCGTCGAGCGAGGTGTCGAGCGCGACGAGCAGGTCGCCGTCCTCGGCAACCTCGTGGCCGGGCCGTGCGCGAGCCGTGAGCTGGAACTCGTCCGGCTGGAGGGTCACCGTGCCCACGGCGGCGGTCCCGTCGTCGTTGACGCGCCAGTCGCCCGACCGAACGCCGGCCATGATCGCTCCGACGGCGGCGCCGTGACGGGGGCCGATCACCGGCAGGAGCGGGTAGAGCGTGCGCTCGACCATCTCGGACTCGTCGGGGATGAGCTCGATCTCCCGGACGTTGAGCTCCTCGCGGATCTGCAGGCGCAGCTCGTCGTCGACGCTCGCCTCTGAAGCGAATCCGGTGGTCGCGGCGGGCAGCTTGACGCGAGCCGTCCGCAGCGGCTGCCGGGTGCGGACTCCGGACGCCGAACGGGCCGCGCGGCCGAGCGCCACCGTTCTGCGAGCGAGCTCGACACCCCGGTCGACCACTGGATCGGCGCGCCCCGCTGCCTGCACCGGGAAGTCGGTGAGATGGACGCTGTCCGTCGCGTCCCGATCGACGCCGGCGACCAGGTTGTCCCACATCTCGTCGGCGACGTGCGGGATGATCGGCGCCAGCAGCCTGCTGAGCGTGGTGAGCACCTCGTACAGCGTCGAGTACGCGGCGCGCTTGTCGGCGTCGAGCTCCCCCTTCCAGAACCGGCGGCGGTTGCGGCGGACGTACCAGTTCGACAGGTCGTCGACGAACGCCTCGATCGCTCTTGTGGCGCGCATCGCGTCATAGCCGTCGAATGACGCGCGCGTCTCGCCGATCAGCGCGTCGAGGCGGGACAGGACCCATCGGTCCAGCATGGTTCGGGCGTCGTCCGCGCCATCGGCCTGGTTCGGCGTCCATCCGTCGAGGCGCGCGTAGGTGACGAAGAAGCCGTACGTGTTCCAGAGCGGCAGGAAGAATCGGCGCACCACCTCGTGGCCGGGACCGTACCCGAACCGCAGGTTGACGGCAGGATTGGCGGCGGCGTACATCCAGCGCATGACATCGGAGCCGATGCGATCCGCGGCCTCGTCGAACGGGATCGAGTTGCCCTTGCTCTTGTGCATCTCCTCGCCGGTCTCGTCGAGCAGGAGCGCGTAGCCGAACAGCGCGCGTGCCGGCGCCTGGCCGGTCATGACGGTCGACTCGGTCAGCAGCGCATAGAACCAGTTGCGGAACTGGCCGGGAAACGACTCGCTGATCCAGTCGGCCGGGTACCAGGTCGCCCAGTACTCACGATCGGTGTTCCACTTCAGTGTCGAGAGCCCCACGATCCCCGCGTCCAGCCACGGGTTGCCGACATCGAGGATCCGGCGAGCGCGCCCATTGCAGCTGCTGCAGGCGATCTCGACCGCATCGACCCAGGGCCGATGTGGCGAGTGACCGTCGAAGTCGTCCCAGCCGGCGACCGCCCGCTCCCGGAGCTCCTCCTTCGAGCCGATCACTTCCCAGCCGTCGCACTCGGCACACGCCCAGATGGGAAGCGCCAGCCCGTAGTAGCGCTTCTTGCTGATCATCCAGTCGCCCATGTTTCGCAGCCAGTCGAGCTCTCGCTCCTCGAGGCCGATCCCGTCGGGCAGCCAGGTCATCGAGCGCGTCGAGGCGCCGACCGGCTCGCGAAGCGGGTCCGTCGCGATGAACCACTCGTCGACCAGCCGGAAGATCAGCTGGGTGCCGCAGCGCCAGCAGTGCGGGTACGAGTGCGAGTAGCTCTCCTTCGCGACGAGGAGGCCCTTCGTCTCGAGGTCTGCGACGACCGCTCGGGCCATGTCGTCTGCCGGATCTGCGGTTGCGCCCGCGTAGCGCCCGGTCTGCCAGCCGAAGCCCTCGGTGAAGACGCCGAACTGGTCGATCGGGTCGATCACCGGCAGATCGAATGCCTTGCTGAGTGCGAAGTCCTCCTGGCCGCAGCCCGGTGCGATGTGCACGATCCCGGTGCCCTCGGCGTCGGACACCTCGTCCCACGGGATCACGCGATGAGTGACGCCTGCCGCCGCCGGCAGCTCGTCGAACGGGCCGGAATAGGTCAGCTCCACCAGCTCGGCGCCGGGAGCCTCGCGCACGATCTCGGCGTCACCGGCGACGCGCTGCTTCGAGCCCGCGCTCACCCACCACCGGCGCCCGTTCGTTCCCTCCACCAGCTGATAGGTCAGCCCCGGATGGACGGCGGCGGCTACGTTGCTCGACAGCGTCCACGGCGTCGTGGTCCAGACGAGCAGGTCCTCACCCTCGTGGCCGGGGCTCGTGATCGGCAGGCGGACGGTCACCGAGAGGTGCTTGACCTCGGCGTACCCCTCGGCAGCCTCCGCGTTCGAGATCCCCGTCCCGCAGCGCGGGCACCACGGCATGACGTCGTGGCCGCGATAGATCAGGCCCTTCCGGTGGCATTCGGCCAGGAATGCCCAGACCGTGTAGTTGTTCTCGTCCGAGTTGGTGTAGTAGCTGTTGTCCCAGTCCATCCAGTAGCCGAGGCGTTTGCTCTGCTCGGTCTGCATGGCGGCGTACGTGTCCACCCAGGCTTTGCATCGCTCGACGAAGCGGTCGATCCCGTACTCCTCGATCTGCCGCTTGTCGTTGAACCCGAGATCGCGCTCGACGTTGACCTCGATCCAGAGCCCCTGGCAGTCGAAGCCGTTCTGGTAGCGCTGCCGCTCGCCCAGCATGGTGTGATAGCGCTGGAAGAGGTCCTTGTACGTGCGTCCCCAGGCGTGATGGACGCCCATCGGGTTGTTGGCTGTGATCGGCCCGTCGATGAAGCTGTAGCGCCGATCAGACCCTTCGTTGCGCGCCAGGTAACGCGCCATCGTGTCGCGCTCGCGCCAGCGCTCGATCACCTCGCGCTCGAGCGCGGGGACCTCCAGCTTGCTCGACACCGGCCTGAACGCCACGCTCTTTGCTCCTTACAACACGAAACCCGCCCCGGAACTCCGGGACGGGAACAGCTCCCGCGGTACCACCCGCGCTTGACCGATGCGCCCGCCGCAGGCGCTTGGTCCACTCGTCGCCATCGATATCGGGTGGCGAGCCCGGGAGGCATTACGCACGGCTCACGCCGCTTGGTACCTCCGGCTCGGGAGGGATGACAGATGGCCGCCGTAGTCGCCCGCTCTCACCGTCCGGGCTCGCTGCCGACTCGTGCGAACGACCGTCGTGGCTCCGTCGTCGCGGTGGTTCGGATTTGGTGGCCGATCGTGGCAGCCGGCCGCCACCGTGTCAATTCAGCCTCCCTGCGATTCAGCCCCCCTTTGCATTCAGCCCCCTGCATTCAGCCCAGCAGCGCCCGTCCGAGGAACACTGCGGTTGCCAGGCCTCCCGCGACCACGACGGCCACGAGGCGCGGCCACCAGACCCGCGCCAGAATCGCCCCGACAGTGGTGGCCGGGCCGGCGAGGACGAGCCCGAGCGCCGTGAGCCGGCCGACATCGGTGCCTGGGTCCGGCATGCGGTCGAGCAGGACGGCAAGGCCCCACGCGGCGCCGGCGGCGACGAGTGGCAGGACCAGCAGGGCAAGGCTGGGTCCCGAGCGCGGGGTCAGCCGCAGGCGGGGCAGGCGCGGTCGTCTCCGCTTCGTGGCAGCGTCGGTACGCTCGAGCTCAGCGCTCGCCGCCGCCTCGATCGCCTGTGCCGTCGCCGTCGCCGCCACCTGCTCAGCCTCCGCGGCGGTCATCGCCGCCCGGCGCTCGTCGGCCATGCGGCTCTCGAACACGGCGCGCTCGATGCCGGTCATCAGCGCCGGATCCACCTCGATCGGCACGGACTCGATCGGCTCGTCGACCGGTGGCGCCTCGCGAGTCAGATCCTCCAGCCGCTGCCGGGCGCGCGCCGCTCGCGACAGCGCGTCGAGCAGGAGGCTCTCGTCCGCTGCCGCGATCGCCAGCCGCCCTCGCTCGGTCGGCAGCAGGATGGCGGTCGCCGTCGGCGCCAGCCGCACGACCTCGATGTCCTCCTCGCCGCGCAGACGGCCGGCGCCAAGCTGCCAGGGCAGGAATCGCGGCCGCGCCCGAAGGCGCGAGGCGTCCTTGCCGCGCAGCCGGACCCGGGTGACCGGCCCCGGGCTGAGCGGATAGATCCGTTCGCCGCCGAGCCAGGCGAGGCAGACCGCCGCCTCCTCGACGTCGAGCCGCACGCTCAGCAGGACGAGCACACAGACCAGCGCCGCCAGGACGACGACACCTCCCAGCCCGGCGACCGCCAGGCCGATGGTGCCGTCCAACAGCAGCAGCCCGCCGCCGATGGCGGCGGCGCCCGCCAGGAGCAGGAGGGCCGGCAGCAGCAGGAGCCTGCGCAGCGATCGGGAGAGGCGAATGCGCGCGATCGGCGGGATGCGGTCGGACATCGGATCAGACCTTCTCGGTGACCTTGTACTCCAGGTAGCGACCGGTCAGCAGGCGGGTCTGCGCATCGAGCGCCGGCACCATGCTGAAGATGATCCCGACGAACGGCAGCCCGATCCACTGCACGTAGCTGAGGGCGCGCTGCAGCCAGCCCCACTCGGCCGGTCGCGGCGGCACGATCCGGTGCTCGACCACGACGAGCACGGCAAGGCTCACGATCGCCATGGTGAGCATCGCGCTCGCATAGAGCGGCAGGTTCTGGCCGAGCGTCGTCTCGCCGAAGGCGGGGTTGATGAGCAGCGGCACCGTCGCGCCGAACGTGAGCACGAAGGGCGTGATGGCCCAGTTGATGTGCTCGCCGAACAGGTTGATGACGCGCCAGAAGCGCGAAGAGAACGGGATCTCGGCGTGCCTTACCGCGTTGTCGATCACGTACGGGATGTCGGTCACCCCCCACGCCCAGCGTCGCGCCTGCAGGTACTGCTCGGCCATGCTGCGCCAGTAGCCGCGAGCGCGGACCGCGTCGCCGTAGATCGGGATGAAGAGCGGCACGGCGCGGAAATGGTCTCCGTAGCGGAAGTAGCTCTTCCAGTAGAAGCGGCTGTCCTCCGGGATCGCATCGGTGGCCCAGTAGCCGACGTCGTGCACCAGGTGCAGGGTCGTCGAGTACGACCCGAAGCTCTGGAGCTTCTCGGGCAGCACGCTGCGCCACATCTGGAGCTGCGTCAGGACGGCGGCGAACAGCCGCTGCAGCATCGGCGCCTGCCAGATGTTGTTGTGGAAGTACGGGATCGGCTGGTAGAGCTGCGTCTCGCGGTTCGGATCGGTCAGATGCACCCAGCTCAGGTAGGCGAAGTACTGCGGATGCACCCGGTAGTCGGCGTCGAGGTCGGTGACGATGATCCGGTGGGGATCCATGCCGCGCTCGCGGACCAGCAGCCGATAGAGGTAGCGGCCGCCCCAGGCCATGGCGCTGCTCTTGCCGACCACGATCCCCGGCTCGAGCGGGTCGAGGATGTGGATGAACTCGACGAATGCGTCGGCAAACTCAGCCTGGAGCGTCTTGACGTTGGCGATCCCGCTCTCGTCCGTCTCGCGGGTGATGATCGCGCAGATCTTGCGCTCGGCGGGCCACTCCGCCTCCGCGAGGGCCCGCACGGTGTGCCGCAGCTTGTCGAGCGGCTCCGTGTAGGTGGGGATCAGCGCGAGGTGGATGAGCTCGCCGACCAACGGCGGCGGTTCGGGCAGCGACTCGACGGCACGCAGCTCCGCGATCTCACGCCGCAGCCGACGACGTTCGGCGCCGCTCGGACGGGCGAAGGCGCTGACACCCAGCGCTCCGCGCGGTAGGTCGGTGCCCATTGCCTCGAGCCGCGCCTGCAGGACGGCGCGCCGAGCGGCGGGATCGGCGAGGCCGCCGAGTCGCTCGACCCAGTCGACGGCCAGCACGTCCCGGATGCGACCGAATGCAATGATCACCGCGCCGCTGAACCAGAGCGCGCGGCACAGCCAGTAGAAGTCGAAGCTGAGCACGAAGTAGGCGACCAGCCACGGGTAGCTGAAGCTGAGCCACAGCGGCAGGATCAGGATTGCCCACGAGATCGTGCCCGGCACCATCTCGAGGAGGCGGCCAAGCCAGCGAAGGCGGTCGGGATCGTCGGTGGTGGTCATCGTCGTCGAGCCGGGCCGCCGGTCGCGGGCGAGGACCAGCCGTCGCGCTGTCGCCTCCTAGTAGATCGGGGTCAGCCAGCCACGGTAGGCGGGCAGGCGGCCGCGCACCGCGTCGAAGTACGTTCGCGACAGGTTCTTCGTGATCTCGCCAGGCCGGCCCGAGCCGATGCTGCGGCGGTCGATCTCGATGACGGGGCTGATCTGCGCGCCGGTGCCGCACAGGAACACCTCGTCGGCGTTGTACAGCTCGGTGCGGTCGATCGAGCGCTCCAGGACCTCGATCCCGAGGTCGTCCCGGGCGATCTCCATCAGCCGGGCCCGGGTGATGCCCTCGAGGATGTTGTCGGTGACCGGTGGCGTGATCAGCACGCCGCGCTTCACGATGAACAGGTTCTCGGCGCTGCCCTCGCTGACGTGGCCGTCGGAGGTCAGGACGATCGCCTCGTCGAAGCCGTTGAGCTGCGCCTCGCTCTTGGCGAGCGCGCCGTTGACGTAGGCGCCGGTGATCTTGCCGCGTGCGGGGATCGCGTTGTCATCGGTCCTTCGCCAGCTGCTGACCTGGGCACGGATGCCGCCCTCGGTGTCGATGTACTGGCCGAACGGCACGCCGAAGATGGTGATGTCCGCGTCGAGGTTGTGGAGGCGAACGCCGATCGTCTCAGAGCTCTTGTAGATGATCGGACGCAGGTAGACGTCCTCGCGCAGTCCGTTGCGGCGAAGCAGCTCCACGGTGATCTCGGTGAGCTCCTCGGGGGACTGGCGGACCTCCATCATCAGCAGGCGCGCGGAGGCGCGGATCCGCTGGTAATGCGGCACGAGCTCGAGCGCGAAGAGCTGCTCCTCTTCGGCGTTCCAGTAAGCGCGAATCCCCTCGAAGACAGCGGTCCCGTAGTTGAAGCCATGCGTCATGACGTTGATGTTCGCGTCGCGCAGCGGCACGAAATCGCCACGGAAGAACGCCCAGAGCTCGGTAGCGGTTTCCACCGCCGCGGCCTGGGTACGGTTCTCCTGCTCCAACAAGGCTGCCTCCTTCGCTCAGGCGCGAATGCGCCGCCGACGCATCGGCGCGCGCAAGTATACCCGTGGGGTCCGGCGGACGGCCCGGGCGGCCCTTCGCGCCGGCGATCAGTGGATGGGCGCGGCCGACGCCCCGAGGTCGGTGAAGAGGGCCAGGTACAGGTAGACCAGGTAGAGCGGTCCGCCGATGAGCAGCGCCCACGCCGTGAGCCGGCTTCGCCAGATCATGCCGCCGAAGATGAGAATGGTGGCCACGAAGGCGACGCCGGCCGAGGCGAAGTGGATCGCGCTGTCGGGCGTGAAGGTCCACGTCGTGAACAGCAGGCCGAGGACGGTGGGAAGGCAGCTCTGGAAGACCATGGCGCCGGTGATGTTGCCCATCGCCAGTGTGTCCTTGCCGTTACGCACCCAGAGCACGCTGTTGAACTTCTCGGGCAGCTCCGTGGCGATCGGCGCAATGATCAGGGCGAGGATCGTTGGATCGAGACCGATGACGGTCGAGAGGTGCTCGACAGCGCCGACGAACACCTGCGCGCCCACGATGATCAGGCCCAGCGCGAGCACGACCTGGGCGATGACGATGGCCATTCTCGGCTCGCCACCAGTGACCGAGTGCGCGCCCGGGAAGTGATCGATCTCGAGCATTCGCCGTCCATTGAGCGGCGGGACGCGGGTGAGATGCAGCCGGCTCAGGTCTTCCGGGTCGCTCTCCTCGGCGGTATCGGTGAAGTGCAGGCGCACGTAGACCGCGTACAGGACGAAGAGGGCACCGGCGGCGACCCACTTCAGCCAGCTCACCTCCGGCGGCAGGAAGGCGGTGCCGATGGCGATGCCGTAGCCGACGATGAAGAACCCGACGTCGCGACCGAGCACGACAGTGTTGACGCGCATATCGGTCGTGCGCCGGCCGCGCCTGGCGAAGATGATGACCGCGGTGCCCGTCACGAACATGGCCAGCGTCGAGAGCATGAACGGCGCACCGAGGATCGCGCCGACGCCGACGGCCTGCGAGCTCTCCGTGGCGGTTCCGCCGAGGATGACCGGCCCGAGGATCGCGATGACCGGGATGAGCGTCTCAGGCATGGCGGTGGCGACCGCCGCCAGCACGCTGCCGACCGCTCCCTCGGCGAGGTTCAGCTTGTGGCCGAGCCATTCGATGCCGTTCGTGAACAGCTCGGCGGCGACCAGGATGATCGCGAGCGAGCCGACGAGCAGGACGATGTCCACGAGTGAGGATTACCTCCCTTGGCCGGATCGGTGTCGACGGCCGAAGGTCTCTCCCGACCGCCACGCGGATCGGTCGGTGCCACCGGGCGGGATCGATCCCGCCGTCATGACGATGGCACCTGTCAGGGGTACTCCCCCTCGGGCCGGGATACTGTCGCCGACCGGTGGGCGAGCGTCAAATCGGTCGCCGGCCGGGCGGCGCTCCCCCGCCGAACCGGTGGCTAGGGGCGGAGGTGCTGCGGGGCGTAGGGCAGGAGCGCAACGTGCCGGGCACGTTTCAGCGCGGTCGTCAGCATGCGCTGGTGACGAGCGCAGGTGCCCGTCTTCCGTCGCGGCTCGATCTTCGCGCGCTCGCTCAGATAGCGGCGGAGGCGGTTGACCTCCTTGTAATCGATGCTCTCGGCCTTGTCGACGCAGAAGTTGCAGACCTTGCGGCGCCGTCGGTCTCGGTAATAGTCCGCAGACTCGCGGCGGGATCGTGGACTGGCCATGATGCGTATCGGTCCTCGTGGATCTCGTGTGTGCTAGAAGGGAATGTCGTCGACGTCCATCTCCGCGCCCGGCGCGGATGAACGCTGAGGCTGCGGCTCGGGCTGTCCGGCGCCACGCGGGCGGACCTGGGGCGGCGCGTCGTCGTACGTGCCACCGCCGCCTCCCTGTCCCCCATCCTCGTCACGCGGCCGGCGCTCGAGGTTCACGACGCGGGCGAACGCGAGCTCAAGCGACGTCCGCTTCTGGCCGTCCCGCGCCTCGTACTCGCGCGCTCGGAGCTGACCCTCGGCGTAGATCTTGTTGCCCTTGCGAAGCTGCTCGGCAAGCCGCTCGGCCGCTTGTTCCCAGACGCTGACACGGAACCAGAGCGTCTCCTCGATCCACTCGCCATCCGGCCCCTTGCGGTTGTCGTTGACCGCGACGCGCAGATCAGTGACGGCCTTGCCGCCGGGCGTGTAGCGGAGCTCGGGGTCCGCCCCGAGATTGCCGATGATCATCATCTTGTTGAGCGTCATGCCGGCTCCTCCTCGTCGGCCGGCGTGGCGTCGGCCTCATCGTCTGAGGTGTCAACGGTGGTCGTATCCTCGGCCACGGCATCGGCGGTGGCGAGGTTTGCCTCATCGGCCTCGGCGTCGTCGTCCACTGCGGCGGCGGAGTCCGCGATCGCGGTGGCACTCGCTCGCGGCGCGATGACGATCGCGGGATCGTCCGCGTCGGGGCCGAAGCCATCGACGTCATCAGTGCCGCGGGCGGCGGCTGCCGGCGCGAGCTCATCGGCCGGACCTCGATCCTCGAGCACAGTCACGAGGTGACGCAGGATCTCCTCGCTGATGAGCATGCCGCGCTCGATCTCGCGTACCTGCGATGGCTCGATGTCGAAGTGGATCAGGAAGTAGCTCGCCTCGCGGTGGCGCTGGATGTCGTACGCGAGGCGACGCTTGCCCCACGGCGAGACCTTGCTGAGGCTGCCACCGGCATTGACGATGGCGCGGGTGACCTTCTCGACCGCGGCCTGGAGCTTGTCGTCCTCCAGGTCCGGGCGGAGCAGGAGCATGAGTTCGTAACGGCGCATGGCTGGCGTCGTCCTCCTCTCTCTGGGTTTGCGACGTCCGCGGCGAGCGCCTGGGACGCGGCAGAAAGGGGCTCAGGAATCAACATGAACCGCGCCCCCCTGGCTGGGAGGCGCGCCCGAAGTATACCGATGAATGGTGTGCCGTGGCAACGCGGCCGTGGACCGTATACTCCAGCTTCCATTCAACTCGCTGCCAGAAGGCCATGCCCTCCAACCCGATTCTCATCTGCGCGCGCGAAGCGAACCTGCGCACCGAGCTCGAGTCCGCGCTCGGCGACGCCGGCTACATCACCACATCGGTAGGCTCGCCGGCCGACGCCGTCGCCGCCATGCGCGGCCGCAGGTTCGACCTGATCGTTGCCGAAGGGCTCGCGGCCTCGGGTGCGATCGCCTCGCTCCGCACAGCCAGCTCGGACGGCGTGACGCCGATCCTGGTCGTCTCGCCGGCCAACGACGTCGAGGCCCAGATCGCATTCCTCGAGGCGGGTGCCGATGACGTGATCGTCGACGGCTTCGCGAACAGCGAGCTCGAGGGCCGCGTGATGGCGCAGCTCATTCGAGCCGGCAAGGTCCAGCCCGAGACGCCATCCCACACCGGCAGCGCGGAGATCGTGGCCTTCTTCAGCCCGAAGGGCGGGGTCGGCACCACCACTTTGGCTGTGAACACCGCCGTCCTGCTGGCGGGTGGTGCGAGCCCGCTCCCGGGACCGCCGAGGGCGCCCGAGGTCGGGTTTCCGGCCGCGCGCGTCCTGTTGGTCGACCTCGACCTCCAGTTCGGCCAGGTGGCGACGCACCTCAACCTGACGCCGCGCTACGACATCGGCGGGCTGGCCAGCGACGAGCAGGCGCTTGCCGATCCCGACCTTGCGCGCATGTACCTGACGACCCACTCGTCCGGACTGACCGTGCTCGCCGCGCCGACCCGCCCCGAGGCGGACTTCCGGGTGACCCTCGAGCACCTCGAGCGGATCTTCGAGATGATGGGACCGTCATTCGACCACATCATCGTCGACCTCGGCAGCCGGCTGGACCCTCGCGCCGTGTGGCTGCTCGAGCAGTCCGACGCGCACGTCTTCGTCCTCTTCCCGGAGATCGCGGCCCTGCGGGCGATGAGCATGCTGATGACCTTCCTGGCCGAGACGACACCGCTCCAGGCGCGCGCCGCCATCGTCGTCAACCACGTCTTTCCGAAGGAGCTGCTCAAGACGCGCGACGTCGAGAACCTGCTCCGCATGCGGCCGGCGGCGGAGATCCCGTACACCGAGGTGGAGATGATTCGCTCGGTCAACGAGGGGGTCCCGCTGGTCATCGGCCGGCCGGCCTCACCGGCCACCGTGGCGCTGCGTCGCGTCGCGCAGGCGGTCATCGGGATCGAGCAGCAGCAGGCGGCACCGAAGAAGAAGCCGGAGCGTCGGAGCATCTTCAGCCGCCGCCGCTGAGCGAGCCTGGTGCCGGAGGAGGGATTCGAACCCCCATGCCTTTCGGCCGCCGGGTTTAAGCCGGCTGCGTCTGCCATTCCGCCACTCCGGCGCCGCGATGAACAGGCTACGCGATCCCCGCACATTGACGGCGATTGATACGGTCAGCCGATGGAGCACGCCGGACACCGGGATCCCGTCTCGCTCAACCGCCTCGCCGCCCGAGCGACCACCCATTGCCTGACGGGCTGCGCAATCGGCGAGGTGCTCGGCATGGTCATCGGCTCGGCGCTCGGCTGGACTGACCTGGCCACCATCGTCGCCGCGGTGCTGCTCGCCTTCGCCTTCGGTTACAGCCTGACGCTGTGGCCGCTCGTCTCGTCGGGGATGGCGCTTCGTTCGGCCCTCGGGCTCGCATTCATCGCCGACACGATCTCGATCACGGTCATGGAGATCGTCGACAACGGCATCATGCTTGTCATACCGGGCGCCATGGACGCGTACCTCGACAACCCGCTCTTCTGGGCGAGCCTCGCTGTCTCGCTCGCTATCGCGTGGGTGGCGGCCTTCCCGTCAACCGATGGCTGATCTCTCGAGGTCGCGGCCACGCTGTCGTGCATTCGCATCACGAGTAGGTGACTGGGCGCGCCCAGGTCCGGATGACGATGTGCGCATGACACGAGGCGGTACCCTGAAAGGTGGCCCATTTCCGGAGGGCACCCGGAATTGGGCCGCTCTACGCGGCGCTGTAGGCAGTCGCACCAGCTGGAGTCCTGAGTTGGTCCAGACCGAGGCCCCGATCATCTGGATGCTGGGGCTCATCATTGCGTTCTTGGTCGGGTTCGTTGTGGCCACCTACGTCGCACGCCGTCGTCGATAAGTCGCCACCTTCGGTTGCTGTCATCCTGTGGACATGACGGTTCTGCGGATGGACAACGTCCTCATCGTCGTCGAGGACCTCGAGGCTGCGATCGCGTTCTTCACCGAGCTTGGCATGGAGCTCGAGGGCCAGACGACCGTCGAGGGTAAGTGGGTGGACCGCATCATCGGGCTCGACGGCTCACGAAGCGACATCGCCACGATGCGGACCCCGGACGGCCACGGGCGGGTTGAGCTGGACAAGTTCCACTCGCCGCCGGCGGTCAGGACGGGGCCACAAGAGCCACCGGTCAACACGCTGGGCATCGGTCGCATCATGTTCGCGGTCGACGACATCGACGCCGTCGTCGCCCGCCTGCAGGCCCATGGCGCCCACCTGATTGGCGAGGTCGTGCAGTTCGAGGACAGCTATCGGCTCTGCTACGTCCGCGGCCCCGAGGGCATCATCGTCGGGCTGGCCCAAGAGCTCAGCTGATCTAGACATCCGGTGGACCATCAAGCATGCGTGCCATCGGCCTTGGCGCTCTCGTCGTCTCGCTCGCGGCTTGCGCCCTCGCCCCAGCCGCTCCGATCGACGCGGCCGATGTCCCCGTCCCGCCGTTTCCGGAGTGCGTGGCGGATCAGTACGCCTTCGCGGGCGAAACCACGATGTCGGCTCTCGGCGTCTCGCGCCCGTCCGGCCGGCCGCCGCCTGACCCAAACCGGGGTTGAACGAGCCGTTCCACGGCGCGGTCACCTACGCTCCACCTGCAGCCACCCGGCGAATGAATCGTCATCGGGCGGATGACGCAGAATGCGCCATTTGGGCATCGTGCACGCTAGGACGGGTCGTCCTTCCGCGTCATGCTCTCGCGACGGGCGGCGGCAGCGGCCCGCATTTTCGCCGCCGCGGCGCGCTCCGTGGCCGCCCTTTCTCGGGACGTGGCCGCAAGCGCTCGTATCGCGCGGGTAGCTAACCGGCTGGCTGAGGACGCCAGGCGCATCACGCGCGAAGTCGTCGCTTCAGAGGCATCTGTGACGTGCCCACCGGAGGCAAGCCGATCCTCGGCACGCGTCTGTTCGCCGTAGGCCACCAACTGATCATGGTCCGCGTCGATTGCGTCGCGGTCGGCGGCATTCTGGTCGGCATCCGCTGCGGTCTGGTCGGCATTGGCCGCGGCTTGGTCGGCGTCAGCGGCATCTTGGTCGTCGGCACTGGCAAGCCTGGGCATGGCACCAATGTGCGGGCGACGCTCGCCGGAGTCATGACAACCTCGTCATCGCGTAGGGCTTGGGCTGTCAGACCGAAGGGCCGGACCGCTCGGACGGGCGATTCGGCCCTCTTTCGTGCTCAGAAGTTGGAGGCGACGACGGGAATCGAACCCGTGTACGCGGTTTTGCAGACCGCTCCCTGGACCACTCGGGCACGTCGCCACGCGAATCGATCGGCTGGCTGCCCCGCGAGGATTCGAACCTCGGTTCACGGATCCAAAGTCCGCTGTCCTACCACTAGACGACGGGGCAACGCCTCGTCTCACGCTAGCAGGTCAACCCCGATTGCAACCAGCCGGACATGAAAATGGAGCGGAAGACGGGACTCGAACCCGCGACCCTCACCTTGGCAAGGTGATGCTCTACCAACTGAGCCACTTCCGCCCGCTTGTGCGCCCGATGATACCGCGGTGCTGGTGCCGAGGGTCAGAATCGAACTGACGACACCCGCCTCTTCAGGGCGGTGCTCTACCGACTGAGCTACCTCGGCGCCGATCGTCGCTGAGGCCTCCTCAGCTCCTGCCCCACTGCCTCGATCAGGCGGTCGCAAGGATACCGATGCGTCCCGCCGCGCCGCAACTTTGCACGAGGTTGTCGGGATGCTTCCGGCAAATTCAGGTCATCGCGGCACGAACTGCCTTCGCGTCGTCCGTGAACGCACACGCCGGCCGCGAGCCGCATCAGTCCGAGCTACAGCTCGAGTTCGAGGTCCAGCTCATCGCGCATCGGGATTCCGAAGGACCCGACCTTCGGGATCTCCGGCTTGAGGTCCCGGCGGGCATCGTCGACGGCACCCGGTCGCACGGCCACCAGCCGAAAGCCACGACGCTGGTAGAAGCGAAGGGCATCGAGGTTGTCGTTCGTCGTCGTGAGCCGGACGCTGCGGCAGCCGGCCCCGCGAGCCTCGGCCATGACGCGATCCATCAGCTGCGACCCGATGCCGGTTCGAGGCGGATCGGCGGCGATCGACGTGACTTCGCAGGCGCCGTCCACCATCCGGTACGAGACGTGACCGACGATCCGTCCCGCCGACACCGCCGCCAGGCCCGGCAGCTCGGAAAGGATGATGCGCTCGCCGTGCGCAACGACCACCTCGGAGCCCCAGGCGGAGCGGAGGAACGCGTCGAGATCAGGTCCGGGCACGGCATCGGCGGCCAGGATCTCGACCTCCATCGGTCCGAGCCTAGCCCGGCTGCTGGCCCGTGAAGCCCATCCGTCCGGCGATCGCCTCCAGTGCCCGGATGCGCTCGCCGATCGGTGGATGGGTGTCCCAGAGCGACTTCGCGCGCTCCTCGAAGCTCTTGATCGGGTTGACGATGTAGAGATGCTGCGTCGCTCGGTTTGCCACCTCCAGCACCTCCGGATCGTCGCTGATCTTGCGCAGCGCGCGCGCCAGTCCGACCGGGTTGCGGGTGAGGTCGACGGCGGTCGCATCGGCCAATGACTCGCGGCTGCGGCTCACGGCGGCCTGCACGAGCCGGCCGATGAGCGGTGCCACGACGGCCAGGACCAGGGCGAGGACGAAGATGAGGGCCATCGCTCCCCCACCCCCGCCGCGGTCCGAGTCGCTGCTGCTTCTGCGGCCACCGCCCCAGAAGGTGAACCGCAGGAACCAGTCGGCCAGCAGCGCGATGCTGCCGACGAGCACGCCCACCAGCAAGGTGAACCTGATGTCGAGGTTGCCGACGTGGCTCAGCTCGTGACCGATGACGCCCTGGAGCTCCTCGCGATCGAGCTTCTGAAGCAGGCCGGTCGTCACCGCCACGCTGGCGTGCTCCGGATCGCGTCCCGTGGCAAACGCGTTGGGCGCCGTGTCATCGATCACCCAGACGCGCGGCCGCGGCAGGCCGCCCGCCAGGCGCATCTCCTCGACGATGTTGATCAGCTGCTGGTACTGCTCCGGCGGCTTGCCGAGGTCGATCTCGCGGGCGCCGCTCGTCGCCATCACCAGCTGGTCGCCGGCGTAGTAGGAGCCGACCGACATGACGCTCGCCACGATCACGGCGAGCACGACGCCGCCCCATCCCAGCCCGGTGGCGTATCCGATCGCGCCGCCGAGCACGCCAAGCACGATGACCACGATCACCACCAGGAACCAGCTGCGTCGCCGGTTCCGGGCGATCTCGCGGTAGAACGTGGTCGGCGCCGGGCGCGCCTCGGCGCTCATGGCCCTACGCCGAGCGCAGGTTCACCTCGGGCACCGCGGCATCGGCCTCGGCAATCTGGAAGTAGTCGCGTTCGCGGAAGCCGAACATGCCGGCGATGAGCACGTTCGGGAAGGTCTGGATGCTCGTGTTGAACTCGCGAACGGTGCTGTTGTAGTGCTGGCGGCTGAAGCCGATCTGGTTCTCGGTCGTCGTCAGCTCCTCCTGGAGCTGCATGACGTTCTCGTTGGCCTTCAGGTCCGGGTAGTTCTCGACCAGCGCGAACAGCTGGCGGAGGGCGCCGGTCAGGAAGTTCTCTGCCTGGGCTGCCTGTGCGGCGTTGCCGGGCCCGCCCTGCTGCGCGTTGACCGCGGCGGATCGGGCTTCGATGACCTTGGTGAGGGTCTCCTGCTCGAAGTCCATGTAGCCCTTCACCGCGTTGACGAGGTTCGGGATCAGGTCGTGCCGGCGCTTGAGCTGCACGCTGATCTGGTTCCACGCCTCGTCGACCATGTTCCGAAGCCGGACCAGGCCGTTGTACGTGAAGACCAGGAAGAGGACGATGACCGCGATCGCGATCAGCAGAATGATCAGCCACACTGGCATTGGGATGCTCCTCGCGCTCGGGGTTGGACGGGCAGATGCTAGCAGGCAGGTTGGTGGGCGGTGAGGGGCTCGAACCCCCGACCTCCTCGGTGTAAGCGAGGCGCTCTGACCAGCTGAGCTAACCGCCCGGCGAACATCCTAGCCGATGCATCGGTTGACCCGCCCCACGGGTCAATGGTGGAAGGAGCTCGCGCTCGTCGGCGTTTCACCCGCAGTTACGGGTCAGATCGCGTCGGAGCTCTGGGTTCTGCGCCGCTCCTCCGCGCGTTGACCCGCCCCACGGGTCACGCACGCTGAGCAACGAAACGCCGCTCGCAATTGTGTGGCGAGCGGCGCATCGGTCTTGACTGAAGTGGTGCCCAGGCCGGGACTTGAACCCGGATGAGTTGCCTCATACGCCCCTCAAACGTACGCGTATACCAATTCCGCCACCTGGGCCCAGAACCACCAGATCGGGGTGGTACCGAGGGAGGGACTTGAACCCACACGACCTTGCGGTCACTAGGTCCTGAACCTAGCGCGTCTGCCTATTCCGCCACCTCGGCACGGCCGCATTCGGAGCGATTCCGTTTGCGAGGGCCGATGATAGCACGGGCCTGATCAGCCCCAGCCGGTCAGGTCTGGGGCAGCAGGTTGAGCAGGCTGAAGGCCACGAACAGCACCGCCAGGACGATCGTCATCCGGAACAGCGTCCGCTCGATACCGCGCCGGCTGCGATAGGCGGTCACCTCGCCGCCGAAGGCGCCGCCAAGGCCGGTCCCGCGCTGCTGCAGCAGGATCGACGCGATGAGCGCGATGGCCAGGATCATCTGGGCGAGAAGAAGTGGGATCTGCATGGCCGGCGAAGTCTAGCAGGGAAGCTCCCGCGGGGAGGTTCAGGCGAGCAGGGACCGCCCGGTCATCTCGGGGCCGACGGTGATGCCGAGCAGCTCGCACAGCGTTGGGGCAACGTCCGAGAGGGCCCCGTTCCGAAGGTGGCGTCCGCGCACGTCCTCCGCCACGATCACGATCGGGACCGGCGAGGTGGTGTGCTTCGTCTGGGGATTGCCGGCCGCATCCCGCGTCTCCTCGATGTTGCCGTGGTCGGCCGTGATCACCAGCGTCTCCCCGCCGGCCAGGGAGGCCTCGACGACGCGCCCCAGACAGGCGTCGATCGTCTCCGCCGCGCTCACCGCCGCGTCCCATACCCCGGTGTGCCCGACCATGTCGGGGTTCGCGTAGTTGGCAACGATGAAGTCGAAGTCGCCCGAGCCGATCCCGGCGACGAGCGCATCGGTGATCGGGATGGCGCGCATCTCCGGGGCGAGGTCATACGTCGGCACCTCGCGGTTCGACGGCACCAGGATGCGCTCCTCCCCGGGAAACGGCGGCTCGACGCCGCCGTTGAAGAAGTAGGTGACGTGGGCGTATTTCTCGGTCTCCGCGACGTGGAGCTGGCGCATCCCCAGCCGCGAGAGGTGTGCGGCCAGCGAGTCGATCACCAGTGGACCGAACGCGACGGCGACCGGCAGCTCGTCGGCTGACTGGTACTCGGTGAGCGTGGTCACCAGCAGGTCGCGGGGCCGGATGCCACGGTCGAATGCGTCGAAGTCCGGCAATGACAGCGCCTGCGTCAGCTGCCTGGCGCGGTCGGCGCGGAAGTTGAGGTGAACGACGACGTCCTCGTTCGCCATGCCTGCGTAGCCGCCGATGACGGTCGGCCGGATGAACTCGTCGTTCTCGCCCCGCGCGTAGGCCGCGGCGATGGCGGCCCTGCTGTCCGCCGCCAGCTCACCGACTCCGTGGACGATCGCCTCGTACGCCAGCCGCGTGCGATCCCAGCGCCCGTCGCGATCCATGGCGTAGTACCGGCCGCTCACCGTGGCCAGCCTCGCGCTTGGGCCGATGAGGGCTTCGAGCTCGGGGAGGTAGCGGTCGACGGATCGCGGGGGCGTGTCGCGCCCATCGGTGAAGGCGTGCAGCAGCACCCGGTCGGAGGTCAGCCCCTGTGCCGCCGCGAGCCGCACCATGGCCACGATGTGCTCGTCGATGGCGTGAATGCCGCCGGGGCCGATCAGCCCCATCAGGTGGAGACGGCTCCCCCGCTCGAGCGCCGCCCTGCAGGCGGTGACGAGGGCGGCCGTCGAACCAAACGATCCATCCGCGATTGCCTGGTTGATGCGCGGCAGATCCTGGAGGACGCGAAAGCCGGCGCCGAGGTTCAAGTGTCCGACCTCGCTGTTCCCCATCTGGCCGGGCGGCAGCCCCACCGCCTCGCCCGACGCATCGAGCCGCGCGTTGGGCCAGTCGTGAATCAGGCGCTCCCACACGGGCATCCGGGCGGCGAGCAGCGCATTGCGGGCCGGATCCTCGCCGATCCCGAAGCCGTCGAGGATCACCAGCGTGAGGGTCACCCGGCTTCGGCCGCGGCTGCCCGCAGGATGGCCGCGAACTGGTCCGCCTTGAGGGAGGCACCGCCGACGAGGGCGCCGTCGATGTCCGGCTGGGCGAACAGCTCTGCGGCGTTGTCGGCCGTCACGCTGCCCCCGTACTGGATCGGGACCTGGTCGGCGGCGTCGGCATCGGTCTCCCGCAGAATCTGCCGGATCTGCGCGCACACCTCCTGCGCGTCCTGGGCCGATGCCGCGTCGCCGGTCCCGATGGCCCAGACCGGCTCGTAGGCGATCACGAGCCCTGTCCCGGCCAGCTGGTCGAGGTCGCCGATGGCGGCGCGCAGCTGCCGATCGATGACGGCCGCGGTGGCGCCGGACCTGCGTTCGTCCGCCCGCTCCCCGATCGCCGCGATGGGTCGCAGGCCGTGCGCCACCGCACTGGCAACCTTGCGTCCGACGCGCTCGTCGGTCTCACCGTCGTACTGGCGGCGCTCGGAGTGCCCCAGGATGACGAACGTCGCGATGCCGGCCAGCATGAGCGGGCTCGTCTCGCCGGTGAACGCCCCGCGCTCCTCGTCATGCATCGTCTGCGCCCCGATCGAGATGGCGTCGGTTCCCACGCTTCGCCGCAGGTCGGCAAGCCAGATGGTCGGCGGACAGATGACGGTCGTGATGCCGGGAACGGCCTGCGCCGCGGCCTCGACCGCTCGAGCGAGTGCGACTGCCTCCTCGAGGGTCGCCGGGTTCATCTTCCAGTTTCCGGCGATGACCGTCTCGCGCATCAGGCCTCCTCGTCGCCGGCGAGCTCCACCAGCCGTCGCAGCCGATGGTTCACGGCGGAGCGGCTGACGCCGAGCGCGGTGGCGAGGGTGTCGAGGTCGGCGTCGGGCATCCGCCGGCGCTGAGCGGCCGTCTCTCGCAGGGACGGGGCGAGGCGCGGCAAGCTCCCGTCGCTTTCGAGGCGATCGATCGCGTGGAGCTGGCGGTCCGCGGCGCGCACCGTGCGCGCCAGGTTCGCCCCCTCCGCGTTGAGGAGGCGGTTGACGCGCGCCCGGACGTCGCGGCCCACGCGTTGTGTCTCGAGCTCGAGCACCCCGCGGTTCGCGCCGACGAGCCCGAGCAACCCGACGATCTCGTCCAGACCCTTGAGGTAGACCACGTGGTGGCCGCGTCGCGCCGTGCGAAGGGCTCGCACGCCCATCGCGGCGAGCAGCCCCTGGAGCCGTGCCGACGCGTCGGCGTTACGAAGCACGAACTCGACGTGCGGGCCCGACCGGCCGAAGGAGATCGAGCCGGACCCGAGGAGGACGCCGCGCAGGAAGGATCGGCGATCATGGGCAGGGGCGTCGACCCACTGCCAGGTGCCGAGCTGTTCGCGTCGGATCTCGACCACCAGGTGATGTCGTGCGCCGGGAGCCCTGCTCTTGCCGCTGGGCGATGGCCGGGGCGGCGCCTCGACGCCGATGCCGAGCGACCCGGCGAGCAGCACGGCGGTCCGCGCGGTGGCGTGGTCGAGCGTGCGCAGCCGGCCGCCGCCGCTGCCATGAAGCAGGCCGAGCAGCTCGGCGCGGCGGCAGCATCCCCGCGCCGGCTGGATGCGGGCCAGCTCGCCCTTCACCTCGCCGGCGAGGAGCACCGATGCGGTCAGGAGGCGTGCGCCGCCGGGCGGCGGATCCGGCGCTGCTTCGGGCGCTCCATTCGGTCTTCCTGCTGGAGCCGCATGATGGCGGCGGCCAGCTTCGCCGGATCGTGGCGATGGGCGTTGCCGGGATCGATCACGTCTTCCTCCACGATCACGACCGGAAGCTCCTCGAGCCGCCGGATGTCGACCTCCACCGGCTTGGCGAGCCAGCCGGCCGGTCGTCGCGCGTCGGTGTTTCGGTTGAGGATGACGTAATCGATCAGGTCGTCGCCGATGTGCGCGAAGAGCGCGCGCAGGTGGTCGCTCGCCGTCAGGTTGTCCGTCTCCCCCGGCTGGGTCGCGACGTTGCAGACGTACACCTTCACCCCGGGGGCGGCAGCCAGGGCGTCGCGCACGTCCCGGATCAACAGGTTGGGCAGCACGCTGCTGAAGAGGCTCCCCGGGCCGATCACGATCATGTCCGCCTCGAGGATTCGCTCGAGGGCCTCCGAGGTGGCCCGCACGTCGTCCGGCTCGATGTAGACGCGCTCGATCGGCTCGTCGGCCCGGCTGATGCCGACCTGCCCGTAGAGATGCCTGCCGGAGACGAGACGGGCGGACAGGTTGAGCGGCACGCTCGTCGCGGGCAGCACCTGGCCGCGAACCGCGAGGACCCGGTTCGACTCGCGCACTGCCTCCTCGAAGTCGCCGGTGACCGCGGTCATTGCTGCGATGAACAGGTTCCCGAAGGCGTGGTCGTCGAGCCCCGATCCCTGGGGGAATCGGTACTGCATCAGCTGCGTCATGAGCGGCTCCGCATCGGCGAGGGCGGCAATGCAGTTGCGGATGTCACCGGGCGGGACAATGCCGAGCTGCTGGCGCAGGCGTCCCGAGCTGCCGCCGTCATCGGCCACGGCGACCACCGCCGTGATGTTGGCGCTGTAGCCCTTGAGGCCGCGGAGGAGCGTCGAGAGGCCGGTGCCGCCCCCCAGCGCCACGATGCGTGGCCCGCGGGCCAGGTAGCGTTTGGTGTAGAGCACTTCCATCACGCTGTCGCCACGCGCCACGAACGGCGAGACGACCGAGCGCATGAGGCCCCAGAAGCCGATGCCGGTCAGCACCAGGCCGAGCAGCGCGACCAGCGCGGCCCGGATCTCCGGCTCGAGCCAGGCGCCGGTGACCCAGTACACGATCGCGATCTCGTCCGCCGCGTTCTGCCGATACAGGTCGCGGATGAAGATCGCGGCCCCCAGCCCGAGGATCGCGATGCCCGCCAGCAGCAGGACGAGCCAGCGCTTCAGGTGCATGCCCGGATAGAGCCAGCGCGGGATCCTCGGTCCCTTCATCGTTCGAGCTCCCGGTGGAAGACGGCGACCGATGCGCCCGGCAGCTTGGCGAGCCTGCTGCGCAGCTCCTCCGCCAACGCGATCGACCGGTGATAGCCACCGGTGCAGCCGAGCGCGACGCGCAGCTGCTCCTTGCCCTCGGCGCGGTAGGCGGGAACGGTCAGCTCGAGGAGCTCGGTGACCAGCTCGAGGAAGCGCACGGCCGCGGGCTGGCCCAGGACGAACTCGCGAACCGGTTCCTCCAGCCCGGAGAGTGGCTTGAGCTGCGGGTCCCAGTAGGGATTGGTGAGGAAGCGCACGTCGAACACGAGATCGGCCTCGAGCGGGATGCCGTACTTGAAGCCGAAGGTCACGATGTCGATGCGCAGCTCGTCGGATGCCGCACCGCGCGGCACGACCGCGAAGAGCCGGTCCTTGAGCTGGCCGATCGAGAGGCCGGTCGTGTCGATGACGTGGTGTGCGAGCTCGCGCGTCCGCGCCAGGCGGCGCCGCTCCTCGGCGATGCTCGCCTGCACGCCGCTGCGCGTGGCCTGGAGCGGGTGTCGATGGCGAGTCTCGCTGAAACGGCTGACCAGGCTTGCGTCGCTCGCCTCGAGGTAGATGAGCTCGAGCGTCGAGCCCTGCGACGCGAGCTCCTCGGCCGCTCGCTCGATGGCCGGGGCAGGGTCGCCGGCCCGGATGTCGAGGACCAGCGCGGCCCGGGCGTAGCGCTCCGGCTCCGCGCGTCGCAGCGCGAGGAAGTCGCTGAGCAGTGCGGGCGGCAGGTTGTCGACGCAGGAATAGCCGAGATCCTCGAACAGCTTGCTTGCCTGGCTCTTGCCCGCGCCCGAGAGCCCGCTGATGACGAGCAGGTGGTCGAGGGCGAGGCCGCTGTCAGGAGCGCGCGCGACGTCCTCATCGACCGATTCGCCCTCGACCGCTGCGCTCCGCGTCACTGTCCCATCCGTGCTCAAACCGTGCACGAGTATAGCCCGAGCTCAGGCGCGTTCCGGGTGGCGGCGGCCCTCCAGGATGCCTTCCACGGTGGCCGCCGACGAGGCGCGCAGGGCGGGGAGGTCGTAGCCACCCTCGAGGGTCAGCGCCACGCCGCCCAGCCCGAGCCGAGCGCTGAGCGCCCCCACCAGTCGGGCGACCTCCCTGAAGCCCGCCTCCGTCACCCCGAGCTGCGCGAGTGGGTCATCGACGTGCCCGTCATAGCCGGCGGAGACGAGGATCGCCTCGGGACCGAAGGCCTCGATGGCGGGCAGCAGCTCGTCGCGCCAGGCGGCGGTGAAGGCTCGCGTCGCCGCTGCCCGGCGGCAACGGCCGGTTGTGCTTCGTGCCCGTTGCGGGTCCGCGACCGGACTCGGCCAGCGCGCCGGTCCCCGGATAGAGCGGCGACTGGTGCGTCGAGGCGTAGCAGACGGCGGGGTCGGCATCGAAGATGGCCTGCGTGCCGTCGCCGTGGTGGACGTCCCAGTCGACGATGGCGATGCGCTCCGCAAGGCCGCGGGCTCGTAGACCCGCGACCGCGATCGCAACGTTGTTCAGCAGGCAGAAACCGCTGGCCCGGGCGTGCGACGCGTGGTGCCCGGGCGGCCGGACCACCGCGAACGCGACCTCCGCGGACCCTGTGCCCACGGCCAGCGCGGCCTGCAGGGTTCCGCCCGCCGCGAGAAGGGCCGCGCGAACGGAGCCGGGCGCAAGGTACGTGTCCGGATCGAGCCAGCCACCGCCCGCCCGCTCCGCCTCCTCGAGCAGCCCGAGGTACTCCGGGTCATGGACTGCCTCGAGCGTCCGTCGGTCGATCGGCTCGATCGCCGGTTCCTCGAGCGCGCTTCCCGCCGCGTCGCGAACGCCCTCGGCGGCGGCCATGCGTCGCTCCGGTCGTTCCGGGTGTCCCGGCGCGGCGTGGGCGTCCATGGCCGCATCGGTCAGGAGCCAGACGCTCACGGCCGGAGCTTGCGGATCAGCTGGAGCGTTCCTTCGAACAGCGCGTACATGACCAGCGAGAGGACCGCCGAGCTCAGGGGGTCGCCGCCGGGGGTGGCGATGATCGCGAACAGGACGATCGCCAGGATCGCCCAGCGGCGGCGGGCCGACAGGAATCGGTAGTTGAGGATCCCGACCCGCGCCAGCAGGAGAAGCAGCACGGGGAACTGGAAGGCGAGCCCGAAGGCGAGCATCACGGTCGACACGAAGCTGACGTACTCGCTGAGGCGCAGCTGGGTCTCGACGCCTGGCAGCGTCAGGCTCAGCAGGAAGTTGAGCGCGTACGGAATGGTGAAGTAGCCGAGCCCGATGCCGAGCGCGAACAGCAGCACGGCGACGATCAGCATCGGCCACACCAGGCGTCGCTCGCTGCGGGTCAGGCCGGGTGTCACGAAGCGCCAGAGCTGGTACAGGATGACCGGCACCGAGATGGCGATGCCGACGTACAGTGCGACGCGCAAGCCGCACGGCCAGCGACTCGCCGACGCTGATCTGGATCAGTGTCTGCTTTCCCTCGGGCAGTGCCGCGCGCAGGATCCCGATGATCGGCTCGGACAGGAAGAAGCCGAAGATGCCGGCCAGCACGATCGTGATGGCGATCACGATGATGCGGCTGCGGAGCTCCTCGAGGTGCTCGATGAGGCTCATCGTCGCGTCGTCGGTCGCGCGAGGCGCCTCAAGCGTCATATTCGGCGCGCCGAGCAGCGCGGGAGTTGGGCGACCTCAGTGCTTGGGGGTCTCGCTGGCCGGGCGCTCCTCGGCAGACGTCTGCTTCGGCTCGCCGCGGACGGACTCCTCCAGCTCGTTCGACGCCTTGCGGAACTCACGAATCCCCTTCCCGACGGCGTTGCCAATATCGGGCAGCTTGCCGGGGCCGAAGATGATCAGCACGATCACCAGCAGCAGGATGAGCTCCATCGGACCGGGAATCGGCATCTAGTCGCGAACCTCCGTTGTGGGCCGCTGAGCAGTGGTGGCACCGGAGTGTAGCACCGCATCCGCCATGCGGCCGCGGAGCTCCCCGGCCGCTCGAGCCGCCGCCTCCCGCCAGTCCTCGCCGAGTGAAGCGCCGGCGATTCCGCGCGACACGGATACGATCCCCGGTGCCCATGCGCCGTCGCACGCGCGGGCAGACGCCACCAGGTCGCCACCCTGCGCTCCGACCCCAGGCACGAGGAAGGCCGGTCCCGGCACCTGGCGCCTGATCTCGCCCAGCTCCTCGGGCACTGTGGCTCCCACGACGAGCCCAACCCGACCATCAACCCAGGTGGCCGCCGCCCAGCGGGCAACGCTGACGTGGAGTGGCTCGCCAGCGACGGTCAGGTCCTGGATCCGCGCGGCCGACGGATTGCTCGTCCGTACGAGCAGGTAGACGAGGCGATCCGCATGGTCGAGGAAGGGTGTCACGGCGTCCTCCCCAAGGTACGCCGACAGCGTGACCGCGTCCGCCCCGAGGTGTCCAAAGAGGCCTGCAGCGTATCGCTCCGCGGTCGGGCCGATGTCCCCGCGTTTGGCGTCGAGGATGCAGAGCGCCTCGGCAGGCACGTCGCGACGCACGCGCTCGAGCGCCGACCACCCATTGGCACCGAACGCCTCAAAGAAAGCGACATTGATCTTCACCGCCACCGCGTGGTCGGCGGCAGCCTCGATCAGGCCACGGGCGAAGGTCTCCACCCCGGCAACGGTGGGCGGCAGGTTGTCCGGCAGATGGTCGGGGTGTGGATCGACGCCCAGGCAGAGCGGTGCCCCCAGCGCCTCGCGTCGAGCGCGGAGTCGCTCGAGCGGTGCGGTCATCCTGCGCGCGCCAGCTCGATCGGAGGCCGCCGGCGCCCGAGCAGCGGGCTCGCCGCGGCATGGGCGTAGTCGAGCACCCGGAGACGAAGCCGCGCCATGCCACCGAACGTGTCGCGCTCGAGCGTGCCGACGAGATCCACCAGCGAGCCCTCCTCGGGGATGGATCGGTCGGCGTCCATCCCGAACCCGATCGCGTCGACCGTCTCGATCCCACGCAGCATGCGGAATGAGAGATGCGTCTCCCGGGCGCCGACGCGGCGCACCTCGCCGACACGCAGTCCGGTGACGGCGAGGACCGGCTGCAGGTGGCCGGGACCGTATGGAGCGAGGCGCCCGAGCTCGTCCGCCAGCTGCCAGTCGAGGTAGCGCGCGGGCAGCACGAGGTCGACAACCTGTCGGCCGGGATGCTGGACCTCGACATCCGGCCCGGCACCGAGCGGCCGGACCAGCGCACTGAAGGCGGCCACGAACGGCTCCCACGCTGACGGCAGCAGGCTGAACCCGCCGGCGGCGGCATGGCCGCCACGCTTCGTGAGATGAGCCGCGCAGGCGTCGAGCGCCGCCGCAACGTGGAAGTCGACCGGCGCACGCACCGAGCCGCGGACCTCGTCGCCGACCAGCGCGACGGCAGCCACGGGGCGGGCGAGGTCGTCCGCGAGCCGGCCGGCGATGAGCCCGAGCAGCCCGGGCACCCACTCGTCGTCCCGGATGACCAGCGGCCCATCTCCGGGGACGCCCTCGACGAGCAGCCGCGCCGCTTCGATCGCCACCTTGGTCATCTCGCGCCGCCGCTCGTGCACCAGCTCGAGCTCGTCGGCCAGCGCCTCGGCTCGTACCGGGTCGGTCTCGAGCAGCAGCGACATCGCGAGCTCCGCATCGGCGATCCTGCCGGCGGCGTTGATGCGCGGCACGACGCCGAACGCCAGGTCACGGGCGGTCGGCTGTCCCGGCGCCTCGCACGATCGCGCCAGCAGGGCACGCAGGCCGGCATGCGCGGTCCGCGCCAGCTCGTCCAGCCCCAGCCTGACGATGGCGCGGCTCTCGCCGGTCATCGGCGCCATGTCGGCAACGGTTCCGATCGCCGCCACCGCCGCGAGTCCGTCGGTCGGGAGCGCGTGCCGCGCGAGGAGCGCCGCGGCGAGCTTGTAGGACAGGCCGGCACCGGTGAGGTCGGGGTCCGGATAGGCGCAGTCCGGCCGATGCGGGTCGACGACCGCCACGGCCCGCGGCAGGATCGCCGGCGGCAGGTGGTGATCGGTGATGACCACGTCCAGGCCGAGCGTCCGTGCGATCTCCACCTCGGCGGCGTTGCTGACGCCGCAGTCGCAGGTGATCACGAGCCGGACGCCACCGGCGGCCAGGGCGCGCAGTCCGGGCTCCGAAAGGCCGTAGCCTTCCGACAGCCGCGACGGGACGTACCGCTGCGGGTCCGCGCCGAGGCGCCGCAGCGCCTCCACCCACACCACGATGGCCGTCATGCCGTCCGCGTCGTAGTCGCCCCAGATCGCGATCCGCTCGCCCGCCTGGAGCGCCTCGTCGATGCGATCGAGCGCACGGTCCGCATCGGCCATGCGCGACAGGTCGTGAAGGGCGCCGGCGCCCGCCTGGAGGAATGCCTGGAGGGTGGCGTCGTCGCGGAAGCCGCGGCGCGCCAGCAGGGTTGAGACGGGAAGGCCGAACCCGGTGAACGCAGGAGGCTCGACGACGGGCTCCGGGAGCAGCCACTCGAGGCGCGGTGCGATCACCTCGCCATGGTAGTCGCGGCCGATCACCGGCCGCTTACCGTTCCGTTACCGCCTCAGCGCGATGCGCTCCGCGCCGGTCGCGCGGCGCCGTCGCGCGACTTGCGACGGGTGTCCCACTCGTTCCATGCGACCAGGATCTGGCTCGCGTTGAAGATCGAGGAGTAGGTGCCGCTGACCACCCCGAGCAGAAGGGCAAGCGTGAACGTCCGGATGGTCGGCGGACCGAGCAGCAGCAGCGCGCCGAGCGTCACGACCACGGTCAGCGAGGTGATGATCGAGCGAGCGACCGTCTGAAGGATCGAGTGGTTGACGATGTGGCCGAACGACTCGCCGGCGTGACGGATGCGGTTCTCGCGGATGCGGTCGAACACCACGATCGTGTCGTGGACGCTGAAGCCGATGATCGTCAGCAGGGCGGTCACGAACAGCGCGTCGAACTCGAGACCGAAGAAGAATCCCAGGATTGCGAACGTCCCCACCACCAGGATGACGTCGTGCAGCAGCGCCACGATCGCCGCCGTGCCGAAGCGGAAGCCGAACCGCAGCCACAGGTAGGCGAGGATGAACAGCTCGCCGATGACGATGAGGATCGCCGAGCTGCGGATCAGGTCGGCGCCGATGAGCGGTCCCACCGTCCGCAGGAGGCGTGGGTCGCCTGGCCCGAAGCGGTCCTCGAGCTGCGCCTCGAGCCCCGCGAACTCGGTGCCTTCGGCGATCGGCGCCGGTGACGGCTCGGCCGATGGGTTGGCGGATTCGGACGGTGACACAGCCGCGGACGGGCTCGCCGACGTCGACGGCTCGGCAGAGGCAGAGGCACGAAGGCGATGGCTCGGCGCTGCCGGACGGCTCGGCCGATGCCGGTCCGGATGGCTCAGCCGACTCGGACGCGGATGCTGATGGCGAAGCCGATGCGGACCCTGAGGCCGACGGCGATGCCCCTGGCGTCTGGGCCGGGATGAGGTCGATCGGCTCGGTGCGGATCCGGAGGAACCCCTCGGGGAGCTGCGTGACGAGAGCGTCCGGGTAGCCGAGCTCGGAGAGCACGTCGGTCATCTCGGCGGCGGTCGGCTCCTCCGCGTAGCGGACCTCCCACTCGGTGCCGCCCGTGAAGTCGATCGACGGCTTCAGCCCGCCGAGGAAGATGAAGATGAGGCCGGGGATGGTCAGGAGCGCGCTGATCGCGAACCACAGGTTGCGCTTGCCGACGATGTCATACATGCGACTAGCGCTCCACGTGGTAGAGCTCGAGCCGGCGGCCCCAGCTCGTGCGGGTGACGTAGCGCAGCATCGTGCGGGTGACCGTCACCGCGCTGAACATGCTGACCAGCACGCCGATGATCAGCACCAGCGCGAAGCCACGGACGACCGTCGTGCCCTGCCAGTAGAGCCAGCCGGCAACCAGCAGTGAGGCGACGTTCGAGTCGAGGATGCTCGACCAGGCGCGATTGAACCCAGCCTCGATCGCCGGGCCGAGCGTCTTGCCGGCCCTGATCTCCTCCTTCATGCGCTCGAAGATGAGGATGTTGGCGTCGACGGCCATGCCGATGCTCAGGATGAAGGCTGCGACGCCGGCAAGCGTAAGGGTCACGCCGATGACGCGGAAGATCGCGTAGACCACCAGGGTGTAGAAGACGAGCGCCAGCGCCGCGAGGACGCCCGGCAGCCGGTAGTACGCGATCATGAAGAGCAGGACGAGGAGCAGGCCGATGCCGCCGGCGACGAGCGCCTGGACGAGGAAGCCTGCGCCGAGGGTCGGGTCCACCTGATCGAAGCCGATCTCGGTGAGCGCGACTGGCAGCGCGCCGAAGCGCAGCGTGTTGTAGAGGTTCGTTCGCTCCAGCTCGTTCTCCGGCGTGGCGGTGCCGACGGTGATGATCGTCTGACCGGCGCAGATCGCCGAGTCGATGCGCGGCGTCGTGATCACGACCTCATCGAGCGCGATCGGCCCGGGCTGGCCGACGTTCGCCGTCGTGAAGTCGCACCACGCCCGGCTGCCGGCATCGCTCAGGCTGAACGACACGCCGATCAGGTTCCCGTTGCCGACGTCGGGCGCAACGCTCCCCGGCACGATCTCGCGGCCGTTGAAGAGCTCCCTGACCGCACCCTGGTCGAGGAGTGCGCTGATATCCTGGTCCTTCGTCAGCTGCTGGCCCATCGGGTCGATGAACTGGAGCTGGCCGGTCGAGCCGACGAGCTGGCGCACCTGGTCCGGGTTGCTGACGCCCGGCACCTCGACGACGATTCGCTGGGACCCGTCGCCGGCCGTCTCGGTCCGCACCTGCGGCTCGCTCACACCGATGCCGGCAACGCGGCGCTCGATCGTGTCCCGCGCCAGCGCCACGTCCTCGGGCGTGACCTCCTGCCCCTCCTGCGGCTCCACCTCGAGCGTGACGCGAAGTCCGCCCTGGAGGTCGAGGCCGAGCACGGTCCGGAACTGGACACCGCCGACCTCGCCGGGGAGCCAGGAGAAGGCGGGCACCGAGCGAGGGAGGTCGATGAAGATCGCCAGGAGGGCGATCACCCCGATGAGCCACGGGGCGATGCGACGCCAGGTCATGTCTCGGTCGTACGGTCCTCGATGATGAAAAGCTCGTGCCGGCCTGGAAGTGCCGTGGACACGAAACGCGCCGCTTCCTCAGCGGCGGGCGGCGCCAGTATACCGAAGTCGGTTCGACGTGCCGATCAGGCGAGCATCCCCTCGCGCGCCAGGTGACCCTTGAGCCGCTCGGCGAGGTCGCGGCTGATCCCGGGCGTGGCGGCAACCTCGTCCACCGATGCCTCCCGGATTCGGCGGACCGAGCCGAAGCGCTTGAGGAGCGCCTTCTTTCGGCCGGGGCCGATGCCCGCGATGTCGTCGAGCTCGCTGCGCAGCGCGCGCTTGCCGCGAACGTCGCGGTGGTAGGTGATCGCGAAGCGATGTGCCTCGTCGCGAATCCGCTGCACGAGGTAGAGCGCCTGTGACCGACGGGGCAGGACGACGGGGGCCGATCGGCCCGGCAGGTAGAGCTCCTCGAACCGCTTCGCGAGGCCGGTCAGCGGCACGTCGGTGATGGCAAGCTGGTCCATCACGCCAACCGCCGCCGACAGCTGACCCTTCCCCCCGTCCACGATGACGAGGTCCGGCATCGCCCAGCCCTGGTCCCGCGGCCGCTCCCCGTCTTCCGTCTCGGTCTCCTCCGGCGACTCGTCGGCGCCCACCGCGGCCAGCGACAGGGCACCGGTCTCCGACCGCAGCTTCGCGACGCGGCCGAATCGGCGCCGCAGCACCTCGGCCATCATCCGGAAGTCGTCGGGCGTGTCGCCGGATCGGATCCTGAACCGCCGATATTCCTTCGGCTCCGGCCGGCCATCGATGAACACGACCATGCTGCCCACGGCGCTGGTGCCCTGGATGTTGCTCATGTCGTAGCACTCGATCCGCTCCGGGACGCGCGGCAGCCCGAGCGCGGACGTCAGCTCGGTGAGTGCCTCGTCGCGCTTGGCGGTATCGGCCATCCATTCGGCGCGTTCGCGTGCCAGCGCCTCGACCGCGTTCTCCGTGGCCAGGCCAACGAGCCGGCGCTTCTCGCCGCGCTCCGGCACCGAGATGGTGACGCGCACGCCACGCCGTTCGGCGAGGTAGGCGGCGAGGTCGTCGGCCTCCGCGGGCATGAGCGGCGTCAGCAGCGCGCGCGGGACGGCATCGGTGCTGGCGTAGTACTGCTGCAGGAAGGAGCCGAGCACCTCGGCATCGGTGACGTCGCGGGCGCCTTCCACGATGAAGTGCTCGCGGCCGATGAGCTTGCCATTGCGAACCTGCATGACCTGGATGCAGGCATCGTCCTCCTCGCGCGCCATGCCGATGACATCGTGCTCGGCGCGGCTGAACGCGGCCATCTTCTGCTGCTCCATGGTCCGCTCGACGGCGCGCAGCTTGTCGCGCGTGACCGCCGCCTGCTCGTAGCGGAGGGCGTCGCTGTGCTGCGCCATGTCGCTGCGCAGCTGCGCCGCGATCGGCTCCTGCCTGCCGTCCAGGAAGTCGACGATCTGCCCGATCGTGTCGCGGTACTCCGGCTTCGGGATCGCCTCGATGCACGGGCCCTGGCATCGGTTGATGTAGTAGAGCAGGCAGGGCCGCTCGAGCACCCGCTTCCCCTCGGGGATGTCGAGGTTGCAGGAGCGGAAGGGAAAGATCTTGCGCAGCAGCTTGAGCGTCTCGTCGACGCTGGAGGCCGATGCGTATGGACCGAAGTAGCGGCTCCCGTCGCGGACGAGGCGGCGGGTTCGCACGATTCGCGGAAAGTCCTCGCCCAGCGTGATCTTCACGAACGGGTAGCTCTTGTCGTCACGGAGCCGGATGTTGAAGCGCGGCCGGTGCTCCTTGATGAGGTTGCTCTCCAGGAGATACGCCTCGCTGACCGTGTCGGTCACGATGTACTCGACGTCGGCGACCTCGGTCACCATGCGGGCGATCCTCGCGTCCTCCGGACCTCGCGCGCCGAAGTACGACGCGACGCGGCCGCGCAGCGAGTCCGCCTTGCCGACATAGAGGACCCGACCCGAGGCGTTCTTCATCAGGTACACGCCGGGCGTCGTCGGCAGGCGTCGCAGCACGGCACGCAGCTGATCGGAGAGGGCAGCCTGGGGGCTCACGCCGAGAATTCTAGGCGGGGTTCACTGCCAGTACGCGACAGGCTCTCCGACCCTGTCGAGAATCGCCATGAGCCGATTGAGCCGCGGCGAGGTTGCCGCGATCTCCGCCCGATCGATCCAGCCGACCTCCGCGATCTCGCCGAGCTCAGGCTCTAGCTCCCCGCCGACCACCATCGCGCTGTACACGAACCCGGTGTCCTTCGAGCGATGCGCGTCGACCAGCACGAGGCGCTCGATCCGGACATCGAGGCCCGTCTCCTCCCGCGTCTCCCGCGCCGCTGCTGCGTGCGGAGTCTCGCCGCGCTCGACGCGGCCGCCGGGAAGCATCCAGCCCGGCCCGAGGTACGTGGTGCGGACGGCGAGGATGCGGCCGAGATCGTCGGTCACCAGGCAGTGGGCGCCCTCGATCCGGCGATAGCGACCGCCGAACAGGCTCGCGAGCTGGACGATGCCGCGCACCGCCAGCCTCGGCAGATCCGCCGCCCGGATCTTCCGGCTACGGCGCATCGGTGGCTGCTGATCCGATCGGGCTCGACAGCTCACCGGACAGGTACGCCCTCAGCCCGTCGTAGTCCCCCGGTCCGGACCAGCCGACGGGAATGAGGATGTACTGGCCGAGGGTGTTTGTCGTTGCCGTCAGGACGGGTCCCTCGCTGAGCTCGATGCGCCGGTCGCTCGCCAGGTGCGACGAGAGGAGGAACAGGTCGAGCGCGGACAGGTCGGTCCGGACCCGGCCCTCCATCGCATCCATCAGCCCCAATCCCGGCCCGATGGAGCCGATCCCTCCGTCGCCGAGCTTCGAGCGCAGGGCGGCCAGGATCCGCGCCTGGCGCACCGATCGGGCAAAGTCGTTCGATTCGGACACCACGCTCGTGTACCTGGCGCGGGCATACCAGAGCGCCTCCTCGCCGTTCAGGTGGATCTGCCCGGCCGCATACGGGCCTTCGTCCCAGTAGCCGGCGAGGTGATTCGCCTCCACCCCCGTGTACATGAACTCGACGGGGTTATCGATGGTGACGCCGCCCACCGCGTCGACCATGTCGCGGAACCCGTCGAAGTCGATCGTCAACCAGTGGTGAATGTCGAGTCCGGTCACGTTCGAGATCACCGTCGACAGCAGCTCGCCCGCGTGTGTGAGGCGCGCTGTCTCATCGGCGGCCTCCGCGGCGTGTCCGTCGGCGAATACCTCGTTCACTTTCCCGTTCTGGGCGAAGGCGGCGACACCCTCGATCCACAGGTCGCGGGGAATCGGAATGGTGGTCGTCGTGTCCGTCGCCGGATCGATGGAGAGGATCTGGATGGAGTCGGCGAGGTAGGCGCCCTCGTGCTCGGCCCCGCCGTAGCCGACCATCAGGACGTTCACCCGCTCGCTCCCGTTCAGGGGGCCGAAGAGTGCGGTGGACGGGAACCCGGCAGTGGAGACCGACGTGTTGAACGCCGCGGCGCGCATGAACAGGAGCCCTGCGCCCACGATGGCGGCGACGACGATCAGGAACAGGACGGTCCGCAGGAAGCGTCCGAGCCAGCCCTTGCGGCGGGGCCTCGGGGCTCGCTGACGGGCGGGCGGCTCGAATCGGGCCTGGCGTCGGCGATCCGGGCGTCGGGATGCTGCACCGGACCGGATGGCCTCGCGATCGTAGGGCAGGGTGTCGTCGTTGCGGGCGTATCTCGCCTCGCGGGTCACAGGTGCATCATCGGGTTGCTCTGGTCCTTGTGGTCACCTGGGCGGTGCCGGACAGGATACGGTGTCGGCCGGTAAGCCGGCAGTGAGCGGCTGGTAAGGCGCGATGGTGATCATCGGGCGATGGCTCTCAAGGTCGTCGAACCGATCGCGGTCGACCCGATCCTCGCCGCGCTCGATGTGGAGCAGCGCGCCGCCGCCACCCTCCCGAATGGACCGGCCCAGATCATCGCGCCGGCGGGAAGCGGCAAGACGACCACCATGGTCGCGCGGCTCGCGGTGCTGCTGTCGCGCGGTGTGGCGCCCGAGCGGATCTGCGTGGTGACCTTCAACCGGGACGCGGCGGCGGACCTCGCCGCTCGCGTCGAGCGGCGGCTCGCGGCGTCAGCGCCGGCGGCCACCTCGATCGAGGTCCGGACCCTCCACGCACTCGCTCGGCAGGTGCTGCTCGACGTGGGAGAAGGGGGAACGATCGTCGCCGACCGCCTGCCGTTGCTCCGCGCCGCCCGGCGCCGAATCCTCGCGGCGGCTCCCTCGGGGAACCTGCCGGATGCGGCACAGCTGGACACGCTGCTCTCGGCATGGAAGATCGAACGGCGGACTCCACCGGACGAGGCGCGTCCGGCGCTCGAGGCCTATGCGGACCTGCTGAGCGTCCGTGGCGCCCTCGACTTCGACGACCTCGTCGTCCGCGCCTGCGATCTCCTCGGCACCGATGCGCGTCTCAGACTGCGTTGGCAGTCGCGCTTCACCCACGTCTGCGTCGACGAGTTCCAGGACGTGGATGCGGCCCAGCTCCGGCTGGTCCGTCTCCTTGCCGCGCCGGAGGACAACCTGTTCGTCGTCGGGGACGATGACCAGACGATCTACGCATGGAGGCTTGCCGACGTCCGACGAATCCTTCGCTTCTCGAATGATTACCCGACGGCGCGCCGCGTGATGCTCGCGACGAACTATCGCTGCCCGCCCGCGGTGGTCGCGGCTTCGGCGCGGATGGTCGAAGTCAACCGCGAACGCTTCAGCAAGCCGATCCGGGCGCCGGCCGACGCCCTCGACACGGGGCCGGCTATCGCTGCCTGGAACACCGCCACGCCAACGTCCGTGGAGGCGCTCGCACGCCTTGCAGCCCGCGAGGATGCGGCAGGCCGGTCCCTCTGCTTCCTGGCTCGAACCCGCGGCGAGCTCACGCCGATCCTCCTCGCGCTGGTGCATGCGGGCGTTCGCCATGCGACGGCCATTGCGCCGCTTGTCGAGAACGAGCGCGTGGTCGCCCTGGTCGACGCCGCACGGTCCCTCGACGAGCCCGAGCATCCGTTCCACGTCCTTCGTCGCCTCCGAAGTGGCCGCGGCTGGAGCAGGGACAACCCGGCGTCCGACGTCCTGGGAGACGAGGATCACGCGGCTCTCGATGCGTTGCTCGGCTGGACAACGGGCTTCGCGCGCACTGCTGCCTTCGTGACCGCCTACGACGCCGTACGGGAAAGAATTGGGATGCTTCGCGATCCGGATGCTCCGGTGGAGCTCGCCACCGTCCACGCATCGAAGGGACGAGAGTGGCAGACGGTCGTGCTGCTCGGGTTCGAGGAGGACCGGATCCCGAACCGTCGCTCGCTCCTCGATGCTGATGATGCCGACCGCGCGCTCGAGGAGGAGCGCCGCCTCGCCTACGTGGCGCTCACGCGCGCAACGAGGCACCTCATCCTCGCGTTCGAGCCGAGCCGCCCGTCGCCGTTCCTCGCCGAGATGGGACTCCGGCTCGCCACACCAACATGAGGCCGAGGAGGCTGAGGAGCGCGATCGTGGCGAAGACTCCAGGCATCACGCCTGTCCCGCTGCTCGACGCGGTGTTAGGCACCAACGTGGGGCTCGCGGGGAAGGCGCCAACGGCGACTGACGCCCGATGAAAATAGGAACGCCCCCGATCAGCTTCGGGGGCGTTCTTCACTTCCTGCTCCGATCAGCCGGCGGCGACGGCCTCGCGCTTTCGTCGCCTCGGGGCCGGCCGTTCGGTGATCGCCGAATCCTCGATCCCGAGCACCCGCCGCAGGTACAGGCCGGTCGACGACTCCGGCGTCCTCGCAACCTGCTCCGGGGTGCCGGCAGCGATGAGGTATCCGCCCTTGTCGCCGCCCTCCGGCCCGAGGTCGATCACCCAGTCGGCCGTCTTGATGACGTCGAGGTTGTGCTCGATGACGACGACCGTGTTGCCGCTCTCGACGAGGCGCGACAGGACCTCGAGCAGGCGCGCGACGTCGTCGAAGTGAAGGCCGGTCGTCGGCTCGTCGAGGATGTAGAAGGTCTTGCCGGTCGCCCGCTTGGAGAGCTCGGTCGCAAGCTTCACGCGCTGTGCTTCGCCGCCGGATAGGGTCGTGGCCGGCTGGCCGAGGTGGATGTAGCCCATCCCGACGTCGGAGAGGGTCTGGAGCTTGTTCTTGATCGTCGGGACCGCCTCGAAGAACTTGAGCGCCTCCTCGACGTTCATCTCCAGGATCTCGGCGACGTTCCTGCCCTTGTAGTGGATCTCCAGCGTCTCGCGGTTGTAGCGCTTCCCCTTGCAGACCTCGCATTGCACGTACACGTCCGGCAGAAAGTGCATCTCGATCTGCACGATGCCAGCGCCCTCGCACGCCTCGCATCGGCCGCCCTTGACGTTGAAGCTGAAGCGCCCGGGCTTGTAGCCCCGCAGCCGCGACTCCGGCACCGCGGCAAGCAGCTCGCGCAGCGGCGCCCAGAGGCCGGTGTAGGTCGCCGGATTCGAGCGGGGCGTGCGGCCGATCGGTGACTGGTCGATCTGGATCACCTTGTCGATGAGGTCGACCCCCTCGATCCGGTCGTGCTTGCCGGCCGGCTCGCGCGAGCCCCAGATTCGCTGTGCCAGCGCCGGATGCAGGATCTGCGTCACGAGGCTCGACTTGCCCGAACCGCTCACGCCGGTCACCGCCACGAACTTGCCGAGCGGGAAGGCCACGTCGATCCCCTTCAAATTGTTCTCGCGCGCGCCGCGCACCACGAGCGCCTCACCCCTCCCGGAATCTCGGCCGTTACGACGCCTCGCGGGCACCGGCACGGCCTTGTCCCCGCGCAGGTAGGCGCCGGTGATGGATCGGCGGTTCTCGAGCAGCCCATCCAGGGACCCCGAGTGAATGAGGCGGCCACCGTGCTCCCCCGCTGCCGGGCCGATGTCGACGACCCAGTCGGCGGATCGGATCGTCTCCTCATCGTGCTCGACGACCAGCAGCGTGTTGCCGAGGTCGCGGAGCCGCACGAGTGTCGCGATCAGCCGAGCGTTGTCACGCTGGTGGAGTCCGATGGATGGCTCGTCCAGGATGTAGAGCACGCCCATCAGGCTCGAGCCGATCTGCGTCGCCAGCCGGATGCGCTGCGCCTCGCCGCCGCTCAGCGTGCCGGATGCGCGGTCGAGCGTCAGGTAGTCGAGACCGACGTCGACCAGGAAGCCGAGCCGCGCACGGATCTCCTTGAGCACCTGCCGCGCGATCGTGTTCTCGCGCTCCGTCAGGCGCTTTGGCAGCCTGTCGTACCAGGCCAGCGCATCGGTCACCGATCGGCGTGTCGTCTCGATGATGTTCTTGCCCGCCACCGTGACGGCGAGCGATTCGGGCTTCAGGCGCATTCCGTTGCAGGTCGGGCACGGCTTGTTCGTCATGTAGCGCTCGAAGTCGGTGCGCATCGCCTCCGAGCCCGTCTCCCGGTGGCGGCGGGTCAGGTTCGGGATGATCCCCTCGAACGTCGTCTTGAAGGTGTGGATGTTCCCATTGCGGGCCCGATAGCGCACGTCGACCCGCTCCCCGCGGTTCCCGTAGAGGATGATCCGCCGCGCCTCGTCGGACAGGTCGCGGACCGGTACGTCGGTCCGGAAGCCGTAGTGCTCCGCCACGGCTTCCAGGATCTTGCTGAACCAGCTCTCCGTGGCGGCCATCCGGCGCCACGGCAGCACCGCGCCCTCGTCGATCGAGAGCTCGTCATTGGGGAGCACCAGGTCCGGATCGATCTCCAGGCGGGAGCCAAGCCCGGTGCAGTCGGGGCAGGCGCCGTGCGGGGAGTTGAAGCTGAAGTTGCGCGGCGCAAGCTCCTCGAACGACCCGCCGTGCTCGGGGCAGGCGTACTTCTCGCTGTACAGCCGGTCGGCCTCCTTCGGCGGGGCGTCGGGAAGGTTGACGATCAGGAGCCCCTCCGACAGGCGCAGCGCCGTCTCGATCGAGTCCGCCATGCGGCTGGCGTCGGGCCGCGGGTTGCCTTCGTCATCGGCCTGGCGCGCGACCAGCCGGTCGACCACGACCTCGATGCTGTGCTTGTACTTCTTGTCGAGCTTGATCTCCTCGTCGAGGTCCCGCAGCTCGCCGTCGACCCGCACCCGGACGAAGCCGGCCTGCTTGGCGCCGGCCAGGAGCTTCTCGTGCTCGCCCTTGCGATCCTGGACGAGCGGGGCCATCAGCATCACCCGGGTCCCCTCGGGCAGCTGGTAGACCTGGTCGACCATCTGCTCGACCGTCTGCCGCTCGATCTCACGGCCGCAGATCGGGCAATGCATGCGACCGATGCGCGCGAACAGAAGGCGGAGGTAGTCGTAGATCTCGGTGACGGTGCCGACGGTCGATCGGGGGTTCCTGGAGGCGCCCTTCTGGTCGATGCTGATGGCCGGACTGAGCCCATCGATCTGGTCGACGTCCGGCTTCTCCATCTGTCCCAGGAACTGGCGCGCATATGCGGACAGGCTCTCGACGTACCGGCGCTGGCCCTCGGCGTAGATGGTGTCGAAGGCAAGGCTTGACTTGCCGCTGCCGGACAGCCCGGTGATCACGATCAGGCGGTCGCGCGGCATCTCCACGTCGATGTTCTTGAGGTTGTGCTCGCGCGCGCCGCGGACCACGATCTTGTCGGAGGGCATCGGAGCGTCATCGTAGCAGGAATCGAACCGATGCGAACGCCTGTTCGGTTTATCCGAGATCCACTCCGACGTCATTGGCCTCCATGATCGGCGCCGATCATGACAGGCGGCGGCATGAATCAGCCCTTGACGTCTCGCCGCCCGTTCAGATTGGCGCAGCGGCAATGAGGGCGCGATACCAGCGGCCGCTTGCTTTCATGGTGCGGCGCTGGGTCGCGAAGTCGACATGCACGATGCCGAACCGGGTGCCGTACCCCAGCGCCCATTCGAAGTTGTCGAGCAGCGACCAGGCGAAGTACCCGATCAGCGGGACCCCATCGGCGATCGCGGCGGACGACGCCGCGAGGTGGATGGCGAGATAGCGCAGCCGATCGGGATCGTCCACCGACCCATCGGCGCCAACCGCGTCGTGGAATGCCGCTCCGTTCTCGGTGACGGCGACGGCCGGCGGCGAGTACTCGCGCGCGACCCGCGCAAGTGTCGCCCGAAGCCCGTCCGCGTGGATCTCCCACCCCATCGCGGTGCGGTCGCCGGCCGCATCGAGGACCGTCGCGCCGATCCCCCAGTCGGGTTCCGGCGGCGCGGCGACGATCCGCTCCCTCCGGTAGTAGTTCACGGCCAGGAAGTCGAGCGGCGGCGGGTTCGCGACGGCCGCCAGGTCGAGTCCTTCCAGCATCCCGAGCCCGTCATACCAGGCGACCATGTCGGCGGGATACCCGCGACCGAACGTCGGATCCAGGAACCAGCGGTGCATCGCGCCGTCATAGCGGACGAGCGCCTCGAGATCGGCTGCGCCGCGCCCGCCCGGTTCGAGATGCGCGATGTCGTGGGCGATGCCGATACGGGCGTTCGGTACCGAGCCCCGAATCGCCAAGGTTGCGGCGGCGTGCGCCAGGTGGGCGTGATGCGCGGCGCGCAGAGCGCCGGCCCATCCATTTCGTCCTGGAGCGTGTTCGCCGGTGCCGTACCCCATCTGCGTGAAGGTGCGCGGTTCGTTGAGGGTGATCCAGGCGGCAACCCGATCTCCGAGGCGTTCAGCCACCAGGCCCGCGTATTCGGCCATTCGATCGGCGACATCTGGCTCGAGCCAGCCGCCACGGTCCTCGAGTGCCTGTGGCAGATCCCAGTGGTAGAGCGTGACCCATGGCTCGATCCCCCGCTCCAGCAGCCCATCAATGAGGCGATCGTAGAAGTCCAGCCCGGCCGGGTTTCCTCCACCAGCGCCGTCCGGCTGGACCCGCGGCCACGAGATGCTGAAGCGGTAGGCACGCAGCCCCATGTCGGCCATGAGGTCGAGGTCGTCGCGCCACCGAACGTAGTGATCGCAGGCCACGTCGCCCGTCTCGCCGTTGTGGATGCGGCCCGCGGCGTGGCTGAACGTGTCCCAGATGCTCGCGGTCCGCCCATCGACGGTCGTCGCACCCTCGACCTGGTAGGCGGCGGTCGCCGCTCCCCACGCAAACCCCGGGGGGAAGCCTTCAGCCAGTGCCAGCAGCTCCCGGGCGGAATCCCCTGTGGAAGGGCTCACCCCTGAGCGGTGCCGAGCCACTGCCGGGAGGATCACGCCGCCCGCCGGAACGGCATCGTCGCGCTCCACGACGGGCAGCCGAACGTCCACCGCGTCGGCGCAGCAGGAGAGCAGCTGGTGGATCGCGTCGATCGCCGTGACGTCGTCGGCCGCCAGGTGGCCGGCCGACTCTGGGCTGCCGGCGTCACCGGCCTCCAGGTGGTCGATCCAGACACCGTCCTGGAAGTACCCGAGCCCGAAGGTCATTGCGCCGTGCCTGCGAAGGATGAGATTCGGTCGATGCATGCCTCTCCTCTTCCGATCGTGACTCACTGCTCGTGCCGACGGTGGCCTAGCTGCGTGCGGCTCCACCTCCATCAGCCGGCGCGCTCGACTCGCGAACCACCAGCTGCGTCTCGAGGATCACGCGCCGGGGCGGGCCACCCGGAGACCGAATCTCCTGCATGAGCAACCGCGTCATCTCGCGGCCCATCTCCTCGATCGGCTGCCGGACGCTCGACAGCGTGGGTTGGGTCGTGCTCGCCAGCGGGGAGTCGTCGAAGCCGACGACGGCCACGTCGCCGGGCGTCGTGCGCCCTGCGGCCCGCAGCGCGGCGAGCGCGCCAATCGCCATGAGATCGGATGCGACGAAGACTGCATCGATGGTTGGCTCACGCCGCAGCAGGCGCTCCATGGCCACGCGCCCGCCGTCGAGCGTGAAGTCGGCGATCTCGACGGCCTCGACGCCCGCTCGACGCCCGCCAGCCCCGATCCGGTCGCGATAGCCCGCGAGACGATCGGCACCGGCGGCCATGTCCTGCGGACCGGCGATTGTGGCCACCTTCCGTCGACCGCCATCGAGCAGATGCTGGACTGCGACCCCGGCGCCGGTCCGGTTGTCGACGTCGACGTACGCGCTCCCGGAGCCCTGCGGTCGTCCGCCAACCGCGAACGGTACCCCGCGGCGCGCGAGGCTTTCCGGGAGCGGGTCCGACCCGTGCAGCGAGATGAGGAGGACGCCATCGGCATGTCCGGCAGCCAGGTATCGCTCCACGCGCTCCTCGTCTCGGCGCGCCTGGGGCATGAGCAGGACGAGCTGCATCGACTCGGCGGCGATCGCCTCGCTGATGCCGCGAAGGATGCGCGGAAAGAACGGGTCCCCGAAGACCTGTGCGGTGGGCTCCGGGATCACGACGGCAATGGAGTCGCTGCGATTGGTTACGAGGCTTCGGGCCGCGCGGTTCGGCACGTACCCGAGCTCTCGCACGACCGCTTCGACCGCCGCGCGTGAGTCCTGCCCAACTCGCTCGTCCCCGTTTACGACTCGCGACGCGGTCGCTCGCGAAACGCGCGCGATGCTCGCGACCTGCTCGAGGGTGACTCCGCCGGCACTTCCGCGACGTTTCACGGTTGTGAGAGCGCTCTCACGATCATGGGAGCATTCTAGGCGGCTGCGTCAAGAGAGCGCTCTCACGCACCGCGGCTCGATCACCTGGGGCAAGTGTTCCCGCAGATTGGTTGGTTGAGTGCCCTTCAGGTGGGACCTGCGCAGTTGGCAATCGGTCCCCCCGGCGCGATGCTGGACACCGGTACCCGAGCAGTACTTTTGGGGCGGAAGCAATGTTTTCGGTGGCAGTCAAGGGATACGGCATCGTCATCTGGGATGGTGACGGGGAGTGGCGCACGTTCGGCGCCACCGAGTCGTTGAGCGCGACGCTGACGGCCCGCGTCGAGAACGCACTCGAGAGCGTGCCGACCCTCGGAACCGAGACCGACGTGCGCGAGGCGCTGCTCTCGCTCTCCGGAGCCGGGCTGCTGTCGGCCGACTGTGAGCACGGCCCGGGGGAGTGCGACGGAGAACAGAGCCGCACCTGATCGCGGCGACCCGTCCCGATTCACGCCCGGCCGAGCACGCGACGGATGTCGTATTCCTGGCGATTCCGGGCAGTGCTACCATCGCGGCCCGCCCCTCCATCCGCACCCCGGTGCTGCCCTCCCATGCCTGACGATCTCGCCATCCATGCCCGCGGACTGACCCGCGTCTACAAGGCCAAGCCCGAATCGGTCACCGCGCTGGGCGGCGTCGACCTCGACGTCCAGCCCGGCGAGTACTTCGGGCTGCTCGGGCCGAACGGCGCCGGCAAGACGACGCTGATCAAGATCCTGACGACGCTCCTCCTGCCGACCAGCGGCACCGCGAAGGTGGCGGGCTTCGACGTCGTCAACGAGACGGCGAAGATCCGTCGCGTCATCAACATGGTGAGCGGCGGCGAGCAGTCGGGCTACGGCCTGCTCACCGTGCGTGAGCAGCTCTGGATGTTCAGCCAGTTCTACGGGCTGCCGACGCGCGAGGGCTGGCGCCGAACCGATGAGCTGATCGAGATCACCGGCCTGACCGAGCAGCGCCAGCAGAAGATCCGCTCGCTCTCGACCGGCCAGCGCCAGAAGCTCAACTTCGCGCGCGGCCTGTTGAACGACCCGTGGGTCCTGTTCCTCGACGAGCCGACGCTCGGGCTCGACGTCGCCGCGGCTCGCGACCTGCGCGAGCACACCCTGTCGTGGAAGGCGGCGGCCCCCGGCCGAACGGTCCTTCTGACGACCCACTACATGGTCGAGGCGGAGCAGCTGTGCGACCGCATCGCGATCGTCGACCGGGGCAAGATCCTGGCGCTCGGCTCGCCCGACGAGCTGCGCCGGCGCGTCCAGGCCGAGTCGATCTTCAGGCTCGAGCTGGACAGGATGCCCCAGAACGGTGGCATCGCCGGGATCGCCGCCCTCCCGGGCGTGCTCTCCGCGATCCTCGCCGACGAGGGCGCGGGCGACGGGGCGGCATCGGACCGCGTCGCGCTCAAGGTGGCGCTGGCCGACGATTCTGCGCTGACGAGCGTCGTCACGGCCGTCGCCCAGCGCGGCTCGCACCTGGTCGGCCTCGCGAAGTCGGAGCCGAGCCTCGAGGACGTCTTCGTCGAGCTGGTGGGCCGCGGCTTCAGTGACGAGCGCGGCGACGACGGGGCGGCGGCCTCGTGAGCGGCTACCGCGGCACGCCGGCGACGAACGCCCGCGAGGCCGCGGAGTGGTCGACCGGCCGCGTGATCCGCTCGAACCTGCGCGCGGTCGTCGGCCGCGCCTATCCGCGCGTCATCGGGCTGACGCGGGAGCCGTCGTGGATCTTCTTCGAGATCGCGCTCCCCTTCCTGGCCGTGAGCGCCTTCGTCTTCGTGTACCGCGCGCTCGACGCGCCGGAGGAGTTCATCGGCTTCGTGGTTCTCGGCGGGGCCATGACGTCCTTCTGGCTCAACGTCGTGTGGATGATGGCGGCCCAGTTCTACTGGGAGAAGGACCAGGGCAACCTGGAGCTCTACTTCACCGCGCCGATGCACCTCATGAGCATCCTGGCCGGGATGGCGATCGGTGGGCTGGTCATGACGAGCTCGCGGGCGCTGGCCGTCATCGGCATCGGCTCACTGCTGTACGGCGTGACCTACGACATCCAGCAGCCGTTCCTGCTGGCGGGGGTGTTCGGGCTGACCATGATCCCGCTCTACGGCATGGGCATGCTCTTCGCCAGCCTCTTCCTGCTCTGGGGGCGTGAGGCCTACCACCTTGCCGAGCTGCTGCAGGAGCCGATCTACTTCCTGGGAGGGGTCAACTTCCCGCTGGGAGCCCTGCCCGGCGCGGTGGTCGGGCTGGTGATGGCGACGCTCCCGCTGGGGGTCGGCCTGGACGCCATGCGGCAGCTGGCGTTCGCCGACAGCGGCGTCGAGGGCGTGCTGCCGGTCGGCGTGGAGGTGGCGATCCTGGCCGGCATGGGGGTGATCTTCCTGGTCGGCGCTCGCCTGGCCCTTCGCTACCTCGAGCATCTCGCCAGGCGAGAAGGGCGCCTGACCCTGAAGTGGCAGTGATCGGCAAGACGGCATCCGTGCGCGGCATCACGCTTGCGGACGCGTGGCGGAGCTTTCGTACCGCCGTCGGCCTCGGCTGGCAGGTCGAGGCCAACTGGTCTGACCCCTTCCTGTTCGCCGTCTACACGGTCGCCAAGCCGCTCGCCGCGGCGATGATCCTGGTGGTGATGTTCCAGGTCATCACCCAGGGACAGGGCACCGCGTTCCTCCAGTTCCTGATCGTGGGGAGCGCGCTGTGGAACGTCGTGTTCGGCGTGATGGGTGGCCTGGTGCAGTCGATCCTCGAGGACCGCGAGCGCTATCGGATGCTGAAATACGTGGTCGTCACGCCGTCGTCCCTCTTCCCGTTCCTCCTCGGTCGCTCGCTGGCGCGGGTGATCGTCTCCTTCGTGGCGGTGGTGCTGACCCTGTTCGTCGGCGTCGCATTCCTGGGCGTCGAGCCGCGCCCAAACGTCCTCTACCTGGTGCCCGCCACCGTGCTCGGGGTTCTGGCGGTGATCGCCCTTGGCATCTTCATGGCCGGCTGGTGCCTCCAGCTGCGCCAGGAGGCCTGGCACTATCCCGAGGCCATCGCCGGCGCCATCTATCTGATCTCCGGCGCCATCTTCCCGATCGACATCCTGCCGAGCTTCCTGCACCCCGTCGCCTACGCCACGCCGACCACGTGGTGGCTGGAGGCGTCACGACGCGGCCTGCTCGGGCATGGCTCACCGGGCGCGATCGGCACCTTGTCGGACGGCCAGGTGCTGCTCTTCCTGGCGCTGACGACCGCGGTCGCGGTCCCGGTCGGGCTGGCGGCATTCGCCTGGTTCATGAGGCGCGCGCGGCAGGCCGGCCTGCTCGACATGGTGACCGGGAGCTAGCGGACCAGCTCGTCATAGTCCGATACGACGAGCGTCGCCTCGCAGCGCTCGACACGCTCCGGGACGCACGAGGCGGCGGCGGCGTCCGAGAAGTGACCAACGAAGACGAGCTGCTGGCCGCGGAGGTTCGGCCCGGTCGGTTCCGCACGAGATGGGAACGCGCTGCCCTGCGGCGCGGCCAGCCTCAGCCCGTCGCGGAGTAGCTCCTCCTGGGTGACGTCGCCGGCCGGCTGCTCCGGAACGAGCACCCGAAGCGGGCAATCCCGCTGCAGCCAGGCGACCGTGGGATCGGCGCCGCCGTCGTCGCCGATGCAGTCGGCATCGAGCTCCGCGTACCAGCCGGAGACGTGGAGCTCGTCGCTCCCCCACCTCGCGGCCGGGTTGCCATCGGCCAGCGCTTCCTCGACGCTGAGCGGATCGACCTCGGGACGCACGCTGCCCAGCGAGCCGAACACGAGGAACGCAAAGACCACCGCGCCGAGCGCCGCAACGATGGCCACCCCGATCCGGACCTCGCGGGTCACGTCCCGAGCGCCTGCCACCGGTCGCGCAGGAGGCCGATTCCCTGCCGCCACAGCTCGACGTGCGCCGGATCGTTCAGCCAGGTCGATGCACCCGACGGGTGCGGAAGGCACAGGACCGATGCAGCGGGCGCGGCCTCCCAGCCGAGCTCCCTCCCCACCAGCTCGTCGAGCTTCACGCCCGCGCCGAACGCGAACCGATGGGCCAGGCCGCCCACCAGCAGCACGAGCGCGGGATCGACGAGCCGCAGCTCCTCGAGGAGGAACGGCGTCCAGCGCACGATCTCGTTGCGCGATGGCGGGCGGTCGACGGACGAGCCGGCGCTACGCCCGGGATAGCACTTGCCGATGCTGGTCACGTACCAGCGCTCGCGGAAGTCGGCGATCGAGATGCCGGCCGCGGCGAGCCAGCCGCCGAGGCGCTTCCCGGCGTCCCAGGCGAAGGGCAGGCCGGTCTCGATCTCACGCCAGCCTGGCGCCTGGCCGATCAGCATCGCTCGTTCCCGGCCGTCACCCGACAGCACCGCCGCGGCACCGCCCTCGCACAACGGCATGACGTCCTGCAATGCGCGCAGCTCGGTGCCGGGAGCCGCCCGCCGCGGGGCGGGGACCGGCCACTCGCCGGCGTGGCGGAGCCGTTTCGGCGCGGCGGTCGCCAGGTCGATCACGCCGGGGGGCGGAGCGCCTCGGCCGCCCGGAGGTCGTCGGCGATCGAGAGCCGCAGCATGCGCCGCACGCCGTCGTGCGATGGGCCGGCAGCCATGAGCGCCTCGGTGAGCGCGTCGCGCGCCGCGTAGAGACGATCGATCGGGTCGGCCGAGAGCTCCGGCGCGCCACCACCGAGGTCACGCACGAACGTCACGTCCTGGCGCTCGATGGCGTCGAGCAGCTCGGCCGCCGAGGACGGATCCCCGGCGTCGAGCGCCTCCGCCAGGTCCTCGCGCGCCAGCTCGAGCCAGCGCATCCAGGCTGAGAACTCGGCGTCGCTCGGCGGCAGCTCGTCGAGGGTGAACGCCGCGCGGCGGTGGCCGCCGTCGGTGGCCGCGGCTCGTTCGACCTCGTACCAGTTGTCGCCCACGAAGTTGGCCTGCTGCTCCCCGTTGGCGCGCAGCCACTCGGTGAATCCGCTCACGCGGCGCGGCATGGCCGTCGTCGCCTCCTGGTCGGTCGCCGCGAACACCGCGCAGCCCGGCAGCTCGGCGGCGTAGGCGCCGACCAGTCCGCGACCGTCGACATCGGTCTCCACGAAGATCGCGTGCGGCATGGTGCCGGCCAACCTACGGTCGCCTCCGTCGAGGAGGGCGACGCCGCGAGCCGGCGGCGATCACGTTCGGGCGCGTCTGGACGCTGAAGACCTGGTCGCTCTCGCGGCCGCGGCGTCCGTCGCCGGCCTGCTCCTCGGCAGCCGCCGCGTACACCTCGGCGGGAATGCTGCCGGGTGCCGCCGCCAGCTCCTCGCGCAGGCGGCGCAGCTGCAGGATCTCGTCGCGCAGCGCGGCCGCTCGCTCGAACTCCAGGTTGCGAGCGGCCTCCTTCATCTGCGCCTCGAGCCGCCCCGTCATCTCCGCCAGCTCCGCCGGCTCCTTGCCGGCCACCTGCAGCTCGGCGCGCTCCTCCGCCACGCGGCGCAGGCTCTCGTGGATGCTGCGGATCTCCTTGATGATCGTCTCGGGCGTGATGCCTCGCTCGATGTTGTAGGCGACCTGCTTCTCGCGGCGCCGATCGGTCTCGTCGATGGCCGCCTTCATCGAATCGGTGACGCGATCGGCATACATCAGCACCCGGCCGCCGATGTTGCGCGCGGCGCGCCCGATCACCTGGATGAGCGAGCCGCCCGAGCGCAGGAACCCCTCCTTGTCCGCGTCGAGGATGGCGACCAGCGTCACCTCCGGCAGGTCGAGGCCCTCCCGCAGCAGGTTGATCCCCACCAGCACGTCGTAGACGCCGAGCCGGAGGTCGCGCAGGATCTCGATGCGCTCCAGGGTGTCGACCTCGGAATGCAGCCACTGCACCTTGACGCCGAGCTCGGCGAGGTAGTCGGCGAGGTCCTCGGCCATCTTCTTGGTGAGGGTCGTGACCAGCGCACGCTCGCCGCGCTCGACGGTGGCGCGGATCTCGGCCAGCAGGTCGTCGATCTGCCCGGCGGTCGGTCGCACCGTGATCGTGGGATCCACGACGCCGGTCGGCCGGATGAACTGCTCGGCCACCCGATCGGCCCGTTCTGTCTCGTACGGCCCGGGCGTGGCCGACATGTACACCACCTGGCTGAAGTGGTCCTCGAACTCCTCGAAGGTGAGTGGCCGGTTGTCGAGCGCCGACGGAAGCCGGAAGCCGAAGTCGACCAGGATCTCCTTGCGGGTGCGGTCGTTCTTGTACATGCCGTGGACCTGCGGGATGCTGATGTGGCTCTCGTCCATGATCAGCAGGAAGTCGGTCGGGAAGTAGTCGATCAGCGTCCACGGACGCGATCCCGCCTCTCGCCCGGCGAGGTGGCGCGAGTAGTTCTCGATGCCGGAGCAGTAGCCGACCTCGCGCATCATCTCGAGGTCGAACTGGGTCCGCTGCTTGAGCCGCGCTGCCTCCAGGTCGCGTCCCTGGTCGTTGAGCCAGCGGACGCGCTCCTCCATCTCCGCGTCGATCTTCTCGATGGCCACCAGCAGCTTCTCGCGCGGCGTCACGTAGTGCGAGGCCGGATACAGGTTCACCTCCGTCCGCTCGGCCAGCACCTCGCCGGTCAGGTCGTCGATCTCGACGATCCGCTCGACCTCGTCCCCGAAGAAGTCGATGCGGACCACGTACTCCCCGTGCGGCGGCTGAACCTCGAGGACGTCACCGCGCACCCGGAACTTGGCGCGGCCGAGCGCGGCGTCGTTGCGCTGGTACTGGAGGTCGACGAGGTGACGAAGGATTCCGTCGCGACGGTAGTGGCCGCCACGCTTCAGGTTGATCACGGTGGCCCCGTAATCGACCGGTGCCCCCAGGCCATAGATGGCCGATACCGACGCGACGATGATCACGTCGCGCCGCTCGAACAGCGCGCGCGTGGCGTTGTGCCGCAGCCGGTCGATCTCGTCGTTCCGTGACGAGTCCTTCTCGATGTACGTGTCGGTCCGCGGCAGGTAGGCCTCCGGCTGGAAGTAGTCGTAGTAGCTCACGAAGTACTCGACCGCGTTGTCGGGGAAGAACTCCTTGAACTCCTGGTAGAGCTGCGCCGCCAGCGTCTTGTTGTGGGCCATGACGAGCGTCGGCTTCTGGACCGCCTCGATCAGCTTGGCCGCGGTGAAGGTCTTGCCGGTGCCCGTCGCGCCAAGGAGCACCTGGTGCTTCAGCCCGGCCTCGATGCCATCGACCAGCGCGGCGATCGCAGTCGGCTGATCGCCGGTCGGCTCGAATGGGGCGTTGACCTTGAGGTCGGGCATGGGTCCCCGATTCTAGCGGGCGCCCATCGGTCCCATGCGAACCACCCCCAACGGCCTATATCGGTACCAGTTGCCCCTCCATACGATCGCCTTGGATCCCGTCGCGAACCCGATACGAGTGCCACGTCCCTTGATGATGCTTGAGTTCAGGCCACGCCCTGCGCCGATGCCGGCGTCGCCGGCCGGTGCCCCGTGCTCGTCGCAGCGCGGGCAGGCGATGGTCGAGTTCGCGGCGGTCCTCCTTCCCCTCCTGTTCGTCGTGGTCGGCATCGTCCAGTTCGGGCTCATCTTCGGCGCGAACGTTACGCTCACGAATGCGGCGCGCGAGGCGACCCGGGCTGCATCGATCGAGCCGGTCGACCTGAACCTCACGCGTCCAGCAAATGATCTCGCCCGCTGCACAGCGGCGCTCGACGCCGCGCGCCAGTCCTTCGGGATCATGAACGCGGCCGCCCCGAACTTCACCGCCTCGTCGCCATGCCCCGCCGGCTCGGCTTCGGATCTCAACGGCGATGGGCTCCACGACCAGTGGGTCACCGGCGACTTTGACGATGACGATCTGCTCGTCGGTGGCGACGCCGACCGCCCCGTGCCCGACGACCGGGACCTACTGCACCACGACCGATCCGGCCGAATGCCTCGTGCAGGTGCGCCTCACCTATCGCTCCGACATCATCGTCCCGCTCATCGGCAACGTCCTCGCGAAGGACGCCGGCGGTCGCTTCCTGCAGTCGGCGACCGCAACGATGGTCATCAACTGATGCGCGCGCTGAACGACCAGCGCGGGCAGGTTCTCGTCCTGTTCGCCCTCCTCATCACCATTCTTCTTGCATTCGCCGCCATCACGGTCGACATCGGCCGGCAGGTTGCCGAACGCCGGCACGTCCAGACGGCGGCCGATGCTGGGGCCCTGGCCGCATGTCGCGCGCTCATCGCCGGCGAGACCGATGCGGCCGCCGCCCAGGCTGCATCCGAGGTCGCGCTCGTGAATCTGCAGGGCTCGCCCGCCGCCGCGACTGCAACGATCGACAGCCCGCCGACCTACGAGGATCAAGACGGCAACGGCTCGATCGATGCCGATGAACTGACCAGCGGCATCGTCGTGGCCGGCACGAGCATCCGGGTCGCCATCTCCTCGACGCTCCAGACCACGCTGGCGCGCATCGTCGGCGTTACCTCGCTCGATACCGGCGCGCGCGCCCGATGCAACCTCCAGGGCGGGCCGGCCATCCCGGTCGTGGCACGGCGTTACTCGAATCCGGCGGGACCGGGCAACGGGTTCGTCGACCACGTCGCGACCGCCGCGACCAGCGGCTCCGGCCAGGTGGACAACGTCGACCCGCGTGGCTACGACGGCCGCATCCCGGCCAGCGAGGCGGCGCCCGGCCCGCAGTTCTCCATCTACGGCAACGAGAGCAAGGCGAGCAATGACTCGAGCTTCCGCGGGTTCGTCGCGCTCGACGTCCGAAACTTCGAGGGCCTCGCGACGCGGGTCTACTACAACGGCGTCACCGTCGGAACGAGCCCCACCACGCTGAAGGACATCGAGGGCGCATACCTCGTGAACGGCTACAAGGGCCCCGCCTTCCCCCCGGTCAGCTCCCCGCCGAACGGAAGCACCCAGGTCGCCGTGCTCTCCGGCAACAGCACCTCGTTCGTCGTCCACCAGTTCGACGACAAGTTCAAGATCGGCGACCGCGTCCTGCTCGGCGTGTACGACGGGACCGTGATGGAGATTCCCGACTTCGCGCTCTCGCCACCGGTCGAGATCGGGTTGCCGGCAACGACGACGACGCCCTACGACGGCCCGAGTGTCAAGGTCTCGCGCAACAGGGAGTTCCTCAGCACCGTCACGCTGAGCCTCGCCGGAGACGCCGATGCCGTGGCGGCCGGCCAGCCCGCGTCGTCGAACCTCATCCCGGCACCACCGGTCACCCCACCCGCCCCCGGGAACATCACCGATCCGATCTGGTCCCAGAACGTCTTCGTCCCTGCGGTAAACGGTACGGACGTTGCGATGAACGACTTTCAGACCAATACCGTACCGCCGGGCATCTACACGGTCTGGATCGAGGGCGAGTCAGGCAATCCGTACTACCAGCGTCGCCGCGTTCCCGTGCCGGTCCGGATCCAGAGCGACGCCAACGGCGACGGCGACTACAACGACGCGGGGGACGTGAAGGTCACCCGCGACTTCAGCCTGCTCAACTCGGTGCTCGACGGCTCGACGCCGACGCTGGGCGCGTCGATCTCGATGCCCATCTACGTGAGCACGACGAGCGCGAGCTCCACGCGGTGGAGCGGCGGGGCGGTGTCGCTCAGCTGGGACACCGGCTCCCTCACCAATTGCTCCTTGAGCCCCACGCCGCTTGGATCCGCCTCTATCGGCTTCAGCGCCGCCTCGGTGACCCCAACCACCGGCACGGGCGCTCTCTCGACGCTGACGATCAACACGAGCGGGCTGGCGCAGGGCTGCTACATGTTCACCCTGCGTGCCAACGGCACGAACGGCGACGGCCAGCCAGTCACGCATCTTCAGTTGGTCCGCTTCACGGTCGCGACCACGACAAGCAGTGGACAGTACGTGGACATCATCGGCTTCACCGTCTTCCAGATCGACGACATCACGTCCAACGACATCCTGGGCCACGCCATCACCGGCGTAGATGCCGACCCGAACAGCCAGGCACTCCGGCGGGCGCAGCGCGCGCGCCTCGTGCCCTGGACCTGACCCACACCCCAAGTCGCTAGGAGCGCCATTTCTCGTGGAACTCGAATACTCGGACAAGAACAGCCGTCGATCCAAGGTCTACATCGCCGCTGGGATCATCATCGCGCTCCTGGTGGCTGCGACGGTCTTTCTCGCACTCCAGGCAAGCGGTCTGACGAAGGATGCCACCGTCGAGATGCGCAATGTCGTGGTGGCGACCCGCGAGATCCCCGCGCGCAAGTCGATCGAAGAGGCTGACGTGAGCGTGCGGTCCATCCCCGCCGATCCTTCGAACGAGACGGCGTTCGCGTCGCTTGACGAGGTGCTCGGGCGCGTGGTTGGCGTGCCCGTTGCGACGGGCCAGCTCATGACGCGCAACGTGCTCGCGTCGACAACCGAGGGACAGACCTTCTCGATCCTCGAGCCCGGCCAGGAGTTCGACCCGGCCGGACCCGACCTTCGCGCGATCAGCGTGACGGTCGCCGACGCCAATGCCGTCGCCGGCACCCTGGTTGCTGGGCAGCGGGTTGACCTCATCGTGACGATGGCGATCAACCCGGAGGTGGGCCAGACCGCCGAGGAAGTGGACGCGCAGACCACCGGATTCATCCCCGGTCCGTCGACGAAGGTCACCCTGCAGGCGATGACGATCCTCGCGCGCGCCGGCGGGATCTACATCCTCCGTGCCGACATGGCCACGGCGGAGAAGATCGCCGAGCTCACAGCCGCGGGCGGCGTCTTCACCATGGTGCTTCGTCCCGAAGAGGACGACCGCGCGGCCATCACCGAAGGGTCGACGATCGACAGCCTGATCAACGAGTTCGACTTCCCGGTGCCGATGCCGCCAGTGCTCGAGGAGCGCGCGGCCGGGAACTAGGCCGAGCGTAGCGCCGCCAGGGCCTGCTCCACCTGGCGGCGCGTCTCCTCGATCGGTGCCGACCCGTCGATCACCACGTCGGCGGCCGCGACCTTCTCATCCTGCGACGACTGGCTCGCCAGACGGTTCCTGGCCGCCTCCTCGTCCATGCCGCGAGACTCGGCCAGGCGCCGGATCGCATCGGCCTCCTCGCAGCGCACGACCCAGACCTGGTCGCAGGCATCGGCCAGCGGCGACTCGAGCAGCTTGATGGCCTCGACCCCGGCGACCGCGATGCCTCCCTCGTCCAGCTCGGCGAGCCTGGCGCGCACCGCGCCGCGGACCCGCGGGTGGAGGATTCGCTCGAGGTCGGCCAGCGCGCCGGCATCGCTGAAGACGATCCGCGCCAGCTCATCGGCGTCGTAGGTCCCGAAGCGCTCCTGGATCTCGGCGCGCGCATCGGCGTCGTTGTTGCGAATCTCCCGGGTGACTGCGTCGGCGTCGATGGTCGCCACGCCGGACTCACGCAGCATGCCGGCCACGGTGCTCTTGCCGCAGCCGATGTTGCCGGTCAGACCGATCACCTTCATGCCGGCTCGGATGCTAGCGGCTCGGGCTGGCAATGAGGGCAGAAGTGGGTGCTCCGCTGCCCGACCACGATGCGCCGGATCGGCCGGCCGCATCGGTAGCACGGCTGATCGGTGCGCCGATAGACCGCCAGCCGCTCGGCATTGTCACCGGGCTCGCCATCGGCCCCGACATAGTCGCTGAAGCTCGACCCGCGGTTGGCGATCCCCTGCCGCAGCACCTGGCGCACCGCCCGATGAAGCCGTCGCACCTCGCGCTCATCGAGGCTGTCGGCCGTTCGAAGCGGGTGGAGGCGCGCCCGCCAGAGCGCCTCGTCGGCGTAGATGTTCCCGACGCCGGCAATGAAGCTCTGGTCCAGGAGGAGTGATTTCAGCTTCGCCGATCGGCCGCGAAGCCGCTCCGCCAGCCGCGCAGCGCTGAACCCGCGCTGCAGCGGCTCCGGTCCGTGGCCGCTGAAGACCTCACCGATCCGGTAGCGCCGCCCCGCCTCCTTGACCTTTCGTGACCGCGCCCCGCGTCCACCCCCGACGCTCCGCAGTCCGCCACCCGGCCACAGGCCGATCCGCCCGAACTTCCGGACGTCGCGGTAGCGCAGCTCCCGTCCATCCGCCAGCGCGAACACGACTCGGGCGTAGGGATCCGGAGGTGTGCCGGCGGGCGTGACCAGCAGCGCGCCGGTCATGCGCAGCGCCACGGTCATCACCCGCCCGTCCTCGAGGTGGAGCAGGACCGTCTTCGCGCGCCGGCTCACGCGCCGGATCGTGGCACCGGCGATCTCGGCGGCGAATCGCTCAGGCGGCAGCGGGTGGCGAATCGTGCGTTCCCAGGCGACCGTGGCATCGGTGATCGTTGCTCCAGCGACCCAGCGCTGGAGGTCGCGCGCGACCGTCTCGACTTCGGGCAGCTCCGGCATGGTGAGGAGTGTGCCGGATCACCACGCACATCGCTCGCAACCCGTCAGATTCCGGCACGAGCATGAATCTGACGCGCGCGTCGGGCATTGCCCCGGCGGCAATTAACGGCCAATGTGACGCTGGTATCGAGGCCTGGATGGCCGCACGTTGCGCTGGGCGCACCAGCAGGCCTGGGACGCACCTCCGGACGGCCGATAGTTGTGGCCACGGCAAACGGCGTGAGAATCGCTACGGAACGAGCTCGGCCGCGACCTGTTCCTCAGCCTCCTCGCGAGCCACGTCGCCGGCGCTCTTCGGCACGCGGCGCCAGCCACCGGCGCCGTCCTCGACGTAACGGTCCATCTGCTCCCAGTTCTCGCCGACCTTGAGATCGACCTCCAGTGGCACGTCGAGCGGCAACGCCCCCTTCATCAGCTCCTCGGCGAGGGCGGCCAGCGCCGGCAGCTCCTCCTCATCGGTCTCGAAGATGAGCTCGTCGTGGACCTGGAGGAGCATCTGCGATCGCAGGCCACGCTCGCGAATCGCGACGTCCAGCCGCACCATGGCGATCTTCATGCCGTCGGCGGCAGTGCCCTGGATCGGCATGTTGATGGCCATCCGCTCCCCGGCGGATCGAAGCGACGGGTTGCGTGCCGAGAGCTCCGGCAGGTATCGGCGCCGGCCGAGCAAGGTCGTCACGAACCCCTGGTCGCGCGCCAGGATCTTCATCTCGGTGGTGTAACGGCGGATCCCCGGGTATGCCCGGTAGTAGTCCTCGATGAAGACGTGCGCCTCCTCCCGCGGAATGCTCAGCCGCTGCGCCAGCCCGAAGTCGGAGAGCCCATAGGCGATCCCGTAGTTGATCATCTTCGCCACGCTCCGCTCCTTCGGCCCGACCTGGTCGGGCGCCAGCCCCAGGACCCGCGCGGCGGCGGCGAGGTGGATGTCGGCGTGGGCCGCGAAGTCGGCCTTGAGCCCCGGGTCCTGCGAGACGTGGGCGAGGATGCGCAGCTCCTGCTGCGAGTAGTCGGCGCCGAGCAGCAGCCGGCCCGGCGGCGCGACGAACGCGCGGCGGATGCGGCGACCGAGCGCCGTCCGGATCGGGATGTTCTGGAGGTTCGGATCGGTGCTGGACAGGCGACCGGTGGCGGCCACCGCCTGCTGGTAGGTGGTGTGAAGGCGGTCCTCGCCGTCCACCAGCGTCGGCAGCGCGTCGACATAGGTCGACTTGAGCTTGGACACCTGGCGGTGCTCCAGGATGAGGCCGATCACCTCGTGCTTGTCGCGGAGCTCCTCGAGCACCGATGCATCGGTCGAGCGGCTGGTCCGTGTTCGCTTCGTGGACGGCAGCTCGAGCTCATCGAAGAGGACGGTCTCGAGCTGGCGCGGTGAGCCGATGTTGAACTCGTGCCCGACCAGGGCGTAGATCCTGGCCTCGAGACCCGCCAGCGTGGCGCCGAACTCCTCGCTCATGGCAGCGAGCGCCTCGAGGTCGATCTTGACCCCGGCCTTCTCCATCCGCGCCAGCACCGGCAGGAGGGGCATCTCGACCTCGTCGAACAGCCGCGCCAGCCCACCCTCCTCGAGCTGGCGACGCAGGATCGGGACGGCCAGCAGCGCGGTGAGCGCCTCGGCGGCGGCGCGGCGCGCGATCGGCTGCTCCTCGGCGCCGGTCTCGGGGTTGACCGCCCTGGGCGGCAGCTCGGTGCCGAAGTGCTGCGCCGCGAGATCATCGATCGTCTGGGACCGCAGCGCCTGGTTGACCATGTAGCCGGCGACGAGCGTGTCGACGAAGGTGCCTCGCAGCTCGAGCTCCCGATCCGCCCAGAGCGTGGTCACCAGCTGCTTCAGGTCGTGACCGATGCGCACGCGGTCGTCCCGGAGCAGCTCCGCCGGCAGGCGCTCGACGGCCGCGCTGCCGGGATCGCACGGGACGTACCACGCGCTCCCGTCGGCGCCCGCGAGGGCGATGCCGAACAGGCGTCGCTCGAGTGGGCGGCCGCTGCCGACCAGCCAGCCGAGGCCGACGGCGTCGCCCTGGACCTCCAGCCACGAACCCAGCTCGTCGACGTCGGATGCCGACCGGGCGATACGCGGGTCGACATGCTCGATGGCGCCGCCGGGGTCGGCCAGCGGGTCGGGGCGCTCGCGGGGTGGCTCGTCGGTGGCCGGTTGCGCAGCGCCCCGCCCGCCGAGCAGGTCCAGGCTGAGCTGGAGGCCGCCGGCCGTCTGCTGATCGGGGTTGTCGTGGCCGGTCGGCGCGATGCTCGATGCGGGCAACCGGTCGATCAGCGACCGGAACTCGAGCTCGCGGAAGCGCTGCGCCACGGCACGGCGGTCGTATCGGCCAGTGCGAGCCTCCTCCACGTCGAGCTCGACCGGCAGGTCGGTGACGATCCGGCCGATCTCACGGGACATGAAGGCGGACTCGCGGTGCTCGGCCAGGCGGTCGCGGAGCTTGCCCTTCACCTGGTCGAGCCCCTCGTAGATGCCGTCGAGCGTCCCGAACTGCTGGAGCAGGCTGATGGCGGTCTTCTCCCCGACCCCGGGCACCCCGGGGATGTTGTCCGACGTGTCGCCCTTCAGCGCCTTGTAGTCCAGCATCTGGTCGGGCCGCAGGCCGTATCGGTCCATCACCCTGGCCTCGTCGTAGATGACCGTTGCGGCAACGCCCATCCGCGTCGTGAGCAGGCGCACGTGATCGTCGACCAGCTGGAGGCCGTCGAGATCGCCCGACACGATCATCGTGTCGATGCCCTGGGCGGTCGCCTTCTTGGTCAGCGTCCCGATCACGTCGTCGGCCTCGTAGCCCTCCAGCTCGCGGACCGGCATGCCCATCATCGCCGTGATCTCCCGCACGATCGGGAACTGGGCGCGGAGGTCATCGGGCATCGACGGCCGGCCCTTCTTGTAGTCGGGGAACGCGTCGAAGCGGAACTGTGGCCTGCCGACGTCGAAGCTGACGATCGCGTAGTCGGGCCTCACGTCCTGCATGCCGCGCAGCACGATCTGGAGGAATCCGAACACCGCGTTCACCAGGGTGCCGTCCGACATCGTCAACGGCGGCAACGCGAAGTAGCCGCGGTACACGAGGCTAGGCCCGTCGATGAGCATGAGGAGAGGTCGTCGGTCGGGCATGGGCGCTTCAGAGTCTAGACCGATGGCGACCTGCAGGCCGCGCCATCCGGCCGGCTCCGGGCACCGTAGAATCGCCTCGATGACCGGCCGTCGCACCCTCGATCCCTACGCCGTCCTCGGCGTCGCTCGAGATGCCTCGCCGCTGCAGGTTGCGCGCGCTCATCGGCACCTCGCGAAGCGCCACCACCCCGACCTCCACGAGGGGGCCATGGACGAGGCCGAGCGCATGCGCACGATCAACGAGGCCTGGGCGATCCTCGCGAATCCCGCCAGCCGCGCCGATTACGACCGCTCCCACCCGGCGTCGGGAGGGCCCTCGATCGGCCACTGGGCGCCGTCTCGCTCGCCGATCTACCCGGCGTCGCCGTCCTCGACGCGCACTTGGGCAACGTGGCGGGCGACGGCGGCCGAGACCCGCGCCGCGCCGAGGACCGTTCGTCAGCCGGGCGAGATTCCGACCCCGCGAACGCGCCGTCCACCCCGCCCGGCCCCGCCACCGCCAACCTTCCGCGACTCGGGCTGGGCAGCGGTGCTGGCGGCGGCGCTGATCCTTGGGCTGCTGGTCGGCGCGATCGTGGTGGGCCGCCTCAGCCTCTGAGCAGGCCGGTCGCGCCGGACGCGAATGGTCCAAATTCACGTGAGGCGTGCGTTAGGCGCGTCAACCGGCCTTTGAACGGTCCGAATTCACGCCAGGTGTGAATAGCGACGGGTCAACCGCCCTTCGCGGTGCGTTATGCCCACCTCGTGTGAATCCGGACGGTTCAGCCTCAGCTCGTCCGAGGGGCGAGGATCCAGCGCATGAGCAACGCGGCGACGATCAGCGCCACGCCGGCGAAGAGGACCATCGGCCAGGGCGAGCGCACCGGCTCGACGAGCGTGGTGGCTCCGTCGTCCTGTGCGTCCGTCGGGGATTCGGGCTCATCGGCCGCGGCCAGCCCGCCGTTCGAGGCGAAGGTCTTGATCGATTCCGAGGGTTCGGCGGTCGCGCTGTCGCGGGTTGCGCTGTCGCCACCTTCCGCGTAGCCGGGAGCCGCTGCGGCGATTGAAGCCGCGGCCTTGTCCGGCGCTGGAGCCTCACCGGCCGCCGGCGGCTCGGAAGCTGCCGCCACCTCCTGCTGGGCGGCCGACTGTGCGGCTCCCCCCGCGCTGGAGGCCATTCCGCTGAGGGCTGGCCCGGCGGTGCCGACGACACCGACAAGCACGAGCGCGGCACCCGACACGAGGACCGGGGCGAAGAAGCGACGCGCCCAGCCTCCCAATCGATCGACAGCGTGGTCCGCCTCGACGGGCGGGACGAGCTGGAGCGGCCGCGATGGCTGAAGGTCGGGAAGGTCGGCAAGCGCAAGACGCAGTGAACCGAGCTCGTTCACGAGCTCGGTGCATCGGATGCAGGAGGAGACGTGCGTCGTAAGCGTGGCGTCGGCGATCGCATCGGAGTCTCGCGAGGCCAGCGCCGAGAGGCGCTCGTCGTCGGGGTGATTTGGAATCAGCATGCCATCGGTCCAGACGCCCTCATCCCGTGAACAGTTCCCGATGCTCGGCCAGCAGCTCGCGCAATCGCAGGCGCCCACGGTGGATGCGCGACTTCACCGTGCCGAGCGCCGAGCTTGTCATGGCGGCCACCTCGTTGTAGTCCATGCCATAGACGTCGCACAGCACGACCGCGGTTCTCTGATCCTGCGGCAGCAGGCGCAGTGCCACCTCCAGGTGCCGATACATCTCGCTCTTCATCGCCTCGGAATGCGGGTTGATGGCGCCGAGGTCAGGGAGCTCGGGTGCCCCTTCATCGGGGTCAGGCAGCGGGCTCGAGGGGCGACGCTGCGCGCGCCGCAGGATGTCGTAGCTTGCATTGGCCGTGATCCGCAGCAGCCACGAGCGAAAGATTCCTCCCCGATAGGCGCCGATGGCCTTGTAGGCGTGGATGAAGGCATCCTGGGTTGCATCGGCCGCCTGGTCCGGATCGTGGAGCAGGCGCCAGGCAAGGCCATAGCAGGCGCTCTGGTAGTGCTCCATGAGCTGGGCGAACGCGGTCCGGTCCCCGGAAGCGGCCCGCGCGATGACAGCCACTTCGTCCGGAAGTGGCTGTGTGCGATGCGCTGGTGGCTGCTCGGGGGCATCGGCCATGGGCTTCCTATAATGACGGCTCCCCGCGCCGGAGTGGCGGAATCGGCAGACGCGTCGGTCTCAAACACCGATGAGCGCAAGCTCGTGTGAGTTCAAGTCTCACCTCCGGCACCACCCGTCGCCATTGCGGCGGCAGCGCTCGGCGCGTAGGGTCTCGACATGCCTGAGAAACCGACCCTCGTGATCGTCGACGTGCAGAAAGCATTCGACGACCCCTACTGGGGCGAGCGCAACAACCCTGATGCCGAGGCGAACGTTGCGCGGCTGCTCGCCGCCTGGCGGGCCGCGGAGGCGCCGATCGTCCATGTTCGCCACCGCGTGCCCGACCCCGACCCGGAGTGGCACTTCTTCCACGAGGGTGATCCCGGGTTCGACTTCAAGCCGGAAGCGATACCGCTGGGGGATGAGCCGGTACTGACCAAGGAAGTCAACTCCGCATTCATCGGAACCGATCTGGAAGAGCGGCTTCGTGCAGCGGGCGCCACAACGGTCGTGATCGCAGCACTGACAACTGACCACTGTGGGTCAACCACGGCGAGGATGTCGGGCAACCTCGGATTCGAGACCTGGTTCGTCGGCGACGCGTGCGCCACATTCGAACGAGAAGGTCCGGATGGCGAGGTCTTCCCGGCTGATCTCATGCACCGCACGGCCCTTGCGAGCCTCCACAACGAATTCGCCGATGTCGTATCGACCGATGAGGCGATCGCCAGACTGGGTTAGGGCTCGGTCCGGCACATACTCGCGCCGGATTCTCACCCGGGGCGATGAGCCCGGTGGAGGGGAATGGCTCCCGGGATTCCCTTGAGCTCAACCGGACCGATCTCAGTGAAGGCCGCATCGACATCGACAGACGCATCGATGACCTCCTGGGTAACCAGCACCTCGCCCGCCCGCGCGTACTCGGCGATCCGCGACGCCACGTTCACCGTCTCCCCGTAGTAGTCGCCCGCCTGTGAAAGCATAGGCCCCGCGTGCAGGCCGACGTGCGCGGGGGGAAGACCGGCGGACGCGATGCCATCCACCATCTCCAGGGCGGCGATCACACCAGGCCCGGGGTCGCGGAAGAAGATCATCACGCCATCGCCGAGCCATTTCACCGGGCGGCCTCCGCGCTCGGTCGCGCTGCGATGCACAAGGCCGCCAAGGCGCTCGGCGAGGTCGGCCGCGGCCTCGTCACCTCGGTCGTGGGTCAGGCGGGTATATCCAGTGATATCGAGGAAGCACATCGCCGGCGGATGTCTGATCGGCTTGAGCAGGCCGGCTTCGGTCATCGATATCTCGAAGATGGTGATGAGGTCCGCCGTCCATGGCCGTACCTGCTGTGCGTGCCAGATTGCGAGCACAGCCTCATCCATCGCCTGGTCCAGCTGGAGCGTATCCGGGGACGTGGACGTGGCGCTCACCTCGGCGGCCGTGGCGCCACTTGCGAGCATCGGCTCCATGAGGTCCGCGCGGTAGGCGTCCGCCTCCGTCTCGGCCACCCGACGCAGACTGTCGCCAAGCACCCGCAGCCGACGAGCGATCGAGATCGGCCGAAAGCCCATCGCCAATCCGGCCTCGATGAGCGGCACAACCGCCAGCTCATCCTCGCGGATCCGGTCATCGGGGCTCGGCATCGCTCCCCCTGCCGCCTCCCGTATCAACTTCAGCAGGTCCAATGGCAGGCCAGTTCGATCGCTCAGCTCCTCGAACGTCTCGTCGCTCAGCGTCGCGAAGCGCGCGTAGGTCGGAGCATCCATGAAGCCGAGTGACTGGCCGCCGTCCCTGATGCTGGCTGCCAAGGTCTCCGGCGCGATCCCTGCCGACTCCAGGGTCTGGGCCATCTGCGCCCTGCGCACATCCCCTTTGGTCAACCGGCCAGTTGCGTCGGGGACGATGATCCCCAGCTCGACCAATCGGTCGATGTAGCTGGCATCGACCCCAGAGCGATTGGCGGCATCCCGACGGGAGTATTCAGCCATCTCAGTGAGGATATCGCGGCCGTCGCACTCATCTCGCGTCTCGATCCGCCACTCCCAAGGGTCAGAGAAACGTCCCGGGATGACGATGGCGTAATGCCGAAGCGGCCGCCTGCTCGCATGCTCACGTCGAGCGTGAGGGGAAGCCATGCTGTACGTCCTGGTCATGTGCCCCGTGAGCGGGGATCTGGTTCCCAGCGGATTGAAGATCTCCAGCCTCGACGAGCTGGACGATAACCCGCAGTTCTTGAATGCCTGCCTCGCCTGCGGCGTAAGCCACGTCTGGGAGAAGTGGGATGCCACGCTCACCCATGACGGACGGCCCGTCGCCGCCCGTGACGTGGCCTCGTAGGCGGTTGAGCGCCCTTTCACCCTGCAAGGCGCTGAAAAGCCGGGCGCGTCCCTGGGGGAGGAGGCCGCCCGGCGTCGCTCGAGGATGAATCCTTCCGGCGGCGCCGTCATGACCACGTTGTCATGTCGCGCCGAACCTCGCCTCAGAGTACGCGGGGCCACGGTACAAATGGGCGGGGTTGAAATCGGCCATCGCCGCAGAAGATGGCCTCGTGACTCGCATGTGGGGCCTCCGAGCGGCGACTTCCATGACCGTCGCCCTGTTGGCGGCGGCGGTGCTCGTCGCGCCGGTCGCGGCCGAAGGGCCGAGTGTCGTCCTGCAGCCGGGAACGAACGGCTGCACGGGCGTCCTGCCGTCGAACGACGGCAATACCGACATGCGGCTGGTCGGCGGAACCATGTATCCGGGCGGTACGGCGATCTTCGAGATCACCTATCCGCTGAGTGCAAGCAGCGTCGGCAAGGAGTTCACGATCCTTGACTGCGCGTTCATCAACGACGTCCCTGCCCTGAAGTACATCGTCTCGTTCGTCCCGAGCAATCAGTCGTTCGTGCTCAGCATGACGCTCGGCGTGCCGCAGAACGCACCTGTCGGCGGCTTGTACTGCAACTACGTCAAGACGACGGGAAGTCCGACTGCCTCGCAGGCCAGCCAGCGGAAGGCCGGTCCGGCATGCTTCGTGATTCGCCCGCCGCCCGGTCCGCCCTCGGTGACGGGCTCGGGACCGCCCGGCTCAACCGGCACCACGGTCACGAACCCGCCGATCCTGCTCCCGGACACAGCGCTGCGCACGCAGCATCAGAGTCGCGCCCACGCGGTTCCGTGTCGTAGCTGACCAGGGGCACATCGCCTCTGGCCGCGCTATCTCTCCTCGACTCCCGTCGGCTCGTCAACCGGAACGGCGGTCAGCTCCCGAAGCGATGGTTGGTGCGCGCGCGCCTGTGCGAGCTGCCCGGGCGTCGGCCGTTTCTCAGGGAGCTCCCCGAAGATGAGCAGGCACAGGAGGCCCCACTCGTCGGGCGTGATCGGAAGGTTGTCCTTGAGCCACAATGCCCGTCCGAACATTCGTTCGGCGATGACGTCATCGGGCTGCCGCTGGTCAATATCCACTCGTGCTCCGCGGGCACTATCTCGGGGTGGGATCGCCTCTCGCGGGGGCACGGCGAATTGAACGGTCACGATACACGAGGCGCGTGTGCGTCGGTCAAGGAAAAACGGCCCAGGGAGGACGCGGCTGCCATGCCGGCGAAGCCGGCAACGCGCCCACCCAGGGCCACGCACGTACTAACGAGCCGGGCCGCCTGCTCGTTAGGCAGCACATCATCGGTTGAGAACGTTGCGGCCGGTGCTATCCTCCCTGCCGGCACAGAATCGAGCGAACGGAGGGATTCCAATGGCTCGTGTCACGGTGGTCAATGACAATGCCGAGTTCCTCGCGTTGGTGCGGGACATCCTCGAGGACGATCGCTACGAGACGACCACCATCGACGGTGACCGCCCCGACGCGCTGGACCAGGTGCGGGCATCGCGACCCGACCTGCTCATGATCGACCTCCGGATGGGAACCGAAGGGCTGCACGGGTGGGACATCGCCCAGCAGGTGCGCGCGGAACCTGACTTCGCCGGCCTCCCGATCCTCATCTGCAGCGCCGATGTGCTGGCGCTCAAGACGCTCGAGGAGGACCTGGATGAGACCCGGCACGTCGCGACGCTGACCAAGCCGTTCAGCATCGATGACCTGACGAGCAAGATCGACGGACTGCTTGCCGAGGGTGCCGCGCGCTAGGCCCCGTCTGCCTCCACCTCACGCCGAAGCGTGGCCAGCTCCTCCTTCAGATCCGGGAACGGCTGCACCGCCTCCTCAAGCCCGTCGAGCATCTGACGGGCGCGCGCGCGCACATCGTGCATGGTTGCCGCGTTGTGTCGCGGCTGCTCCACCCGGAGGATCACTCGGATGGCGCGCAGCTGGAGTGCGATCCGGCGCTTCTCCACGGGCACACTCCAATCGGCGAGGCTGACCCTCGCCTCGCAAGCAGCGTGCCCGCTCCGTGAAGTGCCGAAAAGACCGATCTAGCGGACCCTGCCGTGCGCGCGCTCGGTGGCATGCGCACCCGGCCCCATCGGCGTGAGCATCCCCGGGCCGACCGGCATCAGCTCGCCGATCGCCTGGTGCCATGGCCCGACCAGCAGGTTGAACAGCTTGTCATCGAGGATGTCCTCGACGACGAGCACACCTGCAGCGTTGGCAATCGCCGCGCCGACCGCCAGCCATGGCCCCTGCGTCTCAGGCAGCGCGTGCCGCCAGGCGCTGGCCGCTGCGTGCCGCGCCTGCTCGTACTCAGCCAAGCGCCCCGCCTTGACGGCGGCTCGCCGGGCCTTCAGCAGCGCCTGGCGTTCTGCCGCGGTTCCCTGGATCAGGATGCGCGCGGCGTGGGCCTGGTAGACGTCGGCGGCCTCATCGATTGTCAGGTGGCCAGCTCGCTCGATCAGGTGCTCGACGACGGAGCGGGCAGGCGCATACATCCCCATACCAGTACTAACGTACTAGTCCTGAAAACGTTCTTGGTGAGCCGTCACCTTCCGCGCAGGTGATACGGAACGTCCGCCACGATCGTGTTCGGCCGCGAGAAGAGCCGGAGCTTCAGACGGAGCGCCGTCTGGTTGTGGAGGAGGTTCTCCCACCAGTGGCGAGGCACGAACTCCGAGAGCACGACGAGGACTGGGCGCGTCGGATCCTGGCGCTGGAGCACGTCGAGATAGGCGAGCAGCGGACCGACGAGCGCCCGATACGGCGACTCGATGATCACGAGCTCGGCTCCGCCCGACCATTCCGGCCACTGGCCGCGGAGCTCGTCGCCGGCATCGCCATCGTTCGTGACGTGCACCGCCGTCGCCTCGTCCGAGATCGAGTTCGCGAAGGCGATCGCCTGCCGCGCCGGCTCGTCGAGCCGGGCAATCGGCACGATGACGATGGGGCGTGCAGCTTCGCGGCCGCCGGCCGGAATGCGCGCCAGCGCAAGCCCTCGCTCCACCGAGCGGTAGTGGCCTCGGATTGCGCGCATGAGGAGCACCAGCAGCGGGATGGCCACCACCACCATCCAGGCACCCGACAGGAACTTGCTCTCCACGACGATGAGGGCGATCACCCCGGTCGTGATGGCGCCGATGCCGTTGATGATCAGGCCGCGTCGCCAGCCGACCTCGCGTCGACGCCACCATCGCACGACCATGCTCGACTGCGACAGCGTGAAGGCGATGAAGACGCCCAGTGTGTAGAGCGGGATGAGCGCCGTGACGCTGGCATCGAAGACCACCAGCAGCATGGCGGCCAGCCCGGAGAGCGCAACGATCCCGGTCGTGAACGCCAGCCGCTCGCCGCGGAATGCGAACTGGCGAGGCATGAAGCTGTCACGCGCAAGGAACGAGCTGAGGCGCGGGAAGTCGGCGAACGCGGTGTTGGCCGCCAGGGCCAGGACGAGCATTGTCGCGACCTGGATCACCACGAAGAATGCGCCATCCCCGACGACCTGCCGCGCGATCTGCGAGAGGACGGTCTGCTCCTCCGTCGGATCCGGGATGATGCCGATCGTGCTGGCCATGAAGCTGATGCCGAGGAAAAGGACGGCGAAGATGCCCGCCGCCCACAGCAGCGTGACCCGCGCGTTCCGCCACTCGGGGGGCTTGAACGCCGGCACGCCGTCCGAGATCGCTTCGACACCGGTCAGCGCCGCGGCTCCCGAGCTGAACGCACGCAGGATGAGCAGGATCCCGAGGGCCTCCCCGCCGGCGTCAGCGGTCAGCCACCCGGCGGGGGGCGTGTAGTCGGGCAACGTTCCTGTCGCCAGCCGGACGAGGCCGATGCCGACCATCCCGAGGATGGCGACGATGTAGAGATAGGTGGGTGCCATGAAGATCGTCCCGGACTCGCGCACGCCACGCAGGTTGCCGAGCATGAGGACGACGACGATCGCCACCGCCAGCAGGACACGCTCGGCGAACAGCTCCGGGATGACCGATGTGATGGCGGCCACGGCCGCCGACACCGATACCGCCACCGTGAGCGTGTAGTCGATGAGGAGCGAGGCCCCCGCCACCAGGCCCGCCGTGCTGCCAAGGTTGTCACTGCTGACGAGGTAGCTGCTGGCTCCGTTCGGATAGGCGCGGATCGTCTGCCAGTAGCTGGTGGCCACGATGGCCAGCACGACGCAGATGGTGATCGTCAACGGCATGGTGAACGAGATGGCGCCGATCCCGGCCATGACCAGGATCCGCATCATCTCCTCGGTGGCGTACGCCGATGAGCTGATGTTGTCGCTGCTGAAGATGGCGAGCGCCTTCGTCTTCGACAGGCGCTCGTGCTCCTCCCGCTCGCTGTGGATCGGCCGGCCGATGAGGACCGTCCGCAGCTTGCGCAACGCGCGCGTCCAGCCGGGGCGATCGAGCACGGTTCGCTCGGTCGCGATCAGCTCGCCGTCGTCCCCGCGCTCGAAGATCTCCTCGTACGGGCGGACGATCTTGATGTAGGCGTCGCCGGGGCGTTTGCCGCGCCTGGCCTCGCGGACTTCGAGATGCGGATCGATCCGCCGATCGGCCACGCTCAGGCGATGCGTGACGGTGCGGATTCCACCACGAGGTCGGAGCCGCCGTCCGTCTCCTCGGGAGACTCGACCGCGACGCCGGCAGCCCGCGCCAGGGCGCGTGCGGCGGGCAGCAGCTGGGCGGGAGCACGCGTGGACACCGTCACCCGGATCGCCGATCCATCGGCGACCATCTCGATCGCCGCTCGAATCGGATCGAGCGAGCTGTCGATATGAGGCGTCTCGCCGCCATCCACGCGGGTCATGCCTCGAGCGTCCCACCGAGCTCCAAGAGGAAACGGCCGCTGGCCGGGCCTAGGCGCTCAAGAAGCGCTCAAGATCCCTCGTTTTCCGCCGCGAGCTCCTCCGCGTCGCGGACCCTGTAGCCGACGCCCGGCTCGGCGACGATGAGGTGAGCCAGGTAGCCGGTGGGGTCCGCACTCGCGATCCGGCGACGGATGCCGGCCACGTGGACGTGGAGGTAGTGGCCCTCGTTCGCGTATTCGAGGCCCCACACGGCGCGCAGGAGCCGTCCGCGGCTCACGACGCGGCCGGCGTTGGCCACGAGCGCCTTGAGCAGCTCGTACTCGCGCGGCGTCAGGTGCAGCTCCTCACCGCCGATCGTGACCCTGCGCCGGACGGGATCCAGCTCGAGTGGGCCGATGCGAACCTGGCCGGCCGCATCGGCCGCGGGTCCGAGGGCGCGGCGCATCGCCGCCCGAACGCGTGCCTGCAGCTCATCCATCCCGAAGGGCTTGGTCAGGTAGTCGTCGGCACCGGCATCGAGGGCCGCCACCTTGTCGCGCTCCTGGTCGAGGGCGGACAGGATGATGATGGGAGTGGTGGCTTCCCGCCTCACGCGACGCACGACGGCCAGGCCGTCGATCCCCGGCAGCCCGAGATCGAGCAGGACGAGGTCGGGGCGACCCTCCTCCCACAGCCGGAGTGCCTCCTCTCCATCGGCCGCCTGTCGGACCTCGTAGCCGTGGGCGGCCAGGTTGGCGGCGACGGCGTGCCGGGTCGGCTCGTCATCCTCCACCAAGAGCAGCCTCGCCCCGACAGGGTGACTGGTCACGACGATGCGCCCTCCGTGGGCAGCATCAGCGTGATGGCCAGGCCGCCGAGCGGACTCCTGCCGGCGCTCACCGTTCCCCCCATCGCGTCGACGAGACCGTGCACCACCGCCAGCCCAAGGCCGATGCCGCGACGCCGGCCACCGTCCGCCGTCAGCGGGCCGCGGTAGAACCGCTCGAACAGATGCGGCATCGCCTCGCTCGGGACGCCGGGACCGCCGTCCTCGATCACGAGCTCCACGCGCGAACCGTCCGGTCCGGCCGAGGCGCGAACGGAGATCGGCGCACCGGCGGCCGTGTGGCGGGCGGCGTTCTCGAGCAGGTTCGTCAGCGCCTGGATCATCAGCACGTCATCGACGCGGACGCTGGGCAGGTCGACGGGCAGGTCGACGCTCAACGGATGGCCGTCCAGCAGCGGGCGCATGCGCGCGACCGCCGGCTCGATCAGCTCGCTGAGCGGGATGACGTCGATCTCCGCGGTCAGCGCGCCGGCCTGGATGCGGCTCATGTCGAGCAGCGCCCCGACCAGCCGGTTGAGGCGCTGGGCCTCTTCGTCGATCGACTGGGCGGTGGACCTCACCTGTTCGATGTCCGCCTCGACGGCCGGATCGGCCAGGCCGCCGGCGGCCGCCCGGATGCTCGCGAGCGGGGTGCGGAGGTCGTGCGACACCGAATCGAGGAGCGCACTGCGGAACTGGTCGCTGCGCCGCTCGATCTCCATCTCCGCCGCGCGGGCAGCGATGCGGTCTCGCCGCACCGCCTGCGCCAGTTGATCCGCGGCCGCCGCCATGAGTCGCGTCTCCTCCAGCTCGGGGACACCGCCGCCGTCGGTACGCTGCGCCCAGAGTGACCCGTAGGTATCGCCGCCGGCCCGCAGCTCGATCCGATGGAGCCCATGCGCGGCACTCGGAGCCCGCGACGGCGGGCGGATGCGGATCCACGTCGCGGCGTCCTCCTCGCTGTCCCTCGTCAGCACCGAGTGCGTGCCGATCGGCGGCAGCGGGTCGCCCGGAGACGTGTCCGCCGCCACGCGCTCCTGCGGGATCGTCGCGCCAAGCCCGATCCAGGTGCGCTTCATCCCGGCCTCGATGCCGATCCGTTCGACGACCGCCTGCATCGCCTGTGGGAGACGGTGCGCAGAGGTCAGCTCGCGGGTGATAGCGAACTGCGCCCGAGCTTCGCGTTCCCCTCGCCGGGCGAGCCGTTCACGCGACCGCTGGTCCCCCGCCAGCCGTCCGATCACGACGCCCACGAAGAGGAGCAGCAGCAGGGTCAGCAGCTCCTCGGAACGATCGACCGCAAGCGTGAAGCGCGGCTCCACGAACAGGAGGTTGTAGACGAGCGATCCGGCCAGTGCCGTGGCGATCGCCGGCCAGGTCCCCCATCGGCTGGCAACGCTGACCACCACGACCAGGTAGAGGGACGAAGCGTTGTCGAGCCTGAGGCCCGCCTCGAGCGCGGAGATGATCGCCGTCGTCAGCCCAAGCCCCACGAGCACGGCCACGACCCGGGCTACTGTCCGCCGCCAGCCGCTGTTCATGTCTTCCACGCTCGCATGGTACGAGCCGGGCCGCGGCGCGTGGTCAGTCGACGTTCGGGTGGTAGGGAACGTCCGCCACGATCGTGTTGCGGCGGGAGAAGAGCCGCAGCTTGAGCCGGAGGGCGGTCTGGTTGTGCAGCAGGTTCTCCCACCAGTGCTTCGGCACGAACTCGGCGAGCACCACCAGGATTGGCCGATCCGGAGCCTGTCGCTGGAGCGCGTCCATGTAGGCCAGCAACGGACCGATGAGGGCCCGATACGGCGACTCGACCACCACCAGCTCCGTGGATCCGGCCCACTCCGGCCAGCGCTCGCGCATCGCATCGGCCGCATCCGGGTCGTTGGTGACGTGCACCGCCACCGCGTCCTGGCTGATCGAGTTCGCGAAGGCGATGGCCTGGCGCGCAGGGCGATCGAGCCTCGAGATCGGCACGATCACGATCGGTCGCGGCGCAACCTCCTGCCGATCCGGGATGCGGTCGAGGGCGAGCGCCCTGTCCATGTCGCGGTAGTGCCGGTTGATACCGAGCAGCAGCATCATCAGCAGCGGCACCAGGACGATGACCAGCCACGAGCCCTGGAAGAAGTTGCTGCTGCCGACGACGAGCGCAACCACGGCGGTCGTCAGCGCGCCGAGCCCGTTGATCGCCAGGCCGCGGCGCCAGCCGGGCTCGTGCCGGCGCCACCAGCGCACGAGCATGCCGGCCTGGGACAGGGTGAAGGCGATGAACACGCCGAGCGTGTAGAGCGGGATGAGGCCGCTGACGCTTGCGTTGAATCCAACGAGAAGGCCGATCGCCATGAGCGAGAGCGCCACGATCCCGGTCGTGAACGCGAGGCGCTCGCCGCGGAACGCGAACTGGCGCGGCAGGAACCCGTCGCGCGCCAGGAACGAGGAGAGGCGCGGGAAGTCGGCGAACGACGTGTTGGCGGCGAGCACGAGGATGAGCGCGGTGGCCACCTGGGCCAACACCAGGATCGGGCCTTCGCCGGTCAGGGTCCGGACCAGGAGGCTCAGCACCGTGTACTGCTCGCTCCCATCGGGCTGGATCCCGAGCCGGCTGAGCAGGTAGGCGATTCCGACGAACAGGATGGCGAACACGATTGCGGCCCAGGTCAGCGTCGTCCGGGCGTTCTTCCACTCAGGCGGCTTGAAGGCGGGCACGCCGTCGCTGATCGCCTCGACGCCGGTCAGCGCCACGGCCCCTTGGCTGAACGCCCGCAGGATCAGGAACAGCCCAAGAGCCTGGGCCCCCTGCTCGACCGGCTCCCAACCGGCCGGCGGCGCGAACGCGGGAACCTCGCCGAATGTCACCCGGGCGACCCCGTAGCCGATGATCCCGAGCATGACGACGATGTACGCGTACGTCGGGACCATGAAGATCGTCCCCGACTCGCGAATGCCACGAAGGTTCCCGAGCATGATCAGGAGCACCAGCGCCACGCTGATCCAGACGCGACCGTCGTGGATCTGCGGAAGGATCGAGGTCATCGCCGCCACGCCGGCGGACACCGACACGGCGACGGTCACCACGTAGCCGATGAGGAGGGCGGCCGCTGCGAGCACGCCCATCGTGCTGCCGAGGTTGTCGCTGGCGACGATGTAGCTGCTCGCGCCCTTCGGATAGGCCTTGATCGTCTGCCGATACGACACGGTGACGATCGCCAGCATGACGGTGATGAGGCCGGCGAGCGGGAGGGTGAGGCTCAGCGCGCCGGTCCCGGCCAGGGCCAGCACGCGCATGATCTCCTCGGGTCCGTAGGCCGACGAGCTGATGTTGTCGCTCGAGAAGATCGCCAGTCCCTTGAGCTTCGTGAGGCGCTCGTGCTCCTCCCGCTCGCTATGAATCGGCCGGCCGATCAGGATCGTTCGGATGCGCCGGATCAGGCGGGTCCACCCGGGGCGCTCGAGCACGGTGCGCTCGGTGGCGATCAGCTCGCCCTCATCGCCGCCCTTCTGGAAGGCGTCCTCGAACGGCCGCACGATGCGGACATAGGCATCGCCTGGGCGTTTGCCGCGTCGCTTCTCGCGGACTTCGAGGAGGGGGTCGACCCGACTGTCGTCGGGTGGTGGTTGCCGAGATCGCGTCACGGCGCGCTACGGTAGCACTGCGCGATCGGGCCAGCTCGCATATTCCCTGCCGATGCATGAGACGGGCCAACGAACGGGCCACGCCCGGGCGGGTAGACTCTGCGGCGGCCGACCCGTTGCGGGGTCGTCCACCCGGCCGTCGGCGTTCTCACCGCCGGCGGCCACCTGCATGCTAGGCTTCGCGCCGCCAGCGGCCGATGCCTGAGGAGGACTGTGCGACCCCGATGACCGACGAGACCGTCGACTGCTTCAATTGCGGCCGCGCGAATCCGGCATGGGCACAGGTCTGCCGCTCCTGCGGCGTCGTTCTCCGGCATGGCGAGGCGCGCATCGCACCGACCGGACGCTATCCCACCGACCGTGATTCGCTCATCTCGCTCGCCGCCGTCATCGGCACCATCATCGGCGCACTGCTGCTCGGCCTCTTCGTCTCGAGCCTGAACCCCACCGACCCGACCATCGGCGCGGCTCCCACCCCGACGCCGACTCCCTCGCCGACGGAGGCTCCCTCCGAGGCGCCATCGGCAACGGCCTCGGTGGCGGTCACTCCGACTCCGCCGCCGCCGCTTCCCGCCACCGTCGTGTTCGGCGAGCGGCTCGACGCGAACAACCAGGTCATCGAGCCGGTCGAGACGTTCACGCCCGGCATGGTCTTCGCCCACTCCATCGCCTCCACCGACCCCGTTCGGCGTGGCGACCATCGGCGAGCAGGTCATCCGCATCAACGACGACGGAACCGACGGCGATGAGATCGTGGGGGCCGCCGGCAACCAGCTGAGGGTCGACCCGGCGTCGTCGCTGGCCGGATTCGTGGCCGGCGACGCGGGGAGCTTCGTCAGGGACTGGGGCCCGGGGCTGTACGAGATGCGGATCTACACCGGCGACGTCCTGCTCGCCAAGGGCCAGTTCCGCCTCGCCGAGGGCTGAGCCGCTCGCTCCCTACCCGTCCCGGCCGGCGATCTCCGCCCACGCATCGGCGTACAGGCGCGCCCGCACCGGCAGGTAGCCGGGGTAGTCACGTCGCGCATCGGCGACGACCTGCTCGTCCAGGGTGACGAGCGCCAGCGTGTCGGTCGTCTCGACCACCGTGTTGCCGTTCGGATCGATGGCGACGCTCGGCCCGCCGATCAGCACGCCGTTCTCGGGGTGCGGCCGGTTGACGCTCAGGATGTAGCAGCAGCTCGTCAGCGCGTTGGCGCGCCAGACGATCTTCCATCGCTGGTATTCGCGCTCCTCGCTGGCGCGGGGGTTGATCATGGCGACCACGCCCTGCGCGCCGAGCAGATGCGTGCCTTCGGGACGGTTGTTGTCCGAGCACAGCTGCACGCCGATCGGCACGCCGAACGCGTCGATCCGCTTCGGCGCCTCGGTGCCCGGCTCGTAGTGGCTCGTCTCCCAGAAGCCCTCCTCCTCGGGGAGGTGCAGCTTCTCGTACGTGGCTTTCAGGTTGCCCGCCCGATCGAACACCAGCGCGCGGCTCGTTCTTCGTCCCTTGCCGGATTCCCGGTGGATGATGCCCCCCACCAGACCGATGCCCGCCTCGGCCGCCGCCTCGGCCTGCACCCGTGTCCGCTCGCCGTCCATTCCCTCGGCGTCCTCGTCCCGTGGCTCCTTCGTCGATGGGCTCCACCGGTTCAGCGGAAGCTCCGGCAGCACGGCGAGGTCCGCCCCTCGATCCGCGGCCTCGGCGAGGCGTTCCCTCAGGCGCTGGGCGCCATCGGGCTCCCAGTACACCTCGGAGATGAGGGCGACGGTCAGCTTTCCATCGCCGCGGGTTGGTGGCGCATCGGTCATGGGTGGAGGGTATCGCAGCGAACCGTCCGGATTCACATCAGGTGACCAACAACGGCGCCCGGTTGGGTCAGGACGGTTCAGATTCACCCGGGGCGTGAATGGGACCGTTCAACGGCACGTATCAGGCGCGGCCAGCGGGCTCCAAAGCGTCCAGATTCACACCACGCGTGAGTCCGGCCTCTCCTGGAGGCCCATTGCCGGCACGACGCACGCCTCATGTGAATCTGGACTGTTCGTCGGGGTGGCGGTTACGCGCGGGCGACGAGCGCCACGTAATAGGAGGCGTTGCGGGTGAGGTCGGCGTAGTCGCCGGGACGGAGGCTGCCGATCTCGTTGTATCGCGTAAGAAATCGCTCGCCGGCCTTGCGGCCGTCGCTCTGGCCGTACCCGCTCGACTCGGGCGTGAAGAATGGGCAGTCCAGGTAGATCCCTACCGTGAAGCCCTTGCCGGTGACCGTCTCGAGCCTCTGGCCCTCGAAACGGCGAGCGAGCGCGAGGACCTCCTCCCACGTCACGAGGAACCTACTCCCCGAGGAACTCGCGGACGAGGTTCTGGAAGTGGTAGACGCCGTTCTCGCGCTTGGCGCTGAACCGGCCGGAGTCGTAGGCGCGCGAGCGGAGGCCGCGCTGCACCTGCTCACAGATGACGATGTCCTCCTGCTGGATCTCATCGGAGAAGGCGATCGCCTGCTGCATCGACTCCCAGCCCTCGGCCGTTCCCGGATCGGCGAAGAACCACTCGAAGATGGTCAGCGTCCGATCCGGCCCAAGCGGCAGGATCACGTTCGACGACATGTTGTCCTGGTAGACGTTGAACATCGTGTTCGGGAACAGCCAGTAGTAGAGCGCTGAGTCCTCGGCGCCGGGCTGACGCATGTAGCGACGGTCAACACCAAGCTCCTCACCCGGCTTCAGCTCCCGGATGGGCGCGTGCTGCTTGGAGTAGTAGCGGAACTCCTCCACGCGATAGCTGTCGTAATCGAGCTCCTTGAACAGCTGCGGGTGCGCGATCGGCAGGTGGTAGCCCTCGAGGTAGTTGTCGACGTAGACCTTCCAGTTGCACTCGACGACGTACTCGCGCCGCTCCACCAGGCGCATGTGGTCGACGTCATAGCCGGACCGGGCGACTTCGCCAGGAATGGCGCCCATCACCTCCAGCAACGAAGGCGCCGATGCGTCCAGGTTGACGAACACGAACGGCCCCCAGGTCTCGACCCGGACCGGCACCAGGCCGAAATCGGCCTTGTCGAAGTCCTCGGTCTCCTCCATCTCCGGGCACGCGCGGAGGGTGCCGTCCAGCCCATACGTCCAGCCGTGATACCGGCATTGGAGCGACTTCCGGTTGCCGCGGGTCAGCGCGACCTGCCCGGCCCGGTGACGGCAGACGTTGTAGAAGGCGTTCAGCTGACCATCCAGGCCGTGGGTGATGACGACCGGCTCGTCGAGGACGGTGACGGGAACGAAGTCGCCCACTCGCTGGAGCTCATCGGTCCGTGCGACCAGCTGCCAGGTTCGCCCGAAGATGCGGTCCTTCTCGGCCGCGAGGATCGCGGCATCCACGTAGTAACGCGACGGCAGCGTCGCCGCGCGGCTGAGGGGCGTGGTTGGGAGGGTGCTCGTCATGCGCAGAGTGTACCGACGAAGGCGCGTTTCCTTGCCGCAAGAGGTGGCGAAGTGCTACAACGTGCCGATCCGAGTTGCACCGATGGACGCCGGCAAGGCATCGGCGTGCCCGCATTGGAGGAGAGATGGACAAGATGCGACGCATCGCGCTCATACCGATCGCGATGCTCGTGCTGGCCGCGTGCCAGCCGGCCGGTACCGGCGAATCGGCGAGCGTCGGAGGGGCTGAGGGCGCCTGTGCGACCGCCCCGGACGGCGACATGCTGGCGACGATCTGCGATGCGGGCGTGATCCGCGTTGCAACCGATCCGGCATATCCGCCACAGTCCGAGCTTCTGCCGGACGGGACATTCGAAGGATTCGATATCGACGTGGCGCTGCGCATCGGCGAAGAGCTCGGCGTCGAGGTCGAATTTGCCACGCCCGACTTCGCAGAGGTCGTCGCCGGGGGCTGGGCCGAGCGATTCGACATCAGCGTCGGCTCGGTGACGATCACCGAGGAGCGGGACGGCGTCCTCGACTTCACGGTCCCCTACTACTACACGCCCGCCCAGATGACCGCGACCATCGCGTCCGGCATCACATCGCTCGACGACCTCGCCGGCGAGGTGATCTGCACTGGTGAGGCGACGACGTACCAATCCTGGATCGAAGGAACGCTGACGCTCATCGGAGCTCCCGACCCGACTCCACCGCCGGAGGGTGCGACTGTCACGACCTTCTCAACGGACACCGAGTGTGCCGATGCGATCGCGTCCGGCCGGACCGACTTCACAGGCTGGCTCACCTCGATCACGACCGCCCAGGCGGCGATTGCCGCTGGAGCAGAATTCGTCGAGGTCGGCGATCCGGTCTTCTTCGAGCCTCTGGCCGTGGCGACCGACAAGTCGGCACCCGAGCACTCAGCCCTCCAGGACGAGCTGGATCGCATCATCGAGGAGATGCACTCGGATGGCTCGCTGACGTCCCTGAGTGAGCAGTGGTTCGAAGGCGTGGACTACTCGGTTACGGAGTAGCCGCCTGACCGTCGCGCGACGACAATGACGGGAGGTGCCGAGAGGCGCCTCCCGTCCTTCGTCTCTCCGCGACCGCCTGGAGGGAACCAGTCCGTTGTCTGCCGAGATCGTGGAACGGAAGGCCAGGGCCCCGATCCTCGATGAAATCGAGGCCGCCAAGCGTCGCGCCAGGTTCGGGTTCCGGACGACGTTCGCATTCGTCTGGATCTCCATCCTGGTCGGACTCGTCATCGCCTTTGCGGCGACGGACAACATCGACTCCGACTGGATCGGGACCTGGGCGCCGTACATCCTCGGTGGCGCGGGGATCACGATCCTCGTCTGCGTTCTGTCGATCATCCTGGCGACGTTCCTGGCCCTCGTTGGGGCCCTCGGGCGGCTCTCATCGAACGCGTTCTTGCATGCGATCGCTTCGTTCTACGTGTCGCTGGTGCGGGGCACACCACTGATCGTCCAGATCTACATCATCTTCTTCTCGCTGCCGCAGATCTCGAAGGCGCTCATCTTCCCGGCGATCGCGGCGGGGGTGATCGCGCTCGGTTTCAACTACGGCGCGTACATGACCGAGATCTTCCGCGCAGGCATCCAGGCCGTCCCGCGTGGGCAGGCGGAGGCCGCGGCCGCACTCGGCATGACCGAGCGACACATCTTTCGCCGCATCGTCCTACCCCAGGCGGTCCGGATCGTGACCCCGGCGATTGGCAACGAGTTCATCGCCATGATCAAGGACAGCGCTCTCGTTTCGCTCATCGGTGTCCAGGAGGTCCTGTGGCGAGCGGAGACTGCCGGTCGGCCGACGCTTCACACCCTCGAGGCCTTCATCATCGCGGCGCTCGTGTACTGGGGTCTGACGATCGTGTTCAGCTTCTTCCAGACGCGGCTCGAGCGGCGCATGGCGCGCGGTGACCGATGACGGACCAGCCGCTTCCCGATGTCAGCGATCGGCCGGCATCGAGCACGAGCGGGTACGACGAGGGCTCCGCCCTGCCCACCCACGTCGGCGAGCCGATCGTCAAGGTCAAGGCGCTGGAGAAGTACTTCGGCGACAACCACGTCCTGCGCGGGGTCGACCTCGAGATCCGGCAGCGTGAGGCGGTGATGATCATCGGCCGCTCAGGCTCCGGCAAGACGACGCTCCTCCGCTGCATCAACTTTCTCGAGGAGCCGACGGTGGGTTCGGTCGAGATCGATGGGCTCAAGCTCGAGGCCGAACCGCTGCGTGCCCGCAGCCGCAGGCACCAGGAGCAGATCCGCCAGATGCGCCTTCGGGCCGGCATGCTCTTCCAGGAGTTCAACCTGTTCCCGCACATGAGCGTCCTCGAGAACTGCATCGAGGCACCGATGCGCGTGAGGGCGACGCCACGCGCAGAGGCAACGCAGCGCGCGGACTACTACCTCGAGGTCGTGGGACTGGCCGAGAAACGGAGCGAGTACCCCGCGCGCCTGTCTGGCGGACAGAAGCAGCGAGTCGCCATCGCCCGTGCGCTGTGCATGGAGCCCAAGGTGCTGCTGTTCGACGAACCCACATCCGCCCTGGATCCAGAGCTGATCGGCGAGGTGCTGCGGGTCATGGAGGACCTCGCCCACAGCGGAACCACGATGATCGTGGTGACGCACGAGATGCACTTCGCCCAGGAGGCCGCCGATCGGGTCGTGTTCATGGAGGACGGGAGGATCATCGAGCAGGGTCCGCCCGAGCAGGTCCTCAACGACCCACGTCACGAGGAGACGACCCACTTCCTGCGCCGGTTCCTCGACCGCTAGCGCGCGCTGCCCTTCTTGAGGCCGTAGACCTGGGCCCGAGGCAGCCGCGCGGCCTCGTCGGAGGCTCGAACGTGCTTCTTGGCCGGCTGGAGTGCGGTTGGCACGTCGGACGGCTTCCCGCCCTCGCGCTCGATCAGCCAGCGCAGGCCCACCTCCGTCAGGGTCGCTCCCCCGGCGGTGCCGGGCTCGATGAACGGAACGACGAGCATGCGGCGTTGACCAAGCGCCTCCACGGCGAGCTGCATCCGATACGGATCGACGCCCAGCTCCTCGGCCAGCGGCGTCAGGTCGACCGTCTCGTTCGGGAAGCGGCGCACGAAGCGGATGATGGCGGCGTCGAGCTGGTCGCCGTCGATCGGCGCCTCCGACGCGGCCGGGACCGTGGCCACGGCGGCGGCATCGGCGGCTGAAGGCTTGACGGTGGAGCCCGGGTCGCCCACCTCGGCCGGCTTCTTCGCTCGCTTCGTGATCACGGGCGACAGGATAGCAAGCGGCGCGGCGTAGACTGCGGCGGTCGTGGCCGAGATCGACCCCTATGCCGTCCTGGGCGTGCCTCGCAGTGCGTCGCGCGAGGAGATCGCGCGGGCGTATCGGCGGCTGGCGAAGCAGCACCACCCCGACGCCGGCGCATCTGAGCCGACTGCGGCCATGGTCCGCATCAACGATGCGTGGCACATCCTCTCGGACCCGATGCGTCGCGCGCGATGGGAACGCCTCCACGCGATCGTCGTTGCCCCGCACTGGGCGCCCGCCCCCGTCGAGCCGCCTCGCCGGCCCCGGGCGGAAGCTCCCGCGCCACCCTCACCGATGGATTCGGGATGGGCGGCGATCGGCATCCTGGCCGGCGTGGCGGTGGTCGTCGCCGTGCTGATGATCGGGGTCACACTGGCATCGCAGCCGGCGGATGACCGGCTTCGGTTCTCCGGCGCTGACCTGAGCTTTGCCTACCCGCCCGATTGGATCCTCGGCGCCGGCGACGACACGGACTCGCCGGGCCACCAGATCGTGGCGCACCTCGTCAGCTATGCCGTTGAGCCGAACCAGCTCTGCACAAGCTTCGGCGAGGCGTGCGGCCTGGCAGGCACCACGGTCCCGCCGGGTGAGGCGTCCATCGTGATCACCTCCTGGGAGGGTGGCACGCCCCCGGTGCCCGAGCCCGTGACCTCACGCCCGTACGGCCTCGACGCCGATACGATCATCGGCGGCAAGCCGGCCGTCTTCGAGCTTCGCGATTCCACCCGGGATGGCGCGGTCGCCTGGTGGCAGCTCAGCCCCCCGGGCTTCCCGGACCGATGGATCGAGGTGCACGCCGACATCGGCGGCCAGGGCTTCGAGCAGCAGGAGATGCTCGAGGCCATCGAGGCCGTGCTGGCGACCGTTGAGTTCGAGCCTTAGCGCCGTTTGACCCGTGGGGCGGGTCAACGCGCACCGGAGCGGCCGGATCACCCGAGCTCCGCCGCGTTTTGACCCGTAATACGAGCGAAATGCCGCTGAGCTGCCGTTCCTCCGCCCGTTGACCCGTGGGGCGGGTCACCCAACTCAGGCGAGGCGTTCCTCGACACCGGAGCGCAGCTCCACCGCCACTGGCACTCCGGCAGCACGACGCACCGCGTCCCCCAGCCGCTCATCCCAGGCGACGTGATCCGGCAGCCGCACCTGGCGCGTGGCGCCGGCCACGGAGATGAAGAGCAGCACCGGCAAAGGCCCAGGACGACCCGCCAGCAGCCCCTTGACCGATTCGATCGCCCCCAGCAGCCGATCCGTCGGCACGTCGTCGCCGATCGAGACACTGATGGTCGCGGCCGATGCCTCCGGCGCCGACTGGATCGGCACGGCATCAAGGGGTGCCGGCGTCTCCTCGAGCGGCTCCGGCGCCCCGATTGCCGCCGCAACGGCCTCGGCGGCCTCGACCACCGCCACGGCGGCGGGGGGCGGCGCGGCGACCGCGATCGGCTCGCGCGAACCGCCGCCGTTCCAGACGCCCTGCTCCGGCGGCCGCTCCCATCGGCGACCGTTCCCACGCCCTGCCAGCAGCCGGTCCCGCTCGGCGCCGAACGCCGAAGGGCCCATCCGCACAGCGTCGTCCCACTGGTGCACGGCCTCGCACAGGATCTGCGGCGTCTCGTCGCGGCGATCGATCCGGCCCGTCACCAGCACCACGTTGTCATCGGCCCAGGAGACGGCGGTCTGCTCGAAGACCTTCGGGAAGACGACCACCTCGACCGACCCCTGGAGGTCCTCGAGGGTGGCCACGAGCATGGTCGACCCCGCTCGGGTCACCACCCGGCGCGAGGAGATGATGATCCCGCCGAGCGTCACCTTGGCCTGGTCGGCTTCCTCGGCCAGCTCGCCGGTGTAGGCGGTCACGTAGTCCGGCAGCTCAGACGCGATGTCGCCCAATGGGTGCTCCGACAGGTAGAGACCGATGAGCTCCTTCTCCCATCGCAGGCGCTCGCGGCGCGGGATCTCCTCGCCACCGTCCAGGAACTGGACCGATTCGTCCGCCGGCATCGCGAACAGGTCGAACAGGGTCGACTGCCCTGCCGCCACGTCGCGCTGGTGGCGCTGCCCGTTCTCCAGCGCCGCATCCAACGCCGCCAAGCAGAGCCCCGGCCGTCCCCAGCGAAGCAACGGCGTTGGCCTTGATGAGCGACTCCATGACCCGCTTGTTGACCGTGTGCAGGTCGACCCGCTGGCAGAGATCGGCAAGCGAGCGGAACGGGCCGGGCTCCTCGCCGAGATCCCGGGCGGTGGTGATGGCCTCGATCGCGCCCTCGCCCACGTTCTTGATGGCGGCCAGGCCGAAGCGGATCGCCTCAGGCGCCCCACCAGCATCGGTCTCGACCGTGAAGAGCGCCGATGACTTCTGCACGTCCGGCGGCCGCACCTCGATCCCCAGGCGCCGGCACTCGGCGATGACGGCGGCGACCTTCTCGGCGCGCTCGCGGAAGCCGTTCATGACGGCGGTCATGAACTCGATCGGGTAGTTCGCCTTGAGGTAGGCGGTCTGGTAGGCGATCAGGCCGTAGCAGGTGGCGTGGGCCTTGTTGAAGCCGTAGCGGGCGAAGGGCTCGAACTCGTGGAAGACCTTGTCGACGATGTGCGGCGGGATCCCCTTCTTCTTGGCGCCGGCCTTGAACTTCGCCTCGTGCTGGCGGAGGACGTCCTCCTTCTTCTTGCGGATCGCGTAGCAGAGGTTGTCGGCCTCGGGACCGGTGTAGTCCGCCATCGCGATGGCGGCGGTCATGATGTCCTCCTGGTAAACGAAGATCCCGTACGTGTCGCGCAGCGCGGGCTCCAGGGACTCGTGGAGGTAGGTGACCGGCTCCTCGCCGTGCTTGCGGCGGATGTAGGCCGGGATGTTGGCCATCGGTCCCGGCCGGAAGAGGGCGACCATGGCCGCCAGGTCGCGCACCTCGGTCGGCTTGAGCTCCTTGACGTATCGGCGCATGCCCGAGCCTTCCAGCTGGAAGACGCCCATCGTCTCGCCGGTGGAGAGGAGCTCGAAGGTCTTGCGATCGTCGAGCGGCAGCAGGTCGACGTCCAGGCGAACGCCGCGGTGCTTCTCGACCAGGTCGACCGCATCGGCCAGGATCGTCAGGTTGGTGAGGCCAAGGAAGTCGAACTTCAGGAGGCCGAGCGCCTCGCAGGCGTGCATCTCGAACTGGGTCATGGTGGTCTTGCCGTCGGTCGCGCGCTGGAGCGGCATGATCTCGGTGAGGGGATCCCGCGAGATGACGATCCCGGCGGCATGGGTCGAGGCGTGGCGCGACACCCCCTCGAGCTGCTTGGCGATGCCGATGAGCTTGTCGACCCGATCGTCCCCCGCCATCAGCTCGCGCAGCGGCGGCGAGGTCTCCACGGCGCGGGCCAGCGAGATGTTCAGCTCGTTGGGCACCGCCTTGGCGACCCGATCGGCCTCCGCGTAGGTGAGGCCCATGGCCCGCCCGACATCCCGGATGGCCGCCTTCGCCCCCAGCGTCCCGAAGGTGATGATCTGGGCCACCCGGTCGTCGCCGTACTTCTGCGTGACGTACTGGATGACCTCGTCCCGGCGCGAGTCCTGGAAGTCGATGTCGATGTCCGGCATCGTCACCCGGTCCGGGTTGAGGAAGCGCTCGAACGGCAGGCCGTAGGCGAGCGGGTCGACCGGCGTGATGCCCAGCGAGTAGGTCACGATCGAGCCCGGCGCCGAGCCGCGGCAGGTGGTCATGATCCCCCGCTCGCGCGCGAAGCGGATGAAGTCGGCCACGATCAGGAAGTAGGCGCTGTACCCCATCCGGTCGATGATCCCGAGCTCGTAGTCGAGCCGGGTCTGGATGGCCTCGCTGACCGTGCCGTATCGGTCAGGCAGTCCGCGCTCGCACTCCTTGCGCAGCCAGGAGCCCTCTGTTTCGCCGTCGGGCACCTCGAAATGCGGCAGGCGCAGGCCGGTGAAGTCGAGGTTGACGTCGCACATCTCGGCGATGCGCAGCGTGTTGTCCATGGCGTCCGGCAGCTCGCCGTTGAAGAGGCGGCGCATCTCGGCGGCGGACTTCAGGTAGAACTCGTTGTTCTCGAAGCGCATCCGGCCGGGCGTGTCGACGTTGCTGGCGGTCTGGATGCAGACCAGCAGGTCGTGCGCCTCGTACTGGTCGGGCGAGGTGTAGTGCGTGTCGTTGGTCGCGACCAGCGGCAGGTTGTTGCGGCGCGCCAGCTCCACCAGCTGCGGATGGAGCCGCTGCTGCTCGCCGATCCCGTGCTCCTGGACCTCGATGAAGAAGTTCCCGTCGCCCAGGATGGACCGATACTCATCGGCGGCCTTGGCCGCCCCGGCTTCGTCGCCCTGGCCCAGGCGCTTGAGCACCTCCCCACCCAGGCAGGCCGATGTGCCGATGAGCCCGGCGCTGTGCCGCGCCAGCAGCTCCTTGTCGATCCTCGGCTTGTAGTAGTAGCCGTCGAGGTGCGCGGCGGTCGTCAGGGCCAGCAGGTTGCGATACCCGACGTCGTCCTTGGCCAGCAGGATCATGTGGTGGTAGTCGGCGTCGGCCTTGCCCTCCTTGTCGGCCATGCCGCGGGGGGCCACGTAGGCCTCGATCCCGATGATCGGCTTGATCCCCGCCTGCTTCGCGGCGGCGTAGAACGGGATGACCCCGTACATGCTCCCGTGGTCGGTCAGCGCCAGCGCCGGCATCCCCTGCTCGGCCACCCGCTTCGTCATCTCGCCGATGCGGCTCAGCCCGTCGAGCAGGCTGAACTCCGAGTGGACGTGAAGGTGGCAGAAATTTGGAGAGCTGGGGGTCGTCACGGAGGGTCAATGGTAGCGGCGCGGGCAGCGCGCCGAAGGCGCCCGGCTCCGAACGGCATGAGCCCCCTCGCGGATGGGTAGACTCAGGCTGCTGAGGTAGCCCCGGAGGAACCGTGCGGTCCATGGAACTTGGTCTCGTGCTCCCTTTGGAAGAAGCCTGGACCGACGGCTCGACCCCGCGTTGGGTCGAGATCCGCGAGCTCGCGATCCGAGCCGAGGCCATGGGGTTCGACACCGTCTGGATCCCGGATGAGCTGCTGTGGCGCCAGGCTGACGGATCGATCCGCGGCTGGTGGGAGAGCGTCGCGATGACCGGGGCGGTGGCTGCCGCGACCTCGCGAGTGAAGGTCGGCACCTGGATCCTGTCCGCCCTCCATCGCAATCCCGCGATCACCGCCAAGGCGGTCGAGACGCTGGACGAGATCAGCGGCGGGCGGTTCGTCTTTGGGCTGGGATCCGGGCACGCGGGAAAGCAGGCCCATGCCTTCGGACTGCCGGAGGACCATGTCATCGGCCGCTTCGAGGAGGCAGTCGAGATCATCGTCCCCCTTCTGCGGGCCGGTCGAGCTGACTTCGAAGGCACCTACCACGCTGCTCGCGATCTGGAGCACAGACCGATCGGTCCTCGCCCGGGCCGGATCCCGATCATGATCGGTGCCAAGGGCCCGAAGATGCTCCGCGTCGCAGCCCGCCATGCCGATACCTGGAGTTGGTACGTTGAGGAGCGGAGCGACCTCGTGGAGTTCGGTCCACGCCTCGCGACAATTGAAGCGGCCTGCCTCGAGGTCGGCAGGGATCCTGCTTCGATCGGTCGTTCCGCGGGCATCATCGTCGAGCCGACAGACGTCACAGGAGCTGCTGAAGCATTGGCAATCCCCCTCCGCGGCTCAGCCAAGGAGATCGCCGACGGACTCCGGGAGTTCCGGGCCGGGGGCTTCACGCAGATCGAGATCCTGCTCTGGCCGCGGACGCTGGCCGCGCTCGAGGCGATGGCTCCTGTACTCGAGCTGCTCGACGCCGACTGATCGCGGAAACTGGCCCGCCCGAGGAGCGGGCGCACCCGTTCAAGCTTGCGTGCGCAAACTCGGAGCCATTGACAGTTGGAGCTGGACGACGGAATCCGAACCGAATCGGAACCGCCGGCTAGCTACGCCACCGCAGAGATCCTCCACTCGCCCGGGACGCCCTTGAGCGCGTGGGAACCGCGATCCTCGAAGACGAGGTTTGAACCGGCAACCAGGTCCTTGACGGTGCTCGAGACGAGCACCTCGCCCGGTGCTGCGAGCGAGGAGATCCGGGCGCCGATCGACACGGCGATGCCGGTCACCTTGCCGTCATGCACCTCGCACTCGCCGGTGTGGATGCCCGCCCGCACTTCGATTCCGAGCGACCTGACCGCATCGCGGATCGCTGTGGCTGCCTGGACTGCTCGTGCTGGCCCGTCGAACGTTGCAAAGAAGCCGTCGCCCGCCGTGTCGAGCTCGCGGCCGTCAAATCGGGCCAGCTCTCGGCGGACCAGGGCATGGTGGCGTCCCAGGAGGTCGCGCCAGGCGGCGTCCCCGAGCCGTGCCGCGGTCTCGGTCGAGCCGACGATGTCGGTGAAAACGATGCTGGCGAGCACGCGCTCCCGGCCGACGGGTTTGGCCAACGACGCGATGAATCGCCCGGTCGCCTCCATGGTCGCCTCGTGAGCGTCGTCCGGAATCCAGGTGAAGAGCCCTTCGAACGGCGGCAGCACGACCAGTTGCGAGCCTCGGATCCGCTCCGCGGCGTAGCGGGAGCGGTCGGCCTCCTTCGGTCGCGTCATGATGAGCGTCGGCACACGAACCGCGCCGAGCACATCAGAGACGTCGGCCTCCATCTGCGTCCGGTACGCGGTGAGTGCCGCTCCCGGGCTGAGGCTCCGACGCATGTGACCGACGAACCAATCAAGGAAGGCCCGATCGTCGCCGGCCCCGGGCGCCCATTCGCGTCCGAGCGCCTCCAGGAACTCGCGGTCACCCCATCCCCTCCCGACCGCGCGCAGCCGTTCCCGCCACTCTTCCTCGTTGAGACCCCACGGGTAGTCATCGGTCCGCGTTCCTCGCACGTGCGGCTCGAGGAGGGCAAGACCGGCGCAGCGCTCCGGATAGGACGCGGCGAAGAGGATGCCGATCCCGGAGCTCGACTGTCCCGTCCACATGACCGCCCGCTCGGAGTCGGCAGCGTCCAAGACCGACCTGATGTCATCCATCGTCGTCTCGAGGGACTGGACCTCGCGCACCCGGTCCGACAGGCCGGTCCCGCGCTTGTCCAGCATCAGCACGCGACCCGAGCTGGACAGCCCTTCGACATGTCGGACGAGCAACGGTTGATCCCACGTCGAGAGCAGGTCGCCGGTCATGCCACGCACGAAGATGATGTCGATCGGTCCGGAGCCGACCTCCTGGTACGCGATCGCCACGTTGCCACTGCGCGCGTACCGGATCTCGGGGACCTTCATTCGCCAAGTGTCGCCGATAGCGCCAAGTCCTTCAGCCAGACGCCGCTGCACTCGCGCGGCTGAGGCGGATCGGCCACATCGGTCGCCCGCGAATAATCCACTCGGCGACGGCGAGATTGAGCGTCCAAGCCGCGCCCATGAGGAGCGCCCTGGCGACCACGTCGGGCTTGCCGAAGATCAGCTCCCCGGACAGCAGCAGCATCGCCTGCGTGCCGGCCCCGAGGCCGATGGCGTAGCCACGCATCATCCAGGCACGGTGTCGGGCGATCTCGCGCCGGCGAATGGCGAGGAAGGCGAGGACGATCGACCCGATCATCCCGAACCCGAAGACGAGCCGGAAGGCCTGGAGCAGGGCGCCATCGGAGGCAGGCAACGCGTAGAACATCGTCATCCACAGCGCCGATAGCGCCGCCACCAGCCCGCTGACGACCGCGACGCGGCCGGCGCGACGATGCCAGGCGGGATGGCGGCGGCGGATGCTCGGCACGAACTGGAACGCGCCGAGGACGATGTACAGAGCCGCGCCGACGATGTGCAGGACGACCGGAACGGGCGAGGAGAAGAACCGCACGTTCTGCGGCGTGACGTCCACGCCAATCGCGAGCGTGACCAGGCGATACCCGCCGGCCAGCAGCGGGATCGCCATCAGCAGCAGGATCAGAACGACGGGCAGTCGTGACGATCGCCTGCCCGCTGCGTTCGCGCTCACGGCCGGGGCTCGAGGACGACGACTGCCGTATGCGATCGGCGTTGGGAGTACCCATCAATGTCGCCGTAGCCGCGGTGACTGTGCAGTTGCGTCCACAGACGCTCGCGTTCCTCACCCGTCGCCTCGCGAGCGTGCACGGCACGATTGGCGCCGCCCTTCAGCTCGACGGTCGCGTCCGGCAGCGCGCGAAGGTTCAGCCACCAGGCGGGATCCTTCTCGTCCCAGCCGTTCATGGCCAGAGTGACGAAGTTCTCCCCGTCCTCGATGAAGCCTACGATCGCGGCTCGCTCGGTGCCCGACCGCCGACCGACCGTCTTCAGACGCAGGAGGCCGAACCGGCCGCCTTCGGTTGTCGGCTGCGAGAGGCCGACTCGGCCGCCGGTGAACCGATGAATGGCCCGATGCACCACCCAGGCCGCGCGGATGAACCAGCGCGGCGGGAGCTTCGGTGTCGTGGTGGCCTGTGGGATCGATCGGTCAGTCAACGTCGTTCTCCTCTATCGGCCTTGCATCCTTACTACGTAAGGACTATGGTGTGAGGAGCACTCTATCCATACAATGTAAGGACGTCAAGGGGCAAGTTACGAATGAAGGTCGAGAAGGCGGAGCGACGCGAGACGCTGACGAGACAGCGCGTGCTCGAGGCTGCCGTCGAGCTGGCGGATCGGCACGGGATCGAATCGGTCAGCATGCGCCGGCTCGGTCAGGAGCTCGGCATCGAGGCGATGTCGCTCTACACCCACGTGCGCAGCAAGGACGACCTGCTGGACGGCATGGTCGAGGTCGTCATGAGCCAGCTCCCGGCGGCCGACTTGAAAGGTGCCTGGAAGCCGGCGTTGCGCAAGGCAATCCTCGGCGCGCGCGGCGTGCTCCTCCGCCACCCGTGGACGACCGGCGTCATCGAGTCGCGGGTAGCCCCCGGCCCATCGATGCTGCGCCAGTACGACACGGTGATGGGCATCCTGCGCGGCGGCGGCTTCTCGCTCGACCTGACGCACCACGCCATCCACATGCTGGGCAGCCGCCTGCTCGGGTTCACCCGGGAGCTCTTCGACGACTCCCCCGACATGGATCCGGAGATGGCAAAGGCGATGGCTGCGCAGCTCGGACCGATGTTTCCGCACGTCGCCGAGATGGCGCTCGGCGCCACGCACGATGGCGGACTCGGCGGCTGCGACACCAACTTCGAGTTCGAGCTCGCGCTCGACGTCATCCTCGACGGGCTCGAGCGGCTGCGGCAGCGCGCGGGCGACTAGTCGTCTCGAACGGTCACCCAGACCGCGTCGCCATCCGCAGCGACACCACCCGGCGGATATGGGAATGGGATTCGGGTCACGGCTGTCGTCACCAGGATCGATCCTCCACACCGCGCCGAGCCTGGGGGTGGCGGCCCAGATGGCTCCGGCACCGGCGTCCAGCTGCCAGACGGCGCTATGGATGCCGACATTTGCGGCAGGGAGGGAGATAGTCCGGGCCTCGCCCGCTCCTTCGGCCGGGATGCGGACGACCTGGGGCCTGGACCAGTCGCCGACCCACACGGTGTCCCCGTCGACGATCGGGCTCACGGGGTTGATCGCCACCTTGCCCGTCATCACGCTCTCACCAGTCGCGGCGTGCACCTGCGAGAGGGTGCCGAGGTCGAAGTGGGCGATCCAGAGGTCGCCATATCCCTCAGACCACGCGAGCTGGGCGCCGAAGTGTTCGATCGCGATCGAACTCGGGACCCCGGTCTGCGGATCGAGTTGGGTGACGCTGTACGGAGGGGGCGGGATCTCGCCACTGAAGACGTCCGACAACCACAGCGAGCCGCCGCCGTATACAAGCGCCTCGAATGGGGCCGTCGACGGTCGGTACGGGCCATGTCGCCTCGAACTCGAGCGACGCGGCGTCGATCCGGACCACGTTCGCGGTTCGCCCCGATCCCGATGCGAAGCAGTTCGCCACCCAGACGTCGCCGGACGGGTCGGCCGTGAGCCCGCAGGGAGACAGCCCCCCTCCGAGGACGGTGACCTGGCCCGTGGATGGATCGACGCGCGTGATGGTGTGATCGCCTGCGTCGCGCACCGCCGCGGACTCAGTGTCCCTGAGGACGTGGTGCACCACCCAGAGGTAGCCCCCGGACGAGATGACGGTGTCGGCTCCGCTCCCGATTGGGAAGACAGCGGTCGGCTCGAGCGTGTTCGGGTCGAGCCGGACAAGGCTGTTCGGCACCACCTCGGGAGGCGGTTCCTCGCGAGTCGCCCAGACCACTGCCACGCCGATGGCGGCGAGCGCAGGAATCCCGAGAGCCGCGAGACCGATGCGCCTGCGGCGGCTCGGCTCCCGACGAGCACTCTTGAGTGGCGGGAATTTCGAGCGCAGGCCATCGACGTCGAGCTGGAAGATTCGAATCGGCCGCTCGATGTCCTTCAGACGGTACTCCCCGAGGCTGCGGAGCGAGACACCCGGAAGCGTCCCTTCGTCTTCGAGGAGGCCGGCCGTCGTCGGCGAAACGAGAACCTGACCCCCATGCCCGAGCGCGCTGATCCTGGCGGCCCGATGGACCGAGAGCCCGACGTATCGGTCCACCGTGAGGTCCGCCTCCCCGGTGTGAATCCCCATGCGCACGCGCACGGTTGCTCCACCGGGCCAGTCGTGTGACGCGAGCGCCCGCTGACCATCGGCCGCCGCCAGCACGGCGTCCTTTGCCCGGGTGAAGGCGACGAAGAACGAGTCCCCCTGGTTGTCCACTTCCCGACCGCCGTGTGCCGAGAACGCCCCGCGCAGGATGGCGTGGTGGTCGGCGAGGATGCTCGCGTACGAATCTCGATACGTCGTCAGGAGATGCGTCGAGCCCTCGATGTCCGTGAACAGGAACGTGGCCGTCGCCCGCGTCACGTCACTCACGCTCCGATCATCGCCCCGAGGCCGGCATCATGGCAACGTAAGGAAGCCGATGCGTGCCTGGCCGACGGCAGCGGCAAGCCCGATGGCGTCGTAGGGCTGGGCAGTCTGATTCCATCGATCATTGGAGCCGGAGATACCGCGTCTCGATATGCCTGTTCGCCGGCACGGACGATCGCGACGCGGAGGGCACCGCGCGGCGGCTGCGGGACCCCGGCTACGACGCTCAGGCTCAGGATCGCGACCCCGAGATCGTCGATCTCATCTTCCAGGCACTGGACTCGATCTAAGGCTCGGAACCTGTCATGGTGCAGGGCATGAAGATAACGGTCGTCGGAGCAAGCGGGCTCATCGGGACCAAAGTGGTCGAATTCCTGAAGGACCAGGGGCACGACGTCATCGCGTCCTCGCGCTCGTCCGGTGTGGACGTCCTGACGGGAGCAGGCCTGGCCGATGCGCTCGCCGGCGCCGACGCGCTCGTCGACGTGACGAACTCTCCCTCCTTCGAGCCAGCGCCGGTCATGGAGTTCTTCACCACATCGGCCACCAACCTTGTGGACGCTGCCGAGCGCGCTGGCGTCGGCCACTACGTCGCGCTGTCGATCGTCGGCGTCGACGGGTTGCCGGACAGTGGCTACTTCCGCGCCAAGGTCGCCCAGGAGAAGATCATCACCGAGTCCGGCCTCCCCTACTCGATCGTGCGCGCCACCCAGTTCACCGAGTTCGCCGACTCGATCACCGAGTCCCTGACCGTCGGTGATGAGGTCCGGGTGCCCGATGCGTTGATTCAGCCGATCCCGGCCGACGAGGTTGCCGCTGCGGTCGCGCGTGCCGCGGCCGGCGAGCCGAGCAACGGCGTCGTCAACGTTGGTGGGCCGCAGAAGGTCACGTTCGAGCAGCTGGCCCGCGATTCCCTTGCGCGGAAGGGCGACGACACCAAGACCGTCGTCCTTGACTCCGGGGCACGCTACTTCGGGGCCGCGCTGAGTACGAATAGCCTGGTCACGCCCGACTAGGAATCACCTCAAGACGCGATACTTGAGGTGCGTCACTCCGGGTGCCTCGACCACGCGGACCAGCTCGAGCTTCAGATCCGGGCCGACGCCATCGAAGAGGCGCGCGCCGCCGCCGAGGATGATCGGCACGACGTGCAGCTCGACCTCGTCGACCAGTCCGGCGGCCAGGTACTGGTTGATGGCATCGGCGCCACCGCCGATGAAGATATCTCTGTCGCCCGCCGCCGCCTCCGCCTGCGCGAGGGCGGACTCGATTCCATCGGTCACGAAGGTGAAGGTCGTGTCAGTGAGGATCAGCGGCTCCCGCTCATGGTGGGTGAGGACGAAGACTGGCTTGTGGAAGGGCGGGTCGTCACCCCACCAGCCCTGCCATGGATCGTCGCCCCATTTACCGCGGGATGGCGGGCCGAACTTGCCACGACCCATGATCTCGGTGCCGACGTTCGCCAGCACCTCGTGGAACACGGCATCGCTGACGTTCTCTTCGCCGCCCTCCATGCCGGCCTGCTCGCGCCATGACTTCAGGGCCACCAGCCAGTCGTGGAGCGCTTCACCGCCCTCGCCGAGGGGATTCTCTTCGCTCTGATTCGGGCCGGCGACGTAGCCGTCCAGCGAGGTCGAGATGTGGACTCTTACCTTGGTCATGCAGGTTGGTCAGGCCGATGCCTTCTGGGCGACCTTTCCCTGCTGGAGAATCCGGATCGCGTTGCCGAACGGATCGCGGACGCCCATATCGGTGCCGTAGAAGTGGTCGGTGGGCTCCTGGGTGAAGTCGGTGACGCCGCGGGACTTGAGCGTCTCGTACAGGCCGCGGGCATCATCGGTGATGAACACGAGGCCGCCGAGCGCGCCCTTGGAGATGAGCTCCCGGAGCTGCGCGGCGGTTGCCTCGTCGTGAAGCGGCGCGCCTGGCTCCTCCAGCGAGATCTCGGTGTCCTGGCCGGGAACGCGGACCGTCAGCCAGCGGTAGTCGCCCTGGCGGACGTCGTTGCCCTTCTCGAGGCCGAGCTTCTCGACGTAGAAGCTGAGCGCCTCCTCCTTGTCGAGGACGAAGATCGAAGCGACGTTGAGCTTCGTGATCATTGGTGTTCTCCTCTGTGTGTGTCGAAAGCCGATGCTCTCAGCCTACGGAGCCGCGGCCGCGATGGCTTCTCCAAAACTGCTCGATGTGACGGCCTTCCCCACCGCCTGCCGCGGCCGCATGGCCGCCAGCTGGACGCAATGGGGCGCGACGATCGGCCCGTGGCCCGTGCGGTAGGCGGACGGGGTCTCGCCGACGATCTCGCGGAACATGCGGCTGAACGTCCCCAGACTGGTGAATCCGACGTCGAGGCAGATGTCGGTCACGCTGCGCTCGGTCTCGCGCAGGAGGAACATCGATCGCTCGACTCGGCGGCGCTGCAGGTATCGGTTCGGCGTCTCACCGAACACGGCGCGGAAGCTGCGAATGAAGTGCGCCTCCGAGACGTGGGCGACCGCGGCCACGGCGCGGACGTTGAGCGGCTCCGCATAGGCGCGGTCCATCGCGTCGCGGGCGCGCAGGAGGCGCCGATTGAAATCCTCGACCTCGCGGCTCACGACGAAACGCTACGCCATTTGGGAGGAGGCGTCGCGCGATGCCGATTCCGTCGAAATTCTCACCACGTGAGCGTTAACACCGCTTCTCGGCCCCGAATCCGTCCGATTTCTCACCTGGTGAGCGCTATGCCCATGCGCCACGCTCAGCCGGCGCCGGCACCTCGTCCGGTAGTCCGCCTAACGCTCATCACGTGAGAATCTGGCTGAAACAGGAGGATCGGCGACCTCGAACATCCCGAAGAAGTAGCCGCGCACGATGTCGTGGGTCGCGACGAGCTGATATCCCGCCTCCGCCATCTCGCGCTGGACGCGTCGGGGTGAGGACGCGTGGCGGCCATGCCATCGGGCCAGCAGGCCCTCGCGGCGTGACTCGAGGATGGCGACCCTGGCGCCGGGCCGCAGGTGCGGCCGCGCCTCCGCGAAGTACTTCGACGCATCGGGCAGATGGTGATAGGTGGCCGAGACGAAGAGCAGGTCCACCGGCTCCGGGATCTCGAGCCGATCGCGTCGCACGAGCACCGGACGCAACGTGGTGATCCCGCGATCGTCGGCCGCGCGGCGCAGATCATCGAGGGTGCTCTGGCTCGCATCGAGCGCGTACACGACACCGTCCGGTTCGACCGCCCGGGCCATCCGGAGCGTGAAGTGCCCGTACCCGGGCCCGAGATCGGCCGCCACCATGCCGGGCAGGAGCTCGAGCGCCGCGACCACCGCATCCGGGTCGCGCAGCCGGTCCTGGCGCGTTCCGCCGGCGTAGAGCCAGCGGCGGATCGGTCCGGGCAACCGGTCGAGCGTCACACGAAGCGGTTTCTTAGGGGAACGCGCGCTCAGTCGCTCGCCCGGATCCGCGTCGCCTGCGACCAGACAACCTGCCACCGGGCGTCCCTGAGCTCGTAGATGTCTGTATGCCAGAAGCGACCGGATTCGCGGCCGCCTTCCCAGTCGATATCGATGCGAACCTGGTAGCGCAACGCCGCGGCCGTCCCCCAGACGCGAACGGCGATCTCGCCGTCCGGCTCGAACTGCCGGTATCGGAGCTCTCCACTTGCGATACCGGATAGATAGTCGGTTTTCGACAACACCGCGCCGCCGGGCGTGATCAGCGCGTAGTCGTCGGCGTGGAGCGTGTCGGCGATATCCATGGTCCGATCGACGAGCGCAGCCAGGCGCCGACGTTCGGTCTCGCGGAGTGCCTCACCCAGACCGTCGTTCACACGCCCGCCGTCCTGTCGTCGGCGGCCATCTCGATGATGACCTTGCCGCGGGCGTGGCCATCCTCCACCCAGCGGAGCGCGTCGACCACCTGGTCGAGCGGGTAGCGCCGATCGATCACCGGCTTGACCTTCCCGGCGGCGATCAGCTCCTTCAGGGTATCGATGTCCGGGCGGTGCATCGGCTTCCACCAGATCAGGAGCCCTGACCACTTGTTGCCGAAGCGCGACATCGCCAGGCTCCCCCCCAGGGCCGCGAAGATGGTGCCGGTGTCGCCGCCCATCGTGAGATACACGCCGCCCGGCTTCAGGACGCGCCGCACGGCGCGGATCGGGTGGTGGGCGTCGACCGCCACGATCCAGTCGTAGCGCTCCCCCGCCTTCGTGTAGTCAACGGTCTCGTAGCCGATGACGTGGTCGGCGCCGAGCGATCGGACGAAGTCGAGCTTGTCATCGCTGGCGACACCGGTCACCTCGGCACCCATGGCCTTCGCGATCTGGACGGCGAACGGACCGACATTGCCCGATGCGCCGTCGATCAGCACCTTGTCGCCCGGCTTGAACGTCCGCCCGTCGCGCATGCGCATGCCCTGGAGCGCCAGCACGGCCGAATGCGGCAGCGTGGCGGCCTCCTCGAACGACATGCCGGGCGGGATCGGCTCGAAGGCCTTCTCCTTTGCGCAGACGTATTCGGCGAAGGCGCCGAACTTGCCGGCCGCGAACAGGTCGGTCATGACCTCGTCGCCGGGCTTGAATCGGGTCACGCCCGGCCCGACCGTCTCAACCACGCCCGCCGCGTCGATGCCGACCTCGTGGCTTCTCGGCGCGCGAATGCCCATGAAGAGGCGCACGAACCCGGGCTTCGGCTTCAGGCCATCGAGATCGGCGCGATTGACCGATGCGGCACGCACGCGCACGAGCACCTGGCCGTCGGACGGACTCGGGCGCTCGATCTCCCGGACCTCGACCACCTCGGGCGGACCGTATCGGTCGTAGTAGGCGGCTTTCATCCGGTCGTTGGCGTGTGCATCGGCCATGTTGAGATCGTATCGGAACCGCCACCTCGTCGCGCCGACCCGCGCTCCTGCGTGGCGTCAGCCGGTATATCAGTAGTGATATATCCGTTGACGATGGCACGACGGCGGGAGCCTGGCGGCACGGATGTTGCCCGATCGCCGACATGGCCATCACACATCTCAATCCACCATCGCTCCACGCCAATCCGGCGTTCTCACAGGGGACCGTGATCCCCGCGGGTTCTGCCATCGTGATCGTGGGCGGGCAGAACGGCATCGACGCCGATGGCAAGGTCGTCGGCGACACGGTCGGCCTCCAGACTGAGCAGGCGATGCGCAACCTGATCTCCGTCCTTGCCGAGGCGGGCGCGACGCCCGCCGACGTGGCGAAGCTGACGATCATCCTCGTGGAAGGTGTCGACATCAACGAGGGGTTCGCGGCCTCGCGGAAGGTATGGGGTGATCAGCCGACCGCCATCACCGGCCAGTTCGTGCGGGCTCTCGGCCGGCCCGACTGTCTCGTCGAGATCGAGGCGATCGCGGCCGTGCCGGGCTGACGCCCGACGCCAGGTTCATAGCCGCCAGCGCGTTGCGCCGTGCGGCTCCTCACTCGCCACCGCGTAGAAAGTCGTCGGCGTGATCTCGTACACGTCCCACGGCGGCGGACCGGCGCTCGGCGCGCTGTACTCGTGCCAGAACGCGCCATCCCGGACGGTGGGCCCCCAGTCACTGAAGAGCTCGGCGATGCGCTGGAGATGACCCTCGTCGCGAATGATCCTCGCCTCTCCCACGGCCTCGATGTCAATTCCCGGCGCCGCGATGCTGACCATGCACCGCGGATCGTGGGCGAGGTTCTTGCCCTTCTGTGTCCCCGCGCCGGTCGACAGGTAGAACTTGCCGTCGTTCCACACGATGCCGACCGCCATGACGTGCGGGCGCCCGTCCGGTCGCGTCGTGGCGATCCAGAAGCGGCTCGCCGGATCCGCGTAATCCCGGTCGCCCGTCTTGTCCAGTGCGTCGATCACGCGCTCCCACTCGAGCGGCGGCGAGCCGTAGATGTCGAGGTTCTTCGTCTCTTTCGGGGAAATCGTCGTGCTCCTGGTCATGGAGTGTCCTCCTGGGGCGGTGCGTGTTGCATTGACAAGGACCCGCCGCACGCGCCCGATTCATCGGTCCCGGTCGGTAAGGCGTGTGCCTGCAAGGCCGCGGCCATCCGCCTGAAAGGCGTCGAGTAGCGAGCTGGGGATCGTGCATGATCGCGCGATGAGGAATCGAACGTTGCTCGTACGGCGGCTGGGCCTCGGGGTGGTGGCGCTGACGCTGACCGGATGCGCCGGCAGCGCCGTCAACACTCCATCGGCGTCGCCGACCGTCCCGTTGCCGTCGCAGCCCGAGCTCGGAGCCTTCGCGAGCGACCTCGTGGACGGCCTGCGTACCGATGTCGACCTTTCCTACACGGAGGTCCTGGAGTGCGGACCGACGCCCTGCCGCCCCCAGGGGGACGTCCTGGCACCGGCCGGCGACGCGACGCTGCCGACGGTCGTCCTGCTGAACGGTGGCGGGAAGCTCTTCACCGAGCGCCGGTACCAGGCGCCGCTCGCCGTAAAGCTGGCTGAGCGAGGCGCTGTCGTGTTCCTCATCGCCTATCGGGGATTTTCGACCGGCAGCTACGAGCAGGACAGCTGGAGCGACGCTCGTTGCGCCATCCGTTATGCCCGGGCCCACACGGAGGAATACGGAGGCGACCCGAGCCGTGTCGTGGTGGTCGGCCACTCCCAGGGCGCGTTGATGGGCCTCGACATCGCCCTCCACCCCGAGCACGAGGCTGAAGGCTGCCTCGCCGACGGAAGCGCGATCCCGGACGGCGTGATAGCCCTGGGCAGCCCGCGCCCATCGCTGGCGGGGGTCGTGGACTCGGCTCCGCCGCTCTGGCTGTTCTCGGGCTCGGAGGATGACATCTCGGGCGACTGGGCGGTGGTGCTCCGGGATCGCGGGTTCAATGCCGAGGGGCAAGTGCTGCCCGGCCTCACGCATGACGACATCACGGACCCAGAGGCGGCACCCCAGATCGTCGATCTCATCGTCGAGGCGCTCGAGTCGGTCTGACCGCGCCTAGCCGGGGAGCTTCGCCTCGATCGCCGCCCGGTGGGTGTCGAAGTGGCCGATCAGGACCCGGTCGATCGTGTCGCCGAGGACCTGCCCGTTGGCTCGGGGTGGCTTCGTGGGCAGGTCGAGCTGCTCATCGGTCAGATTGATGATGAGGAGCGCACCTTCCTCGACGCGCTGACGGATCAGCTCGGCGGCCTCGCGTTGCGAGAGTGTCGACGTCATCTGCCTGCGTTCGAGGACTGGACGGCGGGACGACACCTTCTCGCCGATGGTGAGACGCACGATCCACTGGTGGTAGGCGGTCGCATCGGCAACGTGCTCGGCATCCTTGCTGATCGACCAGACGCCCGGGCTCCGGAACGAGGCGCCAGACGATCGTCGGCGATCGGCTCGATCACGGCGACGAGGCGTCCCGCCGCCTCCCGCAACCGCGTCGCCAACGCGGCTGCGCGCTCCGAACCGTTCCGCCGTTGCACTAATCCGTGACCGGGTCGGCCCTCGGGGTCGGAAAAATGGCCGTGAATCGGGCCTGCTCACGCGTGATCGATAGTCCGGTGTAGGCGAACAGCACGGCGAGGAACAGCACTCCGCCCGCTGCGCCGATCCAGATCGCGGCCCCGCCGTCAACGCCGAGGAGCATCGCGAGCACGGTGGTCAGCACGCCTGCCACCATGCCGACGATAAGGCCGATCATGCCGTTCGAGGTCGACAGCCCGTACACGAACTGGCCCATCAGTCGATCCGAGATGTGCCCGTAGACCGTCGTCACGGTATCGATGTCGTCGTAGGTGGGCGTGGTGAAGTACGGGGTCACGATCGAGGTGATCTGCGTGTACGCGTGGCGAATGCGGGCCATGCCGTGATTCGCACGCAGGTCGTCGAGGTTCGCCGCGTTCATTCGCAGAAAGGTGGTCAGGCCGATGACGAGGTCGAACGCCAGGACGACGGCGGCGATCGACAGGAAGTCCCGGCCGAAGGACATCGCCTGTGACACCAGGGCGAGGGCCACGAAGGACGTCGACAGGAAGGTGAGGAACATGCCCGCCCGCACGAACGCCTCGTTGTAGGCGAGCGACCGCGCCGACAGCAGGCTCCAGTGCTCAGTGGTCAGCAGCGTGATCGTTCGCGGGTCGTCGATCGACGCTATCGGCAGGACGTTGGTCGGCGGCTGCGGGCGCTCGGGGGTCATTTGGCAAACACCTCGGCTCATCGGGTGACGCGCCAACCATCGGGCGCCTCTCCTCCGATGATCCTCGCCAACGCAAGCCGCCATCGTGGCATCGGGATTGACATACGCAGGGGTATGTCCGGCTCGTCACGTCGATCGGGTGGAGCGGGGGGTCATCGCCTTCGGCTGGCGCCTGGCGATCTCGCTGGTCGGCTATCTGTGGGTCCTGCGCCCGTACAGCCGGGATCCGATCCGCTGATAGGACATTCAAGCAGCAGCTCCAGCCCTGTCAGGAGATATATCACTAACGATATAGCCGGTGACGTTAGCGAACACCGCCTGAGAGCGCCGGCGCAATGTCACTCCGTCGCAGCCGCGGTCTCCGGAAAGCGTTCCTCGCCTTCGGCCGGTTCGGACCGCGCGGCGACGCCCCGGAGCGCTGCAGCGGCGGCGATCGCCGCCAAGAGCGCGAGGATCGCAGCGACCGCGGCGACGAAATGGAGCGCGTCGAGGAAGGCGATGCGGGCCGCCGCCACAAGGGCCGCGCCGAGCTCGTCGGGCAGCGTCTGGGCGATCGCAACCGCGCCGCCGAGCGTGTCCCGTGCCGCATCGGCCACTTCGGCGGGAATGCCCGAAGGCAGGGAGTCCGCCACCCCGGTGCGGTAGACCGCGGTGCCGATGCTTCCGAGGATCGCGATCCCCAGGGCCCCGCCCAGCTCGCCGCTCGTCTCCGACACGCCCGTTGCCGCGCCCGCCTGCTCCGGCGGTGCGCTGCCAACGATGAGCTCGGTGGCGAGCGTGATGACCGGCGCGAGCCCCAGGTCGATCACGATCGAGGCGACCACGATGAGGAACAGGTTCTCCACGCCGCTGAGCCCGAGGAAGAGCAGCATCGCCGTCCCGACGGCCGCGACGGCCAGGCCCGTACCCATGATCACCGACGGGCGGAACCGATGGATGAACCGCGGTGCCGTGATGGACCCCACGATGAACCCGGCCGACGACGGCAGCGACCAGAGCCCCGCCTCGAGCGGCGACAGCCCCAGCACGAGCTGGAGGTATTGGCCGATGAACAGGAAGTAGCCGATGACGACGAAGATGGCCAGGAGATACGCGCCGAGCGAGGCGCTGAACGCCCGGATCCGGAACAGCTGGACGTCGATGATCGGCGACGGCAGGTGCAGCTGACGGCGCACGAACAGGATGCCGAGCACCACGCCGACGACGACGGCGAGGATCGGCATCGGCGAGATTCCGTCCTGCGCGATCTCCTTGAGACCCCAGACGATGGCCAGGATGGCGACCAGCGACATGGCGGCGCTGCGAAGGTCGAGGCGGCGCGCGTCGGGGTCCCGGTACTCGGGCAGTGTGCGCGGCCCCAGGATGAGGAGGAGCCCCATCACCGGCACCCCGATGAGGAACACCGAGCCCCACCAGAAGAACTCGAGCAACACGCCGCCGACGACCGGACCGATGGCGCTGCCGGCCGAGTAGGCGGCGATCCAGACCCCGATCGCCGTCGAGCGCTGCTTCGGGTCGAGGAACATGGTGAAGATCAGCGAGAGGGTCGAGGGAGCGATCGTCGCGCCCGCGATCCCCATGACCGCTCGGCTGGCGATGAGCATCTCCGAGCTCTGCGAGAACGCTGCCAGCAGTGACGCGAGCGCGAAGCCCCCGGCGCCGCCCAGCAGCAGCTTTCGCCGGCCGATCCGATCCCCGAGCGTGCCCATCGTGATGAGCAGGCCGGCGACCAGGAAGCCGTAGATGTCGATGATCCACAGCAGCTGGACGCTCGACGGCCGCAGCTCCTCGCTGATGCGAGGAATCGCGAGGTTGAGCACGGTCAGGTCCATCGCGTAGACGAGTGCCGCGAGGGTGAGCACGCTGAGCCCGATCCACTCCCGCCTCGTCGCGCGCGCTGGCACCGTGCTCTCGCCGGTCATTTCACTCATGGCCTCTCAGACTGCCATGCCCCGCGGAACTCATCGCCCTGCAGTCGCCAGATTGCCTCCGGATTCTGATGGATTGGAGTGGCGCAGCGATCCTCCAAAGAGGAAGATTGCCCGGACTGCAACCGTCCAGACGCCGATGAGGAATGACGCATGAGTGGCGCGACGCCCGAGGGCCAGCCGTGCAGCGGCTGCGGACGGATGACGCATGCCGGGACGCCACTCTTCAGCGATCGGCGCGCCACCGAGACCGAAGACGGCGGCCGGATCTACCTCTGCAGCGACTGCAATGAGCGCGCGATCGATCATTTCGGACGCCAGCCAACAGAACACGACATGCGCCAGATCGCGGCCCGCTCCTCGAGCTTCGGAATGCCCATGGGATAGGGCGCCCATGAGCTCTTCGGTGGCACCGGCCGACGTCTGGGCCGATGAATTCGGCCGGCGGGCGCGGTCTGACCAGCATCAACATCCACGGGCGAAGACAGCAGGAGCTTCACCATGACCACCGACTGGGCGACCGCGACGAAGGGCACCGGCGAGTACGCCGAGGTCAACGGCATCAACCTCTACTACGAGACGCACGGCACCGGGCGGCCGATGATCCTGCTGCACGGCGGACTCGGCTCGGGCGAGATGTTCGGGCCGACCCTGCCAACGCTGGCAGAGCACCACCAGGTCATCCTCCCCGACCTCCAGGGCCACGGCCGCACGGCCGACATCGATCGGCCGATCGACATCCGGCTCATGGCCGATGACATCGCGGCGCTGATCGACCACCTCGGGCTCGACAAGCCGGACGTGGTCGGCTTCTCGCTCGGCGGTGGTGTGGCGTTCTTCACCGCCTCGAAATACCCGGACAAGGTCGGCAAGCTCGTGATTGCGTCAGCGAACATTCGGCGCGACGCGATCCCGGCGGAGATGCTGGCCCAGCAGAGCCAGGTGAACGCCGCTGCCGCTGAGTTCATGAAGGACACGCCGATGTACCAGCTCTACCAGCGCGTCGCACCCCACCCGGAGAACTTCGGGAAGCTGCTGGACAAGATCGGCGAGGCGATGGCGAAGGACTTCGACTTCAGCGAGGAGGTTCGAGCGCTGAAGGTGCCGACGCTCATCGTGGCGGCCGATGCCGACATGGCGCCGCCGAGCCACTACGTCGAGGTCTTCAAGCTGCTCGACGGCGGCCTGCGCGACGGCGGCTGGATGGGCGAGGGCCGGCCGAAGGGCGGGCATGCCCTGGCGATCCTGCCCGGCCTGACCCACTACAACCTCGACGAATCGCCACTCTTCGCTGCGGTCACCCTCGACTTCCTGGCCGGGCATCGTTGATGGCAACATCCGAGCGCGGCTTCATGGAATGAGCGAACTGACGGACCAGATGCGGTCCTTCCTGGGCGAGCGGCGTTACGCGGTGCTCGCCACGCACGATCCGGACGGCGACATCCGCCTCGCGCCGATCTGGTTCCTGTTCGAGGACGACCGCTTCCACTTCGCGACGCCGTCCGGAAGCCGGAAGGTGAAGAACGTCGAGCGGACCATCTCGGCCTCGGTCGTGGTCGACGCACGAGAGCCGGGGCGTGAGCGCTGGGTCTCCGCATCGGGCCAGGTTGAGATCCTGCGCGACGGCGAGGCGCAGTCGATCAACGCCCGCATCTGGCGGCGCTACCTTGCGCCTGAAGCGCTCGACGGCCCGATCGAAGCCGCGCTGCGCGCGTCGGACGACGTTACGCTCCGGCTGACGCCCACGGCGTGGCAGTCGTGGACCGCGCCGATCGTGGACTCACCGGAGCGGTCATTCCTGGCGGTCGATCCATAGCCAACCCGGCGAGCGAAGTACGAAGGGAAACGCATGGCAGAACGAACACCGATTGCCGAGCAGCCGCTCGTTGACAACGGCGCCACACCGACGTCCTGGGAGTTTGCTCGAGAGCGCCTCGAGAACCCTGAGAAACCGAGGACGTACTGGCTCTCGACGGTGCGCCCCGATGGCCGGCCACATGTCATGCCGCTCATCGGCGCCTGGATCGACGGCGCGTTCTATTTCATCAGCGGCGACGCAACGCGCAAGGCACGGAACCTGGCTGGTGATCCGCGGTGCGTGATCACCTCGAGCACCACGACACTCCCCTCGCTCGACATCATCATCGAAGGTGATGCCACGGAGGTTGCCGACGAGGCCGCCCTTCGCGGCGTGATTGATCACTTTCGATCGAAGATGGAATGGCCGCTGGAGCTGCGAGGCACCAAGGTGCACGGCCCGAACGCACCGACCGCCGGGCCACCTCCTTACACCGTCTTCCGCGTCACGCCGTCAACGATCTTCGGCCTGCCCGGCATGACCGGCATGGAACAGTTCGACCCGAGCGAGCTGCCTCGCCCAACTCGCTGGCGCTTCAAGACCGGTGCATAAGGGGGTCCATTAGAGCCGCGAGACCGGCTCAGTCGGGCCGCCACAAGTCGATCTGCGGCAGCCCGTGGATCCCGAGCGTCTGCGACAGCTCGCCGCAGTGGTAGGCGTCGTGGCTGAAGATCCGCTGCAGGACTGAGCCGCGGGTGTGGACCTGCGCCGTGCCCTTGAAATCGCGATGGATCTGGTCGGCCAGCATGTCCGTGGTCCATCGGTCCAGGCAGCCCTCGACGATGCGGAAGGTCGAGTCCAGGGCGTCAACCAGCTCATCGGCGCCGCGTGGATGGTCGAGATCGTCCTCCCAGCCGAAGCCGGACGGATCGGTGAACGGCGTCGTCTCCGCGCCGGGCTCACCGATGACGTGGCAGAGCCAGTAGACCCGCGTGCCGGCGGTGTGGCCGACGGTCCCCCAGATCGGCCACAGGTCGGGCGATGGGCGAATCGCGAGCTGCTCGGCCGACATGGCGCCGATGACCTCCCGCAGCCGGCGGTTGTACTGGGGCCACATGTCGTAGGCGGGGCGAATCGTCGAGGTGCTCATGGCGGGCACGATACGCCGCATGGCACCTGGCACGTGGTGGCGGTATCCCGCGGAGCACGGCCCCCGCCCAACCACGACCTGGTTGTTGTCGAGACAGGTTGCTGACGATGCTGGAAGCTCGAGTCCGCCGCTGTCACGCGTTATATCAATAACGATATATTCGTTGACGGGTAATCTGCCCTCCATCTTCGAGCGTCTTGATGGGCGTGCCCGTCTCCGGGCGCCACGACCCCGGGTTCCAGCGGTTGACAGGCCCCTCGTACAACCGTATGGTTGTATGAATGCAGACGTTCCCTCGACTTCGATCAGGCCTTCGGCGCGCTTGCCGACGCCACGCGCCGCGACATCGTGCGGCGCGCGATCGACGGCGGAGGAGGGCATCGCCGAGCTGGCCGAGCCACTACCCGATGAGCTTCGCGGCCGTGCAGAAGCACGTCGCGATCCTCGAGCGGGCGGGCCTGGTCACCAAGCAGCGCATCGGCCGCCGCAAGGTCGTCCGCACGAACGTCGAGGGCTTCGCGTGGCGCGCGGCCTGCTGGACCAGTACGAGCAGCTGTGGCGCGACCGAATCGAGCGCATGACCGACCTCATCAACGAGACCACCGAGGAGACCGACAGATGACCGTGACCGCCGTCCGCAAGGACCCCGACGCCCTGACCATGACCCTGACCGCCGAGTTCGACGCATCGCCCGAGCGCGTGTGGCAGCTGTGGGCCGATCCGCGCCAGCTCGAGCGCTGGTGGGGACCGCCGACCTACCCCGCCACCTTCACGAAGCACGACCTCGCGCCGGGCAGCCGCGTCGAGTACCACATGACCGGCCCGGAGGGCGACCAGCCGAAGGGCTACTGGGACATCCTCGAGGCCGAGCCGCCGCATCGGCTCGTCGTCCGCGACGGCTTCGCCAACGACGACGGCACGCCGAACGACGACTTCCCGACGCGGCGAGATGCGCGTGACGATCGAAGAGGCCGACCCGGGTCGCACGCGCATGTCGATCGAGAGCCTCCACCCGAGCCGCGAGGCGATGGAGCAGGTCCTTGCCATGGGCATGGAGGAGGGCCTGACGCAGGCCGTCGGCCAGATCGACGCGATCCTCGCCGAGGACGCCGTCGGCCAGGGCGCGGCACGAGGCAGCTGACCCGATGGCCCAGTCACCGCTGGGGCGCCTCATCGGCACCTGGGAGTTCGAACCCCTCGTCGATGGCCGGTCGGCGGGCCGCGGCCGCGCGACGTTCGAGTGGATCGAGGATGGCGCCTTCGTGCTGCGAGCGCTCGGAAGCCGACGTGGACCGACCCGGGATGGGTGGAGAACGCCCCGGCGTCGAACCGGGCGGTCATCGGCTGGGACGACTCCACCGATGAGATGGTCGCAGCTGTACGCCGACTCGCGCGGCGTCCTCCGGATCTACCGGATGACGCCTGACCGACGAGCGAGTGGACGCTCCAGCGGGCCGCGCCCGACTTCCACCAGCGGTTCGTCGGCGTCTTCCGCGACGACGGCCGCACGATCGACGGCCGATGGGAGTCGTCGCCGGACGGCACGGCCTGGGAGCTCGACTTCCCCATCACCTACCGCAAGGTCAGACGCAGACCGATGAGTTCCGCAGCTCCGGCAGTCCAGTCATGCGAGCCAACGCAACCAGGACGCGACAGGAGAGCGACGATGACCATGACTGAGGCGACGACGCGCACCCTCGACGCGCCCGGCGCGACCGTGACCTACGACGTGCGACCCGGCGAGTCGGCCGGACGTCCGCCGCTGTTCCTCATCGGCTCACCGATGGGAGCGGCCGGCTTCGCGTACGCTGGCGAGCCACTTCCCCGACCGGACGATCATCACCTACGACCCGCGCGGAGCCGACCGCAGCACGAAGGACGACCCGACGAGCGAGTCGAATCCCGACCAGCACGCCGATGACCTGCATCGGATCATCCAGGAGGTTGGCGGGCCGGTCGACCTGTTCGCCAGCAGCGGTGGCGCGGTGAACGCGCTCGCGCTGGTCGCGAAGCACCCCGAGGACGTGCGGATCCTGGTGGCGCACGAGCCGCCGCTGCGCCTCGATCCTGCCCGACAGCGAGCAACGCCAAGGCGGCGGTCCGCGCGATCCAGAGCTCGTACCAGGCCGGCGGGTTCGGCGCCGGGCATGGCGCACTTCATCGCCGATCACCGGCCACCGCGGCCCATTCACCGACGACGTCGTCGCGCAGCCGGCGCCCGATCCGGCCATGTTCGGCATGCCGACCGAGGACGACGGCACCCGGACCGATGTGATGCTCGCGCCAGAACATCATCGGGACCACGCACTACGAGCCGGACTTCGACGCGCTCCGGCAACGCCTCGACGCGGATCATCTGGCCGCCGGGGCCGAGTCGGAGGGCGAGATGGCGAACCGCGGCGGCCACGCGGTCGCGGAGCGGCTCGGGCAGCGAGCCGGTGATCTTCCCGAGCCACCACGGCGGCTTCCTCGGCGGCGAGCACGGCTGGGCCGGCGAGCCGGAGGCCTTCGCCGCCAAGCTGCGCGAGGTGCTCGCGGAGGCCTGACCGATCAGTCGGGGTCGGCCGAGCCCTGCGGGCTCCGGCCGGGCCCCGCGATCTGCGCCGCCTCCTCCATCGTGAACGCGCCGCGGTGGCTCCGAATCCAGGAGCGCGCGTACCTGTAACGCAGCGCCTCGTAGGCGATGAGCCCGGCGCAGACCGCGGCAACGAGCGCGAGCGCCGCGAGGGCGGGCACCATGGTGGCGACGGGGATCAGTGCCAGCAGGACGAGCGTGGCCATCCACCGGCCGTGGCCCCATCCGCCTCCGATCCGCAGCCGCGAGGCGACGTGGGCGGCGAAATACATGGCCAGGCCACCGCACAGGCCAACGGCCGGAATGATCTCGAGCGCGTCGTCGACGTGCGCGAGCGTCGTCTTCATTCCGAGCGCGAACAGGACGATGCCCGCGACCATCGGCAGGTGGAGATACGAGTAGAGGTCGCGCGCCAGCACCGCTCGCTCTTCGCCGGTCGCGTCGGCCAGCCTTGCCTGGGCGATGTAGACGGCCCAGTCGAAGTACGACCACCACAGGGCGGAGGCGACGACGATTCCGAGGATCGCGGCCGTGATCCTGGGGGCGTCGAGCGGCAGTCCCTGGGCGCCGACCCCGACCGCGACGATCGACTCGCCGATGGCGATGATCACGATCAGCCCGTGGCGCTCCACGAAATGCTCGGGCGAGACGCGCCAGCCCCGCATGCCGGTGACGATGAGCCACAGGTAGTCGATCACCAACGCGATGGCCCAGACGGCCATCTGCGCGGCGCCGTCGAGGAACCCGGCGACCACCAGCAGGGCCGCGCCGAGGAGGGCGCTTGGAAGGATCCTGAGGACGGCGCGCAGGAGCTCCGGATCGCCCTTTCCCGCGATGGCGTAGAGGACGAGGTGGAGCGCGCGGACGATGAAGTACGCGACCCCGAAGACGATGCCGTCCACGTCGAACGCGTGCGGCGTGGCAAGCGACACGATGAGCATGGCGGCCATCGATCCGAAGACGGCAATGCGGACCGCGCCCTCCTCCGGATTCAGCGTGTTGGTGAGCCAGGCGTACGCCGCCCACGCCCACCACAGCGCGCCGAGCAGGAAGAGGCCGCGCAGCAGGCCATCCCAGGTCGAGTTGTCGGCGAGGAAGCCGGTGACCTGTGTGATGGCGAACACGAAGACGAGATCGAAGAACAGCTCGAGCGGGGTCACCCGCTGTTCGGATTCGTCCTGTCGTTCACGCATATCGCTGTCTCGTGCGGTCCTCGGCGCAGCCTACCCTCTACGGACAGTCAGGAGCATCGCCTACGGCCAGCCGGCGCGGGGCGCAGGCGCATCGGCGACCAGCACCTGGCCCGTGCGATCCGCGATCGCCTCGTCCGCGTGCTCGAAGCCACGCCACTCGGCCGCCAGCATGAACAGCGTCCGGCCGTCCGGACCGCCGAGCATGCAGGCGAACGCGCCGCGATCGAGGCCGATCGTCTCGAGTACCTCGCCGCCCTCGCGGACGCGCACGCAGTGCGCGCTGCCGACATCGGCGTACCAGACGGCGCCATCGGCATCGAGGCAGATGCCATCGGGATGGTCGCCGGGCGTCGCCGCCCAGGTGCGGCGCCCCGAGAGCGAGCCGTCGTCGCGCGATGTCGTAGGCCGTGAGCCCTTCGGCCCACGACTCGGCGACGATGAGCGTCCGGTTGTCGGGCGTGATGGCCATGCCGTTCGGAAAGGCCAGCCCTTCGGCCACCCGGCGGACACTGCCGTCCGGCGTGACGAGGGCGATCATCCCCGACGGACCGCCATCCGGCGGCCCGAACATCCCGCCGTTGGCGTAGGCGTTGCCGCGGCCGTCGACGACGACCTCGTTCCAGTCGCCAGCGAGAGCGCCCAGCTCTGCGTGCGGGACGACGGATCCATCGGGCTCGTGGCGTAGCAGCCCTGGCCCGGTCACCAGCAGACGGCCGTCCGGCAGCCAGTCGATCGACCAGCCGAGACCGCCCGGACCATGTGCGACGACCTCGCTGTTGCCATCGAGATCGACCGCGACGATCTCGTCGGTTCCCCAGTGGGCGAACCACAGCCGGCCGTCATGCCAGCGCGGCGACTCGACGTAGGCAAGCCCGTCCAGGATGACTCGTGGCTCAGGCATCGGTCGCCTCCAGGCAAGGTAATGAGGAGGAGGTTAGCGCGGCTGCCGGGCAGCGTCGCCGTCTTACAACAGCCGGACGGCTTCTGACCGATGAGCCACAGGAAGCTCACGTCTCCTTCCGGTTCGTGCGTGACCGCGACCTCGTCGACCAGGAGGTCAAAGCCGGCTGCTCGCAGCAGCTGCCGATTGGCGTCAGCGTCGTGGCTGCTGAAGAACATCTGCTCCGCCCAGCCACTCACCCGTCCAGTCCGGGCTGTCTGTCGCCCCGAGGGTAGCCAGGAAGAGTCCTCCAGGGGCTAGCCACCCGAAGACGTCGACGAATAGTTCGTTGCTCATCGGTCCAGCGTAAATCCTGCATGTCAAGGTCTTCCGGGCCGATGAGTCCGGTGGCCGTCATCGGTCTCCGAGCGGCTGACGCGACGTAGCGGACACTTCCAGCGGATTCCTGCCGGAAGGTGTCATGTACATCCGGCAACATGGCGCAATGAATGTCATTGACTGGCTGCTCGATTCAGACCCCGCCATCCGCTGGCAGGTCATGCGTGACCTGACCGATGCGCCGCCCGACGAGGTCGCCGCCGAGCGGGCAAAGGTGGCCACCGAGGGATGGGGAGCCCAGGCGCTTGCTGCCCAGCCGCCGAACGGCGTCTGGGGTGGCGGCGCCTACTTCCCCGAGTGGATCGCGACGACGCCAACCCTGCTGCTGCTTCGGGAGTTCGGCCTCGACCCGGACAGCCCGCAGGCGCGGCAGGCGCTCGAGCTCGTGCGCGCCAACGCCAAGTGGGAGCACGAAGGGCAGAACTACTTCGACGGCGAGGTCGAGCCCTGCATCAACGGGCAGGCGCTGTCCATCGGCGCCTACTTCGGGCAGGACGTCCGCGGCATCGTCGATCGGCTCCTGACGGAGCAGATGGAGGACGGCGGCTGGAACTGCGAGCAGGAGCGTGGCTCGACGCGCGGTTCGTTCGAGACCACGATCAACGTGCTCGAAGGGTTCCTCGAGTACGAGAACAGGAACGGAGCGAGCGCCGACGTGACGGCTGCCCGCATCCGGGGCCAGGAATACCTCCTCGAGCGGCGCCTCCTGCGCCGCCTCTCGACCGGCGAGCTGGCGCAGCCTCGCTGGCTGTACCTCGAGTTCCCGGTTGGCTGGCACTACCACCCGCTGCGCGCCCTCGACCACATGCGCAAGGCAGGGGTCGCGCCGGACGAGCGGATGGCCGAGGCTATCGAGATCGTCGAATCCAAGCGTGACGCCGAGGGCCGATGGCCGCTCGAGCATGCCTTCCACGAAGAGCTGGTCGTCGATCTCGGCGAAACGCGTCGACAAGCCGAGCCGATGGCTCACGCTCCAGGCGATGCGGATGCTTCGATGGGCACGGAGTGCGCCGACACGGACAGCGTCGAGCGCCGCGTCGGCATGACGGACGGCTACCGAATCGTCCCGGCCAACCAGGCGCGCTGCGAGGACCTGCAAACCGTGTTCGGCAGGCGCGGGAGCGCCGCGGGCTGCCAGTGCCAGCGATTCAAGCTAGCGCGCCGCGAGTCCTTCGGTTCGTTTCCGATCGAGGAGCGCGCTCTGCGTCTTCAGGCGCAGACGAACTGTGGCCAGCCGCGCGCGGCCACGACGAGCGGCCTCGTCGCCTATCTCGATGGCGAGCCCGTGGGCTGGTGCGCCGTCGAGCCACGCCCGGCCTACGAGGGCCTGCTGCGTGTGTACCGCATCCCGTGGGAGGGCCGCGCCGAGGACAAGGGCGACGAGAGCGTGTGGGCAGTGACCTGCATCTTCGCCCGGGCTGGATTCCGGCGCCGGGGCATCGGCTATGCGCTCGCTCGGGCAAGCATCGACTTCGCCCGTGAACGCGGGGCTCGCGCGCTCGAGGCTTACCCGATGATCACCCAACCGGGGGCGGACATCACGTGGGGCGAGCTCCACATGGGGACGCTCAGCATGTTCGCCGTCGCCGGGTTCGAGGAGGTGGCGGCGTCCGATCCCACCGTCGGGCGGTGATGCGGGTCGACTTCGATGCAGACAAACCCAAGAGCAATGAGGAACACGATGGCTGACAACGCTGCACCGATCATCCTGGTACCCGGCTTCTGGTTGGGCGCCTGGGCGTGGGACGAAGTCGCCGAGGCCCTTCGCGCCGATGGCCACGACGTGACCGCCATCACGCTCCCGGGCCTCGAATCGGCTGATGCCGATCGCTCGCGGATCTCCTTCAAGGATCACGTCGACGCGATCGTCGCGGCAGTCGAGGCGGCGCCCGCGAAGCCCGTCCTGGCGCTGCACAGCGCGACCGGCTTCAGCGGCTACGCGGCGAGCGACCGGGTGCCGGAGAAGATCGCGGCGATCGTCTACGTCGACACGGCGCCAGGCAAGGGCGCCCTCGATCCCGACTTCGCGGACGCCGAGAAGCCGATGGTGTGGAAGGAGATCGAGGAGGAGGAGAACCTCGACGGGCTCAGCGAGGAGCAGAAGGAGACCTTCCGCCAGCGCGCCGTGCCCGTCCCCGGCAGCCTCATCCGCGAGAGCGTGGAGCTCACGAACGACGCGCGCCGCGACATCCCGAGCACCCTGATCTGCACCGGGTTCACCGCCGAGCAGTACCAGACCTACGCCAGGGAGCATCCGGACTGGGCATTCCTCGCCGGGCATCCCCGAGCTGCGCAACGCGACCTGGGTCGACCTGCCGACCAGCCATTGGCCGATGTGGTCGCGCCCGAAGGAGCTCGCGCAGATCATCGGCGACGTCGCGAAGTCTCATGGGCGCGCCGAGGTGGCAACCACCGCGTGACTGGCGAGCGCAATCGCCTGCACGACCGAGCAGAACCTGCTCGGCGAAGGTGCCCGGTGGGATGCACGGCGCGGCGAGCTGTTGCGCGTCGACATCCTCGCCGGGCGGGTCTACCGCGACCGCATCGCCGATGACGGCGGCCTCATCCCGGTTCGAACCTACGACGTCGGGGGGACCGTCGGCGCGATCGCGCCGATCGAAGGCGATGACGGATGGCTGCTCGCCGCCGATCGAGGGATCGCCCACCTGTCAGTCGACGGAACGATCCGCACCGCTCGCCGGCCTCGCGCCGCCGGGCACCAGGATGAACGATGCCGCCTGCGATCCGGCGGGGCGGTTCTGGGCGGGCACGACGAGCGATCGTCCGGGGGCTGCCGGCCTGTATCGGTTCGGTCGTCGACGGAGGCACGGAGCAGATGCTCGATGGCCTGACCACCTCGAACGGGCTCGACTGGAGCCCCGACGCCCGCACGATGTATCTCGCCGACAGCGGCCCGCGCATCGTTCAGGCGTTCGACTTCGACGCCGATCGGGGGACCATCTCGAACGCCAGGGTGATCATCCGGATCGCACCCGATCTGGGCACGCCGGACGGCTTGACCGTCGACGCCGCCGGCGACCTCTGGGTCGCGATCTGGGGAGCGGGGCGCATCCATCGGTACACCGCCGATGGAGATCTGCGCGAGGAGCTGATCGTGCCGGCGGCGCAGAGCACGAGCTGCGCATTCGCGGGCCCTGGCCTGCACCGCCTCTACGTCACCACCGCCACCGAGCACTGGACCGACGACCAGCGCCGCGCCGACCCGCAGGCCGGGCTCGTGTATCGGTTCGAGACCCCAGCCACCGGAAGGCCGGCGGCCCCGTTTCGTCCGGACCCCAGCTGGTGGTCGACGGTGGTCTCCTAGAAGGCGGGCTCCAGGACGACGACCGCGGTCTCGGTCGGCCGACGTGTCGCGTAGCCGTCGACGTCGTCGCCGTGTTCCTGCCATCGGGCCCAGAGCCGCTCTCGCTCCTCGCCCTCGGCTGCCCGTCCTCGCACCGGAATCGAACGATCAGGCAGGTCGAGGGTGGCGTCGGGATGCGCCTGGAGGTTGAGCCACCACGCAGGCTCAGGTGCCGCCCAGCCGTTCATGGCAAGCGTCACGTAGTTCGGGCCGTCCTCGTAATAGCCGAGGATGGCCGCGCGGCTCTTTCCAGAGCGCCGACCGGTGGTGTGGAGACGCATCGTCCCCCACTTGCCCGGCTTTGCCGGCCACAGGCCGAACCGACCCGGACTGAGCCGGTAGATCGCCCGATGAACGACCCAAAAGGTGCGGACGACCCAGCGGGGCGGGAGGGAGCGGCGACTTCGCGTCAGTCATTTGAGACTCCTTCATCGTGCGGCCGCGCTCGGAGACGCCTGATCAATTCTGCCTGCTTGTGATGATGCCAAATTCTCATCGCATGACCGTTAGGCGGATCGGCCCATGCGAACGGTCAAAACGGGGCGCTGGCGGTCACCTGGTGAGAATTCGGGCAGCTCGAGGCGGGCGGAACCGCATACCGATCACCTGGTGAGAAAACCGACTGGTTCGGGCGCGAAGGGATGAAGCAAACTGGGCCGATGAACTACCGCATCGAAGCGATCACGCTCCCCGTCGCCGACATCGACCGCGCGAAAGCCTTCTACGAGCAGGCCGGCTGGCACCTCGACGTCGACACCGAGCCCGCGCCCGGGATGCGCGTCGTGCAGCTGACGCCGCCCGGATCCGACTGCTCGATCACGTTCGGCACCGGCTTCCCGCAGGCCGAGCCCGGCTCGTATCGGTCCACCTACCTGGTGGTGAGTGACATCGAGCCTGCGCATCGCGACCTGAAGGAGCGCGGCATTCCGATCAGCGACATCTACCACTACGGAGCTGAGGGGCAGGCGCCCGGAGCTGATCCGGACCACGGGGACTACATGTCGTACGCGAACTTCGCCGATCCCGACGGCAACACGTGGCTGCTCCAGGAGGTTCCCAGCCGAGCTACTGCAGGCTGAACGGCGGATAGCGGTCCGTGACGAGCAGGAACGTGTAGGCGCCGACTCGCAGGCACCATCGGCCCACCCCGACCACGAAGTCGAACAGCGGTCGTGGATAGCGTCCGGTGAGGAGGATGGCGAACCACGCGATCACCACCGCGACGACCGCGGCGACCAGCAGCACGATGAGCACCAGGAAGTGTGGCAGCGCCAGGATCGGCTTCACGATCGGCAGCCACCGATTGAGATCGCGTTCGACGTCGGGGTAGTCGATCTCGATGTGCACCGACTGCTCGTCGACGGTCGAGGGGTACTGGTCCGTGAGGAGCGCCAGGTAGGCGCCCACCCGCGACCCGAATCGCGTCATCTCGAGGCCGAAGTCGAACCACCATCGGGGATAGCGCACCCGGAAGACGATCATGAGCAGCGTCGCGAACCACAGGCCGGCGGAGACTCCCCCGCCCGTGTTCACCACCCGCTCGCCGGCCTCGGTGACGACGGTCTCGTTTCCGGTTGCGGTGAGCAGGCTCAGGATAACGAGGATCGGGATGGCCCAGATCAATCGGAGGAAGGTGGTCAGCCGATCGAGCCGTTCCGGGTAGTCGATGGTCATCCGCGCGGCGTAGGGCGCCGAGGCGGCCGGTGTGCTGGCCGTCATGACGCCACCGCGATCGCGGGTGCCGCCGGAACCGCGGCGTCCGCCGGACGTGGGTGAGAGGCGACCGGTGGCGCGCTCATGCTGATGACGGTCTTGCCCCGAGCGTGGCCCTGGCCGACGTGGTCGAGCGCCTGGGCGGTCTCGGCCAATGGGTAGGCGCGATCCATGACCGGCGTGAGCTTGCCTGCCTCGATCAGCTGCTTGAGCTCGAGAAGAGCGTCGAGCTTCGTCGACATCACGAACGTCCGCAGGGTCTGGCTCACGAATCGGAACATCACCATCCCCATGATTACACGGCCGCCGCTGGCGATCCATCGCTTGTCGAACCTTCCACCGTTCGGCACGAGGATCCCGGTCGGAGTGAGTGCGCGGCGAAGCTCGGACAGCGAGTGGTTCGAGACGTTGTCAAGGACGAGGTCGTAGCGCGACTCGGCCCTTGTGAAGTCCTCCCGGGTGTAGTCGATGACGTGATCGGCACCGATCGATCGCGCGAGGTCCAGGTTTCGGGTGCTGACCACCGCGGTGACCTCCGCACCGAGCGACTTGGCGATCTGCACCGCGAAGGTGCCGATACCGCCGGATGCGCCGTTGATCAGGACCTTCTGGCCGGCTTCCACGCCGCGCAGGGCCTGCAGGGCGACCTGCGCGGCCATCGGGACGGCCGCGGCCTGCTCGAACGTGAGGTTGGCGGGCTTCAGCACGAGCTGGTTCTCGGCGGCGGCCGCGAGCTCGGCGTACGAGCCGTTTGCCGATCCGAAGACCTCATCACCCGGCTTGAACCGCGTGACGCTGCTGCCGATGGCCTCGACGGTCCCCGCGACATCGGTCCCGCGAACCGCGCTCTTCGGCCGGCGCAGCCCATAGACGGGTCGGGCGACGTACGGCAGGCCGCTCATGATCGCCCAGTCGGCCGGGTTCACCCCGGCGGCCGCGACGCGAACCAGCACCTGGTCGTCGCCGATCTCCGGCATCTCGATGTCACCCGGCTCCAGCACTGCAGCCGTGCCGTACCTGTCCTGAACGATCGCCTTCACGATGGACTCCTCTGTGTGAATGTGTACTTTGTAAGCGTATGATGTACACTACGACGTACACACCAGGGCGTCAAGCGCGAAGTTTACGTAGTACGCTAGGAGAGCCGATGACAACCCAGGCGAAGGCGCCGGCCGACCGGCGAGTCCCCCTGACCCGCGACCGGGTCATGCGCGCCGCGATCGACCTCGCCGATGCGAGCGGGCTCGAGTCGCTCACCATGCGCACGCTGGGCCAGGAGCTGGGCGTTGGGCCGATGGCCCTGTATCGCCACGTGCGCAACAAGGACGACATCGTCGACGGCATCGTCGACCTCGTGTTTGGCGAGATCGATCCCCCGCCGGTCGGGACTGACTGGAAGACGGCCATGCGTGATCGGGCCATCTCGCTTCGCGAGGTCCTGTCCCGGCATCGGTGGGCAACCGGCCTGATGGAGTCGCGGACCACCCCCGGTCCGGCGAACCTCGGACATCACGACGCCGTCATCGGCAGCCTGCGCGCCGCCGGCTTCGATATGGCGATGGCCGCGCACGCCTACTCGCTCCTCGACAGCTACATCTATGGCTTCGCCCAGACCCAGATGAACCTGCCGTTCGAGTCCACGACCGACATCGCCGAGGTGGCGCAGGAGATGCTCGCGCCGTTCCCGCTCAACGCATACCCCAACCTCGCGGCGTTCATCACCGAGCACGCCATGCAGCCCGGCTATGACTACGGTGACGAGTTCGAGTACGGGCTCGACCTGATCCTCGACGGTCTCGAGCGGGCGCTGGGTACCGGCTGACGCTCCTCGTCGAGCCGCTCGCCCTCACGGAGCAGCAGGAGTGATGTTCTGGTTGAGGTGGAAGACGTTGTCCGGGTCGTATCGGCGCTTCACGTCGGCCAGCCTGGCGAGCTTGGCGTCACCGTACGCCCGCCGCACCCCTTCCTCCCCGGTCTCGGACAGCACGTTGACGTAGACGCCGGTGGCGTACGGCGCCAGCGCGGCGCCGAACGCGCGAGCCGATGCCATGCGCTCCTCGTCCTCGGCCGGATCGGTCCATGTCTGGCCGGCGAAGAACTCGACAATCGCGTCGCGGTGGCTGAACGCGGAATCCTCGTTGGAGACCTCGCCGATGGCACCGCCATACGCCTGAAAGCCGCCTCCGGCAACGCGGCTCCAGTCGGCGTCCCCGCTGGTGCCGCGGGTGAGGAAGGCGTCGATCGCCGCGTCGGAGAGCTCGGTGAGGTAGTGCCCCGCCGAGTACCGCCGCTTCCCGTGGTGATGGTTCTCGTCGCCGATGCTCTGGAGGTCCAGGTAGGTCATCGGCGTCACCGATTCGTCACGGGGGGTGCCGATGCTGCGAATGGTCGGCAGGTAGCGCGAGCGCCTCATCCGGGTCGCCGACCCAGACGTAGCCGATGATCACCACTGGCCTCCCGTCGACCGTGACCGCATCGGCTGTCAGGGTCGCCTGCGCGCGGCGCATCGGTGAGGAGGTCGCGCCAGCGGCGCATCGGCTCAACGGCGTCGGCCGCGTCGAAGGTGAGCTCCACCACCAGCGCGTGCCCGGCCACCGGGTGAAGCCGGAACTCGAACTCGGTCACCACCCCGAAGTTTCCTCCCCCGCCGCGCAGGCCCCAGAACAGGTCGGGGTGGTCGGTCGCGGTGGCGCGGATCGTCTCGCCATCGGCGGTCACGACCGTGTATGCCTCGACGTTGTCGCAGGCCAGCCCGGCCTGCCGAGCGAGCCATCCCATGCCTCCGCCGAGCGTCAGCCCGCCGACCCCGGTATGCGACACGTTGCCGGCCGTGGTCGCCAGGCCATGCGCCTGGGCCGCCCGATCCAGGTACCGCAGGAGCGCTCCGCCGCCCACGAATGCGCGTCGAGCGTCTGGATCGACGCGCACGGAGTCCATCGGCGTCAGGTCGATCTGCAGGCCGCCGTGCGGCACGGACAGGCCGAGCACGCTGTGCCCGCCACACTTCACGCCGATCTCGAGCCCGCGCTGCCTGGCGTGCCGGATGGCCGCCGCAACGTCGGCGGCGCTCGTGCAGCGCGCGATGAGCGCCGGGCGGCGGTCGACGACCGCGTTCCAGACCTCGCGATGAGCGTCGTAGGCGGCGTCATCCGGACCGATCAGCGTGCCCTCGAACCCGGGAATCGTGTGCGGCATGGCTCAGCGGCTCCGCGCTCGGTCGCCAGGAGGTGTACTAGCTGGGCGGCCAAGGTGTGCCGCGGCAGATAGGATCGGTCGCCGAACAGCGCATGCTCGATGTCGAGCTCGACGAGCGGGTACGAGTCAGCGGGGTTGAACGGCCAGGAGGCCACCGCCTTGGCGCGAATCGCCGCGTCCGTGATGACCGTCCCTCGGCCGCGAAGGAGGAACTCGTCGGGCCGGTCCGGGTCGAGATGCGCGTGGAGCGAATAGCGGCCATCGGTGGCGAGGTCGCGGGCCTTGGCCGATGCGCCCTGGACGAAGGTCAACAGCCGCCCCTCGACGATGCCGACGTTGACCGGGTGCGTGCGGGGCAGGCCGTCGCCGGCCACGGTCGTGAGCAGGCCCTCGCCGCTGCCGGAGCGGAACAGCGCCTCGCTCTCCCGCGGCGGCCATCTCTGGAGCGGCCGCCTGGAATTCACCCCAGCTCGCCATGAACTTCCCTTTCAGTGGGTCCGATCGGCGATCGAAGTCATCGCCCGTGCCTGTCGAACCCTAGCCGATCACCGCTAGGCTTGGCGCATGGCGAGGGTGGCACTTCGTGGGACATCGGTCGAGCGATTGGCCCTCGAGCTGTTCGATGGCTCCCTGGACGACCCCGTGGCCGAGGAGGTCGTCGGATGGCTTGCCGAATCCAGGCGCTTCCGCGCATTCGCGGAGGCGCATCGCGACAAGATCCGCAAGAAGCTGCGCGGCGCGCGTGACGCCGATGCGCGGAGGGACGTCCGGGCGGAGCTGCGCGTGGCGCACCTGCTGCTGGCGGACCGGCGGATCGAGCTCGCGTTCGAGGCGTATGGATCGGGCAAGCCCGGGCCGGACTTCACGGTCACCTTCCGCGGTGAGCGCGCCTTCAACCTCGAGGTGACGAGGCTGCGACGCGCGGGCGACACCCCGGCCACGGCGCCCTGCTGGCGAAGCTGCGCCAGCTGCCGCCGAGCGTCCCGAACGCGGTGATCGTGGCCATCGACGGTGACGGCGCCGATGCGTTCGACGTCGCCGCGGCAACGCGCGCGCTGCGATCCCGCGCCGACGCGAAGGACGATGCGTTCTTCGCGAGTCGTGGGCTCGACGGCGCGCGTGGCTTCAAGCAGCGATACCTGCGGCTCGGCGCGGTGCTGGTGTGGTGCGAGGGCGCAGCCGGTGATGCGCGGGCGACGCTGTGGACCAATGGATCGGCTCGCATTCCGCTGCCCGAGCGTGCCATCCGAGCGTGCGCGCTCCGCCTTCGAGCCGGCTGATCAGTTGAGGCAGCGACTCCCAGTTCGGCGGGACGCGTCCGGCCGGCCCGGGCACCGGCTGATCGAGCGGGTGGTGCTCGGGCGGTGCCAGTGGTGGCCCTTCGAGGGCCTCATCGGTCCGGTAGTCGTAGAACCAGTCCTCGCCGGGCTCGAAGCTGCGGACGATGGGATGCTGGGCATCGACGGCATGGTGGCTGGCGTGCTGCGATGGCGACGAGTCGCAGCAGCCGATGTGGCCGCAGGCCGCACAGCGCCGCAGGTGGAACCACCAGCCGTCCGAGGCGAGGCACTCGGCGCAGCCCGGCCCGCTCGGCGGCACCGCGGGATCGATTTCGAGCATCTCGGACATCGAGGAGCAGCATAGCCCTCCCCGATGAGGTGGTGGGCGGACTGGGGTCCGCTAACCTCCGTTCCGTGCTTCGCGTCGGCTCGATCGTGCTGCGGGTGGATGACCTCAAGCGCCAGGCGGCGTTCTGGAGCTGCCGCGCTCGACTATGTCCCGCGCGCGGAGGCGGAGGACGACGACTTCATGCTGCTGCGCCCGAGGGACGGCGTGGGCCCGAACCTCTCGCTCGACGAGCATCGTTCCGTGGTGGCGCTGCCACCGCGGATTCACCTCGACCTGTACACCGAGGACCAGGCAGGCGAGGTCCAGCGGCTGATCTCGCTGGGCGCCACCGAGGTGCAGTGGGACAAGCGCCCGCCCGACGCCGACTACGTGATCATGGCCGACCCCGAGGGGAACCGGTTCTGCGTGGTGGACATCACCCGCTGACCGATGGCCAACCCTGGGGCGCCCGAGATCCTGCCGGCCACCATCGACCGATGGGCGGACGTGCAGGCCGTGCTCGACGGCAGCGGCGAGAAGGGTTGCTGGTGCCAGGCGTGGCGCGGCAAGGACGCCATCGCCAGCGCAACCGGCGAGTCCAGGCCCGAAACGCTGCGCCGCCAGCTGAAGTCCGGTCCCCCGCCGCCCGGATTCCTCGCCTACCTGGATGGCGTCCCGGTCGGCTGGGTCGGCATCGGCGTCCGAACCGAGACGACGCGGCTCATCAACTCCCGCACGATTCCGGCCATCGACGACCTGCCCGTCTGGTCGATCGGCTGCTTCCGCATCCGGCCGGGGCATCGCCGCCGAGGGATCGCGACCGCACTGCTGGAGGGGGTCGTCGACGCGGCGCGAAAGGCAGGCGCACCGGGCGTCGAGGCCTACCCGATCGACCCGGCCGGGCGCCGCGTCGACGCCGGCTTCGCATTCGTCGGCATCGCATCGATGTTCGACGCGGCGGGCTTCCGCCGCGTGACGATGACCGATGCGCGGAGCGCCGGCCTCCCGCGCCTGCTCGTGCGCCTCGATCTCGGGAGCTAGTCGCCCGAAGGCATCGGGCTCATCAGCTGGAAGTAGTTGTCGTCAGGATCGGCCAAGGTCGCGATCAGGCCCGGATCGGACTCATCCATGCTGTATGGCTCCCTGACGACGGTGGCGCCGGCAGCCTTGAGGCGCTCGAACTCAGCCTTGACGTCGGGGGTCTCGATGTTCCAGATCAGGCGTCCCGGCTGCGCGTTGCGGCCGCTGACCTGGTCGTGCGGGCCGACGGTGACCCAGCCGCTGCCGATCTGCCAGCCCGTGTAGCCGCCCTGATCGAAGGCCGGCGCGCCGAAGAGCTTGGCGTAGTAGTCGGTCAGGCGCTTCGGATCCTCTGACCCGATCAGGATGCTGTTGAAATTCACCTTGTCTCCTTGTGCAGCTCGCGACCGACCTAGGGCCGAATGTTTCGGTTCACGCGGAACAGGTTGGTCGGGTCGTACCTGGCCTTGACCGATTCGAGGCGCTCGAGGTTGCCCCGGTACGACTCCGCCGTCCGGTCGTCCGCCTCGTCATCGGTCTGGAAGTTCACGTAGTTGCCGCCGGTCGAGTACGGCTTGATCGCCTGCCAGGCGTTCCGGACCCAGTCGCGATTGGCATCGGCGGCCGGGCTGTCCCCGGGCCACATGGCCTGGATCACGCACGCGTAGGCGGCCTCGCGGTTCCCCATCGCTCCGTCGTCCTCGGCGTGCTCGTTCAGGGCACCCGCGACCTGGAACAGGACCATCTGGTTCGCCGGCGCCTTGAGATCCACGAACTGCGCGTTGTAGGCGGAGAACAGGTCGTCGCTCAGGCCGGCAAGGAACTCCGACTTCCAGTAGTAGTGCATGCCCTTCGGCTGCGTCGCGTCAAGCATCGACTGCTGCGCGAGATAGGGCTTGACGACGATCAGGTCGGCCAGCGGCTGGCCGTGGGACTTGATCGGCGCCAGGTCGGCCTGCGCCTGCTCGAGCGTCCCGGAGTGGCAGGCGACGATGACGATGATCGGCAGGCCGTGGAATTCCGCCGGCACCCAGGGGGCGGGCGGCGCGTTGCGCCGGAGGACCACCAGGGTCAGCTCGCGCGGCGCCGACTCCGCCGTCCGTCGATAGAGATCCAGGACGGCATCGGCCTCGGAGGCCGGCCAGGCGATCAGGCCGGCCGTCACCTCTGGGCCGATCTCGTGCAGCCGGAAGACGAACTCGGTGACCACGCCGAAGTTTCCGCCGCCGCCGCGCAGCGCCCAGAAGAGGTCGTCATTCTCGGTGCGCGACGCGCGTCGCACGGTCCCGTCGGCGGTCACGACCTCCACCTGCTCGAGGTCGTCGACCGTCCAGCCGAACCGCCGCGTCAGGTAGCCGAACCCGCCTCCCAGCGTGAGCCCCGCAACACCCGGTGGCCGACACGAAGCCGAGGGTGGTGGCCAACCCGTGCTCCTGCGTGGCAGCGTCGACGTCGCCGAGCGTGCAGCCCGGGCCGACGCGCGCCAGCATGGACGTGGAATCGACGTCGACGCCCTTCATCCCCGACATGTCGAGCGTGATGCCGCCGTCGGACAGCGCGAGGCCGGCGATGTTGTGCCCGGCGCCCTTGATCGACAGCTCGAGCTCGTTCTCGCGGGCGAAGTTGACGACCTCGACCACGTCCTGGTTGCTCTCCGGCCGCACCACGACGGCCGGCCGCTTCGTGATCATCCCGTTCCAGAGCAGGGTCGCATCGGCAAATCCCTCGTCCTCGGGATAGAGGGTCGAGCCGGCGATGCCGGCCGCCAGGGCGTCGAGCGTCTGCTGGGCGACATCGCGGCTGTCGCCTGATAGGCCGGTGATCTGTCGCTGGTTCACGTCGAGATCTCCAAACGGCTGTCCAGGGGTTGCCTCGATGGTAGCCGCTGCGAATCCCTATCGGCGCGGCGCACCGGAAGCGCGAACCGGGCGGCGTCCCTTTCGGCCGGATTTCGTGCTTGACGTCGGACCGATCATCGGCAGGCTGACGTTACCGATGGAGGTCCGATGCCCGGCGATCGGCCCAAGCGTCCTGATCGCCTGGGGGACTTCGCTCGTCGGCCGTGGGCCATGTCGCCGTCGGCTTGCTCGGCTTCATCGCCGTGGTTGTGCTGTCGACGCGGCTCCGCTGGGTGGTGATGATGCTCGTCATCGTGCCGATCGGCGCTGGTCGTGCTCCTCGTCAGTTCGGCACTGTGGGGCGGTCTGCTCTCTGTCGTTGGGAGGCTGCTCGGTCTGCCGATCGGTCCGAACGAGGGGCTCCCGGCCGCGGAGGGCGTGGGACAGGTCATGGCCCTTGTGCTCGCGTTCGGACCGCCGCTCGTGGTGACGGCCCTCGCGACACGCTGGGTCCTTCGTCGGTTGTCGCAGTTCCTCGACGGGGTCACCTCCTACCTCGGATCCCTAGCGGGCGCGGTCGCTCATCGGATCACCGATGAGTTTTCGGCCGATCGGACGTTTCACCTGGTAGCAATCGCTATCGTGACCGACCAAGCAGGAGGCAAGCAACGTGGACTACAAGCTCGAGCTCGTGGTGGTTCCCGTCTCGGACGTGGATCGCGCCAAGGACTTCTACACGGAGAAGGTGGGCTTCAACCTGGACGTCGATCATCGCGCGGGCGACGCCTTCCGCGTCGTCCAGCTGACACCGCCGGGCTCGGCGTGCTCGATCACCATCGGCACCGGGGTCACGAAGTCCGAGCCCGGCTCCTACCAGGGGCTGCACCTCGTGGTGACCGATATCGAGGCCGCGCGCGACGAGCTCGCGGGCCGAGGCGTCGACATCGGCGAGCCATTCCACTTCGGAGCGGAGGGGCAGGCGCCGGGCCTCCATCCCGAGCGCGTCGACTACGGCACCTACCTGACGTTCAGCGACCCGGACGGCAACGTGTGGCTGGTGCAGGAAGTCGGGCACACACGGCCGCAATGACCACCGCCGCCGACTCGGCTGCCGGTCACCGGACCTGACCGAGCGTCACCGGCGCGAGCTGCACGTGCACTGCTACCGGATGCTCGCCTCCTTCGACGAGGCCGAGGACGCGGTGCAGGAGACCTTCCTGCGCGCGTGGCGCAGCCGGGACAGCTTCGACGGCGGCGAGCTGTCCGGGCGTGGCTCTACCGGATCGCGACGAACGTGTGCCTCGACATGATCCGGCGGCGGTCGCGCCGCGTGACGGCCCTGCAGCTCCTTCGCCGAGGTGCCTGGCTGCAGCCCTACCCGGACCAGCTGCTCGACGAGGTCGCGCCGAGCGACGAGCAGCCGGACGCGGTGGTGGTCGCCCGCGAGACGATCGAGCTGGCGTTCCTGGCGGCCATGCAGGTCCTGCCGCCGCGGCAGCGGGCGGCGCTGATCGCCCGCGACGTCCTCGGCTGGCCCGCCGTCGAGACGGCGAGCCTGCTGGAGACGAGCGTGGCCGCGGCCAACAGTGCGGTGCAGCGGGCTCGGGCGACGATGCAGGAGCATCTGCCCGCGCGCCGCTCGGAGTGGTCGGCCGGGCAGCCCAGCGCCGAGGAACGAGAGCTGCTCGACCGGTTCATCGACGCGCACGAGCGGAACGACGCGGCGGCCGCCTTGGCGATCGCGTCGGAGGACCTGCGCATCTCGATGCCGCCGGACATGATGGTGTTCGACGGGCTGGCCGTCGATCGGGCCGTTCCTGGAGCGGGCCTTTGCGGAGGAGACGCGCGACGGCGACTGGCGGCTGGTGCCGACCTAGGCCAACCGGATGCCGACGGCCGCCAGCTACCTCCGACGCCCCGGCGACTCCGAGTTCCGGGCCTTCAAGTTCGACGTCCTGCGCATCGAGCACGGCGCCATCGCCGAGATCACGACCTTCGGCGCCGGCCTCTTCCCGGCATTCGGCCTGCCGCCCACGCTCTGACGCGTGGCGTCCTGGGCCCTGGAGTCGCGAATGGTTGTCAGGGGCTTTTCATCGTGAGTAGAGTCTTCAGCCTCCGACACATGCGAGGAGGCGATCGAATGCCCGACAAGGGACCCGGCTCGAAGAGCCACGGCAAGAAGCCGAAGGGCGGAAAGACCGCCGGCGACAAGAAGAAGAAGTAGCGCGCTACACCCCGCCCGGTGATCGAGATCGTCCCCTACCAGGACCGATGGCCGGGCGAGTTCGCGGCACTCGGGCGGCGGCTCCGGTCGGCGCTCGGCGACACGGCGCTGCGCATCGACCATATCGGCTCGACGGCCGTGCCCGGATTGGCAGCCAAGGACGTGATCGACGTGCAGGTCAGCGTCCTCGATCTCGACGCCGCCGTTGGGCTGCTGACGGCGGCCGGCTTCGTCAACGTCCCGGAAAACACGCGCGACCACATGCCGCCCGGCATGGACCTGCCCGACCACGACCTCGAGAAGCGGATGGTCGAGCCACCACCCGGTGAGCGGCCGACGCACATCCACGTTCGCGTCGAGGGGCGATTCAACCAGCGCTACCCGCTCATCTTCCGCGACTACCTGCGGACCCACCCCGAGGCTGCCGCGGCGGTCGGCGAGACGAAGAGCGCGCTGGCTCGCCATGTCGGCGGCGACGTCGACGCCTACTACGACATCAAGGATCCGGCCTACGACATCCTCATGGCATCGGCCACGCTATGGGCGCTTGCGGAGAGCTGGAGCCCGCCCCCCTCGGATGCCTAGCGCGCGCGTCGACCCCCCCCTCCCCCCCCCCCCCCCCCCCCGCCCCCCCCCCGGCGGGCCCGAGGCCCCGCGCGAGCGCCTTGCGCGCCCGCAGCCTCAGCATCATGGCCCGATGTCCGCCACGCCCGAGACGAGTTCGCCTGGAACGGCGACGTCTCGCTCGCCTACCAGGTCGTGGCCCGGCCCGATCGACGTCGTCTATCTGCAGGGGCACGCCTCGCACGTCGATCTCAACTGGGAGGGCCCGCGCTCAGCCGCTTCCTTCGCGGGCTGGCGCGACACTCGCGGCTGATCATCACCGACCGACGCGGCTGGGGATGCTCGGACCGCTTCTCGCCGTTCGACATCGCGCCGCTCGAGTCGATGACGGACGACCTCCTGTGCGTCATGGACGCCGCGGAATCGGAGCGCGCCGTGCGTCTTCGGCACGCACGAGTGCGGCATCATCACCTCGATCTTCGCCGCGACCTACCCGGATCGCACCCGCGGCCTGATCCTTTGCGACGCCACGGCCACCTACGCCGAAGCCGTGGCGGGCCTGGTGGCCGATGACGAGGAGTACGAGCGGCAGATCCAGCTCGTGCGCGACGAGTGGGGCACACCCGCCTGGGGAGACTGGGAGGACTGCCCAGGAGCGCGACTGGTTCACCCGCTACGCCGCGAGCCGCCATCCCGCCCGGCGGGCTCATCGCGGAGATGCTGCGGTTCCGCTACACCGACGCACGCGCCATCTATCCGAGCATCCACGTCCCGACGCTCGTGCTCGCCCAGGCCGGCGAACTGCTCGCTGTTCACCGCCGAGAGCCGGCGCTATCTGGCGAGGTCATCCCGGGCGCGCGCCTCGTCGAGCACGACCTCGGCGAAGATCCATGGCTCCACTGGTACCACCGCGGCGATGCCATCGTCGCCGAGGTCGCGCAGTTCCTGGAACGAGATCGGCGAGGAGGATGCCATGCTCCGCCGCGTCCTGGCCACCGTCCTGTTCACGGACATCGTCGATCGACCGCCCGAGCCGCGAGCTCGGCGACGCTCAATGGCGAGCCCTCGTCGAGCGCCACCACGCGGTCGTCCGCCCGGTCATCGCACGTACGGCGGCGACGAGGTCGACACCGCGGCGACGGCTTCTTCGCGACGTTCGACGGCCCCGGTCGCGCCGTCCGCGCAGCGCAGTCGATCGTCAGCGGCGTCCAGTCCACTCGGCCTCGCCGTTCGAGCCGGCGTCCACACCGGGGAGTGCGAGCTCGTCAACGGGAAGCCCGGCGGCCTGGCCATCAACATCGGTGCCCGCATCGCCGCCCTTGCCGCGCCGTCGGAGGTGCTCGTGTCCGAGACGGTGCGGAACCTGGTCGCAGGATCCGGGATGGCCTTCGACGACCGCGGAACCCATCGCTCAAGGGCGTCCCCGACGAGTGGCGGATCTGGGCCGCCCATCCTGAGCACCCCAACCCTACAGGTAGCGGGCGACCGCCATCGTGAGCGCGGCCAGGAGGAGCAGGGGGAGATCGATCCGGCCGGCCAGCTTGAGCTTCCCCTCAGCTCTCGCCAGTCGCGCGGCCTGTTCCGCAGTGGGTTCAGCGTTGCTGGCGGCGAGCTCACCTCGGACGGCCGTCTGCTCGGCGACCCCAGGCCCGATCAGGATCCCGCCCAGCACGAAGGCGAGGATTGCCGCGAGCCCGCCGATGGTGAACGCGATGCCGGTCGGCGTGAAGATCCAGGCCCCCTCCAAGCCGTTCGAGTCGTGCCAGTAGAGGACGGCTCCACTCAGGATCGTCAGCCCAGCGACGACGGGGAACATGATCCCCATCTTGCGCCGGACCATGAGGTGCTCCATGAACGGCTGCGCCCGCACCCCGAGCGCCTCGACCGTCGGCTGTAGGAAGAACGACGACACGATCGCCCCTCCGAACCAAATCATGGCGGAGCCTACGTGGATGATCCGCGAAGTGATGAGGAGGACGTCCATGTGCTCCCTCTCGGATTCGAAAGCGCGGTCCGGAAACCACCCGCAGTATGGCCGAAGCACCAACAGCGCCGCGCAGCCGCGCATGCGAACCCTCCGCATCGGCGACGATCGAATGCGGCGTCGGTTCATCGGCGGCTGACAAGAGCCAGTTCACCACCCTCAATCGCCATCCGCTGCCGTTTCACCCGTGGGGCGGGTCAACGGACGGAGGAACGACCGAACCTGTGGAGCCCCTCCGCGAATTGACCCGTAATGCGGGTAGATCGCAGCGGAGCTCGCGCTCCTCCGCGCGTTGACCCGTGGGGCGGGTCGCGCGCCTGTGAAGCGCCCCGCGGCCAGACGAATCGGGCAGACTGTGCAGATGGAACCGAAAGTGATCCGTCCCGACGAGGCACGCGGCATCGAGCTCTACGACGTCGTGTTCAAGTACGGCATCGGCGCCGGCGAGACCGATGGAGCGCTCTCGATGCTCGAGGTGACCATCCCGCCCCGAACGCTCATCAAGCCGCACATCCACACCCGGGAGGACGAGTTCTCGCTCGTGCTGGCCGGACCGATCGGCCTTCGATCGGGCGACGACACGGTCGAAGAGGTGCCGACCGGCAGCTGGCTGGTCAAGCCGCGCGACATTCCGCACGCCATGTGGAACCTCTCGGAGCAGCCGGCCAGGGTGCTCGAGGTGGTGATGCCGGGCGGGCTCGAGCGCTACTTCGAGGAGATCGCGCCGGTGCTGCGGGAGCACGGCCCGGAATGGACGAAGCGCTACGACGCCCTGGCCGATGCCTACGGCCTCACCATCCTCGACGACTGGACCGATGAGCTGAGCGCGAAGTACGGGATCACGCTCTGAGCATGTCGGCGGCCGCGCGCCTTCGCGGGTACGATGCCGCGATGCTGTACGACTACGCCACCGTGACGGTCGACTCCGTCAGATCCGAGACCGATGACGCCATCGAGCTGGCCGACGAGCTCGTGACCCGCGCTGTCGCCAGCGCCGGCTCCCCCACCTTCGACGAGACGCTGCTCCCGCTCGAGCTGGCCGTCGCCGCGCTCGTGCGGGCGTATGGGCGGGGCGCCTTCATGGGCCAGGTGCACACCGATCCGGCCGTGCGCGACGCAGGAAACGACGCCGAGGAACGGATCAACAAGTGGCGCGTCGCGGTGGCATTCCGCTCAGACCTGTACGAAGCCGTCAGCGCCTTCGCCGATACCCCCGAGGCAAAGGCCCTGGAGGGCGAGCGGGCTCGCCTGCTCGAGCACTGGCTGCGAGACTTCCGCCGCGCCGGCCACGAGCTCTCACCCGCGGAGCGCGAGGAGCTCGAACGCCTGCGCAACCGGCTCGTCGAGGTGGAGATCGCCTTCCAGCGCAACCTGAACGAATACCGCGACGGGATCGAGGTCACGCGCGAGCAGCTGGCCGGCCTGCCGGACGCCTACATCGAGCGCCTCTCGCCGGGCGAGCGCGATGGGACGTATCGGGTCAGCCTGGACTACCCCGAGGTGAACCCGTTCCTCGAGCAGGCGCAGGATCGGGAGCTGCGGCGGCAGCTGTTCATGAAGAACTGGACCAAGGCGGTCGAGGCGAACCGGCCGCTCCTCGAGGAAGCGCTGGACCTGCGCCGCCGGGTGGCGGCATCGCTCGGCAATCCGACGTGGGCGCACTACGCGATGGAGCTGAAGATGGCCCGCTCGCCGGAGCGCGTGGCGGCCTTCTACGAGGAGCTGATTCCGCCGCTGGCCGACCAGGTCCGCAACGAGATGGATCGGCTGGGCGAAGGCGCTCCACGCGGACGGCCACGACGGACCGATCGCCGCCTGGGACTGGCGCTACTACGACGACGCGCTGCGGCGTAACGAGTACGGCGTCGACCAGAACAGGATCAGCGAGTACTTCCCGCTCGAGCGGGTGCTCGACGGCATGTTCGCGATCAGTGGCGAGGTGCTTGGCTTCGAGGTCGTGCCCGTCGAAGACAGCGGCGCCTGGCACGAGTCGGTGCAGCTGTACGAGATCCGCGACACGGCGTCAGAGACGGTGATCGCGCACTTCTACACCGACCTTCATCCGCGGGAGGGGAAGTTCGGGCACGCGGCGGCGTTCGCGCTGGAGGTTGGGCATCGGGCCGGCGACGGCAGCTGGGTCACGCCGGTGAGCGCAATCCTCGCCAACTTCACGCCGCCCTCGGGCGACACGCCGGCGCTGCTCAAGCACAGCGAGGTCAAGACGCTCTTCCACGAGTTCGGCCATATCCTGCACATGAGCCTGACCCGCGCCGAGTTCGCGCGCTTCTCGGGCGCCGAGACCGAGTGGGACTTCGTGGAGGCCCCCTCCCAGATCATGGAGCACTGGACCTGGGACGCATCGGTCCTTCAGCGGTTCGCGCGCCACTACCAGACCGATGAGGTGATCCCGACCGAGCTCGTGGATCAGCTGGTGCGGGCCCGGTTTGTGGATGAGGGCGTCCGGATCGGGATCCAGGCCTTCTACGGCGCCATCGACCTCGCGCTCCACGCGGAGGCCGATGCGCCCGACATCGATTCCGCTTTGCGCCGCACGTACGCCGTCACCGGCATGCCGTACCCGGAGGGCACCTTCATGCTTGCCGGTTTCGGGCACCTGCTCGGCGGCTACGACGCGGGCTACTACGGCTACCTGTGGGCCGAGGTCATCGGTGACGACATGTTCGGCCGCTTCGCCCGCGAGGGGGTGCTCTCGCCGGCAGTCGGGGCCGACTATCGCCGCGAGATCCTCGAGCCGAACGGCTCCCGCGACGGCGATGCCCTCGTCCGCTCGTTCCTGGGCCGCGAACCCTCCAATGCCGAGTTCCTTCGCCTGCGCGGCATGAAGTAGGGTTTCGCCTCGCAGCCCCTGGTTCCCTGGCCGATGACCCGCCCCACGGGTCAACGCGCGGAGGAGCGCGGGCTCCGCTGCGATCTACCCGCACTTACGGGTCAAATCGCGGAGGAGCTCCACAGGTTCGGTCGTTCCTCCGTCCGTTGACCCGCCCCACGGGTCAAATGCGCTGATAACGGGCCAGTAACCAACCGAGCCGGACAATTCCCGCCATGCCAGCACGCGAACGAGCAGCCGATTTCGGCGCCCGACGAGGGCGCGAGGTGAACAGGATGCTTGGCGCCGAGCTTCGCAGAGCTCGGCGGATGGCCGGCGTCAGCCAGGACACACTCGGTGCGGCGGCGGGCCTATCCGGCTCCGAGGTCGGCCGGGTCGAGCGCGGCGAGTCGCCATGGTTGACCACCGTGCACGCGGCGAGGCTGTTGAGCTCGCGTCGGGTTGGACCTCTGGGTGCGCGCATTTCCGGGTGGTCTGCCAGTCCGTGATGCCGCACACCTGCATTTGCTTGCCAGATTTGAAGCACGCCTGCCTGCATCGGTGCGGTGCCATCGGGAGTGGCCGATTCCCGGCAGTCGCGACCGCCGGGCACTGGATCTGTTCCTATCGGGGTTGCCCCTTCGAACCGGAGTTGAGGCGGAGACAGCGCTTGACGACATCCAGGCTCTGCATCGCGACGTCAACTTGAAGCGGCGAGACGCCGGGCTCGACCGCATGATCCTCCTCGTCAGCGACTCGCGGCACAATCGGGACATCCTTCGCTCGACCGATGCGCTCCAACGATCGTTTCCCATGAGCACACGGGTCGCAATGGCTGCCCTCGCGAGAGGCCAGGATCCGGGTGCCGATGCGATCGTCGTCCTCTAAGCGGGATGACCCGCCCCACGGGTCAACGCGCGGAGGAGCCCGAGCTCCGCCGCGATCTACCCGCACTACGGGTCAAATCGCGGAGGAGCTGCACGGGTTCGGTCGTTCCTCCGTCCGTTGACCCGCCCCACGGGTGAAGCCCCGCTGGGTTAGCCTCGCCCGATGAGCAGGACCCTCCTGGCCACGCTCGCGTGCGTCGTGGCGGCGGCGTGCTGGGCGGCCAACGCGGTGATTGCGGCCGGGGCGTTCGAGCTCGGGTTCGCCCCGGAGCGGTTGGCGCAGGCGCGCGTCGTCGTGGCGTTGCTGCCGCTGGCCGCGTACCTGCTGCTGGCGCGCCGCGACCTGATGCGCCCGCCTCGCGTGGCGGTCCCGGCGCTGATCGGCTTCGGCGCCTGCATCGTGGCGGTCAACTTCGCGTACTACGTGGCGATCGATCGCGTCCCGGTCGGCGTTGCGGTCGCGATCCAGTACACGGCACCCGTCCTGGTGCTGGCCGGCACGGCCGTCATCGCCCGCCGCGGCCCACAGCCCACCATCTGGCTTGCCGGAGCGCTCTCCCTCATCGGTGCCGTGCTCGTCAGCGGCGCGCTCGCCGGCGCCCAGCAACCGCTGGACGGGTTGGGTCTCCTCGCCGGCGTCGCGGCTGCGCTCACCTTCGCGGGCTACCTGGTTACGGCGGAGCTGGCCGGCCGCAGGGGAACTCACCCGGTGACCACGCTCTTCATTGGCTTCTGCGTGGCGGCAATCATCTGGGCGGTCGTGCTCCCGTGGTGGGACTGGCCGGTCGAGCAGCTGGCCGATCCCCAGATCGCCTGGCGGGTGGTGGCCGTCGGGTTGCTTGGAACGCTCCTCCCGTTCGGCCTGGTGGTTGCGGCGCTCCGGTGGATCTCATCGGCGCTTGCCGGCATCGCGACGACGGCCGAGCCGGTGCTCGCTGCCCTCCTGGCTTGGCTGTTCCTCGGCCAGGTGCTGAGCGTGCCCCAGCTCATCGGTGCCGGGCTGGTCATCGCGGGCGTTTTGATCGCGCAGCTCAACAGGCAGCCCGATCCGGAGTCGGTGCCCGTCGAAATGACGCCGTAGGAGGCAGGTTCGCGGCGGCGATTGACCCGCCCCACGGGTCAAGGCGCGGAGGAGCCGGAGCTCCGCTGCGATCCACCCGTTATGCGGGTCAATTCGCGGAGGAGACGCCTGCGGTCCGTCGTTCCTCCGCCCGTTGACCCGCCCCACGGGTCAAACGCACTCGAAATGACGCCGTGAGACCGGCGCGCCACTTGCATCGGAACGAGTGCAGGAGGTGAACCGATGGATACCACCGATCGCACCCAGGACAGCATCGAGCAGCTCGAAGATCAGGAGCTGCCGAACCCGATCACCGACGAGCGAGCAAGCCTCGGCGAGGCCGGCGACGCGATGAACCCCGAGGGCGAGGCGCCCGAGGACGACAAGGACGACGCCGAGGGCCCCGTCCCGCACACGACCCAGATGCCCCGCTGAGGGAACGAAGGGGCGTCGCGCCACCCGGCGCATCGGTACGATGACCGGGTGACCACCGCCGCAGCACCCACCGCGCTCGACCAGCTCGCAGACGACTTCTGGAACGAGGTCCTCGAGCACCACCCGACCTTCGCAACCGCGATCGGTGACCGGCGGTTCGACGACCGCCTCGAGGACGAGTCGCCGGACGTCCTCGACGCGTGGCGCGGACGGCTCGACGACTTCGATCGGAGGCTCGCGGAGCTCGACGAGGACGCCGATCCGGTGACGCGCGCCGCGCTGGAGGACGCGCTGATCGTCGAGCGGTACGTCATGGACGCCGATCTCCGCGCCTTCAACATCGACCCGATGAACGGCCCGCAGGTCGACCTCCTCAACATCCCCTCCTTCCAGCCGATCCGCTCCGCGGCGGAGGCCGATGCGCTCCTCGCACGCTGGCACGCCATGCCCGCCTACCTCGACACGGCCATCGAGAACCTGCGGCGCGGGGCCGCCGAGGGGCGCGTCGGGCGTCGCCACGCTGTGCGCCAAGGTGACGGAGCAGCTGGACGAGCTGCTCGCGCGCCCGGATGCCGATTGGCCGCTCATGGAGCCGGCCGAGCAGGCGCCCGAGATCCGCGACCAGCTGCTCCAGGTCATCGGCGAGGAGATCCGACCCGCGTTCGCGCGCTATCGGGCGGTGGTCGCGGACGAGATCGCTCCGCGGTCCCGATCGGACGATCAGCCAGGGCTGTCGCACCTTCCCGGCGGGTCCGAGGCGTACGCCAAGCTCGCCCGCGCGCACACCTCGCTCGAGATGAGCCCAGAGGAGGTGCACGCCATCGGCCTCGAGGAGATTCGGCGGATCGACGGCGAGTTCGTCGAGCTGGGGGCTCGCCTGCTGGGCACGAAGGACCTGGACGAGACCCTGGAGGCTCTGCGCAAGGACAAGGACCTGTACTTCACGACCCGCGAGGAGATCGAGGAGGTGGCGCGGGCGTCGCTGGCGCGCGCGAACGACGCGATCGGTGAATGGTTCGGTCGCCTACCGAAGGCGCAGTGCGAGGTCGTCGTCATGCCGGCGCACGAGGAGAAGCACTCGACCATCGCCTACTACCGCGACCCCGCGGCCGATGGCAGCCGCCCGGGCCAGTTCTACATCAACACCTACGCGCCGGAGACGCGGCCACGCTACGAGGCCGAGGCCCTCGCCTTCCACGAGGCGGTCCCCGGCCACCACCTGCAGCTCGCGATCATGCAGGAGCTGACCGACCTCCCCGCCTTCCGGCGCTTCAATGGCAGCACCGCCTACATCGAGGGCTGGGGCCTCTACACCGAGCGGCTGTCGGAGGAGATGGGCCTGCTCTCGAGCGAGCTCGGGCGCTTCGGCGTCCTCAGCTTCGACGCCTGGCGAGCCTCGCGGCTGGTGGTCGACACCGGCATCCACGCGCTGGGCTGGACGCGGCAGCGGGCGATCGACTTCATGTCGGACGCACTCCGCGCTCGGCCTCAACAACGTGGCCAACGAGGTTGACCGATACATCGCGTACCCCGGCCAGGCCCTCGCCTACAAGCTGGGCCAGCTGGAGCTGCTCCGGCTGCGGTCGGAGGCCCGTGAGCGCCAGGGTGACCGATTCGACATCCGACGCTTCCACGACGCGGTGCTCGGCGAGGGCGCGCTGCCGCTGCCCGCGCTGCGCCAGGTCGTCGAGCGGGCACTGGCCTAGGACGGACCGATGGAGAAGCGCGATCCGTATCGGATCCTGCAGGTGCAGCCCGATGCCGACCCGGACGTCATGAAGGCGGCCTACCGCGTGCTGGCGCGCAGGGTCCACCCGGACGCGTCCGCGCCGCTGGACGAGGAGGCGGAGCGCCGCATGACCGACCTGAACTGGGCCTACGCCGTCGTCCGAGATCCCGTGAGGCGCCGGGAGTGGGAGGACGATCGTCGACGTGCTCCCCCGCCGACCCCGGCCGAGGATGCCACCCATGGCGCGCCTCGCGGCCCGCTCGGTTCCGACGGCGCCGGCCTGCGGCTCGACTTCGGGCGCTACCAGGGATGGACCCTGGGCGAGGTCGTGAAGCGCGATCCTGATTACCTTGCCTGGCTCCGGCGCCACCAGTCCGGCGCCCGCTATCGGGATGCGATCGACATCCTGCTGCGAGGCGCTGCCAAGCGCTGAGGAGCCGTCCCTAGCGCGCGTTTGACCCGTTTGACCCGCCCCACGGGTCAACGGGAGGAGGAGCGAGGGCTCTGTCGCGTTTCACCCGTACCCACGGGTCAAATCGCGGCGGAGCTCGCCAGTTTCGGCCCTTCCTCCGGCCGTTGACCCGCCCCACGGGTCAGCCGAGAACCAGCCGCCTCGTGACCCGCCCCACGGGTCTTAGCGAGGAGGAGCGCCGGCTCTGTCGCATTTCGCCCGCACCACGGGTCAGAACGCGTCGGAGCTCCCCGGTTTCAGCCTCTCTTCGCGCGTAAGACCCGCCCCACGGGTCAGCCCACAAGACAACCTGGCCGCCCGGGTCCGAATCCGCTGCGTTGCCGCTGCGCAACGTCCCCACGCTCACACGGCGCAGAAGGTCACCCGCCCTCGGGACACATGTACGGCCCCCAAGCGCGTCGCCGGCTGCCAGACTCGAAAGGTCATCTTCCAGGCGCGATATCCGCGCCGCTTTGGCCCGGCGCCCGCTCTGCCCCGAGCGTCGCAACAGGAGGCAGTTATCGATCATGCATAAGTTCCGTTCCACATGGCTCGCAATCATCGGCGGGGCATTCCTCGTCACGCTGTCGATCTCGGCGGCGTTCGGCGCCGATCCGACCGACGAGACCGATGGCAACCGCGGCCAGACAATCGCCGCCTTCGTCCACTCCCTGGTCTTTGCCCAGGACGAGCCAACTGACGAGGCCGACGAGGCTGATGAAGCCGACGAGGCTGACGAGGCCGATGAGAGCCGACGAGGCCGACGAGGCTGACGAAGCCGACGAGGCTGACGAGGCCGATGAGGCTGATGAAGCCGACGAGGCTGACGAGGCTGACGAGGCCGATGAAGCCGATGAGGCCGACGAAGCCGACGTGACCGGTGCCGAGCACGGCGCATGCGTCTCTGCGGCCGCCAACAAGGCAACCTCTGGCGAGGACGAGGCCGAGGCCGACGTCGCAAACCACGGCGAATGGGTCAGCGATCACGCTCGCTACATCTGCTGGGGCCTCGAGGTTCCCGACGAGGACGCGACCGACGATGAGGCCACCTCGGACGAGGCCGACACCGCCGAGCTGACCGCCAAGGAAGAGCGCAAGGCCGAGAAGGCAGCCGCCAAGGCCGAACGCAGCAATGGCCGGGGCCACGGCAAGCCCTAGCTCAACGTTCCTCCCCCGTATGCGAAGAGCCCGGACCAGTCGGTCCGGGCTCTTTGGCGAGATCGGCCGGTGTCAGCGTAGGCTGCCCGCGGGCCGAAGCTGGACCTCCGCGTCGATGAACGTGGAGCTCTCGCCTGACGCGGATGAGAAGAAGGCATCCACGTGAGCGAAGGCCGTTCCGGCCTGGAATTTGGCGGTTCCGCGCGGTATCTCCATGCTCCATGCCGTCGTGGACGGACCGCACGATGCGACCTCCATGAAGTTGCCGCCGTTTGCGACGAAGCGGCCCCCCTCCTGGAGGAGGGACACACCGATCTCGCCAGACGCTTCCACGGAGCAGGTGACCGTCCCGGTGACGGTCGCAGTGCCCGTCTTCGTGTCGACGGCGCCGACGCCTCGATGGTCACCTCGACCATCAATGGGGCGATCGTCGGATTCGCCGTGAGCACCAGGTTCCCGCCCGGCTGGCCCGCCCAGCTTCCGACGAGCACGGTGTAGGTGCCCGCATCGGCCAGGAAGACCAGGAGCGACTGGTTCGTGTTCTGCGCCTGGTCGTTGCAGGCCAGCAGGTTCCCGGCGGCGTCGAACACGTAGAGCGTCGTGTCATAGTCGCTAGGCAGGGTGTCGACCTGGATCCAGCCGACGTCGGCCGCCGAGATCGGCAGCGAATACCAGACCGTCGCGCCGTTGACCGGGAAGTCGCAGACGCCTTCGGCCGGATCTTCCGGCCCTGCCGTGGCGCCGGCGGTGTCCAGGACAGATGGAACGCCCAACGTGAGCACGAACGCGCCGGTCGGGCTGTCGTTGGCGGGTGCGGCCGGCGGAGGGGGTGGCGGCGGTGGAATGGCCACGCTCGTGGCGTTGAGGACGAGGCTGCCACCAGGCGAGTCCTCCCAGCTGCCGGCGACGACCGTGTAGGTCGTTCCCGCGGATGCGGCGAAGACCAGGTCCGATTGGCGAACAATGCCCGGCTCGATGTCGTCATTGCAGGCGATCACGGTGTCGCCGTCGAGGACCTGGAGGGTCGTGTCGAAATTGCTGCCGAGCGTGTTCAGCTCGATGCCGGTATCGGTCCCGGCCGAGATGGTGAACCAGACCGTGTGGCTGGCCCATGGCTGGATCTCGGGGCAGATTGGGTCGGTGACGCCGGACGTCGCCGCGGAGGTGTCCTGGGTGAATGCCGGCCCATCGAGGGTCAGCGCGATCGCGCCCGCCAGCTCGTCGTTCGTCGGCGGCGTGGGCGGTGGCGGCGCCTTGCCAAGCGGACGCGCGTCGACCTGGGTCTCGATCGGGTCAGGGGTGCAGCCCTCGGTGGCGCAGTGCTGGGCGTCGAGGAAGACGTCAATGGCGCCGGGATTGAAGCGGCTGAAATCACCGAAGATCGCCAATTGCCACTCGGCGGTCGCTCCCGCCCCGGTGCAGACGGCGCTGCCGAACGCGGACCCGAAGACGGTTGCCTGGCCGATCTCCTGGCTGGCGAACGCAGCCAACTCGATGGAGCCGGCGGCAGTGCAGTCGACGGTCCCGCTCACGGTGACGGCGCCGCTGTGGAGGTCGAGGGTGGCATCCGAGTCCACGTTGATCGTCCCGAACGGGCCGGCGGCGGCCGCGGGACCAACGAGCAACAGGAGCAGAAGGACCGGACACGCGATGATCGCGAGGATTCGGGCACGTGAAACCACGGAGCGATGGCGCATGCGAAGAGCCTCCCCACTTGGGACGGGCCGGTTTCGCCATTGGCTCGGCGCGGGCGACTTGGGCGGCCAGGGCACTGGACCCGCGCTTCACGGCCTCCCGTCCGAACGATTGTAGACCCCCGCAGCCGCCAAAGACTCTCTAGTCGCGGAGCCCTGCCCACGGTCCGGGCTCTCCTTTTGCCGTCGAGGATTGGCTGAGCGTGTCATCGAGGACGCTCTGGCTCCTGGTTGGCTCGAATGTCGCCGCGGACGATTGCCTCCACCTCCGCCTCGCTCAAGGGCTGCCAGCGGTAGACGACGAGGCCATCTCGCTTCTCATCCGTCCGTTGGTAGACGCCGCCCTCCTTGCCCGTACCGATCACTGGAGCCAGCGTATCGGATGCGTCCGTCTCGCCGCCTCGCGGACCTTCGTCGAATATGACCGTTGGATCATCGGCGTGCGTCATCTGACCTCCTCGAGGGTTAGCAACTCGATGGAACCTGTCGAAGATCACGGCCGCCTGGCTAGGCGAGTCCCTTGATCTCGGACGCCAGCTCCTTCCGGAAGAACTCCATGAAGCCCGCCTGGTCCGGACCGACCTGGTGCAGGTAGACGTCGGTGACGCCGGCGTCCACCAGCTCGCGAATTGCGTCCACGTACGGCTCGGGAGCGGGTCCGACCGGCATCTGCTCCGCAAGCATGTCGGCGGTCACGAGGCTTGCTGCCTGCTCGAAGTACATCGGCAGTGCCAGCTCCTGCGAGAGCTGGCCTGGGATGCCGGCATTCGGCCAGATACGGTGGACAGTCTCCTTTGCCGTCTGCTGGGTCTTCGCCCAGCAGACCGTCACCTGGCCGTAGACGGGGCCGCCGCTTGAGCTGGCCCGATACGCCCCGACCGTCTCCTTGTCGGGAGCCGTGACGATGAGGCCGTCCCCGTGCTCGCCGGCGAGGGTCGCTGACTCCGGTCCGGCCGCCGCGACCATGATCCGCGGCGGTTCTGTCGGCAGGGTGTAGAGCCGCGCGTTCTCGACGATGTAGTGATCGCCACGATGGCTGTACAGCTCGCCTTTCCAGAGGCCGCGGATGATGTCGATCGACTCGATCAGCATCTCGCGCCGCTCGTCGTACGGCGGCCAGTGATCGCCGAGGATGTGCTCGTTCAGGTTCTCGCCCGTGCCGAGGCCGAGGAAGAATCGGCCGTCGAACAGGTCCGCGGTGGTGGCCGCGGCCTGCGCGATGATCGCCGGGTGGATCCGGATCATCGGGCACGTTACGCCGGTGCCGACCTCGAGTCGGGAGGTCGCTCTCGCGATCCCGCCGAGGACCGTCCACACAAAGGCGGAGTGTCCCTGTGCATCGACCCAGGGGTGGTAATGATCGCTGATGAGCGCGAATTCGAACCCCGACTCCTCCGCCTGGGCGGCGTTGCGCACGAGGTCGGCGGGGCGATGCTCTTCGCTCGACAGTGCGTAGCCGACGCGGAGTGTCATGGGTGTCCCTCCTCTGTCCGGGTTTGGGTTGCGGCGAGGGGCGCATCGCCGGCGGAGGGAGCGAGAAGCAGGTTCGATACCAGCGGAACGCCGCTGGCTCGACTCACCGAGCCACCAGCTCTCGCAGGCGGGTCGCGTCGCGCGGCGCCTCGCCGCCGATGTCGTTGTTGAAGTAGACCCAGGAGCTGAGCCCTCCTTCGCGCCATGCCTCGAGGCGATCTGCCCACGCTCGGAGGGTGTCGCTCCCGTATCGGCCTCCGTAGCGCTGGCCTGCGCCGTGGAAGCGCACGTAGACGAATGGGCCGATCGGCGCCGGATCCGGTTTCGATCCGGGCATGTCGTGGAGGCACAGCGCGACACCGGCTTGGACGAGAAGTTCGTACGCCCGCGGGGTGTTCCACGAGCGATCACGGAACTCGATGGCCTGCAGTCGGTCAGGAAGGGCGTCGAGGAAGCCCATCAGCCGCTCGCCATCGAACTTCCAGCGTGGCGGCAGCTGGTAGAGGACGGGGCCGAGATGCGGGCCCAGCTCTTCGGCACGCGACCACAGGCGAGCCAGTGGCTCAGCCGGGTCCCGTAAGCGCTTGGTGTGGGTGAGGTAGCGACTGGCCTTGACGGCCATGGCGAATCCGTCCGGGAGCCGGCGGCTCCACGCGCGGAACGTGGTGGCAGCCTGGAGGCGATAGAAGCTGGCGTTGAGCTCCACGGTGTCGAAATGCTCGGCGTAGTACTCGAGCCACCGGCCCGCGGCCAATCCGGCGGGATAGAATCGGCCGCGCCAGTCGCGGTATTGCCACCCGGAGCATCCGATGCGGATCGACGCAGGCACGCCGCGTCAGTGAGGCTCGGCGCGATCCGGGTAGCGCGGCTCCTGCTCGTCGGGCGGATCGTTTCCGACGCCGGCCTGCTCGCTCTCCGCCGCCAGTGAGGTGAACCACGGCTTCCGTGCGTCGTTAGGCGTCGCATCGAAGTCTGCCCCGGGAGGCAATCGGACCTCATCCTCGGGTTGGAGCTCGGCCGGCGCCGACGCAGGCGCCGGAGCCACGCCCAGCGATGCCGCGTCGGCGCCTTCAATGACATTCAGGCGATCGATCGGGTCCTGCTTCTCGTTCACGCGAGATCCAGTTGCATGATCGGTACCGACCCGGAGTGTTGTGCCCTGCTCGCCACGACCGATCGCCCTGATGTCACCCGGCGCTGGCTCCAAGCAATGCGATCAGACCCACCATCAACAGGAACCCACCGATCAGCACGCCGAACAGGTAGGCCCACTGCGCTATCGCATTCATCTTCCTTGAGGTGCTCGTTGCGGACCTCGTCCTCCGTCACGTTCCGCTCAGTCATTTCGCCACCTGCTTCTCCAGTGCATCCACCTTCGCCTCGATCCGCCGCAACGCCGCCTCCGTGTCGTAGTCGCTGTCCGGCGACTCATGGCTGTTCTTGTGGACCAGGAAGGTGGTCAGGAGGACGAACACGAAGACCTGCAGAAATTCGGACTGCCAGTTCTCGAAGGTCGCCTGACCCCACCGCCAGAAATAGCCGTCCGGACCGAACGCCTGGGCGGCCTGCCCGTGCTGCTGCTGCTCGGCGATGAACTCGCTCCATCCCATCCACGTCTGGAGCGCCCAGCTCAGCAGAAACAGGCCGACCAGCGTGATGCTGAGCCCATAGTCACGCCATACCCGGCTCATGGCACACCCTCCTTAGCCAAGAAACGCCTGGTCGATTCTCCACTCGTGGTCCTGGCCGCACTCGAGGCAGTCCACCAGGATCTGCGGCCGGGCTGACACCCTGGGCACGCCGGACAGCTCGAACCCCGTGTCCGTTGGATGGCCCGTCGCCGGGCACACGACCATGAGCCGTCGCAACAGAGTCCGGCGACGGGCACGCGGCTCGGCCGAGTGTGCTGCCCGCTCGTCATGCACCACGCTCATTACGCATCCCCCATGTGCTCGATTTCGCCAGCGGCCAAAAGCAAGCAGCATGCCCACGACGATCCGGCACAGGGCGTGCTTTTGGCCGGGGCATGGCAACCGTACTGGTCATCAATGACGACGCCGACATGCTCGACACCTACGAGTCGCTTCTCCAATCGATGGGGCATAAGCCTGTGACCAAAATGACCGTCACTTCTGGCCCGCACACGGTTCGCGAGGTGGGCGCAGATGCGCTCCTGGTCGATCTCCAGAGTCCAAGCGAGGATGCGTATGGCGTGCGCATCATCGAAGAGCTGCGCAGCGACCCACGAACGCGCGAGGTTCCGATCATTCTGTGCACAGGCGCCCCCGAGACGGTGCGGCCGCTGATTCGCCGTCTGGACGAGCTCGGCGTGCCGGTTCTCATCAAGCCCTTCGCGGTGGATGACCTCGAGGCGAAGCTGCTGTCGGCGTTGCAGGCGAGCGGAAACGCAAACTGACTCTCGCAATCCCGAAGGCTGTCCGCACCGTGTCGCCTAGCCGACGAGGCAGGTGCACAATACGTGTCCATAACGAGGAGGGGCCGATGGCACCGATCCTCATCGAATGTCCGACCACCGGCGTCCTGGTACCCGTCGGGATCGACACCGACAGCCTGGACGAGCTGGACACCGAAGGGCACGTCGTGCTCGTCTGTCCCAATTGTGGCCGTGACCATGAGTGGACCGCAGAAGACGCCGTCCTCGGCGCGGCAGCATCGGACGGCACGACCATTCCCTCCCAGGCACGACGGCCGCCGGCTTAACCTCGCTTGCCGGCCCAGCAAACGCCGACCTTCTTGACCGCTGGCGTAGCGTCCCCAATGGGCCGGTCGCCGCGTTCAGCCCCTCTGGCCGCAGGCGATCGGCTCATCCTCCTATCGGTACAAGACCACCCGTCGCGCGCCGTCGCCGCGACGCATTGCATCGAGCGCCCCCTCCACCCCCTCGAGGCCGATGCGCTCGGTGACGAGCAGGTCGAGCGGCAGGCGGCCCTCCGCATAGAGGGCGGCGATCCGCGGGAAGTCGACGGCCGGCGTCGCCGAGCCATAGTTCGAGCCGCGGATCTGCTTGCCATCCTCGACGAACCGATAGACATCGAAGGAGGCACGCTGGCCCTGCGGCGTCATGCCCACCAGCGTCACGATCCCGCCGGGTCGCGCGAGCTCGATCGCCTGCTCGACGGTCTCGGTCAGGCCGATCGCCTCGAGGACGTGATCGGCTCCACCATCGGTCAGGTCGATGACCGCATCGGCTTCCGAGGGCTGGAGCACATGCGTGGCGCCTGCGCGTCGGGCCAGCTCGAGCTTCTCCGGGCTCCTGTCGATGACGACGATCATGCCGGCATCGGCGAAGCGGGCAGCCATGACGGCCGACAGGCCAACCCCACCGGCACCGATGACGACCACGCTCTGGCCGGGCTGCACGCCCGCGGTGTTCACCACCGCGCCGAAGCCGGTCGTGACCGCGCAGCCGATGAGCGCGGCGATCTCGGGCGGCGTGCCCGACTCGATCGGGATCGCGGCCTGGTATGCCACGACCTGGCGCTCGCCGAAGGTGCCGATCCCGGAGTAGACACCGATCGGCGTGCCATCGGTCCTGCGCAGCCGAACGTCTTCCTCCCTCAGCCGATGACCGCTGCCGCGGGGTTCGCTGCACAGCCATGGCTCGCCGCGGCTGCAGGCCCCGCAGCTGCCGCACGGCGCCGTCCAGGCCAGCACCACGAGGTCACCCTCGCGAAGCGACCCATCAGGAACGTCCGGCCCGAGCGCCTCCACGATGGCGGCTCCCTCGTGCCCGAGCACGACGTTCGCCGGCCGATCCCACTCCCCGTCCACGACGTGCAGGTCCGAGTGGCACACGCCCGAGGCGACCATCCGAACCAGCACCTCGCCGCTCCGCGGCTCGTCGAGCAGCAGCTCCTCGATCTCGAGCGGGCGCCCGGCTCCTCCGAACACCAGCCCGCGCGTGGTCATTGCCATCGGCCGATGCTATCGCCCGGGCAACGCCGAAGGGCGGGCCATACGGCCCGCCCTTCGGGATTAGTAGCGGCTCGGAGCTACTTCTTGGGCTGGAACAGAGCCTTCAGGATGATCGGTCCAGTTGAACTACCAGCCCGAATCCGGATCGTGTAGTCCTGGCCCGCGACGAATCCGTTGTTCTTCGTGGTCAGGTTGTACATGTACATGCTGTCGACGGTGCGCATGCGCGAACCGGTGTCGGGATTGTTCACGTTGTCGATGATCGGGTTGACGTCGTCCGCGATCGTCATCATCGGTTACGTTGCCCTTGACCACCGTAACGTGGAGCTCGGTGGGCGTCACCGTCGTCCCCGGGGAGCACATGCTGGTCAGGATGACCTTGACCGGGACGACATTGCCGTACTTGGCAATGTTCCGCTCATTGCCGACGATTGGAGCCCGGAAGCCTGCCTGGTAGAAGTCACGCTCGACGCGCCGGCTTGTCACTGCTGGCTTGTTCGAAGCGGCGCCATCCTTGTCGGTGACCCACATGGTCACCTGGACCGTGTAGCAGCCAGGATCAGCTTGGTATGTGTCGGCCACCAGCGCCGGGGTCGTGGACGGGGCCTTGCCACCGGCGGTGGTCGTATGGACGAGCACTCCGTTCAGACGGTATTCGAAGGTTGCCGTTTGTGTGTCGGCGGTGCCGGATCGGCGTACTTCATGGTGGCAACGATGTCGCCGCTGACATTGTTCACGGTGACTGTCGGATCGGTGACCGTCGGTGCCACGTTGTTCACGGTGACCGTGATCTCCTCGGTAGCCGAGAGGGTCGGACTGCCGTTGTCGGTGACGCGGACCTTGAAGCGGAACGTCCCGTTGTCCGAGGTTGTCCAGTTGAAGGCGCCAGTGGACGAGTTGATGGTCGCACCGCTGGGAACCGTGCAGATGACTGACGGACCGCAGCCGGTGGTGCCGTTGACCAGGCTGAAGCTCAGGGTGTTGGCGGGCACGTCCGCGTCCGTTGCCGTGGCTGTGAAGCTCAGGTTGCTGCCTTCATTGACCGACTTGTTGCCGATCGCGGCCAGCACAGGTGCAACGTTCACCTCGTTGACGGTGACCGTGATCTCCTCGTCATCCGAGAGGATCGGGCTGCCGTTGTCGGAGACCTTGACGAAGAAGCGATAGGTCCCGGGGCCCTGAGCCTCGGTCGGAGTCCAGCTGAAGGCGCCGGTCGACGAGTTGATGGTCGCACCGCTGGGAACCGTGCAGATGACTGACGGACCGCAGCCGGTGGTGCCGTTGACCAGGCTGAAGCTCAGGGTGTTGGCGGGCACGTCCGCGTCCGTTGCCGTGGCTGTGAAGCTCAGGTTGCTGCCTTCATTGACCGACTTGTTGCCGATCGCGGCCAGCACAGGTGCAACGTTCACCTCGTTGACGGTGACCGTGATCTCCTCGTCATCCGAGAGGATCGGGCTGCCGTTGTCGGAGACCTTGACGAAGAAGCGATAGGTCCCGGGGCCCTGAGCCTCGGTCGGAGTCCAGCTGAAGGCGCCGGTCGACGAGTTGATGGTCGCACCGCTGGGAACCGTGCAGATGACTGACGGACCGCAGCCGGTGGTGCCGTTGACCAGGCTGAAGCTCAGGGTATCCCCATCGACGTCGAGCCTGTCGCCGTGAAGGTAAGAAGCGTCTGCTCGTTGATGGTCTTGTCGCCGATCGCGTCAAGGACCGGCGCGTCGTTGACCGCGGTGACCGTGATGGTCACGGTCGCGGTGTGGCTCTTCGGGTCAGCGGCACCATTGGTGGTGCCGTTGTCGGTGACCTCGTAGGTGAAGCTGTCGGAGCCGTTGAAGTTGGCGGCCGGGGTGTAGCGGATCTTGTCCAGCTCGAGCACCGCGGTGCCGTTGGCCGGCGTGCCGATGGTGCCGATGGTGAGCGTCTGGGTCGACTCGTTGGCCGGACCAGCCGAGTCGTTGGCCAGCACGTCGATGGCGACTGAGCTGTCCTCGAGCACGGTGGCGGTGTCATCCGCGGCCACCGGGTTGTCGTTGACCTCGGTGACATCGATGGTGATGGTGTCGGCGCTGGGATCGAGGTTGATCCCACCGTTGGCGGTGCCACCGTCGTCGCGGACCTTGAAGCCGAAGCTGGCGTAGCCGAGGCCGTTGTCGTCGGCGGCCGGGCTGAAGACCAGCAGGCCGGCGTTGATGTCGGCCACGCTGATGTCGTCACCAGCGGCGACCGGGTTGCCGTCGAGGGTCAGGCTGCCGGCCAGCGGCAGGGTCGTGATCTGCACGCTGAGAAGGTCGTCGGCCGGGCTGTCGTTGGGATCGCTGAAGCCGAAGTCGGCGGCCACGAAGGTGTGGCTGGTGTCCTCGGCGATGGTGATCGTGTTGTCGGCGCCGGAGGGGGCGTCATTGACGCTGGTCACGGTCACGTTGACGGTGGCGGTGACCAGGGAGCACAGCGGATCCGGCCCACCGTTGGTGGTGCCGTCGTCGCAGACCTCGTAGGTGAAGCTGTCGGAGCCGTTGAAGTTGGCGGCCGGGGTGTAGCGGATCTTGTCCAGCTCGAGCACCGCGGTGCCGTTGGCCGGCGTGCCGATGGTGCCGATGGTGAGCGTCTGGGTCGACTCGTTGGCCGGACCAGCCGATCGTTGGCCAGCACGTCGATGGCGACTGAGCTGTCCTCGAGCACGGTGGCGGTGTCATCCGCGGCCACCGGGTTGTCGTTGACCTCGGTGACATCGATGGTGATGGTGTCGGCGCTGGGATCGAGGTTGATCCCACCGTCGGCGGTGCCACCGTCGTCGCGGACCTTGAAGCCGAAGCTGGCGTAGCCGAGGCCGTTGTCGTCGGCGGCCGGGCTGAAGACCAGCAGGCCGGCGTTGATGTCGGCCACGCTGATGTCGTCACCAGCGGCGACCGGGTTGCCGTCGAGGGTCAGGCTGCCGGCCAGCGGCAGGGTCGTGATCTGCACGCTGAGAAGGTCGTCGGCCGGGCTGTCGTTGGGATCGCTGAAGCCGAAGTCGGCGGCCACGAAGGTGTGGCTGGTGTCCTCGGCGATGGTGATCGTGTTGTCGGCGCCGGAGGGGGCGTCATTGACGCTGGTCACGGTCACGTTGACGGTGGCGGTGACCAGGGAGCACAGCGGATCCGGCCCACCGTTGGTGGTGCCGTCGTCGCAGACCTCGTAGGTGAAGCTGTCGGAGCCGTTGAAGTTGGCGGCCGGGGTGTAGCGGATCTTGTCCAGCTCGAGCACCGCGGTGCCGTTGGCCGGCGTGCCGATGGTGCCGATGGTGAGCGTCTGGGTCGACTCGTTGGCCGGACCAGCCGAGTCGTTGGCCAGCACGTCGATGGCGACTGAGCTGTCCTCGAGCACGGTGGCGGTGTCATCCGCGGCCACCGGGTTGTCGTTGACCTCGGTGACATCGATGGTGATGGTGTCGGCGCTGGGATCGAGGTTGATCCCACCGTCGGCGGTGCCACCGTCGTCGCGGACCTTGAAGCCGAAGCTGGCGTAGCCGAGGCCGTTGTCGTCGGCGGCCGGGCTGAAGACCAGCAGGCCGGCGTTGATGTCGGCCACGCTGATGTCGTCACCAGCGGCGACCGGGTTGCCGTCGAGGGTCAGGCTGCCGGCCAGCGGCAGGGTCGTGATCTGCACGCTGAGAAGGTCGTCGGCCGGGCTGTCGTTGGGATCGCTGAAGCCGAAGTCGGCGGCCACGAAGGTGTGGCTGGTGTCCTCGGCGATGGTGATCGTGTTGTCGGCGCCGGAGGGGGCGTCATTGACGCTGGTCACGGTCACGTTGACGGTGGCGGTGACCAGGGAGCACAGCGGATCCGGCCCACCGTTGGTGGTGCCGTCGTCGCAGACCTCGTAGGTGAAGCTGTCGGAGCCGTTGAAGTTGGCGGCCGGGGTGTAGCGGATCTTGTCCAGCTCGAGCACCGCGGTGCCGTTGGCCGGCGTGCCGATGGTGCCGATGGTGAGCGTCTGGTCGACTCGTTGGCCGGACCAGCCGAGTCGTTGGCCAGCACGTCGATGGCGACTGAGCTGTCCTCGAGCACGGTGGCGGTGTCATCCGCGGCCACCGGGTTGTCGTTGACCTCGGTGACATCGATGGTGATGGTGTCGGCGCTGGGATCGAGGTTGATCCCACCGTCGGCGGTGCCACCGTCGTCGCGGACCTTGAAGCCGAAGCTGGCGTAGCCGAGGCCGTTGTCGTCGGCGGCCGGGCTGAAGACCAGCAGGCCGGCGTTGATGTCGGCCACGCTGATGTCGTCACCAGCGGCGACCGGGTTGCCGTCGAGGGTCAGGCTGCCGGCCAGCGGCAGGGTCGCTGATCTGCACGCTGAGAAGGTCGTCGGCCGGGCTGTCGTTGGGATCGCTGAAGCCGAAGTCGGCGGCCACGAAGGTGTGGCTGGTGTCCTCGGCGATGGTGATCGTGTTGTCGGCGCCGGAGGGGGCGTCATTGACGCTGGTCACGGTCACGTTGACGGTGGCGGTGACCAGGGAGCACAGCGGATCCGGCCCACCGTTGGTGGTGCCGTCGTCGCAGACCTCGTAGGTGAAGCTGTCGGAGCCGTTGAAGTTGGCGGCCGGGGTGTAGCGGATCTTGTCCAGCTCGAGCACCGCGGTGCCGTTGGCCGGCGTGCCGATGGTGCCGATGGTGAGTGTCTGGGTCGACTCGTTGGCCGGACCAGCCAGTCGTCGGCCAGCACGTCGATGGCGACTGAGCTGTCCTCGAGCACGGTGGCGGTGTCATCCGCGGCCACCGGGTTGTCGTTGACCTCGGTGACATCGATGGTGATGGTGTCGGCGCTGGGATCGAGGTTGATCCCACCGTCGGCGGTGCCACCGTCGTCGCGGACCTTGAAGCCGAAGCTGGCGTAGCCGAGGCCGTTGTCGTCGGCGGCCGGGCTGAAGACCAGCAGGCCGGCGTTGATGTCGGCCACGCTGATGTCGTCACCAGCGGCGACCGGGTTGCCGTCGAGGGTCAGGCTGCCGGCCAGCGGCAGGGTCGTGATCTGCACGCTGAGAAGGTCGTCGGCCGGGCTGTCGTTGGGATCGCTGAAGCCGAAGTCGGCGGCCACGAAGGTGTGGCTGGTGTCCTCGGCGATGGTGATCGTGTTGTCGGCGCCGGAGGGGGCGTCATTGACGCTGGTCACGGTCACGTTGACGGTGGCGGTGGAGCCACCGTTGAGGGTATAGGTGAAGCTGTTGGAGCCGTTGAAGTTGGCGTTGGGGCTGTAGGTCAGGTCGGCACCCGAGTTCGTGATGAAGACCGAACCGCTAGCACCCTGAGTGACTGACGCGATGGTCATGGGACCGGCGTCGACATCGGTGTCGTTGGCCAGGACGTTGATCGTTGGCACCAGTGTCCTCGCCGACGGTGGCCGTGTCGTTCGACCGCCACCGGGTTGTCGTCGATGCAGGTCACCGTCACCTCGACGGTCGCGGTCGAGCCACCATTGAGGGTATAGGTGAAGCTATCGCTGCCGCAGTAGTTGGCGTTCGGGGTATAGGTCAGGTCGGCACCGAAGTTGGTGATGAAGACCCAGCCATTGGCGCCCTGGGTGACCGACTCGATGGTCTTGGGACCGGCGTCGATTCGGTGTCGTTGGCCAGCACGTTGATCGTGTTGGCACCCGAGTCCTCGTCGACGGTCGCGGTGTCGTTCACCGCCACCGGGTTGTCGTCGACGGGGTTGACCGTGACGTCAACCGGCCCGGTAGGCGAGTCGAGGGTGCCGTCGCTGACGGTGTACTCGAAGCTGAGCCGTCGGCCGTTGTTGTTGGCGTTGGGCGGAGGAGCTGAATCCGCATGGTGGGCCGTCCGGCTGCAGGACGGCGGCGCGCCGGTGCCGACGTAATCGAGCCGACAGCGTCGCCGAGCTGAGCGTTCGCCTGTCAGCGTCGGTGTCGTTAGAGATGACGTCGATGTCGAGGCAGGTGTCTTCGTGGTGGTGGCCGTGTCGTCGACGGCGACCGGGGCTGAGTTCGGCGGTGCGACGCGAGGGTGATCGTGCCGGTTCGCTGACTCGCGGAGCCGTCGGTGACGCGGTATTTGAGGCGTAGCCACCCGGCGTGTTTCCGTTGTGGCGTTGAGCGCAGGCGTGAACCGCAGGTGCGGCCATCCGGCTGCAGGACTGCGGCGCCAGCGGTGACCGACGTGATCGAGGGCAGCGACGTGCTGGGCGTTCGATTGAACGTCGATGTCGTTAGCGCCGACGTCGACGTCGACGAAGTTCGTCTTGCCGGTGGTGGGCGAGCGTCAACCGCGACCGTTGTGTCGTCGACCGGAGTGACCGTCACCGTGACGGTCGCCTCGCCTGGGGAGGCTTGCGTCACGACGATGTCAGGCGTCGGGCGTCAGCGCGTGTTGTTGTGGTTGAGGTTTGGCACGTCGGTGACCGTCGCGCCGACCAGTGTCACGGGGGTTGAAGGCTAGCGGCCGTTGATCTCATGGGCCGGGGCCGTGCTGTTGCCCTTGGGAGCTTTCCGTTCACTGGGAGCTCGTAATCTTGCTAAGTGACGGCGTTTCCCTCTGGACCGATGCCGTCAGCGTGATCAGCTTTGAAGGCCGTCGTCGTGGTCGCGGATTGATCGTTCGCGGTACGCGCCGTTCCGGATACTGAACGCGCCAGGAACTGATTGCTCCGCGTCGGCCGTGCTGGGCGTCGCCAGAATAGACACCCGATCTGAACGTGGGACACCGGGCTGAACAGACGCTCCGCCGCGTCCTGGAACCCGTTCGGTACATGTGTAGGTGCTATGGGATCGGTCCGCAAAACGTTGTACGTGCTGTTGACGAGGAGGCCACCGGATACCCAGTGCCGTCTGCCGTTCGGAGTGATGCCGATCGCCGGAGATCGCCCGACCGCCTCCGACCCGTGGTCGCGTTTCCGATGGGCGCGGTGGTGTCGCCGTAGAGCCGAATGATTGCCGATGCGTGCCGATTCCGACCTCTCACCGGATCACACGCCGTCGCGTTCCGCATCAGAGAAGACCCGACCGCAGATGGCATTTCCAGGGACGTTCGTAACGCAGATCGTGGTCGAAGCCGAAGCATCCTCTGTTCGACTTGCCGATGCAGGTCTGGCGTTGTTGTACTCGTTCGACTGTCCGGTGCCGATGTTAACCCGATGACCCCGCGGAGGATGGCGGAGTCCGTGAAGGTGACCCGCCGGATCCGTGCTCACGCATCAACCACGCGTGAACGATCGGGGAATCGCTCCCGGACGTTACGTGATGTCGTAGAAATTGTTGCCATTCGCCCCCGGCGATGGCGGCGCTGCGATCGCGAGTTCACGAAGTTGTACGTTGCCTCGTCACGCTCCCGGCAGCGATCGACGTACGGACCGACGAGCGGGCCGCCATCGCCGACCGGCGCAGCGCCGGCGGGCTGGATCGAATCGGTCGAGGCATCGGCCATGGCGCGGGCCAGGTTGAGGCGGCCGTTGCCGGTCTGGGCCGGGTCGCCGGCCGGATCGGCGGTGCGCGCCAGGCGCGAGACGATGACGCCGTTCGAGAGCGCGGGCTCGTTGGCCTGGAGAAGGGCCGCGGCCCCGGCGACCTGGGCGGCAGCGGCCGAGGTCCCGGAGATGGTCGCGACGCTCCCACCAGCTGAGGTCGTTGCGATATCGACGCCCGGCGCCGCCAGGAACACGGAGCTTCCGTAGTTCGAGGAGGCGGCCAGGGCGTCGAAGCTATCGGTCGAGGCGACGCCGATGACGCCGCGGTCCCCGGCCGGGAAGGTTGCAGTGGAAGAGCCGTCGTTGCCGGTGGCGGCAACCAGGACGGCGCCGGAGTTCCAGGCGTAGTCGATCGCCGCCTGGAGGGCGGGCGAGAAGCCCGGGTTGCTGAAGGACATGAGGATGACGTCGGCGCCAGCGTCGGCGGCGTACACGACGCCGGTGATGATGTCGCTGTCCTGGCCGGTGCCATCGGCACCCAGGACGGTGACGGGCAGGACCGATACGCCGGCGTAGGCGGTGCCGGCGATGCCGAAGCCGTTATCGGTCTCGGCCGCGACGATGCCGGCCATCCAGGTGCCGTGGCCGTTCGGGTCGCTCAGGCCATCGGACCCATCCAGGACCGAGGTGCCGGGCAGCACGACACCATCGAGGTCCGGGTGGGAGGCGTCGACGCCGGTGTCGAGGATGGCGACGGTCGAGGTGCCGGCGATGCCGACGGTGCCGTACAGCTGGTCCCAGCCAACCTGGGGCAGCGACCACTGATCGGCGTAGGAGGTGTCGGAGGGGGCGGCCTCCACGGCGCGGGTCCGGTCGAGGTCGACGCGGAGCGACCTCGTCGAAGGCGCCAAGGGCGCCGTACTCGTAGGCGTAATCGGTGTCGTGGAGGAGAACGCTGCGCATGTTGAGCTGCGGGATGGCGCTCTCATCGGTGACGCCAACGGCGGCGAGGATCTCGAGCTGGCGGGCCTCATCGGTGCCGGAGGCGAAGGTGACCAGGTAGGGGCGCGTGCCGGTTGCCGGGGCAGGCGTCGGATCGGGGCTGGGATCTGGGTCGGAGGGGGCAGGAGTCGGATCGGGCTCCGAGGGAGCAGGAGTCGGATCGGGCTCCGATGGGGCCGGTGTGGCCTCAGGCGTCGGGTCGGTCGAAGGCTCGGGCGCGACCGATTCGGTCGGGCTTGGCTCAGGTGTCGGGTCCTCGGCGAAGGCCGCTGTGGGGCCGAAGATGTAGGTGACGAAGACCAACAGCTGGAGCAGTACGAGCGCAGGGCGACTGGCTCGACGGTGGGCAACCGGCAACATGTTTCCCTCTTTCCCCTCAGGCACGAAGCGGGCATGAAACGCCACGCCATCAGATGAGTGCTCGCGCACTGTGGCAAACGGAGGGGTGATGGACCATCCGTAGAGATACGGACCGATCTACGGATTGGAAACTCCGTACCCCGACCGGGTCCGGTGACGGCACGCACCATCACGTCCGGATACGGACTCCGTGCTCAGTACCCCGCTCCGTACAACTCCGGATACCCTCGGCGCCGATCATCGCCATACACTTCGGCGCATGCAGTCGTCAGAGCGGGACCGGGTCACGTCGACGGACCTCGTCGATGTGGTCACGGAGGAAGGTCCCGCGCTGCGCGACGCATCCACGGCCCTCGAACGGGCCGCGGCCGATGAGGCCCTCGCCAGCGCCGCCCGAGACATGTTCCAGGTCTCGCCGGTCCCGTCCATGGAGGCCGATGAGCTGGTCTCCGGGCACCTTCTCAAGGACGAAAAGGTGCACGGCTTGCGCAGGCATGCGATCCTACGTGCACCCGGTGATGACCGAGCGCTCGGGTATGGGGGTTCTCTGTACTTGACATCGCGCCGACTCATCCACCTGGGGCAGGTGGTCGTAACAGTGCAGCTGACGGATATCGTGGAGGCCTCCCTCGCGGGAGAACGGCTCCTCCTCACGCTTCGAGACGGTGAGGGCCTGGCTCTCGACCTCGACCGGCCACGCCTCTTGCGCGCCGAGATGGCCGCCGTGGCACGTGACCTGCGAGAGGCCACTGCATGAGCGTCCGCCGAGCAGATAACTCACGCCCGGACGCGCCTCCCCCGATGGACGCGTCAGAGGCAACCGCAGGGCCGAAGGCACCGGCCACGCGGGCGCGAAGGACAGCCAAGCCGGCTGCGGACGCCCTGCCCGTCGGCGCACCCCAGTCGCGGGCGGACGCGGAGGCCGTGTACGCGGCCGCGCGGGACGCATGGGTCGAGTCGATGCGCAAGGCCAACAGCGGGCGGTCGGCCGACCTCGCCTCGCTGGCCATCACGCAGCAGGCCTACGAGCTGGCGCTGGCCGAGGTCCAGAAGTGGCGTTCGGGCGTCAGGGTCGCGTTCAAGATCGAGCCCGAGAACCATGCGCACGAGCTCGAGGCGGCCGTCGGCCAGGAGCTGGCCTGGCGGCGCATGCATCAGCTCAAGGACAAGCCGCTCGGGCTGCTGGCCCGACTTCGCCGCCGCCTCACCGGCCGCGGCTGACCCCGGCACTCAGCCGGATCGGTAGCGCTGCGCCGCCTCGGCGCGGTTGCGGACTCCCAGCTTGCGCAGCAGGCTGCTCACGTGGCTCTCGACCGTTCGCGGCGAGATGGCCAGCGCGACCGCGATCTCCCGGTCGGTCAGCCCTTCCGCCAGCAGCCGCAGCACCTCGCTCTCGCGCGCGCTGAGCAGCTGCTCCACCTCGTCCCCCTCGGCCGGCACGCCACCGCGCACGCTGCGCGACAGGTGCTCCATCACGGTCGCCGCATGGGAGCGCGACATCGGCAGGTCGCCCTTGCGGATGCCGCGCACCGCTCTGAGCAGCGCCTCGCCGCTGAGGTCCTTGGTCAGGTAGCCGAACGCGCCGTGGCGCACGGCGCCGAGCAGGTCGCGCCGATCGGTCGAGACGGTGAGCATCACGATCTTGGTGTCCGGCAGCCTCGGGGCCAGCTCGCGGACGGCCTCGATCCCGCTCAGCCCGGGCAGGTCGATGTCGAGCAGCAGCAGGTCCGGGCGCAGCAGCGGCGCCATCGCGAGCGCCTCCTCGGCGTTGGCCGCCTCCCCCACCACCTCGATGTCCGGCGCCTGGAGCGCCTGGCGGATGGCCGACCGCACCAGCGCGTGGTCGTCCACCAGCAGCACCCGCAGCGGTAGCCTCAGCCTCCATCGGTCCCCTCCCCTCGCCCGGTCGGCATCGACAGCTCCACGCGCGTCCCGTTCTGCAGCTCGGAGGTCACCGTCAGGCTTGCGCCGATGATGGCCGCGCGCTGCCGCATGCTCTCCAGCCCGAAGCCGGACGAGACGTTCTCCGGCCGGAACCCATGCCCATTGTCGGTCACCGCCAACCGAAACTCGCCGTCGGTCGCCACGTCGACCCGAACCACGGTCGCATCGGCGTGCTTGCGCACGTTGGTCATCGCCTCCTGAACGATGCGCAGCAGCTCCGCCTGGGCTCGCGCGCCGATGTCGGGGACGCGCCCATCGGTCTTGAGCTCGGCGCGCAGCGCGAACCGATCCGCGAAGTCGTCCACGTGCCGCGCGAGCATCTCGAGCAATGGTCCCGCTTCCGCTCCCTGTCGCATGGCGGCCACTGCATGGCGCGCCTCCGACAGCGCGTTGTCGATCGCGCCCTCGACCTCGTCGCTCAGCTGCTTCGCCTCGGGCGCCAGGCCGCCGATCTGCCGCAGCCGGCTGTGCTTGAGCTTGGCGAACCACAGGTCCTGGGCCAGGCCGTCGTGGATCTCGCGTGCGAGCCTGGCCCGCTCCTCCAGGGCCGCTGCAGCGAACTCGGATGCGGCGAGGCGACGCACCTCCATGGTCGCCGCCCGGAGGTCGGCCAGGTCGGCGCGATGCTCGGCCACCACCCCGATCAGGAGCAGCCCGTAGAAGGCGAGCCGCAGCACGTCACCGATGGTCACCAGGCCGGTATAGCTGCCCGGGTGAATCGCGCTGTGCACCTGGCTGAAGGCGGCAACGAGCAAGCCGGCCGCCAGCAGCGCATCCCCCGCGCGACCGCTGCGCCTGAAGGACCGATGAGCGAGCAGCGCCGCGGCGAGGAAGGCGGCCCCGATCACGCTCTGGACGACGACCAGCATCGGTGCCGCTCCCGGAGTCAGCGGGGCGGTTGGGTCGTTGGCGAGCATCTGAAGGACGTTCGGCGGCACGAGGATCGGCAGCGAGTCCCTCGCCTGCGCCGCCGCGAAGAGCAGGAGCAGCACCCCTGCGGCGGGGACCACCAGCAACCACCCCGGCCGAAGCGCGGGCACCCGCCTGCTGATCGCCACCCAGCCGGCGATGACGAGGAGGGCGGCCGCCACGCCACGACCGATGACGCCCGCGATCAACGGCAGCTGCCCCGGACGATCGAGCGTCATGCCCAGGATCGCATCGGCCCCCACCAGGGCCGCGAGGAGCGTGAGGCTGTTGAGGAGCGCCAGGACGGTGAACGCGGAGGAGCGCAGCAGGGCGGCTGGGTCGTACGCGACGCGCACGCGAGCCCAGTCCAGTGCGGCCACCGCGCCAGAGACGAGCATTCCGGCGGTCACGATGGTGATGTCGAACCGATCGTTGAAGAGCGCAGGCACGACGAATGGCAGCGTCGCGACCAGGGCAGTGACGGCGGCAAGGGCCAGCGCGAGGAGTGCGAGAGCAAGGTCCACTCCATACGAGCCACGCCGTTCGACGGCCACCTCCGCGCTCATGGTGTCTCCATCAGCGCCAGGACCTGGTCGTGGAGCAGCCCGTTCGTCGAGACGACCTGCGGGCCGGACCACGAGGGATGTCCGTCGAGGTCGGTCATCCGGCCGCCCGCCTCCGCCACGATGAGATGCGGCGCGGCCATGTCCCACGGCGCCACGCCGTACTCGAGCATCGCCTCCGCCGAGCCCTGGGCCACCAGCATGTGGCCCCAGAAGTCGCCGAAGCCCCGGTCGCGCCACGACGCGGCGGTCAGGCGCCGCAGGCCGTCGCCGAGCCCCGCGTCCTCCATGCCGCGCAGCGTCGAGAACGCGATCTGGGCGTTGGCCAGCGCGTCGATCGCCGAGACGCGGATCGGGCGCTCAGCGCCGTCGACGCGGGCGTGCGCTCCCCCGCCACGGGTCGCCCACCAGCGGCGGTGCATGGCCGGCGCCGACACGACGCCGACCAGCAGCTCGCCGTCGCGCTCGAAGGCGAGCAGGGTGGCGAACACCTCGATGCCGCGCACGACGTTGTGGGTGGCGTCGATGGGATCCATGATCCATCGGCCGTCGCCCGCGTCCTCGGCGGTGCCGAACTCCTCGCCGAGCACGGTGTGCGCGGGGAAGGCATCGGCGATGCGGTCGCGGAGGTGGGTCTCGATCTCGGTATCGGCCTGGGTGACCAGCGTGCGATCCGGCTTGGTGGCGACCGTCAGCCCGCCGGCGACGTGGCGCAGGGCGATCGCATCGGTCTGGTCGAGCAGCTCGTGCGCGAATGCCAGCAGTGACGCGATGTCCTGCGCGTCGTCGGTCATCGGACGGCCCTGACCTCGACCTCGCCCCAGCGTTCCAGCACGTCGACGCGCGCGCCCTTCCGCTGGCGCTCGACGTGGAGGTTCAGCCTCGCGTCCCCCACGGCCAGGTTGTCGATCCGCAGGTGGTCCAGGAAGGCCGGCAGCTCGGCATGGTCGAAGCGCAGGAGCCGCTTGGCGGCGTCGACCTCCAGTCCGAGGCACGCCTGCAGCAGCATGAACACCGTTCCGGCCGCCCACGCCTGCGGCGAGCAGGCCACCGGATAGCGGGTCGGCCCCTCGCCGGCACGCCGGCTGAAGCCGCAGAACAGCTCCGGCAGCCTGGCCAGGCCGAAGCTGCGGCTGGCCTCGAACAGCCCGGTCATCAGCCGAGCCGCGTGGTCGTGGAAGCCAGCCCGTCCGAGGCCCAGCGCGATGATCGCGTTGTCGTGGGGCCAGATCGAGCCGTCGTGGTACGACATCGGGTTGTACCGCGGCTCGCCGGCCGCCAGCGTGCGGACGCCCCACCCGGAGAACATCGCGTCGCTCAGCAGCTCGTCCGCGACCAGCGCCGCTCGTTCCGGGCTCGACGATGCCGCCGAACAGGCAGTGCCCTGGGTTCGAGGTGCGCACGCGGCACAGCTGCTTCTCGCCGTCGAGGGCGATGCCGTAGGTGCCGAGCTCCTCGACCCAGAACGCCTCCTCGAACCGCTCGCGCAGGGCCTGGGCCTGCGCGCGAAGCTCGGCGGCGCGCTCGCCGTGGCCGAGCATGTCGGCCAGGCCGGCGGCCCCGATGCGGGCGGCGTACACGTAGGCCTGCAGCTCGCAGAGCGCGATCGGCCCCTCCGCCAGCCTGCCATCGGCGTGGAAGACCGCGTCGTTCGAGTCCTTCCAGCCCTGGTGCGCGAGGCCGATGGGCGTGCGGCGCTCGTACTCGATGAACCCATCGCCGTCGAGGTCCGCCGGGCCGTCGATCCAGGCCAGGGCGCGCTCGATGTGCGGCCACAGCTGCTCGATGAAGGCGCGGTCTGCCGTGTGACGGTAGTACGCCTCGGCGAGGACGACGAAGAGTGGCGTCGCGTCGTGGCTCCCGTAGTAGCGGCCGAACGGGATCTCCATGCGGGCGGCCATCTCGCCGTGGCGCACCTCGTGGAGGATCTTGCCGGGCTGCGCGTCCCGCTCCGGCTCGTCCTGGGTCGCCTGGGTGGCGGCCAGGTAGCCGAGCACGCCGCGGGCAAGGGCCGGCTGGACCCACAGCATCTGCAGGGCGGTGATCAACCCGTCGCGACCGAACACGGTGCTGAACCACGGGATGCCGGCATACGGGTAGGGGCCGTGGGCCGTCTCGCTTGTCATCATCACGATGTCGGACAGGCTGCGGCCGACCCAGTCGTTGAAGTCGTCGCTCGAGCTGCTGATGTGGGCCGAGCGCGCGATGCGGCCGCCCAGCTCGCGGGCTGAGAGGTCGAGCGCGGTTGCGTAGTCGATCCGGCGGGCCGGGCGTTCGAACTCGCACGCGATGGCGAGCTCGATCGTCACGGAGCGCCCGGGCGGCAGCTCGACCAGGTAGCGCGCCTCGGCGGCGTCGAGCGACTGCGGTGCGGGCGTCAGCGTGATCCTGGTCTGGCGACGCAGGCCGTCGAGGCCGTCGTAGCCCAGGAGTGCGGTGGCCCCCGTGGCCCGCGCACGACGCAGCGTGCCCCGCCCTGCCCGGCGCATGCCGCGCACCTCGAACAGGTCGACGTAATCGGCGGCGAAGCGGAACGTCAGCGGCAGGGTCAGCGCGTCCTCGCCGAAGTTGCGCAGCTCGACCCGCTCGTGGCAGGTGGCGGCATACAGCACCTTGGTGCGCGAGACGTGGACCGTCCCGGCGCGCAGCAGGCGATCGCCGACCATCACGTCGGGGTTGGTGAGATCGATGGCCAGGCGCGAGTTGTCGCCGCGCGCGGTCGAGCCGAGCAGCATCGGCCGCTCACCGGCCAGCCGGATGCCCAGGGCGGACAGGAATCGCGTCCCGCGGTGGTAGAGCCCTTCCTCGCCGAGGCCGATCGGCCTGATGTCCCCGTACCGATCGAAGACGGCAAAGGAGTCGCCGTGCTTGAGGACTCCGTCGTTCTCGTCCGCCGGCGCGCTGGTCGCGAGGATGTAATAGCGGCCCTCGATCTCGACGACGGTGCGCGGATCTTCGGACGGTGACTCGATCTCGTCTGGCTGGGTCGCCATCGGCCTCCAGGCTGCAGGTCGGCGCCCAGCCTACACGCTGGCTCTCTCCGTCATCACGGGCACCGCCACCGGGTCGCGGTCGCCACCCTCCGCCACGAGGTGCTCGAACAGGGCCAGGTAGTCGCGTGCCATGCGATTCACCGTGAACCGATCCTCGAACGCCTGCCTGACTGCGTGCCGGTCGATCTCGCCGAGCTTCTGCACCGCCTCGACGGAGCCGTCGACGTCCTCGACGATGAACCCGTTGACGCCATCGGTGATCACCTCCGGCACCGAGCCGGTCCGATACGCGATCACGGGCGTTCCGCAGGCCATGGCCTCGATCATCACCAGCCCGAAGGGCTCGGCCCAGTCGATTGGGAACAGCAGCGCGCTGGCGCGGGCGAGGAAGTCGGCCTTGTCGTCCGGACCGATCTCGCCGATGAACTCGACGTGCGCCGCCTTGAGCAGCGGCTCGATCTCGCGCTCGTAATACTCACGGTCCTGGTTGTCGACCTTGGCCGCCACCCGCAGTGTCAGCCCGGTGCGCCGCGAGATCTCGATGGCGCGGTCAACCCGCTTCTCGGGGCTGATGCGCCCGAGGAATGCGAGGTACTCCCCCGCCTCGTAGCGCGGCTGGAGCAGGTCGGGCGGCAGGCCGTGGTGGATGGTGGCGACCCAGTTCGCCTGCGGAAGGGGCGAGCGCTGGTCGTTCGAGATGGAGACGACCGGCATCTCGCTGAACTCGTGGTAGACCGGCTGGAGGTCCGGGATGTCGAGCCTGCCGTGAAGGGTCGTTACCTGCGGCACCCCGAGGCGTCGCCCCAGCGGGAAGGGGAAGTAGTCGAGATGCCAGTGGATGATGTCGAATCGGTGGGCCTGCGCCGCCACGGCCTCGAGCTCCACAACCTGGTGGGCGAGCGGGTCGATGACCTCGTCGTCCAGTCGCAGCGCGCGAGGCGAGCAGGGGATCAGCTCGGCGGACGTCTGCGAGTCACCGCTGGCGAAGAGGGTGACCTGGTGTCCCTCGCGGACCAGCTCCTCGGTCAGGTAGGAGACGACCGCCTCGGTTCCCCCGTATCCCTGTGGCGGCACGCTCTCGATGAGCGGCGCAACCTCCGCGATGCGCATTCGGACTCCCCAGGTTGTTCGTCTGCGAGGCGCTTCGCACGTCCCGTGCCAGATTGTCCTCGATCTATCGACCGCGGCCTGCGCTCAGGCGTCGAGCCGAGCTTGGGACTTGCGCCCATGTGAGCCGGGGGTCCTGAGGGGACCCGCGCTGCTGTCATGGGATATATCAGTAGTGATATATCCGGTGAGAGCACGGTCGACGCACATCGCGTGCCATGGGCTGCTGACACAAGTGCATCTCCGCTGCGCGGCTCGCCCAACGTCGCGTGCCAGCGTGTGCGAATAGGGCCCGAGCCTCGGAGTCGGCCACGTGCTGCCGCTCAACGATCGAGCCTGCGCCGAAGCTCCTCGTTCACCAGGCGCGCGTCGGCACGGCCAGCAGTTCGCTTCATCACCTGTCCGACCAGGAATCCGAACAGCTGAACCTTTCCGGACCGATACTCCGCGACCTGCGACGCGAACTCGGCCAGCACGCTCTCGATCTCGTCGCCGATGGCGCCCTGCGTCGGAGACCTGTCCCAGCCCTCGTCGCTCGATGATCGCCCGCGGCGACTCGCCGCTCTCGAACGCCTCGGCCAGCACCGTCTTGGCGTTGGTCGATGACACGCCTCCCGAATCCACCTCACCGATGAGCTCGGCCAGCCCCTGCGGGCCGAGCGCCACGTGATCGGCGCGCAGCGCATCGGCTGCATGCTGGTTCAGCAGGCGGCTGAACTCGCCGGTGATCCAGTTCGCCGCGCTCTTGGCGGCGACGCCCGCCTCGACCACCGCGTCGAAGTAGGCGGCCAGGGCGGCATCGCTGGTCAGGACGCCGGCGTCGTAGGCGGACAGCCCGAGCGTGTCGGTGTAGCGGGCCCGCCGCTGGGCAGGCAGCTCGGGAAGCTTTGTCCGCAGCTCGGCAACCCACTCGGCCGACGGCCGCAGCGGCGGCAGGTCGGGCTCCGGGAAGTAGCGGTAGTCGTTCGCCTCCTCCTTCGAGCGCTGGATGATGGTGCGGCCACGCTCCTCGTCCCAGCCGCGCGTCTCCTGGACGAGCGTCTCGCCCACGATCGAGCGCCTCGGCGTGCCGGGCGACCTCGAACTCGAGCGCGCGCTCCAGGGAGCGGAAGCTGTTGAGGTTCTTGACCTCGACCTTGGTGCCGAAGGCGGTGGTGCCCATCGGCCGCAGGCTGACGTTGCCCTCGATCCGCATGCTTCCCGCCTCCATGTCGGCGTTGCTGGCGCCGATCGCCCGCAGCAGCTCTCGCAGGGTCTCCCCGTAGGCGCGTGCCTGGGCCGGCGACCGGATGTCCGGCTCCGTCACGATCTCCATCAGCGGCACCCCGGCGCGGTTGAAGTCGACCACGCTGTACCCGCGCCCGGCGTGCTGCATGCGCGCCGTGTCCTCCTCGAGATGGGCTCGCGTGATGCCGATCGTCACCTCGCCGCCCTCCGCCGGCACGGGCACCACCAGGCGGCCGTTGCTGGTCAGCGGCAGCGCGTACTGGCTGATCTGGTAGCCCTTCGGCAGGTCCGGATAGAAGTAGTTCTTTCGCTCGAAGCGGACCGCATCGGTCTCGACGTGGCAGTCCAGCGCGAGCCCGGTCAGCATCACCAGCTCGACCGCCCGACGGTTGATCACCGGAAGCGTGCCCGGCATTCCCATGCAGATCGGGCACACACGCGTGTTCGGCTCGTCAGGGGCGCCCTCGGGCGCGGCCGTCGAGCATGGGCAGAACATCTTGGAATCGGTCCGCAGCTGAGCGTGGACCTCGATCCCGATGACCGTCTCGTAATGCGTGCTCACCACCACGGCCCGATTGTACGCAGCAGCCATCTGGGCCATGGAGGGTCATGTAGCTCTCTGTTAGCGTCAACGCCTGTTCGCGAGGTCCTTGATTGTGTCGGGGGGCAATATCAGTCCATTCGCCCGAGTCTCGGGTTCGATTCCGTCCGCCTACCGCGAACTATCGGCCGCCCTTCGCACGCTGATCCTCGCGAGCATCGTGGTGCTCGGGCTTCTCATGGTCATGGCAGTGACGGCGCCGGCGGCGACGGCCGGCTTCTGGATCCGCGCCGAGCTCACCGCGGCGGCGCTCGCTGGTTTCATCGTCGCCTTACTCTCGCTGAAGGGATCGCTCGGCCGCGTCCGATCGGTTCGCGGCTGGATCACCCTCGGCCTTGGCCTCTGGCTTGCGCGCGCGCTGGTTCGGGATTTCGTGCTCGCCGCGGGATTCGACCTGGACATCGTGCTCACCAGCCTGCCGTCGCTCGGGGTCCTGGCCTGCGGCCTGTTGGCTTACTGGGCCGCCCTCAGGGGGCGCCTCGCCCGCAGCGACGAGATCACCGTCTATCTGGACGGCGCCATCGTCTTCTTCGCTGTGGCTGCGCTCATCCTGACGACCTCGGCCGGTGTCGCCGGCGAGAGCGTGGTCGATGGCGTCTACATCGCGCACGCCATCCTCTTCCTCGGGCTCGCCGGCGCGGCACTGCTGCTGGACGTCGCCGTTCGCGCAGAACGCCGGCCCCGGGGTGCGTACGTCATCCTCGTGGGCACCGCCGTGCTCGGCGCGGGATTCCTGGCCGAGGTGGCCAACTCACCCGCCACCCTCATCCACGAAGCGAGCTCGCCCGCGCACCTGCTGATCTCCCTCGGCATCATCTCGATTGCGCTCGGGACTGCGACATGGACGGACATCGTCGATGACCATCCCGGCTATGTGAGGTTCGCGGCCCGGCTCCGCGCGCTGATGCCGATCGTTGCCGTCGGCCTCACCGTGCTCCTGATGGGCGTCCACGTTCTGCGGCAGCTCGGCGGGATCATCGGGGTCGTCAACATCATCGCCATCGGCCTGGTGCTGTTCACCGTTGCCATCCGGCAGACCGTCTTGCTGAGCGATCGCGAAGCGGCCGCACGTCGCGAGCTGGCGCTGGGCGGGGAGCTGTCGACGGCCGAGTTCCGGTACCAGTCGCTCATCGAGCACCAGCCCGGCGTCGTGTACATCGCCGAGCCTGGATCCAGCGGGCAGTGGCACTTCGTCAGCCCGCAGGTCGAGGCGATGCTCGGCTACCCGGTCGAGGCGTGGCTGGCCGACCCCTATCTGTGGGAGCGGAGCATCCACCCCGAAGATCGCGAGGCCACCGTCGCCGCCGACTCCGCGATCTCACAGGAAGCCCTCCGGGAGCAACTGGAGTACCGGATGATCAGGAGCGACGGCAGGGTCATCTGGGTCCTCGACGACTCGACGCTTACCGTCGGCCCCGATGGCATCCCGATGCTCGAGGGGATCCTGCTCGACGTCACCAGCGCAAAGCTCTCCGAGGAGGCGCTGGTCGCCAGCGAAGAGCAGCAGCGCATGATCATCGAGACGGCGAGCTATGCCTTCGTTGCCATCGACGGCGGCGGGCTCGTCATCGACTGGAACCGCCAGGCGGAGCTGACCTTCGGCTGGCCGCGCGCCGACGCGATCGGCACCGAGCTCGCCGAGCTGATCGTCCCGCTGGCGGAGCGCGATGCGCATCGCGAGGGCCTGCGTCGCTACGCCCTCACCGGCGAGGGCCGCATCCTGTCGCGGCGCATGGAGATGGAGGCCATCCACCGGGACGGCCACCAGTTCCCGGTCGAGCTCACGATCTGGGCGGCGCAGGGCGGCGGCGAGGTCCGCTTCAACGCCCTGATCGACGACATCACCGCCCGCAAGGAGCTCGAGGGACAGCTTCGCCACCAGGCGCTGCACGACTCGCTCACCGGGCTGGCCAACCGCGCGCTGTTCATCGACCGCGTCCAGCACGCGCTGGACCTGGCTTCCGGCCTTCGCGAACCTTCGATGGCCGTGCTCTTCCTGGACCTGGACGACTTCAAGACGGTCAACGACAGCCTTGGCCATGGTGCCGGCGACGAGCTCCTGGTGGCCGTGGCGCGCCGCCTCGCAGGCACCCTGCGCCCCGCCGATACCGCCGCGAGACTTGGCGGAGACGAGTTCGCAGTCCTGCTCGAGAATGCGGCCTCCGAGGCCCCACAGGCGGTGGCGGCACGCATGATCGGGGCCTTCGACACGCCCTTCACCATCCAGGGCAAACAGGTACCGATGCGAGCCAGCATCGGCATCGCGCTCGATGCCCCGACCTCCACCCCCGAGGAGATGCTGCGGAACGCCGACCTGGCGATGTACGTCGCCAAGCAGCGCGGCAAGGGCCGCTACGAGCTCTACGAGGAGCAGATGCATACCGCCGTGGTTCGACGCCTGGACCTCAAGGCAGGGCTCGAGCGGGCGATCGCCAACGACCTGCTGGAGGTCCACTACCAGCCGGTGGTCGAGCTGCGTGACGGCACCCTGATCGGCTTCGAGGCGCTGCTCCGCTGGCGTGACGCGGACGGGCAGTTCCATCCCGTGCCCGAGGTGATCGCGCTGGCCGAGGAGACCGGGCTGATCGTCCCCATCGGCCGTTTCGTCCTTCGTGAGGCCTGCCGCCAGGCGCTCGAGTGGATCGGACCGTCGGGCACCCAGATGCATGTTGCAGTCAACATCTCCGCGGCACAGCTCGAGGAAGGGTCGGTCGCCCGTGACGTGCGCGCGGCGCTGCGCCTGACCGGGCTCGCCCCCTCGGCGCTCGTGATCGAGATCACCGAGACCGCGCTCATCAACGACAGCCTCTCCGCGCTGCGAGAGCTGCGCCAGCTCAAGAAGCTCGGCGTGCGCCTGTCGCTCGACGACTTCGGCACGGGCTACTCGTCTCTCGGCCGCCTGCGACGGCTGCCGTTCGACATCGTCAAGATCGATCGCACCTTCGTCTCGAGGATCACCCACGAACGGGAGGGGGCGGTCGTCCAATCGATCCTCGAGATGGCCGCCACCATGGGCCTCGAGGTCGTCGCCGAGGGAATCGAGACCGTGGCGCAGCTCACGGCGCTCCGCGCTCGCGGCTGCCTGCTGGGCCAGGGCTTCCATTTCTCGCGTCCGGTGCCGCCGGAGGCGCTCGCCGCCATCCTGGCCGTCGGCCGGCTGCCGCTCCCGCGCCGTCGCCTGGTCGCCCTGCCGGCACAGGGCGCATGACGCGCGAACCGCGCGCGTTGCGCCTGCTAGGCTGCGCCGCTATGAAGATCGGTGAATGGGACAACCTCGGGAAGGCCCGCGGGCTCATCCAGCGCCAGCTTGGCGAGCTCGGGGCCGATGAATACGCGGCGCACGTCGGCGTGAACCAGGACACCAACAAGATGCGCGTCTTCGTCGCCACCGACGTCGGCCTGATCGACTACAGCTACTCCCCGGTCGGAGCCGATCCGAAAGGAGATTGGATCCTCCGCGGGCAGGTCCACCGTTGGGCCTCGATCCGCGGCCTGCGCCTTCAGACCGACGCGCAGCTGGTCGAGCCCGACGGCGGCATGCAGGCCGTCTGGCGCCTGGTAGCCGAGGATCCGAGAATCGACCTGATGGCGACCACCGAGACCGGCGAGAAGCCGATCGAGGCGCTGCTCGCCTTCGCCCGAGCCTGCCTCCAGCACGGGGCCTAGCAGACTCTCAGTAGTCGTCCATGCTGTAGGGCGTGGCGGTCGCGCTCGGCTCGGCCGCCTGGGTCCCGCTTGCGGCAGGGGCCGCGGAGTCCTCATCGGCGCCCTGATCAGTCGGCGCGCAGCCGACCAGGCAGAGGGCGGCCGCCAGGACTGCAACCGTCGATCCATCGGTGCTTCATGTGGATGGATACGGGAGGTGGTTACTCGGCGACGGTTGCGCGGCGCTTGACCCGTGGGGCGGGTCAACGGACGACGGAGCGTCGGAACATCAGGAGCTCCGCCGCGTTTTGACCCGTAATGCGGGTAGATCGCAGCGGAATGCTGGTTCCTCCGCGCGTATGACCCGTGGTGCGGGTCACGTGTCGAGGTGCGCACGAGGCTCTGAACCTACTCCGGGATGACCACCTTCGAAAGATCCTCGTCCGGCTTCGGCCACTTCGGATTCATCTCGCGAGCGGCCGCGACCAGGATCTCGGCCGAGGCGAGGTCCCGATACCACTTGTGATCGGCAGGCACGACGTACCACGGCGCCTGGTCGGTGGAGCAGCGCTCGAGCGCATCGGTGTACGCGGCCCGGAAGTCCTTCCAGTGCTTGCGGGCATCCAGGTCCGCCGATGACCACTTCCACTGCTTCTCGGGATTGGCGAGCCGCTTCAGGAACCGCTCGCGCTGCTCTTCGCGGCTGATGTGGAGGTAGAGCTTGAGGATCCGTGTGCCCTCGGCGGCGAGCGTTGCCTCGAAGGCGTTGATCTGGTCGTATCGGCGCTTCCACACGGACGGCGGGACCAGCTTGTTGACGCGGACGACGAGCACATCCTCGTAGTGCGAACGGTTGAACACGCCGATGCGCCCCTTGCCCGGCGTTACCGCGTGGACGCGCCACAGGTAATCGTGGCGAAGCTCCTCCTCGGTCGGAACACCGAAGCCGATGACACGGGTGCCCTGCGGGTTGAAGGCGGTGATCACCTTCCGGATCAGGCCGTCCTTTCCGCCCGCGTCGAGCGCCTGGAGCACGATCAACAGCGACTGGCCGCCCTCGGCCCAGAGCCGCTCCTGGAATTCGCTCAGCTCGTCTCGGAGCTCCGATAGGCGCTCCTCGGCGGCGGCCTTGTCGCCGTCGAAGCCGGGGGTCGAGCGCGGATCGATCGTTGCCAGCTTCGGCCGCGTGCCGGGAGCGACCCGCAGCAGGTCCGGGATCGGGAGCTTCGTCATCGGTTCTGAGCCGTCAGATAGAGGGCGCCGAAGGGCACCCGGAAGGCGCCGGTCGCGTCGCGCGGTGCAACGGCCATCAGGTCGAGGGCGAACTGCTCCCGGCGGTCGTCTGACCAGTCCGCGGTGGCCAGCGCGTTGGCGCGGACCCGAAGCCAGGTGCGGAACGCGGCCTCATCGGCCAGCGGGATGACAGTGGTCGGGTCGCTCTCGACGGCGACCTCGCTCCAGCCGGCGTCGCTCGCCCACTTCGCCAGGGCTTCGGGGACGGGATAGTCGTCGTCGCTCCAGGTGATGCCGAACCTGTCGTAGACCTCGCCGAATACGGCGCTCGGCACCACGTCGCCCGGCCCGGGCACCGACAGCGAGAGGCGCCCGCCGCGACGCGTGACCCGCCGCCACTCGCGCAACGCCTCCACTCGGTCGTCCGCGAAGAGCAGTGCGTGGACGGCGATGAGGACGTCGATCGCGCCGTCCGGCACCGGGATCCGGGAGAAGTCGGCCTCGATGAAGTCGATATCCGGTGCCAGGCGGCGGGCAATGGCCAGCATGCCCGGCGCGGCATCGAGGCCGGAGATGCTTCGCCCATCCCCACGCGCCAGCACCGCAGCGGTCCCCGTTCCGGTTCCGACGTCGAGGACGGCTTCGCCGGCCTGCAGCGCTGCCCTCCGCACGACCTCGGCGGCAACCGGCGCGAGGGCCGGGGTCATGGTGGCGGCGTAGTCGTCCGCGTGGGCCGAGAAGCCCGCCGCGGCGCCCGAGCGTCGGGAGGTCACGCCCGATGCCGCGCGACGAACCGCTCGATACGGTCCATCGCCTCGACGATCTCCTCGAAGGCGGTCGCGTAGCAGACGCGCACGTGGCCCGCCCCGCTCGGCCCGAACGCGACGCCGGGCACGACGCCGACGCGCTCCTCGGCCAGCAGCTGCTCGGCGAAGGCGCCGTCGTCCAGGCCGGTCGCATCGGTCACGCGCGGGAAGCAGTAGAAGGCGCCCATCGGCTCGAAGCAGGCCAGGCCGATCTCGTTGAAGCGATCGGTCATGTAGCGGCGGCGGCGGTCGTACTCGGCGCGCATGGCCTGCACGTGTGGCTCGCCGCTGCGCAGCGCCTCGATGGCGGCGAACTGGGCGGGGGTCGGCGCGCACATGATCCCGTACTGGTGCACCTTGGCGATCCCGGCCATCAGGTCGGCCGGAGCGGCGACGTAGCCGATCCGCCAGCCGGTCATCGCGTAGCTCTTGCTGAAGCCGCCGAGCAGCACGGTGCGGTCGCGCATGGCGGGCAGCGCGCTGAAGGCGGTGTGCTCGTGGGCGCCGTACACGAGGCGGTCGTAGATCTCGTCGCTGTAAACGAGCAGGTCGTGCCGATCCGCGACCTCGGCGATGGCCTCCAGCTCGGGACGATCGAGCACCGCGCCGGTCGGATTGTTCGGGTAGCCGAGGAAGATGGCCTTGGTTCGGGGCGTGATCGCCGCCTCGATCATGGCGGCGGTGACGCGGAAGTCGGTCGCATCGGTGGTGCTGACGGCCACGGCCGTACCGCCCGCCAGCTGGATGCACGGCGCGTAGGCCACGAAGCACGGCTCGTGGTAGATCACCTCGTCGCCGGCATTGAGGGTGGCGCGCATGCTGGCGTCCACGCCCTCGGATGCGCCGACCGTGATCAGCAGCTCGGTGCGCGGGTCGTAGGTGACGCCGTAGCGCTCCTGGAGGTTGGCCGCGATCAGCTCGCGGAGCTCCAGCATTCCGCCGTTCGCCGTGTAATGCGTTTCCCCGGCCTCGAGGCTGTCGATGGCGGCACGGGTGATCGGCTCAGGCGTGGTGAAGTCAGGCTCGCCGATGGTGAGGCTGATGACGTCCTTCATCTCGGCCAGCATGTCGAAGAAGCGCCGGATGCCCGATGGCGGCATGGCGCGCACGCGATCGTTCAGGAAGTCGGCAGTCGGCCGCCGGGTCGTCTGATGGGTTGCCATTCGGCCGACAGTGTAACGAGCCGCGGCGACCCGGTTGACCCGTGGGGCGGGTCAAGGGCGGGAGGAGGCATGGAATCGGGCGAGCTCAGGCGCGGTCTGACCCGCAATACGGGCGAAGTGCAACAGAGCTCACGCTCCTCCGCGCGTTGACCCGTGGTGCGGGTCGACGGCTCGCGAGCCACGGGCTCAGTGGCCGTTGACCACGGGAGCGGAGGTGCCGGCGGAGGCCAAGGGTGCGTCGCCCGCCCGAAGGACGAGGCGCAGGATCGGCGCGGGGACCGAGTCGTCGATGCGAACCGCCTCGACCACCACGACGTGCAGCTTGCCGGTGATCTCGCGATTGAGCCATTCCACGCTCGTGAGGTGCTCGCCCTGCGCCCTGGCGCAGACCCAGATGGCCGTCTTCGCGCCGCTGGCGACCAGCTGGCGCATGAGCAGCCCGAAGGTCTCGTCGCTGCTGGAGCCGAGCTCGACCACCACGCGGACCTGGGCGCCGTCGGGATCGGTCGCGACGACGGTCCCCGGCGACGCGGCGCCGGCGGGCGCCGGAGTGAGCGGGACGCCGGTCAGCGCACTGAGCTCGCCGAGATGCTCACCGAGCCAGGTGGCGAAGTCATCGGATCGCCACAGCTCCTCAGGATCGGCCCGACGGAGGCGGCCGATCGGGAAGCCTGCCGTCTGCGGCGCGGCGGGCGGCGGAACAGGCGCCGGCGCAGTGTCCGATGGCTCTTCGGGCCACGCGGGATCGTCGCGGCTGGAGACCGTGGGATCGGTCGAGACGGTCATCGGTGAATCGGCACCTTCCATGGACAAGGGTAAGTTCCCCTCGACAAGTGTCATCCCCGGGGTGGGCGGCTGCCAGCCGTACGATCATCGGTCGCGGGTGGGCCATTCGGCATGTCGGCGCCCGGGCGTCCTGCGCGCAGCGCCTGCCTGCCCTACGCTTTCGGCCCGTGGAAGCGTTCGCGTTCTACCTCCTGCTGCTGGCCGTGGTTGCGGCTGTCACGCTGCTCGCCGCCCGCATCGGCATCCCGTATCCGATCCTGATGGTGGTGGCCGGGCTGGGGATCGGCTTTGTGCCCGGCCTGCCGCATGTCGAGCTGGACTCGGAGCTGGTCCTGGCGCTCTTCCTTCCGCCGATCCTCTTCTCCGCGGCCTTCTTCCTGTCCCCACGCGAGCTGTGGCGCAATGTGCGGCCGATCACCCTGCTGGCGGTGGGCCTCGTCCTCGCCACCACCGTTGCCGTTGCCGCAGTCGTGATGGCGTTTGCCCCGCAGCTCGGATGGCCGGTCGCGATCGCGCTCGGCGCCATCGTGTCGCCGCCGGACGCAATCGCCGCCACGTCGATCGCCCGGCAGCTCAACCTGCCGCACCGGCTGGTGATCGTCTTCGAGGGCGAAAGCCTGGTGAACGACGCCACGGCCCTGACGATCTATCGGCTCGCCGTCCTCGCGGCGATGGGCACGGGCGCCTTCGACCTCGGCGGGGCCGCCATCAGCTTCGTCGCCGTCGCCGTGGGCGGGACAGTCGTGGGATTGATCGTTGGCTGGGTCGCGCAGTGGCTGCTCTCGCTGATCGAGGACCCGCCGGTGGAGGTGCTCATCAGCCTGCTCGTGCCATTCACCGCCTACCTTCCGGCGGAGCGGCTGGGCGTCTCGGGCGTGCTCGCCACGGTCACCGCCGGGCTCGTCCTGGGCTACCGCGCGCCACGCATCATGAGATCCAACACCCGGCTGCTCGGCACGGCGACATGGAAGATGGTGATCTTCGTCGTCAACGGGCTCGCCTTTCTGCTCATCGGTCTCCAGCTGCCGGCCGTGATCTCCGAGCTGCGCGGCTACCAGGCTGGGGAGCTGCTTGCGTGGGCCGCCGCCGTCTCGCTGACCGTGGTCGTCGTTCGACTGGTGTGGATCTATCCCGCCGTTTACCTCCCGCGCTGGCTCCTCCCGTCGCTGGCACGCCGCGACCCGGCGCCGCCGGCACGCGTCCCGCTCATCCTCGGCTGGGGCGGCATGCGGGGAGCCGTGTCGCTGTTCGCGGCACTTGCGCTCCCGCAGGCCTTCCCCGGCCGCGGCCTCGTCATCTTCCTCACGTTCACGGTGATCCTGGTGACCCTGATCGGTCAGGGCCTGACCCTGCCGGCGCTGATCCGGTTCCTCAACGTGGTCGACGACGGCACGGTCGAGCACGAGGAGACCCACGCGCGGGCTGCGGCGACCGCCGCTGCACTGGTGCGCCTCGAGGAGCTGCGAAGCGAGGTTCCCGGTCACCTGCCCCTCATCGACCAGCTGAAGGAACGCTACGAGCACCGCAGCGAGCATCTCGTCCACGACGACGGCGACCGGCCGGCTCCTGAGGGCCCCGAGGACATGACCCCCGAGGAGGTCGAGGAGCTGGAGCACGACGAGATCCGCCGAGCGGTGATCTCCGCCGAGCGGCTTGCCGTGCTCGAGATGCGGGATCGAGGCGAGATCAGCGACGATGCGCTGAGGGCCGTCGAGCGCGACCTGGACCTCGACGAGCTGCGTCGCGAGGCGTGAGCCCTCAGATCCCGGTCTGGTCGTACCAGCGCAGGACCCGCAGCGCGCGCAGCGTGTTCCACCGGCTTGGCCGCCCGTCTCCATCCTCGAGCACAAAGTGCACCGCGCCTGGATGCGTGTTCTCCAGGAGCCACGTCCCGTCGGGCTGCCGCTTCGATCGGAGCAGCTCGATCGCCTCGTCCACCCGTGGGTCCGGCGGATCCCCCGCCGCGCGAAAATGCTCGAGGCCGCGCAGCACGTCGTAGCGCCAGCGGGTTGGAAACGAGAACTGCAGCCACGCGGGGTCGGCGACGGCACCGGTGCTCTTGCGCCGGAACAGCTCGCGTTCCAGAAGGTATTCCTCGCCCCGGCGACGAGCCGCGATGGACTCGGCCGAGCCGCCCGTCGCGCGTTCGTGCGCCAACAGCCCCTCCAGGACCCTGATCGTGGTGTGGAAGGACGAGCGCACGGAGCCGTTCTCCACCTCGCAGTTCCACCCGCCATCCTCGAGCTGCTCAGTCACGAGGCGAGCGACGACATCGTCGACGTCCTGCTCGAAGTACGAACCCAGCGCGACGACCAGGCCGTTGATGCACGGCTCGACCTCGCCGCTGAAGAACGGCTGGCCGGCGTGCTCCCATCTGCAATGCTCTCGGACCTTCGCCACCGCCCGGCGCACTGTCTCATCGTGCGGGTCGACACCGAAGTCCTGGAGGGCGACGAGGCTGTAGGCCGTGGCGGTCCAGGGCTGACCCTCGGGCCGCGCGGCGGGATCGGACTCGAACCAGCGGGCGGGGAACAGCGCGCCACCCGCCCACAACCCGTCGGCACCCTGCAGCGCCAGCAGCCGGGCACCCCAACCCTCGGTCGCCACGCGGGCGCGTTCCGCCTCGACGAGGTCCGGCGGCGCATCGGCAAGGTCGCGCAGGACCTGCCAGCGGATGGCGGGGTCGGAGTCCAGGAGCCATTCCAGCACCGTCACGGCCGGAGTCTAACGGGCGAAAACGATGCCGCCGGGTGGCCCCGGGTCAAGCGATCCTGGCTTCTAACCCCCAGCCGCTCCAAGTAAGATCCGCCGATGAGGCTAGCCACGCTCGCCGCCGTGTTCGTCTTCGCGCTCCTCCTCGTTTCATGCGGAGGCGAAGCGGCAAGAGCACCCCTGACACTGGAGCAACGGGTGGTGGGGGCCGCCGAGGCGCCCGGCTCCGAGCCCGACCCGATCGAGAAGCCGGTCACGGTGACAGGGCTCGAGGAGCTCGAGTCCGAGATAGGCGGCCCCACCGTCTACGACGAAGACATCAGCGCTTTCGGGGATGCGGGCTTCGTCTCCCTGGCGATCGATACCCGCTTCTTCCCGAGCGAGCCAGGAGGCGAGCACGTGCCGCGGTCGCCTCACGTCTACACATTCGTCTACCAGTTCGAGTCGGCGGAGGGAGCGAACGAGGCGGTCAGCGTGGCGGAGCGAATCGCCCTCAGGCCCTGCCCGGAGACGTGCGCCTACGAAATCACCGAGTTCCAACCGACCGATGTGCCAGATGCGAAGGGTGTGCAGGGGATCGCCACCCAGGAGTCGATCGATCGGATCGGCGATGACATCGAGCCGGACGCCAGGTACAGCGTGTTCTTCGCGGATGGGCCGTTCACGTACGAAGTGACCACGTTCGGGCCGCCGGACGAGGTCAGCGCACAGCAGGTCGAGGAAATCGCGGCGAAGCTGTACGAGCGCGTCACCGGCGCACCCTTGCCCGAGCCTTCCTGAAACCACGCCGTACATCGCGTACCTCGCGTTGATCGTCGCCTGGGTCCTTCGCAACGCGGCCGCGAGGAGCTCATGGTGCTGACCCAGGATTCACTCGACGTCGTGCGAGATGGGCCTGTTGCCCAGCGCAGAGGCGGCGAGGAAGCTGACCGCGATCAGCGGCAGGCATAGTCCGAAGGACCAACGGATTCCGAACTGCTCGGCGACGAGGCCAAGGAGCGGCGGGCCGAGCAGGAACGCGACGAAAGAGATCTGCGCCAGGGCGGCGACGTTGATCGCCGAGGACCTGTCGGTTCTCTGCGCGGCAGCCGACATGGCCAGCGGGAAGATGGCGCTGGTACCCACGCCCATCAAGCCAAATCCGAGCAGGGCCATCCACTCGGTCGTGGCGAAGAAGACCAGAAGGCACCCCAGCCCGAGCACGGAGAGGAGCGCTCGCGCCACATGCACCGGGCTGGAGCGCTCCACGAAACCGTCCGCGAAGAAGCGCGTCGCGGCCTGAGTCAGCGCGCCGAGCGCCACGGCGAAACCGGCCAGAAACGGGGTCACGCGGAACTCGTCGGTCATGTAGATCGCTGACCAGTCGGCGCCAGCGCCCTCGAGGATCAAGGCGGACAGCGTGACGGCAACCAGCACCATGAGGGCGAGCGTCGGCGCCGCGAACCGTGGTGCGGCCTTGGTCGAGGTACCCGTGCGGTGCGGCGCGGGGTCGAAGCGGCCGAGCACGAGCACGGTTCCGATCAGGACCAGCGGGATCATCGAGAAGAGGTGGACCTGCGGGCTGACTCCGAGCTCGGCGATGAAGGCTCCCAGCAATCCTGACGAGAAGAAGCCGAAGCTCCAGAATCCGTGCGCCCGATTCATGATGCGGTGGCCGATCTGGTGTTCGGTGCGGTCCGCTTCGAGATTGATGATGATCTCGATCGCGCCGATACAGAGCCCGACGGGTAACAGGAGGAGAAACAGCGCCAGGGCATCGGGTGCCAGCGTGGCCAGTGCATACGCGAGCGAGAGCAGCGGGATCAGCACCAGGATGGTGCGCCGGTGGCCGATGCGCTCGATCACGGCGCTGGCGAAGGTCAGCGAGATGAGCGTCCCGACCGCCGTGCCGATCAGCGAGAGACCGAGCGCGCCCTCAGCAACGCCGAGTGCGGCCCTGATATCCGGCAGTCGCGGGAACAGGCTCCCCAGGCAGAAGGAATAGACCAGGAACGCTCCGTACACCCGTCGTTGTGGAGGGAGTCCCAGACCGCATCTCATGGCTGCCTGGCTCAGTGCAGGTCCCAGTTGCGCTCGCCCGCCTCGATCCGGATCGGCAGACGGTTGGCCGGCCAGGGCAGCGGGCAGGTCGCGTAGGGGCTGAAGACGCACGGCGGGTTGTAGGCCCGGTTGAAGTCGACCACGACCCTTCCGCGGACGTCCGGCGCTCCCGTGTAGAGGAAGCGGCCGCCGCCGTACGTCTCGTGGCCATTCGTTGCGTCCCCGAACACGAACCACAGCTCGCCGGAGTCGCCGCCGGCCAGCGCCTGGAGCCGATGCGTCACGCCGTCGACCTCAAAGACCACGTCGCCCGGCGATTCGTTGTCCTCCTCGGTCCCGAGCACGTCGGGCACGCGGACCGAGCGGCCCGGCGTCGGCTCGAAGGCGGTTTCCACGCGCCACTTCGGGTCGACCGGCCAGTGGTCGATACCGTCGAAGGCCTGGCGGGCCGGCGCCGCGGTGTCCCAGGTGCGAAGGGCCATGCGCCCGCCGCGATCGATGAGGCACAACCGCAGGGAGCCCAGCTCGAGCATGGTGGGCTTGCCTTCCAGGTCGCTGACGAGCCGCAGGTCCTTTACCGGCTGCCCATCGACGGTCAGGCCGTTGGACGTGCCATCGGCCAGGACGCCACCCTCGGTGAGCGTGACCGTGCCCGCCTCCGCCGGACCGGACGGCACCACGACGTCGGCATCGGTCGCCGCGCCGATCCGGTTGACGCCGGGCCGAAGCCAGTCCAGGCCAGCCAGCGTGAGCCAGCCGATGTCGCGCCGCAGGGCGGCGTACCGCTGGGACCGCCAAGCCTCGACGGCTGCGCGATGGGCGCCGTCCGGGTCGGTCACCGTGCCGGCAGGAAGATCAATGTCGGGCTCGTCCCCGGGCCGATGCGCACGTACGTGGCCGGGCCGTCCTCGACCGGATTGGTCGCCACGGCTCGGCCCGCCGTGGCGGTGCCGTCGAGCGCGACGGCGATCGGCCCCTCACCGAAGCGAGCGAGGCAGGCAGCCGTGTAGCTCTCGGCGATCGGCTCGGCCAGCACCAGCACGCTGCGACCGAGGATCATGCGCCAGCAGCGCGCGCCCAGGACATCGTCGTCGCCGACCTCGTGCCATGCCGTTCCGAAGGCCGGCGCGAGGTCCGCCTGAGCTCGCTCGGCGTCGACCGTTGCCAGGACGAGGCCGCGTGGCGCCTCGGTCCAGTCGTCGACCGGCCTCGGGAAGAGCCCGAACCGGGCGTCGTCGGCCGCCGGGATGTCCAGCATTTGAACCGGCGCCGCCCGGATCCCCCACCACAGGATGCGCGGCTCAGCACCCGGCTCGGCGTACAGCCATTGCGGGAAGCTCTGGGCACCGCCCTCGCGCAGGATGCGGTTCAGGCCGGCCTGGTCCGGGGCCGCGATTCGGACGTGGCTGATCTCAGGCATCGATGCCTGCCTCCCGCACTCGGGCGGCGACCGATGCGATCTCATTGGGGTTGCCCGGCGTCGGCGTCCAGGGATCGACCCACGCGTCACCCGGCCAGCGCGGGATCGAGTGCACGTGGACATGGAATACCGTCTGCCCCGCCACCGCCCCGTTCGCGACGAACAGGTCAAGGCCCGGCGGCGCGAGGGCCTTTCGGAGCTGGCGGCAGACCCGATGCGTCGCGGCCATCAGGTTGGCCGCCTCTTCCTCGCTCAGCTCCCAGATGTCGACCGCGTGCCGCCGCGTCACGGTCAGCACGTGGCCGGGATTGACCGGGTTGATGTCCATGAACGAGACCGTGTGCTCGTCCTCTGCCACCCGCTCGGCAGGCCCGCGTGCCATCGACGATCGCGCAGAAGATGCAGTCAGTCATGCGCCGTCGGGGGCCGGAGGTCGGCGAAGCCGGCGGCGCGCTCGTACGCATCGGCGACGCGCAGGACCGTCGCCTCGTCGAAGGCCCGGCCGATGACCTGCAGGCCCACCGGCAGCCCGTCGGACAGGCCGCACGGCAGGCTGATGCCCGGCAGCCCGGCGATGTTGACCGGCAGCGTGCAGGCATCGTTGAGGTACATCGCCAGCGGGTCGTCCACCTTGGCGCCGATCTTGAACGCGACCGTCGGCGAGGTCGGTGCCAGGATGGCGTCGACGGTCGAGAGGACCTCGTCGAACTCGGCCTTGATGAGCGTGCGGACCTGCTGGGCCTTGACGTAGTACGCGTCGTAGTAGCCGGCCGACAGCGCGTAGGTCCCCAGCATGATCCGTCGCTTGACCTCGGGGCCGAAGCCGGTGCCGCGGGTGACCGTGTAGTTCTCCCAGATCTCGTCGGCGCCTGCGGAGAGCCCGTAGCGGACACCGTCGAAGCGGGCGAGATTCGCCGATGCCTCCGCCGGCGCGATGATGTAGTAGGTCGCGAGCCCGCGGTCGGTGGACGGCAGGCTGACGTCGACGATCTCGGCGCCCAGCCCGCGCAGGGTCTCGATCCCGGCCCGCACGGCGGCCTCCACGCCGGGCTCCATGCCCGGCACGAAGTACTCGCGAGGCACGCCGAGCCGCAGGCCCTTGACGTCGCCGGTCAGCGCGGCCGCGTAGTCGGGGACCGGCGTGTCCACGCTGGTCGAGTCACGTGGATCGTGGCCCGCCAGCGCCCCGAGCACGACCGCGACGTCGCGCACCGAACGGGCGAACGGCCCGCACTGGTCGAGGCTGGAGGCGAAGGCGACCATCCCCCATCGGCTCACTCGCCCGTAGGTCGGCTTCATTCCGACCGTGCCGGTCAGCGAGGCGGGCTGCCGGATCGAGCCGCCGGTATCGGTCCCCAGCGCGAAGACGGCCTGCCCGGCCGCCACCGCCGCGGACGAGCCGCCGCTCGAGCCGCCCGGGACCGTCGTCTCGTCCCACGGGTTTCGGGCGGGCCCGTACGCGCTGTTCTCGGTGCTCGAGCCCATCGCGAACTCGTCGCAGTTCGTCTTGCCCAGCAGGATTGCGCCGGCTGCATCGAGCCGCTCCTGGGCCGATGAAGCGAACGGCGACCGATAGCCCTCGAGGATCCGCGAGCCTGCCGTGGTCGGCAGGCCGCCGGGCAGCTCGCGCCCCTCGTCGTCGAGCGCGCGGGTCACGAAGATGTCCTTGAGCGCGTACGGAATCCCGAGCAGCGGCCGATCGGCTGCGTCATCGCGAGCGAGTGCCGCATCGGCCTCGTCGGCGGCCCGGCGGGCCGCATCGGCGTCCAGGGCCAGGAAGTTGTTCAGCCGTTCCGCGTCACGCTCGATCCGCGCCAGGCAGGCATCGGTCAGCTCCCGCGAGCTGAGCTGCCGGTCGCGCAGCAGGCCGCCAAGCTCACTGATGGTCCGGTCGGCGATCGGGGAGGGTCATCGGCCCTCCTGCAGCACCGTCGGGACGCGCAGGAACGGGTCGTCGCGCAACGGCGCGTTGGCCAGGGCCGCCTCGCGCGTCAGGCCGAGCCGGGCCTCGTCCTCGCGCATCACGTTCTCGAGCTGGATCACGCTTGCCGTCGGACCGACGTGGCTGGTATCGACCTGCTGCAGCGTGTCGACCGCTTCGAGGATGTTCGACAGCTGAGTGAGCATGCGGTCGATCTCCTCGCCGGTGAGGTGGAGGCGGGCGAGATGGGCGACGTGCTCGACTTCCGCGCGGGTGATGCTTGCCATGGGGCCGATGGTAACGCGCGCGCTGGTTCGGGCGCTGCCGCACTCCCATCAGGCCATCGGCGTGGACTCGTGAACTCGTGAACCCGTGTAGTCGGTCGGAGGTCTGACGGGCGCGAGGCGCCCCGGGTCTGTCAGCATTAGGCCGATGACCACCACCTCCCACGCGATCCCCGGGGGGCGGATCGAGGCGTTCTCGCTGCCGGGGGGTGGCGGCGTGCCGCTGGTGGTGCTCGGCGGTGTCGAGACCGGCTTCCGTCCGCTGGCCGGCACCGAGCAGGTGCTCGCTCGCCGATGGGCGGACCGCAGCGAGCGCCGGACGGTCACGGTCCTCGGCCGCCCCATCCCCGACGACCCCGCGGACGCCGAGCGGATCATGCACCCGCGGGTCATCGCCGACGGGATCGCCACGACCCTGCGCGCCATCGGGCTCGGCACGGTCGCCATCGAGGCGGAATCCGGCGGCGGACGGATCAGCCTGTGGCTCACGGTCGATCATCCGGAGCTGGTGGAGCGGCTGGTCCTCGCGGCGGTGTCGTCCGAGACGCCCCCGGAGTCGCCCATGGCAGAGCGGATGGGCCGATGGATCGAGCTCGCCGAGGCCGGCGACTGGGGCACCTTCTTCGCGATGATGGCCCAGCAGATGAAGGCCGCCAGCGAGGCCGAGTCCGGCTCGTTCGGCGCCGCCGCGAGGCTCCAGCCCCGGCCGGCGACGCCGGAGCGCTTTATCGGTGAGCTGAAGGCCACGCTCGATCCGACCTCGTTCGTCACCGATCGGCTGGGCGAGATCGCCGTTCCGGCCCTTGTCCTGGCCGGTGAGCTGGACCAGGTGGTTCCGCTCCCCTCGACTCGCCTCGTGGCCGAGAGGATCCCGGGCGCCCGCCTGGTGACCGATCCGGGCTGCGGCCACACCGTACGCAGCTCGTTTACCGGCTATGACGACCTGGTCGAGAGCTTCCTGGCGGAGGGAGACCGATGAGCTGGACGCCACCCGCAGTCGGCGCGCGCGCCACCTGGACCCGGACCTTCACCGCGGCCGACGTCGAGGCTTTCGCAACCATCAGCGGCGACCGCAACCCGCTCCATTTCGACGAGTCCTTTGCCGGGCACACCCGACTCGGGCGCCTCGTGGTGCAGGGCGGCCTGACCACCGGACTGTTCAACGCGCTGGTCGCGATGGAGCTGCCGGGCCCGGGCAGCGTCTTCCTGCACCAGGAATGGGACTACCCGGCACCGGTGTACATCGGCGACACCGTGACCGCCGAGGCCGAGGTCATCGAAGCGCGGGCCGACAAGCCGATCACCCGCCTCCGTTGCGTCGCCCGCACCGGCGACGGCACAGAGGTGCTGCGCGGCGAGTGCCTCGTCTACACGATGAGCCCCGACGCCGCGTGAGGTCCCCCGCTCAGCCCGAGCCGAGCGGTCGCTGGCGCCAGCTTGCTGTCCTTTCAACCACGCTGCTCCTGGCGCTCGTCCCGTGGTTCAGCGCCGCCTCCGTCGCGCCCCTGATCGCCGCCGAATGGCACATCACCCGCGTCGAGACGGCGCTCCTCACGGTGGCCGTGCAGCTCGGCTTCGTGGTCGGTGCGCTCACCATCGCGTTCACCGGGGCCGCGGACGTCGTTCCGGCCCGGCGGCTGATCGCGGGCGGGGCCTTGCTCGCCGCGGTGGCCAACGCCGCGTTCGGGCTGTTCGCCGTCGACCTGGTGACCGGGCTCCCGCTGCGCGCGCTGAGCGGCGCAGGAATCGCAGCCGTCTATCCGGTGGCGATGAAGGTGCTCGCCGGCTGGTTCCGCGGCGGTCGCGGGCTGGCGGTCGGCATCCTCACCGGCGCCATCACCTTCGGAACGGCGCTGCCGCACCTGCTTCGGGCGGGCGGCGCGGTGGCCGGCCTCGACTGGCGGATGGTCGTGCTGTCGGCCACGGTTCCGTGCCTGGCCGCGGCGGCGCTCGCCTGGTGGACGGTCCGCGAGGGCCCGCTCACGACGCCGGCGGCGCGGCTGAGCCTGCGGATGGCCCGCGCGGCGCTCGGCGAGCGCAGCGTCCAGCTGGCGAACCTCGGCTACCTCGGGCACATGTGGGAGCTGTACGCGATGTGGACCTGGGTGCCGGCATTCCTCGCCGCCAGCCTCGCCATCTCGGGCCAGGTGAGCGCCGAGGGCGCAAGCGGCGTCGCATTCCTGGTGGTGGCGGCGGGCTCGATCGGCTGCGTCGCGGCCGGCGCCCTGGCCGATCGTCTGGGGCGCACGACGCTCACCATTGCGGCCATGGCACTTTCAGGATCGAGCGCGATCGCCGCAGGCCTGCTGTTCGGGGCGCCGACCGCCGTGCTCCTGGCCGTGGTGGTGGTATGGGGCATCACCGTGATCGCCGATTCGGCCCAGTTCTCGACCGCCATCAGCGAGCTGGCGCCGCCGGGCACGGCCGGATCCGCATTGGCACTGCAGACCGCCGCCGGATTCCTGCTGACCGGCGTCACGATCGTGGGCGTCGGCCTCCTCGACCCGGCCGACCGCAGCTCGTGGACGCTTGCTTTTGCGATCCTGGCCATTGGACCGCTGGTCGGGATCGTGGCCATGCTCCGCCTGCGCCTGCGCCCCGACGCGGTGCGCATGGCCGGCGGACGGCGCTAATCGAGGCTGCGTCGCAGGGTCAGGTCGCAGTCGGGCGTGTCGCCGCCGCCGACGACCTCGAACCCGTTTCGATCGTAGAAGGCACGCCCACGCTCGTTCCGTGAGTGGACGTCCACCACGTACGAGGTGATACGGCCGTCCAGCCGCCGATGAAGCTCGGCGAGGAGAGCCGATCCGGCGCCGGTGCCGAAGTGCGCGGGATCGGCGTAGATCCGGAACAGCTCCGGGCCGCGCCGGCCCTCACCGTACTGCGCGAAGGCCACGATCGCTCCTTCGCGCTCGGCGACCAGGAAGTGGCCTTCGTCGCTACCTTCGGCCCTCTCCGCCGCTGCCGCCAGCGACTCGAGGGCGTAAGCCTCGGCGAGGAACCGCTCGATGAACTCGGGTTCGAAGATGTCACGGTAGGTATCGGTCCAGCTGGCGCGCGCGACGCGCGCGATGGCCTCCGCATCGGCGGCGGTCGCGTCACGGACTGATGGCGGCGTCATTCGAGCAGCCGGCGGAACGCGTCCTCGTCCAGCACGGCGACGCCCAGCTGCTCAGCCTTCGCAAGCTTGCTGCCGGCCTTCTCGCCCGCCACCAGGTAGTCGGTGTTTGCGGAGACCGATCCGGCGGCATGGCCGCCGGCGGCACGGATCGCCTCCTCGGCCTCCGATCGGCTCATGCCCGGCAGTGTGCCGGTCACCACCAGCGTCTTCCCGCTCAGCGGGCCGCTGACCGGCTCGGCTGCGCCCGGCGCCGGCGCCTCGGCACTGACCCCGGCCTCGAGCAGTCGGTGGAGGGTGTCGCGCGTGTGCTCATCGGCGAAGAAGCGCTCGATTCCCTCAGCCACGACGCGCCCGATCCCGTACACCGCCGTCAGCTCGTCGACCGATGCGTCGCGCAGCTTATCGGCGGCACGGCGCGACCAGGCGGCATCGGTCTCCCCTTCTGCGCGTGGCAGCTCCTGGGCGAGCCAGGCGGCCAGGTCGATGGCCGTCTGCCCACCGACGTGGCGGATGCCGAGCCCGTTCAGGATGCGGTTGAGCGGACGGTGTCGCGCCGCCTCGATCGCGGCGTGGAGCTTCTCGGCGCTCTTTCGGGCCAATCGGTCAAGCCCTTCGAGCGTCTCGGTGTCCAGCTTGAACACGTCGGCCGGCTCGCGGACGAGGTCGCGCTCGGCGAGCTGAAGCATGATCTTGTAGCCGAGCCCGTCCACGTCCATCCCACCGCGCCCGGTGAAGTGGAGCAGGCCACCGATTCGCTGGGCCGGGCAGTAGGGGTTCGGGCAGCGCGCCACCACCTCCCCTTCCTCGCGCACCGCCTCGGTGCCGCACACCGGACAGTGCGTGGGCATCTCCCATACCGTCTCGCTGCCATTCCGCGCGTCGACCACGGCGCTCACGATCTCCGGGATGACGTCGCCGGCCCGCTGCAGGACGACGGTGTCGCCGACCCGCAGATCCTTGCGCCGGATCTCGTCGATGTTGTGGAGCGTGGCGTTGCGCACCGTGGTGCCGCCCACGAAGACCGGCGTCACGTGCGCGACCGGGGTGAGGGCGCCGGTGCGGCCAACGTAGACATCGATCTCCTCGAGCTTGGTGGTCACCTGCTCAGCCGGGAACTTGTAGGCGGTCGCCCAGCGTGGCGCCCGCGCGACGAAGCCCAGCTCCTGCTGCTCGGCCAGGGAGTCGACCTTGATGACGATGCCGTCGGTCTCGTAGTCGAGCTCCTTGCGCTTTTCGGCCCACTCCTCGGTGTACGCGATCATCGCCTCGGGTCCCTCCACCCGCCGGATGTTCGGGTTGACGGGGAAGCCGAGCCGGCCGAGCAGCTCGAGCGACTCGGTGTGGCTCGCCAGCCCATGTGCGCCGACCAGCTGGTACGTCCACAGGCTCATGTGGCGACTGGCGGTCACCGCCGGGTCCTTCTGCCGCACCGTGCCGGCGGCCGTGTTCCGGGCGTTGGCGTAGAGCGGCTTCCCGTCGCGCTCCAGCTGCTCGTTGAGGGCGGCGAAGGCGCCACGCGGCATGAAGACTTCGCCGCGCACCTCGAGACGGTCGCCTGGTGGGTCCTCGTGGAGACGCAGCGGAATGGCGCGCACGGTCCGCAGGTTGGGCGTCACGTCCTCGCCGGTGCTCCCGTCACCGCGGGTGGCGCCACGCACGAAGCGCCGGCCGTCGTAGCGCAGGCTGATCGCCAGGCCGTCGATCTTCAGCTCGCAGACGTATGCAACCGGCGGGTCGTCCGCGCCTCGTCCCAGGCCGCGACGGACCCGCGTGTCGAACTCGCGGAGCTCGTCGGCGCTGAACGAGTTGCCGAGGCTGAGCATGGGCACGTCGTGGCGGACCGATGGGAAGCCGCCCTCCACCGGCGCCCCGACGCGCTGCGTCGGCGAATCCTCCGTCACCAGCTCCGGGTTGGCGGCCTCGAGCTCGACCAGCTCGCGGAAGAGCAGGTCGTACTGGCGGTCGCTGATGGCGGGGGCGTCGAGGACGTGGTACCGGTGGTTCGCCTCGTCGAGCTGCGCGCGCAGCTCGGTGGCACGGGCGGCGGGGTCAGTGGCGGTCATCGGCTCCGATTCTAGGGGGATCGAAGTCCGTGGCCGAGCGCCCGCGATCGCGCTCCAGGCCATTTGACCCGTGGGGCGGGCGGGTCATCGGGCACAGACTCCCGCCAAGACCCGTGGGGCGGGTCAGGAGCCTGGCGGATCCTCTTCGTCCCCGTCCTCGGAGAACCAGGCGCGGAGGTGAGCGGTGTGCTCGCGGTAATGGTTGGCCCCGTCGTAGCCGATCACCTCCGCAACCGTGTCGCCATTGCCGAGACGCAGGTCGAGCAGCGCCGGATCGAGCGTCGAAATCGCCTCGACGAGCGCGTCGTAGGCGCGCTCTTCCCGGTCGACGGCGGCGTCTGGCGTCATCATCCGCGACTCCTCCAGCAGGCGGGCATTCATTGCATCGGTCTGGGACGTGTCGTAGGCGAACTCTTCGGCCCGGCCGGAAGTCGCCAGCTGGATTGCCTCGGCAGCGTGCTCGGCCCAGAACGCCACGTGCACGACCAGGTCTCGGACGCTCCAATCCTCGACCACCCCGGGTACGGTCACCAGCTCGACGTCGACCGCCTCCAGCGCCGTCACGAAGGCATCGTGCTCGGAGCTGAGCTCCGCCAGGACGGCCTCGATGCGGCTCATCGGCCGCTGACCGCCGCCCGCAGGTCCGCGGTGTGCTCGCGGTAGTGTTCGGGACCGTCCTCGCGGATGCCCTCGGCCAGCGTCGCGCCATCGGGCAGCCGCTCCGTCAGCAACATCGGGTCGAGCGTGGCAAGGCGCTCCAGCAACGCCTCGACTGATCCGGCCTCGCGCTTCCGGGCGGTGGCCAGGTCTGCCTGGCGAGCGACACGGGCCACCGTCTCGTTCACGTCGTCCACCGGCGGCTCGCCGACGCCGACCTCTTCAGCCCGGCCGGCCTCCACGGCATTGATCACATCGACCGCATGCCCCGACCAATAGCCGAGGTGCGCCACCAGCTCGCGCGCGGTCCAGTCGCCGACGAGTGCCGGCGCCGTCTGATCCGCTTCCTCGAGGGCCGACAGGAATTCGGCGCGGGCGGCCACGAGGTCGTCCGCCAATGCGGAGCCGCCGTCCGTCATGCGCGCTCCAGGCCCGCGTAGGCGGCGATCAGGCGCTTCACGCCCTCGCCGACGAAGGCGACGGTGACCTCCTCGTCGCCTTTCACGATCCGGCTGCTGACGACGATCCCGTCGCCGAAGCGCCGATGCCGAACGCGGTCGCCGGCCCTCCAGGCCGGATCCTCCTCGGCACCGAGGGCATCCCCGGCCCCGGGCGCGGAAAAGGTGCCGCTGCCGAGGTCGACGGCGCCCGCACCGCTGTAATTGGCGGACGCGACCCGCTCACGAACGGCATCCAGCTGCCGGCCGACCGGCCGAGGCGTGGGTGGGGCGGTCATGTCGGGCAGCGAGATGGGCCGCAGCGGCTCGTTGACGCGCCGGGTCGGCGAACGGTAACCGCCGGGCAGCCAGCCTCCCTCGTCATCGGTCCCGCGCGGCCAGTCGCCGCCGCGCCGGAAGGGCGCCGCCGAGCGCTCGGAGGCGAGCAGCTCCTCGGGGAGCTCGGAGAGGAAGCGGGACGGATCCGACTGGGCGCCGACGCCGTAGGTTGACCGATGGTGCGCGTGCACCAGGTAGAGCCGATCCTTCGCCCGCGTCATGCCGACGTAGGCCAGGCGTCGCTCCTCCTCCAGCTCACGCTCGTCCTCGAGCGCGCGGCGATGCGGCAGGAGGCCCTCCTCCATCCCGACGATGAAGACGACCGGGAACTCGAGCCCCTTCGCCGCGTGGAGGGTGATCAGCGTCACCCGGTCCGGCGCTTCCTCCAGCTCGTCCTGGTCGCTGACCAGCGCAACTTCCTCGAGGAAGCGGGCGATGCCCTCCGGTGGCGCGATCTCGTCGAACTCGGCCGCGTGGTTGCGCAGCTCCATGACGTTGGCCCAGCGCTCCTCGCCATCATCGGTCCCGTCCTGGATGGCCGCCTGGAGGCCGGAACGCTCGAGCGCCGCGTCAAAGATGGCGGAGGGCGGCTCGTTCGGGACCATCGCCATCAGGCCGTGCATCAGGTCGGCGAAGACTCCCAGCTGTGCGCGCGCGCGTGGCGCCAGGTTCGGGTTCTGGCCGGCCTGCTCGACCGCCTCGAACATGCTCACCTGCCGCGCCTCCGCCCAGGCGCCGAGCTCCTCGACGGTCTTGGCGCCGATCCCGCGCGCCGGCACGTTGATGATCCGGCCGAGGGCCACCCGATCTGCGGGGTTGCGCGCCAGGCGCGCGTAGGCGAGCGCGTCCTTGACCTCCCGGCGCTCGTAGAAGCGGGTGCCGCCGACCAGCTGGTACGGGATGCCGAAGCGCATGAACGATTCCTCGAGCACGCGGCTCTGGGCGTTGATGCGGTAGGCGATGGCGACGTCGCCGTACTTCAGCGACCCGTCCTCGTCGTCGGCACGGCTGGTCAGGAGGCGGGCCATCGAGCCACGGCCGGCGCCGCCGACCAGCTTCTCGACCTGCCGGGCGACGAACTCGGCCTCCTCGTACTCGTTGTAGGCGTCGAACAGCGTGATCTGGGTGCCGGTGCCGCGATCGGTCCACAGCTTCTTGTCCTTGCGGCCCTCGTTGCGGCTCACGACCGCGTGCGCAGCGTCGAGGATCGTCTGGGTCGACCGATAGTTCTGCTCCAGCTTGACGACCTTGGCGTCGGGGTAGTCCGCCTCGAAGTCCAGGATGTTGCGCAGGTCGGCACCGCGCCACGAGTAGATGCTCTGGTCGTCGTCGCCGACCACCGCCAGGTTGCGGTGCTTGGCCGCCAGCAGGCGGCAGAGCAGGTACTGGGCGCGGTTGGTGTCCTGGTACTCGTCGACGTTGATCTGCTGCCAGCGCGCCTGGTACTTCGCCAGCACGTCGGGGTGCTGCTCGAACAGGAACACGGTACGCATCAGCAGGTCGTCGAAGTCGACCGCGTCGTCCTCGCCGAGCTGGCGTTGATACGCCTCGTACACCCGCGCGGCGGTCTCGTCGTAGTAGTTCGCCGCCTGCCGGGTGGCGGTGGCGACATCGGCCATCTCGTCCTTGCGCTGCCCGATCCAGGCCAGCATGCCGGCCGGGCTGAAGCGCTTCTCGTCGAGGTCCAGCCGTCGCAGGACCGCCTTGACGAGTGCGACCTGGTCGGCCCGGTCGTAGATGGTGAAGCTGCGGGTCAGGCCGATGGCGGTGCCGTCGCGCCGCAGGATGCGGGCGCAGATCGAATGGAAGGTGCCGATGGTCGCCTCGCGCGCAGCCTCCTCGCCGATGAGGCCCGCGATCCGCTCGCGCATCTCGCCGGCAGCCTTGTTGGTGAACGTGACGGCCACGATCTGCCACGGCTTGTAGCTGGTGGCGACCAGGTAGGCGACGCGATGAGCGAGCACCCGAGTCTTCCCGCTGCCCGCCCCGGCGAGGATCAGCAGCGGGCCTGAGAGATGGCTCACCGCCGCGCGCTGTGGCTCGTTCAGGCGAGCCAGGATCTCCTTCGGAGCGAGGCGCGGGGCGGCGGGCGTGGTGGCGGCGTCGGGCATCAGCCCGATTCTAGGGGCGCCACCCGTCGCACGCAGTCCCCTGGCAGGGACGGGGTCCTAGCGTTCCCGTCGGCGCGTGCGGATCGGCTGCGGTGCGAGACGGTCTCGCTCGAGCATCAGCCCGACCACGAGCACGATCAGCACAGCGATGACTTCCATGCGCGGTCTCATGCAGGTGGCGTGCCACTCTCGGGCCGGTCATAGACCGGCTCGATCTGCACCGTCGCATTCTTCTGCGTCGCCAGCGACGGCCACTCCGACGCGATGGCGACCGCCTCGTCCCAATCGGCTGCCTCGAGGATCACGAAGCCGCCAAGCAGCTCCTTGGTCTCGACATAGGGCCCGTCGGTCACCGAGATCCCGTCGCCCTGGCGCCCCGGTCGGAGCGTCTTGACCGTGCGGGGATAGTCCAGCTCCTCGCCGCCCTCCACGTGGTCGCGCCACTTCCGAAACCAGTCACGATGGCGCTCGACGTCGGCGGTCTGCTCCTCCCGGGTCGATGCTTCCCAGGCCGCGACGTCGTCGGGATCGACGTAGGTGAACATCACGTAGCGCATGGTCGGTCTCCTGCTTCCGGCACGCGGATGGTGCCGCTCGAACCCTACGACGAACCGATGCGCTGGAGGCTCGACAAAACCCTACCAGGTGTAACCGCCGCCGATTTTCATCGTGCGGGGAGTGTCGGCTGAACGAGCAGGAGGTAGGGAGCACGATGACTGACAAGAGCCTTTACGAGAGGCTGGGTGGCGTCTTCGCCATCGCCGCCGTGGTGGACCATTTCAGCGATGCAGTCGTGAAGAATCCGATCGTCGGCCAGGAGTCTCAGAACCCGGCCCTACGCGAGTGGCACACCAATCAGCTTGATCGACTGCCCGGCTTGAAGTTCATGCGCACCCTGTGGGTCTGCAACGTCGCCGGTGGACCGTTCGAGTACACGGGCACGAGGCCCGGGATGACGCCGCTCGGTCTGGAAGAAGCCCATCGCCCGCTCCGAATTTCTTCGGCGGAGTTCGATGAGGTCGCGGCTGAGCTTGGCCGAACCCTGGACCACGTCGGCGTTCCAGGGCCAGAGAAGGACGAGGTCCTGGCTGCCTTCGCCGCCCACAAGGGAGAGGTGACCGAGGGATCGATGGCCGCCGCGGCCAGCTAGCGTCCCGAATCTCCACCGCGCGCGAGCCCATGTACCGGCGCCAGTCGTTCGGCAATGGAGACTGCCGGTACGGTCATCCTCCGTCCCGATCGTCATCGCGCCGTCCGCCGGTGAGCGCCAGGACCTGCAGGGTCAGCACGAACAAGAGGCCGATCATCGCCAGGATGGCTACATCGCGCAGTTGCGTTTCCACCGGGTCTCCCACCGGGCACAACTGAGCGGATTCGTCTCGCGGGGCACGCGAGGTAACGGACCGCAACGATAGCCCCCGTTGTCAAGGCGCACCAGCGCCGGCGGCTAGCTTGGCTCCACTGACCCCGTCACACGACGAAGGCCCCGGCCGAAGCCGGGGCCTTCGCATCGGTGCGAAGGGACGGGACTAGAAGTCCATGCCTCCGCCAGGCGGCATGCCCGGCATCGACTTCTCCTTCTCGGGGAGATCGGTGATGGCCGTCTCGGTGGTCAGCAGCAGGCCGGAGACGCTGGCCGCGTTCTCGAGCGCCGATCGGGTCACCTTGGCCGGATCGATCACGCCCCAGGCGAACAGGTCGCCGTACTCGCCGCGCTGCGCGTCGTAGCCACTGCCCGGCTTGAGCTTGCGGACCGCCTCGACGACGACCGAGCCCTCCTGGCCGGCATTGATCGCGATCTGGCGGAGCGGCTCCTCCAGCGCGCGGCGCAGGATGTTGACGCCGATCAGCTCGTCGCCGAGCACCTCGACCTTGTCGAGCGCCGGGATCGAGTGGATGAGGACCGAGCCGCCACCGGCGACCATGCCCTCCTCGACGCCCGCACGAGCCGCCGAGAGGGCGTCCTCGATGCGGTGCTTCTTCTCCTTGAGCTCGACCTCGGTGGCCGCGCCGACCTTCAGCACGGCGACGCCGCCGGACAGCTTGGCCAGGCGCTCCTGGAGCTTCTCCCGGTCGAAGTCGCTGGTGGTGTCCTCGATCTGGGCCTTGATCATGCCGATGCGCGACTTGATCGCGTTCGCGTCGCCCTTGCCCTCGACGATGGTCGTGGTGTCCTTGGTCGAGGTCACGCGACGCGCCTCGCCCAGGTCCTCGATCGTGACGCTGTCGAGCTTGCGGCCGACCTCCTCGCTGATGACGCGCGCCCCGGTCAGGGTCGCGATGTCCTCGAGCATGGCCTTGCGGCGATCGCCGAAGCCCGGAGCCTTGACCGCGAGGACGCTGATCGTCCCCTTCAGCTTGTTGACGACCAGGGTCGCGAGCGCCTCACCGTCGACGTCCTCGGCGATGATCAGGAGTGGCTTGCCGGTCGAGACGGTCTTCTCGAGCGTCGGCAGGATGTCGGCCACCGCGCTGATCTTCTTGTCGGTCACGAGGATGTACGGCTGGTCGAGCGTGGCCTCCATCTTCCCGCCGTCGGCCGAGGTGACCATGTAGGCGGAGAGGTAGCCGCGGTCGAGCTGCATGCCCTCGACGAATTCCTTCTCGAGCTTGAGGCCCTGGGACTCCTCGACCGTGACGACGCCGTCCTTGCCGACCTTGTCCATGACCTCGGCGATCATCTGGCCGATCTCGGTGTCGCGGGCGCTGATCGACGCGATGTGCGCGATGTCGTCGCTGGTCTCGACCGGCTTCGAGAGACGCTTGATCTCCTCGACGACGGCCGCGACGCCCTTCTCCAGGCCGCGCTTGAGGCCCATCGGGCTGGCGCCGGCGGTGACGTTCTTGAGGCCCTCGGTGATGATGGCCTGGGCCAGGACGATGCTCGTGGTGGTGCCGTCACCGGCCACGTCGTTCGTCTTGGTGGCGACCTCCTCGAGCAGCTGAGCACCCATGTTCTCGTACGGGTCCTCGAGCTCGATGTCGCGTGCGATGGTCACACCGTCGTTGGTGATCGTCGGTGCGCCGAATTTCTTGTCGAGGAGTGCGTATCGGCCCTTGGGGCCAAGCGTGACCTTGACGGCATCGGCCATCTTGTCGACGCCGCGCTTCAGTGCGCGACGCGCCTCTTCCTCGAACAGCAGCTGCTTCGCCACGGTTCTGGTATTCCTCCTAGTGACTCATGCGCCGCCCGGAGGCGGCGAGGTGGATGTGCGCGTCGCTACTCGACGATCGCCAGGATGTCGCCGTGCTTCAGGATCAGGAGCTCGTCTTCGTCGAGCTTGAACTCGGTGCCGGCGTACTTCTGGAAGAGGACCTTCTGGCCGATCGCGACCTCGATCTCCTCGCGTGATCCGCTGTCGAGCGTGCGACCCGGGCCCACAGCCAGGATCGAGCCCTCCTGCGGGCGCTCCTTGGCCGTATCCGGCAGGACGATGCCGCTCTTGGTCATCTCCTCGCGGGGGGTCGGCTTGACGATCACGTTGCTGCCAAGCGGCTTGAGCTTGGTCGCCGTGCTGCTGACCGTGCTGGTCATGTGTACGTGTGGCCTCCTTGCGTGCGCAACCGGTGTTTGATGCTGCGATTGAGGTGCATCCGCGGGAGCGCCAGAGCGGCCGATTTCGACCGCGGGACTGGCACTCAACCGACGAGAGTGCTAATGCGAAAGGTATCACCCGCCGAGAGCGGATGTCAAGGCGGCTGACAAGCCGATGCCCCGGCGCGCGGCCGGGGCATCGTGGGCGATTTGTCGCTCGAGCGGTCAGGCGCGATGCGTGACCATCAGTGCGCTCGGCACCGGCTCGGTGACGTCCCCACCGTCATCCGTGGTGTTGCCGCCGCTGTTGCCACCCGGCGCCAGCACGAGCACGTAGACGAGCACCGCGATCACGATGATCGCGATGATGATCCCGAGAATGAATCCGGCGCCGCTGCTGCCGGCCGGCTCGCCGCCGCCGTCGCCCGAGTTGACATTGACCTGGCCCATTCGCTGGGTCCTCCCTCTTCGGTGTGATCGCGTGGCGGCATCTGCCACCACGACCCGGTCCTTGAGCAACCGGCGTGCCAACCCATCGCCGCTGCCCGATCAAGGCCTCGATCAGGAGGCGACCAGGCGCTCGTACGCGTTCCGCACGCCTTCCACGACGGCCTGCAGGTCGACGCCGCGCAGTCGCGCGACCTCGGTCGCGACGCGCAGCGCGGTGGTGGGTTCGTTGCGTGCTTCCCGGTCGGGGCCCAGGTAGGGAGCATCGGTCTCGACCAGGTAGGTCCCGTCGCCGATGGCGACTGCCGCCGCCCGCGGACCAACCGCGCTCCCGAAGCTGATCGGCAGCGCGAAGCTCACCAGGAAGCCGTCAGCAACAAGCAGCTCGGCCATCGCCGCATCGCCGGAGAAAGCGTGCAGCACGCCCCTGCGGCGCCCGGACCAGCCGTTCAGGGCGGCCGTCACGTCATCGTGAGCGTCGCGGTCGTGGACGAGCACCGGCAGCTGCCGGTGCGGCGGCAAGCGTCCAGCTGGCGGCTGAAGGCGGACCGTTGCACGTCCGGCGGCGAGAGATTCCGGAAGAAGTCGAGCCCGATCTCCCCCACCGCCGAGCAGCGCGGGTCGGCCGCGAGCGCCTCCAGCTCATGCCAGGTGGCCTCGTCGGCATCGGCCGCGTGGTGAGGATGGAGCCCGACGGCCGCCTGGATCAGTGGCGCGTGCCGTTCCGCCAGCTCGAGCGCGGCGTGCGACGAGGGCAGGTCCCAGCCGGGCACCATGATCCGTTCGATTCCGGCCTCGACCGCGCGATCGATCACCTCGTCACGGTCCGGGTCGAACCGCTCATGCTGCAGATGGCAATGCGAGTCGACCAGCCCCGGCAGCCGCTCAGGACGATGGCGTCGGCTCAGACCGTCGCCTCCACCTCGATGCGCGGGAAGATCGGGCTCGGCGCTCCCGTCATCAGGCCTTCGCCCAGACGCGCCCCACGCCAGCAGCTCGTCCAGCCCCGGACCTCCCGCCCCGCGATCGTCGTAGGGCGGCGGCACCCCCAGCTGCTCGTGGATGGCGCGAGCGCCGGACGGGGCGACCGGCGCCAGCAGGTGCCCGAGGATGCGGCAGGCCTCGGCCATGACGGCGAGGACCTGGCCGACCCGATCGGTCTCCCCCGCCTTGTTCAGGCTCCACGGCGCCTGCCCCTCGGCGTAGCCGTTCACGGCGCCGGCGAGGTCCATGATGGCCGCGAGCGCCTCGTCGAGGTGGTGGCGGCCCATGGCGGCGTGATACGTCTCGACCGTGCTCGCGGCAGCGGCCCGGATCTCGCCGTCCGCGGCCTGGGTCGCATCGGTCACCGGCGGGAGCCTGCCGTCGAGGTAGCGGTTGCTCATGCTGACCGTGCGGTTGACCAGGTTGCCGAGGTCGTTGGCGAGGTCGGCGTTGTAGCGCCGCACCAGGCCGTCCCAGGTGACGTCGGCGTCGCGATCGAACGGCACCTCGCGCAGGACGACGTAGCGCACGCCGTCGATGCCGAACGTGTCCGCCGCCTCGTCCGGATCCGCGGTATTGCCCGTCGTCTTGCTCATGCGCTGTCCGCGGTCGAGCATGAATCCGTGGGCGAAGACCTGCTTCGGCAGCGGCAGGCCGGCGCTCATCAGCATCGCCGGCCAGTAGAGGCAGTGGAAGCGGGTGATGTTCTTGCCGATGACGTGCAGGTCGGCCGGCCACCACTTCTCGAAGGCGGCCGTGTCATCGGGGAAGCCCGCACCGGTCAGGTAGTTGGTCAGGGCGTCGAACCAGACGTAGATGCGGTGCTTCTCGTCGCCGGGAAACGGGATGCCCCAGGTGGTGCCCGAGCGGCTGATGCTGAAGTCGCGCAGCCCCTCGCGCAGCCAGCCGAGCACCTCGTTGCGGAAGTGCTCCGGCTCGCAGAACGACGGGTTCTCGGCGTAGAGCTGCTCGAGCCGTTCCTGGTAAGCCGACAGACGGAAGAAGTAGTTGTTCTCCTCCAGCCATTGCGGCTCGAGCGTCGGGTGGTCCGGGCAGCGACCGTTGACCAGCTGCTGATCGGTCTTGAACTCGTTGCAGCCGGTGCAGTACCAGCCGGAGTAGACGCCCTCGTAGACGTCGCCGGCCGCCTGCGCCCGACGCACCATCTCGACCGATGCAGCGGCGTGATCGGGATCGGTGGTGCGGATGAACCGATCGAAGCTGATGCCGAAGCGCTCGAAGGTCGCCTTCCAGGTCGCGGCCCATGGGTCGATGAGCTCATGCGGGTCGACCCCGCGCTCGCGGGCGTCACGCTCGACATTCGCGGAGTGCTCGTCCAGGCCGGTCAGGAATCGCGTCTCACGGCCCAGCAGCCGCTGGTAGCGCGCGATGGCGTCGGCCCCGATCGCCTCGAACATCGAGTGCAGCGCCGGGCGCTCGGCCGGATAGAAGATCGCGGTGGTCAGGTAGAAGCGGTCGCTCATGGCGGCGTGCTCAGTGCTCGCGGCCCTTCGGCCAGTAGAGCTCCTTGCGCACCTGCTCGGGAGCGAAGCCGCGCTCCGTGGCGATCTCCTCCACAGCGCTCACCATCTCGGGGTTGCCGCACAGGTAGATCGTCGTGTTCTCGGGCGTCAGCCCGTGGACGTCGAGCTGGTCCGCCAGGATCGTCTCGACCCGACCGGTGCAGCCGGTCCAGTCCGGCGAGCCCTGCGGCCGCGAGACGGTTCCGACGTATCGAAGCGGGAAGCCGCCGCCGTTCGCCAGCTCGGTCAGCTCGCCCCGCCAGGCCAGGTCGTAGTCGTAGCTCACGCCATGCAGGAGGACGACGTCGCGCGTCTGCCCGCGTCCGCGCAGCGTCTCGATCATGCTGATGAACGGTGCCAGCCCGGTGCCCGACGCCACGAAGAGGCAGGTCTTGCCGTCCTCCTGGAGCAGGAACTTGCCCTTCGCGCCCTTGATGTTGATGGCATCGCCGACCGACCGCTCCCAGAGCAGCGGCGTGAGCCCGCCCTGCTCGACGAGGCGGATGAAGAACTCGTACTCCGAGAGGTCATCGGCCGAGGACGAGATGCTCATCGGCCGCTGGATCAGCTTCTCCGGCCCCATCAGGCCGAGCGTGGCGTACTGGCCGGGCGCGAAGGGAAACGGCTCCTCGAGGGCCTGCACGCCGACGATGGCGAGGCCGGGAGCGACCTCCTCCCATCGGCTCAGGCGTCCGTTGTAGGGGTATTCCGCCGTCATCCGTCCCTCGCCTGCACGCGCCAGCAGCATGAATGGCTGTCGCGGGCGGCCAGTATAGACGCGGGTCAGCGACGGTTCAGGGTCACCTCAGGGTCAGATCACTCGCACGGCGCTTCGTCGCGCGGCGGAAGATCGAGCGCGGTCCGAATGGAGTCGCCGGTCTGGCCGATGGTCTCACCGGTGCTGGCAAACGTCGTGTCGAGGATCCCGTAGACCTCGTCCATCGACGAGGCGGTCGTGATGGCATCGGCACCCGCGGCGCGCTCGTCCATGGCCTGCAGCAGCATCTCGAAGTCGTCCTTGACCGCATCCGGCGGATCGAGCGTTCGCATCTCGGTGGCTGCGGCTCGAATAGCGGGTGCGGTGATAGCCATCGCCTGGCTCCAGGCGGACAGATCCTCGGGAGCGGCGTCGATGATGGCCTGGCTCGGGCACACGGCGGTCACCCAGTTCTCCACGATGCCGACGTAGAGCGCCCCGAACGCCGCGGCGTCGGGCGTCGCCTCGGGCGTCGGCGTCGGCGTCGGCTCCTCGGTCGGCTCCGCCGATTCCGTTGCGGCCGACGTCGGTGTCGAGCTCTCCTCGACGTCCGCACTCGCCGGCTGCTGCGAGCTGCACGCGGCGAGCAGGCCCACCAGGCCGATCATGACCAGCTTTCGAGACATTTCCCCTCCAGTGACTCAGCATGAAGAGCGGCGACCGTGGATGCCCGCGCTCGCCGCCTCCCCCCGTTCACCGGATGCTACCGATGAGGCAGCCCAACGCACATCGGTAGAACTACGGAGCGCCGCACTGAATCGGCAGTCCGTACCGGTAGCTATCGGGCAAGACACGGTTGGCCGATACTCCTCTCGATATTGCCTTCGCGGGTTGACTCAGTGCGCGCTGGGATCGGTGTCCTCACGGCGTTGGCGCTCGCCGGCTGTGCCGGGGTGGCGGAGCTCGACGGTGGTCGCGCCACAGGGCCCGATCCAGTGGGATTTCCCGAGTGCCAGGCCGAGAGCTATGACTTCGCCGGCGAGGGAACGTTCCGTGCACTCGGGCTCGAAGCCGCGGTGCCCGTGCCGCCCCCCGACCCTGAGCGGCGCGCGATGATCTGGGTCACGCACGACCTGCTGCCATACGACTCAGGCCCGCCCGGCGGACCCGTCGAGATGACTCGCATGATGTGCTTCGAGTTCCCCGACGGAAGCGGCGGCTCCGAGTGGCCGGTGGACGCCGCCTGGCAGCCGCCGGGAGCAGCCGCGAGTGAGGGCCAGGGGCCGGCTGTGCCCCAGCTCATCCTCGTGGCGTTCGCCGTGCTGCTGGTGACCGTTGCATCGGTCGTCGCCTTCCGGACGCGCCGCTGAACGCCCGGGCTGAGAAGACTTCCAACGACCGAGGAAGGACCGCTCGAAGCCTCCTCAGCCCATCAATCGTCCTCGTTCGCCTTCAGGACCTTGTCGGCCTTCCGGTTGATCCGATCGAACTGGTCCTTGGACAGGTTGCCGTCCTTGCGCTGCTTGCGAGAAAGCCGCTTGGCGCTGATCGCATGGCCCCTGTCCGGCATCGGGTAGTTCCCGGTCTCCTTCTTAGCATCGGCCGACCGAGCCTTCTCGGGGAGACCGAAATCCTTGGCCGGAAGCCTTGCTCGCTGCGTTGCGCTCAGCTTCGCCATCACGATGCCTCCTGAGGGCGTCTGCGGATGCCTAGACCGGGCCGCTGCCGGTGCGCTGGCGACCCATGACCATGCTGCCGACGACAACGAGAACGACGGCTCCAATGACGGCAGTCAGGATCGTGCTGAGGTCGAAGACGCCGTCCATCGGATCGTTGCCGGTCACCAGGCTGACCACGTAGCCTCCAAGAAGAGCACCTACGAGGCCGAGCACGACGTGCCCGATCACGCCCAGACCCTCGTCACCCTTGACGAGCAGTCCGGCGAGCCACCCGGCGATCGCTCCAACGACGAGCCATGCAAGCCATTCCATGATCCCTGCCTCCTAAACCCTGCGATACCGATTTGAGACCGCCCACCACGCGTGGACTTGAGCACCATCGGAATGCATGAACGGGACCAATCGGCCGGGCCCGGGCGCGAAATGAGCCGGATCCTCTCGAGGGGATAAGAGAGGACCCGGCTCTACCTGAGCGCGTCCCTTCCGAGTCAAGGGAGGCCGCCCGGTACTCGCTAACCGTATCCGCTGCGCCGGGGGTCGTCATGACGGAGGAGTCATGATCAAGATGTCATGACCGCAGGTCATTGTCGCGGAACAATGTCCACGTGGCGGCAGCGCGGAGTGACATCCACGTGCAGACGGAGCGAGAGCGCATCGCGCTCCAGATCCGGGCGGTGGTGGCGCCCTACCGCGACCACCTCGTGACCGATGACCCGGTGATCTGCGACGGCTACCGAATGCGAGCCTGCCGCCTGCTGGATGGGTTGGAGATGGCGGCCCGAGACTTCCCGGACCTGCAGGGCAGCCTATCCGCTGCCCGCGCCGAGCTGGACATCGAGTAGGGGCTGGCGGCGACTCGGGCGGCGGCTCGGGCGGCGGCTCGCGCCGCGGGCCCCGGGGGACTGACCCGCCGCCCGATGGGTCACATCGCGACGACCGCCTCGAGGGCATCGGCCGCCGCGCCATTGGCGCCGGTGGCAGGTATGGTAAGGGTTCCCTGGCGGCTCTCGCCGATGCCACTTCTGGCGCGGCAAGCCGAGGTTACGCACTACGATTCGTGGATGACGCCAGCGGCCGGATACGCGCTCGTGCTTGGCGGTGGCGGCCTGGTCGGCGGGGCGTGGGAACTCGGCGTTCTGAGCGGGCTAAGGGCGCGCGGCCTGCGACGCCCAGACTTTGTGCTCGGGAGCTCGATTGGCTCGATCGTCGGAGCCGCCGAGTGTGCAGGCGCGCCTGAAGAGTCAGTGATGCTGCCGGCCGCCGCGCTGCAGCCGGTCTTGAACGGCTATCTCGCGCGGGTCGACCCAACCCTCATGGCGCAGATCATGGGACGCGGCTTCGGGCTGGATGCAGCGGAGCGGGCCACCATCGGAGGGCTCGCCGCCAGGGCAGACAGTGGGCCGGAGGCGGAGTTCATCGACCGCGTGGCAACGCTCCTCCCTGGGGACGACTGGCCGCCTGGCCTGGCCATCGCCGCCGTGGCGATCGACGATGGCGAGTTCGTGATCTGGAACGAGCGTTCCGCCGTGCCTTTGGCGCGGGCGGTCGCGGCCAGTTGCTCAGGTCCCGGTGTCTTTCCACCCGTGGAGGTCGACGGCCGTCGATATATGGATGGAGGGGTGCGCTCGCCGACAAATGCCGACCAGGCGGCCGACTACGAGCGCGTGGTGGTCATCACGGCTGTGATGGACACCGAGTTCAGGAAACTGTTGGACCAAGAGGCGTCCTCGTTGCGGACTGCCGGAGCGAAGGTTCTCGTCGTCGTACCTGACGAAACGTCCAGCGGCGCTATCGGCCCAGACACCTTCGATGTCTCGCATCTCGATGCGGCGTTGAGCGCTGGGAGACGCCAGGCTCAGGCTGTGACTGAGACCGCCTTCGGCTGAGAAGTCTGTCGGTATCCTCACGCACCGATCCGACCCTCGCGACCAGTGGGGCGGGTATGGCGAGGGTTCCGGCAGCTCCGTGCCGATGCTACTCAGCGGCAATTACTGGCAGCTTACCGCCCTCCTTCGGGATATCCGCAGGGGCGAGTTGTGCGCTACGGCGACAGAGGGCCTAGGCGGCGGTCCGCACTTCCGACGAGGCCGCCTGGTGGGCGCGGCTTCTCGGCCTCACCCCACCCACGCCTCCCAGTGCTGGCCGGCGTCGCGTTCCAGCGCCTTGAGGTAGACGCTCAGCTTGCCGTAAAAGATGTACACCGCCTCGCGGTAAACCTGGTGCTGAACAAACGGCGAGGCGATGAAGCCCTGCCCACGATCTATCCGATCGATGCGCAGCTCTTCGTCCGTGAAGCGGCTGAGCGCCCTCTTCATCGCGTCGTCCTGCGCCTCGAACCAGGCTTGCAGGCTGGCGATCGTGATCGGGGCTGGGGACGGCAGCTGGCGGTGCGTCCAGTCCAGGGTGAACGTCTCAAAGGAGTGGGTATAGACGCCCTGTATGTCTCCCATTTCCACGAGGAGTTCGCCAAGTGCTGGATTCTCGCCCGGCAACTTGTAGGCGAGATCGGCGTCGGACACCACCGTCAGAAAGTGATCTCGCATGCTGTGGTGTCCGCGAATTTCTTCCTCAAAGAGATTGTTCATCGTCCTTCCCTCGGTGCAACTTGAGGAGGTCGCCGGCGATCCCGCGGACGAACACGATGTCGACCGGACCGCTGCCCACGACCTGGTACGCCATCGCGACGTCGCCGCTTCTGGCGTAGGAGACCTCAGGCGGCATCACATCCAAACGCCCTCCTCCACCGGTTCAATCCCTCTACTATCCATCGTCGATGAGCAAGCCGTTGACCGAGTCCGTCCTGCGCCGGCTGACAAGCGAGGCGTTGGTCACCTACCTCGGGCAGGGTGATCAGTTCGAGTGCACCCTGCGCCCGGGCTGCTGCTCGGTCACGACCGGCGAGCCAGTGGCCGACTTGAACTACATCGTTGCCGGACATGGCGCGACCGAAAGCGGGGCTTTTGCGGCCGCTTGTACCACGTTCATCGCCAGGAACCTGCCATTCCTCGCCATCCTCTTTCCCGAGGCCGGAAGCGAGGTGGAGCAGACGGCCGCTGAACTGGGTCTCGCCCACGTCGTCGACTTCCCATTCATGGTTCGCGATGACGCGCCGATCGAACCCGGAGGGAACGACTCGGTCGGCGTGGCGCGGGCGATCGGACCGGCAGGGGCGGAGGCGAATGCGCGGGTTCTGAGCTCGGGGTTCGCCATGCAAGAGGAAGCTGTACGACGTGCCCTGCCACTGTCCTTCATGGACGCTCCGAATGTCGATGTGTTCCTCGCTTGGATCGAGGACGACGTCGTCGGAACCGTCACCGTCATCCACCAGGGCGACACGGCGGCCATCTGGTCGATGGCGACGGACAGTACGCGGCAGCGCTCCGGCATCGGTCGGCGGTTGCTGTCAACGGCGTTGGCCGAGGCACGAACGCAGGGCGCTCGCCGCTTCTTCCTCGGGGCGACGCCAGCCGGCTATCGGCTCTACGAGAGCATGGGCTTCGCGACCCGCGTCGTGACCAAGGTTTGGGCATCGGGCGAAACCCATCAGGCCTGAGGTACGGACGCCAGCGGCCTGAGCGGACTCATGCCCGAGATCAGCCGACGAGAACGTCTACGGTCTTACCGTCCTCGCGCGTCCGGGAATGTCACCCGAGATTGTCGACGGCTGCGGGAGCCTGACGCCCCGTGAGCTGCTCGTAGAAGCCCGGTCCGGCAGTCATCGCCCAGGTCGTGGCGACTCGACCGTCGCGGACTCGGTTGAACATCATCTCAGGCACGACGAGCCGTCTGCCGGTGGGCTCGACGTCGAAGTATCGCCCGGTGTGCGTGGCGGAGACCGTGCAGATGCACGCGACCATTTCATCGTCGGCAACGATCTGGAGGAACTCGGTGTGCTTGTCGGGGAACGCCGACCGATGGGCCTCCATCGTCGGACGTTCGTCCTCAAGCGTCGCGTGATCGCCGGCCTCGCCCTCCGGGCCATACTCGCGCCAGTCGTCGGCTAGGCAGGAGGCAAATGCCTCGATGTCCCCGCGGTTGTAGGCCGCCCACGCGCGACGTAGCAGCTCTACGTTCGGATGCTCCAATGTTTCCCCTCCTCAGTCAGCGTGCGCCAATGTTACGCGTCGATCTTGGTCGGTCCGCAATGCCACATCAGCTGATGGACCTCGCTTGGCGCGTCGTCAGGACGTTCTACCGACCCTTCGGCTGCGATACGGACTGTTTCCCCGCGCTGTGGCAGGCCCTGGCGCCTCCACTGAGGGTGGCGTAGGTCCACGGTGCGAACAGGAATACGAGGCTGAGCGCTACCCGGATGGCGAGGTTGCGGGAGGGTGCCTCCCCTCCGCATCGGCGGGAGGGTGCCTCCCCTCCGCATCGGCGGACTTGGCAAGAGCCGCTCGACGTGGAGGACGATCGAGCGGCCCTTGGGGCCGAGGACAATGAGCCGCCGCTGAGCCGATTTGCCGATCGCACCAAGAGCTCGGCGCCGTCCTATCCCCGCTCGATTTTGCGATCCCCGGGCGTCAGTTGCGATGGCGCAATTACTGCATCTCAGCTCCAATCAGCAATGCCAGAGTTGATCGCACCCGCCCTAGCCTTTGCAGGCCTGCTCATCGCCGCGACGGGCTACTACCTGATGGTCAGGCGACGCGCGCATGACCGCCACCGGCGGCACGCCGACGACTGGGATGGCGCCATGAGCCAGGCACGCGCGGTCCGGCGCCTCGAGGACCTGGCGCAGCGGGACCGAGAACAGACCGGCTGAAGCCGGCCCGACTAGCCCGACCGGATCTGCTCGACCACCACGCCCAACCTCAGAGCCGTATCTGAGAAGCATTCCCAGGTCGTCAAGGTCTCAGTTTGCACGAAACTAGGGAAGGGCCGTGACCTCGGTCACGACGAACCGCAGGCGACACTCCGCGACATCTGCGGCCGGATCGCTCGCGCCGAACGACGGTGCACCGGGGCTAGCCTCAAGCGGTTCGATGATGCATCCCGCCGCAGCAGCGTCGTCGTAATGGCCGACGATACGCACGAGTTGTCCGTCGCTGTATGACGTGGTTGGATTCGGTATCCCCGGCGCCGGATAGTGAAGGAACAGCTGTCGGTCACTCTCGCTGGGAGGCGCAGGGCTGATGAACGACATGTTTGCGCACGGGTGTGCAAGCCATTCCGGCTCGAAAGTGCCCATCACGTTGCAGCCGAACCCGGTGACGACATACCCCTCGAGGGACAGATCGTCGCCCCCCGAGCAGTAGAGCGCCGCGGCCGAAGCCATCGCGATTGTGGCCGTGAGGTCCTGCGGCTCCGGTGGGCACTCGAGCACTCCGGGAACAAGCCACGCGTCGCCCACGTGGGGCGTAGCGGCCCATCCGAGCTGACCGACCCCACGACCACTGCTGATGAGCTGCACGAGATACCAGTCGAAGCCGTTGCTAACGACCGGGCCATCAAGAGCGGCCAGCGTCTGGCCGGCATCGATCGCGATCAGGGCGCCATCACTGCCGGTGCGATATGCCAGCGACTCAGCTGCGGTGCTCGGTGCTGTGCGCAGGCGCAGCCCATTCACCGCTGACGTGAAGATCTCGAGCCGTTTCTCGGCCGCAGGACTGGGCGAAAAACTCACGGATGCCGCCTCATTCGATGAGACCGCCGGTGCTGAAGACGGAGTGGATGCTGCAGTCGCCGATGAGATCGAGGCCGATGTTTGCGTGTCGGGTGGCGGAGCGTCTGTCTGCGTGCCGCAGGCGACGAGCGTGACACCGGCAAGTATCGCGGCGCACGTCGATTTCACGAAGCCCACACTACCGCACGAGACTGCGGCCGGACTGCGGCGCGATGTCGCAACCGAGAAGGTCTGCAATCGCGCAGATTGCACTAGCGCATGAATGCCCCTAGTGGCAACGACCATCGCGATGCGGAGAGCCGACGTGAGCCGCCGGTATCCTCACGCACCCGATCCGACCGCCTAGACCACCAGGAAGACTGGCGGCGCGATGAGCTACGGCTCCACCTGCAGCCAGCCGGCGAACGAACCCTCGATGTCAAACCCGGTGTCGCTCCCCTGAGCGGTCAAGTGTGCCATCGGCGCGGCGGCGGTGACGCCAACACCGCCGATCTCCATGTTGACCACCAGCATCGAGTCGTTGGGGGCTCGGCAGGCGTAACGCGTGTTGGTGTTGCCGAGGGACGGCAGCTCGTCGTTGTCACTGCCGCAGCACGTGATGTTGGCGAATGGGACGATCTCGGTCACCCTGCCATCCGGATGCAGCACGCCACTCGGATCGACGTCACCAACGCCGTTGCTGGCATCCCCTACGATGACTCCTGATCCATCGACCGCCCAATACGGCAGCACGAACACCCCCTCCTGCTCGCGAACGTCGACCGATGCCGTCGCACCGGTCCGCCCTTCGACGAACATGAGGTGAGAATCGTTGTTGCTATTTGGAACCAGCTCGTCCCACGGAATCGCCAGAAGCTCCCCTGGGCCCCAGAAGACCTCCGGGCGCCCGCCCTCGAAGAAGTACGGCGTTAGGCCAATGAGCTCGACGTCCTTGGTGATCCCGGGAATCACTATGGGCTCCTTCTCGGGAAATTGCAGGTCGAAGACCTCCCAGTGCACGGCTCGCTCAACCCGCTCGCCTCGGTGGCTCGGGAGGGCGAGCAGGCCGCCGGCTGAGACCGCCCCAGTCGGAGCCAGAAACCCTCCGAGACTCCGGATGTGGTAGGCAATCCAGGCGCCGGGCAGCCTGGCTATCTGACGCTCGCGCCCCTCCGCGTTGACGCCGATCACGATCACCTCGCTGACGCCGTCCACGACTTCCAGCCGCAGGAAAACAGCCTCGTAGGTCGCATCTTCGTCCGCAGTAGGGAACGCAGCCGCATTTACGGCTGAGCTTGGGGGGATCGTGGGCGAGGACCCGGTCGCCGAAGTGGCTGAGGGGATCGGCTGAGCTGAGGCACAGGCACTGGCCGCCAGCCCGAGCACAACCACGATCGAAAGTGAGAGACGGCTCATGGCTGGCTCATTCGGCCGACGCGATCGGGGCTGCCGACGACAGCGGAAGGCGCCAGTCGTTCCCTTTTATCCCTGCACCTGGACCACGTCATCATGCGGATGACGTACTCAAGCGATCGAGCCCGGCGCCGTCCTGTCCCCGCTCGATCCGCCCCGCTGTCATGTTCGACCCAGCGCACCAACGGCTAGCCGACCAGCGACTTCCGCGTCTCGGCCAACCGACTCAATTACTGCCTCGGGCTAAGGCGTCGGCGGCGTGGTTGCCGTGATTGCGGTCACGACGAAGCTGAGTCGGCAGCCGAAGACCGCCACGTCCGGGTCCGGTGGGGGGCGACGGCGCCTCGACGAACTGGCTGTTGAGGAGGTAAGCGGGCCTGAGGAATGGCCACGGTGCCGGAGTCGTTCGGAGCCCTCCACCCTCCTGCGCCATCTGTCATCACGCCCGCTCAGGGGATGGCAAGCACGCCGGTCACGCGTGCGATGCGCCCGTCGGGAGCGAATTCGATGACATCGGTCCCGGCCAACGACTGCGGCGGGTCGCCACCTTCCTGGGACCAGGTGAGTCCAAGTCGACCAGCCAGCAACCTCGGGGCGCTGGTCTCCCAGACCCGGAAGCCGGGCAGGGCCTCGTGGGTCGCCGCGATCAGGTCAACGAGTGCGGCACGCCCAACGACCCCATCCGGCACCTCGTCGTCAGCGTAGACGCCGTCCTGCGCCCAGCACTCCTCGAGGAGGGCAAGGGCGCGCTCCGGCTCGTTCCAGGCTCGCTGATACCGATCGTAGGCGTCCTCGGGTCGAAGCATCGGTCACTCCTCGGTTCGTGGTCGAGGCCCGGACGCTACCTCGGGGCGCTGCTCATCTTCCAACCGTCTCGACCAGTCGGGCGGGTACGGCGAGGCTTCCCAGCGGACGCGAACCTGATCGTTGCGATTACCCGTCGTTGCCGTCTTCGGAAAGCTCGGCCAAGACGTCAGTTGCGTCTGTGCTGCCGCCCGCGGCGAGTCGGCGAAGCTCCTCAAAGTCACCGCGCTCGCCGGCGAGTTCCACGAGCTCGTCCACAGCGTCAGTGCTTCCGCTCGCGGCGAGACGGCGGAGCTCGTCCAGGTCGCCCCGCTCGGCGGCAAACTCCACCAGCTCGGCCACGGCGTCTGAGTCGCCCGCCGCGGCCCGGTCGCGCAGCTCCGCCAGTTCGTGGTCACCACTCATGTGTCTACCGTCATGACGTCACCCTGGAGCCAGTCTGAGGCCCCTACGCCGCTGTCTACCCGCGAGTCGTCGCCCGGTCACCCCTGTTACGGTCGATCGGGACCGTTGCGCCGCATTCGCAGACTGCCTGCCGCTTGCCTTGGTGTCCTGCTCGAGCCTGGCAACGATCGGGTCGCCAGTGCCGTGCTGATGGGTGAGGACCAGAGCTCCGCTGCCGTTGTGATCGGCTTTCCAACTCATGGCGCGGATCATAGGGCCCGGCGCCGTCCTAGCCCCGCTCGATCTTGCTCGATCCTCGGGCGTCGGGCATCGGACGAGGGCGGCGTGGTAGGACACCGCCCTCGCGAATCGCGCAGCAGGTTCTAACCGCAGCCTGGGATGGCGATCAACTCAGCGCCGCGATCGTTGTGCAGCCCCGGAGCGCCGTTCTGGGGGCCGAGCGTCGGTACAGTGCCATGAACCGGATCGCCTGAGTGATGGATGTTGTAGTGGAACTCGTTGAAGGCCTGCTGCATCTCCGGGTGCCCGCAGATCTGCGGTCCGACCGGGACCAGGCCGTGGGGTGTCTGGATGAAGTGGCGGTGGTTCGGCGGGCTGATGAGCATCCCGGGTGGATCAGCCAGCGCCGAGCTGGCGCCGAGCGCGACCAGAAGCGACGCCGCAGCCAGGGCGAGGGCAAGTCGTGCGCCTATCAATCGGCGGGCCATGCGATGGGTACCTCGTGCAGGCGGCGACCGGGACGCGGTTTCCCTAGGGCGGCCGAGGGTCTCGGGCCCGCGGATCAAAGCCGTCGCACTGCTTGCTCGGTTGTACGCCGGTCGCCATAGCCCCGACAGGGTCAAATGACGTAGCGGAAACCGAAACCGCCGGTGCCTTCACGCACCTATCCGACCGTCTAGAACGGTCTGGGATTGGCGGAGGGGTGGGATTCGAACCCCCCACGGGCTATCAGACCGTGGTCGACCGTCCATGCGCGTCTATCGCGTCCATGCTGGTGAGCCAACGAACGTTCCTGCGCGGCCCTCACAGAGGTCGGTGCCTGCAATAGCCTCCTCGATTGTCAGAAAAGACCCATCAAGGCTGAAGTCGTAAAAGGCTGAGCCGGTGAACTCGTTGGGACAACCCAGGTCTTCACTAAATGCCAGCCGGCCGGCCTCGGCCTCACCCTCCACCAGCTCGACTCTGCCCGCTCCCTGTTCGAGGCCATCGACTGCAATCCGATACGCGCACGAATCGATCGTGAGCGTCCACGCCCCCAGGAGATCCGAGTCATCCGTGTTGGCGGCCGTGCGTTCGCGGCTGTAACTCCCACCCAAACCCTCGGGGATGCAGTTCTCGGTGGAGCCTGGAGGTGAGGGCTCAGCCGTCGCAGTAGGGGTTGCCCTGGGCTGCGCGGTGAGCGTTGGACTGGCAGTCCCCGCGTTGCAGCCGGCCACGACACAGCCGTATACCACCAACAGCAGAATCCGTCTGGGCACTCAGTTAACCCCTGCTTGTGCACCAACTTGAGAGTTCCATTGCCACGGGCTCAGCCGTGCTGACCGATTTCGTGCGCACTCTACGCCACGCGGCGGGTCCAGCGTCGAGGAACCACACCGACAGGAAACGGCCGGTTGCTAGGGCTGGACCGAGGTCGGCTCGGGCGGCGGGCCCGGGGGACTGACCCGCCGCCCGATGGGTCACATCGCGACGACCGCCTCCAGGGCATCGGCCGCCGCGCCATTGGCGCCGGTTGTGGGAGCCGCATCCGGGTCGGCGGCCACGGCCTCCGCCTCCCGGGCGTAGTCCTTCTTGGAGCGACCGGACAGCATCTCCAGCGAGGAGACGACCACTTCGGTCTTCCAGTGTCGCTTTCCGGCGTCATCGTCCCACTGGCGCGTCTGGAGGCGCCCGTCGACGTCGACCAGCTGCCCCTTCGACAGGAACTGGCCGCAGATCTCGGCCAGGCGGTCCCAGGCCACGCAGGCGTGGTATTCGGTCCGCTCCCCGTTGGCGCCGCGGAACTCGTTGGTCGCGACCGAGAAGGTCGCGACGTGCTTGCCGGAAGGCAGGGACCGCAGCTCCGGGTCACGGGTCAGACGGCCGACGAGCATCACCTTGTTCATCCGATGGCTCCTTCCATCAACAGCGCACCGGGGGCGAGGTCGGCCGCTTGATGGGAAGGCTATCGGTGACGGCTTACCGAGCCATTACCACTGAATTTGTGGTTCAACCGCCACGTCGCGAGCCCGGCCGCCGGCGCGGGTAGAGGTGGTCGATCCCCGGCGTGCGCAGCGACACCTTGGCGACCGGCGGCAGCTGGCGCTTGAACTCCATCTGCGCCACTCGCCGCGCGACCCACGCAACCAGATCGGGGTCGAGGCCCGCAGCAATGCACCTGGCCGGGGTCCATCGGCGGTCGACCAGCGCGAACAGCGTGCGATCGAGGTGGTCGTACGAGCGCCCGAGCTCGCCCTCATCGGTCTGGCCGGGCCACAGGTCGGCCGACGGCGGCTTGGCCAGGATCTCCTCCGGCACCCCGAGGTGGAGCGCGACGCCGCGCAGCTGGGTCTTGTACAGGTCGCCGATCGGCGCGAAGCCGGCCGCCATGTCGCCGTGGAGGGTCCCGTAGCCGAGCAGCGCCTCGGTCTTGTTGCTGGTGCCGGCCACCAGGGCGTCGAAGGCGGCCGAGCGGTCGTAGGCCACGATCATCCGCTGACGGGCCATCACGTTGCCTCGCCGCACGTTCAGCGCGTCGCCGGCCGCCGGCTGGTCGGGCTTGTCGATCAGGGCAAGCATCGGCTCGACCATCGGCGTGATGTCGACCCGCTCAGTCCGGCAGCCGAGCGCGGTCACGACGCGCAGCGCATCGGTCTCCGACGTCTGGGAGGAGGTTCTGAAGGGCATCCGGATGGCAAGCAGGTTGTCGGGGCCGACCGCGCGGGCGCAGAGGAAGGCAACCGTGGCCGAGTCGACCCCGCCCGACAGGCCGACCACGATTCGTTCGAAGCCGGTCTGGTCCATCTGCGCCCGAATGAACGCGACGATCACGTCGACCGCCTGTGCCGGCTCGATGGCCGGCAGCGGCGGCAGGGCTTCGGGCTCGCTCATGCCTCGTCGGGGGGTGCCGGCAGATCGGCGCGCTCGGCGATGATGCGGTCGATCTCGCGGCGCGTCAGCTCGAGGCGCTCGTCGGCAAGCAGCGGCAGGCCGTAGCGCTGCATGCGCACGTCGTCGGTGTCGAGGGCGCCGACCACCAGCGCCTCCTCCCAGAGCGGTGCCTCCACCACCGTCGAGCCGTCCGCGGCCAGGATGCGGGACCCGCCCCAGAAGGTGAGCCCCTCCTCATTGCCGACGCGGTTGCAGAAGGCGATTCCCACCGTGCCGAGCAGCGCGTAGGTGTCCTGCATCTTGTGCCAGCCGGCGATGGCGGCCGTGCCGGCTGCGCTGCCGGGTGCCCGAGACGGGCCTGCCGCGATGTTGACGAGCAGATCGGCACCGTCCTGGGCCTGCAGCATCGGCACGCTGGCGTGCCAGAAGTCCTCGCAGACGGACAGACCGATGCGCCCGATGGGCGGCCCGACCTCCTGCGTCCGCACGCGGTCGCCGGGGCGGGTGAAGCGGCCCTCGTCGAACAGGCCGTAGGTCGGCAGGTAGACCTTGCGGTGGAGGCCGATGAGCCGGCCGCCGCGCAGGAGCGCCGCGCTGTTGGCGTAGCGGTGGTCATCGGTCTCCTCGACGAACCCGACCGTGACCAGCATCTCGGGCTGTTCTCGACCCAGGTCGAGCAGCCGCGGGTCGTCGGCGCGCATCGAGACCTCGGGCACGAGGTCCTGGAGCAGGTAGCCGGTCAGCGCAAGCTCCGGGAAGACGGTGAGCTGAGCGTCCTCGGCGGACGCTCGACGCAGCCAATCGGCCACCAGCGCGAGGTTGGCGTCAACCTCGCCGAGGCGCGGCGCGACCTGGGCCAGCGCGATCCGGTACTCCATCAGGCGCAGCGTAACGCAGCGCGCTCAGAGTCGGGTCTGCGCATCCTCGTTCGTTGGGCCGCCGTGATCGAAGAGCCCTCCTTCGTCCGTCGGCGGCTGTGGGATCGGTTCGGCTGCCTCCTCGTCGGAGGTGGCAAAGGCGGTGCTCTGGTGGGCGGCCGTGGCGATGAGCGCATCGCGCCGATCGCCGGGCAGCAGCTCCTCGGCAAAGTGGCATGCCACCTCGTGGTCGCTGCGGAGCGGTCGGAGCTCGGGACGGTCGGTGGCACACCGTTCGGGGTTGCCCAGCTGGGTTCGCAGCCAGCAGCGCGTGTGGAAGCGGCAGCCGGATGGCGGGTTGACCGGTGACGGCACGTCGCCAAGCAGGATGATGCGGCGCCTGCGTTCCCGGTCCCGGGGTGACGAAACGGGCACCGCCGACAGGAGGGCGATCGTGTAGGGGTGCAACGGCACCCGATAGATCTCCTTCGACTCGGCCATCTCGGCGATCGAGCCGAGGTACATCACGGCCACCCGGTCGCTGATGTGCTCGACGACGCCCATGTTGTGGGCGATGAACAGGTAGGTCAGCCCGAGCTCACGCTGCAGGCCGCGGAGGAGGTTGAGCACCTGGGCCTGGATGCTGACGTCGAGCGCGCTGACCGGCTCGTCCAACACCAGCAGGTCGGGCTCGAGCACGAGCGCTCGGGCGATCCCGATCCGCTGGCGCTGGCCGCCACTGAACTCGTGCGGGTAGCGACGCGCGTGGTAGGGCGCCAGGCCGACGAGCTCCATGATTCGGCCAACCCGGTTGCGCCGCTCCGACGCATTGGCAAGGCCGTGGATGCGCAGCCCCTCGCCGATGCTCGCACCAATCGGGGTTCGCGGGTCGAGCGAGGCGAACGGGTCCTGGAAGATGATCTGCATCCGGCGCCGGAATGGCTTGAGGTTGCGTCGCGGCAGCGCCGTGATATCGGTGCCGTCGAAGATCACCTTGCCGCCCGTCGGCTCGACCAGGCGGAGCAGCGCGCGGCCGACCGTCGTCTTGCCACAGCCGGACTCCCCCACCAGGCCGAGCGTCTTGCCACGGCGGATCGTGAAGCTCACGTCGTCGACCGCCTTCACGTCGCCGATCTTGCGGCGCAGGACCCCACCGACCAGCGGAAAGAACTCGCTGAGGTGCTCCACCTGGACGAGCGCGTCGTCACGCCGTGCGGCGGTCACGTATGCGGTCCATCGGCATCGAGGGGGCGCTCGCGGAGGGCGCCGTCGGCCTCGTGGTACATCCAGCAGCGGGCCGCGTGGTTGGCCGCGACCTCCCGCAGCTGCGGATGCTGCTGCTCGGCGAGCTCGACCTCGTAGGTGACGCGAGCCGTGCAGCGCGGCCCGAAGCGGCACGCCTCGGGGAGGTCGATCAGGTTCGGCACCTGGCCCGGGATGACGCTCAGCTCCTCGCGATCCTCGCCCAGGCGCGGCACCGAGCCGATCAGGCCGCGCGTGTACGGATGCTTCGGGTCGGCGAACAGGCCGGCCACGTCGCCCTGCTCGACGATCTCACCCGCGTACATCACCGCCACCCGGTCGCACATCTCGGCGACGACGCCGAGGTCGTGGGTGATCAGGATCATGGCGGTGTTCGTCTCGCGCTGGAGGGTGCGGATCACGTCGAGGATCTGGGCCTGGATGGTGACGTCCAGCGCCGTCGTCGGCTCATCGGCGATCAGCAGCTCAGGCTCACAGGCGAGCGCCATTGCGATCATCACCCGCTGCGCCATGCCGCCCGACAGCTCATGCGGAAAGGCGTCGAGCCGTCGTCGCGGGTCTGGAATGCCGACCATCTGGAGCAGCTCGAGCGCACGCTCGCGCGCGTCCTTGCGCTTCATCTGTCGATGCAGCTCGAGCATCTCCCCGACCTGCATGCCGACGTCATAGACCGGGTTCAGGCTGCTGGTCGGCTGCTGGAAGATCATGCTGATGCGCTCGCCGCGGATGCGGCGCATGTCGCGGTCGCCGAGCTTCAGGAGATCCTTTCCGTCGAAGTTGACCTCCCCGCCCTCGATCCGGCCCGGCGGCGCGATCAGCCGCATGATCGAGAGGCTGGTGACGCTCTTGCCGCAGCCCGACTCCCCGACCAGGCCCATCACCTCGCCGCGGTCGACGTGGAAGTCGATCCCGGTCACCGCGCGGACGACGCCGTCGCGGGTGTGGAAGCTGGTCTGGAGGCCGCGCACATCGAGCAGGCGCTCCCCTGCCTCGCCGACGCGCCGGCGCGCCGGCGGGAGCTCGGTGACCGTCATCGGTTGAGCCGGGGGTCGAGGGCGTCGCGCAGGCCGTCGCCCAACAGGTTGAAGCCGAGCACGCTGAGGGCCAGCGCGAGCCCCGGGAAGATGACGAGGTGCGGGGCGCTGAACATCTGGTTCCGGACCTGGCCGATCATCGAGCCCCACTCCGGTGTCGGCTCATGCGCTCCGATCCCGACGAAGGAGAGCGCGGCAACCTCCAGGATGGCCGTCGCGATGCCGAGCGTGCCCTGCACGATCAGCGGGGTCAGCGCGTTCGGCAGAATTCGGCGCAGCAGGATCCCCGGCCCCGACTCGCCGAGTGCCATCGACGCCGATACGAAGTCGCGCTCACGCACGGACAGGACCGATGCGCGCATGACGCGCGCATAGATCGGGATGGCGACGACCGCGATCGCAAACATGGCGTTGACGAGCGAGTCGCTGAGGAACGGGATCTCGAGCGTCTGGAAGGCGGTGGCCAGGAAGATGGCGAGCACGAGGGCAGGGAATGCCAGCAGGACGTCCATCATGCGCATGAGGACGTTGTCGACCCAGCCGCCGACGTAGCCCGCCACCGAACCGATGAGCGTTCCGACGACGATCGCAAACCCGACCGTGATGACGCCCACCTGGAGAGAGACGCGGGAGCCGAACACGATGCGGCTGAAGACATCGCGGCCGTTCTGGTCGATCCCCATCAGGAACTGCGGCTGCGTCTCAGGGCAGCCCAGGAGGTGGATGCACGGCGGCGTGAGGCGCTCCGCGCCCGCGACGTTGCGGATCGGGACCTCCGGGTCGTAGGGCGCGATGATCGGCGCGAAGATGGCCGTCAGGATGATGATGCCGAGGATCGTCAGGCCGGCGATGGCGGATCGCTGACGGAGGACGTGGCCGAGCGTGTCCCGCCACAGGCTCGTCGGCTTCCGGGCGGCGAGCTCCCGTTCCTCGATCTTGCGCGCGACGTCGGCGGCGGTCATCGGTCAGCGCAGCCTGATCCGCGGGTCGAGGTACGCGTACGAGATGTCGACGATCAGGTTGATCACGACATAGAAGATGGCCGTCACCAGGGTCAACGCCTGGACCACGATGTAGTCACGGCCGGTGATCGCCTCGAACAGCGTGCGACCGAGGCCGGGCAACAGGAAGATCGACTCGGTGAGGATGGCCCCGGACAGCAGGCCACCGAGCGAGAGGCCGATCACGGTCACCACCGGCAGCATCGCGTTTCGGAATGCATGGCGCCCGATCACGAGCCGCTCGGGGGCACCCTTGGCCCGCGCGGTGCGGACATAGTCGAGGCCGAGCACGTCCAGCATGCTGGAGCGGGTGATGCGGGCGATGATCGCCAGCGGGATCGTGCCCAGCGCGACCATCGGCAGGATCATGTGCCGGAGCGCGTCGAAGAAGGCCTCCCACTGCAGGCTGATCAGCGACGCGATGATCTTCATGCCCGAGAGGAAGTCGAGCACGGTCCTCGGGAAGCCGGTGAGGGCGTCGAGCCCCCACCACGTGGCGAGCGGGACGAACGGGACACCAGCCCCCAGCTGGCCCGATGGCGGCAGCACGAACGGTGTCCCGCGCAGGGTCACCGCGAAGAGGTACGCGAGGAGAAGGCCGAGCACGAAGACCGGGATCGAAACGCCGAGGTTGGCGAGGATCATGGTGCCGACGTCGATCGGCGAGTTGCGTCTGGTCGCGGACAGGCGTCCGAGCAGGATCCCGACCAGCGATGCGAAGGCAAGCGCGAAGAGTGTCAGCTCCAGGGTCACCGGCAGGCGCTCGACGAGGATCTCGGCGACGGGCCGGCCCTGCCGAAGCGAGTCGCCGAGGTCGCCGGTCACGATCTGCCCGAGGTAGGCGATGAACTGGATCGGGATCGGCTGGTCGAGCCCGAAGCGGTGGTTGAAGTCGTTGCAGATCGCCTCGGTCGCCCGCTCGCCCAGCGCGGCCACGCACGGGTCGCCCGGCAGCAGCCGGGCAAGCGCGAACACCAGGAAGACGATCCCGAGAAGGACCGGGATGCTCAGCAGCAGCCGGCGCAGGACGAACTGGAGCATGGGTGCCACATCTTACGGGGTGACGAGAAGGGGGCGCTGCCTGCGGCAGCGCCCCCTTCGGTTGGATCAGCGAGGCCCGATCAGGCGGGCTCGGGGATCGGCGGGTTGAGGAAGCCACCCCACAGGGCGGAGAAGTAGTCGAACGTGCTCTGGCGACCGATGTGGAGCGGATGCTCCGCATCCCACTGCACGGCGTAGCTGAGCACCACGTCGTTTGCGTCGAACGTCGCGCCGTCGTGGAAGGTCACGCCCTCTCGCAGGGTGCAGGTCCACTCGTCGAGCGTGTCGTTCGGGACGCACTCCTCGGCCAGCGCCGGAATCGCCGCTGTGCCGCCAATCTCGTAGGCGTACAGCGCCTCCATCACCTGCTCGCAGACACGGAGGCTCTCGCCGTCCGTCTCGTCGGCGCAGTAGAGGCCACCCGGCTCCGCGTTCTGCATCCAGACAAGCTGGTCATCGGATCCTGGCGAGATGACGGCCATCGCCTCGTTGCCGAGCGGCGACGAGTGCGCGCCTTCGTTGTCAAGCTGCCAGGCCGTGCCTGAGCCACCGTGCGCCACGGGGATCATCGGCACATGGGTGCGGACCGCGTTGTTGGCCTCCTCGTAGGCGGCCTGGCGATCGGCATCCTCGACGCTCGACGCGCCGGTTGCCAGCGGCTCGGTGATGTCGTCGAACTTCTCGCCGAACTGCACTGACGCCCCGGCTCCGAAGTGGAAGTCGAGGAAGTTCGTGGGATCGGGATAGTCGGCGCCCCACCCGAGGAGGTGGATGCCGTCGAGCTCGCCCGCGTTGGCGGCGTCGAGGTAGGCCGTCGACTCGATCGGCTCGAGCTCGGCGGTGACACCCAGGTCGGCAAGCTGCGCCTGGATCTCGGTTGCGACCTGCGTCGGCAGCGGCAGGTAGCCGCGGACGACGTCACGGAACTGGATGGTGGTGCTGATGTTCAGGGGCTGGAGGATCGCTCGAGCCGCATCGGGGTCGTAGTCATACCACGGGTCACCCTCGCAGCCGAACGGAATGGCACACGGCGTGAAGTGCGTTGCCACCTCCGACCCGGGCGGATAGAACTGGTCGACGATCGCCTGGCGATCGAGACCCATCGCAATGGCCTGGCGGACCTCCTCGTTGTCCCACGGCGCGAACGCGTTGTTGAAGCCAACGTAGAAGGTGTTCAGTCCCTCACGTGGGAGGAGCTGCAGGTTGGGGTTGTCCTCGATCGTCTGGAAGTCGTCGGGACCCGGGTTGTCGATGCCGTCGACCGTGCCGCCGGTGAGCTCGACGAGCCGCTGCGCGGCCTCCGCGCTCCAGCGGAAGATGACGGTCGGCGAGAGGGGCGCCTCACCCCAGTAGTCCGGATTGGCGCTCAGCGTGATCTCGGTGCCACGCGTCCAGCTGTCGAGCGCGTACGGCCCGGTGCCGTTCGGCTCGTCGACGATCGACCCGTCTTCGACGTGCTCCTCGAGGTAGGCGGTGTCATTGATCGCGAACGACGTGAACGCGACCTTCGACAGGAAGGCGACGTCCGGGTTGCAGAGGTCGAAGACGACGGTGTGCTCGTCCTCGGCACGGATCTGCTCGATGTTGCCCGTGTACGCGTCGTGCTCGGTGTCCGCCTCGGCTCCGCATTCGGCGGGGCCGTCTTCAGGGTATGACGCCGCCTCGAAGGCAGTGCCTTCCGATTCAGCGGGCTCTGAAGCCGGGGCCTCGGACTCACTCGCCGACTCGCTCGGGCCCTGCGCCTGCCCACAGGCAGCCAGCACGAGCACGAGCACGGCGAGGACGGAGACAAATCTCCAGGTTCGCATCCACTCTCCTCCACATGGTTGATGATCGACGTTACGGTGTAACTCATCCGCTCCGCGATGACGGCCACCGCCTCCGGTCATCGACGGGCACAGCTCCTGAGGTCAGGAAGTTCTCGGATCAGGGTTCGATAGTCTCGCACACTCCCGTATCGGTTAGAAGGGCTCGCCGGCAGCCGCATCGTCGATGGGTTCGCTGCCCTGGGCGGTTGTCGGCCGATCCGCACCGGCGGGATCGACGGGCGTCAGGCGGCTCGCGGCGCCGCCGAGGGAGACGGTCGAGCGGATCGCAATCTCGCCGTCGTTCGGCTCCGCGGGCTGGACCACCGGCGTGGACGCGCCGCCCGCCAGCGAGGCGTTGACCAGGAACGCGGCCTCGGGATCCGACGGTGGCGCGGTCGCCACGTAGCTCACCTCGACCCGCGGGTTGCGCGGCGGCCGCGGCAGCAGCGGCCCCTGCTCGAACAGCTCCCCGGCGCTGTTGGTCAGCACCTCCGTCTCGGCCGAGCCGGCCGCCGGGTGGGTAATGGCAACGTGGGTGGAGGTGGCGATGATGCCGGCCAGGGCCATGGCCGTGATGGCGGTGGCGGTCCGCAGACGGGCGGCCAGCGCACCGGCGCGACCGTGAAGGAAGCCACCGATGCTCCGCTCCGGCGCCTGCGCACGCTCGAGGATGGCGGACCAGACGGCCGGCGAGGGCGCGGCCTGCTCGACACGCTCGGCCAGGGCCACCCGCAGCTGCTGGACCAGCGCGCGGTCGAAGCCGACCTCGTCGCGGCAGTGCCGGCACTCGGCCAGGTGGTCGAGATGCGGAGCCGAGCTCGGGCCGAACTCGCCGAAGCGGGCAAGCCAGAGAAGCTCGCGGCAGATCCGCTGGCAGCTCATCGCGGGGTGACTCGGACCGTGGCGGTCGTGCTGACCGGGAGGCGACGTTCGACGGGCAGCCGCACCCGGAGCGCCTTGAGGGCGTAGTGCAGGCGCGACTTCATGGTGCCGACGTTGCAGTCCGCGATCTCGGCCGCCTCGGCGAGCGAATAGCCGTGGAGGTAGTAGAGGATCACCGCCGTCTGCTGCTTCGGCGGCAGTGCGTCGATCCCGCGCTGCAGGACCTCGAGCACCTCGCGTGACTCGACCACCTGGTCTGGGCGAGCGGCGAGGTCGACCACCAGGTTGGTGATCAGGCTCGTGATCGGCTCGGCGAGCGTTCGGCGCCGGCTCACACGGCTGTAGCACAGGTTGATCGTCACGCGCTGCAGCCAGGGCAGCGGCGATCGCGCCTCGTCCAGGCGCTCGCGCACCCGGTACGCCTTGACGAAGCAGTCCTGGAGGACCTCCTCGGCGAGGAACGGGTCGCGCGTGATGGCAAGCGCCGTCGCATAGATGGGGCGCTTGAAGCTGTTGAAGAACTCTTCGAACGCGTCGAGATCGCCGCTCTTCATGCGCTCGACGAGGTTCTGTGGCTGGGGCTCGTCCACTGGCACCTGTGCCGTTCGATCGCCTTTGGGGTTTGTCATAGTACGCGCCCCCGTCCAGATAGGTTCAGACCGCTGCTCGACTTCGGTATATACGAGCGGGGTTGCTGGCGGGCCTCCCGAGCGGGAGATCAGGCGGTCGGGGTGCCGCGGGCCGGCTCGGCAGAAGGCGCGACCGGCGCATCGGCCTCGTCACCGAACCGGTAGCGCAGGTCCGGGCGGCGGGCTGCCGCGGCCTCGTCCAGGCGGCCGACCGGGGTGGTGGTGGGTGCACGCTTGACGGCCTCGGGATCGGAGGCGGCCTGGCTCGGCGATCTCGCGCATCACGCCGACGAAGTGATCGAGCGTCTCCAGGCTCTCGGTCTCGGTCGGCTCGACCATGAGCGCCTCCTCCACGATCAGCGGGAAGTAGATGGTCGGCGGGTGGATGCCGTGGTCGAGGATCGCCTTGGCGATGTCGAGCGTCGTGACCCCGTGCTCGCGCTTCTGCCGCCGCCCGCTGAACACCACCTCGTGCTTGCTCAACCGGTCGTACGGCAGGTCGTAGACGTCGTGGAGGGCCACCCGCAGATAGTTGGCGGCCAGCACGGCGTCCTCGCTGATCGTGCGCAGCCCGGCGTCGCCGTTGCTGCGGATGTAGGTGTAGGCCCGCACGAACATGCCGAAATTGCCGTAGAGCGAGCGAACCTTGCCGATGCTGCTCGGACGGTCGTCGTCGAGCGCGAACCGAGCTCCCGGCGTTGAGCGCCCCGCCCACGCGTTGGCGCGCACCTCGTCGGGATCGCCCTCGGCCAGCACCGGGATCGGTCGCGGAAGGAACGGCTCGAGGCGCTCGCTCACGCCGAGCGGACCCGCGCCGGGCCCGCCACCGCCGTGCGGCGTGCTGAACGTCTTGTGCAGGTTGAAATGCATGACGTCGAACCCGGCCGCGCCTGGCCGGAATCGGCCGAGGATGGCATTCAGGTTGGCGCCGTCCATGTAGGCGATGGCCCCGGCCTGCTTGACGGCCGCGATCACCTGGTCGATCTGATCCTCGAAGATGCCGAGCGTGCTCGGGTTCGTGATCATGAGCGCCGCGACGTCCGGTCCCAGCGCGCCCCGTAGCGCGTCGAGGTCGATCCCGCCGCGCTCGTTGGAGGGAATGGTCACCGTCTGGTAACCGACCATGGTGGCGGTCGCCGGATTGGTGCCGTGGGCGCTGTCCGGGACGAGCACCTTCGTGCGCCGCTCGCCGTCGCCGTTGGCGCGGTGATAGGCACGGGCCATCAGGATGCCGGTCAGCTCGCCGTGCGCACCGGCGGCGGGCTGCAGGCTGATCGCGCCGAAGCCGCTGATCTCCTTCAGCAGCTCGGCCAGCAGCCACATCAGCTCCAGGCTGCCCTGGCTCAAGGCCGCGGGGTCGAGCGGATGCGACTCGGCCAGCCCCGGCAGCCGCGCGGCCCACTCGTTGACCTTCGGGTTGTACTTCATCGTGCACGACCCGAGCGGGTAGAAGTTGAGGTCGATCGCCTGGTTCAGGTGCGCAAGCCGGTTGAAGTGGCGAAGCATGTCGAGCTCGCTCACCTCCGGCAGGCGCGGCGCCTGCGCGCGCAGGACCGATGCAGGCAGCTCCGGCTGCCCGGCACCCGCGCGGCGGGCGGCCTCCGAAGCATGCGGGAAGCGAACGGCCCGGCGCTCCGCTCGGGAGCGCTCGAAGATGAGCGGCTCGACAACGCTCGGCTGGTCGCCGCCGGCAGCGCCCGAGAAGGCGGCACCTCGACCCGAGGTGTCGGGGGCGCCGGGTGCCTCGGCGACGCTCACCGCGTCTCCTCGAGCGCGGCCACCAGGCGCGCGATGTCCGCGTCGGTCGTCAGCTCGGTGGCCGCCAGCAGCAGCGTGTCGACGAGGGAGGGCTCGTCGCGCTCGAGGACGTGGCCGGCCACGATCCCGCGTTCGGCGAGCGCCGCGTGGCGGCGCGCAGCGTCGGGCAGTCGCAGCGCGACCTCGTTGAGGTAGGTGCCGCCGAACCGTCGCTCGGCCAGGCCGGCGGACTCGAGCGCGCCGGCCAGGTGCCGTGCCTGCGCCGCCGAGAGCTCGGCCACCTCGCGCAGGCCACTCGGTCCGACCGCCGTCAGGTAGGCCGTTGCGGCCAGCGCCATCAGCGCCTGGTTCGTGCAGATGTTGCTGGCCGCCTTCTCGCGCCTGATGTGCTGCTCGCGCGCCTGGAGGGTGAGCACGTAGCCCTTGCGACCGTTCACGTCGCGGGTGGCTCCCACCAGGCGGCCGGGCATCTGGCGCACCGATGCCATCCGCGCCGCCATGAGGCCGACATAGGGCCCGCCGAAGTTGACGGGGATTCCGAGCGGCTGCCCCTCCGCGGCGACGATATCGGCACCGTATGCGCCGGGCGCCTCCAGCAGCGCGAGCGATGTCGGCTCGACGACCGCCACGAACTGCGCCCCGACCGCGTGCGCGGCGTCGGCCAGGTCGCGCATCGGCTCGAGCTGGCCGTAGAAGTTCGGCTGCGCGGCGACGAAGCAGGCCACCTCCTCGAGCGCGTCGACCGCGGCGGGATCGGTGGTCCCGTCACCGCCTTCCGCCAGGTCGACCGGGACGGTGACGACCTCGATGCCGGGGCCGGAGCAGTAGGTCTCCAGCACGCGCCGGTAGTCGGGGCTCACACCCGCCGAGACGGCAACCCGCGACCGTCGCGTCAGTCGGCAGGCCATCAAGGCGGCCTCGGCGGTGGCCGTCGCCCCGTCGTAATGGCTGGCGGTCGCGACCTCCATGCCGGTGAGCTCGCAGATGAGGGACTGGAACTCGTAGATGCTCTGCAGCGTGCCCTGGCTGACCTCGGGCTGGTATGGCGTGTAGGAGGTCGCGAATTCGGGGCGGCCGATCACCTCGCCCACCACCGATGGCACCAGATGCCGATACGCACCGGCGCCGAGGAAGCTCACCTCCGGGATCCGGTTGCGGCCGGCGAGGCGGGCAAGCTCGGCGCGGACCTCCTGCTCGGTCAGCGACGGCGGCACGTCCCACGCACCTGCCCGGACGGCGGCCGGGATATCGGCGAACAGGTCATCGACCGAGTCGACGCCGATCGCCCCGAGCATCCGGGCGCGATCGGCCTCGGTATGGGGCGAGTAGGTCATCGGGTCGCCGCCGTCAGGCGGTCTCGCCCGCGTAGGCTTCGGCGTCCATGAGCGCCTCGGGCTCGGAGGGGTCAGCCAGCTCGACCTTCAGGATCCACCCCTCGCCGAACGGATCCGAGTTCAGCAGCTCCGGTGCATCGCGCAACGCCTCGTTGACCTCGACCACCTCGCCGGAGACCGGCGCGTAGAGATCGCTGACCGCCTTGACGCTCTCGACCACGCCGAAGGTGGCGAACTGCTTGAGGACAGCGGCGACCTCCGGCAGCTCGACGAACACGATGTCGCCCAGCTCATCGGCAGCGAAGCTGGTGATCCCGATCGTCGCCCGCGAGCCGTCCACGCGTACCCACTCATGCTCCTTCGAGTAGCGCAGGTCGTCGGGGTATGCCATGGGCGAGTTCGATCCTCCTTGGTATCGGCGCTGGGCGCGACTCAGTCGACTGTGCGCCGGTAGAAGGGCAACTTTACCTGCTCGGCCCGATATGAGCGCTCGCGAACCACGACCTCGAAGTCATTGCCGATCCCGGCCATCGCGGCCGGCACGAGCGCCATCGCAATCTTGGTGCCCAGCGTCGGCGAGAGGGTGCCGCTCGTCACGTGCCCGACCGCTTCGCCGCCGGCACGAACCTCGTAGCCGGCCCGCGGGATGGCGTTCTCGACCATCTGGAGGCCGATCAGCTTGCGAGTCGGGCCGGCCCGCTGTACCCCCTGCAGCGCGGCGCGCCCGATGAAATCGCCCTTGTCGAGCTTCACGACCCTGCCGAGGTTGACCTCGAACGGGTTCGTGTCCGGCCCGAGCTCGTTGCCGTACAGCGGCATCCCTGCCTCGAGGCGGAGGGTGTCACGGGCTCCGAGCCCGCACGGCCGGGCGCCGTGACGCTCGCCGGCGGACATGAGCGCCTCCCACAGCTCCGGCGCACGTCTGGCGTCGCAGAACAGCTCGAAACCGTCCTCGCCGGTGTAGCCCGTTCGCGCCACCAGGCACTCGACCCCGGCGACGACGCCGTCCGCCGAGCGGTAGTTGCGGATCGCGTCCAGGTCGAGGTCGGTCAGCTCGCCGACCAGTGCGGCCGCGTTCGGCCCCTGCGGTGCGACCAGGGCGACGCGATCGCTGCGGTCGTCGACCGACGCCCCGAAGTCGCCCCTGGCCAGCAGGCTGGTCAGCTGCTCGACCACGGCGGCCCGGTTCGCCGCGTTGCACACGACGAGGAACTCGCCGTCGCCACGCCGGTAGACAATCAGGTCATCGACGATCCCGCCATCCTGGTTGGCGGCCATCGAGTACTGCGCCTGGCCGACCTCGAGCGCGCCCGGATCGCTGACCAGCGCATGGCGCAGGAACGAGACCGCCTCGTCGCCGCGCACGTCGATCTCGCCCATGTGCGAGAGGTCGAAGATGCCGACGGCGGCGCGCACCGTCCGGTGCTCGTCGATGATCGAGGTGTACTGCACCGGCATCTCGTACCCGGCGTACGGCACGAGCCTCGCGCCGAGCCTGCGGTGCTGCTCGTGGAGCGGCGTGTGGAGCAGCTCGACGGTCACGCGGTCGCCTCGGCCTCGTTGACGCCCTCGATCAGCCTGGCCGCACGCTCGACGACCGACCGCTCGGTGGCGTGCGTGAGCAGCGCCAGCGCCTCGGCGATGGATGCCCAGCGCACCTCGTCGAACTCGCGGTCGTGAAGGTCGAGCGCGCCTCCGATCGGCCGCATCAGGAAGAAGTGCACCGTCTTGTGGAAGCGCGTCGACCCACGGACGAAGAAATAGCGGATCGATGCGATCGGCGACTCGATCTCGACCTCGAGCCCGGTCTCTTCGCGAGTCTCACGGAGCGCTGTCTCCTCGAGCGTTTCGCCGGAGTCGGGCGTTCCCTTCGGGAGCGCCCACAGCACGGGAGCGCGGCGATGCAGGATGACGACCTCGTGGTTGCCCCCCACAGACCGATGGACGACCCCGCCGGCCGACGTTGCGCGCGCCGTGCGCAGGACAGGCACCGCCGCCGCTAGGAACGGCGGGCGCGCGGAACCCCGAACGGGAGCGCGGGTCGACGGGCCGGGAGGCGTGTGGCGCGGCCGACCGCCGGGAAGCTGAAGCGGCTGGTCTGCGAACGGAGTGCGCGCACGGTCGCGATCTGCACCCTGGCGCTGCGCGGGCGGTGGTAGACGGTCCGCGTGGAGGCCAAACCCAGTCGTGGTCGGTGTGCCGATCGGCGTTCGGCCCCGAAGTCGATGGTTGGGTGGGCAACGAAGCGGGCCACCAGACTCACGCGCATGGCTGGCATTGTACGCCCCAACCAAGCGGGCGCAATGGGCAGCCGTGCGTCGTTCATCGCGTCTCGGCCGTGGCACGAATCTCGGCCAGCGCTGCGTCGCGCAGCTCCGCGTCGGCGAACGTCAACGTCGCCGAGGCGCCGTCCCCGCGAACGCGCAGCGCCGCCATGTGCTGCGCGCCGAGATACGCCTCGCCAACTTCGATCTTGAGCGCGGCGGCGTCATCGATCGGCCAGATGACCGAACCGGCCGGTCCGTGCAGCACGAGCCGCTCACCCTCGCTGCCATGTGCGCGGACGGCGTCCTCCACCTCGCCACGCACGTCGCCGAGCGCCGCGCCCCAGTAGCGCCACCTGGTCCGCGCCACCTCCTCGACGTTCATCCAGTCGAGCTGGGCGGGCGTGCCCCGCAGCTGGACCGGGCCCCGCGGCGTCGCCAGCTCCCCGTGGATCGCGAGGTTGATCGGGGTGCGCCCGCGCGATCCGGGGCCTGCCGTCGACCGACGCAGGATGGGCTGGCGCACGAGCGCACCGATCAGGAAGAGCGCGGCGAGCGCGGCGAGCACGCCCGTCCCGATCCACGACGGCTCCACCCACGGCGTCTCGAACGCATACGCGATGAGCCGCGAGTCGATGAGCCTCACCTCGGGATGCCGTGCAGCCGGATCCCAATCGGCCAGCACGTTGCGCATGTTGAATGGGTCCTCGGTGATCGTGCCGTGCAGCGGAACCGGCCCGTCGGTCGCCTCGAGGGCCGGAACCCGCTCCTGGGCCCGCACGACCAACGCCTCGTCAGGCGTGGCCGGGTCTGCGAACAGGTAGTAGATCCGCTCGATCTCATGCGACGTGGGGCCGGAGAACACCTCGACCGTCGCCACGTGCGGCCCATCGATGAGGAGACCCTCGAACTCGATCCAGAAGCCGGAGCCGATCCGCCCCTCCACCACGTCGCTGATCGTCGCCGGTATTGGCTCGGGCCGAGCTTCATACCCCTCGCGGGTGGCGTTGGCGGTGGAGGCCGTCAGCGCGGCGAGGGCGAGGCCGACGATGAGCGCACCGGGCACGCGAGCCAGGCCGACGCGACCCAGGACGCCGGCCAGCAGGCCGTTCAGCAGATGAGCAGGCAGGCCGACGATGGCCAGCAGACGGTGCAGCACCGGCGCACGATACCGGCTAGGCCCCGCCCTCCGCCACCGCCCGGTAGAGCGCCTCGACCTCGGCCACCCGACGCTCGACCGCGAACCGATCGGCGTCCGACCGCGCCCGCTCCCCCATCTCCCGCCGCCGCGCCTCGTCGCTCGCCATCCCGGCCACCGCATCCGCCAGCCGCGAGACGAGCGTGCCGACCGGCTCGGCCGGGACGACCACGCCGTCGACACCGTCGCGGACCGAGTCGCGCACGCCCGGCCCGTCGACCGCCACCGCGGGCAGGCCGGCGCTCAGCGCTTCGGCCAGGACGAGGCCCTGCGTCTCGGTTCGGGATGTGAACAGGAAGAGGTCGGCGCCGGCGACTCGCGCCAGCGCTTCGGGGCGAGGACGGGTGCCGGTGAGATGCACACGACCGGCGAGGTCCGGTGCCGCCACCCGAACCCGCAGGTTCGGCTCCGATGGTCCGCCGCCGACCATCAGCAACCGCAGCCGCGGCACGGCCGCCGCGGCGATCGCGAACGCGTCGAGGAGGAGGCCCGGGCTCTTCTCCGGCGCCAGCCGCCCGAGCGACGCGACGACCACCGCATCGGACGGCCAGCCCTGGCCAGGACGCGGATCGATCGGCTGCAGCGCCCGGATGCCGGCCACGTCGACGCCCGTCGGGATCACGTGGACCCGCGATGCGCGATCAGCACCTATCCGCGAACGGATGGTGCGCGCGAGGTCCTCCGACGGAGCGACGATGGCGGCGCATGAACGCCAGAAGCCACGCAGGTACGCATCGGTCAGGCGGCTGCCGGGCACCGCCAGCGGACCGAGGTAGTGCGCGTAATCGGCGAACCGAGTGTGATGGGTGAAGACGAGCGGCGCGTCGACCGTTCGAGCCAGCCGCCTCGCGAGGAGGCCGGTGACGAAAGGCGAATGCGCGTGGATCACGTCGGGTGCGAAGGCGCGCACCTCGCGCTCTGCCCCCGCCCACGGGATCGGAATTGGCAGCGGCATGCGGTAGGCGGGCGGCGCCACGGCGAGCGGTTGATACGACGGCAACCATGCGTGCCGCGGTGTCGGCCCGGGGGATCCCACCGGCTCGATCTGCGCGCCCCGCGCCGGACGCGGAGCGACGACCAGCACCTCGTGGTCCCGGGCTCGGAGGCCGCGTGCCAGCGCATCGACGGAGACGGTCACGCCTGACAGGTAGGGCAGGTACGACTCCGTGGTCAGCACGACCCGCATCGGTCAGGCCGTCAGGCGGTAAGGATTGGTGGGCGATACTGGATTCGAACCAGTGACCTCACGGATGTGAACCGTGCGCTCTAACCGACTGAGCCAATCGCCCCCGGAGGAGGTCGCAGTATAGCCGGGGGCCTCGCGGACCATCAATCCGCAGCCGATGCGCTACAGGCGCACGATGACGCGCACGATGACGCCCAGGATGAGCATCGCCACCAGCGGCGACCAGTCGATGCCGCCGGTCGCCGGCAGGAGGCGCCGGATCGGCGCCAGGATCGGCTCCGTGGCCTGGTAGACGAATGCGACGAGCCCACCGCCGCCCATCGGGTTCGTCCAGCTGAGCACCACCCGCGCGATCAGCAGGAACCAGAGCACGAACGCGAGCAGCTGGATGAAGTTGACGAGGATGGAGCTCATGGTCGGAGAATAGCAGCGTCTAGCCTCGCGGCCCGAACAGCGTTGTCCCGATCCGCACCAGCGTCGCTCCCTCGGCGGCGGCCGCCTCGGCATCGGCGCTCATCCCCATCGAGAGCTCCGGTAGTCCGATGCCGCCCAGCTGCTCGAGACGGTCCCGCAGCTCCCTCAAACGGGCGAACACGGTGCGCGCCTCGTCCACCGAGGCACCCATCGGCGCGATCGTCATGAGGCCGATGAGCCCGCTCCCCGTCAGCCCCTCGGCACCGGCCACTGCGGAGTCGAACGAGAGCCCGGCCTTCGCCTCCTCGCCGCTGACGTTGACCTGGAGCAGCGTCGCCGGGCTGGTGCCCTCGGCCGCCGCAAGCTCGCCCACGCGGTCGAGCAGGTCGAAGGAGTCGACCGAGTGGATCACGGCGAACGAGCGAACCGCGCGGCGCACCTTGTTCGACTGGAGCCGTCCGATGAAGTGCCATTCGGCGTCGGGCAGCGCGGCGATCTTGGGCTCCGCCTCCTGGATGCGGCTCTCGCCCAGGCGGGTCAACCCGGCGTCGAGGGCCGCCCGCGCCACTTCGACGGGCCATGTCTTGGTGACGGCCACGATCCGCAGGCGTCCGGGGTCGCGCCCATTGGCCGCCGCGATCTCACGTAGTCGCGTGAGCAAGCGGTCGTGTTGTTCACGGATCCGCTCGGCGGTCGGCGGCTCGGCGCCAACGATCTCCATTCGCCCATCATCCACGAAACGAGCCCCGGCGCGGCGGCCGGGGCTCATCGGTTGCGTTGCGGGCGGAGGCCCGCATCGGCTCAGTCGTTCTTGCGACGCAGGAAGCTCGGGATGTCGAGGTCGGTCTCGCCGTACGAGGGGCGCTCGAGGCTGGGTCGGACGGGCACCGGCTGGCGCTCGGACGGACGGATCTCGGTCGCCTCGCGCTCCGACGGGCGGGCGAACGGCGACTCGGTTCCCATCTGGTCCTCGAGGTTCTGGCGCTGCTCGCGATCGCGCTCGATCTCGGCCAGGATCTCGCGGCTGCGCTCGTCCAGGCTGGACTCCACGCCGCCGGCCGACTCGGCGCTGAACCGGTTCTGCTGCTTCGGCTTGCGGCTCGAGTCGAATCCGGTGGCGATGACGGTCACCTTGACCTCGTCGCGCATCCGGTCGTCGATCACGGTGCCGAAGATGATGTTCGCTTCCGGATCGGCCGCTTCCTTGATGATCTCGGCCGCCTCGTTGACCTCGAACAGGCCGAGATCGGAGCCGCCGGTGACGTTGAACAGGATGCCGCGCGCGCCGGTGATGTTGACCTCCAGCAGTGGGCTCATGACCGCGGCCTTGGCGGCATCGACGGCACGGTTCTCGCCGGTGCCGACGCCGATGCCCATCATCGACGAGCCGGCCTCGCGCATGATCGTCTTGACGTCGGCGAAGTCGAGGTTGATGAGGCCGGGGACCGTGATGAGATCGGAGATGCCCTGGACGCCCTGGCGCAGAACGTCGTCGACCACGCGGAACGCGTCGACAATCGAGGTCTTCTTGTCGACCACCTCGCGCAGCCGGTCGTTCGGGATGGTGATGAGGGTGTCGACCTTCTCCTTGAGGAGCTCGGTGTACTGCTCCGCCACCAGCTTGCGGCGCATGCCCTCGAAGGAGAACGGCTTCGTGACCACGGCCACCGTTAACGAGCCGAGGTCCTTGGCGATCTCCGCGATGACCGGCGCGGCCCCCGAGCCGGTCCCGCCGCCCATGCCGGCCGTGATGAAGATCATGTCGGCATCCTTGAGCGCCTCGTAGATCTTCTCCGAGTCCTCTTCCGCAGCACGCTGGCCGACGAGCGGGTCGGCGCCGGCACCCAGGCCGCGCGTCATCTTGTCGCCGATGCGGATCTTGTGCGGCGCGTCACTCTGGAGGAGCGCCTGGGCGTCGGTGTTCACGCTGATGAATTCGACGCCCATCATCTCGGCCCGGATCATCCGGTTGACGGCGTTGCTGCCGCCGCCCCCGATTCCGATGACCTTGATGAGTGCGAAGTTCTCGGAGTCCGATCGAAGCGGCATGTCGGGTGGTCCCTCTGCACGGCAGTGTGGCTGGAGCTATTCAACCCGAGGGCTTCGACGGGTTTGTCCGATTCTAGCGAGGCGGCTCAGGCGGCGTCGGCACTTTTTCCACATTGCGCCGCGGAGTTATCCACATACCGGCACCGCGTGGTGGACGACCGTGAAAACCTGTCCACGATCGCGCCGGGGTCGAGGAGCTTTGCCCGACACACAAGTAACGGCCATCAAGCAGCCGTCGACTGGCCGCGGTTTGCCAGCGACGCAACAATTGACCACCGGGCGCCTCATTTCGCCCGAACGTTGGCCGATATTTTCGGCTGCGGCAACGGTGAGGTCCTTCCGAGCCTCGGGACGCTCAGCCGGGGAACAGATTCCTGATCCACTCCCCGACCCGTGACAGCGGGTTGATTCCGTTGCCGCCCGCCCCATAGCCGATCGGCTCCTCCCCGACGTGGTTGGCTCCCCACAGCAGCAGCCCGATCGGCGTGCTGAAGGCAGGGTTCCCGATCTGGTCCATCAGGCCGCCAACCCCCTGCGGCGAGCCGATGCGGACCGGCATGTCGAGCGTCTCGCGGGCCAGCACCTCCGCGCCGCCGAGCCGCGCGCCGCCGCCTGTGAGCACCGCCCCGGCCGGCAGCATCCCGGCGTGCCCGGAGCGCTTGACCTCCTCGCGGATGAGGCTGTAGATCTCGCCCATCCGCGCCTCGATGATCTCGGACAGCTTGCGTCGCTGGATCGTCTGGCCGCCCGACTCACCGAGCACGGCCACGTTGAGCAGCTCCTCCGGCTCGACCTCGGCCATGTTCGCGGTGCCGTGCTTGATCTTGATCTCCTCGGCCAGGTTGAGGCTCGTCCGCAGGCCGATGGCCACGTCGTTGGTGACGTTGATGCCGCCGACCGGCAGCACCGCGGTGTGATAGACGGCGCCGTCCACGAAGATCGCAATGTCGGTCGTGCCGCCGCCGATGTCGGCCACCAGCACCCCCAGCTCCTTCTCGGTGTCGGTCAGGGTCGCCTCGGCGGCCGCCAGCGAGCTGATCACCATCTCGTCGATCTGGACGCCGGCGGTGATCACGCACTTGCTCAGGTTCTGGACCGATGTCGCCGCGCCGGCCACGATGTGGGTCTCGACCTCGAGCCGCACCGCGCTCATGCCGAGCGGGTCCTTGATCCCCTCCTGGCCGTCGACGATGTAGCCGCGCGGCACGACGTGCAGCATCTCGCGGTTCGACGGGACCTGGACCGCCCTGGCCGCCTCCGTGGCGCGCGCCACGTCCTCGCGGCTCACCTCGCGCTTGTGACCGGAAACCGCCACCACGCCGCGCGAGTTCTGGCTGCTGATGTGGCTGCCGCCGACGGCCACGAAGGCCGAGCTGATCTTGTAGCCGCTCAGGCGCTCGGCCTTCTCGACGCTCGACGCGATCGAGTTCACGGTCTGGTCGATGTTGGCGACCATCCCCTTCTTCATCCCGGCCGATGGCGCGATGCCGTAGCCGATGACGTTGACGTCACCGGAGCGTCCGACCTCACCGATGAGGGTCGTGACCTTCGTCGTCCCGGCGTCGATGCCGACCAGGACCGCTTCGCGTTCCAAGCTACCTCCTGCTGGCGGCGCGCCGCGGCGCGCCATGGGTGCCGTTCGAGCCTACAGGAAGTGACGCCGGATGAGGGCCACGTTCTGGAAGATGCGCAGGCCGAAGGCGAACAGGGCGACGAGGTAGAGGTCGATCCCCAGACGGTCGCCGACGAAGGTGAGCGCCACCGCCACCAGCGCGTTGGTGATGAACCCGGACAGGAAGATGCGGTTGTCGTAGTGGGCATCCAGCTCCGCCCGGATGGCGCCCAGCACCGAGTCGAGCCCGGCCAGGATTGCCACGGCCGAGTAGCGCGCCAGGTCCGGGCTCACGCTCACGTTGAGCACGAGCCCCAGCGCGATTCCGAGCGCAAGGCCGACGAGGGGAAGCCACATGTGGGTTGGTACCGAAGCGAGCTCGACGGGCGAGGCGTCGCGGCGCGGCTCGCGCATCACCCCTTGGCACGGAAATATACCTTTCCGGGGTTGCGGGCATCCACCCATCCGATCTCTGCCTCGGCGCGGGTGGCGAACAGGGTTCGGACGGCGGTCACCTGCCGCTCCAGCCGAGCCGCTGCGTCGGCCGGCGTGTCGTTGGGGTCGGTGCCGTACACGCCGAGCGCCATCTCCCAGCCGGGCTCGGCGGCCACCAGGCCAAATCCGAACTCATCGTCGAGACGCACACGCAGCCGCTGGGCGCTCGATCCGAGCGCGGCTGGATCCAGGCTCGCGAGCCGCATGGCGGCGCCGAGCAGGCCGTCCGGGATCCGGTCGCCGGTTCTCATGAGGCGAGCCATGGAGCGCTCGTCGGTGATGCGCGGCAGGGCCACCAGCTCGGCATCGATCGGCGCGTCACGGGACAGCGCTGCGAAGAGGGTCCCGTCCGCGGCGCCGAGCAGCCGCGCCGACGATGTCTCCCAGACGAAGGCAGTCTCGCGCTCGACGAGGGTGACGTCGAGGCGACCCGAGAGCGACGCAACGACCGATGCCTCGGCCACCGCCGGCAGCCGTTCGAGTCGTTCACGGAGCGCGCGGGTATCGACGGCCAGCACGCTGGTGCCCCGCTGCCGCTCGAGCAGCCCCGCCAGGTCGCGCTGGGCGGTGAACCGGTCGCCGGCCCAGGTGACATCGGTGACGCGCAGCCATGGCCCGCCAATGAGCGCCACCAGGCTTGCGGCCATGGCGGCCGCGCCGAACCCGGCGATCAGCCGACGGATCGAGGGCAGCCGCCGGCCGATGCGCTTCCGCATCGGCGCTCCGGGGCGCGTGGCCTGCCGGCCGGCCCGTGACTTCGCGCCGCCACGCGCGGCTCGCCGGCCGATTCGTGGCGCCCGCCGCGGCTGCGGTCGCGGCTGTCGCTTGAGCTTCATCGGTCTCGCTCCAACGCGAGCTCGATGAGCCTGGCGATCAGCGCGTCGAAGTCCAGGCCGGCCAGCTCCGCCTGTTTGGGGTACATGCTCGTGGCGGTGAACCCAGGCAGGGTGTTCATCTCGCTGATGTAGGCCTCCTCGGCGGTGACCAGGAAGTCGACCCTCGCCAGGCCGGCGCAATCCACCGCCCGGAACGCGGCCAGCGAGAGCTCCTTGAGACGGGCGGCGAGGTCGGCGTCGACGTCGGCGCGCGGTTCCACCGACGCCAGCCCCGCGACGTACTTCGCCTCGTAGTCATAGAACTCGTGCGTCGAGCGCACCTCGCCGGGCTCGAACACGATCGGATCGTCGTTGCCGAGAACCCCGCACTCGAGCTCCCGCGCGCCCTCGACGTAGCGCTCGACGATCACCTTGCTGTCGTAGCGGAACGCCTCCGCCATCGCGTCCGGCAGCTCGCCGGCGTCGTGCACCAGCGTCATGCCCACGCTGCTGCCGAGCCGCGCCGGCTTGACCACGCTCCGCTCGCCGATCCTCTCCGCGACCTCGCGCGTGACGTGCGCCGGCTCCCGCTCCCATGTCGCGCGGCGAAACCAGGTCGACTCGACGACCGGCAGCCGATGCCCGCGCATGAGGTCCTTGAAGACCACCTTGTCCATGGCGACCGCGCTGGCCAGCACGCCGGCGCCGATGTACGGGATCCCGGCCAGCTCGAGGAAGCCCTGCAGCGTGCCGTCCTCGCCGAACGGTCCGTGGACGGCGAGGAAGGCGACGTCGATGGCATCCGCCAGGGATCGAACGGCGACCCGGGGCGCCACCCCGATGCCGTCACGGGCCACCGGCAGCTGCGGGTCCTGGTGGCTCCGCAGCACCCGCACCTCCTGCGCGGGCGTCATGGCGCCCAGGATGCCGGCCAGGGACCCGGACTCCAGCTCCGGCGCCGGCCCGCTCGGCAGCAGCCAGCGCCCTTCGCGATCGATGTAGACGAGGAATGGCTCGAACCGATCTCGGTCGATCGCCCGCAGCACGGCCTCGGCCGAGGCGATGCTCACCTCGTGCTCGGCCGATCGCCCGCCGGCGAACACGCCGACCCGCATGCGTGGCTGCGCTCATGCGCCGGCCAGCCGGGAGGTGGCCGTCGTCCAGCGCCCAGGGCTGCCCCAGTCGCCGACGAACTCGATCTCGTATTGCAGCTCGACCCCGTGCGCGTCGGCGACGACCGCTCGGACGTGGTCGCCGACCAGTCGGACGTCGGCGGCCGTCCCGCCGCGATCGACCACGATGAAGTTGGCGTGCAGCGAGCTCACCTGCGCGGATCCGATCCGGAAGCCCTTCAGCCCTGCGGTGTCGATCAGCCGGCCGGCGTGGTCGCCGGGCGGATTGCGGAACACGCTGCCCGCGTTCTGGTCGGCAAGCGGCTGCGTCGCCTTCCGCTGTGCCTGGTGCGCGGCCACCCGCGCCGAGATGTCGGCGGCATCGCCCGCGGCCAGCCGAAGGAGCGTGCCGAGCACGATCTCGCCGCTCGCCTTGAAACGCGAGTCGCGGTAGGCGAAGGCGCAGTCCGCGTTGCCAAGAGTCCGGACGCCGGCCTCCGCCGTCCAGGCGTCGACGCTGACCACGACGTCCTTCATCTCGCCGTCGTGCGCGCCTGCGTTGGCCCAGACTGCCCCGCCCACGCTGCCGGGAATGCTGATCCCGAACTCGATGCCGGCCAGCCCGGCGGCGGTGCAGCGCTTCACCAGGGTGGCCATTGCCGCACCCGACGCCGCGCGCACCGTCGGGCCGTCCACCTCGATCGCGTCGGTCCGATTGCGAATCACGAGGCCGCGCACGCCGGCATCGGCGACCACGATGTCGCTCCCCTTGCCGAGCACTCCTGCCGGCACGCCGGCCGCTCGCGCAAGCTCGAGCGCCGCGACCAGGTCGTCAGTGCTGCGGACCTCCGCCAGCCGGTCGGCAACCCCGCCGACGCGCAGCGTGGTGAGCGGCCCGAGCGCGACGTCGTCCTCCAGCGCGATGCCCCGCTCGGCGGCAAGCTGATCGAGCAGCTCGAGCCGGTCCGCCAGCTGCGCCGGCTCCGCCGCGGACGCCATCACGCCGCCTCCGACGGCAGCGGGCTCCGCTGGGCCAGCGCCACCAGCTCGTCGGCGAGCGTCTGGGCCGCGTGTGGCAGGGCCAGGCGTCGCGCCGCTTCCCCCATCGCGCGGCGCCGCTCGTCGTCAAGCAGGGCGGATGTCTCGGCAAGCAGCCGATCGGCGGTCAGCTCGGCGTCCGGCACCTCGACGGCCGCCCCCTGGTCCGCCAGGTAGCGCGCGTTGTAGCGCTGGTGCGCGCCGGCGAACGGGTACGGGACCAGGATCGACGCGACGCCGGCCGCCGCCAGCTCGGCGCAGGTCGACGAGCCCGCGCGGCCGATCACCAGGTCGGCGGCGACGAGCGCCTCGGTCATGCGATCGGTCAGGAAGGGCACCGCGGTGTACCGGGGTCGCAGCGCCTCGGGCAATGCCTCCCGCGCGGCCCCGGCATCGGCCATGCCCGCATCACCCGCAAGGTGCAGCACGTGCCAGCCGGCAAGGAGCTCCGGCAGTGCCGCGGTCAGGGCGGCGTTCATGCGCGCGACCGCCTGGGAGCCGCCGAAGGCAAGCAGGAGCCGATCTTCGGGCCCGAGCCCGAAGGAGCGTCGAGCGGCCTCGCGATCGATCCCCTCGAACGGTCTGATCGGCGTGCCCGAGACGAAGCTGTTGCCGGGAAAGGCATCGAGCGTGGGCGGAAAGCTGACCGCGACCCGCGTCGCGAAGCGCCCAATGGCACGCGTCGCGCGCCCGGGCTGCACGTTTCCCTCCCACACCAGGGTGGGTATGCCGCGGGCGCGCGCGGCCAGCACCAGCGGCAGCGCAAGGTAGCCACCGGTCGTGAAGAGCGCCGCGGGCCGCAGCCGGCCCAGCAGCCACCAGGCCTGCGGAACCGAGACGAACAGCCGCGCCGGGTCGAGAACGGTGTGCACCGACAGGCCCGCCGAGCGGAGCGATCGCACGACGAGCTGGTGGTAGCGAAGCTGGCCGCGCATCGGGTCGCTGGCCACGAGCCTGCGCTCGAAGCCGCGGACACCGCCGATGTAGTCGAGCTCACCGCCGGGCTGGACGTCGCGCAGTGCCCGTCCGACGGCCAGCGCGGGGTAGACGTGCCCGCCTGTCCCGCCGCCCGATACCGAAAACCGCATCGCGTATGGATCCTGTCTGCGAGGTTTCGCGGCTGATGGACAGCAGGATGCCGACCGCCGCGAGGTTGATGGTCAGCGCCGAGCCGCCGGCGCTGATGAACGGGAGCGGAATGCCGGTCACCGGCAGCAGGGCGGTGACGACCATCATGTTGACGAGCGCCTGGACCACCAGCCAGGTGGTGATGCCGCAGGCCAACAGCCCGGAGAAGGTGTCCGGCGCGGTGATCGCGATCCGGTAGCCCCAGTAGGCGACGACCACGAAGAGCGCGACCACCGTCAGGGTCCCGACCAGCCCCCACTCCTCGCCGATGATGGCGAAGATGAAGTCGGTCGAAGGCGCCGGCAGGTACAGGTACTTCTGCTTGCTCTCGCCGAGCCCCAGCCCGGTGACACCGCCCAGCGCCAGCGCGTACAGCGCCTGGACGGCGTTGTAGCCCGTGGTCAGCGGGTTGCGGAATGGATCGAGGAAGGTCTCGACCCGGTCCAGCTGGTAGCTCGTGTTGGCCACCATCAGCCACGCTGCCCCCAGCACCGCCGAGCTGATGGCGCCGATGTAGATGAGGTTCGCGCCCGCCATGAAGAAGACGCTGCCGGCGGCGATCACGTAGATGCCTGCCGTCCCCAGGTCGGGCTCCAACGCGATGAGCACGAAGCCCGGCGCAATCAGGAGCGCGAACGGGACCAGCCCGTTCCAGAGCGATCCGGCCTCCTTGCCGCGCCGATCGAGCCAGTGGGCGAGGTAGAGGACGACCGCCAGCTTCGCGAACTCGGCGGGCTGCAACGAACCAACGCCGGGAATCACGATCCAGCGTCGCGAGCCGTTGAGCTCGGCGCCGATGCTCGGGATCAGGACGGCCACCAGCAGCGCGAGGGTGATGACGAAGATGGGGATCGCCAGGTAGCGGAGATGGCGGAAGTCGATGCGGCTCGCCACGATCAGGCCGGTCAGCCCGATGCCGGCCCAGACGATCTGCTCGACCCCCTGCGCCGCGGGATCCGCGTCGTTGAAGTAGGAGCGCACGCTGGAGGCCGAGTAGACCATCACGATGCCGATGGCGGTCAGCGCCATGACCGCCAGCAGGAGGGGGTAGGCGGGATCGTGCCGCTCGCGACGTACGCCGCCACGCGCCACGCTGCGCCGGCCGGTCATCACCGCGGTCGCTGTGCTCATCGTCCGCTCCCCAGCTCGTCGAGTGCCGACCGGAAGGCATCGCCACGCTCGGCGTAGTCGGTGAACATGTCGAAGCTCGCCGCGGCCGGTGCCAGCAGCACCACGTCACCCGGCTGCGCGAGCGCGGACGCCGTCGCGACCGCCGCCGCCATGTCCCTGGCACGCTCGACCGGCACCCGGCCGTCGATCAGCGCCGCGAGCTCGTCGGCCGTTTCCCCGATCAGGATCGCGGCCCGCGCGCGGGCGGCCACCGCATCGGCGAAGTCGCCGTACTCCAGGCCCTTGTCCTTGCCGCCGGCGATGAGCACGATGGGCGCGTCGAACGCCTCGAGCGCCGCCATGGCCGCGACCGGGATGGTCGCCTGTGAGTCGTTGACCCAGCGCACGCCGTCCCGCTCGCCGATCAGCTCGAGGCGGTGCGGGACGCCCTCGAACGCCGCCGTCGCCTCGCCGATGGCATGCGGCGGCGCCCCGGCGAGGAATGCGCCGAGCGATGCGCCGAGCACGTTGCTGAGCATGTGGCGGCCGGGGAGCGGGACGTCGCTTGCGGGCAGGAGCCGCTCTCCCGCCACGCAGACCCATCCGTCCTCGTCGAGCCAGGCCTCGATGCGGCCCCGGCGCGGCTCGTCCCGCCCGTACCACGCCACGCTCGCGGGCGGCAGACGGTCACCCAGCGCGCGGGACCCGGCGTCGTCGACGTTGAGGATGACCCGCCCGCCCGGTGCGCTGAGCTCGGCCAGTCGCGCCTTCACGGCACGATAGGCCTCGACCGTTCCGTGGCGATCGAGGTGGTCCTCGCCGATGTTGGTGTAGAGCGCGACGTCCACTCCGCGAGTGATGGTCGGCAGCTGCAGCTCGCTGAGCTCGACGACCGCCCAGTCGTCGGGACCGAGCTCGGTCGCCCGCTCGATGAGCGGCGTGCCGATATTGCCGCCGAGCACGCTCGGCAGCCCGCCCCGCTCGAGCATTGCCGCGACCAGAGACGCGGTGGTCGTCTTGCCCTTGGTGCCGGTGACCCCGAGGATGCGCGCGCGCGTGAGTCGCAGGAACAGGTCGACCTCGCTCACCAGCTCGGCGCCACGCGCCTCGGCGGCCACCAGCGCGTCGCGCAGCCATGGATCGGTGGTCGGAAACTGGATGGAGATCGACGGGCTGGTGACGAGCAGGTCGGCGTGCGCCAGCAGGGCGGTCGCGGCGGTCTCGTCCACCCCCAGCGCCAGCCGCACGGGGCGGGCGCCCAGCGCGGCGACCTCCGCCGCCAGCTCCGACGCCGGCCGGCGGTCGTACGCGACCACCACCGCTCCGACATCGGACAGGAAGCGGCTGGCGGCGACGCCCGAACGAGCGAGGCCGAGCACGGCCGCGCGGCGGCCGCGGAGGTCCTCCGCGGTTCGGATCGGTGCTCGAGGTGCCGTCATCATCGGTCCGGCTAGAAGCCGCTCACGCCGAGCTGGAAGATGCTGACCCCCAGCAGTCCGGCCAGCGCGGCAACGATCCAGAAGCGGACCGTGATCTTCTCCTCCGCCCAGCCGATCAGCTCGAAGTGGTGATGGAGCGGCGTCATGCGGAAGATCCGTCGCCCCCGCAGCCGGTAGCTGGCCACCTGGATCACCACGCTCATGATGACCGCGAAGAAGACGATCCCGATGACGACCAGCAGCGGCAGCTGCCCGTTGACGGTCGCCACCACCGCGAGCGTGGCCCCGAGACTCAGGGCTCCCGAATCGCCCATGAAGATCTGGGCCGGATGGACGTTGAACCACAGGAAGCCCATCAGCGCGCCGATGACAAGGGCGCAGAAGATGGCGAGGTTGGGCTGCTCGGCCTTGACCCCGGCGATCGGCACCAGGCTGATCAGCAGGTAGGCCACGAAGCTGAAGATCAGCACGCCGCCGGCGAGGCCGTCGAGCCCATCGGTCAGGTTCACCGCGTTGCTGGTACCGACGATCACGAAGGCGATGAAGGCGATCAGCAGGAGGGGCGCGATCTCGAACTGGCCGAGGAACGGGACGTTGATGCCGGTCAGGTTGAAGTGGCGCCAGATGTAGGTGGCCGCCAGGATGGCCACGACCGTCTGCCACACGAGCTTCCAGCGTCCGCGCATCCCGATCCCACTGCGGACGTTCACGAAGTCGTCGATGGCGCCCAGGATGCCCACGCCAACCAGCGTCAGCATGGGCGTCAGGGTCCCGGCATCCTCGATGCGCAGCGCCATCGCCAGGAACAGCACCACGCCGACGATCAGCATGCCGCCCATGGTCGGCGTGCCGGCTTTGCCGTAGTGGGCCTCCGGCCCATCGATCCGAATCTGCTTGCCGTAGCCGAGCCGCTGGAGCAGGTTGATATAGATCGGCGCAAGCAGCACCATGCCGGTGAACGCGAGCAGCAGCGCGACGACGATCTGAACGTTCGTCATCTCAATCGCCACCCGCCCGCAGCAGATCGACGGCCCGGTCGAGACCGATCCCGCGCGATGCCTTGAGCAGGACGAGGTCGCCGACGCCTGGTGCCAGGTCACGCTCCAGCACGGCGGCCGCCTCATCGGCGTCGTCCGCCGTCAGCACCATCTCGGATCCGGCGGCGCGGGCACCCTCCGCGATCCAGCGACCGCGCTCGCCGACCGCCACCAGGCCGTCCGCGGCGCCGGCGGCGCGAGCCCCGATCTCGCGGTGCAGTCGCTCCTCGTCGGGCCCCAGCTCGAGCATGTCGCCGAGGACTGCCAGTCGCCGCCTGCCGGGCGCAAGCGGCGTCTCCGCGAGGAAGTCGAGCGCGGCGGCCGTGCTGATCGGCGAGGCGTTGTAGGTGTCGTCGACCAGCCGCGCGCCAGAGGCCGCCTCGACGACGTTCATGCGGTGCGCCGCGTGGCTGCCGGCCGCCAGCGCGACGGCCACCTCGTCGAGCGGCACCGCGAAGTGCTCCGCCACCGCCGCGGCGGCGAGCGCATGCGGGATCAGGTGGCGGCCGGGCGTCGCGCTGACGAGGCGCCGGTCGCCCCATGGCGCGCGGAGCGTGAACTCGGTTCCCTCGAGCCCCCGCGAGACGATCTCGTCGGCCCGCACGTCGGCGGCGGTACCCAGGCCGAAGGTTCGCACCTGGGCGCGCGTCAGCTCGCGCATGGAGGCCACGCGCGGATCATCCGCGTTGAGCACGGCCAGCCCATTCGCCGGCAGCGCGATCGGCAGCTCGGCCTTGGCCTGTGCGATGCGCTCGATGCTTCCGGCGCGCTCGAGATGGGCGGGATGGACGGCCAGGACGACGCCGACCTCCGGCTCGGCGATCTCGGCCAGTCGGGCGATCTCGCCGACCGTGTACATGCTCATCTCGAGGACCGCCACCTCGTGCTCTGGCTCGAGCCGCAGCAGTGTCATCGGCAGCCCGGTCTCCGAGTTGAGGTTGCCCTCGTTGCGCAGCGTTCGGAGGGTGCGCGAGAGCACGTCGGCGGTGATCTCCTTGGCGATCGTCTTGCCGGTCGAGCCGGTGATCCCGACCACCCGTACGTCGTGGCGGCGCCGCCACCATGCCGCAAGCTCCTGGAGCGCGGCCAGCGGATCGGCGACCAGCACGACGGCCGCATCCACGTCCGGTGGGAGGTCGACCGGGCGGTCGACGAGCGCGGCAGACGCGCCGGCCCGCAGCGCCTCGACGACATAGCGATGGCCGTCGACGCGGGCGCCGTGGAGGGCGATGTAGCAGCTGTTGGGGGTCACGCGGCGGGAGTCGACGCTGGCCCCGGTGACCGAGGTGACCGAGGTGGGTCGCTCGAGGCGACCACCCGTGGCGGCCAGCAGATCGTCGATGCGGATCGTCGGAGGCACGCGGACCACGCTGCGGACTACGGGCGAGTCTAGCAGTGTCATGGCAGGGCAACCGGTTGTGCGGAGCGATCGGGCGGGATCGCAAGGTAGTCGAGCACCTGGGGCATCATCCTCGCGTAGACGTTCTCGGGGCGCTCCGCCATCACGTAGCGACCCCATACGGCCGGACGATGGAGTAGGACGAGCGTGACCAGCTTCGTGTCGCTTGCCGGCAGGAAGCCGATGAAGCTCGAGTCGACCCAGCCGTCGACGTACTGCCAGCGCTCGACCGTCTCACCCTCCTCATCCGTGACCTCGACCGGTCCGGCGATCTGGGCGGTGCCGGTCTTGCCGGCCACGGTGTATCCATTGAGCTGGGCGCCGGTCGCGATGCCGTTGTCGATCGCGTTCGTCAGCAGATCGACCATGGTGGCGGCCGTCTCGGGCCGCATGACGCGTTCGGCCGGAGGCTGCTCCGCCTCGTGGTAGCTGCCGTCCGGGTCGGTCCAGCCCTCGACCACGTGGGGCGTCACCAGGCTCCCGCCGTTCGCGAACGCCGCGTATCCGGCCGCCAGCTGCACTCCCGTCAGGCTCAGGCCCTGGCCGAACGAGTTCTGGGCGGTCGTCAAGTCGCCCGACGCCTCCTCGGGGTGCCAGACGACTCCGCTCTGCTCGCCGGTCAGCTCGATGCCCGTCGGCGTCCCGAATCCGAATCGGCGGAACGCGTCGTACAGGCCGTCTCCGCCCAGCGTCAGCCCCACCTTGGCGGCGCCGACGTTGTTCGATAGGGCCAGGACGTCCCTGACCGTGATCGGTCCGTGCCCGTACGGCCAGTCGTAGCGATCGGCGTTCTGGATGCGGATGCTGCCGATCCGCAGGTTGTTGTCGTCCTCGAACGTGTCGGTCGTGCTGACTGCGCCGGCATCGAGTGCGGCAGCGATCGTGAACGCCTTCATCACCGACCCGGGCTCGTACATGCGAAACACCGCGGGATTCGAGAACAGCTCGCCGTCGGTGGTGGCGTACTCGTTCGCGTCATACGACGGGAAGCTGGCCATGCCCAGGATGGCTCCCGTATCGGCGTTCATGATCAGGCCGGTGACGCTCACCGCGTTGTTGGCCTGGAAGGTCGCCCACATCTCCTGCTCGAGCAGGTGCTGAACCCCCGCGTCGATCGTCAGACGAACGTCGCGGCCGTCGATCGGCTCCCTGAGGAGAGTGACCGAGTCGGCGATCCGTCGCCCGATCGTGTCCTCCTGGGCGCTCACCTCGCCGGCGGTGCCGGCCAGCACCACGTTCTCCGTCTGCTCGACGCCGTTCCAGGCGTCGCCCTCGTTGTCGACGAAGCCGATGATCTGGGCCGCCAGGGTGGTGTCGGTCGCCACGCTTCTCACCGGGTAGACGCGCTTCGTCTCCGGCAGCAGCCCCACGCCGCGGATGTCGAGCTGGCGCACCCGTTCGGCGACATCGGCCGACACTCGACGCTTGAGGAATACCCAGCTGCGGTCGTTGTCGATCCTGGCCCGGACCTCGGAGGCTGTCATGTCGAGCGCCGATGCCAGCAGTGCCGAAGCGAGTCCTGGATCCTCGACCGAGGGTGGGATGACGAAGACCGACTGGACCTCCACAGACGTCGCGAGCAGCTCGCCGTTGCGGTCGGTGATCTCGCCTCGCTCGGCGGGAAGGGTCTGCTGCTGCGCCAGCTGGTTGAGCGCCGCGGCGGCGAGCCAATCCCGCTCCAGGACCTGCCACCACACCAGGCGAGCGCCGATCGCCGCCGCCAGCACGCTGACGGTGATCAGGAGGACCAAGGCGCGGGCACGACTGTCGGTCCTGGCGAGCATGTAGGTCTCCGGGTACGACGGCCGAATCTCGGCCGCGGGCTAGGTCAATCGGCCGGTTGGCTGGCGGACGGGGCGAAAGTGACCGCCCCGTCCTCGAGTGGTACGAGCTTCAGCTCGGTGGTTGCGCGCTGGGTGATCTCGGCGGGCGAACGGGCCTGGCCGATGGCCCAGACCAGCTGCTGCTGCTCTGCGTGCCGCTGGGAGAGCGTCGCCTCCAGCGCATCGATCTCATAGCCGGTCGCCGCCACGCGCGTCGACTGGCTCAGGTAGAAGAGCGCGAGGCCCGCGGCGACCACGATCGCCACGAGGATGGGACGCACATCGATCTTCGTCGCCACCCGGCGACTGGCCGACAATCGGCCGGCACGGCGCGCCGGCTTCGGGCGCGACCGTGGGCGCGGCCGGCTGCGACTCCCACCGAACCAGGGGTGGGTCGCGGGCCGTGCCCCGATGACTGCCATGCGCTCGCTGCTCCTCGGCTCTGGCTAGGCCGCGGTCGCGCGGTCGCGCGCCGAGACCGTGAAGCTGGTGGGGGCTTCGAAGTCGAGGCCTTCCTCGATCTCGATGGCGGCGACCTGGTCGCTCAGCCAGTACTGCTCCTCGCTGACGGCATGGACTCGCCGCTCGCGGAGGTCGCGCTGGCGGGCCGAGTACATCCGGCGCCTGCTTGCCTGGTGGCGAGAACGTCCCTTGCTCATCGGTGACCCTCCTCCTGTGCTCGATTCACGCGAGCTTCTCGGCGACGCGCAGCTTTGCGCTGCGTGCGCGGCGGTTCCGCCGGACCTCCTCAGGGCCCGCGGTGATGACGCCCTTGGTGACGGCGCGCAGCTGCGCGCGATGTCCGCACGTGCAGACCGGCGGTAGGGGGTCCTCGATGCAGTCGCGGCTCTCGCGCACGACGAACCGCTTCACGATGCGGTCCTCGAGGCTGTGGTAGCTGATCACGGCCAGTCGCCCGCCGGGTCGCAGCGCCGCCAGCGCCCCGGCCAGTCCGGCGGAGAGCACCTCGATCTCGCGGTTCACCGCGATCCGCAGCGCCTGGAACGTCCGCGTGGCCGGATGAATGCGCCCGGCGTCCGCGCCGCCCGGCCGGCCCGGCGCGGCGGCGGCGACGACGGCGGCAAGGTCGGCCGCGGTCACGATGCGACCCTGCGCACGCGCCGCCACGATCGCCTTCGCGATGCGGCCTGCACGGCGCTCTTCACCAAACGTCGCGAGGATTCCGGCGAGCTCTCGCTCCGAGGAACGGTCGATGAGCTCAAGGGCCGATAGACCACTGGTTTCATCGAATCTCATGTCCGGCGGCGCATCGGCCGCGAAGCTGAATCCCCGGTCGGGATCGGCGAGCTGATAGCTGCTGAGGCCGAGGTCGAAGAGGACGGCATCCAGCGGAGCTGCGCCGGTGTCGCTCGCAATGTCGTAGATCGACTCGAAGTTCCCCTGGCGCAGCGTGACGCGCGCGCCGAAACGTTCGAGGACTCGTTTCGCCTCCGAGATGGCCGCCGCATCGGCATCGATGCCGAGGAGGCGGCCATCCGGAGACGTGGTCTCCAAGAGCCGCTCGGCGTGCCCACCGCCGCCGACCGTGCAATCAGCCACGGAGCTGCCGGCACCGACGGCCAGCGAGGTGAGAACCTCGTCGACCAGCACCGGCAGGTGCCCTTCTCCCATGTGGCGTTGCACCTCATCTGTCGGACGACGGGCCGACCGGCCCGGAGACGCATGAATGGCCGGGGCACCGTCAGATGCCCAGGTCGGCGAGGTGTTCGGCGAGCGCCTCCGGCTCGTTTTCGATCTGCGACCGATACGGTTGCCACCGCGTCGGTGCCCAGACCTCGAGCCGGTTCAGTGCGCCGACCACGACCACCTCGCCAAGGTCCAGGCCGGCGTACTCCCGCAGATAGCTCGGAACCAGGAGCCTCCCCTGCCGATCGAGCTCCACCTCGACCGCTCCCGAGCTCATGAATCGACCGAACTGTCGTGCGGCCGCGTTGGTGGTCGGCAGGCTCTGGATCCTGGCCGCCAGGTCCTCCCAGGTGTCCGCCGGGAAGATCGCAAGGCAGCCATCCAGCCAGCGAGCGAGCGTCGCACCCTGGGCCAAGCGTGCGCGGAACCGAACCGGGACCGCGACGCGGCCTCGATCGTCCAGCGCGTGCCGGAACTCCCCGGTGAGGAATGACGCCCGCTCCATCGTGCCTGCCGTTCACCATTGCTCCCCATATGGCCCCATTTGGAACCACAGGCCGCCACTATACAGGGCAGCGCGTCCCCGTCAAGGGTTTTTGGGCGCGTCGCACCCCGCAGGGGTCGTACCTTCCGGCCATGACTTCCGGGTAGCGGAAGGCACCGAGCTCCCACAACCGGGGTCTCGGGGATGGGGAGTGCGCAAGGACAGCGCGGGACCACGACCCGGGCATCGGCCAGTGAACGTGGCGACGGGGACGGCAGGGCTTGTGGCGGTCGTCTGGGCCTCCGCGAGGCTACCGGCGAATCGACCGTCGGGGGTCAGGGGCTGGGCGCCGCTTCCTCGATTCGAACCAGCTCCGGCTCGACGCGGGTGACGGTGTCGTTCGGGCAATACCGCTCGGGGGCGCAGCCCTCGGTGATCCCGGCTTCTGCGAGGCTGTTGATGTCGTCCTCGTGGATGAGGCCCTCGTCATCGGTGAAGTAGTCGCGCGTGGCGGGAGGCAGCCCGAGCGCGCGGACGACGAAGCTGGCCAGCTCCGCACGGGTGGCGAACGCGTCGGGGCAGAACTCCGTCTCCGTGCAGCCGATGGTGACGCCGGCCTCGGCGAGCCGGTTGATGTCGTCCTGGTATGGGCTCGCAGAGTCATCGGTGTAGTAGTCGCCCTCGGCCGGCGGGAGGCCCAGCGCGTCGGCCATCAGGCGCGCGAGCTCTCCGCGGGTAATGGCGTTGAGCGGGATGGTTGGCGACGGCGATGGGCTCGATGGCTCCGAGGCCGTCGGCTCGACGGTTGGCGACGGGGTCGGGCTCGGCGACGGAGTCGGCACCACGGCAACGCCGTTGTCTCCGGAGAAGTACAGGTAGGCGCCCGCGCCCGCCCCGACGAGCAGCAGCAGACCAAGCAACGCGAGCAGTGGCGCGCGTCGACGTCGCTCCGGCTCGGCGACCGCCACGGGCCGTGCCGGTGGCGGGGGCGGCTCGGCCGCGGCGCCTCGCGGCCGGCGCAGCGCCTCGAGCTCCTCGGTCGGGATGACAAGGACGCCGCGCAGATAGCGCGGGCAGTTGCCGTAGCCTCGCTCCTGGCAGACGCGCGTCTGCTGCTCGGCGGAGATGGGGGCCGGATCGCCGAAGGCGAAGCAACGATGGTCATCGCTGACCCCTTCGACATAGCCCGTGCGGTTCGCCTCGAGTCCAAGGAACGGGCAGATGTTCTCCGGCCGTTCGGCAAGCTTGGCGAACAGGGCGTGACGCTCAGCTTCTCGCGCCGCCTCCGCGGCGGCGGCTTCTTCGCGCTTCCGTCGTCCGAACACGAACTCTCCTCGGTTGCCTGACCGCGCCGAGCGCGGCTTCGTGAGTCTAGCGCGCACCGTGCCAGAGGCGATGTGGCCGGTGGGTCGATGCCGATGGTACGAACGCGCCATTGTTGCCAGCGCGCACCCACCGGTAGCCTCATCCGGCTCACGTGTCGCACGGACGGGCAGAACAGAGGCAGACCATTGGCGCTTGACCCGATCGAGGGGGGTGGAGACCGCCGACGAATCCCACGCTCCGGTCGGATCCGTCGCTGTTCAGTGCGCCACGTCAGCATCCTTGCCGGCGAGCTGCCCGTCATCCAGGTCGACTGCCTGCTCGGCGGCGTCGATCATCCGCTGCCACTCGGGACGATGGATGAGGCGCGACCGATCTGCAATGCCTGCACGGCTCGCTCGGTCTGGCGCGAAGACGAGGACTGAGCGGTCCGTTGATGGCCGGCTGGCGCGCCGACCGCCGCTGGCTGTCGCGACAGCGTCGCCCGGCACGCCACCCGTCCAATGAACGCACTCCTCAGCCGCTGTGCACGTGGCCACGTTGACGGCACGGACCAGCCACCGGCTTCCTGCTGACGTCCCTGGAGGCGGCCTGTAAGCCGAGTTCTGTCCCGAGGCCGATTCGCATCGGTCTCATGGACGGCCATCCATCTATGCGACCTACCCGGGAGCTGAGCGAGCAACCTGCTGCGGCCCGAAGGCCGCCTTGCGCTCCCCTATTCGGTCTTGCTCCGGCTAGAGCTTGCCCGTTTCACTCCGGTCCGAAGGCCGGCATCGTCACTGTGGCGCTGGTCCTCGCCTCGCGGCGGACGGGTGTTACCCGCTAGCCTGCTCTGTGGAGCTCGGACTTTCCTCGGACGCGGCCTTTCGACCGATGCGCCCGCGACCGTCCAGCCGCCTCCAGGGACCGACAGTGTAGCCGATTCGAACATCCGTTCGATCAGGAGGGGTCGCCCCCGACCTGACCCGCCCCACGGGTCTTGGCGCGAGGAAGCACAAGCTCCCAGGCGATTTGCTCGCCCCACGGGTGAAATCGCGGAGGAGCTCGTCCGGCTCGGGTGTTCCTTCGCGTTAGGACCCGCCCCACGGGTCATGCGGCTACGCATGCACCCGTCAAACCGGATCCCACCCGTCGATGGCCACGTTGCTCAGCCGATCGGCATCCTTGTTCAGGGCGCGAGGGACGTGGCCCACGGTGTAGCCGTCGAAACGACGGAGCATCTCCATGACCGCCGCGTGGAACGGCTTGAGGTCGGGATGCTTCACCCGATAGATGCCAGAGATCTGGCGCGCGACGAGCTCGGAGTCCATCCGCAGGTCGACGTGGGTTGCCCCGAGGCGCAGCGCCTCCTCGAGCGCGAGGCGAACGGCGGACCACTCGGCGACGTTGTTCGTCGCGTGGCCCAGCGGCTCGGCGATCTCGGCGACCACGGTGCCGTCATCGGCATCGCGGAGGATGGCTCCTGCGCCGGCGGGGCCCGGGTTGCCGCGGGCGGCGCCATCGGTATGGATCAGGAGCCTCAACCGATGCCCGCCTTGCGGATCTCCTGTGTCACCTCGAGGATCGCCTTGGTGATCTTGATGTCGCGCGGGCATGCCTCCACGCAGTTGAAGGTGGTGCGGCAGCGCCATACCCCGTCGGGGTCGGCCATGATCTCGAGCCGCTCCTGCTTCGCGATGTCGCGCGTGTCGACGATGAACCGATGGGCGTTGACGATGGCCGCCGGGCCGACGTACGACTGGTCGGACCAGAAGACCGGGCAGCTGGTGGTGCAGGCGGCGCACAGGATGCAGCGGCTGGTGTCCTCGTAGCGCGCACGATCCGCCTGAGACTGGCGTCGCTCCTTGCCGTCGATCGGGACCGTGTCGTTCACGAGGAACGGCTTCACCTGCTTGTACGGACTCCCAGAAGGGCTCCATGTCGACGAGCAGGTCCTTGACGACCGCCATGCCGCGGATCGCCTCGACGCTGATCCGGGGGCCCGCGTCCCTGACCAGGTACTCGCAGGCCAGCCGGTTCTGGCCGTTGATGAGCATCGCGTCGGAGCCGCAGACCCCGTGTGCGCAGGAGCGGCGGAAGGTCAGCGTGCCGTCCTGGTACCACTTCACCTGGTGCAGCAGGTCGAGGACGCGGTCGGTCGGCTCGGCCTCGACGGCGTACTCCTCCCAGTGCGGCTCCTCGTCGACCTCCGGGTTGTAGCGGCGGATCCGCAGCGTGACGTCCATCGGTCTCAATACACCCGCGGCTTCGGCTCGAACTTGGTGATCGTCACCGGCTTGTAGCGCAGGGTCATGATGCCCGACTTCGGGCTCCGGGAGGCGAAGGTGTGCTTGAGCCAGTTCGTGTCGTCTCGCTCCGGGTAGTCCTCTCGCGCATGCCCGCCGCGACTCTCCGTCCGCGCCAGCGCCGATGCAACCGTGGCCTCGGCACAGTCGATCAGGTAGCCCAGCTCGATCGCCTCGCCCAGGTCGGTGTTGTAGCGGCAGCCACGGTCGTCCACCTTGAGGTGCTGCGCGCGCGCGCGAAGCAGCGCGACGGCATCGCGGCATTCGACCAGCAGCTCCTCGGTGCGATACACCCCGCACTTGGTGAACATCACCTCCTGCAGCTCGGAACGGATCACCGCCGGACGCTCGCCATCGGTGCCGGCCAGCAGGCCCGAGACCCGTGACTGGACCGATGCCTCCGCCTCGGCATCGGCGACCGCCGGTGGCAGGTCGGCGAGCTCGGCCGCCATCTTCTTTCCGGCCCGGCGGCCGAACACGAGGATGTCGAGGAGCGAGTTGGTCCCCAGCCGATTCGCCCCGTGGACGCTCACGCAGGCCACCTCGCCGGCGGCGTAGAAGCCGGGCACGACCCGCCCCGTCTCGTCGGCCAGGACGCGGCCGTCGATGTCGGTCGGGATGCCGCCCATGGCGTAGTGGGCCGTCGGCTGGATCGGGACGAGGTCGGTCAGCGGCTCGAGGCCGAAGTAGGTCCGGATGAAGCCGCTCATGTCGGGCAGCTTCTTGTTGAGCACCTCTTCGCCGAGATGACGGACGTCGAGGTGGACGAAGTCCTTGCCGCCGATCCCCCGCCCCTCCGCGATCTCGAGATAGATCGAGCGGCTCACGACGTCGCGGCTGGCCAGGTCCTTCATGGTCGGGGCGTAGCGCTCCATGAAGCGCTCGCCGTCGTCGTTGAGCAGCACGCCACCCTCCCCGCGCATGGCCTCGGAGAGAAGGAAGCCGAGCTTGTACATGCCGGTCGGATGGAACTGGAAGAACTCCATGTCCTCCAGCGGCAGGCCCCGCCGGTACGGGATCGCCATCCCGTCCCCGGTCAGCGTGTGCGCGTTGCTGGTGACCTTGAAGACCTTGCCGTAGCCACCGGTGGCGAACAGGACCGCCCTGGCCCGGAAGGCATGCAGCTCGCTGGTCGCCAGCTGCAACGCGATCACCCCGCTGACCGGCCCGTCCGGACCATCGGGCAGCGCCAGGTCGAGCACCTGGTACTCGTCGAAGAACGCGACCTCGAGCCTGATGCACTGCTGGAAGAGGGTCTGCAGGATGGCGTGGCCGGTGCGGTCGGCCGCGAAGCAGCTGCGCCGGACCGGTCCCTCGCCGTAGTTGCGCGTATGGCCGCCGAAGCGCCGCTGGTCGATCAGCCCCTCGTCCGTGCGGTCGAACGGCAGGCCGAGATGCTCGAGATTGATGATCGTCTCGACCGCGTCGTGGCACATGACCTCGGCCGCGTCCTGGTCGACGAGGTAGTCACCGCCCTTGACCGTGTCGAACCAGTGCCACTCCCAGTGGTCCTCCTCGGTGTTGCCGAGCGCGGCGCACACCCCGCCCTGGGCGGCTCCGGTATGCGAGCGGGACGGGTAGAGCTTGCTGATGACGCCGATGCGCGCATCCGGGCCGAGATCGCGCTTCAGCTCGAGTGCCGCGTACAGGCCGGCGCCGCCGGCGCCGACGACGACCGCGTCCAGCTCATGGACGCGGGCCGGCGGAATCACCCCGCGCCCGATGGTGGCCAGGGTCACGAGAGCGGACCGACGGGAGGCGCGCTGCCCGGATCGAAGAATGCGATGACGGCCATCCCGAGCACCAGCCAGACCGCGCTTATAGCGATCAGGATGCCGACGATCAGCCCTCGCGCCGTGCGATGTGCGACGTAGTCACCGATCACGATCCTGCGCGCCATTGGCGCCGTGGATGAACGCCAGGACCAGCAGCAGCAGGTCGTAGATGCGCCAGAACGGCGTCCCCCATCGGCTCTGGACGAAGGCGAAGTTGACCTCGCCGCCAGTGAGCTGCACCAGCACGTGCATGATGAACATGTGGCCCAGCGCGAGGAAGACGAGCGCCAGGCCTGACAGGCGCATGAAGTACCACCAGAAGCGCTCGCGCCCCGATGCCTCGGGCCTCGGTCGCGCGGCACGCGACGGGTTGGTGTAGATGACGCGGGCGCGGCGGACGGCGGTCATCGGTAGTTCACGCCCACGGCGAGAACGGGCGCAGCATGATCGCCGACAGAGGGATCATGGCCACGATGGTGGCGGTGATGACGCCGTAGGTCAGCGGGCGGTAGTAGACGGTCAGCGAAGGCCAGAAGTCCATCGCGATCACCCGCAGCCCATTGAGCGCGTGGTACACGAGCGCGGCCATGAGGACGACCTCACCGAGACGGGCCGGCAGGTTCCTGAAGATGCCGACCGCCGCGTTGTACACGTCCGGCCCGAAGAGGACGGTCGAGGTCTCGACAATGTGCATGAAGAGGTAGAGGAGCACGCCGAGCCCGCTCGCGCGGTGTCCGAACCACGCCAGCTGCGCCCAGGAGACGCGGTAGCCGAACAGGTTGATCAAGCGTGTTCACTCTCTGCACGGGGCGCCGCCGACGCTGGGCGGCGGAAATGAGCGGCCGCCCGATTCTATCGCGTCGGTCGGTCGATCAGACCAGCGAGCGAACGCGGCCGGCCACCGCCTCGCCGAACTCGCGGGTGCCGGCGGTGCCGCCGAGGTCGTAGGTCACCGTCTCTCCGGCGGCGATGACCTCGCGGACCGCCGACTCCACGGCATCCGCCGCCGCCAGCTCGCCGAGGTGCCGGAGCATGAGCGCGCCGCTCAGGATGAGCGCAGTCGGGTTGGCCTTGTTCTGCCCGGCGTACTTGGGCGCCGACCCATGGACCGGTTCGAACACGGCGGCCTTCTCGCCGATGTTGGCGCCGGGCGCGACACCGAGCCCGCCGACGAGCCCCGCCGCCAGGTCGCTCACGATGTCGCCGTACAGGTTCGGCAGGACGAGGACGTCGTACAGCTCCGGCTTCTGCACCAGCTGCATGCACATGTTGTCGACGATGCGGTCCTCGAACTCGACCCGTCCGGCGTACTCGGCCGCGACCTGGCCGCAGCTCTCGAGAAAGAGCCCGTCCGACAGCTTCATGATGTTGGCCTTGTGGACGGCCGTCACCTTGTGGCGGCCGTTCTTGACGGCGTACTCGAACGCGTAGCGCGCGATGCGCTGGGACGCGGCACGGGTGATGATCTTGATGCTCTCGGCCGCGTCCGGCCCGACCCGGTGCTCGATCCCCGCGTACAGGTCCTCCGTGTTCTCGCGCACGATGATCAGGTCGACGTTGTCGTATCGGGTTTCGACGCCCTGCATCGTCCGCGCCGGTCGGACGTTGGCATACAGCTCGAGCGCCTGGCGCAACCCGACATTGACCGAGCGGAAGCCGGAGCCGACCGGGGTCGTGATCGGCCCCTTGATCGCCGTCCCGTTTCGGCGGATCGACTCGATCACGCGGTCGGGAAGCGGCGTCCCCTCGGTCGCGATGGTGGCCTCGCCGGCATCCTGGACGTCCCAGTCGAAGCCGATCCCGGTCGCCTCCAGCACGCCGCGCGTTGCCTCGGCCAGCTCTGGACCGATCCCGTCGCCGGGGATGAGTGTGACGGCGTAGCTCACGGCGATACCTCGTGCGGCCGATCAAAGCGTCGGCGTGCGGGATTGGAGTCTAGCCGGATGGACCCCGCTACAATCCACCTCCATCCCGCGCCGGCTGCAGCCCCCCATCCGAGCGAGCGCGCGCCGACGGTCGACCTCACATCAGGAGATTTGCGTGAAGCTCCAGGAATACCGGAGCAAGGAGATCCTCGCGCGCTTCGGCGTGCCGCTCAGCCTGGGTGAGACCGCCACCACGCCGGAGGAGGCACGGGCCGCCGCCGAGCGCATCGGCGGGCCGGTCGTGATCAAGGCCCAGGTCCTCGTCGGCGGTCGAGGCAAGGCCGGCGGGGTGAAGGTGGCGTCGACGCCGGACGAAGCGGAGCAGAGGGCGCGCGAGATCATCGGTCTCGACATCAAGGGCACCACGGTCAAGACGGTCCTGGTGGCACCCGCCGCCGACATCGCCCACGAGTATTACCTGGGGCTCATCCTCGACCGCGCGTCACGGGCGATCGTCGTGATCGCGTCGGCCGAGGGCGGCGTCGAGATCGAGGAGACCGCCAAGACGAATCCCGAGGCCATCCTGCGCCTGTCGCTGCATCCGCTGATCGGCCTGCAGGAGTACCAGGTGCGGCGGGTCGCCTTCTTCCTCGGCATCCCGGCCGAGCTTCAGAAGGACTTCGCCGCGATCATGCGCGGCCTGTTCGCCGCCTTCATCGGCTCCGACGCCGACCTCGCCGAGATCAACCCCCTGGTGCTGACCGGCGACGGCCGCCTCGAGGCGCTCGACGCCAAGATCGTGCTCGACGACTCGGCACTCCCCCGCCACCCGGACCTCGAGGCGATGCGCGATCTGAACGAGGAGGAGCCCTCGGAGATCGCGGCGCGCGAGGCGGGAATCAGCTTCATCAAGCTGGACGGCACCATCGGCTGCATGGTCAACGGCGCCGGCCTGGCGATGACCACCATGGACCTCGTCAAGCTGGCCGGCGGCGAGCCGGCCAACTTCCTCGACATCGGCGGCGGCGCGAAGGCCGATCGGGTGGCGGCCGCTTTCAAGATCATCCTCGACGATCCGAACGTGCGGGCAATCCTCATCAATATCTTCGGGGGTATCACCCGAGGCGACGAGGTCGCCCACGGGATCGTAGAGGCGCGGGCGCAGCTGACGCGCGACGTGCCGATGGTCGTCCGCATCGTCGGCACCAACGCCGAGGAGGCGAAGCCGATCCTGGCCGAGGCCAACCTGATCACGGCCGACTCGCTCGACGACGCGGCGGCAAAGGCTGTCGCGGCCGCGGGCGGTGCGGCGTGAGCATCCTCGTCAACCGCGAGACGCGGCTGCTGGTCCAGGGCATCACCGGTCGGGAGGGGGCATTCCACTCCACCGCCATGCTCGAGTACGGGACCGACATCGTCGCCGGCGTCACCCCGGGCAAGGGCGGCCAGTCCGCCCTCGAGGGCAGGGTCCCCGTCTTCGACACCGTCGCCGAGGCGGTCGCGCAGACCGGCGCCAACGCGAGCTGCATCTTCGTGCCGGCCGCCTTCGCGCCTGACGCGATGCTCGAGGCCGCCGACGGCGGGCTGCCGCTGGTCGTCTGCATCACCGAGGGCGTGCCCGCGCTGGACATGCTCCGCGTCTATCACGTGCTGAAGCAGAGGGGCGTTCGGCTCATCGGGCCGAACTGCCCGGGCATGACCAGCGTGGGCGAGGCGAAGGTCGGGATCATCCCCGGCAACATCCACTCGCGCGGTCCGGTGGGACTCGTCAGCCGATCCGGCACGCTGACGTACGAGGTCGTGCAGGCCATGACCGATGCCGGCATGGGCCAGACCACCACGGTCGGCATCGGCGGCGACCCGATCATCGGCACCAGCTTCATCGACGTCCTCGACATGTTCAACCAGGACCCCGAGACGGAGGCGATCGTGATGATCGGCGAGATCGGCGGCGAGGAGGAGGAGAAGGCCGCGGCCTTCTGCGCACGCGAGGTCCGCAAGCCGATGGCGGCCTTCATCGCGGGACGGACAGCACCGCCCGGCCGCCGGATGGGGCACGCCGGGGCGATCATCTCCGGCGGCGCCGGCACGGCCGAGTCGAAGCGGGTCGCGCTCGAGGAGGCAGGCATCCGCGTGGCCGACTCGCCGAGCCATATCCCGCAGCTGCTCCGCGACGCTGGCGTCAGGTAGCGCCGCGACGCGGTGACGAGCCTCTTCCCGCCTGGCGCGGGCGGCGAGCCGAAGGGGCCGGTCCGCGAACCGCTGCATCCCGACGAGAAGAGCGGCCAGCGCTACGCGCCGAAGCCTCCCTCTGAGCGGACCGAGGAGCAGGAGCCGCGCCGCGGCGTCGGGCTGTTCCGAATGGCCGGCTGGGGCTGGGGGTTCACGATCGCGCTCCTCCTCTTCGTCGGTGCCATCCTGCTGCTCGGGTACCTGCGTGATGATCCGGGTCGCAACCCGGCTCCGGCCGGATACGCGACGGCGGTGTGCGACGCCTCCGAGGAGCTGACCCAGGGGACGCGGGCGCTGCAGACGGGGCGTCGAGGGGGAGGCCGGGCCGGCGAGCCGCATCTCGGCCGCGATCGAGGTCGAGCAGCACGTCCGGGCGGCGAACGATGCCCTCACGGAACTGCCGCGATGGGACCCGGGTCGATCCCTCGACGAGCTGCTCGGGTCACAGATCATCGTCCTCACGAATGGCGCGGTGGCGCTCCGGGAGGACCTGGCGACCGAGGATCTCGAGATCGCGCTCCAGGTCGACGCCAACCTTCGAGAGCAGCTATCCGACGGGCGCTACGGGTTCGACTGCGGCGGCTGATCGGCCTGCAGGAGCTCCCAGAGGACGCCGTCGAGCGTGCGGGGGTGGATGAAGGCCACCGATCCGTGCGCGCCGGGCCTTGGCTCCCGGTCGAGCAGCTCGGCCTCGGCGGCCGCCAGGCCCTCGAGCGTCGCCGGCAGGTCGGCGGTGACCAGGCAGACGTGATGCAGGCCTTCGCCGCGCTGGTCGAGGAACCTGGCGACACCACTGTCGGCATCGATCGGCTCGACGAGCTCGATCCGTGCGGCCGGGTCCGGGCCGGTCGCCAGGAAGCAGAGCCGTACCCGCTGCGAGGCGAATACCACCGGATCGGTGTCCGGCGTGAGGTTGAAGAGCTCCCGATATCGAGGGAGCGACGCATCGATGGACCGGACGACGATCGCGACGTGGTGGATCGGCCCGATGGACGGTCGCCGGGTCACGGGCGGTGCTCCCCCCACACGCGTCGCATGGCATTGGCGACCTCTCCGAGGGTCACGGACGCCTCGACGCAGGCGCGAATCCGCGGCAGCACGTTCTCCGTTCCGGCAGCTGCGCGTTCCAGCTCCGCGACGGCCATCTCGGCCGCGCCGGCGTCGCGGCTCGCCCGAAGCGCCCGCGTCCGCTCGACTTGGCTCGCCTCGAGCCCCGGGTCGATCTGCTGCGGCTCCGGCCCTCGCTCCTCGCCCTCGTCGGCATACGCGTTGACGCCGACGATGACTCGCTCGCCCGCCTCGACCGCGACCTGCTGCTCGTAGGCCGCGTCGCCGATCCGGTCCTGCTGGTAGCCGCCGGCCAGGGCGGCCAGCGTGCCGCCGCGAGCGTCGATGGCCGCGATCTCGGCCAACGCGCGCTCCTCGATCTCATTGGTCAACGTCTCGACGTAGTACGAGCCGCCGAGCGGATCCACGGTGGCCGTCACGCCGGACTCGTTGTACAACACTTGTTGAGTCCGGAGCGCCAGGCGCGCCGACGCGGGCGTCGGCAGTCCGAGCGCCTCGTCGAGCGCGTTGGTGTGCAGCGACTGCGCGCCACCGAGGATCGCTGCCAGCGCCTGGACCGAGGTGCGCACCACGTTGACGTCCGGCTGCTGCGCGGTGAGGGTCGAGCCGCCGGTCTGGACGTGGAATCTCATGGCCATGCTCTTCGGGTCGGCGGCCCCGTAACGCTCCCGCGCCACGCGCGCCCACACGCGCCGGGCGGCCCGGAACTTGGCGACTTCCTCGAGCAGGTCGTTGTGAGCTGCGAAGAAGAACGAGAGGCGCGGGGCGAACTCGTCGAAGGCCAGACCGGCGGCGAGCGCGGCGTCGGCATACGCGATCGCGTTGGCGACGGTGAAGGCGACCTCCTGGACGGCCGTCGAGCCGGCCTCGCGCATGTGATAGCCGCTGATGCTGATCGTGTTCCACTCGGGCAGCTCGGCCCGGCAGTACGCGAACGTATCGGTCACGAGGCGCATCGAGGCCTCGGGCGGGTAGATGTAGGTCCCGCGCGCGATGTACTCCTTGAGGATGTCGTTCTGGACCGTGCCGCGCAGGCGGCGGGGATCGGTCCCCCGTCGGCGGGCCACCGTCTCGTAGAGCGTCAGCAGGATGGCGGCGGTGGCGTTGATCGTCATCGAGGTCGAGACCTGGGCGAGGTCGATGCCGTCGAGCAGGATCTCCATGTCCTCGATCGAGTCGATCGGTACGCCGACCCGGCCCACCTCGCCCAGCGCCATCGGATCGTCGGAGTCGTAGCCGATCTGGGTCGGCAGGTCGAACGCCACCGACAGCCCGGTCTGGCCGCGATCGAGTAGGTAGCGGAACCGACGGTTCGTCTCATCGGCCGATCCGAAGCCCGCGTACTGGCGCATCGTCCACGGCCGTGCCCGGTACCCGTCCGGGTGGATCCCCCGCGTGAACGGATAGGTTCCCGGCTCACCGAGCCGCGCGGTGGGATCGAAGCCCTCGAGGTCGTCCGGCCCGTAGACGGTCCGGATCTGCATGCCGGAGGTGGACCGATACGGGCGCGCCTCCCGGCGCTCGGGCTCACTCATCGGCCACCGATTGTACGCGCCGTCACTCCAGCCGAAGGAGCGGCGCGCCGGTCGGGACCGTTTGGCCCGGCTCAACGGACAGCTCGATCACCCTTCCCGCACGCGGCGCCCGGACCTCGTTCTGCATCTTCATCGCCTCGATCGTCAGCAGCGGGGCGCCCTCCGCCACCTCGTCGCCGACCGACACGCCCACCGTCACGATCAGCCCGGGCAGCGTTGCCTTCACCTCCATCGGTCCGCTGTGCTGTGCCGCCGCGGTCTCGGCCTCGGCCAGGATCCGCTCACGCCACGACCGCACCGTTACCGGCACCCGCCGGCCGCGGATCGTCACCACCCAGTCGCTGCCCGACCCCTCCACCAGCACCGGCAGCGAGGTGGAGCCGTCGGACAGCCGCCCGATCCCCCGCCCCGGATCGAGGATCTCGAGCCGCCAGCCGTCGGCAGGCGCTACCCGTTCGTCGACGACGCGGACCTCGTAGTCGCTCATTGCCGACGAGCCTCGCGGCGCGCGACCCTGCCCCAGGCCGAGCCCTGGTCGGCCACGGGGACCGGAGCCCGCCCCGCGTCGGCCGCCACCCTGGCCTGCAGCGCGGCGGCGGCAAGCAGGCCGGCGAGCTCCGGGCCGATCGGCTCGTCGCCGCTCCATCGCTCCTCGATGAGGCCGGTGTCGTACCTGCCGCTCGCGAAGGCGGCGTCATCCACCAGCCAGCGAAGAAAGCCGGCGTCGGTCTGGACGCCGCCGATGAGGGTCTCGTCGAGCGCTCGCCGGAGCCGGTCGACGGCGGACGGTCGGTCCTCGGCATGCACCATCAGCTTGGCGAGCAGCGGGTCGTATTCAGGCCGGAGATCGGTGTCGGCCTCGGCCCCCGCGTCGACCCGGATGCCGGGGCCGGCCGGCATCTGCCAGGCCGTGATTCGCCCGGCCACCGGTCGGAAATCGCGATATGGATCCTCGGCGTAGAGACGGACCTCGATGGCGTGGCCTCGGGCGGTGGCGTTCGCGACCTCGTCCGGGATGGGCTCGCCAGCCGCAACCCGGATCTGCCAGGCCACCAGGTCGAGCCCTGTCACCAGCTCCGTGACCCCGTGCTCCACCTGGAGACGCGTGTTCATCTCGAGGAAGTAGTGGCTGCCATCGGCATCGAGGAGGAACTCGACCGTCGCCGCGTTGTGGAAGTCGACGCTGCCGGCAACCCGCCGCGCGCTCTCGAAGAGCGCCTCGCGGATGGCCGGGCTCACGGCCGGCGACGGAGACTCCTCCACCAGCTTCTGGTGACGGCGCTGGACGCTGCACTCACGCTCCCCGAGCACCGCCAGCCGGCCGTGCCGATCCCCGAGCAGCTGGACCTCGATGTGTCGGGCGGGTGCGAGCAGGCGCTCCGCGTACACGGTCCCGTCGCCGAAGGCCGACACGGCCTCGCGCCGGGCGGCCGCCAGGGCGTCCGCCACCTCGGCCGCCGAGTCCACCCGCCGCATCCCGCGGCCCCCGCCGCCGGCGGCCGCCTTCAGCATCAGCGGGAAGCCCACCGATGCGAGATCGCTCGAGTCCTCTTCCAGGGCAACCGTCGTTCCGGGGACGATCGGAACGCCCGCCGCTTCGGCCCCGCGGCGCGCGGCCAGCTTGTTGCCGAGCGACTCCAGGGTGGCGGCCGGCGGGCCGATGAACACGAGGCCGGCGGCCTCGACGGCCCGGGCAAACGACGCGTTCTCCGACAGGAACCCGTAGCCGGGATGGATCGCCTCAGCCCCGGCGCGTCGCGCGGCATCGACGATCGCCTCGATCGAAAGGTAGGACTCCGTCGGCGATGGCGGCCCGATGCGTTCGCTGACATCGGCAAGGCGGACATGCAGGGCGTCGACGTCGGCGTCGGAGTGGACGGCGATCGGCGCAATGCCCAGCTCCCGGCAGGCCCGGATGACCCGGATCGCGATCTCGCCACGGTTGGCGATCAGGAGCTTGCGGAACGGGGGCATCGGTCTGTCCGTGCGCAAAGACGGCAACCCCGCTAGAGCGGGATGTTGCCGTGCTTCTTGGCGGGGACCGCCTGGCGCTTGTGCTCGAGCACTGTCAACGCGCCGGCGATGCGCGCCCGCGTCTCCGACGGAAGGATCACCTCATCGACGTAGCCGCGGGCAGCGGCGACATACGGGTTGGCAAACCGGTCCTCGTATTCGCCGACCAGTCGTGCGCGTGCCGCGGCGGGATCATCGGCGGCCGAGATCTCATCCCGGAAGATGATGTTCACCGCGCCCTCGACGCCCATGACGGCGATCTCCGCGGTTGGCCAGGCGTAGTTCATGTCGCCGCGAACGTGCTTGCTGCTCATGACGTCGTAGGCACCGCCGTATGCCTTGCGCGTGATCACGGTGACCTTGGGTACCGTCGCCTCGCAGTAGGCGTACAGCAGCTTCGCGCCGTGGCGGATGATGCCGCGATGCTCCTGCTCGACACCCGGCAGGAAGCCCGGCACGTCGACGAGGGTGATGATCGGGATGTTGAAGCAATCGCAGGTGCGGACGAACCGCGCCGCCTTGTCCGAAGCGTCGATGTCGAGGACGCCGGCCAGCACCTCGGGCTGCTGAGCCACGATCCCCACACTGCGGCCCTCGACGCGCCCGAAACCACAGATGATGTTTCGAGCGAAGGCGGCGTGGACCTCGGTGAACGAGTCCTGGTCGACGATGCCACCGATGACGGTGTGCATGTCGTAGGACTGTTTCGGCGAATCCGGAACGAGCGAATCCAGCGATGGTCCGTCGACGCGCGGCGGCGACCACTCGTCGCGCCGCGGTGGGAGATCGATGTTGTTCGGCGGCAGATAGCCGATCAGCGTGCGCGCCATCGCGAGTGCCTGCGGCTCCCCGGCACTCAGAAAGTGCGCGACGCCGCTGGTCTCGTTGTGAATGCGAGCGCCGCCGAGGCCCTCGAAGTCGATCTCCTCGTGCGTCACCGTCTTCACCACGTTCGGGCCGGTGACGAACATGTAGCTGGTGCCGTCGACCATCACCACGAAATCCGTGATCGCCGGCGAGTACACCGCTCCCCCGGCGCACGGTCCCATGATGAGAGAGATCTGGGGAATCACTCCGGACGCGAGCGTGTTGCGGAGGAAGATGTCGGCATACCCGCCGAGGCTGGCAACGCCCTCCTGGATTCTCGCGCCCCCGGAATCGGACAGGCCGATGATCGGCGTGCCGTTCTCGAGCGCGAGGTCCATGACCTTGCAGATCTTTTCCGCGTGCGCTTCCGACAGCGAGCCGCCGAACACGGTGAAGTCCTGGCTGTAGACGAACACCATCCGCCCGTCAACGCGGCCGAAGCCGGTGATGACACCGTCTCCCAGGTACCGCTCCTCGTCGAGCCCGAACTCGCTGGCCCGATGCGTGACGAATGCGTCGAGCTCAGTGAAGCTGTCCGTCGTCGAGGAGGAGCTCCAGTCGCTCGCGAGCCGAGAGCTTGCCGCGCGCGTGCTGCTGCTCGAGCCGCTCCGCTCCCCCGCCAAGCTGCGACTCCTCGCGCAATGCCCGCAGATGGGCGAGCTTGTCGGCGGTCGACACGAGGCTGTCTCCTTCGCACGGCGTTCGCTGGTGGGCCCGGCAGGAATCGAACCTGCGACCGTCCGGTTATGAGCCGGTTGCTCTGACCATTGAGCTACGGGCCCGCAGGAACGACGGTGGACAACTTCGAGTATAGACGGATGTCTTTGCACAACGACGGCCCGATTTCTCCACGTTGTGGACAACTCGGATGGACCGCGACGTACCCATCGGCCTATCATCGGTGACGTCGCGTTTGGCGACGCAGCCCCGCCCGACCGCACGAAGGTGACGCGTTGACCAAGGTAATTTCTATCGCAAACCAGAAGGGCGGCGTCGGCAAGACGACGTGCTCCATCAACCTCGGCGGGGCGCTGGCCGAACGCGGCTATCGCGTCCTCTGCGTCGACATGGATCCACAGGCGAACCTGACCGTCGGCCTCGGCGTGTCCCTCTCGGACGTTCGGCAGTCGATGGCGGACGTTCTGTCGGAGGACCGCGCATCGCTTGACGACATCGTGCGCAACACGCAGACCGATGGCCTGTGGGTCGCCCCGGCGACGCTGGAGCTCGCGTCGACCGAAGTCGAGCTGTTCACCGCCATCGGCCGCGAGATGGTGCTGCGCGATGCGCTCGCCGGTTGGGCTGAGCGCCAGTTCGATGTGATCATCATCGACTGTCCGCCGACCCTTGGCCTGCTCACCATCAATGCGCTGGTCGCAAGCAACCGGGTCATCATCCCGGTGCAGACGCAGTACTACGCGATCAAGGGCCTGACGGCGCTGATCAAGGTCATCAACACGATCAAGATCAAGCTGAACCACGATCTCGAGGTGCTCGGCCTGCTGCCGACGTTCTTCGACGGGCGCACGGTCCTCGCGCGCGAGATGCTCGCGAACCTCCGTGAGCTGGGCGACCACCGCGTGTTCAACACCATGATCAAGCAGACGGTGAAGCTCGGCGAGGCTCCCCTCACCGGCAAGCCGGTCACCGAATACGCGACCGGCTCCGCCGCCGCCCGCGCCTTCCGCGACCTGGCCCAGGAGGTGATCGAGCTTGGCTGAGAAGCGCCCCGCCTTCAAGGAGAACATCCACCGCCTCTTCGACGAGGCGCAGCAGACAGACCTGGCGCCGGGCATCGTGTCATTGATCGAGTCCCGCGCCACGCGCGCACAGATCCGCGAAGTGCCGGTCGGCAAGATCCTGCCGAACCCGGCACAGCCGCGGCTTTCCTACGACGAGGAGTCGCTCACCGAGCTGGCGGATTCGATTCGCGAGCATGGTGTCCTTCAGCCGATTCTCGTGCGGCCGAGCGGCGCCCAGTACGAGCTGATCGCGGGCGAACGCCGGTGGCGCGCGTCGCGGATGGCGGAGCGCGAGACGATCCCCGCCATCGTGGTTGACTTCGACGAGAGCACCGCGCTCGAGGTCAGCATCATCGAAAACCTCCAGCGCGAGGACGTCTCGCCGCTCGAGGAGGCTGCGATGTTCCGCAAGATGACCGAGACATTCGGGTACTCGGTGCGGCAGCTGGCGCAGAAGGTCGGCAAGGACAAGGGCTACGTCGAGAATCGGCTCCGTCTCTCGAATGCGCCGGCCGACATTCGCGAGCTCGTGTCATTGCGCAAAGACACGATCAGCCACGCTTACGAGCTGATGAAGATCACCGACGAGCGCCAGCGCCGCCGGCTCGCCAAGCGAATTGTTGCCGGTGAGCTTTCCCTCGCGAAGCTGCGCAAGGTCACCGGCGGCGGATCTCCCGACGAGGAACCTGCCGCATCGGGCGAGAAGCGGCGCCGACGGGCCCGCACCGTCGCCGGCGAGGCCCAGATTGCGCAGGCGGCGGATGACGCGCTGATGGGGGCGCGGTCGAAGCTGGCCGAGGGCGTCGACGACCTCGTCGATATCCTGCGGAACCCCGAGATGATGGATCAGATCCCGGAGGTCAACCGGGCGAACTTCGCGAAGCACCTCACGATCACGAAGCTCAAGATCGAGAACGCGATCGCGCTCATCCGGGCCGGAGCTCCCCAGCGCGAGGAAGCCGAGTAGGGCCCTCGCCCGCCGTCAGGCGGTGTAGGACATCACCTCGCGCTGCTCGACCAGGAAGTCGATCAGCTTGGCGCGCGCCTGAGGATCAATGCGTCTCAGGCCGGCGATCGCCTTCGGCAGCTCAAAGATGGGAGCCGACAGGGATCCGGCGGTGTCGATCCCGACGACGTGGTCGGGTCCCCCGCCGACCATGAAGGCGCGCTGGAAGCCGCGGGCGTCGAGCCCGGTGGCCCGGCGGAATGCTTCGATCGCCGTACCGACCCCGATCCGCTTCGCGAAATCGATGAAGAGGTCGGCCGCCCACGCGTCGACCTGGGCATCGTCCTGGGCCACCACCATCTCGCGGTAGCCCTTCTCCTCGATCTCGCTCACGCTCTCGAACCTCATGGCGTTGGATGCGGCCGGCCGACCGATTCTAGCCCAGCCGGGGGTGGTCGCCGAGGCCCGCGCGGCCGGCTGCGGCTGCGCTATTCTCGCGGTCATGTTCGACCGAACCGCCGATCCCCGGACCGAAGACACCCTCGTCTACGAGCTGGTGCGGACCGGCGGCGGCTCCGCCGAGCCTGAGGCGATCGGCCTCGCCACGTTCCACGCCGGGCAGGTGGTGGTCGACGCTCCCGAGAGCGTCAAGGTGGCGGTGGAGGAGCTGCTCTCACGGGCCTTCGTCGATCGCGTGCAGGCCGACGAGCGCCCGCGAGGCTACCGTCGCAGCGGCCGCGGGATCGTCGAGATGCTGGTCCCGGGCATGGCTGAGCACTTCATCGCGCGTCTCCGCGGGCTCTGGCTCAGCTATCCCGATGGCTCGGTCGTGACCGCCCGGCCCGGGGCCGCCATGAGTTCGGTGCCGACCATCGCCGATCCATCGGACACCGGGACGCCGGTGACGGACGCCCGCGTCCGGCGCGCCAGCCTGGTCCGGGCGGACCGGCTCCTCGGCACCCGGCCGCTCGTCCGCGCGAACGCTCCGGAGGACGGGCGCCGACCGGATGCCGAGCTCGCGGTCGGTCCCGTCAGCAGGACTGACTGCGGTTGGATTGTCTGAGTCATAGATTTACCGAGATTCGTGCGGTCCACAGATCGTCGGCGCGGGCATCGCGGCTGGGTATGATGACGCCATGAAGCTCCTGAGGTACCTGGTCCTGCCCGTGGCCATCATGGCGCTGGCCGCCACGTACTGGTTCCTGTCCTACGAGCCGGCCGGGGCGGCGATGCTGTTCATCTTCGGCATCGCAATGGGCGTGATGAGCTGGGTGTTGATCCCCACCTTCGGTGACGTCGGCCCGACCGCCCCCGTCGACCCGGAGTGGCACGAGCGCAGGTCCTGACGACAGGCACGAAAACGCCGGACACTGCGGCTGCCCTGGCGGCATAGCCGCCAACGCAGTGTCCGGCTCACTGGTACTAACGGGTGATCCGGCCGTCCGTTAGCCTCATCGGATTCCGGTGTCGTAACTGATCTGGATCGGCTCCGGTGCCCGCCCGTCATCGACGGTCACTTCGACCGGTGCGGCGGTCCCCATGAGGCCCTCGACCGGCTGCGGAACCAGCTCGTAGTGCCCGGCCCCGACCGCCACGGAGAAGGTCCCGTCCTCCTCGCTGCGCACCGTGGCGACCGTCTCACCGCTCGCGTTGCGGACGACGATCTCGGCCCCGGCCACCGGTCGATCGTCACAGGCCGGATCCGGCGGCTCCGTCACGACCGGGCAGACCGGGCCCGCTGTCACGATCCCGGTGATGGGCTGAACGGCAGTCGGCGCCTGGCAGCAGGCGAGGATCGCCGAGGCGATGAGGGCGAAGAGGGCAGTGCGCATCGGCACAAGGACGCGCCTCGCTCCGGACTTGTTCCGGGTCAGGAGATGGCTCCGGCGGTAGGATTCGAACCTACGACCAAGCGGTTAACAGCCGCCCGCTCTACCACTGAGCTACGCCGGAACGCAGCGAGGAACCCGTTCGGGAGTCCTCGGAACGCGCGGATCATAGCGCGACGAGACGAACCCGGCAAAGCCGGCCGGGCCGCCGATCGGGCTATTCGAGATAGTCCTTGAGCTTGCGGCTGCGGCTCGGGTGCCGGAGCTTGCGAAGCGCCTTTGCCTCGATCTGACGGATCCGCTCGCGCGTGACATTGAAGTCGCGTCCGACCTCCTCGAGGGTCCGCGAACGGCCGTCCTCCAGCCCGAATCGGAGCTGGAGCACACGTCGCTCGCGCGGGGTGAGCGAGTCGAGCACCCCCTCCACCTGTTCCTTGAGGAGCTGGTGGCTGGCCGCATCGGCCGGCGCCACGCTGGCCAGGTCGGGGATGAAGTCGCCGAGGTGGCTGTCCTCCTCCTCGCCGATCGGCGTCTCGAGGCTGACCGGCTCCTGCGACACCTTCATGATCTCGCGGACCTTCTCGGGGCTGACCGTCTGCGGCCCATCGGCGACCCGCTCGTCGACTTCGGACTCGGTCGGCTCACGCTGGAGCTTGTCACGCAGCTCGCGGATGATCTCGTCGCGGCTCATGCGCCGTGCGATCTCCTCCACGTTCGGCTCGCGGCCCAGCTCCTGGAGCAGCGTGCGGCTGACCCGGATCAGCCGGTTGATGGTCTCCACCATGTGCACCGGGATGCGGATCGTGCGGGCCTGGTCGGCGATGGCGCGCGTGATCGCCTGCCGGATCCACCACGTCGCATAGGTGCTGAACTTGAAGCCCTTCTCGTAGTCGAACTTCTCGACCGCCCGGATGAGGCCGATGTTCCCCTCCTGGATGAGGTCCAGGAAGCTCATGCCGCGACCGATGTACTTCTTGGCGATGCTGACCACCAGCCGCAGGTTGGCCTCGGTCAGACGCTTGCGGGCGTCGGTGCTCTGCTCCACCAGGCGGCCGGTCCGCTTCTCCAGCGGCACGTCGATCGGGATGGTGGGGTCGTACCCCAGGCTGAGCAGGTACTCGGCGTCGTGACCGGAGGTGATGTACTCGCCCACGATCAGCTGGGCGGTCTCGCGCGCCCAGATCTCCAGCTCGACCAGCTCCGCGGCACCGGCGTGGCTGATCGGGCGGAACCGATAGGTCGACCCGAACAGCACGGCATCCTTGAGCCCCTGCCCCGGATCCGAGGCGAGCACCTTGAGGATCGACTCGGCCTCCATCAGGCGCGTCCGTGCCTCGTCGTCGAGGTTCGGTGCCTTGCGTGCCTTCGACAGCTTGATCGACGGGACCTCGATCGTCTTGCGCTTGCGCCCGACCCACCAGTCGACGGCGTCGCGCGTCACCCGCGGCGACTCCTTTGGCAGATCGAAGGCGCGCATGGCGGCCATGCTGCGGGCCTTTGGCTCGCTGTCGAGCGTGACCCAGGTGAAGAGGTTGACCAGCGCCCGGGCCGGATCCTCGACGGCGAGCTCGCCGAGCTCGATCGCCTTGGCCAGCACGACCTCCTCCTCGGCGGTCAGCAGCGCCACCTTGCCGATTTCCTTGAGGTACATCCGGACCGGGTCGTCGATTCCGATGAGGTCGGCGGCGAGGGCCTCGAGGTCCTCTTCTCCCTCCTTGGTCCGGGACGCGGCCTTGCCGGCGGTGCGCGGCGCCGCGACCTCCTCTTCTTCCTCTTCCTCGTCCGGCGCGCCCAGGAGGGTCGGCTGGTTCGACGCGTCGAGGATCTCGACCCCCGCCTCCTCGGCCGCCGCGTAGAGCTCCTCGAGGGCGCCCATCTGCGCCTCGGGCTCCGGGATCGCTTCGAGAATCTGGTCGTGGGTGATGAAGCCCTCGTCACGGCCCCGGGCCAGCAGGTCGGCGATTGCCGCGCTGTGCGAACCGTCGCTCGCGGCTCGGTCGCCGTTCGGCGAGCCCTTCGCGCCGCGGACTGGCCTGGTCGGCGTCTTCGACGCCTTGCTCGCCGGCTGGGCCGCCGCCTTGGTCGCCGGCTTTGCCGCGGCCTTGGGCGCAGCCTTCGCAGCCGCCGTCCCCTTGGGCGTCGTCTTGGCTTGCGGAGCCGCCTTTGCAGCGGCCCCTGCCTTCGCCACCGTCTTGACCGGCGCAACCACCTTTGCCGCCGCTGCGGTCTTGGGCGCGGCCTTGGCCGGCGCTGCGGCCTTGGCCGGCGCTGCGGCCTTGGCCGGCCGGCTTCGTCGCCGCTGCCGGCTTCGTCGCCGCCTTCGTGCTGGCCGCAGTCTTGGCCGGCGCCGTTGCCTTGGCGACCGCCTTCACCTTGGGCCCAGCCTTGGCGGGCCCAGCCTTGGCGGGCCCAGCCTTGGCCGCTCCCTTGTCATCGGGCTTCATCGAGCTTGCCCGTGCTCGTGCAGTGGTCGTCGTCGCCACGCTCAGCTCCTCCTCTCGCCAGCCATCATGGCCGGCTCTTTCATCTCTCTCACCAGCTGCTCGCGTTCTCGCGTCAGCCCCTGGAACCGCTGTTCCAGCTCGCGAATGTCATGTGATGTCTCATCGTCGGCGGCGGCTCGAATCAGCGCCTGCAGATCGTCCAGCTGCTCTTCGGCCCGCTGGATCCGGAGCCGAACCAGGCAGATTCGGAGCTCCTCGCGGTCGCTCGTCGAGTCCGGGCGCGCTCCACGTGTCCTCGCCGACGCCAGCAGGCTGCGGGCGAGGTCGGCAGTCGCCGGATCCAGCTGACCGACGAACTGCTCGAGATCGGGCTTGGCCCCCGACATGACGGCGGCGCGCCATGCGTCTCCGAGCGCCTGCGCCGACTCGTCATGGAACGGCAACCGCTCGCCCGGGTCGAGCTCACCCGCCAGCGTCGGGCTCAACAGCAGGAGCGTCAACGCCTGGCGTTCCAGCGGCGTGAGACGGCCGTCGCCGTCCATCCCACCGCTGCTGTCCACCGCCGGGCGAATCGGGATCGGTCGTTCCCCCCTCGCCAGCTCGTCGCGCAGGACCCGTTCGTCGATCCCGGCCAGCTGCGCCAGCTGTGGGACATATGAGTCCTGCTCGACGCGGTCGGGCAGCCTGCGCAGCAGGTCCAGCATTCGCCGCGTGTAGCCGCTCCGGCCCTGCGCCTGGCGCATGTCCACCTCGCCCGCGGCGCGCTGCATGAAATATGGGAGGAGCTCGGCAGCATCGGCGACCGCCTGCCGCCAGCCTTCCGGATCGCTCCGAATCAGCTCGTCGGGGTCCTTTCCAGCCGGGATCCGAATCACCCGCACCTTGCTCACCACCGGGCCAAGCTCCTCGAGCAGCCCGCGCTGGGTGGCCGTCTCGCCCGCGAGGTCCACGTCGTACGCAAGCGCGACCGCATCGGCGTATCGGTTCGCCAGCTCGACCTGGCCCTGGGTCAGCGCCGTCCCCAGGCTTGCGACGACGTTCTCGAACCCGGCCTGGTGGGCCGCCATGACATCGGTGTAGCCCTCGACGATGACGGCCAGCTTCTCGCGTCGGATGGCGCCCTTGGCAAGGTCGATCCCGTACAGCGTGCGGCTCTTGTCGAAGAGTGGTGTCGCCGGCGAGTTCAGGTACTTCGGTCCCTCGGCGTCGGGAAGGATCCGTCCGCCGAGGCCGATGGCCCGCCCGGATGCATCGCGGATCGGGATGATGATGCGGCCCCGGAAGCGGTCGTAGACCCCACCCCGCGTCGACGGGCTGGCGAGCCCGGCGCCGATCAGCTCCGCATCGGTGAAGCCCTTGCCGCGCAGCCGCTTCGTCAACGCCTCCCAGGTGTTGGGGGCGTAGCCCACCGTGAACCGATCGAGCGTGGCGTCCGAGAGTCCGCGCTCGGCAAGGTAGCGCGCGCGCCCGTTCGGCCTGGGCTGCCTGGAGCAGCACCTCGCGATACCAGGCGACGGCGGCTTCGAGTGCCTCCCGCAGGCGACGCTTGTGCCGGTCCTCGCGCGCGGTGTGCTCGCTCAGCTCGACGCCGGCCTTCTCAGCCAGCCTCGTCAGCGCCTCTCGGAAGTCCAGCCCGTCGCGCCGCATCAGGAATGTGAAGATGTCGCCGTGCTCCCCGCAGCCAAAGCAATGCCAGGTCTCGCGATCGGGTGAGACGATGAACGACGGCGTCTTCTCTGCGTGAAATGGGCAGAGACCCTTCGAGACGGTGCCGGCTCGTTTGAGGGCGACGGTCTCGCCGACGACGTCGGCGACGGGGAGCTTCGATTTGATCTCGGCGACGATGCCGGAGGAGCTGCTGATCTAACTGACCCTCGCGCGGGCGGACCGCGCTTGTCAAGTGGTTTGTCAAGGGGTACGGACCAATTCTACCACTTTGTCAAGTGCAGGGCCAACCCGAGCGCTTCCGCGGTGGGTTGCCGTCGCGCGGTAGACTCCGCACCGAACCACACCAGACCGCACCGCAGTCGAGGGCCGATGCAGACCTCTGCCAATCGTGCAGGTACCCCGGCGGACACACCGCCCGAGCTGGTACGCGCCGCATTCCGCGACCTGCACGGCACCAGGCTGCACGGCTTCGCCCTGCTCGTCACGCTCGGCGACCGGGCGCGAGCCGCGCGGCTGACGGCCGAGGCTCTCGCCGCCGGCGTGGCGCGAGCTGACGAGCTGCGACATCCGGAGCGCGCCGCGGCGTGGTTGCGCCGCCACGTCACGCGCGCCGCAGGGCAGGCCGGCGGGTCCAGGCGACAGCGCCCCACCCCGGAGGATCGGCTCGCGCTCGAGGAGCTGGGCGCCGACGCCGCGGTCTTCGCAGGCCTGTCCCGCCTGACGACTCGCCAGCGAGCGGTCCTCGTCGCGGATAGCGTCGAGCGGCTCGACCGCGGTGACGTGGCGACCGTGGTCGGCGTCAACGGCGCCCGGCTCGATCGCCTCATCCACAGCGTCCGCGCTCGATACACCGCAATCGTCGCCGGGGCGCTCGACGACGAGAAGGCAACGAGCGGTCCCACCGCCCAGCGCATTCGCTCCGTCGCCGCACGAGCGCTGACATGACGCCCTCCACGGAGCTGCATGACCTCTTTGCCGGCTGGCTCAGCGCGCGCCAGCCCGGTGCCGCTGACGATCCACCTCGCGACCTGGCACTCCACGCGGCGGGATGCGACCGATGCCTTCGCGCCGCCAGCGCCATCGACACGCTGAGCGCGATCGACGTCGGCGCCGCCGCTCCCCCGCCCCTCCGGGCGGAGCCGATCCGATGGACGGAGGGCCGGCTCGTCCGGCTGGCTCGCTACGCCACCGCCACAGCCGCGCTGGTGCTCGTCGCCGCCTCGGTCGCGATCGGCTCCAGCTGGCTCAACGAGCGACGCCCGACTGACGCGGTGGAGGTGCGCTCATCGCCGGCCGGGGACATCCTGGCCGGGGTGCCCTCGCCCACGGCGCGAGCTCGGTCCGGGACGAAGGCGTCCACGACCTCGTCCCCGCAGCCGTCGGCCTCGGCGGAGCCCAGCGGGTCTACAGCCGATGAGACGGAGGCGCCATTCACAACTCCGCAGCCGACGTTCCAGCAGGTGCCCCCGACACCGACCGTCCCCACCGCACCGCCGACACCACCCCCACCGACAGCGACGCCCGAGCCGACTCCGACCCCGACGCCCGAGCCGACTCCGACGACCCGACGCCCGAGCCGACTCCGACCCCGACGCCCGAGCCGGACGACTGCGCCGATGGGATCGACAATGACGGCGATACGTTCATTGACGATCTCGACCCCGGCTGCGTCCTGAGCGGCAACGAGGTCGACGCGTAGGCGCTACTTGTCGCGCGTCTCCGCGCCCGACAACGCGGCCTGGGCGGCCGCCAGCCGCGCCACGGGCACCCGGAAGGGCGAGCAGCTCACGTAGTCCAGACCGACCTCATGGCAGAAGGCGATGCTCTGCGGGTCGCCCCCATGCTCACCGCAGATGCCGACCTTCAGATTGGGCTTGGTCGCGCGACCCTTCTCGACGGCGATCCGCACGAGCTGCCCGATGCCGGCGACGTCGAGCACCTGGAACGGGTTCTCCGGCAGGATCTTTCGGTCGACGTACTGCATCAGGAACTTGCCCTCGGCGTCGTCGCGGCTGTAGCCGAAGGCCATCTGGGTCAGGTCATTGGTGCCGAAGCTGAAGAACTCGGCGTGCTCGGCGATCTCGTCGGCGGTGAGGGCGCCGCGCGGCACCTCGATCATGGTGCCGAACTTGTAGTTCACCTGCTGGCCGGACGTCTCCACGATCCGCGCGACCTCGGCCTCGAGGATCGCCCGGGTCTCGCGCAGCTCGTTCACGTGGCCGACCAGCGGGATCATGATCTCGGGCAGCGGAGTCTTTCCCTCGGCCGCCACCCGCGCCGCGCCGGCAAGGATGGCCCGGCCCTGCATCTTGACGATGTCGGGGACCATCAGGCCGAGCCGCACGCCGCGCAGGCCGAGCATCGGATTCTGCTCGCGCATCGCCTCGACGGCGTGCAGCAGCTCCTCCTTCTCTGCCAGCTCTCGACTGAGCGCGCCCCGATCGAGGGGCGCCGACGCCTTGGCTTCGCCATCGGGCGCGCTGAGCCCGAGCTTTCGCATGGCGCGGGTCGCGTCCTTCGTGCCGAACAGCTTGACCAGCCCCTGCTGGACGAGCCCCGCATCGACGCCGTTGGAGCCACCGGTGAGCTCGAGCGTGGTCCGCAGGCGCGTGACGTCGGCGATCAGCTCCTCGTGCGATGGCAGGAACTCGTGGAGTGGCGGGTCGATGAGGCGGATCACCACCGGCAGGCCGTCCATCGCGCGGAAGAGGCCGGCAAAGTCATCGGTCTGGAGCTTCTCGAGGTCGCTCAGCGCGGCATCGAAGGTGGCCACCGCCTCGCGCTCCTCGGCGGAACGCTCCTTGGGATCCTTGTGCTTGGCGGCGGTGGCCGCGTTCGCATTCAGGATCATGCGCCGCACGGTCGGCAGGCGGTCCTCCTCGAAGAACATGTGCTCGGTGCGGCACAGGCCGATGCCCTGCGCACCGAAGGCGCGCGCTCGCTCGGCATCCCGCGGGTAGTCGGCGTTGGCCCACACCTGGAGGCGGCGCACCTCATCGGCCCAGCCCAGCAGGGTCGCGAGATCGTGCTCGTCCTCGAAACGGGCCTCGATCGTCGGCAGCTCGCCGGCGAAGATCTCGCCGGTGGTGCCGTCGATGCTGATCAGGTCGCCCTCCTTGACGACAACCGATCCGGCCCGCATCTCACGCTTGGCGTAGTCGATCTTCAGCGACTCGGCGCCGGCGACACAGGGAAGGCCCATCGAGCGTGCCACGACCGCGGCGTGCGAGGTTGCGCCGCCACGCGCCGTGAGGACGCCCTTGGCGGCCAGCATGCCGTGCACGTCGTCGGGGCTGGTCTCGATCCGGACGAGGATGACCGGTGAACCGGCCTCCTTTGCCGCGACGGCCCGATCGGGGTCGAAGATCGCCTGGCCGACGGCCGCACCGGGAGACGCGTTGAGGCCCTTGCCGAGCAGGCGGTCCCCCACCTTGGCCTTGGCGGACTCGTCGAAGCGGGGCAGCAGCAGCTGCACGATCTGGGCGGGATCGACGCGCTGCAGGCCCTCCTCTCGGGTGATCAGGCCCTCGCCCGCCATGTCGACGGCGATCTTCACCGCCGCCGGTGCGGTGCGCTTGCCCGATCGGGTCTGGAGCATGTACAGCTTGCCGCGCTCGATGGTGAACTCGAGGTCCTGCATGTCGCGGTAGTGCCGTTCGAGGCGCTGCGCGATCTCCTCGAACTGCGCGTAGACCTCCGGCATCTCGTCGCGCATCTGGCTGATCTTGGCCGGCGTCCGCACCCCCGCCACCACGTCCTCGCCCTGCGCGTTGGTGAGGTACTCACCGTAGAGCGCCTTCTCCCCCGTGTTCGGGTCCCGCGTGAAGGCGACGCCGGTGCCCGAGTCGTCGCCCATGTTGCCGAACACCATCGTCACGATGTTCACGGCCGTGCCGAGGTCGTGCGGAATCTTGTTGTACTCGCGGTAGTCGTGAGCCCGCTTGCCGAACCAGGAGTCGAAGACCGCCCGGATCGCAAGCTCGAGCTGCCGATACGGATCAGTCGGGAAGTCCTCCCCGGTCTTCTCCTTGACGATGCCGGCGAATCGCTCGCCGATCTCGCGGAGCTGGTCGGCGCTCAGGTCCGTATCGAGCTTTGCCTTGGCGTGCTTCTTGAGCTCGTCGAACGGCTCGTCGAAGTCCTCTGCCTTGAGGTCGAGGACGATGCGTCCGAACATCGCCACGAAGCGGCGCCAGGCGTCCCACGCGAAGCGCTCGTTGCCCGTGAGCCTGATGAGGCCCTGGACCGTGTCCGGGTTGAGGCCCAGGTTCAGGACGGTGTCCATCATGCCCGGCATGCTGAAGGCTGCCCCGGAGCGGACCGAGACGAGGAGCGGGTTCTCCGGGTCGCCGAAGCCCTTCCCGGTCTCCTGCTCGAGCCCCTTCATGTGGGCGACGACGTCGTCCCACAGCCCGTTCGGCAGCTCCTTCCCCGCCTCGTAGTACGCGTTGCAGGCCTCGGTCGTGATCGTGAAGCCGGGCGGAACCGGAAGCGCGGCGTTCGTCATCTCCGCCAAGCCGGCACCCTTGCCGCCGAGGAGCGAACGCATCGACGCGTTCCCCTCGCGGAACTCGTAGATCAGCTTGCGCGGCGCGGCGGCAGCCTTCGAGGCCGTGCGGCGGGGCTTGCGAGCGGTCGTGGCCATGCGGCGTATCGGCTCCTCGTGCGTTCACTCGTGGGGAGCGTCGATTGTAGCCGTCAGAGCCATCCGCGCCAGCGCGCGACACCGAGCGTGGCGACCGCCATCGCCAGCATGATGCCGACGACGACCCAGAAGATGTTCGGCTGGTCGAAGATCGGCACCTTGAAGTTCATGCCCATCACGCCCGCGAGGACGACGGATGGCAGGAGCACCACCGACGCCAGGGTCAGTACCCGCATGATGTCGTTCGTTCGCTGGGCGGTGCGGGTCATGTGAACGTCGAAGGTGCCGATCAGCATCTCACGGGTGTTGGTGATCGCCTCGACGGCGCGCTCCAGCCGGCTCGCGATTCCGGCCAGCGCGTCGCGCTCGGCAGGATCCAGGTCGGGCAGGAAGACCGGCCGAGCCAGGCCGGCGAAGCATTCGCGATGCGGGCTCAGGATCCGCCGCACGCGGGCGATCCGGCGTCGCATCTTCACGAGGTTGTCGAGGATGTCGCCATCGCCGCGAAGGGCGGCGTCGTCCAGCTTGTCGACGTCTTCCTCCAGCTCCTCCGCCGCCCGGAAGAAGGAGTCGACGTGCCAGTCGAGCAGTGACACGAGGAACTGGATGGCTGTGAGGCGCCCGATGGGCCGATCGTCGCGGATCGCCTCCCGCTGCTCTTCGAGGAACGGCACCGGGCGCGCGTGATGGGTGATGAGCCAGTCATCACCGACCAGGATCTGGATGGCCGTCGGCTTGCCGCCAGCTCCATCGGCCATGACCCGGACCACGACCTCGAGCGCACCCTCGAGGACCGTGGCGTCGGGCTTGCCGGGACGTGCCTTCAGGGCCGCGACGGCCCGGTCGGTCAGGCCGAGTGCGCGGCGCACGATCGCCAGCTCCTCAGCGCCCATGGACGTCGCGTCGACCCAGAGCAGCTCGTCCTTCGCGATACGAAACTCGTCTCGCCCCTCGAGCTCGACCGAATCGTCGGTCCCGTCGCCGCGGAACAGGACTGCTTCGATGCTCACCGAGCAGGCCGATGCAACCGGCGTGCCCGCGCGGTTTCGTTCATCGCCGCGGTCGCAGCCGGCGGCGGCCCGGCTGGCGATACCGGACCTCGAGCAGCGGCCAGATGTCGTCGACCAGCACGCGATAGTCGCCACCGACGCGGCGTGCCCGGAGCCGGCCGGTACGGATCAGCCGGCGAACGTGCTCGGGGTGGAACCCCAGCACGGTCGCGGCGGAGCGCGTCGGCAGGTCGAGATCCGCGACCTCGACCTCGGCGTCGTCGGCCATGCCGGCCAGGGCAACGGCCATCGCCTTCGTCCGGTCGGCGGTCAGCGCCACCGCGTCGGCCTCCCGATTGCGCATCGCGGCGTCGAGCGCCGCCGTCAGCCGTTCTCGCAGCAGGCCGACCTTCATCGGCGGATGCGAAGCCATCCACTGCGGAAACCCACGTCGAACAGTGGGCCGATCCGGCCCACCAGCCTGCCGAACCAACCCGCGTGTTGCCGCCAGAGCTTGCGCGCCTTTGTCGTCACGCGATCACGATCCGCTCCGCTGTATTCAAGCGCCAGCAAGCGGAAGTCGTCGAAAGCAGCCGCATCGGCGTCACTCAGCCACCGCGCATCCGCCAGCGCCTCTCGCGCCTCCGGCGCTCCGGCGAGCAGACGAACCGCGGCCCCCGCCGCCCGAAACGCGCCGGCCGCATCGCCGGTCCGGGCCAGCGCCTGCGACAGTGTGAGCTGCGCACGACCGTTGCGCGGATCGAGCTGGACGGCCCGCCGCGCCGCATCAACGCTCATCGCGGGCTGCGCCGCACCCAGCCGCTCCTGCGCCTCCGCCACGGTCCAGGTGGTCTGTCGCGGATCGTTGCGCGCCAACCGGCCATACTCGGCCGCGGCGTCCCGGTGGGCCCCTTCGCGAGACAGGATCTGGGCGAGGAGCTCGCGGTAGCGAATCTCGTCAGGGTCCAGGCGCACCGCGTCCTGGGCGTGACGTTCCGCCTCATCGAGATGGCCGAGGGCGAAGAGCGCCCGGGCACGATACTCGTGGGCCGCATCGTCCCCTGGGCGGTTGGCCAGCAGCTCGTCGGTGAGATGGAGAACGGCGTCGAGATCACCGCGCTCCAGGGCCTGGCGGATGTCGTCCAGACGGTCATCTCATCGCGCCGTGGGTTCCGCTGGATGGCGCGGAGTCTGTCACGAGCCGCATCGTCACCCTCCTGACGGCGGGACACTTCGAGTTCTGCAGGTTCCTGGCGCACCCTCTCGAATCATGGTCCGGCTGGCGGCACACGATGCCATTGACGAGAACGTCGGCGTGCGGCTCATTCGGGGACCGACCCGCGCGCGACACCCGCCCAGGCGGACCGGCCGGCGACCAGGTCGGCAATCCGCGCGGCGATGAGGTCGAGCGACACGCGCTCCTGGGTCATCGAGTCGCGCTCGCGGATGGTCGCCGCACCGTCGTCGAGCGTCTCCGGGTCGACGGTGACGCAGAACGGCGTCCCGATCTCGTCCTGACGTCGATAGAGCTTGCCGATCGAGGCAGTGTCGTCGTAGGTGGCGGGCATGAGGTGCTTCAGATCGGCGGTGAGCCGGCGCGCGCGTTCGACGAGCTCGGGACGGTTGCGCAGCAGCGGCATCACGGCGGCCTTGATCGGCGCGAGGCGCGGATGGATCTTGAGCACCACCCGCTTCTCCTTTGCGAGCTGCTCCTCCGCATAGCCGTCGACCAGGACGGTCAGCACCGCGCGATCGACGCCCATCGCCGGCTCGATCACGTACGGCACGATGTGCTCGCCGCTCTCCTCGTCGAAGATGGCGAGCCGCTTGCCGCTGCCGACGGCATGCGCCTTGAGGTCGAAGTCGGTGCGGTCGGCGACTCCCTCGAGCTCGGACCAGCCGATCGGGTACTGGTACTCGATGTCGGTCGTCTGCTTCGAGTAGTGCGACAGCTCGTCCGCATCGTGGGGCCGCAGGCGCAGCCGCCCGGCGTCGATCCCCAGGACATCGGTCCACCAGCGGTGCCGGGCGTCGACCCAGTAGGCGAACCACTCGTCCTCGTCGCGGGGGTGGACGAAGAACTCCATCTCCATCTGCTCGAACTCGCGCAGCCGGAAGATGAAGTTGCCCGGCGTGATCTCGTTGCGGAACGATCGGCCCATCTGGGCGATTCCGAACGGCAGCTTGCGACGCATGCTGGTCGCCACGTTGTCGAACTGGACGAACATGGCCTGTGCCGTCTCAGGACGCAGGTAGGCGACCGATGAGCTGTCAGCCACCGGGCCGACCTGGGTCGCGAACATCAGGTTGAACTGGCGCGGCTCGGTCAGGGTGCCGCGGTTGCCGCAGTTCGGGCACGCGATCTCGGAGGGCTGCCCCTTGAGGTCATCCGCGCGGAAGCGGAGCTTGCAGCTGCGACAGTCGACCATCGGGTCACTGAAGCCGGCGACATGTCCGGAGGCCTCCCAGACCCTCGGGTTCATGATGATCGCCGCGTCGATCCCCTCGACGTCGTCGCGGAGCTGGACCATGTGGCGCCACCAGGCCGCCTTGACGTTGTTCTTGAGCTCGACGCCGAGCGGCCCGTAGTCCCAGAAGCCGGCCATGCCGCCATAGATCTCGCTCGACGGGAAGACGAACCCGCGGCGCTTGGCGAGGCTGGCGATGACGTCGAAATTCGGCGCTGGCACCGGGGTTTGCTGGCTCCTGCTGCGATGAATGTTGTGGGCGGGTGGTCGAGTCTAGCGCAGGCGCCGGGCTGTGCCGGCTTACGGCGCGATCGGAACCTCGCGCGCCGCGACCTCCGACAGGAAGTCCCGCGAGCGGAGCTCACGTTCGAGCACGGCCGACACCGTGCCGTGCAGCAGCCGCTCCACCTCGCGATGGACGGCCGGCGGCAGGCGCAGGCGCAGGACGCCGACCAGCGCCGAGCGTTGCAGGTGGCGGAGGACCTTGAGCGCGTCGCTCGAGATGGGCCGAGCCGCCAGCGCGGCGTGGGAGCATTGCGGGCAGAGGACACCGCCACCAACCGGGGAGTAGGCGTTTCCCTCGGGCTCGATCTGGGCGCCACACTCCAGGCAGCGTCCCAGCTCGGGCCGGAACCCCATGGCGTCGAGGAGCTGGAGCTCGAACCAGCGGGCGACCACCTCGCGGGTCACCTCTGTCGGCGGTGCGTCGAGCCCCGAGAGGGCCTGGGCCAGCAGCCGGAATGCCTCGTGCGAGTCGGCGGCGCCCTCGCAGAAGCGGTCCGCCAGCTCGACGACGTACCAGGCGGCGGCCGTGGAGTGCAGGTCGTTGCGCAGCCCGAGGTGCGGGTCCTCGAGCGAGGAGGAGGTGACGACGTCGAACGTCCGACCAACCGCGAGCACCAGCTGCACGTCGCTGAACGGCTCGAGCGCGCCGCCGATGCGCGAGCGCGTGCGCCGCACGCCCTTGGCGATCACCCGCAGCTTCCCGAGCCGGGGCGTGAGCACGGTGAGCACCCGGTCGGCCTCGCCGAGGTTCATCGAGCGCAGCACGATGCCCTCAGTCTTGTAGACGCGCGGCCGGGGGCTCATCGGCGCCGGGCGCAGAACTTGCTACATTCGCGTATCATGATCTCGATGCCCAACGACCCGCTCGCCGCACTCGCGCCATGACACGGCTGATCGAGGAGGTCGGGTACCCTTCGAGCGTGGACATCAGGACCGAGTTTAATCAGATCCTTGCCGACATCGAGGCGGAGATGTCGAGCGTGCTCAACGAGCGCCAGGGCCACGCCCGGCCGCTGTACGAGATGCTCGCGTATCACCTGGGCGTCGATGGCAGCGGAGCCCCGCGCGGCAAGCGAATTCGCCCGCTGCTCGGCGTGCTGGCCTACCAGTCGCTGACCGGCGACTACCACAAGGCCCTGCCCGGGGCGGCCGCACTCGAGCTCGGGCACAACTTCAGCCTCGTCCACGATGACATCGAGGACTCCGACGCGGAACGTCATCATCGGCCGACGCTGTGGGCGATCTGGGGCATTCCACTCGCGATCAACGCCGGCGACGCCCTCTTCGCGCTGTCGCGCCTCGCCCTGTATCGGCTCATGGATGGCTTCAGCGACCACCGCGTGCTGGAGCTCATGAAGGTCTACGACGAGACCTGCCTGGCGCTGTGCGAGGGCCAGTACCTCGACATCAGCTTCGAGGGCAGGGCCGATGTGACCGTCGATGCCTACATGGAGATGATCGGCAAGAAGACGGCGGCGCTCCTCGGCGCGTCGGTCCGCGCCGGCGCGATCCTGGCGACCGACGACGATGCGATCGGCGAGGCCTACGAGCGGTTCGGATACTCCCTCGGCATGGCGTTCCAGATGGCCGACGACGTGAAGGGAACCTTCTGGACCTCGACCGAGTCGGGCAAGGTCGAGGCGGGTGACGTGCGCAAGCGCAAGAAGACGCTCCCGCTGGTGTGGGCGCTCGAGCACGCGTCGGAGGCCGATCGTCGGCGCCTCAACGAGATCTATCTCGGCGGTTCGCATGGGATCGACGGCCGCGGACCGGGTCCGCAGGTCGTCGCCCCGATGGGCGACGAGGAGGTCGCCGAGGTCCTCGCCATCCTCGAGCGCTGCGGCGCGCGCGAGCACACCCTCGCCGAGTCGCGACGGTTCCGCGACCGCTCGCTCGAGCAGCTCGAGACGCTCCCCTGCCCACCGGAGGGCAAGCGCGACCTTGCCGCCCTTGTGCGTGCGGTGATCGCGGCCTGACTATCCGGCCTCGAGTGAAGCTTCCTCCGCCTCGGCGCGCTCCTCGGTGCGCAGCGGCCGCGAGGCGATGACCCGGGCCACGCGACGCGGCTCGGCGGCCTCGACACGAATGACGACCCCGTCACGGAATGGAATCTCGGCGCCGGGCAGCGGAATGCGCCCGACGCGGTGGACGACGAAGCCGCCGACGGTGTCGTACGCCTCCTCATCGGGCTCGTCGTCGTCCGACAGGTCGAACAGGTCTCGCAGGTCGTCCATGCTGACGCGGCCGTCGAGCCGGAAGGTGAGCGCATCATCCGACGCGATCGGCTCGACCATCGCCTCCTCGCTGTCGTACTCGTCCTGGATCTCGCCGACGATCTCCTCGACAACGTCCTCCATCGTCACCAGTCCGGCCGTGCCGCCGTACTCGTCGACCACGATCGCGATGTGCCGCTTGGCTGTCTGCATGTCGTGGAGCAGCTCGTCGACTGCCTTCGATTCCGGGACGTAGACCGGCGCGCGCACCAGCGCCCGCAGGTCGATCTGACCTCTCGCGCGCCCGTTGCTCTTGAGGTACGGGAGCAGGTCCTTGGCGTACAGGATGCCGACGATGTTGTCGAGGCTCTCCTCGAAGACCGGCAGCCGGGAATGGCCGGCGGCGATGATCATGTCGAGCACCTCGTCGATCGGGTCGTCGACGTTAACGGCCCGGATGCCGATGCGGGGAACCATCACCTCGTGGACGCGCTTGTCCCCGAGCTCGATGACCCCGTGGATCATCTCCTTCTCGTCCTCCTCGATCTGCCCCTGCTCGGATCCGGTCTCGACCAGCAGCTTCAGCTCCTCGACCGACAGGTAGCCGCCCTGGGGCTTCTCGGTGCCGCCGAGCAGCCGGACCAGCAACGCGCTGCTGCGTGAGACGACCCACACGATCGGCGAGAGGAGCCGCTCGATGAAGCCGATGGGCCGGGCCACGGCCAGGGCGAGGCGCTCGGGGAAGTTGAGGGCCAGCGTCTTCGGCACCAGCTCGCCGACGATGATCGAGACCGTGGCGATCACGAGCGTCACGATCACGAACGCGATCGTGTCGGCCGCCTGCTGCAGCCACGTCCAGGGTATGCGTTCGATCAGGGACGCCAGGCTCGACGAGAACGCAACCGCGCCGATGGCGCCGGACAGGAAGCCCAGGAAGGTGATCGCGATCTGGATCGTGGCGAGGAAGCGGCTCGGGTCCTCGACCAGGCGCTGGGCGGTGCGGGCGGCCCGATCACCGTCATCGGCAAGCTGGTTGATCCGGTACCGCTTGACCGTGATGAGGGCCATCTCGCTGGCGGCGAAGAAGCCGCCGACGAGGATGAGGATGACGACAACCGCGAGGTCAATGACCGGGTTGCCGAAGGTACTGTTTCCGTCCATCGGGCGGGTTGTTTCCGCCTCCCTACGGGTTCCGATCCGCCCCGGACGGGACGGGCGCCTCCCCGGCGCCAGGGTTGCCGGTGTCGGCCGGCGGTGCGTGCCGCTTGACGTCGATCGGGCGGGCGGGCACGCCGACCACCTTCTTGCCGGGCGCGACATCGCGCGTGACGACCGACCCGGCACCGGTGACGGCTCCCTCGCCGATGGTCACCGGGGCGACCATCATGGTGTCGACCCCGATGCTTGCTCGGTCGCCGATGACGGTCCGGTGCTTCGCCGTGCCGTCGAAGTTGGCGGTCACCGATCCGGCGCCCACGTTCACGTCCTCCCCGATCTCCGCGTCCCCCAGGTAGCTGAAGTGATGCTGCTGCGTTCCGGCCCCGAGCCGGCTTTGCTTGACCTCGGCGAAGTTCCCGATGCGGCAGCGGGCCCCGATCTCCGATCCGGGGCGCAGGTGCGCGAACGGACCGATCTGCACATCCTCGGCCACGATCGATGACTCGATCACGCTCGCCCAGACGGAGGTGCGCGGGCCGATGCGGCTGTCGCGGATGTGCGCATTCGGGCCGATCCGCGCGTCCTGCGCGATGACGGTGGTTCCCTCCAGGATCGTCCAGGGCTCGATGCGCGCATCCTGGCCGATCTCGACGGAGGCGTCGATCCTGGTCGTGGGCGGATCGACGACGGTCACCCCGTTGCGCATGTGCGTCTCGACGATTCGGCGCCGCATCCGTTCCTCGGCCGCCGCGAGTGCCACCCGATCGTTGATACCGATCGTGTCGGTGGCGTCCTCGGCCTCGACGATGCGCACCGCACGTCCGTCGGCGACCGCCATGGCGACGAGGTCGGTGAGGTATTCCTCGCCGCTCGACGCGGGCGCCACGCGAGCCAGCGCGGCCCGCAGCCAGGTCGCGTCGAAGGCGTAGGTCCCCACGTTGATCTCGTTCACGGCGCGGGTGAGGTCGTCCGCATCAGCCTCCTCGATGATCGCGGCCGCTCCCCCCGGGGCGCGCAGGATCCGGCCGTAGCCGGTCGCATCCGGCAGGCGTGCCGAGACGAGCACGATCGCCGGGTCGCCGAGCTGCCGCTCGTCGAGGACTGCCCGGAACAGGGTCCACGGCTGGAGCGGCGCGTCGCCCATGGTCACCAGAACCGTCTCCGTCTCGGCGGGCACGACCCCGAGCCCGACACGCACGGCGTCGGCCGTTCCGCGCTGTGGCTCCTGGCGCGCGGTCGCGGCGCGGCCGGCGACGGCCGCCTCGACCGCATCGGCCCCGTGCCCGGTCACGACCACGATGCTGGCGATGCCGGCGTCGCCGAGGGCATCCAGGACATGGTCGACGAGGGAGCGGCCGGCGAGCGGATGCAGCACCTTGGGAAGCCGGGAACGCATGCGGGTTCCCTGGCCGGCGGCCAGGACGATGGCCGCGGGGGCGGTCAGTTGTGCAGACACGTTCGCCGATGGTAGAGGCGGCCGAATCGGAGCGTCAACCGGCGTCCACCGTCGCAACCGCCTCGATCTCGACGCGCGCGCCCTTCGGCAGATCCTTCACCGCAAAGGCGCTGCGTGCCGGGAACGGCTCCGGGATGACGCGGCCGTAGACCTCGTTGAGGTCCGGCCAGTCGCCGATGTCGGCAAGGAAGACGGTCACCTTCACGAGCCGATCGAGCCCACTGCCGGCAGCCTCGAGGATTGCGGCGAGGTTGGCCAGCGCCTGCTCGGCCTGGCCGGCCACGTCATCGGCCGCGAACTCGCCGCTCGAGGGGTCCAGCCCGAGCTGCCCGGCCGTGAACACGAAGCCACCGGCCTTGATCGCCTGGCTGTAGGCGCCGACGGCGGCCGGCGCGCCCGCGGTGCTGATCACTTCCCGCACGTCTCTCACTCCTCCTCGATGATGCGTTCGATGCTAGCGGCTGCGTCCCGCGTGCGGGTCGACGATGCGCGAATGCCCGCGTCGCGCAGCCGCCCACTCAGCGCTTCGGCCTGATCGGGGTCATCGGTGAGGCTGAAGATGGTCGGCCCGGACCCCGTCAGCCGCGGCTCACCGCCCGCCGCCGCAACGGCCGCGAACAGGTCATCCAGCTCCGGTCGCAGTCGCCGAGCGGGGGCAAGCAGGTCGTTCTCGCCCCGTCCCCACTCGTTGGGCCGCAGCTCCGCGAAGACCGCCGCGGTGGACAGTGCGAAGGGCGGGTGCACGAGCACGACGTGCCGCGTCACGGGCATCATCTCCTCGATGCGTTCGCCGATCCCCCCGACGCGCGCCGCCGCTGCACGCGAGGCGAAGAACGGGACGTCGGCTCCGATTGCGGCCAGCGCCTCGAGCTCCTCGTCCCTGGCTGCGTCGGGGAGCCCGCGCCACGCTCGCCCGAGGCGCCACGCCGCGGCCGCGTCCGAGGACCCGCCACCCATGCCCGCAGACGCCGGGATCCGCTTCTCGAGCGCGAGGCACGCGAGCTCTGGCTCCCCTCCGAGCCCGGCACGAAAGCCTTGCCACGCAAGGTTGTCCTCGCCGAGCGGCAGGGCATCGGCGCCGTCGCCCTCGATCCGCAGGCCGCTGCAGCCGGGCATCAGGAGGAGCCGGTCGGCCAGCTCCAGCAGGACGGTCACCCCGTCCAGCAGGTGGTGGCCATCGGCGCGCCGGCCGACGACCGACAGGGTCAGGTTCAGCTTGGCGGGTGCGTCGAGGCGGAGCGCCCCTGTCACAGGAGCGGCCCAAGCCGGGCGGTGAGGCAGGCCCACTCGTCGACGGTCAGCGTCTGCGGCCGCCGGTCAGGATCCACGCCGCAGGATCCCAGCACGTCCGCGACGACCTCGCGATCGACCGGCAGCTCGCGCGTCAGCCCGTTGTGGACCTGCTTGCGACGCTGCCGGAACCCGGCCTGCACGACGCGATAGAAGGGTTCGCGCGCCGTTCCGACCGGAACCGCGGGTCGCTCGCGTCGTCGCAGGACGCAGGATCGCGGAGTCGACGGCGGGGGCCGGCTCGAAGGCGGCCGCCGGCACCCGCGCGACGACTTCGGCGGTCGCCACGTTCTGCGCGAAGACCGACAGGTAGCTCATGCGGCCCGGCGGCGCGGCGACGCGCTCCGCCACCTCCAGCTGGACCAGCAGCACCGTCAGCTCGGGCGGCCGCTCGCCCTCCAGGAAGGTGTGCAGCAACGGGCTGGTGATGTGATACGGGATGTTTGCCACGACCTTGATCGGCTTGTCCGGGAAAAACTCGCGCGGATGGAGCGAGAGCGCGTCCGCCTCGATCAGCTCGAAGCCAGCGACGCCGTACAGCTCGCGACGCAGGTACTCGGCCAGCCTCGGGTCGAGCTCGACCGCCAGGACCGATGCGCCGGCCGCCAGCAGCCGGCGGGTGAGCACGCCAAGCCCCGGGCCGATCTCGACGACGTTGTCGCCCTGATGGAGATCGGCGGCCGCCAGGATGCTGTCGAGCACCTCGGGATCGGTGAGGAAGTTCTGGCTGAGGCTCTTCTTCGGTCGAAGTCGCTCAGCCCCCATCAGGCGCCGGAGCTGTCCGGGAGTCGGCGGCGCCAGCCGTTCGGGGGCCAGCGGGTCGGTCACGCCGCCAGCCAGGGCAGCGCCAGGTTGGGAACGGCCTCGAGCGCCGCGTCGGCGCGGTCGCCCGCCGCGTACCGGAATCCGGCCGCGGCCCCGATCATGGCGCCGTTGTCGGTGCACCAGGCCGCCCGCGGCACGAGCAGGTCCAGCCCCTCGGTTCGCAGGCGCTGGTCCAGGCTGCGGCGCAGCGCGTCGTTGGCGGCGACGCCGCCGCCAAGGGCAACGGCGGCCACCCCGTGGTCACGCGCCGCCGCGAGGGTCTTGGTGGCCAGGGCATCCACCACCGCTTCCTCGAACGCCGCCGCGATCCCGTCGACCGGGATCGGCTCATTTCGCGAGCGATAGCCCTCCACCTCGCGCAGGACGGCGGTCTTCAGACCGGAGAAGCTGAAGTCGTAGGCGCCGGCAGTGCGTGCCCGCGGGAAGCGTGTCGACGGCGACGCGTTGCGCGCCGCCGCGCTGATGGCGGGTCCGCCCGGGTATGGCAGGCCGAGCAGCCGCCCGACCTTGTCGAATGCCTCGCCTGCCGCGTCGTCGACGGTCTGCCCGAGGAGCGTGTAGCGCCCGTGGTCGCTCATCAGCACCAGCTGGGTGTGGCCACCGCTGACCACCAGGCAGAGCAACGGGAACGGCGGTTCCGCCGGCTGCGGGGACTCGGCATCGCCCTCGAACAGCCAGTTGGCGTAGATGTGACCCTCGATGTGGTTCACTCCGATGAGGGGCAGGTCGTGGCTCACCGCAAGCGCCTTGGCGACGTTGACGCCGACCAGCAGCGAGCCGATCAGGCCCGGACCGCTCGTCACCGCCACGGCATCGAGATCCTCCCAGCCGGCCCCGGACTCCTCGAACGCCGCCTCGAGGGTGGGCACGATCCAGCGCAGCTGCTGTCGGGCGGCCACCTCCGGCACGATGCCGCCCGTGGCCGCGTGCAGGGCCACCTGGCTGGCGACCTGGTTCGTCTCGATGCGCCGCCCGCCGACCACGACGGCCACGCCGGTCTCGTCGCACGAGGACTCTATCGCCAGGATCCGCGGACCGCTCATCCGGTCAGGCGCTCCCGCTCGGCCTGCATGATGGACTGCATCGCCGGCTCGGCGAGCTCGGGAGTGGTCATCACCAGCGCGTCCTCGCCGTCATCGGTGTAGTACGCCTTCCGGCGCCCGGCGACATCGAAGCCGAACGCGCCGTACAGGGCCTGGGCGACCACGTTCGACTCGCGCACCTCGAGCGTCATGCGGCGCGCGCCGATCGCCGTCGCAAGCTCCGCCACGTTCAGCAGCAGCTGCCGCCCGATTCCCTGTCGACGCCAGTCCGGATGCACGCCGAAGGTCGTGATGTGCGCCTCGTCGACCATCTGCCAGAGGCCAGCGAAGCCGACCACCCGTTCGCCCGCCCGCGCCACCAGGTAGCGGGCGAGCCGATTGCCGCGCAGCTCCTGCTCGAACGCGTACGCCGGCCACGGCGTACGGAAGCTCAGCCGCTCGATCTCGTGGACGGCTGCGACGTCATCGAGGCGCATCGGCTCCACGACGACACGGGCGGTCAGAGCCATCGCACCGGCTCCCCACTCTCGACGGCCACGCCGCGCGGCGCGCGCAGGTAGATCGGCTCGAGGGTTCGAAGGTCGTCCCCGGCCGGATCGGCCGCGATGCGTTCCGCCGCCCGTCGGGCGATCGCGGTCGCCCCGCGCGGTCCCTTCGCGCCGACGAGGCCGAATGCAGCTGCCAGCTCGGCTGCCGCCACGACGGTCGCACCAGGGTCCAGCGCGTCGCGATCGACGATGCGGGGCGCTCCAGCTCCACGCTCCAGCAGGTAGGCCTCCCGGGCGCCGGCTCGCGCGACGGCGCCGGTGGCATCCGGCTCGGCGTCGAGCCACGCCTCGAGGCTCGGAACGCCGACGATCGGGACGCCAAGGCCGAGCGCCAGGCCCTTGGCGAGCGCCATCGCCACCCGCAGGCCGGTGAACGATCCGGGACCCGCCCCAACCGCGACGACGGTCGCGGCGTTCAGCGGCCGCTCAAGCCGTGCGAGCAGCGCCAGCAGATGTGGCAGCAGCTCCGCCGACTGGCGTTGCTGGCTGCTCCAGGCGTCGTCGCCGAGCGGACTGCCGTCGGGCTCGGCCAGCGCGAGCGACAGGTCCGTCGAGGCGCCGTCGATGGCGATGATCACGACGCGCGAAGTGCCTCGGTCGCCAGCCGCTCGTGGTCGGGGCCGACGGCCCTCCATCGCAGGAGGCGCCGCGTCGGCGCATCGGGCGGGGTTTCCAGGTGGATCTCGAGCCGATCGGCCGGCAGCCAGTCCTCGAGTCGATCCGCCCATTCGACGACCGTGAGCCCATCGGCATGTCGCTCGTCGAACAGCCCGGCCGCCGATGCCTCCTCGCCGTCCGCCAGGCGGTAGGCGTCGATGTGATAGAGCCGCAGCCGCCCCACGTGCTCGTTCATGAGCACGAACGTCGGGCTGTTGACGACGGTCGTGACGCCCAGCCCGCTGGCGAGCCCCTTCGCCAGCTGGGTCTTGCCTGCGCCGAGCTCACCGGTGAGGGCCACGACGGTCCCGGGGCCTGCGGCCGCGCCGATCCGACGTCCGATCTCGGACGTCTCTTCCGGCCCGCCGCTCACACGCGAGCCGGCGAGGATCGCGGGCGCCGTCGATCGCTCCATGCCGGCCAGTATAGGAAGCGCAGCTCAGTCGCCCGTCAGCGGCTCGGTTGCCTCGAGATTGGCCAGCGGCACGAGCGCCGTGTGTCCGTCCTCGAATCGAACGAGGGCCGCGCGACCAACGACGCCGGACGCGAAGGCGTGCAGGTGATCGAGCACGCGGACCAGCTCGCCGCCCTGCCCGGCATGGGGCCGGCGGTGAGCGATGATGCGCTCGCCGGGGCGCGGCAGCACGCGTCGCAGCGGTGGCGGGCCGGCGTCGTAGACATACAGGCGGGCCGCCTCGCCGAAGAGGCTCGCCATCCTGCCTTCGTGACTGCGGAACCAGCCGAACAGGCCGGGGTCGAACCCCACCTTTCCATAGCCCTCGAGCAGGATCACGGCAAAGTCGCCGCGCACCCCGCCCACCTCGCGTCGCCGCTGCTGGGTGGCCTCGAAGTCGCGAAGCTCCTTGTCCAGCACGCCGCCGAGGACGATGCCGGCAACCCCCATCGCGCGCGCCCGTGTCAGCGTCTCGGCCGAAGCTCGCGAACCTCCAACGATGATGCGATCGGTGGCGCCGACGTCAATGGCGCCCGCCCGAAGCTCTTCGCCCGGTTCGTGGACCGCGATCCGGAGCTCGCCGTGAACCGCGTTGCCGCTACCCCCGACGCCGGTCACCAGCGCGCCGGCCACCCTCAGCTCGATCGCCTCAGGCTCGACCGCGATGACCTCGCCCCGCACGTGACCGAGCACGGGCTCGCTGCCCGACAGCGGCGCGATCATGGCCGAACCGTCGTCGAGGTCATAGCCGAGGTAGATGCAGGCCTCGGGCACGCGGACCTGCCGGCCGCGGCCATCGGTGGCCAGGATGGTCCCCGCCTCGAGGCTCGCGCCGGGCCGAGCAACGACGCACGTCGCGGCGGCGGCAGCCGAACGGCGCAGCGGAGCGGCCACCGGCAGGGTCATCCCGCCCTGCGGCGCGCGCCTGGTCGCAAGCACCTCGGCCGGTTCGACGTGGTGCCCGACCTCGACCTGCGGCAGGGCGCCGACGGGGAGGCGGACACGGTGAACGACGCTCATGCCACGCGCTCCGAGCTCGAAGGGGCCTCGCGCATGAGGGTGTCACGCCACCCCGCAAGGACCTCGCGACGGTCGTCGCCGCGTTTCGGCAGCGTGATCGGGACGCCACGGGCATCGAGCATCAGGCCGACCGCGCCACCGGTGGCGTTGGCCTGGATCCGTGGGGAGCGTCGCGATCCACCGAGGCTGACGCCGCTCAGCGGCTCGATCGTGAGCTCCGCCTCCTGACCGCGTGGCAGGGGGACGACCATGAGCTGGCCCACGCGCACTTCGATCGGCGACTGGGTCGGCCATCCTGACCGATGGACGGTCACGCGCATCGCCACGCGGCCCTGCTCTCCACCGCGACACACGATCGAGGTTCCGAGCGGGACGAGCAGATCCTGCCCCAGCAGCGAGAGCCCTTCCCGGATCTCGTCATCAGGCAGGGATCCGAGTGGCCCGAGCACGGCGGCGGCGTCGACCGCGAGCTGCGTGACTCCGACGGGGCGGATGCCGTCCAGCAGGATCCGGGCGGCCTGGGACGGATGCGGCGCGGCGGCGATCGTGCGTCCAGCGCCGATCACCAGGTCGAGCGATCCGGACACGCCCTCTTCGAGCATGGCTGCCAGCTGAACGCGTGCCGCGGCCTGGGTGGCGGAGAGCTCCTCTGGCGTCTGCGGAAGGGTCGTCGGTCGAGCGCGGAGCGTCTGGAGCAGGTCGGCCACCGCGGCCTCCTCGCCCGCATCGCCCGCCAGCCGGGAAACGCGGGCTGCGGCGCCCTGTGCGAGCACGACCCCGGCCAGTCCGCCGCGGGCGTGCACGCGGCTCGCCACCGTCCCATCCGGCTCGGCCAGCGCGCGGGTAGCCGACCTGGCGCCGAGGTCGACGCCCAGGATCCGCAGGCCGGTGGCTGACGCCAGCGCCCCGATGGCGCGCGGGAAGGCGACCGACGAGAGGTGCGTCTCGTCTTCCGGCGTGACCGCGTCGCGCAGGAGCTCGCTCATCCGCGCGCGCAGCGCATCGGGCTCGTCGCGACGGGCGTCCGGCCGTGGATTGGCCACCGCCGATGCCGCTCCGGGCTCGAAGAGATCGATGACCTCATCGGCCAGTGCTGCGGAACCGGCCCAGATCACCGGGCCGCCGCCAGCGCGCCGTGCCGCCGCGACGAGCGCGCCCGCCTCGAGCGCCCGCGGGCTCCGAGAGTCGTCGAACCCACCCGCGATCAGCCACGCGTCGACGTCGGCGGCCTGCAGCGTCGCGAGCCGATCGGCCAGCGTACGGCCGTCGTCGAACGTGACCACCTCGACCACGTGCCAGCCGGCCGCCTCGGCGGCCCGTCGCGCCGCGCTGCCGGACAGCTCGCGCGAGACGGCCACGATCGCGAGCCGGGCCGGCCGTTGCGCCGTGTGGCACTCGATCCGGTTGGCATCGGCGAGGAGGTCATCGAGGCGATCCACCAGGCGCGGATCGGCCGATGCCACCAGCTGGTCGACGAGCGCGCGTCGCAAGGCGGTCGCACCCCACGCCGTCGGCTGTGCGGCGTGGGCCACGAGGCGCCAGCGGCCCCGTACCCGGCCGATCACCCCGGCCTTGGCCCAGGCTGAGCCCACGTCGACCAGCAGCGCCACTTCTGCTCGAACGAGCGTCTCGCTCATGGCACGAGTCCCAACCAGTCGCCGAGCAGGAACCCGATCCGATCGACCAGCAGGATCAGCCTCGACAGGATCATGAATCCGAGCCAACCGCCGATCCCGCCGATCAGGAGCCAGCGCCCGGCCGTCGCGGCGATCGTCAGGACGCGTCCCCGCGGCACGCCGTGCAGAAAACCGATCAGCACGAGGCCGGTCACCACCGCGGCCAGCGCGCCGACCACCGTCGCCGCCGCGCTGCCGCCCGGCCGGACCACGGCCGCGTCGAGCTGCGGCAGCAGCGTCCCGATCACGGCACCGCCGAGGGCGAAGGCCGCAAGCGCCCCGATCGCGATCGAGACGGGGATGACCGAGAGCTGCCGTGGCAGCCACGGCGCACCAGCTGCCGTGGCCACGAGGGCAACCCCCACCCACAGTTCGGGTCGGCCCGTGGGATCGGCGAGGATCGGCTGCACGAGCCGGGGCCCGACGACATCGGTCAGGACGATCAGCGCCAGGAATCCGGTCGCCAGCCCGGCCAGGAGGTGCTGCGACCACCCGAACAGCCGGCGCTCCCCGATCAGGGCCCCGAACACGACCAGCGTCGCGATCGCCGCGACCCACGTGGCAACGATATCGGCCGTTGAGGTGCCGAAGAAGCCGCTCATCCGACCTCACGCGCCCTGGAGATGCGAAGGTAGTCGACCGCCCGAGCGGCGAGGGCCTGGCCCAGCACGGCGATGGCGACGAGCAGGCCGACCAGCACGGGGAGCGGTCGTGGCTCGCTCGGATCGGCGAGCCGCCCGAGGTTGCCGGAATCGAGGCTCGCCCGGTAGGCGGTGCCGTCACCCGGCGTGCCGAGCAGAGCTGCCAGCCCACCGCTGGCGAGGTACGGCTGGACTTCCGGCAGCAGGATCGTCGGGGTGACCGCCAGGAACGGGATATCGCCGATCCGCGTGGCGACCTGCTCCATCCAGCTGCGCGGCCCGACGTCGTTGCCGCCGATGACGAGCACCGCCCCGAAGGCGTCGATGCCCTCGGCGCCGACCTCGCCGGCAAACTCCCCGCTCCCCGGCTCGGGCGGCCGGAGGTCACGGCTGAGGTCCACGAGTCCGGCCTCTGCACCGGGGATGAAGCCGAGGTCGATGAGCCGCTCCGCGTCCGCCTCTCCGCGTCCGAGCCGCGCGAGCTCGGCCGATGCGAGCGCCCGTCCTTCCGCCGTCAGGCTCACGAAGGCGAGTCGAGCGCGCCGCGCAATCAGGTCCGCGAGCAGCGCACGAACGGTCGGCCGAATCTCCGAGTAGGTGCCCAGGTCAGCGTCGAAGCCGACCAGGACGCGTGGCTCGTCACCGAGCGCATCGAGGGCCGCCGTCATTCGGTCGGCGGCCAGCGGATCGGGCGGCGAGAGGCGCAGCCAGGCGACGCTGGGTAGCAACCACGCCGCGGCCAGGGCAGCGACCAGGAGGATCGGCGCCAGCCGCGACAGGCGCCGAACTCGCTCACTCATCGGCAGCACCGATGCCGAGCAGCGTGCGTGCCGCGTACACGGCGGTCAGCAGCCCGATCCCGATCAGGAGGCCACGAAAGACCGCTCCGATCGGGACGCTGATCGACCATCCCGCGGCATTGGCAAGCGACGCGCCGAAGCTCCCCGACAGGGGAACCAGCAGGATGGTCGTCACCAGCGCCACCGAGACGAGGAGCGTCCCCTCTCGGTTGCGCATCGCGAGCGAGCGCCTGGCGGCGGCCAGGGTCGTGATGAACAGCAGGCCGAAGAGCGAGGCACCGATCGGGACGAGGAGCGCGGCAAGCAGCCACTGCACGGCGGGATCGCTGACGCCGGTCGCGCCAGGCCGAAGCCCCCCGACGAGCATCGCGGCCATTCCGACCAGCACGAGCGCGGCGGCGATCGGATCACCGCGGCGACGCCAGAGGTCGATGGCCCGACGGGCGCCAAGCGCGCCGACCGCGGCAAGGGCGGCGCCGGCAGCGACCAGGATGGCCGCATCGATGACGACCCCCGCCACCTGATCGAGCGCGGTGTTGACCACGAGCAGGTCGGCCATCAGCACGAGGCCGACGAGGACGACCAGCGCAGTAAGTGTCGGACGCCTCACCCGCGACCGGTCCCGGCCAGGAAGTCGGCGAGGTCGAGAATCCCCGCCAGGGCGAGGATCGATCCGATCAGGATGACGGCGATCGCAAGCCCGATCAGCCGGTTGGCCGCCAGCACCATCGTGCGTTCCTCGACGTCTGAGCGCAGGTCGGCGCCCGCCTGGTACGGCTCTGGGCCGATGAGGACGGCTCCGCCGCCGAGGAGGAGGGACGATGCCTGTGCGGCCTCCGCACTCGCCGTGGCGAGCGATCCGGCGCCGGCGCGCATCCCGTCGAGATGCAGGAGTGCCTCCTCGCGGAGGCTGCCGATCGCGAAGGCGGCCGCAGGTCGTGCGCGCGTGGTCATCGCCAGGCCGGCGATCGTCGAACGGCCTTCTCCGACCATCACGATTCGCGATCGGCCGTGGCGCTCGGGCGTCGCGGTCGACTGGTGGGCCGCCTCGACCGCGGCCGACGCCATCACGCCCGCGATCGGGTCATTGGTGAGCACGCGCAACGGGATGCCGCTACGGGCCGCGGCGCGCGCCACGTGCCCCAGAATCGGAAGCGCCGCGAGCGTCTGGAGTCTGCCGAGGGCATCGGTGCCGCGCGTGATCCCGGCGCCGCCAAGCGAGACCACCGCATCGGTCCCCGACTCCGCCGCCAGCGCCATCGCGCGACCGACGCCGGCGAGGCCGGCCGCGTCAGAGGTCACCCAGCGGCTGATCGGTCGTGCCACGAGCTGGAGCAGCACGAGGACGACGCCGAGCACGACCAGGGTTGGCCCGATCTCGAATCGGAGCGACGATGCGCCGAGGATCTCACCGACGAAGCGGACGAGGCGACCGAGCAGCTCAGCCGGACCGGGCATCGCGATCCCCGGCGTCGTCGAGCTCGGCGATGAGCAGCTCCATGCCGACCTCGCTGTCGAGCAGGCGGCTCACGTCGTCGATCGCAGGCCCGCCGACGGTCCGCAGCAGCGGGCCGAGCGCGGCCCCGGCGTCAGAGAGCAGCGGGGCGAGAGGCCGGTGGGCGTCGAGGAGCAGGCGGGCGGGCGCAGCCAGCCCCCGGCGTCCAAGCTCGTTCGCGATCCGCCGCGCGGGACCCCCGCTCACGTCACGTGCGCGCGGCGCGATGCCAGCGCGGCGGTGACCGCCAGCGTCTCGGCAGCGTTGGCGGTGGCGATGACAATCGTCTCGGGCAGCCGCCGCTCTGGGCCGGTGAGCTCATCGATGAGGACCTCGGCGGCCTCGGAAGGAGTGAACGCACCGTGCTCGACCCCGATGAGCGAGAAGGCCAGGCGGCGCAGCTGCAGCGGCTCGGCGAACGCAAGGGCGGTGCGGATGGCCGCCGCGAGCCGCTCGCGATCGGCGATGCGATCGTGGCCAACGCCGACGGCATGGATGACGTAGGCCGCGGCCAGCGAGCCCGCCTGTGTCGCCATCGCAGTCCCGGGACCGGCCGGTCCCTGGTAGACCGCGTCGCGCTCGATATCCTCGCCGCCATGGCGCTTGACCGAGGCGGCGACGGCCGATGTCATGAAGAGCGACTCGTTGGCGGGAACGACGAGCGCGTCGACCTCGAGCTCCGCGATCTCCCCCTGCCAGACGTCGATCTCGATGCGTGCCATGCGTGCCTTCGTTCTCGGGCCGGCGCCGCGGTCAGTCGATTCCCCGATGGAGCCGCGGGAGACGCTCGCGCAGCGCGGTCGTCACTTCGTAATTGATCGTTCGTCGCTCGGCGGCCACCTGGTCGGCGGTGATCCGCGCACCGTCCTGCGCTCCGATCAGGACGAACTCGTCGCCGTAGGTTACACCATCGATTCCGTCCAGATCGACGGTCAAGCCGTCCATGCTGATGGCACCGACGACCGGCGCGCGACGGCCGCGAACCAGCACCCAGCCGTTGTTGGCGTGGGCCCGCGGCCACCCGTCGCCATAGCCGATGCCGAGGGTTGCGATGCGCGTGTCGTTGGTCGCCCGGAAGCGAAGCCCGTAGCCGATCGCCTCGCCCGCCGCCAGCTCGAAGAGGCGAAGCGGGCGCGCCCGGAGGCTGAGCGCGGGCACCAGGCCGGCGTCGCGATCGGCGGCCCACGAGGGCTGAAGGCCGTAGAGCGCGAGGCCGGGGCGAACCGCATCGGCGAAGGTGAGCGCACCGGCCAGCAGCCCGCCGCTGGCGCTCACGTGCACGATCCCGGGGTCGACGCCGGCCGATCGCATGCCGTCCAGGACCCTGGCGAGCCGCAGGACCTGGACCTCGGTGTAGGCGTCGTCCTCCCCCGGCACGGCGAGATGGCTCATCGTGCCAACCAGGCGCAGGTTGCGGCTGCGCGCGATGCGGCCGGCGAGGGCTATCGCGTCGTCGGGCGCCGCGCCCTGGCGTCCCAGTCCGGAGTCGACCTTGAGGTGCACGCCGACGCGCACACCGTCGCGCGCCCCCGCGGCTTCGAGGAGCTCGATGGCGCGGTCGTCGTACACGATCGGCTCGAGTCCTTGCTGCGTGACGATCGAGGCCTCGTCGGGGCCGATCCCCCACAGCAGCAGCAGCGGGACGTCGATCCCGGCCCCGCGAAGCTCGATCGCCTCGTCGATCGTGGCGATCGCCAGGCGCTCGACACCCGAGCCGACCAGCGTGCGCGCCACCGGCACCGCGCCGTGGCCGTAGGCGTTCGCCTTGACGACACCGATGACCTGGGCCCCGGGCGCCAGGCCCCGGATCACGCCGAGGTTCGACCGAATCGCCGCGTGATCGACCTCGATCCACGCCCGATGCGGGCTGCCCGGGACCGTCACTCGCTGCCGCCGCGCAGCTTCTCGATCGCCGCCGGCAGGAGGGTCGCCAGGTCCCTGGCCATGACGCCCGTCCGGCCGATCCGATCCTCGGCCAGCAGCCCTGCGGCGCCATGGACCGCCACACCGCAGCCGGCCGCGATGAATGGCGGCAGCCCACCGGCCAGGAACGCACCGATGACGCCCGCCAGCACGTCTCCGGAGCCAGCGGTGGCCAGCGCCGGCGACGAGACCTCGGAGCGCAGCAGCTCGCCGTCCGGCCCGGCCACGACCGTGTTGGCCCCCTTCAGCACCACGACCTGCCCCCAGCGCTCGGCGGCCTCGACCGCGGCCAGCGAGCGGGCGCCGTCATCGTCGCTCGGAGGGGCCTGGCCGCGTACGAGCCGGCCGAACTCACCGGGATGCGGGGTCAGGACCAGGGGCCCATGCAGCCCGGTCCACCAGCTCCTTCCGTCGGCCAGCGCATTGAGCCCATCGGCGTCGATCACGGCGGGGACGCGCAGGCCTGCCACCAGGTTGCGGGCGCGTCGTTGTGTCGCCGGCTGGCGGCCGAGGCCCGGTCCGACGACCACGGCGTCGTAGTCGGCCGCCTCGGTGGTGACGCGGCGCCAGCCGCTCGGCGCGATCAGGCCGGGCGCCTCCTCGTCGAGCACCATCCACGTCAGCTCCGGCACGGCGCCCGCCAGTCGGGCGGCCACCGACTCAGCCACCGCGACGCGGACGACGCCCGCACCGGCACGCATCGCGCCCAGCCCGGTGAGCATCGCCGCGCCCGGATACTCCGTCGATCCGGCGACCACGAGCAGACGCCCGAAGTCGCCCTTGTGCGCGCGTGCCGGTCGCGCGGGCAGATTCGCGGCGACCCAGCGCTGCGTGAGCGATCGGGCGCGGGTGGCGGGCATCTCGCGCTCGGTCAATCGTGGAGTCGGTGAGCGACGGCAACGGCGACGGCCATGTGGCGCTCGTGCGAGATCGAGACGCTCACCTCGTCGAGGTTCATCGCCTCGGCGCGCCGCGCGGCTCGCTCGTGGAGGTAGACCTGCGGGGCACCAGCCCGGTTCGGAAGGATCTCGATCTCCCGCCAGCCCACTCCCCGGACGCCGAGGCCCAGCACCTTGCTGATCGCCTCCTTGGCCGCCCAGCGCCCGGCGATGCGCTCCACCCTGCGCCCGCAGTACCGCTGCTCGTTCTCCGTCAGCACGCGCAGGCGGAACCGATCCGGGAAGCGCCCCAGCAGGGCGTGGATGCGGTCGATGTCGATCAGGTCGATCCCGATCTCGTGGCGGCTCATGTACGGCTGCCGCGGGCTATTCGACGGTGACCGACTTGGCCAGGTTGCGCGGCTGGTCGACATCGGTGCCGCGGGCGACCGCGACCTCGTACGCGAGCAGCTGGAGCGGCAGGACGACGATGACCGGGCTGATCGGCTCCGGCACGTCAGGAACGTAGATCACGTCGTGAGCGTAGCGGTCGATCTGGTCGTCGCCCTCGGTGGCGATGGCGATCACCGGGGCGGACCGCGCTCGCGCCTCCGCGACGTTGCTCACGACCTTGTCGTAGATCGCACCCTTGGTGGCGATCGCAACCAGCGGCGTCTCCGGATCGAGCAGCGCGATCGGACCATGCTTGAGCTCACCGGCGGCATAGCCCTCGGCGTGGACGTAGCTGAGCTCCTTCAGCTTCAGCGCACCCTCCATGGCGATCGGAAAGCCAACCCCGCGGCCGATGAAGATGAAGTCGCGCACGTGCGCGTACCGCTGAGCCAGCTTCTTGATCTGTGGCGCGAGCTTCAACGTCTCCGCTGCCTGGCGTGGCAGGCTCCTGAGCGCCTGGCCGTAGGTTCGCCGCCGGTTATCGGTGAGCGTGCCGCGCAGGCGTGCCAGGTGCAGCGCGATCATCTGCAGCACGAGCACCTGGGTGACGAAGGCCTTCGTGCTGGCGACCGCGATCTCGGGACCGGCCTGCAGGTAGCAGACCGCATCGGCCTCGCGGGTGATGGCGCTGCCGACGACGTTGGTCACGACGATGACCGTCGCCCCCCGCTCCTCGGCCATCTTCAGCGGGGCAAGCGTGTCCGCGGTCTCCCCCGACTGGCTGACGCCGATCACCAGCGTCCGCTCGTCGATCGGTGGCGGGCTATAGCGCATCTCGGAGCCGACCTGCATGGTGGCCGGCAGACCGACCCAGTCCTGGATCAGGTAGGCGGCCACGTGCGCCGCATAGCTCGCCGTCCCGCATCCGACGACGTAAACCCGCTCGATCCGGCTGAGCTTGCCCTCGATCGCCGCGAGCTCCGCCAGGTTCACGTTGCCGGCGCCGTCGACCCGTCCGCGCAGGCATTCCTGGATGGCGTGAGGCTGCTCGTAGATCTCCTTGAGCGTGAAGTGCGCGAAGCCACCCTTTTCGGCGGCGTCGATGTCCCAGTGGATCTCGGTCACGTCACGATGCAGCTCGGTCCCGTCGAGCGCCGAGATTCGGGTGCCTTCGGGGGTGATGTCGGCGATATCGCCCTCGTGCAGGATGATCATGTTCTTGGTGTGCTCGAGGATGGCCGGCACGTCGCTGGCAAGGAATCCCTCGCCCTCACCGAGCCCCACGATGAGCGGCACGTTCATCCGCGCGCCAACGATGCGGTTGGGATGCTCGGTGTGCATGACGCCGATGGCGTACGCGCCCCGCACCTCGTTCAGCGCCTGGCGGACTGCGTCGACCAGGTCGCCGGAGTACTTCGTCTCGATCAGGTGGACGAGGACTTCGGTATCGGTCTCCGAGCTGAACCGATGCCCCTGCGCCACCAGGCGGTCCTTGATCTCGGCGTAGTTCTCGATGATCCCGTTGTGGATCAGCGCCAGCTTTCCGCTGCAGTCGACGTGCGGGTGGGCGTTCTCGTCGTTGGGCTGGCCGTGGGTTGCCCATCGGGTATGGCCGATGCCCGGGTGTCCGGCCGGCGCGTCACCGTTCAGGTGCTCGGTCAGGTTGGAGAGCTTCCCCGCCTTCTTCTCGATGAAGACGTCGCCGGCCTCGGTCAGGATGGCGATCCCCGCGGAGTCGTACCCGCGGTACTCGAGACGGCGCAGGCCCTCGAGCAGGATGGGGGCCGCGTCACGCGGCCCGACGTACCCGACGATGCCGCACATGTGGCCTCCTCCGGCTAAGCCGGCTCAGTTCAACCGTTCCTCGGCAAGCGTCGCAAGCTCGCGGGCGATGCGTTCGATCTCGTCGGCGTCGTCGCCCTCGACCATGACCCTGATCTTGGGCTCGGTGCCGGATGGGCGGACCAGAACCCGTCCGCGATCCCCCATCACCGCGGTGGCACGCTCGACGGCGGCCGAGAAGTCCGGGTCGTCCTGCCAGTCGTCTCTGCGGCTGGCGACTGAGTTTAGCATCACCTGCGGCAATCTCGGGATCAGGTCGGCGAGCTCCGAGAGTGGGCGATCCGCGGCGCGCATGGCGCGCACGAGCTCGATGCCGGTGAGCAGGCCGTCCCCGGTGGTCGCTCGATCGCGGAAGATGATGTGCCCCGACTGCTCGCCGCCGAGCACCGCGTCCTCGCGCTCCATTGCCGCGAAGACGTGGCGGTCGCCCACGGGTGTTCGGATGATCCTGCCTCCTGCCTGACGCACGACCCGCTCGAGGCCGCCGTTGGTCATGACGGTCACCACCAGGACCTTGTTGCGGAGCGTGCCGTCCGCCAGCCGGGCGAGGGCGCAGATTCCCATCACGGCGTCGCCATCCACCAGCCGCCCGCGCTCGTCGACCGCGATGAGCCGATCGGCATCGCCGTCGAAGGCGAAGCCGATGTCGAGGCCGGCCGCCGAGACCGTCTCGGCGAGCCGATCCGGATGCGTCGACCCGCAACCGTCGTTGATGTTGGTGCCGTCCGGCGCGTCGAACAGCACCGTCACCTCGGCCCCGAGCGAGCGGAACAGGTCCGGCGCCATCACGCTGGCAGAGCCGTTGGCGCAGTCGACGCCCAGCTTCAGCCCCGCGAAGGCGTCACCGGCGATCTCGGCCAGGTGGCGCTCATAGCTGGCCACCGCGCCGCGGTCCGGACGGCTGCGCCCGAGCGCCGCGTTGGGCAGGTGCGGGCCGCCTGACGGGTCGTCGATGAGCCGATCGAGCTCCTGCTCGGCGGCGTCGTCGAGCTTGCGCCCGCCGACAATGACCTTGAGCCCGTTATCCGGCGCCGGATTGTGGGAGGCGGAGACCATGATCGCCGGGGCATCGGCTTCGCCGGACGCGTGGACCAGGCATGGCGTGGTGACGACGCCAAGGTCGACGACGTCGGCGCCCGCGGCGGTCACCCCTGCCGCGAGAGCTGCCGACAGCATCTCGCCCGACCGCCGTGTGTCGCGACCGATCAGGACGCTCTCGCCCGCGGTTCCGAACGAATGACCGACCGCCCGTCCGAGCGCGAGCGCCAGGTCGACGGTGATCTCCGAGCCGACCTCACCACGGATCCCGTCAGTTCCGAACCGTCCCGCCATCTATGGCGCGGGCGTCGGCGTGGGCGCGGGGGCCGAGATCGTGACCGAGACCGTCCCCGGGTTGATGCGCAGCAGCTCGATGCCGTCGGGCAGCCCACCGATCACCGGCTGCAGCGCGTAGGTACCCGGCGGCAGGCCGCTCACGTCGAGCGCTGGGGTCACGTCGCCCGCGGACAGTGCGGAGAGCGTGTCGCCCGGACCGCTCAGGGTGACCGTCAGCTGGGCGATCGCCGGCACGCACGAGTTGCCGCCTTCTCCGGTGCACACGACGCCGACCACGAACGTGCGGCTCGAGACGGATGGACCGATGCCGGCGCTGACCGTGACCACCGAAGCGTCGCTCCCATCGGCCAGCCGGGTGCCCTCCGGCAGCACCAGCCCGGTCTCGAAGTCCTGGTCGCTCGAGATGCCGTCGATGCTGAGGGGCTCCGTCAGCACCTCGTTGATGGCGGCCAGCACGTCCGGCAGCCCACGAATGGTGACCAGCGACGGATCGATGGCGAGCGACTCGAGCGCGAAGCCCGGTGCCGGCGTGCCGGTGATGTCCGGCCGCACGGGGACCGTCTGCGTCGTCTCGGTCGGTTGCACGCCGACCTGCACCGACACCGTCTCGGGCTCGATGTCGACCGGCACGTCGACTTCCTGCCCCGCCACGTCGACGGCGACGAGCTGCACGGGTTCATTGAAGTCGATCCCCGACCCATCGATCCGGATCCTGGCCAGCGCGCGGTCGACAAGGCCGACGACCGACGAGGCTCCGCGGATCTCGACCTCGTCCTGGCTCAGCACGGGATCGTCGATTTCGAGTCCCTCCGGGATGACGCCCGGGTCGACCTCGACCGGGACCGTCTTCGTCTCGATCCGATCGATGGTCACGCGCACCGTCCTCGGCTCCGTCGACAGGATCTCGACCCCCTCGGGCAGGGCGGCCACCACCACCTCGAGCACCTGCGGCTCCGGTGCTCGCTCCATGTCGTACTGCGAAAGGTCGACGGTGGCAACGAACGCCTGCGCTCCGATCGTGTCGGACAGCTCGTTCGAGGTCCGATACGTGACGTTGACCGTTCCGAAGTCGCCGCTCAGCACCTGCGAGCTGTTCGGCTGGTTGATGTCGTCGATGCGGACGGGGATCGTCCGATCCGAGAAGGATCCGGAGAAGACGAGGCCGGTGTAGAGCACGGTCGCGAGCATCACGGCCGACAGCTTCAAGTGCCAGTTGCGGAGCAGGAGGCCCATGTCAGCGCCGGGCCGCGGGGCTGTCCGGCGCGGGAGTCACGACGCGCGCATCGGGATCGATCGGCTCGTCCCGCGCGGGCTCGCCCTGGCCGACCTGCCAGCGGCCCTCGAGCGAGCGGCGCAGGAACGGCACGGCGCGACGCGGGGCCTGTGGCCGGATCAGGTTGAAGATGCGTCGCCGCAGCTGCTCCTCTGTCAGGTTGCGCTCGATCCGGCCGCGGACGACCAGGCTGATCGAGCCGGTCTCCTCGCTGACCACGACCACGACCGCATCGGTCTGCTCGCTGATGCCGATCGCTGCACGGTGCCGGGTGCCGTAGCGCTCCGAGTCGAGCACGTTCTGGCTCAACGGCAGGAGCACGCCGGCCGAGCTGATCTTCTCGCCCGAGATGATCACCGCCCCATCGTGGAGGGCAGTGCCCCGGTAGAAGATCGTCACCAGCAGCTCGGCGCGCAGGTCGGCGTGGACTGGCACGCCGGACTCCGCCGCGAGGTCCTGGAGGCCCGTCTCGCGCTCGAGGACGATGAGCGCGCCGTGGCGCGATCCGGCGAGGATACGGGCGGCGCGGCTGATCTCGCGGGCGACGCGCTCGGCGCCGGCGACCTCCGTGCTGACGAAGAAGCGGTTGACGGAGCCGATGCGGCCGATCTGCTCGAGCGCGCGCCGCAGCTCCGGCTGGAAGACGACCACGACCGCGAAGAGGCCGACCACCGCCGCGGTCTCCATCAGCCGGCGCAGCAGGTCGAAGTGGAAGAGGATCGCGGCCAGGTAGACCAGGTAGAGGATCGAGAGGCCGATGACGATCCGGACCGCGCGCGTGCCCCGAATCAGGATGAAGAGCCAGTAGATGACGATCGCCACCAGCCCGATGTCGATGATCGACGTCCAGCTGTCACGAAGATAGGTGTGGAAGAAATTCTGGATCGCGTCGATCACGATTGGCGTATTGCCTGCGTTTCGGTGCGTGCGGAGGCTCTCGATGATACCAAAGGAGCCCCGGCCTTCCGGCCGGGGCCCATGTGGGTGAGGACGTGAGCGGCGCGCTGGTTGTTGCTAGCGCTTCGTGTACTGCGGTGCCTTGCGGGCGCGCTTCAGGCCGAACTTCTTCCGTTCCTTGGCTCGCGGGTCGCGGGTCAGAAGGCCCGCTCCGCGGAGCGCGGCCCTCGCGTTGGGATGGGCGCTGAGCAGGGCCCTCGCGATGCCGTGACGGATGGCCCCCGCCTGGCCGGACACGCCGCCGCCGGCGACGAGCACGCTGGCCGAGTAGCGGCCCTCGGTCTCGGTCACCCGAAACGGAAGCTGAATCGCGCCCTCGGGCGACGCGCCCCCGAAGTACTCGGCGGCGGGCTTGCCGTTGACGACGATGCTCCCGTCACCGGGCAGCAGGCGCACGCGCGCGACGGCGGTCTTGCGCCGTCCGGTGCCGTAGACATAGTTGGTGCTCACGGATCGTCCTCTCTTCTACAGCTCGACAGCGGTGGGCTGCTGAGCCTGGTGCGGATGGTCCGCGCCGCTGTATACCTTCAGCTTCTTGAACATCGATCGGCCGAGCCGGTTCTGGGGCAGCATGCCCTTCACGGCGCGCTCGATCACGAGCTCGGGCTTTCGCTCGAGGAGCGTCCCGAGGCTCTCCTCGCGGAGGCCGCCCGGATAGTTCGAGTGGCGGAAGTAGCTCTTCTGCCGCAGCTTGTCGCCGGTGACCTTGATCTTGCGTGCGTTCAGGACGACCACGTGGTCGCCGGTGTCCAGGTGCGGCGAGTAGATCGGCTTGTGCTTGCCCTCGAGCAGCGTGGCGACGCGCGTCGCCAGCCGGCCGAGAGTCTGGCCGGTCGCGTCGACGACCCACCAGCTGCGCTCGATCTCGCTCGCCTTGACGGCATAGGTCTTCACGTTGCCTGCTCTCCGGTCCTGCCTTGGTTGGTTCCGGCCGCCCTGGTTGGGTGGCCGGCTCGTTCGTTCTTCGGTTTCGTGGCTGATGTGTAGATGACGCGTTCGAGCGTGAGCCCTCTCGGTGGAGCGGCGCGCCCGTGGAGCGCACGTGCGCCCGCCTCGAGCACCCCGTCGACCGCCTCCGGCGCGAGCCGGCCGCGACCTACCTCCATCAGGAGGGCCACGATGCTGCGCACCATGCGCCGCAGGAAGGCGTTCGCCGTCACGCGGATCTCGAGGAGATCGCCCCGTCGCACGACCCGTAGCTCGGCGAGATGCCGCACCGTCCGGCCGCGCGCGTCGGCGCCCATCGCCGCGAAGTCGCGCTCGCCGAGCATGCGCGCCGCCGCCGCGCGCATGGCGGCCGCGTCGAGCGGTTCGTCGATCTCGAGCGTCCGGTGCCGTTCGAGCGGATGTCGGGCCCCGTTGAGGAGGATCCGGTAGCGATAGACGCGCCAGCGCGCCTCTCGCCGCGGATCGAAGCCCGCGTCCGCCGCGCGGAGTGAACGCACGGTCAGGTCGGGCGGCAGCGCGGCATTCAGCCGTCGTCGCAGCCCCGGCAGACCGCCACCGCCGCGAGGAGCTCGCCGGTAACAGAATGCCACGACCTGGCCGGTGGCATGCACCCCGGCATCGGTTCGCCCGGCGAGACGAACTCTCGTTGCCTCGCCGATCAGCCTGTTAAGCGCCTTCTCCAGCTCACCCTGTACGGTCCGAGCGTTCGGCTGGACCTGTGAGCCGGCGAAGGCCGTTCCGTCGTACTCGATCACCGCTCGTGCGCATTTCTGCGCGGTGGCGGCCATCGGTTCGTTTCGGTCTTCTAGTGTGCCCGTCCTCAGACGAGCTCGATCTGAACCATCGAGGCCGCGTCGCCCGGACGCTGCCCCAGCTTCACGATGCGCGTATACCCCGAGGAGCGGTCGGCGTACTTGCCGGCCAGCTCGGTCAGGAGCTTCTCGACGATCAGTGGCTCGTGGGGCATCTTCGAGATGAGCTGCCGGCGCGCGTGGAGGTCACCGCGCTTGGCGAGCGTGATCATCCCGTCGATCATGCCGCGCACTTCCTTGGCCTTCGCCTCGGTCGTCTTCACCTTCTCGTAGCGCAGGATGGCCACGGCGAGGTTGCCGAGCATCGAGAGCCGATGAGCGTGCGTGCGGCTGAGCTTTCGCCCCGCGATCCGATGCGGCACCGACTCAGGACTCCCGGTCCAGCTCGGCTGCGGCCGCCTCGTCGAGCTCCGCCGACGCCGGGAGATCCGACTCGTCGCTGCTCATCGAGGTCGCTTCGGGGGCGATGAAGCCGCGGAGCGCCAGGCGCTCCTTGAGCTCGTCGAGGCTCTTCTGTCCGAAGTTGCGCATTCGCAGGAACTCGTCGTCGCTCAGCGACAGGACCTGGCCGATCTTGGTGATGCTGTTCCGCTTCAGGCTGTTATAGGCCCGCATCGGAAGATCGAGCTCTTCGATCGGCGCATCGAGCAGGTTGGCGCTCGGCGGGGCCGGCGCGGCCGCATCGCCGCCGGCGATCGACGGCCGGCCGATCTCGGCGAACCGCCCGAACTCGCGCACCAGGATCTGGGCCGCCTGGCTGAGCGCCGCCTCGGCGGTCGTGGTGCCATCGGTCTCGATCTCGATGGCGAGCTTGTCGTAGTTCGTCATCTGGCCGACGCGCGTCTTCTCGACCTGGTAGTTCACGCGTCGCACCGGTGAGAAGATCGCGTCAACCGGCACGACACCGATCGGCATGTCCTCGGTGTGCTCGGCCGGGCGATAGCCCATTCCGGTCTCGACCGTCAGGTCCATCTCGATCGATCCCGAGTCGGAATCGAGCGTGAGCAGGACCAGGTCAGGGTTCACGATCTCGATGTCGGCGGACTCGCCGATGTCGGCGGCGGTCACCGGTCCGGCGCCCCGCTTCACGAGCTTGAGCGTGACGGCGTGGCGCGCGAACGAGCGGAGACGCAGCTTCTTGACGTTGAGCACGATCTGGGTGACGTCTTCCTTGACGTTCTCGATCGTGCTGAACTCGTGGAAGACGCCCGCGATCTGGACGCTGGTGACGGCGGCCCCCTCCAGCGAGCTCAGGAGGACGCGACGCAGGCCGTTGCCGAGCGTCATGCCGTACCCCTCCTGGAGCGGGGTCACCTCGAATCGGCTCAGGTTGCCCTCCGCGTGCACCTCTTCGATGTGCGGATCGGGAGCCTGAACCGGCTGGGTGGTTTCTAGTTCGATCATGAGAGGGATCTGACTCCTAGCGCGAGTAGTACTCGACGACGAGCTGCTCGTTGAACTCGAGCGGCATCTGCTCGCGCGCCGGTTCGGAGAGGACGCTCCCCGACAGCTTCGTCGGGTCGACGCTCACCCATTCGGGGATCTGGGCCGCCTTCATCGTCTCGGGGGCGACCTTGAAATATTCGCGGCCGCGACGGCTCTCGCGGACCTCGATGCGGTCGCCGACCTTCACCCCGAAGCTCGGGACGTTGGTCGCGCGGCCGTTGACGGCGAAATGGCCATGGCTGACGAGCTGGCGCGCCTGCGCACGGCTCGACGCGAAGCCCATCCGGTAGACGGTGTTGTCGAGGCGCATCTCGAGCATGCGGAGCAGGTTCTCGCCCGTCATGCCCTTGTGCTGCTCCGCCTTCTCGAAGTAGTTGCGGAACTGTCGCTCGAGGACCGAGTAGCTCTTGCGGACCTTCTGCTTCTCGCGCAGCTGCAGGCCGAACTCGCTCACCTTGCGGCGGCGCATGGTGTTCATGCCCGGCGGCGTGCTGCGGCGCTCGAAGGCGCACTTGCGGCTGTAGCAGCGGCTGCCCTTGAGGAAGAGCTTGAGCCCCTCGCGGCGGCAGATGCGGCAGACGGCGTCGTTGTAACGTGCCATGTCGTTCGATCCCCTCTCAGACCCGGCGCCGCTTGGGCGGCCGGCAGCCGTTGTGCGGGATCGGCGTGACGTCGGTGATGGCGGTCACCTCGAGGCCAGCGGTCTGGAGCGAGCGGATCGCCTGTTCGCGACCGCCGCCGGGCCCCTTCACGAAGACTTCGATCTGTCGCATGCCGTTTTCCATGGCGCGTCGGGCAGCCAGCTCGGCCGTCTGCGCAGCCGCGTACGGCGTGCTCTTCCGGGAGCCCTTGAAGCCGACCAGGCCGGCACTGCCCCAGGACACGACGTTGCCGGTCGTGTCGGTGATCGTCACGATCGTGTTGTTGAACGTCGACTGGATGTGCGCGTGCCCGACCGGCACGTTCTTCTTCTCGCGCTTCTTGCGCTGAGCTCGCTTACGCTCTGCCATGGAACTCCCGTTACTTCTTGCGTCGGATGCCGACGGTCTTCTTCGGACCTCGGCGCTGCCGGGCGTTGGTCTTGGTTCGCTGCCCGCGGACCGGCAGGTTGCGCCGATGGCGGAGGCCTCGGTACGAGCCGATCTCCATCAGGCGCTTGATGTTCATGTTGACCTCGCGGCGGAGGTCACCCTCGACCTTGAACTGGCGGTCGATCACCTCGCGCAGGCGATTGACCTCCTCCTCCGTCAGGTCGCGGACGCGCGTATCGGGCGACACGTTCGCCGCGCCGATGACGCGCGTGGCCGAAGTCGGGCCGATGCCGTGGATGTAAGTGAGGCTGACGATCACCCGCTTCTCGCGGGGAATGTCGACGCCGGCGATACGTGCCACGTTCCTCCTAGCCCTGCCGCTGCTTGTGCTTGGGAATGACGCAGATGACCATCACCACACCAGAGCGCTTGATCACCTTGCAGCGCTCGCAGCGGGGTTTGACGGACGCAGAAACCTTCATCTCATCCTGTACGTGATGCGACCCCGGGTGAGGTCGTAAGGGGAAAGCTCGACGCGGACGGTGTCACCGGGAAGGATGCGGATGAAGTTCTGGCGCAGCTTCCCGGAGATGTGGGCGAGCACTTCGTGCCCGTTCTCCAGGCGCACCTTGAACATCGCGTTCGGAAGGGGAAGGACGACCTCTCCCTCAACCTCGATGGCATCCTTCTTTGGCAAGCGACACGCACCCTCGTTTCAAGTTCAATCAATGGAAATGGGATTGACACACGGAAAGGCCGCCGCACAGGGCGACCCACGGAACGGAGAGTATACAGCAACGCGGTCGGGTCGTTCAAGGCGGGTCATGGCCGTTCGGTGAGCACCTCGGGCCCGACGGAAGTGACCGCGATGGTGTTCTCGAAGTGGGCCGAGAGGCTCCCATCCACGGTACGCACGGTCCAGTTGTCATCGTCAACGAACACCTCGTCGCCGCCGAGGTTGTACATCGGCTCGATGGCGAAGCACATCCCGGCCTCGATGCGGATCCCGGTGCTCGGGCGACCGTAGTTCGGCACCTGGGGATCCTCGTGCATCGACTGCCCGATGCCGTGGCCGACGAACGGCCGCACGATCCCGTAGCCGTGCTGACGGGCGACGCTCTCGATGGCGTGGCCGATGTCGCCGAGCCGGTTCCCCGGCAATGCGGCCGCGATCCCGGCCTCCATCCCCCTGCGCGTGGTGTCGATCAGCTCGCTCACCTCGCGCGGCACCGGGCCGACGGTCCAGGTGCGAGCACAGTCGGCATGCCAGCCATCCAGGATGCAGCCGATGTCGATGCTGACGAGGTCGCCGTCAGCGAGCCGCCGACGATGCGACGGAATGCCGTGAACGACCTCGTCATTGATGCTGGCGCAGATCGAGCCCGGAAACGGCGGATTGCTGCCGTATCCCTTAAACGACGGGATGGCGCCGGCGTCGCGGATCATCCGCTCGGCGATGTCGTCAAGGTCACCGGTCGTCACTCCCGGTCGGAGCTCGGCGTGAAGGACCTCCAGGATGCCCGCCAGGATCTGGCCGGCGCCGCGCATCCTGTCGACCTCGGAGGCGCGCTTGAGCGTGACGGCTCCGGTGCTGCGCATGCTCATCGGTCAGCTCGTCGCCCGCGCGCCGACCTTGGCGAGGATGGCATCGGTGACGTCCTCGATCGACCGCGTGCCGTCGAGCCGATGGACGATGCCGGCGCGCTCGTAATGGTCGACGACGTCGAGCATCGGCGGGACCTGCTTCTCGAGGCGGGCTCGGACGACCTCGGGCCGATCGTCGTCGCGCTGCCTGAGCGCGGTGCCATCCCGGTCGCATAGGCCGGCGACCTGCGGCGGGTCGGTGTCCTCGTGGTACGGCGTGCCGCACTGCGGGCAGACCCAGCGCCCGGCGACGCGGCGGATCAGGGTTTCGGTGGGGACCTCGATGTAGAGCACGGCCCGGATCCGCTCGCCGTTGGCCGCCAGCGTCTCGTCGAGCGCCTTTGCCTGGCCGACGGTGCGCGGGAAGCCGTCGAGGATCGCGCCGGCCCTGGCCGCGGGCTGGGCGAGCTCCTCCATGAACATGGCGATCGTCAGCTCATCGGGGACGAGCTCGCCGTTCTCCATGTACTCCCTGGCTGCCTCGCCGAGTGGCGTGCCCGCGGCGAGCGCCGCCCGAAACAGGTTGCCCGAGGCGAGATGCACCAGCCCCAGCTCGCGTGACAGGGCCGCGGCCTGTGTTCCCTTGCCGGCACCCACGGCGCCGACCAGCAGCAGGATCAGCCGCTCGGTGCCGCCTCCCCCGCCGGGATCGTCGGTCACCTGATGAAGCCCTCGTAGTGGCGCATCATCATCTGCGCCTCGAGCTGCTTCAGCGTCTCGACCACCACGCTCACCATGATCAGGATGCTCGTGCCGCCGAGCTGCAGGTTGCTCGTGCCCGGGATGAATGCCGAGACGATGTACGGCAGCACGGCGATGGATCCGAGGAACAGGGCGCCGCCGAGCGTGATCCGGTTCGTGACCCTGCCGAGGAACTCCTCGGTCGGCTTGCCGGGCCGGATGCCCGGGATGAAGCCACCGTTCTTGCGCAGGTAGTCGGCCGTCTGGTCGGGCCGGAACTGGAACGCCGTGTAGAAGTAGGTGAAGAACACGACCAGCAGGAAGTAGAGCGTCCCGTAGACCGGGAGGTTGGTCTGCCCGTTCAGGTTGGTGCTGATGAAGGTCGCGACGTCCCGCACCCAGCCGATCTCGCTGCTCGTGAAGTAGGCCGCGATCTGCGCCGGGAAGAGCAGGATGCTGACGGCGAAGATGATCGGGATGACGCCCGCCATCGTCACCTTGAGCGGCAGGTACTGGGTCTGGCCCTGGTACATGCGGCGGCCGCGCACGCGGCTCGCGTACTGGACCGGGATGCGGCGCTGGCCCTCGTTGATGAACACGACGGCGGCGACCACCACGAGCGCCACGATCACGAACGGGATCAGGCGCGCGAACGCATCGGGCCCGCTGATGATCGGGCCGATCTGCTGCGGGATGCTGCCGACGATGCCGGCGAAGATGATGAAGCTGATGCCGTTGCCCAGGCCCCGCTCGCTGATGAGCTCGCCGAGCCACATGAGCAGGATCGTGCCGGCCGTGAAGCTCAGCAGCAGGCTCATGGTCTCGATGCTGAAGAGCGGATTGGACGGGATGACGCCGTTGGCTGAAAGCAGCACGCTGATGCCGTAGCCCTGGGCCAGGGCGAGCGGCACGGTGAGCATGCGGGTGTACTGGTTGAGGCGGTTGCGGCCGTACTCGCCCTCTCGCGAGAGCTCCTCGAGCGCCGGGATCACGCCGCGCATCAGCTGCATGATGATGCTGGCGTTGATGTAGGGGTTGACCCCCAGGCCGATGACCGATGCGGCCGCCAGGCCGCCTCCCGAGAAGATGTTCAGGATCCCGAGCAACGGGTTGTTCGTGAACAGGTCGCTGAGCGCCTGCGTGTTCACGTTCGGGACCGGCACGTTCGTCAGGAGCCGGAAGATCAGCAGAATCCCGAGCGTGAAGAGGAGCTTGCGCCGGATGTCCGGCGCCCGGAAGGCGGTGACGACCGTCTCGATCAACCCTATGACTCGCTTTCGCTCTCGTGCTTGCCTTCGTCGTCGGCGTCCGCCGGCGAGGCTGCGTCGGCCCTGGCGCCGCGCTCAGGCGTGTCGCCAGCATCCGAATCGGCTTCCGCTTCGTCTGCCTCGTCGGCCTCGATGGCCGCAACCGGCGCCGTCCCCCCGGCTCGCGCCTCCGCGGCGCGACGGCCCTTCGCCTTGCGGCCCTTGGTGCGCTTCGCGGCGTCAGCGTCGGCCTTCGCCTCTGCCTCGGGGTCGACCGGCGCGTTGTCCGGCCAGCCGAGGCGCTGCACGGTGCTGCCCGCGGCGGCGAGCTTCTCGAGGGCTGCCTTGCTGAAGGCGTGGGCGTGGATGGTGATCCCCTTCGGCGCGTCGCCGTTGCCGAGGATCTTGACGGGCAGCTTGGTGTCGCTGATCAGCCCGTCGTGGGCGAGCACGTCGGGCGTGACGAGTGTGCCCTTCGCAACCTCGGACAGCTTCGCCAGGTTCAGCGGGGCGTAGGCCACGCGACCGCGGTTGCGGAACCCGTGAAGCTTCGGGGTCCTGATGTGGAGCGGTGTCTGGCCGCCCTCGAACCAGGCCGGGATGCCTCCGCCGGCTCGCGACTTCTGGCCCTTGGTGCCGCGTCCCGCGGTCTTGCCGCGCCCGGACCCGTGACCGCGGCCGACCCTTCGGGACGGCGTGCGCGAGCCCGCTGCCGGGTGCAGATCGTGGAGCTTCACTTCGTCTCCCCTTCTTTCGTGGCGCCGGGCTCCTCGACGTCGATGAGGAAGGCGACACGTCGCAGCATGCCCCTCGTGACGGGGTTGTCCGCGACCTGGACGGTCTGGTTGAGTCGATGCAGGCCGAGCGCCCGGATCGTGCCGCGAGCGGCGGCCTTGTGGCCGATGGTCGAGCGGGTCCAGGTGACGGTCAGCAGCGGACCGGTCTTGGCTGCGGCGGTGCGCTTAGCGGCCACGTCCACCTCCCGGCCCCGTGTTCATCGGCTCCCGACGCTCCGGGATCTCGTGCGGGGTGCGAGCCATCTCCGCGCCGCGCTTGCCGAGCAGCTGCTCGGCGGTGCGGCCGCGCAGTGCCGCGATGGTGTCCGCCGATCGCAGCGCAGCGAGGCACTCGATCGTGGCGCGCACGACGTTGATCGGGTTGGTCGACCCCTGCACCTTGCTGAGGAGGTCCCGGATGCCGGCCGCCTCGACGACGGCTCGTACCGAGCCGCCCGAGATGACCCCCGTACCGGCGCTGGCCGGCTTGAGCATCACCTTCGCGGCGCCGTAGTGCCGATGGACCTCATGCGGGATCGTGGAGCCGACGAGCGGCACCTTGATCAGGTGCTTCTTGGCGTCCTCGACGCCCTTGCGGATCGCCTCGGGAACTTCGCCGGCCTTGCCGAGCCCCGCCCCCACGGTGCCGTTGCCGTCGCCGACGACGACCACCGCGCTGAAGCTGAAGCGGCGGCCACCCTGGACGACCTTGGCGACCCGGTTGATCTGGACGACCTTCTCCTCCAGGTTGAGCTTGGACGCATCGATGCGTGCCATATGCAGATCTCCTCGCTACAGGTTGAGGCCGCCCTCGCGGGCGCCCTCGGCGAGCGAGCGGACCCGCCCGTGGTACTGGTAACCGCCACGGTCGAGCACGACGGCGCTGACCCCGGCCGCCCTGGCCCGATCGGCGAGCGCCTTGCCGACCGCCCGCGCCGTGTCGATCGGAGTCGACCCGCCGAGGTCGGCCTCGCGGCTGGATGCCGAGGCCAGGGTGCGCCCGGTGCTGTCGTCGATCACCTGGGCATAGATGTACTTCGCACTCCGGAAGACCGACAGGCGCGGTCGCTCCGTGCTGCCGCTGATCCGAAGGCGGATGCGCTGGTGGCGCTTCTGGCGCAGTGCGCCGCGCGAAAGGTTCGTCGTCATGGTTCTAGCCTCCGACCTTGCCGGCCTTGCCGGCCTTGCGGAGGATCTGCTCACCGGCGTACTTGATGCCCTTGCCCTTGTACGGCTCGGGCTTGCGCTGGGAGCGGATGTAGGCGGCCGTCTGACCGACCAGCTCCTTATCGGCACCGAACACGCCGAGGCGCGTCGGGGTCTCGACGCGGAACTCGATGCCGGCCGGTGGGTCGACCTCCACGGGGTGTGAGTAGCCGAGCGCGAGCACGAGCTTCGTGCCCTGGAGCTGGGCGCGATAGCCAACGCCGCTGATCTCCAGGTTCTTGGTGAAGCCGGTCGTCACGCCGGTGACCATGTTGTTGACCAGGCTCCGCGTCAGGCCGTGCAGGGCCCGGTGACGCGGCTCGTCACTCGGTCGCACGATCCTCAGGGTGCCGTCATCGCGTTCGAGGGTCATCTCCGGGTGCAGCTCGCGCTCGAGCTGGCCCAGCGGACCCTTGACGCGGATGCGCCGACCATCCTGGGTGACCTCCACTCCGGCGGGGAGCGGAATCGGCATTCGTCCGATACGGGACATGCTTCGTTCGCTCCTTTACCAGATGTAGGCGAGGACTTCGCCACCGAGATTCTGCTTCCGCGCATCGCTGCCGGTCATGATCCCGTGTGAGGTCGAGAGGATTGCGAGGCCGAGCCCGCCGAGAACCCGCGGGATCTCGGTCTTGCGCGCGTAAACGCGCAGGCCGGGCTTGCTGATGCGCTTGAGGCCGGTCACGACCGGCATGCGGCCCTCGACGTACTTCAGCCGCAGCGTGAGCATCTCCTGGATGCCCTCGGTCTGGGTCTCGTACGTGTCGATGAAGCCCTCCTCGGCCAGGATCCGCGCGATCTCGCGCTTCACCCGTGACGAGGGCATGCTCAGGTCCTTGTGCCGTGCCGCGCTGGCGTTGCGAATACGCGTCAGCATGTCGGCGATCGGGTCGGTCACGTTCATCGGTTCGTCTTGGTCTCCTCGGCGGCGGTTCGCTCCCGGCGGTTCCGGGTGGCGCCTTCCGCTGATGGCGACCGCCTCGATGGCGGCCTCTGAGTCAAACGAGCTCTACCAGCTCGACTTGGTCACGCCCGGCAGCTGGCCCAGCAGGGCCCGCTCCCGGAAGCAGATGCGGCACATAGCGAAGCGACGCATGTAGCCACGCGGCCGCCCGCAGACCTGGCAGCGGTTGTGCTCGCGGACGGGGAAGCGCTGGGGGCGCTTCGACCGTGCGATGCTCGACTTCTTTGCCACGGGTGCTCCTTTAGTTCGCCTGGAATGGCATGCCGAGGAGCTCGAGGAGCTTGCGCCCCTCCTCGTCGGTCTTCGCCGTCGTCACGATGCTGATCTCGAGCCCGCGCAGCCTGTCGATCTTGTCGTAGTCGATCTCGGGGTAGACGAGCTGCTCGCGGAGGCCGAGGCTGAAGTTGCCGCGACCGTCGAAGCTGCGGGTCGGAATGCCGCGGAAGTCGCGGATGCGCGGCAGCGCGAGCGCCATCGTGCGCTCGAGGAAGTCGTACATGCGCTGGCCACGAAGCGTCACCTTGGCGCCGATCGGCATCCCGGTTCGCAGCCGGAACTGCGCGATCGATCGCTTGGCGCGCGTCACGATCGGCTTCTGGCCGGTGATGGTGGTCAGGTCGCCGACCGCGGCGTCGAGCGCCTTGGCGTTGGCGATCGCCTCCCCGAGCCCGATGTTCACCACGATCTTCTCGACGCGCGGGATCTGCATCGGGTTGGCATAGGTGAACTCGCGCTGCATGGCCGGCACGATCTCGTCGTGATAGCGCTGGCGCAGCCCGGCGTACTCCGGCTTGTGGAACTTGCCGTTCGTCGGCGCCTTCGCGCGCGCGGCGGGCTTCTCAGCGGCCGCCTCGGTCGGCTTCGGGGCTGCCTTGGTCGGCTTCGGAGCTGCCTTCGTCGCCGTCGAGGCGGCGGCGCGGCTGCGGGGCGTCTTCTTGGCTTCCGGGCTCACTTGGTGGTCACCTCGATCTGCTCGCCGCAGCGCTTGCAGACCCGCGTTCGCTGGGCATGCTCGCCCTCGCTGATGCCGTGTCCCACCCTGGTGGGCCGGTCACAGCGCGGGCAGATGACCTGCACGTTGCTGACATGCAGGGGCACCGGAAGGTCGAGGATGCCTGCCTGCTGGGTACGCGATCGCGACTTCTGGTGTCGCTTCGCCATGTTGATTCCGGGGATCACGACACCGAAGCCACGCTTCGTTCGCTCGATCCGATCGACGGTGCCGCGCTTGCCGCGGTCCTTGCCGGCCAGGACGAGGACGGTGTCACCCCTTCGGACGTTCACCTACAGCACCTCCGGGGCGAGCGAGATGATCTTCATGTAGTTGCGCTCGCGCAGCTCGCGAGCGACCGGTCCGAAGATGCGGGTGCCGCGCGGGCTCCCCTGCGGGGTGATCAGGACCGCCGCGTTCTCGTCGAACCGGATGTGGCTGCCGTCGGGCCGGCCGAACTCCTTGGTGGTGCGCACGACGACCGCACGCACGACCTCACCCTTCTTCACCGCGGCATTCGGGAGCGCCTGCTTGACGGCGGCCACGATGATGTCGCCGACCTCGGCCGTGTCGGACCTCGAGCGACCGATGACCGAGATGCACTCGATCACGCGGGCGCCGGAGTTATCGGCCACGCGCAGCCGGCTGTACTTCTGAATCACGCGGACTCCGTCCCGTCGATCATCTCCTCGTGGGAGCCGCGCGCCACGACCTCCACGACCGTCCAGCGCTTCTCGGCGGAGAGCGGACGGCTCTCCTCGATGCGCACGGTGTCGCCGACCCGAGCGGAGTTCTCCTCGTCGTGCGCCTTGAACTTGCTGGAGAGGCGCACGACCCGCTTGTAGATCGGGTGCCTCCGCAGCCGCTCGACGCTGACCACGACGGTCTTGTCCATCTTGTCGGACACGACGCGTCCGATCTTGTTTCGTCGCTTGCCCTGCATCAGCTGGCCTTCTCTGCGGCAGCGGCCGCGTCGGCGGCGTGCTGGCGCTCAGTCATGACGGTGAGGATGCGGGCGATCCGCTTGCGGGTCGCCGGCAGCCTGCTGTAGTTGCTTTCCTGTCGCGTGGCGAGGTCGAAGCGGACCTTCCACAGCTCCTGCTTCGCGTCGCGCAGCGCGCCCTCGAGATCCTTGTCACTGAGGGCCCGCACTTCACTGATGTCCATGCTCCTGGCCCTCCTTGACAACGAACTTGGTGTTGATCGGCAGCTTGTGGCCGGCGAGACGCATCGCCTCCCTGGCGATCGTCTCGGGGACGCCCGACATCTCGAACATCACCCGTCCGGGCTTGACCACCGCGACCCAGTGGTCCGGCGCGCCCTTTCCGGATCCCATCCGGACTTCAGCCGGCTTCTTGGTGACCGGCTTGTCCGGGAAGACCCGGATCCAGACTCGGCCACCGCGCTTGATGTGGTGGGTCATGGCGCGCCGCGCCGCCTCGATCTGGCGGCTCGTCAGCCAGCACACCTCCTCGGCCATCAGGCCGAAGTCGCCGAAGCTGACCGTGGTTCCGCCCTTGGCAAGGCCGGAGCGGCGGCCGCGCTGCACCTTCCGATGCTTCACTCGCTTTGGCATCAACATGATCAGGACCCCTTTGCCTTCGGCTCGTCGCCGGCGGGAGCCTCGGAGGCTTCCGGCGCCTCGGACGCCTCAGGCGCTTCGGGCTCAGGCGCGACCTCGACATCCGATGCAGCGACCTCGGTCGCGGGCTCGGGCGTCGTCGCGGCGACATCGGCTTCCGGCGCGGCGGTCTCCTCGACCACCGGCGCCTCGGCGGCCGCGGCCTCGGCGACGGTCGGAGTCTCGGTCTCGGCCTCCGGAGCCGCGACGGCGCGCGTGCGCGACCTCGACGGCTTGACCTCGGTCTTCGGCTGCGGAGCCTCTTCCTCGACCACGGCCGTGGCGGCGGACGACGCTCGACCGGTGGTCCCGGCGGCGCGCGTTCCCGTGGCGCGCGTTCGGGTGCCGGCGGCAGCACGACGCGGGGCGCGCGGCTCGGTCCGGGCGCTCCCCGGGCGTTCGCCGAGCTGCTCGCCGCGGTAGACCCACGCCTTGACGCCGATGCGCCCGTAGGTGGTGTGGGCGTGCACGACGCCGTAGCTGATATCGGCGCGCAGCGTGCCGAGCGGGATCCGGCCCTCCTTGTCCCACTCGGTACGGCTCATCTCAGAGCCCCCGAGGCGACCCGAGACCTGGATCTTGACGCCCTTGGCGCCCGCCTTGATGGTGCGCTGGATCGACTGCTTGATCGCCTTGCGGAACGCGATGCGCCGCTCGAGCTGCCCTGCCACGTTCTGCGCGAGCAGCATGCCGTCGAGCTCCGGCTGCAGGATCTCCTTGATCTCGAGCTTGACCTTCTTGTTCGTCAGCTTGCCCACGTTGGTGCGCAGCGCCTCGACGTTCGCGCCGCCCTTGCCGATCACGATCCCCGGCTTGGCGGTGTGCACCGTGACGGTGACGTGGTTGATGCCGCGCTCGATCTCGACCTGGCTGACGCTCGCGTTCGACAGCTGCCTGGCGACCAGCTCCCGGATCCGCATGTCCTCCTGGAGCAGGGTTGCGTAGTCGCGGTCCGCGTACCACTTCGCCAGCCAGGGCTTGATGATGCCGATCCGGAAGCCGTACGGGTGAACCTTGTGACCCACTTACGACTCCTCTCGGTCAGCCACGGCGACGGTGATGTGGCTGGTTCGCTTCAGGATTCCGAATGTCCGTCCCTGGGCGCGGAATCTCCAGCGCTTCAGGGTCGGTCCCTCGTCGGCGACCGCGCTCACCACGCGCAGCTCGTCGGCCGACAGGTTGTAGTTGTTCTCCGCGTTGGCGGTGGCGCTCTTCAGCACCTTCGCCACGTCCCGCGCCGCCGCGTTCGGCATGAAGCGCAGGATCGCCGCAGCCTCCTCGACCGGCTTCCCGGCGATGAGGTCGGTGATCAGCCGCACCTTGCGTGGGCTGATCCGGATGTACTTGGCCGTCGCGCTCACTCGCATCGATGCACCTACTTCAGCGCCGTGGAGCGGTCGGTGGCCTTGCCATGACCGCGGTAGGTGCGCGTCGGCGCGAACTCGCCGAGCCGATGCCCGACCATGTTCTCGGAGACGAAGACCGGCACGTGGCGGCGGCCATCGTGGACGGCGATGGTGTGACCGATCATCTGCGGGAAGATCACGCTTGCCCGCGACCAGGTCTTCAGCACCTTGCGCTCGCTGCGCTTGTTCATGTCGTCGATGCGGCCGAGCAGGCGCGCGTCGACGAATGGTCCCTTCTTGACGGAACGACTCATCTATCGGCTCCTAACCCCGTCCGTACCGACGGCGGACGATCAGCTTGTTGCTCTGGTTCTTCTTGACGCGGGTGCGCAGGCCCATGGCCGGCTTGCCCCACTTGGTCTTGGGCGGCATGCCGGTCGGCTGCTTGCCCTCACCACCGCCATGCGGATGGTCGCGCGGGTTCATTGCCGATCCACGCACCTCGGGCCGTCGACCCATATGGCGCGAGCGGCCGGCCTTCCCGATCTTCTGGTTCTCGTGGTCCAGGTTGCTGACCTGGCCGATGGTCGCCATGCACTCGATGCGCACCCTGCGGACCTCGTCCGACGGGAGGCGGATGGTGGCGTAGTCACCTTCCTTGGCGAGCAGCTGCGCGCTACTGCCGGCGCTACGCACGATCTGGCCACCACGACCGGCGGCGAGCTCGATGTTGTGGATCTGGGTGCCGAGCGGGATGCGGCTCATCGGCAGCGCGTTGCCGACGCGCGCCTCGACGTCCGGTCCCGAGGCGACCCGGTCGCCGACCTTGAGGCCGTGCGGCAGCAGCATGTAGCGCTTGTCGCCATCGGCGTAGTGGAGCAGGCCGATCCGCGCCGAGCGGTTCGGGTCGTACTCGACCGTCGCGATGCGCGCCGGCACGCCGTACTTGTCCCGCTTCCAGTCGATCACCCGGTACGCGCGCTTGTGGCCGCTCCCCTGGTGGCGAACGGTCAGCTTGCCCTGGCTGTTGCGGCCGGCGCGACGCACGAGCTTCTCGGTGAGCGGCTTGTGCGGCGCGGTCGAGGTGATCTCCTCGAACGTCGATCGGGTCATCTGGCGCATCCCGGGCGACGTCGGTCGGTAGTTGCGAAGTGGCATCGTCAGACGGCCTCGAAGAGTTCGATCTTGTCACCGGGCGCGATCGTCACGATGGCCTTCTTCCAGCCGGGCACGATGCCCAGCGTCTTCCGGCCACGCCGCTTCTGCTTGGGGCGGACGCTGACGACCCGCACGCTGAGGACGGTCACCTTGAACTCCGCCTCAACGGCTGCCTTGATGAGGAACTTGTTGGAATCGCGGGTGACCGCGAACGTGTAGTTGTTGCGCTCGGTCTCGAGCGTGCTCTTCTCGCTGATCACCGGCCGCAGGAGCACGTCGTGCACGGACGAGGCGGTCATGCGTACACCTCCTGGGCCCGCGTCAGCGCATCCCGCGTGAAGACGACCGTATCGGCCTCCAGCAGGTCGACCACGTTCAGGCTGTCGGCCAGGATGACTCGCACCTCGCGCAGGTTGCGTGCGGACAGCTCGACGCGCTCGTCGCGGGACGGCAGCACGAGGAGCACCTTGCCCTCCGCCTTCCAGCCGGCCAGACGGGCCTGCATTGCCTTCGTCTTCGTCTCGTCGAGATCGAAGCCCTCGACCACGCGAACCGCCCCATCCGCCTGCTTGGCCGAGAGAACGCCCCGCAGCGCGCTGCGCCGCATCTTGGACGGCATCTTCTGGTCGTAGCTGCGCGGGTGCGGCCCGAAGACCACGCCGCCGCCGGTCCAGTGCGGTGCCGACTTCGAGCCCTGTCGGGCGCGGCCGGTTCCCTTCTGGCGCCACGGCTTCTTGCCGCCGCCGCGCACCTCGCCACGGGTCTGCGTGTCGGCGCTGCCGATGCGACGCCCGGCGAGCTGGCGGATGACCGCCTGGTGAATGATGGCTTCCCTGACCGGAGCGCCGAACAGCGTCTCGGCCAGCTCGACCTTCCCGCCTTCGGCGCCGTCGGCCTTCAGGATCGTCGTCTGTGGCATCGTCACTTCGCCTTCTGCACGAGCAGCAGGCCGTTGCGCGCCCCGGGCACCGCACCCCTGACCAGGATGAGGTTGCGTTCCGGATCGATCTTCACGACCTTGAGCTTCTTGACGGTCACCTGCTCGTTGCCCATGTGACCGGCCATGCGGGTCCCCTTCCAGACGCGGCCCGGATAGGTGCCGGCGCCGATGGAGCCGGGAGCCCGATGGTGATCGGAGCCGTGCGTCTTCGGCCCGCGCTTGAAGTTGTGGCGGGCGATGACGCCGGTGAACCCGTGGCCCTTGCTGACGCCGGTCACGTCGACCAGCTCCCCGGCCTCGAACAGGTCGACGCCGAGCTGCTGCCCGACCTCGTAGCCGTCGGTCTCGTCGACGCGCAGCTCCCGCACGTGCTTCGGGCGCTGCAGGTCCTTGCCGAGATGCTTGAACTGGCCGGCCACCGGCTTCGTCGCGCGGCGCGCGACACCGGCGCCGAGCTGCACGGCCGCATAGCCGTCCTTCTCGACGTCACGAAGTCGCGTGACCGTGTTCGGGGTCGCCTCGATGACGCTCACCGGGACGACGCTGCCGTCGTCCGCGAAGATTCGCGTCATTCCCAGCTTCCTACCGATCAATCCTGCCGGCACTTTGGGTTCCTCTCAACACTGATGGCGGAAGTTCCTCGGGCCGGCGACGCCGGCCCGAAGCGCTTCACATCTTGATCTCGATATCGACGCCGGCCGCCAGCGAGAGCCGCATCAGCGCATCGACCGTCTTGGTGGACGGGTCGATGATGTCGATGAGGCGCTTGTGGGTCCGGATCTCGAACTGCTCGCGGCCGTCCTTGTGAACGAACGGGCCGCGAATCACCGTGTACTTCTCGATTCGGGTCGGCAGCGGCACCGGACCGGCAACATCGGCGCCGGTGCGCTGCGCGGTCTCCACGATCTGCTCGGCCGACTGGTCGAGCAGCTTGTGGTCGTACGCCTTGAGACGGATGCGGATTCGCTGCTTGGCCATAACGGCTAGCCGATGACCTCGGTGATCACGCCCGCACCGACCGTGTGCCCGCCCTCGCGAATTGCGAAGCGCTGGCCCTGCTCGATCGCGATCGGCGTGATGAGCTCCACGTCGATGTTGACGTTGTCACCGGGCATGATCATCTCGACGCCCGCGGGCATCGCGATGGCGCCGGTCACGTCGGTCGTGCGCAGGTAGAACTGCGGACGGTAGCCGGCGTAGAACGGCGTGTGGCGACCGCCCTCCTCCTTGGAGAGGACGTAGACCTCGGCCTTGAACTTGGTGCCGGGCTTGACGCTGCCCGGCTTGGCGAGCACCTGCCCGCGCTCCAGCTCCTCGCGCTCGATGCCGCGCAGCAGGAGGCCGACGTTGTCACCGGCCATGCCCTGGTCGAGGGTCTTCTTGAACATCTCGACGCCGGTCACGACCAGCGAGCGGCTCTTCTCGTGGATGCCGACCAGCTCGACCGACTCGCCGGTGTTGACCACGCCGCGCTCGATGCGGCCGGTGGCGACCGTGCCGCGGCCCTTGATGCCGAAGACGTCCTCGATCGGCATCAGGAACGGCTTCTCCGTCTCGCGGGCCGGGGTCGGGATGTAGCTGTCGACGGCGTCCATCAGCTCCTTGATGGAGGTGTAGTCGTCGCTCTCCGGGTCGGTGCTGGTCGACTCGAGCGCCTTCAGCGCCGAGCCGCGGATGACCGGCACGTCGTCGCCGGGGAACTCGTACTTGGTGAGGAGCTCGCGCACCTCCATCTCGACGAGGTCGATCAGCATCTCGTCATCGACCTGGTCGACCTTGTTGAGGTAGACGACCAGCGACGGGACCTCGACCTGGCGGGCCAGCAGGATGTGCTCGCGGGTCTGGGGCATCGGGCCGTCGGCGGCCGACACGACCAGGATCGCGCCGTCCATCTGGGCGGCGCCGGTGATCATGTTCTTGATGTAGTCCGCGTGACCCGGGCAGTCGACGTGCGCGTAGTGGCGATTCGCGGTCTGATACTCGACGTGCGAGATCGCGATCGTGATGCCGCGCTGGCGCTCCTCGGGTGCGTTGTCGATCTGGTCGAAGGCCTTGAAGTCAGCGCCGCCGGTCAGCGACAAAAACTTCGTGATCGCTGCGGTCAGCGTCGTCTTGCCGTGGTCGACGTGACCGATCGTGCCGACGTTGACGTGCGGCTTGCTGCGGTCGAACTTCTGCTTGGCCATGGTTGATTCTTCGTTGCTCCTTGGTGCTCTTGATTAGCTCTTCGACTTTGCGATCAGCTCGTTGGCGAGGCTGGTGGGGACTTCCGCGTAGCGGCTGAACTCCATCGAGTAGGTCGCACGACCCTGGGTCATGCTCCGCAGCCCGGTGGCGTAGCCGAACATCTCGGCCAGGGGGACGTGCGCCTGGATCATGCGGCTGGTGCTTCGCTCATCGATCCCATCGATCTGGCCGCGCTTGCTGTTGAGATCGCCGATGACGTCGCCCATGAACTCCTCGGGCGTCGTGACCTCGACCTTCATGACCGGCTCGAGGATCACCGGATCCGCCTTGGCGACGCCGCTCTTGGCGGCCATGCTGCCGGCGATCTTCATCGCCATCTCGGACGAGTCGACCTCGTGGTAGGAGCCGTCGATGAGGGTCGCCTTGACGTCGATCACCGGGAACCCGGCCACGACGCCGCCGGCGAGCGCCTCCTTGACGCCCTCGCCGATGGCGCGCCAGTACTCGCGGGGAACCGCGCCGCCGACGATCTTCGATTCGAACTCGTAGCCGGCACCGCGCTCGAGCGGCTCGAGCGTCAGGACGGCGTGGCCGTACTGGCCCTTGCCGCCGGTCTGTCGCACGAAGCGGCCCTCTGCCTTGACTTCCCTGCGGATCGCCTCGCGGTAGCTCACCTGGGGCCGGCCGACGTTGGCCTGCACCTTGAACTCGCGCAGCATCCGGTCGACGAGCACCTCGAGGTGGAGCTCGCCCATGCCCGCGATGCGGGTCTGGCTCGACTCCTCGTCGGTGTGCACGCGGAAGGTGGGGTCCTCCTCCGCCAGGCGTCGCAGCGCGATCGCCATCTTGTCCTGGTCGGCCTTCGTCTTCGGCTCGACGGCGAGCTCGATGACCGGCTCCGGGAAGGTGATCGACTCGAGCACGATCGGCTTGTCCTCGGACGACAGCGTGTCGCCGGTGGTCGTGTTCTTCAGCCCGACCGCGGCGGCGATGTCGCCGGCGCCGATGGACTCGATCTCCTCGCGATGGTTGGCGTGCATCTCCAGGATGCGCCCGACTCGCTCCTTCTCGCCCTTCGAGCTGTTGTAGACGTATGAACCCGTCTTCAGCGTGCCGGAGTAGACACGGAAGAAGGCCAGCTTGCCGACGAACGGGTCGGCGGCGATCTTGAAGGCAAGGGCCGAGAAGGGCTCATTCGGATCGGTGTGGCGAACGACCTCGTCGCCCGTCTTCGGATCCTTGCCGGTGACCGGCGGGACGTCGAGCGGGCTCGGCAGGAAGTCGATGACCGCGTCCAGCATCGGCTGCACGCCCTTGTTCTTGAGGGCGGAGCCGGTGAGTACCGGGACGATCTTGTACTCGAGCGTGCCCTTGCGAAGGGCGGCGCGCAGCAGATCGGCGCCGATCTCCTCGCCCTCGAGGAACTTGTGGGCGACGTCGTCGTCGAGGTCGGCGACGGCCTCGATCATCTTCTCGCGCCACTCGTCGGCCTGCGCCTGGAGCTCGGCCGGGATCTCTCCGACCTCGATCTGGTCGCCGAGGTCGTTGCCGTACGTGATCGCCTTCATGTTGATCAGGTCGACGACGCCGCGGAACTTGTCCTCGGAGCCGATCGGGATCTGGAGCGGCACGGCGTTGACGCCGAGGCGGTCCTTGATCATGTCGACCACGCGCCAGAAGTCGGCGCCGGTGCGATCGAGCTTGTTGACGAAGCAGAAACGCGGGACGTGGTACTTGTCAGCCTGGCGCCAGACCGTCTCGGACTGGGGCTCCACGCCGGCGACACCGTCGAAGACCACGACCGCACCGTCGAGCACGCGGAGGCTGCGCTCGACCTCGACCGTAAAGTCCACGTGCCCGGGCGTGTCAATCAGGTTGATGCGATGGTCGTTCCAGAAGCAGGTCGTCGCGGCGGCGGTGATGGTGATCCCCCGCTCCTGCTCCTGCTCCATCCAGTCCATCGTGGCGGCGCCCTCGTGGACCTCGCCGAGCTTGTAGATCTTCTTGGTGTAGAAGAGGATCCGCTCGGTCACGGTGGTCTTGCCGGCGTCGATGTGGGCGATGATCCCGATGTTCCGGGTACGCTGAAGCGACGCAGGCGCCGTGGAGGTTGACCGTCCTGCGGTCTGCGTCGTCATCGGTCTACCACTTGAAGTGACTGAAGGCCTTGTTGGCTTCGGCCATGCGATGCGTATCCTCGCGTCGCTTGACGGCCGCACCGATGCCGTTGCTGGCATCCATCAGCTCGCCGGCGAGCTTGTCGGACATGCTCTTGCCATTGCGCTTGCGGGCCGACTCGATCAGCCAGCGCATGCCGAGGCTGACGCGCCGGTCGGCACGCACCTCGACCGGGATCTGGTACGTCGAGCCGCCGACGCGCTTCGGCTTGACCTCGATCAGCGGCATCGCGTTGCGGAGGGCCTGCTCGAGGACCTCGACGCCGGCGCGTCCCGCCTGGCTCTCGCAGCGCGCCAGGGCATCCTCGAGGATGCGGTGCGCCAGGTGGCGCTTGCCACCGTGCATGAGCTTGTTGGTGAACTGGTCGAGCGTGAGCGCCGTGCCGGTGAGCTGCTCGTCGTACTTCGTCTTGCGGGCGATGGTGGGGCGTCGGGGCATGGCTAGGACTTCCCTGGCGCCTTCGCGCCGTACTTGCTGCGGCTCTGGCGGCGGTCACGCACGCCTGCCGCGTCGAGCGTGCCGCGAATGATGTGGTACTTCACGGCCGGAAGGTCCTTCACCCGCCCGCCGCGGACCAGCACCATCGAGTGCTCCTGGAGGTTGTGCCCGACGCCCGGGATGTAGGCGGTGACCTCCATCCCGTTCGTCAGGCGCACGCGCGCCACCTTCCGAAGCGCCGAGTTCGGCTTCTTCGGGGTGCGCGTCATGACCTGCAGGCAGACGCCGCGCCGCTGTGGCGCGCCGCGTCCCTCGGACGTGGTCTGCTTGAGGGTGTTCAGCGTCCGGCGCAGCGCCGGGGCCTTGACCTTCTTGATCGACGGCTTTCGACCCTTGCGGACCAGCTGGCTGATCGTTGGCAACGAGAACCTCGCGTTCGATGAAATGGCTGCGATCGCGTCTTCCGATGACGCCCACGGCGATCCGATTCGGATGGCCATCTCGGGTTCATCGAAGGCGCCCTGGTGGGGCACACACGAAGGCGTCCCGCACGCGGGACACCGACCACGGAGTATACGGAACAGCCCTCGTGAGTGTCAAACGACGGGCCTTCGCCGAGGGAGCAGCCGAGGGCCACCCGTCGACGCCGCCTGGCGCCCTCCTTGAACGTGCAGTCGGGCGCGTTCCGCATGCGTTGCGACAGCGGCAACTAACGGCCACCGAACAGCACGTCATTGGTCGCCCGTTACCGCCCGAGCAAAGGACGGCCATATTCAGGGCCCCGGGAGCCGCTGCTTGGCCGATAGTTGCGCTACCGGCAACGACGAGGGGCGACCGGTGTGGCCGCCCCTCGAACCTGGCGCAGAACGGAATCGGCTACTTCTTGCCCGCGGCCTCCACAGCCTCTTCGGCACGCTGCTCATCGGTCAGCGCGTCGAAGACCTGCTCCTCGACCTCGGCCTCGATGTCGGGGTTGTCGCCGGCGCCCATGAGCTCCGCGGCGGTCTCCCCCGCAGCCTCGGCGGCCGCCTCGGCCTCGCCCGGCTCGATCTCGCCATCGCCATCGGCGTCGGGATCGCCCGACAGGAAGGCGCGCGCGGCGGCCTCCTCGCGCTGCTGCTCCGCCTCTTCGGGCGACAGCTGGGCGGCGCGCTCGGCCTGGAGGCGTCGAGCTTCGGCGCCGGTCCCGGCTGGGATCAGCTTGCCGATGATGACGTTCTCCTTGAGCCCGATCAGGTGGTCCTTGGCGCCGTTGATGGCGGCCTCGGTGAGCACCCGGGTCGTCTCCTGGAAGCTGGCGGCCGCCAGGAACGAGCTCGTGTTCAGCGATGCCTTGGTGACGCCCAGCAGCACCGTCTGCGCCGTGGCCGGCTCTCCACCCTCGGCGAGGATCCGGTTGTTCGTCTCCTCGAACTCGAAACGGTCGATCAGCTCCGAGGGAAGCAGCTCCGTGTCGCCGGCGTTGTCGACGGTCACCTTGCGCAGCATCTGGCGAACGATGATCTCGATGTGCTTGTCGTTGATCGTCACGCCCTGTGACCGATAGACCTTCTGGACCTCGCCGACCAGGAAGCGCTGGACCGTGTCCACGCCCTTGATCTGGAGCAGGTCCTTCGGGTTCATCGAGCCCTCGGTCAGCGCATCGCCGGCCTGGACCTCGACGCCGTCGGCAACGCGCAGGCGCGCCGAGTGCGGCACAGGGTACTCGCGAACGTCGACCTCCTCGGTGTGAAGCGTCAGGGTGTTGCCCTTCTTCGTCACCCGGCCGGCGGTCGGCGCCTTGATCTCGACCAGGTCGTCGCCCTCGCCGAGGCGGGCAAGCAGCTGGCCCTCGGTCACCTCGTCGCCGTTGGCGACCAGGATCTCGTGCTGCGCCGTGAGCTTGAAGGTCGTGTCGTAGGCCTCGCGATGGGTAACACGAACGGCGATCGGCTGGTCGCCGGATGCCGGCGGCACCTCGACCACGCCGTCGATCTCGGTCATCGTCGCCTGGCCCTTCGGGATGCGCGCCTCGAACAGCTCCTCGACGCGCGGCAGGCCCTGCGTGATGTCCTCGCCGGCGACGCCGCCGGTGTGGAACGTCCGCATCGTGAGCTGGGTGCCCGGCTCGCCGATCGACTGTGCCGCGATGATCCCGACCGCCTGCCCCAGCTCGACCAGCTGGCCTGTGGCCAGGTTGCGGCCGTAGCACATCCGGCACACGCCGTGGCGTGCCGCGCAGGTGAGCGGTGACCGAACGCTGACGCGGTCGATCCCCGCCGCCTCGATCCGGAGCAGCGCCGCCTCGTCGATCTCGGCGTTGCGCTCGACGAGCACCTCGCCGGACTTCTCGTCGACGATCTCGAGCGCCGCCATGCGCCCGATCAGCCGATCCAGGAAGGGCTCGGGGATCTGTGCCGACTCCTCGGCCGTGATCCAGGTGCCGATGTCGGCGCTGCAGTCGTCCTCGCGGGTGATCACGTCCTGCGCCACGTCCACCAGGCGCCGGGTGAGATACCCGGAGTCGGCGGTGCGCAGCGCGGTGTCCGCCAGGCCCTTGCGGGCACCGTGGCTCGAGATGAAGTACTCGAGCACGCTCATCCCCTCGCGCAGGTTCGAGCGGATCGGCAGGTCGATGATCCGGCCCGACGGGTCGGCCATCAGGCCTCGCATGCCGGCCAGCTGGTGGATCTGGGTCACGGAGCCACGGGCGCCGGAGTTGGTGATCAGCATGATCGAGCCTCGCTCGTCGAGCCCGGTCAGCATCGACTTCGTCACGTCATCGGTCGTCTCTCGCCAGACCTCGACGGTCTGGGTGTAGCGCTCGTCCTCGGTGATGAAGCCGCGCCGGAACTCGCGGTCGATGCCGTCGACCTTGCCCTGGGCCTCGGTCAGCAGCTTGCCCTTGTTCTTCGGCACCGCCAGGTCATCGACGCCGATGGTGATCCCGGCGGCCGTGGCGTACCGGAAGCCGACGCTCTTGATCCCGTCGACCAGGGTCGCGGTGGCACCGGCGCCGAGATCGCGGTAGCAGCGCGCGATGATCTCCTTGAGGCTCTTGCGGTCCATCGCCTGGTTGGCGAAGCCGAGCTCGCGCGGCAGGACCCGGTTGAAGATGACGCGCCCGGCGGTCGTGTCGACCACCTCGGGGTGCGATCGGACCGTGCCGTCCTCATCGGTCCCGTCGTACAGGTCGAGCTCGACCTTGACCGGGGCCTGGACGTGCACCTGCCCGAGCTGCGCCGCCATGATCACCTCATCGGCGCTCGAGAAGGCGCGACCGGCGCCCTTCTCGTCGTCGACCTGGACCGTCAGGTAGTAGCAGCCCAGCACCATGTCGTGGGTGGGCGACACCACCGGCGAGCCGTCCGCCGCCGAGAGCAGGTTGCGGGTCGAGAGCATCAGCTCCTTCGCCTCTCGCTGCGCAGCGGTCGAGAGCGGCACGTGGACCGCCATCTGGTCGCCGTCGAAGTCCGCGTTGAATGCGAAGCACACCAGCGGGTGGATCTGGATGGCCGAGCCCTCGACGAGCACCGGCATGAACGCCTGGATCCCCAGCCGATGGAGGGTTGGCGCGCGGTTCAGCAGCACCGGGTGGTCGCTGATGACCTCCTCGAGCACGTCCCACACTTCGGGACGCACGCGCTCGACGATGCGCTTGGCGCTCTTGATGTTGTGAGCGAAGCCCTTCTCGACCAGCTGCCGCATGACGAACGGCTTGAACAGCTCGAGCGCCATCTTCTTCGGCAGGCCGCACTGGTGCAGCTTCAGCTCCGGACCGACCACGATCACGGAGCGGCCGGAGTAGTCGACGCGCTTGCCGAGCAGGTTCTGGCGGAACCGGCCCTGCTTGCCCTTGAGCATGTCCGACAGGCTCTTGAGCCGATGGTTGCCGGTGCCGGCGATCGCGCGGCCACGGCGACCGTTGTCGATGAGGGCGTCGCATGCCTCCTGCAGCATCCGCTTCTCGTTGCGGATGATGATCTCCGGTGCCTCGAGGTCGAGGAGCCGGCTGAGGCGGTTGTTGCGGTTGATCACCCGTCGGTAGAGGTCGTTGAGATCGGAGGTCGCGAATCGGCCGCCGTCCAGCTGGACCATTGGTCGCAGGTCGGGAGGAATGACCGGCAGGGTTGACAGGATCATCCACTCCGGGCGTGCCCCGCTCTTGCGGAAGGCCTCGATCAGGCGCAGCCGCTTGATCGCCTTCTTGCGGCGCTGGCCGGAGGTCTGGCGCATCTCCACGTGGAGGATCTGCGACAGCTCGTCCAGGTCGATCTGCTCGATGATCTTCTTGACCGCCTCGGCGCCCATCCCGGCGTCGAACATGCGCCCGTGCATCTCGGTGAGGTGCCGGTACTCGCTCTCGGTCAGGATCTGCATGACCTTGATGTCGGCCAGCCGGGCGCGCTCGGTTCGAGCCCAGAGCCGTGCGTCATCGGTCTCCTGACGCACCTGCTCCCGCTCCGACGCGGTTGCCTCCTCGATGCCCGAGGTCAGGTCCGCGATGGCGGTGTGGTACTTCTCTTCGGCGGATGCCAGGGCGTCGGTCGTGTCCTTCTGCACGGCGGCGACCTCGCCCTTGACCAGCGCGCGGAGCTTGGCGAGCGTGTCCTTTGCGGTCTCGTCGGCGCGGCCGATGACCTCGCCGGTCGCGGCGAAGACGACGTCCTCGGTGAGCTTCTTGCCTGCCTCCTTGATGGAGGCCTCGACCGCCTGGGCGGCCGTCATCAGCTCCTCGGTGCGTGCGAGCTGCTGGTCGGTCAGACGCTTCTTCTCGGCGGAGTGGGCGGCCTCGACCTCGGCGCGCTTGTCGGCGATCGTCGCCTCGAGCTCCGCCTTTTTCTCGTCGACCACGGCCTGGGCGCTGGCGATCCGCTCCTCGGCCTCCTCATCGATGCGCTGGGCGGCCTTCTCGCGCTGGCCTTCGTCGACACGCGTGACGACGTAGAGCGCGAAGTAGAGGATGCGCTCCAGGTTGCGCGGGCTGATGTCGAGCAGGATGCCGAGCCGGCTCGGCGTGCCCTTGAAATACCAGATGTGGCTGACCGGGCTGGCGAGCTTGATGTGACCCATCCGCTCACGGCGCACCTTCGAGCGCGTGACCTCGACGCCACACTTGTCGCAGATGATGCCCTTGTAGCGGATGCGCTTGTACTTCCCGCAGTAGCACTCCCAGTCCTTCGTCGGACCGAAGATGCGCTCGTCGAAGAGACCGTCCTTCTCCGGCTTGAGCGTGCGGTAGTTGATCGTCTCCGGCTTGGTGACCTCGCCCGATGACCATCCCTTGATCTGATCGGGCGACGCCAGGCTGATCCGGATCGCGTCGAAATTGTTGACTTCCAGCATGAGCGGCTAGGACTCCTGCGGCTGTATGCCGCGATTGCGCTCGTTGCCGAGGTGGACCAGACCCCGGCTCAGGATGGACCGATGGGGGGACACGCGCGGCACCGTCCCCGATGCCGGCGTGTGCGAGCTATTCCTCAAAGCCCTGGAGATTGATGCCGCCGAGGTCCGGAAGCGGATAGCTGCCGGTATCCTCGATGAAGCGGATCTCCTCTTCGTTCTCGTTCAGGATCTCCACCGACAGGCCGAGCGCCTGGAGCTCCTTGATGAGCACCTTGAACGACTCGGGCACGCCCGGTGGCTGGATCTCCTCGCCCTTGACGATCGCCTCGTAGGTCTGCACGCGACCCATGACGTCGTCGGACTTCACGGTAAGGAGCTCCTGGAGGATGTTCGCGGCGCCGTATGCCTCGAGCGCCCATACCTCCATCTCGCCGAAGCGCTGACCGCCGAACTGTGCCTTGCCACCCAGCGGCTGCTGTGTGATGAGGCTGTAGGGTCCGGTCGAGCGCGCATGGATCTTGTCCTCCACCAGGTGGTGGAGCTTGAGCATGTAGATGTAGCCGACCGTCACGCGATGGTCGAACTGCTCGCCGCTGCGGCCGTCGTACAGGACGGTCTTGCCGTCCTCGGCCAGGCCGGCCCGCTTGAGCGCTCCACGGATATGCTCCTCGGTGGCGCCGTCGAAGACGGGCGTCGCGGCCTTGAGACCAAGTGCCTGCATCGCCCAGCCGAGATGCGTCTCGAGGATCTGGCCGATGTTCATGCGGCTCGGGACGCCGAGCGGGTTGAGCACGATGTCGACCGGCGTGCCGTCCGGCATGAAGGGCATGTCCTCGACCGGCAGGATCTTGGCGATGACGCCCTTGTTGCCATGCCGTCCGGCCATCTTGTCGCCGACGCTGATCTTGCGCTTCTGGGCCACGCTGACCCGCACCAGCCGATTGACGCCGGGCAGCAGCTCGTCGCCGCTGTCGCGGCTGAACTGCCGGACGTCGACGACGATGCCCCGCTCGCCGTGCGGCAGGCGCAGCGACGAGTCACGTACCTCGCGGGCCTTCTCGCCGAAGATCGCACGCAGCAGGCGCTCCTCCGCGGTCAGCTCGGTCTCGCCCTTCGGCGTGATCTTGCCGACCAGGATGTCGCCCGGCTTGACCTCGGCACCCTCGTAGATGATCCCGTCCTCGTCGAGGTTCCGCAGGCTCTCCTCGCCCACGTTCGGGATGTCGCGCGTGATCTCCTCGGGACCCAGCTTGGTATCTCGGGCCTCGATCTCGTGCTTCTCGATATGGATGCTCGTGAACAGGTCGTCCTTGACGAGGCGCTCGCTCAGCACGATGGCGTCCTCGTAGTTGCCACCCTCCCACGGCAGGAAGGCGACCAGGATGTTCTGTCCGAGCGCCATCTCGCCGCCGTCGGTGCTGCTGCCGTCGGCGAGCAGCTGGTCGGCGGCCACTCGGTCGCCGACGTCGACGACCGGGCGCTGGTTGATGCAGGTTCCCTGGTTGCTGCGCAGGAACTTCTTGAGCTTGTAGACGTCGCGCTCGTCGCCCTCGTCGCGCTCGACCACGATCTGGTCGGCAGTCACGCTGACGACCGTTCCGCCGTGCTTCGCGACCAGCACTCCCTGCGAGTCGAACGCGGCGCGGTACTCGACGCCCGTCCCCACCACCGGGGACTCCGGCTGGAGCAAGGGCACCGACTGCCGCATCATGTTCGAGCCCATGAGTGCGCGGTTCGCGTCGTCGTGCTCGAGGAACGGGATCATCGCGGTCGCGACGCTCACGATCTGCTTGGGACTGACGTCCATGTAGTCGATCACGTCGACCGACTCCTCCAGGAACTTGTCCTTCCAGCGGACGAGCACCCGCTCCTCGGTGAAGCGGCCCTGGTCATCGAGCGCGGCATTGGCCTGCGCGATGTGGAACTTCTCCTCCTCGGACGCATCGAGGTACACGATCTCCTCGGTGACGATCGGTCGGATCTGGACCTGTGCGACCTTGGCGTCCTTGATCTGCGACCAGATCTTGTCGTCGATGGTCGTTCCCAGCTTGGCGACCGGCTTCCCTCCATCGGTCAGGACGAGGTCCTCGGCAAGGACCTGGCCGAGCACGTCGGACTGCTTGTCCCTGGAGCCAACGAAGCGCCGCACCTTGCGATAGGGCGTCTCGATGAAGCCGTGCTTGTTGATCTTCCCGTAGGTCGCCAGCGAGCCGATGAGCCCGATGTTGGGGCCCTCCGGCGTCTCGATCGGGCACATCCGGCCGTAGTGCGACGGATGGACGTCGCGGACGTCGAAGCCGGCGCGCTCGCGCGACAGGCCGCCCGGACCGAGCGCGCTCAGGCGACGCTTGTTGGTCAGCTCGGCGAGCGGGTTCGTCTGATCCATGAACTGGCTCAGCTGGCTGCCGCCGAAGAACTCCTTCATCGCGGCCACCACGGGCCGGATGTTGATCAGCGTGTTCGGCGTCGCCTGGTCGGCATCGGTGATCGTCATCCGCTCCTTCACGACGCGCTCCATGCGGAGCAGGCCGATCCGGAACTGGTTCTGGATCAGCTCGCCGTTGGCGCGGATGCGCCGGTTGCCGAGGTGGTCGATGTCATCGGGATCGCCGCGGCCGTTGTTCAGCTCGATCAGCTTGCCGATGATGGCCACGATGTCGTCGCGGGTGATGACCCGGCTGGCGCGGGGATTCGGGCTTTCCTCGGCCGGAAGCTCGAACTTCAGCTTGCGGGCCACGTCGCCCAGCGCCTTGTTCAGCTTGTAGCGGCCGACACGACCGAGGTCGTAGCGACGGAAGTTGAAGAAGAGGCTGGTGACAAGGGCACGGGCGTTGTCGACCGTGGGCGGGTCACCCGGGCGCAGCTTCTTGTAGACCTCGATCAGCGCCTCGTCCTGCGTCTCGGCCGGATCCTTCTCGAGGGTGAGGGCGACATACGGGTGCTCGGGGTTGTCATCGGCCGGCCCGAAGATCTTCTCGATCTCGGAGGTCTCGAGCCCGACGGCCCGCAGCAGGGTGGTGACCGGGATCTTGCGCTTGCGGTCGACCTTGACGCTCAGCAGGTCCTTGTTCGACGTCTCGAACTCGAGCCACGCACCGCGGTTCGGGATCACCTTGGCGGCGTGCAGCATGCGACCCGTCGCCGGGTCTTCGGCGGCGGTGTAGTAGACCCCCGGCGAACGCACGAGCTGGCTGACCACCACGCGCTCGGCGCCATTGATGATGAAGGTGCCCTGCTCCGTCATCCACGGGAAGTCGCCCATGAAGACGGTCTGGTGCTTGACCTCGTCGGTCTCCTTGATGACCAGGTCGACCTCGACCTTCAGCGGGCGCGCGTAGGTGAGGTCGCGGGTGCGGCAGTCTTCCTCGTTGAACTTGGGCTCCTCGAAGTAGTACTCGCGGAAGTGGAGCTCCAGGTTCTTGCCGGTGAAGTCGGTGATCGGGGTGATTTCGTCGAGCAGCTCGCGCAGGCCGGTGGTGACGAACCATTCGAAGGATTCGGTCTGCGTCTGGATCAGGTTCGGAAGGGGGAGGACCTCGGGGATGTGCGAGAAATTCTCACGAATCGGAGCCAGCTCAAATCGGCTGGCGGACTCGGCCAAAGCCATTCAGGACTCCTGGAAGAAGGCATGGTGGGGCGCGGACACGCGAACGAGGAGTCTATATCACCGTCAACCGCTTCGTCAACTGAAGCGGTACTGATCTCGATTCACGCTCAGCTCAGGCCGGAAACTTGCAGTCGGTCATCCCGAGCTCCGCATCGACCAGTCGCCGCGGGAAGCTCCCATGCCACCCGACGGCGGTACCAGATGGACGATCCAGGCCGGCTCCCGACCATCCTCATTGTCGAGGACGATCCCGACCTTCGGCTCGTCCATTCCGAGATCCTGAGCCACGAGGGGTACGCGGTGCTCTCGGCAGCCGATGGCGTCGAAGCGCTCGAGCTCGTCGAGAAGGAAGGTCCGCCAGCGATGATCCTCCTCGACCTCCGGATGCCGCGCATGAATGGCTGGGACCTGGCGAAGCGCCTCCGCGAGCGTCCCGGCTGGCGCGACATCCCCATCGTCGTGGTGGCGGCGCACTATCGCATCGCCGAGGAGGCGGCCGCGATCGGGGCGCGAGCATGGCTTCACAAGCCGGTGAGCATCGAACAGCTGCTGCGGGTCGTCGGTGGTATCTATGCCGAGAGCATCTCTGTAGGACAGTGATGGACGACTCGCCACGATCCCTCCCCGGCCAGGCGGGGCTCGAGACCGTCCTGCTGCACGCGGCGGATGCGATCACCGTGCAGGCGCCGGACGGCTCGCTTGTCTACGCCAACCTCGCGGCCGCGCGAACGATGGGCTTCGAGTCGCCGGAAGCACTGCTGGCCACGCCGATTCGGGAGGTGATGAGCCAGTTCGAGCTGCTCGACGAGGATGGCCGTCCCCTGCCGCTCGACGAGCTGCCGAGCCGGCGCGCGCTCGCCGGGGGCAGTGGTCCGCCCGGCATCGTCCGCTTCCGGGATGTCGCCAGCGGCGATGACCATTGGTCCCTGGTGCAGGCAATGCCGATCATGGACGACGCCGGAGCCGTGCGACTGGTCATCAACACCTTCCAGGACGTGACGCAGCTCAAACGCACTGAGCAGCAGCTGCGGCTGCTCGCCGATGCCGGCTCGGTGATCGGTCGATCGGAGGACTACCAGGACGCGCTCCAACAGCTGGCCGACATGCTGGTCGAGAGCATCTGCGACTGGTGCGTCGTGGACGTCCTCGAGGCCAATCAGCCGGTCACGCGGGTGGCGGTCGCACACTCGGATCCGGCGAAGCGCCAGCTGGCGGAGGAGATCCAGCGCCGCTACCCCACCGACCCGGAAGCACCCGGCGGGGTGAATGACGTGATCCGTACGGGCGTCGCCACCGTGCTCACCGAGGTGCCCCAGGAAGCCCTCCGCGCGGCCGCCCGCGACGACGAGCACTTTCGCCTGCTCAGGGAGGCCGAGATCGGCTCGGTCGTCATCGTGCCGCTGCGCGCGCGCGGCGAGGTCTTCGGAGCACTGACGCTGGTGGGCTCCGCCGGCCGGCACCGATACACCGACGCGGACCTGCCGCTGATCGAGGAGCTTGCGGGACGCGCTGCCACGGCGGTCGACAGTGCGCGGCTCCTGCACGAGGCAAACGAAGCAGTGCGCTTGCGCGACGACTTCCTGGCGATGGCATCACACGACATGCGGACGCCGCTGGCAGTGATCCTTGCGAACCTCCAGCTCGCCCGACGCCGGCTGGTCGGCATCGAGGGGGAGAACGCCGAGGCCATCAAGAACCTCGACGCAGCGGAGCGGACCACCCATAAGCTGACCGGATTGGTCGGCGAGCTCATGGACATCAGCATCCTGCGCAGCGGCCAGGCGCTGCCATTGAACCGTGGGCAGGTCGACCTCGCGGCGGTGGTGGAGAGCACGGCCGATGAGTATCGGCGCCTGAGCGCGGAATATGAGATCACGACCCGGCTCGAGGAGGGCGTCGTCGGTGACTGGGACGCCACCCGCATCGAGCGAGTGCTGCGCAACCTCCTGGACAACGCGCTGAAGTACAGCCCCGACGGCGGCGCGGTCGAGGTCGTGGTTCGCTCGGACGATGGCTGGGCAGTGGCGGAGGTCACCGACCACGGGGTCGGCATCCCGGAGGAAGAGCTGCCGCTGCTATTCGAGAAGTTCCACCGCGGATCGAATACCCGGGACCTGCGCGGCACGGGGCTCGGCCTGGCCGGCTCGCGGGCAGTGGTCGCGCAGCTCGGGGGCACCATCGAGGTGCGCAGCCGTCTCGGTTCGGGCTCGACGTTCACCCTTCGGCTGCCCGGCAACGTCGCTCGAGACGCGTAGGGTCCGAACAGACGACGAGCCGGCCCCGAAGGACCGGCTCGTCGCTGCGTTGCGTGGGGAGTGGGGCTACTTGACCTCGACGGTCGCGCCCGCCTCTGCCAGCTTCTCCTTGGCCGCCTCGGCCTCCTCCTTGGTGACGCCCTCCTTGACTGCCTTCGGGGCGGCGTCGACGAGGTCCTTCGCCTCCTTGAGGCCGAGGCCGGTCAGCTCGCGGACGGCCTTGATCACGAGGATCTTGTTCGCACCGACCTCGGTGAGCATTGCATCGAACTCGGTCTGCTCTTCGGCCGCCGCGGCGGCGGCGCCATCGCCACCTGCCGGGGCACCTGCGGCAACGGCCACCGGGGCTGCGGCAGTCACGCCGTAGCGCTCCTCGAAGGCCTTGACCAGCTCACTCAGCTCGAGGACGGTCATCGTGTCGATCGCCTCGAGGATCTGGTCCTTGTCCAGGGTCTTGGTCGCCATCGGTATCGGTTCTCCTGTTCTCTTGGCTCGAGGCGGCGGTCAGGCCGCGATCTCGGTCTCTCGCTTCTTGTCGACCACCGCGGTCAGCACGTTCACGAAGTTTCGAAGGTTGGCGGCAAGCACCCCCGCCATGCTGGTCATCGGTGCTGCCATGCCGCCGGCCACCTTGCCGAGCAGGACCTCCCGCGATGGGAGCGTGGCCAGTCGGGTCAGCTGCGAGGCATCGATCGCTCGGTTGCCGAGCAGGCCGCCGCGCAGGGTGACCACGCGTGAATAGGGACGGAAGGCATCGGCCAGCGCCTTCGCCATCGCCGCCTCGTCGCCGTCGATGGTGGCCAGTGCCGTCGGGCCCTCGAGGAGTGGCTTGAGCTCGGCTCGATCCGCCTCGTCGGCGGCGATCTTCAGCAGACGGTTCTTGGCGATGGTCAGCTGGACGCCACTGTCACGCAGCGTCCTGCGCACCGACTGCATGTCGGAGACCTTGAGCCCCCGGTAGTCGGCCACGGCCATGGCAGAACTCGAGCGGAGCAGCTCCGCGAGCTCGCTGACGGCCTGGCGCTTGGTATCGGTCGGCATCGGCTTGTTCTGACTCTCCTCCATGGCATGCAAAACGGCGGTCCCGTGCACGCGCGACACGAGAACCGCCGTCATCCAGCATGTTCGTCTTCGTGCCTGCGCGTGCCGCGGCGTCTGAGCGCCGACAATTGGTCCGGGAGTCTCACCCGGTACACATCGCGGTCTTCGGCTTATTCGGTTGAGAGCGCATCGTAGCCGATGCGCGACGATTCGTCCTGCTAGGCGCTTGCCGCGGCCAGGGCCGACGGGATGTCGATCCGAACGCCGGGTCCCATGGTCGGTGCCAGGGTCAGCGTTCGCATATAGGTGCCCTTGGCGCCCGATGGCTTCGCCCGCTGCACCGCGTCGACGAGCGTGGCGACGTTGGCGGCCAGCTGGTCGGGGGTGAAGCTCGCCTTGCCGACGGGCACGTGCACGATGCCGGCGCGGTCGACCTTGAACTCGACACGCCCCGACTTGATCTCACCGACGGCCCGCTCGATGTCGAAGGTGACCGTGCCCGACTTCGGGTTCGGCATCAGCCCACGCGGGCCGAGCTTCTTTCCGAGGCGGCCGACGGTGCCCATCATGTCCGGGGTGGCGATCGCCACGTCGAACTCGAACCATCCGTCGTCGATCTTCTTGACCAGGTCGTCGCTGCCGACGTCGTCGGCCCCGGCGCGAAGCGCTTCCTGGGCCTTCTCGCCCTGGGCGAAGACGATCACCCGCGCGGTGCGCCCGGTGCCATGAGGCAGAACGACCGTGCCGCGCACGAGCTGGTCGGCGTGACGCGGATCAACGCCGAGGCGCAGGTGCAGCTCGACGGTCCCGTCGAACTTGCTGAGCGACAGCTTCGGGAGCAGCTCGCAGGCTTCGCCGATCTCGTAGCGGCGCTCCGGCTCGACGAGCTTCGCCGCCTCGACGTACTTCTTTCCGTGCTTCGGCATGTCAGGCCACCTCGATGCCCATCGAGCGGGCGGTGCCCTCGATGATCTTCATGGCGTGCTCGACGTCGTTCGCGTTGAGATCGGGCATCTTCATCTCGGCGATCTCCCGGACCTGGGCGCGCGTGACGCGACCGACCTTGTCCTTGTTCGGGATGGCGCTCCCCGACTCGACCCCGGCGGCGCGCTTGAGCAGCGCGGCGGCCAGCGGCGCCTTGGTCACGAACGTGAAGCTGCGGTCCTCGAAGACGGTGATCTCGGCGGGCACGACGTAGCCGCGCTGGTCGGCCGTCCGCTCGTTGAAGGCCTTGATGAACTCCATGATGTTGATGCCGTGCTGGCCGAGGGCCGGCCCGACGGGCGGGGCTGCGGTGGCAGCGCCGGCGGGCGCCTGCACCTTCAGGATCGCCCTGATCTTCTTTGCCATGTTGCTCCTCTTGAGGTGGTGGCGGGGCCGATCGGCCCCTCCCTCGTGCTTGCGGCGGCGCCCAGTCTCAGGACTTGGCCGCCATCGGTGTGACTAGAGCTTCTCGATCTGCAGGAAGTCGAGCTCGACCGGCGTCTCGCGGCCGAAGATGCTGACGAGCACCTTCACCTTGTTGCGCTCGGGGTTGACCTCGTCGACCGTGCCGATGAACTCGGCGAACGGACCGTCCTTGACGCGGACGCTCTGGCCCTTGCTGTACTGGACCTTGAACTTCGGCGTCTCGACCCCCATCTGCTTGAGGATCTTCTTGACCTCGTTCTCGTCCAGCGGCAACGGCCGGTTGCCGCTGCCGACGAAGCTGGTGACGCCCGGCGTGTTGCGGACGACGTACCAGCTCTCGTCGCTCATCGCCATCTCGACCAGCACGTAGCCCGGGAAGACCTTGCGGTTCACCGTCTGGCGCTGGCCGTTGCGGATCTCGATCTCCTCTTCCATCGGAACGAGGACCTGGTAGATCTGATCCTCGACGCCCATCGACTCGATGCGATGCTCGAGGTTCGTCTTGACCTTGTTCTCGTAGCCGGAGTACGTGTGGATCACGTACCACTGCTTCTTGGTGCGGTCCTCGTCGGGCATGTCGCCGGGACGTGGTGCCTCGCGTGAAAGGCGCGCGGCCTCGCGCGCCTCGTTGCGCGTCTCGTTCACGGAGGTCGTCTCATCGGCCATCTAGATCACCTGTTCCACGAGCGTATTGAAGATGCGGTCGAGCACGTAGATGTAGATACCGACGGCGATCGAGACCGCCACGACCAACAGGGTCAGGCGGATCACGGTCTCGCGTGCCGGCCAGGTGACCTTCTTCAGCTCGGCCCAGCTCTCGGTCAGATAGCGGCGAATGCCGGTCAACACTGTCGGTTCGTACTTCCTGCTACGGCGTGCTAGTGAGTGGCGATCCGGTGGTGGCAGGGGCGACAGGACTTGAACCTGCAACCGCTGGTTTTGGAGACCAGTGCTCTACCAATTGAGCTACACCCCTCCGGACGCCAGTTACTTCGTCTCCCGGTGCAGCTGGTGCTGCCGACAGCGCGGACAGAACTTGTTCAGCTCCATCCGGCCCGGGTCATTCCTCTTGTTCTTGCGCGTGCTGTACGTACGTTCCTTACAGACGGTGCACGCCAGCGCGATCACGGGTCGATTCTCGGCCTTGGCCACTTGGTTCTCAATCCTCGTCGTCCGGACCGGTGGCGGCCACGCTGAACTAGGGTGGGGCGACCGGGGGAAAGCCCGTCGATTCTACGGCGGAATCGGCGCCGATGTCAACGAGCGCCCCTCCGTCAGCCGGCCGTCTGCTCGTCCGGATCGCGCCTCCGCAGGACGATGCGAGTGAACGGCAGCCGGACGTCGCTGAAGACCTCGATGCTGACGAGGAAGCCGAGGAAGATGAGCACCACGCCGAGCAGCTCACCGATGAAGAACGACCAGGTGATGCCGAAGCGGTTCAGGCCGCTGGTCCAGCCGGGGATGAAGCCGCCGAGGGCGATGAGGATCGTCGCAGGGACGCGCGAGTTCAACGTCCCGGCGCGCAGCGCCCGCCAGGTTCCCGGCAGCGAGGCGACGAAGTTGACGAGCACCGCGACCGCTCGACCGATGCCGCCGAGGACGGGCGTGTCGGTCGTGACGCGCATCACCCGCTTCTTCGGCATGAAGATGTAGGCGGAGTAGACCGCCCCGAACACGAGCGCAAAGGCGCCGACGATGTTGAAGGGCGGCGTGATGATGCGAAGGTCCGCCGGCATCGCCGTTCCGACCGGGATGCCGATCTCATCGACCGAGAACCCGGGCGTGGCGATGGGGGCGGTGAGGGTGGCCAGGGTGACCGCGATCGAGGCGGCGACCAGGATGGCAGCCGTCAGGTGACCGTTCCATGGCCGCGCGAAGCGCGTGACCAGGGCGACCGCCACGGCAGCCGCCAGGGACGCGCCGACCACGACCAGCACCACCAGGTCCGATGCGGGGGTTCCCTCTCGGGCGTACTTCACCGAGGTGAGGAAGCTGAACAACGCGGCAAGCGCGAACGAGCCGGCGACGAAGTAGCCGAAGCGCGTGCGGTTGAGCAGGTAGACCGTGCCAAGGCCGAGGTAGGCGGCAACGCCGAAGGCTCCGAACAGGTACCACGCCCGGTAGAGGGCCTCGCTCCAGCCGAAGGCGCTGCCGAGGAACTCGGTGCCGGAACTGATCCCGTACCAGAGCAGGCCGATGGTCCAGACCAGCTGGTAGGGCTGGCGGCGGCGCAGCCACTGGTCGGCGACCAGGGCGGCGAACGCGAACGACAGCACCGAGCTCAGGAATGGCAGGACCACGTTCAGGTCCACGAGCGAGAGCACCTCCGTGAGCCACCGCACGACCGGACGCCTCGACGAGGAATGGAGCCCACGTCCGGGCTCGAACCGGAGACCTCTTCCTTACCAAGGAAGTGCTCTGCCAACTGAGCTACGTGGGCACGCGTCGATGCGTCACCCGCGGTCAACGGGCGCCTGCAGTTTCGCAGGACGGGCCGATCCTCGACAACCATCGGTCAACCTGGGCAAATCTATGCCCTGAGCCGAGGATCCTTCGCCGGAGGTATTCGGATTGAAAGGCTGGTGGGCAGGGAGGGAATCGAACCCCCACAGTCGAAGACGGCTGATCTACAGTCAGCGGAGCTCACCACCTGCTCAACCTGCCCACGGGCTCGGCGCCGACGCGTGGCGATCCGCCGACGGTGGCCGATCGTATCAGACGGATGGGGACGCCTCAACCGAGGGAATGGCCCACCTGGTGGCAGGCAACGGGAGGGCCGGATCGCCCGAGCAAACGATCCGGCCCTGATTCGTGCTCAACGTCTGGAGCCGAGGGTGGGAGTCGAACCCACAACCGCCGGTTTACAAAACCGATGCTCTGCCATTGAGCTACCTCGGCGCGCGGCCCGATGATAACCGCTCGTGTGGGTCAGGCCCCAGGCGGACGATATTGCACGGCCTGCGCCTGGTGCAGGGCCTCCAGGGTCTCCTCGACGGTCAGCAGCACGGTCGTCTCGAACGAGCTCAACGCTCCGCCGCCGCCGATCGCGATGGCCACCGCGGCCATCGAGACGTTGTCGGGCGCCTCCCACAGGCTCAGGCCGTCGTGCGCGCCGAACGCGTACCAGAACCCGTGGAGCTTTCCCCCGACCGACTCGATGTAGCTCTTCGCCGCTTCGCGACGGTCCTCCGGATTGTTCACGAGCCGTGCCCATGTCTCCGGCGTGTAGCTGAAGCGCGACAGGTAGAGCGGCATCGGTTCACCTCCGACTGGTGGGCACCCCCAACTGAAAGGTATCACCCTTCAAGAGGTGGATGACGCCATCCGCCGGCGACGCCGCATGACGGCATCAGCCAAGTCCCCTCGCGTCGAGGATTACCGGCCGCGTAGGCTCGGAGGCAGGGACAGGTGTCGCTGTACCACGACGTTGCGGTGTATGGGCGCCATCCGTCGCGGAGGCGGGAACAGTGCGCCGACCACGCTGGCTGTCAGCGGGTTCGCCAAGCGGCGCGCCAAGCTGCGCGACGGTCGGGATCGAGCGATGCGTTGGATCATTTGTCGCTCACGGCATGCATAACGCGTGCCGAAAATGGCGCTAGATGGCCCGCTGACGCACGACCTCGAAGAGGAGGAGCGCCCCGGCCGTCGACGCGTTGAGGCTGGCCACGCGGCCGGCCATCGGGAAGCTGACGAGCAGGTCGCAGCGTCGGCGCGTGGCTCCGGACAGCCCGCTCCCCTCGCTACCCACCACGATGGCCAGCGGCCCGCGCAGGTCGCTCTGCCAGGCGGATGCCGGGGCATCCTGATCCGCCGCTACCAGGCGCAGGCCGCCGGCCTTGAGCTCGTGGATGGCCTCGCCGATGGTAGGGAGGCGGCCGATCAGCAGGTGCTCGCTAGCGCCCGCGCTGGCCTTCACCGCCGCGGGGCTCAGTGGCGCCGCCCCGCGCTCGGGAAAGATGACGCCGTCGACACCGGCCGCCTCTGCGGAGCGCAGGAGCGTCCCGAAGTTCGTGGGATCCTGCAGGTGCTCGAGGACCAGGATGAAGGGATCGCGCCCCGCGGAGCGCGCATGGGCAAGCATCTCGCCGACGTCGGTCCAGCGGCGATCGGCCACCTCGAGCAGCACGCCCTGGTGGCCGTCGAAGCCGGCGATGCGGGTCAGCTGATCCATCGGCACCCGGTCGACCGGCAGCTTCAAGCGCCTCGCCGCGTCGGTGATGGCGCGCAGCTCGGGGGCCGGCTTGGCGCTGGCCGAGACGATGAGCCGATGCGCCGGCCGTCCTGCCGCCAGGGCCTCCGCCACCGGCCGCCGTCCCCCGATCCACTCGCTCACTCGATGCGCTCGACCGTCGCGACGGCCCAGGCGGCGATACCCTCGTCGCCGGCAAACCCGAGTCCGTCCGAGGTGGTCCCCTTGATCGATACGGCGGCAGGCTGGATCTCGAGCAGTGAGGCGATCCGGGCGGAGAGCTCGTCGCGGCGCGTGGCGACCTTCGGCTGCGCCACGGCCACCACCAGGTCGACCGCGGTCGGCCGCCAGCCATGCTTGGCAAGGAGCCCAACTGCCTTCGCAAGCAGCTCGGCTGAGTCTGCTCCCTCCCACGCCGGCTCACCAGGCGGGAAGAGCGCGCCGACGTCGCCCAGCCGCGCTGCGCCGAGCAACGCGTCGATGAGCGCGTGGATGGCCGCGTCGCCGTCCGAGTGGCCGATCGGGCCGCGGGGCTCATCATCCCAGGTCAGGCCCCCAAGCCGCATCGGGCGCCCGGCGGCCAGCCGATGGGCGTCGAAGCCGACGCCGACGCGACCGCCGGCACCGAGCTCGACCGCGCCAAGCGCGACGATGCGTTCCGACAGGATGGCGCGCATGGGGGCCACGTCGCCCGGGTCGGTGAGCTTGCGGTTCGCGGCATCCCCGGCGATGACATGGACCGGGACGCCCGCGGCCGCCAGCGCGGCGGCATCGTCAGTAACCTGCCGGCCCCAGGCGTGGGACTCCTCGATCGCGGCGCGAAGGGCGCCGAGCCGCGCGGCCTGGGGGGTCTGGGCCGCGGCAAGCTCGTCGCGCTCGACCGGCGCGACGACGCGGTCGCCCCGGACACGCTTCAGCGAATCGACGACGGGCACCACCGGCACGACGGCGCGCTCATCGCCGACGGCGGCCGCCGCCGCGATCGCCTCGACCAGCTCGACGCTCACCGCGGGTCGTGCGGCGTCGTGCACCAGCACGAGCGTCGCGTCGTCGTATCCGGCGTCGGTCAACGCCCACAGGCCGGCGATCACCGAGTCGGCCCGCGCCTCGCCACCGGGCACGATCAGGCAGCGATCATGGACCGCGGGCAGCGCCGCGGCGAATCGGTCGATCGAATCGGCCGGGACGGCGATCGCGACCCGAATCAGGCCCCGGCTGGCGAGCAGCGCGTCCAGCGCCCATCGCCAGGTGGGCCGGCCCCAGAAATCGGTCCAGAGCTTGTCGCTGCCCATGCGCCGGCTGCCGCCGGCGGCGACGAGGACGGCGGCGAAGGGAGCTGGCGTCGACATCGCCGGGAGAGGCTCAGCTGGCGTCGGTTCGGGGCTGCGCGAAGATCATGCGTCCTGCGACCGTCTGGAGGACACGGGTCACGGTGATCGGGATGTCGCTGTTCAGGTAGCGGAGGCCACCCTCGACGACGATCATCGTGCCGTCATCCAGGTAGCCGACTCCCTGCCCGGCCTCCTTGCCCTCCTGGATGATGCGTACGCTCATCTCTTCGCCAGGGTGGAGGACCGCCTTCACCGCGTTCGCGAGCTCATTGACGTTGAGGACGCGGATGCCCTGGAGGTCCGCAACGCGATTCAGGTTGTAGTCGTTGGTCAGGATCGCGGCGCCATGGTCACGGGCGTAGGCCATCAGCTTGGCGTCGACCTCGACGACCTCCGGATAGGTGGCCTCGCTGATCTCGACGCTCGAGATCGGGTCCTTCTGGAGCGCGGAGAGCATCTCGAGCCCGCGCCGTCCACGGTTACGGCGCATGGTGTCGGATGAATCGGCGATGCGCTGAAGCTCGTCCAGGACGAAGCGCGGGATGACGAGCGTCCCGAGCACGAAACCCGTGCGGGCGATGTCGACGATCCGGCCATCGATGACGGCACTGGTGTCGACCACCACCCGGTTCGTTACGTTCCTGGGTCTGCCCGGCAGCAGACCGCCGAAGGCCCCCAGCAGCACGTCGCGTTTGTACATGGTGGCGGCGAGCACGACGGCCGCGAGCAGCACCGAGACGACCGGCGGCCCAACCGAGCCGACGACTCCGCCGAGCTGAGAGATCGGCACGCCGATCAACAGTCCCATCAGCAGCCCGACGACGACGGCACCGACGCCGAGCGCGAACTCGCCGGCTCCCGCGTCGCTGAGGGTCACGACCGCGCGGCGCACCGGATAGATGGTGATGTACGGGATCGCCAGGTAACCGAACAGCAGCGTCGCTGCTACGAAGGCGGTGAGGAAAGCCGGCCGATTTGCCGGTTCGATCAGATCGCGGGCGCGGTCAAGCAGCGCCAGGCCAAGCGCAAAGCCGATGAGGGTCCCCAGCAGAGCACCCGTGAAATGAATGATGCGAGTCATGAATTGATCAGTCCGGGATGAAACAGGGGTGTGCGTCGTCCGATGAGCCAGATGATTGAGATCGGGGATGACGACGACGTCCCGCATAGCGCGGGGCGGCCCACAGTAGCACGCGACCCCTGACCCGTCCACGCCCACGCTCTCGACCAGTCAGGCCTCGAGGGTGGCCTCCAGGGCCTCGCGGATGTCGGATGCCACGACGAGCCCCGACGTGCGCGATGGGCTGCGCTCGCCGCGCGGCTGACCGGTCACGAGGCGGTCGAATCCCAGCCGGGTCGCTTCCAGCAACCGACGCTCAGCCCGGACGGCGGTACGCAGGCGTCCCGAAAGCGCCACCTCCCCGGCCAGGACGGTGCCCCGGCGAACCGGTCGCTCGCGCAGGCTCGAGGCGAGGGCCGTGGCGACCGCCAGATCGGCCGCGGGCTCGTCGATCCGGAGACCGCCGGCCACATTGACGTAGACGTCGTGGCCACTGAGGTTGAGGCCCGCGTGTCGTGCCAGCACGGCGATCAGCATGAGCACACGGTTTGCGTCGATGCCGGTCGTCGCCCGACGCGGCGAGCCGTAGCTCGCGGCGGCGGAGAGCGCCTGGATCTCGACGGCGAGCGGGCGAGTACCCTCCAGAGCGATGGTCACCGCCGACCCGGCCGTCGGTGTCTCGTTGGACTCGAGGAAGAACCGGCTCGCGTCGTCGACCTCGGCGAGTCCGTCGCCTCGCATCTCGAGCACGCCAACCTCGTCGGTGGAGCCGAATCGGTTCTTGGCGGCGCGCAGGAGCCTGGTCGAGCCGAGCCGCTCCCCTTCCAGGTAGATGACCGCGTCGACGAGGTGCTCGAGCGTTCGCGGACCGGCAACCGTTCCCTCCTTGGTCACATGGCCGACCAGTGCGATGCATGTCTGCCCCGCCTTCGCCACCTCCGCGAGGCGCGCAGCGACCTCGCGCACCTGGCCGACGCTTCCTGCCGGGCCGCTGAGCTCCGGGCTCGTCAGCGTCTGGACGCTGTCGACGACGGCGAGGGCCGGTGAGACGCTCTCGATCGCCGCGACCGCCGTGTCGAGGTCGGTCGTCGTGGCAAGGTCGAGGCCGTCAACCACGCCACCGATCCGCTCAGCCCGGCCGCGCACCTGGGCGGCCGACTCCTCCGCGGTCACGTACAGGGCCCGTCGGCCGCCGGCCGCGACGCGCGCCGCCAGCTGCAGCAGCAGCGTCGACTTGCCGATGCCCGGATCCCCGCCGATCAGGATGATCGAACCCGGCACGAACCCACCCCCGAGCACGCGATCCACTTCCCCGATCCCGGACGGCAGGCGCGAGGCCTCGGCGCTCGTGACGCTCCCAATGGGCGATACGGCGACGCTGCCGGCAACCATGCGAGCCGCCGACGGGCCGCGGCCGGATCGAGGCGCGGCGATCGTCTCGACCAGGGTGTTCCAGGCGCCGCACGCGGCACACTGCCCCGCCCACTTGGGCGATGCGGCGCCGCATTGCTGGCACAGGTAGGTGGTCTTGACGGCTGGCACGCTGCTCCGGACCGGCGAGGGTGATCGGTGCGCCCATCGTGGCGCCCGGCGATTACCGTCGCGTTATCGGTGGCTTATCGACCGGCCTTCGCCGGCTGTCGCTTGGGGGTGGTGCCGCCGCGCTCGATCGTCAGCGTCCCATCGGCCCCGACGTCGACCGTGACGGTGTCGCCCGCGCTGAAGCTTGCCTGGAGCATCCGCTCGGCGAGCGCATCCTCGATCTGGTTCTGGATCTCGCGCCGGAGCGGCCGCGCGCCGTAGGCCTGGTCATAGCCCTTGGCGATGATCGCGTCCTTGGCGGCATCGGTCACCACCAGGTCCATCTCCTGCCCGGCGAGCTGCTCCTTGACCCTCGCCAGCAGCAGGTCGACGATCTCGCGGATCTCCTCACGGGTCAGCTGACGGAAGACCACGGTGGCATCGATTCGGTTGAGGAACTCGGGGCGGAACGTGTTCTTGAGCTCACTCAGCACCTTGTCCTTCATCCGCTCGTAGTCGGCCGCCGCGACGGTCGCCTCGCTGCCGCCGGCTCGGAAGCCGATCGAGCTGTCCTTGGCCAGCTCGTGAGCGCCGACGTTGCTGGTCATGATGATGACGGTGTTGCGGAAGTCGACACGGCGACCCTTCGCATCGGTCAGGTGCCCGTCCTCCAGGATCTGGAGGAGGATGTTGAAGACCTCGGGATGCGCCTTCTCGATCTCGTCGAGCAGCACGACGCTGTAGCTCTTGCGGCGCACCGCCTCGGTCAGCTGGCCGCCCTCGTCGTATCCGACGTAGCCGGGCGGGGCACCGACCAGCCGCGACACGTTGTGGCGCTCCATGAACTCGCTCATGTCGATCTTCACGAGGGCATCCTCGGAGCCGAACATGAACTCGGCGAGAGCCTTGGCCAGCTCCGTCTTTCCGACGCCGGTGGGGCCCATGAAGATGAACGAGCCGATCGGCCGCTTCGGATCCTTCAGGCCGGCACGCGCACGGCGGACGGCGCGGCTGATGGTGACGATCGCCTCCTGCTGGCCGATCACGCGAGCGTGGAGCGCGTCCTCCATGTGGAGCAGCCGCTCGGACTCCTCGGCGCTGATGCGGATCACCGGGATCCCGGTCCACATGCTGACGACCTGGGCGATGTCCTCGTCGGTGACGATCGGCGTGTCCTTGCGCTGATCCTCGTGCCACTTGGCCTTCAGCTGCTCGACGGCCTCCTTGCCCTGCGCCTCTTCGTCGCGCAGTCGGGCGGCGGCCTCGTAGTCCTGACCGGCAATCGCCTCGTCCTTGCGGACCGTGACCTCATCGAGCGCGACCTGGGCCGCCTTGATCTCCGGCGGAGCCGATGCATTCCGCAGCCGCACGCGTGAGCCGGCCTCGTCGATCAGGTCGATGGCCTTGTCGGGCAGCGCGCGGTCGGCCACGTAGCGGACGCTGAGGTCGACGGCCGCCTTCACCGCCTCGTCGCTGATCTTGACCTTGTGGTGCTCCTCGAATCGCTCCCGGATGCCGAACAGGATGGCGATCGCCTCGTCGACCGTCGGCTCGTCCACCATGACGGGCTGGAAGCGGCGCTCGAGCGCCGAGTCCTTCTCGATGTACTTGCGGTACTCGTCGAGTGTCGTGGCGCCGATGCACTGAAGCTCGCCCCGGGCCAGCGGTGGCTTGAGAATGTTCGCGGCGTCGATCGCCCCCTCGGCGGCACCGGCGCCGACCAGGGTATGCAGCTCGTCGATGAAGAGCACGCTGTCGCTGCTGGCGCGCAGCTCCTCGATGATCTTCTTGAGGCGCTCCTCGAACTCGCCGCGATACTTCGTCCCCGCCACCAGCGAACCGATGTCGAGCGTCAGCACGCGCTTGTCGATCAGGGTCTCGGGAACGTCGCCCGAAACGATCCGATGCGCCAGCCCCTCGGCGATCGCGGTCTTCCCGACGCCAGGCTCGCCGATCAGTGCGGGATTGTTCTTGCGGCGCCGCGACAGGATCTGGATGACCCGCTCGATCTCCTTCTCGCGCCCGATCACCGGGTCGAGCGCACCGGAGCGCGCCGCCTCGGTGAGGTTGATCCCCAGCGCGTCGAGCGTCGGCGTCTTGCTCGGCCGCTTGGTCTCCTGCGTCGGCGCGGTGCTGCTCGACTGGCTCAGGACGTGGATCACCTGGTGACGCACCTTGTCGAGGTTGACCCCGAGGCTCTCGAGCACGCCGGCGGCGATGCCCTCGCCCTCGCGCACGAGGCCGAGGAGCAGGTGCTCGGTGCCGATGTAGTTGTGGCCCAGCCGACGCGCCTCGTCGATGGCGAGCTCGATGACTCGCTTCGCTCGCGGCGTCAGCCCCACCTCGCCGACGACCGGTCGGTCACCCCGGCCGATGATGAACTCGACAGCGGTCCGGACCTTGGAGAGCTCGACGTTCATGTTCTCGAGCACGCGCGCGGCGACGCCCTCGCCCTCGCGAACGAGGCCGAGGAGCAGGTGCTCGGTACCGATGTAGTTGTGGTTGAAGCGCTGGGCCTCATCCTGCGCGAGGGTGAGGACCTTCCGCGCTCGATCGGTGAACTTGTCGAATCGGTCCATGGGTCGCCGGCTCTCGTGTTTGGGTCTGAGACTGAGTGTACGGCACCGATGGCGCACGCTGCGTCGACTGGCGGCTGCTCATCGGTCCCGATGTCTATACGGGACAGGGCGACGATTCGCTCATCGTTGCCCACGAATGCCGGAGGAGCGAACCCATCGGGCCCGCTCCTCGGATCGCATGATGGGCCGGTGGATCCGGCCAGGTCCGTTGGTCAGGCCTTCGCCTTTTCCGGCTTGGGCTCCGCCACTTCAGCCAGCTCGGAGTCGCCACTTTCGTCCGATGCGACCACGCCGTTGCCCTTCTCGGGCTCCTCGGCTACGGCCGGCTCGGGCTCGGGCTCTTGGGCGGCGGGTTCAGCCTCAGGCTCCTCTGCGACCTCCGCAGCTGCCGGCTCGGGCTCAGGCTCTTCGGCGGCGGGTTCAGCCTCAGGCTCCTCTGCGACCTCCGCAGCTGCCGGCTCGGGCTCGGGCTCGGCGGCCTCGGCGGCGGGCTCAGAATCCTCGGCTTTCGCCGCCGGTTCCTCAGCGACCTCGGCGTCCGCAGGAGCAGCAGGCTTGGCGGTCCGGAACTGCTCGAGCAGGCCTGACTCGGCAAAGGCAGCGGCCATGGTGTTGTCGATACCACCTTCAGGCTCGGCGGTTGCGTCCTCCGGCCGGTAGTCGAACCGATCGCGCCGCTGGGTGGTTCGCTCGCGCCGCGGACGCTCTTCCCGTGGCGCGGGGGCCGCGCGGTCCTCGGCCTGCTTCAGGCTGAGTCCCAGGCGGTGTCGCTCCGAGTCGAGGCTGATGATCCGCAGCTTGACCTGCTGGCCCTCCTGCACCACGTCGCCCGGATGAGCGACGCGCTGGTGCGACAGCTCGCTGATGTGGATCAGGCCCTCGAGGCCCTCCTCCACGCGGACGAATGCGCCGAAGTTCACCAGCTTGGTGACGGTGCCGTCGATCACGTCGCCGATCTTGTACTTCGCGACAGACTCTTGCCACGGATCGGGCTGCAGGCGCCGGATCGAGAGGCTGATTCGACCGCGCTCGTGGTTGATGTCGATGACTTCGGCCTCGACCTCGTCGCCGATCTGGTGCGCAGTCTCGGGATTGTTGACCTTGTTCCACGAGAGCTCGCTCTTGTGCACCAGGCCGTCGATGCCGCCCAGGTCGACGAAGACGCCGAACGGGGCGATCGACCGCACCACACCGGTGACGCGCTGGCCGGTCTCGAGGGAGCTGAACAGCTCGTCGCGCTTCTCGCGGCGCTCCTCGTACAGGGCGACCTTCTCGGACAGGATGAGGCGGTTCGCCTTGCGGTTGACCTCGAGGATCTTGAGTCGCAGCGTGCGGCCCACGAACGGCTGCAGCTTCTCGGCGATCTCCTGCGCAGCGTCACGAGGCTGCTCGTCGCGCGGGCGTCGCGGGAAGTCGACGATCTGGCTGATCGGCACGAAGCCACGCACGCCGAGATCGACGATGAGCCCACCCTTGTTGTGGTCGATGACGCGGGCCTCGACGATCTCTCCGGCGTCGAAGCGCTCCTGCATCGCGCGCCACTTGCGCTCGAGGCCGGCGCGCCGCAGTGACAGGACCGCGTGGCCCTCCGGTGACTCAGGCTGGAGGACGTAGACGAGGACCTCGTCGCCGACGCTGAGCTCGGGACGGCTCTCGTCACCGTCACGCGGGCCGCGGCGATTCATCAGCTCACGGTTGCTGACGACTCCCTCGCTCTTGCCACCGAAGTCAACCAGGATCTCGTCAGGATCGATCCGAACGACCGTGCCCTCGACGACGTCGCCGTGCTTGAGACTCTTTACCTCGTTGTCGGGATGGTCGAGGAGCTCGGCCATCGTCATCGACTCGTTGGTCGGCGCGACGGGCTCGGGCTCGTCGGCCACGGCGGCTGCCGGCTCGGGCTCCGGAGGCGTCTCGTCGGCCACGGCGGCTGCCGGCTCGGGCTCCGAAGGCGTCTCGTCGGCCACGGCGGCTGCCGGCTCGGCCCGAAGGCGTCTCGTCGGCCACGGCGGCTGCCGGCTCGGCGGCTCGTCGGCCACGGCGGCTGCCGGCTCCGGCTCGTCGGCTGACGTTGAGGCGTCGGGTACCTCGATCGGGTCCACGGCCTCGGCTGCCGCTGCCGTTCCCTCGTCGGAGTCGGAGGCATCGGCCTCCGGTGCGGGTGCCTCATCCGTTTGGCCTGACGCTTCCACCTCGTCGGGGACGGTGGACTGCTCGGCGGTCACCGAAGCCTCCGGCTCAGAATCCTCGGTCGCGCGTGGGGCCTCGTTCGTCTCTTCGGTCAACTGTTCAGTACGCTCCTGTCGAATTAGTCCGTGGCAACAGATGACGCCCTCCGCGGAGGGCGTCCATCACCGGTCGATGCTGTCAGGTGCGTCCTGGTGGTCTCAAATGAAACGACTCGGTGCTCCTTTACGCCTGCCGACGGATCGACGCGCTCACGCGCGACTATGGGGTTGTCTGCCACACGGCCCGGGTAGCATACCATACGGTCAATGCGCCTCTCTTCCCGTGCCTGAGCTGCCGGATCTCACGGTCGTCGCGGAAGAGCTCGTGCGTCGGGTGGCCTCCCGAACGGTGCTCGAAGCGGCGGCCCCCACCCCGATCCTCCTGCGCGCCACGCCGGATGAGGTGTCTGCGCTGGTCGGAGGCACCATCGGCGAAACCCGGCGACGTGGCAAGTTCCTTCTCATCCCGTTCGAACGCGCGGACGGTGAGCGGCGCGTTCTGGCCACCAACGCGATGCTGGCCGGCCGCTTCTGGCTCGTGCCCACCGGCGAGCGCGTTCGCGCCCGCACGGGGCTTCGGCTGCGGCTGGACGACGGCCAGGACCTGCGCTACGTCGACCGCGAGATGCTCGGCAAGCTCTACCTCGTGGCGCCCGATCGGCTGGACGACATCCCCGGATGGGCCGAGATGGGACCCGATGCGGACGATCCGGAGCTGACCCTCGATCGCTTCCGGGAGCGCATTCGGCGCCATCCCGGGGAGCTCAAGCCGCTGCTCCGGAACAGCCGGTTCGTGGCCGGCATCGGCAACGCCTACAGCGACGAGATCCTGTGGGAGGCGCAGCTCGCGCCGTTCCGCCGACGCAGCACGCTGAAGCCCGAGCAGATCGACCGCCTCTACGAAGCCATGCGTCGCGTCCTCGCCGATGCGATCGAACGGCTTCGCGTGCTCGTCCCGCCCGACATCCAGACGCAGCACCGGGAGTTCCTCAAGGTGCACCTACGGGGCGGCGAGCCATGCCCGCGCTGCGGTCGCGAGCTGCGCCAGATTGGAGGACGGGAGGCGACGACGTTCTGCCGCGCCTGCCAACCGCCCCTCTGATCTGGGCTACGGGATGACGAGCACCTGGCCGATGAAGATCTCGTCGGGGTCCTGGATCCCGTTCGCGCTCTGAAGGGCCGCGACCGTGGTGCCCAACCGCTGGGCAATCGCCGCCAGCGTGTCACCCTGCTTGACGACGTACGTCTGCTGCGCCGGAGGCGGTGGTGGAGCCGTGGGCGCCGGGGTCGGTTCCGGCGTCGGGACCGATGAGGGTGACGTGCTGGGAGCAGCCGTCGGCGTCGGGCTCGGGCTGGGCGCGGCCGATCGGGTGGCGATCGGCGTGGCGCGTGGCGACGGCGTCGGCGAGGAGGTCGATGCGACGGGGCCGGCTCCGTCGAGAACGTCGCGGAACACACCGCTGGCCACGGCCACTCCGCCGATGCCGATGGCCACCCCGGCCGCTCCGATCGCCAGCAGCGGGCCGGTCGACGCGCGGCGCGCGCGGCCGGCAATGCCTCGCCAGGCCGGATCGGGCGACAGGACGAGACGCGTGGACACGAGTCCGTCAACCACCCCCGAGCGACCCGGCCGCATGCCACCGTTACGCGTTGCGTGCGCCAGGTAGCGATCACACCGTTGGTGGGCGACGGTCAGGCAGACGCGCGCCTGCTGCTGCCGGTCGAGCGCGATGGGCGGCTCGTCGGCGTGGCACCGGTGGCCGCTGTCGACCCCGTCGATAGCCGTCCGACGATCCCCCTGGAGTCCGAGCAGCGGGCAGACGCGATCCACGACTCGCAGGATACCAAGAGCCCCGCCGGTGGAACCGACGGGGCTGACGTAATGAAATATCCCGGCGACGACCTATTTTCCCAGGGGGTTGCCCCCCGAGTATCTTCGGCGCTGGAGAGCTTAACTTCCGTGTTCGGGATGGGAACGGGTGGAGCCTCTCCGCTAGCGTCACCGGGATAGATCTTCAATTGTCGACCTCGCCCCTTGCGGGCGCGTCGAAGGATGGAAGCAACGATCGTCGTCGATTTTGGGCGGCGTCGCCGCCCTTCCGAACGCGATCCAGCAGCGTGCTAGTCGCGTGAACTAGGTCAAGCCCTCGACCATTAGTACCTGCTTCGCTCAACGCATTGCTGCGCTTACACGTGCGGCCTATCAAACAGCTAGTCTCGCTGCGGTCTTACCTGGTTAACCCAGTGGGGAACCTCATCTTGAGGCGAGCTTCGCACTTAGATGCTTTCAGTGCTTATCCCAACCGAACATACCTACCCAGCAATGCCATTGGCATGACAACTGGTACAACATTGGTTCGTCCACTCCGGTCCTCTCGTACTAGGAGCAGCTCCTCTCAAGTTCCCTACGCCCACGGCGGATAGAGACCGAACTGTCTCACGACGTTCTGAACCCAGCTCGCGTACCGCTTTAATTGGCGAACAGCCAAACCCTTGGGACGTACTTCCGCCCCAGGATGCGACGAGCCGACATCGAGGTGCCAAACAGGGCCGTCGATATGAACTCTTGGGCCCTATAAGCCTGTTATCCCCGGGGTAGCTTTTATCCGTTGAGTGATACCCCTTCCACTCGGAGGTACCAGATCACTAAGCCCGACTTTCGTCTCTGCTCGACTTGTAAGTCTCGCAGTCAAGCACCCTTATGCCTTTGCACTCTACGGCTGGTTTCCATTCAGCCTGAGGGTACCTTTGGGCGCCTCCGTTACACTTTAGGAGGCGACCGCCCCAGTCAAACTGCCCACCTGACACTGTCCAGCGCCCGGATAACGGGTCGCGGTTAGAGCCGAAATACAACAAGGGTGGTATTTCAACGGTGACTCCACCGAGGCTAGCGCCCCAGCTTCAACGTCTCCCACCTATCCTACACATGCTGAACCTCAGTCCAATATCAAGCTACAGTAAAGCTCCACGGGGTCTTTTTGCCCTGCCGCGGGTAACCTGCATCTTCACAGGTATTTCAATTTCGCCGGATCCCTCGTTGAGACAGCGCCCAGATCGTTACGCCATTCGTGCGGGTCGGAACTTACCCGACAAGGAATTTCGCTACCTTAGTACCGTTATAGTTACGGCAGCCGTTTACCGGGGCTTCAATTCAGAGCTTGCACCCCTCCTCTTAACCTTCCGGCACTGGGCAGGCGTCAGCCCCTATACGTCAGCTTTCGCTTTAGCAGAGACCTGTGTTTTTGCTAAACAGTCGCCTGGGCCGTTTCACTGCGGCCTCGATCAGTCCATCGCACAAGGCGAGTACTGCGAGGCACCCCTTCTCCCGAAGTTACGGGGTCAATTTGCCGAGTTCCTTAACGAGGGTTCTTCCGATCGCCTTGGTATGCTCTACCCGTCTACCTGCGTCGGTTTGCGGTACGGACGCCTTTGATCTCGCTAGACGCTTTTCTTGCAGGATCGGCTCAGTCGAATCAGCTTTCGCCTTTCATTCGCTTCTCGGAGTTAATGAGAGGACGGATTTTCCTGTCCTCTCCCCCTACCAGCTTAGACGCACATAGCCAAAGTGCGCTCAACCTACCGTTCCCGGTCACGCCCTTGCTCCCGCGATCGCTTCTCACCGGCTGCCTCGACAGCAAAGCTGCCTCAGCGCACCGGCGTCCACGACCGTGGCACCTTGCGGTGCAAACGATCTCTGGCGGTATCGGAATATCAACCGATTGTCCATCGCCTACGGCTTTCGCCCTCGGCTTAGGCCCGACTAACCCTGAGCGGATTAACCTTCCTCAGGAAACCTTAGACATACGGCGTGCACGTTTCTCACGTGCATTTCGCTACTCATGCCGGCATTCGCACTTCCGTCCACTCCAGCCGTCCTCACGATCGGCCTTCACTGCTGACGGAACGCTCCCCTACCACTGCACCTGGCCCGAAGGCCTGGCGCAATCCGAAGCTTCGGTATCAGACTTGAGCCCCGTTGGATCTTCGGCGCGGAATCACTTGACCAGTGAGCTATTACGCACTCTTTAAATGATGGCTGCTTCTAAGCCAACATCCTGGTTGTCTAAGCAACTCCACATCCTTCCCCACTTAGTCTGAATTTTGGGACCTTAGCTGTCGGTCTGGACTGTTTTCCTTTTGACCACGAAGCTTAGCCCTCGCAGTCTGACTCCCGGGGTATGGAATCGTGGGATTCGGAGTTTGATTGGGTTTGGTAAGCGGGAAGCCCCCTAGCCCATTCAGTGCTCTACCCCCACGACTGAACCCCCGAGGCTAGCCCTAAAGCTATTTCGGGGAGAACCAGCTATCTCCGAGTTCGATTGGCATTTCACCTCTACCCACAGGTCATCCCCTAGCTTTTCAACGCTAGTGAGTTCGGTCCTCCACGGGACATTACTCCCGCTTCAACCTGCCCATGGGTAGCTCACTCGGTTTCGGGTCTACCCGCTGCGACTATGGCGCCCTGTTCAGACTCGCTTTCGCTACGGCTCCGTCCTTCGCGGACTTAACCTTGCCACAGACCGGGTAACTCGCCGGCTCATTCTTCAAAAGGCACGCCATCAGGCTACCCGCCGGCCGAAGCCTGCGGGCAACACCCTCTGACTGCTTGTAAGCACGCGGTTTCAGGTACTGTTTCACTCCCCTCCCGGGGTGCTTTTCACCTTTCCCTCACGGTACTGGTTCGCTATCGGTCGCCAAGAGTATTTAGCCTTAGACGGTGGTCCGCCCGGGTTCCCACATGAAGAGACCTTCCACGTGGTACTCAGGGACACATTCGGGAGTCGGATCGCTTTCGCTTACGGGGCTATCACCCACTACGGCGGGCCTTTCCAGGCCGCTTCTGCTAACGAACCGATTTGTAACTCCCTGCGGAAATCGCAGCTCCCGCTGAACGGCCCTACAACACCGCGACTGCAACGGCTGCGACCTATCACGCAGCCACGGTTTGGGCTTCTCCGCTTTCGCTCGCCACTACTAACGGAATGTTCTCTTTTCCTCGAGGTACTTAGATGTTTCAGTTCCCTCGGTGTCCTCGCCACGGTCTATATATTCAACCGTGCGTCCCAGGGCATTACCCCTGGGGGGTTTCCCCATTCGGATATCTCCGGATCAACGCTTGCTCGCAACTCCCCGAAGCATTTCGCTGCCTGCCACGTCCTTCGTCGGCTCTTGGCGCCAAGGCATCCACCGCATGCTCTTAGTAGCTTGACCTACAGCGTTCACGCGGCTAGCACGGTGCTGGCCGTCGCAACGATGCGGTCGCGTCGGAATCTCCTCGACGAAATCGATGCTTCCATTCTTCGATTGATAAGGTCGCGCACTCGCAGAACGAGTGCTCGCCACGTCGGCTCGTGCGATGGGGCCCGCCGGTCGGCACGTGGCCTTCCGGTCGACGCCATGCGACGAAACGTCACGGCGTCAGCGATTGTGTCCGCTGACCGGTGTGCGCCACGAGAGTCGCGCGCACGGGTCAGGAGACGAATCAATGTGGGCTTGTCACAACGAACGCGAGGAGGACCAGAGGGGGTCTCCCCGCGAGAGCCGAGTAACTGTATCACCCTGTCTGGGGACGGTCAACAAAGGGTCGGCGAGGGTGCAACCGGGTGCAAATCTGGCGCTCTGACAGCCCCGATGTCAGCGCATGTTGCCGTTCTGACCGATCGCCATGCGGCCCGGCTGAGGCCAGTAGGTGAGCCCGTGCGGGTTGGCGCCGGTCGCGATCGTCGTGATCACCTCGCCGCTGGTGGTGTCGATCACGGACACCGAGCCGTGATAGCGGTTCGAGACCCACAGCTGGCTGCCATCGGGATTCAACACCAATTCATCGGGCGACCCGCCGACCGGCCAGGTTTCAACCACGACGCCGGACGCGATGTCGATCACGGAGATCGTGCCGGCCGCACGATTCGCGACGTACATCTGTGTGGTATCGCGGCTGAAGTCGATGCCGTGGGCGCCGTCACCGGTCGGGATGAACTCGAGCAGCTCCCACGACTCGGCGTCGACCACCTGGATGCCGTCCAGGCCCTCGTTCGCGACATAGAAGACCTCGCCATTGGGCGAGAGACGGACGTCGCGCGGCAGGCTGCCGATCTCGACCGATCCGGCGAGGGTCATCTCCTCGGTATCGATGAACGCGAGATAGCCGCTGTATTCCGCGCTGATCGCCAGGTACCGCCCGTCGGCCGACAGGTCGGCGTCGTCGGCGCCCGTCCACGGGACCTGGACGAAGGCCAGCACCTCCCAGGTGTCCGGGTCGAAGAACGTGACGCCGTTGTCCTCGATGTCATCGATCGAGATGTAGTCGGTGACGACCATGACCCGCTCGCCGTCGAGCGTGTAGTACAAGGCGTACGGGAAGAGCGGCAGCTCGATGGTGTCGATCGGCTCCGAGGTCATCGGGTCGACCACGGTCAGCGTCCCACCGTTCATGTTGGCGACGTACAGGTTCTCGAGGTCCCAGCCGGGGTTCACGTGTTCGGGCATGTCGCCGACCGCGAAGCGGCCGATGACCTCGAATGTCCTGGCGTCGATGACCGTGACGTCGTCAGACTCCTCGTTCGGCACGTAGACCCGCTCGGGGACGTCGGCAACCCGGGGATCCAGCTCGCCGCTGACCGTCGCCGCATAGACGCCGCCGATCGGCTCGGGCGTGGGGGTCGGCTCAGCGGTTGGCGTCGCCGCCTCTGACGGGCTCGAGGTCGAGGCTTCGGAGGGGCTCGGTGCGACCGAGCTCCCGGGGGCCGACTGGCTGGGCGTTGGAGTCGAGCAGGCCGCGAGCAGCAGGCACCCGAGCAACACCGTCGCGCATCGGCGAAGGCTCATGCGCCGGCAGGCCTCAACGCATGTTGCCGTTGTGGCCCAGGCTGATGGTGCCGGGCTGCGGCCAGTAGGTGAGCCCATGCGGGTTGCCGCCGGTGGCGATGTTGGCCAGCTGCTCGCCGGTCTCCGGATCGAAGACGGTGACGGTGCCGTGGAACCGGTTCGAGACCCACAGCTGGCTGCCATCAGGCGAGACGGTTGCCATGTCCGGCGACCCTCCGGCCTCCCAGGTGTCGACGACCGAGCGCGTCGCGAGGTCGATGACCGAGATGGTGTTGTCGAGGCGGTTGGTCACGAACAGCCTGCTTGCGTCGCGGCTGAAGGCGAACGCATGCGCGCCATTGGAGGTCGGAATGAAGCCGACGGCCTCGAGCGCATCGGCGTCGATGACGTCGACGCCGTGGGTTCCCTGGTTGGCGACGTAGAAGACGTCACCATCGGGTCCGAGGCGAATGTCGAGCGGCGATCCACCGACCTCCACCATGCCGACGATCTCCAGGGTGGTGGTATCGATCTTGACGACGACCCCCGCGCTCTCGCAGGTGACCATCAGGTAGCTTCCGTCGGGCGCGAAGTCGAGGTGGTTCACGCCCGGCCACGGCACCTGCACGAACTTCAACAGGTCCCAGGTCTCGCGATCGTAGAAGTAGAGCCCGTTGTCCGCGACCATGTCGATGCCGAGGTAGTCGGCCACGATGATCGCCTTCGAGCCGTCGGGCGTGAAGTAGGTGTTGTACGGGAATGGGACCTGCTTGGTCTCGATCGCCTTCTGCGTCTCGGGATCGATCACCGTCAGGGTGGCGCCGTTCATGTTGCTGACGTAGAGCCTGGAGAGGTCCCAGTCGGGCGAGATGTGCTCGGGCGCGGCGCCTGCCGCGAAGCGGCCGACGATCTCGAAGGTCTCCGGATCGATCACGGCCACGTCGTTCGAGCCCTCGTTCGGCACGTAGACGCGCGGCGGGAGGCCCGCCACTCGTGGATCGAGCACGCCGCTGGCCGGCCCGGCGTAGATGCCGCCGATCGGCTCCGGCGTCGCGGTCGGCGCCTCAGTGGGCGAGGTGACCTCACCAGGGCTCTCCGGAGCGGGCTCGGACGCCGATGGTGGGGTGCTGGCCCCCGGCGCCACGATGGATGACGTGGCGTCCGGCGACTGCTCGGACGTGGAACAGGCGCCGAGCAAGGCGCCTGCGAGGAGCAGCACGACGGGCGTGCGGCGGCGGATCATTGACGAGAGTATAGGCAAGACGGCCCCCTGGCGGCGGTGGTGTGGAGATGAGGGGACTCGAACCCCTGACCCCCTCCTTGCAAAGGAGGTGCTCTCCCAGCTGAGCTACATCCCCACGGGTCCGGGGCATCGTATCCGGCACCGGAGCGCCGGTCAAAGCAGCTCAGCGAAAGACGACGGTTCGGTCGCCGTGCAGCAGGACGCGATGCTCGACGTGCCAGCGGACCGATCGCGCGAGGGCGACGCACTCGACGTCGCGCCCGACCCGCGCCAGCTCGGCCACGCTGTGAGCGTGATCGACGCGCGCGACCTCCTGCTCGATGATCGGTCCCTCGTCGAGCTGCTCGGTCACGTAGTGGGCCGTCGCGCCGATCAGCTTCACGCCGCGGGCGTGCGCCTGGGCGTACGGCCGGGCCCCCTTGAACGACGGCAGGAACGAGTGGTGGATGTTGATGGCTCGGCCGGCGAGGGCCCGGCAGGCGTCCGGCCCCAGCACCTGCATGTAGCGCGCGAGGACGACCAGCTCGACCCCGAGCCCCTTCACCAGCCCCAGCAGCGCGGCATCGCGCTCGATCGCGGGCGCGTCGACGCCGGGCAGGAGGTGGTACGGGACGCCGTAGCCGTCGGCCAGCCCCTCGAAGTCCCGGTACGTCGACGCGACCCCGACGATTTCGGCGGCAATGGCGCCGCTCTGCCAGCGGTACAGCAGGTCGTTGAGGCAGTGCCCCTCCCGGGAGACCGCCACCAGCACGCGCGGCCGATGCTCGACGTCGTGAAGCTCCCAGGTCATGTCGAACGACTCTGCCAGCGGGGCGAACGTCTCGCGCCACGAGGCGAGCGTCCCATCGGCCTCGTCAGCGAAGTGGACGCGCATGAAGAAGACGGCCTCGTCGGGATCCCCGAACTGCTGGCTGTCGACGATGTTGCCGCCGCCCTCCGCGATCGCGCGCGCCACGGCGTACACGATGCCGCGGCGGTCGGGGCAGGAGAGGGTCAGGATGAGCTCCCGGTGGCTCACGGGCGGCCTACGGCGGCGTGAGGCGACGCTTGGGCTCGGGGGGCAGCTCTTCCCCGGCGGGCCAGCTCACCTCGCGCACCACGCAGATCGGCGTCTGCTCGCGGGCCTGCCCGAGTGGGTTGTCGGCGAAGAGGCGCTCGACGAAGCGACGGTCGACACCGGGGCTGGCTCCGAGGACCGCGCAGCCGGCGTCGTTGGCGTCAATGATCGCCACCGGCGCATCGAGCGCCGCGGCGATGGCGCGAGCCGCACCGTCCGGATCCTTCGGACCGAGCGTGGCGGCCTGGTTGTAGGGCGGAATCGTGTAGCTCGTCGGCCCGTCGATCGCCTTGGCCTGCGGGCCTGCCACGCGATAAAAGACGCCGTGAATCCCGAATGGCCTTGTGATCGCCGATGCCGCCGCCGCAAGCAGGATGCGCGGCGCGCCGACCTCCCGGATCGCGAGCTCCATCGTCTCGGCGGAGCCGAGCCCGATCCCGTAGCCCGGCCGCGTCACGAAGCGCTCGAGCAGGCGCGCGAGGCGCCCGGCACGGATGTCCTTGATCGGATAGGCGCGGCCCTGGGTGATGGCGACCATCCGTTCGCTGACGGCCACCAGCCTGAGGTCGTCGCCGAGCGCGCCGACGTAGCGGCGCACGACCGCCGCGGCGTCGGTATCGGCCGAGGTCACCAGGTGCGTCCGTACCGGATATCGCGCATAGACGACGCCGCCAAGGCTGGCGTGCAGGGCACGTCCCTCGTTGGGGGCGTCGAGGACTCCCATCGGGCGCTCGTCGGTCATCGGCGCTGTTGCGGCCGGATCTGAGGACACGCCGCACTCCAAGGTCGAGGGAGGTGAGGTGGTGGGCGTTTCTGGACTCGAACCAGAGACCTCTGCCTTATCAGGGCAGTGCTCTAACCAGCTGAGCTAAACGCCCTCGGGAGCGCGCATGGTAGCAGCCCGCGGCGGCGACCCGCAAGGCAGGGGCGGGTCGGGCGCCATGTACGCTGCCGGAAGACAGGAGGGAGGGGCATGGACAACCAGGACAAGTCGGTCGGCGCGTATGCCGGCAGCTCGAGCGAGGCGGCTCGCGCCAGGCAGCGGATGGACGCCGCCCGGCAGCAGGCAGTCGCGAGATCTCGGCGCGCTCGCGGCGCGTCACGGGCTGGATCATCGCGGTCGCGATCATCGCCTTCTTCGTTGCCGCCTTCGCCGGCTGGATCGACATCTTCCCGGGATGACGGCAGTCGGATCGAGGTGAGGTAGGCAGATGAGCTTCGATCCCTACGGCGGAATGAGCCCGAACGACTGGGCCGAGGCCGAGGCGCGCCGGGCCGAGCGCCAGGAACGCGCCGACAACCCGAACGGGAAGGACATGAGTCCCCGCTCCCGTCGAGCTGCGGCGTGGATCCTCGGATTGGCGGCGCTGGCGCTCATGGCCTACGCGCTGCTGGGGCTGCTCGGCGTCATCGAGGTTCCCGGCTTCAACGCCTGAGCGAGACGTGCCGCCGAACACGAAGAAGCCGTCCCGAAGGACGGCCTCGTGGTGGCTCGCTTGCTGAAGAGTGACAGGAATCCGCGTTATCAGCGGGAATCAGGTCGAGTGTTCGAGGGCGGTCCAGCTCATTCACCGATGCTCCCTCGAGCATCGGTCCTTTCGGCGAGCTGGCCGATCGACCTGGGATCGGTGGATCCGGCGAACCGGCTCCACGTTTCTCCCTAGAAAGGAGGTGATCCAGCCGCACCTTCCGGTACGGCTACCTTGTTACGACTTCGTCCCAATCACCAATCCCACCTTCGACGGCTGCCTCCTTGCGGTTGGCCCACCGGCTTCGGGTGTTATCGGCTTTCATGACGTGACGGGCGGTGTGTACAAGGCCCGGGAACATATTCACCGCAGTGTGCTGACCTGCGGTTACTAGCAACTCCGGCTTCATGCAGGCGAGTTGCAGCCTGCAATCCGAACTGAGACCGGCTTTGAGGGATTAGCTCCACCTCGCGGTTTGGCAACCCGTTGTACCGGCCATTGTAGCGTGTGTGTAGCCCAGGACATAAGGGCCATGCTGACTTGGCGTCATCCCCACCTTCCTCCGAGTTTCTCTCGGCAGTCTGGCATGAGAGATACAACATGCCACGGGGGTTGCGCTCGTTGCGGGACTTAACCCAACATCTCACGACACGAGCTGACGACAGCCATGCAACACCTGCATGACGGTCCCTTGCGGGAGGACGACGTTTCCGCCGTTTTCCGCCACATGTCAAGTCCTGGTAAGGTTCTTCGCGTTGCGACGAATTAAACCACACGCTCCGCTGCTTGTGCGGGCCCCCGTCAATTCCTTTGAGTTTTAGCCTTGCGGCCGTACTCCCCAGGCGGAACACTTAATGCGTTAGCTACGGCACAGCCGGGGTCGATACCGACTACGCCTAGTGTTCATCGTTTACGGCTAGGACTACCGGGGTATCTAATCCCGTTCGCTCCCCTAGCTTTCGCGCCTCAGCGTCAAGAATGGGCCAGGTAGTCGCCTTCGCCACTGGTGTTCCTCCCGATATCTACGCATTTCACCACTACACCGGGAATTCCACTACCCTCTCCCACCTTCAAGCCGATCAGTTTCCGATGCAGTTTCCCAGTTGAGCCGGGAGATTTCACATCGGACTTGACCAGCCGCCTGCGCGCTCTTTACGCCCAGTAAATCCGGACAACGCTTGCGACCTACGTATTACCGCGGCTGCTGGCACGTAGTTAGCCGTCGCTTATTCCTCAGGTACCGTCTTGGATCTTCCCTGAGAAAAGAGGTTTACGACCCGAGAGCCTTCATCCCTCACGCGGAGTTGCTGCCTCAGACTTTCGTCCATTGGGCAAAATTCCCGACTGCTGCCTCCCGTAGGAGTCTGGGCCGTTCTCAGTCCCAGTCTGGCTGATCATCCTCTCAGACCAGCTACCGATCGTCGCCTTGGTGAGCCGTTACCCCACCAACTAGCTAATCGGACGCAGGCCCCTCCGGAAGCGAATTGCTCCTTTAGACGGCGAATCGAATCGCCGACCACATGCGGTATTAGCCACCCTTTCGGGCAGTTATTCCCCACTTCCGGGTAGGTCACCTACGCGTTACTCAGCCGTCCGCCACTAGGTAACCATCGAGCAAGCCCGATGGCACCTCGTTCGACTTGCATGTCTCATGCACCCCGCCAGCGTTTGTCCTGAGCCAGGATCAAACTCTCCGTACAAAACGAAACCAGTGGTCTTGCCCGAGGGCTCTTCCACCGGTTAAGAGTTCGACGTTGTCCCGCTGACTCGTGTGGATTCCTGTCACTCTTCAGCTGGTAAGCCACGTTGCCCCACCCATGCGACACGGGATCGGCTTCGTTCGATTCGAGTACTCCCAGAACGTCAATTCGGAGGGTGAACTCGCGATGGTCACGCTGCGCGTCCGAGTGGACGCCGTTCGTGGGTCATCGGCCGGCATCGGCCGGCGCGAACTCGGACTATAGAACAGGCGGTCTGTAGCGTCAAGCAACGACCATCAGCGCTCGACGAGACGGCGACCCTGGAGCGAGCGAATGAGCGTCACGTCGTCGGCGTACTCGAGGTCGCCGCCGACAGGCAGGCCACGGGCGATGCGCGTGACCGTCGGCACGTGCTTGTCGAGCAGATCAGCGACGTACATGGCGGTGGCCTCCCCCTCGAGGTTGGGATTGGTGGCCAGGATGACCTCCTCGACCCCGCCCTCGGTGACGCGCGCCAGCAGCTCCCGAATGCGCAGCCGCTCGGGGCCGATGCCGTCGATCGGGCTGATGGCGCCGTGCAGCACGTGGTATCGGCCGCGGAACTCGCCGGTGCGCTCGATGGCGAGCACGTCGAGCGGCTCCTCCACCACGCAGATGCGTACCGCGTCGCGCCGCGGGTCGGCGCAGATGTCGCACGGATCGACGCCCGCCTCCGTGATGTTGCAGCACACGCTGCAGTAGGCGACGTCCTCCTTGATCGAGACGAGAGCGGCCGCCAGCGAGCGTGCGTCGTCGGTGGACGCGCGCAGGACGTGGTAGGTGAGGCGCTGGGCGGTCTTCGTCCCGATGCCGGGGAGCTTGCTGAACTCCTCGATGAGGCGGGCGACCGGCGCAATCAGTCCGGCCATGCGGCTCTCAGCCGATGCCGGGCAGGCCCGGCATCCCCGGGATTCCCATCCCGCCGGCGATCTTGCCCATCCGCTCGCGCTCGAGGTCCTTGCTGCGCGTGATCGCCTCGTTGATGGCCGTCATGACCAGGTCCTGCAGCATCTCCACCTCATCGGGGTCCACGGCCGAGGGGTCGATCTCGACGCTCCGCACCTCCAGGGCGCCGGTGATGACGACGCGGACGGCGCCGCCGCCTGCGGTTGCCTCGAGCGTGGTTTCGGCGAGCTCCTGCTGCGCCTGCGCAACCTGGGCCTGCATCTGTTGCGCCATCTTGGCGATCTGGCCGATGTTCACGAAGGGTGGTCCTCGTTCATGGTGTTGTGTCTGGCAACCGGGTCAGCGCACCTCGGGCGCGTCGACCAGCTCGCCGCCGGTGATCTTGAGCACGCCCTCCAGGAGGGCCTGGGCTTCGGGGTCGTCGGGCGTCGCGCCGATCGCCTGCTCGACGGTGAGCGGCTCCAGCTCGAGGTTGGTCGCCACGCACTCGATGGCGAAGGAGCCGCCGAACATGTCGGTGAGAAGTGACTCGATCGCGCCGGCGCGCTGCGCGATCCGAGTACGGATGAAGTCCCGCCCTTCCGGGAAGGCGAGCGTCAGTCGGGCACCGTCGCGGGTGATCGGGCGGCACTCGCGCAGGAGCGGCTTGAGGACCGGGTTGGCGCGATCGACGACCTGCGCCCAGTGCGCTCGCAGCTCGGCCACGTCGCCGTTGCCGGAAGGTGTTGCGGGCGCCGTCGCAACGGGCCGCGGCGCCTGCGCCTCGATTGGCGCGGGAGTCGGAGTCGGGGCCGCGCGACGCGGCTCGGAGGGAGCCGATGCCGGTACGGCGGCAACGGCGGCAGACGGTGACCGCCACCGGTCGTGGCGCGCCGCTTGAATCCCCTTCCACGCTCAGCAGCTCGAGCATCAGCCGTGCGCGACCCTCGCGCGCCCCGGCACCGGCCGCCTCGGCCACGGCGCGCAGGATCGTCGCGAGGCGGCGGGCTGCGATCGGATCGGAGGCCGATGCGAGGAGCCGACGGCGGGCCTCCTCCTCGGCCTGCGAAGCGACCTGTGACATGTCCCGGCCGGCATCGGCCAGCTCGCTCACCCGATCGAGGGCACCGGGCGCATCGGCCGCCACGTAGGCGTCGATGAGCGCGGTGATGGCGGCGTCGTCGGCCAGGCCGACAGCCTCGCGCACATCGGCGGCGGTGAGACGGGCGGGCGCGAAGGCCAGGACCTGGTCGAGCAGCGACTCGGCGTCCCGCATGCCGCCATCGGCCAGGCGTGCGATCAGGGCGAGCGCGTCGTCATCGGCCTCGGCGCCCTCGCTGGCGATGATGCGCGTCAGCTTGCCGATGATGGTCGCATCGGTCATGCGCCGGAAGTCGTGGCGCTGGGTGCGGCTGATGATCGTGGCCGGCACCTTGTGCGTATCCGTCGTGGCCAGGATGAAGACGACGTGGTCCGGTGGCTCCTCGATCAGCTTGAGCAGCGCGTTGAAGGCGTGCGCGCTCAGCATGTGGACCTCGTCGATGATGTAGACCCGCCGACGCAGCTCCGACGGCGCGGTCAGCGCGCGCATCACCAGGTCGCGGGCATCCTCGACCAGGCCGTGGCTGGCGGCGTCGATCTCGATCACGTCGAGCGCGCGGCCCTCGCGGATCGAGACGCAGGCGGCGCAGGCGTCGCACGGCTCGCCATCCTCGCCGAGGGCGGTGCAGTTGATGGCCTTGGCCAGGATGCGGGCGGTGGACGTCTTCCCGGTCCCGCGTGGACCCACGAACAGGTAGGCGTGGGCGAGGCGGTCGCCGGTCACCGCCCGGCGCAGTGTGGTCACGATCGGGTCCTGCCCGACGAGCTCGGCGAAGCGCTGCGCCCGGAAGCGCCGATAGATGGCGCGGCTGGCTGCTTCCGGGGCGGCTTCGGAGATGGTGGGCATCGGCTCGACTGGGGGCATGGGGCGCCCTAACCGTACACCGATTGGGCGGTGGAAGAGGTCGTGCACCCGGCGTCGATCAGCACCAGCTCGCACTCACACCCGCGTCCGGCTCCAGCCAGGTTCTCCCGCGGCACCCGAAGGCGGACGCTTACCGCTGCTTCCTTCCGGACCTGACGGGGTTCACGGACCTCCGCTGCGCGGGACCCGACTCTCAACGTCGGACGCGGTGGTGGTGGGCGAACGGTGCTGCCCTCGACCGGGAGTTCAGCTCCGCTATAGCGGATTGCGGATACAGGGCACCGCTAGTTCCCCGCCTAGCACGACCGGCCGCGATGGTAGGCCAGGGGTGGTGATCGGTCAATCGAGGTGTGGCGGAGAGGGAGGGATTCGAACCCTCGACGGGTTGCCCCGAACGGCATTTCCAGTGCCGCGCCATAGGCCTCTAGGCGACCTCTCCTGTGGAGGCGGCGTTGGCGGAGAGGGAGGGATTCGAACCCTCGGTGCTATTCGCACACCGCTTTTCGAGAGCGGCACCTTAAACCACTCGGACACCTCTCCGTGCCGGAGTCTAGCGCACTCCCCCGCCGCGGGCGACGGAGCGGCTCAGACCGATGCGGAGGCCGGTGAGAGGCGCCGCGCCTCGCTCTCCCGGACGCCGGAGACGACCGAGATCTGGTGGATGGGCGTGTCCCGCGCCAGGTTGATCGCGCCGCCGGCGGCACCGCGCTCTGGGTCCGGGATGGCGAACACGAGGGCGCGCACGCGCGCCTCGACGAGCGCTCCGACACACATCGCGCACGGCTCGTGCGTCGTGAAGATGGTGGCCTCGGCCAGCCGCCGGGTGCCCAGCTTGCGAGCTGCGGCCTGCACGGTGAGGAGGACTGCGTGCGCGGTGGGGTCCTCGCCGAGCGCGACCCGCTGATGGTCGCGGGCGATCATCGCGTCATCGATCACGGCCACCGCGCCGACCGGCGCCTCGCCTTCCTCGGCGCCGCGCTTCGCCTCGGCAATCGCCTCGGCCATGTACAGCTCGTAGTTCATTGGTTGCCTCTGGCTCGGGCGCCACGGAATCGGTGGCCCGGCTGGCGCGGAGTCTAGCAGAGGGTCGGTACGAATCCTGCATTTGGGCCTGGGCGTTCGACCCCAAGCAAAGCACCGCAACGGCCCCGCCGGCGGTGCGTGATCACCCGCGAGATACCCATGACCCTGCTCCGCGACTCCCGATGGCGAACCGGCACCTCGATGCTCGCCCTCGCCGGCGTGTTCGCCCTCAGCCTCAACGTGCCGATCCCGGCGCTGCCGGACGGTGGCCGCCAGGCCTTGGTGCACGAGCTGAACGAGCGGCTCCCGGGATGGACCATCGAGCGCCTCGAGCGGTCATGGGAGGGCGCCTACTCCGTGGTCACCTGGTGCGCCGGGCGCGAGATGGGCTTCCAGATCGTGCCGGGCCATGGGCTCCCGCAGGGAGCCGCGTGGCTGCAGCCGAACGACTCCTTCGCGCGCGACCGGCTTCGCGGCCTGTCGGATCACTGGCGCCACCTGGTCTGGTACCGGGACCCTGCGCTCATGAACACGCTCTCCTGCCACGAGGAGATCGCGGGGAGCGAGCAGATCTCGATGGAGTCGCGACCGCACGACTGACCCGCGCGGGCTCGCCAGTTCGATAGCATACCGACGCGGGTGCGCCCGCATCGGCAGGCCATCGTCGTCACGTCGAGCAGGAGGAGCGGCATCATCGACCGGTCCGCACCCGGGGGACGAGCCGCCTGGACGCGGGTCGACACGGCCGCCCTGCTGACAATCACCATCGGCGCCGCGCTCATGCGGCTCGTCAGCCTCGGGCGCCCGGTCGAGCTGGTCTTCGACGAGGTCTTCTACGCGCGGGATGCCTGCTGGTACGTGTTCGCCCGCGAGAGCGTCTGCGGGATCAGCGACCTCGCCAGCCGAGCGCACCCGCCGCTCGGCAAGTGGCTCATCGGCTCGGGGATCGCCGCATTTGGCTACGAGCCCTTTGGCTGGCGGATCGCGGTCGCCGTGGCAGGGACGCTGAGCGTCGCGCTCGCCTACGTGCTTGGCGTTCCGCCTGCTGCGCGGCGTCACCGATGGCCGTGGCGCGACGATCGGCGCCATCGCCACCTCGGGACTGCTGGCGACCGACTTCCTGCACCTCGTTCATTCCCGCGTCGCGATGCTCGACGCCTTCATCGCCCTGTTCGTGATGGCCGCCGTGATGTTCGTGGTGCTGGACCGGGACCGGACGCGTGAACGTCCGGACGCCCCCTGGTGGTGGCGCGCCTCGCTCGGCCGGCCGTGGCGGCTGCTCGCCGGCGTCAGCCTCGGCGCAGCGACGGCGACCAAGTGGTCGGGCGCCTACGTGGCGCTGGCCGTCATCGGCCTGGTCGTGATCTGGGAGGTCGCCGAGCAGCGACGGCGCACGCCCGAGGCGGGACTGTGGCCTGCGTTTGCGGCCGCCTTCCGGCGCGAGGCGCTGCCGACGGTGGTGCTCCTCGGGGTCGTGCCGCTGGTCGTGTACGTCGCCAGCTATACCGGCCGCATGCCCGGCGCCATCCTGGCGCTGCCGTGGCAGCCGGGATCGGTGTGGCGCGGCATCTGGGATCACCAGCAGGCGATGCTCGACTTCCACACCACGCTGGGTGGCGACCATCCCTACCAGTCGCCACCGTGGTCGTGGCCGCTGCTCCGCCGGCCGGTGGCCTACTGGTTCAGCCAGGAGGGCGGCGACTATCGGGAGATCCTGGCGCTCGGCAATCCGCTCGTGTGGTGGCCCGGGCTGGTGGCGCTCGCGGTCCTTGCGGTGACGTGGTGGCGGGCCAATTGGGCGCTGCATCGGCCCGAGCCGGTCATCATCGGCGCGGCCGTCTCGACCTACGTGCCGTGGCTGGTCCTCTCCGGTGACCGGAGCCAGACCTTCCTGTGGTATTTCCTGCCGACCGTCCCGTTCCTGTGCCTGGCGCTCGGATGCCTTGCCGCATGGGCGTGGCATCGAGTGGCGGGCCGGATCGCCGTGGTGGCCTACGGCGCCATCGTCCTCACCAGCTTCGCGTTCTACCTGCCGGTGCTCACGGCACTGCCGCTTGAACCCGACGCATGGCGGATGCGAATCCTGTTCGCCGATTGCGAGCGGTCCGGAGCGCCGACGCAGTCCCTGCCGGACGACTCATCGAGCGAGGGCGTACCGCCCGACGGCTGGTGCTGGATCTGATGAGTGGCGTGCCCGAGAGGACTCGAACCTCCGACCTTTAGGTCCGCAACCTAACGCTCTATCCACTGAGCTACGGGCACCCGTGAGGAACACGCGGATCGATGGCGGAGAGGGAGGGATTCGAACCCTCGGAAGAGGTTTACCCCCTTCAACGGTTTAGCAAACCGCCGCACTAGGCCACTATGCGACCTCTCCGTCCGGGGCATTCTACGCACGTTAATCGGCCCATGCCACCGGTGAACGATTTCGGGGAGGAACCCCCGGCGCAGGACCGATGTAGCATGGACCCTCGCCCCGGACGACTCACCGTCCTCGGCTGACCATACCCACGAGAAGTCCCAGGTCTGTCCTCGATGCCCCCGACCCGCCTTCCGATCATCGGCCATCCGCTGACCCAGACGCCCCTCGAGGGCGTGCTTCGGGCCGGCCTGGCGGAAGCCGGGACGCCGCTCGAGATCGAGCGCTGGGAGCGCCGCCCGCATCAGCTTGCTGATGCCCTCCGGGAGATCCGCGGCGACGACAGCTTCGCCGGCGCGCTCGTCGCGTCGCCGCACAAGGAGAAGGCTCCCGCACTCTCGGATGCCCTCTCCGACGACGCCCGCATCAGCGGGGCGGTCAACGTCTTCGTCCGCGCCGAGGGACGCCTGCGTGGGCACAACACCGATGCCGATGGCATCCGCGCCGGGCTCGTCTCGATCCTTCCGCGCGTCAAGGGCAAGTGGCCGCGCAACGCGGTCGTGCTCGGCGCCGGCGGTGGGGCACGGGCGGTGGTGGCCGTCCTCATCGGCTCCGGGTTCCAGCACATCGCCGTCCTGAACCGACACCTCCATCGGGCCGAGGCGCTGGTCGCCCATTTCTCGCGCGCCGCGCGGCACCTGGAGCTTCGGGCGCGACCGTGGCACGACGCGATCATCGAGGCGGAGCTGGCGCGGGCCGAGCTGCTCATCAACGCCAGCGGCATCGGCATCGAGGAGGGCGAGTCGCCGATCCCGGCCGACCTGCTGCCGCCTGATCGGTACGTCCTGGATCTCGTGCTCAATCGCGCCTCGACGCCGCTGATGGAGCAGGCGCAGGCACAGGGCGGCACGGTGGCAAACGGCCAAGCGGCATTCCTGCGTGCCAGCTCGGAGACCATCGCCCTGCTGACCGGCAGCGCGCCGGCACCTGAGACGCTGCGATCGGCCCTGGCCACCGAGCTCGGCATTCCCGAGGAGGCACTGGCCGTCGTCGGCGACTAACCCTCGCGGGACGGATCAGAGGGCGGCGAAGGCCAGCGCCACCGCCTCGTCGGTGCCGAGCCGCCGCCCCTCCTCCCAGGCCGACTCGAATGTCGGGCCGTCGAGGTGATCGCGGACCGCTGCGACCGCCGCCTCGTACTCGGCGCGTTCGTACGTGAGCATCGGGGCCTCGGCCGCCTCCCGAATCGCCTCGGCCGCGGCGAGTAGCCTCGCGGCGGCGAGATGGTCGTCCCGGCTCAACGACAGGAACGCGACCGACTCGAGCTGGTTCGCGATCGCGCCCCGATTGCCGGCATGCTGCCACCCGTGCAGCGTGTCCCGATATACGGCGACGGCCTCTTCGGTGGCGCCGTTGATGCGCAAGGCGTGCGCGAAGTCGCTGCGAGCGACGAGGACCAGCCCCCGGTCTCCGACCTGCGAATAGCCGTCGATCGCTTGCGCGAACGCTCGACGAGCTTCCGGAAGGCGGCCACCAAAACCATTGACCCGCCCCCGGCTGAGGGCCGAGAAGGCGATCGCCTCCGGATTGCCCGAACGCTCGGCTGCCACAGTCGCCCTCGCCAGCCGAGACGCGGCCGCAGCGTGGTTGCCGCGCTCGACCTCCCATTGCGAGACGCCGGACTCGACAAACGCGATATAGGACCAGGCGCCGATCCCCTCGGCGAGGCGTATCGACTCTTCGGTCCATTCGAGAACGCCGTCGAACTCGCCGGTGAACATTGTCGTCATCGCCATCCCGGTCAGCGCCTCCCCGAGCGTCAGCGGGTCGCCGACCTGTCGTGCGATCTCGAGGCCCTCACGCGCCCACGCAAGGCCCACCGAAGCGCTGCCCGCCATCCAAGACGCATTGGCGGCGGCAGCCAGCGTGCGCGCCACGAGCAATGACCGCTGCTTGTCCGCCGCCGGATCGGGCGGCCTGATCTGGCGGGCCACCTCGGCAGCCCTGCGCAGGTGGTCGAGTCCCTCGGCCAGTGATCGGGTGCGCCAGTAGATCTGGAGCGCCACGCACAGGCCGAGGGCGGCATCCGGATCCTCGTCGAATGCCCAGTCGATGGCAGCGCGCAGGTTGTCGACGTCGGCGTCGAGCCTGTCGAGCCATGCCGCAAGGTCTCGGCTGATGAGCTCCGGCTCGGCCTCGATTGCCAGCCGCAGAAAGAATGCGAGGTGCCGGTTGCGCAGCTCGGTTGTCTCATCGGCGGCAACCAGCCGATCACGCGCGTACTGTCGAATCGTCTCCAGCAGGTGATAGCGCGTCGAGCCGCCGCGGTCGACCACCACGAGCGAGCGTCCAACCAGGCGACCCAGCGCGTCGAGCGTATCTAGCGACGGGTCGCCAGCGGCCGTCGCCTCGTCGGGGAGCCGGGCGACCTCGGCAGCCGCCTCGAGCGTGCACCCTCCGGCGAAGACCGAGAGGCGCCGGAGCAGCCGCCGCTCGTCTTCGGTCAGCAGATCCCAGCTCCAATCGATCAATGCCTGCAGGGTCTGCTGCCGCGGCAACGCAGTCCGCCGGCCGCCGGTGAGCAGGCGGAAGCGATCTCCAAGCCGCATCGCAATCTCCTGCACGGACAGGAGCGGCACCCGTGCGGCCGCCAGCTCGATGGCCAGTGGAATGCCGTCCAGTCGGCGGCAGATCTCGACGACTGCCGGCGCATCCTCAGGCGTCAGCGCGAACGACGGCAGCACCGCAGTCGCACGCTCCACGAACAGCCGAACGGCTTCGGCGCCACGCACCTCGTCGAACGACGCCGCTCGCTCACCGTGCTCATCGAGCCCGACCGCCTCGTCCGGCAGCTCGAGCGAGGGAACCTGGTAGACCTGCTCGCCCATAACGCCCAGCGCCTCTCGGCTGGTGGCGACGAGCGAGACGCCGGAGGAGTTGGCGAGCACCCGCTCGGCGAGGTCCGCGCAGTGGCCGATCAGATGCTCGCAGTTGTCGAGCAGGATGAGCAGCGACTTCGTCCGCAGGAAGTCGCTGATGGTTTCCATCAGCGGTCGACCGGGGTCCTCGCGGATGCCGAGGCCTCGAGCGACCGCCTGGACGATCAGCTCCGGGTCACTGACAGGCGCCAGCTCGACGAGCCACACCCCGTCCGCCTGCTCGCCGACGAGCTCCGCGGAAGCCTGGAGCATCAGCCTGGTCTTTCCGGTCCCGCCGGTGCCGATGACGGTGACGAGCCGATGCGTCCTGGCCAAACCCTGGAGCTCACTGAGTTCGCGTTCGCGCCCGACGAAGGAGGTCAGCTGGGCGGGGAGGTTGGTGCGGCTGCTGTCGAGGGTTCGCAGGGTCGGGAAATCGTCATCAAGACCACCAACGACAAGCTGGAAGATGCGTTCGGGAATGGTGAGATCCTTGAGTCGATGCGGGCCGAGGTCGCGGACGGACACGCCATCGGGCAGATCGCGGCGGACAAGCGCGTGTGTGGACTCCGAGAGGAGGACCTGGCCTCCGTATCCGGCGGCGGCGATGCGCGCGGCGCGATGAACGTCGAAGCCAACGTACCCATCGGCACCCGTGTTGGCCTGTCCGGTGTGGAGGCCCATCCGCACGCGAACGGGGTGGCCCTCCGGCCACGGCTCGGCGGCGAGGGCGAGCTGGCCCGCGGCGGCGGCCGCGACCGCATCGGTGGCGCTGGCGAAGGCGACGAAGAAGGAGTCGCCCTCGGTCCCGACCTCGGTACCCCGCCCGAAGGCATCGCGCAGCAACGACTGGTGCCGCTCGAGCACGTCGCGGTAGCGGGGACCGAGCTCCTGGACGAGCCGGGTGGACCCCTCGATATCGGTGAACAGGAACGTCACCGTTCCCTGCGGCAGGATTGCCATGACCGCTCCGCTAGGATGCGTAGACTCTCTCGACCGATGTTCTACACCCACGGCTGGGTCCACGTGATCGCCGGCTGCATGTTCTGCGGCAAGACCGATGAGATGCTCCGCCTCCTGCGGCGCTTCTCGATCGCGGGCCGGCAGGTGGTGCTCGTCAAGCCGCGGCTCGACACCCGAACCGATCGCGTCACCGTCGTCTCGCGCTCCGGCGCCCAGCACCACGCCATCACGGTGGACGACTCGTCCGAGATCGAGGCGGCCGTGGCCGACGCCGACATCGTGGCCGTGGAGGAGGCACAGTTCTTCGACGAGCGCCTCCCGGACGTCGTGGAGCGGCTGGCGGAGCTCGGCAAGCAGGTCGTCGTCACCGGGCTCGACCGCGACTTCCGCGGCATCCCGTTCGGAACGATGCCGCGCCTCCTGGCCCTGGCCGACCAGGTCACCAAGCTGACCGCGATCTGCATGGTGTGCGGCGAGCCTGCCACGCGCACGCAGCGGCTGATCGGCGGGGAGCCGGCGGGCGCGGATTCGCCGCTCATCGTGATCGGCGGCATGGGCGATGAGACCTACGAGGCCCGATGCCGGCTCCACCACGAGGTTCCCGGCCTCGACGCCTGAATCCGGCACATTCTCTGCATTCCGGCCAGCCTCGTTTGAACGCGCGGGTCCCGTCGTGTTGGCGAGGATCCGAGGCACCCGGCATGTTGCTCAGACGGGGGAAGGAACGATGCGTCAGGTGATGATTCGCTGTCCGTTCACTGGGGACCTGGTGCCCACGGGGTTGGAGGCCACCAGCTTGCAGAAGCTGGATCATGCCGACTACTTGATGATCGACTGTCTCGAGTGTGGCCAGGACCATCTCTGGGAGCCGTCACAGGCCACGTTTGCAGGCCCGGTCCTCGTGTCTTCGTCGCAATGGGCCTGGTGAGGGAAGGGATGACTCTGCGGAGATGACGGACCAAACGTCCAGGCACATCCTCGTGGTGAACGACACGGAAGAGATCCTCGACCTCTTCCGCGACATCCTGGAAGGGATGGGTCACCGCATGACTGCCTGGAGCTTCTCTCCGGACGACCTTGCCAAGGTGACGGAGCTCAAACCCGACCTGATCATCCTGGACCTGATGATCGGTCCGACCGAGCTCCAGGGCTGGGCTCTCCTCCAGAAAATCCGGATGAGTCCACCCACCGAGGAGATCCCCGTAGTCCTGTGCACCGCCGCCACCAACTGGGTGCGCGAGCAGGAGGGTTGGCTGGCCGCGAACGGAGTCAAGGTCGTCCTCAAGCCATTCAAGGTTGCCCACCTCGAACATGCCATCGGGCAGACGCTCGACTTGCCGGAGGTCATGGCGTCGGGAGAGCTCGTCGAGGGGGGCGATGCGCCGACCAAAAGGAAGCGGTCGAAGCCACGGGACACCGGCGATTCCGGAAGCAAGCCCGCGTAGCTGGGCACGGGCCTTGCGATGGCGCGAGGCAAGCCAGGGGGACGAATGCGTGGACGATCGCCGGGTGGAGCTCCAGATCGACGTGATTCGCGTGACCTACCGCATCGAGCGTCTGCGGCGCGACTCTCCGACGATGCAGGCATTCCGGGAGCGCGCTCGATCGATCCTTGACGGACTCGAGTCCGAGGCACGGGACAAGCCTGAGCTCCAGGCCAAACTCGCCCTGGCTCGCGGCGAGCTCGATGGTGACGGGGCCGATACCACCTGATCTCGAACTGAAAAGGGCGGCCAGCGACGGTTGCATGAAGGCCGCGTTGAGCTTGCCCGACCGATGGCGGAGGGGGTGGGATTCGAACCCACGGTGGGCTTGCACCCACGGCGGTTTTCAAGACCGCTGCATTCGTCCGCTCTGCCACCCCTCCGCGCGGGCGCCATGGTATCGCGTCGCGGTTCTCGCGCCGGGCGGCCGTGCGATGTTGAGGGATCGAACGTAGCCAGAGCGACGCATGAGCCAAGCGCGGCGTCAGGGACCGATGCGCTCCAGCCCACCGAAGTAGGGGCGCAGCACCTCGGGGATCTCGACGCTGCCGTCCGGCTGCTGGTGGGTCTCGAGCAGCGCGGCAACCGTTCGCGGCAGCGCCAGCCCCGAGCCGTTCAGCGTGTGGAGCAGCTCCGGCTTGGCGCCAGCCTCGGGTCGATGCCGGATCGCCATGCGCCGTGCCTGGTAGTCGCGGAAGTTGCTGACGCTGCTCACCTCGAGCCAGCGCTCGACGCCGGGTGCCCAGACCTCGAGGTCGTACTTCTTGGCATTCACGAACCCGAGCTCGCGCGTGGCCATCAGCTGGACCCGATAGGCAAGCCCCAGGCGACGGAGCAGCCCCTCCGCACGCTCGGTCATGAGCTCGAGCTCCGACTCGGACTCGGCCGGCCGCACGAAACTGACCATCTCGACCTTGTCGAACTGGTGGACCCGCAGGATGCCGCGCGTGTCGCGCCCGGCCGCGCCCGCCTCGCGCCGGAATGACGCCGAATAAGCCGCGTAGCGGATGGGGAGCGCATCGGCCTCGAGGATCTCGTCGCGGTGGAGGTTGGTGACGGGCACCTCGGCGGTCGGGATCAGGTAGAGGTCGTCGCGGGTGACGACGTACATCTGGTCTTCCTTGTCGGGGATCTGCCCCGTGCCGCGCGCGCTGTCGGCGTTGACGAGCACCGGTGGCCAGATCTCGGTCATCCCGTTCTCGCGGGTATGGACGTCGAGGAACCAGCTGATCAGGGCGCGTTGCAGGTTGGACCCGGCACCGACATAGACCGGGAACCCCGAGCCGGTGATCTTGGCGCCGCGCACGTTGTCGATCAGGCCAAGCTGCTCTGCGATCTCCCAGTGCGGTCGCCTGCCGTCGTGCGGCAGCGGCTCGCCCCAGGTGCGCACCGTAACGTTGGCCTCCTCGCCGCCGACCGGCACGTCGGGATCAGCCGGATTCGGGATGCGCAGCATGGCGTCGTCGAGCGCGGCCTGGACGGTCGCCAGCTCCATTTCAAGCCGCTTGATGCCGGCCGACTCGATGCGGGACACATCCTTCAGCCGCATGAGGTCCGCCGACCCGGGATCGGCCCCGGCCCGAACTGCGCCGGCAATCTGCTCCGACACCGAATTCCGGCGGGCTTTCGCGGCGTCCAGCTCTGCGACGTGGACTCGCCTCTGCTCGGCGAGCTCGAGGGCACGGTCGACCAGCGCCGGATCCTCGCCCTTGTCGGCTGCAGCGCGGCGCAGTAGATCGGGCTCCTCCCGCAGCCGCTGGAGGCCGACGCTCACGCCTCCACCTCCACGCCCGCCGCCTCGCGGAGTCGCCTGACCACGAAGCCGCGGTCGAGGGCTGCCAGCAGCCATCCGGCCCGGGGGCCTGACGGCCGTCCCAGGAAGGCGAGGTAGATCGCGATGAAGGCGCGCCCGGCGGGCAGGCCGAGCGCCGTTGCGGTTGCGAAGATCGCAGTTTGGACGGTTTCGCCGTCCCAGTCGCCGGCGTCGAGCGCCCGCGCCAGCTCCTCGAGGCAGGCGCGCTGAGCTTCGTCGAGATCGGCGGCGGCGGGCGGCAGCGCGTCGTGGTGAACTGTCATCCGCGCGCTGTCGGGCGCGTAGGTCGCGAGCCACGCTCGGGCGGCGGCGCGACGCTCGTCCAGCGTCTCGAGCTCGCGCGGCGTCAGCGGCGCACCCTTCTCGGCGGCCACCCGCTCCGGCACGTCGACGCCAGGGATCTGCTCGAGCAGCGCGAGGTGGCTGAACGGCGGCCGATATGCAGCCGCCTCGGCGACGACGTCGGCGTTGGGCTCGACGAGGCTCATGGCGAACACCCGCTCGTGATCGGGCGGCAGCTCGCCGCGCACATCGCGACCGGCGGTGGCGGCGGCGAGGCGGTCCGACTCGTCGAACAGGCGAGGGATGGCATCGGTCCCGTCAGGGTCGAACTCGATCGCGGTGTTGGGCTTCGGTCGAAGGAAGAGGAGGCGAAGCTGCTCGGGGGGGATCACCTCCACGATCTGCTGCGCAGAGGCGCCGAGACCCTTGGAGGTCGACATCTTCTTGCCGCCGATGTTGAGGAACTCGTACGGCACGTTGCGCGGCGGCTCGTTGCCGAACACCTCGCGCGCGATGGCGTCGGAGCGATCTCGCGAGCCGCCGGCCGTCGACAGGTCCTTGCCCGCCGGCTCGATGGTGACGCCGAACAGGTCCCACTTCGCGGCCCAGTCGACGTTGTACGGCAGCTTGGCGCGGCCGCCGAACGGCGAGACGTCGCCGCTGTGACCGCAGCCGGTCGCCCAGGTCACCAGGTCGGCTCGGCACTCGTAGTGGACCCGCTCGCCGTCCCAGCCGGTGACGATGGTGGTGCCGATGCGGCCGCAGTTCTCGCAGATCACGAAGAGCGGGTGCCAATCGTCGGAGTGGCGAACATTTGCCACGCGGACATAGATCTCGCGGATGGTGGCAGCGGCGTCGAGGGCGGTGCGGATGTATCGGTCCATGGCGCCGGAACCGTAGATCTCGCTCATCCAGTAGTAGGTGTCGGGCCGGATCCCGAGGCCGTCGAAGGTGTCGACGAAGACCTTCGCGAAATGGCGCGCGTAGGACGGGTGGCAGTCGCCGGCTGGATCTGGGACGTGCGACAGCGGCACTCCCATGAAGCGCTCGATGGCGTCCGGCGTCAGGAGTGCCTGGGCGTCCATCGGATCGAGGTCGTCGACGCCGTAGCGCAGCTCAACGGGCACGCCGGCGTCGCGCAGAGCGCGGGTGATGGTGTCGACCACCACCGGGCCGCGCAGGCTCCCGACGTGGACGGTGCCGGAGGGTGTCTTCGAGTCGTTGACGACCTGCGGGCCGACTGACGACGCCGCGATCTCGTCAGCCCAGAACACGGCCGGTCAGCCGATGCGAACGAGCGTGTACTCGATCGGGCCCTGTGGGGCGTGGACCACCACCTTGTCGCCCTTCTTGCGGCCCATCAGGGCGACGCCGACCGGTGACTCGTTGCTGATCCGGCCGTCTCGGGGTGCGGCCTCGGCGGAGCCGACGATGGTGAAGGTCTCCTCGCCCTCGTGGCCCTTGATGACCACCTTCGAGCCGATGCCGACGCTGTCCCCGTTCGCCTTCTCGATGACCGCCGCGTTGCGAAGCTGCAGCTCGAGCGTCGCGATGCGACCCTCCAGGAACGACTGCTCCTGCTTGGCATCCTCGTACTCGGCGTTCTCGGACAGGTCACCGTCGAGCTTCGCCTCGTGGATGCGGGCCGCGATGCGCGGTCGATCGACGGTGACGAGCTCGTGGAGCTCGGCCTTGAGCTTCTCGAGCCCCTCGGCGGTGAGGTAGACAGGCTTCGTGTTCATGGTTCGCCCCCTCGTCCTCCTGCGGACCCTCTCGTGCGACCCGCCTCATCGTGGGGTTCGACGAGGCGAGGTTCCGCTGCTCCGATAACAAAAAACGCTCCAGGCCCCGCCGCAGTCTGTAGACAAGTGGCGGCGTCTCCTGAAGCTGGCCGTACGCGATGGGCCAGGCGTCACCGGCGGTGCCGACGACCGCGCGATTGTAGGCCCGCCACGTGGTCAAGTCAAAGGGTCGTCGCGCGAATCGGCGTTCGGCAACAGCGTTGCTCACACGGCAACTATCAGCCAGGTTTGCGCTCTCTGAGGGTGTTCATTGGCCGCACGTTGCCGCAGTTGCAACGAGCCGCCATGAACGAGCGCCAAGTCGGTCGATAGTTGCCTCCCGGGCAAAGATCGGCCTGGGAGCACTGGCATCGACGGCTATCTCAGCGCCCGGTGGCGACGAGCACCACGATGACCGCCGCGAAACCGACCCGGTACAGGCTGAAGATGGTCAGCGAGCGGCGACGGAGCCACGCCAGCAGGAAGCCGATGGCCACCAGGCCCGAGACCACCGCGACCGCGAAGCCGACCCCGATCGCGAGCCACTCCATCCCCGTGTGCGTCTCGGTCAGCAGCTTCCGGGAGCCGTACAGCCCGGCGCCCAGCGTGATCGGCGTCGCCAGCAGGAAGCTGAAGCGGGCCGCAGCCTCACGGGTCATTCCGAGGGCGCGACCGGCGGTGATGGTGGCCCCGGAGCGGCTGATCCCGGGAAGGAGCGCCAGCGCCTGGCTCAGGCCGATGACGAGCGCGGTCGGGGTCGTCACGTCGCTCAGCTCGCGTCGCTGGCTGCCGAACCGATCGGCCAGCCAGAGCCCCAGCGCCCCGACCACCAGGAAGCCGGCGATGGCCAGCCGCGCGCCGTCGTTGTCGCCGTGGAGGGCGTCCTCGATGAATCCCTCCAACGCGAATCCGATGATGGCCGCCGGCACGCTTGCGACGATGAGCAGCCACGCCATGCGGCGATCCGGGTCGTCACCGATGCGCCGCTCGCGCACGCTCGCCAGCCAGGCGCCGATGTAGCGGATCCAGTCACGCGCGAAGTAGACGAGCAGCGCGACGAGCGTGCCGAGATGGAGGAAGACGTCGAAGGCAAGGCTGCCGATCAGCCCATCGGTCTCCCAGCCGGCGATCCACGGCGCGAGCTCGAGATGCGCCGATGAGCTGATCGGGATGAACTCGGTCAGGCCCTGGAGGAGTCCGATGAGCGCTGCCTGGAGGACGACGTCCAAGACGGTCCTAGCGAATGAAGAGCGGGGCGAGCACCAGCGTGATCGTCGCCAGCAGCTTCACGAGGACGTGCAACGACGGACCGGCAGTGTCCTTGAAGGGGTCCCCCACTGTGTCGCCGACGACCGCAGCCGCATGGGCAAGGCTTCCCTTGCCAAGGACGTTGCCGTCGTCGTCCTTGAGGTTCCCCGACTCGATGTACTTCTTCGCGTTGTCCCACGCGCCGCCGCCGTTGTTGAGGACGGTCGCCAGCAGGACGCCGGCGATGGTGCCGACCATCAGCATGCCGGCAACAGCCTCGTGGCCGAGGAGCAGCCCGACGGCGATCGGGGTTGCCACCGCCACCGTACCGGGCAGGATCATCTGCCGCAGGGCGGCGCGCGTAGTGATGTCGACCACTCGCGCGTAGTCCGGCCGCTGGGTGTAATCCATGATCCCGGGCATCTCGCGGAACTGCCGCCGGACCTCGACGATGATCGCCTGCGCCGCCGTGCCGACGGCGCGGATCGCGAGGCTGCTGAAGAAGTAGACGAGCATCGCGCCGATGAGGGCCGCGACGAACACGTTGACGTTGGCGAGGTCCACCGACTCGAGCAGGGTTCCCGCCTCGCGGAGGCCGTTGTCGATCTGCCGCTGGAGGATGAGGTTGACCTTGTCGATGTAGGCGCTGAACAGGAGGAAGGCGGCCAGCGAGGCGGACGCGATCGCGTAACCCTTGGTCAGGGCCTTGGTCGTGTTTCCGACTGCGTCCAGCCGGTCGGTGATCTCGCGGGCGCCGGCCTCGGCCTTGCTGAACTCGGCGATCCCGCCGGCGTTGTCGGTGATCGGTCCGAAGGTGTCCATGGCCAGGATGTAGGCCGTGGTCATCAGCATGCCCATGGTCGCCACCGCGGTGCCGAAGATGCCGCCGTTGCGGGCGCCCTCGATGCCGGCGAACGCCTGCTCGCCCAGCCAGTGGCTGGCAAGGAGCGCGATGGCGATGGTGATCGCGGTGACGGCCGTCGTCTCGAACCCGACCGCGGTGCCGCTGATGATGTTCGTCGCCGGCCCGGTCTTGGAGGCCTCGGCGATCTCGCGCACCGGCCGGAAGGTGCCGGCCGTGTAGAACTGGGTGATGTACACGAAGGCGACGCTGGTGGCCAGGCCGATCACGCCGGCGCCGAAGAACCAGACCCACGGCGGGATGCCGTTGCTCGGCACCTGGCCGCCGGTGTCCATCATCACGAACGTCGTCAGCGCCAGCCCCGCGACCGACAGGAGCGTGGTGGCCCAGTAGCCGCGGTTGAGGATGTTCATCGGGTTCTCGTCCTCGCGGCCGCGGACGAAGTACATGGCCACGATGGTGGCGAGCAGACCGAAGGCACGCACAACGAGCGGGAAGAAGATCCAGAGCTCCGGGTGCGGCCAGTTGCTGGCCAGCGCGAGCCCGTACACGGCGACCCCGAGGATCATGGCGCCGATGTTCTCGGCGGCGGTCGACTCGAACAGGTCGGCTCCACGGCCGGCGCAGTCACCGACGTTGTCGCCGACGAGGTCGGCCACCACCGCCGCGTTGCGCGGGTCATCCTCGGGGATGCCTGCCTCGACCTTCCCGACGAGGTCGGCGCCGACGTCGGCCGCCTTGGTGTAGATGCCGCCGCCAAGCTGTGCGAAGAGGGCGACGAAGCTGGCGCCGAACCCGAAGCCGACGATCAGGAAGGGTGCCTGCTCCGGATGCGTGAAGCCGCCGAAGGCGGCGAAGATGCCGTAGACGCCCAGCAGCGAGAGGGCCACCACCAGGAAGCCGGACACGGCGCCGCCGCGCATGGCGACCTGCACCGCTCGCACCAGGCTGTGCTGCGCCGCCGCAGCGGTACGCAGGTTGGCCTGCACGCTGATGTACATGCCGATGATGCCGGAGGCCATCGAGCACGCGGCGCCGACCAGGAACGCGATGCCGGTGCGGATGCCGAGCTCGAGCCCGAAGATGTCGGTGTCGGCCACCTCGCGACCCTCCACCAGGGTGATCACCAGGCCGATCACCACTGCGCCGCCGAGCGCGAGGAGTCCGATGGTGCGGTACTGGCGGCGAATGAAGGCGACGGCGCCTTCGAAGATCGTCCCCGCGATCTCCTGCATGGCCGCGGTGCCTGTGTCCGACCGCAGGACATCCCAGGCGAGGTAGAGGGCGAACGCGACCGCGGAAAGTCCTGCGATCGGGATCACCCACAGGATGGGCTGGAGCTCCATGGATCCTCCGAGTGCGGCCGGCGCCCGCGGGAAGGCGAGCGCATTCACGGCCGGGATTGATGCACACGAAACGCCGGCGGGAGGATGTTGCTCACGTTCCCCGCCAGCGAAGGCGGGCGGATTCTAGCACGGTCGGAAGGGACCGATCGGTCAGGGAAGCCACCCGGGACGCCAACCGTCGTTCGACAGCACCTCGCGCCCGCTTCCGCCCAGGTCGATGCGCTCGAGACTGCCCTGTTCGGCCGGCTGCTCGACATCGGACGGGAGGACGACCACCACCATCGTGTCCTCGCCCGGCGCAAATGCCACCCCACCGATGCGCTCGCCGCCCAGCTGGGCCGGGACCCTTCCCGGCCGGCTGGCGGCATCGGCCACGCGCAGGGAGCCGTCAGCGCCGAGGTAGGCGATCCTGCCGTCCGAGGACACCGCAGCCGTCATCGCGCCTTCACCGAAGGCCGTCTCGACCACCCTGGTACCCGACCGCTCGAGGACGCCGACCGTGGTCCCCGATCTCGGCTCGAGCGGGCCGATCGGCGCGGTCAGATCGCGTGGCTGGCGCCCGGCCTGGCCGGCTCGTCCGGTGAGCAGGACCGCGGAACCGTCGGGACGCCAGTTCGGCGGCGCCTGCGCTTCGTACCGGACCCGGGTGACGGCGCCGGTGGCGAGCTCCACGATGCCGACGAAGCCGGTCGGATCGACGAACGCGACGGCCTGGCCGTCGGGCGCGTAGCGTGGCGCTCGCAGCCAGCTCGGAGCATCGCCGGCGTTGTCCGAGGCGGTCGGGCTCTGGGAAGCGTTCTCGTCGGAGTCCACCTCGATCGGCGCGGCGTCTCCCGGGATCGGACGCTCCCAGATGCCGAGGCCGAGGCCGCTCGCCGCATCGGCTCGAGCGAAGGCGAGCCGCTGGCCATTCGGCGCGTAGGTGGCGTCGAACTCGAGGAATCCATCCTCGGTGAGGACCCGGCGGTTCGAGCCATCGGCATCGACCATCACCAATCGCCGGCCATCTCCGACCACGAACGAGCTGCCGTCGGGCGACACGGAGTAGTCGAGGATGGCGGTGAGCTCGGTGGAGAGCTGGTGCGCCGCCGTGCCGTCCACGTTCATCGCCCACAGGTTCGGGACTCCGGCGCGATCTGTCAGGAAGGTGATCTGGTTCGAGAGCGTTGCCGGGGGCGCGCCGGTGGTGAAGGACCACGAGACGGGCTCGGCCAGCCCGCCACCGCCCAGCCCGGTGATGCCCGATGCCAGCACGACCTCGAAGGTCGTGTTGGCCGGCAGCGGGCCGGAAGGGGTGAACCGCAGTACCAGGCCATCGTCGGGACCGGCCGGCTCGTTGCCGAGCTCGTCGACGAGCTCGATCGAGCCCGCGACGTCGGGGGTGACGGTGAGCACCTCGTCGGAGAGCGAGTCGGGGTCGATCGGCCGGTCGAAGAAGACCGCGATCGGGGTGGTCGGGGCGGTGCCATCGGTCCCGTCACGGGGCAGCACGAGCGACAGCTCGAGGCCGGATGCCACCGTCCGAAAGCCGATCCGGAATGGTCGGACGAGCGCGACGCCGGAGACGTCGAAGGCATCCACGCCGATCTCGACGGTGTAGTCCGCCTCCGCTCGCAGCGGCTCGGTCGGCACGATCTCGAGCAGCTGTCCGCTCCAGCGGATCTCGTGCGCGAATGCGGGCCGCAGGCGGAGCCCGGCCTCGACCGACGCGGTGTCCATGAGGGTCGAGAAGCGCACCGCGATGGGCGCTTCGAGGGCCACGTCGGCATCGCCGTCGGCGGGCTCCGATTCGACGACCGCCGGCGGTCCGGTCGTGTCGAACGTGAACGGGTCGGGCACCTGCGACATGCGGTTGCCGGCCAGGTCCTCGACGCCGGCGGCCAGGGTCACGACATACCGCGTGTCCAGGGCGAGCGGCTCTCCGGGCGTGAAGATCATGACCGAGCCGCTCCAGCTCACGCTGCCTTCGACGGAGGGCTCGATCGAGAGCGCGTCGACGGCCGTCTCGGGCTTCACGAGCTCGGTGAAGGTGACCTCGAGGCTCGTGGTCGAGAGCGCGATGGTTGGCTCATCGGGAAGCGACTGGGTGAGGGCGATCTGCGCCACGGCCGGTGACCGCCCATCGACGGTGCTTGCCAGGTAGAGCACGCCGGCGAGCACGAGGGCGCCGATCCCGATGACCGCCAGTGAGCGCAGAACGACGGCGCGCATCGCGCGGCGACCCCGCTTCCGGTCAGCGATGTCGCAGGCGGGCAGGAAGGATCTGGAGCTCGTCGCGGTACTTCGCGACGGTGCGCCGGGCCAGCGCGATTCCCTCCTCCGCGAGGGCATCGGCGATCTCCTGGTCCGAGTACGGGTGCGCCGTGTCCTCGGCCTCGATCATCCGCTTGATCTGGTCCTTGATGCCGAGCGAGGCGGTGAAGAAGTGGCTGAACGGCACGACCTCGCCGGTCGGCAGCATCACGTACTTCTCGGCGGTGGCACGGCTGACGGTGGACTCGTGCATCCCGATCAGCTCCCCCACCTCCGCCCGCGTCAGCGACACCAGGTGCTGGACGCCGTGGACGAGGTACCCGCGCTGCCGCTCGACCAGGCACTCGGCGATGCGCTGGATGGTCGCCCGCCGGCGGTTGATGTTGTCGATGAAGAACTTCGCGCGCCCGACGTATTGCCGGACGTGCTGCTTTTCGTCCTCGGTGGTCTCCGCGCTGCGAAGCTTCGACGACAGGCTCGAGTAGATGGGGGCGACTCGAAGGCTGAAGCGCCGCGACTCCACGACCTCCACCGACAGCTCGCCGTCGACCTCCCGGATGAGGACGTCCGGGCGAATGATGGGCCGGGAGGCATCGGCGCTGATCGCCGCGGTGAACGCGGCGGTCGGGTACGGGTTCAGGTTGCTCTTGACGAACTCCCAGACGGCGACCACCTCGCGCTGGGTTGCTCCGACGGCCGCGGCCACCTCGCGGAAGCGGCGCTCACCGAGGTCGGCCAGATGCTCGCCGATCACCGCCTCCGCGTGTGGCGGGATCTCCATCTCGTCCTGCTCGCGCAGGTACTCGATCTGGGCCAGCAACGACTCGGTGATCGATCGCGACCCGATCCCGATCGGCTCCAGCCCCCTCATGGCGGCCAGCACCTGTCCGACGTCGGCGGTCGTCACGCCGGTGGCCGCCGCGATCTCGGCATCGGTATCGGTCAGGAAGCCATTCGAGTCGAGCGCGCCGATGACGTGATCCGCCACGGGGTGAAGGCGCTGAGGCAGGAGGGCGTGAAGGTTCCAGGTCAGGTGATCCTCGAGCGTGAAGTCCGCCTCGGCCCGGGCGATCGGGTCGAACTCGTCGTCTTCGTCACGCTGGCGGGTCACCCCGTCACCGGGCAGGTCGTCGGGGCTGAGGCGCATCTCGTCGCCGTCGGCCTCGGGCTTGCGCGGCATGCACTCGGTGCAGTAGTTGCCGGAGACCGGCCGTCCGCAGATCGGGCAGCTCGGGAGCTCCTCCATCTCGAGCGCCGGGTTCTCGTCGAGCTCCTGGGCGATCGCCTCCTGCAGCTCGACCGAGCTCATCTGCAGGATGTAGTTCGCCGCGATCTGCTTCGGCGTGACCCTGGCCTGCATGACGGGCTGGAGCTGCTGGTTGAGCTCGATCGACAATGGAACCTCGCGGACCTGCGGAGTTGACGGTGGGGAGCTCGGATTATAGGGGTTGACCGCCGGGACGCTTCCGTGACGGTCAGGCCGCTGGCGCGTTCAGGCGGCGCACCACGGGCGTGCCGCCCCCCATCGTGATGAGGTTGTAGGCACCCGGATCCTGGGTGAGCCGATCCCGATACTCGCGCATCGGCCAGCCCAGCAGATGACACAGCCGGAGGCGGTTGACGTGGTTGTGAGCAACCGCGATCCCGCACCGCGCGCGGTCGGCCGCGAGCCACTCCTCGACTCGGGCGAGGGCGGCGAACGCGCGTCCCGCCACATCCTGGCCGCTCTCGCCATCGGGGCACCTGGTGATGTACGGATCGGCCTCCCAGGCGGCCCGCAGCTCGGGATCCCGCTGGCGGCACTCGTCCGGGCTGAGGCCGTCCCAGGCGCCGTAGTCGATCTCGATCAGGCCGGCCTCGACCTCGATCCGATCCGCGTCGATGCCGAGCGCGCCCGCGATGGCGGCGGCCGTCTGGCGACAGCGCAACGCCGGGCTGCTGAGCAGCCGCATCTCGTCGTGCGGCAGCTCCGCGAGCTCCGCGGCAAGCGTCCGTCCCAGCTGGGCGGCCAGTTGGAAGCCCGCATCCGAGAGAGGGAGGTCGCTTCGCTGGCCAAGGTTCCGTCCCGCTGCCGAGGCCGCCGTGATCGCGTGCCGCACCAGGATGAAGCTTCCCATCAGGTGGCGGAGTCTACCCGGTCGCTTGCGCTATCCTTGGCCGACCGGCCTTCCCGTCACCCAGGCTCGATGACCTACCTCCCCGACGACACCGACTCAAACGGCGCGCCCGCGAGCAGCGAGCGCGCCGGTTCGCGACGCGCCCTCGGATGTGCATTCGAGATCGTCGAGACGCTCGTCCTCACACTGCTCATCTACCTGGTCATCCACAACTTCGTGGCGCAGCCGTTCGAGGTGCAGCAGAGCTCGATGCACCCGACCATCGTCGACGGTGAGTACATCCTCATCGACAAGCTGACGCCACGATTCGGCGGCTACCAGTACGGCGACGTCGTGGTCTTCAACCCGCCGTCGGGCTCCGGGCTCGACACCCAGGGGATTCCCTTCATCAAGCGGATCATCGGCATGCCGGGCGATACGGTCAGCCTCGAGAACGGCCGCGTCTTCGTCACGCGCCCGGGCGCCAGCCCGGTCCGGATCGAGGAGCCCTACGTCGTCAAGGAGCCGGATGGCTCGACCGCCCCCACCATCTGCCCGCGCACCGACTGCCCGCAGACCTGGATCGTCGGTGACGCCGAGTTCTTTGTGATGGGCGACAACCGCCCATCGAGCCAGGACTCGCGCGTCTTCGGGCCGATCGACGAGGACACCATCCTCGGCCGAGCGTGGCTGCGCTACTTCCCGCTCGAGCGCATCGGGCTGATCGAGCGACCGGAGTACCCGGCGCTCAGCACCGGGTCACCCTGACCGGCGCGGACGCTCCGGCTCAGGCCCTGGCCGGCTCCTCGGCCACGATCCAGGCATCGATCTCCCGGGTGTAGTCGGGGAGCGCGTCGGCCCCGAACCAGAGCGCCAGCTCTGCGTCCGCCGTCTCTGGCGCGTCCGATGCGTGGATCAGGTTCCGAAGCCCGCTGATCCCGAAGTCCCCGCGGATCGTTCCCGGCTCGGCCTCGTTCGGCATCGTCTTGCCCACCATCCGGCGAACGACGGCGATGGCGTCGGGGCCCTCGAGCGCAATGGCAGCCACAGGGCCGGAGGTGATGAACGCGACCAGCCCGTCGTAGAAGTGCTTGCCGGCATGGACGGCGTAGTGCTCCTCCGCCAGCGCCCGAGACACCGCCAGCAACCGGAGGCCGACGACCTTGAGCCCCTTGCGCTCGAAGCGGCCGATGATCTCGCCGATGAGCCCGCGCTGGACGGCGTCGGGCTTGGCCAGGACGAGGGTGCGCTGCATGACGACGGTGGGCTCCTGCTGCTGATGGGCCGATGCCGCCGCGCGGCGCGGCGGGGCTTCGATGCTGCGGTGGATCAGCTCCGGCGGTCAGCGGCTCGATCGAAGGCCTGTTCCGCCTCGACGCGGCGCCCGGCGGCCCGGAGCAGGTCGCCGTAGAGTACCAGACGCTCCGACGCCGGCTGACCCCCGAGGGTGGGCTCGAGGATCGCCACCCCGTCGCCGGCGAGCGCCGGATCGAGGCGGACCGCCAGCGACATCTCGGTATCGCCGCGGGCCAGGTCACCCGCGACGTATGCCACGCGCGCCTCCTCGAGCCGTCCGCGCCCCGCCGCCGTCCGCGCATCGCCGTCGGGCGGGTCGGAGTCGGTCGCGTCGCCCGCCACTGGCGGCCCCCACGGCGGCCGCGGCGGGTGGGCCGGCTGAGGCCGAAGCTCTGCCGGCAGCGGCCACGTCAGCCTGCCCTGGACCCCGGCGCGCAGCTCGTGTACCTCGTCGATCCCGATGGCCGCCACCACGCGCTCGAGCGCGCCGACGGCGCGGTCCGGCTCGCCGGCGGCGGCCAGCGCCTCCGCCTCGATCAGCGTGACCATCGGCAGCCGCCGGTGCGGGCTGCTCGGCCGCATCGCTTCCAGCGCGCTGCGCGCCGAGAGGAGGCGACCCTGACGCCAGAGCGACTCGGCCAGCAACGCGCGGAGCGCGTCGAGCTCGTCGTCGGCCACCGGCCCCTCCGCCTCGCGGTAGGCGATCCGCGCCCGGACCGTGCCCTCCGCCAGCGCCGGCAGCCCCGCGTCGAGCTGTGCGCGCGCCAGCGTCAGCTCATCGGACAGGAGGTCGATGACATGATCGTCGTCGCCCGCCGCGGCCGGCGCCTCCTCGTGCGAGGGCTCCGTTGGCGCGGCCGATTCGTCGGTGGCCGGCACCTCGACGGCCTTGTCGGGATCGGCGCTCACCTTCGCATCGCCCGGTCGAAACGAGCGCGAGAGCGGAACGGGCCCAGGACCACCAGCCGCGCCTCGGATGGTGCGAGGTAGCGGCGCGCCACCCGCAGCAGGTCATCGACCGTCACCGCCTCGAGCCGCTCGATGACCTCGTCGACGGTCAGGATGCGGGGAAGGAGCGCCTCACCGGTACCGATCCAGCCCGCGACGGCTCCCGAATCCTCCATCCGCAGCTCGAGGCGTCCACGGGTGTACGCCCTGGCGCGGCCGAGCTCGGCATCGGTGACGGGCTCGAGGCAGATCCGCTCGAGCTGGTCGAGGATCGCGCCGACGACGCGCTCGGCGTCTTCCGGATCGAACCCGGCATGGACGCCGATGCTGCCGACATCGGAGTAGGAGGCGCTGAAGGTCGAGACGTCATAGACCAGCGAGCGACGCTCACGCAGCTCCAGGAAGAGGCGGCTGCCCATCCCATCCCCGAGGATCGCCCCCAGCAGGTCGAGCGCCCAGCGGTCCGGGTCATTGCGGGCGACCCCGGGCATCCCCAGGCACAGGTTGCCCTGGCTGAGGCGACGGTACGAGACGCGCAGCGAGCCGGCCGCCGAGGGGATCGGCGGCGTGGTGGTGAGGATTGCGGCACCCGTCTCCGGCAAGTCACCTGCCGGCCCGTCCGGCTTCCAGGCGGCGGTGGCCCGCACCACCTCGTCGTGATCGATGGCGCCGGCGACCGCCAGCACCATGCCCCGCGTGCGGTACGAGCCGCGCCAGTGATCGACGACTGCCCGATGCGTCGCGCGGCGCACCGACCCGACGGTTCCCGCGATCTCGCGGCCGAGCGGGTGCCCCGCGTAGAGCATCTCGTCGAACAGGGTGAAGACGTGGTCGGATGGCGAGTCGACGTACATGCGGATCTCGTCGACGATGACCGGCTTCTCGGCGGAGAGGTCGCCGCGGCGGAGGAGCGGCCGGAGGGCGAGCTCGCTGACCGCCTCGAGGGCAACTCCGACGTGCTCGGCCGGCACCTTGGCGCTGTAGACCGTGAGCTCACGATCGGTGCTGGCGTTCACGCTGCCGCCGATACCCTCGACCAGCTGCGAGAGCAACCCCGCCTCCGGATGCCCGCGCGTTCCCTTGAAGACGAGGTGCTCGAGGAAGTGGCTGAGGCCGGCGTGGGCATCGTCCTCGTGCCGCGAGCCGACCGGCACGAGCAGCACGACACTGGCCGATCGCGCGGCAGGCAATGCCTGGGTCACCACGCGCAGGCCGCTGCGCTGGACGGTGCGCTCGTGCGGGACGACGGCGCGCAGCCGCGCGGGCGCCGCGGAGGCCGTCACGCCCCGTCCTCGTCCTCGTCGCCGCGCTCGGCATCGGCCGGATCAGTTTCGGCCGACATCAGCAGCTCCATCTGGATGAAGCGCAGGTCACGGGCGAGCTCGCCCACGTTGCGCGGCAGCGGGCGCCCATTCGTGTCCGGGAGGTCCACGTCTGCCAGATCGGCAAGGCGCTGGGCTCCACTGGCCGCGAACTCGAGAACGACCCGCTCGTTGCCGATCACGAGCGTGTAGACCAGGAGCTGGTCGCTGGTCGTGTCGAACTGGAGGTAGTCGAACGAGTCGAGGTTGAGGCAGATGGCCAGTGGCGTGAAGTACGACGCGATCTCGGGATGGTCGACCACGATCCGCTCCACCCAGCCGGTCCCGCTCGACTCGACCCGCGCGCCCCGGTGATAGGTGTAGGTGACCGTCTGCTTGAGCAGCGGCCGCAGGATGTTGTAGATGTCGCTCTTGCCGGTGACGACTCCGGTGTTGATGTAGAGCTTGGCGTGCGGCTCGGACATCGACTCGTTCGTGCGGATCGTCGGCGAGTCTAGCACCGGGCCACCCGTGCGGCGGCTGGCGCACGACCGGCTGCTACGATACGGCCCGTGAAGCTGCTGGCGGCCGACATCGGCAACACGAACGTGACCATCGGCCTCTTCGAGGACGACCGATTGGCGCGCTCGTGGCGCGCCATCACGCGGGCGAACGCGACGCCGGACGAGGTTGCGGCCATGCTCACCGGCCTCCTGGCGCTCGACGCGCATCGGCTCGACGAGCTCGACGCGGTGGCCCTCGCCAGCGTGGTGCCGCCGCTGACCGAGACCTGGGAGCGCCTCGTGACCGAGCGGATCGGCGTCGAGCCGGCGATCATCGAAGCCGCCTCGCTGCAGGGCACCCTCGACATTCGCATCGACCGGCCGGCCGAGGCGGGCGCCGATCGCCTGGCCAACGCCCTGGCGGCCCGCGTCGAGTTCGGCGGCCCGGCCATCGTCATCGACCTCGGGACGAGCACGAACTTCGACCTGGTGGACGCCGACGGCGCGTACATCGGCGGCGCGATCGCGCCGGGCATGGGGCTGAGCCTCGAGGCGCTCGTCGGCCGCGCAAGCAAGCTGCCGCGCATCGAGCTGCGACGGCCGCCGTCGGCGATCGGTGCCAACACCGTGCACGCCATGCAGTCCGGTGCGGTGCTCGGCTACATCGGCCTGGTGAGCGGCCTGCTCACCGCCCTGCGCGGCGAGCTGCTCGAGCGCTCCCCGGCCGACAGCCGCGTGACCGTGATCGCCACCGGCGGCTACACGCACCAGCCGTGGCTGCGCGAGGTCCCCGGCATCGATGCCGTGGAGCCGGACCTGACCCTGCGCGGCATCCGGTACGCCTGGCAGGCGATCCGAGACCGCGAACGACCGTCCGCACGGAGCGTCGAGCGATGAGCGAGGAGCCAGGCCCGCTCGCCGGACGGCACATCGTGGTCGGCGTCTCCGGCAGCATCGCCGCGTACAAGGCGGTGACCCTGGTGCGCCTCCTCCAGGAACGCGGCGCCGTCGTCGACGTCGCGATGACGTCGGCCGCCACCCGTTTCGTCGCGCCGCTCACCTTTGCGAGCCTCACCCACCGGCCGGTGCTCGACGACGTTTTCGAGCTCGACGCCGATCACCAGATCGCGCACATCGAGCTGGCCGAGGCGGCCGATGCGATCGTGCTGGCGCCAGCCACCGCGAACCTGCTGGGCGAGCTGGCGGCAGGGCTCGTCGGCGACGCGGTCACAGCCATCGCCTCCGCCAGCCGCGCGCCGGTGATCGTGGCACCGGCCATGGATGCCGGGATGTGGACCCACCCGGCGACCCAGCGCAACGTCGCGCAGCTGCGCGAGTTCGGCTACCTGGTGGTCGAGCCGGAGGTTGGGGCGCTGGCGTCGGGACTGACCGGGATCGGGCGGCTCGCGGAGCCATCGAGCATCCTCGAGGCCGTCGAGCGACTCTTCGCCCGCGCCGGTGACCTCGAGGGCCTGCACGTCGTGGTCAGCGCCGGCGGCACGCGCGAGCCACTCGATCCGGTGCGTTTCATCGGCAACCGGTCGTCCGGCAAGATGGGAGCGGCGCTCGCGGAGGCGGCACGCGACCGGGGCGCCAGCGTGACCCTCATCGCCGGCGCCATGAGCGTCACCCCGCCGCGTGGCGTGAGCGTGGTCGACGCCACAACCGCCCAGACGATGCGCGAGGCGGTCCTCAGCGCCGCCACCAGTGCCGACATCCTGGTCATGGCCGCCGCGGTGGCGGACTTCGCCCCGGCCCGCGCGAGCCAGCGCAAGATCAAGCGCTCCGGCGAGAACCTCAAGATCGAGCTCGTGCCCAACCCGGACATCGTTGCAGAGGTCGGTGAGATGCCCGACGACGTGCGGCCGTTCCTCATCGGCTTCGCCGCGGAGTCGAACGACCTCGAGGCGAACGCTGCTGCCAAGCTGCGCGACAAGGGCCTCGACCTGATCGTCGGCAACGTGGTCGGCGGACCGTTCGACGCGGTGGGTTCCGACGAGAACAAGGTCACCGTCTTCGGCGCGGAAGGTGCGCTGACCGATTGGCCGATGCTGCCGAAGCGGCAGGTCGCCGAGCGGCTCTGGGATCTCATCGGCGACCGATACCGACGCGTGCGCGCGCCGGGCGACGCGGCGGCACAGACCGGACGGCGTCGCCGCCGCTCGTGATCGTCGTCCGTCGAATCGACGAGCTCCACGCGGCGATCCTCGATCGGCGGGTCGCCGGCGACAGCGTCGGTTTCGTGCCGACCATGGGCATGCTCCACGACGGCCAGCTCTCGCTGGTGAGCCGCGCGCGGGCCGAGAACGGGTGCGTCGTGGTCTCGACCTTCGCGAATCCAGGCTCATTCACCACGCTCGACGAGGCGTCCCCCGGCCATCGCGACGAGGCCAGGGACCTGGCCCTGCTCGAGCACGCGTCGGCCGACGTTGCGTTCGTCCCCGAGGTGGGGACCCTCTACCCGGCCGACGACACCACCCGCGTGACCGTCGAGGGCCTCACCCGCCAGCTCGAAGGCGCCTCTCGCCCCGGCCACCTGGACGGGCTGACCACCGTGATGCTCAAGCTGATCCATCTCGTCGGTCCCGCGCGGCTCTACCTTGGCCAGCGCCATGCGCAGCAGGTCGTGATCGTGCGTCGCATGCTTCGCGACCTGTTCCTGAACGTCGACCTCGTGATCTGCCCCACCATCCGCGAGGAGGATGGCCTCGCGCTCTCCAGCGCGAACGCACAGCTCGGGATCGAAGAGCGCCACGCCGCCGCCTGCCTGTTCAACGCTCTCACCGCCGCCAAGGAGGCGTACGACGCGGGAGAACGCTCGGCCGAGGTCCTGCGCTGGCGGATGACCGAGGTGCTGTCCGACGAGCCGAAGGCGCGCATCGACTACGTCAGCGTCGCCGATGCCTCGAGCCTGGCGGAGCTGCAGCGGGTGACTGGCCCGGCGCTGGCGCTGATCGCGGTGGGCATCGGTCATACCCGGCTCACCGACAACATGCCCCTCGCCTGGGACGTGGCCTAGCGGCCCCTGCGGCGAGGCAGTTTTGGCCCTCCAAAGGTACTAGTGCCCGCCGCCATGCTCCCCGTATGATGCGCGCGTCACCGGCGACGGCGGCCGCCCACGGTCGTGCATCGTTGCAGGTGCATGGGAGGCCGGCGGGTGCCCACGTCCGGCCTCCCTTCGCGTCCAGCTACAGACGCTCGAGCAGCCGATCCACGTCGATCGCGCCGCCGACCAGCTCGATAATCGTGCTGATCTTCTCCGTGTCGCTGGCGTGCGTCTTGACAAGGATCTCGTCCACCGCCTGCGCGGTGCGGTAGGTATCGGTCTCGACGAGATAGACGAACAGGTCGGTTGCGCGAAGGTCGGCGAGCAGCGACGCTGCCGGGCGGTATCCACCGCTCAGGATGATGCCGCTCACCAGCGGCAGCTCGCCGGCCGTGCGGTTCGCGTCGAGTGCGGCGCGGAGCAGGTCGTCGCGGTCGCCGGGGGTGATGAGCAGCGTGCGATCCGCAAGATGCGCGATCGCGTGCTCGGGCTGCATGGCGCCGATCGCCACATGGCCGATGGTCCGCGCGGGGTCCGCCCGCCCGGACAGCATCTCGCCGTCGAGGTGGGTCACGATCAGCTCGAGGGACGGGTTGGCCAGGAATTCGGAGTACGGGATGCAGCCGAGCAGGTCGATCCCGTGCTGCGCAAGCCCTCGCTCGAGCACCTCGGGCAGCTGCGGATGAGAGTCGACATCGACCTTGTTGACCACCGCCCCCAGCACCCGCACGTCGTGAGCGGCGAAAAGCGCGTGGTTCAGCACGATCTCGTCGATCGGCCGGCCGACGCCTCCCTCCGACACGATGATCACCGGCGCGTCGAGCATGGCCGCAACGCGCGCGTTCGAGAGGTCGATCACGGCGCCGACCCCGGCATGGCCGGTCCCCTCGATCACGACCACGTCCTTCCCCGCGGCAACGCGGCCATCGGCGGCCACCACCTGCGCGGCGAGGTCGTCGCTGATGCGACCCATGATGAAGTCGGTCGTGAAGCGTCGTGGCAGCGTGACGGGCGACATGTCGTTCAGCGCGTCGGGCAGGTCGAACACCTCGGCCATCAGGACGGCGTCCTCGTCCGCGCGCGTGCCGTCGACGACGAGGTAGCGCTGGCCCACGGGCTTGAGGAAGCCGAGGCGCAGCCCGCGGTCGCGGATCGCGGCCATGATGCCGAGGCTGGTGGTGGTCTTGCCTCGGTTCTGGCCGGTCGCGGCCAGGAAGACGCGCCGCGCCGCGTTCATCCCTCGCGGCGGCTCAGCTGCGCGCCTTCGTTCGTCGCTCCACCAGGTCGACGCCCTCGCGCAGCCGCGTGACAAGGTCGGCGTCGATCATCTCTGGCTCCAAGTGCTCCCCCAGCCGTTCGAGCATGTCGGCGGCGACGCTGAACAGCACGTCCGCATCGGCGATGAAGAACTGGGGCTCGTTGTTGTAGCGAACCAGGGTCAGGCGGCCCTGGAGCGTGAGGCCGCCCTCGGTGTGCGAGAGCTGCGTCCCGAAGTTATGACCCTGGATGCCATCGGGGTTGTTCAGGAAGTTGAGCGCGTTGTCGATGACGAGCCCGAAGCGGGCGCGCCAGCTGACGAGCCGCTCGTGCACGTCCGGCGGCAGGCCCATCTCGCCGAGCTCCTCGAACACGCCGCGATCGACGGTCAACAGGCCGACCAACGTCGAGCCGGCCCGGCCGCCGAGCATCACCTGCAGCGAGCGCTCGAGCGTGAAGACGTCGGCGTCGAAGCGAGGGCTGGTCGTCACCTCCGCAAGCAGGTCCTCGACATTGTCGAGCTGACCCGGATCGGCGAGGGCGTTCGCCAGGTTGTGGATCTCCTCCCGAAACAGAAATCGCTCTTCGTGGTCGAGCATGGGAGCTTCCTCCTGGCGGGACCGATGCGTCACGGGCGCCACAGCGGCGCCCGCATCGGCCTGGATTGGTCCTAGGGATAGAGGCCGCGGAGAGTGGTCGCCTCGGCGACGCGGGCCACGGCCACCATGTAGGCGGCCGTCCGCATGTCGACCTCGTGTCGCTCGCTCATGGCATGCACGGCGGCGAAAGCGCGATCCATGATCTCCTTGAGGCTCTCGTTGATGCGCTCCTCGGTCCAGAAGAAGCTCTGCATGTCCTGCACCCACTCGAAGTAGCTGACGGTCACCCCGCCTGCGTTGCAGAGGATGTCGGGGATGAGGAAGACGCCGCGGTCGTGCAGGATCGCGTCCGCCTCGGGCGTCGTCGGTCCGTTGGCCGCCTCGGCCACGATCCTGGCCCTGATGTTCGGCGCGTTCTGCTTGGTGATCTGGTTCTCGAGCGCGGCCGGCACCAGGATGTCGCAGTCGATCTCGAGGATCTCCCGGTTCGACACCTCCTCCGACCCCGGGAAGCCGACGACCGTGCCGTGCTCCTGCTTCCAGGCGCTCACCTTGGCGGGATCGAGCCCGGCGGCGTTGTGAATGCCGCCGGTGGAGTCGCTGACTGCCACGATCCGGGCGCCCTCCGCCGCGAGCAGCGTGGCGGCGATGCTGCCGGCGTTCCCATAGCCCTGGATTGAGACCCGGGCGCCTTCCAGCGGGACGTTGAGCGCCTTCGACGCCTGGAGCAGGGTGAACACCGCGCCGCGGGCCGTTGCCTCGTTGCGGCCCAGCGAGCCACCGATCGCGATCGGCTTGCCGGTCACCACGCCGGCAATCGTGTAGCCGTGGTGCATCGAGTAGGTGTCCATGATCCAGGCCATCGTCTGGGCGTTGGTGTTGACATCGGGGGCGGGGATGTCGCGATCGGGACCGATGAGCGGGCTGATCTCGGTGGTGAACCGCCGGGTCAGGCCCTCGACCTCGCGGATCGACAGCTTCTTGGGGTCGACGATCACGCCGCCCTTTGCCCCGCCGTACGGGATGTTGACGCAGGCGCACTTCCAGCTCATCCACATCGCCAGCGCGCGCACCTCGTCGAGCGTCACGTCCTGGTGGTAGCGGATGCCGCCCTTGCCAGGTCCGCGGCTGACGTTGTGCTGGACGCGGTGGCCGGTGAAGACCTGCACGTTCCCGTCATCCATCGTGACCGGGAAGTTGACGGTGAGCTCGCGCTGCGGGACGCGCAACACGCGGCGCATCCCGTCATCGAGGTCGAGCTTGTCGGCGGCATGGTCGAACTGGGACTGGGCGACGGCCCAGATATTCAGGGCCTCGGCAACGGGGTTCTGGCTGGCCATCAGGTGAGCTGAGTGCCTCCTGTATGCAAGCCGCGGCACGGCGCCTCTGCACGCCACAGGTTCCGAAGGCGGAGGCAGGCCGGTCGCGGGGTGACGGTTGCCGATTCTAGCGTACGTCCCCTCGGGCTACGATCCGTGCAATGACCACTGCCGATGTCCTCGATGCCCCTCCACCGGCTCTCAGCGCTCGGCACGCCGAGGACGTCGCGCGCGAGCGGTACGGCCTTGAGGCGTCCGGCGAGCCGCTCGTCAGCGAGCGAGACCAGAACTTTCGCCTGACCGATGCGTCGGGCGCCGCCTGGGTGCTGAAGGTCTCGAACGCCGCGGAGGACCGCGCGGTGGTCGAAATGGAGGTGGCAGCCGTGGAGCGGATCAGGTCGGTCGATCCCGCCCTGCCGGTGCCGGTGGCGCGCCCGGCGCTCGACGGGTCGACCGTCGTCACCGCTGATGTGGACGGCGCCACGCACCTCGTCCGCCTGCTGCCACTCCTGCCCGGGCACACGGCCGCGCCCGCGGATCTCGATTCCGCGGCCATCGCGCACGTCGGGGAGGTGGTGGGCCGCATCGGTCTGGCGCTGCGAGGGTTCTTCCACCCTGCCGCCGGCCGAACGATCTGGTGGGACCAGAAACATCTCCCCGAGCTTGCGCGCCGCGTCTCGCTGGCAGAGACGCCTGAGCGGCGCGAGCTCCTTGGCCGCGTCCTGGAGCGGTTCAATCGACGCGTGGTCCCCGCGCTGCCGACCCTCCGATCGCAGCTCATCCACAACGACGTGACCCTCGACAACCTGCTCCTCGACGACGATCAGCGCGTCACCGGCATCATCGACTTCGGCGACATGGCGCACACCGCGCTGATCCTCGACGTGCCCGCCACGCTTCAGTCGCTCGTTCGCGACCGCACGGACCTCTACGAGGTGACCGATGCGTTCCTTGCGGGCTACGCATCGGTCCTGCCGCTCGAGGCCGTGGAGGCGGAGCTGCTCGGCGACCTGCTCGCCGGGCGGATGGCGCAGACGATCCTCATCTCCGCCTGGCGCATGCCGCAGCACCCGGACAACGAGTACATCCGCGGCTGGGCGGGACCGGCGTGGGAGCTGCTCGAGCAGATGGACGCGATCGGCTTCGACGAGGTGTCGCGGCGGATGGCGGCCATCGCCCGCGCGCCGCTCCTTCGCCAGGCCGCCGGCGACGACCTACTGCTCGCACGCCGGCATCGGGTGCTGGGGACAGCGCTGGAGTCGCTCTCGTACCGGCACCCGCTCCATATCGTGCGCGGTGACGGCGCGTGGATGGATGCGGCGGACGGCCGGCGCTACCTCGACGCCTACAACAACGTGCCCGTGGTCGGCCACGCCCACCCGCGCGTCGTGTCCGCCATCGCCCGCCAGGCCGCGACCTTGAACACGAATACGCGCTACCTGCACGAGCATGTCGTCGACCTGGCGGAACGCCTGGTCGCGACTATGCCGGACGGCCTCGACACCGTCCTGTTCGTCAACTCGGGCTCGGAGGCGAACGACCTGGCGTGGCGCCTGGCCACGATGTACACGGGAGCCGATGCGGGCCTTGCCACCGCCTGGAGCTACCACGGCGTGACCGCGGCCATCGCCGACATCACCGCCTCCGAGTGGCCGAACGGCGAGCAGCCTGCCGGCGTCGAGACGTTTCCGGCGCCCAATACCTATCGGGGTGTCTACGCCGAGGCGCCCGATCCCGCCCTGGTCGGGCGGGCGGAGGTGATCGAGGCAGTGACCCGACTCGCCGACCGCGGTCGACGGCTGGCGGCATTGTTCATCGACTCCGTGTTCAGCGCCGACGGCATCTTCGTGCCTGAGCGCGCGGTCGTGGCCGAGATCGTGGCTGCCGCCCGTGCTGCGGGCGCCCTCTTCGTGGCGGACGAGGTCCAGTCTGGCCACGGCCGGACCGGCGAGCTGTGGGGCTTCTCACGCTGGGGCGTCACCCCGGACATCGTCACGCTCGGCAAGCCGATGGGCAACGGCCATCCGATCGCGGCGGTGATCACTCGCTCCGAGATCGTCGATCGCTTCGGCGCCAGCACCACCTTCTTCTCGACCTTCGGCGGTAACCCGGTGGCCTGCGCCGCGGCCCTGGCGGTGCTCGACGTGCTCGAGGACGAAGGGCTTGTGGCGGGTGCGGCGACGATTGGCGACCGGCTGCGCTCCGAGCTCGTTGCGCTGGCGGCTCGCCACGAGGCCATCGGCGACGTCCGCGGTCGCGGGCTGATGACCGGCGTCGAGCTAGTGAGCGACCGCGCCTCGCGCGAGCCCGCTGCCGACCTGGCGAAGCGGGTGAAGGACGAGATGGCCGAGCGCGGCGTGCTGATCGGCACGACCGGCCGGGCCGGAAACACGCTGAAGATCCGTCCCCCACTCTGCCTCAGCGATGACGAGGCCGCCCTCATCGTCAGGACGCTCGACGCCGTGCTCAGCACTGGGTAGGCCGCCGCCCTAGCCGCGCGAACTCATCAGCGGATATATCACTAACGATATATCCCGTGATCGCGGGGGCCTCAGCTGGCGGCCGCCACGCCGTGCGGCAGCCTCAGACGGTCTCGACCGCCATGGCGACCGCTCCTCCGCCGCCGAGACAAAGCGTCGCGAGGCCCTTCCCACCCCCGCGGCGACGAAGCTCATAGAGCAGCGTGGTGAGCACCCGGGCGCCCGACGCGCCGATCGGGTGGCCGAGCGCGATCGCGCCGCCGTTCACGTTGACACGGTCCCAGTCGAAGCCCAGCTCGTTGCCGTCAGCGAGCACCTGGGCGGCGAACGCCTCGTTGATCTCGATCAGGTCGAAGTCGGCGATGCTGCCGCCGACCTTCTCGACCAGTCGGCGCACGCCCTGGATCGGCGCCTCGAACAGCCACTCGGGCGCGACATCGGCCTGGGCATAGCCGACGATGCGGGCCATCGGCTGCGCGCCGTCGAGCGAGTCCTCAGAGGCGATCACCAGCGCCGCCGCGCCATCGGTGATACCGGGCGCGTTGCCGGCGGTGACGGACCCGCCATCGGGCTGGAACGCGGGCTTCAGCTTCGCGAGCGCCTCCAGCGTCGAGTCCGAGCGCGGACCCTCGTCAACGGAGACCACGGTGTCGCCCTTCTTGCCCGCGACCGTGACCGGCACGATCTCCTCGTCGAAGCGCCCGGCCTCCTGCGCGGCGATGGCGCGCTGGTGCGAGCGCAGCGCGAACTCGTCCTGCGCCTCGCGGCTGACCTCGTGCTTCGCGGCCACCCGCTCCGCGTGAATGCCCATGTGGACGTTGCAGGTGGCGCACCACAGGCCGTCGTGGACGGTGGCGTCAACCAGCGTCCCGTTGCCGAGCCGGTACCCGGTCCGCGCCTCCGGCAGCAGGTACGGCGCCATGTTCATGCTCTCCATGCCCCCGGCGACGATGACCTCGGCGTCCCCGGCGCGAATGGCGGATGCGCCGATCATCACCGCCTTCAGCCCGGAGCCGCACACCTTGTTGATGGTGGTGGCGCTGACGCCGTCGGGGAGGCCCGCCTTCAGTGCCGCCTGCCGCGCGGGAGCCTGCCCCGCGCCGGCCTGAAGTACCTGGCCCATGATCGCCTCGTCGACGCGCTCCGGGGCGATGCCCGAGCGCTCGACCGCGGCGCGGATGGCGATGCCGCCGAGATCGGTTGCCGGGGTGGTCGAGAGGGCGCCGCCGAACTTGCCGATCGGCGTCCGGGCGGCGGAGAGGATGTACACGTCACGCATGGATCTGATGGTACTCGCGGAGCTCCTTGTCGTCCGTCTCGGCGCTCGACGCCGATGAGAAGATCGAACCGCGCGACACGTTCCGAGCGCCATACCGGTAGAGCGGCGGCAGAGTGGCCGCCGCCCCGGAGGTCACCGTGGATCGCAGCCTTGTCGAGCGGGCCCAGCAGGGGGATCGGCAGGCGTTTGCCCAAGTCGCGGCGGGCGCCAGCGATCGCCTCTTCGCCGTGGCAGTGCGCGTGTTGCGAGACCACGATGCGGCGGGCGACGTGCTTCAGGGGGCTCTCGTCCGCATCTGGCGCGACTTGCCGATGCTGCGTGACCCGGGTCGGTTCGATGCGTGGTCGTACCGGCTGATCATTCGCCAATGTCATGCCGAGCTGCGCCGCGCTCGCCGTCGCCCGCCGGCCCTCGACCTGATGTCGACCGATGGGTCCATCGGCGATGCGCAGCTCTCGGTCGCCTTGCGGGACGAGCTGGAGCGTGCGTTCGGCCGCCTGTCCACCGATCAGCGCGCCGTGCTGGTGCTGATGTACTACCGCGACCAGACCATCCCCGAGATCGCCGAGTCCCTCGGCATTCCGGAGGGAACCGTGAAGTCCCGCCTCCACTACGCACGCTCCGCGATGCGGGCCGCCGTCGAGGCTGATGGCCGCCCGGTGACCCAGGAAGGACGGCTCGCATGACCAGACAGCTCGAGGTCGAACAAGTGTTGCGAAGCTGGCTGTCGGAGGGCGCCGAGCACGCGCCGGAGCGCCACCTCATGTCCGCGATCGAACGCATCGAGGCGATGCCGCAACGCCGGCCGCTGATCTCGCCACGAATCGGCGCGACACCGTCACTGCCTCGCCTTGCGCTCGGCATGATGTTGGTCATCCTGCTGGCGGCCCTGGGTATCGGGCTCGGCATACAGATTGGGCTGATCCGGCTCCCAGGTCCACAGCCAGCGCCAACACCTGGCCCGGACAGGCGTGACGCCCGGAACGTCGAGCTCTTTTCGAATCCCGGGGACGGCTATGAGCTGCTGCTGCCGGCGGAGTGGCAGGAGGTCAGTGTTCCCCACGTCGACGGTCGAACCGGCAGCCGGGATGCGGAGGTTCCGCGCACCATCTCTGAGCTTCCGCGCCCTGACGATCAGCGTTGGGGAGCCGAACGGCACCGTTCGTGTCTGTGACCCGTCTTGCCGCGAGGCCGAGGGCCAGGTTTCGCTCGACATCCTGCAGGAGACATTGGTCAGCTCACCTGAGGTCGCCGGCTGGCGCCAGGTGCACGGGGACGCTGTCATCGGCGGCGAAGCGGCGCGATTCGAGCGCCCGAACACCGGCGCCACGATTTGGAGTGGGGGGCTCCCGACGTTCTACCACTTCTTCGGACTCCACGACGGCCGGCCGATCGTGCTCTCCTTCGACTATTGGCCGATACGACGAGAGGCGATCAACACCGACACGATGCACCGGATCGTTGAGAGCTTCCGCTTCCTCAACCCGTCGGCCGACGCGGCCGATGAGGGCTCATTGGTGACACTCTCGGACCCGCGCAATGGATACGAGCTCACGATTCCCGCGGGCTGGGTGGACGTTCAGCCGCCAAGCCTCGACGGCGCGCCGGCACACGGCGTTCGAAGGTTCGAGTCCGGTACCGATCACCCGTATGGCGCGCTGACGATCAGCATCGGCCAGCCGGATGGAACGCTCGTGGTCTGCCACCCAGACTGTGAGGTGGCCGATGGCATCGAGTCGGTCGCCGATCTGAGGACGGCGATCCATGACCTCGAGCAGGTCGTCCACGAAACTCCCTACGGGCCGATCGAGCTCCACACCCCGAGCGGCGTGGTACGTGGCGCGATCACCCTGGGTGGAGAAGCTAGCCGAATTTCAACGCCCTCAGGCGGTCATGGATCGTGGCGGCGCTGCATACCACGTGTACGCGATCCACGATGGCCGTCCTGTCCTCGTTTCGTTCGGACTCAGGAGCTATGCCAGGGTGGGCGAGATCATCGAGAGCTTCCGGTTCACCGACTGAGCCAGTAGCTGCCCGCCCGGCTAGGCGGTAGAACCGCCCTTCTCGTCGAACAGGTAGGCGATCTTGTCGGCCCAGTTCTCGACCACCACCCGGTTCTTGGTCTTCAGCGACGGGGTCAGCTCGCCCGCCTCCTCGGTCAGCAGCCGCGGCAGGAGCGCGACTCGCCGCGGCCGCTCGTACACGGCGAAGCCTTCGAGCGTGCGCTTGACCTCAGCGTCGAACAGCTTCTCGACGGGCTTCTGCTCGATGAGCTGCTCAGGCGGCATCTCCGCCAGCCCGTTCGCCGCGGCCCAGGTGCCGAGCTCGTCGAAGTCGGGCGCGATCAACGCGCCGGTGTATGGGTGCCGGTCGCCGAGCACCACCGCCTGCGCCACGTAACGAGAGGTCGAGAGCGCCGCCTCCATCGGTGCCGGCGAGACGTTCTTGCCGTTGGCCAGCACGATGATGTTCTTGAGCCGATCGGTGATCCGGATGCGGCCGATCTCGTCAAGCTCACCGATGTCGCCGGTGTGGAACCAGCCCTCTGGGTCGATCGCCCTGGCCGTATCGGCCGCCTGGTTCAGATAGCCCTGCATGACCTGCGGGCCGCGCACCAGGATCTCGCCGCTGGCCTCGTCGATCATCACCTCGGAGCCCGGCGCCGGCCGGCCGACGGTGCCGAACACGAAGTCGTCCGGCCGGTTGATGCTGACGAAGGGCGACGTCTCGGTGAGGCCGTAGCCCTCGAGCACGAGCATGCCCATGCCGTAGAAGAACTCGCCGATCTCCCGCGCCAGCGGCGCGGAGCCCGAGACGAAGTAGCGGACCCTGCCGCCGGTGCGCTCGCGGATCTTCCTGAAGACCAGGAGGTCGGCCACCTTGAGCTGGGCCTTGAGCCACGGCGAATCGCCCTTGCCCGCCAGGTGGTTGGCGTACTTCTGCGCGCCCAGCCGGGAAGCCCAGCGGAAGATGCGCTGCCGCATCGGCGAGCCTGCCTCGACGGCGGCGCTGACGCGGGCGTAGACGCGCTCGTAGAGGCGCGGGACGGATCCCATGACGGTCGGCTTGACCTCGACCATGTTGGCCGGCAATCGCTCGAGGAGCGCCTCGGCATACACGACTGCCGCCCCGCGGCCGAGCGCGACGACCTCGTCGACGATGCGGCCGTAGATATGGCTCAGGGGCAGGAACGACAGGAACACATCGGTCTCGTAGAAGTCGACGACCTGGTTGGCTGCCTCGTAGTTGAAGAGCAGGTTGCCGTGGCTGAGCATGGCGCCCTTCGGGTTGCCGGTGGTCCCCGACGTATGGATCACCGTGGCGAGGTGCTCTCGCTCGATCCGGTCGATGCTCTCGCGCCACGGTGCGACGGACTCCGGGATCGGTGTCTGCCCTGGCGATCACGTCCTCCAGGGTGAGGGTGCCGTCCGGGAACTTGCCCGACGGATCGAGCGTGATCACGTGCTCGAGGGTCGGGCATTCCGATCGAATGGTGGCGATCTTGGCCGCCTGCTGCGCGTTCTCGACGAAGATCGCCTTCGCGCGGACGTTGTTGATGACGAAGGCGGCCTGGCCCGGCTCCGACTGCGGGTAGATCGGGCAGGTGACCGCGCCGAGCGCGAGCGACGCGAGGTCGGCGATCGTCCACTCCGGACGCGTGCGCGCGATGATCGCGACCCTGTCGCCGTCGACGATGCCGAGGTCCTTGAGGCCGAGCGACAGCTTGGTGACCCAGTCCCACATCTCGCGGTACGTGCGGCTGGCCCATCCGCCCGAGCTGCCCTCCTCCGCGCGCTGCGCCTTGGTCACCTTCCAGCGCATCGCCTCGCGGCCCGGGTTCCGCTCCGCGGCCCGCGCGATCAGCGCGACGACGTTCGGCACGCGGTCCGCTGGATCAACCGTGAGCGGCTCGATCCCGGGGGTGCGCATCAGGCGGCCCGTGGTCGTCGTCATCGGTCCCTCTCTACTGTCATCAGTCGCGGCGCAGGGCATCGAGCAGGTGCTGCGCGACGATGAGCCGATGGATCTGGTTGGTTCCCTCGTAGATCTGGGCGCCCTTCGCGTCGCGCATGAGGCGCTCGACCGGATTGTCGCGCGAGTAGCCCGCGCCACCGTAGATCTGGACCGCGTCGGTCGCGCAGCGCATGGCCACGTCCGAGGCATACCACTTCGCCATGCTCGACGGGCCGTTGATCGGCTGTCCGGCGTCGCGCATTCGCGCCGCCCGCCAGGTGAGCAGTCGGGCCGCGTCGACGCCGACGGCCATCTCGGCCAGCATCCCCTGCACCAGCTCCTGGTCCGCGATGGCGCGGCCGAACTGACGGCGCTGCAGCGCATAGCGGGCGGCGAGCTCGAGGGCGTTGCGAGCCAGCCCGGTGCAGGCCGCCGCGATGCTGATCCGTCCCGCCCCGAGCGCCGAGAGCGCGACCTTCAAGCCATCCCCCTCCTCGCCGAGCCGGTTGGCGGCCGGGACGCGTGCGTCCTCGAAGACGAGCTCGCGAGCGCTCGTCCCGCGGATGCCCATCTTCCGCTCCTTCGCGCCGAGCCGGAAGCCGGGTGTATCGGCCTCGACCACGAAGGCCGTGATGCCGGCCTTGCCCTGCGAGCGGTCGATCGTGCCGAAGACGACGTAGCGAGCCGCGTCGCCGGCGTTCGTGATCCAGATCTTGGTCCCGTTCAGCAGGTAGTCGTCACCCTCCCGTCGCGCCGCCAGTGCCAGCGCCGCCGCGTCGGAGCCGGCGCCGGGCTCGGTCAGGGCGAAGGCGCCGAGGTCCCGGCCGGCCGTCATCGGCGGCAGGAATCGGTGCTTCTGCTCATCGGTCCCGTTCATGAAGATGCAGAGCTGGCTCAGGATGTGGACGGACAGGCTGATCGCCATGCCCATGTCGGCGGCGGCGATCTCCTCCACGGCAAGGACCCAGGCGAAGGTGCCCATGCCGGCTCCGCCAAGCTCCTCGGGATACGGCAGCCCGGTGAGCCCCAGCTGGCCGGCGCGCTCGAACAGCGATCGGTCGTACCGCTCCTCCTCGTCCCGCTCGGCCGCCCCGGGCGCGACCTCGTGCTGCGCCCAGTCCCGAACGGTGTCGCGCACGCTGCGCTCCTCGTCGGTGAGGGCGAATGGGTCCCGGGCCGGCGCCTGATCGACCGTCACGGCTGCATCCTTGCCCCGCTCTCGTCGTACCGGTAGAAGCCGCGCCCCGTCTTGCGACCAAGGTGGCCTGCGGTGACCATCTGCCGCAGCAGCGGCGCCGCCCGGAACTTCGGATCGCCGAAGCCCCGGTACAGGACGTCCATGACGTTGAGCATCACGTCGTTGCCGATGAAGTCGCTCAGCTCGAGCGGACCCATCGGATGGTTCAACCCCAGCTTGGCGCCGGTGTCGATGTCCTCGGCGCTGCCGGTCGACTCCATGAGCGCGAAGATCGCCTCGTTGATGAACGGGCCGAGGAGGCGGTTGACCAGGAAGCCGGGCATGTCCTTCGACTCGATGACCGTCTTGCCGAGCTCCTCCGCAAAGCCCCGTGACGCCTCGTAGGTCGCTTCATCGGTCTCGAGTCCGCGGATGATCTCGATCAGGCCCATCACCGGCACCGGTGAGAAGAAGTGGAGGCCGATGAACCGCGACGGGCGGTCGGTCGCGGTGGCGAGGCCGGTGATGCTGATGCTGCTGGTGTTGGTGGCGAAGATCGCGTCCCTGTCGGCAGTCTCGGTCAGCCGCTCCCAGGTCTCGCGCTTGACGGACTCGTCCTCGAAGACCGCCTCGATCACGATCTGGTGCCCCGTGGCCGCCTCGGGTCCTTCGGCCGTCGAGATGCGGTCGAGGATGGCGCTCGCCGCGCCCTGGTCGAGCTTCCCCTTGTCGACCTGACGCTTCAGGTTGCCGGCGATGCGGGCCGCGCCCTTCTCCGCCAGCTCCGCGGTCCGATCTGCAAGCGTGACGTGCTTACCGGCCGCGGCGCTCACCTGCGCGATTCCATGTCCCATCAGGCCGGCGCCGATGACGAAGACACGGTCGATGCTCATTGCGGCCGAAGGTTACCAGCAGCGGACTAGTCCAGCAGACGCTCCGCGGCCGTGACGGGATCCAGCCTGCGATCCGCGACCGCGTCGAGCGTTTCCTCCCAGCCGGGCGACTCCGCAGCCCGGCCGGCCGCAAGGTCGGCAAGCGCCCGCCGTACCTGGCTCGCGGCCCGCTCCCGGGCCTCGACCGGCGTTCGCGCCTGTGACCGATGCGCCTCGATGGCATCGGCGAGCGCGACGACTCCATCCGCGGTCGTGGCGGTGGTCATCAGCACCGGGGGTGGCTTTCGCTCAACCCGGCCGCCGGCCGTGGAGAGCATGGCGCGCAGCTGGCGCGCGGCCCGATCGGCGCCGGGGCGATCGCCCTTGTTGACGGCGATGATGTCGGCCACCTCGAGCAGGCCGGCCTTGATGGCCTGGACCTCGTCCCCCATCTCGGGGACCTCGACCACCACGGTCGTCTCGGCCATGCGGGCCACCTCGACCTCCGACTGCCCGGCGCCGACGGTCTCGACCAGTACCGGGTCGTATCCGGCCGCATCGAGCGCCGCTGCGGCGATCCAGGTCGTGGCGGCCAGGCCGCCAAGCTCGCCGCGCGAGGCCATCGACCGCATGAAGACGTCGCGATCGGCGGCGTGCTCCATCATCCGGATGCGGTCGCCCAGGATGGCGCCGCGCGTGTACGGCGAGGACGGGTCGACGGCCAGGATGCCGACCCGACGGCCGCGCTTCCGCCACTCGGTGATCAGGGCGTTGACCAGCGTCGACTTCCCGCTGCCCGGCGGCCCGGTGATACCGACCAGGTGGGCTCCATGGCCCGCGGCGAACAGCTCCGGCAGCAGCGGACGGACCGATGGGTCCCCGTTCTCGATCCGCGTCAGCAGCCGCGCGAGCGGCCGTCGCTCGCCGGAGGCAAGCGCAGTGACCTCCTCGCTCACGCGTGGCGCCGGGCGTTCTCCCGGAAGTAGCGCGCGATCTGGCCGATCGACGTCCCCGGACCGAAGATCTCCGCCACGCCGGCCTGCTTGAGCTTCGTCACGTCGGCGTCGGGGATGATCCCGCCGGCAGCGACAAGGACGTCCGACATCCCGCGGTCGCGCAACAGCTGCACGGTCCGGGGCAGGAGCGCCATGTGGGCGCCCGACAGGATCGAGAGGCCGACCACGTCGACGTCCTCCTGCTCAGCGGCGTCGGCGATCATCTCCGGCGTCTGGCGCAGGCCGGTGTAGATGACCTCGAACCCCTCGTCGCGGAGGCCGCGGGCGAGCACCTTGGCGCCGCGGTCGTGGCCGTCGAGGCCCGGCTTGGCGATCAGGATGCGGATCGGAGTATCGGTCATGCCGGCCCGATTCTAGCCGCCCACGCCTCCACCACTGCCCTGGTTCGCATCCGGCGCGAAGCGCACCAGGATCCCCTCGATCGACTGGGCGAGCTCGATATCGCGGAAGGTGAGCGCCTTGGCGGCATGCGTGGTGAGCTCGAACGAGACGCGGCGATAGCCGGTGATGTGGATGTCGGGATGATGGTCGGCGGCCTCGGCCGCATCGGCCACGGCGTCCACCAGCGCGACCGCCTCGCGGAAGTCCCTGAGCTCGACCGTGAGGCGAATCACGTCGCCGTCGCGGGTCCACGCCGGCAGCGAGGCGAGCGCCTCGGCCAGCTCCGGCTCGGTGAGCGGGGTGGCGTATGGCATCGGCCTACGAAGAGCCTGCCGACTTGCCGATGAGCCCCATGAACTCGGCTCGCGTCCTGGCGTCGCGTCGGAACGTTCCGACCATGCTCGAAGTGACCATCGTCGCCTCCTGCTTCTTCACGCCGCGCATCATCGTGCACAGGTGCGTGGCCTCGATGACGCATCCAACGCCCTTCGGCTGAAGCTTCTCCATCAAGAAGTCGGCCACCTGGACGGTGAGCCGCTCCTGGACCTGCAGGCGCTGCGCGTACATGTCGACGATCCGCGGAATCTTCGACAGGCCGATCACCCGGCCGCGCGGCAGGTAGCCAACGTGCGCCCTGCCGATGAAGGGCAGCAGGTGATGCTCGCAGAGGCTGAAGAACTCGATGTCGCGCACCACCACCATCTCGTCGTAGTCGACGCTGAAACATGCACCGTTGATCAGCGCGTCAGGGTCGACGTGGTACCCCGCAGTCAGCTCGTCGTACATGCGCCGCACGCGCTGCGGGGTACCCGCCAGCCCTTCGCGCGAGGGATCCTCGCCGATCTCCGCCAGGAGGGTTCTGACTGCCTCCTCGAGCGAGGCGTGCACGTCTGCCATGGCCCGCATCATACGGCGTTGATGGTTCGGGGCCTGTGCGCCACACCGGGCGCGCGGTACACTCGCAGTCGCCCATCCGATGCCTTGATGAGAGGAGGTAGGACGCTGCCATGATCCTCCACCCGGCCTCGCGGACGCGGCGCATGGGCTTCCCCGGGCTGGCCGCCACCGATCGACCGGCGGCGGCGCTCGGACGGCGACTGGACGACGATTACCACTGCTTCCGCTCGATCGCGCCGGGTGGGATCCCCGTCATCGACGCCATCGTCGTGGGACCCGGCGGCACGTGGACGCTGACCATGGCCGGCGAGCGCGGAAGTTTCGCTCGGCGCAACGGGCACTGGTACCAGTGGAACCGATCCACCGAGTCCTGGGTGCCATGGGACGCCAACCCGATCACGGCTGCCCGCCTGAGCGGCCGGCGGCTGAGCCTGTACCTCGAGCGCGCCGGGCTACCGGCGGCGGTGGAGGCGATCCTCGTCCCGCCGAGCGGGATGGAGGTGGTCATCGACCCCCACGAGCCTGCGGGCCTGATCGTCGAGCAGGATATCGGCCGGGTCGGTGACCTGGTCAGCGCCGAGGAGCGGCTCAGCCATGCCCAGGTCGATCGGATCGTGGCTCTGCTGGACCCGCGTCAGCCGCTGCCGCGGCTGGCTCAGGCGACACCGAACGGGTGAGCCGCGCGTAGACGAGCACGACCACCGCGCCGGCCGTCCAGCCGGCGAGGACATCGGTCGGGTAGTGGACTCCCAGCCAGACGCGTGAGAGGCCGACCAGGAAGATCAGCACGCCGAGCCCTGCCTCGATGACACGGCGAGGAATGGTCGGCAGACGAGATCGGCTGATCAGCACGGCCAGGACGCCGTAGGCGACCATTGAGAGCAGCGAGTGGCCCGATGGAAAGCTGAACCCGCGCTCCACCACGATGGGATCGAGCACGTCCGGCCGGGCTCGCGCGATGACGAGCTTCAGCACCTCGTTGCCCGCCGAGGCCAGACCGATCGTGATCGCTCCCAACAGCCCGTGCCGCCACGGGCCGATCAGGATCCCGACCAGTGCGGTGATCACGGCCATGGCCGTGATCACCCGGGTCGAGCCGAGCTCCGTGATCCAGCGCAGTGGGCCGAACATGCTCGTGAGCGGCTCTCCGCGCACCACGCCGATGATCGCCTGGTCGAACGCATCGGTCATGTCCGCGCTGACGGCGACCCCCAGCAGGACGACGATGGCCGTGCCCGCGCTGACGAGCCACCACGGAGATGCCCTCAACGCGGCTTGTGGGCCGGATCTCGACATCCGCAGGAGTCTAGCCGCCGCTCCGCCAGAGGGTGGCTGAGTACCATCTGCCGGTGAGCGGCTGGTCGTGGACTTCCCTGACGGCGCGATTCAAGGATCACGATGACGCCATCGCGGCGCTGCTGCTGTTCGCGGGCTTCGCCGCCGCCTTCTGGCTGCTGGGAAACCCAAACCAGCAGAACGTCCACGACGACCTTGCCCGGGCGTTCCTGCGCGGTGAGCTGTGGGTGCCGCTGAGCTCCCACTGGGAGCTGGTGCGGATCGACGACCTGCGCGCCTGGTCGCCGTTCCCACCCGTCCCGGCACTGACCTACGTCCCGCTCGAAATGGCCGGCCTCGACATCCCGATCGCCGACCTGGGCGCCGTGGTCGGGGCGGGGGGCGTCTCCCTTGGATACCTGGTCATGCGGCGTCTCGAGGTGCCGCGGCGAACCGCCGCCTGGGCGATGGCCGGCATCGGCGGAGCGACCTACGGGTGGATCGCCTCGACGGGCAGCCTCTGGTTCTACGCCCAGCTGCTTGGCGTGATCTTCTCGCTCATGGCGCTCTACGTCGCGATCGGCAGGCGCTGGCCGGTCGCCGCCGGGGTGCTGCTCGGGCTGGCGGCGGGCTCACGCCTTCCCGCGGGCATGTTGCTGCCTTTGATCGGCTGGTTCTACTGGCCTCGTCGCGGCCCGCTCCTCCAGCTGGCGCTCGGGGTGGCGCTGGTGGCGATCCCCATCGCCGCCTACAACGTCGTGCGCTTCGGCAGCCCGTTCGAGTTCGGCTACGGGCTGATCGAGAGCTTCGCGCATCCCGGCCAACCCGTGACCGCCGAGCCCTATTTCCGCGACGGCGTGCTGAACCTCGGGTACATCCCTCGCTCGATCGGGGCGATGCTGCTCCAGGGATACGAGATTCGGCTCGACTTTCCATGGTTCTGGTATCCGGTGAGCGGCGTGGGCATCCCTCTCTCGGCGCCCGTCCTGCTGCTGGCCCTGCGGGCAAAGTGGTCCTCGTTGACCGCGATCGCCTGGCTCGCGTTCCTCGGCGTGATGCTGCCGAACTGGGCGCATGGGTCGTGGGGCTTCTGGCAGTTCGGGTATCGGTTCGTGGTCGATGCGATGGCGGCCACTCTGGTGCTGATCGCGATCGCCTACCGCCACCGTGACCCGGACTGGCTGCTGCGTGGCACGGCGCTCTTCGGCGTGGCTGCCACGCTGTATGCATTTGCCGCCGAGTTCTGGTGGCAGGCTCGCGTCATCCCGCCAGGGATCTCCCCGTGAACGGTTGCGCGGGGCATGGACAGACCGGAAGATAGGCGCATGCCCATCCGTCCGCTCGCGGTCAGCCGGCCCCGCGCTCGGTGACCGCCGCGGCACAGGAGCGCCTGGCCGAGACGGTGCCGGCGTGCATCCAGGAAGCGATCTCGCGAGAGCGCGCCTTTCGGATCGTGGTGAGCATCGCGGCGGCCGTCGGACTCCTGGTCGGGATCCAGATGCTCGAGTACGGGCCGATCGGCGCGAGCATCCCGGCCGCGTTCGGCGGAATGGCCTCGCAGCTGCCGTCGACGGCCGTCGCGGCCGTTGCCGTGCTCGCTGCCACCGCCGTCAACGTGGCGGCGGGTGCCGCCGCGCTGCGGATGGCGGTGAACCGCCCGTTCGACTCGCTCGGCTCCCTGATGCTCGGTGGCCTCTCTGCCGCGGTGCTGATCGACTCCGCTGCCGCTGATGATCCTCGGCGGCATCGGCCTGTTCATCTGGCCCGCGATCGTTGCCCTCCATGCCGCAATCCTCGCCATCGCGTGGCGTCGCTACCGATCCCTGCCGGCGCTCCGGCTGCCGACATGGCCGGCCGCCGATGGCGCTCGCGTATCTGCTGCCGGTGCTGGTGTGGGGTGCCGCGATCGTCCTCCAGCTCGCCTCGCCGGTCGTGCCGTTCATGGACGTCCTGTTCAACCATGTCGCGCCCGTCGAGCACGTGCGCATCTTCGGATCGTTCGAGACGCTGACCGCCAGCCCGTCGCCGAACTTCGGCCCGTCTCGGACGCTCTTCGGCTACGTCGCGATCCAGTCGACCATCGCGGTGATGGTCCAGCTGCCGGCCGCGCTCGCGATCGCCGCGTTCGCACTGCCGCTCACGATCCTCTTTGCCCTCGCGGTCCACCGCCTGGCCGATACGCTCTTCGGCCAAGGGACCGGCTTCTGGTCGCTCATCACGGTGCCGTTGACCTTCGTCTTCCTGCGCATTCCCGATGCGCGGGCGACCGCCCTCGTCTTCCCGCTGGTGGCGTGGTCTCTCGTGCTGCTCGTGGCGCCGCCGCCCGGCACCCGCCGCCAGCGGCAGCTGCTGGTGATGGCACCGCTCGCCGCGGGGCTGTATGTGCACCCCTTCATCGCGGGCCTGATGGTGCTTACGATCGCCCTGCTGGCGCTCATCTGGCCGCTGCGCTATGCCCGCGTCGGGTGGCCGGCCGCTGGTCGGCGCCCTCGCCCTGGCGAGCCCGCAGGCGGCGGCGACGCTGGGCATCGCGGCGCCGGCATGGATTGGCGTCGCTGCCATTCCGCTGGCCGCGGCAGGGCTCCTGGTCGCCGATCGCTACGTGACCCTGCTCGTGCGGGTGGGCCGGGCCGCGCTCATCGCTCGCGGCCGCCGCCGTCCTCCTCCTGGCGCAGGACGTCGCGCGCTTCGCCACCGAGGCGGTGCGAGACATTGCCTTCCAGTTTCCGTTGCTCACGTTCGGCGCCCTGGTCGGAGCCGTCGCCTTCGGACGACGCGCGTCGGGCTGGCGCATCGTCGCCGACCGGGATCGGCGTCGCCATCCTGGTCATGGTCGTCGCGCGCCTGCTGCCCGCCGAGGGCTCGCTGGTGCAGTCGCTGCAGGGCGAGGCGCAGCCGAAGGCGCTCGCCTACTGGGCGCCGTTCCTCCTGGCGCTGGCGGCCGCCGCGGCATGTCACGCGGCCGTCGCGTCGCGCCGCGAGTTTGGGCTGGCGCACGTCGCGGTGGCGCTCTACGTGTACGTCGCGATCCTGCCGATGCGCCTGTCACCGACGACCGTCAACCTCGACAACTACGAGGAGCACCGCATGGCGGAATCGGTCTCGATCGCGCTGCATCACGCGCAGCTGGGCTACTGGGTCGGCTACCCCGACTCGCGCACGATCGTGAATGCCGCGCAGCAGCAGATCCTGGATCGGCTCGCGGCCGACCGTGCCGAGCGGGCTCGATCGGTCGCGGGACGCAGCTGCTCCACGCGGCCGACAGCTTCCGGCCCTGGGTCGGGACGCCGGTCGCCGTCTTCAGCGGCATCTACGAGTCGACCGCCTCCTACGATCCCGAGCGCAGCATCCACACCGAGGGCGGACGGCTCCACGGCCTCGAGCGAGTTCGCGACCCTCCTGCAGGGCGACTACGACTACGTCCTGCTGGAGGGCGACGCGCTGGTGGCGCAGCTCGGGCGACGACGTCGCGGACGCCGGCTTCGGCTCGATCCTCGTCAACGAGCGGGGCGAGCTCTTCCGCCGCGCATCGCTGGCGCCCCATGACCGGCACCTCCGGCGCCGTCGTCGCGCTTCGAGCACGTCACCAAGCGCTACGGCGGACCCGGTACGCCAACCGCCGTAACGGACCTGAGCCTGACCATCCCGGCCGGGGAGGTGTGCGTCCTCGTCGGGCCGTCCGGCTGCGGCAAGACGACGGCGATGAAGATGGTGAACCGTCTCATCGAGCCGACCAGCGGCCGGATCACGGTCGGCGGCGAGGACGTCATGTCCCTTCCGGCCGTCGAGCTGCGACGGCGCATCGGCTACGTGATCCAGCAGGTCGGCCTCTTCCCGCACCTCACCATCGGCGACAACGTGGGCGTCGTGCCGAGGCTGCTGCGCTGGAAGCCGGCGCGCATCCGCGAGCGGGTCGACGAGCTGCTCGAGCTGGTCGGCCTCGAGACCGGCACCTATCGGGACCGCTACCCGAACGAGCTGTCGGGTGGCGAGCGCCAGCGGGTGGGCGTCGCGCGCGCGCTCGCCGCGGATCCACCGGTGATGCTGATGGACGAGCCGTTCGGCGCGGTCGACCCGATCCGCCGCGATCGGCTCCAGAACGAGTTCCTGCGCCTCCAGGAGCAGGTGCGCAAGACGATCGTGTTCGTGACGCACGACGTCGACGAGGCGATCAAGATGGCCGACCGCATCGCGATCCTGCAGCGCGGCGGCATCCTGGCCCAGTACGACACGCCGGCCGCCATCCTCGCCAACCCCGCATCGGAGTTCGTCGAGCGGTTCGTCGGCGCCGATCGGGGCCTGAAGCGCCTGTCGCTGGCGCGGGTGCGCGACCTCGAGCTCATCGAGGCGGTCAAGGTCCGAGCCGGCGAGGAGCGCGCCGATGTCCGCCGCCGGCTGGAGCGCGTGGAGGAGCTCGAGTACGCGCTCCTCGTCGACGACCAGGAGCGGCCCATCGGCTGGATCGACCAGCACGACCTCACCGGCGATGGACCGATCGACCCGGATGCCGCCATGCCCGGCGCCCCGACCGTCCAACCCGAGACGACCCTGCGGGATGCGCTCTCCGCGCTGCTTGCCTCATCGGTCCAGCTCGGCGTGGTCGTGGACGATCGCGATCGGGTCCTCGGCCTCGTCAGCGTCGACGCCATCGGCGAGCGGCTACGCGAGCCCGTTCGCCCGGCGGACGGCTCGGCTGAGCCGGCCGGCGCAACGGGGGGCGCCGGGGCATGAACGAGGGCGAGCCCTTCATCCGCTTCGACTGGATCCTCGACAACCTCGACGAGATCGGCCAGCGCCTTGGCGAGCACGCCCTGATGGTGGTGGCGGCCGTCTCGATCGGCTTCGTCGTCAGCTTCGGACTGGCGCTCATCGCGCGTCGATTCCCCGCCACCTACGGCCCGATCATCGCCGTCACCGGGACGCTCTACGCGGTTCCGTCGCTCGCCCTGTTCGTCCTGCTCATCCCGATCACCGGCCTGTCGCTGGCGACCGGGATCGTGGCGCTGGTGCTGTACACGCTGCTCATCCTGGTGCGCAACATCGTCACCGCGCTCGAGGGCGTGCCGGCCGACGTCATCGAGGCCGCCACCGGGATGGGATACACGCCGGGCGAGCGCTTCTGGCGGGTGGAGCTGCCGATCGCCATGCCGGTGGTCGTCGCCGGCCTGCGCATCGCGACGGTCACCACCATCGGCCTGGTGGCGATCACCACCTTCATCGGGCTCGGCGGCCTTGGCTACCTGATCATCAACTCGGGCACCAGGCGCTTCTTCCCGACCTCCATCTACGTCGGCGTGCTGCTGTGCATCGTCCTCGCCGTGGCGGCGGACCTCGCCCTCGTGTGGCTCCAGCGCCGCCTGACGCCGTGGGCCAGGGCACGACGAGGCTGAGATGGAGCTCTTCGGCGAGGGCATCGCCTGGCTGGCCGATCCGGCGAACTGGACCGACCCGCGCAACGGGATCCTTCTGCGCCTCTGGGAGCACGTGTCGCTGTCGGCCGTGGCGTTCGCGGTGGCTGCCGCCATCGCGTTGCCCATCGGCCTCGTCATCGGTCACACCGGGCGTGGGGCGGCCGCCGTCATCGCCGTGGCCAACATCGGCCGGGCGGTCCCCTCGGTCGGGTGGCTCGGCATCGTGTTCGCCCCGCTGCTGGTCCTCTTCGGTCGCGGCGGCCTCGGTTTCGCGCCCTCGGTGATCGCGTTGATCCTCCTCGGCATACCCCCGATCGTCACCAACACGTATGCGGGCATGCGCGAGGTCGACCGCGACCTGGTCGAGGCGGGGCGGGGCATGGGCATGCGCGAGCGGCAGATCGTCCGACAGGTCGAGATCCCGGTGGCATTGCCGGTGATCCTGGCCGGCGTGCGATCGTCGGCTGTCCAGGTCGTCGCGACCGCCACGCTGGCACCGATCGTCGGGGGCGGGACGCTCGGCGCGTTCATCGTGCAGGGGATCGACGTGCGCGCCCTCGATCGGGTGGTCGGCGCCGCGATCCTGGTCTCGCTGCTGGCCATCTTCACCGAGCTTGGATTCGCATGGCTGCAACGAAGCGCCGTGTCACCCGGGCTGCGCGCGCGGGCAAGCTGGGCGCCGCGCGACGCCGCGGAGGTCGCGATCCCCGCCGATTGAACGCGAGCGTATCGTCGCGCGTAGGGCTCTTTGTGGGGCGGCTGCTAGACTGCGCCCTTCCCAACCGAGGTCGCCCCGTGGGTGGCCCTTGCACATGTTCAGGAGGAGAACCCAATGCGGATCCCCCGCACGCTTGCTCTCGGGGCGGCGGTGCTGGCGCTGGTGATCAGCGCGTGCACGCCGGGAGAGAGCGGCAGTCAATCGGAAGCACCCGATGGAACGGCGGCCGCCGGGACGCCGGAGATCTCGATCGGATCGGCCGGCTTCTCGGAGGCGGCGCTCGTCGCAGAGATCTATGCACAGGCCCTGGAGGCCAACGGCTTCACCGTCGATCGGCATCTCGAGCTCGGCGAGCGCCCGGCCGTGCGCGCCGCATTCGATGCCGGCGAGATCAATCTCGCACCTGACTACCTCGGCGGCCTGGCCGCCTTCCTGGAGCTCGAGGCGACGTCTGACGCAGATGCCGTCCACACCGATCTGCTTCCCGCCCTCGAGGCACTGGGACAGACGATCCTCGACTACTCGCCCGGCACCGATGCCGACGGGTTCGCGGTCCGCCAGGAGACGGCGGACGACCTCAGCCTGTCCACGCTGAGCGACCTCGCCGAAGTGGCGGGCGACCTCGTCTGGGGCCTGGCCACGGGCTGTCCGGAGAACCCGATCTGCGGGCCGGGGCTGCTGGAGGTCTACGGCATCGACATCAGCACGCTCGAAACCGAACCGCTGCCGCCGTGCAGCACCGAGATCGCCTCGGCGCTCAACCTCGACGCCATCCAGGTCGCCCAGGTCTGCACGACGCAGGCTGACATCGCGAGCTTCAACTTCAAGGTGCTCGAGGATGACAAGGGGCTGATGCCGGCCCAGAACCTTGCGCCGGTCCTGACGCAGGAGCTGGCCGATGCCGGTGGCGATGACCTGGCCGCAGTCCTCAATTCCGTCAGCGAGCTGCTGACGACCGAGGAGCTGATCAACCTGAACCTGTCGATCGCCGAACAGGAGAGCTACGAGGACATCGCCAGCCAGTGGCTGTCCGATAACGGCCTGAACTAGGCTGTTCTTCCTCCAAGACCCCGTCGGGGCGGGCCGGTTCGCCGGTCCGCCCCTTCTCGTGCATCATGACGGGCCGATGACGCAGCCCACCTCCGAACATCTTGCCCTGGCCGACTGGCGTCGCCAGGTGGCGGAGCTGTATGCCTCGCTTCGCGCCGACCAACGCCCGGGACCGATGCGCGCCGTTGCCCACCGCGCGGCCCGCGACCGGCTCTTCGGCTCACACCCGTCGTCCCCGATCCCCGAAGCTGGAGCGGCGCGACTTCCGCGGCCTCGCGTACTTTCGCCATGACGCCGCGCTCGCCCTGCGAGCGCGCCTGGTGCCCGATCCGGATGCGCCACCGCTCGACGTGCCGCGCTCCGGCGAGGGGCCGCAGATGCCCTTCGCCCGCATCGGGTGGGTGCGATTCACCGTCGACGGCACGCCGTGCCGCCTCTCCGTCTTCTGGCTGAACGAGTACGCGGGCGGCATCTTCATCCCGTTCCGCGATGGGACGAGCGGCCAGGAGACGTACGGCGGCGGCCGCTACCTGTGGGACTCGGCCAAGGGCGCCGACCTCGGTACCGATGGCGACGAGCTGGACCTCGACTTCAACTACGCCTACCACCCGTCGTGCGTGTACGACCCGATCTGGTCGTGTCCGCTGGCGCCGCAGGAGAACTGGCTGGGTGTGCCGATCGTGGCCGGTGAGCGGCTGCCGGAGACGAAGTCGCGATGACGGCGACGGCGCCCGCACGTGATCCGCGGCACTGCATCAAGTGCGGCCGCGAGGTCGGGCCGGACGAGACGCTGTGCGAGGTCTGCAATCGCGCCGGCATGGCAACCCCGTCGGCGTCCCAGTACCACGGCACGGTGGTGGTGGCCATCGTGCTGGCCGTCGCGGCCCTCGCGGTGGCCGCCAGCCTCTCGCTCCGCGGCGTCGGCCCTTACGGGGCGGAGGTGCTGCGTGTCGAGCCCGCTGATCCGGTCGGATTCGCGATCACCTACGCGGTGACGAACGAGGGCACGAAGGGAGGGCGGGCCAAGTGCCAGCTCGTGGCGCTCGACGCCGAGGGCCAGCAGCTGCGTACCCGCAGCACCGTGACCTCGCAGATCGCGGGCGGCGAGAGTGCCGAGCTGATCGAGACGATCCCGGGGCTCGACGTCGAGCCCGAGTCGGTGACCATCAGCTGCTCGTAGGCGGCGCGCTACCTTCCAGGATCACCCGCACCTCGATCAGCCCGGCCTCGAGCGGGTGGTCGCTCACCAGCGTCCACGCCAGGTGCGAGAGGTCGACGACCCGCTGCTCATCGGTCCCCCAATAGCATTCGCACCAGTCGACGACCGGCAGGCGCGCACAGCGATCGGCGCACACCGTGACGTGGCCGTTCACCTCGCCGGTGTACCGGCCACCAAGGTCGCCGGGCAGCGCAACCGTCGCCTCGCCGATCCAGCCGTCGGTGCTCGGATAGTTGCTCGCTATCCCCACGACCTCGGTGGGTGGAGAGGATTGGTCGGCGGTCGCCTCGGAGGCCTCAGTCGCGGCCGAACGCGGCGACTCGGCCAACCGGCTCCAGCCGTCGATCACGATATTCGGTTCCGGCGCCGCGACGGTCATGGCCGCGACTCCGGCGGCGGCCGCGACCGTAATGGCCGCGGCGATCAGCAGGGCGACGAGCGCCCCGACACGGGTATTCACGTTTGGTTCTCCCAGGGACACGCTCAACGCAGCGATGAGTTGCTGCGACGAGGGCGGCAGCTCCAGCGCGGACTCGAGGTCGACGCGCGCGAGTCGCCAGCTGCGACCGGTTGGTCGCAAGAAGGATGCCACCCAGTATGCTGCAGATCATGAACCGATGCGCTCGCGCCATCTCCGGCGCGCTCGTGCTGCTCGTGATGACAGCCACCGCGGCACTGGCTGCGGGTCCGCCATTCCCCGATCCGGTGGACGACCGCGCCGTGTACGACGAGGCCGGCGTCCTGCGACCCGAGGTCGTCGCCGAGCTCGAGCAGCGGATCGACGCGATCGAAGCGTCGACCGGCGCCGAGATCGTCGTTTACACCCAGGTCGATCCCGGCATCACCGAGGACGAGAACCTCTTGAAGGCCGCCGCGCTGATCGATCAGTGGGGCATCGGTCGCTCGGGCTTCGACGACGGCCTGGTGCTGCTGGTCGGCCTCAACGACGACCGCCTGCATGGCAAGGTCAGCCTGTACGGAGGGTCCGGCTTCGTCAGCCAGCACATCGACGAGAGCACCCTCACCGGCATCATCGATAGCGACTTCGTGCCGCGGGCCGCCGATGGCGACCTCAACACCGCCACGCTTGACACGATCGACGCGATCCAGGAGCGGATGGCGCCCGACACCATCCCGCTGACCGTGGCACGGGTGATGAACGCGGCGCTCGGGCTGATCGGCGCCCCGCTGGCGCTGCTGCTGACGCTCGGCGCCGCGTGGTGGAAGTGGCGCCGCGAGGGCGACGACCCGGAGCTGACCGACTCGCCGTCGATCCTGATGGCCGGCCCGCCGGCGGAGATGACCCCACCGCTGGCCACCGTGGTTCGCGCCGGTCGAGCGACGCGGCACAGCACCAACACGCTGCTGGCCGAGCTTGCGGGGACGGGTCGACTGTCGTTCCACAACCTCGACCAGGTGCGCGGCATGAAGAGCGATGACGAGCCCGATCCGCTCACTGATCCCGCCATCGAGGTCGCATCGTCGAGCTTCGACGACGATCGGCTGCCGAAGCCGGAGCGCGAGGCATGGGCCCAGATCAGGCAGCTCGACGGCCGATCGGGACGCCTCACTCGCGAGCGGCTGTGGCAGCTGAACTCGCAGCTCGACGATGTGAAGAACACCCTCGAGGAGGAGGCGATGCGCCTCGGCTGGTTCAGCCAGCTCCCGTCGAAGGCGATCAGCAGGATGACCTGGTCTGGCGTCGGCATTGCCGTCATAGGCGCGGGCGCCATCGGCCTCGGCGTGATCCTGCCGATGAGCGGCGCCGTGCTGTTCGGCGCGGCGCTGGTGCTCGGAGGCGTCGGCACCATGGGATTCGGGCAGGCCATGAGCCAGCGCACGCCGCAGGGCGCCTACGTCGACGCGATGCTCAAGGCCTATCGGCGCACCCTCCAGAAGACGATGGACCAGGCACGAAACATGGGCGAGGTTGTCGAGCAGCCGGAGATCGCCAAGCTGGCCGACACGCCCGACAAGGCCGTGGTGTGGGGCATGGCGCTCGGGCTCAACGACGAGGTGGCCGCCGTCCTCGCCCGCGGCCTGGAGGAGCAGAAGCGCTCCACTGGCTCGCCGGTCGGCGCGTATTACCCGCTCTGGCTCGGCTCCTCGTCCGGCTCGGGCTGGTCGGGCGCATCGATGGGCGACCTGCCCGGCGGTGTGAGCGAGGGTTCCGGCAGCATCTTCTCGGGGTCGGCGATCCCCGATATCGGCGGCATGTTCGATGCGCTGGGGAGTGTCGGCTCCTCTCCCCCGTCGTCCTCGTCCAGCAGCGGGGGCGGTGGCTTCTCGGGCGGAGGGAGCTCCGGCGGCGGAGGCGGCTCGGGTTCCTTCTGATCCGATGGTGGCGCCTTCAGGTCGCAGGGTCTATCGTTCGCGCCGATGAGCTTCAACCGACCGCGCCCCGACCGTCGACCCGATCGTCCGGATCGAGACCGATCCGACCGACCACCGCAGCGCCGCGGCGACTGGCAGCCGCGTGAGCACGGTGGTTCGGACCGGCCGCCCTACCAGCCGCGTGGTGGCGGGGACCGGCCGCCCTACCAGCCGCGTGGTGGCGGGGACCGGCCGCCCTACCAGCCGCGTGGTGGCGGGGACCGGCCCGCCTATACGCCGCGACCGCGCTTCGACGGTCCGCCGGATGAGGGCGGGATGTCGATCCGGCTCGACCCACGGCGCGTCAACGCGCTGAAGCATCTCGCCGGCGAGGCGGGCGTCCGGCCCGGCGACCTCGTGCGCCAATGGGTCGAGGAGCGCATCGACGCGTCGCGCACCGGCGCCGAGACGGCTCCGGCGACATCAGGCGGGCAGAGCCTGCTCGACCGACTCGAAGCGCTGACCGCTCGGGTGGCGGCGCTCGAATCGTCCGGCGGTGGCAAGGCCGCGGTCCCGGTCGAGGCGGCCCCGGCGGAGGCGCCGGCGACAACTGACGACAAGACCGCGGCGCCAACGCGTCGCGGCAAGGCGGTCTCGGCCGCGCCGTCCGGCCAGCGCGTGGCACTGCACGACGAGATGATCGCCGTCATTCGTGACCGCGGCCCGATGCGCGCCGCCGACCTGGCCGAGGCGATCGTCGAACGCGGTCGCTACCAGGTTCCGCGCAGCGGCAAGCCGATCGATGCCAAGACGGTCAGCCAGCGCGTCAGCAATCCAACCTACCGCTCGCGGTTCGTGCGCAGCGAGGGACGCATCGGCCTCGCCGAAGAGGCTCCGGCCAGCATCTAGCCCGCCGAACCGGTCGTCCCCGGTTCAGTCCTCGAGGACGAACGTCACCAGGATGTTGACCTGGAACTCAATGGCGTCCTCACGGTTCACCATGACCCGCTGCTCCTTGACCCACGCGCTTCGGACGCCGCGGAGCGTCTTGTTCGCCCGCGCGATTCCCTGGCGAATGGCGTCCTCGAAGCTCTCGGTCGAGGTGCAGGACAGCTCGGTGACCCTTGCGACTGACATCGGTGAATCCTCCTTCAGTGGTTGAGGGCGACCAGTGCGCCCGTGAGGTGTGCCTGCAGGTCTCGCGCCACGCCATCAGCCGGCATGGGATGCGGTCCACGCGAGCAGCTCGTCGACCGCCAGCGTGTTGACAACCATCGGCGCCGTCACGCCGCAAAGGAATGCCCGCTCGCAGCCGTTGCCGAGCCAGAACAGCTGGCCGGGGGCATGCGCATCGGAGTCGATCGAGACCCGGCAGCCGGCCTCGACGGCGAGCCGCAGGAGCCGTTTCGGCGGGTCGAGACGCTCCGGCCGTGAGTTGATCTCGATTGCCTTGTCGAACCGGGCGGCCGCCGCGAAGACGATGTCGGGATCGAAGGCCGATGGCGGTCGCGTTCGCTTTCCGGTCTTCATGCGGCCGGTGCAATGGCCCAGGATGTCGAGGTTCGGATCGGCGAGTGCCGTGACCATGCGCACCGTCATCGGTCGCTCCTCCGACCGCAGGGCCGAATGCACGCTGCCGACCACCACGTCCAGCCGGGCAAGAAGATCGGGATCCTGGTCGAGCGAGCCGTCCTCGTTGATGTCGACCTCGATGCCGGTCAGCAGGCGGAAGGGGCTGAGCTCGGCGTTCAGCGCCGCGATCTCGTCGAGCTGCGCCCGGAGGCGTTCCGGCGAGAGGCCGTTCGCCACCGTCAAACGCGGGGAGTGATCGGTGATCGCGATGTACGCGTGCCCGAGCTCGACGGCCGACTCGGCCATCTCCCGGATGCTGGCACCGCCGTCCGACGCCTCCGTGTGGACGTGACAGTCGCCGCGTAGCGCGGCGCGCAGCTGGGCCGCTCCGTCGGCCAGCGGTGTTCCGCCGACGGCCTCCAGCCGGCGCAGGTAGACGGGCTCCTCGCCGCGCAGGCTCTCGAGGACGGTGCGCTCCGTGACCTCGCCGATGCCGGGCAGCTCACGCAACGTGCCCGCGGCGGCACGGGTGGCCAGCTCCCCGGCTCCCAGCCGACCGAGGGACGCTGCCGCGCTACGAAACGCGCGGACCCGGTAGCCCGGCTCCTGGGCGGCCTCCAGCAGAAAGGCGATCCGCTTCAGGTCGCCGATCGGGTCACGCGGTTCGGGCATGACATCGCCCCCACGTGGTGAGGCCGTTCCGGAGCGTTTGACCCGTGGGGCGGGTCAAGGCGCGAAGGAGCCCCGGAGATCCCCTGGTTCCGCCGCGATCTGACCCGTATTGCGAGCAGATCGCAGAGGAACTCGCGCTCCGACGCGCGTTGACCCGTGGTGCGGGTCACCGTCGCGCGGGATCACGGAATCGTAAGGATGCGCGCCGGGTTGTCGATGGTCATCTGCCGGATCTCCCCCTCGCCCACCGCGGCGGTGCGCAACGTCGGCAGGAAGTGCTGCTGGAGATAGACGTACCCAAATCCCCCGTTGGCCTTCAGCTGGTTGTTGTGGCACACGTCCTGGCTGAGCAGCAGCTGATCCGCAAAGCCGCGCTCGAGCAGCTCGACGATCGTCTCCACCAGCCGTGGCTCGAGCGCCTCCTCGACGTTGAACCGATGGCCGAGGAAATCAAACTGCAGGTTGGCGCCCGCGCCGATCACCGACAGGTAGAAGTCGAGGTTGTGATACGAGTCGGCGTGGCCGATGACGACCCGCGACGGATCGACGCCCTCCTCGGTGAAGATGCGCAGCTGGGCCAGGCCCACGTCCGACTGCACGCCGTGCGTCGTGATGGCCATGCCCGTCCGCTTCGCGGCTCGTGCGGCCGCCCGATGCACCCGCTCCTCGCGCGCGCTGACCCATGGCTTGTCGGTGCCGATCTCGCCGATGATCCCCGGCCGGATGCCACCGGCGCCGACGCCGCGCTCCAGCTCATCGACCATCTCGGCCGCCAGGTCGTCGACGCTGCGACGATCGATCTGCGCCTCGGCCGGGTAGTACGCCTCCCGATACCAGCCGGTGCCCATCACGATGTTCACGCCCGACGCGCTGGCAAGGCGACGGAGCCGATCGGGATCGCGGCCGACGCCCGGCAGCGTGAGATCGACCAGCGTCCCGCCGCCGCGGCGACGGTAGTCGCGCAGCTCCTCGATGATGAGGTCGTCGTCGGGGGTGAGCTCCCAGTAGTCCCAGCGATTGGCGATGTGCCAGAGGCTGATGCCGGTGTGCTCGTGCGGGAGCGTGAAGCCGAGCTTCTCGGGCGGGATCGGTCCGGAGACGGTCATGACGCGCGGCGCCATCGGAGCCCTCCTCGCGATGCGGTGACGCGTCGGTCGGTCGTGGATGGGGCCGCCGGCGCATCGGTCTGAAATGGATGGATCCATCTTGCCACCGCGGGCCATTGACAGGACACCTATGCTTGGTCCCTCGGACTCCGATGTAGTAGGTGGACGACCGATGCCGAAGCTCGACCTCCTCAAGGGCACACTGCCGCTGCTCGTGCTCAGCGTCCTGCGCGAGGAGGAGCTGTACGGCTACGAGATCGCCCAGCGGATCCGGGATCGGAGCGGCGACCTGTTTGCCCCGAGCGAGGGCTCGCTGTACCCCACCCTGCACCGATTGGAACGAGATGGCGCACTCGCCGCGACCTGGCGCGCGAGTGAGCGCGGCCCCCGACGCCGCTACTACGCCATCACCATCGCCGGCGAGGCGCTCTTCGCCGATGCGTCACGCGAGTGGGACGCGGTCTCGACCGGCGTCAGCCGCATGGCCAGGGCGGTGAATCATGGCTGAGGACCGGCGCATCCGGTTCCTGACCGAGCTGGATGCCTCCCTGCCGATGCCCCTCGAGCGGCGGGCGGAGGTGATCGAGGAGATCAACGCCCACCTCGACGATGCCGTCGCTGCGCGGCTCGAGCGAGGCAGCTCGCCCGACGAAGCGGAGTCGAGGGCGCAGGATAAGCTCGGCCCGCCTCACCTGCTGGCGGCGGAGCTGGCGCGACCAGAGCAGTCGATGTGGCGGCTGTTCGCCGGCGTCGGCGCCGGCGTCCGCATCGGCATCGGCCAATGGCTCTATGGGTTCCTCCTCGGCTGGCTGTTGCTGCTGCTCGGCAGCTACGGCCTGTTCGCCATCCTGCAGGTCTCCGACCGCCTCTTCCAGACCGGATGGACCTTCCAATTCACCGACCAGGGCTGGAACACGCTCATCACCACCGGCGCCATCGCCTTCGGCCTCTACCATGCCGGGCGGGCCGTCCCACGAGCCGTCGCGATCGCCAGCCGTCGGCCCATTCCCGAGGTCCGGCCGTGGGTCGCTTCGCTCGGGACGGCGGCGGCGTTCCTTCTCCTCGTCTTCGTGGTCGAGATGCCGCACAACTGGCCGAGCGTCATCGCCCTGACCATGGCGCCACTGGCCTTCGCCCTCGGGAGCTACCGGCCACTCATAATTCATCGCCGGCGACACCTGTCGTGGGTCGTCGTGGTCGCGATGGTGGTGCTCGTTCCGCTCGGCATTCTCGCGAGCGCGGGGGAAGACGGCGGGGTCACGCAAACGAGCGAGACACCAGTGTCGGCTGAATGGGGCGAGGAGCGGGTTGCGATCGTCGGCCCCCAGTGGGATGGCGACCTGCAGCTGGACGCCAGCGGGTGGATCAACGACGGGCGTGCCGTCACGGCCACCTGGGAGCTGGGATCCTTGGCACAGATCGCCGGCCTGCGCGACCTGCGTGTCGAGGCGTGGCGATCCGACCCCGATGTCATCGGCGGGCTCGATGCCCGATGGAATGAGCCGTTCGCGGTAGCTGACGTGGAGCGCGATGGCGCCACGCTCTCCGGAACGGTTGTCACCACGAACGAGCCCGGCATCTCGGCCTGGGAGCTCTTCCTGACCGGGGTCGGAGCGGACGGCCGGCGATTTGTGATCGCCAGCGGCGGCGGAGGCAACAGCACGTTCACGGGCGCAGTCTGGGACTGGGTGGTGGCAGTCACCGACTGATCCGGGCTTGCACGGCGCGTTAGCCTAGGGCCGAATGACAACCTCCAAGCCGGGAACCGGAATGGCGAACGGAATCTGGGCCACCACCCAGGCGGAGCTGGATACCGCCGCCGAGCGCCTCCACCTCGACCAGGGCATGCATCGCGTCCTCCGGGTGCCCAAGCGCGAGCTGGCAGTCAACTTCCCGGTCACTCACGACGACGGCCGCGTCGACGTCTACACGGGGTACCGCGTTCACCACAACGTCAACCGCGGGCCAGTGTCCGGCGGCGTCCGCTACGTGCCAAACCTCGATCTCGACGAAGTTCGCGCGCTCGCGATGCTGAACACCTGGAAGGCGGCGCTGGTGAAGATCCCGTTCGGTGGCGCTGCCGGCGGCGTGCGCGTCAACCCGCGGCGGCTGAGCGAGAACGAGCGCCAGGGGCTGACGCGCCGCTACGCGACCGAGATCAGCGTGCTGCTCGGCCCCGACAGCGACATCCCCTCGCCGGACGTGAACACCGGCTCCCAGACCATGGCGTGGATCATGGACACCCTGTCGATGCACCAGGGCCACACGGTCGCCGCCTCGGTGATCGGGAAGCCGCTGGCGATCGGCGGGACCCGTGGCCGACGAAGCGCCACGGCGCGAGGCGCCCTGCGTTGCATCGCCGCCGCGATGAATGCCGCCGGCCGTGACCTCATCGGTGCGCGGGTCGTCATCCAGGGCTTCGGGCGCGTCGGCATGACGCTGGCGGAGGAGCTGGCGGCGGCCGGGGCGTCGATCGTCGGGCTCGGCGACGATCGCGACGCGGTGGGAAACGCTCAGGGCATCGACGTCGAGGCGGCCGTCCGCTGGATGCGCGAGCACGACGCCATCCGCGACCTGCCGGGTGTCGACCCGATGAGCAAGACCGACCTGTTCGGGATGGAGTGCGACGTCGTGGCCCTGGCAGGACTTCAGGGCGAGATCACGGACGCCAATGCGGATGCGGTTCGCGCCCCGCTGGTTGCCGAGGTCGCCAACGGCGGAACCACGCCGGCCGCGGACCTGATCCTCGCCGATCGTGGCATCACCGTGATCCCGGACATCATCTGCAGCTCGGGTGGCACCGTCCTCGGCTACTTCGAGTGGGTGCAGGACATGCAGGCGTTCTTCTGGAGCGAGTCGGAGATCACTGACCAGCTCGATCGGATCGTCGACGAGGCCATGGCGGAAGTGCAGGCGATGGCAGCCGCCGAATCGGTGGATCTGCGCGGCGCCGGCATGATGGTGGCCGTCGCACGCGTCGCCGATGCGACCACGCTGCGGGGTCTTTACCCATAGACCGCGGACGGTCGATGGGCAGGCCGGAGCGGATCGTGCAACCATTGAGCGCTGCCGGATCTGAATTGCACCGTGATTCCGCGGAGCGTCGGCAACTATCACGGAGCCCTCGATGACAACGCCAACCTTCGCACCGCCTCGCGACATCCTCGTTCAGCTGGAGCCCGCCGCCGAACGGATGCTCAACCGGCACCTCGAGATGGCCAAGGAGTGGTTCCCGCACGACTACATCCCCTACTCGCTGGGTCGCGACTTCGACAAGGAGCCGTGGACGCCCGACCAGCCCCGCATCAGCGGCGTCGCGCAGATCGCGTTCGAAGTCAACCTCCTGACCGAGGACAACCTTCCCAGCTACCACCGCGAGATCCATCGCATGTTCGGCGCCGGTGACGGCGCCTGGATCAACTGGGTGAACCGATGGACCGCGGAGGAGGGCCGGCACGCCATCGTGCTGCGCGACTACCTCATCGTGACCCGCAACATCGACCCGATCGCGATCGAGCGCGGCCGCATGAACCAGCTCCAGATCGCGTACAACCACGATGACGACGGCAACGTGCTGCGTGGCCTCGCGTACGTCGCCTTCCAGGAGCTGGCGACGCGGATCAGCCACCGCAACACCGGTCGCTACTCGTCCGACCCGGTTGCGGACAAGATCATGACCCGCATCGCTGCCGACGAGAACCTGCACATGGTCTTCTACCGCGACATGCTCTCGGAGGCGATGCAGGTCGACCCGAACGCCGCGGTCCACGCCATCGCCGACGAGATCGCAGACTTCCAGATGCCGGGCGCGGGAATGGTCAACTTCACGCGCAAGGCGGCGCAGATGGCGAAGGCAGGCATCTACGACCTGCGCGTCCACCACGACGAGGTCATCCTGCCGCTCCTCAAGCACTGGGGCGTCTTCGAGCTCACCAACCTCGACCCGTCGGCCGAGGCGCGTCGAGACGAGCTCAGCCGCTTCATGACCGAGCTCGACGCGTCCGCCTCACGGTTCGAGGCGAAGCGGGCGGTCAGCCTCGAGCGCGACGCGAACCGCGGGCAGCGTTCGCCTGGGTCAGGCGCCTGAACACCCGCACCAGCAGCCAGCCGATGAGGAATCGGCGAATCAATCCGAACATGGCTCGCGCATGTGCACCCGGCGTGCCGGGATCGTGCGCCGTCATCTGCCGTCGGCTTGCGACGGCATCGGTCTTGCCCGCACACTGCGGCCATGAGTGATCCCACGCGCTGGCGCGAGCACCAGGACCGATGGGCGCGCGAGCGCCTCGATCCCGCCCTCGACAAGGGGCCGGAGCGTCGATCGCGGTTCATCACCCAGTCGGGCGTAGAGATCGATCGGCTCTACACGCCGTCAGACCTGGCCGATCCGGCCAACGACCCCGACGCCGGCCGGCCCCGCTATCGGTTCAGTCCCGCAGCCGGCGACTCGGCAGGGTGGGACGAGATCGACGACCTCGGCCTGCCCGGCGAGCCGCCGTTCACGCGCGGCATCCATCCGACGGGGCATCGCGGGCGCCTGTGGACCATGCGCATGTTCGCCGGATTCGGCACGGCGGAGGACACGAACGACCGCTTCAAGAAGCTGATCGCGGCCGGTGGCACCGGCCTCTCGATCGCCTACGACATGCCGACTCTCTATGGCTACGACCACGACGACCCGATGGCCGAGGGCGAGTTCGGCACCTGCGGCGTGGCCGTCAGCAGCCTGGCAGACATGGAGATCCTGCTCGACGGCCTGCCGGTCGGCGAGATCAGCACCTCGATGACCATCAACTCGCCCGCGGCCATGATCTGGGCGATGTACATCGTGGCCGCTGAGAAGATGGGCGTGCCGCGCGCCCAGCTGACCGGGACGCTCCAGAACGACATCCTCAAGGAGTTCATCGCCCAGAAGGAGTACATCTTCCCGCCGGCGCCGTCGCTCAAGCTGGTCACCGACACGGTCGAGTGGGGAACCCGCGAGCTGCCCCGCTGGAACACGATCAGCATCAGCGGCTATCACATCCGCGAGGCCGGCTCGACCGCGGTCCAGGAGCTCGCCTTCACCATCGCCGATGGGATCGCCTACGTCGAGGACGCGCTCGCCCGCGGCCTGCGCTTCGACGACTTCGCGCCGCGGCTCTCCTTCTTCTTCAACAGCCACAACGACTTCTTCGAGGAGATCGCCAAGTTCCGGGCGGCACGCCGCATCTGGTACAAGCTCTGCCGCGAGCGCTTCGGTGCAGAGAACGAACGCTCCACCTGGATGCGGTTCCACACCCAGACGGCGGGCGTCTCGCTCACCGCGCAGCAGCCGCTCAACAACCTCACGCGTGTCGCCATCCAGGCCCTTGCCGGCGTCCTCGGCGGCACCCAGTCGCTTCACACCGATGCGTACGACGAGGCATGGGCGGTACCAAGCGAGGATGCCGCGATGCTGGCCCTGCGGCAGCAGCAGATCCTTGCCGAGGAGTCCGGGGTGGCGAACACCGTCGACCCGCTCGGCGGGTCCTACTTCGTCGAGACCCTCACCAACCAGACGGAGCAGCGCGCCTGGGCCTACATCCGCCAGATCGACGAGATGGGCGGCATGGTCCGGGCGCTCGAGGCCGGCTTCCCGCAGGCGGAGATCGCCGATGCTGCCTACGAGCTGCAGCGCGAGCTGGAGGCGAAGGAACGCGAGATCATCGGCGTCACGAAGTTCGCCGACCCGGACGAGGAGCTGACGATCCCCCTGCTCGAGATCAGCAAGGAGCAGGAGCGGCGCCATCTCGACCGGCTCGCCCGCGTTCGAGCGGACCGCGACGCATCGGCGCATTCCGCGGCAATGCGACGCCTCGAGGACGAGGCGCGGCAGGGCGACGTGAACCTCATGCCGGCGATCGTGGCGGCCGTGGAGGCATACGCCACCATCGGCGAGATGTGCGGCGTCCTGCGCACCGTCTACGGCGAGTACCGGGAGCCACTCCTGGTCTGACGCACGGAGGAGGCGACGTGGACCGCCGGCCCCCGGTGGGGACCGCGGACCGGCGAAGCAGGGCACGCTTTCCGCGCCGCCCCCTCACTGTCCCCATCATCCATACGGCGGATTACCAGCCGCTTACTGGAGCGTTCATAGCCGGTATCCTCGACGCGACCGATGAAGCTCCACCTCGTCGACGCCACCTTCGAGCTGTTCCGCGCCTTCTATTCGCGCCCCCCGCGTCGCGCTCCCGACGGGCGGCCGGTGAACGCGGTGCAGGGACTGACCGACTCGATGCTCTCGCTCCTGCGCGAGCCGGACGTGACCCACATCGGCGCCGCCACCGACCATGTCATCGAGTCGTGGCGCAACGACCTCTTCCTCGGCTACAAGTCGAGCGCCGGGGTCGACCCGGATCTGCTCGCCCAGTTCGACGACGCCGAACGAGCGCTCCGCGCCCTTGGCATGCCGGTCTGGGCGATGGTCGAGGATGAGGCCGATGACGCCATCGCGGCCGCCGTCGATCGGTTCGGCGGTGATCGGCAGATCGAGCAGGTCATCATCTGCTCGGTCGACAAGGATCTCGGTCAGTTGGTGGACGGGACCCGCGTCGTGCTGCGCGATCGGATGCGCACGATCACCTACGACGAAGCCGGGATCGTGAGCAAGTTCGGCGTGGAGCCGGCGACCATTCCCGACTATCTCGCGCTGGTCGGCGACAGCAGCGACGGCTTCCCCGGCCTTCCGGGCTGGGGAGCCAAGAGCGCGGCGGCCGTGCTGGCGCGCTGGAAGCACCTGGAGGCGATTCCGGCGTCAGCCCTCGACTGGGAGGTGCCGCTGAGGAACGCATCGCGGCTGGCCGCCACGCTCGACCAGCAACGGGCGGAGGCGCTGCTCTATCGCCGCCTGGCGACCCTCAATCGCGACGCCGACATCGCCATCACCCCGTCGCTGGACGACCTTGCGTGGCACGGCGTCCCTCGCGCGAGCTTCCTCGCCCTGTGCGACGAGCTCGGCTTCGACACGGTCCGCGAACGGGTCCATCGCTGGGCCGAATGACCGGACCGGGCGGCTGACCGGTACTTTTGGTGGGTGCGGTGTGGTTGGGGGGTGCGTGTAGGGTGCTGGCTCCATGCACCGTTCCCATCGCGTGGCGAGCGCCCTCGCCGCGATCATCCTTGCCGCCCTGCTGGCGCCCATCGCCGCTCCAACGCCGACCGGCGCCGCCGGGGAGTGCGGGAGCTATGCGTCCGAGACGGTGCCGCCACCGACCATCCGGGTGTACCGGACGGGAAGCGGCGCCGTCGACACCGTCGACTTCCTCGCCTACGTGAAGAACGTGCTGTCGCGGGAGTGGATCAGCTCGTGGACAGTCGAGTCGCTGCGCTCCGGGGCGCTGGCGGTGAAGAACTACGCCTGGTACCAGGTGATTCACTGGCGTGGCTACGTGAACGCGGAAGGCGCCTGCTTCGACGTCTTCGACTCCACCCGCGACCAGCATTACGACCCGAGCCGGCCGACCTATCCCGCCATGGCGGCCGCGGTCGACGCGACCTGGAGCACCCTGGCGCACAAGCAGGGACGCATCTTCGCCACCTATTACAACGCCGGCCAGCCGTACGAGGCCTGCGGAGCGGGGGCCAATGGCTGGCAGATGTTCCAGTGGGGCACGCAGGCATGCGGACTGGACGGCAGGAGCGCGGCCCAGATCATGGAAATCTATTACCCGGGAGTCGCGATCAGCTCCGCACCCCCGCCGGCGCCCCCGCCCACGGCGACACCGGCGCCCACGCCCGCGCCAACCGTCCCGCCCAGCCCGACGCCGGCACCGAGCACGCCCGGAACGCCCGCGCCGACGCCGGCTCCCCCGCCGACCCCAACCGCCGCCCCGGCCCCACCGGCTCCGGCCGTGGAGATGCCCGGTGGCGGCCAGGTGGGCCTCGCCGCGCCGCCGCCACCTCCACCGGCCGATCCTGAGCCGATCGTCGTGAGCGCCAGCGACGGCGGTCTCGGCGGAACCATCGAGGTGGCTGCCGCCGACGCCCCAGGCGCGGCGCCCGCCAGCGTGGACATCGCTGATGCGGCCGACCACGCCGTCGTCCGCTTCGAGCGTGAAGTGGATGCCGCGACGAACCAGTCGACGGTCACACCGGTCGTCTCGGTGCCCGCTACCCTGCGGCTCCTGGTGATGCGGACCGTGATCGACCGCGCGCTGGCGAGCCTGCCAACGCGGGATGGGCCCGGGAGCTAGCCCTCCGGCGCCGTGCCGAGGAGACGCTCGACGATCAGCTCGGCCGCCGCAACGTCCTGGATCGCCAGACCCAACGGACTTGAAGACGGTGATCGCTTCGCGATCGCGCGCGTCGGCCCACGAACGATCGATCGTGCCGATCTCGACGAGATCGTCTTCCGCTGACGAAGCCCCGCTCGATGCCGGCCATCACATCGCCCGCCTCGGCCCTGGCGGCCTCCCGCGAGTCGATCGCCACCACCGACGCCCGTGCGAACAGCTCCGGCGGGAGCTCGATCATGCCGAGGTGGTACGCGCCGATGCCGTTGACGTGCGTTCCGGGGCGCACCCACGCGGCGTCGAACACGGGCTGCGTCGACGTCGTGGCGCAGCACACGATGTCGGCCTGGTGCACCGCCTCCTCGGGATCGCGTGCGGCGACCACCTCCAGACCGGTCGCATCGGCCATGCGCAGGGCGAATGCGTCGCGTCGGAGGGCGTCGCGCGCGTAGACGAGCACGCGCTGGATCGGGCGAGCGGCGACCACAGCCCGGATCTGCCACTCCGCCTGGCCTCCGGCACCGATCACGGCCAACGTTTCGGCGTCGGCGCGCGCCAGGAGGCGGGTACCGACCCCGGATGCGGCACCCGTGCGCATGCCCGTCACCGCCGCGCCGTCGAGCAGCGCCAGCGGACGCCCGCTGTCGGCATCGAACCACACGACGATGGCGTGAATGGTCGGAAGGCCGCGCTGTGCGTTGCGCGGCATGACGGTCACCAGCTTCACGCTGGCCCCGGCGCCGCCCTCGCGCACGCCCGGCATGAGGAGGAGAGCGCCCTCGGCGAGCTCAACGTGCGACCGCAGCGGCGAGCGATCGCGTCCGGCCGCGACGTCACGGTAGGCCGCCTCGACCGCGTCGAGCAGGTCCGCCATGGGCACCGCGTCGCGAATACGGTCGCCGTCCAGGAAGGGAGGGGGGTTGGTCGTCGTCATCGGTGAAGGGGCTAAAGTCTACGGGAGCGCGGCCCGGCACAGCGCTTGCGAGAAGCATCGGCCAAGGAGGATCCATGATCGATAACGTTCGCGACGACCTCGGTCGTCGAGCCGATACTGCGCGGAGCGAGCTGGGCGACCTCATGTGGCTGCTGCGGATGGCCGTGATGGGCGCCGTGGCCGGCGCCGTCTACACCGAGCTACGCAAGCCACCGGAGCAGCGCACCTGGAATGGCAAGCTGCTGGGCTTCGTGCCGTACGACTTCCGCCTGCCCTCGCTCGAGCAGCTCCGATCCGCCTACTGGAACCCGCGCTCGCCGAAGATCTTCACGGCGCGTCCGCTCGGGGTCGGCTGGGCGGTCAACATCCCCACGCTCCTTCGCCGCCTCGGCGTTCACCAGGGGTTCACCAAGGGCCGATAGGCTCAGGGCGGGCCACCCGAACCTGAGAAAGCGCCGCCTGCGCTAGCATCGGAGCCGATGAACTGGTTCCCGGTGCTGCTGGTCGTCCACATCCTGCTGGCCGTCGCGCTGCTGCTCCCGAGCGTGCTCCTGCCGTTCATGCTGCGGCGCGACGAGGGCGAGCCGGGGGCCGTCACCCGCGCCATCCTGGCGATGCAGGGCACCGGCACGCTGCTGGTTGCCGGCGGACTGGCGCTCACCGGGTCGGCCATGCTCTGGATCCTTGGGCCCGAGCTGCTCACCAAGCCATGGCTGCTGGTGGCGCTGGTGCTTTACGGGCTCAACCTGGCGGTGGCGATCCTGGTCGCACGTCCGAACCTGCGGCGGCTGATCGGCCTCGGGTCGAGCGCCGACTGACGATGCCACCTGGCAGCGTCGCGCGCGGAGACAGCGCTTCATCGCGTACGGCATGGCCGGGGCGATCGGCGTCATCGGCTTCCTGATGAGCACCAAGCCCGCGCTGTGGTGACCCGCTAGAAGCGTGGCAGGGGCAGCGGCCGGCCCATCACGAAGAAGATGCCCGCCACGATGAGAAACATGGCGATCGCGAAGAAGAGCAACCAGCGCAGGACTTCCATGGTCGGACTCCGATACGTCGGGTGAAGCGGCAGCAGACTCCCCCATCGGTCGGGCGATTCTATGCTTCCCGTCCAGCCCGCGGCGCCGAAACGGCCCCCGCTTTAGAATCCGCAGCGTGACCCTGCGCCTTCACGACGCCCGCCGTGGCGGCTCCTTTCCCTTCTCGCCGATCCCCGGGCGCTCGCACGTTGGCCTCTACGTGTGCGGCGTGACGCCGTACGACACCGGTCATCTCGGCCACGCGTTCACCTATGTCAGCTTCGACGTCCTGCATCGCTACCTCGAGTACCTGGGTCACGACGTCGTGTACGTCCAGAACCTGACCGATGTGGACGACGACATGCTGCGCAAGGCTCGCGAGACGGGCGAGGACTACCTCGCGCTCGGCAATCGCAACGTGACCACCTTCCTGACCGAGATGGCGGCCCTCAACTGGCTGCCGCCCGATCATCTCCCGCGAGCCACCCGGCACATCCCGCAGATGCTCGAGCTGATCGGCGCGCTCATGGCCCGGGGCCTGGCCTACGCCGCGGAGGGCAACGTGTTCTTCAACGTGTCGGCCGATTCCGGGTACGGACAGCTCAGCAAGCTGTCACGCGATGAGATGCTGCCGATCGCCAACGAGCGCGGCAACGTGCCCGACATGCCGGGCAAGCGAGACCCGCTCGACTTCGTGCTGTGGCAGCGGTCCCTTCCGGACGAGCCATCCTGGGACTCACCATGGGGTCCGGGGCGTCCGGGATGGCACATCGAGTGCTCGGCGATGTCGATGGCCTACCTCGGGACGCAGTTCGAGATCCACGGCGGCGGGTTCGACCTGATCTTCCCGCATCACGAGTCCGAGCTGGCGCAGTCGGAGGGCGCGACCGGAGATCGTCCGTTCGTCGGCTGGTGGACCCATGCGGGAATGCTCTATTACGGGGGTGAAAAGATGAGCAAGTCGCTCGGCAACCTCGTGCTGGTCCGCGACCTGCTGCGCACCCACTCCGGCGACGCGATCCGCCACTACCTCTCCGCGCACCACTACCGTTCCGAGGTTGACTTCAAGGAGGCCGATCTCGAGGCGTCGGCGGAGGCCGCGGCGCTTCTGCGTCGCGCCTGCCAGCGTGCCGAGGAGCTCTCGCCGGACGATCCCGCGCGGGCCGGCGCCACCCTCGTCCCCTCGATCGTGGCCGAGCACCGCGCCGGCTTCCTGGCCGCCATGGACGATGATCTCGACACGCCGACGGCGATCCGCCACCTGGACGCGCTGGCTCGAATCGCGCTCAGCTCGGACGATCCTGATGTGACCGCGCATGCCGGGTGGATGGTCCGCGACCTCGGCGCCCGCATTCTCGGCCTGCGCCTGGCGACCACGCCTTCGACGGTGCGCAGCACGACCGCCGCATGACCGGCGCCTCTGACGACGACCTCGTCCCGATCAGCGTCAGGCTCGGCGCGGTCGTCCCGCCCGAGGATCCCGAGGACTGGACGCGGCCCCTCACCTGGGTCGCGGCGCTCGGCATGCTGGCCGGCCCGATCGCGGCGCTGGCCTGGTTCGCTGCCGCGCCTCCGATCGACGCGCGGTCGGCCGCTCCCGCCACCCACCTCGTTGCGGTCGGCGCTGGCCTCCGGCGCCGCGGCAACGGGCGCCACGCAGCTGGGGGCGCTCCGGGCGGCCACGGCGACGCTCGGCGCGGGCCTCTTCGCGGCGCTGGCGACCATCGTCCTCGGCGTGGTGATGTCGGATGGACGGCAGGTGGGCGCCGCGTCTCCTAGCCTCGCCCATGCCTTTGCCGCGTCGCTGGCCGGCCTGAGCGGGGCTGCCGTGGCTGCCGTCGTGGCCGCCTTCGTCGCGCGGCTGCGCTCTCGGCTCGCGCGCTTTCTCCCGGCGCTGGTGGCGGGAGCGGTGACGGCGACCGTGGTCCTGATGCTGGTGTTCCCCGGCTAGCCGTCAGGCGGATGCCGTCGGCGCCGCGTCCTCGACCAGCAGGCACGCCGCCTGGTGCTGCGGCCCGACGTCGAAGAGCGGCGGATCGACCAGCGGGCACCGGTCGAACGCGAGCGGGCAGCGCGGGTGGAAGCGACAGCCCGACGGGATGTGGGACGGGTCGGGGGTCTCGCCGCGCAGGATGACCGGCGCACGGCGCGCCGAGGGGTCCGGCACCGGCACGACCGACAGCAGCGCCTGCGCGTAGGGATGCCGGGGGTTGGCCAGCACCTCGCGCGTCGGCCCGTATTCCACGATGCGGCCGAGATACATGACCGCGATGCGATCCGCGTACGCGGCCACGGTCGACAGGTCGTGCGTGATCATCACGATGCCGATGCCCTGCTGGCGGGCGAGTCTCGAGAGCAGGTTGAGGATCTCTGCCCGGATGCTGACGTCGAGCATGCTCACCGGCTCGTCCGCCACCAGCAGCGACGGTTCGAGCGCCAGTGCCGACGCGATCACCACCCGCTGTCGTTGCCCCCCGGACAGCTCGAACGGATACCGATGCAGGTAGGCGTCCACCGGAGCGAGCCCGGCCTGCGTCATCGCGGTCGTCAGCCGAGCCCGAAGCTCGTCCGGCGTCGTCGTCACGCGGTGGACGCGCAGCGGCTCGGCGACGATTTCGGCCACCGTCATCCGCGGGTTCAGCGACTCGTACGGATCCTGGAAGACCATCTGCACCCGGCGGCGCAGGCGCTGCAGGCCCCGGCCGGAGAGGCTGCCGACCTCCTCGCCGCCGAGGATCACGCGGCCGCCGGTCGGCGGCATGAGGCCCATCAGCAGGTTGCCCGTCGTCGTCTTGCCGCATCCCGACTCGCCGACCAGGGCGATCACCTCGCCGGCGTGGAGCTCGAACGAGATCCCGTCCACCGCCCGCACCGGCGACGCCGGGCGGCGCCGCAGCCAGTCGCCGAGCGAGCTTCGGCCCGGGAACTCCTTGACGAGCCCCTCAACGCGGAGGACGGCATCGGTCATGGCCGGCGCTCCGCCGGGTCGAGCAGGAAGCAGGCGGCGCGCCCGCCGTCCGTGCCGTAGTCCGGAGGCCGTTCGGTCGGGCATCGTTCGAAGGCATGCGGACAGCGCGGCGCAAATCGGCAGCCCGGCGGCATGGCGTCCAGGCGCGGGGGCGCGCCCGGGATGCCGCGCAACGGACGATCCGGGTGCGCGACGTCGGGGAACGACTGGAGCAGCTGCTGGGTGTAGGGATGCTGCGGGGAGCGGAAGAGACGCGCCGCGTCGTTCTCCTCGGCGACGCCACCGCCGTACATGACCACGATCCGATCGCAGACCTGGGCCACCACGCCGAGGTCGTGGGTGACGAGGATGATGGCCATCCCGAAGTCACGCGCGATGCCCGCGCAGCAGCTCCAGGATCTGTGCCTGGATCATCACGTCGAGCGCGGTGGTCGGCTCATCCGCGACGATCACGTCGGGGTCGCAGGCCAGCGCCAGCGCGATCATGGCCCGCTGCCGCATGCCGCCCGAGTAGGTGTGGGGATACTCCTTCGCCCGCCGGCGGCCGATCCCGACCCGTTCGAGGAGCTCGGCGGCACGGCGCGTTCCCTCCTCCTTCGACGTGCCCGGCGCGTGCAGCCGGACCGCCTCCGAGATCTGGTCCCCCACGGTGCGCACGGGGTTGAGCGCGTTCATCGCGCCCTGGAAGACGAGCGACAGGCGGGTCCAGCGGAAGGACCGCAGGGCGTTGCCGTCCAGGCTCAGCAGGTCCTCGCCGTCGAACCAGACGCTGCCCGAGACGACGCTTCCGCCGGGTGGCAGCAGGCGCAGGATGCCGAGCACGGTCGTCGTCTTGCCGCAGCCCGACTCCCCGACCAGCCCGAGCGTCTCGCCCCGGTGGAGGTCGAAGCTGACGCCGTCGACCGCCCGCAGCGGACCGCCCGGCGCCTCGAACTCGATCGACAGGTCCCGCACCCGAAGGATCGGCGTCGTGGCGTCCGCGGCACGCGGCGCGTCGATGACCGGCACGATCCGGTCGCGCGCCACATCGGTCCCGGATGCCTCCAGGTGGTGCCGCTTCAGGCGCGGGTTCAGCGCGTCCTCGAGGGCGGTCCCGAGCAGCGTCGTCCCGAGCACGACCCACACGATCGCCAGCCCGGGCGGGATGAGCGCCCACCAGGCGCCGGCCGAGACCGCGCCCCGCGTCGAACGCGAAGTTCAGCATCTGGCCCCAGCTGATGACGGTCGGGTCCCCGAGGCCGAGGAACGCGAGGGTCGACTCCGAGAGGATCGCGAGGCTGATGACGAGCACCATGTTGGCGAGCATCAGCGGCAGCACCGGCCGGCATGATGTGGCGCCGCAGGATGTGGGCGTCCCCGGCGCCGATCGCCCTCGCGCGCATGACGAACTTGCGCTCGCGGACGGTCAGCGTCTGCGACCGGACGAGCCGCGCGGTCGTCGTCCAGCCCAGCGCCCCGATGACGAAGATGATGGTCCCCAGGGATGGCCCGATGATCGCGACGAGCACGATCTGGAGCGCCAGATCGGGGATGACCAGGAAGAAGTCGGTGATTCGCATCAGCAGCGAGCCGATCCAACCGCCGCGGTAGCCGGCCACGATGCCGACCAGTCCGCCGATGACCAAGGCGATGGCTGCCGCCGCGAATCCGACCAGCAGCGAGACGCGCGCGCCGTAGATCAGCGCCGAGAGCACGTCCTTGCCGCCGTCATCGGTGCCGAGCAGGTGCGCCGGCGACGGGGACTGGTAGATGTCGAGGATGTTCACGCGGACCGACTCATAGGGGTCGTACGGTGCGACGACCGGCGCGAACACCGCCAGCAGCAGGGCCACCGCAAGCATGGCGAGGCCGATGAGCCCCATCCGGTGCCTCAGGAACGAGCGCAAGGCACGGCGCGGCGTCGTCGCCGTCGTCGGGGCGGTGACCTCGAGCAGGGCGGTCATCGGCTCATCCCTCGCTCACGCGTGGATCCAGCCAGCCGTAGATGAGCTCCGCGACCAGGTTGGCCACCACCACCGAGAGGGCGATGATGAGAAAGGCGCCCTGAAGCACCGGGTAGTCGCGATCGGCGACGGCGTTGACGGCAAGCGCGCCGAGGCCCGGCCACGAGTAGACCGCCTCGACCTGGATCGCGCCCGATACCGTGAATCCCAGGTTCAGCGCGATGAGGGTCACCATCGGCAGCATCGCGTTGCGCAGTGCGTGGTGGCGGATGATGCCGTAGGTCGAAAGGCCCTTGGCACGGGCGGTAAGGATGTAGTCCTCGCCGAACACGTCGAGCACGCTGCTCCGCATGATGAGCATGTACTCGCCCAGCAGCACCAGCGTCAGGGTCAGGGTCGGCAGCAGCAGGTGGCGGCCGATGTCGATCGCCTGCTCGACGAACGTGTCGAGGTGCGCGCCGACCGTGATGCGCCCCGCCGTCGGCAGGCCGAACCAGTTGGCGCCGGCGACGAGCAGGATGATGCCGAGGAAGAACGTCGGCAGCGACCACATGAAGAGGCTGAAGGCGAGCGCCGCCACGTCGAGCGGCCGTCCGCGGCGCCAGGCCGCGAAGAGGCCCAGCGTCGAACCAAGCAGGATGGCCAGCACCTGCGCCGGCAGCACCAGCCAGAGCGTGTTGCCGAGCGCCTGGCCGATGAGCTCGCTCACCGATCGGTCGCGGAAGGCGTAGCTGGTGCCAAGGTCGCCGCGGCTCAGGGCGCCGAGATATGCGGTGAACTGGGTGTCGAGCGGGTTGCCGCCGGCGAGGTTGATCAGGATCGGCTTGTCGGTGCCGAACCGCACTCGCAACGCCTGCACGGCCGCCGGGTTCAGCCGCGGGTCGTGGAGCCCGGACTTGGCCGGGTCGCCGGGCAGCACCCGGAAGAGCAGGAAGTTGAACGTGAGCACGACGACGACCGTGATCAGCGCCCAGCCGACCTTTCGCAGCAGGTATCCGCCGCGTCCGCTCACCCGGCCACCCCGCGACAGCTGCGCTCGGACTGCATCTCGGACCCCGGGGCGCCGGGCGTCACGAGGACGCCCGGCTTCGAGGGTCTATTCCGCTGGTCGAATGGCGCTGAGGGACGACGGGTCCTCGAGGCCCAGCGTCGGGTCGTCGGCCAGCCAGCCGGTGAACGTATCGGTCCGCCAGGCCTCGATCTCCTGCTGGTAGTACGGGATGATGTACGGCACGTCGTCGATCAGGATCTGCTGCATCTGGTGGATCTGTTCCACGCGGGCATCGTGGTCAAGCTCGATCGCCTGCTCGTCGTAGAGCCCGTCGTACTCCGGGTTGCAGTACCCGGTCTCGCTGAAGCCCGAGTCGATCTCGGAGCACAGCGCGACGCCCAGCAGGAACGCCGGATCGGGATCCGAGCCCCATCCCCAGAGCATGATGTCGTAGTCGAAGCTCGGGCAGCAGACGCTGGTCAGGGTGTCGGGATCGAGACCCTGGATCTCGATCGCCACGCCGATCTGCTCCCACATGCCCTGGAGCAGCTCCGCCTCGCGCGGCGCGGTGTCGATGTCATCGGCGTAGTTGAATCGGAAGGTCAGGTCCTCGCAGTCCTGGTCCGCCAGGCACTCTCGAACGCCGTCGCCGTCGCTGTCCTCGTAGCCGGCGTCGTCGAGCAGCGCGTTGGCGGCATCCACGTCGTAGGCGTAGTCCTCCACGTCCGAGGCGTAGTAGTCACCCAGGCCGGGAGGAACCATCGACAGGCCGGGCGCCGCCGTGCCGAGCGTGGCCACGTCGATGATCTGCTGCTTGTCGGTGGCGTGCGCCAGTGCCTGCCGCACGGCGAGGTCCTTGAGCGCCGGATGGCCGGAGCAGACGCCACCGTCTGCCGGACATGCGTCGTCGGCAACCACGTTGAGGATGATGTCCCGCAGGCTGCCGCCGGCGGCGACGTCGGCGATGTGCACCTCGATGTTGTCCGTGTTCTGGAGCGTGCTGACCGCCGTTGCCGGGAATTCAGTCATCGCGTCGATGTCGCCCGTGGTCAGGGCGGTGATCCGGGCATCGGCGTTGTCGAACTTCTGGAAGATGACGCCGTCGATGTTCGGCGGGGTGCGCCAGTAGTCGGTGTTCGCCGCGAGCTCGATCGACTCGTTCTGGACCGCCTCGACGAGCTTGAACGGTCCGGACCCGATCATCTCCGCGTTCTCGAACGCAACCGGATCTGCCTCGGCCTCCCAGATGTGCTTCGGCACCACGTACATGAAGGCCATGTTCGCCTCGAAGTTGCCGAGCTGCTCGGCCGTGGTCAGCGTCACGGTCGTCGCGTCGGTTGCCTCGATCGTCTCGAAGTTGCTCGCGTACGAGGGCAGGAACGGGAAGTCCTCGGTGTCCTTGTAGAGCTGGATGGAATAGGCCACGTCCTCGGCCGTGAGCGGCGTGCCGTCGTGGAAGGTGGCGTTGTCGACGATCTTCATCGTCCAGGTCAGCCCGTCCTCGCTGGCCGACCATTCGGTGGCCAGCTCCGGCACGTATGTGCCACTCGAGTCGACCGCGATCGGGGTGTCGAACACCAGCTCGTACATCGTGTACGCCTCGGAGAGCAGGCCGTTGCCGGGATTCAGGCTGTCCGGGTAGCCCGCCGTCCCGATGCGAACGGTGCCGCCGGTGCCGCCACCAGACGACCCAGCGCCCTCGCTGCCGCTCGGTTGCTGCTGCACGCCGGTGCACGCGGCGAGGAGCAGACCGATCGAGGCAAGCGTCGCAGTGGTTGAACGAAGGCGTCGCACCGTCCCATACCTCCAGCATCAGCGGCGCGTGGGTGCCCGGGGCGGGACGGCCGCTTCGACCGGGAGGATCGCACACCCCACGGAATCCGGTCAACGTTTCTCGCCACATTGCGGAATCCGCGCAACCACGCGCGAATGGCTGGGCATACTCCTGCGTCATGACCGATGCCACTCCCCGCGCCCTGGTGCGCGCGCAGATCGCCCTCGAATCGTTCCGCCTGACGCCGGATGGCGAGGCCGTCGTCTACGTGCTGCGCCGCGTAGCCGGGGAGACGTATGAGTCCCACCTCTGGATGCGCCCGTATCGAGGTGGTCGCGCGCGGCAGCTCACCCGCGGGCGGGTGCGCGACGGCTCGCCCGCCATCTCGCCCGACGGCAGCCGCATCGCGTTCGTGCGCACGCCGGCCGGCGGCGACGACGCGGTCGGGCAGGCGTGGGTGCTCCCGCTCGACGGCGGCGAGCCCTGGCGGCTGACGAACCTCGAGCACGGCGTGTCGAGCGTCCATTGGAGCCCCGACGGCCAGCGCCTGGCCCTGATCGCGCAGGCAGGCGACCATCGCTTCGTGATCGGGCAGGAACGCAAGGGACGGACGCCGACGGCTCGCCGTCTCACCCGCCTCGACTTCCGCGACGACGAGAGCGGCCACGTCGGGCGACGCACGCACCTCTGGCTGGTGAACGCGCGAGAGGGAGCGAAGCCGCGCCAGCTGACGAGCGGCGACTTCGACGTCCTTCACCCGGCGTGGGCGCCCGACGGGCGGCGAATCGCGTTCAGCGCGGATCGCGGGCCCGACACCACCATCCATCCGCGGCTCGAGCTGTGGTCGGTGGGGACGGACGCCGCCAGGCCCCGGATTCGCCCGCTGGCGAGCCTGGCCGGCGACGCCGACCGGCCGAGCTTCTCGCCGGACGGCCGAAGGCTGGCATTCATCGGCACCGACGTGCACGACCCGGCCGACGAGGTGCCCCCGACGGTGTGGGTCATGGATCTCCCGAGCGGGCGGCCTCGGCCGCTCACCGCATCCCTCGACCGGCCGGCCGGCGACTGGGCGTGGTGCGACCTGATGATGGCCGAGGAGGCGCCCGGGCCCGTCTGGCTGGACGACGGGTCGATCGGCGTGATCATCGGCGACCGTGGCCGAAACGTCCCCTACCGGGTCGATCTCGACGGGGTCGCCGTGCCGCTCGTGAATCCCGCCCTCCGGATCGCGAGCTCCGGCATCGAGGCGGGCGGCGGGCGCGTCGCCGTCAGCGCCGCGATCGACGGCCGCTCCGGCGAGGTTCACGCCCTGGAGAACGGGACGCTGCGCGCAATCACGCGGGAAGGATCCGCCTGGCAGCGGCGGTTCCCGGCCGTCGAGCTGACGGAGATCGAGGTGGCCGGGCCGCGCCGGGCCGATCCACGCGTGGCTTGCATCGCCGGCGGGTGGCGGCCGCAGGCGGCTGCCGACCATCCTCCACGTCCACGGCGGCCCGACCGGGGCTTGGGGCCCGGGTGGCACGCTCGACGCAATCGCGCTGTGCGCGGCCGGCTACCGCGTCCTGATGCCGAATGTCCGCGGGTCGGCCACCTTCGGGGCCCCCTGGATCCATGCGCTCACCGCCGGCTGGGGCACCGTCGACGCCGAGGACGCCATGGCGGCGCTCGACGCGCTGGTCGAGCGTGGCCTCGCCGACCCCGATCGGTTGGCGGTGATGGGCCTCTCCTACGGCGGCTTCCTGACCCAGTGGCTCATCGGCGTCTCCAACCGGTTCGCGGCAGCCGCGTCCGAGAACGGGGTGGCGAACCAGGTCAGCACGTGGGCGAACTCGTACTTCGGGGTGCACTACAACCGTCGCGCCGGCCTCGGCGACCCGCTGACCGAGAAGGGGATGCGGTCGCTGTGGCGGTCATCTCCGCTGCGCAACGCCGCCCAGGTCACGACGCCGCTGCTCATGATCCAGGCGGAGGAGGACCGGATCTGCCCGGCGGCCGACAACGAACAGCTCTTCACCGCGCTGAAGGTCCTCGGCCGCGAGGTCGAGATGGTCCTCTACCCGGACGAGCACCACGAGATGAAGAACTCCGGGAGGCCCGACCGACGGATCGACCGCATGGAGCGGATCCTGGACTGGTTCGATCGCCACGTGCGCCGGCCGGCGCGGGCGGCCGTCAGCGGGACGACTTCCGGCTGAGACGGTCGGCGAGCCCGCCGACGGTGAGCGCCAGTCCAAGGCCCAGGATGCCGATGGCGGCGATCAGCCGGAATGCCTCGCCGCCGAAGGCCGTGGCGAAGACGAGGTAGGCAACCACGCCGCCGATCGCGATCCCCGCGCCGATCCACTTGAAGGCCGGCGCATCGGCGATCCAGCCCGCGGCGTACATGCCCAGGCCGAAGCTGAACGGAAGCACGCTCCACAGGTATGCCCACGCCCCCCAGCGGTCGGTGAGGCTGGTGTAGAGGAGCGCAGCGCCGACGCCCGCCAGGATTGCGCCGGGGATCACCATCCCCGCCCGCAGCCGCCTGCTCGGGCCGCCGAGGAAGCCGGGGACCAGGAAGAAGAGCGACAGGCCGATGAAGAAGAGCGGCCACCAGCGCAGCACGTCGTCGCCGATGCCGAGGCTTCGGACGAAGTCGATCAACGGCTCGCTGGCGAGGACGACGATGCCGACCGCGACCAGGAGCAGGCCGGCGATCAGCTCGATCGTGCGGCTCACGCGCTACATCTCGCCTTCGTACGGAAGCTGCGGCATGCGGAGCGGCTTGTCCTTGCGGTACCCGAGCTCGTAGTCGGCCTGCATCAGCGTGTGGATCTGGCTGGTTCCCTCGTAGATGACCGATCCCTTTGCGTTGCGCAGGTATCGCTCCACCGGGTACTCGTTCGAGTAGCCGTACGCGCCGTGGATCTGGATGGCGTCGAGCGCGGAGGCCACGGCGTGATCGGTCGTGAACCACTTCGCCAGGCTCGTCTCGCGCGTGTTGCGCTCGCCGCGGTTCTTCTTCCAGCCGGCCTTGAAGACGAGCAGCCGTCCGGCCTCGATGCCGGCGTACATCTTCGAGATCATCTGCTTGACGAGCTGGTGCTGGCCGATCTCGGAGCCGAAGGCCTTTCGCTCGTGCGCGTACTTGACCGATGCGTCCAGGCACGCCTGCGCCAGCCCGACCGATCCGGCCGCCACCGTGTAGCGGCCCTGGTCGATGGCGCTCATCGCGATGGTGAAGCCCTCCCCCTCCTCACCGACCCGGTTCGCAGCCGGAACCTCGCAGTCGCTGAAGGTCACGATGCCGGTGTTCCCGGCACGCACGCCCAGCTTGCCGTGCAGCGAGTCGCTGCTGAAGCCCGGGAAGGAGCGCTCGACGATGAAGGCGGTGATCCCCTTGTGCCCCTGCGCGCGATCGACGTTGGCGAAGACGAGGAAGTGATCGGCCGTGTCGCCGAGGCTGATCCAGATCTTGCTGCCGTTCAGGATGTATCGGTCTCCGTCGCGGCGCGCCGTCGTCACCAGGTTCGCGGCGTCGGAGCCGACGCCGGGCTCGGTGAGGGCGAAGGTGGCGAGCTTCTCGCCGCGAGCCTGCGGCACGAGGTACTGCTGCTTCTGCTCCTCGCTCCCCCACTGGAGCAGGGTCAGCGAGTTGAGCCCGCTGTGGACCGAGAGGATGACCCGGAAGGCGGTGTCGGCCCGTTCCATCTCCTCGCACAGCAGCGCGAAGGCGATGTAGTCCATGCCGGCGCCGCCGTACTCCTCGGGGATCGGCAGGCCGAGCAGGCCGGCTGCCCCCATCTTCTCGTAGATGCTGCGGTCGTACTCGGCCTTCGCATCCAGCTCCTGGACGCGCGGCAGGATCTCGCGCTCGGCGAAGGCGCGCGCGGTGCGCTGCACCTCGCGCTGCGCATCGGTCAGCGAAAAGTCGATCATTCGTGCTCCGTGGTTGGGCTCGGACGGGGAATCCAGATTCTAGTCCGATGTCGCGAGCCCGCGGACGCGCCGCGCCGTTCCGCCGGCTCCGTGAAATCCGACCGATCCGTGGGTGATTCGGTTTGACGAAGGATTCGTGTAAGGCTAGCCTTACACCTCGCTGGCCAGCAGCTTCGCACGGAGCGCGCCAGACGCACTGGAGACGACGTTGGACCTCGGATTTCTGACGACCGGCCTGCTGACCGGACTGCGCGAGGGCGTCGAGGCGGCGCTCATCGTGAGCATCATCCTCGCCTATCTGGCGAAGACCGGGAACCAACGGCACTTCAGCAGGATCTGGCTCGGCGCTGGTGCCGCGGTTGCGCTCAGCGTTGCGGTCGGCGTGGTCCTCTTCGTCACGATCGGCGGCCTCGAAGCGCCCGCGGAGCAGATCTTCGAGGGCTTCGCGATGCTGATCGCGGCCGGCGTCGTCACCTGGATGCTGTTCTGGATGCGCCGTACCTCCGCGAACATCAAGGGCCAGCTCCAGGCCGGGGTCGACCGCGCGCTGATGGAGGGCGGCATCTTCGGGCTCGCCATCCTCGCCTTCACCGCGGTCATCCGCGAGGGCATCGAGACGGCACTGTTCCTGATGGGCCAGGCGACCGCGGCCGACACGCAGGCGACGCAGCACGCTGGTCGGTGCCGTCATCGGGCTCCTGATCGCGGGCGTCATCGGCTATGGCCTCTACCGGGGCGCTCGGGTCCTGAACCTGCGCACCTTCTTCCAGTGGACGGGAATCGCCCTGATCTTCATCGCCGCGGGTCTGCTCTCGCATGGCATCCACGAGTTCATCGAGGCCGGCTGGATCACCGTTGGCACGGGGACGGCGTTCGACATCAGCGCGGTCCTGCCCCACGAGCCCGATGCCGGAGCAGCCGGCGTCTTCGGCTCGATCCTGCGGGCGCTGGTCGGCTACAGCAGCACCCCGGAGTGGATCACGTTCCTGACCTGGCTCGGCTACGTCGTGATCGTGCTGGCCCTCTACCTGCGTCCCGTCCGCCCGGCACCGGCCCGATCGACCGCGCAGGAGCAGACCGCGGTCGGCGCCTAGGGCGCGACCCCCATGAAGCGCAGGATCTCGTCCCACGCCCCCGCGCTGGCATCGGCGTGGTCCGCGGCCTTGCGGTCGAAGAAGGAGTGCGGGGCGCCATCGTAGACCACCGTCCGGTGCTCGACGCCGGCGTCCTCGAGAGCCCGGTCGAACGCGTCGCGCTGATCGGCCGGGATGCCCGCGTCGGCACCGCCGTAGATCGCGAGCACCGGGCAGGCGAAGCGCGGCGCCTCGTCGGCCGGCGACGGCAGCCCTGAGCGGTGCTGGCCGACCGGCCATGGATACAGGCCGATCACGCCCGACAACCCCAGCCCGGTCGCGGCCTGGAGGAGGCTGATCCGGCCGCCGAGGCAGAAGCCGATGGTGTAGACCCGATCGACGGAGCCACGCAGCTCCGTCGCCGCGGCGGCGACGTCATCGTCGATTGCCTCCGGGTCGAGCTGGAGCACGTGCGGCTCGTACTCGAAGCCCTCGCCACGCTTCTCCCCACCCGCGGTGCGCGCGTAGAGATCGACGGCGATCGCGCGGACGCCGGCTTCGGCGAAGCGCAGCACCAGCTCTTCGTAGTACGGGTGCAGGCCGCGGACGTCCGGGATGATGACGACGCCGGCGCCCGAGGGCGCATCGGGTTGGGCGGCGTATGCGGCGAACTGGGTGCCGTCGCGGCTGGTCAGCGTCAGGTCGCCTGCGTCGAGCGCGGAGCCACGTGATCGGCGGCAGGGGCGGTCGGGAGTCGGTGTCGAAGCACATGGCAGGTCAGGATCGCACGTCTCGTGCCGCGCGGCGGCTAGGAGCGCGCCGTCCCGCCGACCAGGTTCCGCACCAGCGTCCCCAAGCGCCGGGGCGCCGCCGTCGCGCATGGCGGCCACCAGCGCCGAGCCGATGATCAGGCCGTCCGCCACCGGCGCCAGCTCCGCGACCTGGGCCGCCGTGCCGAGGCCGAATCCGGCCGCCACCGGCACGCGTCCCGCCGCCTGTGCGTGGATCGACCGCGATGAGGTCGCGTGCGCCGGTCGCGACCTCCTCGCGAGCGCCGGTCACCCCGAAGAGCGGCACGACGTACAGGAAGCCGGTCGACGCCTCGATGGCCTGATCGACCCGGTCGGGCGGGGTGTTGGGGGCGACCAGGAACGACATCGCCAGCCCAAGTGACGCCGCGAGGCGTTCCAGCCGCGGTGATGCCCCGGCCGGCAGGTCCGGCACGATCAGACCGTCGGCGCCGGCGTCACGAACGGCAAGCAGCGTCTCGTGCTCACCGGCGGCCAGCAGCGGGTTCAGGTAGCTCATCACGAGGATCGGGGCGTCGTGGCCGCGCTCGCGGAGCGACGCGACCAGCCGCTGCGCCGACGGCAGCCCGCCGCCGGCGGCCAGCGCGAGCCTCCCGGCGTCGGCGATCGTCGGACCGTCGGCCAGCGGATCGCTGAATGGGACACCCACCTCGAGGATGTCGGCCCCGGCCGCCAGCGCCGCCTCGGCGGCCGCCAGTCCATCGGCCTCGCTGGGGTAGCCCGCCAGGATGTAGGCGATCAGCGCCGTGCGGCCTTCGGCCGCGGCCGAGTCGAACGCCCCGCGGATGCGCTGCTGACCCTTCACGAGCCGGGCAGCTCGCGCTCGAGGATGCCGAGGTCCTTGTCCCCGCGCCCGGACAGGTTGACCAGCACGTGCGCGTCGGCCGGCAGGTCGGGCAGCATCGCCGAGCACGGCGGCCACGGCGTGGGCCGACTCGAGCGCCGGGATGATCCCGCAGGTGTGCGCCAGCCACTTGGTCGCCTCGAGCGCCTCCGCATCCGTCGCCCGAAGCACCTCGAGCCTGCCCGCCTCGGCAAGTGCGGCGAGCTGCGGTCCGACACCCGGATAGTCGAGACCGGCACTGACCGAGTGCGGCTCGACGACCTGCCCGGCGGCGTCCTGGGTGAGCATCGTGAAGGCGCCGTGCAGCACGCCCGGCGCACCCAGGCCGAGCGAGGCGGCGTTGTCGCCGAGGGAGTCGCCGCGACCGCCGGCCTCCACCCCGATCAGCCGGGCGGCGGTGTCGATGAACGGCCGCATGATGCCGATCGCGTTGCTCCCGCCGCCGACGCACGCGACCACCGCGTCGGGCACGCGCCCGATGGCATTCATCATCTGTGCTCGCGCCTCGCGCCCGATCACCTCCTGCAGCGACGCGACCATCTCGGGGTACGGATGCGGGCCGGCCGCCGAGCCGAGGATGTAGAACGTGTCCTCGACGTTGGCGACCCAGTCGCGCAGCGCCTCGTTCAGCGCGTCTCGCAGCGTTCCGTTGCCGGTGGCCACCGGGCGCACCTCGGCACCGAGCAGCGCCATGCGCTGGACGTTCGGCGCCTGGCGCTCGATGTCGGTGGTGCCCATGTAGACCACGCACTCGAGGCCGAGCAGCGCGCAGGCGGTGGCGGTCGCCACGCCGTGCTGGCCGGCACCGGTCTCGGCAATGACGCGCGGCTTGCCCATCCGTTTCGCGAGCAGCGCCTGGCCGACCGCGTTGTTGATCTTGTGGGCGCCGGTGTGCGCGAGGTCCTCGCGTTTGAGCCAGACCGATGCGCCCTGCCCCCCGCGGGCCGCCAGCGCCGCGGACGGAATGGCGAACAGGGGTGTCGGACGACCGATGAAGTCGCGGTGAAGCCGTCGAAGCTCGGCGCGGTACTCCGGATCGCGGCGCGCGGCGTTCCATGCCGCCTCCAGGTCCTCCAGCGCCGGCATCAGCGTTTCGGGCACGAACCGGCCGCCGAAGCGGCCGAAGGCGCCGGTTCGGTCCACCCGATCGGCGCCGGTGGGCTCCCGGCGCGCATTGCGCACGAACGCGCCGATGCGTGCCGGGTCGCTCTCGCCGTTGCGCTCGAGCCCGCTCGCCGCGTCGACGAGTGCCGGGCGGGCGGCCCGCACGGCACGCGCCACGTTGTCGGGCCGCAGGCCGCCGGCCACGCCGGCCGGCACGATGCGGCCGAGGCGTCGCGCGACTGCCAGCGGGGCGCCTGAACCCGATCCCCCACCGTCGCTGCGCGACGCTCCCTCGAGCAGCAGATGCGTCGCGCCGGCCACCGATCCACGCTTCGGCTGCATGCAGCGCGCCGCGCACCGAATCCGGCGCATGCACGACGCCGATCACGGTCTCGAGCGACGCGGCAACGTCGGGCAGCCACGCGGGCGGCCCTCCACGCCCGGCACAGCTGGATGCCGGTCGATCCGGTCGCGCGCAGTGCCGCCTCGACGTCCCGGCGAGACGGGTCGCGGAACACGAGCACCGGCCGCGGGCCACGCAGGGTCGGAATCAGCTCCGCGACGCGATCCGTCGGAGACGGCGCGCGGCGATCGGCGATCGAGCACGAAGCCAACCAGGTCGGCGTCGGCCGCGACCGCGGCGGACACGGCTGCCTGCGTGCGCGTACCGCACACCTTCACCGTCGGGCGCGCCGGGTGCGGAAGCGATGGCGCAGGGGTCCGCCGGGGGGCGGAACGAACGAGCTTCGCGGCCGCGGTCGACGGGTCCGCCGCGCGAAGCAGGCTGGTCCCGACCAGGACGGCGGCGGCGCCGGCATCGGCCGCGCGGGCGAGGTCGCCGCCGCCGGCGATCCCGCTCTCGGCCACGACGGTGGCGCCCGCCTCGCTGGCGCGACGCACCAGCGGCAGCGATGCATCGAGATCGACGGCGAGGGTGGCGAGGTCCCGGGCGTTGACGCCGATGAGCGTCGCGTCGGCATCGAGGGCGCGCTCGAGCTCGGCCGCGTCGTGCACTTCGACCAGCGCGTCGACGCCGGCTTCGCCTGCTTCGCCGATGAGCTGCCGCAGCAGGTCGTCGGCGAGCGCCCGCACGATGAGCAGGACCGCGTCGGCGCCGAGGGCGCGCGCCTGCCAGACGCCGTAGCGGTCGACCACGAAGTCCTTGCGAAGCACCGGCAGGCCGATGCGTGCCGCGGCGACCAGGTCGTCGTCGCTGCCGCCGAAGCGGGTCGGCTCGGTCACGATGGAAAGGGCCGCCACGCCCGCCCGGGCGTAGCCGCGCGCGAGCTCGGCGATCGCCGACGATCCGGCGCCGAGGTCGAAGGCTCCGGCAGAGGGCGAAGCCCGCTTGGCCTCGGCGATGATCGAGGTCCGATCCGCGGCGCGCAGTGTCGCCTCGAGGCGCCGCGCGGGCGGCATCCGGCTCACCTGGCGCCGCAGATCGCTCAGCGGCACGATCCGCGCATCGGCGCGGGATCGCCGGCGCGCCGCGGCGAGCAGATCGTCGAGGACGGTGGCCGGCATCGGTTCAGGCGTCCTCGAAGCGTGCGGAGGCTTCGACGATGCCAGCCGCAGCACCGGAGTCAATGGACTCCGCAGCCAGCCCGACTCCCTCGGCAACGTCGGTCGCTCGCCCGGCAACGTACAGCGCGGCGCCGGCATTCAGCAGGACCACGTCGCGCGCCGCGCCCGGCTCGCCGCCGAGCACGCTCAAACCGATGGCGCTGTTGAGCTGCGCATCACCGCCGGCGAAGGCGCTGCGCGGCGCCCTGCGCAGCCCGGCCTCGGCCGGGTCGATCTCGACCTCGCGCACCACCTGGCCCTCGACCAGCATCGCGCGATTCGGACCCGCCAGCGACAGCTCGTCGAGCCCGTCCCCGGAGTGGACGACCAGCGCCCGCTCGGTATCGAGGCGGGCCAGCGCGCCGGCGAGGAGCGGCAGCAGCCGTTCCTCGGCAACCCCCAGCAGCTGGCGTCGGACGCCGGCCGGCGAGCTGATCGGGCCGAGCAGGTTGAAGGCCGTTCGCATCGGGAGCTCGCGCCGGATCGGCATGGCGTGCTTCATGGCCGGGTGATACGAAGGGGCGAAGATGAAGCCGAAGCCGATCTCGCCGATGCGCCGGGCGACCGCCTCCGGACCCGGATCGAGCGCGATTCCCAGCGCCTCGATGACGTCGGCCGAGCCGCAGCGGCTTGTGACGGCGCGGTTGCCGTGCTTGGCGACCGGCACCCCGGCGCCGGCAACCACGAGCGCGGCAAGCGTCGAGATGTTGAAGGTGCCCGCCCCGTCCGCGCCGGTGCCGCACAGGTCGATGGCCCCATCCGGCGCGTCGACGTGAATGGCTCGCGCGCGCATCACGCGCGCGAAGGCGGCCAGCTCCTCGGGCGTCTCTCCACGGAGCCGAAGCATGGCGAGCAGCGCGGCCACCTGGGTGGCCGGTGCCGAGCCCGTCCATCAGCTCGTCCATGGCCGCCTCGGCGAGGGGCGCTGGCAGGACAGCGCCGGCCGCCACCAGCTCGACCGCCGCGCGGACGGCAGGCTGGTGCTCGCCTGGATCCGGAATCGTTGACGCCATCGGTCCTTCCTGCTCGCACAACACGAACGCCTCCATCTCGAGAGACGGAGGCGCATGTCCGCGGTGCCACACTCGTTCGGGCCGAAGCCCACGCTCGCTGGGCCCGTTGCTAACGGTGGGCCGATCCGTCGCCGCCTAGTGGCGAATGCGCGTCATCCGCCGTCGGAGCGAGGCTCGCGGGTCCATTCGCCGATGCGGTCCACGCCGGCTCTCACCATTCCGGCTCGCTGCGCTGGCCATGCCATCGGGTACTCGTCCCGGTCGTCGCCGTTCTTCTGTTCAGGACCGGCATCCTAGGCGCGCGCCGCTCCATCGGTCAACCGAGGAATCGTCCGATCGCGAGGTACGACCCGGCGACGAGCAGCACGGCCATGCCGGCGTACACCGCGGCGCGCAGCGAACGAGGCATGGCGCCGCTCAGGCGCTCGCCGGTCGGGCTGCGCCACATGCCGCCCATGGTCTCGACGCCGGTCGGGGGAAGCAGGAAGCCGAGGGTGCCGCCGACGATCAGTCCCCCGAGATGGCCGGTCCAGCTGATGTTCGGGACGATGAAGGTGAAGATCAGCAGGAAGACGAGGTAGCTGCCGATGCCGGCCATCATCGTCCGCGCCTCGCGGCCGAGCACCGCGTGATGGCGGCGCGAGACGACGAACAGCAGCCCGATCACGCCGAAGATGGCCCCCGACGCTCCCACCGCCGACTGATCCGGGTCGATGAGGATGGTCAGCACGCGACCCACCGGCGGCGCACATCAGGTAGATCGCCGCGAACTCGATGCGACCGTACATGCGCTCGGCGATCTGCCCGTACAGGTAGAGCACGTACATGTTGAAGGCGAGATGGATGGGACCGAGGTGGAAGAAGGCGCTGGTGAAGATGCGCCACCACTCGCCCTGTGCGACGGCAAAGGCGTTGATCAGGTTCTGCTCGCCGACCGGGCCGACGGTGCCGCCGAACAGGCCGCCCTGCAGCGTGGCGCCTCCGCTCAGGACCGTATCGACCCCGAACAGGCCGATGCAGAGGCCGATGATCCCGATCGTGACGTAGCCGGTGTAGGTCGAGTAGGCGCCCCGCGCGCGGTTGAACTGGCGGCGAGCGGCAAAGTCGTGCCCGGTCTCCTTGAGCAGCCACGCGATCCGGTTGGCGATCGCCCCGCGTTCGGCGGGTGGCGCGCGCCGGTCGGCCTCTCGGTAGGCGGTGATCGCCTCCTCGAGGTTGCCGTCGCGAACGTGCTGCTCGGCGGCGCTGCGCCAGCCGAGCCACGCGCTCGAGCCGCCGGCATTGGCGGCCTCGGTCCACGCGATCAGCGCCCCTGGCTCGTCGTCGGTCCGGTAGCGCGCGGTCCCGATCAGGAGCCACGCCTCGCCGGCAATCTCGCGCTCGGGATTGCGGGCCAATGGCTCGAGGAGCCTGATCGCGGCCTCGGGGTCGCCGGAGTCGAGCAGCCGGCGACCCTCCTCGAGGGCCGGCAGCGGATTGGTCGTTCATCGGCCGTCGATTATGGGGCACAAGCGAACGACCGCCGAGAATTGGCACCTCGGCGGTCGTTCGCGAGCCCCCCTGGCAGAGGGCGGCACCCGGTCGAGCCGGGAGCATGAAATTTCGGAGCTGGGCTACTTGCTGCGGTGGAGGAACTCGAGCACGTCGTCGTAGCGGAATCGGCGGTCGCCACGCTTGCAGACCCGGAAGAACGGGAGCTCGCCGCGGTCGCCCAGTCGCTTGACGGTGTTGACGTGCAGGTGCAGCATCTCGGCGACTTCTGCCGCCGTGAGCAGCTTCCCGACCTCGTTCATGATCATTGGTGGTACCTGGTCCCTCGTGTTGGGCAGTCGCCACGCGCCGGGTCGCACCGGGCAGGTGCGGTGGGTTCGGCTCGTGTCCGGATAGTAAGGTTGCGGTGCCCTCGGCCCACCCGGTACGTTCGGTCGGGGCCAGGAGTACTTCCGTCGATGCATCGTGACGATCCCGCTCCCGCGGCCATCCGGGAGCTCCTCGACCAGCGGACAGCAGCGCGTGACGCGCGCGACTGGAGCCGCGCCGATGAGCTGCGCGACGAGATCGCGGCGGCCGGCTGGGAGGTCCAGGACGGGCCGGGCGGGTCGACGGTCCGGCCCCGGCTGCCGGCCGAGCCGGTCGCCACCGGCTACGCCAACCCGGACGACCTGGCGTCTCGCCTCGACGAGCCCGCGACCGTGGCCGCATCGGTCCAGGTCGTGGCGGAGGACCATCCCGACGACCTTCGGCGCCTGCTCGCCGGCCTGGCCGCGCACCCGCCATCGGCGAGCTGGGAGCTGATCGTGGTGGCCAACGCCCCGACCTTCGAGCTCGAGCCGATCATGGCAATTCCGCTCGCCGTCGAGCCCACGCTGCTGCGGACCAGCGAGCGCCTGGGATGGGGCGACTCCCGAACGCTCGGCCTGCGACGCTCCCTCGGCGAGGTGACGGTCATGCTCGACACGTCGATCGAGCCGACCGGCGACTTTCTCGTGCCGCTGCTCGCGGCCTTCGAAGACGCGACGGTCGGCATCGCCGGCGGCTGGGGGGTGACCAGCGGCGACGGTCGCCAGTTCATCGACGCACCGCCCGGCGCCGTCGATGCCGTGGAGGGGTACTGCCTGGCCGTCCGTCGCGAGGCGCTGCGCGCGGTCGGCGGCTTCGACCGCAGGTTCCGCTTCTACCGCAACGCCGATCTCGACTTCAGCTTCGCAATCCGCGACGCCGGCTGGCGCGCCGTGCGGACCGGTCCTCTTCCGGTGACGAAGCATGAGCACCGTGGCTGGACGTCGCTGCCGGAGGCCGAGCGCGATCGGCTCAGCAGGCGGAACTTCTATCGCTTCCTGGACCACTGGGGAGACCGTCGCGACCTGTTGCTCGAGCGGTCGGACCGATGACGACGCCGCACCGCGTCCACGTCTGGCGGTGGCTCCGGCCCCTGGGCTCGATGGTCCTGCCCGACTGGCTGGCCATCACGATCGGCAGCCGGATCTACGCCTGGCGCACGCTGAACGAGGCGGAGCTCGCGCACGAGCTCGCGCACGTCAGGCAGTGGAAACGGCTTGGTATCGCGTTTCCGCTCATCTACCTCGCCGCCTCGTTGCGCGCGCGACGGGCGGGGAAGCGCTGGTACCACGACAACCCCTTCGAAAAGGAGGCGCGGGACGCCGCCCGTCAACGCCCGGTGCCGCGCTAGGAGCGCCGCCGGCGAGTCGATGCCCTAGCGGCGGTGCCCCTCGAGGCACGTGCAGCCCTGCGGGCCGACCATCGCCGCATGCTCCGTGCCGGCGGGGAGGACGAAGCCATCGCCGGCGGCGAGCTCGACTGGCTGCTGATCAGGACCGACCAGGAAGGTGATCGAGCCCTCCGCGCAGATCAGGAGCTTGGTCGTCTCGTGCCGATGAGCGGCGTATCGATCTCCCGGACCGTTGCTCCAGGCATAGGGCCGGACGCCGGCATCCTCCAGGCGCGAGCGCGCCGCCGCCACACCGCCCTCCCCGGCGCGTTGGTCCGGAAACGGCCGGATCGGCGAGGCCATCACTCGATGATGAGGGCCGAGCGCTGGACCAGGACGTCTCCGTCCAGGCGCGTGACCCCGACCACTCGATCGAGCGGGAGAAGCCAGGGTCGAATCTCCGACTGGTAGAACCCATCCGGATCCTGCTCGGCGAGCATCGGGCCGAGCGCAGCCTCGATCGCCTCTCGCGTCCCGGCCAGGTCGACCCAGACGACGCCGGCGTTCTCCTCCCCGCCCAGCTCGGCGATCGCATCGGCATATCGCGGCTGCGACGCCAGGGAATCGGCCGAATCGAGGGCAAGGACGCGCCGCACGAACGCGTCACCGAAGCCGATGAGCGCCCGGTCGTCGGTCAAGGCGTATTCGAGCACGATACCGGTCGGCATGGGCGGCATCATCATGGCCTCGTCGTCCTGCGAGTCCCAGGTGATGGTCGTGACGGTCACTCCGCCGACCTCCTGCTCGTCGACCGTGATGCCGCTGGTCGGGTCCATCCCGCCAAGGCCGGCGAAGGTCGCCAGCTGGCCGAGCCGTCGCTCCGCGGCGGCCATGTCATTGGGCACCAGCACCAGTCCCCCGTACGGCTCGCTCCCGTCGTAGCCGATGACGACGGCTCCGTCGTCGATCCAGCTGACGAGCTCCTCGAGGTCGGCGCCGAGTGCCGCCTCCGCCGTCGCGATCGGATCGTCCTCGAGCGTGGTGCCGAGCGCCTGCTTGAAGCTCTCGACGGCTGCCGCGAGCCCGATTCCAAGGTTGCCTGCCTCGCTGTAGTAGAGCGCGTCGGCCGGGACCTCGTCGGCGAGGCCGCGCACAGCGTTCTCGGCCGCGAAGGGGCCCGTCGGCGGATCGGTCGCCGCGTCGACCAGCACCCGGTCGCCGGACGCGGAAACGGCCATGGCACCCCGCAGCGACTGGTGCTCGAGGAAGGACTCGAAGGCGGCCGCAACTTCCGGCGACGCGCTAGCTCCCTGGCTGAAGGCCTCCGCCATGAGATCGGTCATGTCGTACGTCATGAACGCGAGCCAGTCGGTCGGGAGCCTCTCAGTCAGTCGCGTGATGTCCGCCGTCTCGGCGAGCGATCCACCGCCGGCGTGGGTGTCGAGCGCGGTGGCGACGGCATCCGCGTCCGAGCCGATCACGACCTGGTCGGCGGTCAGGGCGTAGGCCCCGGCCTCGACGCCCTCGATGCTGCGAATGGTGACGCCGGCATGCTCGGTCTCGGTGAACGTCGTTCCTGCGTCGTCTGCCTCGGCCAGGATCCGCGCGATGCCGGCCTCGGCGGCCGCGGCATCGGTCACACCGAGCAGGACGACCGTCGGCGGCACTTCCGGCATGGCCGTCGGGTCCACCGGCACCTCCATGGACGATGCCGGGACGTCGATGACAGCGACCCCGACGTGCCCGTCGAACCAGGGCGCGACGTCATCGGCCCAGCTCACGCCAACGCCCTCGCCCGACAGCATCTCGTCGATGTGCTCGACCATCTGCGCATGGAGTGACTGATCAAGGTCGATGCCCGGGATCGGCGGGAAATGGCCGAGCAGCTCGCGCACCGCCGCGTCCTGGGCCGTCGACGGCTCGAGCCGCAGCTCGAAATAGAAGGCAGCATTCGCCGGAACGTAGGCGGCGCCAGAGCCGACGGCAGCCACGCGGCCGTTCAGCAGGAAGGTTCCGGCGGCCACACCGATCGCCACGGCAAGCAGGCCCACGACGCCGATGACCGCAACCCGCCAGGCGGGCATGCCGGCGGTTGGGCGGGTGATGACGGACACGGCTGAGGTTCCTCCCCTCGAGGTCCGGCACTCGGAAGCCGGACGTGGCGCGTAGCCTACGACCGTTCGGGTCGACGCGCACCCGACGATCGGATCAGTACCTGCCCCCGCCTGTGGCGTCGCCCGCGATCCGCTGGGCGAAGTACACGGGGATGACGGAGAGCAGCACGAGGACGAGGGCGACGACGTTGACCACCGGCAGCTGGGTCGGCCGCTGCATGGTGGCGAGCACCCAGAGCGGGATGGTCTGCGTGGCGGCCCCGGCCGTGAAGACGGTCACGATGACCTCGTCGAAGGAGAGCGCGAAGGCGAGCAGGCCGCCCGACAGCAGTGCGGTCCGCATCCCCGGCAGCGTGATGCGGCGGAAGGTGACCCACGTGTCCGCCCCGAGGTCGGCGGATGCCTCCTCCGGCGATCGCGGCAGGCGGCGCAGGCGGGCGATGACGTTGTTGTAGGCGATCACGACACAGAAGGTCGCATGCCCGACCATGATGGTCAGCAGCCCGAACCCGATGCCGATCGTCTGGAAGGTCGAGCTCAGCGCGATCCCGGTGAGCACGCCGGGCAGCGCGATCGGAAGCACCAGCAGGAAGCTCACCGACTCGCGACCGAAGAACGAGTAGCGCTGCACGGCCATCGCGGCCAGGGTGCCGAGCACGAGGGCGATGGCGACGGCACCGAGCGCCGCCAGGATCGAGGTGCCGAACGCCTGGAGGATGGTCGGGTTGTCGAGCGCCTCACCGAACCAGCGCAGCGAGAAGCCGGCGGGTGGCCACGCCATGAAGCCGCTCACGTTGAAGGCATTGATGGCGACGAGCACGAGCGGCAGGTAGAGGAAGCCGATGATGACCCAGGTGAGGACCCGAAGGCCTGTCCGGACCCAGCGCGACTCAGTCATCCAACGTGCCCATCACAGCGAGTCGAACGCCCCGAGCCGCCGGGCGATGACGAGGTACGCGATCATGATCACGATCGGCACGATCGAGTAGGCCGCCGCGATCGGGAAGTTGCCCAGGGCGGAGTTGTCGTAGATCACGTTGCCGATGAACTTGGCGTCGCTCACGAGGCCCGGGACGATGTAGTCGCCGAGGGTCAACGAGAACGTGAAGATCGACCCTGCCACCACGGACGGGAACACCAGCGGCAGGACGACGCGCCGGAATGTCGTCCCTGCCTTCGCGCCGAGATCGGCCGACGCTTCCAGCAGCGAGCCGGGGACGCGCTCGAGGCCGGCGTAGATCGGCAGGATCATGTACGGCAGCCACAGGTAGCTGAACACGATCCACGAGTTCGCGATCTCATCGTTGCCGGGGGCATCGAGCCCGAACGGCGCCAGCACCCACGACAGGATCCCGTTGCCCTGGAAGATCGTGCGCCAGGCGAAGATCTTGACGAGGTACGAGGCCCAGAGCGGCATGAGGACGGCGACGACCAGCAGGCGACGGGTGCGGGGGCTCGCCACCCGGGCCATGTAGTACGCGATCGGGAATGCGAGCAGCACGTCGGTCACGGTCACGAGGGCGGCCATGCCCGCGGTGCGAAGGGCAATGGTTCGATACACGTCATTGCCGACGATCTGCTCGAACGCTTCCAGTGACCAGTCGAAGGGGTTGACCCTGCCGGTGAACGCATCTGCGGTCCAGAACGCGTTCAGCAGCAGGATCGCCAGGGATCCCAGGTAGACGACGACAAGCCAGGTGAGCGGCACCGCAAGCAGGAGCCACAGCCGGGCACGTGGCCGCGCGTGCAGCCAGGCCGCAATTCGCCGGATGCGGTTCGGCCCCGCGTCCGGCCTCACGGCAGGGGCGTCAGCAGCCATTGATGAGGACTAGCACTCCCCGGGGAGCGAACTTCCCGGGGAGCGCATCTGTCTCGATCCTTCGCGGGCCGGATGCTCAGCTACCGCGCAGGGTCGTCCATGCCTCGACCCAGGCGTCGTAGTCGACGCACGTGGTGTCGGCATCTTCGTCCGCGCAGTCTTCGCGCGCGGTGCTCCAGTACCAGACGTCCTCGTAGTACGCCTCATCGGTCGCGTGGGTCTGCTCGCAGTGTCCCGGAGCGATCGTCTCCGCGTACTCGCACGCCTGTGGACTGGTCGGCGCCTCGCCGAAGTACACCGTCGCCTGACCGTTGGCCTCGGCCGACATCATGTGGTTCATCCACATGTACATGCAGTTCGGATGCGCCGCCTCCGTGGCGATCATCCAGGTGTCCGACCAACCGGTCGTTCCTTCCGCGGGCTTGATGGCCTCGACCGGCGCCTCCTCGAGGACGAGGCTGTTCACCTGGTACTGCCAGGTCGTGCCGATCGTGATGTCGCCGGCCAGGAAGGCCGTCACCTGGTCGGCGAAGGTCGCCCCATCCCAGAACTGCGGGCCGTGCGTGAAGAGCTCGTCGAGCAGGCCGATGGCCGCGTCGAACTGCTCCTGGCTGAGCTGATAGGGATTCGTGATGCCGAGGTCGGGCTGGGTCGCCATCAGGTGCAGGGCCGCATCGGCGATGAAGTCCGGCGAGTCGAAGATGGTCAGCTTGCCCTCGTAGTCGGCGGCGTTCTCCCAGATGCCGTCCCAGGTGGTCTGTGTGTCGACCTCGTCCGTGTTCCACATCAACAGGTTCGGTCCGCGACCGTGCGGCACGCCGTAGGGCACGCCATCCAGCGAGTTGTGGGGCTGCAGCTTGAGGCCGTCGAACACGTTCTCGTAGTTCGACAGCAGCTCGACGTTGACCGGTGCGACGTCGCCCGCGGCCATGAGCCGGTCCGTCGCGTTGCCCGAGAACGACCCGCCGTCGAACTCGCCGGACTGCAGCATCCGGACGCCGGTGGCGGAGTCGGCCATCGTTTGGGCGTTGACGATGCAGCCGGTCTCCTCCTCGAACGGCGTGACCCAGTCGAACTCTGGATACGCCGATCCGTCCTCGGCGTAGCCGGCCCAGATGATGAGGTTCAGCTCGCCCTCGCCATCACCGAGCTCGGTGAGCATCTCGCCGGATCCCTGGCCTCCGCAGGAGGCAAGCAGGACCCCGAACGTGGCAATGACGGCTGGAACTCGCAGGTGTCTCATGTAGGTTCTTCCTCCGGTGCCCCCAATTCCTCGCTGTGCGCAAGGCTCAGTACGTGGCGGCGCTTCCAGATGAGCCTCACGGCTCGGCCTTGGGCGGAGAGCGCCTCCATCGACGATGTCTGCAGGTTCTGCTGTGTGACGACGAGCTCGCTGCCGGTGTCGAGCGCCACGATGTAACGAGTGTCCGGCCCGACGTAGACGATCTCGCGGATCGTGCCGAGCGCCGACCCCTCGTCGTCGGCCGGTTGCTCCGCCGGTTCCGCGAGCCGCAGCTTCTCGGGCCTGATGGTGAAGATGCCGTCGGCGCCGATCACGGCCCGCGCGGTCTCACCGGTCAAGAGGTTCGAGGTGCCCACGAAGCCCGCCACGAATGTCGTGGCCGGATGCTCGTAGACATCGGCCGGCGAGCCGATCTGCTCGATCCGGCCCTGGTTGAAGACGGCCAGGCGGTTGCTCATGGTGAGCGCCTCCTCCTGGTCGTGGGTGACGTAGACGAACGTGATGCCGACCTGTGCCTGGATCGCCTTGAGCTCGATCTGCATCTCCTCCCGGAGCTTGAGGTCGAGCGCGCCGAGCGGTTCGTCCAGGAGCAGCACCTTGGGCCGATTGACCAGGGCCCGCGCCAGTGCGACGCGCTGTCGTTGGCCGCCCGAGAGTTGGCCCGGCCGACGAGCCTCGTAGCCCTCGAGCCGCACCATGCGCATGGCCTCGGCGACCCTCGTCTTTCGCTCGCCGGCCGGCACGCCGCTCACCACCAGCCCGTAGCCGATGTTGTCGCCCACGGTCATATGGGGGAACAGCGCGTAGTCCTGGAAGACGGTATTGACGTCGCGGTCGAAGGGCGGGACGCCGGTCAGGTCGCGGCCGTGGAGTCGAATGTGGCCTTCGGTCGGCTGTTCGAAGCCGGCGATCATGCGCAGGGTCGTCGTCTTCCCGGACCCTGACGGGCCGAGCATGCTGAAGAACTCACCGTCGGCGATGTCGAGGTCGATGCCGTCCACGGCGACGACGTCGCCGAAGCGCTTCACGATGCCTTCGAGCCTGATCGCCGGAGCGGCGTCCTGGGTCGCGGGGGCCGCCCCGATCGCCGGATTCGAATCGACCGCCACCAGCACCTCGCGACGAACGACCAGCCGCGCCGCCTCGGTCGGCGCGTGGAACGGGTCGTTCGGGCCTGCGCGCACTATCGAGTTTGCAACGTTCGAGTGTCAAGCGCCGATCGTGCGATATCCGCCATCGGGCCGACCGTGAGTGACTGGATCGGTGCCGACCGTGCGACACGAACACCGGATTCGGCCGGCAGAGACCGATTGCGTTACAGTCGCCGGCACCCCACTGCACGTCGATCGAGGTACCGATGCCACCGACGGGACTCGCCGCCGGCATGCTCTCCGCGCTCTCCTTCGGCGCGGGCGACTTCGCTGCCGCGTTCGCGGCCCGCCGCGTGGGAGCCCTCGTCGTGGTCGCCGGCGCGCACCTCACGGGCCTCGTTGCGCTCCTCGTTGGGCTCCTCGTGCTCCGCCCGCCGATGCCCGACCTCGGTCCGGCGCTCGTCGGCGTTGCCGCGGGCGTCGCCGGGGCGATCGGCCTGTCGGCCCTCTACCGGGGCATGTCATTGGGGTCGATGGGCATCGTCACCTCGCTGAGCGGCGCCGGCTCAATTGCGCTCCCACTCGTTGCCGGCGCGGCGCTGGGGGCGTCGGTCGCCCCGCTGCAGCTGGCGGGGATCGCCTGTACTGCCGGCGCCGCCGCGGCAGCGGGTGGTGCATCGCGCGATGAGGTCGGACGTCGCGCGCTGCTGCTCGCGGCGGCCGCAGCGCTCGGGTTCGGCGCGTGGTACGTCCTGCTGGACCTCGCTGCGCGTGGCGGCGATCCGCTGTGGGCCCTCGTCTTCAGCCGGGCGACGTCGTCGGTGCTGTCGACGACGGCATCGGTTGCGCTGCACCGATTCGACCGGGCGAGGTTCCCGTTCCGGATCGTGGTGGCGGCAGGCCTGTTCGACGTCGGGGGCAATGCGTTCTACGTCGTCGCGCGGGATGCGATCCCGATCGGGCTGGCGGCGGCACTGTCCGGCCTCTACCCGATCGTGACCATGCTCCTGGCGCGCTACGTCCTCGGCGAGCGCCTGCCGCGCCTCGGCCAGCTGGGCATCGGGCTCGCGCTGCTCGGCATCGTCCTCATCTCGGTCGGCGGCTAGGGAGGTCCCCCTCCCCGCCCGGTAATCCGGCGGTAACCGGCCAGTAAGCACGAACGGGGTCTCATGGCTCCGGTGGGCGGATCGCGCGGCACATGGTCGCGCGACGCGCGCCGGTCGCTGAGGAGGTCGCCACGATGCGCCGCTGGCTCCACCAACCCTTGCTCTGGTCACCGATCCTGGCCCTCGCCGTCCAGCTCGTGCTGGCCGCGGCAGCCGCCGCTGCAACAGGTGGAGGAGACTTCCCGATACGGCGCTAGATCGCGGTTGCGGCGGTAGAATGGCTCGCCCGCCTGAAAGCCCTCCGAGTCACCCACCGCCGCATGACCTGGGATCGCGTCGCCGTCGTCGAGCGACAGCTCGACAGCTATCTCGAAACGGCGCGGCCGGCGCCGCACCGCTTGGCTGCCGATGCCCCGCTGCGGGACGGCGCCCGGCTGACGGCCGGCCGTGCGCTTGCCCTGTTCGAGGACCAGCTCGCCTCGCGCCAGCTCGACGTCGCGGCGCGCGAGCTCAAGAAGACCGATCGCAGCTTCTACACGATCGGCTCCGCCGGCCACGAGAACAACGCGGCAATCGGTGCCCAGCTGCGGATCGAAGATCCCGCATTCCTGCACTACCGGTCCGGGGCCTTCATGATGGCCCGCGCCCGCCAGCTGCCGGGAAGCACGCCGGTGCTGGACACGCTGCTCGGGATCGTTGCCTCGAGCGAGGATCCGATCAGCCAGGGTCGCCACAAGGTATGGGGCAGCCGGGACCTGTGGGTGCCGCCCCAGACGAGCACGATCGCGAGCCATCTTCCGAAGGCGATGGGCCTGGCCTTCAGCCTGTCGCGCGCCAAGCGGCTCGGCGTGGCGATCGGCCTCCCCGCAGATGCGATCGTGGCCTGCTCGTTCGGCGACGCCAGCGCCAATCACGCGACGGCCCTCTCGGCAGTGAACACGGCACGCTATGCGGTCCGCCTGGGCCTGCCGATGCCGCTCCTGCTGATCTGCGAGGACAACAACACCGGCATCAGCGTTCCGACCCCCGACGGCTGGATCGCCGCCACGTTCGCCAACCAAGCGCACCTCACCTACTTCCTGGCCGACGGCGAGATCGACGAGGTCTGGGATTCGGTCCGTGGCGCAATCGACCACGTGCGCGCGACGCGTCGGCCGGCGTTCCTGCACCTTCGGACCGTGCGGCTCTTCGGTCACGCCGGCAGCGATGCGGAGCAGACGTACCGGCCGCTCGCCGAGATCGAGGCGGTCGAGGCGCGCGACCCACTCCTGCGCAATGCGCGCCGGCTCATCGAGTCCGGAGCAGCCGACCCCGAGATGCTCAGGGACCTCGTGCGTGAGACACGCCACCGAGTGCTTGCCGTGGCGGACGAGGCTGCACGCAGGCCTCGCCTGCAGACGACCGAGGAGGTCGTGGCACCGATGGCGCCCGATCATCCGGAACGGGTGGCGGTGCGGGCGTCCATGCCGCTCGCAACGCCGGATGAACGGACGGCATCCTTCGGCGCGACCCTGCCGGAGGCCGCGACGGCGCCCACCAGCCGAACCCTGGCGGGCGCGATGAATGCCGCGCTGGCTGACGAGCTTCTGCGCCGCCCGGAGCTGCTCATCTTCGGCGAGGACGTTGGCCGCAAGGGCGGCGTCTACAACGTCACCAACGGCCTTCAGAAACGCTTCGGCCAGGCTCGGGTGTTCGACACGATCCTCGACGAGACGAGCATCCTCGGCATTGCGCAGGGGGCGGCCCACATCGGCCTCCTGCCCGTTCCGGAGATCCAGTACCTGGCCTACATCCACAACGCCCTCGACCAGATCCGCGGCGAGGCCGCATCGCTCCAGTTCTTCAGCTCCGGCCAGTTCCGGAACCCGATGGTCGTGCGGGTCGCCGGGCTCGCCTACCAGAAGGGCTTCGGCGGGCACTTCCACAACGACAACTCGGTGGGTGCCTTGCGCGACATCCCGGGCCTGGTGATCGCCACGCCGGCGCGGGGTGACGATGCCGCGCGCATGTTCCGCGGAGCCGTCGCCATGGCGATCGAGGACGGTCGGGTGGTCATCTTCCTGGAGCCGATTGCGCTCTACCACGAGAAGGATCTGCACGCCGATGGCGACGGCGGCTGGCTGACCGACTATCCCGCGCCGCCGCAGGCGCTCCTGCCGGGGGCCGTCGAGCTCTACGGCGAGACCGACGCGGACGCCGACCTGCTGCTGGTCAGCTACGCGAACGGCCTGCGCCTCAGCCTCCAGGCGGCCAAGCGGCTCGCGGAGCTGCACGATCTGCGGGCACGGGTCATGGACCTGCGCTGGCTGAGCCCGCTGCCGACCGCGGCCATTCGGGAGCAGGCGACCGACGTCGGCACGGTCGTGGTGGTCGACGAGTGCCGGGCCACCGGCGCCGGCGTGGCCGATGCCATCGTCGCCGACCTCGCCGAGCAGCGGATCGGGCGGAGGCTCGCTTCGATCCGCGCGGTCGACTCGTTCGTTCCGCTCGGGCCGGCGACGTCGGCCGTGCTCGTCGGGGTCGACCAGATCGTTGCCAGCTCGGTGGCCGCGGTGAAGCGCCGGCGCCGGCACGCGGCGGGGGTACGCTCGTGACACGGGCGGCGGTCGCCTTCCCGGCTCGTGGCTCGTACGGTCCGGGCTCGCTCCACTCGTTGCCGGTCGGCCATCCCTGGGTGCGACGGGCCGATCAGCTGCGCCTCGAGCACGACCTCCCCGCCCTCTCCACCCTCGACGCGGCCGAGCGATTCGACCCGTCCGTGCACCTGCGGTCGGCCAATGCGTCGCCGCTGACCTTCCTGTCCGGCCTGCTCGACGCCGAACGGATCGCGGGCGACCACGAGGTGGTCGTGGTAGTCGCCAGCTCGACGGGCTGGTACACCGCGTTGGCGGCGTCCGGCGCCCTCGAGTTCGACGACGCGTTTCGGCTCGTTCAGACGATGGCGCTGGTCGCCGAGGAGCCGATCGCGAACGACGACCGCGGTGGACAGCTCATCTATGCGCTGACCGACGCCGACTGGCAGCCCGATCCGCTTCGCAGCTCGGCGCTCGATGCGGCCCTGGCTCGTCAGTCGGACGGGGTGCACCGTTCCCTGGAGCTCGGCGCGTTCAGCGTGCTGAGCGGGACCGGCGATGGGCTTGCCGGCGTCGCCGCCCAGCTGCCGCCGGTGGAGATCGGCTCGCGCCGATTCCCCTTCCGTGCCGCCATGCAGGAGGCGTGGCACCTCCCGCTCCGGGCGGAAGCGGCGGCGCGCGCAGCGGAGCGACTTGCAGACCTCACCTGGTCAACGCCGAACGTCACCCTCGTCGATGGACGCGGCGTTCGCTTCACGCCCTGGTCGACCGACCCGGCAGAGCTTGCGGACCACACCCTGCGGGAGCAGCCGACCAGCACGTACGACTTCGCGCGCAGCCTCCGAGTGGCGCTCCGCGAGTACGCGCCCGACGTGATCCTGCTCCCCGGTCCGGGGGCTAGCCTCGGCGAGGTCTGCGCCCAGCTGATCGTGGCAGAGGGCTACCGGGGGATTCGGACGCGCGCCGAGCTCGAGGAGGCGCAGAGCGGCCCGACGCCGATCCTTCTTTCGATGCGCCGGTGATCGAGCGCAGCATCGCGCTGCGCGCCCCGCTCGATCTCGGTCGAACGCTCTGGCCGCTGCGACACGGACTCGGCGACCGTACGGTACGACTGCTCCGCGACGAAGCCTGGTTCGCCGCCCGCACGCCCGAGGGCCCAGCGACGGTGCGGCTGCGGCTGCGGCGTCTTGGCGCGACGCTCGAGTCCCACGCGTGGGGAGACGGCGCGCCGTGGCTGCTCGAATCCGTCCCCGCCCTGGTCGGCGAGGACGACCATCCGGAGCGGCTGGTGGCACGCCATAGGATCGTGCGCGAGCTCCAGCGTCGCCACGCCGGCCTCAGGCTGCCGCGCACCGGGCGCGTGCTGCACGCCCTGGTGCCGTCGGTCTTCGAGCAGAAGATCACCGGGACGGAGGCCTTCCGCGCCTACGCCGCCCTCCTTCGCGCCCACGGCGAGCCGGCACCCGGGCCGGCCGGCCTGCTCCTCCCGCCACGCCCCGAGACGCTCGCGAGCCTGCCGTACCACGCGTACCACCCGATCGGCATCGAGCGACGGCGAGCCGAAGTCGTTCGCCGCGCGGCGACGCGGGCCACGTGGCTGGAGACGTCGGCTTCGGCCGAGGAGGCCACGCGCCGGTTGAGGTCCCTGCCCGGCATCGGCATCTGGACGGCAGCCGAGGTGGTCCGGAACGCCTTCGGCGATCCGGATGCGCTCAGCGTCGGCGACTACCACCTCCCGAGCATCGTGTCGTGGGCGCTCGCCGGAGAGCCACGCGGCGACGATGCCCGCATGCTCGAGCTGCTCGAGCCCTATCGCGGCCAGCGCGGCCGGGTGCAGCGGCTGCTTGAGGTCGGCCGAATCGTCCCGCCGCGCTACGGGCCGCGCACCGCGCCCCGGCGCATCGCCGCCATCTGATGCGGATCGCCCTCGCCACGGTCGGGACGACAGGCGACATCCTGCCGTTTGCGACGCTCGCCCGCGCCCTCGTCGAGCGCGGTCATGCCGTCACCGCCGTCACCTGGCCCGTCCACCACGCGCTGCTCAACCAGCCGGGCGTCCGCGTCGAGGTCGCCGGTCCACACGCCGACCAGTCGAAGATCGACGAGGTCGCCGCCGATGCGGCGGCCCGAAGCCCGATGGAGCAGGTCGCCCGGCTGCGGGACTTCCACCTTGCCGACGGCGAAGCGCACCTGCGGCGGCTCCGCGAGGTGCTGCCAGGGCACGACGTCGTCCTGCTGCATGGCATCCATGCGCTGGCGCATGCCGCCGTGCTGGACGACGGGCTCCGATGGGCGACTGCCGTGTTCGACCCGGTGCTGCTGCCCACCGCCAGCGCGCCGCCGCCCGGCATGCCGGGTCTCGGACCGGCGAATCGCCTCGCCTGGTGGGGGCTCGAGCGCGCCCTGACACGGGTGGGCCGGCCCCTCGACGACGTGCTCGCGAACGCCGGCAGCGGGCAGCGCGGCATGCCACTGTTCCGGGCCCGATCGCCGCTCCTGCACATGGTCGCGTGCTCGCCGTCGATCATCCGCGTCCCGCCCGACCTGCCGAGCGGCACGGTCGTGACCGGCCACTGGTTCGATCGCTCCCCGCCCGCCCCGCTGCCGGGCGCCGTGGAGGCGTTCCTCGCCGACGGCGCGCCCCCGATCGTGATCTCGTTCGGCTCGATGCGAGGCATCCCGGGCGGAGAGCTGCGCGGCGCGGTCGACCGGTTGCTCTCAGCCGGACGTCGCGTCATCGTTCAGGGTCCGTTCGACTCGTCAGGCGAGTCGCCGGGGCTGCTTCGGATCCAGGCCGTCGACCACCGCAGCCTCTTCCCTCGTGCCGCACTCGCGCTCCACCACGGCGGTGCCGGCACCACCCACTCCGTGACTGCCGCCGGCCTGCCGTCTGTCGTCGTCCCGCACGTCGGCGACCAGCACTACTGGGCCGATCGGCTCCACCGGCTCGGCGTGGCGCCGCGACCGATCGCGCTCAAGCGGCTCGATGCCACCTCGTTGGCCGAAACGGTGCTGGCGGCAGCGGCCGATCGGTCAATGCGACACGACGCCCAGGCGCTCGCAACCCGCCTCGCCGAGGAGGACGGGTGAGCTCGGCCGTCCTGCGACTCGAACAGCTCGCCGCCGGCCCGGTCAGCGACTCGCGGCCTTCCTAGGTTTCGCGGCCTTGGGCGGGAGGGTGCGCACGAATCCCGCGGCCTTCTCGACCCAGGTGCGCATGGCGTCGACGTCACCGGCCGCGTCGGGCGGCAGCACGAGGTACTCGCGCATCGGGCGCCCCGGCATCGGCTCGAAGCGCGACCAGCCATCGGAAATCCGCTCCTCGCGCTCGGACTCCGGCAGCCGGACCATGACGCTGTCCTGGTACAGGCCGGCGGTCAGGTTCCCGCCGACGAACGCGGCCGGGTAGCCGAACATCTTGCGTACCTCGACCCCCTCGATGCCGGCAACGGCCTCGTGGAAACGTTCGACCAGATCGGCCGGCGCCTTTCGCCACGCCTCGCTTCCCGCCATCTCACTCGCTCCATTGCGTCAACATCGTGGCGTCCCCGGCAGGTCTCGGGGCCGTGCTAGAACGACCACACCCATCGTAGGTCGTCATGACTAGGACGTGGAGCCTCAGTCGGCCTGAGCGGGCAGCGCCGACCGAACCGAAGTCGAGACGCGGCAGCGTCCAGAAGGGAACCCGATGCGCGATCTGAGCACCCTTCCCAAGGTCGAGTTGCACCTCCATCTCGAAGGCACCCTGGAGCCGGAGACCGTGCTGGAACTGGCCCGCCGCAACAAGGTCGAGCTGCCCTACGCCGACCTGGAGGACCTGCGCGGTCGGTACGAGTTCACCGACCTGCAGAGCTTCCTGGACCTGCTCTACGCGAACCTCACCGTGCTGCAGACCGAGGAGGACTTCAGCGACCTGGTGACCGCCTATGTCGCCCGGGCGGCCGCCGGCGGCGTACGCCACGTCGAAGCGTTCTTCGACCCGCAGCCCCACGTCGCCCGCGGCATCCCGCTCCAGCGGGTCCTGGACGGGCTGGCGTCGGGCATCGCCGCCGCCGAACGCGACCACGGCACGACCGTCGAGCTGATCGCCTGCTTCCACCGGGACCGCTCCGAGGAGGAGGCCCTGGCGATGCTGGCCGCTCTGGAGGAGGCCGGTGCGCCGATCATCGGGATCGGTCTGGACTCGGCCGAGGTCGGCAACCCGCCCGCCAAGTTCCAACGCGTGTACGCCCGCGCCGGTGAACTGGGACTCCACCGGGTCGCTCACGCGGGCGAGGAGGGCGGGGCCGCATCGGTGACCGAGGCGCTCGACCTGCTGCACATCGAGCGGGTCGACCACGGCATCCAGGCGATCGATGACCCGGCCCTGATGGATCGGTTGGCGCGCGCCGGGACCCCGCTGACCATGTGCCCGCTGTCCAACGTACGGCTCCGGTGCGTGGACACGCTGGCGGACCATCCGCTGCCGGCCTTCCTCGAGGCGGGCGTCCTGGTCACGGTCAACTCCGACGACCCGGCCTATTTCGGGGGCTACGCGGACACGAACTACGAGGCCCTGCGGGCGACGTTCGGCTTCAGCGACGAGGTGATGGCCCGGTTGGCGCGCAACTCGGTCACGGCCAGCTTCCTGCCCGAGGGGCGGAAGACGGGGCTGCTGGGCGAGATCGACGCCTGGATCGCCACGTGACCGAGCTGACTCCGACCGAGCGCCTGCATCTGGCCCTGATGCTGACGTCGCTGCGTCTGCGATCAAGCGGTTAACGGCAATCGCTGCGCGTTGAGCTCAGGGGCCCTGGATCGGTTTGTTACGGAGCGTCCCCGGCAGGATTCGAACCTGCGACCTTCCGCTTAGAAGGCGGTTGCTCTGTCCACTGAGCTACGGGGACCGTCGAGAGCATACCCATCGGCGCGGGACTATACTCGCCCGGCCCTTGGAGAACCCCGAGCCGATGTCCGACGCCGCGTCGCCCCGCATCAGCGTCATCAACGACAACCCAGAGTTCCTGGAGCTCATGTCGGCGATCCTGGACGAGGACGCCGGCTACGCCGTGACCCTCATCGACGGCGAGGCCACCGCGATCGACGAGATCGCCGCATCGGAGCCGGACCTGATCATCGTCGACCTGCTCCTCGGCGGGGCCTCCGGCTGGGACATCGTCGCCCTGTCGCGCGCGCACGAGCGCCTCGCCGATGTCCCGATCATCATCTGCTCCGCTGACGTCGTCGCGCTCCGTGACCGCGAGGCCGAGCTGCAGGAGATCGGGAAGGTCCATGTGCTGGCCAAGCCGTTCGGGATCGACCAGGTGACGGCGCTCGTCGAGCAGCTCATCGGTGCGGCAGTTCCGGGCTAGCGCGCAATTGCCGATGTCTGCCTCGCACCACGACATCCTCGCGCGCTAGACTTCGAGCCCTGATGCCCGACGACCCGATCATCACGCCCGTCCAGCTGCAGCGCACCCAGATCGACGCCGATCGCGAGCTGCTGCGCGACGAGGATCTCCTCAACGAGGAGCACCTGCGGCGCATGGACCAGGTTCTCCTGCGGCGCAACCTCGATCACGCTCGCATGTTCAGCCGCAAGCTGAGCCTCGAGCTGCAGCAGTTCGTTCACCTCTACACGCCCGAGGCGAATGAGCTCCGGCGGCGGATCGAGAAGTACATGGTCATGGAGCACATGATCGAGCGGGAGATGGCGCGCCGCCATACCTACTGACCACCGCGACCGTACTCAGTGGCGTTCACGACGAAGCCCCGATCCGCCGAGCACGGACCGGGGCTGTTGACATCCCGTCGGGCGGGGAAGGCGGCTAGGCGACCGCCGCCCCGTGCGCTTCGCGGATCGTCGCGCCGGTGGCCCGCTCCTCGGCCGCGGCCTCGAGCACGACGCGCACCCAGCCCGCCAGGCGAGGCAGCTCGAAGAGCGAGAACGTGAGGCCGCGCGAAGCCAGCTCGGCGTGATCCCATCCCTGGAACTCGCGACGGGCGGCGACGCTGCACATCTCGTCGTACAGCTCGGGCCAGCCCACCCCGCGGCGGTGGTGGCAGAAACGGATGAATGAGACCACGTCCGGGGGCGGTGGCTCTCCCGCCGGTACGGGCCGCGTGACAGCGTCGGGCAGGGGCGGTCGCTGCGTCATGTGGCACACCCTCCAGGGTTGGGACGGAGATGGATGAATCCCGAAGATCGGCCTTGTCGATGAGAATGATGGCCGGCGGCGATCGTAGGCCTGCGCGGCCTCGCACCGAAAGGGGTATGTCCACTAACTTCTCCACAACTTCGGCGCGCCGGCTCGCAAAGGTGGAGATCTCGCCCCTCTGGAGAGTGGCACCATGGAGCGGTTACGGCCCGCCCGACTGCCCAGGGAGCGGCACTTGATCACCATTCGTCGCGATAGCGAGATCTTCGACACCGAGGGCGGCTGGTTCCGCGCTCGCTGGCACTTCAGCTTCGATCGGTACCGCGACCCGCACAACGATGCCTTCGGCGCCATGCGTGTCTTCAATGACGACCGCCTCGTCCCCGGCGCCACCTGGCCCCTCCACCCTCACCGCGACGTCGAAGGCCTGACCTATGTCGTCGAGGGGAGCTTCGGGCACCACGACAACGTCGGCGGGGCGTATGGTCCGCTTCCCGCCGGATCGGTCCAGCGCATGACGCTCGGATCGGGCGCGCTCCACTCGGAGGCGAACGATTCCGCGGATGAGCCGATGCGCTTCATCCAGATCTGGATCCTGCCGGACACTGCCGACCTGAAACCCGAGGTCGAGCAGAAGGTCTTCAGCACCGGGGACCGCACCAATCGGCTGCTCGAGGTCATCTCTCCCGACGGCGGCGACGCCGTCAAGGTGCACCAGGACGCATCGGTCCATGTCGCCCGGCTCGAGCCGGGCATCGAGGTCGTCCACGCCATCGGCGAGGGGCGTGGCGCCTACGCGTACCTGATCGACGGGGCGGCCACCTTCGACGGCGAGGAGGTCGCGACCGGCGATGCCGCCAAGGTCACCGGTCAGCCAGGGCTGACCATCCGCGCGTCCGAAACCAGCGAGCTGATCCTGGTCGACGTACCGATGGAGTTCGAGGCGGTCGGTATCTGGCGGGCACGCGTGCCATCGGCGGCCGGGGACAGGGTCCGATCGTACGAGTCGGGCTACGAGCGCTGATGGTCCTCAGGCCGAGCGGCGCCCGGCCAGGGCCGCCGCGGCCATCTCGCGGCACTCGGCGAGGGTGACGGCGGCCAGGGCATCGCGGACGTCGGCGACGGCCGGGGCCGACATCGACAGGCTGGTGATGCCGAGGCCGACCAGGACGCAGGCCAGCGGCGGCGACGCGGCGGCCTCGCCACACACGCCGACGGGCTTGCCCGCCGCGAGACCCGCCTCCGCGGTCATCCGGATGAGATCGAGCAGCGCGGGTTGCCACGGGTCGAGGAGATCGGCCAGCTCGCCCGCCATGCGGTCCGCCGCCAGCGTGTACTGGGCAAGGTCGTTGGTACCGATGCTCAGGAAGTCGGCGTGCTCGAGCAGATCCGCAGCGCGCAGGGCGGCCGATGGGATCTCGACCATGGCACCCGCGATCGGGAGGCCGTGCTCATGGGCAAGATCGGTGAACCCCTTCGTCTCCTCGGCCGTGGCCACCATCGGCGCCATGACCCACACGACCGCGCCGGTCGCTCGCTGCGCGAGGGCCAGGGCACTGAGCTGATCGGCGAGCACCTCCGGTGAGCGGCGCGCGATGCGGAGCCCGCGCACGCCGAGCGCCGGGTTCGGCTCCCCCTCCTGATCGAGGAAGGGCAGTGGCTTGTCGGCACCGGCGTCGAGCGTCCTGACCACGATCCTGCGGCCGTCCATCGCCTCGAAGACACTCGTGTAGAGGGCGACCTGCTCGTCGACCGATGGCGCGTCCTGCCGGTCGAGATAGAGGAACTCGGTACGGAACAGGCCGACTCCCTCGGCATCGACCCTCGCCACCGATGCCGCTCCGGCCGCGTCCCCGATGTTGAGAAGCAGTGCGACGTGATGCCCGTCAGCGGTGCGACCCGGACCCCGGCTGGCCGCGCGCGCCGCGCGTCGTTCGCCTTCGTTCCGGTTCGCCTCCGCCGCTTCCTCCGCCGTGATCCCGACGAGGATCTCGCCCGCACCCCCGTCGACCGCGACGAGCTCGCCCTCATGCAGTGAAGCCGCTTCGGGAGCGGCGACCACGGCCGGAATCCCGAGGCTGCGGGCAAGGATCGCCGTGTGGCTGGTGGGGCCGCCTCGAACGGTTACGAGGGCGAGCACGCGCTCAGGCGTCAGCGTCACCGTGTCGGCCGGCGCCAGGTCGTCGGCGACGAGGATGAATGGCGTGTCCCGCTCGGGCACGCCTGGCATCGGCTGCCCCAGCAGGCGGGCAAGGGTACGGTCGCGGACATCGTCGAGGTCTCCGACCCGCTCGGCCATGTAGCCGCCGAGGTCGAGGAGCATTGCACGGAACTCGACCATCGCACGGTCGACCGCCCACGCCGCCGGCTCACCTTCGCCGATGGCCGATCGGATCGCCTCCTCGAGGGATGGGTCACGCGCGATCATCGCCGTCGCCTCGAGCACATCCGCGGCGCCCGGGATGTCCGTCGTCGACGCCCTGTGCTCGAGGTCCTCGGCGGTCGTGGTGAGGGCGGCGACGGCCGCATCGGCCTCGGCTTCGGCATCGGTGACCGTGGGCCGCTGTGCGGGCAGTCGTGGGGGCGCGCCCATCAGTGCCACCGGGCCGGCGGCGACGCCGGCGCACACGCCGATCCCCTTGAGCGGTTGCGGCGTCGCAGAGGCTGGCGGCGCCCCATCCACCGTCGTCACGTCATCCTCAGGCCGGATCGTCGTGGTCCTCGGCGACCACGATCGCGACTGCGTCCAGCGCCTCCTCCGCGCCGTCCCCATCGGCTTCGAGGACGACTGTGTCGCCGTTCTTCGCCCCCAGCGCCAGGACGCGGAGGATGCTGCGTGCGTCGACCGGGGGCCCGTCGCCCTTGCGGATGGTGATCTTCACCGGCTGCTCGGCGACCGCCTTCACGAACAGGGCCGCCGGTCGGGCATGAAGACCGACCCGAGAGCCAACGATGACCTCGCGGAGCGCCATGACATTTCCTCCGTGTAGTGGCTCGCCCCGGATTCAGGGCTCGATCGTGACCTTGATCCCCTCGCCGCGCTCAACGATACCGATCGCGTCGAGCAGGTCTAGCCAGATCGCCGCGCCGAGGCGGTAGCGGCCGCGACGCCATCCTTGATCGCCTGCAGCTGGAATTTCGAGACTTCCTCCCAGCGCTCATCCTCCGCGAACACGTTCGAGACGATCAGCGCGTCCTCGCGATCGAGGAAGCCGCTCTCGGCGAGCGCGCCGAAGAGCTCGGGCCAGTCGACGTCGCCGTCCCCGATGCGCAGGTGCTGATGCACGCGCGCCGGATTGCCCGGCGGGTTGGTGATGTAGCGCAGGCCGTGGGAGCGAGTGTGGTCGAACGTGTCGGCTGCGTACGCGGCACCTAGCCGTGCGCCGGCGGCGCCGATGATCCCGCGTGCGTCGTTGCCGTAGTGAAACGTGTGGGAGGCTACGTAGGCGAATCCAACGTGGTCGCTGTCGAGTGCGCGGATGATCCGAACTGCCTCCACCCCGTTCTCCACGAAGTCGTCTGGATGCGGGTCGATGTTGATCCGAAGCCCCTCCTGCTCGAAGATCGGCAGCAGCTCCTCCATCGATCGAAAGAAGGCCGCCTCGGAATCCTCGGACCGCTCGGGGCGGCCACTGAACTCCGTGTTGATCACGGAGACCCCGAGCTCGACCGCGATCTCGACGGTCCGCTTCCAGTTGCGGACGGCGGCCTCGCGCTGCCGCTCGTCGGGCGACGACCAGCGTTGGAGCGGCAGCAGCGAGGAGATCCCGATGCCGGCTTCTGCGACCGCCTGCTTCGTGGCCCGCAGCAGCTCGCGGTCGACGCGCGGGTAGCGGAAGAACGGCAGGAAGTCCGCGTGCGGCGTGAGCTGGATCCATTCGTACCCGAGGTCTGCGGTGACGCGTGGGAACTCGAGGAACGAATGCGTCGAGTGCAGCGGCGTGGGATCGAACGCGATTCTCATCATCCAACCGCCGCCGGCCGTCGGCGCGTAGAAGTCGGGCTTCGCGACGGTCGTCACCTCGACTCGATTGCCCGTCTGCTGCGCAGCCACGCCGGCCTCGCAGGCGGCCGCAGCCAGATAACCATCCCAGGCGCTTGCCCCGTCGATCTCCTTCCGGTGAGTCGCGTCGACCCAGCGCTGGACCTGGACGTCAAAAGCCGCGCCGAACCGAGTCTTGAACGTCATGTGCTCCGCGCCTCCCCAGCGTCCGTCACGCCATGACTCCAGGGCGGCGGTCCTGCCGATCTTTGCGACGCCGCGCTCCATCACGGCCTCGGCCGTCACCTGGTAGCCAAATTGCGCGTTGACGTTGATCTCGACGCTCGCGATCGCCCCCGATTCGAGCTCGATGAACACCAGCTGCGGATCGCCCAGGCCGGCCGGCGCAAGCGAGTTGCGCCGCGGCCTCTTGACCTCGACCGACACGATCCGTTCGCCGGCGAGCCAGGGGACGGAGTCGAATTCGTGGACCACCGAGTCGGTGATCAGCATCGCCTCGGTGTAGGTGGGAGGTGTCGAAGGGTTGCGATGCGCGCAGTGCATGAGGAGCAGGCGGCCAAGTTCCTCGGACGCGATGAGCTGCCGGAGCACGATGTGCTCCGCGTCGAAGCGGCGCATGAAGCCGACCTGGATGTGCGGCCGGTCGAGTCGCTGTTCCGCCTCGAGGACTCGGAGCGACGACTCGCTGTCCGGGGTGAGCGGCTTCTCGCAGAAGATCGCGAGACCGGCCTCGAGGCACGGCAGCAGCACGGGCTCGTGGAAGGGTCCCGGGGTGGCGATGAGGACCGCGTCGAGGTCGTCGCCGTCAAGCGCATCCCGAATATCGGCTCGGACGGCCGCACCCGGGGCGATCGCGGCCGCCGCGTTGGCGCGCGCCGCATCTGGCTCGACGATGGTGACGACGTTCGCCCCACTGATCCGCTCGGCGATTCGTGCGACGTGGTCGCCGCCCATCATGCCAGCGCCCACCACGGCGACGCGGAGATCCCCGTTGGCCATGGTTCGCGTCCTCCTTCGTGGCGTCAGTCGACCCGAGCTCGCGTCGTCGTCGCGAAGATGTGCTCCCGCGTGCGGGTGGCTATGGGAAGCGGCACATCGGGATGGGTCGGATAGAGGTCCTGTTCGACGATTGCCGGGATCTGCGGGTCGATATCGGCGACCGCCTCGATGATCGGCCCCAGCTCGGGCACCCCCTTCGGCGGCTCGGTCATGATCCCCTGCCCAACCGCCGTTGCGAAGGGCACGTCGTTCCTGAGGACGTCGACGAGCAGTACCGGGTCGACCTGCTTCAGGTGCAGGAACCCGATGCGCGACGGATGTCGCCTGATGAGCGCGAGGTTGTCGCCGCCGTAGTAGGCGTAGTGGCCCGTGTCCAGGCACAGGTTGGTGTACCGCTCGTCGGTCTCGGCCAGGAAGCGCTCGACCTCTCGCTCGGTGCCGACGTGGCTATCGGCATGCGAGTGGAACTGCTGCCTCATGCCGAACTCCTCGAGCAGCGCTTTCCCGAGTCGGTCGTGACCGGTCGCCAGGCGCTTCCACTGCTCGTCATCGAGCGTCCGCGCTTCGAGGACCTCGCTGGTTGCGTCGCTGCGCCAGAGATCGGGAAGCACAACCAGGTGCTGGGCGCCGAGCTTCGACGCCAGGCCGGCGACCTCGAGCGCCTGCTTCCACGCGCGATCCCACTGGTCCGGCCCTTTGTGGAACCCCGTGAAGACCGTGCCCGCCGCAAGCTTGAGGCCACGCGATCCAAGCTCGTCCTCGAGCTCGTGCGGATCGGTCGGAAGGTATCCGTACGGCCCGAGCTCGATCCACACGTACCCGGCTGTCACGACCTCGTCCAGGAAGCGGCGCCAGGGAGTCTGCCGGGGATCATCGGGAAACCACACTCCCCATGAGTCGGGGGCCGTGCCGATGCGCAGGGCGTCGTCGGTCATGACGAGATCCGGGCTGTCGCTACCAGACCCATGCGTCGCTCACGAAGCCCCGCGGTTCTTCCGCTCGTCGATGATGATGGCGAGCACGATGATCACGCCCTTCACGACCTGCTGCGTGAACGGTGACACGTTCAGCAGGTCCAGGCCGGTGTTGAGCGAACCGATGATCAGGGCGCCGACAATCGTGCCCCACACCGTCCCGATGCCGCCGGAGAAGCTGGTGCCGCCGATGACGGCGGCCGTGATCGCGTCGAGCTCCGCGCCGGTCCCGAGCTGCGGGTTTCCCGAACCGATCCGGGCGGCGACGATCATGCCGCCGAGGCCCGCCAGGAGCCCGGAGAAGGTGTAGATGCCGATCTTGACCCGGCTGACGTTGATACCGGACACGCGGGCCGCCTGCTCATTCCCGCCCAACGCGTACACGTGCCGCCCGAATCGAGTGTTGTTCAGGAGCAGACGGGCCCCGACCGCCACGACCAGCAGCAGGATGATCGGTACCGGGATCCCCACGATCGAGCCCTGTCCGATGAAGTTGAACTCGTCGCTCAGCTTGCTGATCGGCCGGCCGTCGCTGTAGATCAGGGCCAGACCTCGGGCGGCGGTCATCATCCCGAGCGTCGCGATGAACGGCGCGATGCGGAACCTGGAGATCAGGAAGCCGTTCGTGAAGCCGGCTGCGGCGCCGACGAGCAGGCCCGCCCCAATCGCCACGAAGATCGGCAGCGACAGCCCGGGGTACATGAGGTTCGTCGCGTCCGGTGACTGGGCGAGGCTGGTAGCGACCACCGCCGACAGCGCGACGATCGATCCGACCGAGAGGTCAATGCCCGTCGAGATGATGGCGACGGTCATGCCGATCGCAAGGATCGCGATCACCGACACCTGCCGGACGATGTTGATGAGGTTCTGCGCACCGAGGAACCGGCCGCCGGTGAGCACCGCCAGGATCACGATCATCCCGATGAGGATCACCACGATCGCGTAGGTGCGGAGCCACTCTCCGAGGCGGTCGCGGGTGACGTAGTCGCGCGCGGACTGCCTGAAGTTGCTCATCGACCCGGCCCCCTACGCCACCGCGGCGGTCGCGGTGGCCGCGTGCATGATCCGCTCCTGGGTCGCCTCCGCGCGCGAGAACTCGCCGGTCAGGCGGCCCTCGCACATGACAAGCACCCGGTCGCTCATGCCCAGGATCTCCGGCATCTCGGAGGAAACCATCAGGATCGCCTTGCCCTGGCCGGCCAGCAGGGAGATGAGGCGATGAATCTCCGCCTTGGCGCCGACGTCGATCCCCCGCGTTGGCTCGTCGATCATCAGGATCTCCGGGGTCGTCAGCAGCCAGCGAGAGACGAGGACCTTCTGCTGATTACCGCCCGACAGCATCTTGATCAGCTGACGAAGCGACGGGGTCTTGATCGCCAGGGACTTGGCCTGCGCCCGGCACGCATCGTCGATCTGACGCTTGCGGAGCACGCCGCCCGGGCTGAACCGCGGGAGGCTGGCGATCGCCATGTTGTCGCGGACCGACAGCACGCCCATGATCCCGGTCCGCTTGCGATCCTCGGTGAGCAGCGCGAGGCCGTGGGCGATCGCGTCGGCCGGGCTTCGGATTCGCCGGGTCTTGCCCATGATCTCGATCGTGCCGCCGTCGATCGGGGTGATGCCGAAGATCGCCTCGAGCACCTCCGTGCGACCGGCGCCCATCAGACCGGCGAGGCCCACGATTTCGCCTCCGCGCAGCTCGAACGTGATGTCCTCGAGCACGCCACGCCGGCTGAGGCCACGCACCGAAAGCGCCACCTCGCCGATGGGTGCATCGGCCTTCGGGAACATGTGGGTCAGCTCCCGTCCGACCATGAGCGTGACCAGCTTGTCCCGATCCAGCTCGGCGGCCGGGACGGTGCTGACGTGCTTGCCGTCACGGAAGACCGTGACGAAGTCCGAGACCTCGAAGACCTCGTCGAGCTTGTGGGTGATGTAGATGATCGCCACACCCGACTCGCGGAGCGACTTGATCATCCGATGGAGATGGTCGACCTCCCGTTCGGTGATCGCTGACGTCGGCTCGTCCATGATGATGAGGCGGGAGTCGTACGAGATCGCCTTGGCGATCTCGACCATCTGGGTCTGGGCGATGCTCAGCCGTTTCATCGGCCATCGGGGGTTGATGTGAAGGTCGAGCTGGCCGAGTAGTGCCCTGGTGTCGGCCGTCATGCGCCGCTTGTCGATGAGCCCGAACCGGTTGACGGGCTCGCGGCCGAGGTAGATGTTCTCGGCAACCGCCATCTCGGGGACCGGGGAGAGCTCCTGGTGGATCATCGAGATCCCGAGCCGCAGCGCAGTTGCCGTGTCGCTTATCTGAATCGGCTCGCCCGCAAGGGTGATGGTCCCCTCGTCAGGCTGGTACATCCCGATGAGAACCTTCATCAGGGTGGACTTGCCGGCCCCGTTCTCGCCCATCAGCGCGTGGACCGTACCGGCCTGGACCTCCAGGTGGACATCGTCGAGTGCCTGCACCCCCGGGAACGACTTGGAGATCCCCTCCATCCGGAGGAGGTAATCGTCGGCCATCAACTACGCCTCGCCGCACCGACGAACGAACTGCAAGCGGCGCGCGGCGACCTGCGCGAACTGGGGGCCCGTCGTGCGGGCCCCCAGATCAGACGCGGCCTCCGGCCTTTCGGGCCCGGCATGGAGCCGGCGCCCTCCCCAATCCGCCGGCTACTGGAAGTCGGCCATGTTGTCCGGCGTCACGAGCTGGTACGGGATGTCGATGAGATCCTCGACGGTCTCGCCGTTCGCCAGCGCGACCGCAGCCTCGACGCCGCCGCCGCCCTGCCCATCGGCATCCTGGAAGACCGTGACTTCGAGCTCGCCCGCCTCCATGGCGGCCAGCGCATCGGCCGTCGCATCGACACCACCAACAAGAACGTCCTCGAGCATGTCGGCGTTCTTCAGCGCCTCGATCGCACCGAGGGCCATCTCGTCGTTGTTGGCGCACACGACGTCGATCGGATCACCGGACTGGATCCAGTTCTCCATGATCGCGAGGCCTTCCTCGCGGTACCAGTTGCCGGACTGCTCCTTGGTGACCGTCATGCCCGGGTTCTCGGCCACGACATCCTTGCAGCCCTGGGTCCGCAGGACGGCCGCCTCGTTGGCCGGGTCGCCGATGAGGATGACGACGTTGCCCTCGCCACCGGCCAGCTCGGCAAGTGCCTGCATCTCGACTGTGCCCGCGTAGAGCGAGTCGGAGCCGACGTACGGGACGCCGGCAGGCAGGTCGGACGGGCGGCGGTTGACATAGACGAGCGGGATGCCCGCTTCCTCGGCTGCGGCCGTCATCGGGCCGGCGGCGTCCGTGTCCACCGGGATCACGATGATCGCGTCGACGCCCTGGCTGATGAAGTTCTCGACCTGGCCCAGCTGGGTGTCGGTCTGCTCCTCCGCCGCGACGATGTTGAGCGTGACCCCGCCGATCTCCGCGGCCTTGGCCTCCATACCGTCGGCGACGGTCTGCAGGAACTGGTCAAGGATCGGGAATGTCACCCCGATGGTGAGGTCGCCACCACCGCCGGCGCCCGCCGACACTTCGGCTGATCCCGACGCTCCGGGCGACGTACACGCCGCGAGAACCAGGGTACCGGCGAATGCCAGGGCCGCGATCCGGGAGACACGATTGGGTGCCATCTTCGTCCTCTCCTCTTCCACTGGTGGTGGAACGAACGGCACGCGGCGCGTCGACGGCCTGGGCCAAGGGAGCGGTCCGCGGACTCGATTACGTCCACTTGATCGAATCCGGTGACGCTAGTCGATACCGGCTCGCCGCGTCAACATTGCAGGAAGCAGCACTCGACGGCATCACGATCGATTGGCCGGCGATGCCGCCTTTCGACCTACTACGCATGCGTGTCGCAGAGGGGCGCCGTCTCTAGCCGGTGAGCGGCGCGCCGCCGACGCGAGCGGCCGTCGCCACGATGAAGCGTTCCCGACCGAGACCATCTCGAATGAGCAACGACGCTCCCTGCACGGTCACCATGCTCCCCGATCGGTGGCGGAGACCGACCGGCTCGGCCGGCACCGAGCCTGTGGCGAGCAGCTGGTCGAGGCGCCGGGGAATGTCGTGCGGGGCGTCGAGCATGGCGAGGGCTGTCACCGGCTCGCCGGCAAGCTCGTCCGGCCGGTAGCCGACGAGATCGCCATACGCGCGGTTCACCGCCAGGAACCGCCCATCCGGTCGAACGATGGCCATCGGCGTCGAGGTTCCCCAGAAGTCCGGGAGCCCCGCAAGCGCCTCGTCCAAGAGGGCGCGGCCGTGCGAGTCTGTCGGCGGCGTGGCCTCGTCCGATGACCGACCGATGGATGCCTCTCGCAGCAGCCGAGACACGATGTAGCTCAGCACTCCGTTTTCGTCCCGCACCGCGATGGTCGTAGTCCTGATCCGCACTCGCTCCCCATCGGGGCGGACTACCGTGAACGTCCCGGAATACGGTTGAGAGGCCTCCTGGTCCAGGCTGGCGACCTCTGCGCTGGCGCGCTGGCTGTCCTCGCGCTCCAGAAGGGTGACTGCCTTCCGGCCCAGGAGATCCTCGCGAGAACGTCCGGTGAGCCGCTCGAGTGCGCGGTTGACCAGGATGATCCGCGTGTCGGGCAGAACGACCCCGGTCGCTGCCGGCAGGTCAAGGAAGCCCGCCAAGCTCTCACGGAGCCGGCGCGCCAGAGCCAGCTCATCGGCGGTGAGATGTCGCTCGGGATCCATCCGCCCCTCAGGAGTGCAGCCTCCGCGCAGTCTAGACGATGCCCCGATCTGCCAGAAGCCGCCGAAACTCGTCTGGCGGCCGCTCGACATCGGCGAGCGAGACGCCGAGCGCCTGAGCCATGACCAGGACATTGCGCAGCGATGAGTCGGTCCCCTTCAGGAAGTTTCTGACGGTCCCGGCACTGATGCCGGTGAGTGCCTGGATGGCGACGGGGTCGTGCCCGGTGCTTGTCATGACGAGCTCGAGGTTCTCCCGGATCGCGTTGAGTCGCTCCTCTGCCGCCGCATGGATCAGGCGGCGCATGGTCGGGAGCATGTCGGATGCGGGCTTGGCCGAGGTGAAAGTCATGCCCGGAGGATAGGAGGCAGTGTCACCTCTTGGCAACACTCTGTTGCAGGATTCTGAGCAATAGAGCGAAGCATCATCTTGCGCCGAGGTCGCGTTGATCGCACGATCACCCGGCAGGTCGGCGTCGTCGACCAGGCATTCACCCGCGGCCCGCAACCCCGGAACCTCGGAAAGCCCGTTGAATGGCGACCAGATCCCCCAGCAGCCCAATCGGGTCCGGAAGGCCCCGGCGTGCCGTTGCCGCCAGGGCTCCCATCCAGCCGCTGATCGATGCTTCGCTCCTATCGATCCTCGAGCACGCCGTGATCGTCGTGGATCTGGACGGGCGCGTCACCTACTGGAACCGCGGCGCGGAGACGACCTACGGCCGGACGGCGAAGGAGGCGATCGGCAAACCCCTCGACATGGTCCTACCGACGCCGGATACGGAACTGCGCGCCCATCGGCTCACCGAGATCGCGGCCGGCAACCCGAGCCGCGCCGAGATGGACATCGTGCGTCCCGACGGGTCGGTCATCCGCATCCTCTGTACGGCCGTACCTTTGCGAGGCGAGAGGCGGCGCGTCGTCGGCTGGATCGGAGTTGCTTCCGACATCACCGAGCGCACGCAGATGGAAAGCGAGCTGCGAGCGACGCGCGAACGCCTCGAGCTGCTCCTGGCCTCGGGTCCGGCCGTGATCTACAGCGACCTGCCGAAGGCGGGCTATCCGAGCACGTTCATGAGCGGCAACACCGACCGCATCCTGGGCATCTCCCGCGATGAACTCGGCGGAACGAACTTCCTGGAGCGGGTCCATCCCGACGACCAGGATCGGGTCCGCGCTGAGCTCGACCTGATCCTTGAAACCGGTGGGGCAGTCCAGGAATACCGATTCCTGCGCGGGGATGGTACCTATCGCTGGCTGCGCGACGAAAGCCGCGTGGTCCGCGACCACGACGGGTCCCCCCGCGAGATCGTGGGCTACATGGCCGACATCACCGAACAGCACCAGGTGTCCGCGGAACGTCGCATGCTGGCCTCGGCGATGGATCAGACGACAGACGGCATCGCCATGGCGGATCCGTCGGGAACGATCACCTATGCGAACAACGCATTCGCAGAAATGGCCGGGACTTCGCGGGCGGAGCTCGTGGGCATGCCCGCTTCGAAGCTCGCACCCGGGGACCTCGCCGAACCTTTCGAGGCGGCAATGCGCGCCGCGCTTGGCGGCGAACGCTGGAGCGGCTCAGTCACGGCGCACTGGCGTCAAGACCGCAGCTACGACTTCGACGTTTCCGTCTGGCCACTCATGATCGACAGCACAGTTGCCAATCTCGTGGCCGTGTTCCACGACGTCACCCATGAGCGATTGCTCACTGCAGCCCTTGACCGCCATGTCAGCGAGCGGGCCGCTATCAGCGACTCGGTCGCCCGGCTCCGGCCGGGGCGCAGCGTCCAGGAGGCGGCGAAGGCGCTCGTCGACGAGTTGGTTGGGATCTCCGGCGTCGACCATGTGCTCGTACTTGGCTTCGTGAATGGCACCGGCGTCGAACGCATCGCATCAGCCGGATCGATGGCCGAGGAGCAGGTCGGCGACCTCATCGACGGCGACGGCCTTCACATCCGCCGCCAGACTCAGGCGCGCCGGCGATTCCTCGAGAGCCGCGTTGAACATCGCGACACTCATGACGAATTGACGTGCGCCTGGGATGCGGCCGGCGTGAAGGCGATGCGTGTCGAGTCGCTCGTCGCCGATGGTCAGGCCGTCGGCGCCCTCGTCGTGGCGTCCTCGCGGCCCGATGGTTTGGAGGCCATCGGCGCGATCGGCTCGCTGGTCGCTGAGTATGCGGCTGTCGCGGGGCCGCTCCTCGTTCCGGGCCTGGTCGAGCGGCGGCACGTGAGCGACAGGGCGTCGAAGATTTCCGCCATCCTGGACGCAGGCGCCTTTGCAACGGTGGCCCAACCGATCGTCGAGATCGCTTCCGGGCTGGTGGTCGGCTATGAGGCGCTTACCCGGTTCGCCGACGGGACGCCGCCCGATCGCCGCTTTGCCGAGGCGGAGTCGGTCGGAATGGGATTGGATCTCGAAGAGGCCGCCGTGGTCCGGGCCATCGAGGCCGGGCAGCACCTCCCGCACCTTCCCTGGCTCAGCATCAATGTCAGCCCAAAGCTCGTTCTCGACCGCCGGCGGCTGCGACGTGCGCTCCGACGGCGGGGAGGACGCAAGATCCTGCTCGAGATCACAGAGCACGCCGCCGTCGACGACTACGAGGCCCTTCGTCGCTCAGTGAAGGCCCTCGGCAGTGACATCGAGGTCGCCGTCGACGACGCGGGGGCCGGTTTCTCGTCGCTTCGCCACATCGTGGAGCTCCGACCGAAGTACGTGAAGCTCGACATCGGTCTGGTGCGTGGCGTGCCGCGCGATCCCGCGCGGCAGGGACTCATCGCCGGAATGGTGCATTTCGCCGCAGAAACGGGGTGTGTCCTCATCGCCGAGGGGATCGAGACCAGGGCCGAGCTCCGCACGCTTCGCCGCCTGGGCGTGACGTTCGGGCAGGGCTACCTCCTCGGGCGACCGGCGTCGTTGGGGGTCAGTGCAACCGATTGAGGCAATTGGTTGGTTCGCCGACGCGAGTTTCGTTGGCCAAATGGCTTGTCACCACGCCTCAGACACGCCACCCTCCCAGAGATGGCCGAGCCGCTTCTCCCCCCGGCGGCTCACCCATCTTGAACGTCTCCTCTGGGGACGTCACCGCGGCCACGCCCGCGCGAGGCAGCTCGGGGCTGTGGCGCTGGCGTGGCCGTGGCACGCACATCGACGCGGCAATACAGGCCGGACGTGGCCGCGAGGCGGCTGGCTACGTGGATCACGTGGACAAGGGCGCCGGACTCGCCGCCGGCCCCTTGCAGCAGATCAGCTTGGCCTACGCCCATGCCGTTGTGGCGGCCCACGGCGGCGACAACGCGGCGGCCGAGCCGCGCCTCTCGGCGGCGTTGGCGCACGACCTCGAACGCCCGCCCCTCCCGACGGCTCGCCTCCTCCTGGCCTATGGTGCCTGGCTCTGCCGGCACCGAGTCGCGAGATGCCACTGGTGGCCCTTGGATGGCCGATCGCGCGCGCCAGGAGCTGGGTCCTACGGGAGAACTGGGCCGCGCCCCGCAGCCCGAGGTCAGTGGATGACCTGACTCCCCACGAGCTGCAGGTCGCACGCATTGCCGCGAGCGGGCTTCCGATCGCATGCCCAGGTTCCGTCTACAGACCGAGCGTACGCATCTGCCAGGTGACCAGGTCGAATACCAGTTCGACGACCGGTTCCCGCCGGTCCGCAACTGTTTGAAGTCAGCCGCTCCTGTGTCAATGAACCTTGACACCGTGGTGGCGCAAGGTGGCAGGATGGTGTCGCGTTACCTTTACACAATGACAAGGAGCATAGACACATGTCCACACACCCTCACGACACGGGCGCCTGGGCGACGCGGATGACCCGCAACACCCTGGGCCTGGCCGCCTGGACCGCGGCCTGGGTCGCGAGCGTGGCCCTCGCCGCCTTCGGGCCGGGATCCTGTGGAACCACCAGCCCGCGCCGACGCTGTTGGCGATCGCCCTCACCGTGCTGGTCGGTGTCGGCATGCTGTTCGCCAACAAGCGCAACCTTCAGGCGCTGGACGAGCTGCAGCGCACGATCCAGCTCCAGGCGATGGCATGGTCGCTCGGGGCCGGACTTGTCGGCGGCGTGGCCTGGACGCTGTTCGCCCGGCACGACCTGGTCGGCTTCGAGGCCGAGATCGCCCACCTGGTGGCGTTCATGGGGTTGGTCTACCTGGCCGGAAGCATCGCCGGCGTGCTGCGGTACCGATGAAGAACCGGCTCAAGGTGCTGCGCGCCGAGCGCGACTGGACCCAGGCCGATCTGGCGGAGGCGCTGGAGGTCTCGCGGCAGACCGTCAACGCCATCGAGACCGGCAAGTACGACCCGAGCCTGCCGTTGGCGTTCAGGCTGGCGCGGCTGTTCGGACTATCGATCGAGGAGATCTTCCAGGATCAGGCTGAGGTCTGAGCCAGGCGCGCAGTGGTACCGCATACCGGATTCCGGGCGAAGCGTCTGACGTGGCTCAGCCGCGATCTCAGGTGAACGTGGGGCTTGGACACGATGATGGATCGCCAGTATTGTGCGAAGTCGCGCTGACATACCCAGGCTGCCCGCGAGTAAGAGAGGTCGGATGGTGCTGACTGGGTTGTCCCCGAGGTCTCGTCCGTCTCGCGTGGGGCGCGGGATGACGGGCGCTGCGCTCGCAGCGTTCGCAATCGGGGCGACCGGCCTGCTGTTCGCCACACCGGTGGCCGCCGATGGCCCGGCGACCTTCACCAACAGCGCGCCCATCACCATCACCACGAACACGCCGCCGCCGCCGACCCCGGCCACGCCATATCCGTCGACGATCACGGTGTCGGGCATGACCGGGCCCGTCAGCGACGTCGATGTGCGGCTCAATGGCTTCACCCACAGCACCGCCAACGACGTCGACCTGTTGCTCGTCGGGCCGAGCGGCGCCAACCTCGTCCTGCTCTCTGACCCTGGCGACCTTAGCGCCAACCTTGTATTCGCCAGCAACGCCACCGTCACGTTCGATGACTCCGCCCCGACCGGCGTCCCCCAGTCGGGCCCTATCAGCGGGACGGTGAGCTACCGGCCAACTGACAACGATCCTGGCGCCGCGGCCGACTCATTCCCGAGCCCGGCCCCGGCGCCATCGTCAGCGACGACTCTCGGCACGTTCACCGGCACCAACCCGAACGGCACGTGGAGCCTGTACGTCGTCGACGACGAAATAGGTGACGCCGGATCGATCGACGGCGGGTGGAGCGTGACGATCACCACCTCGGCGGTGGCGGAACCGACGTCGACGGCACTGACCTCATCGGTCAACCCCTCGACGGTCGGCCAGGCGGTCACCTTTACGGCCACCGTGACCAGCGGCGCCGTCCCGGTAACGACCGGCACCGTCACCTTCACCGAAGGACCGACCACCCTGGTGGCGAACGTGGCAGTCAACGCCTCCGGACAGACGACCTTCACGACGTCGACCCTCACTGCAGGCTCCCACACCATCACCGCCACGTACAACGGCACAGCGGCATTCCAGACGAGCAGCGGTTCGGTCACTCAGGTCGTGCAGCGGGCGGCAACGACGACGGCGCTGACCTCCTCGCCCAATCCCTCGACGGCCGGCCAGGTGGTCACCTTTACGGCCACGGTGATCAGTGGCGGCAGCCCCGTGACCACGGGGACCGTCGCCTTCTCTGAAGGGGCGACTCCCTTGGCGACGGTCGCCCTCGACTCCTCCGGCCTGGGAACCCTTTCGACATCCGCGCTCGCCGCGGGCTCCCACACCATCACCGCCACTTATAGCGGTGCGGCGGGATTCCAGCCGAGCAGCGGTTCGGTCACCCAGCTCGTGCAGCCCGCTGCGCCGGTCTGCGCCGATGACGCGGGCTCAACCGCCGAGGACGTCCAGCTCGCCGACAGCCTGGCCTGCACCGATGCCGACGGCGACAGCCTGACCTACGCCGAGGTGGCCGGCCCGTCGAACGGCAGCCTGCTGCTCAACCCGGACGGGTCCTTCACGTACGATCCCGACCCCGACTTCAACGGCACCGACAGTTTCACCTTCAGCGCCAACGACGGCACCACCGACTCCAACGTGGCGACCTACACCGTCAGCGTGGGCATGGCAAACGACGCGCCGGTTCTGGATGCGATCGGGCAGAAGGTGGCCACCGAGGGGTCGACGGTGAGTTTCACTGCCACCGCGTCGGACAGAGACCTGCCTCCTGACACACTGACCTTCAGCCTGGTCGGGGGGCCGAGCGGATCCACAATCGACCCCCACGGCGGCGTATTCAGCTGGCTCGCGGCGGCCGACGGCATCTACACCTTTGACGTCTGCGTCAGCGACGGGTCGCTCTCGGACTGCGAGCCGGTAACCGTGACAGTCACGAACGTTGCGCCGACGATTCCGGCGCCCGCCCCGGCGGCAGGAGCCGGGACGATCCCCAACACCGCCATGCCGGCACAGCTCAACGCAGGTGTGGTGCCCTGGATCGTGGGAGCCGTGCTCATCAGTTGCCTCGCGCTGTTGGCTGGTGGCTCCAGCCCCCGCCTGCAACGAGCTCCGGCCCGATACCGAACCCCACGCTAGTGGCGACCCAGAACGGTGCCTCGGATATTCCCACGCTGGCCTGACGGTAGTCCAGAAGGCCGAATTGAGACTTGGTACCGCATACCGGATTCGAACCGGTGATCTCCGCCTTGAGAGGGCGGTGTCCTAGGCCTCTAGACGAATGCGGCACGGGTCGCTGAGGACGCGGCCGAGTCTACCAAGCGGCCCAGACTCGGGCAAACCGGAGGAGGGCTAGCGTCGGGCGCCGACCGGGGTGAGTGCCGCAGAGGCCGCGGTCATCGCATGACGATGCTCCTCGAGCCAGCCGAGCACGCTCTGCGCGACCTCGGGCCAGGTTCGCGCCCCCATCACCAGCCCGAAGTGGCTGGCGGACGGGAAGTACTCGTAGCTGGCGCCGAGCAGGTCCGCCGTGCGCCGCGCCTCGGTCGGGTGGATCACCTCGTCGAGCCCGGCGCCGATGACCAGGCTCGGCAGCTCCGACAGGCGCGCGGCGTCGATCGGCACGCCCTGCATCCGCTCCCGTCGCGCCCGCCCGGACTCCTGCGCGCCCGCCAGCAGCTCGCTCATCTTCTCGAGCTCGTCGTCCTCCATGTCGGGCATCCGCTCGCGCAGCTCCTCGCGCGAGCCGGTCCATCCCCACCACGCGGCGTCGTAGATGGCCGGGACGGCGCGCAGCTCGTACTCGTCCGGTCGCCGCGGCAGCGCCGCGGCGGGTGGCGATGGCGCCAGCAGCACGAGGCCGAGCACCGGATGTCGCTCGGCATGCAGCATCGCGGCCAGTGCGCCGATCCCCCACCCGATCAGCACGGCCGGCCGGCCGATCTGGCGCAGCGCCACGCCGATGTCGTCGGCGTAGTCGCGCATCGTGGTCTCGTCGAGATCGGCGACGTCGCTCGTGAAATGGCCGCGCAGGTTGATCGCGTGCGCCTCCCAGCCGCGCTCGGCCAGGTATGCGGCAATCTCGGTCCACAGCCACGAGCCCGTCAGGGCGCCGTGGATCAGGAGCAGGGGCGGCTTGCGCGACCTTCGCTCGGGCTGATGGGTCTCGACGTGGATTCCCTCGGGCTCGATGAAGACCTCGTCGCGCTTGATCGCCTGCACCATCGGTGGCTCGTCAGTCCTCCAGGGGGTTGAAGACCATGCCGGTCAACAGCTTCGGATAGAAATAGGTCGACTTCTGCGGCATCACGTCCCCAGCGGACGCGACGTCGGCGAGCTGGTCGAGCCGGGTCGGTCGGACGAGGATGGCGGCCGTTGCCTCTCCGCTCGCGACGCGCTGCCGCGCCTCGGCCTCGTCCCTAGTGTAGGCGAGGCGCTTCCCGGCGGCGACGTCGCCGGCGGAGATGCCGAGCCGATCCTCCAGGATGGCCACGTGAAGTGCCGAGAGATCGAGCGCGCGGACCGGGTCGCTCATGCGTTCGCGGCGCAGCCGATCGGCCAGTCCCTCGGGATCGCCGACCAGGAGGTAGCCCTCGCTCACCGGGCAGCACCATGCCGAACGCCGGCGCGTCGGCGAATCGGTTCTCATCGAGGGCCGATGCCAGCGCATCGGCAGCCAGCGGAATCGAAGTGAAGAGCGCGTCGTCTCCGTCGGCCAACCCGCGGAGCGCATCGGCGTCGGCGTCGAGCAGCAGGCGGTGGGTCGGCCGGATCTCGAGCTCGGTGAGCTCGGCGTTCACGATCATCATCATGATCCAGTCGGCCGCGAGCTCACCCGGCAGCGCCCCGGCGTTGGCCGGGTCGGCACGGACCTCGGCCTGGTAGGCCAGGGCGGTCTCGTACCGATGGTGCCCATCGGCGACGAAGAGTGATCTGGCGGCCGAGCGCTTCGAGCAGGCGGCCGTCGGGCTCGATGGCCACCAGCTGGTGGATGAGGCCATCGTCGTCGCGCGCGCGCCACTCATCGCCGGTGCGGCCACCAGGGTCCAGGCTGACGGACCGGTCGAAGTAGACGGCCAGGATCGGGCTCAGCTGGGTGCGCGTCGCCTGGAGGAGCGCCAGGCGGTCAGCCTTGGGACCCGGCATCGTGTGCTCGTGAGGCCGGATGCCGCCGCCCCACGGCTCCAGGAGCACGCGCGCCACGATCCCCTCCACGGCCGGCTCGTCGGGGGCCGATGCCGTCGCATGCCGGTACACGTACGTCGCCGGCGCGGCTCGCCGCTCGAGGGTGCCATCCGCGAGCCACGCGGCCAGCGTTTCCGCCGCGGCGGCGTACGGATCGGGCTCGGCGCTGTACTCGAGTCGCACCGCGTTGCGGTCGTGGCGATCGAGCAGCTGACGGCGCTTCCCCTCGTCGATGACGTCGTAGGGAGGGCAGGCGATGTCGGTCAGGTCCGCGACGCGAGCCGGAGGCGCCTCGTCGTCGGCCGCGAGATGGACGCGGTCCGGGACGTCCGGCGCCCCGAAGCGCGCGAGGGAGTAGTGGAGGCCGGCGAACGGCGTGACCCGGGGCATCGTGCGAAAGGATAGACGGCAGTCAGCGAACCGATGCGAGGACGCGCGCGGCCTGATCGCGGACCTCGGGCCGCGCGTCCGCACGCGCGCGCTCGAGCAGCTCGATGCCCTCACGTGACACCTCGCCTGCGTTTCCGAGCGCCGCAATGGCATTCCGCAGCAGGCGATGGCGACCCGCCCGGGTCAGCGCCGATGCGCCCACCGCCCTGGCGAACGCCCGACCGCCGAGCGGCAGGAGCCACTCGATCAGCGGCAGGAGCGGCACCAGCAGCGGGCCGCTGTCATCGGCATCGGCGTTGACCGGGCAGACCTCCTGGCAGACATCGCAACCGAAGACCCAGCCGCCGATCGCGTTGGCCTCCCATGCGTCGAGCACGCCGGGATGCTCGATCGTCAGATAGCTGATGCAGCGCCGCGCGTCGATGGTGTGGGGCGCCACGATGGCACCCGTCGGGCAGCCGTCGAGGCAGCGCGTGCAGGAGCCGCACGTCGTGCGGATCGGCTCGTCCGCCGGCAGGTCGGCCGAGGTCAGGAGCGCACCGAGGAACACCCATGACCCTTCGCGCGCGTGTGTGAGCAGGTTCGCGTTCTTGCCGATCCAGCCCATCCCGGCGCGGGCGGCCAACGCTCGTTCCGCGAGCGGGCGGTCATCGACGTAGGCCACGTCGCCGGCGGCCATCCCCTCGCGACGAAGGTCCGCGGCCAGCGACTCGAGCCGCTCCCGCAGGGCGACGTGATAGTCAGTGCCCAATGCGTAGCGCGCGATGCGTCCGGCCGGCTCGGCCGGCGTGCCCGCCAGGACCGGTGCCAGCGCCTCGCGCAGCGCGTCGGGTCGCGGGTCCCAGGCGGCTCGTCCGGCCCCGACGTAGGGAGCGGCGACCACGATGACCGAACGCGCCGTCGGATCGACCGACGCGGGATCGGTCGCCTGCCGAGGCCGGTCACCACCCATCCAGTCCATGCGTGCCATCCGCCCTGCGGCGACGCTCTCCTCCATTCGTTCCCGCGCGTCGGGCAGCGGCCCCGCGTCGGTGACGCCGACCAGCTCGAGCCCATGAGCCGCCGCGAGCTCGGCGAGGCGTTGGCGCATCAGCCGTCGCGGTTGCGGACCACGAACGGTGGTGGCTCGCCGGTCGGTGCGACGCTGACCGGGGTGAGCGGCATGGCCACCCGCGGGATCCGGAAGCCGAAGATCGACCCGTGTCCGGCATCCGCGTTGGCGGCGGCCCAGATGCGACCACCGTGGGCGTCGATGATGGCGCGGCTGATGTAGAGCCCCAGTCCCAGCCCGCCGAACCTGCGCCGGCCCGCGTCGTCATCAGCCTGGTAGAAGCGTTCGAAGACGTTCTCGCGATGCTCCGCCGGGATCCCGACGCCGGCGTCGGCAACCCGCACCTCGACCTCACCGCCTCGGCGCTCGACGGTGACGGCGATCGGTCCGCCGTCAGGCGAGTACTTGACCGCGTTCTCGAGCAGGTTGCTCAGGACCTGGTCGATCCGATCCTGGTCGGCGTGCACGCCGAGCGCCTCGGGAGCGGTGACCTCGATCTCGCGATCGCGGTTCTCGCGCCGCACGCGCGCCACCGCCTCGCGCACCTGCGCGGCAAGGTCGAAGTCAACCGTCTCGATGCTCACTCCGCCGCGCCGGTCGATGCGGCTCACGTCGAGGAGGTCGTCAACCAGGCGCCGCATGCGTCCGACCTGCGAGCGGATGACGCGAAGGTGGGCCATCTCCTTGCTCTCGCCGTCGCGGTCCGTCCGAAGCCGGCCCTCGAGCAGCTGCGAGTAGCCCTGGATGCTGGTGAGCGGGGTTCGCAGCTCGTGGCTCACGATCGACAGGAAGTCGTCCTTGATCCGTTGCGCCGCCTGCTCGCGGCTCATCCGCTCCTGCAGGTCCGACCAGAGCTGCGCGTTCTGAAGCGCCGGCCCGGCCCGCTCCGCGACCGCTTCGGCCATTCGCCGGATCTGCTCGCTCGGTGCGGTCCCGTCGCGACCGGCGCTGGCCAGCACGCCGAGCAGGCGCCCGCCGGCCAGAATCGGCACCGCCAGGATCCATCCGAGGTCGAGCGCAGCCAGCCCGTCCGGGTCGCCTGCGGCGGCCAGCTCGCGATTTCCGTCGACGGAAGCCACCGTGGCGGCCACCCCACCGATGATCCCCTCCCCCACGCGTGGCCTCCGTTCGGCGACGTGTGCCTCCCAGCGCGCGGCCAGGTCCCCGTCCGTCCCGCCGGCGGCGACGGGCAGCATGCGCCGCTCGGCGTCCTCGATCATCAGGACCAGCGTCGCGTCGCCGAGCACCGTCGCGGCGCCGTCGGCGATTGCCCGACTGGTTGCCTCGCGGTCGAGCGAGGCGGCGAAGTCGCGCCCGAGCCGGCTGAGCAGCTCCCGCTCCACGACCCGCTCGCGATCGCGCTCGTCCTCCGCCAGCCGCTGCTGGAGGCGCGCGTTGTCCATGGCTCGCTGGATGACCACGCGGCTGAAGAGGCCGGCAACCACGCCGATGCCGACGAGGTAGGCGACGCGCACCGGCAGCTGCGAGCGCACGGCCTCGTCGGGAGGACCGATCAGCACGACCGCCACGTACAGGCCGCTCATCACCAGCGAGGACCAAACCGATGCGCCGAGCCCGAAGCGGAGCGCGGTGCCAAGGATGACGAGGCCGTAGAAGAGGTGCGCGTCGATCGTGTCGCCGGCGAAGTAGACGGCCACCGTGACGGCAGCCATGTCGAGCGCCGTGCTGACGATGCCGACCTCCCGGGCCGGGAACCTGGTCAGCAGCCACGGGATGGCGAGGATGGAGAGCGCCACCACCCCGAGCAGCGCGAACAGGATCGGACGTGATGCCAGGCTCGGCTCGAAGATGAGCAGGAAGAGGGCAGCGACCAGCACCATCCCGAGGCGCACCCAGACGAGCTGACGCTCCTGGGCGCGCATCTGGTTCTCAAGGTGGCTCTTGAGCTCGTTGCGGCCGTCGGAGTCGGAGGCTTCCATGCGCAGCATCCGACTCTACATCGGCCGCTCTGCCTCCCGTACACTCGGGCGCACCCACGGAGGGCATGCAACTCGGGCGGCGGACGGCGCGTCTACCGGTGGCCGGCGCCACGGCGACCCGACCGCACCGAGAGGATCATGATCAACCGGACCGCCCGTTCAGGAGCCAGCCGGCTCGCCATGCCCATCGCCGGCGTTGCGCTTCTCCTGGTCGCGCTGCTCCTGCCAGCCCTCCCGGTCAATGCAGCCAGCTCGATCAAGATCGAGGCGCGTGGGCTGGTGGGCGGGCGCTATGCGGTCGGTGGCTGGATGGGCATCTCGGTCACGCTGGTCAACGAGGGCGAGCCGACCGAGGGGACCCTCGCCGCGACCACCGAGGCGGGCGCGGTCCAGCGCTTCGTCGAGATGCCCGCCGGCGCGCACAAGGTCGTCATGCTCTACCTCCAGCCGGAAGCGTTCCAGCGGCAGGTGACCGTTCGCTTCCAGGAGCCGAACGGAACGGTCCAGGCCGTCGTCGAGACCCGCGTCCTCGAGCAGGCGTCCAGCCAGTTCGCCATCGTGGGTGACGGAGCGGGCGCGCTGCGACCACAGCTGAGCTCGGGCGCCGACGTGGGGCTCCCGGCGCCACTCTCCCTCACCGTCGCCGACCTGCCCGAGCGCTCCGAGCCGCTCGACGGGCTGTCGGCCATCGTGTGGGCGGACGACAGCTCGGGGCTCACCGAGGCGCAGCGCCGCAGCATCGAGCGATGGGTCGCCGACGGCGGCCAGCTGATCATCGTGGGCGGGCCCGACTGGCAGGCGCGGACCGCCGCATTCAGCGAGCTGCTGCCGCTCGAGGACCTTGCCGCGGTGGACGCCGTGCCACAGGCATCGCTCGCGTCATGGTCCGGCGCCGGCGCCGCGGCCGAGGAGCTGGCGACCACGTCGACGGGCACGCTGCGGAACGATTCCCGCGCGTTGGTTCGGGCCGCTGACGGCACGATCCTGGCATCGATGCGCCCGATGGGAGCCGGTCGGGTCATCCTGGTCGGAACCGATCTGGCGACCGAACCCTATCGGGGCTGGGAGGGCTCACCCCGGCTCTGGGCTCGCCTCCTGCCGACCAACGGCGTGTTCGAGCAGTTCTTCGGCCGATTCCCCATTGAGGAGTCGCAGAACGCCATGGGCACCGCCCTCAGCAACCTGCCCTCGCTGGAGGTTCCGCCGGCCGAGCTGCTGCTGGTCGTCATCGTTGCCTACATCCTCCTCATCGGTCCGATCAGCTACCTGGTTCTGCGGCGACTGGATCGCCGCGAGCTGGCCTGGGTCACCGCCCCCCTGCTGGTGGCGGTGTTCACGGCGTGCTCATTCGGCATCGGCAACTCGATGAAGGGCACCGAGGTGATCGTCAACCAGATCTCGCTCATCCGGTCGAGCGGCGCGGGCAGTTCAGCGACGATCGAGAGCTATGCGGGCATCTTCTCGCCCGATCGCGCCACCTACGACATGACCGTGGAGGACGACGCGCTCATGGCGAAGCTGCGACCGATCGGCTTCGACGGCACGCAGACCAGCGCCGCGGACGTCGTGATCGAGCAGGGCGATCCCGCTCACCTGCGCGGGCTGTCGATCGGCGTCTTCGGCTTCGAGGCCGTTCGGGCCGATGCGATCGTGGACCGCGAACCCACCCTCAGCGTCGCGTGGCGCAGCGAGGATGGCGTGCTGACCGGCACCGTGACGAACCAGGGCACGCTGCCCATCGAGGACGTCGCGTACGTCAGCGGCGGCGGCGGCGACATGATCATCCCGGAGCTGGGCCCCGGCGAGAGCGCCGAGTTCACGCTCGGGACGACCAACTTCAACGGATCGTCCGCCTCCGACCAGGTGTACGGATTCGGCGGATTCGACACCGTCGACGAGGCGCAGCGCCGCATCCTCATCAGGCGTGGTGTGATCGACGCGCTGGTCGGATTCGGCGGCTTCATGCCGGGCGTCGAGCTGAGCTCGGTGACCGCGCGCGGCCCGTACGTGATCGGCTGGAGCGACGAACCAGGCCCCACCCCGATCACGGTCGATGGCCTCGTCGCGCGCCGCTACGAACACACGGTCGAGGTCGTCAGCGTCAGGCCGAGCCTCGGGCCGGGCGAGGCGGAGATCGGTCCGGCACAGATGGGAGCGACCGTGCTGTCGACGGAGGGTGACGCGAGCTCGATGGGGCCGGGCACCGTGCTGCTCGGTGACGGGTCGGCGACCTATAGCATCGCCCTTCCGCTCGATGCGACCGACATGGCGGTCTCCGAGCTGGAGATCCTGGTCGGCCCCGATCCGTCGATGGTGCTCGGCAATCAGGGCCAGATGCCAGGGATGTGGCCGCTCGGCTTCACGCTCGAGGTGCGCGACCCGTCGACCGGTGAGTGGAGCCTCCTCGGCGACATCAGCCGCCAGACCACGTTCGAGATCGCTGATCCGAGCACGGCAATCAGCGGCACGGGACGAATCGAGGTGCGCCTGACCGGCGTCGCGCAGGATCCGAACTTCGGCCAGCAGACCGTCTTCGTCAGCGCGCGGGCGTCCGGGGTGATCGGCGGATGATGACCTCGACGCCGGTCCTCGAGACACGCGGCCTGGTCAAGCGATACGGCGACGAGCTTGCCGTCGCCGGAATCGATCTCCTGGTCGGTCCCGGCGAGATCTTCGGGCTGGTCGGGCCGAACGGCGCCGGGAAGACGACCACGATGAAGATCCTCGCCACGCTGCTGGCGCCAACGGCCGGCGAGGCGTATGTGACCGGCATCCCGGTCGACGCCGACCCGATCGAGGTCCGACGTCGCATCGGCTACATGCCCGACTTCTACGGCGTCTACGACGACCTGAAGGTCTGGGAGTATCTCGACTTTTTTGCGCGCTGCTACGGCGTGCCCGCCAATCGTCGCGCGACGATGATCGGTGAGCTGCTGGAGATCGTGGCGCTGACCGATCGGCGCGACAGCTACGTCGAGAGCATGTCGCGCGGGATGCGGCAGCGTCTCTGCCTGGCGCACACGCTCGTCCACGATCCGGCACTGCTCATCCTCGACGAGCCCGCCTCAGGCCTCGACCCCCGGGCGCGGGTCGAGATGCGCGAGATCCTGCGTGAGCTGCGGACCATGGGCAAGACGATCCTGGTGAGCAGCCACATCCTCCCCGAGCTCGCCGAGATGTGCACCGGCGTCGCGATCATCGATCACGGGCGGCTCCTCCGCGCGGGAACGATCGGCGACATCGAGCGCTCGCTCCGCGCCAGCGCCGTGCTGCGGATCGACCTCATCGGCGACGAGTCCTCGGCGGCAGCGGCGCGCGAGTGGCTCGAAACCGACTCGCGCGTTGCCGACGTCCTCGGGGGAACGAGCAACGCCGACGGGGCTGTGCGCATCGAGGCGACCTTCGACGGACCGCCGGACGCGCAGGCGGACCTCCTCCGAGCAATGGTGGAGGCCGGCCATCGCGTGGTCGGGTTCAGCCAGGCGACGAGCGACCTCGAGGAGATCTTCCTCCGGGTCACCGGACAGGCCGACGAGGAGCCAACGACATGACCGCTTCGACCACGAGCGTCAGTGGTACGCGACAATCGGCCGTGCGCGAGTTTGCCTCGTCGGTCTCCACCATCATGGTCAAGGAGCTTCGCTCCAGGATGCGCGGCCGGCGTGCGTTCATGGTGCTCACGCTGTACCTGGCGGTCCTGGCGCTGATCACCTACGGGGCATACGTCGTGGTGGCGCCGGTCGCTCGCGCAACGGCCGGCCAGCAGGGCGGCTTCGGGTTCGGCGTCGGCCAGGCCAACGCATCGGCCCTCATCGGCCAGTCGATCTTCTCGGTGCTCTCGGTGTTCCAGGTGGTCCTGGTCTCGATGATCGCTCCGGCGTTCACAGCAGGCCAGATCAGCCTGGAACGCGAGAAGCAGACGCTCGACCTCCTGATCACCACCCCGCTGCGCCCCGGAGCCATCATCATCGGCAAGCTGGTGACCGCGCTCGCCTTCGTGATCCTCATGATCGTGGCGGCCATCCCGATCTGCGCGATCGTGCTCATGTACGGCGGGGCGTCGGTGGATGACATCGTTCGCCAGCAGATCCTTCTGCTGGCCGTGGCGATCGGCTTCGGCGCCATCGGCATCTTCGCCTCCGCCCTGATGCGCCGCACTCAAGCCGCCACCGTGGTCGCCTACGGGACCGTCCTCGCGCTGACCCTCGGAACGGCCATGGTGTTCGCCTTCTGGGACCAGGTCGCGAGCACCGACGAGACGGGGTTCCCGATCGGCGATCGACAGCGCGCGCCCGAACAGCTTCGCTACCTGAACCCGATGGTCGGAATGCTCGACATCGTGTCGTCGGTCGAGGCCGGCGGGCCGACCCGGTTCACGCGCGCGTTGTACGAGCTGTTCGGCCAGGACCTCGCCAGCAGCGGACAGGATCTGAACGTGCTGGTACCCGCCTGCGACGGTCCCAACTGCGGTGACCTTGGCGGGTTCGGTCCCGACGGCCAGCCAATCGTGGAGGTGAGCGGCACCTCCGGCTACTGGTGGCCGCGCGTGACGATCAGCTTCCTCGTCCTTGCGGCACTGCTGACGGTCGCGTCGATGCGCCTTGTGGTGCCGGCCGGCATGCGTGGCGCGTTCCGCCGCCGCCGGGCGCGGCGCGACTCCAACAGCACCGGCGCACGCGATGTCGCGGCCCTCGAGGGCGCGCCCGCGATCGATGAGCTGCGGGAAGCGGACTCGTGACGGACCGGCTGGTTGCCGATGCGGTCGAGGCAGGCCTCGGCCGCGACGCACTGCGACGCCTGCGCAGGCTTCGACGGCGCCTCTGGTGGCGCCGCGCCGTGCGATCCGGACTGCTGGTTGCAGCAGGTGCGGTGCTGGCGATCGCGGCCGTCCAGCTGCTCGCCCGCGCCCTCCCGATCGAGGCGGCACCCTGGATCCAGATCGCGATCGGCGCGCTGGCGCTGGCCGGGTGGCTCATCGACGTCGCTCGCCGTCGTCCGTCGCTCGTCGAAGCCGCGCGCCGCGCAGACGAGGAGCTCGGCATGCGGCAGCGTCTCGGAACGGCTCTCGAGCTGGCCGGCCACGAGGCCGGGGATGTCCTGGAGGCGCGGCAGCTGGCCGACGCCCGCGCTCATCTCAACGAGGCGGACCTGCGGCTGGCATTCCGGCCGCGGCTTGCTCGGCGGCCGCTCATCGTGGCCGGGGTGGGAATCGCCCTGACGCTGCTGCTGGTGGCGTGGCCGAACCCGCAGGACGACCTGCTTCAGCAGCGTCGCGCGGCCCGCGAGGCGGCCGAGCGGGTTGCCGAACGGGTCGAGGACGTGGCCGAGGAGGTCGGCGAGGAGAACGTCGAGAATCCGGATCCCCGCCGTGAGGAGCTCGAGCGCCAGCTGCGCGAGCTCGCGCGCCAGCTGCGCGAGCAGGGAGATGATCGTGAGGCAACGCTGGCTCGGATCGGATCGGTCCAGGAGCAGCTCTCGCGCATGACCGATCCCCAGGCGTCCGAGCGCGACGCCGCGCTCTCCCAGCTCGCGCGGGCGGCGTCCCAGGCGGCGACCGGCGACGAGGAGGCCAACCCCGACGGCGAGCCTGAGCAGGCGGCCCGGGACCTCGAGGAGCTCGCGGACCGGACCGATGAGCTGGCTGCCGAGGAAGCCGCGGCGCGCGCGGACGATCTGCGCCAGGCGGCGCAGGCCGGGGCGGCATCGCAGCCAGCCGCGGCACGGGCGCTGGCCGAAGCCGCCGATGCACTCGACGCGGCAGCGCGCTCCGGGAGCGAGGCGGACCGCCAGGCCGCTGCCGAGGCGCTCGAGCGCGCCGCCGACGCATTCCGAGAGGCAGCCCGCGATCGGCAGCTGCAGCGCGACCTGTCACAGGCACAGTCCGCCCTGCAGGAGGGCGCCCGCCAGGTGGCCCGCGCCGGCCAGCCGACTGGCGCATCGACCGGGCAGCCCGGTGCGTCGGGTCAGCCGGGTTCGTCCGGCAACCCCGGCGCAGGGTCATCTGGCCAGCCGGGCGCCTCGGGCCAGCCCGGCGCTCTCGGGCCAGCCCGGCTCTTCCGGTCAGCCCGGCTCTTCCGGTCAGCCAGGTTCCTCCGGTCAACCGGGAGGGCAGCCCGGCGGGCAGCCGGGGAGCCAACCCGGGAGCCAACCGGGGAGCCAGCCCGGGAGCCAGCCGGGGAGGCGGGCAGCCGGGCGGCGGTGGCGGCACGACCGTGCGCCGCATCCCGGGCGGCGGCCTGCGCACGGGCGGCTTCAACGGGCCGACATCCGGCAACCAGGGCTCTGAAACCGACGATGAGGGCAATGTGCTGTCCGACTTCGAACGATTTGGACGGCCCGGCGACCCCGACTTCATCGCCGGCAGCGGCGGCAACGGTGGGACCGACCAGACCGGCAGCGGGTCGGGCGTCGGTTTCGACAATGAGAGCGTGGTGCCGTACGCATCGGTCTTCGACCTCTTCAACGACTACGCACAGTCGGCACTCGACCGCCAGCAGGTGCCGATCACGCTGAAGGACTTCGTCCGCGACTACTTCTCCCGCCTCGAACCCACGGAGTGAGCGACCACGCCATGACTGAACCGATCCCGTCCACCACCGCCGCCGAGCACCGAGATGATCACTCCCGAGCGCTTCGCCGAGATGGCGACCAGCATCGAGGCCGAGGTCGGCGGCTTCATCGTCGGGCAGCAGCAGCTCGTCCGGCAGACGCTGATCAGCCTCATCGCCGGATCGCACGCCCTGCTCGAAGGCGTGCCCGGGCTGGGGAAGACGATGCTGGTACGCACCATGGCCGAGGCGCTCGACCTGGGCTTCTCCCGCATCCAGTTCACGCCGGACCTCATGCCCGCCGATATCGTCGGGACGAACATCATCGTCGAGGAGGGAGGCGAGCGACGCTTCCGGTTCCAGCAGGGGCCGATCTTCGGCAACCTGATCCTGGCCGACGAGATCAACCGGGCCACCCCGAAGACCCAATCCGCGCTGCTCGAGGCGATGCAGGAGCACCGCGTGACGGTTGCCAAGCAGCAGTACACGCTCTCGGAGCCGTTCTTCGTGCTGGCCACGCAGAACCCGCTCGAGATGGAGGGCACCTATCCCCTGCCGGAGGCTCAGCTGGATCGGTTCTTCTTCAAGATCGACGTCCCGTTCCCGTCCGAAGAGGACCTGATCGCGATCATGGATCGCACGACCGGCACCGAGCAGCCGCAGGTCGGGAAGGCAGCCACCGGAGCCGATGTGCTGGCAATGCAGCGCCTCGCCCGCGACGTGCCGATCGCCTCGCATGTGATGGCCTACGCGATCCGCATCCTGCGGGCAACGCACCCCGAGACGGAGCGCGTCCCGGAGATCGTCAAGAGCTACGTCCGCTACGGCGCCTCACCCCGCGGCGCGCAGGCCATGGTGCTGGGGGCGAAGATTCACGCCCTGCTCGACGGCCGCTTCAACGTCGCCTACGCCGACGTGCAGGCGGTTGCGCCCCCGGCACTGCGGCATCGGGTCATCCTCAACTTCGAGGGTGAGGCCGAGGGAATCAGCACCGATTCGGTCGTGCGCGCGATCATCGGCGAGACGCCCACCGAACCTGCCGAGTAGCTCCGCGTGACCACCGGCGAGCGAGCCGTCCTGTTCGACGAGACGTTCCTTCGCCGCCTCGAGCAGCTCGAGCTTGCATCGCGCCGCATGACCGCCGGCAGGATGAAGGGCGAGCGCCGCAGCCTGCGTCGAGGACAGAGCGTCGAGTTCGCCGACTACCGCAACTACACCGTCGGTGACGACCTGCGGCAGCTCGATTGGAATGCCTACGCGCGGCTCGAGAAGCTCTTCGTCAAGCTGTTCGTCGAAGAGGAGGACGTCACCGTCCACCTGCTCGTCGACGCCTCGCGTTCGATGGACTACGGCGAGCCGAACAAGCTCGACGCCGCGCGCCGGGCGGCCGCGGCGCTCGGCTACCTCGGACTGGCGAGCATGGACCGCGTCAGCGTCGCGTTCCTCGGGGATGGGGCGTCGAGCGGGCTGCGACCGATGCGCGGCAAGCAGCGAGCGCTGGAGCTGTTCCGGTTCCTGTCGGAACCGCGCACCGAGCGCCTGACCGGGCTTGCCGCGGCAGCGCGCGCCTATGCGGGTCGCATCCGTGGGCGCGGACCGATGGTCCTGATCAGCGACCTCATGGATCCGGGCTATCTCGACGCGCTCCGCGACCTGGCCGGCACGCGCTGCCAGCTCTCGGTCCTCCATCTCCTGGCACCCGACGAGCTCGAGCCCGAGGTGCCGCCGGACGCGCGCCTGGTCGACAGCGAGACCGGGCACGCCGTCGAGGTCTCCGGAGACGACGACCTGGTCGAACGATACCGAACGCGCCTCGCCGAGTGGCAGGCGGAGATCGCCGCATTCGTCAGCCGGCGCGGCGGCGCGTACGTCCAGGTGCCGTCGGACCTCGACCTGTCCGACCTCCTCTTCGACGTCCTCCGCCGTCGCCGAGTGGTCGAATGATCGCGCCGCTTGCCCTCATCGGGCTGATCGCGCTGCCGATCATCGTGGCCTTCTACATGCTGCGCCTGCGGCGCCGCGACCTCCCGGTCGGCTCGACGTTCCTGTGGCAGCAGCTCATCCGGGACGTCGAGGCCAACGCCCCCTGGCAGCGGCTGCGCTTCAGCTGGCTGCTGCTGGTGCAGCTGCTGATCGCCGCCATCGTGGTCGCCGCGGCCGCCCGCCCCTTCACCGCGGTCGAGTCCGACCTGGCTGCCAACGTCGTCCTCATCGTCGACACCAGCGCCTCGATGGCGACCCGCACCGAGGAGGAGGACCGCATGGCGCTCGCCCGGGAGCGGGCGCGCGACGTGGTGGAACGGCTGCCGGTCGGCGGTCGGATCACGGTGGTGGCCGCCGCGGACACCGCCGATGTGCTGGTCAGCGAGACGGACGACACCGATGCGGCGCTCGAGGCGATCGACGGGATCACGGCCACCCAGCTGCCGGGCGACCTGACCGATGCCTTCGCCCTCTCGTCGGCGCTCGCCCAGCGGGACGCCGACTCGACCGTGGTGGTCGTGACCGATGCGGCCGGCGATGAGCTGCCGGACGTCGGCGTCGGAGCGCCGGTCGTGGTCGAGCGCATCGGCTCGACCGATGCGAACCAGGCCATCGCGGCACTCTCCGCATTGCGCCGCTCCGGCGGCGCGCAGCTCGACCTGTTCGTCGCCGTGTCGAACCCGTCATCGATCGAGGCGACGCGACGGCTGGAGGTCTACGCCGATGGCGAGCTGGTGGATGCGCGCGAGCTGACGATCCCGCCGGGCCAGCGCTCCGAGGCGCTCGTCAGCACGGTGCCAGGCGCCGCCCGCGTGGTGGAGGCCCGTCTCGCCGGATCCGACGCTCTGATCACCGACGACCGCGCCTTCGCCGTGGTTCCCGTCGACGAGGTCACGCGCACCCTGCTGGTCGGCGCCGGCAACACCTACCTCGAGAACGCGCTTGCGCTGCTCCCCCGCCTCGAGCTGTACGCGGTCGACGCCGATGGCTACGAGGATGCACTGGCCGAGGCGGCTGAGGCGGGCACGCCCTACGGCCTCCTCGTGTTCGACGGCGTGGTGCCCGACGAGGCGCCGCACGGTCCCCGCCCTGTACCTCGACCCCGACGAGGACGGGCCGTTCGGCACGGTCGGCGATCGGATCGAGAGCCCGGCCATCGAGCGCACCAACCCGGACGAGCCGCTCCTGCGCTTCGTCGACCTGTCGACGGTGCACATCGGTCGCGCGCGGGAGCTGACGCTGGTCGATGGCGTGCGCGCCGTGGTCGAGACGACGGGCGGCAACCCGCTGGTGGCGGTCGGCGAGGTCGATGGGCGGCGCCTGGCACTCATCGGCTTCGACCTCGGCGAGTCGGACCTGCCGCTCCAGGTCGCCTTCCCGCTCCTGATGAGCAACCTGACCGAGATGCTGCTGCCGGCGGTGGAGGGCGTCCTGCCCTCCTCGATGCGGCTGGGCGAGTCGGTCAGCGTGGTGGTCGACCCACGCATCGAGCGTGTCGTCGTCGACAACACCGGCGCGCCGGAGCTGCCCGGTTCCACGCAGCACCGGCCTCGAGGTATCGGTCGTCGGCGGGCGCCTGACCATCCCCGGCGCCGATTTCGTCGGCCTGCGCGAGGTGCGCGCACTGAGCGACATCCCGGAGCTCGACGGCACCGTGCTCGGACAAACGGCGATCAACCTGTTCAGCCCCGACGAGTCGGACGTCGCGCCGGGCGACCCCCAGCGGATCATCGAGATGGGGCGCGTCACGGCCGCCGACGATCCAGCCTCGCAGCCGAGCCGCGCCGAGTGGTGGTGGCCGCTGGCGCTGGCCGCGCTGGCGCTGCTGGCCGTCGAGTGGCTGCTCTTCCACCGACCGACGCGACGCAGCCTGGGTCGCGCCTTCGGACGCCGGCCGCAGCCGCTCGGCGGCAAGGCCCGATGAACGTGCCGGTCGCCTTCTCCGACCCGGTCTGGCTGTGGCTGGCGCTGCCCGCGGTTGCCATCGTCGTCGCGGGCTGGCTGGCTGCCTCGCGCACGCTGCCCGCTGGCCGCCGCATCGCGTCGCTCGTCATCCGGCTGACGCTGGTCGCGTGCCTGGTCCTCGCGCTGGCAGGGACGCGGCTGGCGCTCCCGTCCGATCGGCTCAGCGTCGTCTTCCTGCTGGACGCGTCCGCATCGATGCTCGACGCGACCCGCGAGGACCTCGTGGCCTGGGCGCGTGACAGCGTCCGCGAGATGCCCGACGGCGACACGGCGGGAGTCGTCGTGTTCGGGGGCAACGCGCTGGTCGACCGCCTCCCCTCCGAGCTCGACGAGCTCTCGGATCCGGCATCGGAGCCTGTGGTCGGCGCCACCGAATGTCGCGGCCGCCGTGCGGTTGGCGGCGGCGATCTTCCCGAACGGCACCCAGCAGCGGATCGTGCTGCTGTCGGACGGCAACGACACCTCCGGCGAGGCCGAGGACGCCATCGCAGCCGCCTCCGCGCGCGGGATCCGGCTCGACGTCGTGACCCCGGCCGACGAGTCGGCCGCCGAGGTGCTGGTCGACGCGATCGATGCGCCGCCGGGCGCTCGGGTCGGCGAGACGATCGACCTCGTCGTGCGCCTGCGCTCAACCATCACCACCACTGCCAGCCTGCGACTGTTGGCGGATGGGGCAACGATCGCGACGCGTGAGCTGGAGCTCGAGCCCGGCGTGACCACCATCCCCTTCGCGGTCACCGCCGATGAGCCCGGGTTCCACGTGTTCCGCGCCGTGATCGAACCCACCGACGACCGCTTCGCCCAGAACAACGCCGCCGATGCCTACGTCCTCGTCACCGGCGAGCCGCAGGTGCTGGTCGCGACCGATGACCCGGAGCGCGCCGCCGACCTCGTCACCTCGCTCGGGGAGGGGAGCCTGGAGGTGACCGTGGTGCCGTCGACCGGCGTGCCGTCCTCGCTCGCCAGCCTCGCCGGCTACGACGCGGTCGTGCTCGACAACGTTGGTGCCTCCGCCGCTCGGCGACGCGACCATGGCATCGCTGCAGGTGTACGTCCGCGATCTCGGCAAGGGGCTCGTCATGCTCGGGGGCCGCGACAGCTATGGCGCGGGCGGCTACCTCGACACGCCGCTGGAGGAGACGCTCCCGGTCTACATGACGGTGCGCGACCGTGAGCGCTCGCCCGACGTGGCGATGGTCGCGGTGGTCGACAAGTCGGGAAGCATGGCCGACTGCCACTGCACGGGCGACTCGCGCGACAACGCCAACCCATCGGGATCGCGGGGATTCGAGAAGGTCGACGTCGCGCGCGAGGCGATCCTGCGCGCCGCGGAGGCGCTCGCCCCGACCGATCAGCTCGGCGTCGTGGCATTCGACCAGAACGCCCACTGGGCGGTGCGCACGGCGCCGATCGACTTCGGCGCCCTGCAGGCTGGCCTCGGCTTCCCGGCCGACGGCAACACGAACATCTACGCCGGGCTCAAGGCCGCGTACGACGACCTCATCGACAACCCGGCAACGCTGCGACACATCATCCTGATCACCGACGGCTGGTCGACCCATGGCGCGTATGACGACCTGCTGGCCGACATGCAGGCAGCGGGCATCACCCTCTCCACCATCGGCACCGGCGGCGGCTCGGCGCAGATCCTGCGCAGGCTGGCGGAGGAGTCCGGCGGCCGCTATTACGAAGCGGCGGACGCCACCACCATCCCCGACATCTTCCTGCGGGAGACGATCCGGACCGCCGGCGAGCAGGTCGTGGAGGAGACCTTCCAGCCGATCCCATCGGCGTCGTCCGAGATCCTCGACGGCCTCGACGCCGGCCGGCTGCCGCAGCTGCTCGGCTACAACGCCACCACTGCCAAGGGGAGCGCCACCGTCGCGCTGCTGACCGCGCGCGAGGACCCGCTCCTGGCGCAGTGGCAGTACGGATTGGGGCGCGCGGTGGCGTGGACCTCCGACGCGCGGCAGCAATGGGCGGCGCCGTGGATCGGGACGCCCGAGTTCGGCACCCTGACCGCCCAGCTCGTGGCGTGGACCCTGCCGCCGCAGGACGCCGAGGGCATCGACGTGCGATTCAGTCCCGGCGAGGATGGCGAGCTCAACGTCGAGGTGACCTCGTTCGACGACGAGGCCGGGCCGCGGAACTTCTATCGGACGGTCCTGCGCCTCGTCTCGCCAGACCTCGAACCGACGCAGACGCTCCTCGACCAGGTGGGGCCCGGCCGCTACGCCGGGACGGTCAAGGCCGACCAGCAGGGCGCCTACCTGGTGCGGGTGGCCCAGACCTTCGAGGACGAGAGCGGGACCGATGCGGCAAGCCGCACGCTCGGGATCGTCTCGCCGGCTGCCGAGGAGTACCGACGGCTCGGCATCGACGCCGATGCGCTCGCTGCCTACGCGGCCGCGGGTGGTGGCCGCGAGCTCGCGCTGGTCGACGAGGATGCCCCGACCGCGGTCTGGACTCACGACATCGAGGCGAGCGCCTTCCCGACACCGATCTGGCCGTGGCTCCTCCTCCTGGCGATCGCTGCTCGTGCCGCTCGACGTCGGCGTTCGTCGCGTCGCGCTCAGCCGCGCCGACCTCCGACGAGCGCGTGCGTGGGCCGCACGCCGCGTCGGGCTGGGCCGCGCGGAACCGGAGGCCGTTCCGGGCCTCGCCGAGCTCCGCGCCGCTCGAGAGCGCACGCGTGCGTCGCGCGGAGCGAGTGTCGCCGACGCCACCGACCGTCACGTCCGATGCAGGGACCCGGCCGGCCACACCGGCGCCTGTCGCGCCCGTCGCCTCCGCCCGCCCCACGTGCACCGGCCGTGGAACCGGAGGTCCCGCCGCCCACGGAGACGCTCGCGGAGCGGCTTGCCCGCCGGCGCCGCGAGGGCTGATCAGTCCGGTTCGAGCTCCTCGAGCTCGGCGTCGTCGTCGGCGCGGCGCGGAAGCGGGACCGACCTCGGCACGCGGAGCAGGAGGGCGACGCCGGCCATCGCCACCAGCGCGACCGTGATCAGCACCCACGGCAGGGCGCGATAGTCGAACAGGCCGATTCCGCTCGACGGTCTGGCGAGCCACGTTGCCGAGCCCGTCGCTCACCTCGACCGACACCTCGGTCGGCCACGGCGGCATGTCGAGCGCCGTGACGAACCGGCCCGCAGGCGTCACCTCGACCGGCGAACCGCCGACGCGCACGGTGGCGAACGGAGCGGTCCGCCCGCCGATCTCGACCGCGCTCGAGCCGAACGGCGTCCGCACCGTCAGCTCGACCGCGCGGCGGCTCGGTCATGACCTCCACCTCCCAGCTGGCAGGCTGGGCATGGCCGGCCGGCGTCATGACCACCAGGCCGACCTCGTATGGCGGGTTCGGGGCCGCGTCCGTCGGAGGAACGAACGGCACGTCGATCCGGCCGCCGGCCGGCACGACGATGGGCGGCCGAACCGCCGAGGGTCGAAGTCGGTGATCGCGACCCGCGAGCCCGGAGGCGCGGCCACCTCCGCCACGAACCCGCCGGGACCGACGGCGATTCTGCCCGGTTCGTCGAGGCGGAGCAGCCCGCGCAGTGGCGGCTCGAGGCACCATCGTTCGGCCTGCAGGGTCGTCTCGAGCGGCGCGACGCTCGTCCACGCCCGGTCCAGCACCGGCGGCACCACGAGTGCTCCGCCGTCACGGCCGGGCTGCGGCCGCCCGAATGGCCCGTGCTGGAGCACGATCAGCTCGTCGCCGACCAGGCCGACCGCCTCGGCGCCGCCGAGGGTGGCCATCAGCGAGGTGCCCGTCCCATCGTCGAGACCTGGGAGCGACGGGATGAGCCGTCCGGCGTGGACGACCACCGGCTCGCCGTCGACCCCACCCCCCGGCAGCAGGCCGCTGTACGGCCTCAGCGGGCGTGCCGGAAAGTGCGGCCGAGGCCGGGCTGCGCCTGATGGAGACGTCCTGCGGCTCAGAGCCCGGGCATGCCGAGCAGGTGGACCGCATCGGTCGACGGTTGATGGACGACGAGCCAGGTCCGGCTCCTCGACCGCCACCGTCCCCACGATCCTGGCCGCCGTCACGACCGACGCTGCCATGGGCTCCGACACCGCCCCGCCCGCCGGCCAGCGTGGCAACCATCAGTCCGGTCACCGGACCGACGAGCGCCAGGCCGCGTCCGGTCATCGAGCGGCACGGCGACGGCCTGGTCGGCCACGACGCCACCGGCGTCAAGCTCGAGCGCATCGCCCTGCGCGAGGCGGATTCGGAAGATCCCCGACGGTCCCAGCGTGGAGATGATCGCCGCCTCGTCGCCCGGGACACCGTCGCTGTCACCGAGCCGGAATGGCGAGTCGCCCGATCCGACCGGCAGCCGCGTCTCGGCGGGCGCGACCGAACGCGCCGTCCTCCCATCGGTGGACGCGCGCCTGGATCGGGAAGCCGATGTCGCCCGCCGGCGGCAGCGACTGGGTCGAGAGGAGCTCGTCGGTGCCATCGCCGTCGAGGTCGATGACGATGATCGACGTCCGCGAAGTCGCTCGGGCCGGACACCGGGCGCCGAAGCGCCGATCCATCCGCGATCGCGAGGTCGTGGAGGATGAGGCAGCACGGCTCGCCCGACGTCGATCTCCTCGAAGTGTGGCTGGCTGGCGACGGTGACGCGCTCGACGCCGTCGACGCGGCGGACGAGGAGCCGCACCGGGGTCGACTGGTAGACACGGTCGATGCGCAGTCCCGACGCGCGATGGCGGCACGACCTCGACCGGCTCGCCGCGGAGCCGCCAGCCGTCTGCATCCAGTCCCCAGACCTCGGCCAGGACGGCATCGCCCGCCCCGAGCACCAGGCGGACCACCTCGCGCCGTCCGTCCGCGTCGACGTCGGCCACCACGGTCTGCAGGATCGCGGCGTCGGGCAGGATCACCACGCCCGGCTCGTCGGGGACCGCGGCGATGGCGGTCGCCTGCGCGGGCCCCGCGACCGGCGCCACCAGGAGGAGGGCCAGGAGGGCGGCAGGCAGGAGCATCGGTCGAGTGAGCATACCTGCTCGCTCTGGCATCATCGGCAGATGGCCATGGGGAGCGTGTTGTGGACGCCACCGCCCGACGTGCGCGAGCGGAGCCGCATCGGCGCGTACCTCTCCTGGCTCGAGCAGGAGCGCGGCCTGTCATTCGACGGGCTATGACGACCTCCTGCGCTGGTCGATCGATGACCTTGTCCGGGTTCTGGTCATCGGTCTGGGATCACTTCGACGTTCGCTTCGTCGACCGATCCGGGCGCCGCGCTGGCGGATGCCCGGATGCCCGGTGCTCGCTGGTTCCCCGACGCGCGGCTGAACTGGGCGGAGCACTGCCTGCGACTCGCGCAGCGCGAAGGCGACGACACGGTCGTGATTGCGCGGTCGCAGACGCGCGATCGGGTGACGCTGACGGCGGACGAGCTGCGTGAGGCGGTCGCGCGGGCGCAGGGCCGGCCTCGTCCGGCTGGGCGTGGGTCCCGGCGATCGGGTCGCGGCCTACCTGCCGAACGTGCCCGAGGCGGTGGTCGCGCTGCTCGCCACCGCCTCGCTGGGTGCGATCTGGTCGAGCTGCGCGCCCGAGTTCGGCACGCGGAGCGTGGTCGATCGGTTCAGCCAGATCGAGCCGAAGGTGCTTCTGACGATCGACGGCTACCGGTACGGCGACCGGGCGGTCGACCGAGCCGACGAGGTGGCGGCCATCCGCGCCGCGCTCCCGAGCCTGGCGGCGACCGTCGTGCTGCCCTATCTCCGCCCGTCGGCCGAAGCGGTGGCCGACGCGCTGACCTGGGCGGAGCTGGTCGCCGAGCCGGGAGAGCTGGCATTCGAGCAGGTCCCGTTCGACCATCCCCTCTTCGTGCTCTACAGCTCGGGCACCACCGGGCCTGCCGAAGCCGATCGTCCACGGCCACGGCGGGATCCTGCTCGAGCATCTCAAGATCCACGCGCTGCACCACGACCTCGGGCCGGCCGATCGGTTCTTCTGGTTCAGCACCACCGGCTGGATGATGTGGAACTACCTGGTGTCCGGGCTGCTGGTGGACTCGACCATCGTCCTGTACGACGGCTCTCCGGCGCATCCCGACCTCGGTGCGCTGTGGCGGCTCGCGGACGAGGAGGAGGTCAGCTACTTCGGCACCAGCGCTCCCTACCTGATGGCCTGCCGCAAGGCGGGCATCCGACCGTCAGCCGAGGCCGACCTCTCGCGCATCCGGGCGATCGGGTCCACCGGCGCCCCGCTGCCGGCCGCCGGCTTCCGCTACGTCTACGAGGCCATTGCGCCGGCCGCGCAGCTCCAGAGCGTCTCGGGCGGCACCGACGTATGCACCGCCTTCCTGGGTGCGTCGCCGCTCGTGCCGGTCTGGGAGGGCGAGCTGTCGTGCCGCCACCTCGGCTGCGCCGTCGAGGCGTACTCGCCGTCCGGCGAGCCATTGGTGGGCGAGGAGGGCGAGCTGGTGATCACCGCGCCGATGCCGTCGATGCCGGTCTCGTTCTGGAACGACCCCGGCGGCGAGCGCTACCGGGCGGCGTACTTCGAGGACTTTCCGGGCGTCTGGCGCCACGGCGACTGGGTCACCTTCACCGAGCGAGGGTCGTGCGTCATCAGCGGCCGCTCGGATGCCACCCTGAATCGAGGCGGCGTGCGGATCGGGACCGCCGAGTTCTACGCGGTCGTGGAAGGCGATCCCGAGATCGTGGACTCCCTCGTCGTCCATCTCGACGCGGACGACCGGCTGCTCCTGTTCGTTGCCCTGGCGCCCGAGGCGCCACTCGACGACGCGCTGCGTTCGCGGATCGTCGAGCGAGCTGCGGACGGCGCTGTCGCCGCGCCACGTCCCCGACGAGATCGTGGCCGTGCCGAGCATTCCCGCGCACGCTGTCCGGCAAGAAGCTGGAGGTGCCGGTCAAGCGTATCCTCGGCGGCACGCCGCCCGAGGTCGCCGCCTCGCGCGAATCGCTCGCCGACCCGAGCTCGCTCGACGCATTCATCGCCCACGCAGCCAGCCGGGAGGCCAACCGATGAGCATGGACGCACCTTCACACCTGGGAGCTGTGGTATCCCGATGCGGCGGCCACCGGGCTCTACGTCGCTCGGGCGCGGATCGACCCGATCGAGGTCGCCTGGGCGCACGCGGTGCCGCGCAGGGTCTCGGTCACGGTGCGGCAGGGCGACGACCGCGTGGTGGCTCGTGGCGAAGGGCTCGAACGATCGGGCCCCTACCTGCCGATGACGCGATTCGCCCTCGATGGCGAGTCGGTGACGCGCGAGGACCGCTGGCCAGCGCCGGACGACCTCGGGCGCGATCGTCATCCTGCCCGGCGGCGAGGCGGGCGTCCTCACGGCGTGGTGGAACGCTGAGGACGGCTCCGCCTGGCGCTGGTCGGTCGAGTTCAGCAACCGCCGCGGCTAGTCGGTGTAGTACACCCCGTCGAGGGCGCCCCACGCCGCTGAGCTGAAGACCGCGCAGGCCGTCTTCGCGCGCGCGAAATCGGCATCCGAAAGGCCCTCGACCAGCTCGGCGATCATCGCGGGCTCGTCGGTCTCGACCGCGTGCTCCACGAAGTACTGCTGTGCTTCGGCGCCGACGGTACCGGCGTAATGCTCGCGGAGCCCGGCAAGCTTGCTCGACGCTGTCGTCGGCTGCTGGACCTCGAAGCTGTACAGCGCCCCGAGCGACTCCGGGATCGAGGCGAACGCGTTCTCGCCAACCGCCAGCAGGGTCCGGCTCTGGGGCCGATCCATTTCCCCGGTCGCGTAGAGCGCGGCGCGGAAGCGTGACCAGAGCTCATCATGCTCGCGCTCCTCGGCGGCGTAGGCGGGGAAGCCGATCCGCTCCCAGCCCTTGTCGAGGACCGAGATGAAGGGGGCCCACTCATCCGCGTATTCGGCCAGTCGCTCGATCGGCAAGGTGCCCGCGCGCCAGTCCTGGTAGAACGGATGCTCGTTGAGGTCGAACTGCCGCACGATGGCGTCGAGTTCGTCGATACGGCTGCTCATTGGATCGATGTACCTCGTCTGCGAATCGAATCTCGATCGCAAGGCTGGCGATCGAGATGACAAGCGTAGCCGATCAGCGCCCGCGAGGCTCGAAGCCTTCCAGCGCGTCGAGCTCGAGCTCCTCGAGGCGCCCGTCGCCGTCGGCAGGCGGTGCGACCGTTCGGCGCATCGGGGTGCGGACGAACAGCACCCCACCGACGAGCAGCGTGGCGGCGATCAGGATCGCGGCCCATGGGAATCCCCGGTAGTCGATCACCCCCAGCACCTCGATCTGCTCCGTCGTCTGGTTGCCGAGCGGGTCGCGCGCCGTGACCAGCACCTGGCTCGGCCAGATCGGCGCATCGATGGTCGCGGTGAAGCGACCGTCCGCATCGGTTTCGATCGGCCGGTCGTTGGCAGTCACCACGCTGTAGGGGCTGGCGCTGGCCGCTGATGGTCGCGCTGAGGGCCATCGGGTCGGTGGTCGCGGTGACGCTGATCTCGGGCGGCTCGCGTACGAACGTGCCGGTCCACTCGGCGACCGTGCCTCGGCCGCCTGGCGAGATGATGAGGATCATCACCTCGAGCTCCTGGTCGACGTCCTCCAGCCGATTCTGCGGCTGCGGGACCTCGACGAGCAGCGGCTGATCGTCCACGACTTGCTCTTCAACACGGCGGCCGTTCACGATGATCACCGTCGAGCCGGGAGGAGCGGTGATCGCGACCTGGAATCCGTCTCCATCGGCAAGGAGCGTCGCCGACCCACCCTCGCCATCCATCTCGACCGCACCGAGCAGCTCGAGTGACGCAGCCGGCGCCTCATCGTCCGGCTTCAGGAGCTCGTCGAGCGGCGTCACTTCCATGCGGCCCCAACCGAACGGGATCTCTCCCGCATACAGGTAGGCGACGCCAGGTGAACCGCTGTAGCCATCGGTCATCGCCACCCAGCCATCGCTCGGTCCGGCGAGGCCGATCGGCTGAACGCCGAGCAGCGAGGCCACCGGCCGGGACTCGTAGCCATCCGGTCCCCCCGGCCTGATCAGGACGCCGCTCGCCACCCAGGCCGGGAGGCCGTCGCCCAGCCCGCCCGGGATTGGCCCGTTGTACGGGTAGACGTTGCGCTCGATGCCCGTCCCCGAACGCGGGATCTGTCCGTTCGCGAGCTCCCAGAAGGCCTCCGTTGCGGGGTTCACGCCGACCTCGCCGAGCGGCCGCAGCTCGAGGTCGTGGAGTGTCATCGTGGGGGGTCGACCTCCCGCGAAGGAGTAGTTGCTCTGGACGGCGATGAGCGCGTCCGACCCGTCACCGATGACCCAGATGCCCGGATACTCCAGGGTCGTGAGCCGGCCATCCGTCGTCGGCGCCCCATCGCGGGGCCACCGCACGACGCGAACCTCCTCGAGCACGGAGAGGACCATCTTGCCGTCGGCCACGCCCACGATCCAGCCTTCGGGATTCTCCCCGAGGTCGAGGTGGCCCTCGTCCATGCGCATCGTGCCGTCGGTCCACGCCAGGCGCCGGACTATCCCATCGCCGCCGGGGCCGAACAGCAGGTCGGCGCCGATGACACCGTCGGTATTCGCGGCCGAAAAGCCATACAGGAGCTCGCGGTCCGTCATCTCGAAGGCGGGCTCGAATCGAGACCCGGCCCAGCGCAGGACCCTCACCGTCGCCGACTCCTCGCCCTCCTGATCGCCGTAGTGTCCTTCGTGAAGCACGAGGTCATCGGCTCCGTCCCCATCGACATCCACGGCCTGCACGAGCTGAGGACCACCGCTGACCGACTGCAGAGGCCGAAGGTCGATGCCGCCATTCGATGACGACGCCAGCTCCGAGATCGCCAGGCAGCATGTCGTCCCGCTCAGATCACCACGCAGCGCTGCCGCGGCAATGACCAGCACCCGTTCGCGACCTGCGACCCGCCAGGACAGCAGAGCCGCGATATTGAGCGCCTCGACGGCCGAACCATCCTCACTCTCGGTGATCCTGGGCATCGCTTCGGACCCGATCGTCGTCCAGGTGGCACCGTCGAACTGCCAGGCGTCGATCGAGTGGTCGATGCGGTTGTCCTCCTGGAGGACCCGAACGATCTCCCGGTCCCCGTCCCCATCCAGGTCGACGGTCATCGCCATCACCGTCGTGCCGGGCAGCGCCACGGTCGGGTCGTCGGCCGCGGCAACGGGCAAGGGGCTGGCTGCCATGCCGACGAGCACGAAGGCGGCGAGGATCGCCTCGCGGCCGCGTTGCCCTCCGCTCGCAGCCACTGATCGTCCTACATCGCGCGCAGGCCGAGAAGGTTCCGCGCGATCACCATGCGCTGGATCTCGCTGGTGCCCTCGCCGATCTCGGTCAGCTTGGCGTCGCGCAGGTAGCGCTCGACGCGGTACTCGGTGATGTAGCCGTAACCCCCGTGAACCTGGACGGCGGCGTTGGTCGCTCGGAATGCGACTTCGGACGCGAAGAGCTTGGCCATGGCCGACTCAGTGGAGTAGGGCCTGTGGCTGTCCTTCAACCAGGCCGCGCGGTAGACCATCAAGCGGGCGGCGTCGATCTCGGTCGCCATGTCGGCGATCTTGAAGGCCACTCCCTGGAACGAGCCGATGGGCCGGTCGAACTGGCGACGCTCCTTCGCGTAGGCCGATGCGGCCTCGTAGGCCGCCTGCGCCAGCCCGAGCGCCATGGCGCCGATGCCGATCCGTCCCCCATCGAGCGTCCTCAGGAAGAGCTTGTCGCCCTCGCCCTCGACGCCGAGCAGGTTGGCAGCCGGGATCCGACAATCCTCGAAGATGAGCTCGCCGGTGTTGCTGGCGTGGAGGCCCATCTTCTCCTCCATGCGCCCGATGCTGAAGCCCGGCGTCTCCGCCTCCACGATGAAGGCGCTGATCTTGCCGGAGCCCTCCTCCCGGTCCGTGACCGCCGTAACGATGTACGTGCCGGCCACCCCGGCGTTGGTGATGAAGCGCTTTCCGCCGTTGATCACCCATTCGTCGCCATCGCGATGCGCGCGCGTGCGCGTGCCGCGCGAGTCGCTCCCCGCTCCCGGCTCGGTGAGGCCGTACGCGCCGATCACCTCCCCCGAGGCCATCGGCCTCAGGTACCGCTCCTTCTGCTCATCGGTGCCGTCCATCCAGATCGGGTTGCAGCCAAGGCTGGTGTGAGCGCTGACGATGATCCCGACGCTGCCGGACACGCGCGACAGCTCCTCGACCGTGATCGCGTAGGCCAGCGAGTCGAGGCCGGTGCCGCCGATCTCCTCGGGGTACGGAACCCCGAGCAGCCCGAGTGCCGCGGCCTCGCGAACGATCTCCATCGGGAACTCGCCCTTCCGCTCCATCTCATCGGCCTCCGGAGCGATCCGCCTCTCGGCGAACTCACGAACGGTGCGGCGGATCTCCTCGTGCTGCGACGAGAGGGCGAAGTCCATTGGGGCGTGCGCTCCACTGCGTGTGATTCGGTGAGCTCGGGACGTGGGCGAGTGTACAAGCGAACGACCCGACCGAATGGTTCGGGTCGGGTCGTTGATTGGAGATCGGACAAGATCAGCTGCGGCGCCACCGCTCGACTTCGCGCCGGCTGCGCCGCTCGTCCGCCCGTTGCAGGTTCACGCGCCGGATGCGCGTGGTGACGGGGCGCGGTCGATGCCGCTTCTGATGATTGAGCTTGGCCATCGGTTCGGGTACCCCCACACGGCAGGAGAGCGTTGCAATGCCGGTATGACGCGCGACCGACCCATGACGTTGCACATCGCCGCGGACTTTCTTGACAGGCGCGAGGCGGCGAAATCTATACTCCGCTCCTTACTGCAATGCGACAAGGTTGCGCGTGCCCGACAGTCCCGTCACCGACGTTCGACTCGATCACGTCACGAAGCGCTTCGCCGACTTCACGGCCGTCGACGACCTGTCCCTCGAGATCGAGCAGGGCGAGTTCTTCTCCCTCCTCGGCCCATCCGGCTGTGGCAAGACCACGACGCTCCGCATGATCGGTGGCTTCGAGGAGGTGACCTCTGGCACGGTCTACCTCGGCGACCAGGACGTGACGAACCTGCCGCCCTTCAAGCGCGACACGAACACCGTCTTCCAGAACTACGCCCTGTTCCCCCACCTGTCGGTCTTCGAGAACGTCGCGTTCGGCCTTCGGCGCCGAAAGGTGCCGAACGGAGAGATCCGCGGCCAGGTTGCCGCACTGCTCAAGCTGGTCGAGCTGCCCGGCTACGAGGAGCGCAAGCCGACGCAGCTCTCCGGTGGCCAGCAGCAGCGGGTGGCACTGGCGCGGGCCCTGATCAACCATCCACGTGTGCTCCTGCTCGACGAGCCCCTCGGTGCGCTCGACCTCAAGCTGCGCAAGCAGATGCAGGTCGAGCTCAAGGGAATCCAGAGCGAGATCGGCATCACCTTCATCTTCGTGACGCACGATCAGGAGGAGGCGATGACGATGTCCGATCGCATCGCCGTCATGCGGCAGGGGAAGATCGAGCAGCTGGGGGCCCCGGAAGAGCTCTACGAGCGCCCACAGACCGAGTTCGTGGCCGGGTTCCTGGGCGTCAGCAACCTGCTCGACGCGGAGGTCACCGGCCGGAGCGAACCATTCGCCGACCTGCGCCTGGCGGACGGCACGATGCTGCGGGCCCCATCGGCGGGAGTGAATGGTGGGGCCCACGTGCGGATCGGCGTACGTCCCGAGAAGCTTCGGGTCCTGCCGATGGCCGACGGCCACACCGAGGCCGCATCGGCCGACACCAACGCGATCGAGGGCGTCGTGTTCGACGCGTCCTACATCGGCGTGAGCACCCAGTACATCATCGAGACGAAGGACGGCCACAAGTTGACCGTCTACGCCCAGAACATCGAGACGAGCGGCGCCGGCGAGGTCCTCGGAGATGGCCAGCGGGTGAGGCTCACCTGGAAGCCGCAGCACACGTTCGTCATCCGTGACCCGGCTCAGCATGCAGCCGCCGATCAGCATGCATCGAAAGAAGGAGCGACCGATGAGTGACCTGGAGCGTCGCAGTCAGATCGAGCTCAGCATTGACCGGATCATGCGGCGTGACCTGATCAGTCGTCGGACCTTCATGGGCCGGGCCGGGCGGGGCGGCCTGGCGGTCGGCGCCCTGTTCACCCTTCCCGGACTGTTGGCTGCGTGCTCGCCGGGTCCAGGTGGGTCGGGAGCCACGGGCAGTCTCCGCTGGCTCAACTGGCCGGCCTACATCGACATCTCCGAGGACGAGACCAGCTATCCGAGCATCGAGGCGTTCACCGAGCAGACCGGGATCGAGGTCGAATACGACGAGGGACTGCTCGACAACGCCGACTTCCTCGCGCAGTACGCACCGGACCTGCGGGCCGGCAACAACACGGGATGGGACGTCATGAGCCCCGGCGGCTGGGTCGTCGAGCGCATGGCTCGCCTCGGCTGGCTGGAGGAGCTCGACCACTCGAAGCTCCCCAATTGGACCGCGAATGCGGCCGACTATGCCAAGGGCCTGTGGTTCGACCCGGACAACAAGTACAGCGTCTGGTGGCAGGGCGGCATCACCGGCATCGCGTATGACCCGGAGATGACCGGCCGCGAGGTCACCACCTTCGACGACCTGCTGGATCCCGAGTTCTCGGGGCGGGCCGGCGGCTTCAGCGACATGCGCGACATGTTCGGGCTGACCCTGCTGTCCCTCGGCGTCGAGCCGGAGAACGCGACGGTGGACGACGTGCAGCGGGCGCAGGACAAGCTGCTCTCCGTGCCTGAAGGGCACTTCCGCGGCTTCTACGGCAACGAGTACTACGACGCCCTCGCTGCCGGCGACCTCGCGATCGCGGTGGCCTGGTCCGGCGACGTCAGCCAGATGAACCTGTACGACAACGACAAGGTGAAGTTCATCGTCCCCGAGTCGGGCGGCATGCGCTGGAACGACAACCTCGTCATCCCGAAGGGCGGGGCAAACCTGGAGAACGCCCACAAGCTGCTCAACTACTGGTACGACCCGGCCGCCGCAACGATGCTGTCCGAGTACGTCGGCTACTTCACCCCGGTCAAGGGCGTCGACGGGCTGATCGCGGCCGATGCCGAGACCGCGCGCGGCGACGGCGATACCGAGACGGCCGACCTCTACGACGCGCTCGCGCCGACCGTGGTGCCGACCGAGGACCAGACGGCGAACACCTACACCGACAAGCAGCTGAGCGAGGAAGAGGAGGCGCAATGGAACGACCTCTTCGAACCCGTGCTCGGAGCCTGAGCCTCGGCTGACCACGAACCCAGCCCAACCGGCGATCCCGTGCGCTCACTGAGCAAAGGCCTGACCCCGTTCCTGCTGCTCCTGCCGGGCGGCGCCTGGCTGGTCGTCTTCTTCGCGGTGCCGATGGCCGTCATGCTGCTGATCTCACTCCAGCAGGGGACCTTCGACACCGGCTATCAGCTCACCTGGAACTTCGGGATCTATCCCGAGGTCATCGGCCAGTACTGGGAGCTCTACGTCCGGTCGGCCGTCTTTGCGTTGGCGACGACCCTGATCACGCTCGTGATCGGCTATCCGGTCGCCTACACCATCGCGTTCCGCGGCGGCCGGCTGAAGAACGCGCTGCTGCTGGTGGTGGTGCTCCCGTTCTTCGTCAGCTTCGTCATCCGCACGCTGAACTGGCGGATGATCCTGTCCGACAACGGCATGGTCTTCGGGACGCTCAAGGACATCGGCATCCTGGGGCCGGACTTCCATTTCCTCGCCACGCCCGCATCGGTCATCTTCGGACTGACGTACAACTTCCTCCCCTTCATGATCCTGCCGCTGTACGTGGCGATCGAGAAGATCGACCGGCGGCTGATCGAGGCAGCCACCGACCTGTACGCAAGCCGCTCACAGGCGTTCTGGCGGGTGACGTTCGTCCTCTCGCTGCCGGGCGTCGTGGCGGGTTCGCTGCTGACCTTCATCCCCGCCGTCGGCGACTTCATCACCGCCGAGGTGATCGGTGCCGGGAACCCGCAGGTCTTCATGGTCGGCAACATCATCCAGCGCAAGTTCCTCGACAGCCTCGACTACCCGGCCGCGGCCGCGTTGGGATTCGTGCTCGTGGCGGTCGTGATGACCCTGGTTGCCGTCTACACCCGGCTCATCGGCAGCGAGCGGCTCACCGGATGAGCGGGCAGTGACGGCTTCAGCTGGCACAGTTCAACGCGGCTCTCGGCTGCGGGCGCGGCTGCCCGGGATGCTGCCGGCCTTCACCGCCCTGGTCGTGCTCTTCCTGTTCGCACCCATCGCGGTGATGATCGCGTTCAGCTTCAACGATCCGGCCGGTCGGCAGAACATCACCTGGCAGGGCTTCACGCTGCGCAACTACGTCGACCTGTGGGGACGCTCGCAGGTCACCGACCCGATGATCGTCAGCATTGCGGTGGCCACCGTCTCGACCATCGTGGCCACGACCTTCGGCACCATGATCGGGCTGGCGCTGACCCGCTATCACTTCCGCGGGCGCTCGATCATGAACCTGCTCATCTTCATCCCGATCACCGCTCCGGAGATCATCCTGGGCGCGTCGCTGCTCACCCTGTGGGTGAGCCTCGGGGTGGAGCGTGGCTTCCTCACCATCCTGGCCGCCCACATCATGTTCAACATCAGCTTTGTGGTGGTGACCATTCGGGCTCGTCTCGCCGGCTTCGACCGGTCTCTCGAGGAGGCGGGAATGGATCTATACGCCGATGGACGGACGACGTTCTGGAAGATCACGTTCCCGCTCATCTTCCCGGGCATTCTGTCGGCGGCGCTGCTCGCCTTCGCCCTCTCGATCGACGACTACGTCATCACCCTCTTCTCCGCCGGGCACACACAGACGTTTCCCCTGTGGGTATTCGGGGTGAGCCGGCTCGGCATCCCGCCGGAAGTCAACGTTCTCGGCACGCTCATTCTGCTGATCGCCCTCGCGTTCATCGCCGTCCAGGTCTGGAGCCAGCGGCGCGCCCTGGTCGCCAAGCCGGCGGAGGTGGTCGAGTGAGCTACCTGATCGGCGAGGCGGCTCGCCGCGTCGGCGTCTCTCCCTCGGCGCTTCGCCTGTGGGAGCGGCAGGGGCTCGTCCGTCCGGGGCGCAGCGGCGGACGGTATCGGCTGTACACCGAAGCCGACCTCGAGCAGCTGCGCAGCGTGCGGCGCCTGCGCCAGGTCGACCGTCTCAACGCGCCAGGCATCCGCCGAGTCCTGCGCGGCGGCGTCGCGCACGCTCATGACGCCGACCGACGGGTGGATGGACGGCTCCTCCGTCGCCTGCGCCAGGGCCGAGGGCTCAGCCTGCGCGACGCGGCGGAAGCGTCGCACCTGTCCGTCAGCTTCATTTCGTCGCTCGAGCGTGGCGTCTCCGGCGCCAGCGTCGCCACGCTTCAGCGCCTGACGGCAACCTACGGGACGACGCTCGCCGGGCTGCTGGCCGGGCCGAAGGCCGCTTCGCGGGATCGGCTCATGCCGGCGGGAGAGCGCCCGGTGCTCCGTGTCGGTGGTGACTCGGTCAGGATCGAGCAGCTCGCCCGCGGAACGAGCCAGCTCGAGCCGCAGCTCTTCATCCTCGCGGCCGGCGCCACCAGCGATGGCGCCTACGCCCATGCCGGCGAGGAGTTCCTCTACCTGCTGTCGGGCGCCCTGACCGTGTGGGTCGGCGACGACGAGACCTACCAGCTCACCCGTCCCGGAGATGCGCTCAGCTTCCCCTCCACCATGCCGCATCGCTGGCGTAACGACGCCGGCGGGGAGACCCGATTGCTATGGATCAACACGCCACCGACCTTCTGACCGACTGGTCCGCGCTGCGCGCCGGGATTCCGCCGGTCTGGGCCCGCTACACCGATCTCGTGGTCGAGCGCGCCTCGGGCTCGTGGATCGAGACCACCGACGGACGCCGATACCTCGACTACACCTGCGGCATCGGCGTCACCAACACCGGCCACGCGCACCCGCGAGTGGTGGCGGCCATCAGCGAGCAGGCGGCCCGCGGCATTCACCTCCAGCAGAACATCGTCTACCACCAGCCCGGGCTCGAGCTCCACCGGCGCCTGCCGCAGCGCTTCCCGAACGCGCGGGCCGGCGTCGACTACGGCCTCTTCCTGTCCAACTCGGGGGCCGAGGCGGTCGAGGCGGCCATGAAGCTCGCCAAGGTGGCGACGCATCGGCCCTCGTTCATCGCGTTCCGGGGCGGCTTCCACGGCAGGACACACGGCGCGCTCTCGTTGACCAGCTCGAGCGTCAAGTACCGCGCTCACTTCGATCCGCTGGTCGGCGGCATCCACTTCGCACCGTATCCGTATCCGCTGCGCATGGGCGGCGAGGAAGCGGCGCTGGCGAGGACCATGGCGGCCATCGACGAGCTCTTCGCAACCGTCGTGGCGCCGGACGACGTAGCCGCCTTCGTGGTCGAGCCGGTGCTCGGCGAGGGCGGGTACGTCGTGCCGCCCGACGGATTCCTGCCGGCGCTTCGCCAGGTTGCCGATAAGCACGGAATCCTGCTCGCCGTCGACGAGGTGCAGTCAGGCTACGCGCGCACCGGCCGGTTCTTCGCCACCGAGTGGACGGAGGCCACGCCGGACATCGTGATCATGGCCAAGGGGATCGCGTCCGGACTGCCGCTCTCGGGGATCCTGGCGCCGCGCTCGCTGCTCGACCAGCTGGCGCCCGGGTCGCACGGCGGCACCTACGGCGGCAACGCGGTGGCCTGCGCAGCGGCGCTGGCGACGCTCGACGTCATCGACGACGAACGGCTGGCCGAGCGCGCCGAGCGCGTCGGCGAACGCATGCTCAGCTCCCTGCGCGAGACTGCCGCAGGCCACGAGAGCGTTGCTGAGGTGCGCGGGCGAGGGCTGATGCTTGCCATCGAGTTCGCCGATCCCGACGGCCTGCAGCCGCGCCCGGACCTCGCGAAGGGGCTGCTGACCGAGGCCATGGCAAGGAACGTGCTGCTGCTCAGCTGCGGCACCCACGCCCAGGCCGTCCGCGTCATTCCGCCGCTCGTCACGACGGATGATGAGGTCGAGCTGGCAGTTGCCGCGATCGCCGAGTCGCTGGCAGCAATCGGGGCGTGAGAGAGGGAGTGAGGCATGGCGCAAACCGTCTGGGTCGTTGATGACGAGCCCCTGATCCGCACGGCCATGATGGCCGTGCTCGGCGAGCTCGGATACGAGACGCGCGGCTACGGCAATGCCGAGGAGCTCTACGTCGCCCTCGTGGAGGGCGGCGCAAGTCCCGACCTCCTCGTGCTCGACCAGCGACTTCCCGACGAGTTCGGCTCGACGATCCTCCACTCGCTCCGCGAGCGACCGCAGTACCGCGACATCCCGGTGCTGTTCGTCACGGCCATCGACGACGAGGAGGCGGATCGGCTCTCGGCTCTGGCACCGGTCGTCCGCAAGCCGTTCGACTTCGCCGACTTTGTTTCGGCCGTCGAGAGCCAGCTGGCAACCGCGCCCTCCGGCTGAAGACGAACCGCACTCCTCGTGCGGCCCGCCGCTGTCATCGGATATATCACCAACGATATAGACGCTGACGCCGAAGAGGGTCGCGTTGAAGCACGCGCCAGGGCCCAGCCGGTATCCTCTCGCACGGATGATCCGCACCACGCCCTTCCACGAACGAACCAGCGCGCTCAACGAGACCGGCCTGTGGCAGCACTGGTCGGGACACGTGGTGGTGACCCGCTACCAGGCATCGGACAAGTTCGAGTATTTCGCCGTCCGCAACAGCGCGGGCATCTTCGACACCTCGCCGCTCTACAAGTACCGCATCGCCGGCCCTGACGCCGAGCGCTTCCTGTCCGGCATGCTGGCGCGCGACATTCGGCGCTGCCCGCCCTGGAACGCCCAGTACACGACCTGGCTCGATGAGCGTGGCTTCGTCCTCGAGGACGGCGTGATCCAGCACCGCGCGCCCGACGAGTACCTGCTGACCGCGGCCGAGCCGAACTTCGCCTGGTTCGCCGACCGCATCGGACGCCTGGCGGTCACCATCGAGGAGGTCAGCCTGGATATCGGCGCGCTGGCGGTGCAGGGGCCTCGCTCGCGCGACCTGGTGACGCGCCTGGTCCCATCGGCGAGCGAGCTGCCCTTCTTCGGGATCACGACCGGCATCATCGGCGGGCGGCCGGTGACCGTCAGCCGGACCGGCTACACCGGTGACCTCGGCTATGAGATCTGGGTCGACACGCCTGACGCGACCACGGTCTGGGATACGGTCTGGGATGCGGCTGACGGCTACGGGGTGCTGCCCTACGGCATGGGCGCCCTGTACATGCTGCGCATCGAGGCCGGCTTGCTGCTCCTCGGCGCGGACTTCGACTCCAGCCGGTTCGCGTTCAACGACGCGCATCGGTCAACGCCGCTCGAGCTGGGCTGGGCCTGGATGTTCAAGGGGCTGGAAGAGGACGACCGCCCCTTCATCGGACGCCGAGCGCTGGAGCGCGAGCGGGCCGAGAAATCGTCACGCTGGCGGATGGTGGGGCTGGTGGTCGACTGGGCGGATTACGAGCGGGCCTACAGCGAGGCGGGACTCATTCCCCCGAAGGACCACCGACCGATTCACGAGGACTGGATGGTCTACGACGCCGATCGGACGCGGGTCGGCTATGCAACCAGCATCATGTACTCGCCCATGCTGCAGCAGCACATCGCGCTGGCGCGGGTGCGGCCCGACCTCGCCAAGCCGGGCAGCAGGGTCTTCCTGGAGTTCACCGTGGACCACCACTACGAGCAGGTGGCGGCGCATGTCGCGCGAACGCCCCTGTACAACCCGGAGCGCAAGACCGCCTGATGGACCTATGAGCCCAGACCGATGAGCACGGACCGATACGACGCGATCGTGGTCGGCGGCGGCCACAACGGCCTGGTCAACGGCGCCTACCTGGCGCGGGCCGGACTGAAGACGCTGATCCTCGAGCGCAGGCACCTGGTCGGCGGCGCGGCCATCACCGAAGAGCTGCATCCGGGCTATTGGTTCACCACGTTCAGCTATGCACTCTCGCTGCTGCGGCCGCAGATCATCCAGGAGCTCGAGCTGCCCAAGCACGGCTTCATGCCGCTCCTGATGTCGACCCGCTTCGCCCCGGGCGAAGACGGCGAGTACCTGCGCTTCAACCGCGACCACGACGAGACGCTGCGCGAGATCGCCCGCATCTCGCCACACGACGCCGACGCCTACGAGCAGTACAGCCACGACCTCGACCGTGTCTGCCAGGCAATCAAGCCGCTGCTCGACACCGTTCCGCCGGATCTGTTCAGCGACGATCCGGAGGAGCTGCTGGCGCTCGCGGCCGTCGGCTCTCGGCTGCGCAGCCTCGACAAGCGGACCCTGCACAACGCAGTGCGGCTGCTGACCGGCAGCGCCGCCGACTTCCTCGACGACTACTTCGAGTCCACCCTGCTGAAGGGGTACCTGGCCTCGTCGTCGATCATCGGCTCCAAGGTCGGCCCGCGTTCACAGGGCAGTGGCCTGGTCCTGCTCTTTCACTCCCTCGGCGAGCACGACGGCGAGTTCGGCACGTGGGCCTTCCACAAGGGCGGCAACGGCGGCTTCACCCAGGTCCTGGCCCGTGCGGCGGAGTCGTTCGGCGCCGAGATCCGGACCGAGGCGCCCGTCGAGCGCGTGCTGACCCGCGACGGCGAGGCGACCGGCGTGGCGCTCGCCGACGGCACCGAGATCGGCGCGGACGTGGTGGTCAGCGCGCTCGATCCGCGGCGCACGTTCCTCGAGCTCGTCGACCCACGTGAGATGCCCGACGACCTGGTCGAGGACATCCGCCGCATGAAGTTCCAGGGCGTCAGCTCCAAGGTGAACTTCGCGCTGGATGCGCTGCCGTCGCACCCGGTGCTCGGCTCGAGCCCCGACCTGTACCGCGGCTTCATGAACATCGGTCCGTCGATCGACTACCTGGAGCGCGCCTTCGATGACGCCAAGTACGGCTGGTACAGCGAGCATCCGTACATCGACTGCGCGATCCAGTCGACCATCGACCCGGACATGGCCCCGCCCGGCAAGCACATCATGTCCTGCTTCGTGCAGTACACGCCGTACCAGCTGCGCGAGAGCGACTGGGACGCGGAACGCGAGGGCATGGCCGATAAGGCGCAGGCTGCGCTCGAGCGCTTCTTCCCGGGCTTCGGGGACCTCGTCGTCCACCGCGAGGTGCAGACCCCGCTCGATATCGAGCGCACCGTCGGCCTGTCGGAGGGGAACATCTTCGCCGGCGAGTTCCTGGCGCCGCAGATGTTCTTCTTCCGCCCGGCCCCCGGCTGGTCCCAGTATCGGACCCCGATTGCCGGCTACTACCAGTGCGGCTCGGGCACCCACCCGGGCGGCTGCGTGATGGGGGCGCCGGGCCGCCTGGCGGCCAGCCAGATCATCGGGGATCGGAGTCGCGCCCGCGGCGACTGACGAAGCTCGACTCTGATCGGGCCGAGGGGGAGTCCCGATGAGAGCACGGCGCTGTCATCCGTTATCTCAGTAGTGATATATCCCGTGAGAGCATGCCGTTACTCGCGCGGATGTCGGCCCGACCCGTCAGCTTGGGTCGGAGAGGCGGTGGTAGCCAGATGCGTACCACAGCAACGGAGCCGCGTCCTCGCGATAGCCGGCCGCCACGATCTCCCCGAGGAAGATGGTGTGATCGCCGCCGGGCTGCCGCTCGGTCAGGCGGCAGTCGAAATAGGCCAGCGCGCCCTCCAGGATCGGCGAGCCCGTCTCCGCCTCGTGCCACGCCGCGTCGCAGAAGCGCTTGAGCTTGTTCGCGGTCGTGGGCTGCGCAAAGCACTCGGCCAGCGCCTGCTGGTCGTCGGCAAGGACGCTCACGCTGAAGGAGTGGCTGCCGATGATGGCGCCATGCGTCTCCGCCTTGACCGCGATGCTCGCCATCAGGATCGGTGGGTCGATGCTGATCGACGCGATCGCGTTGGCGGTCATGCCGGCCAGCAGCGGACCATGGCGGGCGGCGACAACGCTGACCCCGGTCGCGAACCGGCCCATGAGCTCCCGCAGCCGGCGACGCTCCTCGTCCTCCATCGGCGCGCTGGCTAGGCGGCCGGGATGGCTGCCAGCCGGGTCAGCACCAGGCAGGTGCGGTACCAGGTATCGCCGTCGGCCGCGCTGAAGCCGACCGTGCGCGGCCCGATCCGCTCGACGCCGGGAAGGACGCAGGCGTAGTCGGCCATCGCCGGCAGCCGGAAGTCGATCTCGCCGGCGATCGGCCGTGCGGGCTCGTAGAGTCGCATCTCGCTCAGGCGGCCGATGGCGCGCTCCATTCCGTCGCGGATGGCTCGGTGGGCGTCGGCCGGCGCCAGCGACTCGGCCACGTTCGAACCGAGCGCGCGCTTGACGATCACGCGCTCCGCCCACGGGAGCAGCGCCTCGATCTCGGTGGCGAGGGCGTCGTCGCCGGCCACCAGCATGACCGGCACGCCGTGGTGACCCAGCCGGATGGCGTTGAGCCCCGCCTCGTTGTGCGGCACGCCGTTGGCACGGATCTCGAGCACGGTGACCGACGAGTAGGTGTGAGCGATCACGCCGGTCGGATGGCCAGCGCCGGCGTGGTAGCCGATGAAGGCCGCCGCGTCGAACGCGCCGTCGCCCGGCCCGCCGATCCCCTGCGTCATGCTGTACGGCTTGTCGCCCACGATGAGCCGCGCGCCGTCGTGCAGATCCTCCGCGCGCAGGTTGCGCATCTGCCAGTGGCAGTCGTTGACGACCACCTCGCTCGCACCGTGCTCGAACGCGGCATCGATCGCCGCGTTCGTCTCGCCGGCCATCAGCCCACGGCTGCGGTCGTAGTCGGTGCGATCGAGGCCGTTGAGCCCGAACACGACCTGGTGCGGATGCGCGACCCCGGCAAGCCCCTCCATGTCGACCGACAGGTAGATGCGCATCGGCTAGCGGTACCGCTCCAGCTTCTCGAGGATGCCGCTGGTGGTCGCCCAGTCGCCCGGCGTCGGCTGCTCACCTCGATGCAGGTGGAAGAGCGGCACCGAGTTCCAGCACGGGCCGTCGACACGCGGCAGGTGGATCCCCAGGTCACCCCGATCGAGCACCGCCACCAGCGTGGCGCCCTGCTCGCCACCGCGAGCCAGGGCACGCTCGAACGAGTCGACGAAGTCGGCCGTGCCGCCGAACTCGAGGTCGATCCGCATGGCAGCCAGGCCCGTCGCCGGGACCTCGATCTGCGCCTTCTCGCTCACGTGAGCGCCCTCGTCAGCCAGCTGAACACGACCGCCGAGCCGATGACGGCGAAGGCGAGCACCGTGATGAGCAGCGCGCCGCCGATGATGCTTGCCCAGGGCGGAACATCGGCCTGTGGGAGGGCGTGGTGCTGGCGCGGAACGTCACCCAGCACTCCGCTGCCCAGCCAGACCGCGAGCGCGTCGCCATCGACCCTGATCTCGACCTCCTGGTCGAGCGGCATGACGACAAGTCGCTCGCCGCTCGGCAGCTTGTCGGTGGTCAGCAGCGCGCGGTTGCGGGCATGGCTGCCGGTCTCCCGGACGAGCACTGCGTGATCGCCGCCCGCCTCGAGGGCGGCCGCCTCGAGGCGCCCAGAGCGACCGACCGCCATCGGTGGAGGGGTCGCGTCTGCGCTCTCGTCCATGCGGCCGATGGTATCAGCCGCCCAGCGCGGAGACGGTCGGCTCGAGGGCCGCGATGCTCTCGACGGTGATCGGGTCCAGGACGAGCTGCACGTGCCCGATGCCGGCATCGGCGAAGCCTCGCAATGCCGGGATGAGCACCGCGGGATCGCCCTCGATCGGCTCGAAGTTCTCCTCGGCCACGGCAGAGCTGCGCCCGGCCGCGCCGGCGAATCCGACCAGGACTGCCACCGTGCGCTCGACCGTTGACGGGTCGCGGCCGACGTCGCGGCACGCGGCGTCGACCTTGTCACGCAGGGGCAGGTATCCCTCGACGCTGTTCCCGAACCACTGGTACCACGCGTTCCAGGCGGCGACATGCGGCAGGGTGATGCGCAGCATCCGCTCGCCGATCGATCCGATCATCAGCGGCGGGCCTTCGGGGCGCGGGCCGCGCGGCAGCAGCTCGCAGTCGTGGAGCTGGAAGTAGGTGCCGTGGAAGTCGCAGCGGCCGGTGGAGAGGAGCAGCCGGACGATGGTGAACGCCTCCTCGAAGCGGCTGACGCGGTGGTCGAATGGGTAGCCGTACGCGGCGTACTCCACCTCGTTCCAGCCGGCGCCAAGTCCCAGGATGAGGCGGCCGGCGCTGATCTCGTCGACCGTGGCCGCCTTCTTGGCCAGCATGGCCGGATTGTGGAAGCTGGTCGCCGCCACCAGCGGACCGATCTCGATCCGCTCGGTCACCGCCGCGAGCGCCGCCAGCGTCGACCACGCCTCCCAGGGGCCGCGGGCCGGCTCGCCGTCGCCGCGGTAGAGCAGGTGGTCGCCCACCCACAGCGAGTCGAGGCCGATACGCTCCGCCGTGACCGCCATCTCGCGCAGCTCCGCCCACGGCACGACGCGCTCGACCTCGGGAAGCTGGACTCCGATCTTCATCGTTCTCGATTCTGCCACCCGGCGCTATCGTTGCGAGGTGCCGGTACCCGATCCCCTCGCCCACGAGCCGTTCAGCTGGCTCAGCCGAGCCGACGGCGCCATCGTGATTCGCTATCACGACGCGCCCGTGACGCTCCTGCGCGGCAAGGCCGCGGCGAAGTTCGCCTCCCGCGTCAGCGGCGCCGATGGGCCCGCCGCCCAGCAGCTGATGGCCCGCGCGACCGGCAACTTCAAGCGTGGAAACGAGCGGAAAGGCACGCAGCAGGCACGCTAATCGCGTTTGACCCGTGGGGCGGGTCAACGGGCGGAGGAGCGGATGCGCGACCCGGGCTCGGGCGCGATTTGACCCGTACTTGCGGGTCGATCGCGGAGGAGCTCGGGCTCAGCCAACGGTTGACCCGTGGGGCGGGTCTTAGCGCGAAGGAGCGGGTGAAGGACCAGGGCTGTGTCGCGATTTGACCCGTGCCACGAGCGAAACGCGTCTGAAGCTCAGGCTCAGCCCACCTATGACCCGTGGGTACGGGTCACCCGGCGTCACGCCACTCGCTTCGTCTTCTTGTTGACGTAGTCGACCAGGACGTACTCGCCGAGATGCTCGGGCTCGACGTAGAACGCCCGCCCGCGATTGATGCGCGACATCAGGTCGACGAACTCGGAGAGGTACCGCGACCGCTCGAGCATGAACGTGTTGATGACGATCCCCTCGCGGGTGCATCGGCCCACTTCGCGGAGCGTGGATTGGACGGTCCGCAGGGTCGGCGGATAGGCGAACTCGACCTGGCCGTTGTCGATGTGCGCCGTCGGCTCACCATCGGTGATGACCACGATCTCCTTGTTGCCGCCGTGGGATCGGCCAAGCAGCTGCCGGGCGATGATCAGCGCGTGCTGGAGGTTCGTGCCGTACTCGAACTCGTAGGGCGACAGGGTCGGGATCGACTCCGGCTTCAGCTGCCGCGCGTAATAGGCGAACCCGACCACGAACAGCCGGTCGCGCGGGTACTTGGTGTGGATGAGCGTGTGGAGCGCCATCGCCACCTTCTTGGCCGCCGATGAGCAGCCGCGCAGCAGCATCGATCGGCTCATGTCGAGCAGCAGCACCGTCGAGGAGACCGTCGTCTCCTCCGACCGGCTGACCTCGAAGTCGTCCGGGCCGATGATGACCGGCGTGCCGGCGCCGCCGCGGGCCATGGCGTTGAACAGGGTGCGGTTGATGTCGACCGCGAACGGGTCGCCGAACTCGTAGCGCTTCGTCTCCTCGGTCGGCTCGCCGCCGCGGCCGCCGCGCGGAATGGCGTGGCCGCCGAACCCCTCGCGGCGCAGTCGGCTGAAGATGTCGGTCAGCGCCCGCATGCCGAGCTTGCGCGCGGCGCGCGGCGTCAGCTCGAGCCGGCCGCCGTCGCGATCGAGGTAGCCGGCATCGGTCAGCGCACGCGTGAGCTCCTGGAGCTGCTGCAGGTCGTCGATCGCGTCGTCGCCGGCAAGGTCGCGCAGCGAGTCGGGGTCGACCCGCTCGAGCGCGTCCGGATCCCGGGCGGCGCCGAGCGCCTCCTCCATGGCGTCGTACTGCTGCTGGCGATCGATGGCGGCCATCGCATCGGCCAGGCCCATCGGCTCATCACCCTCGAACGGATAGGGCTCGCCGAATGGCAGATCGGGCCGTGCCATCTGGAGGTTGCCGGCCAGGCGCGCCATGTCGATCTGCAGCCGATCGTCCCGCAGCAGCTCGTCCATCATCGAGCGCAGCTCGTCCCGCATCTCCGGCGACATGCTGTTGAGCAGCGAGGCCATCTGCGATGCCTGGCGGTGCAGGTGCTCGATCAGCTCGTCGACGTTCGAGATCCCGGGCGGGAAGTATTGCCCGTGCTGGGCCATGAAGCTGGCGAAGTCGTCGGTCGTATCGGCCCCGGTGGCGTGCTTCTCGAGCAGCGCGTTGAGGTCGCGCACCATCTCGCGGATGCCGGCAAGGTCCTCTGGCGTCACGCGCTCGACGCCCTCCTTGAGCCCCTGGAAGTAGGTCTGCAGCATCTGCTGGCGCAGCTCGTCGGTCAGCTCGCTGAACGCGTCACGGGCCGCGTCGTCCATGAACTCGTAGTCACGCAGGCCGTTGAGGCGGCCGGCCAGGTTCGGCGGCAGCGCGTCGAGGCGGTTCTCACGCTGGCGAGCCGTGCGGCGCATGACCTGCTCCGCCATGCGGGCGGCGTCCTGGTCCGATCCCGGCGGCGCGTCCAGCGCGCGCTGCTCGGCCGCCTTCACGCGCTCGGCGATCCCCTGGCGCTCGGTCTCCAGGATCTCGTCGAGGCGCCGATTGACGTCGTCGAGCACCCCGTCGAGGTTGGCGCGCTCGAGCTCAGCCTGCCGCCTGGCCCGGAGGCGTTCCATGATCTTGCGAAGCCCCGGAATGTCGCCGCCGCGGGTACCGCGCAGCCCGCGCTGCATGAGCCGCTGGAGGGCTCTGCGGACGTCGCCTTCCGCCAGGATGTCGTCCGAGAGTGCGTCGAGCACGTCGTCCGCATCGAAGGCCGGCAGCTGCTGGCTGCCATCCCATCGCGAGTAGCGGAAGGTGCTCATGGTGCGGCTCAGCCTAGGCCGATGTCGGCCTGCCGTCCACGAGCCCTCCGCTGCTCAGCCGCCGTTGGTCCGTGGGCGCCTACGGCACGTACGCGTAGCCTGCGATGTAGATGGCGCGGAACAGGAAGGCCGCCATCTGGCCCCGCGTGATCGCCGCCGTGGGGCAATAGGTCGTCCCGTCCCCGCAGCCGGTCGTCAGCCCCGCCGCTGCCAGGCTGTTGATGTCGGCCTCGTGGTCGCTCGCCTCGTCGTCGACGAAGTAGTCGGTCGCCGTTGCCGGCAGATCGAACGCGCGCGTCAGGAAGGAGGCCATCTGCTCGCGGCTGACCGAGGTGGTCGGGCAGAACAGCATCGGGCCGCAGCCCTGGGTGATGTTGGCTTCGGCAAGGCTGTTGATGTCCGCCTGGTGGACGCTGCCGGCGTCATCGGTGAAGTAGTCGGTCACCGTGGCGGGCAGATCGAACGCACGAGTGAGGAAGGACGCCATCTGCTGTCGAGTCACCGCGGCCTCGGGGCAGTACAGCGTGGACGCGCAGCCCGTCGTGATGCCCTCGCGGTACATCCAGGCGATCTCCCGGTCGAAGGGGTGGCCGATCACGTCGGTGTATGGATCCGCGGCGGTGACGGTCAGGTCGGCCTGCGTGACCGCGGTGCACTGACCCACCGGGCGCGTGTCCGCGACCACGGTCCAGTTGCTCCCGGCCGCGCCGCGCTCGAAGAAGAAGATCTCGGCGAACTCGCCGGACGCGTCCGTCGCGACCTCGAAGTCGGCGGCACCGGCAGACGAGTCGAACGCGAGGTCGATCGTGCTGCTGACGGGGAATCCGTAGCCAAAGACGACGAAGTCCTCCCACTCACGCACGCTGAGGGTGCCGTCGGTCTGCACCCCGTCGACCAGGCTGAGCTTCAAATCGCACGCGCTACCCGCGGCGGCGGGAGCGGACGCCACCCCGAGCCACGGCACCGCCATGACGAGCGACAGGAGCACCGAGAGAAGGACTGGACTGCGACGCATGTCGTTCACCCCGCTTGCTGGCGAACCACGTACCTGCGCTCTGGTTGCGCCGGTTTGGACCGCGGTTGCCGGCCACGCTACCAACCTTACCTGCGGCTGAACTGCGGTTGTACAGCGGAATGCTCAGCCGGCGCGGTCAATCGTCGCCAGATCGCTCTCGAGAAGCTCGCGGTCCTCGCCCTCGGCGATGCTCTCGGCGAGCTCGCGGGCGTGGGCAACGGCCGCATCGGCTCCGTCATGGTCGCCGGCGACGCGCAACGCGCGCGCGACCGCCTCGTGCGCGAACGCGATGTCCCAGTCCCCGATCCCGTGCTCCTCGCACAGCGCGACGCAGCGCCGGGCGTGCCACAGGGCAGGCTCGGGGCGGCCGAGCACGGAGTAGACGCGGGAGCACTGCCACTCCCCGCGGGCCAGGTTGACCGGTTCCCCGACCTCGCCCCAGTGGTATCGGCTGGCGTGGGCGGCATGAAGCATCTCGTCGTCCTGCATCGGTGTTCGGTCCGGATTCTCGATCAGGGTCCAGACGTGGTTGAACAGGTCAACGGCCAGCTGGCGGCGATCGCCGACATCGGTGACTGTTGAAGCGGTGGTCATGATCGGTTCCTCGTGGTCGATTGCCTGGTTGAGCCAATGGATCTGTCGCTGGGTCCTCGCCAACAGTGCGGTCAGTCGGGACCGATGCGCTGCCAGCAAGAGGCGACGTTCGCTCGCAACGGCGTCGAGGATTGCCCGCACCTCGGGCAACGCGAGCTCGAGCTCTCGTAACCGGCCGATGAGCCGCGCCTCGTCCAGCTGGCCGGCGACATAGAAGCGATAACCCGTCCCGGGGTCGATCCGGTGCGGCTGAAGGAGGCCGAGCTCGTGGTAGTGGCGCAGGGCGCCGATGCTGAGCCCGCTCAGTCGCGCGAATCGCCCGATGGTCAGCAGCTCATCCATTGCGCGCAGGATGCGGTCTCCGGTAGGTCGAGAGTCAAGCCCCGGACGGCTGCTCCGGCAGCGGGATCGGTTCGTCGGGAGGGCCGGGCGGATCCGCGATGCGGATGCCGTACCAAGCGACGTCGTGCCATGCGCCGAACTTGTAGCCGACGCGCTCGTAGACGCCGATGCGCCACATGCCGATCGACTCGTGGAGCGCCACGCTCGCTGGGTTCGGCAGCGCGATCCCGGCGTACACGTTGACAAAGCCCTGCGACCGGCAGGCGCGGCAGCAGAGCGTCGTACAGGGCTCGACCGACGCCACGACGATGCCACTCGCGGTCAACGTACGCCGACACGTCCACGGACCATCGATACCCGGCCCGCTCCCGGTGCGGTCCGGCGTAGGCGTAGCCGATCACGCGCCCGTGGCTCTCGGCCACCAGCCAGGGCATGCGTGCCAGGGTGCTGCGGATGCGACCCGCCATCTCGTCGGCCTGGGGTGCGGGATCCTCGAAGGAGGCGATCGTCTCCTCGACGGCCGGGCCGTAGATGGCGGCGATGGCCGCGGCGTCCCGATCTGGGTCGGCGAGGCGGATCGTCAGCTCGTTGCTCATCGGCCCATGATGCGGCACGCGATGTGCTGGCTTGGCCGGGTATGACGACGAATGACATCCACGGCATCGAGAACGGGTGGTCGGTCAAAACCGCCGATGACCAGGGCGTCGGTCACGTCGAGGAGACGACGGATCGCTACATCCTGGTGAAGACGGGCCTGATCAACGCCACCCACCACTACCTTCCCGCGGCGACGCTTGCGCACGTTCGCCCGGAGCTCAAGGAGATCGGCATCTCATTGACGGCGGCGGAGGTCACCGAGGGCGACTGGTCGGAGGCGCCGACCGAAGGCCCGCGCACCGAGGGTGCGCCGCTGAACCTCGATTCGGATTCCGAGGTCGACGCGGTGATGAAGAACCAGGCGACGGTCGAGCCGGACCGCCCGCCCATCATCTGACGATCTTCGACCGGTCCTAGCCGGCGAACTGGTTCAGCACGCGGCCGTCGGCCGTAACGCGGACCAGGGTTGGCACCAGCGCGACACCGTACTTGCGCGCAAGGTCCGGCCGATCGCGCACGTCGACGCTGACCCACCGCTCCGACCCCGCCTCCAGCTCACCGAGGACGGTTCGGCACTCGGTGCAGAGTGGATGGCTGAAGGCCACCACCAGCTCGTCGCCGGCACCGGTGCCCCGCGGCTCGCCCAGCTCCGCGAGCTCGACCCGATCGATCTCTCGACGACGAACGCCACGCAGCTGCGCGCCGATGCGGTACATCTCGCAGCCCACGCAGAAGCCGGTGGTGGCGGCAAGCAGCGCGAGTCCGGCAACGATCAGGCCAAGGCTGTTGCCGATGATGGTCAGCCCGACGGCGTGCGCTACGGTGGCTGAGCCAAGAACGACCAGGCCGACCTGGTTCGCGAAGCGCGGCGGTCGCGAATCCTCGATCTCGCCCTCACCGAAGCGTGGCTGAACGAGCTCGAAGTACGCGACGCAGGGAAGACAGTAACGACGGCCGAAGCGAAGGCCGATCCCCAGCTGGGCGGCGAGCAGCCCGAGCAGCGGCCACCAGCCGGTGACGACGGCGATCAGCGACACGACGCCGACGGTCGCCTGGTTGAAGCGCGGCGCCCGTGTGTCGATGACGTCGAGGTCGCGGTACGGATGGGCGGTGCGAGTGCGAGCGGTCATTGCGATGCTCCGAGGATTGGCGGGCAGGAAGTCAGGAAGTGGGAGACGAGGGTTTGGCGGGAGGAGGGCCTCAGGGGCCGGCGGACCGAGGGGATGCGCCGATGAGACGGGGAGCGGAGCTCTTCCCGCCTAGCGACAGCTACAGGTGCAGGTGCTGCGGCGAATGTCGGTCACGATGCGCGCAGCCTACGCGCCGCCCGCCGATCAGGCAAGCGGCGCGTTTGCTCGTTCCGGAGCGGCTAGCGCTGGAAGCTGCTCGCAACTCGTCGCGGCTGGCGTCGACGCCCGGCCCCGAAGCGGACGCGGCCGCGCTCGCCGGACTCGTGTCGCGCCGCCGGGGCGTTGCGACGCTGGCCGCTGTGCTGGCCCGTCCGCAGGCGAATCGGCTCGGGACGGATGGCGGCGTTCGGCTCGAAGCCCTCGATCACGCGCGAGGGGATCGGGCCGCCCAGGAGCCGCTCGACATCGCGCAGCAGCGGCGCCTCGTCGACGCACACGAGCGAGACCGCGGTCCCAGTGATGCCTGCGCGGCCCGTTCGGCCGATGCGATGGACGTAGTCGTTCGGCACCATCGGCAGCTCGAAGTTGACGACGTGCGGAAGCGCCTCGATGTCTAGGCCGCGTGCCGCGACCTCGGTCGCCACCAGCAGCAGCACTCGGCCGGCCTTGAAGTCGGCAAGCGCACGCACTCGCTGCGGCTGCGACTTGTTGCCGTGGATGGCTGCCGCCGCGATGCCGTCGCGGTTGAGCTGCTCCGCCAGTCGGTTCGCCCCGTGCTTGGTGCGGGTAAACACGAGTGCCTGGTCGATCTGGCGCGTCCGCACGAGGTGCGTCAGCAGCTCGCGCTTGCGTTCACGATCGACACGGTAGACGACCTGCTCCACGAGCTCGACGGCCGTGTTCTCCGGGGTGACCTGGACCGATGCGGGCCGGTCCAGCAGTCCCTCGGCCAGCGAGCGGATGTCGCGGGAGAAGGTGGCGCTGAAGAGAAGGTTTTGGCGGCGGTCCGGCAGCAGCGCCAGCACCTGCCGGATGTCGCGGATGAACCCCATGTCGAGCATGCGATCGGCCTCGTCGAGGACGAGGATCTCGACGCTGCGCAGGTCGATGGTTCCCTGTCGGGCATGGTCGAGCAGGCGACCCGGCGTGGCCACGACGATCTCGACGCCACGGCGCAGCGCGCCGACCTGGCCGCCGAACCCGACGCCTCCGTAGATGGAGGTCGAGCGAACGCTGCCGCCCGAGTAGGTCCGGACGGATTGCTCGACCTGGATGGCGAGCTCACGCGTGGGAGCGAGGATGAGGACCCGGATGCCCCGATGGTTGACCGGGCGCGCCGCGAGGCGCTGGAGGATCGGCAGCACGAAGGCTGCCGTCTTGCCGGTGCCGGTCTGGGCGCCGGCGAGCAGATCGCGTCCCTCGAGGACGAGCGGAATCGCCTCGCGCTGGACGGGAGTTGGTTCGGTGTAACCCTGGCGCGCCACAGCGCGGAGCAGGTCGGGCTGAAGCCCGAGGTTAGAGAAAGACAAGGTGAGGAAGCTCCTGACGAGGCCCTCCCGCAGACGCGGGGCCCGGTCAGGGCGAATGGTGAATTCGGATCGGACTTCGGATGAAGGAAGCGGCGCAGACCGGTGCGCCAATCGAACACGTGTGCGAAATGTACCACATCGTTTGGGTGTACGCTAGGAGCTCACACGAAAGAGGCGGCATATGACCGACCGATGCATCCATGGGTTCGAGGAGCAGCACTGCGCCTCATGCCGCCGCTGTCAGCACGGACTGTTCGAATCCCGCTGCGCGACCTGCCGTCCCAAGACGGCTCGCGAAGCCACCATCATGCTGGCCAATGACGCGGCGCGCCCGGCCGAGGAGCATCGCGGTTACGAGATCTCCTACGGCGCCGGCGAGCGCAGCTGGTACATCCGCGCCGATGCAGACGCCCCACGAGCGCAGAACTCCTACCGCTCGGCCTTCCAGGCGCGCCGCGCGATCGACGAGATCCTCGACCGGCCGGCACCGGTCGCCGCGGGCGGCAAGAAAAAGAAGGGCTGACGGGCTACGGCCCAGCAGACCTTAGTGGAGGCGCGAGCCGCCGCCCTCGTCCGGCTCGTCATCGCTCCCGCCCTCGCGCAGGAAGCGCTCGATGTCGGCGATCAGCTCATCACCCTCGGGCAGCCGTGATTCATCGGCCAGGAGCTCGAGACGCTCGACGTGCGCCTTGGTGTCCTCGTCGTTCGCCGCCGCCGCGTCGAGCATGTTTCGGCGTTCGAGGGCGCGCGTCGCCAGCGTGCCGACCGGGACTTCGATCCCAAGGTGCTTGCCGAGGGCCGTGAGCAGGGCGATCGAGGCTGTTGGATACGACGCGTTGACGTAGTGGGGCACCTGGGCGAAGAAGCCGACCGCGGGGATGCCGGAGGATGAGGCCGTCAGCTCGAGCACCGAGAGCAGCGCCGCCGGCACGCGCAGCAGGCCGGCAGGGCCCTGGCGAATGCCCTCTGGCAGCAGGCCGGGAGCCGATGCGGTCGCCAGGATCGGCACCGGACGGGTGTGCGGCACCGCGGCCGGGATGGCGCCGAGACTCGCCCAGCTCGCCACGCCGAGCCGCTTGGCGAGCTCCACCACGTCCGTGGCAAGCTCGCGCCACCGATAGTCCGGCTCCGGGCCGCTGAGCACCAGCAGGTCCCGGTCGCCGATACGGGCGGCGGTCAGTCGCAGCTCGGCCCAGTTCAGGCTCATCGGGCGTCCATCGACGATATCGAGGGTCGGCCGGCGGGCGCGGAAGTCATAGATGGCGTCCGCATCGAAGGTGGCGACGAGGGTGCCCTCCTGCGAGAGCTGGGCCGCGGCCGTCGTGCCGGCCGAGCCGGCATCCACCCAGCCCTCGAGCGCGGCCACCAGGGTTGGCGCCTCGAGCTGCGGATCTTCCTCGAGCCGATAGAGCGACATGCGGCAAGCATACGGCGGCCCTGCCGGAACCGCGTCGGCGCGGATCAGGTGCGGTCGTAGACACCCACGTGCCAGAGGCCCGCGCGGCCGCTGGTCACCGGCACGAACCCCGCCGAGGCCAGTCGCCGTTCGATCCGACGCAGGTCGTGGACGTAGCCGCGGCAGCCACCGGTGAGCAGGTCCCAAACGTACTCAGCCGCCCACATCGGGCGATTGATCAGCCCGCGCCAGCCGCGCGACTCCGGCACCGAGAGCGCGACCCGCCGGCGGGCGGCACCGATGACCGCGTCGAGCATCTGATCGGGGCGTCCGTCGCAGCACAGCACGCGGTCGAGGATGACCCAGTCGTGAGGCTGATCGCGGATTGCGGCGCCCTGGCCGACCTCGAACGTCGCCAGCTCCGCGAATCCGGCCGCCGCGGCCCTGCGTCGCGCCAGATCGACGCTGGCCGGGGAGAGGTCGACCCCCTTGACCTGCCGAGCGCCCATCTCCAGCAGCGCCACGCTCACGCCGCCCGTGCCGCACCCGATCTCGAGCACGCTGGGACGGACGAGCGGGGCATCTCGAAGGTGGTCGAGGAGCAGTGCCGAGACGTCCACCATCTGCGGATAGCCATCCTGGTCGTCCCAGTCGCTCCAGGATCGATCGAAGCGTCGCGCGACGCGCGGATCAGCCGGAGGCCCGCAGCAGTCCGCCGGCTCTCGATCCTCCATTGGCGACCTCAACCGCCGATCGGGGCGGTCGCCGGCGGCGGCGCGGCCGCTTCGGTCCCGCGCACCAGGCGGGTCGCGCCGCGCGCGAGAACGGTGGCCAGCCAGAAGCCGAGGACCGCGCCGACGGGGTGAAGAGCGGCGAGCATCGGCATATCGGTCCGAAGGAGGGGCAGCGCCGGCACGAAGAAGATGAGGACCGCCAGGGCCGCCGCCTGCAGGATCAGGGTCCGGCCGGCGCGCGCCAGCGCGGCGGCGATCAGGATGAGGATCGGGAACAGGTGCAGGACCGACCAGCCGAAGGCGACGTGCAGCTCCAGGTTCTTGGGCGACACGAAGAGGCCCAGGCCGATGAAGAAGACCTGGAGGATCACCCCCGCCACGAACGCCCATGCCAGGACGACGAATGCGTATCGCGCACCACGGACCATCTGGAGACCTCCGTCGAAGCTGCAAGCTCGGTCGCGCGAGGATAGCGCTCCCTGCTACCTACGAACGAGCAAAGCCTGTCGATGTCACGGGGAATCGGGCGGGGCGGTCAATCGCTGGGCCACACGGGCGCGGTGGGCTCGAGCGCCGGCAAGGCGTCCCAGTCGGCGCGGATCGGGGAGAAGACGTCGATGACCACCGCACCCTCCGGTCCGGCATGAGCCTCGTGCGGGACGTCGGAACGGATGCGCCAGGTGCCACCCGGGCCCAGCGTGCGCCGCTCGCTACCCACCCGGAAGTCCATCTGCCCGGTGATGACCATGCCGTGCTGCTCGGCCGCGTGGCGATGCTCCGGGACGACGGCCAGCGGGTCCAGCTCGACCACCGCGAGGGTGACGAGGTTCCCCTGGACGCGACGCACGCGCACGCCGGGGAAGACCTGGATCGGCGGAATGTGCTCGAGATCGGCGAGATCGGTCATGTGGTCTCCATCAGGATCGAGGCGCTAGGCTTGACGACATGGCAAAGGCAGCAAAGCCGAACGCTAGCAGCAAGACCGATGCGACCGCCGATCCGGACAAGCTGGTGCGCCAGCAGGCAGGCACCTACCGCACCGGCGACGAGCGATTCGAGATCCGAGAAGCCGATGTCGGGTGGTTCCTGGTGGACTCGGCGCAGACCAACGAGTTCGGCCAGGAGCTGATCCAGGGTCCGTTCTCCACGCTCAAGGCGGTTCGCGCGGCATTGCCCGACGCGCGGGCGTCGAAGCCGGCCCGACGGCCGCGCACCGTGCCGAAGAAGCAGCCAAAGCAACGCGATGAGCCACCGGCGCCTCCCCCGCCGACCTGGATCGACAAGCTCTCGAAGGCCGAGGTGACCGGCGTGCGCAGGCTGATCGGCGCGCTCGAGCGCGAGGGCGTGGCCGATGCCGAGGCTGTCGTGCGTCGGGACCGCGAAGGGCTGCTTCCCGCGGTGGCGGCCCGCCTCATCGAGCTGCGACTGGAGGCACTGGTGGAGGATCTGCCGGCCGGCGAGCAGAAGGCCGCCCGCACGCTCGTGCGCCGCGCGGCCGAGGTCCTCAGCTCGGACGGCACGAAGCGACGCGACCCGCTGCCGGGCTGGACCCTCGTCGAGCTCGACACGCAGCCGGAGCCGCCGAATCGTCGGATCGACCTCCGAAGGTAGGCGCGTGGTGCCGAGTCCCGTGAGGCGCGCAGACAGCCGGGAGATCCCCGAGATGGCGGCCACGCTCGCGCGGGCGTTCGCTCACGATCCGTTCTACTCGTTCCTGGCCGGCGATGCGCCCGAGCGCAACCAGCGGATGCGCGATGGCTGGGGCGGCATCCTGCGGTTCGGATCGGCCCACCTGGCGGAGACCTACACGACCGATGACCACGCAGGGGTAGCGCTCTGGATCCCGCCCGGCCACGGCGGGCCGTCGGTCATCGACAGCCTGCGGATGATGCCAGCCATCGGTCGACTGGCGGGCTGGCGTCGGCTGCGCCAGGTGACGAGCGCGATCGCCGCGCTCGAGGAGCGACATCGTCACCATGCTCCGCGTCCGCACTTCTACCTGTCGGCGCTGGGGGTCGAGCCCGATCGCCAGGGCGAGGGGATCGGCACCGCGCTGATGCAGCCGGTCCTGGAGCGAAGCCGACGCGATGGCATTCCCTGCTACCTCGAGACCGCCACCGCCCGCAACGTGCTCCTCTACGAGCGCCTCGGATTCGAGGTAGTCGAGGAGCTGACGCTCCCCAACACGGACGTCCACGGCTGGCTCATGCTGCGACCCGGGGTGGTTTGAACCGCCGCTCCGACGTCAGGAACGTTCGCGGTGCGTGAACATCATCACCAGGCCGGCGACGGCCGCGATTCCAGCGCCGCCGAACACGATCACGCTCGCCCATCGGATGGCACCTGGGTTGACGAGGTCCGGCGCGAAGACCTGGAAGGCCAGGACCGATCCGATGACCGCCACGACCGAGAGCGCGACGCCGATGGCGAATGCCCACACCTCACGGTCGCGCATGCCCTCCGAGACCTCGCCCGCCAGGAACCCGGTCACGACCAGGGCCGCGGCAAAGCCGCCGGTGAAGAGCAGGGAGCCGACATCGGTCACGCCGCCGAAGGCGAGCAGCAGCGGCAGCGCCAGCAGGCCGAGCCCGCTTCGCATCCAGACCTTGGCATAGGAGCGGAAGATCACCACCGGCAGCGCCACGACGATGTCCGGCACCGCTTCCGGCTGCGCCGCACGTGCGGCGGCCGCTGCCCGCCGCTCCTCGACCTCCGCATCATCGGCCTCTCGTGGCGTCTTGCATCGAAGGCAGACCGGATCCCTGTCGCGGTTCGGCTTCCAGCAGGCGCGGCAGGTCCATCCGTCGGCGAACATCGGCCGATCTTACCTTCGTCTCGCGAGCGCGCCGATCCGCTGCGCGGGTCGTCAGTCGTCGGAGCCCGACCCGAACACCAGGCGCTTGCCGTGGCCGAATAGGCGTGGCAGGTACGGGAGCACGAGCGCCGCGGCGGCCGTGAGGAGGAGGATGGCCGAGATCGGCCGCGTGACGAAGACGCTCAGGTCGCCCTGGCTGATCTGGAGGGCGGTGCGCACCTGCTTCTCCAGCATCGGTCCGAGGATCACCCCCAGGATCATCGGTCCGACCGGGAAGTCGTATCGGCGCATGAAGAAGCCCATCACGCCGATGGCGTACATGATCAGCACGTCAACCAGCGAGTTCGCGAGGCTGTACACGCCGAGCGTGGCGAAGACGAGGATCGCGGCATAGAGGAGCGGGCGCGGGATCGCCAGGATCTTCACCCAGAGGCGGATGAGCGGCAGGTTGAGCACCAGCAGCATGACGTTGCCGACGTACAGGCTGGCGATGAGGGCCCAAACCAGGTCCGGCGAGTTCTCGAACAGCAGCGGTCCCGGCTGCAGGTTGTAGATCTGGAAGGCCACCAGCAGGATCGCCGCGGTAGCCGATGTCGGGATGCCGAGCGTCAGGAGCGGGACAAGCACGCCGGAGAAGGCGGCATTGTTGGCGGCCTCGGGGCCGGCGACGCCCTCGATGGCGCCCTTGCCCCACGGCGCCTTCGGGTTGAGCCGCTTCTCCAGCCCGTAGGACAGGAAGGTCGGGATCTCCGCGCCGCCGGCCGGCAGCGCGCCGATCGGGAAGCCGAGCGCGGTCCCGCGCAGCCACGGCTTCCAGGAGCGCTTCAGCTCGTCGCGGTTCATGAGCAGCGACCCGCGGACCGGGACGATCTCCTCCTTGTCGTGTCGCAGGCGTGACGCAACGTACAGCGCCTCCCCCACCGCGAAGAGGCCGACCGCCACGACCACGACATCGAGCCCGTTGAGCAGCTGAGGGACGCCAAACGTCCAACGCTGCTGTCCGGTCGTGACGTCAATCCCGATGAGACCAATGAAGAGCCCCATGAAGAGGCTCAGCATGCCGCGCAGGATCGAGCGGCCGAGAAGGGCGGTGATGCTTGCGAACGCCACCACCATCAGCCCGACGTAATCCGCCGGCTGGAACGAGCGTGCGAACCCCGCGATGACCGGCGCCAGGAACGTGATCGCCAGGGTCGAGATGGTGCCCGCCACGAACGAGCCGATCGCCGCCGTCGAGAGCGCCGCGCCGCCTCGGCCGCGCTTTGCCATCTGGAAGCCTTCGATGGTGGTGACGACCGAGGCGGACTCGCCGGGCGTGTTGAGCAGGATCGAGGTTGTCGATCCGCCGTACATACCACCGTAGTAGATACCGGCGAACATGATGAACGCGCCGGTCGCGTCGAAGTTGTAGGTGAGTGGCAGCAGGAGTGCGACAGTCAGCGCAGGCCCGATTCCCGGCAGCACGCCGACCAGCGTGCCGAGCGTGACGCCGACGCCGGCGAAGAGCAGGTTCTGCAGCGAGAGCGCGGTTCCGAAACCGCCGGCAAGGTCGCCGAGCACATCCATGCCGGTGCCCGTCCCTACAGCAGCGGGCCGAGGATCCCGGCCGGCAGCCGGACTCCCAGGAACTCGGTGAAGCCGAAGTAGATCACGATGCCGACCCCGAGCCCCACGATGACGTCGCGGATCGGCGACCGGCTGCCCAGGATGCGGGCGGTGACGGGCAGAAAGAGCCCGGTCGCCACGATGTAGCCGAGCCCGGGAACGTCGAGGGGCCCGAGCACGAAGCCATCGAGTGCCAGCGAATAGCCGACCAAGGCGAGGGCCGTGAGGCCCACCGTCGGCCAATGCGTGGCACGCTCCTCCTCGGCAGCGAGGCCGGCCAGGTCCGTGTCGGGAAGCACTGTGGTGCGCAGGGCGAAGATCGCGCCCAGCACGAGCAGGCCGATGGCAACCACGAACGGGATGGTCGCCGGCCCGATGACGCTGTAGCCGCCGCCGCGGGCGATCCCGATCGCGGAGACGATCAAGATCACGGCGAGCGCCAGCAGCGCGCCGGCCACGATACGGGGGCCGAGCAGGCTGCCTCCCCGAGCGCCCGTCGGCCCGCGTTCCTCCGTGGTCATCGGACGAGTGTCAGCTGCCGGTCAAGCCGATCTCGGCGAGCACCCCCTCGACGCGCGTCTTTTCCTCGCCGAGGAACGACTCGAACTCGTCCCCTGCCTTGAAGAAGTCGCCCCAACCGTTCTCCTCGAGCGCTGTCTGCCAGGCCTCGGAGTCGTGCATCTCGGTGATCAGGCCCACGACCGCCTGGCGATCGGCGTCGCTCAGGTCGGGCGCACCCATCACGCCGCGCCAGTTCTCGAGGACGACGTCATACCCGGAGTCCGCGATGGTCGGCGCGTCGATGCCCTCGGGCGCGGACTCGCCGGACACGGCCAGCCATCGCATCTCGCCGGCTTCGACTTGGTCGGCGAACTCGCCCACGCCTGAGACGCCGGCCGTCACGGCTCCCGACAGGATGGCGTTGACCGCCTCACCGCCGCCGGAGTTGGGAACGTAGTTGATGCCGGACGGATCAACGCCGGCCTCCTGGGCAAGCAACCCGACCAGGATGTGATCGGTCCCGCCCGCGGAGCCACCGGCCCACGAGATCGCGGTCGGGTCGGCCTTCCAGGCGTCAACGAGCTGCTCGAGTGTCTCGTACTCCGAGTCGGCGGGCACCACGATGGCTTCCTGCTCGGAGGTGAGGCTGGCGATCGGCGTCACGTCATCGAGCGTCACCTGCGAGTCGTTCGTCACGATCCCGCCCACCATGACGAGCCCCATCACCATCAGCTGGTACGGGTCACCCGTTGTCTCTTCGGCAAACTGCGCAAGGCCGATGGTCCCGCCGGCGCCGCCGACGTTATAGACCTCGGCGCCGACGCCGCCGACTTCCTCGAGGACCGGCTGCATCGCCCGAGCGGTGCTGTCCCAGCCGCCGCCCGGATCGGCCGGGGCCATGATGCTGAGATCGGCGGAAGGATAGTCCGCGGTTGGTTCGCCCCCGCCTGCCCCCGACGATCCAGCGCTTGTGCTGCCCCCATCTTCGGCCGCGCAGGCCGCAAGAACGAGCAGGAGTCCAATGATCGGCGCGAGCCATGCAGGCCCGAATCGGTGCGAACGCATCTCCATCCCTCGCTTCACGATCTCTGTCTCAAGGTGAGCAAGCCGCGTGCCCGCGTTACCCCGCCGCGCCCTGAAGCTTGCTCGAGAGGTGACGTACGGCCACTCACTGGCCGAATTTGCCGTGGGCACACAACGGCCACACCGGGCCCCTCCGTGGCTGCTTCGTACCCGTCGACGCAAGGTTCGGCCACTGATTGGCTGATGCGCGCGCCTACGCGCAAACGCGAGGGACATCGACGTGGAATCAGCCGCCGTCAGCCTCCACCTTGGCCGGCGGCGCAGGAAACTTGGGCTTGTAGGCGGCCACCGCCGCCGCGATGCCGCGGGTCGCGATGACGATTTGCAGGCCGAAGATGACGAGCGCGCCAACGACGGTCAGCGCGATCGCCAGAGGCGTGCCGAGGCCGAGCTGCTGTGCCAGGAGGGTGGCGATCACGCCCGCGATGACCGAGTTGATCACGCACACCACGAACGGCGTGGAAGCGAAGATGTAGACGATGAAGTTGGCGTTCGGCACCGCACCCATGGAGAGGTTGACGGCCTCCTCGTCGTCATAGGTGCCCATCACGAGGTATGGCTCGACCTCGGGCGTGATCTGCAGGTAGGCGTGCCGGATCCGATTCATGCCGACCACGCAGAGCGCGTCGTAATAGTTCGACGATCCCATCCGGAGGTACGTCGTGATCCCGATGAACAGCACGACCGGCAGGATCACGAGCGCAAAGAGCACGAACTCGCTGCCGAAGGCGGTCGCCTGGGCGACCAGGGCCAGCGCAACGATCGCGCCCGACAGCGTGGACAGGAACATGCCGGCCCGGGTGAACGACTCGTTCCACGCCAGCGATCGCGTGGCGAGCAGGCCCCAGTGCTCGGTGGCCAGGACCTGCAACCGCAGTGCGACCGGAGATCCTCCACCACCCCCATCGGCGATGGGAGGTGCCGGTTCGGAACCCACCGGTCCGGGCATGCGCTCGAGTGACATCGACGAGACCTCCGTGGCGGTAGCGCGGTGCTGCGAGCACCGCTGGGACGCCCATCGTATGTCGGGCGGCAACCGATCGGCGACGGCTGCCCGACCCTCAGACGTCGGCCCGGGCACGCGAAGACGCCGGCTGTTGAGAAGCCGGCGTCTGCGTTGCTCGGAGCCGTTCAGCGCGGAGTGTGCCCCTTCGGGTTGACCGCGCCGCTGTCGTCGTCCTGGGCGGCCTGCGGGGTGCCACCCATGTTGTCGGCGTCGAACTGGCCCTGGCCTGCGCCCGCGTCACTCACAGGCGTGCCGCCCATGTTGTCGACCGAGAACTGTCCGAGGCTCGAGCTCGCCGCCGCCGGTGTGCCGCCCATGTTGTCCGCATCGAACTGGCCCAGGTTGGAGCTCGAGGCGGCGGCGGGCGTGCCGCCCATGTTGTCGGCATCGAACTGGCCGAGGTTGGTGCTCGCCGCGGCGGCCGGCGTGCCGCCCATGTTGTCGGCGTCGAACTGGCCGAGGTTGGTGCTCGCCGCGGCGGCCGGCGTGCCGCCCATGTTGTCGGCGTCGAACTGGCCGAGGATTGCGGCCTGGCGCTGCGCCAGTGGCGTTCCGCCCAGATTCTCGACCGTGAACTGGCCCTGGTTGGCCACTGCCTGTCCGGCAAACTGGGTGCCGCCCAGGTTCTCGACGGAGTACTGGCCCGACACGGCGCCGCTGTCGTTCACCGCGTTGCCGGCAGCCGATCCGAGTGCGGCACCACCGATGGCACCGAGCGCGATCGTTGCCGTGATGAGGCCTGCGGCCATCGCGTTGCGCCGGAACTCGTTCGCCGCCTTGATGGACGGGAACTGGAGGCTGATCGCGTGGCCCTCGGTGTCGTCGTCATCGCTGACGAGGACGTTCACGATCGCCGACGCGAGGTGGCCCTCGGTGTCGTCGTCATCGGCTGGCAGGCGAATCCGGATCGTCTTCTCCGAATCGCCAAGGCTCTTCAGCCACGCCTCGTCATTGGGCGTCACCTGGATCACGGACGCGTGGCCTTCCGTGTCCTCGCCCTCAAGCTGGATAACGATCGGCTCGTTAGTCATTAGTCCGCGCTCCTCTGCACCCGCATGTCATTTCAATATCAGCCCCAGTCTGCGCTCGGGGCAGTGATCCTGTCGAGACTATCGGTCTGCTGTCCGAATCGAGAGCCGATCGGTGACGCGGCGCGTGTCAATTAGCCGACGTTGGGCGAGCCCGAGCTCGACTCAACCTCAGCTTCCAGGTGGTGGCCCGACGATGATCGTTCCGTGGCGCTCCGCGATTGCGGCCAACAGGCCCGGGTCGACGTGGACCGAGGATGGGGCCGGCACCTCCGGCAGGTCCGCCGGTTCCCCCATCTCGCGGAACATAGATTCATGGCCCGCGTTGCCGGGACTGATCAGCAGCAGCAGCGTCGCCTCATCGGAGTCCAGCCGGAATCCATGGGTGCTCCCGCGCGGCACGAACGCGAAGCCCCCGGGACCCAGTTGCCGCTCCGTACCATCGATGAAGACTGTCACGTTGCCGTCAACGATGTAGAAGCCCTCTTCCTCGTGCTCATGCCGATGCATCGGCGTCGCCAGGCCAGCCGGACCGCGCACCTGGAAGAGCGTGTAGGCGTCGCCAGTCTCGTCCCCGGATGCTTTGAAGGTGTAAAGCCCGCCGAGTAGCCAGAGGCGCTCGCCGTCATCGGTCCCGTGGATGAAGGTGGTAGGAGCCAGGCCTGGAGCGCTCATGTCGTCCTCCGGTGCTATGGTGCCGTCGTGATTTCGCGGCACAGTGCTGTACCATGACCCCGGTACGACGATCCGTCAATGGTTCATTGCACATTGGTGGGCGATGAAATTACCGACGAGGAGCCGCACGCAGCCGCGTCCGTATCGGCTGCAACGGCGCAGAGACGCGATGGAGGAGACTCGCGACCGCATAACGCGTGCGGCCTTCGAGCTCCATGCGACCGTTGGTCCGGCGCAGGCGACGATCAGCGCCATCGCCGAACGGGCAGGCGTGCAGCGGCATACCGTGTATCGCCACTTCCCCGACATCGTGGACCTGATCCGTGCGTGCACCGCGCACGGCATGGAGGTGACCGGTCTCCCGCAGCCGGCGCCTTGGGAGTCCCTCGACGATGGGCTCGCTCGCCTGCGGGTGGCACTCGGGGAGATGTACGCCTATTACCGCGCCAACGAGCGGATGATCGGCAACATCCTGCGCGACCTGCCGGTCATGCCGGAGCTGGCAGCGGGCTCGAGCGACTACCAGGATCACCTCGGGCGAGTCTGGGCCACCGTGCTAGGGCCCTGGATCCGCGTGGCCGGCGAGCGCGGGGCGCGCACGCGGGCGCTCGTGAGCACGGCCCTCGAGTTCGGGACGTGGCAGGCGCTGACCACGCGGGGCGGGCTCACCGACGACCAGGCGGCGGCCACCATGGTCGGCTCCGTTGAGGCGTCACTCGCGAGGGGCGCAGCGTGAGGCGGCCACTGAGCCGTATCCGGCGATCCGGCTACTCCGAGGCGTTCACGCTCGCCTCTTCAACGCGATTGGGCGCGGGCCGCGGGTCCGCCACAGCGGGCGTCGAGCGCATCGCGTCGTCGAGGAGCTTCTGGAAGGGCTTCGTGTCCAGGCGTTCGAAGAGCGCCTCGGCATCGGCTGCCAGCGCCCGGCTCTCCGGATCGGACGCGCCCAACATGGTGAGGAGATTGAGGGTGCAGATTGCAGCCTCGAACGCGAGCCCCAGGTCGCGCCAGCGACGGATCGCATCGGTGAACAGCGACAGCGCCTCCGCATTCCGGCCCTCGATGGCGGCGAGCGATGCCTCGGCCTCCCGTCGGATCGCGGCCGGCACGCGTCCGGGCTGCCCGTCGATCGCGTTCAGCGCGTCCCTCACGGCTGGAGCGTCTCGAAGCCAGGCCGCGGCCCGCGTGGCGGTCTGCGGGGCAATGGCGTCGGGTCCCATGCCCCGCGCGTACGCCCATCGAGCGAGGTCGAGCGCAGCCTGGAAGTCGCCCCGCGAGAGCGACACCAATGCCTGCACCTCCGCTACCGATCCCTGGGCCTGCAGCTCGGTCATGGCCGCGACCCGGTCAGCCATGAGCTTGAGCTCGTCCCGGACGTCGACCCCCTGCAGGCCGCGCATCTCGGCCAGGCGCATCCTCGCCACGAAGTCATTCACCGTGGCAGACACGGCCTCCTCCAGCTCAGGCAACACCCATTCCCAGTCACCGATGCGCATCGCCAGCTCCGCCGCGTTGCCGATCATGTAGTAGGCGTAGCCACGCATGCCGAGGCGTCGGGTCAGCTCCATGCCCTCGCGCGCCACCCGGTACGCCAGCTGCGGGTCCTCGCCGGCCGCCGCGAAGCTGAGATTCACTCGCGCCCGCAGCTCGACGTCGGCCAGGCCATAGGAGGAGCTGACGCCGACCGCGCCGACGAGGGTGACGATCGCCTCTCGCAGCCGTCCGACGCTGGCCAGCGCCGGCCCGCGCGTCACCAGGAGCTCGACGCGTCTCCCGCGTGAGCTCCAGCCGCTCCGCGATCGGCACGATCTCGTCGACCGCTTGATCGCCTCCTCGGGACGACCCAGCAGCAGGTGGCTGCGCGCCAGCTCGGCGGCGAGCTTGACGTACTCGCTGCGTCTCGGCGAGGTCTCGATATTCCTCGCGCGCTGGCCCCAGCAGGTCCGCTGCCTCGGCGATCCGGCCATGGGCGCTGACCGCGAGCCCATACCACACGATCGCCGTCATGAGCTGGAGGCGGTCGGTCCCCATGCGCGCCAGATCGAGGGCTCGGGTCGCGTGTTCGATCGGCTCCTCGATCAGGCCCGCGTACAGGCCGGCGTCGCAGGCCGCGATATGGAGCTGCGCCTCCTCTGCCGGATCGCTCGTCACCTCCGAGCGCCATCTCGAGGAAACGCGTCGCCTGCAGGAACGAGCCGAGTGATGTCGCCCGCTCGGCGGCAGCTCGCAGTGCTACTCGCGCCTGGGCCGCGACCGCGTTCCCCTCCGGACCCTCTGGCTGGGCCTTGTAGGCCGCAACGTAGTGCTCGGCCAGTGCCCCGGCGATCCCCTCGTCATCAAGTGCCTCGAAGTAGCGCGCGGCGGCGATGTGCAGCCGCCGCCGGTCGCGCTTCGCAAGCGTGCCATAGGCCACTTCGCGGATCAGCCCCTGCACGAAGCCGTACTGGCCCTGCTCGGGCGAGCGTGGATCCACGTCGAGCGTGAGCATCTCTCGCCGAACCAGCCCGCGCAGCCGCGTGACGACTTCCTCGTGCGCCTGGCTGCTGACCGCAGAAAGCCCATCGACGGTGAACGTCTTCCCGATGACCGATGCCGCCTGGAGGAGCGATCGGTCCGCCGGGTCGAGCCCATCCAGCCTGGATGCGATGAGGGCATGCAGCGAGGCCGGCACTGACAGCTCAGACAGGTCGCCGGTGGGCCGGTAGAACCCACCTTCGAGGGCGACGAGGCCATCGCTCAGCAGCATGCGGACGGTCTCGACGGCGTAGAGCGGGATCCCCTCCGCCCGTTCGAGGACTCGCTCGATGACCTGGGCCGGCAACCCGGGGACGAGTCCGGCAAGGAGCTCGCGCATCTGCTCGGGCTCCAGCGGCTCCAGCACCAGGGAGGTGAAGCTTCGCCGGCCGGCGCCCCAATCCTGGCGTCGGTCGAGGAGCTCGGGCCGTGCGAGGCTGATGATGTAGATCGGTCGGTCGCGCGACCATTCGAGGACGTGCTCGATGAAGTCGAGCAGGCCGTCATCGGCCCATTGGAGATCCTCGAAGACAAGGACGACGACGCCCTTGTCGGCGATGCGCTCGAAGAAGACGCGCCAGGCGGCGAAGAGCGACTCGCGGTCCGGACGCTCACCTGCCTCGCCCGCCTCGAGACCGAGAAGCTGCATCAGGCGCGGCTCGATCCATCGGCGCTCGGTCTCGTCAGTGACCCATTCGTCGAGCGTGGCATTCAGCTTCGCGCGGGACGATATCGGTTCGTCCGATTCGGTGATGCCGGCACGACCGCGGACCATCTCGGCCAGCGCCCAGAAGCTGATCCCCTCGCCGTACGCGGGCGAACGGCCCTGGTGCCAGTAGACGACCTCGGTGACGCCGTCGATGTACTTCTGGAACTCCCAGATCAGCCGGCTCTTGCCGATGCCTCCCTGGCCGATGACGGAGACGAGCCGCGGGCGGCGCTCGGCGCCGGTCGCCACATGGAAGTCCTTCAGCATCCGGAGCTCCGGCGCGCGCCCGACGAACGGCGCCTCGAGCTGCTCGTTGCGTCCGGCGCCGCCACGGCGGGCCACCACGCGGAGCGCACGATGCGCCGGCACCGGCGCGGCCCTTCCCTTGAGGAGCTGATCGCCGGCCGGCTCGAACACGATCGCGCCCGATGCGGCCTGCCTGGTCGACTCCCCGACGAGGACGGTGCCTGGTGGCGCAACCGACTGGAGGCGCGAGGCCGTGTTGACGAGGTCGCCCGCCACCATGCCCTGGTTGGTTGCACCGATGGTGACCGCCGCCTCCCCGGTGAGCACGCCCGCCCGGAGCATGAGCTCGGCGCCGACGTCCTGGCCGATCGCCTGCACCGCCGCGACCAGGTCGAGCGCGCTGCGCACCGCCCGCTCGGCGTCGTCCTCGAACGCCGTCGGGGCTCCCCAGACCGCCATCACGGCGTCGCCGATGAACTTCTCCACGGTGCCGCCGTACGAGGCGATGATCTGGGTGGCCGACTCGAAATAGCGATTCAGGAGCTCGCGGACGGCCTCCGGATCGCGCGACTCGGAGAGGGTCGTGAAGCCCACCAGGTCGGCAAACAGGACGGAGACGAGCCGGCGTTCGGCGACGGGCGGTTCATCGGCATCCTGCGCATCGGACGGCGCGCCTGCGCGGAGGTCCGTCCCGCACTGGCCGCAGAACTTCACGCCCGGCGCGTTGGAGGCCCCACATGCGGGGCATGGCGAGGCCAGGGGCGCTCCGCACTCCCCGCAGAATTTCCTGTCGAGCTCGTTCGCGGTCCCGCACGCCGGGCAGTTCACGCATCTCTCCGTTCTGGGCCGTGGCGAGTATCGGCGGCCGCGACATGGGGGTCAACGCCGCCATCCTGCGCTCGCGCGCGCATCGGCGCGAAAGCGGGATGCGAATCCGGCGCAAGATGCACGGGTCACAACAGGCGAGCTCCGATCAAGCCAAGGGGTGGCCCATGTCGTACCGCTCTCCCGCCGACGGTTTCCGGACCTGCTATCGCTGCGGCGCCGACCTTGCCGAGGGCGCTTCGTTCTGCCCGAACTGCGGCGCGACGCAACGCCTGCGGGTGAGGCGTCAGGCACAGCGCCGCCCGCAGTGGCTGCCATTCGCCGTCGTCGGGGCCGGGATCGCGGCCATTGCCGTTGGCGCGCTGCTGGCGGTCCTGCTCGGCGATCGCCCTGACGGAGTGGCCGAGGACGCCAAGCGCCAGCGCGTCCGCATCGGTCGAGGCCTCGCCAGCGGTGACGCCAGCCGAATCCGGTGAGGCGACACCGACTCCCTCCCCGACGCCGGAGACGGCGGCGCTCATCCCGAACCTGGCCATCGCCGCGGTCACCACCGACGGGCTCAATCTCAGGTCCGGCCCCAGTGACAGCGCCGAGGTGATCGGTGACCTCGAGAGGGATCGGCGCCTGTTCGTGATCGGTGAGCCGGACGAAGAGGATGAGCTGCGCTGGTATCGGGTCGCCACTCTGCCTGAGGAGATGATCGGCTACGTCGCCACGCCGATCGAGCTTGGCGACCCGTGGATCGAGCAGGTGGACATCGATTGCCCCACTTCGCCGATGACCGCCGCGCGCCTCGGCGCGCTGCGGCCGCTCGAGGCCCTCCACTGCTTCGGAAACAACGAGATCGTCGTCACCGGCACCATCGTCACGCCTTCAGAGGGCTACAACGGCCCGTTCGTGTGGAACCCCGACTGGTTCGGGCCGCACATCCCGGTGTTCATCGATGCCGGCGCCGGCAGCTCCGTCCAGTTCCATCCTCACCCCGACGCCGATCTCGAGCCCCCGTCCGCGGGTGAGATCGTGCGCGTCACGGGCCACTACGAGGACCCCGCGGCTACGTCGTGCACCATTGACACGGACCCGCACTACACGGGGGAGCCGCCCAGCCCTGCGGTGGTCGTGCTCGGTTGCCGGGCGACGTTCGTGTGGACCGAGTACGAGGTGACCGGCCACGAGTAGCTGGGCCCGGTGGTCACGCCGCTGCAGGCCCCGCCAGCGTGAGGACGATAACGTCGGTTGCCTCGGACTTGCCCCGCAGGTCGAGGCGTCGGCGCTCGGGCCGACCGGGAACATCGTCCGTGGCCAACCCCGCGGCGCGGGCTGCCGACTCGGTCACGAGCATCTCTCCACCGGCGGCGGCCGATGCGAGCCTCGCGGTGATATTCACGTTGTCGCCGAGGGCGGTGAATTCCACGTGATCGGCGGTGCCGACCACCCCGACGAAGGCATCCCCGGTATTGATGCCGATCCCGATCGGCACCCATGGCGCGCCGTTCTCATGCCCGGTCGCGCGCAGGAGTGCCAGGCCGGCATCGATCGCCTGGCTCGCGTGATCGTCGCCCGCCAGCGCCGGGACGAAGATGGCGATCACCTCGTCGCCCGCAAACTTGTCGACGATCGCCTCGTGCCTGATGAGAACGTCGGCGGCGGTCGCGTAGAAGCGGTCGAGCAACGCGCGAAAGTCGTTGGGCCGCATGGACTCCGCGAGCTTGGTGGAGCCGCGAATGTCCGCGAACAGGAGCGTGCACTCGATCTCCGCACCGTCACGGTTGCGGTACAGCGACTTGAAGCAGCCGGCGCAGTAGTCCGGGTTCCCGGGCCATCGCCCCTTGCCAATCAATCGCAGGATCGGGCCGCCCGGCGACCCGAACGGCGCAGTGCACATCTTGCAGCGCGGCGCGCTCGGGATCATTCGCCAGAAGCGCCGCAGCTGGCGAACCTTGGGGCTCATCTTCAGGTCGGCGCGTCCCATGCGCCCGGCATCGGCCTGCGAACGCAGATCGGGATCGCTGGGAGGTCGAGACTCCACGTTGCTGTCCTCGGAACGGCGAAGTCAATTCTCCGCCGCAGCGCAAGAAGGACCCTCGCGAGGTCAGCCGGGGGCCGAGCCCCAGTGGCCGAGCAGGGACAGCCGGCGCGCCCGGTGGCTGTCGACGAGCCGTTCGATGTCGATCGCGTCCGCATGCGGTTCCGGCGCCGGCATGGCGAGGAGGTAGCCCTGCCCGTGGGTGATCCCGACCTCCCGGATCACGTCGAGCTGTTCCAGGGTCTCGATCCCCTCGGCGATGACTGTCGCGTGGGCGCGCGCCGCGATGTCCTGGATGGCGCTCAACACGGCCAACGCCGAGTCGCGGAGCACTCCGCCCTGCACCAGGGACAGGTCGATCTTGACGATGTCGAACTCGACCTCGCTTAACAGCCGCAGCCCGGCATTCCCGGCGCCGACGTCATCGGCCGCAATCCGGAATCCGGCGGCGCGGCACGCGTTGAGGTTCTCGCGCAGCCGTTCCATGTCCTCGATCGCCTCACGCTCCGTGAGCTCGAGCACGACGCGCGTGGGCGCCACGCCGTGGCGTTCGAGGAGCGAGACCAGCTCGTTCACCCTGAACTGATCGGCCTCCAGCGTCCGGGGCGAGAGGTTGACGCTCAGGTAGGCATCCCCGAGGTCTGCGGCGACCGCGGCGGTGATGACGTCGATGGCAAGCATGTCGAGCTCGACGGTTCGATCCGCGACCTCCGCGGCGGTGAACAGTGCCGTCGCGTCGCGGAAGTCCGCGCCCTCGCCGGGCCGAACCAGGCCCTCGAAGCCGACCGGCCGGCCGGTGATCAGGTCGAAGATCGGCTGAAAGACGGGAGTGATGGCGCTCTGGCCGGTGACCTGGTCGATCGCCTGGGCCAGCTCGGGAGTGGAACGCGTGTCATCGGAGACGCCGTGGCGTTCCGGATCGTAGACCTGGACGTCGGTGCGGCCGTGGCGCTTTGCCCAATACAGTGCGGCATCTGCGTTGCGCAGGAGGCGTCGTCCGTCCTGGCTCGGCGACGGATAGGCCGACACCCCGGCTGAGAAGGAGAAGGGCCGCCCGTTGGTCGTCTCGCCGGACAGCGCCGAGGAGAGCACGCGCCGGATGATCGCGTGAGCGTCGTCCGCGCCAGCATGCGGCAGGATCAGCGCGAACTCGTCGCCGCCAACCCGAAATGCACGATCCGCCGCACGGCTGGCCGCGACCAGCAGCCTTCCCGTTGAAGCCAGGAGCTGATCCCCACCGGCGTGGCCATGCTCGTCGTTCACGCGCTTGAGGTCGTCGAGGTCCACGATCGCCAGTGCCAACGGGTGCTCGTTGCGCCCGGCGTCCTCGATCTGACGGTGGAGCTCCTCCTGGAACGCCCGGTGATTCCCCAGCCCGCTGATCGGGTCGAGGAGCGCGTCAAGCCGCGCCTGGGAGTAGAGGGTGCGCAGCTGCTCGGAGATCCGATCCAGGTCAGCGGCAGACCCGAGGATGCGGCGCGTCACCGCGGCCATCGCCAGCGGGATAGTCAACGCCAAGAGACCGAGCCGCACCAGCAGCGAACCGTCACTCACTCCGCCGACGGTCACCGAAATGGCGACAACGGCCATGACCACGGCGAAGAACAGCCCCATTCCCCAGAGGACGGTCCCGCGTAGTCGGCCGATGGCAGCGTTCTGGCTTTTCGCGGGATCGGGCCGATCAGGCGCGGTGGCCAGAACCATGGCCTTCTCCCTCAGCGAACCTGGACGGTGAGCTCCAAGCGAGCGCCGTCGATAACCTCGGCAGCGTAGGTCCGAGGTACCCCGCTCGTAAGTCGCGGGAGGTCCTGCGGCGCAGTGGTACTTCCGGACCATCGGGCGGTGATCGGCGCCGGGATACGGTGCTCTGGGACCTCATGAAACGCATCGTTCTCGCACTTATCGCGACCATCGCCGTGCTGCTGCCCGCAGGGTCGCCGGTTTGGGCTGCCAGCTGCAACGGGGCGTCCCACGATCCGACCCTCTTCAACGGCGGCGCCAACCCCGGCTCCGCGGGACCCGGCGCGCTCATCACCTTCAGCGTCTCGTACACCGATACCGCCGGCTGCGTGCCGAGCTCGGTGACGGTCACCGTGGCGGATGCCGGCACGTTTGCGCTGTCGCCGATCGGCTCGAACTTCAACGCAAGCGTGGCCTTCGTCGGAGCCCTGGCGCTCAGCCCTGGATCTCATGCCTACACGTTCTCCGCGACGAGTGGCTCGGGCGGCGGCACGAAGACCGTCACGCTCAGTGCGGTCACCCCGGGGACCGTCTTCATCAGCGATCCTGCCCCGCCACCGCCTCCGCCGGCTCCCGTTCCACCCCCCGTGATACCGGCTCCGGCCCCGGTTCCACCACCCGTGCCACCGGATCCTCCAGCGCCCGAGCCGACCGCCACGGCAACTGCCACCCCGAGCCCGACGCCTTCGCCGACGGCACGGGCCGCTCCATCCCCCACCGGCATGAGCCCGACACTGGGCAACCCGCGCGGACGGCTCGAGCCGGATCGATCACTGGGCGCCGCCTCCACGGCGGGGTCCAGGACACAGGCGGCATCCGGCTTCTTCACCTTGGAGCTGCCGCTCGGTCCGCTGGTCGCCTACCTCTCGGCCACCGCTGCCGGGCTCGCCTTCTTCATGTTCCTCGTCCGCCGGCGGAGCGACATCCAGCCCGAGGCCGCGGGCATGACCCTGGCGACGGCGACCGCGACCGCGACCGCGCCCGCGTCATCGGCGTCCGGCTCGGCGGAGCGGCGAGTGACTCCGCTTCCGCCAATGCGCGAGCTGATCCCGCCGGTGAACCCGAACCTGCTGACGGAAGGCGAGGAGCCGATCGGCCCGGCGCCGGGCGAGGCCGCCCTGCCGCGATGGCTCCGGCCGAGCGTGCGCAACGGGCGTCGAACCCGGAACCCCGATCGGCTTCGCGGTTGGGAGGACTGAGGCCAGCCTACTCGGGAGCGGCCTCGGTCGTGGAAGGACCCTCGGCGACTTCGGCCGGAGGCGCCGCCGTCGGCCAGAAGGCGGCCACCAGCGCACCGGCAACGGCGATCCCCAGGATCGTCCACCGCACCGCGGGCTCGTAGAGGACGTCGACGGGCACGTAGTGATCCAGTGACCACGCGCCAGGCCCAAGCACCTGGATGGCGAAGGCTCCCACGCCGAAGGCGAGCGGGAACTCGATTCCTCCGGCCGACGACCAGAAGCCGTTCGGCCAGTGGACCTTGATGCCCAGCACGATCGTCTGCGCCACCAGCCCCGCGGCAGCGAGTGGAACGAGCAAGCCGGCGACGAGCGCCAGGCCGCCACCCAGCTCCGCGACGAGCGAGATCGAGGCCCAGAACAGCGTGGGCTTCGGACCGAGGTAGGCGACGAAGCCCTTGAATCCCTCCCAACCCGGGCCGCCCCACCAGCCGAACAGCTTCTGGAGGCCGTGCGCCACGAAGATCGTGCCGACGCCGACGCGGAGCACCAGCATCGCGATGTCGAAGTCCACCTGCCCTACCTCGTTGATCAGACAACCGCTTTGATTTCCAAAGCGTAACCGATGCGGGCGGCGCGGCCAAGGCCGAACCCTCATGCCGCACAATCGGCGGCGCAGGACCCACGACCATGCAAGGAGAGCCGATGTCCCCGAGCCACCGCAGACCCCCGTCCCCGTCGCGCCCGTCACGTCGCTCGACGACCCGCGCGCGATCACGATCTTGAGCACTGAGCACTGGAGCCTGCTGAGCGCCCGCTCGCTTGCGTTCAACGAGGCATTCGTCCGCGGTGGGATGTTCCTCACCTTCCTGTCGATGTCGTTCGTCGCGCTCGCGCTCCTGGCACAGGGAATGACCTTCGGGAACCAGTTCCTGACCATCGCGGCCGTCGTCCTCGCGTTCGACTTCATCATCGGGCTCGCCACCTACGGCCGGATCACCGGGGCGAACGTCGACGATCTGCGAGCCGTGCACGGCATGGCCCGGATCCGCCACGCGTACACCGAGATCGCCCCACTCACGAAGCCGTATTTCACGGCGCCGACCTATGACGACGTCGCATCTGTGCTCACGACGTATGGCACCGGGCCGACGGGCGGGGTCGGCGACATCGCCTACGCGTTCACGACCTCGGGCGGGATGATCGGCCTCATCACCTCCATGGTCGGCGGCGTGCTCGCCGCGGTGGCGGCCCTCCTCATTGGCGTGTCATCGGACCTGGCCGTCTGGATCGGTCTCGGAGGAGGCGTGATCGTCCTCGTCGTCATCGTGGTGCTCACGTTCGGATCCGTCCCGCGCCGCCAGGCTGAGCTCGGCGTGATGTTCCCGGCGCCGAAAGACTGAGCAGCGACCAGGGCTCGGCGGGCGGATGTGCCCTGTTACCTTGGCGGCGGTTGACCCGCCCCACGGGTCAACGGACGGAGGATGCGGACTTCAGCAGCGGAATACCCGTACTACGGGTCATTTCGGGGCTGAGCTCGCCTCTCCGAGGGGCTCCGACGTCGGTTGACCCGCCCCACGGGTCAAACGCGCGGTGAGACCGCGCGAGAGGGACGGATTCTCGCCAGGTGAGCGCTATCACGCGAATCAGGCCGCGACCGGTCCAAATTCTCGTGAGGTGACCACCACGAACCTAATTCGACCGTTCGCGGCCTGCGACCTCTCATAACGCTCATGCGATGAGAATTCGGACGAATTCGTGCCGTGCGCCGGAGCGCGGCGCTCGACGCTACGGTCAGGCCGGGACGGCGGACTCCAGGCGACGGCGGAGGTGCTCCCCGGTCAACGTGACCTGCGCCTGGGCAAGCTCGGCGGGCGGACCCTCGAACACCACCCTGCCGCCCTCGTGGCCGGCGCCCGGCCCGAGGTCGATCACCCAGTCGGCACGCGCCACCACGTCGAGGTTGTGCTCGATCACGATCACCGTCTTCCCGCTCTCCACCAGCCGGTCGAGCAGACCGATGAGGTTGTCGACGTCGTGCATGTGGAGTCCCGAGGTGGGCTCGTCGAGCACGTAGACATCGGCCTCACCGCTCATCTCGATCGCCAGCTTGAGCCGCTGCCGCTCCCCGCCCGACAGCGTGTTGAGCATCTGGCCCAGCGAGATGTAGCCCAGGCCCACATCGGCCAGGCGGTCGAGCATCACCCGAACCGGCTTCTCGGTGAAGAACGCCTGTGCCTCTTCGACCGACATGCCGAGCACCTCGGAGATGTTGCGGCCGCGGAGCTGGTAGCCGAGCACCTCATCGGTGAAGCGGCGTCCCTCGCACACCTCGCAGACGCTGACGACGCCCGCCATGAAGGCGAGATCGGTGTAGATCAGGCCGAGGCCCTTGCACTCGGGACAGGCGCCCTCCGAGTTTGCGCTGAAGAGCGCCGGCTTCACCCCATTGGCCGATGCGAACGCCTTGCGGATCCCATCCAGGATGCCGGTGTAGGTGGCCGGGTTGGATCGGCGCGAGCCGCGAATGGCGGACTGGTCGATGACGGTGACCGATGGATCGGTCCGTGGCAGGCAGCCGTGGATGAGCGAGCTCTTGCCGGAGCCGGCGACGCCGGTGACGGCGACCAGCACGCCGGTCGGCACGTCGACCGAGACGTCCTGCAGGTTGTGCAGGCGGGCGTTGCGGATGGGAATCGAGCCGGTCGGCTTCCGCACCGAGGCCTTCAGCTCCTGCTGCTCCTCCAGGTGCTTGCCGGTGAGCGTGCCGGAGGCGCCGAGGCCCGCGGTCGGACCCTCGTACACGATCTCGCCGCCGTGGGAGCCGGCGCCCGGCCCCATGTCGACCACGTGATCGGCGATGCGGATGACCTCGGGCTCGTGCTCGACCACCAGCACCGTGTTGCCCTTGTCGCGCAGGCGCTGGAGCAGCTCGTTCATCTGCTGCACGTCGTGGGCATGGAGGCCGATGGTCGGCTCGTCGAAGACGTAGGTCACATCGGTCAGGCTTGAGCCGAGGTGACGGACCATCTTGGTGCGCTGCGCCTCGCCGCCGGACAGCGTGGACGACTCGCGATCCAGGCTCAGGTAGCCGAGACCGATATGCACCATCGAATCGAGCGTCTCCCGCAACGCGTCGACGATCGGCGCGACCCCGGGATCCTCGATGCCGCGCAGGAAGATGGCGAGGTCGCTGATCTGCATGGCGGCGCACTCGGCGATGTTGCGGCCGTCGATGAGCGAGGAGCGCGCGGCCTCGTTCAGCCGCGTGCCGCCGCAGGACGGGCAGGCCTTGAAGGTCGCGATCCGCTCGACGGCGGCGCGAAGGCCGGCTGGAGTGAGTCGACGTCCTTGACCAGGTAGCGGCTGCGGATCTTGTCGACGAGCCCTTCGTAGGTGAGGTTGACGAGCTCGGTCTTGACCTTGGCCTCGGGGCCGTGGAGGAGGCGCTCCCACTCGGCATCGGTGAAGTCGCGCAGCGGCTTGTCGTTATCGAAGAAGCCCGAGTCCACGAAGATGCGGTGGTACCAGGTCCCCGGCTGGAACCCCGGGAAGATGATGGCGCCCTCGTTGAGGCTCTTGTCGCGGTCCACCAGCGCGTCGAGGTCGACGTCCGAGACCCGTCCGAGCCCCTCGCACTCGGCGCACATCCCGCCGGTGATCGTGATCTCGCGCGACTCGGTCTCGGATCGGCCCTTCTCCAGCGTGATCGAGCCGCTGATCGTCCCCGCCGGGACGTTGAAGCTGAACGCGCTCGAAGGACCGATGTGCGGCTGGCCGAGGCGGCTGAAGATGACGCGCAGCATGTCGTAGGTGTCCGTGGCAGTGCCGACCGTCGATCGCGCGTTGGCGCCCATCCGCTCCTGGTCGACGATGATCGCCGCCGTCAGGTTCTCGAGCGAGTCGACGTCCGGCCGCACCGGGCTGCCCATGAAGCCCTGCAGGAACGCGGTGTACGTCTCGTTGATGAGGCGTCGAGACTCGGCCGCAATCGTCTCGAAGACGAGGGAGCTCTTCCCGGAGCCCGAAACCCCGGTGAAGACTGTCAGCTGCCGCTTCGGGATGTCGAGGCTGATGTCGCGCAGGTTGTTCTCCCGCGCGCCCCGAACACGGATCGCGCCCCAGTCGGGCTCGGCATTACTCATGGACCGATCTTGCCGCATGGAGCGATGGACCGCACGAAGCGCGAAAACTCATCGGCACATGCGGCGGGCCAGGCTGGCCTTCTTCCACGTTTTCTCCCGCCGCAACTAACCGCCAACTTTGGCGGGATATCGGCCTGTCCGTGGCAGCTCTTTGCACTGGGGGCAACTTGCGACCAAGTTTGAGTCACGTTCGGAGCCTTCTTGGCCGTTAGTTACGCTCCGTGCAAACAGTCAGGCGCGCATTGCCGTCGAGGCGACGGCTTCAGCAGCCTCCGACGCAGGTCCAGCTGCCATCCCATTCCCACGTATCGGACAGCGGGCTGCTGTCCGCGGTGAAGCCCCCGTAAAGGACGAAGACATCGCGATCGGGGTCGTAGCCGAGCGCCGGCAATCCGCGGGCGGAAGGGCCGGGGCCGTCCATGCGCGACCATCGGCCATCGGTCAGGAACCAGGTCTCGTCGACCAGGGAGCCGAACGTGGATGCCTGCCTCGCACCGCCGAAGAGCAGCAGGCCGGCCGGACTCACCGCCAGCCCGTGATGCGACCGGGTTCCCGGGGTCTCGCCCCCGATGGACACCTCCTCCCACACCGATCCATCCCACGACCACAGGTCGTCGAACACAGCGAGCCCGTCGTAGCCGCCGTAGACGAGCGCCTGGTCATGTGACTCGTCGTAGACGAAGCCGTGGTGGGCGAGAGGTTGCGGGCCGGTATCGGTCACGAGGCTCCAGGCGCTCCCATCCCAGGCCCAGGTGCCGGACATGAGGTTCCGGCCACTCCCACCACCGACCAGCAGCATCCTCCCAGCCGATGCGTCCCACGCCAGCTCGTGGTGGTCGCACGGCTCCGGCGGCTCGGCGTCGATCAGCCGCCACTCGACCGTGTCCCACTCCCAGGTCTCGGGGCTGCAGTCCTGGCTCGGCAGCGGGATCCCGCCGTAGCGGACGAGGACGTCACGCTCGGCGTCCCAGCCCATGCCGGTGACCACGTTGGCCGGCGGCCCATCGTCGGCCAGCAGCTCCCAGGCATCGCCGTCCCATGCCCACACGGTCTCGACGCTGGTCGGGTCGAACTGGTCAACGCAGTTGACCAACAGCAGCCGGCTGAGCGAATCGGCCCAGACGAACTTGGCGTCGAGGCAGGCCGGAGGACCGCCATCGGCCCGGGCAGGCTCGGACCCTGAAGGCCTGACCGATGCGGTCGCTGGAGCGCTGGTGCTCGGCGCCGGCGTTGCCTCGGTCGGAGGGCCGGCCCCGCAGGCGCTGAGACCAAGAGCAACGATGGCCAGGGCGCTCACGCGCCGATCCGGACGCGCGATGGCGATCACACTCTCCTTAGCGCGACGATGCCGGATCGGTTCAGTCTGCGGCAATTGATGCACCGCTCCGAACCGGGCGTATCTCCTCCAGTCGGGCCCACCAATGGGCCCCCCACCGGAGGAGACTGGCACATGTCCCCATCGTCCCGGGTGCGTCGCGCATCCCGAGCGCTGAGCGCGCTCGGCGTGACGGCACTCATCCTCACTCTCGGAGCGGCGCCGCTGCTCACGAGCGGCGCCGATCACCTCGATGCGCCGAGCCTCGGGAGCATCTCGGTCAACCCGAACGACAGCCTCAACGTGAGCAAGGTTCGCGGGCCGCTCGACATCAACGACGTCTATGCCTTCGTCGGCTCAGACGCGAGCCGGACCGTCCTCGCGATGACGGTCAACCCGGCCATCAACGTCCTCGGCCCGACCACGTTCCAGGCGGGGGCGGCGTACACCCTCAACATCGACACCGGCAGTGATGCCGTGGCCGACAGTTGGATCACGACCACCTTCGGCGACCCCGATGCGCGGGGCATCCAGCACTACACCGTCAAGCTGAATGACCGCGCCGTGGCGACCGGCTTCACCGACGGCGCCAAGGGCAAGGAGCAGGGTCGCCCGGGCGTCATGGCCTTCGCCGGCGTGCGCTCGGATCCCTTCTTCTTCGACCTGCTGGGCTTCATCGGCAGCGTCAAGGGCCAGGGCACACGCACGCTGAACGACGGCAACCAGTCCGACTTCTTCGTCGGCCTCAACACGCTCGCCATCGTGGTCGAGCTCCCGAACGCCGCCATCGGCGGAACCGGGACGAACGTCGGCGTGTGGGCGACGACCAGCCTGAACGGCATGCAGGCCGATCAGATGGGCCGTCCGGCGATCAACACCGTCTTCAACGGAACGGCGGCCGACAAGGAGGCGTTCAACGTGACCGCTCCCACCGCGCAGCCAACGGCGATGGGCGGCAAGTTCCGCAACAACGTCATCGCGACGCTGCTTGCCTTCTCATCGCTCGACACGGAGCTCGCCTACACGGCGGACCAGGCTGGTGCGCTGGCCGACATCCTCCTGCCTGACGTCATCCGATACACCCTCGGCACCATGGCGGCCGGGCCGCTGAACGGCCGCGGCCTGGCGAACGACGTGATCGACGCCGAGCTGAACATCGTCACCGGTGGCTTCCCGTTCGCGGGCCGCAATGGAGTCGGCGCGATTCCGACCGATGGCGTCGGGCCGCACGGCGACTACCTGCCGGCGTTCCCCTACCTCGGCGTGCCGCACTAGGCGGGCCGCGTTCCTACGGCCGGCCGGTCCCGAGCGACCGGTCGGCCGCCTTCATCGCCAGCCCAGGAGCAGCTTCCAATGCGGGCACCAGCCATCCTCGCCGCAACGCCAAGGCAGCGTTTGCCAAGGCCGATGATCCTCATCGGCGCTTCTTTGCTGACCGTCGCTCTCTCCTACGGCGCCCTCACACTGCGTCCGGAGTCGCCCTCGCTTCCGGCGCCGTTGGTGGCGGTCCCCGCTCCAGCCGACACGGCCGATGCCGCCGCGTCGACGGTCGACCTCGAGCGAATCGGCGCCGCGATCGCGACCTGGACCGCCAACATCGAGCGCGACCCGGCCGACTTCATCGCCGCCGTCAACCTCTCCGGCCTATACCTGTCGCGCGCCAACCTGACGGCCAGCGCTGACGACTACGATCGCGCGCTGCGCGCCGTCGACCAGGCGTTGCAGACCGACCCATCTCTGCTCGGTGCCCGCATCGTGCGGGCGCGCGTGCTATTCGCCTCCCATGACTTCGTGGCCGCGGAGCAGGTTGCAATCGACCTGCTCACCGATGACGAGGCTCAGTCCGCCGCCCTCGCCATCCTCGGTGACGCTCGGCTCGAGCTCGGTGACTACGCCGGCGCCGCCGACGCGTACGGCGACATTGCCGGGCCGATGACCGCGCCGCTCCTGGCGCGCCAGGCCCGGCTGGCGTCGGTCACCGGGGAGCTCACCCGCGCGCGCGAGCTGGCCGCCGATGCGCGAACCATGGCGGCGGCTGACACGGTAACGACCGCAGCGGACCGGTCCTTCTACGATTTGTTGATCGGGGCGCTCGCGCGCCAGGCCGGTGATCCGGACGGAGCACTGGCCGCCTACGCCGCGGCGCTCGACGCGCTCCCGGGTTCGCCGCAGGCTCTCGCCGGCCTTGGGCGAGCACAGGCGGCGGCCGGCGACATCGAGGCGGGCATCGCGTCGCTCGAACGGGCCGTCGCGGTCCGACCCGAGCCTGAGATGCTTGCCGCACTGGGCGACCTGCTCACGCTCGCCGGCCGGCCGGCGGACGCCGAGATCCGCTACGCCCAGGTGCGCGGCATCGCAGCCATCGAGCGCGAAGCCGGGCTCTTCAATCGCGCGATCGTGCTGTTCCTCGCCGATCACGGCGAACGCGCGGCCGAAGCAGTGGACATGGCCAAGGCCGAGCTGGCCGTCCGCAGAGACGCTTACGGCTGGGACGCCTACGCATGGGCGCTGAACGCGGCCGGCCGCCATGCGGAGGCCGACGCGGCGATCGCCGAGGCGCGCTCGCTGGGTACCGAGGACGCCCTGCTCGACTATCACGCCGGGATGATCGCCGCGTCGGTGGATCGAACCGAGGAGGCAGGAGCCCTCCTGCGCGCCGCGCTCGAGGTGGACGGGGCCCTGGGGCCACTCCAGGCAGTTCGCGCCGAAGACGCGCTTGCCGCAATCGAGGCGAGCCGATGACCCGCCGGCTGCTCGCCGCATTCGCCATGGCAGTGGCGTTCGTCGCGTTCCCCGCCGCAGCCTCCGCGCATCCGCTCGGCAACTTCACGACGAACCAGTACATCGGCGTGACCGTGTCGCACGACACGATCGACCTCGACCTCATCGTCGACGTCGCCGAGATCCCGTCGATCGAGCTGCTCGCTCGGCTCGACACCGACGGCGACGGGGAGCTCGACGTCTCCGAAGCCGATAACGGCCGTCGCGCTCTGTGCGGGCAACGCCTGCCCGAGATCGAGGTGCGCGTCGAAGGGCGACCGCTCGCGCTCGAGCTGTGGGCCGCGGGACTCCAGCAACGGCCCGGAGCCGGCGGACTCGCCACGATCCGCGTCGTGTGCGAGGCCCGCGCGGACAATCCGTCGGACGGTTCCCTGGCCCTCGTCGTCGCCGACCACGGCAGTTCGGACACCATCGGCTGGCGAGAGATCGTGGTCCGCGGAGATGGGTACCGTACTGATCCTGCTGAGGCCGGCGTCGACGTCAGCGCACGCCTCACGTCCTACCCGACCGACCTCCTCTCTACGCCGCTGGTGGAGCGCTCGGCGAGCGTCGCCCTCGCGCCTGACGGCCGGTCGTCGGGGAGCGCTCCGGTGCCCGACGCACAGCCGCTGGAGGGCGTGGCGTCGGTCGAAACCGCGGGTTCGGCCTCGGTTCCCGGCGGTGTGGCGGCAGAGCTGCCGTTCCTCCCGGATCTCGGCAGCCTGAGCCTCGGCACCGCGATCCTGGGCCTCATGGTGGCGGCGGTTGCCGGGGCGGGCCACGCCATCAGCCCCGGCCACGGCAAGACGGTCATGGCTGCCTACCTCGTCGGCTCCCGCGGAGAGGCGCGCAACGCCGTGCTCCTTGGGGCGGCGGTCACGGTGTCACACACGCTCGGGGTGATCGGGCTCGCCGGCGTGGTGCTGCTCGCCTCCGACTTCCTCCCACCGGAGCGCCTGTACCCGATCCTTGGCACGCTCTCGGGTGGGGCGGTGATGGCCATCGGTGCCTGGCTCCTCCTCAGGTGCGTCCGTGGGCTGCGAGCGCAGCGGCGGCACGCTCACGACCACGCGCACGACCATCCTCACGGGCACGAGCACGCCCACGAAGCCCCGATGCCCGGCATCGGAGGACTGCTGGCGATCGGCATCGCCGGCGGGCTGGTGCCATCGACGGCCGCGCTCGTGCTGCTGCTGGCGGCGGTCGCGGCGGGGCAGCCCGCCTACGGTCTCGCCCTGGCCCTCGCCTTCGGTGCGGGCATGGCGACCGTGCTCACCGGCATCGGCCTGGCGATCGTTCATGGCCGCGCACGCCTGGGGCACCGGCTCAGTGGGTGGGCGCAGCGCGTGCCGGGCGCCGCCCGCCTGGCGGGCGCGACGTCCTGGGCGATCGCGCTGGTGGTGCTCGTCGGCGGCGTCGTCCTGACCGGACAGGCGCTGGCGCAGACGCTCTAGAGCGAGGCCACCAGGACAGGGTCGGAGGTCGGGGCGTCGACCGGACCCTCCTCGCGGGTGACAGCGAAGGTCGCGAACCCCTCCAGCGACCGATCCAGCGGCACGATCGCGAAGGCCTCGTCCGCCTGCGGGGCGAACGTGCCGACAGACACAGGAGCCCCGTCCGGGCCGATAAGCCACAGCACATAGAGCAGGCCGTCGCCCGGCGGCTCGACGTCCGCGACAAGGACCGGACCGTCGTCGCCGTTCACGAGAACGCCGCCACCGGCGCTGCCCGAGACGCTGAACGCCGACCCCCCTGCCGAGAGAGCTGTCGCGATCGCCTCCAGCTGGGCGTTGCGATTGTCGAGCTCACTCCGCAGCCCAACGTTCCATACGGCGAGGACGAGCGCCGCCGCGACTGCCAGCCCGGCAGCGAAGCGTGGCAGCCATGACGACCGCTGCCGAACTCCTTCGAGCTCGATCACGCGTTCGCCGGCCGGCGCTTCGCCGATGGATCGCATGACCCGATCGCGCAGCGCGGGGCTCGGCTGAATCGGCTCGAGCGCAGCTGCCAGAAACGCACCGGCCCCGGGAACGGCCCGCAGCTCGGCATGCGGCTGGTCGCACGTCTCGAGGTGCTCCGCCACGGCCGCGGCTTCATCGGCGTCGAGAGCGTCAAGCCCCCAGGCGCCCGCAAGCGCATCGGCCTCGTCGCAGCCGAGGGTGCGATCCGTCATCGGTCAGGCTCCAGCGTGGCGCGCAACCGTGCGAGTGCGAGGCGCATGCGGCCGGCGGCGGTGCCGGGAGCAACGTTGGTCAGCTCGGCGACCTGCCGGTAGGTATGGCCGCCGAAGTAGGCGAGCTCGATCGCCTCGCGCTGCTCGTCGGGGAGTGCTGCCATCGCGGTGCGAAGCGTGTCGCGGTCGAGCGAACGGACCGCCTCCTCCCAGACCGGGTTCGGGGAGGTGCGCAGGCGTCCGGTGGCGTCGACATCGGCAATGTCGTCAGTCGGGCGGACGCGTCGGATACGGTCGATCGCCCGATTGCGCACGATTGTCAGGAGCCAACCGCGCAGGCTGCCCCTGGTCTCGTCGAACCGATCCGCCTTCTGCCACACGGCCACGAATGCATCGTGCACCACATCCTCCGCCGTAGCGCGGTCCTCGACCACCCGAACGGCGACCGCCAGCGCGAGGCTCGCGTACCGGTCGTACACGTCGCCCAGCGCCGCAGCATCGCCTGATCTGATGCGCCGCACCAGGTCAACATCGGAATCGGTCATCGCCCGCGACTGCGATTTGTCTCTTTGGGAACGTGAAACGAGGCCGGGCGTATCACCGCACCATGGTACGTGCCCGACGGTTGCCCGAGCCACGGCCACGACGGATGGCCGAGGACGCTGATAGTCCCTGCAGGCGACGATCCTTCAACCGCGGCCAATGAGCGCCGCCTCACCTTGGGGAATCTCACCGAAATGCGAACTTCAATCCGAGCCCTGCTTGCCCTGTCGATCGTCGCGGTCGTGGCGGCATGCGGCACGTCTACCGGCTCCTCGCCCGAGCCGAGCCCGACGCCAACGCCGACGGTCTCGCCCGATCCGACGACGGCTCCGTCCGAGGCTCCGTCGGAATCGCCCGCTGCTGGGGAGCGCGAGGTCGCCGGCACGATCACCGTCTTCGAAGGGGCGTTCTCCGGCCCGGGCGGAACCATCCAGGACGCCCTGGACAACGGACCGAGCGGGGAATTCCCGTCGCTCGTGAACGGCGTCCTCTTCCTCGACACGGACGGCAAGGTCTACCTGGCCACCTCGGTCAGCGACACCGATGTCCCGACCTTCGAGGGCCCGATGCTCGAGGTCCTCAACACCCCGAATGACGGGGAAAGCTGGGACATGGCAAATGCCGAGCTGCTCGGCCTCCAGGAGGCCAACGGCATCGTCTTCAACCCGGAGTCCCAGGTCCTCGGATACCTCGAGCTCCCGTAGTGCTCGCCGTCGGTCCGGCGTTGTGTCCTGGGTGGGAGTAACGGCCACTGATTGGCCGATACGCCCACCAGCGGACCATGAACAGCCAAGCAGAGCCCCTCCGCTTGGCCGTTACTCCCATCAGCGGACCAATTCGGCCACTGATTGGCCGATACGCCCACCAGCGAACTAACGGGGCGCGCGCCGCAAGAACGAACCGGTCAGATGTCTCGTTCAGCGTCCGGTTCGCGGGTCGTGTGCAGCTCGTCGGGCGAGCGGGGCGGCTGGTGCCAGCCCATCACGTCCATCTCGGACTTTGCGAGGTTGAGGTGCACCGTCTCGTTCTCGACGTTCGCGATCGCCGAGGAGGGAATGTACAGATCGGATGAGAAGAGGCCCCCGGCGACCTTCACGTAATGCTGGCCGACCTCTTCGATCGACCCGATGCGATGGTCATCGTTGGCGACGACGTCCCATCCCGGCTTCAGATCCGCTATCCGCATGTGAGTGGTGGCACCTTCGTGGGCCCCCGAATATACGGCAGTGACGCTCAGCCGCCGGGCTTGAACACCATGAGCCCGATGAACACGAGGATGATCAGGACCAGCACGACCGACGCGATCCTTGCCCGCGGCTCATCGATCACCGCCTCGAGCTCCGACGATGCGGGCCCGTCGCCGCTCGCAACTGCCGCGGTTCGGAGGCGCGCCACCCAGGGGTCCGAGAAGAGGATCCCGATCGCAGTGGCCGTTACGAACAGGACGTAGGCCGCCAGGAGCCACGGCGCGAGGAAGTTCATCTCGCCAGACCAGGCCGCCAGCAGCCCGAAGATCGCTCCCCCGATGAAGAAGGCCGGCAACACCTTGCCGATGCGCTCGGAGAGGTGCGCCACCGTGGCGATCGACCGGGCGTCCCGAGTGTTGGCCACCATGTGCAGGACGACTTCCGGGACGACGGTGCCGGCCACCGCCGTGAACATCATCGCGATGTGCAGGAACTTGAAGACGATAAAGGGTGAGTCCACGGGCACGCTCCGCTCGGTGATGGTCAGCCGCCGCCCATCCTCCGAGCACATGCGAAGCCGCCACGCGCATCTTCGCCGATCGGGGGAACCCGGCCATGTGTTCCTCGTCACGACCGGCACGCGGCGGGGCGTCGACGACGTTCGCGTCGCACGAGCGCTACGGCGCTCGATCGCGTCGCATGCCTGAGTAGACCTGAGCGCGTGCGTCTGCTCAGGAGATATATCACTAACGATATAACCGCTGACAGTTTCGCCGGCGCCCATTCAAATGCCGACGACGGTCACGGCTTGACAACACATTCTATCGTGATATATCGTGATGCTACTTCAGTACCAACACCTAGGAACCTACCCAATGCACATCCAACACTCCGAGCGCCGCCGAGCCTGGCGCAATCACCACCGCGACCATGATCGGTCTGGACCTCGTGGCTTCTTCAGCCATCGTCGCGGCGGCCGATCCGTTCGGCGCGGCAACGTCCGCGTCGCGATCCTATCGGTCCTCCAGAAAGAGCCGATGCACGGCTACCAGGTCATCCAGGAGCTCGAAACGCGCACCGACGGCCGATGGCGCCCGAGCGCCGGCTCCATCTACCCCACCCTCCAGCTCCTCGAGGACGAGGGCCTGCTGACGAGCGAGGTCGTCGACGGACGCCGGACCTACTCCCTCACCGATGACGGCCGCAAGTCCGCCGAAGAGCACCCGCTGGCCGGCGACCGATGGCTCGAGGCCGATGCCGCCGGCGAGCCGCAGGATGTCCGAAGGCTCGCAGCCAGCGTCATGGAGGCGGTCATGCAGGTGCGGCGCATCGGCACCGCCGAGGCCAACGACACGGCGCGCGAGATCCTGACCGATGCCCGCCGCCGCCTGTATCGGCTCCTGGCCGACGACGAGGCCGAACCAACCGCGTAACCTCGCCGCATGGATCAATCGCTCTTCGATGCCGTTGGTGGAATGGCCGGCCTCCGTCGCCTGGCCGGTGCGTGGCACGCCAGGGTGATGGCCGATGAGGTGGTGAGCCACGCGTTCAGCCACGGATTCCACCCGCATCACACCGAGCGGCTCGCCGCCTACTGGGCGGAGGCGCTGGGTGGTCCGGCATCCTACTCGGACGCCTTCGGCGACGAGACGTCGGTCGTCCGCATGCACAGCGGCAACGGCGAGCACGAGGAGATGGACCGGCGCGCGATCGCCTGCTTCGATCAGGCGCTGGTGGACGTCGGCCTCGACACCGACGATCGGCTGCGCCAGGTGCTTCACGACTACTTCGCCTGGGCGACCACCACGTCCATGTCCCGCTACCACCGCTCCGCCGATGACGTCCCGGACGGCCTGCCAATCCCGCGCTGGTCATGGGATGGGCTCGCCCGGGCTGACCAGGTCAGCTGACCAGACCAACCTCCCCAAGGGTCACCGGTAGACGTCTCGGCGATGCCCAATCCGAATGACGAGGATGACCAGTCGCTCATCCTCCACCCGATACAGGATTCGATAGTCACCAACTCGGGCGCGCCACACGTCATCGGCTCCACGGAGCATGATGGCGCCACCCCCTCGAGGCTCCACCGCAAGCCGATCGATCCGCCGCGCGATCCGGCGCCGAACCCCAACCTCCAGGCTCGACAGCGTCTTTGCCGCCGATGGAAGGAATTCGACGCGGTACACGAGCCGCCCGGACCTAGAGGCCGAGCTGTGCCTTCAGCTCGTCCCAGCCGATGCGTTCACGGTTCGCCGGGTCGGCCAGCGCGGCTCGCACATCGTCCAGGTCGCGCGCGTCCTCGATCGCCTCGATGAGCTCCAGGTCGTCGATCGAGACCACGGCAGCCACGCGCTGGCCGTGCCGGGTGAGGACCACCCGCTCCCCTCCAAACGCGACCCGATTGACAGTGGTGGAGAAGGATTCACGCGCCTCGCTGATTCGCCGCTCGCTCATGTACGGATTGTACGAAACGTACGCAACCCCCACCCACCGTCCCGTCCGCGTTATCCCGGTGGTGGGACTAACAGCCAATGATTGGCCGATGCGACGAGGTGGTGACCCACGCGTTCAGCCACGGAACGTCGAGCCTGGGCTAGCCCTCGATCGGCTCGATGTTCTGGTTCAGGCGGAACACGTTCATCGGGTCATATCGCCATTTGAGCTGCGCCAGGCGGCGATATTTGGAATCGCCGTAGGCGCTGTGCGCCACGCCCGTATCGGCCTGCTCGTTGACATAGTTGACGTTCATCGAGAGTTCGCCGAGTCGGCGGGCCGTGCGACGGCACCAGGCGATGGCCCGATCGTCGTCCTCCGGACTCTCCCAGACACCCTGGGAGATCCAATAGAACGCGGCCGCCCTGCCGGAGTACGCCGTGGCGCTCTCATCGATGTCGGACACGGCTCCGCCAAGCTGCAGGCAGTAGACCTCGAGCCCGGGTAGAGGAGCGTCCTTGATTGAGTCCGCGATGACGTCGATGACACGATCGTCCATCTCGGCGAGGAACCCTCCCTTCGAGTAGTACCGCAGACCCCACGGCAGCAGCTCGTCGCTCGAGCGCTGGAGTTCGAGGAAGGTCATGTCCAGCCCGGGGTCCTGGATCCCGCCTGGGAATGCGAAGCGTTCGACGGCCGCGTCCGCGCTGGCAATCATCCCGGTGGAAATGGCTCGCAGACGCAATTCGTCCCTGGTGACGATGAAGGCCGCAGTCACCTCGCGGGGCGCCTCTGTCGCTGCCTCGCGGTATCGCATCAGGACCTCCGCGGTGGCGGAAGCCGGATGAGTCCAGCGTCTGATCATCACGGGCCCGAGGTCGTGCATGGCGAATTTGAACCTGGTGACGACGCCGAAATTGCCACCACCGCCCCGGATCGCCCAGAACAGCTCCGGTTGCTCATCGGCGTCGACGCGCGAGAGCCTGCCGTCTGCCGTGACGAGATCGGCTTCGAGGAGGCTGTCGATGGTCGAGCCCGAAGCGCCGGCTGAGGTATCCCATGCCACCTCCGAGGGTCAGGCCCCCGACGCCGGTGTGCGACACCACGCCGGCCGGTGTCACCAGGCCGTATCGCTCGCCGGCTGCGTCGACGTCGCCGAGCAGCGCGCCGCCGCCGACTTCGACCGTTCGCGCCTGCGGATCCACCAGCACTGCGTTCATCCGCGACAGATCGCAGACGATGCCCTCGTCGCAGGTCCCGAGGCCGGCGAAGCTGTGGCCGCCGCACCGCACGGCGAGAGGCAGCCCGGAATCGGCAGCAATGCTGACGACCTTCTGGACATCGCTCGCGGTCGTGGCCTGCACGATCGCGCCGGGCCTGCGTTCGATGACGCCGTTGTAGACGCGGCGAAGGCGGTCGTAATCACGGTGGCTCGGATCGACGACCGTGCCATCAAGTTGTGCGCGCGCGAGCTCGCGCGCAACTCCGGTATCGACCATTGGATACCTCGAATTTCCGTTCCAGCCAGGAAGATAGCGGCGCGAGTGGCACCGAGATCGTCCTGGGTCGACCGTCTGCTTCGTGATGGCGCGGGCCGGCGGCTTACCCTCGAGTTACCTGGCGACCGGCGGGCGTTGTACTTGTGGTGGGACTAACGGCCAATGATTGGCTGATACGCCCCGCTACAGACCACGAACGGCCAGGCAGAGCGCCTCCCCTTGGCTGTTGCTCCCACCAGCGGACCAATTCGGCCACTGATTGGCCGATAGGCCCCACAGCGGACCAATCGGCCCGTGAACGGGCCTCGGCCGGGCGTCACTCGGACGCGACGCCGTAGTCCTGCTGCTTGACGACCACCCAGTCGCCGGCGCCGTCGGCCGCCTGGGGGTCGACGCGGAACAGGGTGACGAACTGCTGGATCGAGTCACCGTTGGCGTCGAAGCCAACCGTCCCGAGGACGGTCTCGAACCGATGCGCCGGATCGACCGCGTGGGCGCGCACGGCTTCGCGGAGATCCTCCGCCGACGCGCCCGACGCGGCGATCGCGCGCAGTGACTGGATGATCACCTCCGCGCAGGCATGCGCCGCCGCCGCGTACTCGTCGGGCTCCTCGCCGAAGCGAGCCCGGTAGGCGTCGACGAAGCTCGCTCGGTACGGGCCGATGGAGCTGTGCGACGCATACGATCCGACGGCGGCCTCACCCGCCTGACCGAGGTACGAATCCGGGTCGGCTCCCGGATGCGAGAAGCTGGTCTCCGGTCAGGAACGGCGTGGCAGCGAGCTCGCTCGCCGTCATCGCCAGGCGCAGCTCGGCAGCGGGCGCCGGGTCGAACCCGCCGTAGAACACGGCGTCGAGGCCCTCGCCGTTCCGCAAGGGCGCGAGCGTTGTCCCCGGGTCGCCACCGGGCTCGTAGACCGAGCGAACGACCCGACCGCCAAGGTCCTCGAACGACGCCTCGAAGGCGTCGGCCCACTCGGTCGGACTCCGGTTCAAAGGAGATGACGAGCGCGGACTCGGCACCCAGGTCGCGAGTCGCGTAGGCCGCCAGGCCGCGCATCTGGTTGTCGTCCGACGGCGAGAGGCGAACGAAGTTGATGCGGTCCGGCTGGGCGGCGCGCAGCTCGAGGGCGCCGAAGTCGGGCTTGGTGAGGCCGGATCGGTGGTCGATGGGCTGCACTGGAGCAGGCCGGCCCCGTTCGTGATCGGGATCTCGGCAATCGCGACATTCGACGTTGTACGGGCCGACCATGGCGATCGTGCGGTCGTCATCCACCATCGCCGTGACGTTGGCGGCGCCACGCGTCGGGATCGGGATGCTCCGCTTCCCCGCCGCCCCCATCGTCGTAGGGCTGCAGGACGAGCTGGACGCCTTCGGCGACCCCGTCCTCGTTCGCCTCGTCGATCGCGAGCTGCACCGCATTCCGTACGGCGATGCCGCCGTCCGAGAAGTCACCGCTCAACGGCATGTCGAGCCCGATGGTCCACTCGCCGGCCGGGATGCCGGTGGGTCCCCGCAGCACCCAGGCGCCGCGCGCCGATCGCCGCGATCACGGCGACGGCTCCTACCGCGAGGATCGCCCGGCGCCCGCGACGCGAGGCACGCCGACGCCCGTGCTCGCGCCCAGGCATCGATGCCCGGCCCGGCCGGGTCGACGGCGAACAGCTCGAATCGGCTCGGAGATGCCCTTGAGCTCGCGTCGACCCCGCGGCTTGAACGTGACCGGCAGCAACGTGCGCGTCAGCGCGCGCACGGTCTCGCTGACGATGACCTCGCCCGGCCCGGCCTGGGCGCAGAGCCGCGCCGCGATGTTCACCGCCGACCCGACGTACCCGTCGTCGAGCTCGACCGTCTCGCCGGCATGGATGCCGACGCCGACCCGGATCGGCTCCTCGGGATGCTCGCCCGATGCGGCGGCGGCCTCGGCGACCAGGGCGAGGCCGCAGCGCACCGCACCGCTGACCGAGCCGAAGACCACGTAGAAGCTGTCGCCCTCGGTCTTGATCTCGGCGCCACCGAAGCGTCCGATCGCCTCGCGGGCCAGCGCGCGGTACCGGGTCAGCAGCGAGGCTGCGGCCGCCGCACCGTGCGACTCGACGAAGTCGGTGTATCCGCGCAGGTCGGCGAACAGGAACCCGCGCGTGATCGACTCGCGCTCACTCTCGGTCATTGGCGCTGAATGCTAGGGCACGGAGGCCCCACTCCGGAAGCCCTTCACCGGTCAGCCATGAGCGGCTCGGCGACCTCTGTTGCGATGACCCGCAGGCCGTCCGGGCCGCGGCTGGGCGGCATGCCGAGCACGATGTGGTTCGCTCCGACGGCCCGGAGCGCCCGGCCCTCCTCGAGCGCCCGCTTTCGATCCTCAGCCGATGCGCCGACGTGCACCTGCCCGACCCACGTGAAGTCCTCGGCGGAGCGGCCGGCGGCCTCCAGCGCGCGCGAGCAGCTCGCTCGCGCTTCGCCGCGAAGTAGCGCTCGTCGCCGGCATTGACGCCCGGCAGCAGCCAGCCATCGGCCGCCCGACCGGCCAGTGCGATCCCCCGCCGGCCCTGGCCGCCCAGGAAGATCGGCGGGCCGCCCGGCGTGAGCGGCGGCGGCTCGTTGGTCGCGCCCTCGAGCGGGTAGAACCGATCGGGCCGGGTGATGCCCGGCGGTGAGGCAGCGTCGGGCGAGAAGAGGGCCGTGATCACCTCGACCGCGGACTCGAGCCGATCGATCCGCTCGCCGATCGGTGGCAGAGGGATGCCGAACGTGCGGTGCTCGAACTCGTGCCACCCGGCACCGAGGCCGAGGACGAACCGGCCGCCCGTCGCGTGATCGAGCACCGTCGCCGCCTTGGCCACCACCGCCGGGTGGCGGAAGGTGTTCGAGAGGACGCCGTGCCCGACCCACTTGCCGGGCACCCGATGCGCCAGCGTGGCGAGGAGCGTGAGCGCCTCCAGGCTCGGCCCGCCGGCATCGGTCATGTCGGTCAGGTGGTCGTTCAGCCACCCCGCGACGAAGACGTCCAGCTCACCGGCGGCAGCCCAGGTCTCATCGAGCTGCGCCCAGCTCGCGGCCTGGGGCGACGTCTTGAACCCGACGGTGAAGCCGGAGGGAAATCCGCTTGTCATGCGCCAATGCTATGGCAGATCCGCCGATGGCTTGCCCAATAGCTCTCGAGTCAGTGCTTCGGTCAACCAGGCCAGGTACTGCTCCGACGTCCAGCCGCGCTCGATGACGAGGAGGTCGTGGACTGCCAGCGAGCATAGCGTCCAGATCACGTCGCTCGCGGTTTCGACGCTCAGGTCGTGGCGCAGCGAACCACGCGAGGCAAGCATCCCGACCACGCGCCCCTGGCCCTCGTACCGCCAGCGTTCGAGCTCCGTCCAGACGCGGGCCACCTCCGGGTCAACCGCAGCGGCGTCGCGAACTGCGCGGAGGAGCGGGCCGCCTCGTCGATGGATCCCGGGCTGGGTGGCCGCGTAGAGCGCGATCTGCTTGGCGGGATCGGTCTCGGCAATGATCGCAGCGATGGCCGGGCGCTCCTCGACCGGCACCTCTGCGTGCTCGACGCCGCCGGCGAGAGCCGCCTCCACCACTGCGGCGAACAGGGCGGCCTTCGATCCGAATGTCCGATAGACCGTCTCGACCACAACGCCGGCCTCTCCGGCGATCACCGCCATCGTCGTGCCGGCGTAGCCATGCTTCAGGAACAACGGCTGGGCGGCGGCGATCACCTTCCGCCGCGTGGCTGCCGCCTGCTCACGACGGTGCGGCGAGTCGTATCGGCGTCGGGTCTTGACTTCTTGATTCATTCGGTGGACTATGCCTGACACCAATTCATTGGTATTCCACCTAATAGTACACGGAGGGCCCTACCGATGGTCGATCTCGCGAAGATAGGGGGAATCATTCCCCGCGTTCGGTTTCGGTGTATCCATTACGCGTGACCCTGTGGGTGGTGAAGGGCGGGCGTGGCGGCATCCGGGAGGAGCGGTTTCGGGCCCGATCCGTCATCGGCATCGGGTGGGGCGAGGTCGGCGATTTGTCGCAGTACCCGGATCGTGACGCGCTGCGGGCCGCGTACCGCGGGTCGCATCCGGAACGGTCGGAGGGTCACGTCAACACCCAGGCGGCCCAGCTGTGGGCCTTCGGCCATCGGATGCAGATCGGCGACCCGGTGGTCGTGCCGTTCCTGGGACAGCCGTGATCGCGATCGGTGAGATCACGGGTCCATACCGATGGGCCCCCGACGGCGACCCGGATATGCCGCACGTCCGCGAGGTGACTTGGCACGTTACCGATCTGCCGCGCGTCGCCTTTGACCCCGACCTGCTCTACTCGTTCGGCGGCTCGGTGACGGTCTGCTCCGTCACTCGCAACAACGCCGAGCGAAGGGTCCGCGCGATGATCGACGACCTTTAGTGGCGCGCCGACCACCTTACTGACTGACGCCCGGAGGCAGACGCGCGCCTTCGATGATCGCCATGGCGGCCGGCGAGATGGCTGCGAAGGCCTCCTCGTTGGCGGCGTCGATCATCGCGTAGATCACGTGCTCCTCACCGCCCCAGGTTGCATCGGTGAGGATGAGGCGCAGGTGGAACGGCCCACCTTCGCTGAAGAAGCCGCCGCCCCATTCCGGATAGCTGAACAGTCCCACGCACGGCTGTCCATCCGCAGGGCATCCGGGATCCGTGTTCACGGCTTCGGCCGATCTCCCGAGGTCGAGCGCGTGGGCGCTCAGCCCGCCAAGGTTGGCATCGGTCCGCTCGATGATCTCGAGATTCGGGTTTGCCTCGAGCCAGGCGATCACCCCATCCCCTCCTTGGCTGTTGCTCCCACCAGCGGATCCAATTCGGCCACTGATTGGCCGATACGCCCACCAGCGGACTAATCGGCCAAACGCTCCGCACCGGGCTGCGGCGACAAGGCGCCGCGCGTCAGCGCTTATATCGTTACTGATATATCAGCTGATGCGCCCTGGGCCTGTCGCCAGGAGCGCAGGAGTTGCGTCACGCCCCCACGTGGGTGTATGACGATGTCATACACCATGCAAAATCGACACTTCTATCCCCCACGCGAACGCGACACACAGCTGTCACGACGCCCTGGGAGGCTTCACCCATGACGCAGGCACGCATCACCGTCACCCGCGACACCATCGACATCGACGAGCTTCGCCTCACCGATGCGGCACTCGCCGCCTTCGTGAGCGAGACGCCCGAGGCCGACCGGCCGGCGCTGGCCGAGCGGGCGCTCCGCATCGGCCTGCTGACGCTGGCGAACGCGGGGGTCAGCCTGAGCGCCGATGTCGTGAAGGCCGAGTTCGAGCGCCTCACCGACCGGATGGAGGCGACCCAGAAGCGAGCGGCGGAGGCGCTGGCGAACACCCTGCGCGAGAACTTCGCCGATGGCGACGGCCGCCTGCCCCGGACCCTCGAGCGCTTCCTGGGCGACGACGGGCAGCTGCGGCGCATCACCCGCGACCTGTTCGACGAGAACCAGCGCGAGAGCGCGCTCGGCAAGCTGAACGAGATCCTCGGCAAGTACTTCGACGGTGACGGGTCGCGCCTGGCGCACCTGCTCGACCCGACCCGCGCCGGCTCCCCGCTCCACCAGTTCCGCGGCGAGGTCACGGACGAGTTCCGGCGCCTCTCGGAGCGCATCACCGCGCTCGAGGAGGCGAAGCGTGCCCGCGCCGAGGAGCGCGCCCGTGGAACCGCCAAGGGCGCCGACTTCGAGGACGCGCTCGAGGAGCGGCTGGGGGCCATGGCGCGCGGGCTCGGCGACCTGCTCGAGCCGACCGGCACCGAGGGCGGAGACGCCATGCGGAGCAAGAAGGGCGACCTGGTCATCACCATCGACCCGACGCGGACGCGCGGGAAGACGCTGCGCATCGTGGTCGAGGCGAAGGACCGCTCGATGCCCATCGGCCGCATGGCGACCGAGCTGGCCGAGGCACGAGCCAACCGCTCGGCGGCGATCGCGCTGGCCGTCTTCACCCCGCATTCGGCACCTACCTCGGTGACGCCGCTGGCGCTGGTCGGAGCCGACGTGTACGCCACGTACGACCCACTGACCGATGACGCCGTCGCGCTCGAGGCTGCCTACCGCACGGCGCGCATCCTGGCCCTCCTGACGCTGCGCGACGCGCCGATGCAGCTCGACGCGGAGGCGATCACGCGCTCGCTCGAGGACCTCACCCGCCAGGTCGACTGCGTGCGCGGGCTGAAGACGAAGCTGACGGCCATCGGCTCGACCGCGCGCGAGGTGTCCGATGCACTCGACCTGCTGCGCGGCGGCGTCCTCCGCAGCGTCAAGGAGCTCGAGGCGCAGCTCGCCGTCGTGGAGCCGGACGCCGCATCAAGCCTGACCGCCTGACGCAATTCCCGAAGCGCAGTCAGGGACAGAACTCTATCGAGTCGCGCTTCCATCGGCAGACACGTCAGCCCGCCTACAGCGATACCCGGCGCGTAATGTTCGAGGCTCCTGGAGGGTCCCTCCAGTATGAACCGAGGCATTGACCTGGGCGTGAAGAGCGAACCGATGGCCTTTCGCCTCGAGATTGCGGATTTCGGCGCCTTCTACGAGCGGACCTACGACCTCGCGTACCGGACGGCCCTCGGCATCGTCCGTGAGCCCGCCCTGGCCGCCGACGTCACCCAGGAGGCGTATGTCTCCGCTTACCGGTCACGCGATCGGTTCCGTGGTGACGCACCGTCGGGCGCGTGGATCCACAAGATCGTCGTCAACAAGGCGCTGTCGGCGATCCGCCGTCGCCCAGTGGCGACGCACGACGCCGAGCTGACCCTCGTCATCGCACCCGACGTTGCCGCGGGGCCCGCGACCCGCCTCGCCCTTCTCGAGGCGCTCGACGGCCTGCCAGCCCGCCATCGAGCGGCGGTGATCCTCCGCTACTACCACGGCTACGACTACGCGACCATCGCGCGAATTCTGGAGACCAGCTCCACCAACGTGGGCGCGATGCTGTCGCGCGCACTTGACCAGCTCAAAGTCGCCCTCGAGCCGATCGCGGGCGCGCGCACGGAACGGGGCGCTGACCGATGAAGACCGATACGGAACTCGAACGCCGGCTCCGGGACGTCCTGCGCGAGGAACTCGACGGCGAATACGGCCCGGATCCAGCGTGGGACGAGTCGCCGGCCGCGCGTCATGTGGCCGAGCAGGAGCGCCGACGGCCACGTCGCCGGGGGGTGGGCCTCTTGGCCGTCGCCGCACTCGTGACGATTGGCGTGGGCTCAGTCCTCGTGCTAGGCGCACCCGACGATCCACCTGCACCCGACGATCCACTCGCACCCAGCCCCAACGGCTGGATCGCCTACGGCATGCAGCCGGAGGACGGAGGCGATCAGGACATCTGGTTCGTGAGCCTGGATGGCGAGCCCCGACGCGCCGTCGGCACGGAGTCGGACCGCGTGGACCAGCTGTGTCCGGCCTTCTCGCCCGATGGCCGGCGCCTCGCGTATGGACAGGTCGATCGATCGGGCGCCACGCCGAGCATGGCGGTCGTGGTCGCCGATGTCAGCGCCGAGGGCGATGTCTCAGAAGCGTTCCGCGTCGAGGTGGTCGGAGCGCCGCCATGCCCCATCTGGTCGCCGACCGGGGACCGGATCGCGTTTGGTGTCCCGCGGACGTCGGTCATCAACCCCAGTCAGTCGGCGGAGGGCAGCGAGGTCTGGATCCTGACGGTGGCCGACCAGGGCATCACCGTGCTGCCCGACCTGCTGGCGACCGACCTCGAGTTTTCGCCCGATGGCAGTCGCCTGGCGGTCGCCAGTGGGAGCGACGCCGTGGTGAGTGGAAATCAGCTCCACGATGGCCGGCTCCTCCTATATGAGCTCGGCTCGGGTGCCACTCGCATCCTGGAGGGTACCCAGGGCGCCCTCAGCTTCACGTGGTCGCCCGACGGCGGACGCATCGCCTACGAGCGCATCGCCGACGCGCGCGGCGACTCCGTCCTCGAGCTCAGCCTCATCGATCTTGCCACCGAAGAGCAGCGCCTGTTGTCCCCTGGGCAATCCGGCCGCTTCGGGGCGGTCCATGGCATCGGGCCGGTTTGGTCGCCGGATGGCGAGTCGATCGTCTATCAGCGCTGCCCGGGGGGGTGCAGCGGTGAGGACCACGACGTCGTCGTGGTCTGGCCGGATGACTTATCGACGGACAGCACCCCCCGCGAAGAGGTCATTCCCCTCATCGAGCGCCTGGAGGATGGTTCCGAACGCGCCCTCCGCGGACCGTACTGGGTCACGTGGTCGCCCGATGGCGAGTACCTGGTGTTCGCCGCCTGGTCGTCAGACATCGATCCTCTGCTGGGCGTGGTCCGCGCAACTCCGGGCAGCCCGTCGACCATCCTGGTGACCGACCAGGACGTGGCCTCGAATCCGGTCTATGAGCATGGGCCGTTCGTGCCGATGCAGTCCTGGGGCCGCCTGCGCGTGGACTCCGCGACGCCGCACACGTGATCGGGTCATATCGCCATTTGAGCTGCGGCACCGAACCTGGCGACGGGTGACGTCGTCGCGAGCGCGTCTTCGGCGTGCGTAATCGCGGCGCCGGTTCTATCAGCGGATATATCGTTATTGATATAGCCGCTGACAGCGGTCGGCATCGGCCGAAGGAGCGGCCCCGCCCCTCTGCGTCAGTAGCTGCCGAACAGGCTCAGCTCGCCCTCACTGACCGCCAGGACGTCGAGCGGGCCGTCAAGTTGGCCGCCCATGCCGGGCGACCCCGCCGGCATGCCGGGAAGCGCGATGCCGTCGATTGCAGGGCGCTCCACCAGCAGCCGCTCGATGGCCGCCATCGGGACATGGCCCTCGACGAAGTAGCCATCGATCATGGCCGTGTGGCAGCTCGCGGCGCCATCCGGGACACCGGCCTCGACCTTGAAGGCGGCCATGTCGAGCTTGTCGACGGTGGCGATGGTCCAGCCGGCGTCGCGTGCAAGATCGGCCCACAGGTGACAGCAGCTGCAGTCGGGACTGCGATAGACAGTCATCGACCGCACAGCGGCCTGGACGGATGTCATTGGAGTCGTGGGTTGAGCCGGCGCGGCGCAGGCAGCCAACACGACGGCTGCCAGGCCGATGACTGCCGGCCAGGTACGTCGATTCATCGTTGATGCGCTCGGTAACAGGTGGACGCTCATAGCGTCACCGCCGGCGGATCGGCCGGCACCTGCCACTTAGCCGATGTCGACCGGGCCATGCGGCCCCAACTCACGACAGGCCCTCGCCCGGTGCACGCCGACGGCGCGGATCTGTCAACGGATATAGCGTTTGTGATATATCCGCTGACAGCGGCGAGCGTCCAGCCCGGGGATCGGCCCTCCCCCGGTCCCGCCATTACCGATAGGGAGGCGTGAGACCGGGGAACATCGGAAAGTGCCTGGTGTTGGAGGTCGCAAGCTCGACCGCCCAGCTCCTGGGCAGTCGCGGCGATGATCAGGTCTGTCGTGGCCAGGGAGTGACTCCGCCGCCATGCGCGGCCGAGCGCCCCGGCGCGACGCGCGATCTGCTCATCGACGGCGCTCCAGCGCATGGCTCGCATCAGTCCCTCCGCCGCATCGCGCTCGCGGTGGCGAAGTCCGCGCAACACCTCGACTCGGGTGACCTCGGAGCAGGCGGGTGGCTCGTCCAGGGAACGCAGGTAGTCAAGCGCCGGCCGATGCCCCCGCAGCACATCGATGAGCACGGTCGTGTCGAGGACGATCACCGACCCTGCCGCTCATCCAGCTCTCGCTCTCGCGCCCGATCCGCGGCGCGCAGTGCTCTCCACGTAGTCCGTCCCATCGCCCAGGTACGGCGCAACGCCGAAGGCGGAATCCAGCGCGGCCCGGTAGCGGGCGAGGCGGTCAGCCGCATCGTCCGGATCCGCCAGGTACTGGTCGATCGCCTCGCGGATCATCTTCGAAGCGGTCGTCCCTCGAGCCGCCGCATGCCGGCTCAGCTCCTCCGCCTGGCGCTCGTCGAGGTAGATCTGGGTTCGCTTCACGATGTATGAATTATACATCATTGGGCGGCAATCGTGGCTGCCAGTTCCTCCGAGGCCACCACCACCAGGTGCGCGCGGGCCCGTGTGGCGCCGACGTAGAGCAGAGGCGCCAGGTCCGCGTCATCTACCCGGCCGTCAATCTCCGCCAGCACGACCACCGGCGACTCCAGTCCCTTGTACCGATGGATGGTCGCGACCCGCACCTCGTTGCCCTTCGTGGGCTGCGGCAGCACGGCGCCCTCCGGCCCGTATTCGGGCATGAGCCGATACGGCCACGCTTCGACCGGCGTCCCGGACGCATCCATGAGCCACGAGGACCGATTCGAACGAGGCGTCAGGACGACCACGTCGGACGGCGAGAGCTTGCCGGCGTCGATCACCCGTCGCAGCACCGTGCCCAGCACCCGCCGGCAGGCTTCGGCGTCTCCATCGGCGTAGGTGAAGATCTCGACGCTGCGTCCCTCCGGGCCGAGCGCAACTGGTTCAGGCGCTGCCGCATCGGTCCGCGAGAAGCGCATGGCAAAGTCGTGGATGGCCTTCGTCGAGCGCCGGTTCTCATTCAGGTAGAAGACCGGCGGCGACTCCGGCATCACGACACCCAGCTCGTCGGGCTCGCGAGCGTGGTAGAGATCCTGGTTGGCGTCTCCGAAGACGTAGACGATGCCCGTGGCGGGGTCGCGGAGCAGGTCGAGCAGCGGCAGCCACCACTCCTGGTCCAGGTCCTGGCCCTCGTCAACCACGATCGCGTCGAACCGAGGCTCCGGCACCGTGCGCAGAGCCCGGTCGAGGACGTCCGGAAGGCCGTCGAAGTACGGCGTGTCATGGGCCGGCTCGGGACCGATGAGCCCCGCCTCCTGCCCGAACTTCTCCGCCAGCCGATGGAACGTGCTCACCGTGACCCGATCGAGACGGCCGATGGTGGCGGCGAGATACTCGGCGAGCGGCCGGTTGAAGCAGGTCAGCAGCACCTCGAACCCCTGGGCGGCCAGGCGCCGCGCCTTCTCGGCGGCGAGCAGCGTCTTCCCGGAACCTGCCATGCCGAGAATCACCGCCCGCCGCTGCGCGTTGAGCGCATCGAGGATCGTGAACTGACGCTCGGAGAGCGTGACGATCTGCGCCTCGTCGCTCGCCACGCCAGTCGCGAGCGGCGACGCGATCTCGAAGTCGCGAGCGAGCAGCTCATGGAGTGCGGCCATCCCGTTCGCGCCGAGAGCACCACCCTCCGCCGATGCGTCGCCCGAGGCGGTCCACCAGTCGAAGATCTCTTCGACTCGCTGCCCGACCCGCGCCAGGTCGTCGCCGTCGATCACGATCTCGCGCGGCCCATCCGGCGTCATGGATCGGTCATAGGCGCAGTCCGGCAGGCCGACGGCGCGCGCGAAGCGCACCCGCCCGAGCGGCCACGACGGCATTCCCTCGCACACGCGCCGCAGCCCGTGCATCTCGCCGGTGACCTGCGCGAACGGGTTCTTGATCCGGTGGGCCTTCCCCGACGCCGTCGACCGACTCCCATCCGCCGCCGATGCGCTGCACGCGCCCGCCCTTGACCTCGATCACCATCGACGCCCGAGATCGGGATGAGCCAGGACGATGTCCGCCTCGCCATCCGCCGGCTCGGCGCCTGGGCGCTTCTCCAGCCACGCGACGTTGCGGTAGATCGCCCACGGCGGTTTCAGGGCCTTCTCGAGCGCAGCCGCCAGTCGTTCTCCCCCGCCGACTTCATCCCGACGTGCCGCCGGAGCGGAGAACCAAATCGGACGGCGGGTCACGGGGTGTGGCCATGACCCATCCTACGGTCGCGGTCTACCCCGACGGCCGATGCGTCGCCACGTGCCGTGCGCGCCCCGGTTCCGGCGTGTGGCGCTCGCGTCAGCACCTATATCGTTAGTGATATATCAGCTGACCACGACGCGACCGACTTCCTCAGCCCGGAGTACGGCAGCCTGGCGACAGGTTGTGCGAGTCGGGCAGTAGACAGCCTTGACAAACGTACGTTCCACAGTACGCTTGTCCGATGAAGTCGATTCCAATCACCGAGCTGCGGCAACGCGCCGCCGATGTCATCGAGCAGGCCGGCTCGAGCGACGAGCCGACGGTCATTCTCCAGCGGTCACGCAAGGCCGCCTACATCGTGAGCCCCGAGCGGTTCGAGCACGACCAGGAGGAACTCCGCACACTTCGGCGCGCCCTCTTCCTCACCGAGGTCCGCGAGGCTGAGGCCGAGTACTCCGCCGGGGCGGCTCGTGAGTTCGAGAACGTGGATCAGCTGCTCGATGAGCTTCGCGCCTGACCGATGCGGATCACCGCATCCAGCCGCTTCCTCCGCAGAGCCAAGAAGCTGCGCGAGCCACAGGCCACCATGCTGCGAGGGGCGCTGCGCCGATTCGCAGCGGATCCATCCGATCCGCTGCTCCGGGTTCACAAGCTGAAGGGCGATCTGCGCGACTACTGGGCCTTCAGCGTCGACGATGACCTGCGCGTCCTGTTCCGGTGGACTGGCGACGCCGCCTTCCTGGTCAATCTCGGCTCTCACGACGAGGTGTATTGAGCTGGTAGGCGTCGCGCAATCGTTCGGGCGTCGTGGCCCGTCTCGCCGCCCGCGTGCCAGAATCGGTGAATGGAGCTCGAGGAGATCGGCCGAATCCGCTTCGACGCGGCGGAGTTGATGCGCGACCACCCGCCACGATTCATGCTCGAGGGCAAGAGGCGGCTCTACGAGGCCATCGCGGTGCCGGTCGGCGGGACGCTGACCGTAAGCCGATGGAGCGGCACCCTGCCGACCACCGTCGACTCGCCTGCGGCCACTGTGGTCGAAGTCGTCAACGATCATTTCACCTACCCGCCGGACACGGCGGACGTGACGCGCTGGCACGTGAACTTCGCGGACGTGCACCTCTTCGTTGCGTATGGCACGTCGCTGATGGCCCAGGACGAGCTCCAATGTATGGAGCATCCCGTCCTTGGCTCGCTGCGGGAGGCTCTCGTGGCGCAAGCGGGCAAGAGCTCAGGTCTCGCGCCATTCACCCGTGACGAGGGGCGGCCGACGCCAATCCTGGTCCGGGGGGTCCAGCGCTCGATGGCGATCGAAACCGGCCAAGGACTGTACGGCAACGCATTCGCGCGGGCACCTTACGAGGCGGTCTTCGCTGCGACGACCTTCATCGAGCCGCCGGCGTTCAGCAACATCGTCGCCATGGTGGCGCCGCCGGGCGGCCGCGGACCGTATACGCGCGACGAGATCGAGGACATCCTCGCCACCGCTTTCATTGGGTTCAGCGCCTGCCGGGTGGAGTCCGGCTCGAGCGAGGCCCTCATCCATACCGGCAATTGGGGCACCGGCGCATTTGGTGGCGATCGCGTGCTCATGGCCCTTCTTCAGCTGGTCGCCGCGCGGATGGCCGGCCTTGATCGGCTCGTGTTCCACAGCAAGGACGGACGGCGGCAGCGAGGCTGAGGCCGAGGCCGAAGCCGGGGCGCGAGCGGGCGCTTTCGAGGCGCACGAAGCGTTCGAGCACGCGGCCGCGCTCGGCCTCGGGAATGCCGGGGCCGCGATCGGCGACCTCGATCCACGACCTCGCCGTCATGGCGTTCGGCCGTCGACCGCGATCGGCGGGCGGCTCGCCGGCTCCGGCGGGCGCGCCGTATTTGAGGGCGTTGTCGAGGAGGTTCGCCACCGCCTGGCCGAGAAGCTCGCGGTTGCCGTGGACCGGCAGGTCGTCGTCGACCGCGACCTCGAGCGGCATTCCCGCCTCCTCGGCGAAGGCCTCGTAGAGCTCGGCGACGTCGCGCACGACCTCGGCGGCGTCGAAGTCGGCCAAGCGTCTCGCGGGCGTTGCCGGCCTCGAGCCGCGCGATCATGAGGAGCGCGTTGAAGATGCGGATGAGGTTGTCGCTCTCCTCGATGGTCGGCCTCGAGCGCCGCCTTCAGCTCCTCGGGCGATGCGGCGCGTGCGCAAGCGCCTCGTCGGCCTTGTTGCGCAGGCGCGTCAGCGGCGTCTTGAGGTCGTGGGCGATGTTGTCCGAGACCTCGCGCATGCCGGCCATCAGCTCGCCGATGCGGTCGAGCATGGCGTTGAGGTTCTGCGCCAGCCGGTCGAGCTCGTCGCCGGTGCCGGCGACCTTCGAGCCGCCCGTCGAGGTCGCCCGCCATGATCGTGCGCGTGGTCTCCGTCATGTCGTCGACGCGCTTCAGCACGCGCCGCGTGATGAACCAGCCGCCGGCGCAGCCGAGCACGCCGATGAGGAGAAGCGACTAGCCGAAGGCGCGGCGGATCGACCTCGCGCAGGCGCGTCGCGCTCCTCGACGTCGCGGCCGACGAGCAGGCGAAAGCCGCCCGGCAGCATGAAGACGCGCACGATGCGCGCGGCTCGGCGGTCCGTCCGGCCTCGTCGGTGCGGCTGTAGTATTGCGGTCTCGAACTGAGCCGGGCCGGTCGAGGACGCCCGGCGGCAAGCGCGCCGACATTGCCGGCGATGCGCTCGCCCGCGGCGGTGGTGACGAGATAGAGCGAGGCGCCGGGCGCGCGCGAGCGGCGCTCGACGATGTTGACGAGGCGGCGCAGGCCGCCGTGCCGGTACTGCTCGGACAAGGCCGCTGATCTCGGCCTCGATCGTCGAGACGAACTGGTCGTCGAGCAGCGCGCCGCGCGTTCCAGGCGACATAGCCGAGCGTCAAGAAGGCGAAGACCGTGAAGACGACGAGATAGGCGAACGGAGAGCTTGAAGGCGGTGGTGCGGACGAGCTTGCCGAGGCGCCGGTCACTCGGCGCGTCTCAGCCACGCTCGCCGCCGCCTCCGCGCCGACGCGGACCATGTAGCCGGCGCCGCGGATGGTGTGGATCAGCGGCTTGTCGAAGCCCTTGTCGATCTTGGCGCGCAGCCGCGAGACATGCACGTCGATGACGTTGGTCTGCGGGTCGAAGTGATAGTCCCAGACGTGCTCGAGCAGCATGGTGCGGGTCACCACCTGGCCGGCGTTCCTCATCAGGTATTCGAGCAGCCGGAACTCGCGCGGCTGCAGCACGATCTCGTGGCCCGCGCGCGTGACGCGATGCGACAGCCGGTCGAGCTCGAGATCGCCGACGCGATAGACGGTCGGCTCCGCGTGGCCGCGCGGCGCGGCGGCGCGCCAGCACCTCGACCCGGGCGAGGAGCTCGGAGAAGGCGTAGGGCTTGGGGAGATAGTCGTCGCCGCCGGCCCGCAGGCCCTTCACGCGGTCGTCGACCTGGCCGAGGGCGGACAGGATCAGCACCGGCGTCTCGACGCCCTGCTCGCGCAGGGAGCGGATCAGCGAGAGGCCGTCGAGCTTCGGCAGCATGCGGTCGACGACGAGCACGTCGTAGTCGCCGGCCTCGGCCATGGCGTAGCCGTCGAGGCCGTCGGCGGCGTGGTCGGCCACGTGGCCCGCCTCGCGAAACGCCTTGGCCAGATAGGACGCCGCCTCGCGGTCGTCCTCGATGATCAGGATCCGCATGGCGGCGACCTGTACACGAAAACAATCGCGACGGCAGGCCGGACCTGGAGGGGGCAGCCGCAGGCCGAGCCTGCCGCGGGCAGAACGACGCCGGTTCAGCGCGGGGCTGACGTCGTCGGCCCGGGCAGATCCAGCCGGGGTGTCGGCGCCAGCTCATCGCCGGAGCGCGCGGATCGCTCGCTCCGGACGTTCCAGATCAGGCGCGGAGCGGATGTCGTCGCCCTTACGCCTTCGGCTGCTTGCCGACCTCGAGGCGTCACGGTGCGCTCCTTGCCTTCGCGGTAGAGCGTCAGGTCGACACGGTCTTGCCGGGCGCGACGCTGCGCGATCTTGCGGCGACGAGGTCCTTGGCTTCCTTGATCGTCTCGCCGTCGACCGCGACGATGGTGTCGCCGGTCTTGATGCCGGCCTTGGCGGCCGGGCTGTCCTTGATGGCCTCGGCCACCAGGGCGCCCTTCGGCTCCTTGAGGCCGATCGCTTCGGCGATCTCCTTCGTGACCGGCTGCATCTGCACGCCGATGAAGCCGCGGGTGACCGAGCCGCTTGTCCTTGAGCGAGGCCACGACCTGTCGACCGTCTCGCCGGGATCGCGAAGGCGATGCCGACATTGCCGCCGGACGGCGAGAAGATCGCCGTGTTGACGCCGATGACCTCGCCCGCGAGGTTGAAGGTCGGGCCGCCGGAGTTGCCGCGGTTGACCGGCGCGTCGATCTGGATGAAGTCGTCATAGGGGCCTGCGCCGATGTCGCGGCGCTGGGCCGAGACGATGCCGGCCGTGACCGTGCCGCCGAGGCCGAACGGGTTGCCGACCGCGAGCACCCAGTCGCCGACCCGCGCCTTCTGGCGCGGCGAGCTGCACATAGGGGAAGTCGCTGCCCTTCGACCTTGAGCAGGGCGAGGTCGGTCTTCGGATCGGTGCCGACGACCTTGGCGTCGAGCGTCGCGCCGTCGTCCATGGACGACCTGGACCTCGGCGCGTTCTCGACGACGTGGTTGTTGGTCACGATGTAGCCGTCGGCGGAGACGAAGAAGCCGGAGCCCTGCGCCTGGCCGAACTGCGCCGCGCGCGGCGCTGGCCGCGCTGGCCGCGGCCGGCCCGGCTGGCCGTCGCGGAACTCGCGGAAGAAGCGCTCGAGCGGGCTGCCCGGGGCAGGTCCGGATCGAGAACTGCTGGCGCCGTCGTCGTCGTCGTCGCTGCGGTCGGCGACGTGCTGGACCTTGACCTACGAGACGACGGCGGGCTTCACCCGCTCGACGATGTCGGCGAAGGACGGGCACGCCCGGATCGGCTGCGCGAAGAGCGGAGCGTCGGCATGAGCGGCCGTGGGCTGGCTCGGCAAGATGGCCGCTGTCGACAGCGCCGCCGGCGACAGAGCCGCGACGGCGGCGGCGCCGAGACACTTGACGCCGCGCGTTGCGGGCGGGAGGTAATCCGGATTGTCATTGTGCATGGTCATCTGCTCTCGAATCCCTCGCGCGGGGTCCTGGAGAGGACGATGCGCGCCACGACAGACTAGGGTTCGCATGCCGGAAGATGCAACGTCTCTCAAGTTAAGCGTTTGAGGTCAGCCTCCGGGCATGCTTCGAGCGTCGAACCTTGGGACGCACGAACGGTCACGGGCGCTTCTCGCTCGAGCAGGTCGACGCTGAGGCGCTCCTGCCGTCCGAAGCGCTGACGTTCGAGCGCGCCGGCCGCTTCGGCGTCGCCTGCGGCGTCGCAGGAACAGCCGCGTAAAGTCCGAGCCCAGCCGAGAAGCACCAGCGAACGGGCGTCAGCCAGAGCAGCAGCGTGTGCGGCCGCGAAGACGGGCGCAGCAGCACGAACTCGCCGTAGCGCTGCGACGACGAAATCCGCGCACCTGCCGCGTCGCTGTCGCCCGCCTTCAGCCGCTCGCGCACGAGCAGGCGCAGGTCCCGGGCGAGCGGCGCTCGGAATCGTCGATCGACTGGTTCTGGCAGACGAGGCAGCGCAGCCCGCCGAGATCGCGCGGGCGCGCGCTCGAGCGCCGGATCCTGCAGCACCTCGTCGGGCTGCACCGCGCGGGCCGGCGCCGAGCGAGCGAGAGCAGGCCGCGCCGCGAGCGGCGAGCAGCGCAGCGCATCGCCGCTACTCCGCCGGCGGCCGCGGACGGCGCCGCCGCGCTCGCGCGCGGCGCGCCGACCCGCAGCCGCCGGTCGGTCGAGCGACAGCGCGCCGCCGAGCGCCATCACCACGGCGCCGAGCCAGATCAGCAGGACCAGCGGCTTGCAGTAGAGCCGCAGCGCCGACGCGCGCCGTCGGGCTGGACCTCGCCGAGGCTGACATAGATCTGGCTCAGGCCGCGGGTCAGGATGCCGGCCTCGGTCGTCGGCATGCCGCGGGTCGATGTAGAGCCGCTTCGTCGGCGTCGACGCGTGCCGATCTCCGTGCCGCCGCGGAAGACCGTCAGCGTCGCCGACATCCTCGCGGTAGTTCGGCCTCGCGTGCGCGGCGCGACGCCGTCGAGCCGCACCTCGTAGGGCCCGGCGTCGAGCGCGCTCGCCGATCTTGCAGCGTGCCGAGCGCCTCGACGCTCCAGGCGGTCGCGGCGATGCCGATCACCGTGACGCCGACGCCGGCATGGGCGAGCGCCGTGCCCCAGGCCGAGCGCGGCAGGCCGCGCGCCTTGCGCGAGCGCGACCGCCGAGCGCGCTGCCCGTCGACCAGGAGCGCGTCGACGATCTCGTTCAGCGAGCCGAGGACCAGGAAGACGCCGAGCCCGATGCCGAGCGGCGCCGCGACCGGGCCGCCGGCGTCGAAGCGCGAGCACGCCGACGGTCAGCGAGCGAGCGCCAGCGCCGAAGCGCCGCATAGAGCCGCTGCGCCGCGCCGAGCAGGTCGCCGCGCTTCCAGGCCAGCGTCTGGCCGAGCGGCAGACAGCAGGAGCAGCGGCACGATCGAGCGGCACGAAGGTCAGGTTGAAGAACGGCGCGCCGACCGAGATCTTGTCGCCGGTCATCGCCTCGAGCGCGAGCGGATAGAGCGTGCCGATGAAGACCGTGGCGCAGGCGGTCGGCGAGAAAGAGGTTGTTGAGGACGAGCGCGCCCTCGCGCGAGACCGGCGCGAACAGGCCGCCCTGCTGCAGCATCGGCGCGCGCCAGGCGAACAGCGCCAGCGAGCCGCCGATGAAGACGACCAGGATGACGAGGATGAAGATGCCGCGCGTCGGGATCGACGGCGAAGGAATGCACCGAGGTCAGCACGCCGGAGCGCACCAGGAAGGTGCCGAGCAGCGAGAGCGAGAAGGTCAGGATCGCGAGCAGGATCGTCCAGACCTTCAGCGCGTCGCGCTTCTCCATCACGACGGTCGAATGCACCAGCGCGGTGCCGGCGAGCCAGGGCATGAGCGAGGCGTTCTCGACCGGGTCCCAGAACCACCAGCCGCCCCAGCCGAGCTCGTAATAGGCCCAGTAGGAGCCCATGCGCGATGCCGAGCGTGAGGAAGGCCCAGGCGGCCAGCGTCCAGGGCCGCACGCGCGCGCGCCCAGACCGCGTCGATGCGCCCGTCGATCAGCGCCGCGCATGGCGAAGGCGAAGGAGATCGAGAAGCCGACATAGCCGACGTAGAGGAGCGGCGGATGGATCGCGAGGCCGAGATCCTGCAGCAGCGGGTTGAGGTCCTGCCCTTCGAGCGGCGCCGGGCACGACGCGCGTCGAACGGGTTCGAGGTGATGAGGATGAAGGCGAGGAAGGCGATGGTGACGGCCGCCTGCACGGCCAGCGTATTGGCCCGCAGCCGCGCGGGCATGCTGTCGCGCGACAGCGCCACCACGCCGCCGAACAGCGCGAGGATCAGGACCCACAGCAGCATCGAGCCCTCGTGGTTCCCCCACACGCCGGTGACCTTGTAGATCAGCGGCTTCGGTCGAATGCGAGTTCTCGACGACGTTGAGGACCGAGAAGTCGGACGTCACGTAGGCGACGGTCAGCGCGAAGAAGGCGAAGGCGACGCAGGCGAACACCGCCAAGCGCCGTCGGTCGGCGCGACGCCATCAGCACCGGATCGTTCGCCCGCGCGCCCCAGAGCGGCACCGACGAACTGGATCAGCGACAGCCCGAGCGCCAGCGCGAGCGCGAAATGTCCGGCCTCGACCAGCACGACGGCACTCTCCTACTGATCGCTTACTGCGCCTGTTGTGAGGCTTTTGCTTCGCCCTGCCAATGGCCTTGACGCCGCAGGGCGTCGGCGACCTCGCGCGGCATGTAGGTCTCGTCGTGCTTGGCGAGCACGCGTGTCGGCGCGGAACACGCCGGCGCCTCGAGCACGCCCTCGGCGACGACGCCCTGCCCTTCCCGGAAGAGATCCGGCAGCAGGCCCTGGTAGCGCACCGGATCGCGCTCTGCGCGTCCGTCGACCGCGAAGGCGATCTGCTGGTCGTCGCCGCGCTGGACGCGAGCCTTCCTTGACGAGGCCGCCGAGGCGGAAGCGCGTGCCGGGCTGGATGTTCTTGGCCTGCGATCTCGGCCGGCGAATTGAAGAAGACGATCGTGTCGTGCATGGCGAAGAGCACGAGGCCGAGCGCGACGCCGAGCACGCGCCGGCGCGCGCGATCAGCGTGAGGCGGCGCTGCTTGCGGGTCATCGGCGCGGTCTTATGGCCGTCATGGCGCGTCGGTCAGTTGAAGTTCGCGGGCCAGCGTGTCGATGCGTCTCGAGGCCGGCCTTGTCCGGCGCCGAGCGCCTGGCGCGCCTTGGCGCAGCGGCCGCTGCCGCCTTGTCGCGCTCGCCGAGCACCGTATAGGAGCGCATCAGCCGCGCCCATTCCTCGGCGGTGCCGCCCTGGCTCGAGGCGGCTCGCGAGGCCCTCGACCATGCCGGCGATCGCCGTCGCGATCGCGGCGCTGCGCCGGCGCGACGCCGCCGGCCGTCGAGACGGGCGAGCTGCTCCCGCACCACCGGCACCCAGGGCGCATCGGCGGGCGAGGCGGCGAGGAGCGCGGCGTAATCCTGCCTGCGCCTTGTCGATCGCCCGTCCTGCTCGGCGGCGCGGGCGAGATAGAAGCGCGCCTTGGCCGAGCCGGGTCGAGCTTCGAGCGCCTGCTCGAAGGCCGTCGCGCGCCTCCGCGGACACGACGCCGTCCTTGGCGAGCACGAGGGCCTCGCCGTAATTGGCGAGACGCGTCGGCATCGGGGCCGAGAAGGCGCAGGGCCGCCTCGTAGGCCTTCACCGCGTCGTCGATGCGGCCGAGGCGCAGATAGACCGGCGCGACGACGTCCCAGCCGCGGCCGTCCTGCGGGTTCTGCGGCGAGATGCGTCTCGATCTGCGCGATGGCCGCGCCGAGATCGAGCCTGTCGGCCGGCTGCCGCGAGGCGCGCCGCGAGCGGCTGCGCCAGGCAGTTGCGGCGAGCCGTAGAGCGCCGTAGACCGCGAGCGCCAGGATCGGCACCAGCGACAGGGCGAGCGCCGAGGCCGCGCGGCGCCGGCGCAGGGCCGGCTCGCCGACCGCGACGGCGCAGGGTCGGCGGCCGTCGCTCGCGCGCAGGAGCCGCCGCCCGGCCTCGGCCTTGCGCGGCCTCCGCCTCGGCGGGCGAGAGCGCGCCGCGCTCACGGTCGCGCTCGATCTCGGCGATCTGCTCGCGATAGAACTGCGTGTTCGGATCGCGCTGGCCGGCGACGGCGCGAGGCGCGACAGCGGCCACAGCACCGCCATCACGGCCGCAGCCGTCATCGCCAGGAAAATGATCCAGATCATCATGGCGCCTACTTAGCGTGCGACTCGCCGTCAAGCACGACGGCGGCACGGTGTCACGCGCAAGGATGACGCAGGCTCAACCTCTGGTCCCCCGGCAGCTCGAGCACGCGCCCGCAAGCCCGCCGAGCGGGCGACGCGTCGAGCTTCAGCGCGCCGCGATAGAGCGCCGCGAGATCGCTCACGATCGACAGGCCGAGGCCGGAGCCGGGCTTCGTCTCGTCGAGGCGGCGGCCGCGCTTGAGCATCTCCGTCCGCGCCGCTCTCCGGCAGGCCCGGCCCGTCGTCCTCGATCAGCGAGGCGCAAGCGCGGGCGGTCGCATCGTCCGCGGTCGACCTCGGCCGTCGACCGCGACCTTGCCGGCGGCCCATTTGGCGGCGTTGTCGATGAGGTTGCCGGCCATCTCCTCGAGGTCCTGCCGCTCGCCGCGGAAGCGCGCGCCGGGCGCGATCGCGATCTCGACGGCGAGATCCTTGTCGCGATAGATCTTCGCGAAGGTGCGCGTCAGGCCGGCGATCACCGGCTCGACCTCGGTCAGCGTGCCGAGCGTGCCGGCGAGCGCCGCGGCGCGGGCGCGGTCGAGATAGTAGTTGACCTGGTCGCGCATCAGCGCCGCCTGCTCGCGGATCCTGCGCGGCGACCTCCTCGGGCGCGTTCTCGGCCTCGTTGACGATGACGCTGAGCGGCGTCTTCAGGGCATGGGCGAGATTGCCGACCTGCGTGCGGGCGCGCTCGAGGATTTCGCGGTTGGTGTCGAGGAGCAGGTTGAGCTCGCTCGGCGAGCGGCGCGATGTCGCGCGGATACTCGCCCGCGATCCGCTCGGCCTCGCCGCGCCGGATCGCGCCGAGCGCGCGAGCGCAGGTTGGCGAGCGGCCGCAGGCCGAAGCGGATCTGCAGCAGCGTCGTGAAGCCGAGCGCCAGGCCGAGCAGCAGGAAGGTCACGATGCAGCGCGAAGACGAAAGCGGCGGACGTCGGTCGTCGATCTCGTCGGCCGGGCCGGCGACGCGGATGATGAAGCGGCCGTCCTCGCCGAGATCGATGTCGCGCTCGATGATGCGCAGCTCGCGGTCGTCGGGCGCCTTGCCGTAGCCGCGGCGGATCTGGCCGAAGTGCTGGTCGTCCGGCGGCGACGAGCGTCGGCAGTTGCCCGCCGAAGAGGGATTTCGGAGCTGCGGATATCGCCGGCCGCGGCGCCGGGCCGGCCGACCTGCCAGTACCAGCCCGAGAGCGGCAGCTCGAAGCGCGGATCGCCGACCGGCCCGAGATCCCGGTCCGGATCGCCCGGCGCGACGAGGTTCGGAGGCGAGGGTGTTGGCGTAGACCAGAAGGCGCTGGTCGAAGGCGCGCTCGGTGTTGTCGCGGTAGAGCGCGGAGAGGATCAGCCCGGCGATGAGCAGGATCGCGAAGCTCCAGAACAGCGCCGAAACCGCAAGGCGGACCGCGATCGAGCGGCCCGCCAGCGATCGAGATCGGACGAGCCGAGCATCGGCGGAGCCGATCTGAGCGACGGAGCCGATCGAGATCGGACGGCCGTTCACGTCTTGGTCTGGCCCGTATCGAGAAGATAGCCGAGGCCGCGCACGGTCTGGATGATGTCGACGCCGAGCTTCTTGCGCAGGCGGCCGATGAACACCTCGATGGTGTTCGAAGTCGCGGTCGAAATCCTGGTCGTAGAGGTGCTCGGTGAGTTCGCCGCGCGAGACGATGCGGCCGGTATGGTGCATCAGATAGGAGAGCAGCCGGTATTCGTGCGAGGTGAGCTTGACCGGGTTGCCGTCGACGACGACGCGGCCGGAGCGGGTGTCGAGCCGCACCGGGCCGCAGCTGATCTCGCTCGTCGCATGGCCGGTGGCGCGGCGCAGCAGCGCCCGCACCCGGGCGAGCAGCTCCTCCATGTGGAAGGGCTTCGTGACGTAGTCGTCGGCGCCGGCATCGAAGCCCTGCACCTTGTCGCTCCAGCGGTCGCGGGCGGTCAGGATGATGACCGGCATCTTGCGGCCCTCGCGGCGCCAGGCGTTGAGCACGGACACGCCGTCGACCTTCGGCAGGCCGAGGTCGAGGATCACCGCGTCGTAGGGCTCGGTCTCGCCGAGGAACTGCCCCTCCTCGCCGTCGAAGGCGCGTGTCGACCGCGTAGCCCGCATGCTCCAGGGCGGTCACGATCTGCTGGTTGAGGTTCTTGTCGTCCTCGACGACGAGAAGGCGCACGCTTCGGATCCTTCTTATGAAGCCGGTCGGCGACGGAATCGTCGCCAATACACCATACTACATGCGACAACGCAACATACCAGATCGGGACTATCGCGACGCGCCCGGGTCTCTAATGGACGGATTTCACGCGGCCGGACGGCCGTCGATCGTGACTTGCACGATACGACCGTCCTTTTGCAAGGCCATGATGACGTAGACCAGAGCGTCGTCGCTATGGCAAAGGTTGGCCCGCACCACTCCGCGTTGGGCACCTGCTGCCGGGCCGTCATGACGGCCGATGCGGGCGCGACCACCCCTTGGCGGCGACGGCCTCCTGCATCTCGCGGGGCGGCAGGCAATTTTCGAGGGCGGCCGCGGCGCTCTGGGCGTGCGCCGCACGCCGTCCAGTCCTCCAGGACGACGCCCGAGAGGGCTATGATCAGAAAAGCCAGACGCATGGGCAGACCTTTGCGCCGGCACTGAACAAAGCCTGAATGTAACATGCTTCTTACGATCTCAGAGATCTGCTTCGTGGCCACGATGCGGAACACCGTCGAGGCGATGAAGCTGCCGGCGGCGACGATCTGGACGATCGCCTCGGCGAACGCGCCGGCTTTCGAGGCCGGTGGTGTCGAAGCCGAAAAGGCCGAGGACGAGCGCCGCGAGGCCGATCGAAGTTCGCCCAGACGGTGCGGCTGGACAGGATGGTCTTGGAATCGATCATGAGGATTCCTTTCGTGGAAGTGCCGATGCGGCGGCGAGCCGAAGCGCGCTCCCGCTCGACGGCGAGAACCCGCCTGCGCCATCCGCGTCCGAAGACCGGCCAGGTGGCGAGGCGAGAGAGGAAGCCGAGGCGCGCCTGGGTCAGGCGCGCAGATGAGATCGGGCGGATCGGCGCGACCGGCCGCCTCGATGGTGTGCCGGTCCGACGACACCGTCGACCTCGCGTTCCGAGCAGCGTTTGCAGCAGCGCGCACCGCCCGCCCCGGGCCCGAATTGACCGCGAAGTCGAACACCGCGAGCGACACGCCGGCCGGTAATCTCGTCAGCCCGGAGCGCATCCCAATAGAGCCGGCGGTAGATCGAGCCGCCTCCGCCTTCGAGAGCCGGCGCACATCCTCGATCGTCACGCGCTTCGCCGCGTCCTGGCGAGCGTTTCTTGGGTGATGCCGAACTTCGTCGCGCCGCCCGGGTCGAAGGGATGACGACGAAGCCGCCTTCATGGGCGAGCACGATCGTCGAGGCAGCGTTCGAAATCGGCATCGCTGCGGCGGCGACCATGTCACAGCTCCGCCGTGCAGGCCGATAGAAGCCGTGCTGCCGAGATGCAGTGGCCGACCGTGCCGGCCGCGCCGTGAAGACGTCGCGGCCTGGAACCGCAGCGACCAGAGCGGCGGGCCTGACGCGGGACAGCGCTGACGGCGATGCCGCCGTGAGCTGCGACCATGTGGCGCCGCCGGATCGTAGAAACGCGATCTGGTTACCCGTCGGCGATGCCGCTCGCCCATGAGAAACCGCTCGGTCGTGAATGTCGGGGCTCGCTCGCATGCGGCACGGGAAGCTGCAACGGGATGTCGATCGACGTTGGCTGCTCCGTTGCGCTGGCCGAAGCAGCGCCGACGATCCCGGCGCGACGCCGCTGGCAAGCCGCTGGTAATAGCGCCGGCAGCGCATCTCCTCGGCATTCGAGCCAATCTGCCCCGCCAGGGCGTGGCGACGGACCCGAGTTCGAGCTTCGGCCGCACGAACGTGCTGGCGCCGGTGGCTGTGCAGGCGCACGGCAGACGTGGCCCGTCGCCGACGCATCCAGCGTGACGCGTCACGGAGCGTCGGCCGCGACCCGCCGTGATCGCGCCGTCGTCGCGCCGATCGTGACCGACGATGACGGCCGGACAGGTTCTCGAGCGGAGAATGTCAGGGTGCGGCCGGCGAAATTGGCGCGCCCGATCAGCGCGGCGCTTGCGCGATATCGACGATCTGATCGAGAGTCCCAGTGAGCGAGATCGTACCGTCCGCTGCACGAGTGAGCGTGCAGCCGCCGCGCCGGCCTTCCAGCGGTCGAACCCGTAGGCGCCTCGGCGTAAGCGCGCCGCCCGCGAAAGCCGCGCTGGTTGACCAGAAAGCTCGACGTTGATCAGGAGATTCGCGCCGCCGCGCCGCCGTGTTCGCGACACCGCCCGGAAACGTCACCATGCCGGTTGCGGCGTCGACCCGCATCGCGTCGCGCCATTGGCTCCATCGGGCGAGACGCGGATGCCGAAATCGTCGTTGCCGACGAGCCCCGTTTCGGCGCGGCCGCTGATAGCCGCTCTGATAGAGCTGGGACAGGACGTTGCCGGCGCCCGCCTTGTTGAGCACGAAGCGCAGATCGCCCGTGCCGCCCTCGCTCCGCGCCGGCGCAGTAAAGAGCGCCGCGTTGAGCTTCGCCGAGAGCGGTTCTGGTCGTCGGCCTGCGTCCCGACGCCGAGCCGCTCGAGATTGAGCGATATCGCCGGCATGCCAAGGTCGCGCCACGCGGAGCCGTCGAACACAATGCGATGTCCTCCGCCTCGACATAGGCCTGCCAGCCGGCGCGCGGCGCGAAGAAGCGCCAGGCGCCGAGATCGAAGACGCGCGATCTCGCCCGTCGTGGCCGGCGAAGGCGCCCGTGGCCGCCGTCGCCGACGAGATAGCGGTCGCCCTCAGCCGGAGAGCCAGGCGGATTGGTGCGGTCGCGCTCCTTCACGGAGAGTGCACGAGCGCGTCGAGGGCCGCGAGCGCCTCGTTGTGGGTGACGTGCTTCTGCGCCTGCGCCGCGGCGAGCAGCGGCAGGGCCAGATGAGGCGTTGTCGCATCGAAATATCCTGTGATGGATGGAGAAAGCGCGGACTGTCTTCAGGACGAATCGACGATCGTCGTCACGCGCTCGAAGCCGCGTCCCGCGACCGCGCTCATTTGCGCGATGCGAAGCGCGAGGGCGGATTGCGGTGCGCCGAAATCGGCGAGTTCCTGCGCTGCGGGATAGACGACGAGCGGCCGAGGCGCTCGTAGCGTGCGCAGGACGGTTGCCGTCCGCGCAGAATGTCGATCTCGTAGCGCTCGCAGTCTCTCGCCGAGCGGCACGTCGACCGGCTCCCAGGCATCGCCGTCGACGGCGCGTGCGGCGCAGCCAAGCGAGGCGGATTGCCGCCCGACTTCCCGCCGCGCCGCGGATACGGACCGGAGCGAGCGGCTCGAAGCGCATCGCGGCCGGCGGTCGCGGCGATTTCGACAAGGCCGGATCGGCGTGGTCGCGCCCCGCCGGGCCGATGCGGTAGCGCCAGGTCTGGCCGAGATCGGCAGATCGCTGGTCAGCGGAACGACCGCCTCGTCGAGGCGCACGATCGAGGCGCCCGCCGGCAACGCTGCGCGCGGCCTCGGCCTCGCTGCCGGCAAGGCCGCGCAGGAGGCGCGACAGGCGGTAGCTGCGCTCGCCGATCAGTTCCGCGCGCGCCGCCGAGAAGATCTCCCAACGCCCGTCGGCGCCGCGGACGGCGAAGAGGTTGCCGCCGCGCGAGCGCCTCCTCGTCGTCGATCGCGCTCGATCGCGCCGGACGAGATCTCGACGTCGAGGACCGCACTTCGGATCCCAGCGCCAGAGCGGGCCCGGCGAGCAGCGCGCTCGTCGTGTCGCGCCGATGATCGCCGGCAGGTCGAGGATGCGATGCGGGCGTGAAGCTCGCGCCGTTCGCCGAGCGCCAGATCGTCGACGGCGCCGGGCCATGGATCGGCCGCGACCGCGATATATTGCAGCGCGCGTCGGATCGCCGATGCGCGGCCGGCAGATCGAGGATCGACCGCCTGCGGCTTGCCGGGCACGGGCGGCGGGCGCCGCGGCGGGTCGCGGCGATCGACGGCGCCGGGCGTCTCGAAGACCGCCGGCTCGACCGCGCGCGTCGTGATCTTGCGCGTCGGGCCGTCGGCGATGCGCACGACCCGATGAAGCTTGGGGCCCGGCTCGGTCGGCAGCGACACGACGTCGCCCGGCTCGATCTCGATGCGCCGAGGCGAGAGCTCGAACTCGGCGCGTCTCGCGCCCGGCCCAGAGATCCTGCAGCCACGCGTCGGCGAGGCGCTGCGCTTCGGCGCGGCGGGTGACGATGGCGGCATCCGCCCGCGCCTCGCGGCGGCTCGAGCCGGACAGCCGGCGCGATGCGACGGCGGCGCGGCGATATTCGATCTCGCCGTCCGTGAAGCCGATTTCCACCTGGTGCGGCAGCTCGGTTTCCTGCGCGCGGGTGAGTTTCAGCGCCGGCTTCTTGTCGCTCATGACGAGATCGTCCGCGGCGAGCGCGATGACGGCGCGCCCGCCGCGCCCGCGCCAGGCGAGCTTGCCGCCGCGACGCAACCGCATCGACGCCGAACAGCCGCGTCAGCGGTTCGAGCGCGCCGCGCGCCGACATCGGCCGGTCGATCACGTAGCCGTCGAGAAAGCCGTCGACCGGGATCGGCGCCGGACGCGCGAGCCCGAAATCCTTGCAGGATCGCGGCGATCAGCCGATCGAGGGGCAGCGCCCTCGATCCGGCCGGTGATCCAGTGCCCGGTCTCCCAATTGCCGCCGTCGGCCCAGACGGTGTCGAAATCCGGGAAGGCCGGAAACGGCCGCGCGTCCCAGGCCCAGACGAACACGTTCGCCGGGTCGACCATGCGCCCGCCATAGACGGGCGAGATCGGGTTGTAGGCCGGCGGGAAGCCCGCCAGCGCGGGATCGAAGCGCGACAGGATCGCTTCGAGGCCGCGCGCCTGCACGAGGTCGTCGCGCACGCCGCGCGAGAACGGCGGATAGGCCGATTCCGACGATTTCGGATCGGGAAAGACGTTCGGGCCGTTCGGTCCCTTGTCGACCGCCGGAATGCCGATCTCGGTGAGCCAGATCGGCTTCGATTGCGGCTGCCACGCGGTCGGTGCGGATCTCGACGCCGCCGACGCGCTCGACATGCGGGTTCGACCACCAGGACACGAGGTCCTTCGCGCGGAACACCCATGGCTTGCCGTAGGCGCCGTCGGTGATCGGCGTGCGCGTTTGCGCGGCGCGGTCGGCCGCGTTGGCATAGTACCAGTCGAAGGCTTCGCCGCTGCCGAGCCGCCGGCGCAGGTAATCGACATCGTAGACGCTGCGCGCCTCGCGCGAGATCCGCGTGATCGGGCGCCGTCGCGCCAGTCGGAGATCGGCGGATAGTAATCGATGCCGACCGCGTCGATGGCGCTATGCGCGAAGAGCGGATCGAGCGGGAAAGCGCACCTCGTCGCCGCCGTCGAGCACATGCGCGCCGTACTCGGTCCAATCGGCCGCGTAGACGATCTTCGGAGCGTCGCCGAGGATCGCGCGCACGTCGGCGGCGAGCTGCCGCAACTGCGCGACGGCCGGATAGACGCCCGATGCCGAGCGCACGCGGGTCAGCCCGACGAGCTCGCTGCCGAGGATGAAGCCGTCGACGCCGCCCGCATCGACCGCGAGATTGGCGTAGTGCAGCACCATGCGCCGAAAGCCCCATTCGCCGCTCGAACCAATTCGTCGACCTGCGTCGCGGCCGCGCTGGTTCCGTCGGGCGAGCCGGCTGCGGCCGGGCGCCGGATGGCAGGTGATGCGCCCGCGCCAGGGATAAGGCGGCTGGCCCGGTGCCGCCATAGGGATCCGGCAAGCGTGTTGCCGGCCGGCATATCCATCATCACGAACGGATAGAGCACCACTTCGAGCCCGCGCTTCTTCAGGTCCCTGATGAGCGCGGATGACGGATTCGTCGGACGGCGTGCCGCCATAGGCCGGCGCGCCGTCGACCTGCGATACCGCCTTGGCGCTCGCCGCGCGTCACTCCGGCGACCGACCACGTCGCGCCGTCCGTCTCCTTCGTCGTCACCTCGACGCGCGGCTCGATGGTGCACGAGCCCGCGCGCAGATCGTCGCCGAACCAGCTCACCACGAGCGACACGCGCTTCGAGGTTCGGGCAGAGCGCCTCGCAGCGCGTCGAGCGACGCATGCACATCGGCTCGCGTTCTGCAACTGATGCCGGTTCTCGGGCCGCGTCGCGCCGAGGCCGAGCGCTTGCGTGATCGGCATACGTGTCGTAGCCGAACTCGCGTCGCGCCGGGGATCAGGCAGACGGCGCGGACCATGCGGTTCAGGCCATCGACGGGACGGACCACCTCGAAGGAGAATTGCGGCACGCGGTTGCCGAATTCGGCCAGCGGCAGACGCTCGAACACCACATAGGCGAGACCGCGATAGGCCGGCGCGTAGGCGGCTCCCTCCTTCGCGACGATCAGCGGATCGGCGGCTTGCGTCTCGTCGCCGCGATGGACGCGCATGGCGACCGTCGCTGAGGTCGATCTCGCGGCCATCCGCCCAGACGCGACGGATGAAGCGCGATCTGGCCCTTCGCACAGGCCGACCGCGAGATTGGCGAAATACGAATAGGTGGTCGTCGTGGTCTTCGGCCCGCCGCCGCCGATGCCCTTGCCGCCCTGGCTGCCGGAGCGTTCGACCTTCGTGTTCGCGACCTCCTCGAGAATCGCGTCGCCCAGATCAGCTGCCCGCCGATGCGCGCGCGGCCATAGACGCGCGGGATCGGCGCGCCCTCGGTCGAGGTCAGGCCGTCGATCTCCTTGAGGCGCGGCCCTTCGACGACCTTGTCGTCCGAGCCGCCCGAAGAGCGCGTTGTCGATGGCGGCGCCCGCCAAGCCGCCGAGCGCGCGGCCGGCCATCGCGCCCGAGCGGCCCGGCGACCATGCCGCCGACGACCGAGCCGACGGTTTGCAGAACGAGCGTGGCCATGAGGATCTTTCGAGATCACTTTCGGGAAAGCGAAACGCGTAGGCGAGATGCCGCCGCCACCAGGGCCGGAACGCCACCTCAGCGACGCAGGCGCCGTCATGGGCGTGGACCATCGGTGTCGAGCGACGTCGCGATGGCGCAGTGCTTCGCCGGCAATGCTCGCGCCAGCGGAACAGCAGCACATCGCCGGCGCGCGATGGCGTCGATGGTCGATCTCGACGAGATGGCGGCGCGCCGCGACGAGCAGCGTCTCGGCGCCGGCCTCCGCCCAATCCGGCGAATAGGGCGGCGGCAATTCCGGCTCGGCGCCCATCGACCTCGCGCCAGACGCCGCGCAGAAGGCCGAGGCAATCGCAGCCGACGCCCTTCAGCGAGGCCTGATGGCGATAGGGCGTGCCGATCCAGATCGCGCCGCGGCGATGATGACGCGCCGCCGTCACCTGAAGAAGCTCCCGCCGTCGAGGCCCGGCTCGCCCTGGCGCGGCATGCGGACGATGAAATCGTTGCCCGGCATGTGCGGAAAGCCGCGGAAATTCGACGACGTTCTCGAACTTCTTGCGGCAGGTCGTCGTAGCGTCTTGTCGCAACCGGCCGTGACGCGAAACGTGTCGCCGACCGCGATCGGCTGCGGCGCGCGCTGCCAGAGATCGAATTCGTCCTTTCCGTCGATGGCGCGATGCACCTTGACCTCCACGGCGAGCCCGCATTGGCGCCGCTCAGTCCAGGTGAGCTTGCCGCCCGGTGTAGAAGCCATCGCCGCCTGCGATGCCGGACGCGGCGATGCCGAGCGCGCCGTCGGTGCGGCTCGACCGCGCCATTGCCGCGTATAGCTCGACGAGCGCGAGATTCGACGCCGCATTTGGCGTCGCCGAGATCGGCCGCGCAGGTCGCGCGGAACAGCCGGCCGCGCTCCTCGTCGAGGCGGTGCATCAGCCCCCTCACCTCGGCCACGAAGCCGCCATCCGTGCGGCGGATCTCGCCGAGCGACCCGACATCGAGCAGCAGCCGCTGCGGTCACGTCGCTCCAGTTGACGAGCCAGGTTTCGACGCTCGCATCGTCGTAGAGTCCCGACGAGATGTCGTCCTCCGTCAGGCCCGCCGAGACGAGCGCGCCGGAGACTTCGCCGCCGCCGACCGCGAAGCCGAGTTCGGCCGTCGCCTCCGCCGCCTCGAGCCCGGAGCGCGCCGCGTAGACGACGCCGCTGAACGCGAGATCGCGGTCATGATCGGTGAAGCCGAACGTCGTGCCGTCGCGCCGCACGAGCTTCCAGCAATGACAAAGCGATCGTCGACCCCGTCCGCGAGATGCGCGGCGAGGTTGGGGGGAATGGTGCGCATGGGGAGTCCTCGGTGAGGAAAGGTGAGTAGTGAAGGGGCGAATGGCGAGATGGCGAGTGGGGAGAAGAAGGAGTGAGCCGGAAGCGGCAATAAATTGAAGAAGCGAGAGATCGCCGAATGATTTTTCAGAAGCGAGCTGCTACGCACCTTGCCCCTTCCCCATTCGCCACTCCCCATTCGCCCCTTCACCCCTCAATCTCCACCAGCGGAATCTGCGGAATCGCGCCGGCCTCGAAGGCCGAAAGGTCGATGTCGAGTTCGTCGGTGTCGAAGCGCACCGGCACGTCGAACGCGTAGCCGCCGGTGATGGCGGCGCCGTCGGCGGGCGGCGCGGCGAAGGTCACGATTCCTGTTGCGGGATCGCACGCGAAGGCCGCGCCGACCGCCTGTTCGACGCCGTCGAGCGCCACGCGCACCGTGTCGCCACGGGCTTGGCGATGATGCGCTGATACGGCGCGTAGGCGGAGCCGTAGGTCTTCGACGAGCTGGAACTGCCGCGGTCGCGCCGTCGCCGGTGCCGATGCGCTGATCGAGCGGCGTCGGCTCCTTCGAGGGCGGGCCGGAGCGCCAATCGGTGCGGTCGCGAAACCGGAAGCCGATCAGCCGCCCGCGCCGCTCCTCGAAGAACGCGATCACCGCATGGAGCGCATCGATGCTGCGGACGCCGAGACCGGCATCGTAGCGCCGGCGCGATTGCGACCAGCGGCTGTTGCGATGCTCGCGGCCCGACGCCAGCGTGACGATATCCGTCCGCCGCACCGGCCCGCCCCGGCTGCCCAAACTGACGTCGAGCGGAAACCGCACCTCGTGAAAATCGGAGGCCATGACAGGTCCTTTCATGAAACGGAAGAAAGCGCGCGGCGTTGCGTTGGCGGACGGCGCAACAGAAGGATGCACGGCGATGGGCCACGAGCGAAGATCGTCTCGACGAGGATTTCCCGGCAAAGCCGCGATCATCGACAGGCTGAAAACCGCCGATCCTCACTTCGCGAGGCTCTTGGAGCAATATGACGATCTCAACCGGGACATTCACCGGCTCGAAATCGCGCTCGATCCCGAATCCGAAGAAGAGACAGAGGAGCTCAAGCGCCGCCGCCTTTTCGTCAAGGACCAGATCGCCGCGTTGCTCGCGGACGCAGAGGCTTAACGAAGAGAGTCGTCGAGTTTGCAGCGATCGGCGCAAACCATGATATCCGAAGCGCGTTACATCCCGCGCTGGCCGCGCGCCACCGCGCGCGACAAAGCGGCCGAGACCTGCGCTTCCGAGCGGCGGAAGCTGTCGGCATCCGGCGTCGAGACATTCACCGTGACGGACATCGGCCGCTTGCCGCCTCCGCCCGAGCGCACGCCGAGCCGGCCGTCCGGTCCGCGCGCCAGCGGCATCACGGCCTCCGCCCCTTTTTCGCCCATGACGCCGAGGCCGCGGCCGAGCGGAAAATAGCTCGGCGCGCCGACCACGCCCCCTTGGGCGAACGGCATCACCATGCCGCGCGAAAACACGCCGCCCATGGCGAAGCCCGTCGGACCGGATGAACGCGTCGGCCGCGCACCGCTGCCGCCGAACAGCGACCCGAACCCCTTGAACAACGACCCGATGCCCTTGACGAGGCCGTCGAGCAGCCCGCCCGAGCCGTCGGACGAGCCCCCGGACGAACCAGCCCCCATGAGGCCGGTCGAGAGCTCCTTCATGCTCTGGCTCAACCCGATCTGCAGCGGCGCGAGCGCCATCTTCAACCCGGTTTCCACAAGAGATCGCCGCACCGACTTCAGCACATCATCAAACTTCTTGCCCTCGGCGATGTTCTTGGCGAAGGCTGATGTAAGAGAGTTACCAAACTGGTCGGAGAGACCGATGAGGTGTCGTTTTCGGCGGGGAAAGACTGAGGCTCGACAGCGCCTTGTTTTGCAACCATTTGCTGGCACGTGACCCGAGAAACAGGCGTCATCGCTTGCGTTTCTAGTGCTGGCGCCAAAAACACCTCACTTGTCAACCGACGTAAATGAGCATAAACCAACATAACGAAATTGGCTTCCCCGTCGGTTTCCCCGTCGATTGTTTTCCCCGTCAGCTTCCCCGTTTCCGAGGCATTTTCCATGGCTGCCACGTCCCCCACTACCGACGCTGGATGGAACGCCCGTCTGCGTGCCCTCGTCGCCAAGCCCGAGCCGGGGCGCCGCGACGATCTGTCTCTCGGAAACGGGCTCTACGCCCGCGTCGAGGCGCAGTCGGTGCTGTTTTTCATGAGGTTCCGGACGCGACAGGTCAGCAGGTCCGGCACCGTCTGGGCGCTTTCGTCGAAGGTCCCGACGCGGCGAACATCGGGGGTGTCATCCTTCGCGGTGACCGATGCCCGCGCGGCCGTCGCCGCAAACCGTGGTGCCATCGCCAACGGCATCGACCCGAGAGTTTCAAAGACCAAGGCCGCTACAGCAGGAATGACCCTCGCCGAGGCTTACAAAAAGTATCAGGCCGCGCACGACCACAGACGGGAAGTTACGGTCACTACCGAGGCCACGCACTGGAACACGTGATTGCGGCGGGCCTCGACCGCAGGCGATTGCGCGACGTGGATCGGGCCGCAGTCATGAAGATGCTGGCCGATGTCACGAAGGCGGGCAAAGCCCGCAAGCGCGCGCGTGGCACCGGCTCTGTCGGGTTCCGTGCGGCCCGTCTCGTTGCACGCGTGACAGCCTTCGCCGTCGATCAGGGATGGCTGGCGAGCGATCCCATCGGGCGGGTCAGAAAGCCCGCGAACGTGAAGGCCGAGTTAAGGGCGAGGCATTTGAGCGCCGACGAGTTGAAGGTGTTCTGGCAAGCCTTGGGCCAGCGCGAAAAGGGCAAGGGCGTGCTGCGCCGGTTGAGTGCAAGTGCTGTCAGGAGCATGGGGTTTGCGCTTTTGACTGGAGCGCGCATCGGCGAGATCACCGCGGCGCTAACACGCGCCGACGTGGATCTGGCACTGGGGGATCTTGTGTTCGTTCGAAAGGGCAAGACCGCCGCAGCAACGCGAACCGTGCCAATGAGTTCACTGGCACGTGAGATCGCCGAGTGGCAAATGGCGAGCATCCCAAAGCGTCAGAAAATTCTTCTTCCCCGCGGTCAGCGGTAATGTCTGGACGACATCGGCAGCCGCGCAGTTCATGGCCGTCGTCAGCAAGCATCTGGGCTTCACCGATCCGGTCGGATTTCACGACTTGCGAAGGACCGCGATCACTTTGATGCGCTCCGAACGCGTGGCGCTTGACGTGGTGCAGACGCTGGCCGGCCATCGTCGTGGCGGCGGCAGCGTGACAGAGACAGTTTACGACCAGAGCATCACTCCTATGGACGATCTCAAACAGGCCGTCGAACGGCTGGCACATGCGGTTGCTGCGTCGGGCAATGGGGATGCGACATCGAACGTCGTCGAACTCCAGACGAAGATAGCAAGCTGACTGTCCTCAGTGTCAAGCAACGTCACCTAACGTCGCCAATGTCGCTTATGTCTTAAAGCGTCAAGCAACGTCCAAACGCGCATCGGCGCCGGTTATTTTGTCAGAAATAGTACCCGATACTCATTGACGCGAAAAACAGAGCGCAGTTAATGTAAGGAATGCTGTTCGCCGCACCAGTCAGCAAGGTGCATATCCAACCGACGCCACCCTTCAGGTCGTCGCGTCGCGCGCACAACTGAGGAACAGCAGGTATGGCACGACATCCGGTAACGCGTGATCGGCTCGTCGAAAAAGTCTATTGGGACGTCGGCGATCTTGTGGTGGAGAGCGGGCTTTCGGCCCCCATCGCATATCGAATTATCGCCGGCATCGAGCTTCGTTCGATCAGGATCGGACGCAGGCGCTTGTTCGACCGGGACGCGCGACAGGTTTCACGATAGCATCCGAAACGGCGAGGCCAACCGGAGTGGTGGCACCGCGCGAAGCACTGAAAACGCTTCCCGTTCATTTGGCAAACGATATCGCCGCCGAATAAAGACGCGCCGCTCTCAGGGTCGAGAGCGACGCGGGATCGGGCTCTAACACTCGCCGAAAAACATAGCCTGATCGCAGACGACGCTCAACTCTTGAGACGCGGTGTTCTCAATCGAGGACCCGCCGACTATGAAAACCAATAGCATCACTCAACGCGACGCGAAGGCGGGCCGCGAAAGCGCTGACGCACCGTCTGGCACGACGCCCATCGATATTCAGCACAAACGCATCGGTGACGCGAACGCGGCGCGATGGAAATCACCCTGTTTGAGAAACCGAAGGACAACGGCCCGCTGTCGAAGACGATCGCTCTGGGGCCGGACGGCAAGCCCGTGTCGGACGGCTCAAGCTGCATCATGACAAAGGGCACGGCGAAGACCGTAGCAACTCGCGACGTTGGACGATCTCGCGCCCCTGTCGGGGTCGTGCACGTCGCAACAGGCCATTGCTCTCGGCTCGCTCGTACCCGTGTCGAGGCCGAAGAATGGCGTCGTCCAAGTGGTGACGGCGAGGATGCTGCCGAATGCTAAGGGCAGCATCGCCAGGACAAAGGAGTATCTGGAGTTCGTGCGAGGGCAGCCCGGCCTGCTCCTGATCGACTACGACCAGAAAGGCATGCCCGACACGGTTCGGGCAAAACTGGACACGGGTGGCGGGGTCTGGGAAGCGCTGAAGGGCGCGGCGCCCGAGTTGGCACGGGCTGCAAGGAGCGAGCGAGCCTCGACGAGCGCCGGGCTCAGCGACACGACCACTGGCACTACATTTCCGGGTTCCGGCGGTTTGCACATCTATGTGCAGGTGAAAGACAGCGCAGACATTCCCCGCGCGCTGGAGACGTTGCATCAGCGGTTCTCGGCTCGCCGGGTTCGGTTGGCATTGGATCGGCAAGGCTGGGCAGATTCTTGATCGCTCCATTGTGGACAGCACCGTCGGGAGGCCGGAGCGCCTCGTTTTCGAGGGCGATCCTGTTCTGAGCAAGCCGTTGAAGCAGGACCGGAAGGCGCGCGAACCCGTCGTCCATCCCGGCGAAGTCGTGGATACACGGGTTGCTATTCCCGATCTCGATGCTGGCGAGAAGTTGATGTTGGCTACTGCTCTCGCTGTGTCACGCAAGAGCTTGGCGAGCGAGGCCGCGAAAGTCCGGGCGGCTGCCGATGACGCGCTGGCACGCGACATCTCGAAAAGGACCAACGAGCCCCTGTCGCAGGTGCTCCATCAGGTCCGGCCGACGCGTCGGCGGGAAGCTGGCGCCCGAAATCGTCCTTGAGTTCGACGATCCGGCTCTCGGCCAGAAGACCGTCGCCGACGTGCTCGTCGACCCGGATCGCTACCTCGGCGAGACGTTGGCCGATCCGCTAGAGGGCGTTCCCTATGGCCGGTGCAAGGCCAAGGTCATGCGCAAGAATGGCGGCGGCGTCTTCATCCATACATTCGCCCACGGTGGCGGCGTCCACCGGCTCATGATCGACGCGCCGAGATTTGACGCCATCATCGAGAACACCGACGCTAAAGATGTCGTGGCGGCGGTCGCGGCGGCATTCCAGGACGCCATGCTCGACGCCCACTCGGAGGACCGCGTGCGCCGGGACTGCGCCACGAAGGCGAATGTCGGCGTCAAAGTCGTCAACAACGCCATCAGGGAGGAGGCCCGGCGCAGGGCAGAGATCGAAGAGGATATGCGCCTCGCGCAAGAGGAGCAGGCAAGGCTGGAGGACACGCGCGTGCTTGTCCCGCTGCCCCCGCCGGACGCGGAGGTTTGGGCGACCGTACAGCCAATTGACCAGATCCTCTCACGCGTGAACACGCCGGAGCTCCCTATGCGCAACCTCGCGGGACAGTTGGTCTGCATCGAGGAACGCGTCGTAGACGGCTTGCATGGGCTGACGAAGGGCGATGACACCGAGGGGGCCGGCGAGTTTCTACCCGCGCCGCCCATGCCGCTGATTACGCCTCTGGATCAGAATGGGATCGCCATGGTTGTTGAGGAGCACATCCTAATTGTCTCCAACGCGAGGCCGAAGAACGGCGAAAGCGAGAAGAACGTCCGGCTGCCGTGGAATTTTTGCAACGCTCTGAATGTCCTCAAGAAGAGTGCCATTCCCGTCGTTACCGGCGTGCAGAGCATTCCGCTCGTTCTATTGGACCGTCGCCTTATGGCGACCAACGGATACCACGCCAGGCTGCGCCTCATGTTCAAGATTGAGCAGACGTTGCTGCCAATGCTCCCGAGGCCCGAGGATTGCACCGTCGCGAAAGCGACTGCTGACTATCGTTGGCTCTGCGACGTGTGGCTGGCGGACGTGGAGACGACCCCCAGGGAAAGGCAAACATAATCGCCATGGCACTCACCACCATTGAGCGGCACCAGGCTGCCTTCGAAGCCCGCTTTCTTCGTGATCGCGGGGCAGCGCGGCGGCGGCAAGACGACGGCGGTCAACATGTGCAACACTGCTGTCACGGGCGATCCGGCAGCCGGCGCCGGATGGTCGGACAACGCAGAGGAACGCCGCAAAGCGATCTTCTCGTATGTCTACGAAGGCGCCGCCCTGATTGCTTGGGACAACATCCCGCGTGGAACTGCAATCTCGTGCCCGCACATCGAGAAGGCGCTAACGGGCGCCAAACTGACTGACCGCATTCTGGGCGAAACGCGGACTGTAACCGTGCCATGCCGCACGGTCATCGCCTTCACCGGAAATGCAATAGCACCGCGCGGGGATATGGCCAGCCGCAGCCTTCTCATTCCGATCAGCGTCAAACGTGCCGACCCCGAGAACCGCGACTTCTGCGCACCCCGACCCGATTGCATGGACGCTGGCAAACCGCCCGGAAATTCTGGCGAGGCTGTATTCCATCCTGATGGTCGCGAGGGAGCGGGGTCAAACAGCCGAAGACCCGTTTCAAGGTTTGGTGGCAGATAGTTGGGCATCCCATCGAAGTGGTTTCCGGCCTCGACTTCAATGCCATGTTCACCTCGAACAACGAGGTGGACGACGAGACGACGGGCGTCGCGCGCCTGCTCTGCGCACTCCGTGACGAGTTCGCCGATCAGATGTTCACCGCTTCTGATGTCGCCGCGCTGCTCGACCCGATGCACGGAGTGTCATCGGTCACGGCGTTCGTCATGTCGGCAACCCAGCAGAAGGCCGAGGCTGAAAGGCTGCAGAAAATCGGAGATACATTGCGGGGTGCGCTTGAGGATGCCTCAGGGAAGGCGTTCCCGCCCGGCATTCCGTCGGTCCATAAGGTCGGAAAGAAATTGCACGTTCTGGATGTCGGCTGTTAAAATTGACGGCAACGACCACGGTTGCTGTTTTCTGCACCATCAGAGCCATTCCTTTTAGGTTGAGGTCCGAAGGCCACAGCCCGATCGAAGGCCCAAGTCCGGCTGGGTCTTCCGGCGCCGCGGCCGCGCTTTTGCCAGAGGAAGGTCTGAATGACCCAATACTCAGCCGACCGGCAGTCCCTTGCGCGGGGAATGTGGGGGAAAGTGGGGGTTGTTTTTAGCCACTGTCCCCAAGCACACTATAGTTTTTCCCGGCAGGAAAAACCTCGCTCTTTCGCTCTCGCGCTAGAGTTAGAAAACAATCCCCACATTCCCCTCATTCCCCTAGATCTTTGAAATATAATCGAAATCTGTCACCGCCGTGTTCACACATTCCCCAATAATCCCCACATTCCCCGCAAATTTCGCGGCCTTGGCCTAGAAGGAGCGCGAATATCGAGGTCAGCGAGCTACGGCGCAGAGAGGCCAAAAAAAAACATTCCCCGGCCCGCGAGCCGGACACTCCCCTCACCAGGTCTGACCCTGAGCCCTTTTCGAACGAAGGTGGACGCCAACCATCAGCGCACAACTCTTACCAACAGACGCAAACTCACACAGACGAGACACCACAAGATGACCGCTGACACCGCCGACAACACCGAACAGCAACAGATTACCGACGCCGAAGCCCAAGCCGACACCGCGACGATCTCACAGAAGAAAGCCTTACGATCTGACCAGCATCGAACAGGGAGAAAGCAATTGAAACTGCTGCCGAGATATGAATGGACCATGACGGAAGACAACGAAGGGAACCCGGTCTGGGGAGTACAGCCCAGTCGTCGCCGATCCCGCCGACAAGTACCCCATGATTGACGTTTACGAAAACCCGAGGGTGTCTGGCTGCCCGCGGTGTGGAAGGGGCCGACGAGGTGGGCCTGCTCGGCCTTGAACTGGTGCCCCAACCCGATACCATCGAGAAGGCCAAAAAGCTCGTTGAGCTGGCCGTGCGCGAAGGTCCGACCTCGCCGCTCTGGTTTAATCCGAATACGTGGCGCGAGATCGCGAAAGGCAAGTGGACCCACCAATGTCATCACCACGAGGCGACCATCGAATTCTGTGATGTGTAGGCCGGACGGCACTTGGTGCGCTATCAACTCGCGTGGCGAGGCGCTCATGCTCGGCGATCAGATCGCCCTCTTCGACACCCTCAAGCAGCAAATGGGCACCATCGATGGCAGTCTCCGCAACACCCGCTATCACTGGCTCTGATACCATCACCATCAGCAGCACTACCGACACGCAAGACGACTTCGTGGTTGAGATCCTCCACGGAAGGGCTTGACGAGATCGTGAAATACGCCACCGCCGAACTGGCGTGGGCAGTGGCGACGCCGCGCAAACAACGGGTGCCGGAAGCGCTCGGTGTCTTGCTTCAGGCGGTGGCCTCGTGCGAACGCAATCGTCTTGATTGGCGAACGTCGGTCCTTGGCGCCCACGAGCCCGGTGTCCATGTCGAACAGCGCCTGCGCATTCCGCTCGCGGATGACGTTCGTCTGCGGCAGGCCCTGCGGATCGTCGCGCTCGTCGAATTGGCGCAGGCGTTGATCAGATGGCACGAACCGCGTCCACTGACGGTGCCCTGCTGCTGTCACCACCGGTAAGGTGGTGGCAGCGGCGCACGCCGGTGAGACGCGTTCCTCCTCGCCATCAGCGCGTCTCTCGCCCTACAGCGTGTTCGTCCGCTTCCAGCCCCAGCCGGGAAGCGAAGGCCGTGAAACCGAATTCCCGCGCCGACGGGCCTCCGTTGGCAACCTCAAGGCAGAACTCGGCGGCGGCGATGTCGCAGAGTGGTTCGCGGTATCTCCGGGAAGCCCACGGCGAGGGCTCTGGCGCGCTCGTAGAACGCCTTCGTCATCGTGCCCTGGCGGATTGCCTCGCGCACCTTCAGAACTCGCTCCTGCGCCTCCGCTGTCTCTTCCCGCGCCCGCTTGCCCTTGCCCGCGTTACGATAGGCCCTCAGCATGTTCCGTCGCGAGCGCTCCAATCGCCGTTCGATGGCTTCGATGACCAGAGGGCTTTTCGTCGACTTAAGTCGTTCGCGATCACGTGCGCGCAGCGCGTTGCCACCGCCGTGACGACGGCAGACCAGCATTCCACTCACGGCTGCCTCCCGGCAGTGCTTGCAGCGGCGCGCGTTGCGTATGTTGAAGCGATGTTTGTCGAGTGCCGCCTGCGCAATCGGGCTCTGCCATCTGCCGAGGCGATCATAGAAACCGATGTATTCTCGCGTCTCCGACAATACCGCTCTCCCGTGCCAGAACCGGTCGGCAGCGATACTAAAACCACGTGGTGCCAGCGTGAAGCGCTCACTTCATGACACGAGATGTGATTGCCCAACGCAGAAGGCGCGGCGATACAAACCAGACACGCGAAACATGTAAAGCAGGTACCCGTCATATCCATCGCTTGCACGAAAGACACCCTGCAATCCGCGCTCAACAACTTGCGCGCCTCGGTTCGCGTCTCGCCGGAGACGCTGCGCCTGTGGGACCTGCTGAAGACGCGTTCGGCAGTTGGAATTCGGGCAAAGCGCGTAGCCGCGCCGAAGCTATCGAGGATCGAAACGCGAGCTCTTCAGGGCTATTTCCTCGCGAGAGCGACCGAAAGTAATCCACTAGATCCGGCTCAAGAAAAACGTCTCCAGTTTGCCTTTGCCCTTCACGTCAATGCTGCCGCGCGGCTCCAGCGCGAAAGGACCGAGAGGTGGCGGGCGGTATCCTGGATGGATTCGATTGGGCAGAGAATAGGCCTCGAGCCGGCTGGCGATATTCACCGTATCGCCCCACACGTCGTAGATGAAGCGGTGCGTGCCGATGACGCCGGCAACCACGGGACCGGTATGATGCCGATCCGGATTTGCAGGGCCAGCCGAACTGCCGTTGACGCGCGCCGGTCGATCATCATGCCGAGCGCCATCTTCGCGATCGCGGCGAATGATCGGGGTTCGGATCGGGCAAGCCGGCCGACGCCATGTAGGCGTCGCCGATGGTCTTGATCTTCTCGACACCGAGCTCGCGGCGCAAGCGCGTCGAACTCCGAGAACAGCCGGTTCAGATACTCGACCAACGCTGCAGGCGTGGTCCGTGCCGAGTGCTCGGTGAAGCCCACCAGATCGGCGAAGAGAACGCTCACGCCCTCGAAGCGGTCGGCGATGATGGCTTCGCCTTGGTTTAGGCGACTGATCACCTGTCCTGGCAGGATGGTGAACAGCAGCCGCTCGAACTTGGCGGTCTCGTCCTCGATGCGGCGAAGATACTTCTGCTCACGGTCGCGCCAGCGCTTCTTGTGCAAGCAAGCATTGATTCGAGCGCGCAGCAGGACCGGATCGAACGGCTTCGGCAGATAGCAATACGTAGTCTCTAGTCGAGCAGACGACATA
>CAWEQC010000003.1:0-850333 GCA_963811145.1 uncultured Chloroflexia bacterium | reverse complement strand
TGGTCGCCATCACCGGCAACGTCCCGCGGGCGCTGCTTGGCAAGGACGCCTTCCAGGAGACCGATATCGTCGGCATCGCGTTGCCGGTCACGAAGTACGCCACCGTGGTCATGGACCCCGACGAGGTCCCGTACGCGGTGGCCGAGGCGTTCGAGATCGCGCGCAGCGGGCGGCCCGGGCCGGTGCTGCTCGACTTCCCGAAGGACGTGCTGCAGCTCGAGACATCGGTCCCCTATCCGGAGCCCTATCAGCTGCGGCTGCCCGGGCCTGCTGCGGCCGCGCGCGGCGACGTGCCGGAGGCGGACGACCTGGCCGAGATGATCGCGACCGCCGAGCGACCGCTGATCCTGAGCGGCCACGGCGTGCAGATCGCCGGAGCCGTCGACCTGCTGCTCCAGGTGGCGGAGCGCTCCGAGATCCCGGTCGCGCACACGCTGCTCGGCATCGGCAACATGGACGAGACCCATCGGCTGTCGGCCGGCTACGCCGGCATGCACGGCTGGATGCACGTCAACAAGATGATCCAGCAGTGCGACCTGCTGATCGGGATCGGCTGCCGCTACGACGACCGGATCACCGGCAAGGTCAGCACCTTCGCGCCGAACGCGAGGATCGTGCACGTCGACGTCGACCGCAGCGAGATCGGCAAGAACGTGCGCACCGACCTCGGCATCGTGGCCGATGCGGGCGACCTGCTGGCAGCGCTCCTGCGCCGGCTGCCGCAGTCCGAGCCGCGGACGGAGTGGATGGACCAGCTGGCGGCGTGGCGCGAGGTGAGCGAGGCGCGCTCGTGGCACGGCTCGGGAGCGTGGCGCGAGGGACGTCTCAGTGCCGACTACGTGGTCGACCAGATCGGCGAGGCGACCAACCACGAGGCGACGCTGGTCAGCGACGTCGGACAGAACCAGATGTGGGCGGCGCGCTACTTCGGCTTCCGCCACCCGTACCGGCACCTCTCGCAGCGGCGGGCTGGGCACCATGGGCTATGCCGTTCCGGCGGCCATGGGCGCCGCGCTCGGGGCTCCCGAGCGCGAGACCTGGGCGATCGTCGGCGACGGCGGCTTCCAGATGACGATGCAGGAGCTCGCGACGCTGGTGCAGGACCAGATCCCGGTGCGGATCGCGGTCCTCAACAACCATCGGCTGGGGATGATCCGCCAGTGGCAGGAGATCATCTACGACGAGAACTACCACTCGGCCGAGCTGCTGGGTCCCGACCTGCTGCGCCTGTGCGAGGCGTACGGCATCCCCGCCTGGCGGGCGACCCGGCCCGACGAGGTCGCCGGGGTGATCGCCGAGGCACGCAAGGCGCCCGGGCCGGCGCTGATCGACTTCCACCTCGACGAGGCGCAGAACGTGTACCCGATGATGCTGCCCGGCAAGGGCCTCTCCGACATGGTCGAAGGGGCGCCCGAGTGAGCGCCATGCCGGCGCCTCGCAGGACGATGCCGGCCGGCGAGGCCGATGCGGTCCACCGCCGGCACGTGGTGAGCGCGCTGGTCGTCGACCGTCCCGGGACGCTCAACCGCGTCTCGGGACTGCTGCGCGCCCGCAGCTTCAACATCGAGTCGCTCACGGTCGGGCACCACGCACGAGCCCGGCCGCTCGCGCATGACGATCGCCATCCGCGGCGACGACGGGCACCTTCGCCAGGTGCTGGCGCAGCTGGAGCGCATCATCGAGGTCCTCGAGGTCACCGACCTGACGAGCGCCCCGCACATCGAGCTGGAGCTGGTGCTGGTGGAGCTCGATCCGCCGCGCACGCCGGCAGCGGAACGCTCGCTCGAGGAGCGTCCTGGCCTCGGCCGGCGGCGAGACGCTGTCCACCGGCCCCGACGTCTGGCGAGCGCGCCTCACGGCAACACCCGACACGATCGACCACGCCCTCGACGCGCTCCGCGGACACGGCCTGCGCAGCCTCGTTCGGGCCGGCGCCGTGGCCATGGCCGCGCCGCCGGCCGCCGACCTTGAAGCAACCAACAGCACCACTGAGAACGGAGCGACCCGGTCATGACCAAGCTCATCTACGACGCCGATATCGATGCGTCCGCCCTCGACGGCCAGACCGTGGCCGTCATCGGCTACGGCAGCCAGGGCGAGGCGCACGCACGCAACCTTTCGGAATCCGGCGTCAACGTCGTGGTCGGCCTGCGACCCGATTCGACCTCCGCCGTCACGGGCGACGCGAGGCAGGCCTGCGCGTGACCGATGCGGGAACCGCCACCGTCGGAGGCGAACGTGGTGATGGTGCTGGTGCCCGACACGGCGGCGCCGGCGGTCTATCACGGCGAGATCCAGCCGAACCTGCGGGACGGCACGCTGCTGATGTTCGCGCACGGCTTCAACATCCACTTCGGCGAGATCGATCCGCCGGGCGGCATCGACGTCGGGATGGTCGCGCCGAAGGGCCCGGGCCACCTGGTGCGTCGCCTGTACGAGGGTGGCGGCGGGGTGCCGGCGCTGTTCGCCGTCCATCGCGACGCCACCGGCACCGCGCGCCAGCGGACGCTGGCCTACGCGCGCGGCATCGGTTCCTCGCGCGCCGGCGTGCTCGAGACCACGTTCGCCGAGGAGACCGAGACCGACCTGTTCGGCGAGCAGGCCGTCCTGTGCGGCGGCGTCACCTCGCTGGTGCAGGCCGGGTTCGAGACGCTGGTCGAGGCCGGCTACCAGCCGGAGCTCGCCTACTTCGAAACCATGCACGAGCTCAAGCTGATCGTCGACCTGATGTACCAGGGCGGCCTGCAGTACATGCGCTACTCGATCAGCGACACGGCCGAGTACGGCGACTACGTGTCCGGGCCCGCGGATCATCGACGAGCGCATCCGCGCCGAGATGAAGAAGATCCTGGCCGAGATCCAGGACGGCAGCTTCGCGAAGCGCTGGATCGAGGAGGGCCGCCGCGGCGCTCCGGAGTTCAAGCGGCTGCGAGCCGAGAACGCCAACGCCCGCATCGAGGAAGTCGGCGCCGAGCTGCGCAGCCACATGGACTTCATCGGTCCCAAGCACGCTCCCGACGGCTGGGCCGAGGGCGGCCGCGAGAAGGCCGAGTCGGTACCCGGCGAGGGCGTCGCCTGATGCCGCGCATCCGCGTCTTCGACACCACCCTGCGCGACGGGGAGCAGACGCCGGGAGCCGCGCTGACCGTCGACGAGAAGGTCACCGTCGCGAAGCAGCTGGCGCGCCTGCGCGTCGACGTCATCGAGGCCGGCTTCCCGGCCGCCTCTCCCGGCGAGGCGGAGGCGGTTCGCCGCATCTCGGCCGAGGTCGGCGCGGCGGACGATGCGCCCGCCATCGCCGCGCTTGCGCGTTGCGTCCCGGCCGACGTGACGGTGGCCGCCGCGGCGCTCGAGCCGGCGCGGAAGCGGCAGCTCCACGTCTTCATCGCCACCAGCGACATCCACATCACGCACAAGCTGCGGACCAGCCGCGAGGACGTCCTGGATCGGATCCGGAACTGCGTCGCCCAGGCGCGCCGCATGGTCGGTCCGGGCCACGAGGTCGAGTTCTCGGCGGAGGACGCGTCGCGCTCCGAGCTGCCGTTCATGCTCGAGGCCTTCGAGGCGGCCGTCGCGGCCGGCGCATCGGTCATCAACGTGCCCGACACGGTCGGCTACACCGAGCCGAAGGAATACGCCGCGGTGATCAAGCAGGTGGTCAAGGCGGTCGGGCGACGCGCCATCGTGAGCACCCACTGCCACAACGACCTCGGGCTCGCCACGGCCAACACGCTGGCCGCCATCCAGGCCGGAGCGCGCCAGGTCGAGGTCACCGTCAACGGGCTCGGCGAGCGCGCGGGCAACGCCTCCCTGGAAGAGGTCGTGATGGCCCTTCGCACGCGGCCGACGCAGTTCCGATCGGCGACGACGGGCGTCGCGACCGAGCAGCTGACCGCGACCAGCCGGCTGGTGAGCTACCTGACCGGCATCCCGGTGCAGCCCAACAAGAGCGTGGTGGGCGCCAATGCCTTCGCCCACGAGTCGGGCATCCACCAGGACGGCTTCCTGAAGAACCCGCTCACCTACGAGATCATGACCCCCGAGTCGGTCGGGCTGTCCGGCTCGACGCTGACGCTGGGCAAGCTCTCCGGTCGCGCTGGGCTTCGATGAGCGCCTTCGGCGGCTCGGCATCCACGTCGAGCCTGAGATGCTCGACCTGCTCTACGGCGAGGCCATCAGCCTGGCGGACCAGAAGAAGCAGGTGACCGATGCGGACCTGCTGGCGCTGGCGGAGATGCACGCCGATCCGGTCCCGCAGCTCGTCCAGCTCGAGCACTGGGCGGCCGCCAGCCGCCAGGGCGAGTCGAGCTCCGGCAACGTCTCGCTCTTCTACGAGGGCAAGACCTTCCGCGCCTTCGCCGGCGGCAACGGCCCGGTCGACGCGCTGCTATCGGCGGTCGACAACGCGCTCGAGCAGATCATCGCCGGCCGGCCGCAGCTGGTCGACTACCAGCTCCGCTCGATCGGCTCCGGCGAGGACGCCCAGGGCGAGGCGACCGTGAAGATCTCGGCACCGGCCGGCGACGGCGACGTGCCGCAGGTCTTCACCGGCCACGGGTTATCCACCAACGTCGTCGAGGCGTCGTTACGCGCCTACCTGGCGGCGGTGAACAAGCTGATCGCCGAGCATCCGGTCGCCGCCGATGCCGTCGAGGCCGCGCGCCAGCGGCGCGGCGGCGGAGAGCCCGTCCCAACCCCCGCGGGGAGCAACCGGTGAGGCGGCACCGCGTCGCCTACCTTCCCGGCGACGGGATCGGGCCGGAGGTCTGCGACGTCGCGCGACGCTGCGTGGAGGCCGCCGGGACGAGGTTCGGATTCGAGGTGCGCTGGGACGAGCAGCTGGTCGGTGGAGCGGCCATCGACGCGGCCGGAGCAGGCGCTGCCGGCCGCCACGCTCGACGCGTGCCGCGCGGCCGACGCGGTCCTGCTCGGCGCGGTCGGCGGCCCGCGCTGGGACGACCCCTCGGCAGCGACGCGGCCGGAGGACGCGCTCCTCGGCCTTCGATCGGCGCTCGAGCTGTTCGCCAACCTGCGCCCGGTCGCGGCGCACGCCGCGCTCGATGCCGCCTCGCCGCTGCGTCCCGAGGTCCGCGCCGGCGCCGACATCCTGATCCTGCGCGAGCTGACCGGCGGCCTCTACTTCGGCCGCCCGCAGGGACGCGAGGAGCACGACGGGGTGGAGTCGGCGGTGGACACGCTCCGCTACACGCGACCCGAGATCGAGCGCATCGTCGAGCTCGCCTTCGGGCTGGCTGCCGACCGTCGCGGCCACCTCACCAGCGTCGACAAGGCCAACGTGCTGGCGTCGAGCCGGCTCTGGCGCGAGGTGGTGGACGAGATCGCGCCTCGGCATCCATCGGTCACCGTCGAGCACGCGCTGGTCGACTCGACCGCCTACCTGATCCTGACCCAGCCGACGCACTACGACGTGATCGTCACCGAGAACATGTTCGGCGACATCCTGTCGGACGAGGCGGCCGCCATCGCCGGCTCGCTCGGGCTGCTCGCTTCGGCGAGCCTCGGCACGTCGCGTGACCGAGAAGGGCCGCTTCGGACTCTACGAGCCGGTTCACGGCAGCGCCCCGGGCATCGCCGGCCAGGGCCTGGCCAACCCGCTGGCGACCGTGTCGAGCGCCGCGCTGATGCTTCGGCTGAGCCTTGGCGAGATCGACGCCGCCGATGCGCTCGACGCCGCGGTGACCGCGTGCATCGAGGACGGCCCGCGAACCGGCGACCTGGGTGGCTCGGACGGCACCGAGGCCGTCGCCACGCTTCCTGCTGGCGCGCATCACCGAGCGAGTCGAGGTGTCGGCATGACCTCCCCGATCGTCCTGTACGACACGACGCTGCGCGACGGCACCCAGCGCGAGGGGCTCGTGCTGTCGCTTGCCGACAAGCTCAAGATCGCGCGGCGCCTGGACGAGGCCGGCTTCCCGTACATCGAGGGTGGCTGGCCCGGCTCGAACCCGAAGGACGAGGAGTTCTTCGCGGCCGCACGCAGCATGACCTTCCGGCACGCGAAGCTCGCTGCGTTCGGATCGACCCGCCACCGCTCCAACCGCGCGGATGAGGATCCGAACCTCCGCGCCCTCCTCGAGGCCGAAACACCGGTCACGACCATCTTCGGCAAGAGCTGGCTGCTGCACGTGATCGACGTGCTCGGCGCAACGGCGGACGAGAACCTGGCGATGATCGGCGAGTCGGTCGCCTTCCTGCGCGACGCCGGGCGCGAGGTCGTCTACGACGCCGAGCACTTCTTCGACGGCTACAAGGCCGATGCGGCCTACGCCATCGCCACCCTGCGTGCGGCCATCGAAGCCGGCGCGACGACGGTGGCGCTGTGCGACACCAACGGTGGCTGCCTCACCGACGAGATCTCCGCCATCACGCGCGCACGTGGGCGCCGAGCTGGGCGAGCGGGGTGGCGCTCGGCATCCACGTCCATGACGACGCGGGGCTGGCGGTGGCGAACTCGCTCGCCGCCGTGCAGGCGGGTGCCCGCCACGTCCAGGGCACGATCAACGGCTATGGCGAGCGCTGCGGCAATGCCAATCTCGTCACCATCTGGGCCAACCTGGCGCTCAAGCTGGGCCTCGAGACGGTCCCCGGCGGCGAAGACCTGACCCACCTGCCGGAGCTGTCGCGATTCGTGGCCGAGGTCGCCAACATCGCTCCCGACGCCCACCAGCCGTACGTCGGCACCAGCGCCTTCGCCCACAAGGGCGGTGTGCACGGCGCCGCCACCGCGCGGGTCGAGCAGGCGTACCAGCACGTCGACCCGATCGTGGTCGGCGGGACCTCGCGACTCGTCGTCAGCGAGCTCGGCGGGCGAGCCAATGCCGCGTGGCGCGTGCGCCAGCTCGGCTCCGTCGCCTCGGAGGGTCTCGACCCCGCCGAGCTGAGCCGGCTGGTCAAGCAGCTCGAGTCCGAGGGCGCCAGCTTCGAGGGTGCCGATGCCTCCTTCGAGCTCCTCGTCCGGCGCCGGCGCGCCGATTACGTGGCGCCATTCCGGATCGTCGACTTCACGGTCATCGTGGAACGCCGAAATGGAGCTGCGCCGCGCGCCGAGGCCAGCGTCAAGGTCGAAGTCGACGGCGAGGTGCTCCACACGGCTGCCGACGGGAACGGACCGGTCAATGCGCTGGACCTGGCCCTGCGCAAGGCGCTCGGGGCGTTCTACCCCGCCCTCGATGAGGTGCACCTCATCGACTACAAGGTCCGCATCATCGACGGCGAGGCGGCCACCGGCGCGCGCACGCGCGTGATCATCGAGACCGGGCACGAGACAGGCACCTGGCTCACGGCCGGTGCCGACGGGAACATCATCGCCGCCAGCCTGGCGGCACTCCACGACTCGCTCGAGTACGCCATCTGGCGACTCGACGCACGGCCTCAGCGCCGCGACGAGCGGAGCTCGTCGCACGCGGCGCACAACCGCGCGCGCACGGCCGCCGGAGAAGCGTCGTGACCGCGGTCGAGCCACGGGCGGCATCGGTCCATGCGTCCGCTCCGGCCGAGCTCGGTGCCTGGGCCTACTTCGAGGGCGCGGTGGTGCCGATCGGCGAGGCGAAGGTGAGCATCGCGACCCACACCTTCAACTACGGAACCGCCGTCTTCGAGGGAATTCGCGCGTATCGGCAGGGAGATGGCAGCACCGCCATCCTGTTCGCGCGCGAGCACTACGAGCGGATGCTGCGCAACGCGCGCCTCCTGCGCGCATCGGTACCGGAGACGGCGGAGGACCTGGTCGAGATCACGCGCGACCTGCTGCGCCGCAACGCGCACGACGGCGACGCCTACATCCGGCCGCTCGTCTACAAGTCGGCGCCCACGATCCGCGTCAAGCTGACGGGGCTCGAGGACAGGGTCGCGCTGTTCACCCTCCCGCTCGGCGACTACCTGCCGACCGGCGGCATCCGCGTCACGGTGTCCGGCTGGCAGCGGGTCAGCGACAACGCCATCCCCGCCCGCGGCAAGGTGAGCGGCTCGTACGTCAACGCCGCCTTCGCGGCCGAGGACGCGCACGCCGCCGGCTACGACGACGCGATCCTGCTGACCGGCGACGGTCACGTGGCCGAGGCATCGGCCGCCAACATCTTCGTGGTGCGCGGTAACGAGGTGGCCACGCCACCCCTGACCGATGACGTCCTGGCCGGGATCACGCGCACCGCCATCCTTCGTATCGCCGCCGATGCGCAGCTCGACGTGGTCGAGCGACGGATCGACCGATCCGAGCTCTATCTCGCCGACGAGGTGTTCCTCACCGGCACCGGCGTCCAGGTGGCGCCGATCTCCTCGATCGACGATCGGCCGGTCGGCAGTGGCGAGTTCCCGATCTCCCTCGACATTCAGCGTCGCTACTTCGCCGCCGTGCGCGGCAGCGACGACCGCTACGCCAGCTGGCTCACCCCGATCTGACCTGCCGCCGTCGTCCGCGGCCACCCCGCAAGGAGAACCGAACCGATGACCCTCCCCCAGCCAGAACCCACGCCCACCGAGGACGGCCTGAGCATCGAGCGCTGGTCGGCCACCAGCGGCAGCGAGCGCGGAAGCCGCGCCTCGCTCGTCCTCCGTGGCGGCGGCCATCGCTGGCGCGCCCACGCCGACGGCAACGGTGCCGTGGACGCGCTGATGCGCGCCGTCGACGACGCGCTGGCGCCGCTGCTCGGCGAGGGCGTGGCGCTGGCGACCTACGACGTGCACGCCACCGGTCCGGGCCACGAGACGAAGGCATCGGTCTCGCTCTCCGTCCGCAGCCGCGGCCGACACCGACGGCCCGCTCTATCCGGGCACGTTCGTCAGCGAGAACGTGCTCGAGGCCTCCATCGGCGCCTATGTGAACGCGGTCAACGCGCTGCTGGTCGACACCGGCGTCGACATCGCCTCCGCCGTGCCCTCACCGGGCGAGACGGACACCCACGAGACCGATCCCGAGCACCGCAGCGGGGCGAAGGACCGGATCATGTCGGCCTACAACCACTAGAGCAGGACGGTGTCCAATCCGGCGCGCGGCTTGCATGTGATCGCCTCGAGCAAATGGAGGCAATCACATGACCGACGACACCGAGCGCCGCGAGGGCGGTGCCTGGATCGGCCAGCATCCCGACGAGAACACCGACCAGGTCCGCGAGCAGCTCGACGATGGAGCACAGCGGGTGGCCGTCACGAACAACGAGGCGGGCGCATCGCCCGATGACGAGAGCTGGCCGCAGGGCCATCGCGCGGGCGATCAGGCCGGCGATGACGATGTCCGGCGCGCCGGCGAGAACCGCTGAACCGATGGAACAGGAACGCGACGCGACCAGCGTCAAGCAGCCCAGCGGGCCGCCTCCCGACGAGGGGCTCGCCTACGATCCGTCGATGACCGACCAGGACGAGGCCAACATTCCGCCCGAGTCGGACGCCGATCCGGAGAGCGACGCCGACATCGACGAGGCCTGAGCGCCAACCGACGCAAGCGCGCATCATTGCGGGGTGAACCCGCCGCCCGCGTCCTCCCGCCTCGACTGGTTTTTCTTCATCCTCCTCGGCTTCCTGTGGGGCAGCAGCTACCTCTTCATCAAGATCGGCGTCGACGCCGGCCTCGAGCCGTTCACGCTGGTGTCGCTGCGCCTGCTCATCGGTCTTGCGCTGCTGGTCGCCGTCGTGGCGATCGCCCGGGAGTCGCTTCCGCGCGACCTGAAGACGTACGGCCACCTGGTCGTGATGGGCTTCTTCAGCGTCGCGCTTCCATTCATGCTCATCACCTGGGCCGAGACCAGCGTCGACTCCAGCCTGGCCGCCGTCCTGACCGGGGCGGTGCCGCTCTTCGTCATTCCGTTCGCGGCGCTCATCCTGCGCGACGAGCGCATCACCCTGAACAAGATCATCGGCATCCTGATCGGGCTCGCCGGCGTGGCGATCGTGGTCGGCTTCGACCCCGCCTCGCTGGTGGGCAACGAGCTGGTCGCCGAGCTGGCGCTGATCGGCGCGGCGGCCTCCTATGCGGTCGGCGGCGTCTACGCCCGGCGTAACGTCCGCGGGCTGCGACCGATGATCCCGGCGCTCTTCCAGGTCGCCTTCGCGCTGGTCATGGTCGGCATCCCGGCCATCGTGCTGGAGGGGCCGGTTCGGCTCGATATCCGGCCGGAGGCGCTCCTGGCGGTGATCTGGCTCGGGCTGCTCGGATCCGGCGCCGCCTACCTCGTCTTCTTCAGGCTCCTCGGACATTGGGGAGCGACCCGCACGTCGCTCGTCGCCTATCTCCTGCCGATCTGGGGCATCCTGCTCGGCGCGCTGGTGCTTGCCGAGCCGATCGACGCGCGGTTGATCCTCGGCACGGCGCTGGTGATCGGCGGGATCGCGCTGGTCAACCGACGCGGGAGCCTCCGCCCGTCCTTCGGCCGCGGCGAGACGGCGGCAGCGACGGACTAGGCCAGGGCGGCGGGCGCCGGCTGGATCGAGGGTGGAGCCGTCGGCACCGGCACGCCGGACCGCAGCAGGTTCGCGAACTCGTTGGCCGGCACCGGCTTGCTGAAGTGGTAGCCCTGCGCTTCGTCGCACTGGCGAGCCTGCAGGAACGCAAGCTGCTCCGCCGTCTCGACGCCCTCCGCCACGACTCGGAGCTTGAGGCTTCGGGCCATGCTGATCACCGCGGTCACGATGCTCAGGTCGTCCTCTGACGGTGATCTCGCGGACGAACGACTGGTCGATCTTGAGCGCGTCGATCGGGAAGCTTCCGAAGGTAGCTCAGGCTCGAGTAGCCGGTGCCGAAGTCGTCGACCGCCACCTGGACTCCCCGTTCCCGAAGCGCCAGCAGGATCGCTGCGGCGGACTCGGCATGCTTCATCAGCACGCTTTCGGTCAGCTCGATCTCGAGGGACGCCCGGCTCGAGGCCGGTCTCGGTCAGGATTGCGAAGAGGCCATCCAGGAAGCTGTCGGCTCCGAACTCCACCGCGGACACGTTCACGGCCATCGTCGCCACCGGCATGCCGGCGTCGACCCATGCGCGGGCCTGCCGGCAGGCCTCGCGGAGCACCCAGTTGCCGATGGGCAGGATGAGACCGCTGTCCTCGGCGATGGGAATGAACTGGGCGGGCGCGAGCAGGCCGCGAGTCGGATGCATCCAGCGGATCAGCGCCTCCGCACCGGTGATCTCCCCGGTCCGCAGGTCGATCTTCGGCTGGTAGTGCAGCACGAACTCGTCGCGCTCGAGGGCGCGCCTCAGGTCCTCCTCGATCGACTGCCGCTCCACGGCTCGGACATTCATCGCGGGCTTGAAGAACCGATAGCTCTGGCGCCCGTTCTCCTTGGCCTGGTACATCGCGGTATCCGCGTTCTTGATCAGCGTTTCGGCGTCGTGGCCGTCGTCCGGATACACGCTCACCCCGATGCTGGTGGTGACGTGCAGCTCCTGCTCATCGATCGATGTGGGGCACGGCCACCGCGTCGAGCATTCGCTTCGCGACGCACGGCAGCGTCCTCCCACTGGTCAGCCTCCGAGAGCAGCACCACGAACTCGTCGCCGCCCTGGCGGCTCACGGTGTCCGACGCTGCGAACGCACCCGACCAGGCGCTGTGCGACGGACTGCAGCAGCTTGTCGCCGACCGGGTGTCCCAGTGAGTCGTTGATGTGCTTGAACCCATCGAGGTCCAGGAAGAGCACCGCGACCTGGTTCTCGTGGCGTGGTGCCAGCGCGATCGCCTGGCTGATCCGGTCGTTGAGCAACATGCGATTCGGGCAGGCCGGTCAGGAAGTCGTGCTCGCGCCGAGTGGGCCATCTCCTCGGCCATGGCCCGCGCCGCGCTCACGTCTCGGAAGACGATGACCGCGCCCGTCACCTGACCCTCCCGGTCGTGGATGGGCGAGATGGCGTCGTCGATCGGGATCTCGGACCCGTCGCGACGCACGAGCAGGCAGTTCGGCGGCAGGTGCATGGTGCGGTCCTCGGCGACCACCGCGTTCATCGGGCTCGGCACGCCGTTGCGGCTGGCGGCGTCGATGATTCGGAACACTTCCGTCATCGGCTGTCCGATGGCCTCGCACGACCGACCAGCCGGTCATCGTCTCGGCAACCCCGTTGAGGAAGGTGATCGATGCCCGACACATCGGTGCTGATGACGGCATCGCCGATGCTGTCGAGGGTGACCTGGGCCCGCTCCTGCTCGACGTGCAGCGCCTCCTCCATGCCCTTGCGCTCGATGGCATAGCGGATCGCTCGCAGCAGCCCTCGCTCCTCGATCTGTCCCTTGACGTGATAGTCCTGCGCGCCTTCCTGGAGCGCCTGGGTGGCCAGCGACTCGTCGTCGAGGCCGGTGAGCACCACCAGGGGGACGCGGGGCGCTGCCGCGTGCGCACGCCTGACCGCCGCCAGCCCCTGAACATCGGGCAACCCGAGATCGAGAAGGATGACGTCGAAGGCACGCTCGTGCCAGGACGCTCCTCGGCGGCGCTCATGCGCTCGACCTGCGTGACGTCGAACTCGTGATGAGCGCCAGTCCCTGAACATCTCGCGGATGAGGCGTGCGTCGCCCGGGTTGTCCTCGACGATCAGGAGGTGGCGCTGGGCCGTGCGCGGGCGTTGGGCGCTCAATACGAGCCCGGTCATCGGCTCATGCTCGGCAGCTTCGCCTTCGTCAGCCAGAAGTCGTTGATGCTCTTGATGAGGCTCACGAAGGCCTCGAGATGCACGGGCTTGCTGACGTAGGCGTTCGCGCTGCAGCTTGTAGGTGATCAGGATGTCGGCTTCGCGCCTCGGACGTGGTCAGGATGACGGTCGGGATCGTCATGAGGCTCTCGTCACTCCTTGATGAGGCCGAGGACCTCGCGCCCGTCCATCTTGGGCAGGTTGAGATCCAGCAGGATCAGATCCGGGCCGAGGTACGTCGAGGTGCGGACGCCCTCGTGCCTCAGGAACGCCATCGCCTCCACGCCGTCGGACGCCACGTGCAGCCTGACCGAGGCATTCGCATCGCGGAACGCCTCCTGGGTCAGCCGCACATCGCCGGGGCTGTCGTCCACCAGCAGCACGTCAATGGGTACGCCCGCTCCTCTCCGCTGCGCGCTCACGATCGAGCCTCGCTGCCATCAGGGCAACCGGAAGGTGGAGCCCTCCCCGAGGCTCGACTCGACCGAGATGCGTCCCGCCGTGTCGCTCGACGATCTTCTTGCTGATTGCGAGCCCGATGCCGGTACCGGCGAACTCGTCCCGTCCGTGCAGGCGCTGGAACATCCCGAAGATCTGGTCGAAGTATTGCGGGTCGATCCCCAGGCCGTTGTCGGTCACCGACGAACGTCCAGTTCCGGACGCCGTCCCTGCCGGCCGAGATGTGGACCTCGGGCACTCCGGGGCCCTGGTACTTGATGGCATTGCCGACCAGGTTCTGGAACAGCTGAACCAGCTGCATCTCGTCGGCGAGGACGGCGGGCAGCGGGTCGTGCGTGACGACCGCGCCGCTCTCTTCGATGGCGCCCTGCAGGTTCGCGCAGCGCTTGCTCGCAGTGCCACCTCGCTCGAGGTGTCGACGCAGGTCCGCTCCTCGTGTCCCGACGCGTGAGTAGGTGAGCAGGTCCTGGATCAGCCGCTGCATGCGGCTGGCGCCGTCCACCGCGTAGCGCGATGAACTCATCGGCATCGGCGTCCAGCTTTCCCTTGTAGCGCTTGGAGAGCAGCTGCGTGTAGCTGGCCACCATGCGCAGCGGCTCCTGGAGGTCGTGTGAGGCGATGTAGGCGAACTGCTCCAGCTCCTCGTTGGAGCGGTTCAGCTCCTCCACGTTCTGCAGCAGGTCGGCTTCGGCCGCCTTGCGCACGCTGATGTCGCGGATGGCGGCCGTGACCAGGATGCCGTCGGCGCCCTCCAGCGGGCTGAGCATGATCTCGATCGGGAAGTCGCTGCCGTCCTTGCGCCGTCCGGTCAGCTCGATGCCGGTGCCGATCTGCTGGGCCAGCGCGTCCTCGGCGGAGCGCAGGTCGTCCGCGATCAGGCGCTCGGCGAAGCCCTCGGGAATGATGTTCGTGACCTGCTGGCCCGACCAGCTCGTCGCGGTGGTAGCCGAACTGCTTCTCGGCCTGCAGGTTGAGCAGCACGATCTCGCCGCCCTGGTTGACGACCACCATCGCGTCGGGCGCCGCCTCGAGCAGGCCGCGGTATCTGCCCTCCATCTGCGCCAGTGCCGGCTTCGGCCGCCTTGCGCACGCTGATGTCGCGGATGGCCGCCGTGACCAGGATGCCGTCGGCGCTCTCCAGCGGGCTGAGCATGATCTCGATCGGGAAGTCGCTGCCGTCCTTGCGCCGTCCGGTCAGCTCGATGCCGGTGCCGATCTGCTGGGCCAGCGCGTCCTCGGCGGAGCGCAGGTCGTCCGCGATCAGGCGCTCGGCGAAGCCCTCGGGAATGATGTTCGTGACCTGCTGGCCCACCAGCTCGTCGCGGTGGTAGCCGAACTGCTTCTCGGCCTGCAGGTTCAGCAGCACGATCTCGCCGCCCTGGTTGACGACCACCATCGCGTCGGGCGCCGCCTCGAGCAGGCCACGGTACTTCGCACCGGACTCCGCGCTCTCGCGCTCCGGGCGCATCAGCACGTCCCACCACCGTGCAATGCATACACCGTCATCGCTGGTATTGCCCTTCCGTGCGGCCCGCGGCGCTGGCTGCGCACGCTCGCTCGACGTCCGCTGACGATGTCGAGTTGATGGGCAGATTGGGCTAGGCCAATGGCGAGGCCAATAGGACCAATGGGAGAAGGCCAACGATGGCTCGCGGGGCTCCGGGTTCCCGTCGTTTCGGGACGACGGGCATCGGCCGAGCCGGGAAGGCGTTCCCGATCTTCGACGACGAGTTGCAGGGCACGTTGATTGATCTGGTCTCGCTCTCGCCCTGTTGGGCAGTGACAGCCAAGCGACCATCGCATCGGATCAGGTACAGCGCTAGGAACATGTTCCGCCTGCCGCAGCCGATGCGCGCCGCAAGCAAGCCCTTCAGGTGGCCTCGCGAAGCAGCCTGAGCGCAGCGTCGCGCGCTGCCAGCACGGGAGCCGCGCTCCGATGGCCACGGCGAGCGACATGCCGCCCGCCAGGAGCGCCTGCAGCTCGAGCGACCGTGCCTCAGCCGCAGGATGGCCCGTCGACTCCAGGACGTCACGCAGGAAGCCGGCGACTTCGTTCAGATAATCTCGGACCACCTGTCGAGCAGGGTGGGCCGGATCCACGATCTCGACGGCGGTGTTGAGGTACGGGCAACCTCGAAAGCCCTCCGCCTCCAGCCACTCCGCGACGACGTCGAAGAAGACGGGGATGAGCTCCTCGGGCGAAGACGCTGCCGCCTCCGCCTTCGGCCGGAGGCGATCGATCCAACGCGCGCGCCAATTGAGGAGCCATTCACTGATGAGGGCATCCTTCGAGGGAAAGTGCCGATAGAAGGTCGCCTTCGCCACGCCTGCCCGCTCGATCAGCATGTCCACCCCGGTCGAGTTGACGCGACGCCCGGCGAAGAGCTCCGACGCAGCTTCGAGGATGCGGTCCCGGGGCGAGAATGGGACACCGGCCGTGCGTCGAAGGCGGCCATCGACGATGCCCAGTGGATGGAGACCCAGCATCTGGATGAGCAGGCCGGAGGGAATTCGCTCGAGATCATAGGCGCACACGACCGGATCTGGGATGCCACGCAGTGCGGCCTCGACCTGCGACTCGTAGCTCGCGAGGTCCCAGGCAGTCGCCGCATCGGGATATGTCCAGCCCATGAAGCCGATGAGTCGAGTGATCGGGAAGCCAAGCTCGCGACCCTCGGTGAGCGCATTGAGGATGAGATTGACCGTGGCCGCTCGATCGAATCGCCCACCGCGCAGATACACGCTGTCCCACGTCTCGACCTGCAGCTGGCCCGCGCCAAGTGCCTCCTCGACATCGACTCCGGCGTGGGCAAGCCGCTCGATGTGTGCGCGCCGTTCCGCCGGATCCACGATGTGGAACGCACGCTGACCGCGTTCGAACCCATCGAGGATGAAGGGCAGCAGCGTTCGATACGCAGCCTCGGGATCCTCGAACACGCCGCAGACATGGCGGCGTTCCCCCAGCTGCCCCCCGGCGATCTGGATCGGAAACGCCGGGTGGCCGGCGTCCTCCACCCTCATGCCGATTACTCCCGGCGCTGGTGTAGCCCTGCGCCAACATACCCGCTTGAGACTGATCGGTCTATGGGTAGACAGGTCTGTCTTGTAGGCGGTAGAATCCCCCGGCCAGTGACCAGCACACGCAACCGTCATGCCTGAACCGATCCCCAGCCAACGGGGCCCGAGCCCGCGGACCTCTCTCGCATCATCGCGAGCGCGATTCCCAATGCGCGACCTGATACGCATCTGACCCTTGCGCAGTCCGCCCGCGTGCAGAGCCTCGCCGCGAAGGACTGCATCTTCCGCCAGGGAGAGCCGATCGTCCTGACCCTGATGCTCGACGGACACGCGCTCTTTCGCCGAACGACGGCGGATGGGCGTCAGCTCGTCCTGGGCGTCGCCGACGCGGGGCGACATGTTCGGCTACTCCAGCATCTCGGGCCGGCCGGCGGGCATTGATCTCGTTGCGCTCACAGACGCGCGGGTGGCCGTATGGCCCGGACATCAGCTCCGGAAGCTGACGAACGATGACCTCGGCCTGGCGACGGAGGCCATCGACGGTATGGCCAGACAGATCGAGGACATGACCAGGCGGCTCGATGGAGTCATTCATCAGAGCTCGCGTCAGCGTGTGATCCAGGTTCTCGCCAGGTACCTCGACCTGTTCTTCGGCGAGCCGGCCGTGCTGTCACGCTCTCACCTGCCGAGCATGGTCGGCACCAGCCGCGAGATGACGAGTCGCGTCATTCGCCAGCTGGAGCGCGAGGGCATGGTTGCCCGAGTCGGGCGGAATGGGCTCCAGCTGCTGGCCCCGGCTCGCCTCCATGAGGCAGCAACGTCGCCCGCGGAAGATCGCCTCTGAGCCGAGGGGGGGCACGTCCGGCGTCGCAAGACGAGCGGTCGTGGCTGGGGAGGAAGGATTCGAACCTTCGATCTCCTGATCCAGAGTCAGGCGCCTTACCGCTTGGCCACTCCCCAGTGGACGCCGTGGGATTGTATCCGGGATGGATTGCGGCGGCCAATCTGACCGCCTCGGCAGCGGGGTTGACAACCCGATCTGACGGCTGTATAGTACCGATAGGTTATATAACCCTAGAGTGATGGAACCGATGCAACGGCCCGACCCTCTCAGCACCACCTTCGCCGCCCTGGCCGATCCCGACCCGGCGCGCGATCCTGGCCCGTCTCGCCGAAGGCGAGGCATCGGTCAAGGACCTCGCCGCGCCATTCGAGATGAGCCAGCCGGCCATCTCCAAGCACCTCCGGGTGCTGGAGCGCGCCGGGCTCATCGAGCAGGGCCGACAGGCGCAATGGCGACCGCGACGGCTGCGGGCAGGCCCGCTGAAGGACATCGCCGACTGGGTCGGCCAGTACCGCCGGCATTGGGAGGAGAGCTTCGAACGGCTTGACACCTATCTCCGCGAGATACAGGACAAGGAGCAGGAAATGGAGACGACGATGACCGCGACTCGAATCGACCGGGGTAGCACCGAGACGACGAAGATCTACTCGGAGGGTGGCGACCTCGTGTTCGAGCGCACCTTCGATGCCCCGCGTGAGCTGGTCTGGAAGGCCTTCACCGATCCGGAGCTCGTTCCGCGCTGGTGGGGCCCGCACGGCACGACGACGACCGTCGACGAGATGGACGTCCGGCCCGGCGGCACGTGGCGATACGTGAGCACTGCGCCGGATCGAGACGACGTCGTCTTCTACGGCGAGTACCTGGAGGTCACCCCGCCGGCGGGCTACAAGTGGACGTTCATGTTCGACGTTGAGGCGTCGGGCCGCAGGGAGGACCCGAGACCTTCATCCTCGAGGAGGTCGACGGCAGGACGAGGGTCACGTCGATCGGCCACATGGGATCCCCCGAGATCATCGAAGGCGCCCTTGCGACCGGCATGGTCGGCGGCGCGATCGAGACATGGGATCGGCTCGAGGCCCTGCTCGCCAAGGGCTGACGCCACGAGAGCCGGGCATGCCCTGGGTGCGTGCCCGGCTCCGTTGACACATCAGGTCTCGGTGACGATCACCACGCCGCTCATGTCATTGTGGATTGAACGAGCAGTCGTAGCGGTGCTCGCCGGGCCCTGTGAAGGTGAAGCTCACGCTCTCACCCGGGTGCCACGGTCATGGTCTCGCCGCCGTCGTCGAGCAGCCGCACGTTGTGCGTGAAGTTGTCGTTGTTGGTCCATGTCACCTTCGTGCCATCCGGGACGGTGATGGCCTCGGGCTCGAAGCGGTAGGACGGCGGCAGATCCACCTGATCGGTTGCGACCGGTTCGGCCGAGCTGGCGGCCGCGCAGCCCGCCAGCAGCCATGCCGCGGCCGAGCAGTAGCGCCGACGACCAACGCCGCGGCGAGCCATCACGCCCGGCCTTCCGCACCGCGCAGGCTCGCCGTCACGCCGCGCGTGACCGCCGACGAAGATCAGGACGAAGGCGAGCAGGTCGAGGACCTCGCTGATGGTGTGCGCGAAGAGGAAGACGGTCCAGTCCAGGTGGTACGTCATGTAGCTGATCTCCGCCAATGCGAAGAGGCTGAAGCCCCAGCCCAGCAGGCTGGCATCGGCGTTGAAGCTGCGCCAGGCGAAATACGCGCCGATGGCGAAGGCCGTCGATGTGGATGAGCAGGAAGACCGGCGCGGGAATGAAGTTGACGAAGTCACCGAGGGGCATGTGCGTCGAGACCTCCATTGATGGCCGCGCCGGTGCGGCCGTTGAGTTGGCGGCGTGCGCCATGGATGAGGACGCCCGCCAGGACGAGGACCATGCCGACGACGCCGAGCAGGTGAGCCGCGTGCTCCGGCAGGAAGGCCGTGATGCGCTGCGTGCGCCTTCCGTTCCCACCACGTGGACCGCTCACGTCCATCAGCCCGGCCATGACGATGACGGCAAGCCCAATGCGGCTGGCCACCGGCAGCGCGCGCAACTCCGCCACCACTCGGCTGCTCGAGGTTTCTATCGTCAGCATTCGCTAGTGATACATCGGCACTGGACGGCGTGTCAACTCTTTCAATAGCGAAATGCGCGTGATAGAATGCAGCCTCCGATGACCGAACAGTGCACGAGACCAGGACGTTGCCGCGATCGGCCTGCTCGACGAGCCCGTTCGCGGCCGGCTCTACGACTGGGTCGTCCGCCAGGCGCGACCGGTGGGCCGCGAAGAGGCGGCGCGCGCGCTGCGGATCACCCGCGCCCTCGCCACGTTCCATCTCGACCGTCTGGCCGTCGGCCGGGCTCCTCGATGCCGGCTACCAGCGGCTGACGGGCCGGGTCGGTCCCGGCGCCGGCCGCCCAGCCCGCGTCTATTGGCGAGCCGATCGCGAGTTCAGCGTGACGCTTCCCGACCGCCGCTACGAGCGTGCCGCGCAGCTCTTCGCCGCCGCCCTCGAGCAGCTCGGCGACGGCTCACCGCCGCCGGCCCTGCGCAAGGCAGCCCATGCCCTCGGGCGAGGAGCTCGCCGCCGGCCGCCGGCACACCGACTCGCAGCGAACGGTTGGCGGCTGCGCTCGAGGCTGGGCGGCTACGAGCCGTATCTCGAGGCGACCGGCACGATCCGGCTCCGGAACTGCCCCTTCGACGCCCTTGCCGATCGCACCGACCGCTCATGTGCGGCACCAACCTGGCGATGGCCGAAGGCATCGCTGATGGCGCACGGGTCACCGAGCTCCGACCGATCCTCGACCCGCAGCCTGGCTTCTGCTGCGTGGCCTTCGTCCCGTCCGGTCCAGCGCCTCGAGCCTGGGACCTGAGCCGACGCTCCTACCGGGTCCTGGCGGGGCTCCGCAGAGCCGCGGGCAGTGTGAAGCGGACCTCGTGCCGCCGCTCGGCGGGCTCTCGGATCGAGATCTCGCCCCCGTGCGCCTCGACCAGGTTGCGGGCGATCGGCAGGCCGAGGCCGCTGCCCGGATGAGCCGGGCGATCGGTAGAAGCGGTCGAAGACGTGGTCGAGCTCCTCGGGACCGATGCCGGGGCCCGTGTCATCGGACCCGAACCCACGCGCCATCCGCATCCTGGCCGGCTTCGACGGACACGCGGCCGTCGCGCGGCGTGAAGCGCAGCGCGTTGGCGACGAGGTTGCCGACCACCTGCCGGATGCGGGACGGATCCACCTCGAGCAGTCGGCAGGTCGGCCGGCGCCGTCGACGGCGATGGTCACGCCGGCTTCGTCCGCGGCGGCGCGATGGCCGGCGACGACCTCCTCGATCAGCCGCGCGAGGTCGGTCGGCTCGCGGTGGAGGCGCAGCACGCCGACCTCCGACAGCGACAGCGTGCGCAGGTCGTCGATCAGCCTGGCCAGCACCCGGGTCTCCTCGAGCACCGGCACGCAGGTGCGCCTCGTCCGCGGGGTAGACGCCGTCGAGGATCCCCTCCAGCGTGCCCTGCATGACGGTCAGCGGCGTGCGCAGCTCGTGGCTGACGTCGGCGAGCAGCCGGCGGCGCGACGCATCGTTCTCCTCGAGGCGCGCGCTCATCGCGTTGAACGCCCGGGCGAGCGAGCGGACCTCGGCCGGTCCGCGCACCTTCACCTGGGTCACCGATCTCGCCCGCCTCGACGCGCCCGGCCGCGTCGACGAGATCGCCGACCGGCGCCGCGGTGCCTCGGACGAGGCGTCGCAGCGCGCCGAGCGACGAATGACGAAGATCAGCGAGCGCCAGGAGCGCCGAGAGCGCCGCTGGACGGATTGGCCGCCGAACAGGCTGGTCGACGACGCTGACCAGGAACGCGATCAGGAGCGCGAAGACCAGGGCGACGACGAGGAAGAAGCGCCGCCGGCCCGCCATCATGAAGCGGTCGCCGCATCCGCCGGCCCGCATTCCCGGTCGGCGGCCATGGCTCGCCCTCCGGCCACCATCGGGGCCGGTCGCCCGTCAGGCGGCCCCCATCCGCGGCCGCGCCATCGGTCCTGGCGCTTCGTCAGGCATCGGCCAGCCGATAGCCGACGCCGTAGACGGTCAGCAGGTAGCGCGGCTCGTGCGGCGCCGGCTCGATCTTGCGGCGCACGTTCTTGACGTGGGCGTCGATGGCGCGCTCGTACGACTCGAAGGCGACGCCGTGGATCGCGTCGAGCAGCTGCGCACGCGTGAAGACGCGACCGGGCTGACGGGCCATCGCGGCCAGCAGCGCGAACTCGGTGGCGGTCAGCTCGACGACCCGGCCGGCCGCCTCGAGCCGCATCCGCGGCACGTCGAGGACGAGCGCACCCACGCGCAGCAGGTCGTCCGACGCCTGACACGGTCGCGGCGGCGCAGCACCGCCCGCACGCGCGCCACCAGCTCGCGCGGGCTGAAGGGCTTGGTCACGTAGTCGTCGGCGCCGAGCTCCAGCCCGACCAGCTTGTCGGTCTCGTCGTCGCGGGCGGTGAGCATGATGATCGGCACGTCCGCGTCGCGGCGCAGATGGCGCGTCACGTCGAGCCCGTCGAGCTGCGGCAGCCCCAGGTCGAGCACCACCAGGTCGGGCTGCTCGGTCCGGGCGCGCATCAGCGCCTCGCGACCGTCGTGCGCGGTGACGCACCGTGAAGCCCGCCCGTTCGAGGTAGTCGCGGACGAGCTGCGTGATCTTTGGCTCGTCGTCCACGACGAGGATGGTGGCCATGGTGCGCCGATGCTACGCGACGAGCGGACGGACGACGCTGGCGCGCGCCACCCGTCCCTCCGTCGTCATCCGGCCGATCCGGATGCCTGGTCGTCTCGCCGATGCAGCTCCCGGTGCAGCTCCGACATCCGCTCCTGGCGCGACTCCCAGCCGCCGCGGCCCGGGTCCGCCGCCGCCCCATCGGCCCCAGCCGAAGGCCGCGCGCAGCAGCCCGAAGATCAGGAAGAATCCCAGGATCCAGAAGAAGATCCCGAAGAACCCCGGACCGCCATAGCCGTAGCCGTAATGGCCACCGTACGGGGCGACCACCACCGGCACCGGATCGCCGGAAGCGGCTGCCGCGCTGGCCGCGTCGGCGAGCCCCTGGCTAACTCCCGCGTTGTAGACCGATGTGCCCGCGAAGGCCACGAGCGCCACCAGCGCCATGACCGCCAGCACCCCGAGGATCGTTCGTCCGAACATGTCCTGCGTCTCCTTTGTTGCTGTCCATCGGCCATCTCACTTGACCGATCGACGTTCAGGCTGGCGCGCGGCTTGTGCACCAATTGTGAACGCCCGATGGAGGACCGGATTGGTCTGCATCGGTCTGATGGAGATCGGCTCAGCCGTTGGTAAGGCCACCGATAGCCTGAACGGCCACTCGCCGTGCGGCGGGCAAGCCAATACCGTGGTCGTCCACGGGGTCCACACCCAATGCACACGGAAGGGATTCGATGCAGCAGGTCCAGCCGCACCAATGGCGGAAGTTCGGGTTCGGTGGTCCTCCCGAGCCGTGGGAGCATGGCGCCCAGCGTGACCTCGACAGGCTCGCGACGTCGTACTACCTCGAGGTCCTCACCTCGTACCGGGCGATCGTCGCGGCCGGCCCGGATGCGACGACCCGCAGCCGGATCGACGAGCTGTTCGCCACCGCCGAGCGCCACAAGCACGAGGTCGACTTCACGCTGCGCCACTGGGCCACTCCGGTCGAACGAGCGCGCGTCGAGGATCGCCTCGGCTCGCTGATGCGCATCGGGATTCGCCTGCGCGACCTGCGCGACACGACACCGCCGGAGCCGCTGTCCGCCGCCTGAGGCGTTCGCCGCTGACCCGTGGGGCGGGTCAACGAGCGACGGAGCGCGAGCTCCGACGCGATCCACCCGTATTGCGGGTCAGATCGCGGCTGAGCCCGGCATTCTGCGTCGCTCCTCCGCGCTTTGACCCGTGGGGCGGGTCAAGCGCGCATCCCTCGCGCGCGAGTGAAGCACCTGCGACACTCCACCGCATGCCTCGCGTCCGACCCTCGCCGACGTCAACGCCGCACGAACGCGGCTGCGCGGCATCGCGCTCCACACCCCGCTGGAGCCGAGTCGTGAGCTGGCCGAGGCGACCGGCGCGGCCGAGGTGCGGCTGAAGCGCGAGGAGGTTCAGCCGACCGGCGCGTTCAAGACGCGCGGCGCCCACAACAAGGTCGCGATCGTGGCCGAGGAGCGCCCCGAGGCGGCGCTGGTGACCGCCAGCAGCGGCAACCACGGGATCGCGGTCGCCACCGCCGCCATCCGCCACGGCATGCGGCTCACCGTGCTCGTCGGTCGATCGGTCTCACCGGCCAAGCTCGAGCGGCTTCGCGCGCTCGAGACGAGCCGCATCACGGTCGAGCTCGCGGGCAACGACACCGATGACGCCGAGGCCGAGGCCCGCCGGCGAGACGACGCCGGCCACGCGATCTACATCCCGCCCTACAACGATCCGGAGGTGATCGCCGGCCAGGCGACGGTGGGGGTCGAGATCCTGGAGGACTGGCCGGAGGTCGACACCATCGTGGTGCCCATCGGCGGCGGCGGGCTGATCGCCGGCATCGGCCTGTGGGCAAAGGCGATGAAGCCCGGCCTGCGGCTGATCGGCGTCCAGCCGGCCGCGTCGCCGCCGATGTACGCCCATTTCGAGACCGGCTCGACCGACCCGATGCCGATCGCCCCGACCCTCGCCGATGGCGTGGCCGGCAACATCGAGCGCACCAGCATCACCTGGCGCCTCTGCCGCCAGCTCGTCGACGAGGTGGTCGTGGTCGAGGAGGAGGAGATCGCGCAGGCAATGCGCTGGGCGGTCGAGGTGCCGCACCTGCTGCTGGAGGGCAGTGCCGTGCTCGGGATCGCGGCGCTGCGTCCAGGGCTGCTGGACCTCGCCGGCCGCCGCGTGGCCATCGTCACCACCGGCCGCAACGTGAGCGTCGAGACGCTGCGCACCGTCCTGGCCGCCGGATGAGCGCGGTGGTATCGGTCTTGCGGGCCTGAAGCGCCTCGTAGGTACATCCCAAGGAGAACCAGTGCTTCAGATCACTCCCGACGCGGCCACCTTCCTTGTCCGAGCTCCGCGAAGGGCAGGACGTTCCCGAGACGTACGGCCTGCGCATCTTTCCCGAGACGACCGAGCCCGACGAGATCACGGTCGGCCTCGGCTTCACCGATACGCCGGCCGACGGCGACCACGTGACCGAGCAGGACGGCCTGCGGGTCTTCGTGGCGCCCGAGCTCGCCGCTCCGCTCGAGGACGCGGCGATCGACGTGACCGCCGATGATGGCGCCAGGCATCTCGTCTTCCGTCCGCAGGACGAGCTCCAGGACTAGCTCACTCCAGGGCTCCAGCCCAGCCGAGCTCGTCGCCCGGAGACGAATCCACGTCCTCGATGGCGGCGAGCTCGTTCTCCATCTCCAACAGCGCCGCGCGAGCATCCTCGACGGAGACCGATGCGAACGTCACCTGGTCGCCGGTTCGTAACGCCGCGACGCGGCCGATGTCGGCGCGAATCACGCAGGCCGGCACGGGGTAGCCGCCGGTGACCGGGCGGTCGGCCAGCATGACGATCGGCCGGCCGTCGGGGGGCACCTGCATCGGCGCCGATCGGCAGGCCCATCGAGGGCACGTCCTGCGCTGCGGCCGCCAGCGCGGGACCGTCAAGCCGCACGCCCGCGCGATCGGCCTCGGTGCCGACCACCCAGCTCGCGTCGACCAGCGCCTCCAGGCCCAGCAGCCCGACGTGCGGTCCCGGCCACGATCCGAATCGGTCCCTGCCGCAGATGGCCGGTCCAGCGTCGGACGATGCCGGACCGACGTCCCGAGCGCCAGGCGATCGCCGGCGCGCAGCGCCCGCCCCTCATGCCCACCGAATCCGCTCCGCAGGTCGGTCGCCTGCCGAACCGAGCACCGACGGAACCTCGATCCCGCCGCCAGATCGCGAGGTAGCCACGCGCCCCATCGCCTGACGTCCGATGCGCAGCAGCGAGCCGGCGCGCACCGGACGTCCTGCGAACGGTGGCAGCGGCAGGCCGTCGAGCGTGGCGTCGAACGCGCGCCCCGGTGATCGCGACCGCCGTGGCCGTCTCGAACCTCAGCGTCGGCCCGCGATCAGGGTGATCTCGAGCAGCGCGGCGCCATCCTCGTTGCCGACCAGCCGATTCGCCAGCCGCGCGCTCCAGGCATCGGCGGCACCGCCAACCGGCACGCCGAGGTGGCGCCATCCCGGCCGTCCCCACGGCGGTCTGGACCGACGTCAGTGCCCCCGGCTCGACGACCTCGATCATGCCGGCTCGAATCGGACCCGATCGCCCGGCACGAGGAGCGATGGGCTCTCGCTGTGTGGATCGAAGAGCGCGACGTCGGTGTGGCCGATGACGCGCCAGCCTCCGGGCAGATCGGCGGGATAGATGGCGCTCATCGCTCCCGCGATGGCGACGGAGCCCCTTGGCGTCCGGGTGCGCGGGGTGGCGAGCCGACCGACCCGCAGCTCAGGGGGCAGGTCGCCGAGGTACGCGAAGCCCGGCGCGAAGCCGCAGAACAGGACGCGCAGCTCGGCCGAGGCGTGGGCGGCGACGACCTCGGCCGCCGCGAGGCCGGTGAGCTCCGCCACCTCCGCGAGGTCCGGCCCGTCGTAGGTGACCGGGATGACGTGCAGCCTGCCGCCTGCCGGAAGCGGCCGCAGGCCAGCGAGGTGACGCTCGATCTGGCCCGAGACCAGCTCGACGTCGGCCGCCAGCGGATCGAGCTCCACCAGCAGCGACCGCAGGCCCGGCACCGTCTCGACCATCCCGGCGGGCGGTTCCGCGCGAAGGGAGGCGGCCAGTGCCTGTGCGAGGTCGGCGGACTCGAGCTCGACGAGCAGCGCGGCCTCGCCGAACGGCCGGATCACGGAGCGCCGAGTGCGGCCACCGTCACGCCCGCGCCCTCCAGCCCACGCCGAACGGCGGCGGCGATCTCGACGGCGCCCGGGGTGTCGCCGTGGCAGCAGATGCTCTCCGCCCGCAGCGAGACCAGGCTGCCGTCGGCGGCCGAGACGTGCCCGCCCACCGCGATCGAGACGGCCTGCGCGGCCGCGTCCGCCGGGTCCGTCAGCAGCGATCCGGGCTCGCCGCGCGGCTGGAGTGAGCCGTCGGGGAGGTAGCGCCGGTCGGCGAATGCCTCGGGCACGAAGCGCAGGTGCGCCTCCGCCGCGGCCGAGGCCATCGGCTCCGAGGAGGCCAGCCCGTAGAGCGCCAGGTCACGGCTGAACTTCGCCGTCGCCCGCGCGATGGCGCCCGCCAGCGCCGGGTCGGCCGCCGCCTGGTTGTAGAGCGCGCCGTGCGGCTTGACGTGCTGCATCTCGATGCCGCTGGCGCGGCAGAACGCCTCGAGCGCGCCGATCTGATAGCGCACCATCGACTCGACCTCGTCCGGACCGTACGTCGAGCGGCCGACGGCCGAAGTTGAGGAGGTCGGGATAGCCGGGCTGCGCCCCGACCGCAACGCCGGCCCGGCGGCAGATGGCCACCGTCATCTCCATGACCCGAAAGTCGCCGGCGTGGAATCCGCAGGCGAGGTTGGCGCTGGTGATGTGTCGCGCCAGGCGCTCGTCGTCGCCGAGCGTCCAGCGGCCGAAGCTCTCGCCGAGATCGGCGTTGAGGTCCATCAGCCGACATGCTAGCCGCGACCACCATTGCATCGGGGGTTAGGATCGGCGCATGACAGAGTCGCCGACCGACGCCGCCACGAGCCAGCCCGCGGCACACAGCAACGCCACGCCAACCCTGGCGTTTGGCCTCATCCTGGTGCTCGTCGGGGCGGCCTCTTCGCCGGCCAGCTGGCCGGCATCGGCATCGAGGACATCGGCTGGCCCTTCTTCGTGATCGCCACCGGCCTGGCCATCCTCCTGATCGGCCTGCTGGTCGCGAACGAGCAGGGCATGGTCATCGGCGGGACCATCGTCACCACCGTCGGGCTCGTTCTCTTCTACCAGGACCAGACCGGCCGATGGGAGAGCTGGGCCTACGCCTGGGCGCTGGTCGGGCCGGCCGCCAGCGGGCTCGGGCTGGCGCTGTGGGGGGTGCGCAGCGGCAGCGTCAGCGACCTTCGGAACGGGACCTGGGGCCTGCTCGGAGGGCTCGCCCTCTTCGCCGTCGGCTTCCTGTTCTTCGAGGGGGTCATCGGAATCGGCGGCGAGCGGCTTGCGCTCCCCGAGTGGCTGCTGCCCGTGGCCGTGATCGGGATCGGGGTCGTGGTCCTGTTCCGGGGGATGCTCGAGCGCCGCGAACCAAAGGGGGCGTAGCGCCGGGGAACGTCCGGCTCGGTGTAGCCCGCGGACCCATGGCGTGGTGCTCCGCGAGGCCTGCGCGCGCACCGTATCCTTGGTTACGACATGTCCGACGCTGAACGGCCGACCGATACGCTCGACGAGCTGAACCTCGTCAACGCCGGCTACGTGGCCGATCTATACGAGCGCTATCGCAGCGACCCCGCCAGCGTCGACGCCGAGTGGCGCAGCCTGTTCGACTCGGGAGCCGGTGGCTACGAGCCGGTGGCGTCGTCCTCGAATGGCAATCGCCCGGTCGACGCCGAGGCGCCACCGGCGCCCGACGCCGTCCCGACCACGCCTGAAGCCACCCCAGCAACGCCATCGGTCCCCGAAGGCGCGACACCGATCAAGGGCCCGGCCGCGCGGCTCGCCCAGAACATGGTGGCCAGCCTGGGCGTCCCGACCGCCACCAGCTTCCGCGACATCGACGTCGCGATGCTCGAGGCGCGGCGGAATGAGCTCAACCAGCAGATCGCGCCACGCAAGGTCGAGCTTCACCCACCTGATCGGCTGGGCGATCGTGCGCGCCGTCGACGGAGCAGCGCTCGATGAGCCACTACTTCACCGAGATCGCCGGGCAGGCCTATCGGGTCGACCCGGGCAGGATCAACCTCGGGCTGGCGGTCGACGTCGAGCGCAAGGATGGGTCGCGCTTCCTGGTGGTGCCGGTCATCAAGGGCGCCGACGAGATGGACTTCGCCGCCTTCCACGCCCGCTACGAGGAGCTGGTCGAGAAGGCGCGCACCAACAAGCTGTCGCCGGACGACTTCGCCGGCGCGACCGTCACCCTGACAAACCCTGGCACGCTCGGCACCACCGCCAGCGTGCCGCGCCTGATGCCGAACCAGGGCACGATCGTCGCCACCGGCACGATTCGCAGCGTCGGCGGCGATCGGCGCATGACGATCACCTCGACCTACGACCATCGGATCATCCAGGGCGCGGAGTCCGGGGCATTCCTGCGGCGCATCGGAATCGCTCCTCTCAGGCGAGGACGGCTTCTTTGCCGACCTGTTCGGCGACCTGGGTGCCAGGACCGCGGACGTGACGACCGACGAGCCGATGCCGTCGCCGGCCGAGTCGGCGGGCGCGCCGGAAGTCACCGCAACCGAGGGCGAGCAGCGCGAGCGGCTCAAGGCGGTGGCAGCGGGGATGGCGCTGGTGAAGGCGTACCGCTACTTCGGGCACAAGGCCGCCCGGCTCGATCCGCTCGGCTCGGAGCCGGCCGGCGACCCGGCGCTCGATCCGGCGCCATTGGGCCTGACCCCGGAGAACATGCGGACGGTCCCGGCCGAGCTGATGCGCATCTACGTCCCCGGGAAGACGCTTGCCGACGCGCTCCCCCATCTCCAGGAGACCTACAGCGGCACGATCGCCTACGAGGTCGAGCACATCGGCTCGCACGAGGAGCGGGTCTGGCTGCGACGGATCATCGAGTCGGGCGAGCATCGGCTGCCGATGCAGGTCGAGGACCAGGTCGCGCTGCTGGAGCGGCTGATCAGCGTCGAGACGCTTGAGCGCTTCCTTCACAAGGCGTACCTCGGGCAGAAGCGGTTCAGCATCGAGGGCCTCGATGCCATGGTGCCGATGCTCGACGTGATCATCGGCGATGCCGCCGACCAGGGCGCCCGCAAGGTGATGATCGGGATGGCGCACCGTGGCAGGCTGAACGTGCTTGCCCACGTCGTCGGTGTCAGCTACGAGGCGATCCTCGCCGAGTTCGAGGCCGGCCGGGCCGGTGGTGACGCAGGCACGGCGCCGAAGGGCGGCCTCGACGACGTGAAGTATCACCTCGGCGCCGAGGGCGGCTACCTCACCGCCGATGACGAGGAGGTGCGCGTGGTGCTCTCCCCGAACCCGAGCCACCTGGAGGCCGTCGACCCGGTCATCGAGGGCCGCACGCGCGCCGATCAGACGGATCGTTCCGTGCCGGCCGCAACGACGGCGCCGGCATCCACCCTGCCGCTGCTCATCCACGGCGACGCCGCCTTCGCCGCGCAGGGCGTGGTCGCGGAGACCTTTAACCTGGCACGGCTCGACGGCTACAGCACCGGCGGCACCGTTCATCTCATCGCCAACAACCAGGTCGGCTTCACGACCGGTCCGCGCGAGGGCCGCTCCACCGCCTACAGCTCGGACCTGGCCAAGGGCTTCGACGCGCCGATCGTCCACGTCAATGCCGACGACCCGGAGGCGTGCCTGGCGGCCGCCCGCCTCGCCATGATGTACCGCCAGGCGTTCGGGCACGACGTCGTCATCGACCTGGTCGGCTACCGGCGCTACGGGCACAACGAGGGCGACGAGCCGGCCTACTCCCAGCCCGCGATGTACACCCGGATCGCCGAGCACCCGAGCGTTCGCGAGCTCTACCAGGCCCAGCTGGTCGAGGTCGGGGCCATCACGGCGGCCGAAGCCGAGGCCAGGATCAAGGAGGCGCAGCGCGACCTGGCGGCGCGCCAGGCGTCGCTGCGCAAGGGGACCGACGAGAGCGAGGGCGAGCTCGACCGCGGCTCGGAGGCGATCCCGCAGCAGAAGGAGACGGAGCCGAAGACCGCCGTGCAGGCTGCGCCGGCTGCGCAAGCTGAACGCTGCGATCGCGACCGTCCCGGACGGATTCACGATTCACCCCAAGCTCGGCAAGCAGCTCAAGCGTCGGGCGGATGCCCTGGGCGACGACGAGCCGCGGATCGACTGGGGGCACGCGGAGCTGCTGGCCTTCGCCACGCTGCTCGACGAGGGGACACCGATCCGGCTGACCGGCCAGGACACGGCGCGCGGCACGTTCAGCCAGCGACATGCGGCGCTCTGGGACGCGATCACCGGGGAGCGGTACGTGCCTCTCCAGCACCTGCCCGGCTCACAGGCGGCGTTCGAGCTCCATAACTCCCCGCTCTCCGAGTACGCGTCGCTCGGGTTCGAGTACGGGTACGCGGTCACCGCGCCGGACGCGCTGGTGCTGTGGGAGGCGCAGTACGGCGACTTCGTCAACGGGGCCGAGATCATCATCGACCAGTTCCTGGTATCCGGGCTGGCGAAGTGGCGGCTGACCTCACGCCTCACCCTGCTCCTGCCGCACGGCTACGAGGGCTCCGGCCCGGAGCACTCGTCGGCCCGGCTGGAGCGCTTCCTGGCACTCGGCGCCGAGGGCAATATCCGTGTCGTCTATCCGACGACGCCGGCTCAGTACTTCCACCTGCTGCGCCGTCAGGCGCGCCACCGCGACGCGCGACCGCTCGTGGTCATGACCCCCAAGTCGCTCCTCCGCCTGCCGGAGGCGGCCTCGCGCACGTCAGAGCTCACGACCGGCGCGTTCCAGAGCGTCCTCGATGACCCGCGCTCCGCCGCCGATGCGGAGGCGGCCGCGAAGGTCCGCCGAATCCTGCTCTGCAGCGGCAAGATCTACTACGACCTGATCGGCGCTCCGGAGATGCGAGGATGCCCCGGACGTCGCGATCGTCCGGGTCGAGCGCCTCTACCCCTTCCCGGACACCGACCTGCAGGCGGTGCTCGATCGCTATCCGAAGATCGAGTCGTTCGCATGGGTCCAGGAGGAGCCGCGCAACATGGGCGCGCGCAAGTTCGTGCTGCCACGGATCCGGCACCTCGTGCCGTACAAGATCCCGCTCGGCGACATCTCGCGTCCCGAGCGCTCTCGCCCCGCGGAGGGCTATCCGGCGGCGCACCACGTCGAGCAGGCACGCATCGTCCGCGAGGCGCTCACGGGGCACTGAACGGGTGACGACCGACGACCAATCCCGGGATCACAAGTCGCCGAACTGATCGGCGCCCGTCCCCTTCCAGGCGAGTTGACTCCAGCCGTACACGCAGACGCTCGGTGGGACGCCACTGTCAGGCGATATATCACTACTGATATAACCCGTGACTGAGGGGCCGCGCGCGCCAGCGCGATCTTGAGGACGTCGACGATGCCGACGATCGCCGACTCGATCCAATAGAGGACCAAGATCACCACAAGCACCAGCCCAAGAAGGGCGACGCCGATGAGCGGGATGGTGTTGACGGCCACGAGGAGCGCGGCGGACAGCCAGCGCATCGCGGCCGATCATGTCCGCGCCTTCCTATACTCCGTGTCGTGACGCCCCACCTGCAGCCGCTCCTGGAGCGCTACCGCGACCTGATCGCCGAGGACGGCGAATCATTTCCGATCTCGCTCGGCGAGGGCGGCACGCCGCTGATGCGCGCCAGGCGCCTCGGCGCCGAGATCGGCGTCGAGCGGCTGTACCTCAAGTTCGAGGGGGCCAACCCGACCGGCTCGTTCAAGGATCGTGGCATGGTGCTGGCCGTGAACCGGGCGGTGGCCGCGGGCGCTCGGGCGGTGGTCTGCGCGTCGACCGGCAACACCAGCGCATCCGCCGCGGCGTACGCGGCGGCGGCTGGGCTGCCGTGCCACGTGATCCTGCCGGCCGGCAAGGTGGCGCGCAGCAAGCTGATCCAGGCACTCGCTGCCGGCGCGCGGCTGATCATGGTCGACGGAAACTTCGACGTGGCGCTGGCCGCCGTGCGTCGCCTGGGCGAGGAGGGCCTGGCGGTGGTGGTCAACTCGATCAACCCCGACCGACTGACCGGGCAGCGGACGGCCGCCTTCGAGATCGTCGATGCGCTGGGCCGGGCTCCCGACTCGCTGGCGCTCCCGGTCGGCAACGCCGGCAACATCACCGCCTACTGGGCCGGCTTCAGGGCGTATGCCGATGCGGGCCGCACCCCCGACGCGAAGCTGCCGCGGATGCTTGGCTTCCAGGCGGAAGGCGCCGCGCCCATCGTACGCGGCGAGCCCGTCGAGGCGCCCGAGACGGTCGCCACTGCCATCCGCATCGGCAACCCGGCTTCGTGGCAGGCGGCCGTGGCCGCGCGCGACGAATCGGGCGGCCTGATCGAGGCGGTCAGCGACGATGAGATCCTCGAGGCCCAGCGCCTGATCGTGCGGCTCGAGGGCGTCTTCTGCGAGCCTGCCTCAGCGGCCGGCGTCGCGGGCGTGCGACGCCTCGCGCGCGAAGGGCGCATCGGCGCAGGCGAGACGGTGGTCTGCGTGCTGACCGGTCATGGCCTCAAGGATCCGGACGCGGTCCAGGCCGATGAGGGAACCTTGACGCCGATCCCGGCCGATCCCGGCGCCATCCGGGACGGCGATGGAGCTCTAGGCCGGGCAGCAGGCGTCGACGATGGCCTCGGCGAATCGCTCCGGGCTCGCGCTCTTGCTCACGTAGGCGGCCTCGCCCGCCGCGAGCGGCGCGTGGCCCTCCGTGTCGCTCCAGCCCGTCAGCACGACGCGCATCGATGGCCATGCGCGAGCAAGCCCCGCGATGAGCGCGAGACCTGCCTCGATGTCCGGCAGCCGCGGATCCACCAGCACGACATCCGGGCGCTCCTCCTCCACCAGCTCGAGGGCGGCGCGGACGTCACCGGCGCGACCAACCACGCGGACCTCGCCGGTCACGCCCAGGAGGTCGGCAAGGCTCTGCTGGACGCGACGATCCGCATCGACGATCACCACCCGCGGCGACGTGGGCAGAGTGGGGCGCTGAGTGGCGGACATGTAAACGAGCCTAGCTTCCTAAAGGCGAGCCGCCTAGAGGGCATCCGCCCGACGCTCGCCTACGTCATTCGGCCGAGGTGTCCTCGCCAATCGGCACCGCCGCCTCGATGGAGGTGCCGCCACCGGCCTTGCTCTCGACGCGCAGCTCGCCGCCCACGAGGTCGACCCGCTGGCGCATGCCGATGAGGCCGAGATGGCCGCGCGGCACCTGGTCCGGCGCGAAGCCGACCCCGTCGTCGGTGACGCTCAGCAGCACGCGACTGCCGTCGGCAACGATGCGCAGCGTGACGTTCGAGGCGTTCGCATGCTTCACGACGTTGTGGAGCGCCTCCTGCCCGATCCGATACAGCGCCTCCTCGGCCGGCAGGGCCAGGCGCTCGATCGGCTCCGCGTCGACCACGATGGTGAGGCCCGTTCGACGCTGGACGGCGGTGGCGTGCGTGCGAAGTGCCTGCACGAGCCCATCGGATTCCAGGCTCGACGGTCGCAGCTCGAAGATGAGGGTTCGCATCTCGGCCAGCGCGTCCTTCTGGAGCTCGCGCAGCTCGACCAGCTTGCCGCGCGCCGCCTCGGGGTCCGAGGCCATCAGGATCTCGAGGGTGCGGAGCGTGAGCCCCATGCTGAACAGTGCCTGCGTCACCGAATCGTGCAGCTCACGCGCCAGGTGAGCCCGCTCCTGGCTGGCCGCGAGCTCGGCGGCCTGGTCGCGCAGGTCGCCCGCCAGCCGCTCGCGCTCGCTGATGTCGCGGACCGAGCCGTGCGCACCGGCGAAGCGGCCATCGACGATGGTGCCGGTCATGGCGACCTCGGTCTGGCTGATGCGGCCGTCGGGCAGCGGAAGGTCGAGACGGAAACGCTGCTCCCGATCCGGATCGAGCTTCAGCAGCTCGAACGCGGCGATCGCCGGGGCAAGCTCCCCTTCTGAAGCCAGCGCGCCGAACGGGCGGCCGAGGAGCTCCTCCGGCTTCCAGCCCGTCCGCGATTCGAGCGAATCGCTGAAGAAGCTGAAGTTGCCGTCGGCGTCGACGCTCCACACGATGTCGGGCGAGTTGTCGACGAGGTGGCGATATCGGCGCTCGGACTCCTCGACCTCGGCGTACAGGCGAGCGTTCGTCAGCGCGATGGCCGCCTGGTCGGCGAGCAGCTTGAGCAGCTCAGCGTCCCCGGCGTTGAATGCGTTCGTGGCGGTCGACTGGACGGTGATGGTGCCGATCAGGCGATCGGGGCCGACCAGCGGCGCCGACATCATCGAGTGGATGTCCTGCGCCTCGATGCGCGCGTCACCCTCGTCGTGCGGGAAGTCATCGTCGCCGAGATAGTCCCCGGTCCAGCGCACGCGGCGCTCCGCGGCGGCCATGCCGGCAATGCCCGAGCCGAGTGGCACGACGACGTCGTCAGGTGACGGCGGCAGCGGGGCGGCCGCGATCGGTCGCTCGAGATGCTCGCCGCCCTCGGCGGCCAGGTTGATCTGGGCGCGGTCGGCGCGCAGAAGCCGTGCGGCATCGGCGACCGCCCGCTGGATCACGGTCAGCGGGTCGTGCAGCGAGGCGATCTGGGCCGCGATCTCGGCCAGGCTGCGCTGGGCGTCGGAGCGCTCCCGAAGCTCCTCCCAGAGGCGAGCGTTCGTGATCGCCACGGCGGCCTGCGCAGCGAAGAGCTGGACGAGCTCGAAATCCGCTTCGGTGAACGCCACCTCGCTGCCGCCCATGCGGCCGATATTCATGGCGCCGATGACCTCGTCGCCGCTGACCAGCGGAACGATGATGATCGCCTGGTCGTCGAGCGGCGTCCCCGGGATCTGGATGAGGCGCGCATCGCTGAGCGCGTCGTTCTGGAGAATCGGCTCGCGGTGCTCGACCGTCCACCAGGTGAGGCCCTGACCCCTCGGGATCGAGAAGCCGAGCAGCTCCTCGGCGTAGCGCTCGTCGCGGGCCAGCATCGGCTTCAGGGTCCCCCCGTGATCCTCCTCGTCGACCCGATAGACGCTGAGGTTGTCGTACCAGACCACGCTCTTGAGGCCGTCGGCGATCAGCTCGAGGACGCTGGCGGGCTCGAGCGTCGAGAGGAGCTGCTGGTTGATCTGGAGCAGCCGCCGCTGCGAGTCGGTCTGGCGGGCCAGAGCCGCCGACTCCTCGCCGAGCTGCTCGTAGAGACGGGCGTTGGTGACGGCGATGGCCGCCTGGCTGGCCAGCACCTCGAGCAGCTCCGCGTTTGCGGCGTCGAACGCGTCACGGGCCTGGGAGTGGACGGTCAGTGAGCCGATCGCGCCGTCTTCGCCGATCAGCGGCGCGCTCATCACGGATCGGATCCCGTGCTGGCGGATGTAGCGGTCGGGCGCCTCGGTATGGGTGAACTCGGGATCGGCAAGGTAGTCGCCGGTGCGGACGACCCGTCGCTCGATCACCGCGCGCCCGGAGACGCCCTCGTTGAGCTCGACCGGGTCGGCGGTCTCGTCCCGCTCGATCGGCAGGTCGATGGCAGAGTGGCCGAATGCCCAGTGCAGCCCACCAGTGGCAGCCACAAGCTCGATCCTGCCGCCGTCGGCGTCCAGGAGCCGCACGGCCTCGTCGAGCGTTCGCTGCAGGACGTCGCCCGGATCGCGGATGGCCGTGATGCGCGCCGCGATCTCGCCGAGCGAGCGCTGTGCCTCGACCCGGCGCTCGAGCTCCTCGTACAGGCGCGCGTTGCCCAGCACGATCGCCGCCTGGCTGGCGAGCGCTCCGAGCAGCTCGGCGTCGTCCTTGTCGAACGCGTTCGGCCGCGACGAATACGCGCTGATCGCCCCGAGCGGTTCCGACTCGCCGATCAGCGGCGCGCTCATCTGCGACCGATAGCCGTAGCGTCCGATCCACTCGTCGGCGCGCGCTGTGTGCGTGAACGACTCGTCGACGAGGTAGTCGCCCGTCCACGCCACGGTTCCCTCGGCAACCGCCCGCCCGGCGATGCCCTGGCCGATGCTGACGACGGTCTCCTCGACCGGTCGCGCGGCTCCCCCGGCGCCGAGGGCCTCGCGGTAGTCGGCGAGCTCGGTCGTCCCGGCGCGCACCTGGTGGATGACGACGTGCTCCGCGTCGAGCAATCGTTTCGCCTCCGCCACCGCGCGGCTCAGGACGGCTGAGGGGTCGCGGAGCGACGTGATCGAGGCCGCGATCTCACCCAGGGTTCGCTGCGCCTCGACCTGGTGAGCGAGCTTCTCGGCCGTGACCTCCGCCTCAGCGTTGAGGCTGGCATTGGCCAGCACGATCGCCGCCTGGTCGGCGAGCAGACCGAGCAGCTCGCCCGAATCGGCGCCGAAAGCCCCGGGGGTCCGTGCAAAGACGCCGATGGCGCCCATCGGCCCATCCTCGCCGAGCAGCGGTGCAGCAACCACGGCACGGATGCCGAGATCGCGCGCGACGGCGTCCGACAGCGCCTCGTGCGTGAAGGAGTCATCGGTGAGGTAGTCGTCCGTCCACGTGGCGCGCCCGATCTGGATCGCCCGACCGGAGACGCCGTCGTCGGCCCTGGTGTGATCACGCTCGGTGAACGCGACGAGCTCATCGTTGACGAGCGACTGGCCATCCCCCCAGCGCACGATGCCCTCGGCGTCGGCAGCCACCATGCCGATCTGGCCGCCGTGGCCCTTGAGCAGCCGCACGGCGGCGGTGAGGGTCTGCTCGAGCACGGCCGAGGGATCGCGCAGCGAGGTCAGCTGCGCGGCCATCTCGGCCAGCGTGCGCTGGGCCTCGACGCGGTGGGCGAGCTCATCCGCCTGCTCCCGCAGGTCCTGCTCGAGGCGCGCGATCTCGGTGATGTCGCGGTTGGTGCCGTGCGCGCCGGTCAGCCGGCCGTCGGCATCCATGATGCCCGTCGCCCGGATCTCGACCGGCAGCATGCTTCCGTCCTTGCGCGGCTCGAGAATCCGGAGCCGGTACACGCGCTCGGGGTGCTCGCGAAGCTCGGAGAAGGTGGCCGCCACGAGGTCCATCGATTCCGGCGCGGTGGCGATCGAGACATGCTCGCCGATGAGCTCGTCGGGCCGGAAGCCGGTCATGCGCTCGACGCTGTCGCTGATGTACGTGAACCGCATGTCGGCGTCGATCGACCACATGATGTCGACCGACTCGTCGACCAGGTATCGGTACTGCTCCCTGGACCGTTCGAGCTCCTCGGTCAGGCGAGCGTTCGAGATGGCGATGGCACCCTGGTCCGCCAGCCCCTGGAGCAGCGTGAGCTCGTCGTCACTGAACCGATGGGGTGCCCCGAACGAGACGGCCAGGGTGCCGATCACCTCGCCGCCGGGCGCGAGCATCGGCGCGGCGGCCATGCCACGCAGGGCCAGTCGTTCCGCGACCGACTGGTCGGCCTCGTCGTGCGGAATCCGGGGATCGAGCAGGTAGTCCTCCGTGTGGATCACCTCGCCACGCGCTGCCGCAAGCCCGTTGATTCCCCCGTCAACCGGGAAGTCGAGCTGCGCGAGCCAGTCCTCCGTCCATGCGGCGTTGCCGCCGACCACGACCGTCGGTCGCAGGACGTGCCCGCCTGGCTGCATCAACGTCAGGTGCGCGCCGTCGGAGCCGATGAGCCGTCGGGCGGCGTCGACCACCGAGTGCAGGATCTCGCCGGGCTGCCGGATGACCGCGATGCTGGCCGCGATCTCGCCCAGCGTGCGTTGCGCCTCGACCCGTCGCGCAAGCTCCTCCTGCGAGCGCGCGAGGCGTTCGATGAGGCGCTGGTTGGCAATGGCTGCGGCGGCGTGATCGGCCAGGGCCCGCAGAAGGGCGACCTCGGCCTCGTCGAAGTCGTCGATCTGCGACGAGTACGCCCCGAGCGCACCGAGCACGTCGCCCTCGGCGATGAGGGGCGCGGCGACCATCGAGCGCATGTTGGTGATGGTCACGATCCGGTCCGCGACCGGCGAATGGGGGAAGCGCTTGTCGCGCCGGTAGTCTCCCGAGACGACCACCTCGCGGGTCGCGATCGCGTGGCCGAAGAGGCCGACGCCGACCGGTAGCGACAGGTCGCGGATCAGCTGGCGAGCCTCGGCGTTGCTGATGCCGGCATCGACCGCGAACTGGAGCCGGCCCTGATCCCGGTCGACGAGGTAGACCATTGCGCCATCCGCGTTCAACAGGCGGGCGGCCTCCTCGACGGCGCGCGACAGCAGCGCGTGGCTGTCCGGCTGCTCGCGGATCGCGCGTACCGGCGTCTTCGGCTTCGGGCGGGACGGGGCGCGGGTCATGAGGGCGCAGAGGATACGCCATCCCGCGCGAGCGGCTCCTACAGTCATATGTCTTGCGAAGCCCTGCCCCGGATGGCCGATTCCACCCCGACCCATCGCGGTGAGACTTCGGTCAGCCACTGCGAACCGATGCCGACGCGGGCATCGAGCCCTCATCCGAACGGAGGTCCCCGCAATGCCCCAGTTCCTGCGCACACGCGCCGCCGGCGCCGTGCTCACCGTCGCCATCGTCGGGCTCACCCTCGCGACGGCATACATCCACTCGACCCTCGGTGGACTGCTCTTCACCCTCAACGCGCTCGGCTACCTTGGCCTGGCCGCGCTGATCGTGATCGGCGCCGCCGCCCCGGTGGCGACCGTGGAGCGGTTCAGCTGGTTCCCGCGCCTGGCGCTCATCGGCTACACGCTCATGACGATCGCCGGTTACCTGGTGATGGGCCCCTACTTCACCCTCGGCTTCATCGCCAAGGGCATCGAGGTCGCCCTGGTCACGCTGCTCGTCGTGGACGTCATCCGCGTCTACGGCAGCCCGATGGGCCTGGTCCGGTCGGCGCTCAATTCGGTCGAGCCGATCGTTCCGGAGCGCTTCCGTCAGACCGCCTAGTCACCACCGCACCGATGGGCGGGCCGGGAAACCGGCCCGCCTTCGCCATGCCCGTCGGGGTCAGACCAGCTTGTGCTCCACGGCGTACAGGGCGGCCTGGGTCCGCGAGGCCAGCGCCAGCTTGCCGAGGATGTTCGAGACGTGGGTGCGTGCTGTGCGCTCGGTGATGCCCAGCTCGTAGGCGATCTCCTTGTTGCTGGCGCCCTTGGCCAGCTGTGAGAGGACCTCCTTCTCGCGCGCCGTGAGCGGCTCGATCGGCTCGGCGTCCTTCCGCTGGCGGAGTCGTTGCGCCAGCAGGCGCGAAACGGCCGGATCCAGGTGGACCTCGCCGTTATACGCGGCGCGGATCGCCTGCGCCACCTCCTCGGCCTCGGCGTCCTTGAGCAGATAGCCCGATGCTCCCGCCTCCAGCGCGGAGGTCACCTTCTCCTCCTCGATGAACGAGGTGACCGCCACGATCTCGATCTCGGGATGCGCCTGCTTGATGGCCGCGATGGCCTCGAGGCCGCCCATCTCGGGCATGAGCAGGTCCATGAGGATCACGTCGGGGGCGAGCCGGTCGGCCGCCGCGACGCCTTCGCGACCATTCTCCGCCTCTCCGACCACGTCGAAGTCCTTGAGGAGCTCCAGGAAACCGCGCAGGCCGCGTCGCACCACCGAGTGGTCGTCGACGAGCAGCACGCGGATCGGCCCTTCTTCGTCAATCACCGTATCGGTCCCCTGCATCTCGGCTTCGTCCGCCTGGGCCGCGTCACTGGAACGGGCGCGGGAAGTATGCACCAGCGCGAATACCCGTTCCGGCTCCGGGACGTCGCGGAGCCGCTGCGTGCCGAGGTCGCGGAGGATGGTCCCCGGTGGCAGCGCCCCGCCCAGCTCCGCGACGGTGCTTCCGGCGATCAGCGTCTCGCCGCCCTTGGCGAAGGCCTGCAGCCGCGCGGCACGGAACAGTGCTCGCCCGTAGAAGCGATCGCCCTGCACCTCGACCTCGCCGCTCACCAGCGCGATTCGAATGCGGATGCGCCCGACATCGCCCCAGTCATGATCCGCGATTGCCGTCCTGGATGTCGTCGGCCGCAGCGACGGCCTCCGACGCGTCGAGGGAAAGCAGGCGTAGGCGCCGTCACCGATGCGCTCGAACAGCCGCCCGCCGCGGCGTGCGGAATGCGATTCGACCAGCTCGTGGTAGCGCGACAGCGCCGTGCCGGCATCGGCGCCGTGGTGTTCGACCAGGCGCGTGCTGCCCTCCACGTCGGCAAACAGGAAGGTGAGATGGCGCGTCGCTGGTTCGGCGTCCTCCACCCGCAAGCATACCGACGGATGACGTAGGCCGGCATCGTCCCGACATCGGGGACGAACCGCGACCACTGGCCGTGGCCGGCGCACGTCGGGCCGGGGATCATGGCGGTGTCAGATAGCACTCAACGGAAAGGAGGCAGCACGATGACAGCAGCACGCGCAATGGCGATCGGCCTGAGCGACTTCTCGTTCTTCTCGCCGCCTCCGAGTCGGCCGTCACGGTCGGAGCGGAGGACCGGCAGGGGCGGCAGGATCAGCTCGATGCTTCGCACGATCCGCCACGAGCTTGCTCATGCGGCTGATGCACCGGTCAACCGACTGGATGCCGAGGCTCACGAACTACCCCTACTGACCTCAGCCGCACAGAAGACGCCCGGGCCGATACGGTCCGGGCGTCCTGGCGCGTCGTGCGCGGCTATCCTCCGTGGCGTGACTCGACCGACGCTGACCGGCACCCCGGACGCTGTCCCCACCGTCGAGCTCGACGAGCTGCTCGAGGACGGCGACCTCGAGCTCATCGACCGATGGCTCGGGCAGGTCGGCGTGGTCCAGATCGCGGACGAGCTCTCGCGCCTGCCGCGCGAGCAGCGCGCCGTGCCATTCCGGCTCCTGAGCAAGGATCGGGCGCTCGAGGTCTTCGAGCTCCTGGACCCATCGCTGCAGCAGGAGCTGCTCGAGGCGCTGCGCGAGACGAACGTGCGCGAGCTTTTCGAGGATCTCGACCCGGACGACCGCGCGCGCCTGACCGAGGAGATGCCGGCGAAGGTCGCGCGGCGATTGCTCGCCGGGCTCTCGCCGAACGAGCGGCGCCTGACCTCGACGCTGCTCGGGTACGCCGAGGACTCGGCCGGCCGCCTGATGTCGCCGGAGGTTGCCAGCCTGCGCGCCGGCATGACCGCCGGCGAGGCGCTCGATCGGCTGCGGCGCATCGGCCGATCCGCCGAGACCATCTACGCGCTGCCGGTCACCGACGATCATCGTCGCCTGGTCGGCGCGCTCGGGCTCCGAGACCTCGTCCTGGCCGATCCGGAGACGCCGGTCGGCGAGCTCATGGACACCGACGTGTACTCGGCGCGCGTCGACGCCGACCAGGAGGAGGTTGCGCGCCTGATTCGCGAGGCGGACCTGCTGGCGCTGCCGATCGTCGACAACGAGGACCGCCTCGTGGGCATCGTCACCGTCGACGACGCGATGGAGGTCCTCGAGGAGGAGGTGACCGAGGACGTCGCACGCGCCGGTGGCGCGGAGCCACTGGGCCGCCCGTACCTCAGCACCTCGGTGCTGCAGATCGCCCGTTCCCGCGTCGTCTGGCTGCTCTTCCTGATCGTCGCCGCCACCCTGACCGTGAACGTGCTCCAGGTCTTCGAGGGGACCCTGCACCAGGTCGTGACGCTGGCCCTCTTCATCCCGCTGATCATCGGCACCGGTGGCAACACGGGAGCCCAGGCGGCGACCACCGTGACCCGCGCCCTGGCGGTCGGCGAGGTGCGCTACGACGACCTCGGCAGCGTGATCCTGCGCGAGGCGCGGGTCGGGCTCCTGCTCGGCGGCATGCTCGGCCTGCTGGCGCTCGGACCCGCATGGATCTTCGCGGGGCGCGACATCGGCATCGTGGTGAGCCTGACGCTGCTCGCCGTCTGCACCCTGGCCGCCTTCGTCGGCTCCCTGCTGCCGCTGATCGCCCGCGGGTCGGGGTCGACCCGGCCGTCATGAGCGCGCCGTTCATCACCACCCTGGTCGACGCGAGCGGGCTCGTCATCTACTTCCTCATCGCGCGGGCCGTGCTCGGCCTGTGACCGACCCGCCCCGCTGCCCCTGGGCGGGCACCGACGCGCTCCTCATCGGCTACCACGACACCGAGTGGGGAGTCCCGATGCGCGATCCGCATCGGCTCTTCGAGCTCCTCTGCCTCGAGGGTGCCCAGGCCGGGCTCGCCTGGATCACGATCCTTCGCAAGCGCGAGGGGTATCGCGCCGCCTTCGATGACTTCGACGTCGAGCGCATGGCCGCCTACGGCGACGACGACCGGGCCCGACTGCTCGCCGATCCCGGCATCGTGCGAAACCGCGCCAAGGTCAACGCGTTCATCGGCAATGCTGCGGCCTGGCGCGAGCATCGACGACCCGGTCGAGCTCATCTGGTCGTTCGTGGGCGGTACACCGGTGGTGAACCGATGGCGCACGATGGACGAGCTTCCTGCCCAGACCGACGCCTCGCGCTCGATGTCGCGCGAGCTCCGTGATCGGGGCTTCCGTTCGTGGGCCCGACCATCTGCTACGCCCTCATGCAGTCGGCCGGCCTCGTCAACGATCACCTGCTCGACTGCTTCCGCCATCCTGACTTCGATGCCTGACCATTCGCTTGCTCGGTGGCACGCCGCGTGCTGGTATCCGCCGAAACATCGTGCCCGAGCCGAGATGACCGCACTCGAGCTGATCAGCCTCGTCACCCAGGTTCTCTTCGTCGGCCTCTTCGTGGCCGTCCTGTGGGATGCCCTCCGTCAGCGTTCGCGCGCCGGCTTCGATACCGCGCTGCTGTTCGGCTCGGTGACCGCCGTCGTACTGCTGAGCCGGCGTCGCGCAGCTCACCGAGCACCGGCTGCCGCGCCGATCGTGACCTCGCTCCTGCTGCTGCTGCTGAACCTGGCGCCCTACGCCATGATCCGGCTTGCCGCGGACTTCAGCGGCACGCCGCGCTGGATCCAGGTCGCGCGGCGCCGTGGCATACGTCGGCATCGCGGCCCTCGGCTTTGCCTTCACGTCGCAGCCGCAGATCGTCGAGCTGGCGATCATCACCTGGTTCCTGGCCGTCGGTGGCTACGCCGCCTACGCATTCGCGCGCCAGAGCGGCCGCACCCGCGGCATCACCCGGCGTCGCATGATGGCCGTCGCCACCGGCGCGGTCCTCTTCATCGCGGCGATCGTCGTCGTCTTCCTCGAACGCGCTGGTCGGCAGCGAGGGATCGCTGCTCGGCATCGTTGGCCAGCTCGCGGCGCTGGCCGCGGTGCTCGCGTTCTTCCTCGGCTTCGCGCCGCCCTCCTGGATCCGCCGGGCGTGGCGCGAGCCTGATCTCCGAGGGTTCCTGGAGCGCTCCATCCGCCTCGTCGGCGTCGAGCGACGATCGGGTGGTGCTCTCCGAGCTGCAGCAGTCGGCGGCGGCCGCCTTCGGAGCAACCGGCGCCAGCATCGGCCTCGCCGACGCCGACCGATCGATCCTCCGGTACGTCGACGCCGCGGGCGAGTGGCTGGAGTACCCCGACACGGCCTTCATCGCCGGTCGCGCCTTCACTGAGCAGCGCCGCGTGGTTGCGCTGCGACGCGGCGGCCGACGACCCGGACAACGCCGCACACCTACGAGACCAACCAGGCGCGCACCGTGATCGCCGCGCCGATCACGACCGACGAGCGCCGCATCGGCGCGCTCGCCATCTACGCGGAGCGGGCGCCGATCTTCGTCGAGGACGACCTGTGGCTGATCGAGCTGCTCGCCGACCACACGGCCGTCCTGCTCGAGGCTCGTGAGCTGGGCACGGCACGCCAGCGAGCTGCAGGGGCGCGAAGAGGCCGCGCGGCTCAAGGAGGAGTTCCTGTCGGCGGCGGCGCATGACCTCCGCACGCCGCTCACCGTCGTGCTCGGTCAGGCGGAGCTGCTCGAGCGACGGATCTCCCGCGATCCAACGGCGCCGGTCGATGCGGCCGGCGTCGCGCGCATTGCCAGCGAGTCGCGCCGCCTGCGGGACCTGATCAACGAGCTGCTCGACGCGCAGCGGCTCGAGCAGCCGGGGGCCGTCATGGACCGCCTGACGCTCGACCTGCGCTCTGTGGTCGAGGCGGTGCGCCGAGCCGGCAGCTGGAGAAGGGCTGGCCCTCGAGGTCAGCGAGCCGTGCGGTGCCGATCCTCAGCTCGATCGATCGGATGCGTGTCGAGCAGGTGCTCGACAACCTTCATCGAGAACGCGCTGAAGTACAGCAGCGGCGCCGAGCCGCCGCGGATCCGGATCTGGACCGAGGGTCGGCGAGGCGCGATTCGCGGTCGTCGACCGGGGCGTCGGGATCCCGGCGTCAGAACGCGTTCGCATCTTCGATCGCTTCTACCGCGCCATCGAATGCGCAGAGCATCACCGACACCGGCATGGGGCTTGGCCTCTTCATCTGCCGCCGCATCGTCGAGGAGCACGGCGGCCGGATCTGGGTCGAGCCGACGCCGGGCGGCGGCAGCACGTTCACGGTCGCGCTGCCGCTCGCGCCGTACCCGCGGCGGACCAACCGGAGCAGCCCGCCAGCCGACACAGGCAGCTGGGGCCTCGCGCCAGGCGCGGAGGCCGCGGCCGATGCCTGAGGTACGCGTGCTGATCGTCGACGACGAGGCCGACATCCGCGCCACTGTCTCAGCCATGCTCGAGATCGAGGGCTATCGACGTCGACGAGGCGGCCAACGGCGTCGACGCGCTCCGCGCCATCGAGCGAGCAGGAGCCGGACCTCATCCTGCTCGACATGCGGATGCCGGTGCTCGACGGCTGGGGCTTCGAACGTGAGCTGCGGCGACGCGGCCATCGCACGCCGATCGTGGTCATGACCGCCGCGCGCGACGCGGCGCGCTGGGCGGCCGAGATCGCGGCATCGGCCTTCGTGGCCAAGCCATTCGGCTTCGACGACCTCATCACGGCCGTCGAGCGCGCTCGGCCCTCCGGCTGACCCGCGAGCGCTTCAGCTTGCGGCGGCTGCGCCCTCGGCCCATCCGCGGCCGCCGTAGCCCGAGGAAGCGCGTCGGACGCAGCACGATCGGCTGCGAGTAGACCTCGGCGAATCGCTGCACGGTCAGGTTCGGCACGGCGCAGCAGCTCTCGATATTTCACGCCGAAGCCGGCGGGCATCACGTCGGCTGCCGGAGCATCGGGAAGCTCCGCGGTGGCCTCGATCAGCTCGACCTCGAAGTCCGGGCCGGGAGTCCCGACGGCCAGCATCACGCGCGGCTCGTCGCGAAGATTGTCGACCTTGCGAGCGCGAGGCTTGCTGAAGGCGACGATCCGCTCTCCGTCCCAATGGAACCAGACGGGCACCAGGTGCGGGCGACCATCGGCCTGGATGGAGCTCATCCAGACGACCGGGTCCTCCCGCAGTGCGGCCTCCGCCTCGGGGCGGCGGGGCGGCGACGCGGCGGCAGCCTTGGCGCGAGCGGCTCGTTGCATGGCCGGAGTGTCGAGCGCGCCGGCCGCCGTGCGTCCCACCGCGAGATGTCTCGCTTCGACCCCGACGTTGGCCGAGCGACCGACCGGCCGGATGACGTAGTCGCGACCCTATACTCGCCAGCGCATGCCGCCGATCGCCAGCGTCGATGTTCCCGCCTCGAGCGCCAACCTCGGGAGCGGCTTCGACTGCTTCGCGGCCGCGCTGTCCCTGAAGCTGCGCGCCGAGCTGTGGCACGGCGACGAGGCGGGCATCGTGCTCAACGCCCGAGGTGAGGGTGCGCCGCGGGACGATGAGCCGGCAGACGAGAACCTCCTGATCCGGGCCTTCCGCGACGGCCTGCGCGCGTCGTCCGCCCCGGGCGGCGCCTCGTGGCGGCTCGAGGTCTCGAGCATGATCCCGGCCGCGCGCGGGCTCGGCAGCAGTGCCGCCGCGATCGTCGCCGGCGTCGTGCTCGGCGCCGCCGTCGGCCGTCAGACGGTCGAGGCCGACGAGCTGCTCGCCATGGCGGCCGCCCTCGAGGGCCACCCCGACAACGTGGCGGCCGCGCTGTACGGCGGCTTCACGGTCGCCGTCGCCGACGACGAGCGCGTCACGCTCCGTCGCTTCCGCGCGCCCGAGGCATGGATCCCGGTCGCGTTCATCCCGCAGCGCGAGAGCCGCACCCGGGACATGCGCGCGGCGCTGCCGGCCATGGTCGAGCACGCTGCCGCGGCACGCCAGGCGGGCGCAGCGCGCTGCTGGCGACGGCGATCATGACGTCGGACGCCGGCCTGCTGCGCAGCGCGATGACCGATGAGCTTCATCAGCCCTACCGGCTTCCGCGCCTGCCGGGCAGCCGCGAGCTGATCGAGCTGGCCTACGAGCGTGGCGCGGCCGGCGCGTGCCTCTCCGGGGCCGGCCCGACCGTCCTCGCCATCTGCGACTCGCCCACCAACGCGCACGCCGTCGAGAAGGCGTGGAACGCCTCCGGCGTCCCGGGCATGGCCACGCGCCTTCGGTTCGACACGACCGGAGCCAAGCTCGTCGCCGACTAAGGTCAGCTGGACCTCCCCGGTCGGCCGTGTTCGCGGCTGTCAGCCGATGTATCACTACTGATATAACTCGTGACGACAGTGTGCGGAGCCCGGAACCGACGGTCGCCAGCGCGCTTCGCTCCCCCGCTACCATGCACAACGCCCCATGAGCCTCGTGACCATCGCCGGCGTGTCGAAGAGCCACGCCGCGCAGCACCTCTTCAGCGACGTCGGCCTGATGATCAGCGCTGGGCGTCGAATCGCGATCGTCGGTCCCAACGGGGCCGGCAAGACCACGCTGCTCGAGCTCATCACCGGCGACCAGGAGCCCGACGCCGGAACGATCACCCGAGCCCGCGAGGTCGTCATCGGCTACCTGCGCCAGGAGGTGGCCGAGAGCCGCGGGCGGAGCGTGCTGGCCGAGGTGCTGGCCGGGGCCGGCGAGGTGAGCGGCATCGAGCGCCGGATGCGCCACATCGAGTCAGAGATGGAGGACGCGGACGACGAGGAGGAGCTCGTCGAGCTGATGGACGAGTACGGGCGCCTCCAGCATCGGTTCGAGGCGCTCGGTGGCTACGGCATCGAGTCGGAGGCGCGGCGCATCCTTGCCGGGTCTCGGGTTCGCCGATGCCGACGTCGAGCGCGACATGGGCGAGTTCTCCGGCGGATGGATGATGCGCGTGGCGCTCGCGCGCCTCCTGCTCCAGAACCCGGACGTGCTGCTCCTCGACGAGCCGACGAACCACCTCGACCTGGCGAGCGTCGAGTGGCTCCAGACCTTCCTGGCCGACTACGCCGGCGCGGTCGTGCTGGTCAGCCATGATCGGGACTTCATCAACGAGATCGCCAACCGCGTGGTCGAGCTCCACGACGAGCGCGCCACCGAGTACGTCGGCGACTACGCCGACTTCGTCGAGCAGCGCACGGAGCGGATCATCCAGCTGGAGGCGGCGGCCAAGAACCAGCAGCGAAAGATCGCTCATACCCAGGCCTTCATCGACCGATTCCGATACAAGGCCTCGAAGGCGCGCCAGGTGCAGTCCCGCGTCAAGGCTCTCGAACGAATGGACCGCGTCGCTTCGCCCGGCGCGCGTGCGAAGTCAGTGAAGTTCCGATTTCCCGCCCCGGCGCGCAGCGGCCGGACGGTGATCACGCTCACCGACATCGAGAAGCGATACGGCGACAACGTCGTCTACCCGGGCAACCTGAACCTCACGCTCGAGCGTGGCCAGAAGGTGGCGCTCATCGGCCCCAATGGTGCCGGCAAGTCGACCCTGCTCAAGATCCTGGCCGGGGTGCTCGAGTTCGAAGGAGGTTCTCGAGAGCTGGGGAGCAACGTGCGGGTCGCCTACTTCGCGCAGCACCAGATCGAGGCGCTCAACCCGGACAACACGGTCTTCAACGAGCTGAACGACGCCGCGCCGATGATGTCCACCACCGACATGCGCAAGCTGCTCGGCGCGTTCCTGTTCAGCGGCCAGGCGGTCGAGAAGCAGGTCGGCGTCCTGTCCGGCGGCGAGCAGACGAGGTTGGCACTGGCCAAGCTGCTGGCCGATCCAGCGAACCTGCTCTGCCTCGACGAGCCGACCAACCACCTGGACATCCAGTCGCGCGACGTGCTCGAGGATGCGCTGAACGCGTTCAACGGCACCATCGTGCTCATCACCCACGACCGATACCTGATCCGCAGCGTCGCCAACACGATCATCGAGGTCAACGACGGAAAGGCCGTCGTGTATCCCGGCGACTTCGAGTACTACGCCGCCAAGCGGGGCGTCGACATCGAGACGCGCGGGGCGGTGGAGGGCGCGCGCTCGACGCCGCGCGGCGTCGTGGCCGGCACGCCGAAGCCGCGAGAGTCCGCCAGGGCAGCCGTGGATCGGAAGCGGCGCGAGGCCGAGGAGCGCAACGCTCGTCATCGGCGCACCCGAGAGCTGCGATCGACGGTCGCCAGGACCGAGGCTGAAGCCGTCGAAGCGGAGCGGGAGCTGGCCGAGATCACCGAGCGGCTCTCCGACCCGACCACCTACGCCGATGCCATCCCTCGTCCGATCGCTGGTCGAGCGCCACAACGCGCTGCGTGACCGAACCGACGCGATCGGGCCGGAGCTGGCCGACCTCCGCGCCGAGCTGGAGAAGGCCGAGGAGCCTCAGCTGGTCGGCAGCGAGTGACCGTCCGCTCGCCCGGACGGGATCGAGCGGGTGGCTCGGGGCCGGCCTGGTCGCCCTGGCCGCGGTGTGCTTCGGCACGCTCGGCCCGATCACCCGCTTCGCCGACGACGCCGGCGTCGGTTCGCTGGCGATCGTCGCCTGGCGGGCCGGGATCGGCGCCACGGCGATGCTGCTCCTGCTGCTCGTCCTGCGCGGCGCCGCCGGCCGCCGCGCGCTCTCGCTCGGCGCGGTTCCAAGGCGCGACCGCCTGTTCATCGGCGCGGCCTCGATGGCGAACCTCGTCCTCAACCTGGCGATGTTCATCGCCTTCGTCCGGATCGAGATCGGCCTCGCGCTGCTCGTCTTCTACAGCTACCCGGCGTTCGTTGCGCTGGCATCGGTGCTCTGGTTCGGCGAGCGTCTCGACGCCGTGCGCTGGTCCGCCCTCGGCCTGTCGATGCTCGGGCCTCGCGCTCACCCTGTCCGGCTCGGGCGGCGTCGGCGACCCTCGATGCCGGCCGGCATCGGCCTGGCGTTCCTGGCCGCGCTGGCGCAGGCCTTCTACGTCCTCGCGGCGCGCCACGGCTTCGCCCGCGTTCCACCGATCGAGGCGGCGGCCGATGACCATGGGTGGCGCGGCGCTCGGCTACCTGGTCATCGCCGCTCGTCACCGGGCAGCTCGCCTCCCTCGGCGCGCCCGCGGCCAGCGGCGAGGCGTTCGGTGCTCATCCTCCTTGCCGGCTTCATCGGCGCGGCGATCCCGACCGTCTGCTTCATCACCGGCATCCGGCTGCTGGGCGCCCCGCGCGCCGCGATCCTCGCCACCCTCGAGCCGGTCGTCGGCGTGGCGTTGGCGGCCTGGCTGCTCGGCGAGCAGCCGGCACCTCCTCCAGCTGGCGGGCGGCGCGCTGATCCTGCTGGCGGCCGTCCTGCTCCAGGTCGGCGGGACGACCGCCGCGGACCACGAGGCGGTCTCCGGATAGCGCAAAAACCCGGTGCCCAGCGGCAACGGCCTGCTCACCGCACCGTCGGGGACCGGCGCGGACCCATGCCGACCGCACCTCCAAAGGTACTACCGGTCGACAGGACCATCGGCTACGTTCGATGCGGAGCCAGGCAGCCTGCCGGGCCCGCAGACCAGGGAGGGCGACGATGCTGCCACTTCGTACCCGGCGGTCGGCCGGCTTGACGATCCTCACGCTGTCGATGCTGCTGGCGCTCGTCGTCGCGGCACCGGTAGCGGCCAAGAACCCGCCGGGCAACAACGGCACGGTCAAGATCGACGGCGTCGAGTGGGACATCCACCCCAACAACGAGCCGCACGTTGGCTGCGTCTTCCAGGTCGACTTCTACGGATTCGACGCAGGCGATCGGCGACCCCACGTACTCGCGCAGGTCATCTTCGAGTCGCATCGCGCCGACCGGCAGCCGGGCGGACGATGTCCGTGACGACCGGAAGCCTCACGCCGTCATCGGCGAGGATGACAACAGCGGCGGTGGCAGCGAGGCCGGCCACGACGCAAGTCGGAGACGTATCTGACCGTGGCGTTCACGCGCGTACCCGCCATCCCCAGCAGGGCTACCACGTCAAGCTGACGATCCACGCACCCGGATCGCAGGGCGCGGACACCAAGCACAAGGTCTTCTGGGTCGAGCCGTGCGAGACAGCACGCCCGTGAATCCACCCGGCGGTGGTAACGGTGGTGGCGGTGGAACGCTCCCGGGCAACAACCCGATCCGCGCTCGGGCACCGGCAGGCAGCAGCGGCGGTCCGGCCGCGCTCCTGCCCGACACGGCGATGGATGCCTGCGGTCTCGTCGCTGGCGCTCCTCGCCGGCGCGCTCCTCCTGGGCGGGTCCGCCGGGCTCACCCTGGTGGCGGTGCGCCGCTCGCGCTCCCGACGCCGCTGAACGCGACCTGCTGGGCGGGCCTCGCGCCCGTCCATCGGTCGATCGAGCCTCAGGTCGCCATCAGCGCGGCATGGACGCGCTGAGCGGCAACGCCGGCCGACGCGACCGGCACCTCGGCCCACACCACGCGCATCCCACCCTCGTCGAACGCGCCCTCACCGTGGGCCGGCAGCGGCAGCACCTCGGGAGTCATCGACGCCGGCCCCACCAGGCTGATGCGGGCCATGCGCTCCTTCTGATCGACGGCGAGCATGAGCACGCCCGCCTTCGTCGCGCGACGACGGACGGACGACCGTCTGCGGCGCGTCATCCTCGATCGCGCGCACCACCAGCAGCAGCCGGCCGCGGCGCGCTCGTCGGACCGCCACCGGATGGACGACCTCGGCGCCCATCTCGGCCAGCAGCTCGAGCTGAAGCGCATCCACGAACGGCAGGAAGCGAGCGCCGGCACCAGGTGCGGATCGGCGTCGAGGATCCCTCCGACGTCCTTGAACAGCTCGCAGCGATCGGCGCGCAGCGCCACCGCCAACGCGACGGCCGACAGGTCGGTGCCACCGCGACCGAGCGTCGTCAGCTCGCCGTGGGTGCCGATCCCCTGGAATCCGGCGACCACCGGCACGAGGCCGTCGTTGAGCGCGGCACGCAGCGGTCGCGACAGCACGCGACGGACCTCGGCGCCAAGGTGCGCCGCCGCGGTGCGGATGCCGGCCTCGGCACCGGAGAACGACGCGAGCCGGGATGCCGCGACCCTGCAGGCCGAGCGCGAAGAGCGAGGCCGAGAGCGCCTCCCCCGTGGCCAGCGCCCGATCCGTCTCGCGCGCGAGCCCCGAGTCGGCGGCGTGGCCCGGCGCTCGCAGCGAGTCGCCCCGGTCGGGCAGCAGGACGCGCGCCGCGCCCAGGATCGTATCGGTCACCCCTTCGAACGCGCTGACCACGACGACCGGGCGCAGGCCCGCCGCCAGCTGGCGGGCGACGACGTCCACCGCCGCGGCGATGTCCTCGGGGCGGCGCAGGACCGATCCGCCGAACTTGTCGACGACGATCTCGGACGACGTCTGCCGGGTCACGCTGCCGGCCTCAGGCGGTGGCCGGCTGGTCGGCCATGCTCACCTCGCCGCGCGGCAGCGGACCGCCCGCGCGCACGATCTCGGGCAGCTCGTCGAGGGAGTGGACGATGCGCACGTCCGTGGGCACCGGCTCGCCGTCCGGCGTGATGCGGATCCCCTCGTGCCGATCCAGCCAGACGGCGTCCATTCCCGCACCCCACGCGCCCTGGACGTCGGCCCGATACGAGTCGCCGACCATCAGCGCCTCGTCGGGCCGCACCCCGGCACGGTCGAGCGCCATGCGGAAGAAGGCCGGATTCGGCTTGGCCACGCCGACCGCTCCCGAGGGCAGGACGAAGTCGAGGTAGCGGTCGAGGCCGAGCTCGCCGACGATCGGACGCAGGTTCGAGCCCCAGTCGCTGACGATCCCGATCGTCACCGTGCCGAGCGCGCTGACATCGCGCCAGCATCGGCTCGACGTCCGGGTAGAGCTCCCACGCATCGGTCGAGAACTGGCTGGCCAGGATGCGGTCGAGCACCTCGCGATGGGCCTCGACGCCGATGCGTTCGAGCAGGATGCTGTGGTATCGACGCCAGTACTCCTCGATGCGGCCGTCATCGGTCCAGGTGTCGTTGTCGGGCCGGTGGTACTCGTCCCAGAACCAGCGATCCGAGTCCTCCCACGCGGCGCGGAGGTCCTCCTCGGTGATCGGGCGGCCGTCGGGCATGAGCACGCCGGCCAGCGCGTCGACCAGGGTCGGGCGCGGCGACAGGAGCGTGAATCCCGCGTCGAGACAGAGCAGTCGGTAGGAGCCCATGGCCCGCAACGGTAGCGCACCATGCGACGCCGATGCGCTCGGGCGGTCCTTGCTACGCTGCCGGTGTGTCCGCCCATCCAAGCCCGGCCACCCGTGGGCGCGTGCGGCGCGCTCTGCTCGACTGGTATGCGGCCGGCCACCGCGACTTTCCGTGGCGGGAGACCCACGACCCGTTCGCCGTGCTGGTCAGCGAGGTGATGCTCCAGCAGACGCAGGCGTCGCGGATCGCCGCGCGCTTTCCGCCGTTCATGGCCCGTTTCCCCACCGCGGCGGCGCTGGCGAACGCGTCGTCGGCGGAGGTCCTCGCCGCCTGGAGCGGCCTCGGTTACAACCGACGAGCGCTTGCCCTCCAGAGGACGGCGACGATCGTCGCCCGCGATGGCTGGCCGCGCGACGTGGCCGGGCTGGCCCGCCTGCCCGGCATCGGCCCCTACACGGCGCGCGCCGTTGCATCGCTCGCCTTCGGCACGCCGGTCGGGGTCGTCGACACGAACGTGCGCCGCTGGCTCCTGCGGCGGTTCGGCGGCCCCGACCAGCCGGGTCGCCTGCAGGCCCTGGCCGATGCCTTGGCCGCCCCCGGCCGGTCGACCAGCGTGGCCGCCTGGACGCACGCGACGATGGAGTTCGGTGCCGCGATCTGCCGCTCGAGCGACCCGCGCTGCGGCGAATGCCCGATCGCCGAGTGGCTGCCCCTCGCGAGGCGCGGCGGCCGCGATCCCGGTGCCGCGCCAGGCGACGCTGCGCGGCTCCGACCGCGCCTACCGGGGCGCGACGATGCGCATCCTGTCCGCGGCTCCCGGCCACGCGCTGGAGGACCGCGACCTGCGGGCGGGCCTGGCGACTGAGCAGCGGCGCATCGGCCCTGAGCTCGACGATGCAGGGTGGCTGCGGGTCATGGAGGCGCTCGAGCGCGACGGCCTGGCCCATCGCTCGGGAGGCATCGTCCGGCTGGGCGCCGCTACAATCGGCGCATGAGCTTGAAGCTGGCGGTTGGCGACCCACTGCCGTCGGTCGGGCTGCGGGCCACCGACGGGTACCTGTTGAACCTGCGCACCTTCGTCACCAAGCAGCCGGCCGTGATCCTCTTCTTCGGAGCTCCGACGCTGAGCGCTGCCGCACGCCGCCGCGGCATGAAGGCGCTCGAGGCCCTCACGACCGGCTACCAGCGACTGCACGAGGCCGGCATCGCGGTCGTCGGCGTCAGCTGCGACTCGGTGGAGCAGCAGGCCGAGTTCGCCGCACAGCAGAAGCTCCCATTCCTGCTGCTGAGCGACGAGCGACGCAGTGCGGTCGAGGTGGTCGGCATCCCGACCGTCGCCGACGGCGAGAACGTCAACGTCGCGCAGCCGGTCGCGCTGGCCGTCGACCGCGAGGGGATCGTCAGGGCCGTCATCGAGCGCGTGGATCCCGAGTCGCTGGTCGACCAGGCGATGCAGGCGCTCTCCGAGCCGATCCCGGCCGCCGCCGAGGACGCCGCAACCGGCTCCTGAGGCGCAGAGGCCATGCGCGCGGTGCGGCTCCACGCGGCTCACGAGGAGCTGCGCATCGAGGAGCTGCCCCTGCCCGAGCCGGCGGGCAGCGAGGTTCGGATCAGGATCGCCGGCTGCGGGGTGTGCCACACCGACCTGCACATCGTCGACGGCGTCCAGACGCGGGTCGAGCTGCCGGTGACGCTCGGCCACGAGGTCGCCGGCTGGGTGGACGCCATGGGTCCGGATGTCGAGACCGGCCTTCGGATCGGCGATCCGGTCGTCGTCCATGGCGGCTGGGGCTGCGGGGAGTGCAGCGAATGTCGGGCCGGTGACGAGCAGCGCTGCGAACGCTCGGTGGCGCCCGGCTTCCAGGCGGATGGCGGCTACGCGGAGGCGATGCTCGTCCCGCACTCGCGCCACCTCGTGCCGTTGCGCGACCTCGATCCGGTGCGAGCGGCGCCCCTCGGCGATGCAGGCATCACGCCGTACCGCGCGGTCCGGCGCGCCGAGCCCTGGCTCGTGGCGGGCGCTCGCGTGCTGCTCATCGGTTGTGGAGGGCTCGGTCAGTTCGCCCTCCAGTACCTGCGAATGGTGCCCGAAGCCGGCGTCCAGCTGATCGTCGGCGTGAGCGAGCTGTCGCCGGCGCGCCTGGCGGCCGCGAAGGAGCTCGGCGCGGACGTCACGCTGCTGGCCGGTGAGCCGTCGGGCTCGATCGAGGCGCTCGGAGGTCGGGCGAATGTCGTGCTGGACTTCGTCGGGACCGATGACACGCTGGCACACGCGACCGCGGTCGTCGGGCCGGGCGGGCTGGTGCTGCTCGTCGGCGAGGCGGGCGGCTCATCGGCCTTCGGCTTCGACGACGTCCCGATCGAGTCGTGGCTGACCACGGTTGCGTGGGGCTCCGTCGATGATCTTCGGCGAGTCGTGGCCCTGGCCGAGGCCGGCCGCCTGCGCTGGGAGGTGGAGGCGCTGCCGCTCGTCGAGGCCGCGACCGCGCACCGCAGACTGCGGGCCGGCGACGTCTCAGGCCGCCTGGTGCTGGTGCCCTAGGCGCGCGTCAACCGCCGAAGAGGCGGGAGAGGATGCCCTTTCGATCCTGGTGACGCACGTAGAACGGGGCGGCCGTGGCGTCGTACGCGTCCCGCAACGACTGCGCGCGCAGGTCGGTCACGGCAAGCAGCCGCCGCGACCCGAGGTGCTCGGTTGCCACCGCGTGCAGGCGGTTGCGCACCGCGTCGAAATCGGCGAGCAGTGCATCGGGATGCAGCTGCACCCCCGCCGTCCACGCTGTTCCGGCCCGAAGCAGCCAGGCACGCTCGACATGCGGAAGGTCCGCCAGTGCGCCGTGGAGCTCGCGCCCGAATGGCTCCGGGATCTGCTCCGGCGCCTCGAGCACAGGGAGGTCGCCGAGCGGTCGCCGCGAGCGCTGGACATCGGGACGGTTGGGATCGATGCCGGCCGCCAGGAAGGGCAGGACGCCGACCGCCACCTCGACCTGCGTCGGCGCGCCGGGGTCGACCACCACCCGCTCCTGGACTGCATCCGCACGCTCGAACAGGTCACGCGCCAGCATCCGGATGCTGTCGCTGCCCGGGGGGCCGAACTCGACGAGCGCCGAGGGTGAGCTGAAGGCAGCGATGAAGCGACCGCCCTCGTCATCGGTGCCGTGGCGGAACGCGTCTGCATCCAGCACTTCCGGATCCGGATTGGCCCCGGTCGACGACCGAATCGGCACCACCAGCTCGGCGTCGATCAATGCGTCGAGCCGTGGCGCCAGCTCTCCGGGGAGCGGCTCGTCGACGCTCATGCGGGCACCTGCGTCAGCTGTCCGAGGGCGTGCTCGATGCGAGCCAGCGAACGCTCGCGACCGAGCATCTCGAGCGACGCGAAGAGCGGCGGAGAGACAGTTCGACCCGTGACTGCCACCCGGATCGGCAGGAAGAAGTCACCGGCCTTCATGCCGGCGGCCTCGGCCGCCTCCCGGCAGCGCTGCTCCAGCACGTCGGCGGAGAAGTCGGCGTCGTCGAGCTCGGCGAGCGCCGACCGCGCTGCCTCGAGGGCGGCGCGGGCGCCATCGGGTCCGCCCTTCTTCGGGATGAGCAGCTCCGGGCCGTACCAGCTGGCCACCACCTCGTCCGGCTCCCAAATGAAGCCGAGCAGGCCGGGCACGTCGCCCAGCTTCACCAGCCGCTCCTTGACGAGCGGCACCAGCCGGAGCAGGTCGTCGTCGCGGATCGCCTCCGGCACCCACGCTCGCAGGCGCAGCGCCAGCTGCTCATCCGACATGGCGCGGATATAGACGCCGTTGAGGTGGTCGAGCCGGTCCCGGTCGAACACGGCGCCGCCGTGGTGGACCTTCGTGATGTCGAAGCGCGCGGCAAGCTCCTCCAGGGTGAAGATCTCCTCCTCGGTACCCGGCGACCAGCCGAGGAAGGCAAGGAAGTTCACGAACGCCTCGGGGAGGTAGCCCTCCTCGCGGTAGGCGGTCATCGCAGTCTGGACCTTGCGCTTGCTCATCTTGCTGCGGTCCGGATTCAGGATGAGCGGGATGTGGCCGAAGCGAGGCTCCTGGTAGCCGAGCGCCCGGATGAGCGCGATGTGCTTCGGCGTATTCGACAGGTGGTCCTCGCCACGGATGACGTGGGTGATCTCCATCGCCTCGTCGTCGACCACCACCGCGAAGTGGTAGAGCGGCACCCCGTCGTTGCGCACGATCACGAAGTCGCCGAGCAGCGCGTTGTCGAACTCGACCTCGCCGCGGACCAGGTCGTCGAAGCGGATGACCTCCGGCGTGACCCTGAAGCGAATGACCGATGGGCGATCCTCGGCGATGAAGGCGGCCCGCTCCGCATCGGTCAGGTTCAGGCAGCGACCGTTGTAGCGTGGTGGCTCCTTTGCGGCCTCTTGCTGCTTCCGAACGGCGTCAAGCTCCTCCGGCGTGCACCAGCACCGATACGCGCCACCGGCTTCGAGCAGCCGATCGGCCTCACGCGCATAGAGCTCCATCCGTGCGCTCTGCCGATAGGGGGCGTACGGGCCGACGTCTTCCCCTTCGGCGACCTGCGGGCCTTCGTCCCAGGTGATCCCGAGCCAGTGCAGCCCGTCGATGATGTCGTGCTCGTACTCGACCGTGTTGCGGACGGTATCGGTGTCCTCGATGCGCAGGACGTACGTCCCGCCGCCATGACGCGCGGTCAGGTAGTTGTAGAGGCTCGTGCGGGCGGTACCGATGTGCAGCGGTCCGGTCGGGCTGGGCGCCATTCGCACGCGCATCGGCCGATCCATCCACCGATGCTAGCAGGCCGGCCGCGGGGGTATGCATCGCCACGTGCCGCACCTATCATCGCCTCTCCAACACCGGAGGACCCGAGCATGGTCATCAACGGCGACAACCTGGAGCCCGAGAACGAGCTCTACGATCAGTTCCCGCGGGGCGCGGACCTGCCCGGCGACGACAGGGCCGGATCGGCAGACGGGTACAACACCTACTTCAGGATCAACGACGCTTCGTTGTTCAGGGAAGAGGCGCTGGACCAGAACCCCGTCCTGAGAGCCTTCGTCGACACGGGCGACTCGATCAGCATCTCGTTCGCGATGTTCAAGAGCAGCACGCGCGAGTCCGAGTGGGCCCTGCACAAGCCGGGCCGCACGCTGGATGCCGACAACCGAAAGGGGCCCGGCCCAGGTGGCCGGCTGCCCGAGGACCTCGACATCCAGGGCTCCGTCGAGCGCTACCCGGGACCGGAGCTGGCGAACATCGCGACCTTCGTCATCAACCACGACAACACCCTGGCGCGCTGGAAGCAGAGCGTGCTCGTGATGGAGGATGGCGCGCGAGCCGGGCAGATGATCTACAAGCACCCGCATCCGGATGATGACCCGGCCGACAGGTAACGACCGAGGGCGCTGACCCGCCCGCGGTGGCAGGTGGCTCATGCGATGCCCGTCGTGCGAATCGAATAACCCGGAGGCGGCGCAGTTCTGCGCGTCATGCGGGAGCATGCTCGCCCGGGCGTGCCCGCACTGCGGTGCCGAGCTCACGTCCAATGCACGGTTCTGCATCTCATGTGGCAAGCCGGTATGGGCGCCCCGCGACTCGAAACCCGCGAGCGAGCCAGCGGACGCCGAGCCCGTTCCGGTGGCGGAACGGCGTCGCATCTCGGTGCTGTTCGTCGACCTTGCCAACTTCACGGCGCTGGCCGAGTCGATGGACCCCGAGGAGGTGCGCTCCGTTCAGTCGCGCTACTTCGAGGTGGCGCGATCGATCGTCGCGACGTACGCGGGCACGATCGAGAAGTTCATCGGCGACGCGGTGATGGCCGTCTGGGGCGCGCCCCTCGCCCACGAGGATGATGCCGAGAGGGCTGTGCGCGCGGCACTGGCCATCGTCTACGCGGTCGATCGAATGGGCGGAGCCGCATCGGGTCGAGCTCTGCGCAGCCGCGCCGCCGTGACGACCGGGGAGGCCGCGGTCACGATCGGCGCCACGGGCCAGGGCATGGTCGCCGGCGACCTCGTGAACGTGGCAGCGCGTCTCCAGAGTCGAGCGCCCGTCGGCGGCGTGCTGGTCGACAGGACCACTCGCGACCGGGCGGCGACCTCGGCGTCGTATCGGCGGGTCGGATCGCTTCAGCTCAAGGGCAGGACCGGCAGGCTCGAGGCCTTCCGGGCGACGAGCGCCGAGCACGGTACCGCCGGCGGAAGCAGCGGCGTGCACACCGGGCGCCTGGTCGGGCGCGATCGCGAGCTCGACGAGCTGACCGGCCTGCTCAGCGCCGTGATGCGCGACGGTCGCAGCCGCCTGGTGTCGGTGACCGGCATCGCCGGAATCGGCAAGAGCCGGCTGGCGTGGGAGCTTGACCGATGGGTCGACGAGCATCCCGACGAGATCGCATGGCACGACGGCCGGGCGCTGGCCTACGGGGAGGGGATCGCGTTCTCCGCCGTCGCCCAGATGATCCGCCGGCGCGCCCGCATCGGGGATGGCGCGCCGCCCGAGCTCGCCCGACGGCAGCTGGGAATCGCGCTCGAGGAGCTCATCCGCAACGACGCCGAACGACACTGGATCGAGCCGCGGCTCGCGACGTTGCTGGGACGGGAGGATGCCGGCGCCTTCGATCGCGACGAGCTCTTCGCTGCCTGGCGGCGGTTCTTCGAGCGGCTGTCGGAGCGGACGCCGGTCGTCCTCGTCTTCGAGGACCTCCAATGGGCCGATCCCAGCCTGGTCGACTTCATCGAGCACATGGCGACGTGGTCGAGGTCGCACCCGATCTTCATCCTCGCGCTGGCGCGCCCCGAGCTCCTCGACCATCACCCGTCGTGGGGCGCCGGGGCCGGCAGCTTCACCGCCATCAGCCTGGAGCGCCTGCCCGACGACGCGATGCGCGAGCTGCTCGCGCTGCGCGCGCCCGATCTGCCGCGTGGCCTCGTTCAGCCGATTCTCGAGCACGCCGGCGGCGTCCCGCTCTACGCGGTCGAGGTCGCGCGAATGCTGAGCGACCGCCGCCCGGCGGCCGGCGCAGGTGGGACGCAGGTGGGCCAGATCGATGTGCCCGATTCGCTCCACGGGCTGATTGCGGCACGGATCGACTCGCTGCCACCGGACGAACGACGGCTCCTGCTCGCCGCGGCCGTGCTCGGACACCGCTTCCGCCCGGACGCGCTGGTCACGGTGGCAGGGGGAGATGCGGCCCGCACGCGCGAGCTCACGGATGGCCTCCTTCGCCGCGAGCTGCTGGCCGTCAACGATGAGCTCAGCTCCCCCGGTCACGGGGAGCTCGGCTTCGTGCAGGACCTGGTGCGCGAGGTGGCCTACCACACGCTCGCGAGGACGGAACGGCGCGCGCTCCACCTGGCGGCGGCTCGTTACCTCGAGGCGCTCGATGACGACGTCGCCGAACAGCTGGCAGGCCATCTGGTCGAGGCGCATCAGCTCACCGCCCAATCCCGTGAGGCGGATCGCCTCGGGCGACGCGCGGTTGCCGCGCTCCGCAGCGCGGCCCGTGGCGCGATGGCGCTGCACGTTCCCGAGCGCGCGCTCGGCCTGCTCCAGACCGCTCTACGCGTGGGGGCAGTCGGGCAGAGACCGATGCTTCTGGGGGAGGCAGCAGACTCTGCGCAGGCGGCCGGCCGCCTGGAGGTCGCGGAGGAGTATCTGCGGGAGCTGATCGAGCTCCAGAGCGCCGCGGGCCAGCCACAGGAGGCAGCCCGATCCCGTGCGCGGCTCGCCAGCGTGATGCTCTCCGCTCAGCGCAACGAGCCGGCTCTGGCGGAGCTCGAGGCCGCCATCCGCGCCGTGCGCAACTGGGAAGCCGACCCTTCGGGCGTGGCCCTGGCGGCGGAGCTCGCGCGCGCGCGGACGCTGGTGGGCGACGATCGCGAGGCCCTGACGTGGGCCGACCGCGCGCTGGCCGCGGCACAGCACCTCGAGCTGACCGGCATCGCGACCGATCTCCGCGTGACGCGCGGGACCGCGATGTTCGCTCTCGGAGAGGAGGAGGCCGGACTTGCCGACCTGCGCGCCGCGATCGCGCAGGCGCAGGAGGCCGGACTGCTGCACACCGAGCTTCGGGCGCGCAACAACGAGGCATGGGCGCTGCTCGGCGACGATCCGCGGGCGGCCATGGAGACCGCCCGGCTGGGACTGGAGCTGGCGACCGCGATGGGGCTGGGGGACATCGCGGTACCCCTCGCCGACATCGCGAGCACCGCGGCGATCGAGACGGGCGACTGGGAGTGGGCCCTGGAGGTGATCGACGAGCTGACGCAGCGCGGGATGGCCGACACGTTTCGCATCGTACTGACGGCCACCGCCGCGATCATCCGGACGCTTCGCGGGGCACCCGACGCGATGGACACCCTCGACGAGCTCGAGCCGCTCCCGGCCGATACCGACCGCCAGGTGGTCGCCGGCGTGCGACAGGCGCGCGCCTGGGCAGCGTTCGTCGCCGGAGAGTTCGAGCCCGCGCGACGCCTTGCCCAGGAGGCGACCGAGGGGTACGTCGGGAACGATCCGGCCTACCAGCGGGCGCTGGCTCCACGCGCAGCGCTGTGGGGAGGCGATCGAGAGTCAGCGGCCGCCGTTGTCGCAGGCATGGGCGGGTCCGGCACGTGGGGGCGCGCCACCGAGGCGACGCTGATGACCATGGACGCCGGGCTGGCCGCGATCAGCGGCCAGGACGCCCACTCGCACTATCGCCGAGCCCGCTCGGCCTGGGAAACGCTGGGTCTGCCGCTCCAGCTCGTGCTCTGCATGCTGGACGAGCAGCACCTGGCACCCGATGCGATCGGACCCGGCGAGGTGATCGCCCTGCTGAAGTCGCTCGGCGCCGATGGGCTCCTGCCGCTCACCCAGCCGGACGGCGCCGTCGTCAATCCCGGAGGAGCTCCTCCACGACCGGCGCGATCACGTCCACCCAACGACGGTACTGCACGCCGGACGGGTGCAGGCCGTCGTCCGCCACGAGCGACCGGTCGTCCCGCGCCGCCCGGCTGATCTCGAAGATCTCGGGCACGAACCGGATCGCGCGGCTCTCGCACGCATCACGCATGAGCGCGTTGGCCCGGACGATCGCTTCGCGTTGCTGGATCGGATCGCCGAAGGCCGCGCCGCTCGGCGTGACGGTGTAGTCGGGGGTCGCGACGCAGAGGATCCGCCCGGCGGGCAGCCGCGTCAGCAGCTCCTCCAGGATGACGGCCAGGTTCCCGGCGTACTGCGACTCCGGGACGCCCTGGACGACGTCATTGACACCGATGAGCACGCTGACCAGCCCGGGCTGCAGCCGATCCAGCTCCGGCAGCTCATGGTTGATCAGGTCGAGCGAGGTATAGCCGTTGACCGCGGGATTGCCGGCGAGCTCGAGCTCCTCGACGCGTTCGACGAGCAGGTTCGGCCACCGCTCCTCCTCGCTCACGGAGGTGCCGATCGTGTACGAGTCCCCCAGCGCGACGTAGCGCACGGCCGACTCCTCTGCCTGGTTGGCGCATCCGGCCAGTGCTCCAGCGAGGGCAACGAACCCGACCATCGCGGCGCGCGGGCGAATCACGGCCGCTACCCTACCCCGAGCATGCAGCATGCCGCCCAATGTTCCTGACCGGGACCATCCTGAACGTCGTGACCGTGCTGATCGGCACGCTGATCGGCCTTGTGCTGGGCGCCCGCATGTCGGACCGCATGCAGTCGAGCGTCACGACGGGGCTCGGGCTGTTCACGGCACTCCTGGGTGTCAGCATGGGCATCGGCATCTTCACCGATCCGGCCGCCCAGCCGGGCGACGACCTGGCGGTGCTCAGCGCCGTGCTCCTCGGCGTCGCCGCTGGTGAGATCCTGCGCCTGCACGACGGCCTCGAGTCGCTCGGCGCCTGGTTCCAGCGCCGGCTCGCGAGCCGCGATCGGCCGAGCAGGGTGGCCGAAGGGTTCGTCACGGCGAGCCTCGTCTTCTGCGTCGGTCCGCTCACGATCCTCGGGTCGATCGCGAACGGCCTCACCGGCGACGTCCAGCTGCTCGCGATCAAGTCGCTCCTCGACGGCGTGGCAAGCGTCGCGTTTGCCGCCACGCTGGGGGCGGGCGTTGCGCTCGCGGCCATCACGGTGCTGGTCGTCCAGGGCGGCATCGCGGCGGGTGCTTTCCTGCTCCGCGACGCCATGGACGAGCGAACCATCCTGGCCATCACGTCGGCCGGCGGCATCATCCTGGTCGGGGTCGCGCTGCGGCTGCTGGAGCTCAAGCAGGTGCGCGTGGCGAGCTTCCTGCCGGCGTTGCTGCTCGCGCCGATCTTCGTGCGCATCGCCAGCCTCGTTCGCGACGCCCTCCCCTGAAGCCTCAGGTGAGCCGGAAGGCGGCGCGCACGCTGCCGGCTCGCTCGCCCCTCGGGTCGAGGATCGCGGGCGACGCGTACTCGGCCAGCGTTCCCGGCAGTGGGTCGCTCGCCAGGCCGAGCTGCCGCAGGATCTCGACAGCGGTCGCGTCGCCGGCCCGGCGAGCGAGGTTGCCGTCCTCGATCGCCGCCGCGATCCCCATCGGCCCGTCACCGTGGCGCGCCTGCGACGGGAGTGCGCCAGGTGGCAGGCCCATCGCCAGGACGCCCTCGGCTCCGCCCTTGCTCACGATTCGCTTCGGATAGGCTCGCATGAGCGCCGTGTCGATTCGGCGCCGTTCGCCACCGACCAGCTCGGGATGGGCCATCATCGCGTCCCGGATGCGGGTCAGCGCCGATCGCAGCGGCGGATCGGCGACGGCAGACGGATCCGCAAGGCGGGAGAACGCGAGGGCGAGGCCGCGCAACGGCATGCCGAACGAGACCACACCGCAACCGTCCGTCGCGGTCACGATCTCCTCGATCGGGACGTCGGAGAGCGCCGAGACCGTCTCCAGCGCGAGGCGCTGGACCGGATGACCGGGGTGCCAGTAGCTGTCGATCGGCCAGCCCGAGGCCTTCGCGAACAGCACCATCCCGGCGTGCTTCCCGGAGCAGTTGCCGCGCAGGACCGTCGGCTGCTCCCCGTCGCGGACCAGTCGCTGCGCGGTCTCGGCATCGTAGGGCGCGTGGACCTGGTTCTGGAGCACGCCGCTGGTCAGTCCCGCTCGCCGCAGGATCTCCTGGACGAGGCGGACGTGGCGATCCTCGCCGCTGTGGCTCGCCGCCATGATCGCGAGCGCCTCGGTGCCGAGCTCGTACTCGTCGAACCGGCCGGACGCGACGAACGCCGCGAGCTGGAAGGGCTTGGCGCTCGAGCGCAGAAAGATGAACTGGTCGGGGTCACCGGCCGAGACGATCGGCGTGCCGTCCGGAGCGACGACGGCGATCGAGCCGCGATGTGCTGACTCGACCCTGTCGCCGCGCGTGACCTCGACCAGCACGGGCGGCGCGGCCGCAGAGCGGCGAGCCGCCTGCCCGCGTGTCGCGGTCACGTGGACGGCGGGCGCGGAACCGGGGGCGATGACCGGGTCGGCGTGACGGTGGGCCTACTGCCCGCCGCCACCGCCCTGTCCGGCCGGCTGGCCCTCTCGCTGCTCGGCGCCGGCCTTCTCGCCGTCGCGCTCGCCCTTGCTGAAGATGCTGGCGCCGCCCGGCTTGGAGGCCTGGGCGCCAGCCTGCGCGGGCTGTCCAGACTGCCCGGGCTGCTGTCCTGGGGCGGGGCGTGCGCCGGGCTCACGCGTCATGGTCACGCCGCCCTCCCAGTGGGCGCCCTCCTTGACCACGAGCACCTGCGTCTTGATGTTGCCCTTCACCCGACCGGTCGAGCCGATCTCGAACCGACCGCCGCAATCGACGTCGCCCTCGTAGTCGCCGTTGACGACCACGTTGTGGGCCTTGATCGCGCTGCGGACACGGGCCTGTGGACTGATGATCAGTGTCCCCTGGCACTCGATCTCGCCCTGCGCCTCGCCCTCGATCCGGAGATCGCGGTCGCTGACGTACTTGCCATTGAAGCGGGCGTGCGGATCGATGACGCTCTCGTTGCCGCGATCATCGCGGCGGGGGAACTCGCTGGGTGACTGTGCCACGTCGACCTCACTCGTCAGGCTATCCGGATACAGGTTCCCGACCACATCCTCGCGCGAGAGGCTGTCCGGCTTGGTTTCACGCTTTGATCCGAAGACCATGCTCTTCTAACCTCCTAGGTGGCGGATCCGCGCGACGAGCGGGCCACATGGTCCGTGCAGCGAATCGGGTCGTGCTGGGACCGATAGCCTACCAGCATGCCGCCACCCAAGGTAGTTCCATGGCCAGAACCGCAGGACGCGTACCCGTCCGCCGGCCTCGGACGCGGGCGACGCGGCTGCGCGACGTGAGCGCGATCGTGGCGGCCGCGACCGGGATCACGATGAGGAAGGCCGGCAACCTCCCCCAGCACGCCGACCAACGACGGACCGATCGCGCGGACTAGAATCGCGCCGATGTCACTCCACCGCAGCAGCCACCCGCTCGTGGCGCACAAGCTCGCCATCCTCCGCGACAAGACGACGGAGCCGAAGAAGTTCCGCGAGCTGGTCCGCGAGCTGACCTGGCTGCTCGGCTACGAGGCGATGGCCGACCTCGCCACCCGCCCGGAGCCGATCGAGACGCCGCTCGAGCCGATGACCGCGGCGAGTCTCGAGCCGAGGGTCGGCCTGATCCCGATCCTGCGAGCCGGCCTCGGCATGGTCGACGCGATGCTCGAGCTGCTGCCGATCGCGGAGGTCTGGCACATCGGCCTGTACCGGGACGAGAAGACGCTGAAGCCGGTCGAGTACTACAACAAGCTGCCCGACGCCGCGACCGTCCAGATCTGCCTCATCCTCGATCCGATGCTGGCCACCGGGGGCTCATCGGCGGCGACGGTCGACATACTCAAGACGTGGGGCGCGGCGCGGATCAAGCAGGTCTCGCTCATCGCCGCGCCGGAGGGCGTGGCCACCCTCACCAACGCTCACCCCGATGTCGACATCCACGTGGCGGCGCTCGACTCGCACCTCAACGAGCGCGGGTACATCGTGCCCGGACTGGGTGATGCCGGGGACCGCCAGTTCGGCACGTTTGCCGGCCCGGCATCGGAGCCTGGCCACGGTCCGGATGACGAGACGGCCGAGGTCGTGCGCCGGCTCCAGAAGGACCTCACCGGAGAGAGCTGATCGGCGGCTACCGATCGTTAACGGCCGCGGACACGGAAATGTCCCGAAGGAACCGCCGTCAGACCGTTGATGCAATCGCTGGTGCCGTTGGCTGCCCCTTCGGGACGACCACAGAGTACGGGCCGCCGGTGCGCCCGCGCAATCCCCCTTCTCCACGAGCTTTCGGCGCGACGGCCGGGTTATCCACATCTTGTCCCCAATGGTGGACATTGACGGTCCTTGATGTGGCGTTGACGCATCGGGCTTACCATCGCCTCCGATGAGCACCGATGCGCCGCGCGTGATCTTCGTGTGCACGCACAACAGCGCCCGCAGCCAGATGGCGGAGGGGATGCTGCGCGCCTGGGCCGGCGCCCGATTCGAGGTGTTCTCCGCCGGCACGGAGGCGACCGCCGTGCGGCCGGAGGCAATCCAGGTGATGCGCGAGATCGGGATCGACATCTCGGGCCAGCAGAGCAAGACGCTCGAGCCCTTCCTCGGCCAGGCGTTCAGCTGGCTGATCACCGTGTGTGACCAGGCGAGGGAAGCGTGCCCCACCCTCCCCGGCGTGGTGCAGCAGGCGCATTGGAGCATCGACGATCCGTCGGCCGCGGAGGGCGACGAGGAGGTGCGTCTGCAGGCATTCCGTGGCGCGCGCGACGAGCTGCGAAACAGGATCCTCGACTTCATGCGGGTCGCGGGCGAGGAACCTTCGCGACCGGTGGCCGGTCGCGTGGCCGGCAGGCCCGACTGATACCCTGCGCGGCGTGAGCCGCAGCGTTGCCGCCTGCCCCCATTGCGCGACCCCGGACGAGCAGCCGCTCGTCTGTGACCGGTGCGGATGGCGCTGGTACGCCAACCCGAAGCCGGCTGCCGCCGTGCTGCTCGAGCGCGACGCCGGTGGTCCCGACCCGGAGATCCTGCTTCTGCGCCGCGCGGTCGAACCCGGCTTCGGAGCCTGGGACCTGCCGGCCGGATACCTGGACCCCGGCGAGTCGTTCGAGGCCGCGGCACGGCGCGAGACGCTCGAGGAGGCCGGGATCGAGGTCGAGCTCGTCGGGCTGGCGGGGGTGTATCACTCGCCGGAGGCCAACGCGGTGACCGTCGTCTACCGGGCGCGTGCCGCCGCCGAAGCGCCCACGGTCCGGATCGACTTCGAATCGAGCGAGCACGCTCTGGGTGGCACGCTCGGCCGTCGGCGAGTGGCTGGCGCGCATGGCCTTCCCATCGATGGCCTCGGCCGTCGGCGACTGGGCGGCCGGCAGGCTCGGCGGCCCGCGGTCGGACGCTCGCTGAGGCTGCGCTACACTCTGGCCCGTCCAAGCGATCGACAGGAGACCGATGCCCGATTCCCCCGTCACGGTGGCCGTCACCGGCGCCGCCGGCCAGATCGGTTACGCGCTCCTCGTTCCGGATCGCATCCGGACAGGCGCTTGGACCCGACACTCGCGTCAGCCTGAGGCTGCTCGAGCTCGAGGCGGCGCTCCCCGCGCTCGACGGCGTGCGCATGGAGCTCGATGATTGCGCGTTCCCCCTCCTCGACAGCGTCACCTGCACCGCCGACACGGATGACGCCTTTCGCGGCGCGAACTGGGCCCTCCTGGTCGGCGCCGTCCCTCGCCGCGAGGGCATGGAGCGCAAGGACCTGCTCGGCATCAACGGTGGCATCTTCACGGGACAGGGCACCGCGATCGCTCGCAACGCCGCACCCGACTGCCGCGTGCTGGTGGTCGGGAACCCCTGCAACACGAACGCGCTCATCGGCTCCACCGCCGCCGCGCGCCATGGCATGGCCCGCGACCGCTGGTTCGCGATGACGATGCTCGACGAGAACCGTGGCCGGTCGCAGCTCGCCGCTCGCGCAGGGGTGCCGGTCGGCGACGTGCGGGACCTGGCGATCTGGGGCAACCACTCCTCGACACAGTTCCCCGACGCGTGGCATGCCACGATCGGCGGACGGCCGGCGCCCCAGGTCATCGACGACGAGGCGTGGCTGCGCGGCGAGTTCATCGCCAACGTCCAGCAGCGCGGTGCGGCGATCATCAAGGCGCGCGGCCAGTCCAGCGCAGCAAGCGCCGCGAACGCGGTGATCGACACCGTCCGCAATCTCGCGAATCCGACCGGGCAGACGTTCAGCGCCGCCATCGCGGCGCCGGCCGAGGGCGGATACGGCGTCCCGGAGGGCCTCGTGTTCGGCTACCCGCTCCGGGCGCACGTGGACGGCGTCGAGATCCTCCAGGGCATCGAGCATGACGAGTTCGCGCGCGAGAAGATCGCGGCGACCACGGACGAGCTGCTCGAGGAGCGAGCAGCCGTGCAGGACCTCCTGGCGTGAGCGCCGATACGGCCACCAGCACCTCGGCGTCGCTGCACGTCGGCGACCGCCGGGTCGAGCTGCCGATCGTGAGCGGCGCCGAGGGCGACGACGCGCTCGACATCGGCCACCTTCGCTCGGAGACCGGGCTGATCACCTTCGACCCGGGCTTCGCCAACACCGGCGCCTGCTCGAGCGCGATCACCTATCTCGACGGCGAGAACGGCGTGCTCCGCTACCGCGGCTACCCCATCGAGCAGCTCGCCGACCAGTCCTCGTTCCTGGAGGTCGCCTACCTCCTGATCTGGGGCGAGCTGCCGACCCACGACCAGCTCGATCGGTTCGTGGCCGAGGTCACCCACCACACCCTCATTCGCGAGGAGATGCGGCACTTCTTCGACTCGTTCCCGGCCGACGCGCATCCGATGGCGGTCCTCGCCTCCGGCACGGTCGGCATGAGCACGTTCTATCCGGACAGCCAGAACATCTTCGACCCGGACGCGGTCGAGGTCACCATCAACCGCCTGATCGCAAAGCTGCCGACGCTCGCCGCCTGGTCGTTCAAGAAGGCGATCGGCCAGCCGTACGTCTACCCGCGCAACGACATCGGCTACTCGGCGAACCTGCTGCACATGATGTTCGCCGTGCCGTCCGAGGACTACGAGGTCGACCCGAAGGTGGCGGAGGCGCTCGACCTGCTCCTCATCCTGCATGCCGATCACGAGCAGAACGCCTCGACCTCCACCGTCCGAATGGTGGGCAGCACGCACGCCAACCTGTACGCCTCGATCAGCGCCGGCATCTCGGCACTGTGGGGGCCGCTGCACGGCGGCGCCAATGAGGCCGTCATCGAAACGCTCGAGCGCATCGTGGCGGAAGGTGGCGGCGTGCAGAAATGGGTCGATCGGGCGAAGGACCCCAACGACTCGTTCCGCCTCGCCGGCTTCGGGCATCGCGTCTACAAGAACTTCGATCCGCGCGCGAAGATCATCAAGCGCGCGGCCGAACGCGTCCTCGAAGCGACCGGCGCAGACGACCGACTGTTCGAGGTGGCCAGGCAGCTCGAGGAGGTCGCTCTGAGCGACGAGTACTTCGTCAGCCGCAAGCTCTACCCGAACGTCGACTTCTACTCCGGCCTGATCTACCGGGCCATCGGCTTCCCGAAGAACATGTTCACCAATTGCTTCGCCATCGGCCGCCTCCCCGGATGGATCGCGCAGTGGCAGGAGATGCTCGCCTCGGAGGAGTCGCGGCTCGGCAGGCCGCGGCAGGTGTACGTCGGGCGGACGGCACGCGACTACGTCTCGATCGAGCAGCGGTAGATGACCGCGGCCCGAATCCACACTGATCAGACTCCGACTGCCTGACCGATGCGTCTCACCGTGCTCGGCCGCTCCCCGGCGCGCCCAAATCCGGGTGAGGCCTGCGCCGGCTACCTGGTCGAGGGCGCCGACGCCCGCCTGCTGATCGACATCGGTCCGGGCATCGTCGCGCAGCTCCTGCTGCGCCACCATCCTTCCGAGCTCGACGCCATCGTCGTCAGCCACATGCACGCCGACCATATGCTCGACCTCGTCACGCTGCGCTACGTCTACCCGTGGCGGCGGCTCACCAGCGACGAACGCCCGCTCATCGTGCTGCCGCCTGGCTCGGCGGATCAGCTGCTCTACCTGGCGCGCGGCGTCGGCGGCGCCCGCCACTTCGAGGACGCGTTCCGGCTCACCGAGCACGACGGGACGACCCCACTCAGCTTCGGCTCGCTCACCCTCACTCCGCGTGAAACGCAGCACTACATCCCGTGCTGGGGTTTCCGCGTCGAAGGCGACGGCCGTCGTCTGGCCTACACCGCCGACACGGCACCCTGCCCGGGGCTGGCTGATCTCGCCGACGGTGCCGACCTGCTCCTCAGCGAGGCCACCCTCCGCTCGCTGGATGAGGACGCGCAACCGCCGGAGCCCCGGGGCCACCTGCTGCCGTCGGAGGCGGGAGCCGCGGCGCGTGACGGACGCTCAGGGCGGCTGGTGCTCACCCACCTGCCCGTCGACACGGAGGGCGCCGGGTGGTTCAAGGCAGACGCCGAGGCCGCGTTCGGCGGCGAGGTCGAGATCGCGGAGCCGGGGAAGACCTACGAGGTCTGAACCCGCGCCCGCGCGATCCAGCGATCCGCGGCCCAGGTCGCCAACGCCCAGATCAGCGAGAGCACGACGGCCATCAGCACCATCAGGCCGATGGCGGCCAGCACCCCGGGACCCGGAAGCAGCCCGACCATGACGAGGGTCGAGAGCAGCACCACCACCAGGATGATCGCCACCATGACGAGCGAGATCTTCGCGGCGGTGAGCATGAACCAGCCGAGCGTGTGGTCCTGCGCGCGCCCTGCCAGCCACAGTACGCAGGGCCCCGCAGCACCCGCAAGCGAGGTGTAGAACCCGAAGCCGCTGAACAGCGCGCCGACGCCGAGCCGTTCGCCGGTCACGATCCAGATGAAGAGCCAGGCCGCCAGCAGGGTCGACAGCCCGCCGATGCCGATCAGCCACACGAGCAGCAGGGTGGCCGTCCCGCCCGACAGGCGCTCGACGAGCTCACCGCTCTCGGTCTCGACGACCTCGGTCGGTCCGGTGTGGAGCTCGGGATCCTCGCTCACGCGGCCGATGCGGCGAAGGCCGCCTCCAGGTCGGCGCGGAGGTCCTCGGCTGCCTCGATGCCGACGCTCAGCCGAACGAGGCCGGCGGGGACCGCCAGCGGTGACTCGGCGACGGAGGCGTGCGTCATCGGTGCGGGGAGCTCGATCAGTGACTCGACTGCGCCGAGCGACTCGGCCAGGGTGAAGAGACGCGTCGCGCCGGCGAAGCGGCGCGCCCGCTCCTCGCCGTCGCGCAGCTCGAAGCTGAGCATCGCGCCCGGCACGCGCATCTGGCGCCCGACAAGCTCCGCCGCGGGATGGTCGGGCAGGCCCGGGTAGTTCACGCGCTCGACCTCCGGCCGCTCGTTGAGCCAGAGCGCGAGCACCATCGCATTCGCCGATGCCCGCTCCATCCGCAACGCCAGGGTGCGAAGGCCGCGCATGACGAGGAAGCAGTCGAACGGGCTGGGCACCGCGCCGGCGGCGTTCTGGTGGAAGCGCAGCTTCTCGGCCAGCGCGTCCGAGCGAGTCACCACCAGGCCGCCGATGACGTCAGAGTGCCCGCCCAGGTACTTCGTGGCGGAGTGCAGAACAAGGTCGGCGCCGAAGTCGAGCGGACGCTGGATGTAGGGCGTGGCGAAGGTGCTGTCGACCACGGTGATCGCGCCGGCAACGGCCGCCAGCCGCGCGAGGGCGCTGATGTCGATCACCTTGAGCAGCGGATTGGAGGGCGTCTCGATCCAGACCATTCGCGGCGGCCGGTCTCCGGCAAGCGCGGCCGCCACCGCGTCGAGGTCGCGCAGGTCGAGCGTGTCGGTCTCGATCCCGTAGCGTCGCCAGACCTTGTCGGCCAGCCGCCAGGTGCCGCCGTACACGTCGTCGCTCATGAGCAGCCGATCGCCCGGCTCGAGCAGGTAGAGCAGGTTCTGGGTGGCCGCCAGCCCGGACGCGTACGCCAGGCCGTGGGTGGCGCCCTCGAGAGTGGCGATCGCCTGCTCGAGCGCAACGCGCGTCGGGTTTCCGCTGCGTCCGTACTCGAAGCCGCCGCGCAGGCCTCCGACCCCGTCCTGCTTGAACGTGGTGCTCATCTGGATGGCGGGCACCACGGCTCCCGTCTGTGGATCGGGCTCCGCGCCTGCGTGGACGGCCAGCGTCTCGAATCGGTCTGTCATGCGCCGCCCATTATTGACGGCGCGACGGGATTGCGAGCGCGTGCGATGATCGTGGCATGCCCGAGCGCGCCGAACCCCGCTTCGCGAGCGGCCTCCTGATGCTGGCCGACATCAGCGGCTACACCGCCTTCATGGGACGCGTATCCGAAGCGCATCCCGACATCGCGACCGGCCTGGCGCCGGTCCCCCCGGCGTACGACTTCATGGTCACCCTGCTCGATCTCGTTGCCGATGGGGTCCAGCCAACCTTCAGGCCCGTCCAGACCGAGGGCGACGCCGTGTTCGCGGTGGCCGAGGCCGATGTCGTGACCAACCGAGGCCGCGACGTGCTCGGCACGATCGGGTCGACATACGCCGCATATCACGCCCGGATCGAAGAGCAGCAGCGGATGCGGGATCACGACTGCGAGGCGTGCGTTCTCATGGGCTCGCTCGAGCTCAAGTTCATCGTCCACGCCGGAACCTTCGTCGCGCAGGAGCTATCGACGCGAACGCACGTGGCGGGTCCGGCCGTGATCCTGGCGCATCGGCTGCTGAAGAACCACGTGACGGAAGAGACCGGCCTGCGCGGCTATGCGCTGATCACCGACCCCGCACTCGAGCTCCTCGGTCTGGATCCGTCGGAAGGCGTCAGCCACTCAGGAGACGTTCGTCGACGCAGGCGCGGTCAGCGGCCGCGTCTTCGAGCTCGACAGGTCGGCGAGCCACGCTCCAGCGTAATCAGGGCTCTCAGCCGGACCGCTAGCGAGTCCGCGGGAATCCCAGGTCCACCGAGCTCGTGCCGGGATCGGGCCAGCGGGCGGTGACGACCTTCGAGCGCGTGTAGAACTGGATCCCCTCCGGTCCGTACATGTGCAGGTCGCCGAACAGCGAGGCCTTCCAGCCGCCGAAGCTGTAGTACGCCACCGGGACCGGGATCGGCACGTTCACGCCGACCATCCCGACGTTGACGTCGAACTGGTACTGGCGGGCGGCGCCGCCGTCACGGGTGAAGATGGCGGTTCCGTTGCCGTACTGGTTGTCGTTGACGATCCCGAGCGCCTCCGGGTAGTCGTGCGTCCGCACGATCTCCAGCACCGGGCCGAAGATCTCGTTGCGGTAGCACTCCATCTCGGGCGTCACGTTGTCGAGCAGGCTGACGCCCAGGAAGAAGCCCTTGCCCTCCTGGTAGAGGACGTGCTCGCGGCCGTCGACCCGCAGCGTGGCGCCCTGCGCGGGACCGCTGTCGAGGTAGGTGGCGACCTTGTCGCGATGCTCCTTCGTGATGAGCGGCCCCATCTCGGAGCCCTCCTCGTTGCCGGGACCGATCTTGATCTTCGGCAGCCGCTGCTCGATCGCCTCCACCAGCGGATCGGCGACGTCGCCGACCGCCACCACCACGCTGATCGCCATGCAGCGCTCGCCGGCGGAGCCGTAGGCGGCGGAGACGGCGGCATCGGCGGCCATCTCGATGTCCGCGTCCGGCAGCACGATCATGTGGTTCTTGGCGCCGCCCAGCGCCTGGACGCGCTTGCCGTTCGCCGTGCCGGTCTGGTAGATGTGGCGCGCGATCGGTGTCGAGCCGACGAAGCTGACGGCGGCGATCCCGGGGTGCTCGAGGATCGCGTCGACCGCCACCTTGTCGCCGTGGACGACGTTGAAGACGCCGTCCGGCACGCCCGCCTCCTTGAGCAGCTCGGCGAGGTAGACCGATGCGGACGGATCCTTCTCGGACGGCTTCAGGATGAACGTGTTGCCGCAGGCGATCGCGTTGGCGAACATCCACATCGGCACCATGGCCGGGAAGTTGAACGGCGTGATGCCGGCCGCCACGCCGAGCGGCTGGCGGATCTGGTAGACGTCGATGCCGGTGCTGACCTGCTCGCTGAAGCCGCCCTTGAGCAGGTGCGGGATGCCGGTCGCGAACTCGATGTTCTCGAGGCCGCGCGCCACCTCGCCGAGCGCATCGGATCGGACCTTGCCGTGCTCGCGCGTCAGGTGCGCGGCGATCTCCTCGCGATGCTGCTCGACCAGGTTCCGGATGCGGAACATGATCTCGGTTCGCTTGCTGATGCTGGTCGCCCGCCATCCGGGGAATGCGGCCTGCGCGGCGGCCACCGCGGCATCGACCTCCTCCACCGAGGCGAAGTCCACGTACCGCGCGACCTCGCCGGTGGCCGGGTTGTAGACCGGACCGTGCCGCCCGCTGGTGCCCGCCACCGGGACGCCGTTGATCCAATGGTTGACCCGCTCCAGCCCGGCCGCGTCGCCGCTCGCGGCGGCCGGCGGCTCTGCGACGTGCGTCATGACGCTCCTCGTTGTGCGCTCTCGGAATCCTTCGTGAGCGCCCACGATACTCCCCGCGCATCGATGCGTCAGCGGTCGCGGAATCGGTCTGGACCAGCGCACGGCCGCGGGCGTATCGTCCCTGCATGAACGATTCGACGCTCTGCACGCTGTGCGGCGACGAGATCGACGTCGGCCAGGCATGGATGGAGGCCGACCGCGAGGGAGCGCGCATCCGCGCCCATGCGGGGTGCGTCTACCGCGACGAGGTGGCGGGCAACGAGGGGACGATGTGGGAGCCGCAGGAGGTGGCCCCGTCCTGAAGGCTCAGGTCGGCGGTCGGGGAATGCCATCTCCGCGGAGCATCACGTCGGCCGCCGTCTGCCGCCAGTCGTAGTCCGATACGCGCTCGTCGCTCCCGAGCAGGCCGTGCTGCCGGAGCCAGTCGTCCGAGTAGAGCTTCCCGATGTAGTTTCGCCCCGAGTCGGGCAACAGCACGACGAAGAGCGAGTTCGGATCGTCCAGCTGGCGGGCGAGCTGGAGCGCCGCCCACAGTGCGGTGCCGCACGACTCGCCCATCAGGATGCCCTCCAGCGTGGTTGCGCGGCGCGCGGTCAGCATCGAGTCGCGGTCGCCGACGCGGATGACGATGTCGCAGATGTCGGTGTCGTAGGTGGATGGCCAGAAGTCCTCGCCGATCCCCTCGGTGAGGTACGCACCCGGCGCGTCGCCGGAGTAGACCGACCCGGCCGGATCGGCGCCGACGATCGCGAGCTCTGGATTCCGCTCCTTCAGGTAGCGACCTACCCCCGACACCGTCCCGCCCGTCCCGAGCGCCACCACCAGGTGAGTGACGCGCCCCTCGGTCCCGTCCCAGATCTCCGGGCCTGTGGTCGCGTAATGCGCCTCGGGGTTCATCACGTTGTGATACTGGTCCGGCTTCCAGGCGCCCGGCGTATCGCGCGCCATCCGATCGGAGACCCGGTAGTAGGAACGCTCGTCGTCCGGGCTGACGTCGGATCGGGCAGACCACGACCTCCGCGCCGTACGCCCGCAGCAGCGCGCGCTTCTCCTCCGATTGCTTGTCGGCCATCACGAAGATGCAGCGATAGCCCTTGACGGCCGCCGCCTGCGCCAGGCCGACGCCCGTGTTGCCGCTGGTCGGCTCGACGATCACGCCGCCGGGCTTGAGCAGCCCCGCTCGCTCGGCCGCCTCGATCATCGGCAGCGCGATGCGATCCTTCACCGATCCGCCGGGGTTCATGTGCTCGAGCTTCCCGACGATCCGCGGCCGGACGTCTGCTCCGAGGCGATCCAGCGCCACCAGTGGCGTGCTGCCAACGGCGGCGGTGACATCGGCCAGGATCCCGGCCGGACGCTCAGCCAGCGGTGGCCTCCGGGTGGGGCTGCGACGCCGTCGGCGCTTCGGTGCCTGGTTCCTCGGGCGGCTTCAGCATCGGCGAGCCCCATCCGCGACGATGCCGGTAGAAGAGCCAGGCTCCGGCGCCGACAAAGCCGATGATGCCGACCCACATGGCGGTCGGAATGCCCAGGATCGTCCAGTTGTTGATGCGGTAGGTCTCGAGGACCGTCCGCACCGCGCCGTACCACATGATGTAGATGAGGGCGGCGTCACCGGCGAAGAGACGCGGACCGAATCGGCGAATGACCCACAGCAGAACGAACATGCCGATCAGGTTGAGCGCCATCTCGTACGCGAACAGCGGGACGAACCTGGTCGTCTCGACCGGGAAGGTGATCGGATCCCACGGCGTGCCGGCGCGGTGGGCCGCATCGATCGGGATGCCGAACGGGAGGCAGGGCGGGAAGCCGTTTCCGCACTCGGAGATCGGCGGCCCGTAGAGCTCCTGGTTGACGAAGTTGCCCAGGCGCCCGATGACCTGGCCGAGCAGCAGTGCCGGCGCGAAGATGTCGAGCCAGCGCGCCGTGTTGATGCCCCTCGACCGGGTGAAGAACAGGATGCCGAGGGTCCCCCCGGCGATGGCGCCCGGAATGCCGATGCCGCCGTTCCAGATCTGCGGAATGGCCGATGGGTTGGCGCTGTAGTAGTCCCACAGGTGGACGACGTGGTAGATCCGGGCACCGATGACCCCCGTGATCACGACCAGCAGGAGCATCGACCAGCCGTCGTCCGCGTTCTCGCCCAGCCACGTGGCGACGCGGGCGCCCAGCAGCGCCGAGATGAGCACGGCGCCGGCGATGATGATGCCGTACCAGTGCAGCTGGAGCGGGCCGATCTCGATTGCGACGGGGTCGATCACCGGGGGATTCTAGCGCCCAACCGCCCGGGCCTCAGGTGACGGGCCGATCATCCGGTTGCGGGAAGCGATCGAGCCGCCGCAGCACCGGGAAGATGCGCGCCCAGGCGGCCGCCACCGTCAGCGTCGCCGCACCGCCGATCACGACGGCCGGCACGATCCCCCACCAGGCGGCAGTGAGACCCGACTCGAACTCGCCGAGCTCGTTGGATGCGCCGATGAACACCGAGTTCACCGCGCTCACCCGCCCGCGGATCTCGTCCGGCGTCTCGAGCTGGACCAGCAGGTGGCGGATGTAGACGCTCACCATGTCGCCGGCCCCCATCACGACGAGCGCGGCCAGGCTGAGCGGGAGGCTGGTCGAGAGCCCGAAGACGATGGTCGCGACTCCGAACGCGGCGACACCGCCGAACATCCATCGGCCGACGTGGCGGCGGATCGGTCGGATCGACATGACCGCGGCCAGCACGGCCGCACCAACGGCTGGAGCGGCGCGCATGACGCCCAAACCCACCGGCCCGACGTCGAGGATCTCGCCCGCGTAGATCGGCAGCAAGGCCTCCGCACCGCCGAACAGCACCGCGAACAGGTCGAGCGAGATCGACCCGAGGACCACCGGCCTCGATCGGACGAAGGTGATCCCGGAGAGCAGCGACTCCCAGCTGACGGGCTCGGAGACACGCTCCTCGCGACCGCCTCCGCGCAGTCCGGAGACGAGCACCACGCCGGCGACGATCAGGACGACGGCCAGCGCGTAGGCAACGCTGACGCCGAGCAGAACGAGCGCGCCGCCCAGCGCCGGGCCGGCGATCGTCGCGATCTGGCCCAGCGACGAGTTCAGCGCAACCGCGCGCGGAAACGTGCCGGGCGGCGCGATGTTCGGCAGCAGCGCCTGGCCGGTCGGCTGGTTGAATGCGCGCGCGACGCCAAAGACAACCATCACGCCCAGCACCGGCGCGATGTCCGTGATACCTGCCAGCGAGAGCGCCAGCAGCAACGCGGCGCAGACGCCCAGGAGCACGAAGGTCAGCAGCTGCACGCGCCGCCGGTCGTAGCGGTCCGCGACGTGGCCGGCCGGCAGGATGAGCACGATGAAGGGCAGGAACTGGGACAGCGCCACGAGGCCGAGATCGAACGGGTCGCCGCTGACGCTGAAGACCTGCCATCCAACCGCGACCGTCTGCACCTGCGTCGCGATCGACACGATGAACCTCGCCGACAGGTATCGGCGCAGGTCCGGATGGCGCAGGACGATCAGCCGGTCATGGGCCGGATTGGTCGACATGGAGGGCAGAGCGTAGCGGCCGATCACGCCCCCCGCATTCCCACCGCAGTGCGGCGGTGGCAGCCTCCCTTCGTTGACCGGCCAGCGTACGCTGCCGGCGACGGGCGACCTGGCAGTCGAGGTGAACCATGTTCGAGGCCCCAGTGCAGTCGGCGGCGGACGACCGCGATGAGTTCGGCCGGCCGAAGGCGCCACTGTCGACAGGCCGTCTGCTGGCCGTCACCGCCTACTGGCTCGCGATCACGACCCTGATGGGGGCACTGACATTCAGCGTCATCCCCCGCCTCGTCGAGTCCGACGGGGTCCTTGGCAGCGCGCAGCATCCGCTGGCCGGCCTCGCCATCGGCGCCATCACCACCATCGGTGTGGTGATCGCCATCCTCGTGCAGCCCACGATGGGGGCCATCAGCGACCATACCCGCCACCGCCTCGGCCGCCGCAAGCCGTACATCATCGCCGGCACCGCGATGGATCTCGTCTTCCTGGCGTTCCTCGCGTGGGCCTTCTGGAACGAGCTGTACTGGCCATTCCTGGCCGGCGTTGCGCTCCTCCAGTTCAGCAGCAACTTCGCCCAGGGTCCGTACCAGGGCTACGTCCCCGACCTCGTTCCCTCGCGACAGGTCGGGCTGGCGTCGGGCCTGCTGGGAGCCGCCAACCTTGCCGGCAACCTCATCGGGCCCGGGCTGGCCGTCCTGTTCATCGCCATCCTGCCGGACCTGCTCGGCTTCCCGGAGATCACCCTGGGTCTGTTCGCCGTGATCGCGCTGATCGAGGTGGTGACCATGCTCATCACGGTGATCTGGGTGCCGGATCGGCCCGCGCCACCGAACGAGCTGAGCCTGCTCCAGCGGGCGAAGTCGGCGTGGGGAACCGACATCCTGGCCGAGCGCGACTTCGTGTGGGTCATGGTCAGCCGCCTGCTGGTCCTGACCGGGCTCGTCACCCTCCAGGCGTTCGCCGTCTTCTACCTCGAGAACGCCCACGGCATGGCGCCCGACGAGGCGCAGGGCGCCGCGATCCCGGTGCTCGTCACGCTGCTGATCGCCGCGCTCCTTGCCGCCATCCCGGGCGCGCGCATCTCCAGCCGGATCGGGCGCAAGCCGGTGCTCTACGTTGCCATCGCCCTCGGCGCGACCGGAGGGCTGCTGCTGGCAGCCGCTCCCGCCTACTGGGTCGTCGTCGCCGCGGCGGTGCCGATCGGCATCTGCTCCGGCGTCTTCCTCGGCGTCGATTGGGCGCTCATGACCGACATCATTCCCAAGGCGGAATCCGGGCGGTACATGGGCATCAGCAACATCGCCGTTGCCGGCGCGGGGCCGATCGGGTCGGCCATCGGCGGCCTGATCACCTTTGCCGTCGCGCTCTTCATCGCCGATCGAACGATGGCCGCCGACCTGGGCTTCCGCCTCCTGTTCGTCGTGATGGCGCTGGAGCTCGTGGTCGGTGGCCTGGCCCTGCGGCGGGTGCGAGAGCCGATCCGCGCCGGCGACGCGAACCCGACCGACGATCCGCAGCCATCGCCCGCGTGAGCCGCGCCGTCGACGCCGCGGCAGAGCGCGCTCGCCGCACCGGGCCCCGGGAGCTGAGCGTCGAGGTCACGCGTCGCTATCGGATCATCATGTGGCTCAACCGGACGCTCCTCCGGACCCTGTTCGACGTACGGACGACCGGCCTCGAGCAGTGGCCCGATCCCCCGTTCCAGCTCGTCGCCAACCATCACAACGGCTTCGACCCGCTCATCGTCCTGGCCGCGGTGCCGCTCGAGCCTCGCATCACCTGGTTCGGTCCGAAGGAGGCCGATTTCGGCAGCGGCTTCAAGAACCGCGTGATGGCCTTCTTCGGCGGGGTGATCCCGTACAACCCGGAGAAGACGACCCTGACCAGCGCGGTGCGCGCCGTGCGACGGGTCTTCCAGGCGGACGGCGTGCTCGGCATCTTCGCCGAGGGCCGCATCGGCTTCCGCGAGGCGGAGCTGCTCGAGTTCGAAGACGGAGCCGCCGCCTTCGCCGCGTCGTCGGGTGCGCCGGTCGTTCCCTGCGCCATCGTGGGCACCACGGACCTGTGGTTCCGCAAGCGAGTCGAGGTGCGCTTCGGACCGCCCATCCAGACCGATGGCATCCGCGGTCGCGAGGCGCGTGACCGGCTCGAGGCGCGCATCCGGGATGGCGTCTCGGCGCTGCTGCCGGGTCGCGAGCCCAAACCTCCGCGACGCCGTCCGCTTGGCTTCCTGACCGACCTGCTGAACGGCGCCGACGACATCGAGCGCCGCAGGACCGCGGAACGGACGTAACCTCCCGACGATGGGAGCGATCCGAGAGGTCCTGGGGCTCGCCAACTGCCGCCGCATCGAGGGCGGATGGTTCGCGTCCCTTGGCGGCGAGCTGGCGGGCTCGATCGCGTTGCTCGTCTACGCGTACAGCGAGGGCGGGGCAGGGCTGGTTGCCCTGTACGGCGTGGTTCGAACCCTGCCCGCCATCCTGATCACCCCCGCGGTCGTCAGCGCGACCGACAGGTTCGCGCCGGATCTAATCCTGCGCATCACGCTGGCCGTCCGAGCGCTCCTCCTGGGCGTCGCCGCGCTGGGGGCGTTCGTCGGCGCGCCGCCATTCGTCGTCATCGGCGCCGGGGCCATGGGTTCCTGGCTTGCCGGTGCGTACCGTCCGATCCAGGCCAGCGTGCTGCCGTGGCTGGCGCGCACCCCGGGCGAGCTGACCGCGGCGAACGTCGTCGCCGCCCTGGGCGAGAACGCGGCCACGCTCCTGGGCCCGGCGGCGGCGGGCGCGGCGCTCGCCCTGTTCGGCGTGCCGGCGGCGATCGCGCTCGGCGCGTTGCTGGTGACGATCGGCGGGGCCATGGTCCTGCGCCTCGCCGTGCCGTCACGCGGCCAGGAGGCGGTCGGCGCTGGTGGAGGGGCGGCGATGGTCGCAATCAGGGCCGGCGCCGCCGACCTGGCGCGCCTGGCGCCGCCCGCCGGTGTCACGATCCTGATCTTCGCCCAGACATTCGTGCGCGGCGCGCTGACAGTGCTGACCGTGGTGCTGGCGCTCGACGTCCTCTTCCTCGGCGACGCCTCCGTCGGCTGGCTGACGGCGGCGATGGGCATCGGCGGCCTCATCGGCGGGGCGATCGCCGGCGCCGTGCTGTCGGTCGGCAGGCTGGCACGCGGGTTCGTGGCAGGGCTGCTCCTGTGGGGAATCCCGCTTGGTCATGCTCGCCATCGTGCCGAGCGTGGTGACCGCGTACGTGGCGCTGGCCGTGGTCGGCATCGGCAACGCCGTCGAGGACGTCGCCATCTACACGCTCATGCCACGCGCCTTCCGGCCGAGGTTCGTCGGGCGAGCGCTCGGGGCCCTCGAGCTCACCGTGTTCGTCGGCATCGGCCTCGGATCGGTGGCTGCACCGGTGCTCGCCGATGTCTTCGGCGTTCGTGGCGCGCTCGGCGCCCTCGGTGGCGGCCTGGCCGGCTTGGCCGTCCTCTACGCCACCCGTTTCGTGCGCCTCGATGCCGACCTGCCGGTTCCCGGCCCCGAGGCCGGGCTCCTCCGCCGCAACCCGATCTTCGCGCCGCTCCCCCTTGCCACCGTCGAGCTGCTGGCGACCCAGCTGTCTCCGCACCGCTTCGAGGCGGGCGAGGTCGTGATGGCCGAGGGCGAGCCGGGCGACCGCTTCCACCTCATCGCCGAGGGCAGCGCCGCCGTGTCGGTCGGCGGCGAGGATCGCCCGACGCTCGGGGTGGGACAGGGCTTCGGCGAGATCGCGCTGCTTCGCGACATCCCGCGCACCGCGACGGTCACGGCGGTCGGGCCGCTGCGAACGCTCTCGCTGCCACGCGACGAGTTCCTTGCCGCCATCGGCAGCAGCCGCCTGGCGGCTGAGACGGCCGCCGCGACCGCGGAGGACCGCCTCGGCGCCGACCGGGTCCCTGGGCTGACACCTCAATCGGACGACCGAAGCGGCGAGGCGCCGCCGCGCTAGGATCCCCCGACATGCTTCCCGTGGTGTGGACCCTGTTCGCGGTGCTCGCCGTCGGCGGATTCCTGATGATCGCCGCCTACTGGCTCGACGTGCAGGAGCGACCCGATCTGAGCGTCGGTGCGCGCATCGCCTGGTCGGCGGCGGTGCTCATCTTCCCGATCTCGATCCCCGCCTACGCCTTTGTCGGCGGTCCCGGCTGGCCGGCCTTCATGCGGGCCGCAAGCGTCGTGCCCGCGGTGGCGCTCGCGCTGTTCGCGGGCTTCCTGCTCGGGGCGTTCAGCTAGGCGGCCGACGTCGATCCGCGACGAAAGGCGAGCCAGGACACCGCTGCCACGACGCCGATGACGCCGAGGAGGGCGAGCGCCGTCAGCGGGATGCCAGAGAAGCCGGAGTCCGCGCCGCCGGTCGGCGCCGTCAGCGGCAGCGGCGCCTCGGCGCCCTTCTCGAGCGGGACATTTCCCGAGCAGAGTCCGGTGCTGTGCACCGCGCCGTCCCAGGTGGTGAAGACGAGCCAGCGCTCGTTCGTTGCGAAGCTCATGCCGCAGGACGCTCCATCCCCGCCGGCCAGCACCTCGACCCGAGTGCCGACCGGGCCCTTGGCCACGCCATCGACGTCGAAGGTGTAGAGGGTCTGGCCGAACGGCACCGGCATCGGCTTGGTCGCGGCCACGGCCGGCAGTGGCATGTCCTGTGCGCCCACCGGCCGTTCGTCGACCACCGTGCCGGCGAAGACCGCATCGGCGAACTCGGCGGCCTGCGCCGGCGTCGACTGCGCGCAGCTGCAGGCGGCGACCTGCTGAACGGGCAGGCTGGCGAGCCCGATGGCGAACAGGGCGGCAAGCAGCAGCTTCATTGGCGGTTGAGACGCGCGGCGGGCCGTCTCGGTTGCATCGGGCTCATGGCCCTATCATCCGTCCATGACGAGCCAGACCGATGCCTCCGCCGCAACCGACACCGCCGTCGCCTACCTGGGTGAGCACGAGGCCGAGCACCTCGCGCAGCTCGACGACTTCCTGCGCATCGAGAGCGTCTCCGCCGATCCGGGCCGCGCCGGAGAGGTGCGCCGAGCGGCGCAGTGGATCGCCGACGAGCTCACACGCCTCGGCGTGGAGCGCGCGACGCTGCACGAGACGACGCATCACCCGATCGTGACCGCAGAGTGGATGAAGGCCGGCGACGACGCCCCCACGGTGCTCGTCTATTGCCACTACGACGTCCAGCCGGCCGACCCGCTCGACGAGTGGATCCGACCGCCGTTCGAGCCGCGCCACGAGGATGGCCGGGTCTTCGCCCGCGGCTCAGGCGATGACAAGGGCCAGCTCTTCATGCACCTCAAGGCGGTCGAGGCCTGGCTGGGGACCGCCGGGCGGCTGCCGGTGAACCTGCGCTTCTTCTTCGAGGGCGACGAGGAGGTCGGCTCCGAGCCGATCGAGGCGTTCATCGAGCAGCATGCGGACCTGCTGCGAGCCGATGTCTGCGTCGTGAGTGACGGCGACACCTTCGACGACGAGGGCACGCCTGCCATCGGGTACGGGCTGCGCGGCATCGCCTACTGGGAGGTACGCGTTCACGGCCCGCGGCAGGACGTGCACTCCGGGCAGTACGGAGGCGGCGTCGACAACCCCGCCAACGTCCTCGTCCGCATGCTTGCCTCTCTGACCGATGACGACGGCCGCTTCACCGTCCCGGGCTTCTACGACAAGGTCCGCGACCTGACCGAGGACGAGCACGCGGCCTACGCGGCACTGCCGTTCGACGAAGCGGCGTGGGCCGATGAGACCGGCATCCCGGAGCCGATGAAGGGCGAGCGCGGCCATACCCTGCTCGAGCGCCTGTCGGCGCGGCCGACGTTCGACGTCAACGGGATCTGGGGCGGCTACACCGGCGACGGAGCCAAGACGATCATTCCGGCCTGGGCCGCCGCCAAGATCAGCACCCGGCTCGTGCCCGATCAGGACTACCGCGAGGTCGAGGCATCCGTGAAGCGGCACCTCGAGTCGATCGCGCCGACCACCTGCCGCGTCGAGGTCAAGGTCATCCACGGCGGCGCGCCCGCCATCACGCCGCTCGACCACCCGGGGATCGGGCCGGCGTCGCGCGCGCTCGAGGCGGGCTTCGGCAAGGCGCCGCTCTTCCAGCGTTCGGGGGGCTCGGTACCGGTGGTCGCCGCGCTCGACGCCCGGCTCGGGCTGAAGACACTGATGGTCGGCTTCGCCAATCCGACCGGCAACTTCCACGCACCGAACGAATGGATGAGCCTCGACAACATCCGCAACGGCATGGCCTCACTGGTCCACCTGTGGGCGGAGCTCAGCACGATGCGCGGGGCTGACCTTCGCGGCGACTGATCGTCGCTTGACGGGGCCGATCGGCGCCGGTTAGCGTGGTGGAGTCATAGATTTCCAGAGGTTCTACCATCGCGTGCCCGTTCAACCGCCCTCGAACGATCCCGACGACCCGTGGCTGGCGCTGGGCGCCGCCTCGCGCCTCGTCGGGGTGGGCCCCGACACGCTCAGGCGCTGGGCCGACACCGGCAAGGTGCAGAGCTACCAGACGCCCGGCGGTCACCGGCGCTTCCTGCGCTCGAGCCTTGAGGCGATGATCAACACGCCGCGCCGCCATCGCTACGGCATGCAGCGGCTGCCCGACTCGACCCAGACGATGGCGGGCGAGCTGCATCGGCGAATGCAGCGCACGGGCTACTCCAGCCAGCCCTGGCAGGCGCGACTGTCGGCCGAGCAGCGAGACGAGTTCCGGCGCTGGGGCCAGCGCACCTTCCAGCTCGTCATCGAGTACGTCGCCGCGTCGAAGAAGGCGGAGCGCCAGATCCTGCTCGATGAGGCCGAGAAGATGGGCGGCCTCTACGGCAGCGAGGCATCGGGGGCCGGCATGACGCTCGCCGAGACCGTGGAGGCCTTCCTCTTCTTCCGCTCGCCGGTGATCGACGCCATCACCGGACATCTGCGTCGTCGGTCGGCCGAGGTGGCGGACGTCACTGCCGCGTACCACGAGGCAAACGCGGCCATCGACCAGGTCCTGCTGGCGGTCGTGAGCTCCCATCGCGAGGGCGGCCGGTAACGGTCGCCGATTCAGTCGACGACGTAGAGCTCAGTCGAGGTGGTGTTGAGGCGCTGCCCGCCCGCATCGGTGCAGACCACGATGTCCTCGATCCGGGCACCCCATCGGTCCTGGAGGTAGATCCCGGGCTCGATGCTGAATGCGTGCCCCACCTCGAGCGGCTCGGGATTCGAGGCGACGATGTACGGCTCCTCGTGGGTCTCCATGCCGATCCCGTGGCCGGTGCGGTGAAAGAACGCGTCGCCGTACCCGGCCTCGTCGATGAGCTGCCGCGCGGCCGCGTCGATCTCATTGCAGGGCACCCCGGGCCGAACGGCCTCGCAGGCGGCGGCCTGCGCCTGGCGCAGCACGGCATGGAGTGCGGCGAACTCGGGCGGGGGGTCGCCAACAAAGGCTGTGCGGGTCGTGTCGCTGCAGTAGCCGGACAGGCTCCCGCCGAGGTCGAGCACGAGGGCATCTCCGGTCTCGATCACGCGAGATCCCGCCTCATGGTGCGGGCTTGCCGAGTTGGGGCCGGAGGCGACGATCGCGAAGTCGGCCGCGTCATTGCCGGCTTCCACCAGCAGCTCGCGAATGTGCCGGCTCACTTCGGCCTCCGTTCGCCCTGATAGCCGCTCCCCGATGACAGCCGTCATGACCCCGTCCGCCGCCGCCGCGGCAGCCTGCAGTCGCTCGACCTCATCGGGGCTCTTCAGGCGCCTCAGCGCGCTCATGGTGGGTCCCGCCTCGACCAGCTCAGTCGGATCGAGCGCCGCTCGCAAGCGAAGCGCGACGCGCGCCCACATCTGGTCCTGGACGGCCGCGCGGCGCGCGCCGACGACGATCGCCTGAACCAGTCTGATCGGGTCATCCGTCTCGTCCCACGGAACGAGCGTGATCTCGTCGGCGAGCTCGCCGAGCTCGTGACGGGCGAGCGGTAGCTCGAGGCGCGGCAGCACGATCGCCGGCTCGCCGTCAGCCGGGACGATGAGGCAGGTGAGCCGTTCCAGCGCCGGGGCTCGATACCCGAGCAGGTAGGCATAGTCAGGGGACGGGGTGATCAGCAGGACATCCACCGCGCGCTCGGCCGCGGCGGCGGCGGCGCGCGTCAGGCGTTCGCGATGGACTGCCGGTGCGAATCGGGGCGACAGCGGGGCGCCGTTGGTCATGGGTCGCAGGCTACCACCGAACGATTGACCGGGCCCTCGATGCTGCCATGCTGAATCGACCGCGGCGTGTGACAATGTCATACGCCGTCGGACGGCATCCCGTTTGAGCGAGGCGGAGTGGACGACCAACCAGATCGAGTGGCACGCGGCCTGGCCATCGGCGCGGTCTCCGCCCTCGTGCTTGGCGCACTGCTGCCGGCGCCGCATGTCCTGGCCGCCGATCCGACTCAGCTTGCGCAGGAGCAGCTCGCGCGCGACCACGGCGGCTCACCTGGTGACTTCGAGCTCGTGTACCAGCGCCCCATCAGCACACCGGTGGTCGGCGGCCCGACCGCGGCGTCGAAGCTGGTCGATCGTCGCACCGGCGAGATCCACACCGTCTACGCGATGGGTGACGGCACCGCCGCCGGCGTGACGGCCATGAACGAAGCCATCAGCACGGCGCAGGCCGCGCTGCCGCCCCTCGACCGCAAGGCCGATGAGCCGCTCCTGGCGGCAGTCGACTCCGGCGAGCCCGCCAGGCTGTTGCCGGTCGCGGTCTGGCTGGAGGTGGACACGGACGCCGCCGAAGCCGCCGTACGAGGCCTTCATCCCGGGGTCACGTGGCTGGGCGAGCGACCAGTGGCCGACACACTGGAGCAGGCACGCGCGTTGCGCGCCGAGCTGTGGCACGCCCGCCAGGCGGCCTATGCGGCGGCGGCCGAGCTGCTGCGGGGCGAGGTGGAGGCGGCCGGCGGATCGGTCGCCTACGTCAGCACGTCGGCCCCGCTCGTGTTCATCGACCTTCCGTCGTCTGCGGTCGAGGGCGTCGCCGCGCGCGACGATGTTCGCAGCCTCGGGCTCGAAGGGGAGTGGCGCACATCGATGTCCTCCGCCGGTCCGACCGTCGGCGCCGACTGGACGACCGGCCCGGGGGACCAGGGTAGCGGCGTCCGCGTTGCCGTGGTCGAGTATCACAACGTATCTGCCACGGGCGACCTGGCCTGGACCGTGGTGGCCAGCGGCAGCACAACCGGCGCGACCCCAACGCACGCACACCCGACCTGGGTGGCAGGTGCCATCGCAAGCCAGAGCGGGACGTACCCCGGGGTGGCCCCGGGTGCGGGCATCGTGTCCGCGGGCACCGGCGGCTACACGCCAGGCATCTCGACCGATCGGGCCATCATCGCGGCCGCCGACTGGGCGATCGCGCCCGGCGGCGGCGACGCCGACATCGTCAACACCAGCATCGGCCAGGACACCGCCACCGGCGCCGAGGAGGCGCGGCGCTACTTCGACTCCGTGGTCTATGAGGACGGGCGGCTGGCGGTGGCGGCGTCGGGCAACCTGACGACGTTCGGCAACTGGGACGTGGTATCACCGGGGACCGGCTACAACGTGCTGACTGTCGGCGGCGTAAACGACCGCAACACGGGCGGGCGTGGTGACGATGTCCTGTGGTACGTGCCGGGCTCCAATGGGGCCAACTACCACGACCGAACCGATGCCTCCTGGAACGCGCACGGCGACTACAACAAGCCGAACCTCTCGGCTCCGGCGGTCAGCGTGCGGACCGCAAACGGCATCATCGGTGACGGCACGAGCATCGCGAGCCCGATCGTGGCCGGGATCGCCGCCCAGCTGGTCGCGCGCGCTCCGTCCCTTGCCGCGATGCCCGAGGCCACTCGCGCCGTCCTGCTGGCCGGCGCCCTTCAGCGCACGCCGATGCCTGATGGCTCGATCAACAGCGACCACGAGGGAGTCGGCACCGCATCCGCCTTGTGGGCGAACCGCGTGCTGAGCGAGGGACCCTTCGGCGGGTTCGAGATGGCCGCCATGCACCCAGGCGAGACACACACCTACGACGTGTCGGTCGTGGGCGGGCAGCAGGTCCGCGTCGCCCTGGCCTGGAGCAGCCACACGTCCGGTAGCTCGAACACCGGCAAAGCCGATGTGCTTGCGAGCGACCTGGACCTGCGCGTTATCGCACCCAACGGCGCGGTTCTTGGCTCATTCACCTTCGACAACCCATACGAGGTCGTCGACTTCCTGGCTCCGTCCACTGGAACGGTCCGCATCGAGGTGCGCCAGGCGCGTATGGACACCGCTGTTGAGCCGTACGGGCTGGCATGGGCGCTCACGAGCCCGTTCGTCGATTCCGAATCATCCATCTTTCTGGCCGACATCCTGTGGATCGCTCAGCGCCAGATCACGCTCGGCTGCGGCCCGCAGCGCTACTGCCCCACCGCGCCCGTGACCCGCGGGGAGATGGCCAGCTTCCTGGTGCGAGCGATCGGCCTGCCTGCCTCCGGCACCGACTACTTCGACGACGATGGCGGTTCGGTCCACCAGGGCGACATCAACGCCGTTGCCGAGGCCGGCATTGCGCTCGGCTGCGCGACGCGCCGGTTCTGCCCCACAACGAACGTGACCCGTGAACAGATGGCGAGCTTCCTGGCACGCGCCCTCGGCCTCGGCTGGGTGCCACCTGACCATTTCGACGACGACGACGGGTCCATCCACGAGGTCGACATCAATGCATTGGCCTCGGCCGGCATCACCACGGGATGCGGAGCGTGGCGACGGTTTTGCCCCCTTGACCTGGTGACCCGCGAGGAGATGGCGGGCTTCCTGCACCGTGCGTTCGACTGAGCTGGTGAACCGCCTCTCTGTCGTCCTGATGGTGCTGATCGGCACGTCCTGCTCCGCAGCCCCTCCGATAGCTACGTCGGCCACTTCCTCGGCGTCAGCGGAAGTGGAGGGCTCCATCGAACCGATCGAGCCGCCGGTCGAATCGCCAACCGAAACACCCGTGCCGACCCTTGCTGCCCTCGACCTCCCCCAGCCGGGCCATCCCCTTGACCCATCCACCCTCCTGGGAGTCATGCGCAGCTCGCCGCGCCCGGGCGGAGTCCCTGACCAGATGGAGACCGACGCGGTGGCCGCGGCGGTGGCCGGCGCCATCTGGACGCTCGACGGTGAGCCCTGGACGACGATGGCAGCGGGAGGCTCGTGCGGACCCGAGAGCTGCACGCTCGAGGTCGCCGGCTCGCGCGCCGGCACTCCCGGCGAGGACCTGTGGGTGTTTGCCGTCACGCCCGCCACCGGTGCGGTGCAGGTGGTGACTTCCGAGGTTCGCTCCCTGCCCGCCGAGCTGGTGGTCCGGCTCGACGAGCTCACCCGCGCCATGGCGGAGACCGGGAGCCTGGACGCAATGGCGCTGACGAGCGCTCGATGGCTTCCTCAACCCGATCGCAGTCTGTTCGTGCTCAGCTACCGCTCCGGCGGTGAAGAGGGTTCGTGCGGGATCGACCACATGATCGACGCAGCCGTCCCGACGATCGTGTCGGGGCAGGTCGTCAACTGCTAGTCATTCGACGCGCAGCGGGACCTCGGTGCTCACGCCGTCGAGGATTCGCCACGCACGAAGCGCTTCGCGCCGGTGGAGCGGACGGGTCCGTGAGCGTGGCCAGCACGTAGAAGGCATCGGGATATTGCGCGCTGCGCAGATCGGTGGCGGACGGAACGGCCGGCGTGTGCGTGTGCGAGTGGAAGATGCCGATCAGGTCGTCGCCGGCGTCCTCGATCCCGAACACGATGCGGACCAGGTCGTCGGGATGGACGTTGTAGCGGAGCGGGCTCGCCTCGGAGTTGCGCGCCGCGTGGAAGGCCGTGGCGCGGCCCGACGCCAGGTCCCCGGCCAGCAGGCCGCACGCCTCGTTCGGCAGCTCCGCGTTGGCGTGGTCGAGCATCTGGCCGGCGATCGTGGAAGGAATGGTGAGCTGGTCTACCACAGCAGGGACCCTTCCAGCTCGTCCTCGAGCTCGTCGAGGTCGCGGGTCCATAGATCGGCGGAGAGGTACTTCCAGCCCCCGTCGGCCAACAGGACGACCACCGACCCGGCCTCCATCTCGCGCGCGACCCGCAGCGCGGCGGCGACGGCGGCCCCAGATGAGAGCCCGCCGAAGATCCCCTCCTCACGCAGGAGGCGGCGCAGGCCGATCACCGCGTCGCGGTTGCTGACCAGCAGCTTCTCGTCGAGAACCGACTCGTCGAGGACGGGAGGGACGAACCCGTCCTCCAGCGAGCGCAGCCCCTGCACCTGTTCGCCCGGCAACGGCTCGGCGGCCACGATCCGCACGCCGGGCTTCGCACGCTTGAGGTAACGGCCGACCCCGGTCAGGGTGCCTCCCGTGCCGAGGCCGGCAACGAACACGTCGACCTGCGGAACCTGCTCCAGGATCTCAGGCCCGGTGGTCGTCTCGTGGACCCGGGGGTTGGCCTCGTTGCCGTACTGGTACGGCATGAAGAGGCCGGGGTCGGCCTCGGCCAGCGACTGGGCGAGGCGGATCGCTCCGTTCGACCCCTCGGCGCCAGGCGAGAAGACGATCTCCGCGCCGAACAGGCGCAGCAGCTGCTCGCGCTCGCGGGTCGTGTTGTCGGGCATCACGATCCGGACGGGGTGGCCCAGGCGCGAACCGATCATTGCCAGGCTGATGCCGGTGTTTCCGCTCGACGGCTCGAGGATCGTCTGGCCGGGCGCCAGGGATCCGTCGGCTCTCGCGGCCTCGATCATCGCCCACGCGACGCGGTCCTTCACGCTGCCGGTCGGATTGTTGCTCTCGAGCTTGGCGTACAGGCGCACCCCGTCGTGCGGGGCGAGGCGCGGGAGCTCGACCATCGGCGTATTGCCGATGGCGGCGACGATATCGGGCGCGGCGCCGACCATAGTCGGCATCGGCCTAGCGCGACCCTCCGGCCATGGCGGGCAGGAGGATGATCGTGTCGTCGGCTCCGATGGCGGTATCCAGCCCTTCGCGGTAGCGCACGTCGCGGTCATTGACGTAAACGTTGATGAAGCGGCTGAGCTCGCCCTCCTCCGTGACGCGGTCGCGGAGCGCCGGATGCTTGCCGAACAGATCGTCGAGCGCCTCGGCCACCGTCTCGCCGGTCACATCGACCGTCCGGCTGCCGCCGGTATTTTCGCGCAGGACCGGTGGAATGCGGATGGTGCTCATGCCGACGCCGCCACGGTCGTGGCCGGCTCCCGGCTGATCGGTGCGGCATACGGCGATCCTTCGCCACAGGCGGGGCACGCCGGGTCTCGCCAGATCCGGACCTCGTCGAACGAGGTGGTCAGGGCGTCGAACATCAGCAGCCGGCCGGCGAGCGTCTCCCCGACCCCGAGCACGAGCTTGAAGACCTCGTTTGCCTGGAGGAGGCCCACGATGCCCGGCAGCACGCCGAGGACGCCCGCCACGCTGCAGGCCGGAGCAAGCTCGTCGGGCGGCTGAGTCGGGTACATGCAGCGGTAGCAGGGACCGTCGAACGGCACGAAGGTGGTGATCTGTCCGTCCCAGCGGTAGATCGAGCCGTGGACGACCGGCTTGCGCAGCTTCACCGCCGCGTCGTTCAGGACGTAGCGCGTGTCGAAGTTGTCGGTGCCGTCGACGATGACGTCGTAGCCGGTGATCAGCCGCTCGACGTTGTCGCCGTTCAGCCGCTCGACGTGCTTGACCACGTTCGTCTCCGGATTGAGGCCGTGGAGCGTCAGCTCGGCTGAGTCGACCTTCAGCATCCCGAGCCGATCCGGGCCATGAAGCACCTGCCGCTGGAGGTTGGACTCGTCGACCACGTCGTCATCGACCAGGCCGATGGTCCCCACGCCCGAAGCGGCCAGGTAGAGGGCAATCGGCGAGCCGAGGCCGCCTGCGCCGATGAGCAGGACCTTCGCGTCGAGCAGCCTGCGCTGCCCTTCCTGCCCGATCTCGGGGATGAGGGTCTGTCGGGCGTATCGGCGCTGCTGCGCGGGCGTCAGGAGCTGACGGGGCTCCTCCCACTGGCCGCCCTGCTCCTTCCATTGACCGATCGGCGCCTTCATGCTCACGAGGTTGGTGTAGCCCAGCTCGGCCAGCCGGCCGGCGGCACGCGCCGAGCGAGCGCCGACCGCGCAATGGAGGAGGAGTCGCGCGTCCTTGTCGGGCACGACCTCGCCGATGCGCTCGGTGACCTCTCCCAGCGGCAGCAGCGTTGCCCCGGCCACGTGGCCGGCGTCCCACTCGCTCTGCTCGCGGACGTCGATGACCCGGTAGCCGTCACGAGCGAGGGCCACCGCATCGGCGGCGCTCACCTCGCGGAATGGTGGTAGTCTGGTTGTTGTCGGTCATGATGAACGGGGTTCCTTGCTGGTCTGGTCGAATTTCACGGGGCGGATCCGCCGGCGAGCACTTCTGCCTCGTCCGGCCAGCGGGCTTCCGAGCCGCTGACGGCGCCCTGGAGCACCTTGTAGCTGAGAAGCGCGCACTTCACCCGCGCCGGGCCGATCGGCACGCCGAGGTTCTCGATCACGTGCCTGGGGTCGATCGCACGGAGCTGCTCGATGCTCATGTCGCGAAGCTCGTCGGTCAGGATCGACGCCGATGCCTGGCTGATCGCGCATCCGCGCCCATCGAACGCGACGTCGACGACGCGCTGCTTCGGCTCGTCGAGCAGGAGGGTCATCGACATCTCGTCGCCACAGGTTGGGTTCGAATCGGCGAAGTGGAGGTCGTGCGGGTCGAGCGTGCCCTTGTTATGGGGCTCGCGATAGTGCTCGAGGATGAAGTCGCGGTAGAGGTTGTCCATTGGTCTCTCAGGCGGTTCGGAACAGGCGCTGGGTCGCGCCGATGGCGTCGACGAGGCGCTCGATATCGTCGAGGTCGTTGTAGACGTAGAAGCTTGCCCGCGTTGTGGCCGGCAGGTCGTAGCGAGCCATGACCGGCTGAGCACAGTGATGGCCGGCGCGGACAGCCACGCCTCGGTCGTCGAACACGGTCGCCACGTCGTGCGGATGCACGCCGTCGACGACGAAGCTGATGACGCCGGCATGCTCGTCCGGGGATGCGGGCCCGAGCAGGCTGACACCGTCGATGGCACCCAGCGCGGCCCAGGCTCGCTCGAACAGGAAGCGCTCGTGCGCCCGGACCCTGGCCATGCCGATCGTCTCCAGGTAGCCGATTGCTGCCGCCAGGCCGACGGCCTCCGCGATCGCGGGCGTGCCGGCCTCGAACTTGAGCGGCACCTCGGCCCAGGTGGTTCCGCTCAGCGTCACCTTGCTGATCATGCTGCCACCGGTCAGGAAGGGCGGCATCGCCTCGAGCAGCTCGCGGCGCCCCCACAGCGCGCCGATCCCCGACGGACCGAGCATCTTGTGCCCGGACAGCGCCAGGAAGTCGATCCCCAGCCGGGTCACGTCGACCGGCATGTGCGGGACGCTCTGCGCGGCGTCCAGCACGACCAGCGCGCCGGCTTCATGCGCCATGCGGCTGATCTCGGCAACCGGGTTGATGGTGCCGAGCGCGTTGCTGACGTGATTGATGGCCACCAGCTTCGGGCCCCTCGCCAGCCTGGCGCGCAGATCGTCGAGGTCGAGGCGGCCGTCATCGGTGATGGCCACGTACTCGATGGTCGCGCCGGTCTCGATCGCGAGCTGCTGCCACGGGACCAGGTTGGCGTGGTGCTCCATCTCGGTGGAGAGGATGAGGTCGCCGGCCGCGACGTTGGTACGGCCCCAGCTGTAGGCGACCAGGTTGATCGCCTCGGTCGCATTGCGGACGAAGATGACCTCGCGCTCGCTCGGTGCGCCGATGAACCGGGCCAGCGTCCGACGCGCATCCTCGAAACGCGTCGTGGCGTCCTCGCTCAGCTCGTAGAGCCCCCGATGAACGTTGGCGTAGTGATGCTCGTACGCGTCGGAGAGCGCTTCGATCACCGAGCGCGGCTTCGGAGCGGATGCCGCGGAGTCGAGGAAGGCGAGCGGCCTGCCGGACCGATGCGGGCGGTCGAAGACTGGGAAGTCGGCGCGCAGCGCCGCCCCATCGAAGACATCCGCTGGAAGCTGCTCGATCGCCATCGGTCCGTTCAGTTTCCTAGTGCTGGACGACTGGCTCAGGCTCGGCGGCGGCCTCGTCGCCGATGCCGGCGGGCAGGCCGACCTGCTCGCGCACCCAGTCGTAGCCGTTGGCCTCGAGCTGGTGGCTCAGCTCCTGCCCGCCCGAGAGCACGACGCGGCCGTCGAGCAGGACGTGGACGAACTGCGGCTCGACGTAGTTGAGCATCCGCTGGTAGTGGGTGATCATCAGGACACCCATCTCCGGCGACAGGGTCGCATTGATGCCCTCGGCGACGCTCTTGAGGGCGTCGATGTCGAGGCCCGAGTCGGTCTCGTCGAGGATCGCCATCTTCGGGTTGAGAATCGCCATCTGGAGCATCTCCAGGCGCTTCTTCTCGCCGCCGGAGAAGCCCTCGTTGACGTATCGCGCGGCGAAGGCCGGATCCATGCGGAGGAGCGCCATCTTCTCCTCCATCAGCTTGCGGAACTTGGCGAGCGGGATGCCCGTGTACTTGATGGAGGTCTCGCCAGTCTCGTCCGCGGCCTTCGGATGGTGGATGGCGTTGTAGATGTTGCGCAGGAAGCTGGCGACGGTCACGCCCGGGATGGCGCTCGGGTACTGGAACGCCAGGAAGAGGCCCAGCCGGGCGCGCTTGTCGGGCGGCATGCCCAGCGCGGTCGGACCCTTCAGGAGGTCCTGCCCCGCCCAGGTGATGCTGCCGGCGTCGACGACGTAGTCGGGATGGCCCATGAGGGCGTACGCCAGGCTGGTCTTGCCGGAGCCGTTCGGGCCCATCAGCGCATGGACCTCGCCCTGCTTCACGGTGAGGTCGATGCCCTTGAGGATCTTCTTGCCGCCGATGCTCACCTCGAGCCCGGAGATCACGAGTTCGTCGGTCATGCGTTCCTTGTTTCCTGCGATGTGGTGGCTGAATGCAGCGCGATGCGCTTGCGGCGAACCTCGGGCGGATAGGGAGGTCCACCGGCGGTTGCGACCACCTCGGCGAGGTTGGTCGCCCCGAGGCTGGCGGAGAGGGATTCGTAGACGCGCTGGAAGACCTCGTGAACGCTGCACGGCTGCGGTCGATCGCAATGCTCGAGGTCGTCGACACCGGCGCACGGCATCTCGAGCAGCGGGCCCTCGAGCGCGCGCACGGCATCGGTCATGGCGATCTCGGCCGCCGGGCGGGCGAGGCGGTAGCCACCCGATTGGCCGCGCGTCGCGGTGACCAGGCCGGCGCGCCGGAGGTCACCGACCAGCTGCTCCAGGTATGCGTGGGGCAGCCGCTCGCGCTTGGCGATCGCGCTCAGGCTCAGGCATGGGTCGTCCTCGCCGAGGCGCGCCAGCGTGACGAGGACCCGGATGCCGTACTCGGTGCGCGTGCTGATCTTCATCGGCTCACAGCCTCACCCTGACCTCGTCGCCGTCGAGGACCGTCTCGTACGCCTTCACCGGGACTACCGGTGGGAGCGCCAGGACTCGGCCCGTGAAGAGGTCGAAGCGGCCGCCGTGGCGCGGGCACTCGACGCCCGAGTCGTCGAGCTCCCCCTCGCCGAGGGTTCCGCCATCGTGCGTGCAGACATTGTCGATGGCGCCCCACTCGCCATCCTCGGTGAGGCCGATGCAGAGCGAACGACCGTCCACCTCGACGACGCGCACGTTGCCCGGTTCGACGTCGCCGGCGCGCGCGACGGTCACGAAGCCGGTGGCCGGCTCGACGGCCGTCATGCCGCCACCTCGTCGGACGTGTCGGCGCCGATGCGTCCCGCCAGCGCCGCCAGGATCCGCTCGCGGATCGTCTCGTCGACGATCTGCGCCACGACCTGCTCGAAGAAGCCGCGCACGATCATTCGCTCGGCCGTGGCCGGGTCGAGGCCCCGCGTCTGCGCGTAGAAGAGCGTGGTCGGATCGATGGCGCCGGCGGTCGCGCCGTGGCCGCAGCGCAGGATGTCGTTTGCCTCGATCTCGAGCACCGGGATCGGCTCCGCGCCGGCCTGCGGGCTGAGCAGCAGGTTTCGGCACTCCTGGTAGCTGCTCGTCTGCTTCGTCCCGCGCCGCACGTTGGTGACACCGTAGAAGGAGGCGTGCGCGCGATCGTAGAGCGCGGAGAGGTAGAGAAGGTCGCTGGTCGTGTGGTCGGCGGCGAGGTCCTGGACCGTGTTGATGTCGATCTGCTGGTCGTCGCCGGCGGCGAGCAGCCCCAGCACCTTCGAGGTGCCGCCCTTGCCGGTCATCAGCACGTCGAGCCCGAGCTTCGTCACTCGCGAGCCGACCTCGGCATTGAGCGTGGTGACGACCGCGTCCTGTCCGACCACCACCCGCGCGGCGCCGACGTTCCACGCGCCGTCGCCGAGCTGCTGCAGGTTGGCGTACCGCACGCGGGACCCCTGGCCGGCCCGGATATCGCCGATGGCGCCGTACCAGCCGGCCGCACCGTCGGGCGAGACGATCTCCTCGAGCAGCGTCACGCTGCTGCCCTCCTCGGCCACGACGAGCGAGATCGGATGGAACCCGACGTCGGCGCGTGGCAGCCGCTGGCGCGCGACGAGCGTGCCGTCGACGACGACGCCACGGGGGACATAGCAGAACAGGCCACCGGTCCACGCCGCATGGGCGAGCGCCCAGAAGTGCGCGTGGGACTGCGGCCCGTCGGCATGCCCGAGATGGCGCTCGACCAGCTCAGGATGCTCGCGAACGGCCGTGCGCAGGTCGGTCAGGATCACCCCGGCCGCTGCCGCGTCCGGCGGCAGCAGTGTCTCGACCTCGGGCACGTCGAGCAGCAGCTCGGCGTGCCGCGGCAGGGCGTCGAGCGAGGTGCGGCGCCATTCCTCCTCCTGGCCGGTAGGCGGGGGGGTCGCCGAGGCGCGCTCCCACCATCGCGCGCGAAGCGCGCGCAGCCAGTCAGGCTCGTTCAGTCGGTCGCTGATGCGCCCGATCGCATCGGCGTCGATCGCCGATGCGGTCTGCGTGAGGGTCATCGGCTCAGCCGACCGCGCCTTCCATCTGGAGCTGGATGAGGCGGTTCATCTCGACCGCGTACTCCATCGGCAGCTCCTTGACGATCGGCTCGATGAATCCGTTGACGATCATGGCGGCTGCCTCGGCCTCGGACAGCCCGCGGCTCATCAGGTAGAAGAGCTGCTCGCTGCCGACCTTCGAGACCGTCGCCTCGTGGCCGATCGTCACGTTCTCCTCGTCGATCTCCATGTAGGGATACGTGTCGGAGCGCGCCTCGTCGTCGAGGATGAGCGCGTCGCAGCGGACGGTCGACTTCGACCGCTCGCAGCCGGGGTAGACCTTGATCAGCCCGCGGTACGAGGTTCGGCCGGTGCCCCTGCTGATCGACTTGCTGGTGATGAGGCTGGTCGTGTTCGGTGCGGCGTGGATGATCTTGCCGCCGGCATCCTGGTGCTGGCCGTCGCCGGCGAATGCGATGCTGAGCACCTCGCCGTGCGCCCGCTCGCCGAGCAGGTAGATGCTCGGGTACTTCATCGTCACCTTCGAGCCGAGGTTGCCGTCGACCCACTCCATCACCGCGTCCTCGTAGGCGACCGCGCGCTTGGTGACGAGGTTGTAGACGTTCGAGCTCCAGTTCTGGATCGTCGTGTAGCGCACGCGAGCGCCCTTCTTGACGATGATCTCGACCACGGCGCTGTGCAGGCTGGCGGTCGAGTAGGTCGGCGCCGTGCAGCCCTCGACGTAGTGAACGCTGCTGCCCTCGTCGGCAATGATCAGGGTGCGCTCGAACTGGCCCATGTTCTGGGTGTTGATCCGGAAGTAGGCCTGCAGCGGCAGCTCGACGTGAACGCCCGGCGGCACATAGATGAAGCTGCCGCCGCTCCACACCGCGGTGTTCAGCGCGGCGAGCTTGTTGTCATTGGCCGGGATCACGGTGCCGAAGTACTCGCGGAACAGCTCGGGGTGCTCCTTGAGCGCCTGGTCGGTGCCCAGGAAGATGACGCCCTGCTTCTCGAGATCCTCGCGAATGTTGTGGTAGACGACCTCGGAGTCGTACTGGCCGCCGACGCCGGCGAGGTACTTCTTCTCCGCCTCGGGGATGCCGAGCTTGTCGTAGGTGCGCCGGATGTAGTCGGGCACGTCGTCCCAGCTCTGGACGGCCTTGTCGGTCCCCGTGACGTAGTAGTAGATGTCCTGGAAGTCGATCCCGGACAGGTCGGCGCCCCACTTCGGCATCGGGCGCGCCTCGAAGTGCCGGTACGCCTTGAGGCGCAGCTTCGTCATCCACTCCGGCTCGTCCTTGACGCGGCTGATCTTGGCGACGATCTCGGCGTTCAGCCCCTTCTGGAAGATCTGAAGGGGCTTCTCATCGTCGTGCCAGCCGTACTTGTAGCCGCCGGGGATCTGGTTCAGAGCTGGATTCGGAAGGGCCATGCGCTCCTCGGAAGGTCACGCCGGAACCGCCTGCAGACGAATCCCGACTGATTTGGTCGGTGTTAGGCGCTCATTGTCTCCCACGACGCCCGGTGGGTCAACCGACCCCATGGTCATCCAGCCGCCGCCGCAACCTCGTCGATCGAGGCGCCACCCGCCACCAGCCGCCGGCAGGCATCGGCCGGCATTGCCCCGTCGATGCTCGCCAGCCCGACCACTCGCCCGGCGCGCAGGTACGCGAGGAGACGTTCGGGCGCGATCCAGCGTTCATCGTCCCATCCCGAGACGGCACCGATGACGTCAAGCATCGCCCCGCCGACCTCCGAGAAGACCCACGGCGGGGGCGGCGCCGGCACGTCGAGGCCGAGCATCGAGAGGGCGGCCCGCTCGCCGGCCTCGCGGGCCGCGTGCCAGTGCTCGACGCGCAGGCCATCCACGCGGGCGACGTCGCCGGCCGCCCAGATCGCCGCGTGGCTCGTTCGCTGCTGAGCGTCGCAGACGATGCCGCCATCGGTGGCGATGCCTGCCGCGGCGGCCAGCTCGTCCCGCGGCAGCACCCCGATTCCGGCCACCACCAGCTCAGCCGGAAGCCGCTCGTCGCCGAGCCACACGCCCTCGGCAGCCAGTCCGGTGACGGCAGACCCGAGGCGCAGCTCGACGCCGACGGACGCCAGCCGGGAGGCGGCCCACGCGGCCAGCTCGGCCGCCGAGCGTCCCGGCCCACAGGGTGGGTGCGAGCTCGACGACGGTCGGTCGCAGGCCGAGGCCAGCCAGGCCCGAGGCCACCTCGAGGCCGATGAAGCCCCCGCCGACCACGACGACCCGGGCGCCGCGGCGAGCCGCGATGGCGGCCGCGCGGAGCCGTCGCGCGTCGGAGGCGGTCCGAAGCATGAGGGCTCGCTCGGCGCCGGGGATCGTGAGCCGACGAAGCTCGGCGCCGGTGGCCACCAGGCAACGCTCGAAGCCGACGGATCGAGCCGTCGCCCATGCGTCGCGCGGCGCGCATCGGCCTCGATGGCCGTGACGGGCACGCCTGTCAGCAGCTCGATGGATCGCTTCTCGTACCAGGACGCCGGCTCGGCGTCCAGCAGCTCATCGGGCAGGTCGGCGCGCAACAGCTCCTTGCTGAGCGGCGGGCGGTTGTACGGCGCGCGGTCCTCGACACCCACCAGGAGGATCGATCCATCGAATCCGTGACGCCGCAGCGTGCGTGCGCAGCGGACGGAGGCCACACCGCCTCCCACCAGCAGCACGTCGACCGAGTCCACGCCACCATGCTAACGGCGAGGCTAGACTCGCTCGGATGCCGCTCCCCGACGACCTTCGAATGCGCCGCGCCGGCGTCGGCGGACCTGCCGCGCATCGTCGAGCTGCGCGAGGCCGTCGGCTGGGGTGTCTACGACTGGGCGTTGCGGCTCGTGCTGGAGCCGCCACGTGCGCGGTGCCTGGTGGTGGAGAGCGGCGATCGAATCGTGGGAGTCGGGTCCGGGATCAGCTACGGAGCGTTGGGATTCGTCGGCAACATGATCGTGGACGGGGAGCATCGTCGCCGCGGCATCGGTGCCGCCATCCTCGAGGCGGTGATCGCCTTCCTGGCGGGTCGCGGCGCGAGCCGGCAGGAGCTGTACGCGACACCGGAAGGCCGTCCCCTCTACGCGCGCCATGGGTTCGAACCGATCGGTCCGAGCACCATGGTCCGGGTGCCGCGAGCGGGCGTCCCAGCCTCGAACGGAGTCGAGCTCGCCGACGCCGGACCTGCCTCGCTGGGCGACCTGGTCGCGTACGACGCGCCGCGCTTCGGCGGGCACCGACCGATGGTCCTCGAACCGATGCTCACCGATCCGGCAGCGGCCGCTGATCATGGCTCGCCGAGACGACGCGATCGTCGGGTACGGATGGGTTCGTCCGGACGTCGAGCGCATCGGCCCGCTCATCGCCGACACGCCGGAGGTCGCCACGGCCCTGGTCGGCGCTGCGTTCGAGCGCATCCCGTCAGCGGAGTGGCTGACGCTGAACCTGCCACCCGACAACCACGGCGGGATCGCGCGGCTGGCGGAGCTCGGCGCAGAGCTGGAGCCATGGGACGGCAGGATGGGCCGCGGTCCGCAGGTGCCCCGCCGGGACGAGACCATCTACGGCATGGCGGTGGGCGCGCTCGGGTGAGCACCACCACCGGGCTCGTGCTGCGGGCGCTCTCCGGGTTCTACACGATCGAGACGGCGGAAGGCGACCTCGTCGAGGCGCGGCTGCGGGGACGCATGAAGAAGGAGCGCCAGGCATCCGACCTGGCGGTGATCGGTGACCGGGTCGAGGTCGAGCGGCTCGCCGATGGGACCGGCGCCATCGTCTCGGTCGAGCCGCGGACCCGACGCTTCAGCCGCCGCCAGCCCGGACCGCGCGGGTCGTGGCGCGAGGACGTGATGGTCGCGAACGCGGACCTGGTGGTCGCTCGTGTTCTCCGTGCGACCGGCCACCACCGAATCCGCGGCTGATCGATCGATTCCTGGTGGTCGCCGAGTACAACGAGGTCCCGGCGCTGATCGTGGCAAACAAGGTGGACCTGGTCGGAATCGAGGCGGCACGCACGCTCTTCGAGCCCTACCAGCGCATCGGCTACGACGTCGTCTTCGCCGGCGCCAAGGCCGGGATCGGCCTCGAGGAGCTGCGCGCAACACCTCGCCGGCCGCCTCTCGATCGTGACCGGGCCGTCGGGGGTCGGGAAGTCGACGCTGCTGAACGCGCTCCAGCCGGGCCTCCAGCTCGCGACCGGCGAGGTCTCCGAGGTGATGAGCGGCAAGGGAAAGCACACGACCACCCACGCCGAGCTGCATCCGCTCGAGGGGAGCCGGCGGAGGGTACGTGGCCGACACGCCCGGCATCCGCGAGCTCGGGCTGTGGCAGGTGCCGCCGAGCGAGCTGGCGTCCTGCTTCCCCGAGTTTCGACCGCACCTCGGGGCGTGCGCCTTCAACGACTGCACGCACATCCACGAGCCACGCTGCGGACTTCGCGCCGCAGTCGAGGCCGGAGCCGTCTCCGAAGCACGCTACGACTCGTATCGGCGACTGCTGACCGGCGATCAGGCGGGATAGCGGCCGTACAATCGGCCGACCATGGAGATCGCGCCGGCCGTCCACCAGGTCCGGATGCTCGGCGCCGACGCGTTCCTGATCGCCGAGGAGCGCCTGACCCTCATCGATGCGGGCATGGTCGGCTCGCGAATCCTGCTCGAGCGCTACCTGCGCCGCATCGGTCGCCGAATCGACGAGCTCGAGCGGATCATCTGCACGCACGGCCATCCGGACCATATCGGCGGGGTCACCGAGCTCGTGCGCGACCGCGACGACGTCACTGTCCTCATCCATCCGGACGACCTGGCCGGACTGCGCCTGCCATTGCGGGACGCGCTCGCGCGCACCGATGACAGCGCCGTGCGCCGCGGGCGCCTGATCCAGTACCTGACGCGCGCGCCCGCCGATCCGACGCCGGTCGAGGACGGCGAGGTGGTCCCCATCCTCGGCGGCCTCCGGGTGGTGCACACCCCGGGGCACACCCCGGGCAGCATCTGCCTCTACGCCCCGGCGCAACGGCTGCTCTTCACCGGTGACGTGCTCCAGGTCCTCCGCGGCCGCCTGACCTACGCAAGCGCCTTCTTCAGCCACGACCACGCCGGCGCCCGGGCATCGGTCGAGCGGCTGGCGGCGCTCGACGTCGCGATGATCGCGCTCTCGCACTACCCGCCATGGACCCAGGACTGCAACGGAGCGCTCGGCGAGCTGGCGACGCCGGCGACGGGCTGACCGATGCGGACCTTCTCGATCCATCTCACCGCCTGATGGACTCCCGTGACGTCAACCGCGTCCTGAAGCAAGTCGTCTGGGACGAGCTGCGGGGCGACGGGTTCCTCGAGCGAACCGGCCGAACCGCGTGGCGACGCAGAGAGCACACCATCGACGTCGTCAACTTCCAATCGTTCAACGCGTACCTCGCGGAACAGATCGCCGCGACCACGTTCTCGTTCAGCGTGCGTCTCGGCGTGGCGTACCCGGTCGATGCCGATGACCAGTGGATGCTTCGTCCGCCATCGGATCGGCCGAAGGAGTTCGAATGCCAGGCTCGCCGCACCCCCCGGAAGGGAGTGGCCCAGGAGATCCTTGTCTCTCGACGCCGGTGGTTCGCGGTCGACCCGGCAGCCGATGAGTGGGAGGTGCGCAACATGGATCGGCCGGACGTCTGGTTCGTGGACCTCGACGGCTCGAACACCGAGTGGCTGGCGAGCGACGCCCTCGCTCAGATCATGGCCCAGGGGATGCCATGGTTCGAGGAGCTCTCGGACCTCGACCGCGCGATCGAGATCTTCGGTACCCGAGAGGGCACGAGCCTTGCGCCGGGCACCGGCGGTGACTTCTACGGCGGGGCGCTCGGGTCACCCAGTCGATTCGCTACGGTTGCATCGCTGAAGGCCAAGCGCGCGGCGAGTGCCTAGCGGGATAGCGACCCGCGATACAGATCGAGAAGGCGCGAGCTCAGCCCGGGGCCTGAACCGACGAGCTCCAGGAACTCGGCCGCGTCGAGCGCCAGGAGCATGCCATCGGTCGTGGCCGTGACGGTGGCCGTCCTGGGTGAGCCGCGCAGGATGCCGATCTCGCCGAAGACGTCACCGGCCCCAGCGTGCGCAGCTCGGCCTCCTCCCCGCCGCCCTCCGGCACCTGGGTCACGCGCACGGTGCCCTCGGAGATGACGTAGAAGCGGTCCGCCGCGTCCCCCTGCCGAACGACAACCTGTCCCGCGGTGATCGGAACCGGCTCGAGCGCGCGAGCCGCCGCCTCGAGGCGCGGGACCGGCAGCCCGGCGAAGATGCGATGCTCGAGGAGACGTGCGCGGGCCGGGTCGATCGGCGATCGGTTCCGCCCCGCGCTCGGTCATCAGGAGCGCAACCGCGACGCCAAGGCCAGTGAGGATGGCCGAGCCGATCAGCACCGTCGCGACGCTGGTCGCTTCGGCGGCGATCGGAATCACCAGCGACCCGAGCGAGTACAGGATGGCGTTCGAGGTCTGGAAAACGCCCATTGCGCGCCCGCGAAGCTCGTCGGGCACGATGCGCTGGATGAGCGTGGTGTTCACCACGTCGACGAGCAGCAGGCCGGCAACCGCCACCCCGATGGCGAGCATCGCCGTCACCACGTCGCCGGTCAGGGCCAGCCAGGTGAGGCCAACGCCGCCGACCACTCCCCCCAGCAGCAGCGGCACGCTCAGCCGTTGAGCGAGGAGAGCACCGCCCGCGATACCGGCGACCACGCCGCCGATGCCGGTCGCCGCGTTGAGATAGCCGGTCCCCGCCTCCCCTGCACGCAGGACGTCGACCGCGATGACGACGGTCAGGACGCCGATGCCACCGGCGACGATGCTCGTCACCGAATCGAGGATGAATGGGCCTGCCAGCGGCCGTGCGAGCTCGCGCCAGCCGGCTCGGGTCGCCACTGGCGCCTCGTCCTGCTCTGCGACGGGGGCGGCGGCGCTCGGCACGGGAAGGCGCCACAGGACGACGGCCACGATCCCGAACGAGATCGCGTTCAGCAGAAAGGCGATCTCCAGCGCCCCGGTGGCGAGGAGGACTCCGGCGATCGCCGGACCGACGATGAAGGCCAGGTTGTCGAGCGTCGCCCACGCGCTGTTGGCCGGGCCGAGGTCGCTCTCGTCGACAAGCGTCGGCAGCAGCGCCGCGATGGCGGGGCCGAAGAACGTCGAGAAGCAGGCCGCAAGGATCGAGACGCCGATGATGGCGATCGTCGGCGCATCGACGATGACGATGACGACCAGGACGAGCATGAGGATCCCGCGCGCCACATCGGTGATGAGCAGGACCATGCGGCGGTCGAATCGGTCGGCAACCATGCCGGCAGGCACCGACAGAAGCACGTACGGCAGGATGCGGGCTGCACCGACGACTCCGAGCAGCACCGCCGAGTTGCTCTCGGCGTAGACGACGACCAGGACCGCGACGAGGTAGAGCCAGTCGCCGATGCCGGAGATGAACTCGCCGGCCAGCAACCGGGCGAGGGCCCGATTGCGCCGGAAGAGCTCGACGTACGTCCGCGCCAGGCTCACGCGGGCGGGCTCGGTCGTCTGCGAGGCCGGCGACGGCCGGGATTGTCGGCGACGCTGGCCAGGATGCCCTTGACCTCGAACGGGCTCAGGCCGGGATGCTTCGACAGGATCAACGCCACCAGGCCGGCGACGTGCGGCGCCGCGAAGCTGTTGCCGGTGGCTACCGTGCTTCCCCCGTCCTTCCAGGCCACAGGGACGTCGACGCCCCAGGCACCGAACTCGACCGGCGGCGCCGGGTTGTAGTAGAGGCGCCACGGGTCCGGCTCCGCGTGGGCGGCAACGGAGAAGACCGATGAGAAGAGGGATGGATAGCTCGGCGCCAGGACGTTGTTCGCCGCGCTCACGAGGGCCATACCACGGAAATACGCGCGGTCGGCAAGGTCGTGGAAGACGGGATAGAGCGCCTCGCTCTTGGATGAGAGGCTGAGGTTGCAGACCTGCAGACCCTGCTCGATCGCCCACTCCAGGCCGGCCGCGAAGGCCGTTCCCTTGCCGCGCAGGTCGGCGCCGAGCACTCGGATCGAGACAAGCTCCACGGCCGGGGCGAGGCCAACGATGATCGCACCGCACGCGGTCCCGTGTCCGAACATGTCCCCCGCCTGGTCGGGGACCACCTTCGGCTCCTCGCCGCCGATCTCGACGGTGACGTTCTCGACGACGCGGCCCCGCACCAGCGGATGATCGTTCTCGATGCCGGAGTCGATGATTCCGACCCGCACCCCCTCGCCGGTGGCGCCACCCCATGCCCAGCTGCGCGTGATGCCGCGGAGCCGCAGGCTGCGGCGGAGCGCGCGCTTCGGATCGGCGAATGGCTCCGACCAGGCCGGAAGGTCGTCGGTCACCGCCCGGCTCGAGGACGCCTGGCTCGCGTGGCGTGGGCGGCCACCGCGTCGAGGATGTCGGTGAGCAGCGCCGTCTCCCGGTCGGTGAGCGAGCGGAGGCGCGCTACCTGGTCGACCAGGCGCCAGAAGGGGGCCTCGTCGTCGGTGTCGAGGTCGGCAGCTGCGGCGGAGACGAGGGTTTCGACCTGCTCGTCGGTGAGATCGGGACCGATCTGCCCGAGCACGCTGCGGAGCAGGCGCTCCGTATCTCGCTGAACGCGAGCCGCGCCGATGGCGACGGTCGCCTGCGAGGCGAAGACGGCGAGGAGCTCCATGTCGCGCAGCGAGAAGGTCGGTGAGCCACGCTTGTCGAGGACCTGGAGCACGCCGATCGTGCCGTCCTCATCGAGGAGCGGGGCGGCCGCGATCGAACGCGGCACGTAGCCGGTCTGCTCGGCCGCGCCGCGGTTGAAACGCGGGTCGTCCGCGACGTCGGACAGCGACAGTGCCTGGCCGGTCGAGTAGACATAGCCGGCGATTCCCTGCGTCGGCGGCACCGTGAGGCCTACCGCGCCGGCACCCTGTGCCCCCGCCGCGACGCGGAACTCGAGCCGATCCGGATCCTGCTCGAACAGGGCGATCGACGCGGCCTCCGCGTCGAACAGATGCACCGTCGCATCGACGATGCTCTGCAGCAGGCGGCTCTCGATGTCCCCCTGCATCCGCCGCCCGATGGCAGAACGCCGCGCCGCCGCTACGAGAGCGGCGAGCGCGGCATCGGTGTGCTGGTCGGCCACTAGTCGTGGTCCGCTATCGGAGGCTCCTCAGGTTGGCGTGACCCTCGGTGTCGTCGTCGTCGTCAGCCTTGGGGTGCTTCGGGCCGCCGTGCCCATGCCCCTCGGTGTCGTCGTCGTCGGCCTTGGGATGCTTCGGGCCGCCGTGCCCATGTCCCTGGGTGTCGTCGTCGTCGATCTTCGGGAGCTTCGGGCCCACGGTGCGTGGCCCTCGGTGTCGTCGTCATCGGCCTTGGGGTGCTTCGGGCCGCCGTGCCCATGCCCCTGGGTGTCGTCGTCGTCGATCTTCGGGAGCTTCGGGCCGCCACGGTGAACGTGGCCTTCGGTGTCGTCTTCCGGGCTGTTGCGGGGCGTCTTGAGCGTCATGGTGTGTCCCTCTACTTCATCATCATCATATGCTTCGCCGCCGAGCGAGCCCGGTCGCGAGAAGCCTTCCATCGGGGGCCGCCGCCGGTAGTTGTCCATCTGTCCAATACCTCTTCTGGCGGCCGGTGTAACCGCGATGACATCATCCTATGTTCGAGGCCTACAGCCACGAAGCGTGTGCGCGACAGACGCGATGTCGGCAATTCGACATCTCAACGGCCGCTCCGGGCTTCGAGCGTCGCCAGATCACTGATCACGAGCGTATCGCGATCGATCTGGAGAAGTCCCTCGTCAACCAGGCCGCTCAAGAGCTTGTTCACGCTCTGGCGCGTGCCGCCGATCATGGCGGCCAGATCGGATTGTGTGAAGGGCCAGTCGAGCTCGACGCGACCGTTGGCGGCGGGATCGATGTCGCGAACCAGCCGAACCAGCCGCATGGTGAGACGCCCCGCCAGGTCCAGGAAGTGGAGCTCCTCGACGTGGCCTGTCAGCCGCCGGAGCTCGCCAGCCAGTGCGCGCAGCAGCGCCGTGACGAGCTTGGGATCCTCGGGAAGAAGTCGCAGGAACTGGTCGCGGGGGAGCGCCAGCGTCTCGGTTGGCTCGAGGGCGGTCGCCGTCGTCGAGCGCGGCCAGCCATCCAGCAGCGCCAGCTCGCCGAAGAAGTCGCCGGGCTTGAGGCTGGCGATGATGGCCTCCTCGCCCTCCTGGGAGGGCAGGACGATCTTCACGCCCCCGTCCACCACGATGTGGAGCGAGTCACCCACGTCCTGCTGGTGGAAGATCACCTCGTTGCGACGGAAGCGGCGCGGGCGCATCAGACCGGCGAGCACGCGAAGGCCCGGGTCATCGACGTGGGCGAACAGCGCGCAGCGTCGAAGGCTCGTGACAGCCAGATCGTGATCGGGCACGGGATGCCCCCTTCTCGTCCTTGGTCGAGACCGGTCTCCGCCCGAACTGTCGCTTCGACCATGCATTCCGTCAAGAGGATGTCGCCGCCATGACAGCTGTCACGGCCGGTGACCGACCCCGGGTGGATCGCCAGGTTGACCGGCCGGCCGTCGGCGATCGGATCGCGCTGATCGCGCGTCGGGCAGAGGATGCACACAGCCCGGCACGTACCGCCGGCGACCCGAGGAGGCAGATCCGATGTTCGCACCAAACATCAGCACTCACCAGTTGGCCGACCAGATCCATCACGAGCGGCTCAGCCACGCCGCGCTGATGCAGAAGGTCGCCCGGGAGCGCTCGAGCGATTCGATCGTCGTCGACCGCGAAGCGCACCGACGCGTCACCTCCCGCCGGCTGGCAGCGGCACTGGGTGCCGGGGCACTCACCTTCGCAGCCGCGGCGGCCGTGGCCGGGACGCAGGGCGTCAACCTCATCCGCTGAACGCGCAACCACCACCCTGAACCACCCGACGCCGGACTCCCTCCGGCGTCGTGGTTCGTCCGGCGAACGCCGCTGGTGGCGGTCATGGTCATCGAGTAGAATCGCGGCCCTGAGCGGGCGGGAGTAGCTCAGCTGGCAGAGCGCCACCTTCCCAAGGTGGATGTCGCGAGTTCGAATCTCGTCTCCCGCTCCACCGCCTGGCCCGCCATCGGTCTCGCGCGACCCCATCCCACACGGGCGGGCTTCGATCCTCTCGAGCGTATGCTCACGCCCATGCGCCGATGCCGGATCGTGACAACAGCAGTCTGCGCAGTGCTGCTCGCCGCGTGTTCGCCGGCACCGCCCGCTGACGAGCCGTCGTCGACCTTCGAAGCCAGCGCGCCGCCGGCTTCCTCGACTGCCCCATCCGAGCCACCGGAATCACCTCCGGCCCGGACGACGGAGCCGGAGCCGCTGGCCTGGGAACAGCTCGAGGCGGACGGCCCGTCCGCGCGAGAGGATCACACCTGGACCCTCGATGGCGCGGGCCAGGTTGCCTATCTCTTCGGCGGTCGCGACGGCGCGACGGTCTTCGACGACACCTGGGCCTTCAGCCTCGACGACGACACCTGGACACGCCTCACGCCGCCCGCGTCGCCGCCCGCTCGGTTTGGGCACGAGGCGGTCTGGGTCGATGGGATCGGCCTCGTCGTCTTCGCAGGCCAGGCCGACCCGCAGACCTTCTTCAATGACCTCTGGGCGTATGACCCGGCCGGGAACGCGTGGTCCGTGCTGCCGGCAACCGGCTCGGTGCCCGTTCCCCGCTACGGCTCCTGCGCGGCGATCGGCCAGGATGGCCGGCTCTGGATCAGCCACGGCTTCACCCAGGAGCAGACCCGCTTCTCGGATACGCGCGCCTATGACTTTGCCACCGCGACCTGGACCGATGAGACGCCGGCCGGCACCAGGCCGGTCGAGCGCTGCCTGCATGGCTGCTGGTGGACCGATACGGACGAGCTGGCGCTCTACGCCGGGCAGACGACCGGGGTCGTCGCCCTCGGTGACCGATGGGTCCTGCGCGACGGCGCCTGGTCCCGGGTCGAGGGCACATCCCCGCCTGAGCGCAACCTGTACGCGAGGGCGCGCGAGGGGTCCGGCACGCTCGTCTTCGGAGGATTGGGGCTGGACGAGACGTACCTGGACGACCTGTGGCTGCTCTCGGACGACGCGGCGGATGCGCGCCAGCTCGAGCCGGCGGGCGAGCGGCCGCCGGGACGTGCCGGCGCCGAGCTCATCGTCGACGCTGGCCGCAGCCGGGGACTCCTGTTCGGCGGGCGCGGCGACGACGGCGCATTCGACGATCTCTGGATCCTGGCTGGCCTGTGACACCAGCTGGCCCGCCACGTGCTGTGGTGAAGGGAGATGAGCATGGTGCGCGCCGCTGACCTGGTCGATGCCCCGTCCTGGTCGATCAGGCCGGAGCTGCCCGTCGACCTCGACCAGATCCACGAGCTGCATCGCGAGGCGTTCCGCGGGCCGGCGGAGGCGGAGCTGGTCGATGCCATTCGCGCGGGCGCTGACTTCATCCCGGAGCTGTCGCTCGTGGCCGTCGCGCCCGATGGGAGCGTGCTCGGGCACGTCCTCGTCAGCCGGGTGGGGTTCGAGCCCGATGCCGGCGGTCCTCGCCGCGACGCCCTTGCCCTCGCGCCCCTCGCCGTGCTGCCGCCGCATGCCGGGAGAGGCATCGGGTCCGCCTTGACCACCGAGGCGCTGGCCGTCGCCGACCTGCGCGACGAAGCCCTCCTCGCCGTCCTCGGTGCGCCGAGCTTCTACGAGCGCTTCGAATTCGAGCCCGCCGCGTACCTGGCTGTGCGCTCACCGTACGACGACGCTGGGGACGCCTACCAGGTTCGCCCGATCGGCGGGCGGCCCGTCGAGCCAGGGACCGTCATCTATCCACCGATGTTCGAGGCCGGCTCCCGCTCCGGTTCCTAGCCTCCCCCGCCCGGACCGCTGTTGCCGCCGCCGGGCCCGCTGTTGTCTGACTCGCTTGGCCGTGGCGTCCCGGCATCGCCGCCGTGATCGTCGGTGGGGCTCGGTGCCGCCGCGGGAGAGCTCGGCGAAGGTGACTCGGTCGGGGTCGACGTCGGCGTCGGGGTCGGCGACGGAGATGGCGACGGGGTCGGAGTCGGTGTCGGGCTCGGGCTCGCTGAAGGCGCAACGGTCACGCTCGGCGCCGGTGACGAACCGGTTCCGACTCGCGCGCGGTCGACCAGGTCCCCAACGACCAGGGCGCCGATCACGGCCGCCGCCACCACAGCGTTCCGAGGGCGAGTCGTGCCGGGCCCTGCCAGGTCGCGAGAAGGGCGAGCAACGAAGCCCACCAGCTCCGGGCCGGCGTCGGCTCGTCGTCGAGCGCGTCCCTGATGCGCGACGCCAGGTCCATCGGCGGCTCCCCGCTGGCCTCCGCGGCGTATCGCTCGAGGACCTCGCCGGCGCGATCCATCTCAGGATCGTTGCGGCCGAGCTCGCCCGAGTCGAACGGATGTCGCGTCATCGGTCAGGACCGTCGGTGCCCAGGATCGGGCGAAGCCGCTCGAGCCCGCGTCGGAGGTGGGTCTTCACGGTGTTGATGGGGCGTCCGGTGGCGTCGGCCACTTCGGCCAGTGAGAGCTCGGCGAAGAAGCGCAGGGCGATCACCTCGCGGTAGGGATCGGGCAGCGCCTCGACCGCGTCGCGCAGCTCACCCCGGAGCTCCGTGGCAACGGCCACGCGAGTCGGCTCGGCGCGGGAGTCGGCCAGCAACGGCTCGGGGATGGCGGCGACGTCTGCCGTGTGACGACGCTGCGAGAGGCGACGGAATGCCTGGCGTGTCGCGATGCGCAGCAGCCAGCCCCGGAGCGGGCCCTCTCCCCGGTAGCCGCCGATCGCGCGATAGGCTGCCACGAAGGTCTCCTGCGTCACGTCCTCGGCGTCCTGCGGACGGCCGAGGATGCGGAGGCACGCTCGATAGACAGCGCGCGTCTCACGCTCGACGAAGACGCCGAACGCCTGGCGATCACCGGCGAGGGTGGCCTCGACGAGGGCGCGGTCGTCCACGCCCTCATCGTGCCATGTCCCTGCCCACATGCGGGCGATGACGGATCAGTCGTGGCTGCCGGGGCCGGAGTTGTCGTCATCTCCACCGCCGGGTCCAGAGTTGTCGTGGTCATCGCCCCCGCTGCCGGGTCCGGAGCTGTCGTCATCGGCGCCGCCACCGGGACCTGAATGGTCGTCCTCGTCGGCAGGATCGTCGTCGAACGATGCGGCGGGTGAGGCAGTCTGCAGCTCTGCTCCGAGCGGTGCGGCCGCCGAGGCAGTCGGCGAGGGCTCATCTTCGAAGGAGGCTGCGGGTGACGCGGTGGGCGAAGGCTCATCGTCGAAGGAAGCGGCCGGAGAGCCGGTCGGAGAAGCGCTCGCTTCGGCGCCGATCACGACGCCACCAGCCGTCTCGAACGGCAGAGGCCGACGGCGAGGCGGATGGCGCGTCGTCAGTGGCTCCATTGCCGCCGGTGGCCAGTGCGGCACCGGCCAGGACGACGAGGCCGCCCACGGCGAGGACGAGGCCCCGGATGGAGGCTTGCAGGTTCACGGTTGACTCCCATCGGTTCTGTTCAGTAGCCGCTGGATGCGGCGTTCACTACAGATCGAGCCGATGGAGCCGGAAAAGGTTTCAGCGCGAGCCGATGGCGCCCGAGCTACTCGTGCTCTTCCTCGAGCGCGGCCGAGACGGAGAGCGCGACATTGCCCTTCAGCGCGCGCGAGATCGGGCAGCCATCCTTGGCGGCCTGGGCGGCGGCATCGAACCCGGCATCGTCGAGCCCGGGCACCACCCCGATCACGTCGAGCTGCGAGGCGGTCACCGTCCAGGAGTCCCCGACCTTGTCGAAGGTGACGGTCGCGGAGACGTGCAGGTGGTCGGGTGGCGTTCCGGCGCGGTCGAGCCCGACCGAAAGCGCCATCGAGAAGCAGGACGCATGCGCGGCGGCGAGGAGCTCCTCGGGAGACGTCTGCCCCTGCGGCGCCTCGGTGCGTGCGGCCCACGACACCGGCAGATCGGTGAACAGCTCGCTCGAGCCGGCGGAGACGGTGCCCGAGCCGGTGGCGAGATTGCCGTTCCAGGTGACGGTCGCGGTACGGGTGGCTGCCATCGGTATCGGCCCTCCTTGCGGACGCTAGACTCGGGCGCAGATGAGCAGCGTACCGGAACGCCGGCCGATCATCCGGGGCGAGCGGGTGTTCCTCCGCGCCACCGAGCGCTCCGATGTCCCCCTCTTCGTGCGCTGGTTCAACGACGCCGACGTGGTGCGCAACCTTGCCATGTACGCACCGATGAGCGACGCCGGCGAGGCAGCCTGGTTCGACCGCATGGTGGCCGCCCAGGGCACCACCGACTACCACTTCGTCATCTGCCTCCTGGCCGATGCGCGTCCAATCGGGACGATCGGGCTGCACGGTCTCGATCTCCAGAATGGCAACGCCGAGTTCGGGATCGCCATCGGCGAGAAGGAAGAGTGGAGCAGGGGCTACGGCACCGATGCGCTCCGCGCGATCTGCGACTTCGGCTTCGGCGAGCTCCGGCTCGAGCGGATCGGCCTGTACGTGTATGCCGGGAACGACCGGGCTCGGCGCTCGTACGAGAAGGCGGGGTTCAGCCTCGAGGGCACCCTGCGCCGAGCACACTTCGGGCACGGGAAGCACACCGACGTCCACGTCATGAGCCTGCTGCGCGAGGAGTGGGCCGCGCAGCCGCATCGGCGCAGCTGGGAGTACGACTGACGAACGTGCTCGAGCTTCCAGCCCGGCTCGACGGGCTGACCGGAGCGGCACGCGACCGGGCGAGCCGCCTGCTCGACGTTCGGCTGGTGCGCGCCCGCACTGCGCCCCCGCCGGAGCTGGAGCCGTGGCTGGCGGAGACGTTCGGGTCGGTCGATGCAGTGCGCGACCAGGAACTCCTCAAGGTGACCAATCGCGTGACGCTGGAGGCAACCCTGTTCGCACCGTTGCGGAGCCGGCGCCCGGTCGATGGCCCGGAGACCGGGCGAGACCTCGCGGCCGAGATCGGCGCCACGGAGGATGACCCGTTCTGCCACCCGGAGACCGGCACCCCCGCCGACACGTTCGGGCGGGTCCGTGGAGCTCGGGTCATCACAGGCGCGAATGCGGGCCCGGCAGACGCCCACCACGCCGTCCTCGTATTCGACACGCACGATCCGCTTGCCTTCGACGCGGAGACAATCGTCGACATGCTGCGCACCGGCCGGGAGTGGGCGGAACGGGCGCGTCGCGACGATCCCGACGCGGTGAACTACCTGCTCATCTGGAACTGCCTGTGGCGCGCCGGCAGCTCGATCATCCATGGCCACGCCCAGGCGCTGCTCGGCGCCGGGTCCCATTACGCGGCGATCGAGCGGCTTCGACGCGACGCCGAGGGCTACGCGGGAGACCTGATCGAGGAGCTCGTCGCCGTGCATCGCAGCGTCGGGCTGGCCGTGGATCTGGGCGGCGACGTGGCGCTGCTGGCCCACCTCACCCCTCGCAAGGAGCGCGAGCTGCTGCTCGTCGGCATGCCGGGCATGGAGGAGACCGATCCGCCCTTCGCGGATGCCGTCGCGCGAACGGTGATCGCTTATCGCGACCGCATCGGCGTGCGGTCATTCAATCTCGCCCTCTGGCGCCCGCCGCTCGCCAACGCCGGTGGCTGGGAGGCGATCCCGCCCATCGTCAGGGTCGTCGATCGCGGCCTCCCGTTCGTGCGACCCTCCGACATCGGCGCGATGGAGCTGTACGGCACTCCGATCGTCGGCTCCGACCCCTACGACCTCATCGAGGCCCTGAGGTAGCTCGAGCGGCTTCGAGTACGATGCGGCCGTGTTCGAGCTGCGACGGGACCCGGTCACGGGCTGGTGGTCCGCCATCGTCGCCGACCGGGCATTCTCGCGCGAGGCATTCGAGGTCGAGGCGCAGCCGGTGGAGGGAACCCATTGTCGCCACTGCGACGACGCCGCCGACGACGAGCCGCCGCATCATGTGCGTCGCGTTCCGCTCCGCTCCGACGCCTTCCATCGCATCGACTCGTCCAAGGAGCGCGCCGCACAGCTGTCGATGAGCGAGGTCGAACGCGCGACCGGCTCCTGGGAAATCCTGGTGGGGCCGCGCGAGCACCACGAACGGATGACGGACGCGGCGCCACAGCTGGCGGGTGCCCTGGTGCGGGCCGCGCGCGACGCGATGCGCGCGATCGGCGACGAGCCACGCGAATCCGACGCGGAGGGCCGCGCAGAGCCGCTCTACATCCAGGTAGTCCAGAGCCATGGCCGGCAGGCCGGCGCGCGCACCTCGCATCTCAACGTGGAGCTGTACGCCATTCCGCAGGTGCCCCACTGGGTGGCCGAGGAGATCGGTGGCGGGGCGCGCCAGATGATCAAGACCCGTCGCTGCGTGTGGTGTGCGCTGGCCGAGGCGGAGGAGGAGAACGGCGAGCGCCTCGTCTTCGCCGACCACCACGCGATCGTGTTCGCGCCCGCGGCAAGCCGCTCCGCCTTCGAGATGATGGTCGTGCCACGGGCGCATGCCGCCGACTTCACATCGATCGACGACGAGGCGATCGCTGCCAGCACGGCCACCCTCCAGCGCGCGCTGCAGGCGCTCGACGCACTGGGCAACCCCCCGTACAACCTGTTCCTCCACACGGCACCCTCCGGCGAGCGGCTCGACCAGACGTTCCACTGGCACTGGGAGATCCACCCGCGCCTGCGGGTCATCGCCGGGTTGGAGCGGGCGACGGCGCTGGCGGTAAATCCCGCGGCGCCCGAATATGCTGCCGAGGTGCTGCGAGCGCATCTGCATCGGTAACAGATGGCGGAACCGATCCGTCACAGTCGGAACGGGGAGGAGCGGTTTAGTGCGGAGGACGAGGTGCGCTCGATGGTGGTGCCCGGCTCGATCGTGTGGGGTGCGCCCACGGTGACGCGCCGTGACGCCCGAGCCGAGGCCGAGTTCGCAGCCCTCTTCGAGGAGTATTCCGCTCCGATCTACAACTACGTGCTGCGCATGGTCGGCGACACCGACCGAGCAGCCGACATCACGCAGGACACCTTCATCAAGGCATATCGAAAGCTCGACACCGTGACCGATGCCTCCTCCACCCGAGCGTGGCTGTACCGCATCGCCACCAACACGGCGATCGACGACATGCGCCGGCGGCGGATGGTCTCGCCGATGGGCGACGACGCGCCGGCGTTCGCCAACCGGCCCGATCCCCGCCCGGGCCCTGAGGCACAGGTGCTGGCGGCGACGCTCGACGAACGCGTGCAGCGCGCACTCATGACGCTCCGCCCGAACCACCGCCAGTGCCTCCTCCTCAGCGACCTCGACGACATGAGCGCGCAGCAGATCGGCGCCGTGATGGGCATCTCGTACGCCGCCGTCCGCACGCTGCTCTGCCGTGCCCGTGGCGAGATGCGGCGCGCGCTCTCCGCCGAGGGATTCGCGCGATGACAATGAACCGCCACGAGCCATTCGAGGAGCTCATCAGCGCATCGCTCACCGGCGATCTCACCGCCGCGGAACGCCAGCGCCTGGATGCCCATCTCGACTCGTGCAGCCACTGCCGCGCGACCCTGGCCGCGTTCGCTGACCAGCGCCGCATCATGTCCGGGCTGCGGCACGTTGCACCGCCGCGGGACCTCGGGGCGCGGGTCCGGACCGGCATCGAGCGAGGGCGTTTCGAGCGGCGTGCGTGGTGGCAGAGCCCGGTGGTGATCTTCGCCGGCGCCGGGGGTGGCCTCGCTGCCGTGGCCGGCGCACTGCTCGCCATCGCGCTGCTGAATGGCGCGCCACAGGATCCCCTGGTCGGCGCCTCGATCACGCCGACACCGACGCCGGCCGTGGTCACGCCGACCGACGGCGACACCGCGCCGACCCTGCCGCCGATCTCCACGCCCAACCCGGATGCCTCGCCCGGCGAGTCGGCGCCCTCACCGTCGGTCGGGCCCAGCCCCACGCCGAATCCCGTGGCGCTCAACCCGGAGCCGGACGTCTTCCTGGCGCTGACGACCGGGCCCTCGGACAACCTCGAGCTCACCATCGAGGAGCCCCCGGTGGGGCCGGGAGCGACGCCGGCGCCGGCCGCCGAGGTCGACACCGCCAGCGGCCCGCCGATCGCCGCGGAGCTGTCCCCCGACGGGCAGTGGCTGGCCTACATCACCGAGGTCGGGCTGAGCGGGCAGAACGAGCTGCTCGCCACGCGCGTCACCGACGCGCCCGCGGCCGCGGACGGCGGCGCATCCGCTTCACCCGAATCGAGCGTGGCGGTCGGCGAAACCATCGAGCTGGGCCGATCGATCGGAGGCGCGCCGTTCATTCAGCGGCTGGCATGGTCGCCTGACGGCCGCCACCTGGCCTTCGCCCTCGCCGATCCGGATACGACCGACCACGTGACCGACGTCTGGATCTTCGAGACCGACGATGCCGACCTCTGGCAGCTCACGGATAGCGGCAACGCGTTTCCCGGCAGCTGGGTGGAGCGCGAGGAGGGCGAGGCGCTGCTCTGGGTGAGCGCTGCCGACGAGCAGCCGACCAGCTACCTGGTCGCGCCGGTCACCAGCGCCGGGACCCATGTCGAGCTGATCGATCCGGCCGCGCGCCAGGTGGCCGAGGCCGAGGGCGTGTTCCAGCCCATCCTCAGCCCGAACAGGCGGCTGGCGATCTACTGGACGGGCCGCATGGCCGAGGGCCCCGACGGTGCATGGATCATGTCCGAGGGTGGCGAGCCGTACCTTGCCGAGCACCGCATCGGCGACGACGAAACGACGTTCGAATTCGGCAACGAGCGACCGCTCTTCAGTGACCTGACGATCGACGATGCGGCCTTCTCGTCGGCCTCGATCGGCTGGGGCGGCGACGGCGACGCCTATGCGGTCTGGAACACGAGGTGGACAGGCACCTCGCAGGGGTCCGACGTGGACTATCCCGATCCGAACCGGGTGTACTTCGGCCACGCCACCGATCCGCGTGGGCTGACCCAGCACCACGCGATCGACGTGGACGACATCCCCGAGGGCATGGTCGTGGTCGACGTGAAGGTCTCCCCGACCGGCAGGCACCTGGCCATCACCGTCCGCGAGCCGCTGCCAGGCGACCTCGCCGCCCCGCGCGCCAAGCTGCTGCTCGTCGAACGGAACACGGGCAATGTGAAGGACGAGGTTCGGGAGCTGGGCTCCTCGGATGACGGCTGGATCGGTCCCGCGGCCTTCGACTCGACGCCGGAGGTCCTGGAGCCCTAGCGGGACGGCTGCGCCGGTATACTCTGCGCCGAGCCCTTTAACGCGGTCCGGCGAGGCCGCCAAGGAGACCGATGACCGAACGCCGCATCCTCGACGCCGACGACCTGCGTCGCGCGATGACCCGGATCGCTCACGAGATCGTGGAGCGCAACGGCGGCGTCGACGACCTCGTCCTCGTCGGCATTCGGAGCCGCGGCGTCCCGATCGCGCGGCGCCTCGCCGGTCTCATCGAGCAGCACGAGGGCGCATCGGTCCCGGTCGGGTCGCTCGACATCACCTACTACCGCGACGACCTGACGCGCCTGGCGCACGCCCCCATCGTCAAGCGGTCCGATCTCGAGGCAGAGGTTGGCAGCCGCACGGTTGTCCTCGTCGACGATGTCCTGTACACCGGGCGCACCGTCCGAGCCGCGCTCGACGCCTTGACCGATCACGGGAGGCCACGCGCGGTCCGTCTCGCGGTGCTGGTCGACCGGGGACACCGTGAGCTGCCCATCCGTCCCGACTTCGTCGGCAAGAACCTGCCCACCGGCGAGGATGAGATCGTGCACGTCCGGCTGGTCGAGACCGATGACCTCGACGAGGTCGTGATCGAGCGGCCCGAGGAGGCCGCGTGATCCTCGACGCGCCCCCCGGATCCGCAACGCAGCGACACCTCCTCGATGTCGACACCCTGAGGCGGCCCGACCTCGAGCGCGTGCTCGACCTGGCGATGGAGATGCTCGCGGCCAGGGCAGCCAGGACGCATCGGTCCCTGCTTGATGCCGCGACGGTCGGCCTCGCCTTTTACGAGGGTTCCACGCGGACCCGGGTCAGCTTCGAGCTGGCGGCGAAGGCGCTGGGTGCCACCGTGGTGGACCTCGGCGTTGCCGGCAGCAGCGTCGGCAAGGGCGAGTCGCTGGTCGACACGTTGCGCACGCTCGAGCGGACCGGCGTCACGGCCCTCGTCCTCCGTCACGGTTCTGCCGGCGCCCCGTACCTGGCCGCCCGGACGACCGGGATGTCGATCGTCAATGCCGGTGACGGGATGCATGCGCATCCGACCCAGGCGCTGATCGACGCGATGACGCTGCGCGAGGCGCTCGGGCCGCTCGATGGTCGGGTGATCGCCATCATCGGGGACGTTGCCCACTCGCGGGTCGCGCGCTCGAACCTGCACGCGCTCGTCGAGCTGGGGGCACGGGTGCGTCTCGGTGGCCCCCCGGCATGGGTGCGCGGCTTCGAGGAGCGGCCGAGAGTCGAGGTGGCGAGCACGGTGCAGGAAGCGCTGGCCGGGGCGGACGCGGTCATGGCGCTGCGAGTGCAGCTCGAGCGCGACGCCGGGGGTGGCGTGCCGTCGCTGCGCGAGTACACCCGTCACTGGGGACTCGACGAGGCGCGCATGCAGCTTGCCGCCCCCGGTGCGCCGATCCTGCACCCGGGACCGACCAACGAGGGCGTCGAGCTCACCGCCGGGCTGGCGAACGGGCCTCGCAGCCTGATCGGCCGCCAGGTCGAGCACGGCGTGCCAGTCCGCATGGCGGTCCTGGCGATCGTGACGGGAGCGGCGTGAGCATCGGCCAGTTCGGACGTACGACCGATGCCCGAGCCAACCTGCTGCTGAGCGGGGTGCGCCTGATCGACCCGAATGACGGATCCGACGGCGTGCGGGACCTGGCAATCGTCGATGGGTTCCTGCGCGAACCCGCCACCGTGCCGGCAGGGATCGAGCGGATCGACGCCACTGGCCTGATCGCGGCGCCGGGCTTCTGCGACCTGCACGCGCATCTGCGCGAGCCGGGCGACGAGGAAGCGGAGACGATCGCATCGGGGGCGCGAGCGGCGGCGCGGGGCGGATTCACAACCGTCTGCGCCATGCCGAACACCGAGCCGGCGCTCGACGGGCCTGGGCAGATCGGCTGGGTTGCCGATCGGGCTCGTGACGCCTCCTGCCGGGTTCGCGTCATCGGTGCCATCAGCGTCGATCGTCGCGGCGAGGAGCTGGCCGATCTCGGCGCCATGGCCGACGCCGGCGCAGTCGCCTTCTCCGACGACGGTGCCGCGATTCCGTCGCCACGCCTGGCTCGGGCCGCCATGACCTACCTGCGAGGGCTGGGAATGCCGCTGTTCGAGCATGCCGAGGACGCGAGGCTGGCTGCCGGCGGCGTCATGCGCGGCGGTCGCACCGCCAGCCGGCTGGGGCTCGGCGGCTGGCCGCCGAGCGCGGAGCTGACGATCGTCGAGCGTGACGTCGCGCTTGCCGCCGAGACCGGGGCTCGCCTCCATCTCACCCACCTGTCGACGGCGTCGGCCATCGAGGCAGTTCGCCGCGCACGGGCACGCGGGCTGTCGGTGACCTGCGACGTGACGCCGCACCATATCGCGTTCACCGACACATGGGTGGCGGGCTCGCGCCAGCTTGCCTGGGAGGAGCCGAACGGCGATGAAGTACTCGATCCCGACCGCGCGTACGACGGACGCTGCCGCGTCAACCCGCCGCTGGGATCCCGCGATGACGCCCTCGCCCTGCTGGCGGGGCTTGCGGACGGCACCGTCGACGCCATCGCCACCGACCACGCGCCACATGCACCGCACCGCAAGCTGGTGCCGTTCGACGACGCGGCGCCAGGGCTCATCGGCCTCGAGACCGCGCTGTCGCTGGGCGTCGCGGCTGTCGAGTCCGGGCGGTTGGAGATGACGACGCTCGTCGCCGCGCTCTCGATTCGGCCCGCCGAGATCATCGGCGAGCGACGCAGCCTGGCCTTCGGACAGGCCGCTGACCTGGTGGTGTTCGATCCGGAAGCCCGATGGCGCGTCGAGGCGGCCGGCCTGGCATCGGCTTCGGCCAACACGCCGCTGCTTGGCATGGAGCTGCCGGGCGTGGTGCGGCTGACCGTGGCCGACGGGCGAATCACCTATCGATCCTGAGCGTGGCTCCCGTGGATATGGGACCATGCCGCTCGCCACATCCCCTTGATCACAGGCGAGGAATGGCTTGTCAGTTCGTTACAACGAGGAGCTCGACCCGAACGAGGGTCCCGGCTTCGGATGCTTCGTCACGCAGGCGATCCTGTTCGCCGTCATCCTGTTTCTCATCCCGGTCGGGCTCTTCACCTTCAACTGGCCGGTGTGGGTGCTGGCGACGCTGCTCTTCGTCGACCTCGTCCTGCTCTTCTTCGTGAGCATGACGAGCGTCTTCCTGCTCCGCGTCTTCTTCGCCGATCGTCGTCGCGGTCGGGGCCGGCAGACCGGCGTCGCGAAGCCTCACACTCGCGTCATCAGCACCGATGAGGAGAAGACCGATGAGTGATCGCGCGCCAATCGTGCCGACGGCGGCGCTCGGTGCCTGGATCGCGATCGGCGTCGGCATTGGCGTGGCCCTCGGCGTGGCGATGGACAACCTGGGCCTGTGGCTGCCGATCGGGGTCGTGCTCGGCGCCGTTATCGGCCTCGCGATGAGCCGTCGTGGAGGAGCTCACTGATGCCGCTCATGGTCACGTTCTTCAACGTCCGCAAGGGCCGCGACACGATCTTCAAGCGCGGCATGCGCCATATCTTCCCGAGGCGCGCCCGGGAGACCGAGCAGAAGTACGGCGTGCGTTTCGTCGGCTGGTTCAACGTGACAGAAGGGTCGACCTGGAACAACGTGCTGATCGTGGACCTCCCGAACTACGCCGTGCTCGACCGCCTGTACGCCGACCCGGGGATGCAGGGCTTCGCACACCGCGTCGCCGAATCGGTGTTCGACTCGAAGCACACGATCTTCCTGCGCGAGCGCATGGGCCCGGACTTCGTGTACAAGCCGTGAGCGCTTCGTCGCCACGCTTCGTCGCCCTCCGCGAGATGGCCGCCGAGGCCGAGCTCGAGCGTCGCGACTTCCTCTACGAGGCGACCGAACAGCTTCGCCGCTTCCTTGACCAGAACCGGGACCGGCTGCGCGAGATCGGCCCGATCAAGCTCGTCGACAACGAGCAGGACTACCTGCTCTACCACCCGGTCGACGAGACGTGGACGACCCGGCTCACCTACCAGGACCCGGCCGACAGCGAGTGGTACGACCAGGAGCAGCTGGTCGACTCGATCAGCGAGCTGATCGAGCTGTACAACCCGGCCGACATCTTCTCGTGGCTGATCGAGGCGTCGCGGGACGCGCCCGCCCATCTCGTCGCCGCCGATGAGCTGGCACGCGAGGAGAAGCTGGTCGATGCCCCGGCCGCCGACGACTGGCAGGCCGAGCTGCCGACCTCACAGCAGGAGACCCTGGCCGCCCAACGGCTCTGGCAGCTGGCTGACGCATACCGAACCCAGCTCGGCACCGCGCAGGCGCAGCTCCTGCGGGAGTTCGCCTCCAACGCGGAAGAGGTCCTGCGGCGTACCGGCGACCTCCCGCTGCTCGACGAGCCCGAGGACATGCTCATCCTGCGGGCCGACGGCCGCTTCGAGACGAGCCTGGACCTGTCCGACCGACCCGAGGATGTCGTCGGCACGGTGGAGGCGCGCCGTCAAGGGCTCGCGGTGACCGAGGCTAAGACGATCGCCGCCTTCTACGACCCCGCTGACGTGCTCCACTGGGTGACCGAGGCACTGGCCGAGCGCTACCCGGCGGTCGACTTCTCCGCCGTCTACGAATGACCGATGCGTCCCTCCGCGACGCTTCCGTGGAGTCCCTCTTCGCCGATGCCGGCGCGCTGCTCGACGGGCACTTCCTGCTGAAGTCCGGGCGCCATGCCGGCCGCTACCTCGAGAAGTTCCTGGTGCTCCAGCACCCGCGCTACGGAGTCGAGCTGTGCCGGCGCTTCGCGGAAGTGCTGGCTCCTTACAAGCCAAGCCTGGTGGTCGGGCCGACGACCGGCGGCGTCCTCCTCTCCTTCGAGACGGCCCGCCAGCTGGGCGGCGAGGTCCGTGGAGCATTCGCCGAGCCGGTCACCTCCGGGGGGCGCGCGCTGCGTCGCGGCTGGCCCGTCGCCCCGGATGAGAGGGTCGTGATCGTCGACGACATCCTGACCACCGGCGCCTCGCTGGTCGAGGCGGTCGAGGCCGTCCGGGCAGCCGGGGTCGACCCGGTGGCGGCCGCGGTCATGGTCGATCGGTCGGTGGAGCCCATTGACCTCGGGCTGCCGCTCCATTCGCTGGGCCGGATCGAGATTCCGTCATGGGAGCCCGATGCCTGCGAGCTGTGTGACGCTGATGTGCCGTTGATCAAGCCGGGGAGCAGCTGGGACGCCCGGCCTATCCATGGGTGATGCCTAGCCCTTGGCGCCGCCGGTGAAGTTCCACGAGGCCAGGTGCACGGCGGGAACGACGTAGGCGCCGAGCCCGAATACGGCGCCGCCCACCAGCGTGGGTTCAGACCCGACGGAGCGCACGTTGCCAGGCGAGAGTGCTTCGAGGAACGACTGCGTGAATCGCATGTTGGTCACCGGTTGGACGACGCGGCCGTCCTCGATCAACCACACGCCGTTGCGCGTCAGCCCCGTCACCACCTGGGTGCGCGGATCGAGGATGCGGGTGTACCAGAAATCGGTGACCAGCAGTCCTCGCGCAACCGCGGCGATCATCTCGTCGCGCGAGGTCGAACCGGGCTCCAGGACGAGGTTCTCCGGCAGCGCACCAAATGGTCCGGCCCCGGCGACCGCGTTGCCGGTCGACTCTGCCCGAAGCGCCTTCGCGGTGCGCCGGTCGTGGATCAGGCTGGTCGTCACCCCGTCGCGCACGAGCTCGATGCGACGCTTTGGCGTGCCCTCGGCGTCGAACGGAATGCCAATGGACATCGGGTGCTCGACGTCGTCGGCGAGGGAGATGGAGGGGTCGAACTGCGCTTCGCCGAGCCTGGCGAACGACCGGCCCTCCTCCACCGCTCGCCCGTTGAAGCCGTGGAGCGCCAGGAAGGTGAGGATGTCGACGACGCAGTCGGGCTCGAGGACGACCTCGTAGCGACCGGGCTCGAGATCGCCGGCATCTGCCGACTCCCGCGCGCGTCGCACCGCCTCCGCTCCGACAGCCGCTCCGTCGAGGTCCGCGACTCGGACTGACGCGGCACGACCGCTGCCGTCGGAGGTTGCGGTGCGCACGATGCCGTCCATGATCGCGGCGCTCGCGCGTCCGGACAGCCTCTGACCGGCCGAGTTTGCGAACGCGACCACGTTGGCGTTGGTGGAGCAGAATCCGGCAGTCTCGAGGCCACCCGCCGCGTTCACAAAGGCGCCGACGTGACCCGCGCGCTCGTCCGGCGAGGCCTCCGCCGTCGCCTCGTCCCAGTGCTCGACCGCGGGTGCCGGCGCAGGCAAGGCGAGTCCCGGCCAACCGGGATCGACCGGCCTGAGCCGGGCGGCGTCCAGCGCCGAACGCACCAGGCGTTCCACCGCGTCGTCATCGGTCTGGTTTCCCACCGATTCCGCCACCCGGCCATCGAGCGCGACCCGCAGGTGTACACGCTGAGCCGCATCGGCGACGTTCTGGTGGATGAAGCTGGTGGCAAAGCGGGTGAGCGCATCGGCCCCGGTCGAGACGGTCACCTCGGCCTCGGCCTCCGATCCGACACGGGCGAGGACGCGCTCGCAGACGTCGAGCAGGCGATCGCTCATCCGGTCACGCCAACCCGCACGCCACGGAATCGGCAAGGAACTGACGGATGGCCGGTGTGGCCGATCTGCCCTGGCTGGCCCTTGCCGCAGTTCGGAGTGCCCCAGAAGGTCCATTCCGATTCGTTGCCGAGCATGTCGAGGCTGGCCCAGAACCGCGGCCCGATGCCCGTGTATGTCGGGTTCTTCAGCATGCGGCCGCGCTTGCCGTTCTTGATCTCCCAGCCGATCTCACATCCGAACTGGAAGTTCAAGCGCTTGTCGTCGATCGACCACGAGCGGTTGGTGTCGACCAGCAGCCCGTCATCGGTGGCGGCGATCATCTCCTCGAGGCTGCTGGTGCCCGGGAGCAGGCCGACGTTGGTCATGCGCACCATCGGCAGCCGGTTATAGCCGTCGCCACGCACGGCGCCTCCCGAAGAGCCCAGTCCTGCCAGGGCGGCCGAGTCGCGACCGGAGAGGACGCCGACCCAGGTCCCTTCGCGGACGATGTCCACGGGATGTGCGGGCGTGCCCTCGTCGTCGTACCCGAAGCTGCCGAGCGCGCCGGGCAGGGTCGCATCGGCGGTGACGTTCATCAGCTCGGACCCGAAGCGCAGGCTGCCGATCTGCGCCAGATCCAGCCAGGAGGTGCCTGCAAAGGCCGCTTCCCAACCCAGGATGCGATCCAGCTCCACCGCGTGTCCGACCGACTCGTGGATCTGGAGCGCCATCTGCTCGGAGCCGATGATCAGGTCGATCGCCTCGTGGGCTGGGCAGGCCGGAGCGGTGAGCAGTGCGCGCGCCTCCTCCGCGATCCGGGCGGCGTTGCCTGCGAGGTCGATCTCGCGCACAAGCTCCCAGCCCCGCGTCCCGTACTGGCCGCGGATCCCCGGGTAGCTTCGACGCTGCGTCTCGGTCTCGCCATTCGCGGTGGCGTTCATCTGCGCGCCGCACTCCACGATGTGCTGGTCGATCCGATGGCCCTCGCTGCTCACGAGCCACTTCGTCGTGTCCCACACGTCGTAGCCGGCGAGCGCCACGTCCGCGCCGTGCTCCTTCATGGTCCGCGTGGCATTCGCGAGGAGATCGCCCTTTTCCGCCAGCGTGACGGCCAGCGGATCCTCGCGGACCTCGTTCGCCCAGCTGCCCTGACTGACCTCGACAGGCGCAAGCTCGAGGTCCGGGCCGGAGACCGAGGCGGAGGCGCGGGCGATGGCAGCGGCCTGCTCACCCGCCTGTCGGGCCGATGCCGGCGTCAGATCGGCCGTCGAGAAGAAGCCCCATCCAGAGCCGATGAGGGCCCGCACGCCGATCCCCACCGATGCCTCCTGGCTGAGCTCCTCGACCTCGCCGTCGCGAGCCCCCATCGCTTCGTGGTGACGATCCATGACGCGCGCGTCGGCGTAGCGCGCGCCGGCCGCCAGGGCTGACTCCACCGCAGCTTCGGCGTACTCGAACATCTGCAAATGTTAGCGGGGCTAACGGATTCCGTGGCGCTCCTGCCGATCGAGCAAGCGGTCAGTCGGTGCGTCCTGGTCCCGCGGCGATCCCGCCTCCGGGACGATGCGCCGCATCCGCCCGCTCAACCGGCTCCTGCCAATTGATCTCGGTTATACGACCCGGCGGAAACTCGCCGTCGGGGGGCACGATTCCCTCCTCCGCCTCGAGGGGGATGCCGATCGGCGCCACGAGGTAGCGGCCGGCGAGGCTCCGTGCGTCGCGGTCGAGGGCGAAGCCGGCCTTTGCGCGGTGGAAGGTGACCGTGACGTCGGCGGTGACGACCGGGGTGGATCGGCTGCCGCCGGTCAGATCGACCCGCGTCGGCGTGTCGACCGCCAGCACCGCGAACGGACGCCCGGCAGCGAGCGCGTGGGTGCGCGTGGCATTGACGAGATCGACCGCCGTCGAGATCGGCTCGCGCAGCGGGCCGGATGCGCCAGAGCCGAGAAGTGCGTCGACGACCAGTGTCGCCTCGGCAATCCGCTCACGGAGCCGCAGCAGGAGCTCAGGGCTGGGAGCAACGAACAGCTCGAGCGATCCCGCCGAGGCCATCGCCTGGAGCACACTCCAGTTGTGGCCGGCCGCTCGGCCCGAGAGCTTCGACGCATCGGCGACAAGGATGGCAAGCACGGCGCGCCCGGTGCTCGCCAGGCGGCGGGCGACCACGAACCCGTCACCGCCGTTGTTGCCCGGCCCGCACAGCACCACCACATGGGCTGGCCGCGCAAGCGGGCCGGCCGGGCCACGAATGCGCTCGGCGAGGCGTCCGAGCTCGGCCTGCGCCACCTCCGCCACCGCGGCGCCTGCCGACTCCATCAGCGCGTCCTCGGTCAGTCCCAGCTTCTGGGCTGCCTCGTCGATGCGGGCCATCTCATCGGCGCCGATGAGGACGGGAACGCCGCGCTCCTCGCGCGCCGCCGGATCGGTCACCGGCTACGGCAGCGTCTTCAGGTACGCGACGATGGCGTCGATCTGCTCTGGCGTGAACTGCTCGCCGAATGCCGGCATGCCCCCGCGCTCGAGGCCCTGGGTCTCGGGGGTGGTGCCGTCGATCCAGAGGTGAATCCAGTCCTCGGGATGCGCTGCGGCGAGGTCCTGGAGGTTCTCGCTCTTCGGGCCATCGGCCACGCCATGCAGGCTCGGGAAGCTGGCCTGGCCGGCGAGCTCCGGTCCGTGGCAGGTGGTGCACGACGGCTGCGCCTGTCCAACCAGCGCCTCACCGACCGCGGGATCGGCGGGACCGCCGGAGGCCACTGGCGCGCTGGCGCCGGGGATTCCGAGGGCCGGGTTCTGGCCGGCAAGGTTCGAGGCGAGGTAGACGCCACCCACCAGGAACACGAAGACGGTGAGACCGATCGCCCACGGTGGCAGGCCACCTGAGCGCGTCTCGATCGGCGTATGGAGCGTCATTCGCTCAGTGTCCCGCCGCCGCGGTCGCCGGCTGCCCGGGGACCGCGTAATCGACCGGCTCGCCGCTCGTGTACATCAGGAACAGGTTCGTCAGGAAAGCCAGGCCCGCCAGGGCGACCATACCGGCACCGAGAAACGCGATGACCCGATAGATCATCACGCCGGTCTCGATCGCGTCCGGCGCGGTCCCCTCGGCCAGCAGTGATCCCTCCGCCAGCCCGGCGCCCATCAGCGCAAGGCCGGCCACGGTCACGCCGCCGAAGGCGAGCCACAGCTGGGCGCCCGACAGGAAGCCGCCACTCCAGGACCGTCGCAGGATGCGCGGCAGGGCATGCTCGGCGAGCGCGAAGGCGGCGAATGTGAACGTGCCGTACGCAGCCCACAGGAAGGCGCCTCGCTCCCAATCGGTCCCGCCGACGAGGTCGTCGACCGCGCGCAGTGCGCCGATCGCGTCGAGCAGGCTGGCCGCGAACAGGAAGGCGATCGAGACGACGGCGAACGCGGCGGTTCCGGCACCGAAGACGAGCGTCCAGCGACCCTGCATGGTCTGAACGAGATTGACGAGCGTCAGCGCGGCCGGCACCAGCAGGAGCATGGTGGCCACGATCCCGACGCTGGTGATTGCGTACGGGATGCTCACGTCGACCACGGCGGCCAACCCCGCCACGGGAGCCAGCACGAGCCACGTCACGAAGCTCAGCATCCCGATCCCGCCCCACGCCAGGGGCTGGCCGGTTGCGCGCGGCACGACGTAATAGAGCGTCGCGTACGCCATTCCCAGCAGCCACAGGGTCGACGTCGCGCGCTCGACGTAGACCGACACGAGGGCGATCAGCAGCACCGGCAGGTGGAAGAAGAAGTCGATGAGGCCGAGCCCGGCGTTGACGCTCAGGAGGCCGAGCAGCGAGAGGAGCGCCACTCCGGCGAACCAGAGGCTGACGTAGCTGTCGCGGAGCGACGTGGCCACGGTGGCGAAGAAGGCGCCGGTCACGATGAGCGCTCCGAGCGCCAGGCCACCATCGATGAGCCACGGGAAGGCGGTCAGCGGCGCATGGGGTCCAAGGTCGAACACGTAGAGTGCGGCGATGCCGCCGGCCAGGGACAGGTTCCAGATGGCGTAGGCGCCGTTGAGCCCCTTCTCCATTGCCAGCCTGCGGCCGAGGAGTCGCGGCGTCATGAACGCGACGGCCGCGAAGCCCGCGTTGGTGAGCCAGCCGTAGACGGTTGCATTGACGAACGCGTAGTCCACGCGTCGCGTGTCGAAGTTGATGCTCAGGTCGAACAGGCCGAGGCCGAACGTGAAGGAGAAGTCGATCAGCCGCATCCCGACGGCAAGGACGCCGAGACCGGCAGCGACCGCGAGCCACAGCGCCGCGGCAACGAGGAACCCGGTGGCAGCGCTGTCGGGAGCCCCGGGAATGAGCGAACGGCGACGCTTCGGTGGCACGTCATACGGCCGCAGCTTCTTCGGATTCACCGTCATCGGGCGCGTTCACCCTCCTGAGGGCTCGCTCGGGGGCGGAGTAGGCCGCCGCATTGTACCCAACGCCGGACAACGCAAGAGCCCCGCCGAAGCGGGGCTCGATTGCGCGCGGATCTGGTTGCGGGGGACGGATTCGAACCGCCGACCTTCGGGTTATGAGCCCGACGAGCTACCACTGCTCCACCCCGCGACCGCCCATGGTAGTGCTGGCCCCTACTTCGGTCAAACGATCTTCAGGCGCGCCGCTTCAGGATCGAGCGCAGCACCAGCAGCGCGACGATCGCCACCAGCTGGCCCCCGAGCACGATGCGATTGATGTCGAGCGCCGGGCGCCACTCGGCGTCACCGTTGCGGATCACGAACACGCCGGCCGGCTTGGATGCCACCCCGAACCCGGCTCCGCCGTTGCCCTCCGTGTCGCCGCCGCCGCCCCCGCCGCCGCGCACCTTGGCAGCGGGCAGGTAGGTCACGCCGTCGCGATCGATCGGCTCACCGAAGACGTGGCGGATCGCCATGGCGTCGAGTGTCTGGTTCAGCGCCATCTGCGCCACGTTGTTCGTTGCCGCCTGCGCCACCTCGGTCGTCATCGGTCTGGTCTCCTGCAGCTCGTGTGGGCAGATCAGAATACGCGCGATCCACGGCGCCACCACCGCGAGGCGCTGACTAGAATGTCGCCGTGCCCGATCGCGAGGTCGCTGCCCGGCTCGCGGGACTCCGGCGTGCCGGAGTCGACCTGGAGCGCCGCCTGCGCGCCGATCAGATGATCGCGCCCGACTCCGAGAGCTACTGGACGTCGCAGATCGCCGGCTGGCGCGCCGATATCGAGGATCTGCTCACCCACTACCCCTTCCAGCTGCGGGCGCTCCAGGCGCCGGTCTCGCCGCCGACCGAGGAGGGCGCCGGTTGGGCGAGCGAGACCCTCCGCGAGCTCCTCGAGGTCCGGTCGCGGCTCGACGCGACGATCGAACGCATCACGCCGATCGACTAGCGCCGATCAGGTGGGCCGATGCGCCCCCGGCTCCATCTCGACCACGGCGTGGTGGATGCCGTACCGGTCGAGCAGCGAGAGGTAGGGATCCGGATCGAAGGCCTCGGGGCCGAGGACGCCGGCGCCGGTCCAGGCACCGTTGGCCAGCAGCTCCATGGCGATGACCGGGTTGAAGCCGGTCTGCCAGCCCACGACCTGCAGGCCGTATCGCGCCCAGGTCTCCTCGGCATCGGCCATCTGGTAGGCGAACGTCTCGCGCGGCTTCCCGTCCTTGGTGCCGAGCACCCAGGTGCCGACCACGGCCCGACCCCGAAACTTGTCCCCCAGGCTGATGGGGTCGGGGGTGATGGCGGCCAACAGGTCGCGCGGCGCCACCTCGACGCCCTTCACGCGCACCTTGTCGGTGCGGTCCAGGCCGAGCGCGTGGATCGTCTTGAGCTTGTCGATGAAGTCGGCGCCGAGCGCGTACTTGAAGGTCGCCTTGCGAGTCTCGATCCAGCGCGGGATCAGGAGCACTTCCTCGTGCTCGACGTTGACGCACTCGACCGGGCCGATCCCCTCCGGGAACGGGAACGCCTCGGGCGCGCTGAACGGCTCGGTGGTGTGCCAGTCGCCGTCCTCCCAGACGATCGGCGGATTGAGGCACTCCTCGATCGTGGTCCAGATGCTGAACACCGGCGCGAAGGCAAACCCGGGGATCTCGAGGTCGCCGCCGTCGCGGATGTGGACCTCGTGGATCTCGTCGAAGTCGTGCTTGGCGGCGTGGGCGGCGAAGACATCGGTGAGTCCTGGATCCATCCCCATTCCCACCAGCGCGAGCCTGCCGCGCGACTCCCACTCGGCGGCGAGGGCGAACTGCTCGTCACCCAGCTTGACGCCGGGCTCGCTGAACGGGCGCTCGGGATGTGGCTTCGAGAGGCTGACCGCCATGTCCATGTAGTTCGCATCGGCCTCGAGGGCGCCGTGGAAGATCGGCATCACGAACTGCGGGTCGACCGCGTTCATCACCAGGTCGGCCCGATGCGCGCGCGCCAGCTGGGCGATGGCCGATGGATCGCGGGCATCGACCTGCACACCGGTGAAACGGGGGGCACCGCCGAGCGCATCGGCGACGGTCCGGGCGCGCGACTCGTCGTAGTCGGCGAGGACGAGCGTTTCGAGCCAATCGCGTTCCGAAGCGAGGCGGGCGATGGCCTCTCCGACCGTGCCGACGCCGATGAGCAGGACTCGCATGGGGCACCTGACGAGCGTGTTCCGAGCAGGGGCACGCGTCTGCGCAACAGGATCTCGAGTGCCGAACCCTACCGATTCCGTGGCCCCGGCGGGCCTTTTCTCCAACGTCGGTGGGCTCGAGCCCATGATACCAGCGATTCAGCGCGCGATCAGCGAAAGCAGCCCGACGAGCAGCGCGAGGCCCACGAACGGCAGTGCGACGGCGGATGCGCGGAGCGTCTGCATCGGTTCACCTCCTTCATGACCGATGCTCGCGCCCAGCCAGCGCTCCACCATCCGGGACGTCACCGCGCTTCATTGCGTGATCTCACGCATTGGTCGGTCGATGCGCCTCTGCTACCGTCCGGTCGATGTCACTCGCGCGCCGCGATCTCCCTCGCGTTGATCATCGCGCTCGGTGCGGCCGTCGCGAGCGTCGTGGTCTGGCTCTACGGCACGGTCGACATCGGCCTCCAGCTCGGGACCGCGGACCGGGGCGTCTATGTTCGGACGTCACGCCGGACGGAACGCGTGCGCGGAATTCGTGGAGCCCGGTGAGCTGGTCCTCGAGCTTCAGACGTCTGACGGCAGCAAGGTCGCTGCGCGGTCAACCGTTGCGGACGGAGTGGGGCGACTCGTTCACGCCACCGCTCGGAGCGCGGTCGATCGGCGCGAATCCTCAGCGTCAATACCGGCGAGCGTGTACGAGGACGTCGCGATCGGCTTCTCGATGGTCAATCGTGACTGGCTCGAGTCCAGGCTCGGCTCCAACATCTACCTGGTTGCCATCGGAATCGGCCTCGGCGCTGCTCGTGTGGCGGGTCCTGCACCACGGGCTCGCGGCTGAGGTCGGGCGCGGTGAGGCCGGACGCTCGGTGCCGCGGTGCGATCCCGTTCCTGCTGGCGACCGTCATCCAGGTCGGCAACCCGATCGGCATCTACGCCGGCTACCTCCTGCCGATCGCCGCATCGCTGGTGCTCGGCATTCGGGCTGTCGCGCCTGCACAGCGACGCCTCCTGGCAGCGGACGGCCATGGCGGCGTCGATGGTGGCGGCAGGGCTGGCGGCGATTCTCGTGGTGCGCCACATGACGTCGCCGACACTCTCCCCGGACGAACGCGAACCGATCTTCGTCTCTGATCGCAGCGGTTTCGGTCGCACCGGCAGCGATCGCCGGCCTCGGAGCCAACCGCTCGATGCGGGATTGGGTCAGCGTGATCTCGCTTGCCCTCCTTCCGATCGCCGCGCTCACGCTCATCCTGCCCAGCGACATGTCGCCGGGCATCCCGCTCGTCCTCATCGCCGTTCTGCTCGGGTGGCATCTGCTGCCCATCGGTGGCCTTGCGGACGTCATCACCGGAGGCTTCGGGCGCATCCGCTCCGGTGCGTTCGGGGACTCGACGGGAAGCACGCCCGAAATACGGAACGCCCGCGAGCTGTTCACCTGGGGCCTGATGCTGCTGGCCGTCCTGCTTGCGGTGAGGCAGGAGTCGACGTGGGCCCTGGTGATGGGCGTCGGTTGGCGGTCGTCGTCGGGCGTCTCCGTCAATCGCGGCTTCCTCGGTGGCGGGTGGACCGATGCGGCGATCCCCCTGGCCGCGGCGACCGGCATCCCGGTCATGCTGGTGACCTACTCGTGGAGTTCGACGGCGGGGCACCTGAAGTCGTGCTGCCGACGGCCTTCGCCGCCCTCGGCGTTGCCCACCTCGTGGCCGCTCGCCACACCGATGCGGTCTGGCGCGGCCGGCTCTTCATGCTCGCCTCCGGCCTGGTGGTCGTCGATCGTCCTCCTGAGCCTCACCGGCTCGAGCCTCGCCGTCCCCCTGATCGGGCTCGTCGCGCTCATCCCGGGCATCCCCGTCGCATTCGCCGATCGGCCCGGCGACCCGCAGGCCATCACCGGGCGGCTCGAGACGCTGGCGGTTGCGCTGACGCCTGGCGTGGCGGCGACCCTGCTGCTACCGGGCGGCGGCGGAGAACTGATCCTCGCCGGCTGGCTGGCCGCGCTCGTCGTGTGGCGATTCTTCACGCTCGGCGCCGCTCCTCGGATTCGCGCAGCGCAGCCAGCTCCAGCGCGACCTTGCGGTGGCCGCCGCCGAGACGGAGCGCGCGCGGCTGGCGGCGGACCTCCACGATGACGCTCTCCAGCAGCTGACCATGCTGGTGCGAACGCTCGACGAGTCGGGCCAGGCCGAGGCGGCCACGCAGGCCCGCGAGGTGGCGACGAAGCTGCGCGCCGTCGTGGGGGACCTGCGCCTGCCGATCCTCGACGACCTCGGCGCCGGCGCGGCGTTGGAGTGGCTCGTCGAGCGGGTCGAGCCGCTGGCCGGCGGCCAGGTGAAGCTGGAGCGATCCGATGAGCAGCGGCCGCCGGCCAACGTCGAGCTCGCCGTCTTCCGCGTGGCGCAGGAGGCAATCAACAACGCGATCAAGCACGGCAAGCCGCCGATCGCGGTGCGCTACGACGTCAACGCGACGGCCGGGTGACGCTGGCGATCGACGACGCCGGCCCCGGCATCGGCTCCGATGCGGCGGAACAGGCGCCGAGCGAGGGCCACTTCGGGCTGGCGAACATGCAGCAGCGCGCGGAGCAGATCGGGGCGCTGCTCGACGTGCGTCGCTGGCCCGCCGGTGGCACGCGGTCGCGCTGGAGTGGCGGCCCTCAGTGATCCGGCGTGGCGGTCGTCGACGACCACCCGCTCGTCCGCGAGGGACGGCGGCGCTCATCGATCGCCAGGAGGACATGGAGATCGCCGGCGTGGCTGCCAGCCTCGAGAGCTGCGCGCCGATCCTCGCGGACGAGCGACGTCCAGTGCTGCTGCTCGACCTGAGGCTCGGCGACGAATCGGGCTTCGACATCCTGCCACGAGCCGCCGGGCGCATGCCGCGGTGGTGGTGGTGACTTCGTACGACTATCCGCAATACGCCGATGCGGCGCTGCGGCTGGGGGCCGCCGGCTTCGTCGTCAAGACGGCCCCCACCGCGAGCTGCTCGACGCGATCCGCGGCGCGGCGCCGGAACCCTCCACTTCGGCGTGCGCCCCGGCGACGGGGTCCCCCTCTCCGATCGCGAGCGCGACGTCGTTCGGCGCGTGGTCGAGGGCGCCTCGAACGACGAGATCGGAGCCCGCCTCGGCATCAGCTCGCGGACGGTCGAGCGCACCTGCGCCGCCTCTTCGAGCGCCACGACGTCGCGTCACGCACCGAGCTCGCATCGCGCGCCATCCGCGAATCATGGCTGGAGGAGTCCCGCTAGACGCCTCCCACGACCTCGGGAACGGGTGGCCGCGGGGCTTCGGTGAGCAGCCCGTCATGGATCTCGACGACGCGATCGGCGAGGTCGAGCAGCGCCGGATCATGAGTGGCGACCACCGCCGTCACGCCCTCGGTGCGGACCACGGTGCGCAGCAGGCCCATGATCGCGTGGCCGGTGTGCGAGTCGAGCTGGCCGGTGGGCTCGTCGGCCAGGAGGAGCTTCGGCCGGTTGGCGAGGGCGCGAGCAATGGCGACCCGCTGCTGCTCGCCGCCGGAGAGCTCGTGGGGCCGATGCCGCGCACGCGGCCCGAGGCCCACCAGCTCCAGCAGCTCGTCCACGCGCGCGTCCCGGGCTCGCGGGTCCGCGCGAACGAGGCGCAGCGGCACCTCGACGTTCTCGGCAGCCGACAGGATCGGGAGCAGCCCGAAGGCCTGGAAGATGAAGGCGACCGTCCCCCGCCGGAACTCCACGAGCTGCGCCTCGCTCATCGCGCTCACCTCGTCGCCATCGACCACCACGCGACCGGCGGTCGGCCGGTCCAGCCCGCCGAGCAGGTTGAGGAGCGTCGTCTTGCCGGAGCCGGACCGCCCCCGCACGGCGACGAGATGGCCGCGCTCCACGCGCAGGTCGATCCCGCGCAGAGCGTGCACGACGCCGTCGCCCGATGGGTAATCGCGAACCAGGCCCTCGGCGACCACCATCGCTCCGCCGTGACCGGAGCTGAAGCGCTCGGTCATCGGTCCGCCTCCTTCTGCTCGTGCGTGTCGGGCCAGACGCCGATGTGGTCCGGCTCGAGGCGCAGCCGGACGCGCCGCTCGAGCTCCAGCGCCTCGACGTGCGCGCGCGGCAGCTGGAGACGCCCGGCGCGGTCGAGGACGGCGAATTCCTCCGCGATCACCTGGTGATCGCCCTCGTCGGAGACGGACGAGCGCCGCAGCGTCTCGGATGACGTGCGCCCATCGCGAATCGCCACGGTGCGCTGAACCTGGTCGCTCACCAGCGGATCGTGGGTGACGATGACGACGGTCGTGCCGAGCTCGCGGTTCATGTGCCGCAGCAGCTCGAAGATCTCTGCGCTGGTGTCGGTGTCGAGCTCGCCGGTCGGCTCGTCCGCCAGCAGGACCTCCGGCTCGTTCGCCAGCGCCACCGCGATCGCGACGCGCTGCTGCTCGCCGCCGCTGAGACGATCGGGCCGATGCTCGCCGCGGTCTCTCGAGGCCGACCAGAGCGAGCAGGTCGTGCGCTCGCTGGCGACGGGAGCGGCCGGCCCGGCCGTCGAGGATCATCGGCAGCTCGACGTTTTCGGCGGCCGACAGGTACGGCAGCAGGTTGCGCGCGGTCTGCTGCCAGACGAAGCCGATAACGCGCCGCCGGTAGAGGGTGCGCTCGCGACGCCCCATGGCGGTGAGATCGTGGCCCGCGACGGTGGCGCGTCCGGCCGACGGGACGTCGAGGCCGCCCAGGATGCTCAGCAGGGTCGACTTGCCCGAGCCCGACGCGCCGACGATGGCGATCATCTCCGCCGGATCGACCAACAGGTCGAGTCCCTGGAGGGCCACCACCTCGAGGTCGGCGACCTTGTAGATCTTGACGAGGTTGTCGCACGCGATCTGCGCGCCCTCGCCGAAGGTGCGGCGCCGAGGGCCTCGCGGCGCGAAGGTCGGACCCGCCTCGACGGGCGCGGCTCCGGGCAGGTCGACGATCTCGCCGCGCTGGTCGCCTGTCGGCTCTCTCATCGGCTCATCCTCGCAGACTCACTCGATGCCCTGCCGCGTGGAGCCCGCCAGGCTGGCGCGGCGCCCGATCCAGCTGGAGAGCGCGATCCCGATCGCCAGCACCGCCACCAGCGCAAGCAGCAACAGTCCGACCACCTGCCAGTCGACCACCAGCGCCACATCGATCGATGAGCCGATCAGGCCGGCGAGGTCGAGCCCCGGCGCGACGAACCATGCGACGCCGACCCCCAGCGCGACGCCGATGGCGGTGGCCGCCAGGACAGCCGGTCCGTGCTCGACGACCGACAGCGCCAGCAGGCCGCGCGGTGTCATGCCAAGCGTGCGCAGATGGGCGGTCTCTCGCGTGCGGACGGCAGCCACCAGCACCAGAGCGGCCGTGGTCGCGAGGGCGGCGTACGCAATCGCAATCGCGACGGCAAGGACGAAGCCGGTGCCGACCCCGCGCACCAAAGGACCGGCACGGAGGGCTTCGAGCACCTCGCTCCGGCTCGTCACCAGCGTGGCCGGCTGCACCTCGTCCATCGCCTCTTGCACCGATGCGGCGGTCGCACCCGGCGCACGCAGGAAGATCACGCTGGGCGTGAACGCGCGGTCGCCGGCAGCGGCACGCAGGGTCTCGAGCGGCAGGACCAGCCAGGCCGTGTCTGGGTCGACGCCCGGGAAGCTCTGTCGAATCCCGACGACGCGCAGCGTGACGGTTCGGGCAGATACCAGCAGGTCCACCTCGTCGTTGACCCGGACCGGCCGCGGGCCGGCGGTTGCGGCCCGGGTCGACAGGACTGCCGGGATCGGCTGGTCGGGCCCCGGCGGATCGCGCAGCGCGCGCGGCAGGTTCGGATCGGCCTCCGTGCCGGCCGTCACGGCCGCGTAGGCCGGGGTGTCGAGGGCGCTCATCTCCACGCGCACACCGCCACGGCCACCGAGGACGGCGTCGTCGAGGTGCATCCGTGCAACGGCCTCGACGCCGGGGAGGCTCGTGCCGTCGAAGCCGGACGGGAACGGACGGGTCCCCGGCCTGATCGCCAGGTCCGCGCCAACCTCGTTCCAGGCGGCAATGGACTGGCCGCGCTCGACCGTCACGAAGATGGTCGAGCTGAATGCGCCGATGGCGACGGTCACCAGCAGCACGATCAGCGGCAGGCTGCCGACGTCTCCAGTGCGGGCCGCGCGTCGCAGGCCGAAGGCCGGCACCATCCCGCGCCACGCGTCGGCGAACCAGCCGGCGGCGATCAGCGGCAGCGGGTACAGGCGCACGGTCAGCAGTCCGACCGCCAGGCCGATGAGCGCCGGCACGGCTGCCAGCAGCGGGTCGACGCCGGCGAGCTCGCCGGCCGTGCTGCCGCCGGCGAGCCCGCGCTGCCGCAGCAGGTACGCCCCTCCGGCGGCCAGCACGATGACGAGTCCCTCGAAGGTGAGCCGGCGAGGGCTCAACCGGGCCGCCGAGGAGACTTCCCGTTCCGACTCGCGGAGCGGGGCGATGGCCGGCCGGAGGACGGTGAGCGTGAGGACCAGGGCCGCGCCGCCGGCGACCAGCACGGCCATGATCGGGCTCCAGGCGGACGCCCGACCGCCTACCAGCATCATGGCTGCGGCGTACCCGATGGCCGACGCCGGGGCGGCCACCAGCAGCCCCTCGAGAAGGTGAGAGCCGAGCAGCTGGCCGACCGATGCGCCGCGCCCGCGGACCAGGGCCACCGCGCGGCGTCGGCGATGCACCATCAGCAGCGCGACGAGCGCAACGGCCGCGGTCGCCACCGCCGCGGGGCCGAGCGACGCCGTCACCAGCACCGCCTCCGCCGTGCGCCGCTCGGCCGCATAGCCGTCGAGCAGCGCCAGCAGGCCCGTCTGCAGCGTCGTGACGTCGGCATCGCGCAGCGTCGTCACGAACGGGGGGTATCGGGTCCGCATCTGGCGCAGGTCGGCGGTGAGCTCGTCGAGCGAGCCGGCATCCAGGCGCCCGGGGTCGATGAAGTAGCGCCACGCGTACCGCGCCGGCAGCCCGTTGCCGATCAGGGTGGGATACGCGTCGGCGGAGAGAATCGCGGACCCGTACAGCAGCTGGAGCTCGGGCGAGATGACGATGACGGTGGGCAGCTCGAGGGCCGAATCGTTCATCCAGAACTCCTCCGCCGGATCGTCCACCGCGTAGATGCCCACGACGTCCGCGGCGGCGCGCACGGGAATGCTGAACCTGCCGACGAGCGCATCGTCGGTATCCGGGATCAGCTCCATTCGATCCCCGACCCCGACCCCCAGCGTCTCGGCGATCTGGGTGGAGAGCGCGACCTCGAAGACGGTCGCATCGTCCGGCTCGCCTGGGGCCGTCCCACGCTGTCCGGGAATGGTGAAGGTATCGCCGGTCGGCGGCCGGCCGTCCACGTACGTGATTCGCTCGTCCACGCCTTCCGGGAAGCGGAACCGGAGCCAGGTGGGGTGCTCTCGCGGTGGATCCACCACGGACCAGCTCGTGCTCTCGGCGTGATGGGTCGTGTCGACGATGAGGCGGCGAACGCTCTCCGGCAGCTCTGCCTCCAGCTCGGGCCCGCGGTCCGCCACCGGCTGCAGGCCGCTGCCGCCGCTCAGGCTGCCGATCTCGCCGAGCTCGAGGTTGCGCTCGAGCGACTGGGAGCGAGCCACGTCGTAACGAAGGCCGTCATCGGCCACCCCGTTGAACAACCTCGGTCCTGCGGCCGCCAGGAAGGCAGTGACGCCAACGATCAGACCGAGCAGCAGCATCGGCCCGATCTCGGCCCGATAGCGGTTGAGGAGGAAGCCGACGGCGCGCATCGGTCAGTCCTGCCCTGCGCGAAGCACGCCGCTGACGGGCACCCGTCGCAGGATGCCGCCGATCACGAACACGGTGACGACGAGCGAGACCGCCGCGAGCAGGTGGACGACCCCGATGGCCAGCCACGGGATCTCGACCAGGACCGGCGGGACGACGATCCTCGCTTCGGCGGTGAGGGTCACGAAGGGCAGCACCAGCCAGGAGAGGACCAGCCCGAGCCCGGTGCCTGCAACGACCCCGGCGGCGAGCAGGAAGGCGTTCTCGAGGGTGAGCCAGGCCGACAGCTGCGCGGGCGACAGACCAAGGGCGCGGAGCAGCGCGAACTCGCCCAGCCGCTCCCGTGTGCTGACCACCGCGCTGACGACGAAGCCGATGATGGCCACGATGAGCGCCGCGGTCGAGCCGATGCCGAGCGCGCCGATGACCCCAAGGGCGACGGGATCGTCGGTGAGCTCGGCCGTTCGATCGCCGCGGCTGACGAGGCTCTCGACCGAATACGGATCCTCTGCGAGCGCCGCAACGGCCGACGCTTCGTCGGTCACCGACAACCACCACTCGTCGGCGAACAGATCGTCCCCGCTGCGGGCGTAGGTGGACAGCGCGTAGCCGCCCAGGTCGAGGATGGCGAACGGGAGCTCCGGATCAAGCGTGGGGAAGGCATCGACGATGGCCGCGACCTCGACCTGGGTCCGTCGCGTCAGCGAACCGATGGCGACCGAGCCGCCGACCTCCACACCGGTCGCGTCGGCGAAGGTGCGGCTGACGGCGACCGGTAGCGGCCGGTCGCCGACCTCGGCCAGCGCGTCGGGCACCAGCCGCAGCCTCAGGGGCCCTTCGTCGCCGTAGATCGGCTGCTCCTCGGAGAAGACGACCGTCTCGGGCTCGCCCGCAGGCGTCGGCGCGGCCTCGGGAGGATTGAGCCCGCGCTCCAACAGCCAACTCCACCCAAGTTCGAGGTCGGTGGGCATGCCGGCGTCATCGAGGCTGGCGACGTCGGTGACCCGGATCTCCCCGGAAATGCGCGTGTCGGCTGGGGGCTGCAGCTGCAGGTGGACGCCGATCATCTCGAGCGGGTAGTCGGGCGTGACCACGTCCCCGGTCGGCAGCTCGGCGGTCAGCCGGACCTCCATTCGTTGGCCGGGCACGGAGGCCTGGAGCTGGCCCGTTGCGTCGACGACGTGGATGACGCCCGTTGCGTCGCGCACCGCGACGCTCACCGTGCCGACGAGCAGGGTTCCGGGGAGGGGCGTGGCGAAGGTGGGACTGCCGTCCGCGTCTTCTCCGGGGAAGCTCTCGAGGCTGGTGTCGAGGTCGATGACCAGCGAGGCGGGGGTGCCGGGGAGCGGAATCGGCGCGATGCCGCCAAGATCCGGAGCCAGCGCATCGGAAAGGGCCTGGAGGCTGAGGCCGCCGAGCAGGTCCGGCCTGACATCCGCCACCTCGGTCAGGGCAGCGCTGTCGAGCGCGAGCAGCCGGCCGCCGGCGGCATCGCCGGAGACGTCGAACGTGTCGATCACGACGGGCATCGCACGCTCGACGCCGGGAACACCGCGGTAGGCGTCGCCGAGGGCCCAAAGCGGGAGGTCCGGGAAGCTGGCGACCTGGACACGGAGATCGCCACCCGACTGGTAGGCCGCCTGGTCGGACTGGGAACGAGTCCAGGTGGTGGTGTAGGACGCGGCGAACGTGCCGAGCGCTGCGGCCAGCATGAGAAGCAGGGCCGACCTGGTGTAGCGGAGCGGCCGACGAGCCAGCTGGCGCGCCCCGAGCGGGGCGACCAGTCCCCGGCGTTTGCCCAGCAGGCGCTCTCCGCCCTCCGCGAGCAACGGCACCACGCGCAGCGCCAGGATGGCTCCGGCGAGCAGCCCGATGGCCGGGGCCGCCACAAGCAGCGGGTCGAGCCCGATGCTGCCGCGCACCGTCGCCGTCAGCGGAGCGCCGTACTGGCGCAGCTGCCAGAGGCCGATCCCGGCCAGCAGGACGAGCGCGAGGTCGATGCCCAGCCGCTGGGCAAGGGTCCGATTCCCCTGGCGCCCGAGGGTCTGACGGACGGCCGCAAGTCCCCTCCCCGATGCGAAGGCGGGAACGACGAGCCCGATCAGGCATGCCAGACCCGCGATGCCGGCCACGATGAGGGCCGCACTACCGACCCGAGGCTCGATTGAAACGCCCGCCGCCGCCAGTGGACCGATCGCGTCGAACAGCCCCAGCGCGCCGAGGGCGATCCACGGTGCGGCCAGGGCAGCCGGGACGACGAGCACGAGCCCTTCGAGCAGCGCCATCCACGCGACATGTCCGGCACTCGCCCCACGGGAGCGGAGCATGGCCGTCTCGATCCTGCGCTGATCGACCAGCAACCCGGCAACCAGGACGAGCGCGTAGGCGGCCAGGACCACGAACTGGATGGTGAGCAGCAGCACCCCGGAACGGCTGACCAGCAATGACCGATCCGCCCCCTCGAGCACCCGCGGCAGCTCGGTCTCCACGCTGAAGAACGCGCTGTCGCCGAGGTCCGAGCGGATCCGGCGCTCAAGCGCCGCGGTGTCGCTGCGCAGCCAGCGAACGTTCTCGAGCGCCAGGTTGCCGAAGTCCGGTAGGGTGCGCCAGCCCACGTCAAGGTCGCCGGTGGCGACTCGCCGCATGAGGTCCTCGGCGGTGATGACAAGGGGACCGTGGACCGTGAAGGAGGCGCCCTCGCTCACGCCCGTGAGCTCCAGCTGATCGTTCAGCCAGTACGGCCCGGCCGGATCATCGGGTTGCCACACACCCACGATTCGCAGTTCGACGACTCGTGCCTCGGCGGCGCGGCTCGTGAGCGACAGCTCGTCACCGACCGCAAGGCCCAGCTCGGTCGCGGCACCGATCGACACGGCTGCCTCGAGGGGCTCGGCATTCGATGTGGGCCACGAGCCCTCGACGATGGTCGCGTGATCGACGAGCCGGTCGGCGGCCTCGAAGATCGCCACATCGGTCTCGGAGGCATCGGCGATGGCACCGCCGAGGTCATACGACCCCGATCGGATCGTCCGCGCCAGCTCCCCGCCGGTCCAGCCCAAGATTCGCCGCGACTGGCGGGTGACCACATCGTCAACGCTGGCCAGCTCCCCGGGCTCGACACGCATCAGGACGTCGATGGTGGTGGCGTCTGCGGGCTCCGCGGCCAGCGTCTGCCGGAGGCCGCTGAGGGCCACCGCATCGCCATACAGGACGCCGATCGCAAGCAGCGTCGTGGCGCACACGATCACCAGCCAGGTGGCCGCCACGATGAGCCAATCGGCGAGGCTTCGTTGCAGGACAACGCGCAGCGGGGCCAGCGGGCCCTCGAGCATCCGGATCCTCCCTTTCAACCTAGTAGGCCCGCCGCGGCCGATCAGTTCACCATGCTACGAGGTGAGTTGTTTACAGATAGGCAACACTGATCAGCGTGCCGCGCACCAACGCGCCCGAGCGCATCCTCGCCACCGTGCTGTTTACCGACATCGTCGGGTCGACCGAACTCGCCGCCCGCATCGGCGACCGAGGCTGGCACGACCTGGTTGCTCGGCATCACCGCGCGGTGCGAGCCCAGCTCAAACAGCACCGTGGCCGTGAGATTGATACGGCCGGCGACGGATTCTTCGCGATCTTTGACAGGCCGGCCCAGGCCATCCTCTGTGCCCTCGACATCATCGAGTCACTGCGGCAGCTCGGCATCGAGATCCGCGCCGGCATTCACGTGGGCGAGGTGGAAGTCAGCGGGGGCAGAGCCGGAGGCATCGCCGTCCACACCGCGGCCAGGGTGCTGGGAAGTGCCCAACCCGGCGAGGTCGTGGTCACCGCGACCGTCAGGGAGCTTGTAGCCGGCTCGGGCATCGAGTTCGCCGAAAGAGGTGCCACGACGCTCAAGGGAATCCCCGGCGAGTGGCGGCTCTTCACCGTGGTCCAGCGCCCGGGAGCCATGGATGCGCCGTCCGCGACCCCGCCCGCAACTCACGAAGAAGCCAGCAGTCTCAGCGGCCTCGTGCCGCGCGGATGGACCCTCGGCGTTTTCGCCGTCCTCGCGTTTGTCGGGACAGCCGCGGCGGTGACCCTGCTGCCCGGCCTGTGGGCGGCACCGGTGGTACCCGGGCCCAACACAGTGGGACATATACCGCCAGGGGGTGACACCTTCGACCGGGCCGTCCACGTTGGATTGCAACCCACGTGGATGGCATTTGGAGCACAGGCGGTCTGGGTCCTCAACTTCCGCGACGCAACCATCTCCCGCATCGACGCGGCAACAGGCGAGGTTGGAGCCACCCCGGCGGTGGGTGGAACTCCGACTGGCGTGACGTCTGGCGCCGACGCCGTGTGGGTGACGACCGGCTTTGGGCAGGCGTCCGGCGATGTCGGCTCGATCGTCCAGTTCGGTGCCCGTCAGGCACAGGTCGAGGACAGGATCCCCATCGGCAACGGTGTGGAGGCCATCGCGTTCGGCGAGGGCGCAGTCTGGGTTGTCGACCGCACCCGCGAATTGGTCCTCAGGGTCGACACGACCAACTCCCATGCCTCGCCGGACGAGATCCCGGTGGGTGCCGCTCCTGGCGCGATAGCCGTCGGCGCGGGGAGCGTTTGGGTCACGAGCACCCTTGACAACACGCTATGGCGCATCGACCCCACGACCTACGAGACGGTCGCCACGATCCCTCTGCTGACGTCTCCCACCGCAATCGCTGTCGGGGCGGAGGCCGTCTGGGTCACGAGCGAATCCGGAGACTCGGTCACGAGGATCGACCTCACGACAAATCGGCCGGTGACCACCATGGCGATCGGCAATCGCCCGCTGGGTGTTGCGACGAGTCCCGGTGCGGTGTGGGTCGCGGTCAGCGGCGATCGCGTATTGGCGAAGCTCGACTCGGCGACGGATTCGGTCGTGGCGAGCTTCGCTGTCGATGGGGCGCCCGTAGGCGTCGTCGTCGACGGCGATGGCGGCGTCTGGGTCTCGGTCCAGGCTTCATGACGCGTTCACGGGCGGCCGGATGTTGAGGCGGAACCGCATGATGGCGGCCTTGGCCGTCACATTGCTCGTGACCGGCTGCCGCAGTTCGCCCGCGCCGGAGTCGGTTTCGTCGCCCTCGCAGGACCTCCCCAGGGGCGGGACGCTTCGGCTCGCCGTGCCGCATGACATCGTGCCCCCATCCAACCTGGCGTCGTCAGACGAGGCGGTCGCGACAAATGCGCTCGACCCCCAGTTCTCCGCGTGGTACGACGCGGAGGAGCTGCAGCGGTGCTGTCTGTCAAGGACGCTCGTCTCCTACGTCGGTAATCCGACCGATCGGGATGGGACGGCCCTCAGGCCGGATCTCGCCGCTTCTCTGCCCGAGGTTTCGAGCGACGAGCTCACCTGGACCTTCCGGCTTCGCGCGGGCATCCACTATGGGCCGCCCCTTGAAGACACCGAGGTGACGTCGGCGGACTTCGTACGGACGTTCAATCGCGTATTGCCCCGGCATGCGGGCGCATCGGGCTTCGCGACGCTCACTCAGCTTGGGATCGTCGGGGTGCCCGAATATCTGGCCGGCGAGGCCAGCACAGTGTCCGGACTCGAGACGCCAGACCGATACACGCTTCGGATACGCCTGGTGCGACCGGCTGGCGACCTTCCCGCTCGGTTCGCACTGCCCGATACCGCGCCGATCCCGCCCAGCCCTGCCGATGCCGCGGCTCCCCTGGGCGTCGCGACCGGCCACGACGACGACTACGGGCGTTTCATGGTCGCAACTGGCCCGTACATGGTTGAGGGCTCCGGGCTGATTGACTTCGCCCTTCCTGCGGAGGAGCAGGTGCCGGCAGCCGGATACGCGCCGGCTAAGTCGCTGACGCTGGTTCGCAATCCCTCCTGGGATCCAGCCACCGACGATCTTCGACCGGCCTATGTCGATCGAATCGAGATCGAGATCGGTGGCACCCTGGAAGAAGCGTCGGACCGACTCGACAAGGGAGAGATCGACTTCGTGTTCAATGCCGGCTCACCACCCCAATCGCCGGTCGATCAGATCGAGCGGTTTTCCGCGGACCAGGGGCTGGGTCGCGTCTACTCCCACTCGCGTGACATCATCCGGTATATCGAGATGAACCTCGCGCTGCCGCCGTTCGACGACATCCACGTTCGCAAGGCGATGAACCTGGCAATCGACAAGGCGGGGCTCATCCAGGCGGCCGGAGAACGAACCGGAGAAGTGGCCGGCCACATGGTGCTCGACAGCCTGGAGGACAACCTTCTTCTCGAGTATGACCCGTATCGAACGCCCGGCTCGCACGGCGACCCGGCGGCCGCCCGCGACGAGATGCGGCTCTCGAGGTACGACGGGGACGGCGACGGGCGTTGCGACGACCCGGTCTGCTCGAGTGTCGGGATGGTCACATTCCGCCTGAGTCCCGAGGCGGCGGAACTCGTCGTCGCCAACCTGGCGGAGATCGGCATCACGGCGGAGATCCTGGCGACGTTTCCGCCGGACGACGTGATCGGACCGTTCCACGACCCGCGGCGAACGGATCGGGCTTCTCGCAGGAGGTCCATGGGCGAAGGACACGCTCAACGCCGCGCACTTCTTTTGGCCGGTCTTCGACAGCCAACGAAGCATGGGCGAGGACTTCACGAACGGCAACATGATCGGCTCGAGCAGGGAACGGCTGGAGAGCTGGGATTACGTTCCGATCGACCTTCCGAACATCGACGACCGGATCGAGCTCTGCCTTGCCAGGACCAGCGCGGCGCAGGCCCAGTGCTGGGCCGAGCTGGATCAGTACATGATGGAGAACGTGGTGCCGTGGGTTCCCCTGGTCTTCGAGAGCTACACCCACGCTGTGTCCGACCGTGTCGTGCACTACTCGTTCGATCAGTTCGTGGCTCAGCCGGCGCTTGATCAGATCGCCCTCGATACCGCCGATTGAAAGGCCCTCGGCCGGCTCGCCCATGCGGCGGGCTATGCTCCACGCGGGCCGTTAGCTCAGCGGTTAGAGCAGGGGACTTTTAATCCTCGTGTCGTGGGTTCGAATCCCACACGGCCCTCTTAGAACTTGGCCGTGACCGAGCGGTGGTTGACACGGGGTTCACGGGCGCGCGGTAGGGTGCATAGGTTGCGCGCGTTCGTTCAGCTGGTGGCGCCATGAAGATCGTTGGCCTCGTGTACGTCGCGTTCTTGCTTCTCTCTCTGGCGGGCACGAGGCTCCGGAACATGCCGCTTCAGCTCGTCGGGAGTGCGACGGGCTTTGTGCTCGCGGTGTTGCTGTATCGGCTGTTCGCGCCTGCCGACCCGCTCATTGCGCTGGCGCTACTACCGCTGGCGTTCATCCATTACGTGATCCAGGGTGTCGGGCAAGTGCGCGCCGACACCGGCACGCTTCGTCTCGCGCTGCTCCCGTTCGCGGCCTTCCTCATGGTGCTGGGGTACCTCATCGCGCGGTCGACCTTCGCGCCGGACGCCCTTGGCGTGCTCATTGCTGTCGCCGGGCTGGCGTGGCTGATCGCCGTCGTGCCCGGGGTTCCGACGTGGTCCACGCTCGCAGTGGTCCTCTTCGGCATTGTCGCGGAGGTCGCGCTGGCGCTCTGGCTCCTCATCGCACCGGAGCAGTAGCACCAAAGGCCACCGCTCACTCGGGCTCGACGTTCCCCGTGCTGCCGTCCACCGTGACGCGCATCCCCGTGTGCAGGCGCGACGTTGCGTCGCTGCAACCCACGACGGCCGGGATTCCGTACTCTCGGGCGATGATCGAGGCGTGCGCGGCGGCGCTGCCGACATCGGTCACGACGGCGGCCGCCCGGGTGAAGAGCGGCGTCCATGCCGGCGCGGTCATCGGCGCGACGAGGATCTCGCCGGACTGAAGCTCGTCGAACTCGTCCGGGCCTCGGATCACGCGAACGGAGCCGGTGGCGCGCCCTGGCGACGCCGGCACACCCGACACGAGCGCCGTGTCCGACGGAACCGCACCGATGAGCCCGGGGAAGCTGTCCCACAACCGCTGGATCATCGGGTTGACCCGGCCGACGAGCCGCGGCGGCACCAGGCGGGCCTGATCTGCCCGGAGCGACTTCCGAGCCGCCACGTCGATGGTCGGCGGCAGCGCTGCGCCTTCGAGGCCCGCGAGGGCCTCCGCCCGAGTCAGCCAGAACACGTCCTTGGCATCGGCAATCGCCCCCCGGGCAGCCAATGCCTCGCCGATGCGGAGAACTGCCCGTCGCATGACCGGCCACGCGATCGTCAGCTCATCGGTCTGCTCTTCGCGAATCGGGACGATGTGCTGCGAATCGGCCAGCAGGCGGCGGAAGGCGCGAAGCCGGCGCGGTGACGAGGCAAGCGCTTCGAAGGCAGCGGCCTCGGCTGCCTCCCTCGCCTCGACCACGCGGCTGTGGGTCTCGGCCGGTGCCGCGGTTGCCTCGAGGGGCATCGGAGCGTCAATCCAGTCGAGCGACGCGATGGCATGGCCTCGCCGAGCGGCCGCCGGTTCGAAGCCGGCGAGCAGCGGCAGGTGGCTGCCGCCGAGGGAGGGGGCCAGGTGCCGTCGATAGAACTGCGCGAGGTTCATCTCCAGCTTGTACCCGGCGCCGCTGAGCGCCGCGATCGAGACAAAGTATTCGCCGGCGAGCTGGGCCAGCTCGTCGATCAGTGCAGGGAGATCGGCGAGGGGGAGCGTCTCGACCCTGCCGTCGGCAGCGGCCACGGAGGCGCGGTAGCGCGGCTGCAGGTCGTCGCGCCACATTCGCTCGACGACCGGATAAGCGTGGCGAACGGTCGGCGGAATGATCCCTGCGAGGTGACGCGGCGTGCGGATGAGCGTGACCAGCATGCCGGGCAGACTGCGGAGGAGGGCGCCTCCGGAGATGAAGTTGATCGAGTAGAAGTACCAGCCGTTGACCACGACGTGATAGGGCCGCGGTGCGATCTGTCCGATGAGCTCCCGGAAGAGCGCGTGCATGCGGTCCTCCATGGCCGTCAGCAGCCACGACTCGAAGAGCGGAGTGACCGGCTCACCGATCCACTCGCCCAATCGGAGCATGCGGGTGTATGCGCCCGGCGCCGGCGAGTCCCAGGACACGTCGGGCGGAAGCGCCGTCATCGGCCTGGCCTGCAGGATCCAGAGCCGATCCTGCCCATCAATCGCCCACTCGATGTCCTGCGGGGTCCCGCGGGCGTCTGCGATGCGTCGGGCCTCTGCGGCAACTGACAGCGCCTGCCGGCGATCGATGGCGTGCTCCGGCTGGCGGCGGGCCTCAGCGCGATCGTCACGGACGACCCACTCGTCACCGATGGCCGTCCCGGACACCAGCCGCTCCCCGGTGCCGCGTACGGCGGTTACGACGCACGAGCGTCTGTCCCCGTTGATCGGATCAGCGGTGAGGGCCACCCCGGCCGCGATCGGCGCGACCATCTGCTGAATGATCACCGCCATGCGGCCGTCGACCGTCTGGTCGTACTCGGTTGCGCGTGCCGAGTGGAGACTGGCAAGGCATCGGTCGGTGGCCTCCGCGAGGTCGCCGGCGGCAACGTCCAGCACCGATTCGTACATGCCCGCATACGACTGACCCGCGCCATCCTCGGAGACTCCACTCGAGCGGACGGCGAAGGGCCCGATCCCGAGGTCACCGGCGCCCACCCACAACAGCGATCGGCGCTCGTCAGCCGTCATGGCGGCTGCGTCGGCCGTCAGGACCACACCATCCGGAACGCTGACGCCTGCGGCGAGCAGCTCTCCGAGGCTGGCCGCCTTGCCGCCGACCTCGGCGACATCGGTCATGCGTACGTCTCGAAGGCGTCGAACCCCTGCGACGGTCATCGTCCACTCCTCTTGGTTGCGGCCGCGATGGCCGCCTTCACCACCCAGTCGATCTCTTCCGCGACCTCGTCGATCGACATGCCGAGATGGTCACGCCACATCCGCAGCGAAGACGACTGCGTCAGGACCACGAGGAGACGCGCGATACGGTCGCGATCTGCGTCCGCGAGCTTGGGCTCGACCGAGTCGGCCACCTCGCGAAACACCGCAACTCGAAATGGCATGGTCGCTCCTCGCACCTCGTCCGCGGCCCCGCTTGCCATGGCGGCACGCGCCTGGTCGTCGAGCGAATCCAGGTGCTCGAGGTACCCGCGCACACCGTCCCGAAGCTCGGTGATCGAGCGCGGCGGTGGCGGCTGGTTGATCGCGGCCCGCCGCATGACGTGCGGGTAGATCGCCTCGATGAGCTGTTGCTTCGTGGCGAAATGGCGGTAGACCGTCGGCACCGATACGCCAGCCTCGCGCGCCACGGCCGGAATCGAGAGGCTCGTGACCCCGCGGGCCATCAGGGGACCGGTGGCGTCGAGGATGCGAGCCCGCGTCGCCTCGGCCTGCTCCTCCCGGAGCTTGCTCCTGTATGTCCGGCTATTAGCGATACGAGTCATATTGTGAATATATGACTCGTGTCAAGCCAGCACCACGACCACGAATACGAGGAGCCGCCCGGCGGACCGAGCGGCTCCTGCGATTGGGACCGGGGTGGGTCAGCTGCCCGGAATCTGCATCAGCAGCAGCTGGCCATCCTCACGGCGCGTCTGGTAGGTGATCTGCGTCCCGGTGATCGGCGTGGTGTAGACCTGCCCCGCCGGACCGAGGTCCTTGTTCACGTGCGACTGGACGTCGAGCGCCCACCAACCCGGGCCCAGCCAGGTGGAAACATCGACGATTCCGCTCGTCTCTGCGATCGGCTGCGTCGCGGTCGCAATATGCGTCCAATTCCCCGCAAAGTCGTAGCGCCACACCTTGGCGCCGGACGGCGGGTCTTCCTGGACCATGATGCTGTTGTGCCCGACCGCGATATTGTCGGGGTTCCGCATGCCAACCGAGCTCGCGTCCAGAACGATGCTGAACGAGTCGACGATGCGCGGATCCTTCGCGTTCAGGACCATCTTGAAGACGCGGCCGTCGGAGTTCGTGCCTCCGGAGGCGAGTCTCACGAGCCGCCCGTGTTGGGATCTTCGGACAACCTGGTCGTGCCGGTATCGGCGAAGTACACCGTCCGAGGACTGTCAGGGTCATAGCCGATGTCCTCGACGCGGACGAACTGGAACACGTTGTTCGCATTCGACCAGTTCTCGAGCGCCGTCTGCGGCGCCTCCGCCGTCACGCCGCGGGCGATGTCATTCGGCACGTGAATGAATCGGCCGGACCACGACTCATTGGTGCCGATCTCGAGGTAGTCGTTTGCATTGTTTTGCGGGTCATACGGGTCGACCGTTCCCTCGTCGGTAGCCGTCACCTGGAAGGCCCACAGCTGTCCCTTGCCCGAGACGAGCTGCGCGGGATCGTTCGCCGTGTGCAGGTAGAGCTGCGATGAGGGTGCCGTGAACGTGTCGTCCCCCGAGAGTGCGGCGGTCCACCTCCAGCCGCCAGGCACGGGGACCGTGTTCTCGTGATTGTGTCTGCCCATCGTTGTGAGCGTGGTCACCGACCCGTCGGAGGTGTCGAGGGCCGCGCTGTACCCGGCCTGTCGATAGGGCGCGACGGCCGGATCGGCCCCGTACGGAGCGCCCGCGGGCACGTCGATGATGTCGTTGGACTCCTCGTTGACCAGGAAGGTGTAATCGGCGAACCCCTCCGCCGGGCCGACCATAGTGGCCGAGCAGAACCGAATGAAGCCCAGGTCGGGGGACAGGGCCACGTCCAGGCCGGTGACCTGGATGTCGTCCGGATCCGCGATGTCGACGGTGACGCGCGAGACCGACGAATCCTGGAAGTCGGCGAATCCGCTGAATGGCACGTGGGACTGCTCATGGGTCACGTAGAGGTCGATCGTGCCGGTGCCTGGCACGACGCCGATCCCGTCCGGGATCCCCTCGAACGTTATGCCCTGGTATTCGTCGCCGCTGTTGATGAGCGGCACGATCCGGCCGTCAGTCACGGCGCCCGTGAAGGCGACGTACGGAGCGGGATTCGGGAAGCCGTGGTTGCCGAGCACACTGGCGGGCAACGCCAGTGTCAGGCTTGTCGCAATCGCGAGTATCGAGAAGGTGCCGCGGCGAGAACGGGTCATGCGGGATGGTCCTCCTGGATCCGATCAGGGGCGACGGTGGCTCGGGTACCGCGCCGGCATGTGGCCGTCCATACTGCCATCCTCCGCACCGGACTGCACCTCTCCGAGGATCGGCAGTGGTGCCGACGGGCACCGGGTGACGATCGCCACCGGCCGCTAGCATCGGTCCGTGGAGAACGAGCCGCACAGTCGATTTGAGCTGCGCCATGGCGCCGTGACGGCGCTGCCGTTGGCAGTCGCGGTGGGCCTGTTCGGCGTCTCGTTCGGCGTCCTATCGGCCTCGTCCGGCGGAATGGGGGCACTGCCGGCGATCGTCATGAGCGCCACCACCTTCGCCGGTTCGGCACAGTTCGCCGCTGCGTCGATCCTTGCCGGCGGCGGACAGCCGATCGCCGCCATTGCAGCGGCGCTGCTGCTGAATGCGCGCTACGTCCCGATAGGTGTGAGCGTCGCGCCGTTCCTGCGCGGAGGTCCGTTGCGGCGCTTTCTGACGGCTCAGCTCATCGTCGACGAGTCGTGGGCGATCGCATCGCGCGGCGACGGCCGGTTCGACCCGCAGCGGCTCGTCGGCGCGGGCGTCGTGCTCTGGCTGGCGTGGGTGGCGGGAACGGTGATCGGCGTCCTCGGCGGCGAGGCGCTCGGCGATCCGGCGGCGCTCGGTCTCGACGCGGCCTTCCCGGCGCTCTTCCTCGCGCTGCTGATGCTTCAGATTGGTGGCGGCAAGGCGGTGGCCGCAGCGTTGCTCGGCGCCGGGATCGCGCTCGCGCTGGTGCCGTTCGCGCCGGCGGGCGTCCCGATCATCGCCGCCGCTGCTGCTGCGCTGATCGGCCTGGTCCGAAGGTGAGCGACGCCTGGCTCGTCGTGTTGGCCGTGGGGCTGGGCACGATCGCGATCAAGGCCTCCGGCCCGGTGCTGCTCGGCGGGCGACCGCTGCCGGAGCGCGTGCAGAGCGTGGTGGCGATGCTGGCGCCCGCGCTGCTGGCGGCACTGGTCGCAACCAACACGTTCGCATCTGGCCAGCACCTGGTGGCCGACGCCCGGCTCATCGGCGTGGCCGTGGCCGCCCTGGCGATCATGCTGCGCGCGCCGATCCTGATCGTGGTCGTGGTGGCCGCCGCGGCGGCCGCCCTAGCTCGGCTGGCCGGTCTGGCCTAGCAGCAGCCTCCAGAGCCGCAGCCGCAACCGGAGGTCGCCATCGCCAGCTCGGCCATCGGGGCCGCCGCAGCGGCCGAGGCGGGCTTGGTTGCCTTCGCGATCACGCTGTGCATGCCATCGGTGACGAGATGGGTGGTGGTCAGCGAGACATCGATCAGCCCCGCATCGCGCAGCCCCGATTCGAATTCCGTGAACGACAGAGCGCCCGCGATGCAGCCGACGTACGAGCCGCGCTCAGCGCGCTGGGCGGGCGTCAGTGCGTCGTCGGCGACGATGTCGCTGATCCCGATGCGGCCGCCGGGACGCAGGACGCGCGCGATTTCCCGGAAGACCGCCGGCTTGTCGGCGGCGAGGTTGACCACGCAATTGCTGATCACGACGTCGATCGAACCGGCCGGCAGGGGGATCGCCTCGATCTGACCCTTGAGGAATTCGACGTTCGTGGCGCCGGCCTCGTCGGCATTGCGCCTTGCGAGGGCGAGCATCTCGTCGGTCATGTCGAGCCCGAACGCACGGCCCGTCGGTCCAACACGGCGGGCCGAGAGCAGCACGTCGATCCCGCCCCCCGACCCGAGATCCAGCACTCGTTCGCCTTCGTGGAGGTCGGCGACGGCGGTCGGATTGCCGCAGCCCAGCGATGCAAGCACGGCCGCGTCCGGCAGCTCGTCTCGCTCGAGCACGCTGTACAGGCCGGCGCCGATGCCGTCCTCGGGCCCGCAGCAGGCCCCGGTTCCGGCCGCTGCCTGCGTGGCTGCCGCGGCGTAACGCTCGCGGACCATCTCGTGGATCTGATCGGTCATCGGAGGCTCCTTCACGGTCAGCCGACCTGGACGAGGCCGGACAGGCTGGCGCCGAGCCCCGCCCAGCGATGGGCGAAGTCCGGGGACAGCGAGTAGATGATGTTCGTGCCCTGGCGCTCGCTGCTGAGCACCCCGGCCTCGCGAAGCACCTTCAGGTGATGGCTGATGGTGGGTTGGCTGACGGTGCAGCACTCGCTGAAGTCACATGCGCAGATGCCGTCGTTCTCGGCGAGCTGCCGGACGAACGACAGGCGGACCGGATCGGCAAGGGCGGAGAGCAGCTGGACGTCGGGGTCGGTGCTTCGCATTCGCGCACTATATCGATCACCATCGATATAATCAAGTCCGCCCTGGTTGCTGCCCGGCTGTGCGCGCCTGTGCGGCATCGAACGAGTACGCTTGCGCCGAGCCCACGAGCGATGGAGGAGCCATCGCTCCCCCGCGCTCCCTCATGGAGTCCCCACGCGCTCATGCGCCTTCCCTTCATTCCGCGCGAGGAGAAGTTCTTCGAGCTCTTCGTCGACGATGCCAACAATGTCCTGGCGGGCGCCCGGCTGCTGGAGGAGTTCTTCCGTTCCTACGACCAGCGCGAGCGGCTCGCGAGCCAGCTGCGCGACCTCGAGCGAAAGGGCGACGGGCTGAGCCACGACATCGGCCACAAGCTCGAGCACACCTTCGTCACGCCGTTCGATCGCGAGGACATCCATCAGCTGATCAGCCGCCTCGATGACGTCCTGGACTTCATCGAGGAGGTGGCCGACACGTGTCTCCTCTACAAGATCGATGCGCCGACCGACACCGCGCGCGAGCAGACGGCGATCGTCGTGCGGCAATGTGAGGAGATCGTGCGGGCACTTGAGAAGCTCAAGGGCTTCAAGGACATCACCCCGCACTGGATAGAGATCCATCGGCTCGAAAACGACGGCGACCGCGTCGCTCGCCAGGCCATCGCCGCGCTCTTCACGAACGGCAATGACCCGGTCGAGATCATCAAGTGGAAGGACCTCTACACACTCCTCGAGGACACGATCGACTCGTGTGAGGACGTGGCCAACGTGATCGAGCGGATCGTCGTCAAGCATGCTTGAGGGCTTCACCCTCGTCCTGCTCGCCGTCCTCGGACTGGCCATCGCGTTCGACTACATCAACGGGTTCCACGACACCGCCAACGCGATCGCCACCAGTGTCAGCACGCGTGCCCTGAAGCCGGCGTGGGCCATCGCCATGAGCGCCGTTGCGAATTTCGCCGGCGCGCTGACCGGTACGGCAGTGGCGTCGACGGTCGGCTCGGGCCTGATCAAGGGGACGAGCGCCGAGTCGCAGACGGTGATCGCCGCGGCACTGGTGGGCGCCATCATCTGGAACCTGCTCACCTGGCGTCTCGGGATCCCGTCGTCCTCGAGCCACGCGCTGATCGGCGGGCTGCTGGGAGCGGCCTTCATCGCGGCCGGTTTCGGCTCCTGGCAGATCGACGGCATCGTCGGCAAGGTCCTCCTCCCGCTCGTCGCGTCGCCGATCATCGGGTTCGTCGTCGGGCTGCTCCTGATGGCCCTGATCTTCAACGTCTTCCGGCGCGCCCATCCGGCTCGGCTCAACGGCGTCTTCCGTCGGCTCCAGGTGCTCTCGGCCGCGTGGATGGCGTTCAGCCACGGCAGCAACGATGCCCAGAAGACGATGGGGATCATGACCCTGGCGCTGGTGACGGCGGGCGTGATCCCCGAGTTCGTGGTCCCGCTCTGGGTGATCATCGTGGCGGCGAGCGCGATCAGCCTCGGTACTGCCGCCGGCGGCTGGCGGATCATCAAGACGATGGGAAGCAGGGTCGTCAAGCTCGACCCCGTCCACGGCTTCGCCGCCGAGACGACCGCGGCGACCGTCATCTTCACGGCCTCCCATTTCGGGATGCCCGTGAGCACGACCCACGTCATCAGCTCGGCCATCATGGGCGTCGGCTCGTCGGACCGATTCAAGACGGTCCGCTGGGGCGTGGCTCGCAGCATCGTCACCGCCTGGATCCTCACGCTACCGGCCTCCGCGACCGCCGCGGCGCTCGCGTACCTCGTCCTGCGCCCCATCCTGGGCTGACGCCTGCGGTCAGCCAGGCCTCGCGTGGACCCTGCGCTCAGCCGGCCGCGGGCCGGCATCGGCGCCCTTAACACACCGTTGACCCATCGCTAAGCCAGCGTTAAACGCGACCCCCGAGGCTGGAGCTATCAACGTGCGCCCGACGTGCCATGCGGCAGGGGCAGCCACTCGGAGGAGATGAATTGAACCTCAAGCGCATCGGGCTCCGACCCGCGCTCGCGATCGCGACGGTGGGGATCCTCACCCTCGCTGCATGTTCCAGCAACCCGAACGCCGGCAATTCCGACGATCCGGCACCCGCGACAGCCGGCGGTGACCTGAGCGGCGAGATCGTCATCTCGGGCTCATCGACGGTCGAGCCGATCAGCTCGATCGTGGCCGAGGACTTCTCGGCCGCCAATCCCGACGTCCAGTATTCCGTCGACGGGCCCGGCACCGGCGACGGCTTTGCCCTCTTCTGCGCCGGTGAGATCGACGTCGCCGATGCGTCTCGTGCCATCAAGGACGAGGAGGCGGCGCTCTGCGACGAGGCGGGCATCAGCTACGTCGAGCTCCAGGTCGGGATCGACGGTTTGAGCGTCATCACCTCGCATGACAACGCCGACGTGACCTGCCTGAGCTTTGCCGACCTGTACGCGCTGCTCGGCCCCGAGTCACAGGGATTCGAGAACTGGTCCGACGCCGATGCGCTCGCCGATGAGATCGGCTCGGGCGACTACGGCGAGATCCACGCGCCGTACCCCGCGGACGCACCCCTCGACATCACCGCGCCCGGTGAGGAGTCCGGCACATACGACAGCTTCGTCGAGTTCGCGATCGCCAAGCTCGCCGAGGCTCGAGGCCAGGAGGCCGTCACGCAACCCGACTACCAGGCCTCAGCCGATGACAACGTGATCATCGAGAACATTGGCGGTTCCCCGAGCTCGCTGGGCTGGGTCGGCTTCGCCTTCGCCGATGAGAGCAGCGACAGCGTGAAGTCGCTCGAGGTCGACGGCGGAGACGGCTGCGTCGCCCCGACACCGGAGACGATCGCATCCGGCGACTACCCCATGAGCCGCCCGCTGTTCATCTACGTGAATGCCGAGGAGGCCGCGGCCCGCCCAGAGCTGGCCGCGTTCGTGGACTACTACCTCTCCGATGACGGGATCGCCGCCGTGACCGAGGCCGACTACGTCGCCCTCGACGCAGCCGCCCTCGAGGAGGCCCGCGCGACCTGGGACGGCCGCTGACAGAGGGCCCTCCACCTCCACCGGGCCGGGCGAGCTCCTCTTGCCCGGCCCGGCGCTCCACGTCCCGCCGCCGAAGTACCATGAGTGACCGATGACGGCCAGCAACGCACAACCGTCTGCGCGTCTCACGCCCGCTGACTTCCAGATTGCCGGCCGCCGGCGCACCAGGGAACTGCTCGTCCGCGCCTTCTTCCTCTCGGCTGCCGGCCTGTCGATCCTCATCAGCGGCGCGATCATCTTCTCGCTCCTCGGCAACGCCCTGTACTTCCTGATCAACGTCGATGCAAGTGCCCTGCTGGCAGACGGCTGGTTCCCCCGCCGCGGCCTGTACGGCATCCCGACCATCGTGGCCGGCACCCTCGTCATCAGTGGCGTCGCGATGCTCGTCGCGACCCCGCTGGGCCTGGGCGCCGGGATCTACCTGTCGGAGTACGCCTCGCCGCGCGTGCGAAAGCTGCTCAAGCCCATCCTCGAGATCCTCGCCTCGATTCCGAGCGTCGTCCTCGGCTTCTTCGCCCTCACCTGGATCAGCCCGAACCTCGTGCAGCCACTGACGGGTGCGCCGCTGTCGAACATGGCGTCGGCCGGGCTGGCGGTCGGCATCCTGATCACGCCGCTCGTCGCGTCGATCAGCGAGGACGCCATGCACGCGGTGCCCAGCTACCTGCGCGAAGCCTCATACGGCCTGGGAGCCAGGAAACGCACGACCACGCTGCGCGTCGTCGTGCCTGCCGCCGTGTCTGGCATCGTCGCCGCGCTCCTGCTCGGTGTCTCGCGCGCCATCGGCGAGACGATGATCGTCTCGATCGCCGCCGGCGGGACCGGCGGCTCGCTGTTCGAGGTCAACCCGTTCGAGCCGGGGCAGACCATGACGGCCGCCATGACGGCACTCGCCATCGGCTCCGACAATGTGCGCGGCGCCGAGCTGACCTTCGAGAGCCTGTTCTTCGTCGGCATGCTGCTGTTCCTGATGACGCTTGCGCTCAATCTCATCAGCGAAGCGTTCGTCCGCCGCGTGAGGCGCCAGTACTGATGGCCACGCGAGCACAGGCGATCACCACGCGCGAGGCAGTCGAGAAACGGCTGCGCTCCGGCGGCGGCGACAGGCGCGGGCTCCTGCTGCAGGGGGCGCTGCTGCTCTCGCTGCTCGTCGCGCTCGGCGTGCTCGTGGTCCTGGTGGCCGACATCCTCATCCGCTCGCTGCCGGTATTCGCGGAGCGCCCGCTCGACTTCCTCACGTCACCCCTTTCGTCACGACCTGCTCGCGCAGGCATCGCCCAGGGCATCCTCGGCTCCGTGTTGCTCATGGGCTTCGTCGCGGTGATCGCGCTGCCGATGGGCATCGGTGCGGCGATCTACCTCGAGGAGTACGCCCACGACACGTGGCTGACGCGGCTGATCCGGACCAACATCCGCAACCTCGCGGGCGTGCCCGCCATCGTCTATGGGCTGCTTGGACTGGCCCTGTTCGTCAGCACCCTGAGCCTGGGCAAATCCCTCATCGCCGGCGGCCTGACGCTTGCGGTGCTCGTGCTCCCGATCGCGGTGATCACCACCTCCGAAGCGCTGCGGGCTGTGCCGAACAGCATTCGCGAGGCCGCACTCGGCGTCGGTGCGACTCGCTGGGAGATGGTCCGCAGCCACGTGGTGCCGTACGCCGCGCCTGGGATCCTGACCGGCACGATCCTGACCCTGGCCCGCGCGTTCGGTGAGACGGCGCCGCTCCTGATGGTCGGCGCCATCGCCGGCACGTTCAGCAACGGAGGTGTCGGCGACATGCTGACCGGCGCATACACCGCCCTCCCCACCATCATCTTCAACTGGTCGGGGCAGCCTCAGGACGAGTTCCGCGCACTCACCTCGGCCGCGATCGTCGTGCTGCTCGTCGTCATCCTGCTCGTCAATGCGAGCGCCATCCTGCTGCGGAACCGATATGACCGAAAGTGGTGAGCCAGTGACCGTCGAAACCGAGACGAAGCCGATCCCGGTCGGCGAGCACGCCGCCGGCGCAGGGCCGACAATACGGCTCGTGACCACGCTCGATGAGGCTGAGCCGATCGCGCCCGCGACGAGCGGACGCGCGGAGGCGATGGAGTTCGCGAACGACGAGGTCGTCTTCGAGCTGGAGAATCTCTCCTGCTTCTACGGCTCCTTCCGGGCGGTGCGCGACATCAGCCTGGCGGTCCCGAAGAACCAGATCACCGCCATCATCGGCCCATCCGGCTGCGGCAAAAGCACGCTGCTGCGCAGCTTCAACCGCATGAACGACCTCGTCGACTCCGCACGGATCGAGGGTCGGATCCTGTACCACGGCGTCGACCTCTATGCCGACGGCGTCGATCCGGTCGAGGTGCGTCGACGGATCGGGATGGTCTTCCAGAAGCCGAATCCCTTCCCCAAGAGCATCTACGACAACGTCTCGTTCGGCCCGAAGGTTGGCGGTTATCGCGGCAGCATGGACGAGCTGGTCGAACGCTCACTGCGCCGCGCGGCGCTGTGGGACGAGGTGAAGGACAAGCTCAAGGAACCGGGGACGGCGCTGTCCGGCGGCCAGCAGCAGCGCCTCTGCATCGCGCGCGCGATCGCCGTGGAGCCGGACGTGATCCTGATGGACGAGCCATGCTCAGCGCTCGACCCGATCGCCACCCTCCGCATCGAGGAGCTGATGCGCGAGCTCAAGCAGAACTACACGATCGTCATCGTCACTCACAACATGCAGCAGGCGGCGCGCGCCAGTGACGTGACGGCCTTCCTGACGATGGGCGAAGACCGCGCCGGCTATCTCGTCGAGATGGCGCGGACGCAGGATCTCTTCACGCGGCCGACGCATCGACTCACCGAGGACTACATCACCGGCCGGTTCGGCTAGGGCAAGGAGCGCGGAATGGAAGGGGCAGTCGGTCAGACACCGGAGCGGCCGGGGCCGCGTGCGACGTTCGACCGCGCGCTCGACAGCGTCAAGGACGACGTCCTGCGCCTCGGCGCGCGGGTGGAGGACGCCCTGGAACGAGCCGGCCGCGCACTGGTCGAGCGCGACTCAGAGCTCGCCGATCAGGTCCGGCGGGACGATGCCGAGGTCAATGAGCTCCAGCGCCAGATCAACACCGAGATCACCACGCTCATCGCCACCCAGGGCCCGGTGGCGCGTGACGTGCGCGAGCTGCTCGCGCTCTATCACGCCTCGGCAGAGCTGGAGCGCATGGGCGACTACGCGGTCAACATCGCCAAGCTCGCCCAGCAGCTGGCCAGCGAGCCTGAGACTCCGATCCTCAAGCAGATCCCGCGAATGGAGCAGATCTGCCGGGAACAGCTGCGCGACGCGATGCGGGCGCTCGTCGACATCAGCGAGTCGGACGCCCGCGGGGTGGCCCAGCGTGACGACGAGATCGACCACCTCTACAACAGCGTCTACGAGGACGCCATGCAGCTGCTCGCCGTCGCGCCGGAACGGGCGCGCCAGACGACGCACATGCTCTTCGCCGCGCACCATCTCGAACGGCTGGGCGACCGGGTCACGAACATCGGCGAGGACGTGGTCTTCCTGGCGACAGGCCAGGTCGAGGACCTCAACCCCTAGGAGGGGGCCGATGCGACGCAGGTTGCTCCTCGTCGAGGACGATCCCACCCTACGGCAGGCGCTCACCTTCAACCTCACCCGCGAGGGCTACGACGTGACCTCGGCGGCCGATGGCGAGGCCGCTCTCGAAGCTGCGCGAAACGAGCGCCTCGACCTGATCCTCCTCGACGTCATGCTTCCGGGCCTCAGCGGCGTGGAGGTCCTCCGCGTCCTCCGCCGTGAGGGCGTCGCGACGCCGGTCATCATCCTGTCGGCAAAGGGCGACGAGATCGACCGCGTGGTCGGCCTGAAGGTTGGCGCCGACGACTACGTCGCCAAGCCGTTCAGCCGTCCGGAGCTGCTGGCGCGGATCGAGGCGGTGCTGCGCCGGCACCGACGGGAGACCGACGAGCCGGAGCGTCGCGACCAGCTCGCGTTCGGCAAGGTTGCGATCGATGTCGCAAGGCGCGAGGTCACGGTCCAGGGCGAGCCGATCCACCTGACGACCAAGGAGTTCGACCTGCTCGCCCACATGGCGGCCAGCCCGGGCCGCATCTTCACCCGTGACCAGCTGCTGGCGCGCATCTGGGGGTACGACTACCTCGGTGACGGTCGCACGGTGGACGTTCATGTGAGCTGGCTGCGAGGCAAGCTCCGCGGGGCCGACGGCCACAATTACTTCCGCACGGTGCGCGGGGTCGGCTACGCATTCGCCCCACGACCCGCGTGACGGGTCCCAGCTCTTCGGCCGCCTTCGAAGCCCTGCTCGCGCGTCGCGGTGGCGACCTCCTGATCCTGGTCGACGACCGCCTGCGGATCGTCCGAGCGGGGCAGGAAGCGGCGTCACTGGCGGACCGCGGCGATTCGTCGCTATATGGCATGAGCCTGATCGCGGCCTTCGGATCGGCCTCGCTGGACGCCGTTGCGCGACAGGCCGCCGCCAGCGGCGAGGCGACGACCGGCGAGGCGGATCTCGGGCGGCTCGGCATGCGCCAGTTCGCCATCGACGTCGTTCCCCTGGACGACGGCGGGCTCGTCATGTCGCTGCACGACATCACGGCCCTGCGCCGGATCGAGCGGGTACGGCGTGACTTCGTCGCCAACATCAGCCACGAGCTGCGGACGCCGCTCACTTCGATCAAGCTGCTGGCTGAGACGCTGAGCTCCGGCACCGTCGACGACGACGCGACCATGCGCGACTTCGCCACCCAGATCGAGCGCGAGACCGATCACCTCGCCCAGCTCGTCGACGAGCTGCTCGACCTCTCGATGATCGAGTCCGGCGAGACCAAGCTGGCGCTGGAGTCGCTGGATCCAGAGGAGGTCGTCGCGGACATCGTGGCCCGTATCGGTCCGGTGGCAGAGCGCGGGGGGGTGACGATCAGGCGGCTCCCGCCTCCGTCGTCGGACGTCCGCGCGCTGGCCGATCCGGCGCGTCTCGGCCAGGCCCTGCTCAACCTGGCCCACAACGGCGTCAAATACAGCCATCCCGGTGGCGAGGTGCGTGTCGGCTGGGAGCCACTGGATGACCGGGTGCGCTTCACCGTCGCCGACGACGGCATCGGCGTCCCGGAGGCGCATCAGCAACGCATCTTCGAGCGCTTCTACAAGGTCGACCGCTCTCGTGCGCGGGAACGAGACGCGCGCGAGCTCGGCGGCAGTGCCGGGCTCGGCCTGGCGATCGTCCGCCACATCGCCGAGGCGCACGGCGGTGCAGTCGGCCTGAGCTCGGAGGAGGGCGTCGGGTCGACCTTCTGGATCGAGGTCCCGCGCTCGGAGCGTTGAGGCTGAGCGCGCGCGATCGGCTAGGCGGCGTCCTCGCCGCTGCAGACGGATGGCCGCGGGGGCTCCAGATAGTCGGCGGCGACCAGGCGGCCATCGGCGTCGAGCGTGAGCGCCCACGTCGATCCCTTGCCTGCACGGATTGGCTCGTCCAGCGCAAGGCCATCGGCGGTCGCGAGGCGCCCCACAAGGTCGGGAATCACGTCACCCTGGCTGCAGGCGATGGCATCCACCTCCACGTCCCCGAGGTGGCGGACCAGCGCCACGGCCTCCTCCTCACGGCCGGGATAGGCGACCTCCCCCAGGAGCGGCTCGACATCCTGCAAGAGGCCGAGCGCCTCGGCCACCGGCGCAACGGTGTCCACGCACCGGCGGACATCGGCCGACACGACGCGGCCAACCTCGAAGCGGGACAGGCGGCGCACGAGTTCGTCGGCCTGGGCAATGCCGCACTCGTCGAGCGGGCGCTCCCGGTCGTCCCCCGTCCAGCCGGATCGGCTGCCGGCTGAGGCATGCCTGACGAGGAGCACGGTGCGCGTCGGCGCGACACCCCGGGCGAATCGCTCAAGGACCTCGCGGTCGGTGGGACGCGTGAGCCGCTCGGACGCGTCGGCGAGTGACAGCCAATGCAGCTCATCCACCTCGCGGGTCGCGGAGAACGCGCCCTCCTCGGCCTGCATCGCCCACCATCGAATCACCTTCGGGCGCAGGCCGTCGGCGGTCGCCTTGTCGTAGCGCGTCTCGCCGAGCGGCCGCCCGACACGAACGTGGAAGCCGGTCTCCTCGAGGACCTCGCGCACCGCGCCCTCCAGGTCCGATTCCCCCGTGGCGAGCTTCCCCTTTGGCAGGCTCAGATCGTCATATCGCGGCCGGTGGATGACCGCGACCTCGACGCTGACCTCCCCGTTTGGCAGTGATGCCGGACGCCACACGACGCCACCGGCCGCCCGAATCAACGGGCCGCTCATGTCGTGGCCCACTTCCGCCAGCGTCGTCGCTGCAGGTCCGTCCACGTTTGGGCGAACGCGCGACGAGCTTCGGCCGCGAGGTTGCGCTGCTGCTCGACCAGCCGGCCGATCTCGAAGGCGTACTGGGCCTCCGGCTGCTGACCTTCGAGTGTTGCCCGCATCGTCGTTTCGGCAACCGCCGCGTCCTGGAGGGTGCCGAGCTGGTCCTGCACGTCCGCCAACCGGCCGGCCAGCCGCCTGGCTCCGGCCGCCTGTCGTCCACCCAGCACGCGAGCCGCCAGCTCGGTTGCGTACCTGGCCCGTTTCGCGGCGATCCGCGTTCGGTGGAAGTCGGCGTCCGCGCTGTCGCTCGACAGGTCCTCGGCTCGTCGCTCGAAACGGGCCCACGCCGCCAGCACGAGGGGCGGCAGCGCGGTTGCCGCCGGTTCGGCTGCCGGAGGGGCGACCGGGGGCCGGGATGCCGCCGCGACCAGCTCGTCGATCAGCGCCGGGTAGATCGGTTCGTTGAGGATGCGGACGACGGCGTCCCTCGCCTTCGCACGGCGCCGGTCGAGCGTCGCGAAGAGCGGAGCGAGCGCGGCCATCTGGGCGCCATCCGCCGGGGTCAGCCGCTCGACCAGGACATCCAGGTCACGGGCGTCGGCGAGGGCGTCGGCCACGGTGCGCAGGTCCGGCTCCACCCGCGCCAGCCAGGTCGGCTCCACCATGTCTTCGAGCGTATGGAGGTCACTCCGAAGGCGGCGGAGAGAAACGCGCAGCTGGTGGAGGCCCTCCGCATCCCCCATCCGCGTGAGTGGGTCGTTTCGCAGGAGCCGCACCAGGGCGTCGGCGATCGAGTCGGCGAGCGCGTCCGCGATCGTCGGCTCCGACGGCAGCACCACCGGTGAGATGTCCGGAGTGGCGGTGGCGCGAGAACCGAGAGCCCGCACGACCTTGGGGATGGGTTCCGCATCGGTGGCGCCGGCCACACGAAGCTGCTCGGCGAGATCCTCCAACGGCGCGCCGTCCTCGATCGCCTCGAGCTCGAGCTCCCTGAAGCGGGAGACGATGCGACGACCCTCTACGACCGAGACTTCGTCGTTGGCGAGCTCGGCCACCTCGGTCTCGCCGATCCGGAAACGCCAGCGTCGCCGCTTGGTGCGGAGTGTCGCCACCGCCACCAGCGGCTCGCGCCGCGCATAGGCGGTGACGAGGGCGCGGGCTTCCGTGGGCGGCTCACGCCTCGGGCCGTCGAACTGGAGTTCGTCCCGCGCCATCGTGGTCGAGCTGTTGCTGGCCACAGGCAGCTTGAGCGTCCACGTGGGACCGGTGGCTTCGCCCGTGCGATAGCGCAGGGTGACGCCGTGGCGTGCCAGCCGCAGATCAGCGGTGTCGAAGTACGTTGCTCGCAGGTCAAGGTCCGAAAGCGCGTGCTGGGTCAGGGGCGTTCCGTCGACCAGGAGCGGTGGAATGGTGAATCGACCGGGTAGGGAGAGCTTGATCTCGCGCTCCGTCATCGGTCGATCATGGCATGGCTTGCGCGGGCCATGAGAATCTCCTGGAGCGGAGGCCTCGCGGGATCGGCCGTACCGCGCGTCCACGATCCGTCCGGGCCCAGCTCCCACGCGCCGGCGTCGGTCACCGCCAGCTCGAGGAAGGAACGGAGGCGAGACCGCTGCTCGGCGTCACCGATACGGACCAGCACCTCGACGCGTCGGTCGAGGTTGCGATGCATCATGTCGGCGCTCCCGATCCAGATCTCGTCCTCGTCGCCTTCGCCGAAGCGGAAGATCCGTGAGTGCTCGAGGAACCTGCCGAGGATGCTGCGAACCCGGATGCGTTCACTCATGCCCTTGATCCCCGGGCGCAGCGCGCAGATGCTGCGAATGACGAGGTCGACGTTGACGCCCGCGTTCGAGGCGTCGTACAGGGCGCTGGTCACCGCCTCGTCGACGAGGTTGTTCAGCTTCATCACGATTCGGGCGGGCTTGCCCGCGGCTGCGAGCGCCGCCTGGCCCGCGATCATGCCGACGATCCTCTGGCGCAGATCGAGCGGCGCCACCAGCAATGAGTCGTACGCGGTGAGCCGCGAATACCCGGTGAGCAGGTTGAACAGGTGGCTCACGTCCGCGGCCAGCAATGGATCGGTGGTCAGCAGCCCGACGTCCTCGTACTGGTTCGCGGTCGTGGGGTGATAGTTCCCGGTCCCGATGTGCACGTAGCGGCGGAGCCCATCGGCTTCGTTGCGCACCACCAGCAGCAGCTTGCAGTGCGTCTTGAGGCCCATCAGTCCGTAGACGACGTGGCAGCCCGCGCGCTCCAGCATGCGCGCCCATGCGATGTTCGCCTGTTCATCGAAGCGAGCCTTGATCTCCACCAGGACGACGACCTGCTTTCCCGCCTCCGCCGCGGCGATGAGCGCGTCGACGATCGGGCTCTCGCCAGAGGTCCGGTAGAGCGTCTGCTTGATGGCAAGCACGCCCGGATCGCTCGCCGCCTGCTCGATGAAGGCTTGGACGGTCAGCGCGAACGAGTCGTATGGATGGTGGACAAGCAGGTCCTGGCGGTCCAGCGTGGCGAAGAGGTCGACGTCGCCATCGGCGTCCCGAACCAGCCCTCGTGGCGGCGATGGATGGAAGGGCGGGTACTTGAGGTCGGGACGGTCCACCCCGATCAGGCTCCACAGGTCGGCCAGGCCCAATGGGCCGCCCAGCCGCTGGATGTACTGCTCGTCCAGCAGGAGCTCGCGGCTGAGGAGGTCGGCGAGCTGGGCCGGCATCCGCCGGTCGACCTCGAGCCGAACGGCAGGGCTGAACCGCCGCCGACGCAGCTCTGCCTCGAGCGCGCGGAGCAGATCCTCGGCGGCATCGTCGTCGAGCTCGAGATCGCTTGCGCGCGTGACGCGGAACGGGTAGTGCGCCAGGATCTCCATGCCGGGGAAGAGGAGGCCCAGGTTGGCCGCAATGACATCCTCGAGCGGCACGAAGGTCGAAGGGTCGCCGGCGTCCAGGAACCGGGCGAGCAGCGGCGGGACTTTGACGCGCGCGAAGCGTCGTCGACCATCGTCCGGATCGCGCAGCCACACCGCGAGGTTCAGCGACAGGTTCGAGATGTACGGGAATGGATGCCCCGGGTCGACGGCCAGCGGAGTGAGGACGGGAAAGACCCGCTCGACGAAGGTCGCGGTCAGCGCCCTGCGTGCGTCGTCGGGCACCTGGCGCCAACGCAGCACCTGGATGCCGGCCCTCGCGAGGCGCGGCTTCAGATCGCGAGTGAATACCTTCGCATGGCGCATTGCAAGGTCCGCGGCGCGGACGGCAATGAGCTCCAGCTGCTTCGCTGCGTCGAGACCGTCCGGCGAGATCAGCCCAGGGGCGGCCAGCTGCTGGCGCCGCAGCGTCGCGACGCGAACCTGGTAGAACTCATCGAGATTGCTGGCGAAGATCGCGACGAACTTCACCCGCTCGAGCAGCGGGAGCCTGGTGTCCTCGGCCAGCGCGAGCACACGCTCGTTGAAGTCCAGCCAGGACAGCTCTCGATTCAGGAAGCTGCCGTCGGACCTCCCGGGTTCGGAGTCGCGCTCGACGGACCGCACAGACGTGACCATCAGGATGCCTGACCCTACTGCCCCACTGATAACTGGAGATCAAGCCGCTGGTCGGTGGTCGGGTCGAGCGGGCGGGTGATCCTCGGCATCGAGCCATCGTAGACGCGGCCCGTCACGCTGTGGGGCGTGTATCCTTGATCGTGCAACTACATGCCCTACCAGCGGATAGACCGATGAGCGAGCAGATCACGAGCCATGACCCGCGCCTCAGCGCCTGGCGTTCGTTCCTGCTCGCCCACGCGCGTGTGGTTCGCGAGCTGGAGCGTGAGCTCCAGGACGAGCAGCAGCTGGCCCTCACCGACTATGACGTCCTCGTGCAGCTTGCCGCCGCCACTGAGCATCGCCTGCGGATGAGCGAGCTCGCCGATCGCCTGCTGCTCTCTCGCTCGGGCGCCACGCGCCTGATCGACCGCCTGGTGACGAACGGCCTGGTCGAGCGCGTCGACTGCGAGAGCGACCGCCGTGGCCAGTGGGCCTCCCTGACCGATGCCGGCTACGGGCGGCTCCGCCAGGCGTCCCCGACGCACCTGCGCGGCGTGGCGACCCATTTCCTGGATCGGCTCTCCACCGACGATCTCGCCGATCTCGAGCGCATGCTCGACCCGATCGTGGAGGCGACCTAGGCCCTCAGGACCCGGCCGCGTCGTCGCGCAGGCCGCGAATCATGTCCGCCCGCGGATCGTCCGGGGCGAGCTCGAGGAACCGATCGAAGGCCGCCAGCGCGGCCTCCCGGTCGCCCTCCGCCCGCGCGATCAGCCCGTCGAAGAACGCGACCTCGACAGGATCGGCGGAGCCGAGCGCCGCATACGAGTCATGGGCGGAGCGTGCGTTGGCCGCGTCGCCGGCGCGCAGGTAGGCGGTCATGATCCGCTCGTAGGCATCGGCCCGTTCCGGCTCCAGCCCGATGAGCAGCTGGAGGCTCACCGCGGCGCGCACGAGGTCTTCCCGGGTGGACCCGGCGAGGTACTCGTCGGCGAGGGCCGAGATCGTCCACGTGTCGTCCGGGCGCTCGGCGAGGGCATCGAGCAGGCCGGCGATCCGGTCCTGTCGCGCCGACTCCGCCGCCTGCGCATCAGCCAATGGCTGATTGATGTCGGTCCGGTTCGGGATCCCGGTCGCCGGCAGGTAGGACCCTGCCAGCAGGACGGCGCCGATGACGGCGGCGGCCACGATGGCGGCCCGACGGCCACGGTCGCCCGGCATCGGCGACCGGTCGCGACCTTCCCTATCGAGCGCGGCGCGCGTGAGCGCGGCCCGCTCCTCGGCCTGGGCCAGCTGCTCGGCGTAGCTCACTGTGTCGAGCGATCCGGCCGTGCGGTCGGTCTCCACGTCGCGCAGCGCCTCGAGTGACACGCGGTGCCGAAGGACGGCGGCCTCACGATCCTCGGCCTGAGCCTCGGCGGTCGGACGCGACCGGACAAGAGGGAGCAGGACGAGGACGCCCGCAGCGGCCATTGCCAGCACCAGGATCAGCTGCTCAGGCATCGAGCGCCTCTGCCTCCTCGCGCAGGCTTCGCCGCTCCTCGGCGGAGACCGGCGGCTGCCGGCGACGCCACGTCGGCCCTCCGGCGTGCGATCAGCCAACCCGCGAGCGCAGCCGCTCCGGCGAGCACCACGGCGAACGGGATGATCCAGACGATCGGCGAGCTCGGAGCCAGCCGGATCCACTGGCCGTAGCGCGCCACGAAGTGATCGCGCACCTCCTGGTTGGTGGCGCCGCCGGCCACCAGCTCGTCGATCTGGCGGCGGATCTCCTCTGCCGAGCGGGTCGGCGAGTCTGCCACCGAGAGGCCCTGGCAGTCCGGGCAGCGCAGCTCGCGGGCGATCGCGTCGGCGCGCTCGGCGGCCGAGGGCGTCGGCCGCGGCTGCAGCGCCACCACGATCGCGAGCGCCAGCAGCGCGAGCAGGCCACCCACCGCGATGGCCGGGAGCAGGCGGTTCATCGGCTCGCGCTCCCGAGGACGGTCGCCAGGCGCTCGGTCATGAGCGCATCGGTCAGGGGTCCGAACTGCTTTGCGCGCACGAGCCCATCGGCATCGACGAAGTAGCTCTCGGGCGGCCCGGTCACGCCGAACTCGATGGCCAGGCGCCCGTCCGGGTCGATGAGCTGCGGGTAGCCGGCGTCGCCGTAACGGGCAAGGAATCCCTCCCCGTCGGTGGCCGTGTCGTTGAAGAGCACGCCGACGATCGCGACCTCGTCACCGTGCTGCTCGTGGGCGGCGGCGAGCACGGGATGCTCGTCCACGCAGGCCGGGATGCAATAGCTCGCCCAGAAGTTCACGACGTACGGCCGACCGGCCAGGTCCTCGCTGCTCAGCGTCTCGCCGTCCAGGGAGGTCAGGGTCCACGACGGCGCGGGGCGGCCGATGAGGGGAGAGGCGACCTCCCGCGGGTCTCGGCCGAAGCCGCTGAACAGGAGCCAGCCGAGCGGTACGACGAGCAGGGGGACGATGAGCCAGCGCAGGTGTCGCACCTCAGGCTCCTTCGACCGATGGCGTCGCGGGCGCCGGCTGAGGTTGCTCGACGACCACCCGGCGCGCCCGCCGTTCGGGCCAGACGGCGAAGACTGCGCCAACCGCCACGATGGCGCCACCGATCCAGATCCAGGCGACGAGCGGGTTCACAAACAGGTGGAGCGTCACCGAGCCGCTGGCGGGATCGGAGGCGAGAAGCGTCACGTACAGGTCCTCGCCGAGCGAGCTGCGTACGGCCGGGGTGGCGATGGCGGCCTGCGAGTTCGGATAGTCGCGCAGCGCGGTGCCCAGCGAGCCGCTCTGCGGTCCCGAGTAGGTGACCTCGGCGCGCGTCTCGATGACCCGCGGGTCGCTCGCCAGCGGCTCGACCACGAGCCGATCGTGGCGGACCTGGTAGTCGCCGATGGTGGCCGTCGCCCCCGGGGCGAGGGTGACCGTGCGATCTTCCGCCAGCCCTGTCGAGACGGCGACCGAGACGGCCATCACCAGGACACCGACGTGGACCGCGTACCCGCCATATCGGCGCCGGTTTCGCGTCGCCAGCCGCCATGTCGCCGTGGCCGGATCCTCGTGGCGTCCGCGGGCTCGGGCGCGGGCTCCGCGCACGACCTCGTCGACCATGATCGCGCCCACGAAGAACGCAAGGCCCAGCGTCCCGAGCGGACCCCACGCGCGCAGCCCGAGGGCGAGCGCCGCGATCGTCACCGCCACGGCGACGAGCAGCGGCACGGTGAAGCGCTCGCGCGCGGTCGCCCACGACGCGGTCCCCCACGGCAGCGCTGGCCCGACTCCCATGAGGAAGAGGAGCGCCACGAAGATCGGCACGGTCACGGTGTTGAACCAGGGTGCGCCGACGCTGATCGTGTCGCCGCTGGTGCCCGCCACGATGAGCGGCAGGAGTGTGCCGAACAGCACGGCGAAGGTGATGCCGAGGAAGAGGACGTTGTTGAGCAGGAACGCCGACTCGCGGCTGACTGTCCCCGACGGCCGGCCGCCGCCGATCAGCTGAGGCAGGCGCCAGGCGAGCAGGGTCAGCGAGCCGGTGAGGGCGACCAGGATGCCGCCGAGGAACCACGGACCGATGGCCGACTGGGTGAAGGAGTGCACGCTGGCCACGACGCCCGAGCGAGTCAGGAACGTGCCGACCAGCGTGAGCACGAAGGTGGCGATGACGAGTGCGATGGTCCAGATCCGGAGGCCGCCACGCCGCTCGGCGACCATCGCCGAGTGCAGGAACGCCGTCGCCGTCAGCCAGGGCAGCAGCGCGGCATTCTCGACCGGGTCCCACGCCCAGTAGCCGCCCCAGCCGAGCACCTCGTAGCTCCACCACGCGCCCGCAACGATGCCGAGCGTCAGGAAGGTCCACGGGATGAGGGTCCAGCGCCGCACGACGCGCAGCCACTCCTCGTCGAGGCGCCGCGTTGCGAGCGCGGCGATCCCGAACGCGAACGGAATGGCCAGCCCGGTGTAGCCGAGATACAGCAGCGGCGGATGGAGCGCCATGAACGGGTGGTTCTGCAGCAGCGCGTTCGGTCCCGACCCCTCCGTGGCGGCCGGCGCGGTGAGCGCGAAAGGATTGCCGGGCCAGGTCATGACCGCGAAGAAGAAGGCATTGACCGACGCGAGGGTGGCCCCGACCCATGGCATGAGCTGCCGGTGGCGATCGCGGTATCGAACGAGCACGAGCGAGGCCCAGCCGGTGGCCAGCAGGGTCCAGAACAGGATCGACCCCTCGAGCGCGGCCCACAGGCTGATGACGCTGATGAAGGGCGGCGTGGTGGTGGCGTTGTTGCCCGCCACGTAGCCGACGCTGAAGTCGTGGGCCAGCAGCGAGGCAATCATGGCGCCACAGCCGATGGCGGCGGCCACGAACGAGCCGATGACGGCGCGACGCCCGCTGATCGCGAGGCGAGGGTCGCCGCCGCGGGCGGCGAGCAGGTGTGCGATGACGGCGTAGACCGTCAGCCCCAGCCCCACCAGGACGGACGCGTGGCCGATGCTCGGGATCATTCGCCCGGGATGAACGAGTTGTCCGACGGCTGCGCGCCCGACGCTGGAACCTCGTAGTTCTCGTCGTGCTTCACGATCACCTGGGTTGCCTCGAAGACGCCGTCCTGCCGCAGGCTGCCCTCGACGACGGCGCCGCTCCCCTCGCGGAACGAGCGGGTCGGTGCCACGGTCGAATGGACCTCGATCCGGTTCTCTCCGTCGGTGACGACGAAGGCCAGGTCCGTCGCCGGCCCGCTGACGCTCCCCGCCTCGACGAGGCCACCGAGCCGGACGGTCTCGCCCACCGCCGCCTCGCCTCGCGCCAGCAGCTCGGTCGGCGTGAGGTAGTAGACGAGCGCGGTGCCGACGCTGCTGAACGCCAGGTAGCCGATGACGACGAGCACGACCGCGACAAGCACGAGGATTCCCCAGGGCCGCCGGGGCGGCGGCAGCATCGGCTCGGGAGGCGCAGCAACCGTCATCGCGCCTCGTCGTCCGGGCGGCGTGTTCCGCGCAGCCGGCGCCAGAGGGTCACGGTGTACACCGCCAGGCCGCCGATGATCACCACGTAGGCCGCGATCACGAAGCCGGCGTCCGTCATCGGGCAGCCTGCGCCGATCGGGCGCTCATCAGCCGATCGAGGCGGACGGCCTCCTCGGCCGCGACCTCGGCGCGCGCGAGCTGGTAGCGACGGATCATCAGGTACAGCCATGCCAGCGTGAATGCGCCGACCGTGCCGAGCAGCGTCCCAACGAACTGCATCGGCGCGGCCGGGTTGAGCACCCGGTCGGGAGAAGCGATGGTGGCCGTCTGGTGCAGGCCGCGCCACCATTCGACGCTGAAGTGGACGATCGGGATGTCGACCGCGGCGACGATCCCGACGATCGCGGCGCGCGTCGCGCGGCGCTCGGGATCATCGGTCAGGCGTCGGAGGAGCAGGTAGCCGATGTAGAGCGCCAGGAGGAGGGCGGTGGTGGTGAGACGCGGGTCCTCCCACTGCCAGAAGACGCCCCAGATCGGACGGCCCCACATCATCCCGCCCCAGATGGCGAAGGCGGTGAACACCACGCCGATCTCAGCGGCGGCGTGCGCCACCGCGTCGAAGCGAAGGTCGCGCTTCCAGAGCCAGCCGATGCCGGCCAGCGCCGTCACCCCGAACGACAGGTAGGCGAGCCATGCCGATGCGACGTGCGGGTACATGATCCGTTGGGCGTCACCCTGGTTCCGGTCCGGCGGGACCACGAAGAGGGCGACGAGCGTGACCGCGACCACGGCGCCGAGCGCGACGAAACCGAGGATCCGGGTCTTCATCCATCCTCCAGCAGGTAGCCATAGGTCGCCGCGCCCGCGACGATCATGATCACGTCGAAGGCAACGAGCAGCTGCAGCCATGCCCCCAGCTCGCCGAACGGATCGCCGGCCAGCGCGGCTGACGTGGCCTTCACCGCGCCGAGCAGGAGCGGCGCGAGCACCGGCAGCATGAGGAGCGGGAGCATGACCTCGCGCGCGCGCAGCCGTACCGTGACGCCGGCGTAGAACGTGCCGACCGCCGCCACGCCGGCAGCTCCCAGGACGATCGTCACCAGCAGCGGCAGCCAGGCCGACGCGATGTCGACGGCGAACAGGACGCCGACGGCGCCGAGCACGACGAGACCGAGCAGGAGCATCACCGCGAAGCCGCCGATGGCCTTCCCCGCATAGATGGCCCGGCGCGGCACCGGGTAGAGGGCGAGCTGCTCGAGTGCGCCATCATCGGTCTCGAGCAGGTGGAGGCGGTTGACGGCAAGGATGCCCGCGAACACGACCGCCAGCCAGAGCAGGCCGGGGGCGGCGGCCGCAAGCCGGGCGGCATCGGGGCCGAGCGCGAAGCCGAAGAGGAGCAGGACCACCGCCGCGAAGAAGAGCGTGCTCACCGTGGCGTGGCGCCCGCGGAGCTCGGCCAGCGCGTCCTTGCGAGCGACGGCCAGCGCGATCCGCGCCTCGCTGCGTAGGGCGCTCATCGGGTGGCACCAACCACCGACGGCCTCGGATCCTCGGCGAGTGACGGCGGCGCACTGCTGACACCCGCCCCGCTCACCTCGAGCACCAGCCCGCGCTCGAGCGTCACCCGGCCGTCCAGCAGCGCGTCGAACCGTTCCGTGCTGTGCGAGGCGATCACGACGGTGACCCCGACCTCCCGCCAGGCAACGAGCAGCTCGTCGACGAGGCCCATGCCGTCGCCGTCCAGGGCCGCGTACGGCTCGTCGAGCAGGACGAGCGACGCCGAGCCGAGCAGCATCCGGCCCAGCGCCAGCCGCTTGCGCATGCCGGCCGAGAAGTCACGCACGCGGTCGGTCGCTCGGTCGGCCAACCCGACGTCGGCCAACGCCCGCTCGACTCGAGCCGCCGGGTCCGGAGTCGCCAGCATGACGGCCGCGAAGCGCAGATTCTCCCGTGCCGAGAGGTCGTCGTAGAGCCCGGTGGCGTGTGACAGGTAGGCGACCCGCTCCCTGACGAGCGCCGCGTCGCGGTCGAGGTCGAAGCCGTCCACGCTCGCTCGACCGTACGATGGCCGGATGGCCGTGGCCAGCAGCCGCAGCAGGGTCGTCTTTCCGGCACCATTCGGCCCGAGCAGCGCCACGGTCCGCCCGGCTTCGACGCGCAGCGAGACACCGGCGAGCGCGGGGCTGCCCGCGAAGAGGCGGGCGAGGTCGACCGTTGCGACCGCCGGCGGGCGCGTATCAGGTGCCCCGAGGGAGCGGGGCGACACGTAGATCGTGGTCTGCGGCATGCTCGACACGCGGGGCGAAGGTGGGCCAACGCACTATGCGGGCCGCTCCGATGGGCGTCAAATGATGGTGCCGCGTAACGGGTACCGTACGGACCGGTGTCCTCAAACAGCCACACCACCAGGAGCAGATTCGCCAGATGCATCGATCCCGTTTCCTCCCCGCCCTGATCGTCGGGCTCATCGCGCTGCTCGCCGCCTGCAGCGGCACGACGCCGTCCACCAGCACAGAGCCGAGCCAGGCCGAGAGCCCGCCGGCCACCCAGGCGGAGAGCGAGCCGGCCGCGCCATCCGAGGCGGCCGATGCGACCGAGACCGTTCGTCTCAGCCAGTTTGCGTTCGATCCCGAGGAGCTGACCATCGCCGCCGGAACCGAGGTCACGTTCGTGAATGCCGACAGTGCGGCCCACACCGTGACAGAGGGCACCGACGGGACGGCCGTCGAGGACCCGATCATCGACGAGGAGCTCCAGCAGAACGGCTCGACCAGCTTCACCTTCGACGAGCCGGGCACCTACCACATCACCTGCAAGATCCACCCGTCGATGAACCTGACGATCACGGTCGAGGCCTGATCCAACCGGCATGGACTCTGCTGCAGTCCATCAGGGGCGCTTGTTCGGCGGGTGCCCGGCCGCTGACCAGTTTGGGGGATTTGAAGGAGGCAGATCTTGAACCGACGCCGAGCCATGCCGCTGCTCAGCCTGCTGGCGACGCTCGTCCTCGTCCTCGGGGCATGCAGCGCCGCGACTCAAAGCTCCGACGCGGGTGGTGGTGGTGGTGATGGCAGCGACACCGGCGAGACGGTCTCGCTGGCGGGCCGGACGTTCACGCCTTCGACACTGACGATCCCGGTCGGCACCACGGTGACCTTCACCGATACCAGTGGCCACACGGTCACCGAAGGAACGGACGGCGAGCCGGTCGACAACCCGATCGTTGACCAGGCCGGAGGCGCCGACGTCGTCGTGAGCTTCGACGAGGCCGGAACCTTCCACATCACCTGCAAGATCCACCCGAGCATGAACATGACGATCACGGTCGAGGGCTAGCGACCCCCGGTTGATCGGTCGCGGGCGGCGGTGCTAGGGTTCGCGTCCTGATGGACGCCGGACTGCCCCAACCGACCCCCGCGGTCACGCGCTCGCGCGCCGCTCGGCGCGCGGAAGCGCAGCGCGCTGAATGCGCGGCGACCGCGGCGCTCAACGTGCTCGGCCAGAAGTGGGTGATGCGCATCATCCGCGTCCTTGGCGAGCGTACGGAGCGGTTCTGCGAGCTCCAGGACGCCCTGGGGGGCGCGAACTCGGCCACCCTGTCGCAGCGGCTGAAGCTGCTCGAGGACGAGGGCCTCATCGAGCGACGTGCCATCAGTGCGGTGCCGCCGTGGGTCGAGTACTCGCTGACTGCCAAGGGCAGCGACCTGCGGGCCGCGATCAACGGAATCGACCGCTGGGCCGAGCGCTGGGCGGCGCGCCAGTGAGCCATCCGGTCGCAGAGGAACGGCCGGCCGTGCACGGCGACGCCCTGAACGGAGTGCGCGCGGCCATCGCCGAAGCCGCCGGGCCGGAGGCGGCAGCGCAACGCGTGGTCGACCTGCTCCACGACCGATTCCCGTCGTATGACTGGGTCGGCATCTACTGGGTCGATGGCCGTGATCTCGCCCTTGGCCCGTGGACCGGGCCACAGGCCACCGAGCACACGCGGATCCCGATCGGGACCGGCGTCTGCGGCGCCGCTGCCGAGTCCGGCCGGACCGAGATCGTTGGCGACGTGGCCGCCGATCCGCGATACCTCGCGTGCTTCGCCAGCACGAAGAGCGAGATCGTCGTGCCGATCTTCGAAGGTGGCGAGGTCATCGGCGAGATCGACATCGACGGCACCGATCCGGACGCCTTCAACGCGACCGACGCCCGCTTCCTGGAGGAGATCGCGGCCTTCCTCGCACCGTTGCGACCGCGGCCGTAACCGGTCGCGTAACGCATCGGTGACATGTCCACCTCCGGTCCGGGTCCGTTCGAGCAGGTCTACGACCAGCACGTGGTGGGCATCTACCGGTTCGTCTATGCGCGGGTCGGCAACCGTCCGGACGCCGAGGACCTGACCGCACAGGTCTTCGTGAGAGCCGTGGAGCAGCTCGACACCGGGCGCGAGCCCGGCCAGATCGCCGCGTGGCTCTACCGGGTCGCGCAGAACGCGATCGCCGACCATTGGCGTGCCTTCTACCGCCTGCCCCTCGTCGGCGTCGATCACGTGGCGCCGGGCTGGGAGCCCGCTGACGACGGGGCGCAGCGCCAGGCGGTGCCCGACGACGGCGCCTCCGTCCGGGTCCACGCTCTGCTCGGCAACCTCCCCGACCGATACCGTCGCGTCCTCGAGCTGCGCTTCCTGCAGCGCATGACCGTCGCCGAGACCGCGCAGGCGATGGGAATCACGAGCGGCAACGCGAAGGTGCTGCAGTACCGTGCACTGCGCAAGGCGGCGCTGATCGGAGAGACCACCGATGGCTGACGAGCGCGACCCGAGAGCAGAACGGTTCGAGCGTTACCTCGACGCGCTGCTGGCCAACGGCCGCCCATCCCCCGAGGACGTCGCGAGCGGGGACGAGGCGGAGATGGCGCGCCTGGCGGCCGAGATCGCCGGTGCCACGCCGTCCGAGGGCGCGGATCCGGACCCCGCCTTCGTCGAACAGCTTCGTCTGCGGATGCGCGCCGCCGACGCGGGTATCGCCACCGTCCAGGTCCCACCCCCGGTGCGTGAGCGTGCCGCGCTGCCGGGCGGGCAGCGGACATGGCGCCTGACGCGACGCCAGCTGCTGCAGGGCGGGATCGGCGCGGCGGCGGGCCTCGCCGCGGGGCTCATCGGGGTCTCGGTGGCGCAGCGGCAGCGGGCCGACACGCCAACCCTGGGAGGTGACGACGACCTCGTCGCGGGCGAGGGTTTCTGGGTCGAGGTCGCAACGGTGGCCGCACTGCCGCCCGGCGCCGCGGCTCGCTTCTCAACCGCGGCGTTCGATGGCTTCGTGGTCAACGACGAGGGCGAGATCAGGGCCCTCTCATCGGTCTGCACCCACATGGGCTGCACGCTCCACTACCGGCCGGAGTGGCAGGACCTGCGCTGCCCGTGCCACGGCGCGAGCTTCGACCTCGCCGGGCAGCTGGCGAACGGGCGACGTACCTGGCGGGACAATCCGTACCCCGGGGATGCGCGGGCCTACCCGATCCAGCTCCCCGATCTCGTCCGGCCCGCCGTGAAGGTGCAGGACGGGGCGATCCTGGTCTGGACCGCGCAGGCCTGACCCGACGGCCGTCTAGAGCGCCACCTCGAACAGGTAGCCGATGATGTACGGGATGGCCAGGATGGCCAGGATCACGGCCAGCACGATCCCCGCATAGAGGAAGAGCGTCAGGTCGGGAGGCTCGCCCCGCTCCGGCGGCGGCGTGAGCCGCTTCGGCAGGTGCGACGGGCGCCTCGGCGTGCGGTGCTCGTAGCGATGCGGCTGCGAAAGGTCAGGGAGCTTCAGGCGGGTCTCGGGCACGCTACTCGTAGACCTCGGGATTGATCGGCGTCGGGAGTCGGTCACCGCGCAGTCCCGCAAGCAGATTGGCGGCTGCCATCTCGGCCATGCGATCGCGGGTGATCCGCGAGGCCGATGCGATATGCGGCACGATGATGCAGTTCGGCAGCGCCACCAGTGGATGGTCGGCGGGCAGCGGCTCGGGCTCCGTGACGTCCAGCCCGGCAGCGAAGATCTGACCGTCGCGCAGCGCAGCCTCGAGCGCTGCCGGATCCACGACCGGGCCACGTGACGTGTTGACGAGCACCGCGGTCGGCTTCATGGCGCGCAGCGCATCGGCGTCGATGAGGTGGTTCGTCTCGTCGGTCAGGTTGACGTGCAGGCTGATGAAGTCGGACTCACGGAGAAGCTCGTCCATCTCGACCCTGCGCGCACCGAGCTCCGCCTCTTCCTCCGCGGTGGCGGGGTGGACGTCGTGATACAGCACCGTCATCCCGAACCCGCGGCCGCGGCGCGCCATCTCGCGCCCGATCCGCCCGAAGCCGACGATGCCGAGCGTCGCTCCGTGGATGTCGACGCCCATGAGCAGCATCGGCCCCCAGGTGATCCAGCGGCCCTCGCGGACGTAGTCGACCGACTCGGGAATGCGACGGGCCGCGGCCATCATCAGCGCGAAGGCGAGGTCCGCCGTCGTCTCGGTGAGCACTCCGGGCGTGTTGCCGGCGGGGATGCGACGGCGGGTGAGCGCCGGAACGTCGATGTTGTCGAAGCCGACCGCGAAGTTGCTGACGACCTTGAGCTGCGGACCGGCGGCGTCGAGGAGCTCGTCGTCGACGCGGTCGGTCAGGAGCGACAGCAGGCCGTCGACGCCGGCGACGCGCCGCAGGAGCTCATCGCGCGGCGGAGGCGGCTCCTCGGTCCACAGGTCCACCTCGCACGCCTCACGGACGAGTTCGAGGCCGGCGTCGGGAATGATCCTGGTCACGAGGACGCGGGGCTTCGTCACGGAGTGGCCGCCCCGACGAGCTGGCCGGTGCGCTCGAGCTTGGCGAGCGACTCGCCGATGCGCTCCAGCGCCAGCCCCAGGTTCTCCCGCGAGTTCGCGTAGCTGAACCGCAGGTAGCCCTCCCCGTGGCGACCGAACGCGGTGCCGGCCAGCCCGCACACGCCTGCGTCGTAGAGCAGGTGATCGGCGATCTCGGCGCTGGTTCGCCCGAACGAAGAGAGGTTCGGGAAGGCGTAGAAGGCGCCGTGGGGCAGCACGCAGGTGATCCCGGGAATGGCGTTCAGGCCGTCCACCATCAGGCTGCGGCGCGCGATGAACTCGGCGCGGTAGGCATCGGGCTCGTCCTGCGGGCCGGTGAGCGCCTCGATGGCGCCGTACTGCGCGAACGCGTTCGTGCACGACACGCTGTTGATCACCAGGCGACTGAACGAGGGGACGAGCCACTCGGGCAGGATCCCGTAGCCCATCCGCCAGCCGGTCATCGCGAACGTCTTGCTGAAGCCGTCGAGCGTGATCGTGCGCTCCGCCATTCCCGGCAGCGTCGCGATGCTGAGTGGCTCCCCCTCGTACTGGAGGCGGCCGTAGATCTCGTCGGCAAGGACGACGAGATCGTGCTGGACCGCGAGCTCGGCCAGGCGGCGGATGTCATCCTGGGTCAGGATCGAACCCGTCGGGTTGTGCGGCGAGTTGAAGACCAGCAGCTTCGTCCGGGGCGTGATCAGCGATTCGACCTCCTCGACGTCCATCCGGAAGTCGTTCGCCTCTCGCAGGGGCGCCGCGACCGGGGTCCCGCCGACGTAGCTGGCCATCGACTCGTAGATCGGGAAGCCGGGGTTCGGGTAGATCACCTCGTCGCCGTCATCGACCAGAGCGAGCATGGCGTAGAACATGATCGGCTTGGCGCCGGGCGTGACGACCACCTGATCGGGCGTTGTCTCGATCCCCTTCCAGCGCTTCACGTCGGCGACGATCGCCTCGCGCAGCGGCAGGATGCCGGTGGCTGCCGTGTAGTGGGTGGCCCCCTCGTCAAGCAGCGCTCGCGCCGCCGCCTCGGACACGTGACGCGGCGTGTCGAAGTCGGGCTCGCCGATCTCGAGGTGGATCACTGTCGCGGCCGGTTGCCTCGAGAGCGCGGGCGCGCGCGGCGGCCTCGAACGCGGTCTCGGTACCGATCCGCTCCATGCGGCTCGCAAGTCTCACGCTGGGTCCCTCGTGCGGTGCTTCGCCGGTCCCGGGGACGACTAGTGTACCGACGCGCGGGCCGCCGGAAGTCCGCTTGCAGTGAGCGCTCGCTCCGTTGGTATACTTTCCAGAGCGAAATCCCGACACCGACGCGCCTGGGGCGCTCATCAGGAGACCGATACGACATGACTCTTTCCGAGACTCCTCGCGAGCCGATCCCGATGACCGGCGGCGCACCGAGTGGTGAGCTGCTCGTTTCGGTCACCGAGGCCGCCGCGAAGAAGGTGCTCGAGCTCCGTTCCCGCGAGGGAAAGGCCGATGCGCGACTGCGCCTGTTCGTGAAGAGCGGCGGCTGCTCCGGCTACAGCTACGGCCTCGCCTTCGACGAGAAGGTCAACGAGGGCGACACTGTCGAGGACCACGCGGGCGTTCCCGTCATCATCGACCAGTTCAGCCAGCAGCACGTTGCCGGTGCCGAGATCGACTACGTCGACTCGCTCATGGGTTCCGGCTTTGCCATCAACAACCCGAACGCGGTCAGCAGCTGCGCCTGCGGCTCCTCCTTCAACACCGATGGCTCACCCGCCAAGGCGGGCGGCTGCGCCCACTAGCCACCTCTCTCCTTCGCGACGAAGCCCCGGCTCAACGCCGGGGCTTCGTCGTGTCAGCCCCCCGGCTCGATCGCTCGCCGGGCTGGCGGCTAACATGCTTGCGTGAGTAGCACGTTTGCGTCGACGACCTCGCCGGCCGAGGAGCTCCGACGCTCGTTCGCGACGGCATGGGGCGCCATCGGGGCCGCGTGGGGCGTCGCCCCGTCCACTGCCGCCGTCCAGGGCTATCTGCTCGTCTCGGACGGCCCGCTCACCGAGCCGGAGGTCCGCCGCGCCCTCGGCATGAGCCACCGCGCCGCCAGCCTGGCGCTCACCCAGTGCGAGGAGTGGGGGCTCATCGTTCGCGCCGAGTCGCCCCGACGCTCGGGCCAGCGCGGACCGGCGGCTGTCGCATGGACGGTGGTCGGCGACCATTGGGAATGGTTCCGACGAGTCGCCATGGCCAGGAAGCAGCGCGAGACGGACCCGGTGCTCCCCGTCATCGTGCGCTGCACCGAACAGGCTCGGCGAGGCGGCCGCGCTGGCAGGTGGCGACCAGGAGCTGGTCCGCCTCGGCGATCGGCTCGCGGCGCTGCTCGAGTTCGTGCGGCAGTTCGATCGTGGCGTCGAGTTCTTCGTGCGTGGCGACGCCCGGGTCATCGAGAAGGTGTTCGGAACCCTCGATCTGCTCGATACCGAGACGGTCGATCGGCTGTGGAGCCTGGTCGCCGAGCTCGAGGCAGACGATCTGATGCGGGCGCTCGAGTCACTGTCGAGACTTCCACCCTCGGCCGCAAGGCGGCTCATCGGCCTTGCCGACCAGCCCGTCCTCCAGAAGCTGATCGGAATTCGCTGAACGGCGGAGCGGAGTGGCAGCCACTCCGCTCCCTTCGGGTCAGGCGCCCGAGGTCGTCAGATCGGAGGCGACCAGGACGTACGAGCCCTCGTAGCCGCTCAGAGCCGGGCTGTACATGTCCGGCAGCGCGCCGACCTCGTTCGTCATCGACTCGGGATCGTCGAATCGCCTGACGGTCGCGTGGATCTCGAATGTGTCGCCCTTGGCGACAGCGACCGGATGCAGGTCGTTGTCCAGCATCAGGACGGTCGAACCGGACGCGCGTTCGGCACCGACCAGCCAGGCCGACGGCGCGACCTCCTTGACGGTCATGGCAGTGACGATCACCTCTCGTCCCGCATACGCGCCGGGGTCGGCGACGAGCTCATCGATCGTCACCGCCTCCGCCGCGGCCGACGTCTCCGGCTGGCTGGCGTCGGCGGCGGCCGAGCTCGATGCCGTCGGCGAGGGAGACCCGGTGGTCGAGCTTGCGCCCGGGGTGCCCGAGGCGCACGCGCCGAGGAGCGCGACGATGCTCACGAGGGTCAAACCGCGTACCAATCTCATATCGCCCCTTCCTTTCCGATGCCCCGGCGCCTGGTGGCGCCGGGGTCGCTCACGGGTCGGAGCGTGGGCCGGGACGATTGCGCACGAGGGCGCGAAATCACAGAGATTCGTTCACCGAGTTAGGGCCGTGTAAAGGGCGTGCGACGAGAGGTTTACTCTCCCGAGCCGTCGTCCTCGAAGACGGCTGCGCCGGCGCTGACCGCCGCGCCGCTGCGCCCGCCCAGTGCTGCCGGGAGCGGGTGCGGGACGGCGACCGGCGTGATGAAGCGCTCGACCTGCGCGCGGGTGCCCGCGACGTTCAGCTCGTCGAAGAGCAGGCCGAACTTGGTGCGCAGCTGGCGCGCGATCGCCTCGGATGACTCGTCGGGAAGCGTCCACAGCTGCCGCTTGAACGGCCCGATCGCCTTCTTGCGAGCCCGATACAGGAACTGCTCCTCGGTCTCGCCCTCCTTGCGCTCGTCGGCGCAGTTGGCACGAACCCAGTCCATCATCTCGGCGCGGAGCGCATCGGGCAGGCCGCCGCCGTCGTACAGGATGTTCTGGAACCCGGTGGCCAGGTGGATCTCGGCGGTGCCGTGCTCCGGGAAATGGTGGAAGGCCTCGTCCGGCAGGGTCGACGCGCCGTGCTGGACGCACCCCGCCAGCCCGTACTCCTCGCGCGCCACGGTCGAGAGGCGGTCGAGCGTGTCGAAGTCGATGCTGACCGTGGCCACGCTGCCGTCGGGCATCGGCACGCCGCCATGGCTGGTGCCGGTCTGGATGCTCACCTTGCTGATCGGTTCGAGCCGATCGGCTCCAAGCTCGGCCAGGTAGCCGTCGAGGTAGGCGCGCAGCTCCTCCTCGGTCGAATTCGACTTCCCGACCTCGCCGATCTCGCCGCCGATGCTGATGGTCACGCCGTCTGGCTGCAGCGCTCGAATGAGCCGGGTGAGGTCGGCCGTGTTGTCCGCGTTCACGCGCTGCTGCTCGACGACGGTGGGCAGCGAGAGGTCGACGAGGGTCGAGCTGTCGATGTCGATGTTGAGAAAGCCGGCGCCGATCGCCTCGCGGGTCAGGTCCTTGATTCCCGCGAGCTCGCCATCGGGGTCCGTTGCCCACTTCGTGGCGTTGAACTGGAAGTGGTCCCCCTGCAGGAAGACGGGAGTCCGCCAGCCTTCGCGGATGGCCGCGGCCAGGATCACGGCCGTGTACTCGGCCGGGCGTTGATCGGTGTATGCCATCTCGCTCTTCGCGATCTCGAAGATCACCGTCGCGGCGTCGCGCTCGAGCGCGGCCGAGAAGGCCTGGCGGGCGGTGAGGTAGGTCGTGGCGCGGACATTGATGGCGGCTGCCGTGAAGCTCCGTGCGTCGATCTCGCCGCGGCCGCGGGCACGGTACAGCTCGTGGATCGAGGCAGAGCCGCAGCCGAGGGCCTGCGATGCGTTCCAGATCACCCAGCGCACGGCGTCGCGCAGGTCCGCGTCCTCGTTGAAGACCGCCTCGAAGACGAGCTCGTCGATCAGCTCACCACGGAAGCGCTTCTCGTCGGTGACCTCGACGCCGTGCTGGGTGATGGTGGCAACGCCGTCCAGCCGAGCACGAAGGTCGTCAACGGTGGAGATCTGCATGCGATCCATCCTAGCGAAGGGCCGAAACGAGCGTGAATGCGAGGAGTGGCGCGACGGCCACGCCGAGCCCGGCAGCCAGCAGGTACCAGTCCCGCGCCGCCCGGGCATCCGCCACGCCGCGTCGGCGAAGCCCGACCGTCCACCATCGCACGGCCGAGAGGCCGATCACGTAGAGCACGGCTGCCAGCCCGACCACGCCGATGGCGAACGGGCGCACTCGGGCGCAGTCGCCGAAGGCGATCGGGCCTCCCGGCGGGCAGGTGGACGCCAGCTCCAGGCCGATCAGGACCGCGGCCGCCGCGAGGATCGCCGCCGACCAGGCGAGGTGGGCGAGAGGTCCGCTCAGCGCCGCGCGAGCTCGCTGCTGCGTCGCGCGGCCTCGTCCGCATCGCGACGGGTGATGCGACGGAACTCGAAGTACAGGTAGACGCAGGAGGCGGCTCCGAGTCCCGCCACGATCATCCCGAAGGCGATGCCCTGCAGAGGGAACCGAGGTGGCCAGAACGACCCGCCGGCCAGGTTGAAGGCCATGAGCGGGACGATCACCAGCACGGTCAGCAGGAAGGTCAGCCCAACGAGGATGCGGATCGCCGACCAGCCGACACCACGACGTCCGCGAGCCGCCTGCACGCCGATGGCGAGGATGATGATCAGCGCGAAGTTGGTCATGCCGAACCCGTTGGCGATCAGGAAGCCGACGTCGTCGCTGAAGCGCAGGAACGGCAGCTCGACGGTGACCAGGTAATAGACGTAGTTCGAGAGGTAGAAGAGCGAGAAGTACAGGAACAGGAAGAGGGGCACGCCCTTCAGCACCGCGACCAGCCACGTCTCGTGGCCGTACAGGAACCAGTTCATGAATTCGTCTGCCCTGCCGAGCAGCCGGTTGACGCCGCCGCGTGGTCGATAGACCGGATAGGTGCTCATCGGTCCGTCCTCTACTGTCCGGTCTGGGCGAGGAGGAACGTGATCAGCGCCGTCAGCTGGCTCTGGGTGAGCTGCCCCTCCGGGTGAGGCGGCATGCCGGTCGGCTGCCCGCCGTTGTAATTCCCGGCCGAGTCGCGGATCCACTGCTCGAGGAAGGTGCGCGGATCCGACGCGTAGTCGGCCGTCATCTGGTCGAGGCCGGACGGCTCCACTGGCAGGTCGGTGATGAGCCCAGCACCGATGGTCGAGATGTTCGGGCCCGCCGGGGTACCGGTCAGGTCGGGCCCGTGGCAGCCGACGCAGCCGGCGGTGGCGAAGACCTGGCCACCGGCCTCGACCGTGTCGGGGACCTCCTCGACCGGCTGCTCGGCGGCCTCGGCCGCCCATGACTCGACCAGAGTCACGACCGCCTCGATCTGCTGCTCGTTGAGCGGCCCGCCGACCTCGTAGCTCCATGCCGGCATCGGCGAGTTGACGTTGCCCGATACGACGACGCCACCGAAGCTGACGGCGAGGCGCACGTAGTTGGAGTTGGCCTTCAGCTTGTCGGCCACGCTGCGCGAGTGCAGGTTGGGGCCGATGACGGCAGCACCCGGATCGCCCCCGGTCCCATCGGCGCCGTGGCAGTTCGCGCAGCCGGCAGCCGCAGGCTCCGCGGGGTCGTTGCTGAAGATCACCTCGCCGTAGTTGATCAGCTCCTCGTCGTGCTCCGCGGCGATCGCCGCGCGGCGTCCGTCATCGGTCACCCAGTACAGCACGGTGAAGAGGGAGAGCACGGTGACCAGGACGACGCCCAGGGTCTTGAGACGCATCGCCTAGCCCGAGCAGTGCGGCATGGCGGTCGGTGGTCGCTCGTCGAAGGTCACGGTGCCGGGCGGTGGTCCGTCGATCACCTGGCGCGAGTCCACCACGTACGCGCCATCCTCGAACACCATGTCGAAGCGGCTCATGCCACGCGGCGCCGGGCCGTCACGCTTCTCCCCCAGCACGGTGTACTTGCTTCCGTGGCACAGGCACTCGAACCACTGGCTCTGATTGCAGAGCTGCGGGATCTGGCAGCCGAGGTGCGGGCACTTGCGCCAGAACGACATGACCGACCGATCGGCCACCGCCAGGTCGGGCGACAGGTTCGAGCCGGGATCCTCGACCGGCGAGCTGACCTGTCCGTTGCCCTCGACGCGCAGCTTTGCGGCGGGCACGTTGACGATGAACAGGTTCGCCGGGCCGTAGATGTAGGGCAGGCCGTTCTTCCACTCCGGCTGGGCGGTGTTGATCTGCTCGGCGGTGCCGATCGTGATCATGGCGCCGAGGCCTTCGCTGAGGTTCGGCCACAGGAAGGCCAACGTCCCGCCCAGGAACTCGAGCGACAGGATGCCCACGCCGACGCCGAGCATGCGCCGCATGAACGTGCGTCGGGTGATCTCGCCGATGGGTGGCCCGTGCACCGGACCCCAGGTCGTCTGATCGGTCATAGGTTGAAGAAGAGTCCGTCCCACGGCCAGACCCAGTTCCAGCCGGGTCCGCGGAAGAATGAGCCGATGAAGGTCACGAGCAGGCCGCCGAGCATCAGGCACAGGAAGAAGACCCACATCAGCTTGCGGTCGCGTACCGCCTTGTATGGGGTGCGGTCAACGTACGGGATGAGGATCAGCCCGCCCAGGTAGACGGGGATGACCAGCACGCCGGCGACCGTCGCGTTGAAGTAGCTCAGGATCTCCTGGAGGCCGAGGAAGTACCACGGCGCCTTCGCCACGTGCGGCGTGACCGCCGGGTTCGCCATCTCCTCGAGGGGTGCCTGGATGAAGACGCTCGTCACCACCAGCAGCCCGCTGATGAGCATCGCCATCAGGAACTCCGCTCGCAGCAGATGCGGCCAGGTGAGCACCGTCTCGTCGGGTCGCTTGTCGACCCGCACCATCGACTCCTGCTTGACGTAGGCGAGCAGGCGGAAGCGCTCGGTGCCGGGCACGCCCGGCGGGCCGGGAAGCTTGGGGCCGGTTCCCGGCGATGGGATCGGTGCGCGGTCCGGCGCCTGGGTCGGCGCGTTCTTGTCCGCGGTGCGATTGGGTCGCTTCTCGATCGTCATCGGTCCAACCCTAGGCTACACGGGACCACTGATGCCGCCGTCCTTGCGGATGCGCCAGAAGTGGATGATGAGGAAGATGGCGGTGATGAGCGGGAACACGATGACGTGGGCCACGTAGAAGCGCAGCAGCGTCCCCTGGCCGACCTCGATGCCGCCGAGCAGGAAGAAGCTCGACTCCTGCGAGAGGAGCGGCGCGTAGGTCGCCATCTGCGTCCCGACGGTGATGGCCCAGAACGCGATCTGATCCCACGGCAGCAGGTAGCCGGTGAAGCTGAGCGCGAGGGTGAAGAAGAGCAGCAGCACGCCGACCACCCAGTTGAACTCGCGCGGCGGCTTGTACGCCCCGTGGTAGAAGACCCGGATCATGTGCAGGAAGACGGTGAGCACCATCAGGTGCGCGCCCCATCGGTGCATGTTGCGCACCAGCGACCCGAATGCGACGGAGGCCTCGATGGCCTGGATGTCCTGGTAGGCGCGGCTGATCGACGGCACGTAGAAGAACATCAGGTAGAGGCCGGTGACGGTGAGCGCCAGGAACAGGAAGAAGCTGATGCCGCCCAGGCAGAACGTGTAGGTGTAGCGCACCGCATGGCGCTTGACCCGCACCGGGTGGAGATGGAGGAACACGTTGTTCATGACCGCCAGCGCGCGGGTGCGGCTGGTGGTCGGGTACGGCTGCCGGAAGAGGCTGCGCCAGGCCGCCGACTCCGTGATGGCGCGGACGATCGGGTTGCGGTCGCTGCCGTTGCTCATCGGTCCACCCTCGCGCCGGCCTGCTGGCCGACCTGGCCGAGCACGTTGTCCTTGTAGCTCTCCAACAGAACCTTCCCGTCAGGCGTGAACCGCTCGAGCTCGAGGCGGTCCATGGTGATGCAGTTGGTGGGACAGCGCTCAACACACAGGTTGCAGCGGATGCAGCGTTCCTCGTCGATGATCATCGCGATGCCGCGAGGCCACGTCTGGAAGAAGCCCTGCTCCGGGTCGTCTCCGCCGACCTGCGCCTTGTCGACCATGTAGATCACGCCCTCGGGGCAGACGTCGGCGCAGAGCCCGCAAAGAATACAGCGCGGACCGTCGATGTTGATGTTGTGGTTGCACTGGAGGCATCGGGTCCCCTCGGCGATGGCGCCGCGGGTGTCGTAGCCGACCTCCACCAGCGACGTGAAGTCGCGGCGCAGCTCCGGCGGCGCCATCGGGATGTGCTGTCGCTCCGTCGCCTCGTAGAAGCGGGGCATGTCGTGGTCGAGGCTCTGGGTGATCACCGCGCGGTTGATGACCGGCAGCTCCTCGAGCTCCTCGCCGCGCAGGCCGGCCAGCCAGCGATCCACCGATCGGGCGGCGCGCCGCCCGAGGCCGGCCGCCTCGATGATCGTGGCGGGACCGGTGACGAAGTCGCCGACCGCGAAGACGCCATCGGACGTCGTCCCGAAGGTGTCGGCGTTGATCGCGACGTTGCCGCGGTTGAAATCGAACTGGAGGTTGTTCATCGGCCGCCCGTCCGGGCCCTTCGGCGTGGTGCCGTTCAGCGGATCGGTCCGCCACGAGGAGAGCGAGCCGCCCTCGACCACGGTGCGGGTATCGGTCACGCCGACGTGGCGGTTGAGCTTGGCGCCGAACTCGCCGAGCACGTTGTTGTCGGACGCCTGGCTGGTGCACGGGATGACCATGTCGCACGGGATGACGAACTCGCTGCCGGGGATCGGCTCGGCGGTGCGGCGGCCCGTGGCGTCCGGCGGACCGAGCCGGGTGCGCTCGAACTTCATGCCGCTGACCTTGCCGTTCTCGTCCGCCAGCACTTCGACCGGCGAGCTGAAGTACTCGAACTTCACGCCCTCGAAGCGGGTCTCGTGCTGCTCCTCCTCGTCGACCACCATCTCGTCCGGGCCGCGGCGGTAGACGATGGTCGAGGTCTTGGCCCCGAGGCGCAGCGCGGTGCGGCTGGAGTCCATGGCGGTGTAGCCGCCGCCGATGATGACGACGTGCTCGCCGACCCACTGCGGCTGCCCGAGGTTGGCGCGCTTCAGGAAGTCGACGCCGTAGATGACGCCGTCGAGCTCTTCGCCCGGGACGTTCATCGCCACCGGGTACATGCAGCCGGCGGCAACGAGGACCGCGTCGTGCCGCTCGCGAAGCTGCTCGAGCGTGATGTCGCGACCGATCTCGACGTTGTAGTGGAACTGCACGCCGTGCTTGGCGACCCAGTTCACGTCGAGCTCGATGACGTCGCGCGGCAGTCGGAAGGCCGGCACACCGATGAGCGTGGTCCCGCCTCCGGAGGGGAGGGCCTCGTAGACGTGGACCTCGTGGCCCCAGCTGCCGAGCTCCTTCGCGGCGGCAAGGCCGGCAGGCCCGGCACCGATGACGGCCACGCTGCGACCGGTCGGTGCCTGGACCACGACGTTGTCCGGCATGTTGTTGGCGTAGTGCCAGTCGACCAGGAAGCGCTTCATCGCCCGGATGGCCAGCGGCTTGTCGATATCGGCGCGACGGCAGGCCTTTTCGCAGGGGGCGGAGCACACGTAGCCACAGATGGCGGCGACCGGATTCGGATCGCGGGCCAGGATGTAGCCCTCTTCGAAGCGACCCTCGGCGGCCAGCATCAGGTAGCCCCGGCAGTTCGTGTTGACCGGGCAGCCTTCCTGGCACTCGATGTTGCACTGAAGCCAGTCGACGCCAACCTCGGCGGTCTGGAACCTCAGCGGAATCGCGGTATCTGAGATCACGGCGTCGTGGTCGCTCTCCGGGCGGCTTTGCACCAAGGGGCTATCAAAGGAGCGGCGACACCGATGCTACCTGCTCGCGCGCGTACGGCGCAAGGCGACCCGATCGGCCAGCCGCTCGAATCGGTCCCGCAACGGGTCAGTTCCCCGAGAAGTAGGTCGCCATCACGCTGCGGACCAGCGGGGCGGCATCCGACCCGCCGGTGCCGAGCGGGATGTAGGGCAGGATGGTCGCGACGCTGATGGTCGGCGCGTCCGCCGGCGCGTAGGCGGGGAACCAGGCGTGAGGATCCGGCGTGCCGGTTTCGGCCGTCCCCGACTTGCCCGCAACCGGGATCCCGAAGCCGGCGAATGCGGCGGTGGCCGTGCCGTAGGGGAGCGTCGTCACTGCCTCGAGCGTATCGGTCACGTAGGCCAGGTCCGCGGCGGACACCGGGATCTGATGGGCCACCGTGGGCTCCACCGACGTGACGACCGTGCCGTCGGGAAGCGTGGCCGTCACCAGGATGCGCGGCGTCCAGAGCGTGCCGCCGTTGCCGATGGCGGCATACGCGTTCGCGAGCTGGAGGGGCGTGCCGAGGAACGCGCCCTGTCCGATGGCGAGCTGGACCTGCTCGAAGCCGGAATACCCGCCGCGCCCGTTCTCGGCCAGCCACGCGTCGTCCGGAACGATGCCGCCCTCCTCGACGAGGTAGGTGATGCCGGTCGGCGCCCCGAAGCCGAACTCGAAGAGCAGGTCAGTGAGCGCGGTCTCGTCCTGCTGGTACACGCTGAACGCGAGCGGCATGTACGTCGTGTTGCAGCTGAATGCCATCGCCTGCGCGAGCGTGACCAGCCCCGGCAGGGTGTGGTCCATGTAGTTGCGGAAGGTGAATCCGCTGTACGGCCAGGTGGGCGGGCAGGTGACGAGGCTCTGGGGAGTCACGACGCCGGTCTGCAGCGCCGCGACCAGGGTGAACGGCTTGAACGACGATCCAGCCGGATAGGCACCCAGGACGGCCTTGTTGAAGATCTGCCCGGCCTCAGCCGGGCGTGAGGAGCTGTCCACCCAGCGTGGTGCCGATCGTCATCGAGTTCGGGTTGAAGGCGGGCTGGCTGGCGAGCGCCCACACGTCCCCGGTCAGCGGGTCGACGACGGCCGTGGCCGCCTCGCCGTATGGGCTCAGCACGTTCTGTGCGCTGGCCTGGATCGCCGGCCGCAGGGTGATCGCGACATCGGCGCCCGGCACCATCTCGGTCTGCAGAAGCACCGATTCGGGCGCGTCCGAGGGCACGGCCACGAGGCTCCAGCCGGGCGTGCCGCGCAGCAGGTCCTCAGCGCCGAATTCGAGCCCACTGCGGCCGACCATGTCCTCGGCCTGGTATCCAGCGTCGGCCAGGGTCGCGAGGTCCTCGGCCGTTACGGCGCTGACATACCCGATCACCTGGCCTGCCAGCGCCTCCTGCGGATACACGCGCGCGCCATCCTCGCGCGTCTCCGCCCAGACCGTCCCGTCGGTGCCGACGATCCGCCCGCGTGGACCAAGCGATCGGTCGAGGCGCAATGTCCCATCGGCGCCGAGCTCCGGAAACACGACCGCCGGGCTCCAGCGGAGGAGCCACCCGTCGCGCCCGTTGACCATCGTCAGCTGCCGGTCGAGGGTCAGGGCACCGAACCGTTCGGAGTCGGCCGCAACCTCGAATGGGACGGCCATCGCCGGGATCGGTCCGGCCAGCAGCGCGTCCGGATCGGGCGGCGCGCTGGGCTCGGCGCTCGGCGCCGCCGATGCGCCCACGCTCGCCGATGGATCGGGCGAGGGCTCCGGCGTCGGTGTCGGCGCCGGAAAGTCCCCCGGTCGCCGCTCCGGAGGGAGCGCCGCCGTGCGAGGCGATCCGATCGTGGCGGACATCTCAGCGATGCCGGCCAGCTCGGCGAAGGCGGTGTGGAGCTCGGTGAAGCGCTCGATCGGGTAACGCTCGCGGATGCTCGGGTCGAGCGCCGCGTACATGGCCGCGTAGTCACCGGCGGCCCAGGCGTCCAGGTAGGCCGTCGCCAGATCCGTCGCCGCCTCGGGCGAGGCCTTCGGGAACGTCGACGGCTCCGGTGTCGGTTCCGGTGTCGGCGCGGTGCTGCACGCCGCCACCACGATGAGCGCGGCCGGGCCGAATCGACGCAGGAGGCGTCGGAGGCTCATCGAGCCAGGGTCACGCGCCGGAAGCCCTCGGCAGCCCGGTAGCCCGCGCGCTCGCCGAGCTCCTCGCTCCGGCGACGGACCCATCGTGCGATCTCGTCGAACGACCGGAACTGGCTGGCGTGGTGCCGGAGCGCGTCGATCTTGCGTTCCATGGTGCCGGCGATGTCGACCACCTGGTTCGCCTCGTTCGTGCTCCACAGGAAGAGCTCGGCCACCTTCCAGGCCTCGAGCCCGGCCTCGAGATGCTCGCGGAAGTTCAGCGGGTCGCGAGCTGTCGGGAAGACCGCGTCCACCGTCACCTGGCCGACGGCGCGATGGTCCGGGTGGTTCACCCACTCGTTGTTGACGAAGAGGACGGTGGGATCGTGGGTCATCACGACCTCCGGCCGAAACGACCGGATGGCGTGCGTGATCCGCTCGCGCAGGCGCAGCGACGGCTCGACCTGCCCGTCCGGCTCGTCGAGGAACTCGACCCCGTCGACGCCGATCTCGGTCGCGGCCGAGCGCTGCTCGCGCTCGCGCAGCTCGGCGAGGGCGGCAACGTCTGTGGCGGGATCATCGCTGCCCTTGTCGCCCCGGGTCACGAGGAGGTACCGGACCGTCGCTCCCTCGCTCACCCAGCGGGCGACGGTGCCGGCGGCGCCGAACTCGATGTCGTCGGGATGCGCCGCGACGACGAGAACGCGCTCAGGAGTGGGCAGCTTATCGTCAGGCATCGGACCGCCGTGATGCTAGCAGTCAGCCCAGCGCCACGGTCCGCGCGCCCTCGAAAAGGTCACCGGTAGGCAAAAGGGCCCCAGACACGACACGGCCCGCCAAGCGTAGCCGACGGGCGTGACAGCACATCGGTCGCATGGCGGGCGGAATCCGGTCAGTCCGCGCCGGCCGCTCCCCCGGTCGCGCGAGCCGGCGCGGGCGTGTCGAGGTCGTTCAGACGGCGCGTCGACCGCTGAGCAGCTGGAACACCAGCACGATGGCTGCAATCACCAGCAGCAGCCAGATGAGGCCACCACCGATGTTGCCGATCAGGCCGAGCAGCCAGAGGACCAGCAGGATGGCGATGATCGTCCAGAGCATCGAGTTCTCCTCAAACCTTTTTGGTTCCTCGCGGGGTCGCCGCGAGGCGACCTTCGCCAGATCGCATCGCAGAAAGCGTGCCAGCCGAGGGCCCGAGCGCTTACTCGCTCCGCGGGCGACGATCCTCGATGACCTGGTACACGATCAGGACGGCCGCGAGCACCAGCAGGAGATTCACCCACTGGCCGATGCGCAGGATCACCCCGACCAGCCATAGAACGAGCGCGGCGGCTGTTGCGGTCCAGATCACGGGATGGGATCCAGCAGCACGACGATGGCCAGGATGAGGAGAACCACCAGGAGCAGGACCGATGCGACCAGCGCGCTTGCAGCCCAGGAGGACGGCTCCTCCCTCACGCCGCCAGCGCCTCCAGCAGCTGATCGACGTGGGCCGCGGGCTTGACCTGCGGCAGGACCTGCTCGATTCGCCCGTCGGCTCCGATGATGAACGTCGTGCGCTCGGTGCCGAAGTAGGTGCGACCCGCGAAGCTCTTCTCGACCCAGACGCCGAACGCATCCGCCACCCGATGTCCCTCGTCCGACAGCAGCCGATAGGGGAGGCTGTACTTCTCGCGGAACTTGACGTGCCGCTTCACGCTGTCCGGCGAGACGCCGAACACCTCGACGCCCGTCTCCGCGACGCGGGACCAGCTGTCTCGCAGCCCGCAGGCCTGCGCGGTGCAGCCGGGCGTGTCGTCCTTGGGGTAGAAGTAGAGGACATACCGCGATCCGGCGAGGCTCTCGGTCGAGACGACGCCGCCGTCGTCCGCGGTCATTTCGAAGGTGGGGGCCGGTTCACCGGCCGCGCGTCGAGTCATGAGGAGAGTCTACCGGTTGCTTCAGCTCATCTCCTCGATCGCCATCAGCACCGGCGGCAGCTCCCGAGGGCGCATCCGGGCGACCATTGCCTCCGCGAAGGCGCCGATGACCGGATCGCCTGCCTCCGCCAGGTCATGGCCGGCGCCATCGACCAGCTGCAGCAGCGGCTCGTTGCCGGCTTCGGCCAGGACCCGCTCGAGAAGCAGCGACTCATCGTGGGAAGCCCAGGCGTCGGCACGGCCGTGAGCGAGGACGACGTCCCGGTGAAGCATGGTCGCCAGTGCCAGCGACGGCGTGTGGAATGACTGCTCCCACGCCGCCAGGTTGAGCTCCACCCACTCCGAGTCGAGCTCCATCGCCATCGTCGGCTCACGGCGATCCGCGCGCTCGATCAGTTCCTCGGCCGATCGATCGAGGGCGGCCACGATCGGGTGCTCGCGGTCCCTGCCGGTACGGCCGCGCTCGGCGACGGCGCGCCGCAGCACGTCCCGATACCCGCGTGCCGACGCGCCGATCAGCCCGACGGCACCGATCGCCGGGTCGCCGATGGCGACGCTCAGCGCGATGGCCGCCCCTTCGCCGTGCCCGATGATCGCGGTACGGCGCAGATCCAGCTCGCGGCGACCGCGCATGGCGCCGATGGCGTCCCGGGCATCGTCGATGCGGCTGAACAGGTCGCTCGCCTCCCAGCTGCCCTCCGACTCGCCGCAGCCACGCGGGTCGTAGCGCAGACTCGCCACCCCCCGAGCCGCGAGCGCGTCGGCGAGGCGGGCGAAGAGGCCACCCTCGCGATCGGTCTGATCGGGCGGCGCGAACCAGCTCCGGTGTGCGGCCCGATCCCACCCGCCGTCCCGGTCACGAGGAAGCCAGCTCGGGACGAGCAATGCCCACGGCCGCCGGCCCTCGCCCTCGGGAACGGTGAGCGTCCCGGCCAGCGCCAGGTCGCCGGCGCGGAAGCGGAGTTCGTCGATGGCTGGCATCGGGCCGATGGTACGCGCCGAGCCACCTCAGCCGAGCAGCGAGCGCCAGGTCCCGAGGGCCAGGCTGATCCCGACGGCGGCAGACGAGAGCGCGAGGGCGGCGGCGATCCACGCCCAGTCGAACGCCCGCATGCGCTGCGGTCGGGCGACGCTGCGGCACGGCAGCGCACCGAAGCCACGGGACTCCATGGCCAGCGCCATCCGCGACCCGCGCCGAATGACACCGACCAGCAGCGAGAGGAGTTTGCCGGCGAAGAGGCGGATGGCGGCGAGCGGCGAGCGGCCCGCCTCGACCCCGCGCGCCCGACGCGCCATGCCGAGCGTCTGCCACTCCTGCGCGAGGAGCGGCAGGAGCCGAAGGGCCGCCAGGACGCCGATCGCAAAGCGCGGCGACACCCGGAGCTGCTGGACCAGCGCGTCCGCCACCTCGATCGGCTGGCTCGAGGCGGTGGCCAGCAGGCCGGCGAGGGCGATCGCGAGCAGCCGGAGCACGAGGCCCGCTCCGTTCACCAGCGTTTCGGCGCCGATCCGGAACCCTCCCAGCTCGACCACCGTCGGCCCCACCTGCTCGGCGGCGAAGACGACGTTGAAGACCCCGATCGAGATGGCGGTCAGTCCGACGAGCCACGAACGACCGATGAGGGCACGAACGGGGAGCCCAGACGCCGGGAGGAGGGCGACCAGGCCGATGAGCACGACGCCGGCAGTGACCGCGTCGAGCGATGCGAACAGCACGACCAGGATGACGAGCGCCGCGGCGAGCTTCGCCACCGGGTTGGCGCGTGGAAGCGGAGCGGCCGGGTCCGGGACGATCGGCGTCAACAGCCGCATCAGCGCGCCCTTTCAAGCTGGAACACGCGATCCGCGAGGGCGTTGGCGAACGGGCGGTCGTGCGTCGCGAACGCGATCGCCCGACCGGAGTCTCGAAGCGCCGCAAGGAGCTGAACGAGCTCTCCCCACGTGCGACGATCCTGGCCGAAGGTCGGCTCGTCGAGCACGACGAGCGCGGGAGCGCTTGCCAACGCGGTCGCAACCGAGAGGCGGCGCTTCTCCCCGCCTGAGAGCGTGAACGGGTTGGCCGCCGCCAGGTGCGTCAGTCGCATGCGCTCGAGCAGCTCATCCGCGCGCTGCGCGGCCGCGACGTCTCCGAGGCCCGCTTGGCGCGGCCCCAGGAGGAGCTCCTCCCGCACGGATCCGGTGAGGAACTGGTGCTCGGGATCCTGGAACACGGTGCCAATCCGACGCACGAGGTCGCCCGCGGGCCACTCGGCGATCGGTTCGTGCCCGTGCCCGGGCGCGAGGGCCTCGCCCGCGATCACCCGTCCGGTGCGGGGGGCGATCAGCCCAGCGAGCAGCAGCGCGAGGGTCGACTTGCCGCTTCCGTTCGGCCCGGTGATGGCCAGGGCCTCGGACGATCGCACGGACAGCTCCAGGCCGGACACCGAATCGACCGGCGCGCCGGGATAACGGAAGGCGGCGTGGTCCACGATGACGAGGGTTTCGGGTCGAGGCCGGCTGCGACGCTGCGGCGCGGCGGGCGGGTGGTCGGGCACCCAGACGCCGGCATCGGCGAGGGCGGTCCCGTGCTCGCTGAACACGTCGCGAGGCGCCCCATCCGCGACAACGCCGCCGCCGGCTTCGATGACGACCACGCGATCCACGAGCGGCAGCGACTCATCGACCCGGTGCTCGACGAGGACGAGCGTCGCGCCGAGCCGCTCCACGACCCGTCCCAGCACTTCCCGCAGCTCGGCCGCGCCCTCGGGGTCGAGATTCGCCGTCGGTTCGTCGAGCATGAGCAGTCCGGGCCGCAGCGCCAGCGTCCCGGCCAGGGCGAGACGCTGCTGCTCACCGCCGGAGAGGGCGTGGGTCGGGTGGTCGCGCCCATACGGGAAGTCGACCGCGGCAAGGGCGGCATCGACGCGCGGCCAGATGCCCTCGGTGGGAATGCATCGGTTCTCGAGCCCGAAGGCGACGTCGTCGCCGACCCGCCCCATCACGATCTGCGATTCCGGATCCTGGAAGAGCAACCCGGTGCGGTCGCGCGCCGTGCGCGGGTCCAGGCCGTCGACCAGCAGCGAGCCCTCCGTCTCGCCACCGCCGGACGGGTCGATGACGCCGGCAAGGGCAGCCAGCAGGGTGGACTTCCCGGCACCCGACGGGCCGAGCAGCAGCACGCGCTCGCCCGGCTCGACGGTCAGGTCGAGTCCGCGCAGCGCCCACTCGCGGCGCCCGGGATGTCGAGCGCCCCAGCCGCGAGCCTCGATGCGCGCCGGCCCGGCCACGTCCCGCATCGGCGCATTGTGGCGGTCGACGGGTCAGACCTCGCGCTGCTGACGCCCCACGGCGAAGTCGCCGAGCACGCCGGTCGCGACGAGCGCTCGGACGAGCAGCCACGCCCCGACGCCGGCGACAAGCGCTCCGCTCACGATGGTCGCACCCGCATAGACGATCCAGAAGTCGGCCCCGGTCGCCGGGTAATAGATCGGGATGTCATGCGCGGCCGCGAACAGCCCGGCCAGTGCGCCGGCCAGGATCGCGAATGGCGGCGTCCACCGCCGGTACAGCCCGAGCGCGAACGCCAGCTCGGCACCCGCGCCCTGGATGGCCCCGGACACGAGGGCATCGACGCCGTATGGCGAACCGAGAAGGACGGAGACCGCGGCCGATACGAGCCCGCCGAAGATCGCCGCACCCGGCCTCCGCACGATGAGCCCGATCAGGACGGCCGGCAGGAGCCAGACGCCATACATGATCGCCTGCGCCGGCGGCAGGAAGGCGAAGACCGGGACGGTTGCCGCGTAGAGCGCGTTCCACGCCAGGAAGACGATCCCGAACGCGACCGCCACGACCGCCGCCACCACGATGTCGACGACGCGCCATGCGCCGGTCTGCTCCCCGGGGGTTGTCATGTGCTCTCTCCTCCTGCTGCTGTTTCGGCGGCGAGGAGCGTGCCGTCCGTGATCCGAACCGACGCCGTCGAGCCAACCATCTCGTTCGACAGGCCGCGCGAACGTCCCATGCGGAGGGTGGCCCCGTCCAGCGGCCAGCGGAGGCCCTCGGTCGTCACGCCCGTGGCGTCGCCTCCCACCGGCAGGAGCGTCACCAGCGCACCCGGCAATCCCGAGAGGGGGAGTGATCCGCCGGCGTGAACGGCCCGCACCTGCGTCCCGCCACGCACCGCGCGCAGGTCGCGACCGGCGAGTGCCGGATCGGCGAGGAGCAGCAGGTTGGCGAGCTCGTGGTCGAGCCGCGCTCCGCCGACGGCGCCGAGCAGCACCACCGAGGTCGCTCCGAGCTCGAATGCCATCTCCACGGCAAGCTCTGTGTCGGATGCCTCCTTGTCCACCGGGTGGCGGTGAACGCGCGTCCCCGCCGCGGCGAGCCGCTCGACGAGGTTCGCGTCGACCGAGTCCAGATCGCCGACCAGCAGGTGAGGTGCGCGTCCGAGCGTGTCGAGGGATCCGGCGCCGCCGTCGGCGGCGATCACCAGGTCCGCATCGTCGAGCCATCGGGCATCAGCCGTCGCGAGCTCGCCGGATGCCACCACCACCACCTTCATCGACTCCTGCTCTCCGCATGCTGCTGCGCATCGTCCGGAAACGACGAACGCGCCACCAAAAGGGGGAGCTTTCCCGGGCGCGCCGTGGCAGGTGCTGCATCGACTTCCTTCGCCGGCATGACCCGGATCAGGTTCGAGGGTCTGCGAACGCGTCGGCGTCCGCACTCTCAGCGCTGGGGCGCTCCCCTGTCGTTTCCTGGTTGTTCGATGAGCCTAGCACGCGCCCTATCATCGGTCGATGCACCCCAACGTCAGGCGGGTGATCGGCGCCGCCGGTGATGCCGGAATCGAGATCAAGGTCGAGACCTTTCCCGAGGGCACGCGCACCGCGGCCGACGCGGCCCGGGCGGTCGGCTGCGAGGTCGATCAGATCGTCAAGTCGCTGGTATTCCTGGCGGATGAGTCGCCAATCGTGGCGCTCATCTCCGGCGCCAACCGCGCCGACCCCGCCAAGCTGGCTGCCGCGCTCGGGGCCGAGGCGGTCCGGCGCGCCGACGGCGACGAGGCGCGTGCGGCGACCGGATTCCCGATCGGCGGGATTCCGCCATTCGGGCACGAGCGCCCCCTCTCCGTCCTCGTCGACCAGGACCTGCTGGCCCACGAGGAGCTCTGGGCGGCCGCCGGGCTGCCGGATGCAGTGTTCAGGATCGGTCCCGATGACCTGCTCCGCGCCAGCGGCGGTCGCGCGGCCGACCTGGCTGCCTCGGAGTAGCGGTCAGGGAAACCGCGGCGCCGGTTATCCTTCCGCCCGCCATGCCGCTCGGTTTCGCGTTCGCCACTCTCCTCGTCGCCGGCGCGCTGCTCGGCGTCGTCTCGCTGCTCGTCCTGCGCGGCGCGGGTGGCAGCCCTGCGGTCGCGCGACGCCTGGCGGGTCCGCCGGAGGTCAAGGTCGGGCGCCTGCTCGGATCGGAGCCCCTGCCCGCGCGGCCCGTCCGCGTGGTCGGACGGGTCCGCTGTCGCGATCCGCTGCACATGGCTGACGGCGATCGCCTGGTGGCCTACCACCGCGACGTGGAGGTGCTGATCGGCCGGGACTGGCGCAGCATCGAGCGCCTGCGCGAGACGCGATCGTTCGACCTGTGGGACCACGACGGGTCGCTGACCGTCGACCCGTCGCTGGCCGCGGAGCCGCTGATCGTAATCCCGAAGGTCTGGCGCGGCGATCCAGCCGAGCTCGAGGAGCCACACGTCTCGGCCGTCGCGCGACTGACGGAGCGGCACGGACCCGCCACCGAGGCACGAGCGACCACGCGAAGCATCAACGTGACGGATCGGCTCCTGGTGCTCGCCTCGGCGAGGCTCGACGATGCGGGGAGGCCCCGGCTCGAGCCGCCCGGCGGCGGCTTCCTGGTGACGAACCTCGAGCTCGACGAGGCGATGCGCCTGCTCGGCGGACGCAGGGGACGCCTCGTGGCGCTGGCCATCGTCGCGCTGGCCGCCTCGATCGTGCTGGTGGTGGTCGGCGGCCTGGGCGCCATCGTGAGCGGCCTGCTGGCGGGCTGACCGGCATCGGTACCCCGGCCGCGGTACGAATGGGGCATGGCGCCGCGCACCTCCCGTTTCTAGCATCCGGTGCACTGGACCTACCGAAAGCTCCATTCGGATCATCGGAGCTGCGGGGGCCCCTCGCGCGGAGAGCGATTTGGCGCAGGAACAGCGGGACGCGTTGCTCAGCGTCGCCCAGGCGGCGGCGCTCCTCGGCGTGCATCCCAACACGATTCGCTCCTGGACCGACGCCGGTCGCCTGACCGCCTTTCGCATCAACGCGCGCGGTGATCGCCGCTTTCGGCGAGACGACGTCGAGCGGATCCTTGTGGAGGACGCTCCCGCCGTCGCCGCCGATCTCGAGATCGCCGGCCGAGCCGAGCGTGAGGCCGAGCTGGCAATCTTCGAGCGCGTGGCGACGGGGCTCGCCGCAAGCCCGTCGCCGGCGGCCATCTCGCGCTCGCTGGTGGAGGCGCTGCGCACCGAGATTCACGTCGAGCGCGCCGCCGTCTACCTCCTTGTTGACGAGCGGTATGAGCTGTTGGCCCATGCCGGATTCCGCGTCGCTCCCGCCGTCTCCCGGCCTCTCGACGCCGAGCCAGCGGCCGGCGGCATCGATCGCGAGATCCCCCTCGCCGGACGCAGGGGCCCGGTCGGGTTCCTGCTCCTCGACGCTGCCTCGGTCGACCGCATGCCCTCCTCGTTCGTGCGCGCGATCGTGTCGACCATGGCCACGGCCCTGGCGAGCTCGCGGCTCCTGGTCCGTGCCCGTCGGGAGCTTCGCCGCGCGCGGGCGTTGCGATCGGTCACCAAGGAGCTGACGGGCACCCTCGACCTGGGGTCGCGTGCTTGGAGACGTCGTCGAGCTGACGCGGAGGATGTTCGAGGCGGACAAGGCCGGGTTGTGGCTCGTTGACGATGGCGAGCATCCCTTCAAGATCGCCGCCAACCACGGGCTGAGCGACGAGTTCCTGGAGCGGGTCACCACGCTCACGAATGAGCTCCGACACGATCGGCAACCGCGCTGTCCGCGATCGGCGTCCGTATGCGGTCCGCAACGCCCACACGGACGAGGCAGCCGGCGAGATGAGCGTCGCCTACGCGGGCGACGCCATCCGCACCGCGTGCCTGGTCCCGCTCGTCGGTGGCGATCGCACGCTCGGCCTGCTTGGCCTCTACCACCGCAGCGACCGTCGCTGGCCCGACGACGAGGTCGCCCTGCTCCAGGCCTTCGCCGACCAGGCCGCGGTCGCGATCCAGAATGCCCGGCTCTACCACTCGGTCGCCGACCAGGCGGCCCGCATGCGATCCATCCAGGACCTGTCGGCCCGTCTTGAACGGGCTGACCGATGTGCGCGCCATCGCGGAGGCGATCGTCGCCGAAGCGACCACGCTGGCCGACTACCACGACATCCGCGTCTACGCCGTTGACTGGGAGCGCCGAATGTGCGACCCGATGGCCTTCACCCGCGAGATGCTCGAGGGCGATCCGGCAGACGCGGAAGCGCTGCTGCGCGTCGAGATCGGCGAGGGCTTCACCGGCTGGGTTGCGGAGCACGGCGAACCGCTCCTCATCAATGACGCGATCGACGACGAGCGCGGGAAGACCATCGAGGGGACCGAGGACATCCCCGAGTCGATGCTGCTGGTACCGATGCTCTACGAGGGCCGGGCGCTCGGCGTGATCGTGCTCAGCCAGCTCGGCTTCAACCGCTTCAGCACCGATGACCTCCAGACGATGAGCATCTTCGCCGGCTACGCGGCCCAGGCGATGGCCAACGCGACCACCTATGGCCAGCTCGTGAGTCAGTCGACCGAGCTCCGGCGCCGTGCTGAGTCGCAGCGCCGCCTGCTGGTGACAAACGCCCGCCTGCTCGGCACGCTGGACCAGGCGGACGTGCTCGAGACGATCGCCGACGGGCTGCGCGAGGTGGTCAGCTACGACAACCTGTCCATCTATCGGACCGATCACGTTCGCGGCGCGATGATGCCGGTCCTCACTCGCGAGCGACACGCGGAGGAGGTCAGCCGCTACATGATCCCGTTCGGCCGCGGCCTCATGGGTTGGTCGGTCGAGAACGCCCAGCCGATCCTGGCCAACGACGCGCTGAACGACCCGCGCGCGCTCCAGATCCCGGGCACGCCGCCCGATCCCGAGGCCGTGGTGGTCGTGCCGCTCATCGCGGACGGCGAAGTGCTCGGCGCGCTGAACGCCTCGCGCATCGGCGGCACCGAGGTGTACTTCAGCGAGAGCGACTTCGAGCTCGTGCAGCTGTTCGCCGCACAGGCGTCGATCGCACTCCGCAATGCCGACACCCATCACGCCATGAGCCAGCGCGCCGAGACCGATGCGCTGACCGGGCTCGGCAATCACGGCGCGTTCCAGCTCGAGCTCGGCCGTCACATCGAGGCGGCGGCGGCCGGCAAGTCCGCCAAGTCCAAGCGGCTGGCGGTGCTGATGATGGACCTCGACGAATTCAAGTACTACAACGACCGGAACGGCCATCCGGCCGGCGACGCGCTCCTGCACGACGTGGCCACCGCCATCTACGGCGCGGCGCGCAGCGGCGATCGTGTCTTCCGCTACGGCGGCGACGAATTCGCCCTGATCCTGCCGGGGCCGACCCTGGACGAGGCTGCGCGCGTCGCCGAGCGCATCCGCGCGGCCGTCGCTCGCCTCACGGCCGCCTCGCCAAACCCGGTGACCATCACGATCGGCGTGGCCGGGCTGCCGAGCGACGCCCATGACCGCGCCAGCCTGATCGAGGCGGCCGACGTCGCGCTCTACTACGGGAAGCGCGCGGGACAGGACCGCGTCGTTCGCAGCGACCAGCTGCCGCGCGACGTGGTCGACCTGCGTGGCACCCTGGACGAGCTCGCCAGCGCGGCACTCCGTGATGGCGAGGACCCGCATGCCGTCGAGCATCTCGTCGAGCGCGCCACCCAGCTCTCCGGGGTCTACCACGAGGAGATCGATGCCGTCCGCGGCGCCGTCCTCGCCATCACCCGTTCGTTCGCCACCAACGCCGACGCCGCCGCCGATGGCGGACATGGCGACCGCGTGGGCCGCCTGGCGGCCCGCGTCGCCGAGCGGCTCGGGCTGCCAAGGGAGCAGCAGCACGGCGTCGAGCTGGCGGGCCGGCTGCACGAGCTCGACGATCGCGCCGTCGCCGACCTGGCCGCGATCCCGTCGCTCCATGAGGCCGCCAGCCTGATCGCCGGCTTCCGTGGGCTCCTTGCCGACGGCACTCGTCGCGGACGGCGCGGGCCACGCGCACGCGGCCGCGTCGGCCCCCACGTCATCGGCGCGGCGAACGCCTACGACGAGCTGGTGACGGGTGTCGGGCGGGCCCGCCGCGGGCGCGCCTCCGCCATGGCCGAGGTCCGCAACGATCCGGCCACCTTCCGCTCGGATGTCCTCAACGCGCTCGCCAGCATCGTCGAGGAGCATCCCGACGAGGGCCGCCGGCGTCGCGCCGCTGACCGCGAGAACGAGGCCCGCGGAGCCGCCTGAGCCCGCCGGCGCCCGGTGTATCATGCCGGCTCCGATGACGTCCTCCCGCCTCGCTTCGCTGCGCCTGCGCGGGGCGGTGAGCGCGATGCTCGGAGCCGCCCTGGCGCTCACGTCGTGCTCCGTGGCCGAGATCTCTCCGACGCCCGGCAGCGCGTCGGCGAGCATCGAGCCTTCGCACAGCGCAACGCCGCTCCGGACTCCGCCGCCGACCCCCACGCCATCCCCGACGCCGCGCTTCACCAACGTGCCCGACGACGAGCTGGCCGGCCTCGTCCCCCCGGCCATCGGCGCGGTGCCAGTGGTCGTAGCGCCCTTCGACGAGTTCGCCCTGACCCCGGGCGACATCGGCGCGGCCTATGGCGAGATCGGCGACCGATTCGCGTCGCTTGTCCTGGCATACGTCGAGCGGCCGCGGCTGACCCTGTACGCCATGCGCGTCGACGGTGACCCCGTCCAGACCGAGGACCTCGAGCCGCACCTCGCCACGGCCGGCCGCTACGTGGGGATCGCCGGGCTCGACCCCGATCCCTGGGTGGCGGACGTCGTAGCCGGCAACCAGGTGTGGACGCGACCCGAGGACAACGCAACCGCCGCCGGAACCCACCTTTACACCTGGTCGAGCGGCGAGTTCGTCTTCCTGCTCATCGGTGTCGACGACGCGCTCAACCGCGCGCTGATCGAAGCCCTTCCCGGCGAGCCGGCTCCGTCACCGACGCCGACCCCGCGCGTGGCGCCGAGCACGAGCCCGAGCGCCAGTCCGGAGGCCTGACAGACGTCGCAGCCGGCGGTGCGCGGCGGGTACCATGCCGCGCATGTTCGGCATGATCGCCTACGCCCTCTCCATCGGGGGAACCCTCGTCACGCTGGTGCTCCGCCTCATCGGGGCCGATGACACCCTGACATTCGGCGTCGCGGCGCTGACGATCCTGGGCCTGGCGTACACGCTCGGCCATGCCACCGAGCAGCTCGGCATCGCGGCGGGGCCGCGCATCGGCGGCATCATGAACGCCACTGTCGGGAACATCGGCGAGATCATCATCGCCGGCTTCCTGATCGCAGACAACAAGATCGAGATCGTCCACGCCTCGATCACCGGCTCGATCGTGGGCAACCTGCTGCTCGTCCTCGGAGCCTCCCTGCTGATCGGCGGGCTGAAGAACGGAGTCCAGTCCTACGACGCGCAGGCGACGGGCATGAACGCCGCGTCGCTCATCCTCGCCACCATCGGTCTCGTCGTGCCGGCCACATTCGCCCTGCTCATCGGCGGCGGTCCGACCACCGAGCCGGGCGACCCCGCATTCTTCCGGGTTGAGGCGCTCACGGTGGGTGTGGCGATCCTGCTGCTCATCACATACGGCGCACAGACCTGGTTCTTCCTGCGATCGCCCGAGTCACCGACCGCGGCGCACGGGGAGGAGGAGGTCGCCGAGTGGGGCTGGCGACTGGCACTCGGCGTCCTCCTCGCGTCGGCCGCCGCGCTCACCTTTGCCAGCGAGGTGCTGGTCCACACCCTCGAGCCGGCCGTGGCTGCGCTCGGCGTCAGCGAGTTCTTCATCGGCATCATCCTGATCCCGCTGATCGGCAACCTCGCGGAGCACGTCGTGGGGGTCACCCTTGCCTACAAGAACAAGATGGACTTCAGCCTGATCACCTCGATCGGCTCGGCAACCCAGATCGCGCTCTTCGCGACGCCGGTGCTCGTGTTCTTCGGCCTCCTGGTCGGCCATCCGTTGACGCTGGTCTTCACGCCGCTCGAGGTGGTGGCGGTCGGGGTCGGGGTGCTCATCGCGAGCTACATCGCGCTCGACGGCAAGTCGAACTGGGTCGAGGGCCTCCAGCTCGTCAGCGTGTACCTCATCCTGGCGATCGCCTTCTTCTACCTCACCTAGGCCGATGCGCCCATCGGTCTAGAATCGGTCGCGTGCTGACCCTGCCGGGCCCGCTCGTCGGCGTCGACTGGCTGGTGGCCCACCGCACCGACCCACGCCTCCGGATCGCCGACGTGCGATGGTCTCTGGCCGGTCCGCCCGGCCGCGACCGATACGACGCCGGCCACATTCCGGGCGCCGTCTTCCTCGATGCCGAGCGCGAGCTCAGCTCGCCCGGCGCGGGCCCGGGTCGTCACCCGATTCCCGCCCCCGCACGGCTCGAGCACGTGCTCGGGTCTGCCGGGATCGGCGACGAGCACCTCGTTGTCGCCTATGACGATGCCGGCGGCAGCATCGCGGCGCGCGTCTGGTGGCTGTTTCGTCACTTCGGCCACGATGGTGCCGCCGCGGTGCTCGACGGTGGGATCGCTGCCTGGACCGATGCCGGTCACCCGTTGTCCACCGATGAGCCGACGCATCCACGGGCCAGCTGGACGTCCAGCGAGGCGCGCGATGACGCGCTCGACGCCGATGCGCTCGCCCAGCTGCTCGACGGCGATCTCCTGCTGCTCGACGCGCGGGCCGGGGAACGCTACCGCGGGGAGACCGAGCCAGTCGACCCGCGAGCCGGCCACATCCCCGGCGCCCACAGTGCTCCCTGGGCCGCGAACCTCGGTCCTGATGGACGGTTCCTGCCGCCCGCCGTGCTGCGCGAGCGCTACGCATCGCTCGGCGCTGGCGAGCGGCCAACGGTCGCCTACTGCGGATCCGGCCTGAGCGCGTCGCACGATCTGCTCGCGCTCGAGCTGGCAGGCTTCGGCGGCGCACGGCTGTATGAAGGATCCTGGAGCGACTGGTCGTCCGATCCATCACGGCCGGCCGCCACGGGCCCGAGGCCATGACGGATCGGGACGAGTGGGACGGCTGGGACGACGAGGGCGGCGATGACCGTGTCGGTCGCAAGCGCGACCGGCTGGCCCGCCTGTTGAGCGTCGCGTCGATCCTCTATTCCAAGGGGAGCGGGGAAGGCGGCGTGGCGGTCGGCGAAATCGCTCGGCTGACGGGGATGACGACCCGCACCGTGTACCGCGACATCCGCGCGCTCGAGGAGGAGCTGGCGGTGCCGGTGTTCCAGGCCGGCCGCGGCCACTACGGCATCGACCGCAAGTTCTTCCTGCCTCCGCTGCGCCTGTCGGTGCCCGAGGCGATCGTGCTCTTCCTTGCCGCGCGCCTGATTGCCCGATGGAGTGACCAGTACGACGCGGCCGTGGTGAGCGCCTTCACGAAGCTCGCCGACCTGCTGCCGCAGCCGATCGCCCGGCACGTCGCCGCGTCGATGCTCACCGTCGGCGAGCACGAGTCGAACGAGCCCTTCACGCGCAGCTTCGCCGCGGTTGCCCGCGGCTGGGCCGAGGGCCGCGTCGTCGAGCTGACGTACGATCCGGGCACCGGCATCGAGAAGCGAACGCGCGTGCATCCCTACATGCTCGAGCCGGATGCGGCGCTGCGCAGCGTGTACCTGATCGGGTACGACGAGCCTGCCGCCGCGATGCGCACCTACAAGGTCGAGCGCATCCGCTCCGCCACCCTCACCACCGACCGCTACAAGATCCCGGACGACTTCGATCCGGACGCCTGGCTCGCCAATTCGTGGGGCATCTGGTCGTCGGACTCGACGCCGACCGAACGGGTCCGGCTGCGGTTCGACGCGTCTGTGGCGCACCGAGTCCGGGAAGCCATCTGGCATCGGTCCCAGGAGCTGATCGAGCTGCCCGGCGGTGCCGTCGAGCTCACGGTGACGGTGGCCGGCACGGTGGAGATCCGGTCGTGGATCCTCTCCTGGGGCGAGCACGTGGAGGTGCTCGAGCCGCCCGCGCTGCGCGAGTTCGTCGCCCAGGCGGCACGGGACGCGGCCGCGCTCTATGCCGACTGAGGTCGAGGCGAAATTCCGCGCCGACACGGCCGAACCGCTCGTCGAGCTCGCCGCTCGCCCCGGCCTGGGACGCGCGTTGCTCGGCCCGGCGCGTACCGTCGACGAGGTCGATCGCTACCTGGACACCGATGACGACCGCCTTGCGGCGTCGCTCTGGGCGTGCCGGCTCCGCACGCGGGAGGGGGCGACGCGGATCTCGCTCAAGGGCCCGCCGATCGGCCGGGTCGAGGGCTGGCATCATCGCCGTCCCGAGGTCGAGGGGCCGGCCACCGATACTATCGATCCGGACCGGTGGCCTGCGAGCGCGGCGCTGGAGCTGCTGGCCACGTTGCGCGGGGGGCGGCCGCTGCTGGAGCGCCTGCGGCTCTACCAGGCCCGCACCGAGCGCGCGGTGACGCTGGAGGACGGGACGCGGCTGGGTACGCTGACCATGGACCGCGTGCGGATGAGTGCCGACGGAGCCGACCTCGGCCGTCTGTTCGTGGTCGAGCTCGAGCTCGACCAGTCGTCGAAAGCGGGGGAGGCCGAGCTCGGCGGCATGGCGGCGGTCCTCGAGGCGACGGATGGCCTGACCGCCGAGCCGCGCTCGAAGCTGGAGCATGCCCTCGAACGCATCGCCGAGCTCCGATGACCGCACGCAGGCTGGCGGAGTGGCTCGGGCTGGCTGCCGCGGTGGCCTTCTTCGCCAGCGTTGGATGGGACGACGCACTATGGGACGCGAGGCTCCAGCTCATCCTCCACCTCCTGGCCATCGGCGCGATCCTTGGCGTCGGCGCGATTGCGATTCGCGGTCATGAGCTGCCTCGAACGCCGCTCGACCTCCCGCTCCTCGGCCTGCTGGCGGCGTTCGCGATCGCGACGTCGAGCGCGCTGAACGTCGGGATGAGCCTCCGCGCGATGGCCGCGATCGTCGCGTTCAGCTGCATGCTGCCGGTCGCGCTGCTGGCGGTGCGCCTCCGACCCGCCTGGGTCGGGCTGGTGGCAAGCGTGCCGGTCCTGCTCCTGTCGATCCCTGCGCTGCTGAGCTTCCTGGCGAGACGGATCGAGTGGATCGCTGTCGGCGCCCCCGGCCTTCCACCACTGCGGCTGCCATCCGAGGGCACCGCCTTCGGATCCGTCGCCGTCCCGCCCTTCGTGCTGATTCCGGCGTGGGCGCTGGCCGGGCTCATCGAGCCGCCGTGGCTGCGGCGCAGCGTGCGCATCGGCCTGGCGATCGTCGGCATCCCGCTTACCCTGCTATCCGGTTCGCGCTCGGCATGGCTTGCCATCGCCGCCGGTCTGGCGATCGGCGTGCTGCCATGGGCATGGCGCCGGCGCAGGCGGCTCCGATGGCCGCGCCGCCTGTCGGTCGGCGGGATCCTGCTGGGTGCGGGAGCCCTCGTCGTCGGCGGCCTCGCGGTGGCACTGGTGGTGCCACGCCTGACCGCGGTCTCGTCGCTCGTCTACCGCGGAGCCCTCTGGCGCGACACGCTCGTCGCATGGAGCAGCGATCCGCTGCTGGGCATCGGCCCCGGCTTCATGCCGTACGCGCGGCAGGCGGCGGCAGCCGACTTCAGCTTCCCCGTCCGGCAGCCGCACTCGCACAACCTGCCGCTCGGCGTGCTTGGCGACGCCGGCCTCGTGGGGCTTGCCGCGGGCCTGGTCCTGATCGCGAGCGCGGTCGTCGCAGCCGGTCCGTGGCGCAGCCGCACGACGACCGGGCGCACCGCCTCGGTCGTGCTGGTCGGCCTCCTCGTCGGCGGCCTGTTCGAGGACCTCACCTTCCTGCCGGGCTTCAACCTGCTCGTGATCACGCTCGCGGCCGTCGCGCTGCTCGACGCCGGCGCGGTGAGCTGGGGGCCGGTCAGCCTTCCGTCCGGCCTCCGTCGGCCCGCGCTGCTGGTGGCTGCCGGCGCGATCGCGGTGGTGCTCGTCGGCGCAATGGTCGTCTCTGACGCCGGCGCGATCGCGTATCGGGTGGGGATTCGGGCGGCGGGGGCAGCGGACTGGTCGGGGTCGGCGACCTGGCTGGCGCGTGCGGTGGAGATCGACCCCTGGCATCCGGCTGGGTCCCGGGCGCTTGCCGTCGCTGCCGACGCGGCCGGCCAGCCCGCCCTCGCCCTGAGCGCCGCCGAACAGGCCACGCTCCTTAACCCCGGTGACGCCACCGCCTGGACGAACCTCGCCCTCCTCTGCGAGGCGGATGGCGACGCGGATTGTGCACGTCACGCTGCCGAGCGTGCTGCCGCCAAGGCCCGCTACCTCGCTCCGGAGCTGCTCAACGCGGCCCTGGTGTTCGAGCGGCTCGGTCAGGCCGACTCCGCGGACGAGGCCTACCGGCGCTCGCTGCTGACCCAATGGGCGACCTCGTTCGTGGTCGACTGGCCGCGAACGGTCGTCATCGGCGACGGCAGGATCGCCGACATGACCGATCAGTCGTGGCAGCTCAACCTGCTGCTGGCGCGCCACAGCACCGGAGAGCCGTTCGATCCGGCCGAGTTCGCGGACCCGGCAATTCGCGCGCTCGCGCACGCGGCAAGGGGCGAGCGGGAGAAGGCCGAGAGCTGGTTGGCGACCGCGCTCGCCCAGCACCCCGACGACGTCCGAACCGCAGACATCGCCGTCATCCTTCGCGACGCCTGGGGCGAGCCGATCGAGGAGGCGGTACGGGTCGCGTCGGTCATCCGCGGAAGGCCGTTCCCCGACCGCGCCCCCGAGCCTGCCGTGCGGACCGTCGGGGACATCGGCAGCTTCCGCTTCTACCCCCTCGACGGATTCGTCACCTCATCGGTGCGGCTGAGCACCCGACCCGCCTTTCCCTGGACCCTCCAGCTGATCCTGCCCTGAGCGCCGGCCTATCCCTCGAGCGGCAGCCGCTGGATGAGGGCCAGGCGAGGCCGTTCGGTGACGAGCTCGGGCACCAGCGGGAGACGCAGCCATGCGTCACCGGCATTGCCCGCGCGGTAGCGAGCATCGAGGCGCCGCGCGCTGATGGCGCTGAGCCCGAAGCGTGCGAGGGCCTCGGCAAGCAGGGTTCCCTCACCCAGCAGGGCGTGCGACACCACGCAGCGATCGCCGTCGCGGAGCACCGACTCAAGCCGGTGCCGCCGCGTCGCGAATGCCCGCTTCTGCCAGTCGGCGCCCCCGCTCCAGAGAAGGTCAGACGCGACGAAACCCGGGCGCCCCGCGCTGCGATCACCGGCCAGGCGGCGGCGCAACAGGTCGGTGTCGAGCCAGCCGCCCTCGTCCAGCGCAAGAAGCCAGCCGTCGATCAGGACGCCGTCCTCGGTGAGCCGCTCGGGCAGCTCCTCGGAGAGCTCGCCGAACGCCGTGAGCGCATCGGCCAGGCCCTCCGCGCGGAGTCGAATCAGGCGGCCATCCTCGATCCATGCCTGTGCGCGGATGCCTGGCCACCACGGCTCGAACAGGTACGCGGGGTCATCGAACGGCGCGAACCCCTCGCCGGGCTGCATGGCCACCACCCGGGCCGGCAGGCGACCGCCGCCGCGAGCGGGCGGAATCGAGAGGTCGAGCTGGTCTCCGGGCACGGCCCGCCGCGTCAGGCCGTCTTGCGGCGGCGCTGCCGGGGTGCCTCAGCCTCCGAGTCGGCCGCCTTCGCGCGGGGCTTCGGCTTCGCCGACTTTGCCCTGGTCGGCTTGGCAGTGGCCCTGGCCGGCTTCTCGTCGACCTTCGCCACCTTGCGGTCCTCGCGAGCGGCGGCCACCGAGGCCTCGAGCGCGGCCATGAGGTCGGTGATGTTCGTCGGCTCGGCGCGGGCGATCGCCGGCTCAGGCTTCTCGCCGGCGACCTTGCGCTCGATGACAGCCATGAGCGCCTGGCGGTAGTCGTCCTGGTAGTCATCGGCGTTGAACTCGCCGGTCATGCTGGCCACCAGCTGCTCCGCCATCTTCTTCTCGCTCGCCTTGATCTCGATCTGGTCCTCGGGCAGGTTGAGCTCGTCGAGCGCACGCACCTCGTCGGGCCAGTGCAGGGTGGTCAGCAGCATCGTCTTGCTGAACGGGTTGAGGGCGGCCAGCTGCTCGCGATCCTTGAGCACGATCTTGCAGATGGCGCTCTTGTTCTGCTCGGCGAGGACCGACTTGAGCAGGTAGAAGGCCTTGGCGCCGATCTGCTCCGGCTCGAGGTAGTAGGCCTGCTTCACGAACTGGGTGCCCTGGGCGTCACGCGAGGCGGAGATGAACATCTCGATCTCGATGGCTCGCATCGTCTTGAGCGGCACCGAGTCGATGTCCTCGTCCGTGACGACGACGTACTTTCCCTTGCTCCACTCGTAGCCGCGGACCGTCTCCGATCGCGGGACGACCTCGTCGTGGTAGGGGCAGTAGATCTTCATCTGGATCCGGTTCAGGCAGGTGGCATGGAGCAGGTTGAAGCCGATGCCACCCTGCTCGGTCGCCAGGTAGAGCTTGACCGGGATGGTCACCAGGCCGAACTGGATCGCGCCCCGCCACATCGATCGCGCCATTGCGGTGTTGTGCTCCTGTTCTGCATTTCGGTCGCCGTGCCCAGCGAGCCGTGAACGCGGGCGGTGATCGTACAACGGGTGCGCAACTGTGCCCCGTACCCCATGCGTACCACCCCGAAGGGCCATAGACTCTCAGTGCAACGCTTGGAGACACTGTCGGCGATGAATGAAGAAGCACCGACGCTCCGCGCCTACGTCCTCGAGGACGATCCCGACATCGCCGCCCTCGAGGCCGACCTGCTTCGCGAGATGGGCTTCGTCGTGGTCACCTGCACTCGAATCGTCGAGCTCGGCGACCTGATGGACGTGGCGCTCCCCCACTTGCTGGTGGTCGACGTGATGCTGCCCGACGGCGACGGGGGCGACATCACCGAGCTGCTGCGCACCGCCTGGCCCGGCATCCCGGTCATCATCGTCTCGGCCGCCAGCCGCGAGCGGCTCGCGGAGCTGGCGTCGATCGGGCCGGTCGTGCCGAAGCCGTTCGACCTCGAGGCATTCCGCGTCGCCGTCAGCGATGCGCTCGGCAGCGGCGAGGAGCTCAGCAGCGCGTCGTGACCGGGCGCAGCGGGGCGATGCTAGAGGACGCGCGGACCGGACGGACCGGTGACGGCGACCAGCGCCGAATCGGTCTTGCCGTCCGCTGTGAGCACGTAGCGATGCTCCATGGTGGCAACCGCCGAAAGCATGGCGCTCACCGGACAGTAACGAGTCGCCGAGAGCTCGATCGAACGGCGCAGTGCCTCCGCATCCACTGCACCCCGGATGCGGTGCTCCACCGTGATCGTCGTGAAGACCATCGGATGCGTGTCGGCCGTCTCACCGCTCACCGCGACCTCGTACGTGTCCGCCACCTGCCGCTTCTTGCGCAGCAGGCTTGCGACGTCCATCGCGGTGCAGCCGGCCAGCGCCGCGAGCAGCGCCTCCTTCGGGCCGGCAGCCGAATCGTCGCCATGCGGTGGATCCGCATCCATGCTGATCACCTGGGCGTGCTCGGTCCGAGCCTCGACGCGGCTGCGCGTCGGATCGACGGTGGCAACGATGGTGATCGACATGCCGCCAGCCTAGCCGAGCGATGGAGCGACCGGTGCGAGTGATCCGGCCGGCGGCGCTGGCACGCCGCCGAGGCCGAGGCCCGCTGCTCCTCGCGCTGAGCATGCTGGCCACCGGCGTCCTCGCCGCGGAGCTGGCGCTCCTCGCCACCGGTACGACCGCTGCCGCGACCGGCGTCATGGCGAGCACCGCCGCGCTGGGGCTCGGCGTCGGCGCCGCATGGCTGGGGCGAGTCATCTCACCGAACCGCTCGCCGTCGGCCGCGGCGTTGCTCGAGTCGCTGCTGGCACCGATCTTCGACGACACCTACGCGCTCGTCCTGAGCCCGATCCTCCCGATCCGTGATGCCGCGCGGCTCGACGGCCTGCTGATCGGGCCGGCAGGGGTACGCGCCCTGACCGTTCGCGACTGGGAGGGCCAGTACCGCGTTCGCGGCCGCGTGTGGGAGTTCCATGCCGGTCGCCGACGCGGCTGGATCCGCTGCCGGACCAACCCGAGCTTTGACTCGGAGACCCTCGGCGAGGGCGTCGCCCGCTGGGCGGCGCTGGCCGGCCTCCCGCACGTGCCGGTGCGTGGCGCGGTCGCATTCCCGCTCAAGCGGTCGCGCATCGCGCTCGAGGAGCCTGAGGATGAGGTCGTGACGACGGACAACGGGCCGTGGTGGGCCAACGCCATCGGTCGCACGCGTCGCCTCGACGAGGCTGCTGGCGCGACACTCCTGGCTAAGGTGCTGGATGCGGCCGATGCATCGGCGACGGTGGCAGCCCCGATGGCGGACGCTCGGCCCCGACCCTAGGAGACGTCAGCGCGGGACATCGTCTGCCCGCAGCCACTCCTCGGCGGTCCGCTCGTCGAGCACGTCCGCGAGCAGCTCGTCCGGCCGCTCGTCGTCGGCCACCAGGAGGATCTGCGCCCGCACCCTGTTGATCGCGGCCGCCTCGACGGTGCGCCCGAGCTCCGGGTGCGCGCCCGAGTCGATGGTGACATCGGTCATCGCCAGGAACCGGTCCGTCACGTTCAGCAGCCCGTCGAGCGGCCGGCCACCGATCGTCACGTGCACCGTTCCGGTGACGCGCAGCGGCGGGAGCACGAGCATTGCCTTGACGGCTCGCTTCGGGATGCGCATGTCGGAGCTTGCCTCGCCGGTCAGTCCGGGCGCCGACATCAGGAGGATCGCGGCTGCCTCGACGATGGCAGATGGCGCCGCCAGCGTGGCGCTCGGGTCGGCGTGCTCGCTGATGGTGGCGTGCTCGACGGTCAGGTGAGCGCCGAGCAGCTGGTTCAGGATGTCCGTCACGCGCCCGAACCTGGTCTGCACGGTACCGGTTATCCGATACGCGTCGGTGATGAGGTCCACTTCGACCTGGCGCACCGCGCCGAGGCCGCCGAACGAGTCCATGGCGCGATCCTAGCCGACCCGCCCCCCGGTTGACATGGGCCACGTCATGCGCCGGCCTCACCTGTGGCCGAGATCCGCTCCGTCTCCCCACCGGACCCCGTGGCAAGCAGGATCCGTCCGGTCGCCTGGTCGGTGAAGAGCGCCTCGACGGTGGCAAGCGTGTCGATCTCGTTCGGCTGTTTGTCGTCGCGCATGCGCACGATCCGGGGGAAGCGCATGGCGAAGCCGGACCGATGCCTGGACGAGCGCATGATGCGGTCGAACGCGATCTCGACCACCACCTCAGGCACCACTGTCCGGTAGCGGCCGAAATCCCGGAGCGTGGTCGCCTTGAAGCGTTCGGTCATCTCGGCGATCTCGACATCGGTGAGACCGGTGTACGCCTTGCCGATGGTCAGCAGCCTGGCGTCGGGCTCGTCGCTCTCCCGCACGGCGAAGGTGTAGTCGGACAGGACGCTGCGACGCTTGCCGTGCCCCCACTCGACGCCGACCACGACGCAGTCCAGGGTGGCGAGCGCCTTCTTGAGCTTCAGCCAGCCCATCCCGCGACGCCCCGGTTGGTAGGTGGAGTCCGGGTCCTTGATCATGAGCCCTTCGTTGTGTCGCTCCCGGGCGTCGTCGAAATGCCGGTCGACCGCTTCGGCCGATGTCGCAGTGGCAAGGTGCGACAGCAGGATGCGTTCGGAGGTGCGCTCGGGCAGCGAGAGCGCCTCGAGACGGATCCGGCGCTCGCGGAGCGGGGTCTCCAGCAGGTCAGTACCGCCGACGTGGAGCAGGTCGAACGCCACCAGCACCACCGGGACCTCCTCGAGCAGCGCTGCCGACGGCCGTACCCGCCCGAGGCGCGTCTGCAGCGACGCGAAGTCGAGGACCGCTCCCTCCCGCCAGGGCACCAGCTCGCCATCGATCGCCAGGGGCGCATCGAGAGCCAGCGCAGACGCCGCCTCGGCGATCTCGGGGAACGACCTCGTGACGTCGTTGAGGTCGCGGCTGAAGAGGCGGACCGTCCCATCCGCCTCCAGGTGCAGCTGGGCGCGAATCCCGTCGTACTTGTCCTCGATCCATGCCTCGTCGCCCACGCGGCGCATCACCTCGGCGGCGTCTGCCACCGGGGTGGCGAGCATGAAGCGGATCGGCCTGCCGAGGTGAAGGGCGGCCTCGCCCAGGCGGCCCTCCCGCGCCAGCAGCGCCGCCTCCCCGATCTCGCCGGTCAGCATGTGCGCACGCCGGACGGCGGCGAGGTCCGTGTCGAAGGCCGCCGCGACCGCCTCTTCCAGCAGGCCCTCCCGCAGGCCGATGCGCGTCTCACGCGACGCGACCCTGCCGATGAATCGGGCCTCCTCGGGTGTGGCTCGGCCGAAGAGGTCGGCCAGTAGGCCGATGCGTTCCTCACCGCTGCCGGCCGTGGCGATCGCCTCGAACGCGCGCGCGACCTCGGCGACGGTCAGTGGCACGCCGGCTCGCGCGCCGGTCGCCAGCAGCTCGGCCGCCGCATCGCCGAAGTCCGAGTGCCGCAGATAGGCGGCACGCAACGTCTCCTCGTCGGCGCCGCTCGCCCGGCCCAGCGCGGCGCCCTGCTGGACCCAGCCCATGCCGAGCTTCGCCGCCTGGTTCGAGAGCGGCCGCCCGGCGAAGAAGGCGCTGGCCGCCACGAGGTCGCCGGCCGGCAGCCCGCGCAGGTAGCCGGCCAGCTCGTCGCGCTTCGCATTCTTGCTGCGCGTGGCACCGACCGCGGCGGCCGTGACCGCGAGCTCGGCGAACGGGCTGGACGTGGCGGACATCGGGTCGAGTCTAGGCGAGGGCAGGGGCTTGACCTGAATCGACGAACCGCGCACGCTCTGACCCATGGTGTTCCCGTGGCAGAAGCGCAACGTGCCGCCGGAGCTTGCCGGGCGCATCCCGCCCGGCCAGGTGCTCACCGAGAAGTTCCCCGTCCTGCACTTCGGTCGAGTGCCCGACTACGGCGACCTCTCCGGCTGGGACTTCCGCGTCTGGGGCGAGGTCTCCGAGCCGTACAGCCTGCGCTGGGCCGAGTTCCGCGCGCTCCCGGTCGCCGACGAGACGCTCGACGTCCATTGCGTGACCCGCTGGTCGAAGCTCGACACCCGCTGGGAGGGCGTGGCCTTCACCCACATCGCGGAGGTCGCCCAGCCGACCCCGAACGCGCGCTTCGTCATCTTCCACTCCGAGGCCGGGTACACGGCGAACATTCCACTCGCGACCGCGATGCAGCCGAACTGCCTGCTCGCCTGGAACTACGACGGGCAGCCGCTCAGCCCCGAGCACGGCTACCCGCTACGGGCCATCGTGCCGGGAACGTACTTCTGGAAGAGCGCCAAGTGGCTACGCGGCATCGAATTCACCGCCGAGGATCAGCCGGGCTTCTGGGAGCGCAACGGGTACCACAACGACGCCGACCCCTGGAAGGAGCAGCGCTACTCCCGTTCCTGATCGGGCTCGAGCCGCTTGGCACGGGCGATCAGCTCCGCGACGCGGCGGCCGCCCTTGCGGCCGATCTCACGGAAATGCTCGTTCGAGTACCGCTCGCTGACGGCCTTGCCGCCCTTGGCGCCGATCTCCTGGAAGAATTCGGAGCCGTATCGAGCACGGGTCGTCCTGCCGCCCTTGCTGCCCGCCTCGCGGACGCTCATGTTTCCTTCGTTGGTGGTGCCGTTTTGGTCCGTGCCGGGGCGCTCGGCCATCTGGCGCCTCCTTCGCTCTCGCTCTTGCATGCAGGGGCCATCGATGCCCCTTTCGTCCTCCTGAAGCAAGTTACGTACCCGGCGCCTGACCCCTCGGGCAACCGGAAGTCGATGACCGACTAGAATTGCGCGCCGATGCATCCGCTGCTGCGCAACGTCGTGATCGGGATCGTGGGCCTGATCATTTCAGGCGCCCTCGCCACCCTCGCTCTGCTGGGACGGGATTCCGACCTGTCCGTGCTGTTGCTGCTGGCTGCCGCCGTGCTCGGCGCCCTGGTCGGGCTCTTCCTCTACAGCCAGGGCTGGATCTGGAGCAGCTGGGCGGCACGACGCCGCCAGCACGGCCAGGCGGTGATGATCGCGATCGGTGGCGGCCTGATGATCCTGGTCGCCGCGGTGGCCATTGCCGGCCTCCTGATCCTGCTCCTGCTCTTCTTCCTCGGCTGACCCGGGCGAAGCTTCGGAGCGGCGTCCGCTGCTAGGATTGGCGCTCCGGCCGCACCGGCGCCCCCATCGTCTAGAGGCCTAGGACGCCACCCTTTCAAGGTGGAGATCAGGGGTTCGAATCCCCTTGGGGGCACCACGCACGACGCTCGCGAGAAGTACCGGCTGCGACCCGTACGTCCTGCGTATTCGGCATCCCGTCCTTTGGTGGCTTACTCAGCATGTGAAGCGCATGCCGCGACTGGCCAGGACGCTCGCTCCGGTTGGAGCGGTCCTCGCCGTGCTGGCCGGCGCGGTTCCCGCGGCCGCGGCTGAGACCTCGGTGCTCGTCCAGCAGTCGGACCCAACCGCATGGGTCGTCGTCGGGTCCTCGCTCGTGATTGCGGCACTCGCGGCCGCCGACGCGAAAGCAGATCGCCGCGGGCACTGAGCAGTCCGCCGGGCAGGCCTGCGACGACCCTCCCACGTCCACCATCGGCCCAGGACCGCTCAGATGTGGTTGATCTCGACTCGATCGCCGCAGTTGGGGCACCAGAGCAGCAATAGCTTGGGGTCCTCAGGCATCGGACGCCAGGCGTAGACATCGGCCTCGCTGATCTGCTCGCCGCAGTGCGGGCATTCGTAGCCCATCTCGAGCCATTGGTCGCGCGGGACGTTCTGGCGGCCCATCAGCGACGCGGCGGCGGAGGCGGTGGCTCCCAACCCGGCTTCGGTCCCGACGGCGCCTCCGCCTCCCCGGCGGCCGTATCGGCGGCAGCGATCGCGGCGCGCGTCTCCTCGAGCTTCGACGCGGGCTCCAGCAGGGAATAGGACATCGCGTCATAGCCGGGCCAGTGCCCGACGTCGCCGTCGCGGATCATGACCTGGACCTTGCTGAAGGCGCCGGTGACGTCGCGGGTGGATCGGTCGAGCACCCGGAGGTCGCGACCCGTGACCTGGCGCAGGGCGGGCGGCAGCGTCTCGACGAGGTATCCGGGATTGGGGTCCTCGGCCAGCGCCAACTCGAGCGCGGCGATCACTTCCTCATCGGGCAGATCACGCGGCAGAGGGCGGCTGATGTAGGCCATGCGCGGATCGCGGCTCGGGCCACGCAGAGTCCTGACGAACGACTTGATCATCGGCGGCGCGATTGTACCGTCATGGGCCGCTGGAGGGTCCGTGCAACGTCGGCGGGTATACTGACGTCCCCTAGAGAGTCATCCGCCGCCGCGCGTCCGACGCGCGGGGCTGCCGACGCGGCGGCAAGGCGACACGCAGCCAGGAGAACCACCAGATCATCGTGCGCGTCCGAAAGGCCGTCCTGCCCGCCGCGGGCTTCGGCACCCGCTTCCTCCCGGCGACCAAGACGATTCCCAAGGAGATGATGCCGCTCGTCGACCGGCCGATCATCCAGTACGCGGTCGAGGAAGCCGTGGCGTCGGGGATCGAGCAGATCATCATCGTCATCGCCACCGGACGGAGCGCGATCGAGGACCACTTCGACTCCAGCCCCTCGCTCGAACGGTGGCTGGAGGAGCGCGGCGACATCGAGATGCTGCGCACGATTCGCCGCATCAGCGAGTTCGGCACGGTCGCCTTCGTCCACCAGCGCGAGCAGCTCGGCCTCGGCCACGCCGTGCTGATGGCGAAGGACCTCGTCGGCGATGAACCCTTCGCGGTGCTCCTGTCGGATGACGTGATGCTCAATCCGACCGGCGAGCCGGTCACCAAGCAGCTCATCGATGCCTACCTTGCGCACCGCGGCTCGGTGATCGCCGTGCAGCGGGTGGATCCCGAGGAGGTGAGCCGCTACGGGATCCTGGAGCCGCTCCACGAGGAGGGCCGCGTCGTCGAGATCCGCAACCTGGTCGAGAAGCCGTCGGTCGAGGACGCCCCGTCGGATCTCGCCGTCCTGGGCCGCTACGTCCTGACCCCCAAGATCTTCGACGTCCTGGAGCAGACCGCCCGCGGCGCCGGCGGCGAGATCCAGCTGACCGATGCGATCCGGGCGTTGATCCAGGAGCAGCCGGTCTTCGGCTACCAGTTCGAGGGCACGCGGCACGACGCCGGCACGCGCCTGGGGTGGCTCAAGGCGAACGTCGCGGTCGGCCTGGAGTCCGACGACGCGGACGAGTTCCGCACCTACATCCGCGGCCTCGACCTGCGAGACTGACGCCGACGTGGAGATGATCGGCAGGCTCATCAGCGGCCGCTACCGGCTCATCGCTCCCCTCGGCGAGGGCGGCATGGCCACGATCTGGCGGGCGGTCGACGAGCAGCTCGACCGCGAGGTCGCCGTCAAGCTCCTCCGCCCGCAGTTCAGCGCCGACCCCGGCTTCGCGGCCCGCTTCAAGCAGGAGGCGCGCTCCGCCGGCGGGCTCTCGCATCCGAACATCGTCAGCGTCTACGACTACGGGACCGACGGCGCCGATGGCGAGCAGTACATCGTCATGGAGCTCGTCGAGGGCAGCGACCTGTCGGCCATCCTCCATGACCGCGGCGCGCTCTCGGTGGACGACGCGGTCCGGGTCGCGATCGGCGTGGCGGGAGCACTCGAGGTCGCCCACCGCAAGGGGATCGTCCACCGCGACGTGAAGCCGGGCAACATCCTGATCACCGCCAACGGTGACGTGAAGGTCACCGACTTCGGGATCGCCCGCGCGGTGGCCGAGGCATCGATGACCGTCACCGGCACCACGCTGGGATCGGTCCACTACTTCAGCCCGGAGCAGGCGCGCGGCGACCAGGTCACCGGTGCCTCCGACGTCTACGCCCTGGCCATCGTGCTGTTCGAGATGCTCACCGGGCGCCGGCCCTTCGAGGCCGACTCCGCCGCGGCGGTCGCCCTGAAGCGGCTCAGCGAAGATGCGCCCACGCCGACCTCCCTGGGGCATCCGGTGGCGCCCGGCCTCGAGGCGATCCTGATGCGGGCACTGTCGCGCGAGCAGGCCGACCGCTATCCCGATGCCGGCGCGTTCGCCGAGGCGCTGCGGGTCTGGCGCCGAGATCCGGGTGCCGCCGCCGCGAAGGCGGCGCCGGGCGTTGCGGCAGCGGTGGCAGCCGCGACCCCGTCGGCCGGGGAGCCGACCGTCTACGTCCCGCCCCGCGTCACGCGCCCCGCCGACCGTGTTCCGGTCGCGCCGCCGCCGCGTCGCGCCGACTACGACGCCCGCCGCGACGACGGGGGACAGCCGTGGTGGATCTGGCTGCTCGCGCTCCTCGGCATCATCCTGCTGGGTGCCATCGGCTTCCTGGCCGTTCAGCTGCTCGCCTCCGGTGATGCATCACCGTCGCCGACGCCGTCGGGCGCGCTCGTCACCGTTCCCGAGTGCGAGGGAGTCGGGCTCACGACCCTGCGCACCCGGCTGGTCGATCTGGGGATCACGCCCGACGTCCAGGACGAGACCTCGGACGACGTCGACGAGGGGGACGTCATCCGCTGCGAGCCGGCAACCGGCCAACAGATCCCGGAGGGCAGCACACTGCGGGTATTCGTCTCCGGTGGTGCGGAAGAGGTCCGGGTCCCGAGCCTCCGCGGCCAGACCCAGTCCCAGGCCGAGGCGACCCTGCGTGAGTTCGACCTGCGCGTGGGCGAGGTCGACTTCGAGCCCGACCCGGACATCCCCGACGGATCCGTGATCCGGAGCGACCCGCCGGCCGGCAATACGCTCTCGGCCGGCAGCCAGGTCAACCTCGTCATCAGCAGCGGCCCGACGCCCTCGCCGACTCCGTCCCCCACGCCGGTGCCGACACCCGTGCCCACGCCCGTGCCGACACCTGAGCCGACGCTGCCTCCACCGCCGACGCCGACGCCGACGCCGACGCCGTAGCATTCGCGCGGCCGGTGCTAGGATGCCGCCATCCCGTTTCCACGCTTGGGGAGGCACATTCGTCCAGCCATGACAACATCGACCCCGATCTCGGTCGACGAAGCGACCTTTGAATCGGAGGTACTGAACGCAGACAAGCCGGTCCTCGTCGACTTCTGGGCTCCCTGGTGCGGCCCCTGCCGGCTCGTCTCACCAGTCGTCGAGAGCATCGGCGACAAGCACGCAGAGAAGATGTCGGTGGCAAAGGTCAACACCGACGAGAACCAGCAGCTGGCGATGCGCTACAGCATCTTCAGCATCCCCACCCTGATCGTCTTCCATAACGGTCGGGAGGCGGCCCGCCTGGTCGGCTACATGCCGCAGGAGGTCATGGAGGAGCGCCTCAGCCAGTTCCTCGGCTAGAGCCGATGCTCCCAGCCCTGACGGGTGCGCGGTTGACAGACCTCTACACTGCCCCGCATGCGCGATGGTTCGCGCCGGGCCGAGGCGGAGGAGGGCGGTCCAGGCGCTGAAGTTCCGGTGCGCGAGCGCACCGCCGACGCGGCGTATCGGGGATTCCTGTTCGCCGATCTCCGCGGCTTCACGGCATTCGTCGAGGCGCGCGGCGAGAAGTCCGCGGCGGAGCTGCTCGACGCGTATCGCAGCCTGGTCCGCGAGCAGGTGGCCGAGCACGCCGGAGCCGAGATTCGCACGGAGGGTGACTCCTTCTACGTGGTCTTCCCCTCGGCTCGGTCAGCGGTCGCCTGCGGCCTCGGGATCGCTGCCGCCGCGACACGATATTCCGGGCTTCATCCGGACGGTCCGATCAGGGTGGGCATCGGCATCAACGCCGGCGAGACGACGCAACACGACGACGGCTTCGTGGGCACCGCGGTCAACCTCGCGGCGCGCGTCTGCAGCCAGGCGCGTCCGGGCGAGGTCCTCGTCACCACGACGGTGCGGGATGCAGTCCGGGGGATGCCGGACCTGCGGTTCGCCTTCCGGGGCAGCCGGCGGCTGAAGGGCATCGCTGAGAGCGTCCCGCTCTTCGCCGTCGAGTCTTCCGCGGGCGTGGCCGGGCGCTCGGCTCCCGGCTGGCTCGGGACGCGGCGCCCAAGCCGGGCTCTCGCGATCGCCGGCACCGTCGCGGCCGCCGTCGCGCTCGCGGGCGGTGCGGTCGTCGTCGGTGGTTGGCTGAGGGACGCGGGCGGTGGCTCGTCGGCCGCGCCGCCCTCTGCATCGGCTGCAACTGACGCCACCGACCAGGCCGAGAATCCGCCGACGAGCCCGGCGGCGAGCGCCGACGCTCCATCCCCGAACGAGTTCCCCAACGAGGAGGAGCGAGCCCTCCTGGCGAGCGTCGGTGTCGACGTGGACTACTGCGATCGTGCGAACCTGGATGACCGGCCACGGCTCACCATCGATGCGGCCAGCGCAGAGCATTTCGGGACCGGATCGACCCGCCCGCAGCTGGCCGTCAGTGCCGGAGTCTCGTGCACCATTCCCAGCGCGGCCGCCCCGAGCAACGTCATGTACTGGGTGGCGACGCAGCTCTTCGGGTCCCCGGGCCGCGACGTGCCGAATGCCGTGATCCAGAGCGAGGCCGGCACCTTCGGCGTGCCCAACGGCGATTGCGGCGTCGCGGCGCCGGCCGTCGGCAGGTGGAGCTTCGGCGCATCCGAAGGCTGGCTCCTCTGCCGTGAGCTGTATGGGGATGCCGTCCTCCTATGGACGTACGACGGACAGCCCATCGTCGGTGTGGCCTCGAGGCGCGACGGCGACCACGCCAAGCTCGTCGCGTGGTGGCGGGACAACGCACGGTTCATGCATGACTGAGGCGTGACCAGTGTCGCGCTCCATCTCGCCGATCGTCAGCGGTCACGGATCAATGCAAGCCGCTACACTCGCCCGCGAGGAGGGCTGCCCGAGCACCGATGATCATCAAGACCGAACGCCGAACCGGCGCGGAGCGACGCGAGGCGAACGACCCGTTCACCTCCGATCGACGCGAGAACGATCGGCGCACCATGTGCTGGGAGGTCGAGAACTGCGACCTCACCATCCGCTATCGGTGCCCGGCCTTCATCCTGCGCCGCCCGTGCTGGGAGCTGTGGGCGGTCGAGGGGATCGGTCCGGCGCGTGCCTGCTGCCACAACGACAAGGAGTGCGAGCCCGGTCGCTGCGTGATCGCCGAGAAGCGCTTCGCCGGCACGCCGGAGCCGCTGACCGTGCACGTGGGACGCCGTGGCGTGCCGCTCGGCTACTCGAAGCCGCGGCGCCATCACTGCCCGCACTTCTTCCTCACCCACGGCGCGAAGGGCCGGGTGCCGATCCAGGCCCCGCAGCTGATGAAGACGCTCATGAAGCAGGAGGGCACGGTGAGCCGATGCGAGCTGCGCGGCGGCGTGCACCTCGACTCCGGCTACGTGAACGACCTGTGCCTGACCGGGCAGTTCAGCGAGTGCGTCTTCTACGAGGACGCGTCGGACTGAGCGGGTGACCGATCCCGGCCACCTCTCCTACCGCGGTGCGGTCGCCGCATTGACCGAGCGAGGGCGTTTCGGCATCAGCCTGGGGCTCGAGCGCGTCGAGCGGCTGATGGGCGAGGTGGGCCACCCCGAGCGCGACCTGCGTGGCGCGCTGGTCGGTGGCACGAACGGCAAGGGGTCGGTGGTCGCCATGGCTCGCTCGGTGCTGGCCGCCGCCGGCCAGCGCGTGGGGACCATGCCGAAGCCTCACCTGGTCAGCTATCGCGAGCGGGTGGCGATCGACGGCGAGCCGATCAGCCGGGCAGACTTCGCAGCCGCCGTGGCACGCGTGCTGCCCGCGATCGACCGGGTGGCGCGCGAGGTCGGGCCGCCAACCGAGTTCGAGGCGCTCACCGCTGCCGCCATCGCCGAGCTTGCGCGGCGGCGGGTCGATCTCGCGATCGTGGAGGTCGGGATGGGTGGCCGCCTGGACGCGACGAATGTGCTCGACCTGGGCGTGGCGGCGATCACCAACGTCCAGCGAGATCACGAGGCGTACCTCGGCCACACCCTGGTCGCCATCGGCGGCGAGAAGGCTCCGATCATCAAGCCCGGCAACCTTGCGGTCACCGGAGCTTCGGGTCGCGGGCTCCGACCGATCCTCGACCGATGCGCCTCGCTCGGCGTGCCGCTCCGCCGCGCCGGGCCGCGCCAGCCGTACCGCGCGACCCTGCGCGACCTGGGCTGGGACGGGATCGTGGTCGACGCCCGAACCCCAGCGGGCGAGCTGTCCGACCTCCGCGTCGGGCTCATCGGGGCGCACCAGGCCGAGAACGCCGCGGTGGCGCTGGGGCTGCTCGACGCGATCGTCGAGCGCCACGGAATCGCGCTGGACGAATCGAGCGTTCGTCGCGGGCTGGCGGGTGCCCGATGGCCCGGGCGCCTCGAGCTCCTCGACGGAGCACGCATCGGCCTCGGCCGCGTCCTGCTGGACGGCGCCCACAACCCGGCAGGTGCGGAGGCATTGGCGCGAGCGCTGCGCGACCTCGGGCTGCGGCAACCGACCATCGTGTTCGGCGCGATGCGCGCCAAGCGGGTCCACGCCGTCCTGCGGGCCCTCGCCCCGCTCGACCCGCGATTCATCTTCACCCGCGTCGACGATAAGGGCGCCCACGATCCGGCCGCCCTCGCGCGCATCTGGCGGCGGGTGGCCGGTGCGAGCGCCGACACTGCGCCGACGCCGGCCGAGGCGCTGAGACGCGCCGATGGCGACCCGGTCGTGGTGGCCGGCTCGCTCTACCTGGTCGGCGCGGTTCGGGGCATGATCACCGGCGAGGAGGAGTGAGATGGCACCCGAGCTGCGCTGGGGCGAGCGGACCTACCTGATGGGGATCGTCAACGTCACGCCCGACTCGTTTTCCGGCGACGGCCTGGCGACCGACGGTCGCTCGCCCGACGAGGTCGTGGCGCTGGCGCTGGCGCAGGGCCGCGCGATGGTCGCGGCCGGCGCCGAGATCCTCGACGTCGGAGCGGAATCGACCCGCCCGCGCCAGGCTTACGGCGAGCATCCCGAGGTTGATGCCGCCACCGAGACGAGCCTCGCCGTGCCGGTCGTTCGGGCGCTCGCGGACGAGCTCGGCGACCGGGCTCGGATCAGTATCGACACCAGCAAGGGCGCCGTGGCCTCGGCGGCCATCGAGGCTGGCGCGACCATCGTCAACGACGTGTGGGCCGCGCGGCGCGACCCCGGTACGGCCGACGCAGCGGCCGCGGCCGGCGCCCATCTCGTGCTCATGCACAACCAGGATGGCGCCGGCTACCCGGCCGGCGTGTTTCGGACCGTGGTGGACTGGCTCGGCGAGGCCATCGGCGCGGCGGAGGCCCGGGGCGTACCTCGTGATCGGCTGATCGTCGATCCGGGCATCGGCTTCGGCAAGTCGACCGATGACAACCTCGAGCTGTTGCATCGGCTCGCGGAGCTGAAGGCCGCGCTCGGCGGGCTGCCACTGCTGATCGGCACCAGCCGCAAGCGATTCCTGGGCCAGCTGCTGAATGGCGCCGCGCCCGACGACCGCGTCGAGGGCAGCGCGGCGACAGCCGCCCTGGCCGTCATGGCCGGCGCCGACATCGTGCGCGCCCATGACGTGGCACCGATCGCGAGGACGCTGCGCGTCGCGGATGCGGTGGTCAGGCGATGAGCGCCAGGGAGTTCCCCGATCGCCTGAGCCTGCTCGGCATGCGTTTCGAGGCGCGCCACGGCGTCCACCGCTGGGAGAAGGAGACCGCGCAGCCGTTCGAGGTCGACCTCATCCTCCACGCCGACCTCGCGCCGGCAGCCGAGCGGGACGCGCTGGACGCGACCGCCGACTACGGCGCGCTCCACGCGCTGGTTCGCGACGTGGTGGAGGGCCGCTCCTTCGACCTGATCGAGGCGCTGGCGGGCGCCATCGCCGGCGCCGCGCTCGCCGCGACCGACCCGACGGTGGTCGACGCCGTGGAGGTCCGCGTCCGCAAGCCGAAGGCGCCGATCGACGGCGCCTTCGATACGGTCGAGGCGGCGCTCATCCGGCGCCGCCCCGAGCCCGACGGATAGGTCCTCGCTCAGCTGCCGGCGGGCAGCTCCCCGAGCGTCACCTCGACCTCGCGCGCCGAGTTGTCGCGCAGCACGCGGAGGGTGATCGTGTCACCCGGTGAGTGCGGCAGGATCACCGTCGACAGGTCCGTATCGGCGCTCAGCTGCTCGCCGTCGACCGCGACCACGATGTCGCCGGCCTGCAGGCCCGCTGCCTCGGCAGGGCTACCGGGGAAGACGGCCTGGCCGGTCCCGTCGGCGGTCCCGATCAGCGCGCCGTACTCGACCGGCAGGTCCTGCTCGGCGGCAAGCGCGGGGTCGACCGGCACGTAGTACACGCCGATCCATGGCCGCACCAGGGGCTGAACGCCGTCGAGTGCCTGCTGCATGATCGGCTTCGCCACGTCGATGGGGATGGCAAAGCCGAGTCCCTGGGCGTTCTGGCTGACGGCGGTGTTGACGCCGATGACCTGGCCGGCGCTGTTGACCAGCGGGCCGCCGGAGTTGCCCGGGTTGATGGCCGCATCGGTCTGGATCAGGTTGCGGAGCGTCTCGGCGCTCGACTGCGTGGCATCCGACGCCTGGATCTGCCGGCCGAGGCCGGAGACGACGCCGGTCGTGACGGTGTTCTCGTAGCCGAGCGGATTGCCGATGGCGATCGCGAGCTGGCCCGGCTCGAGGCCGGCCGACGTGCCGATCGCCGCGAACGGCAGGTCGGTCGCGTCGATCTTGACGATCGCGAGGTCGGTCAGCGTATCGATCCCGTATGTCTCGCCCGGGAACTGGCGGCCATCGTCGAGGATGACGAGCAGCTCGGAGGCATCCTGGACGACATGGCGGTTGGTCAGGATCCAGCCGTTCGAGTCGTAGATGAAGCCGGAGCCGGTGCCACTCGCGCCACCCAGCAGCCCCTGCCCGGAGGCCTGGATGGTCACCACCGCCGGCGTGACGTTGGCGACGGCGTCGATCACGGCGCTCGACTCGTCGATGCGCACGTCGCTCACGTTGTTGGCGTCGGGCGTTCCGCCCGCGTCTCCGGTCTGGGCGGCTGGCTCCCGGATGAGGTTCGACACCGCGACGGCGGAGAGCCCACCCGACAGGATGCCGGCCAGCACGGCAACGAGGACGATGGGCGCCGCGCCCATGCCTCGGCGCGGCGGCGGTGAGGAAGTGACGTGTGACGGCCGACTGGTCCAGGCGGGCGCCGCGTGCCAGCCCGGGCTGGCGTCGGGCGGCGGCGTCGGACCGTAGCGTTGGACCTCGATGGTCTCGGTCGGGTCGCGGTCGGTGGATGGGTTGGGGTCGCTGGTGGTCATCGGTCTTGGTTCGTCCCTGCTGAAGGCTGCCTCGCTGGGCGGGCAACGCTCACGCTACGGACTCCGGGTTTTGCACAGGATGGACGGCGCGTGAAGTTTCGTTGACGTTCACGGTAGCGCGCGGCAACGTGATCCGGACGGCCGTGCCCTCTCCGACCACGCTGGCGATGTCGATCTCTCCGCCGTGCATCTCCACGATGGAGCGAACGATCGCAAGCCCCAGGCCACTTCCGGAGGCACGGGCCTCTCCCGTATTCGTGCCGCGGTAGAACCGATCGAAGACGCGCGGCAGCTCCTCGGCCGGGATGCCGGGTCCGGTGTCCTGGACCTCGATCGTCACGTCGTCCTCGTCCTCGGTCAATCGCACCGATACGACGCCGGCGCGAGGGGTGAACTTGAGCGCGTTGCCGATCAGGTTGGTGAGCAGCTGCACGATCCGCTCTCGGTCGAAACGCAGCTCCACCGGATCGCCCGGCACGACGCTCTCGAGGCCGATGCCACGCGCGAGCGCCACCTCGGAGAGAGCCTGCACCACGGCCTGGATCGGATCGCGCAGGTCGCCGTCGCGCATGTCGAGCGGGAAGATGCCGGCGTCGATTCGCGAGAGGTCGAGCAGGTTGGTGCTCAGCCATTCGAGGCGGCCGATCTGCTCCGTCGAACGCTCAAGGAACTCGGCGCGGGTGGCCTCGTCGATCTGGCCGTCCCGCTGCAGCTCGGTGTACATGCGCAGGGCGGCAATCGGCGTCCGAAGCTCATGGCTCACGTCGGCGACGAACTCGCGCAGCCGATCGCGGTCCGCCTCGAGCATGCGGAGCGTCCCGGACAGGCGGTCGGCCATCACGTTGAACTGCGCCGCCAGCTCGTCGACCTCCAGCACGCCGGACGCGGTCGCGCGCTCGTCGAGCTCGCCCTGCGCCACGTGGGCGGCAACGCGACGGAGGCGGTGGATCGGCGCCGTCACCCGGCGCGCCGCCACGACCCCGAACACGACGGAGGCCACCAGCGCCAGCAGCCCGGCGCCGACGATCGCCGAGCGGATCTGGGCGAGCGTCGCCTCGCGCGACGTGTACGGGTTCGAGATGGTGATCGTCAACGGGTCGCCCGGCTGGGTGACCGACAGCCCCGGCCCGCGGAACTCGAAGGTGAATGATTGCGGCGGAACCTCCGGATCAAGGTGCATCCCCTGCTCCGTCAGCTCGCTGGTGTCCGACGGCTCGGCTTGAGCGACCACGTGCTGGGCGTCGTCCGAGATCTCGACGGTCGCGCGAGCGAGCGCCGCCGCGATCTCGGCCGAGTTCCGCAGGACGAACCTGTTGCGAAGCTCGGGCGAGTTCGACTGCGGGCCGTACTGATCGGCGATGACGTCGATCAGCAGGCGCGTCGAGACCAGCGCCGAGCTCAGCCGCTGATGGGTCTGCTCGGCGAAGTAGCCGGGAAGGATCTGGTTGATCGCCGCTGCCGATACGATCAGGCCGACGAGCGCGACCGACCCGATGGCCACCACCAGGCGGGTGTTGAGCCGCTGGAAGACCGCTGCCAGGCCGCGCGGAAGATGGAGCCGGCCGGTCGGCTCGGGGCGGTCCGCCTCAGTCCTCGGCGAAGGCATATCCCACGCCCCTCACCGTCCTGATGTAGCGGGGCTGCGCCGGATCCTGCTCGATCTTGTCGCGGATGTGGCTGATGTGGACGTTGATCGTCCGCTCGTCCTGCTCCAGCGCGTCGTCGTAGTCGCGCACCAGCTCCAGGAGCTGACCGCGTGTGTAGACGCGGCCCGGGCGTGCCGCCAGGTGCCGAAGGAGGTCGAACTCGGTGGTCGTGAGCCCGATTCGCTCACCGTCCCGCGTCACGCGACGGCGCTCGAGATCGATCACGAGGTTCTTGCGACGGAGCGTCCGCCCCGTCTCGGTATCGGCCAGCTCGCCGTAGGCGCGTCGCAGCAGCGCCTTCACGCGGCTTACCAGCTCGCGGACGCTGAACGGCTTGACGAGGTAGTCGTCGGCGCCCATCTCGAGACCGACCACCTTGTCAACCTCGTCCGAGCGGGCGGTGAGGAAGAGGACCGGTGCCCTCGTCTCGCGACGCAGCTGGCGAAGCACCTCGAAGCCGTCGATCCCGGGCAGCCTGACGTCGAGCACCACGAGGTCGGGCGCCGTGTCGGCAAAGCTGGCGAGCGCATCCTCTCCGGTGGGCTGGACGCTCACCGAGTAGCCCTCGCGCTCGAGGGCCACCTGGACGCCCCGCGCGACGGCGGGCTCGTCCTCCACGATCATGATGGTGCCGGCCATTCGCGCCAGTATAGGAACGCCGACCCGTCGCACGATTTCGGTGGACTGAAGAAGCGTTAACGTACCGAACGAGCCTAGACGACCCTCCCACTTGCTCCCCTCGCAAGTAACGGCCAACGGGACGGCCCCATCGGCCTCAACCTGGCCGGTCTGTGCGACTGAGGCAAGGGGCAGGAACGGAACGGCGCCGGCGATCGGTTTCTTAGCCGATAGTTGCAACGACGGCAAACCGCTGCGGGACTCGCCGGGGCTCCGCTTGCCCGAGTCTGGCTCCCGGGGTACGATCCGCCTCGCAGCAGAGCGCAATCGACCCATTCGGTGCTGCCCGGCGCCCCTCGAGGCGACCGAGGCGCCCGAACCGCCAGAGAGGATCACCACCACCGATGGACCTTGAGCTCACCCTCGACGAGCGTCACGCGCAGGGCAAGGCCAACAAGCGCCTTCGCCGCGAGGGGTTCGTGCCCGGCGTCGTGTACGGCAAGGGCGAGGGCTCGACCAACGTCCAGGTGGAGGCGAAGACGTTCGAGACGCTCTACCGCGCTGCCGGCAAGACCTCGGTGGTGAAGTTCACGCTTCCCGGCCCCGGCCGGTCGAGCAGCGGATTCATCAAGAGCGTCCAGCGTCACCCGCTCAGCGGCCGCGCGCTCCACGTCGACTACTACCTCGTCAACCTCAACGTGGAGATGGAGGTCGACGTGCCGCTCGTCTTCACGGGCGTGGCACCCGCGGTCGAGGAGACCGGCGGGACGCTGCTCCACAACGTGTCGAGCGTCCACGTCAAGGCGCTGCCCAACGACATCCCCCACGAGATCGAGGTCAATGTCTCGACGCTCGTCAGCCTCGACGTCGCCATCCACGTCAAGGATCTCAACCTCAACCGTGACCTCGTCACCGTCATGACCGACGGCGAGACACTGGTGGCCACCGTGGTGCCGCCGCGGGTCGAGGAGGAGCCGGAGCCGGTGGTCGTCGAGGGCGAAGAGCTCGAGGGCGAGGCCGCCGAGGGCGAAGAGGGCGAGGCTGCCGAGGGCGGCGAAGGTGCCAGCGAGTCCGGCGAAACGGGCGAGGCCGGCTCAGACTCCTGATCGCCGGCCCAGCGCGGTTGGCGGTGCGATCCGCGGCCGTCAGTCGCCGATGAGTGCCTGCACCTCGGAGCGAATCGCGTCGAAGTCCGCCTCGAGCACGTAGCCACGGCCGTCGCCCTGGTCACCCTCGCGGGTGATGAGCGGCGGCTCGATGACGAGGTTCGTCACCTCCGCCTCGCGCCCGCGGCGCGCCAGCTCGAGCAGGGTCGGCAGCTGGTCGAGCGGCAGATCGGTGTCGAGCGACTGGAAGCCTTCGAGCAGCGAGCTCATGTCGATGTCGCGGTCAGGATCGGTCAGTCGCTCGATCAGCGAGACGATCACCTCCTGGTGGCGGCGCATCCGGCCGTAGTCCTCGTCGATCCGCGTCCGCACATAGAGCATCGCGGTCGCCGCGTCGAGCTCCTGTGGACCGGCCTCGAGATGGAGGCCCGTGAAGACGTCGTCGTTCAGGGGCTCGGGCGGGTTGACATCGACCCCACCCACCGCATCGATGAGCGCCGCCATGTCATCCATGTCGAGCACGACGTGGGCGTCGATCGGCACGCCGAACACGCCTTCCATGGCGCCGCGGAGGCCCTCGATGCCCTGCTCGGCGAACAGCCCGTTGATCTTGCCGGTGTACGTGCCGCCGTCCGGCAACGGCACGTCGACCGTGTCGCGCGGCAATGACACGAGTGTCAGCGCTGACTGATCGGCCGAGAGGCTGACGAGCATGATGGCATCGGAGTTGACCGGCAGGCCCTGCGCCTCGCGTTCGGCACTGTGATCGATCCCCACGAAGAGGACGTTCCAGCGCCGCTCGAGCAGATCGGCAGCCAGCGAAGCCGATGCGGACGGGAGCGCGCTGGCGGACCCGGGGGCACTGGCGAGTGGCGAAGGGCTCGGTTCAGCCCCTCGGTTCGAGAAGAGCAGGAAGCCGATGATCGCGGCCAGGACGAGGACGGCGATGCCGATGATCCACGGCGCGGATGAACGTTGCATGCGAGCATTCTGCCCTGTCGGCGATGTCATCATCCTCGAACTGATGAGCGAGCAAGCGATGCCGATCACCGTTGCCGAGTTCGAGCCCCTCGCGCGCGAGCGCATGGCGGCGACGCCTGCGGCCTGGGACTACTACGCCGGCGGCGCGGGCGACGAGCTGACCATCGCCGACAACCGCGACGCGTGGAACCGGCTCCGTCTCCGGCCGCACGTGCTCGTCGACGTCTCGAAGATCGAGCTCGGCACGACGGCGTTCGGTGCGCGGCTCGGCCATCCGGTGATCGTTGCGCCAACTGCGGCCCACGACCTCGCGCACGACGACTCCGAGCTGGCGACCGCAACGGGTGCCGCGGCCGCCGGCGCGTTGATGACCCTGTCGACCATCTCCTCGGTGCCGATGGAGGACGTCGCCGCCGCTGCCCCCGGCGCGCCACGCTGGTTCCAGCTGTACGACCCCACCGATCGGGAGGCGGCCCGCGCCCTAGTGGAGCGTGCCGCCGCTGCCGGCTATTCGGCGGTTGCGCTCACCGTCGACCTGCCGCTGCCTGGGAACCGCGAGCGCGATCGGCGAAACGAGTTCGCGGTCGAGCTCGGCGTCCATCTGCCGCCCGACCAGCCGGTCGATCCGGAGACCGGCATCGTTGTGCTGCCGACCATGGACTGGGATGAGCTCGCGTGGCTGCGTTCCGTCTGCCCGATCCCGCTGATTGCCAAGGGGATCCTGCGCGCCGACGACGCTCTCCGCGCGGTGGAGGCCGGCTGCGACGGCATCTGGGTCAGCAACCACGGGGGCCGGCAGCTCGACACCTCGATCGCGACCGCGGATGCGTTGCCCGAGGTCGTCGAGGCGGTGGCCGGCCGTGGACTCATCGTGGTCGACGGCGGGGTTCGTCGCGGCATCGACGTGCTGAAGGCGCTGGCGCTCGGGGCGGACCTGGTCGCGGTCGGCCGCCCGGTGCTGTGGGGCCTGGCGGTGGGCGGCGCGGACGGTGTCCAGCGTGTCCTGGAGATCCTGCGCGACGAGCTCTCGCTTGCCATGGCCCTCTCGGGCTGCCGGTCCATCGGCGAGATCACTGCCGACCTCGTGAGGGTGCCTCCGCCCTGAGGTCGGCTCGGCTCCACGTCTACCCGCCGGCGGGTCCGATGTAGGAAGGGAATTGCCAAGCCGCTTCCTGCGCGTCAAACGCACTCTGTGCCGCCGCGAGCTCGGCGGACCACGCGTCGGTGATCGGCGCCCACGCGTCACAGGCCTGGCCCGAAACGCGGGCGGGCAGGTCGGCCGCGAAGTCGGCGAAGATGCGAATGTGCTGCCCCTCATGCTGGCGGATGTGCTCCAGCACGACCTGCCACCAGGCGAGAAGCTCGGGCGGGACCTGGGATGGTGACGTCCACTGGGGAATCGTGGCCTGGTAGGTCACGGTGGAGGTCACCCCGGTCATGGTGCACGCCCCTGTCGACGGGTCGATGACATACGACGGTTGGTGCTGCCACACGGTCGGCCCCGCGTACGCCATCGATGCGCGGTCGATCCCGTGGGCGTCTGCGGGGACGGACGCCTTGGCCGAGGCGATGAGCTCGTCCGGACTGTCTCCGCTGATCGCAAAGTAGCGCTCCTCCGCGCCCCACACATCGGCAGCCAGGAGGGGCAGTGCGACCAGCAGCGGTGCAGCGACGACCTCAACAACTGGAACTCGAGGTTCCGTCGTCGGTTCCACGGCGGTCGGGGCTCGATCGGCTCGAAGGCGGAGCTCGTCAGGCCCAGTGTCGACGGCGGGGACCGCGTTCGGGAAGTCCTCTTGGGTCGGGACGAGGCGCGGTGCTGTCGCCCGAGCGACCCCCGCTGGGAGCTGGTTCGTTCGTCCGACCTCAGGCTCAGCGCGGGATGCTGTCGCAGAAACGGCATCCATCTCAGGCTGCGAGGAGGCAGTAATGATCTGTGCGCTCGAAAGGCAGAGAATGACGGATCCGGCCACCGACGCGACACGCACGATCGCGGGACCGAGGGAGATCGAGTTCAACATGAGGTGACAACCTAGCCGGGGAGGGCGGCAGCTGAGCTCGCGGAGGGCGACCTCATCCCGAGGTAGGGTGCAGTGCGCACCTGGGTCTGCCCATACGTGCCAGCACGTAGGACCCTACGGGTTGTGGGCTCCGTACTCGGCGTGTACGGAGAGCATCGATCGGCTCCCATTTGCGAGCACCTCCCCCGTTCCGGAGCGAAGATCGCCCGATTGTCGCTGACGATCCCCATGTGACCTCCCCCGTACCTGTTGGTCCGGGACTTCACCCGAACGGTCGGTGCGGAGTAGTGAGGGGGACCAGGGCAAGCTAACGCCGTTGCCATGTGGCACCACGGGGCCAGTCGGGAAGGCTTTGCCGGGTCCGGGGCCTGATGGTCTGATCGACATCGGCAGATGCCGGGTCATCGTGTGGAGCACGGGCCCATAACGCTGACATCCATTGGCTACGACGCTCGACCCGGACAGGTGTCGCCATGCGTCGCTCGATTACCTTGCTCTCCACTGGCACCCTTGCCATTGCTCTCCTCTCGGCCACGCTCGGCGCCTCGGTCGCCCTGGCGGCGGCGCAGCCGCGCCTCGGCACCGCCGGCAACTACGCCGTGATGGCCGCCACCACCATCACCAACACCGGACCGACCGTCGTCAACGGCAACCTGGCCATCAGCCCGAACGGCTCGACGTCCGTCACCGGCTTCCCGCCCGGCGTCGTGACCGGTCAGAGAGACGAGGCAAACGCCAACGCCGTGCTGGCGCAGACCGATCTCGTGACGGCCTACAACGATGCGGCGGGCGAGCCGACGACGGTCAACCTGAGCGGTACCGATCTCGGCGGCCTGACCCTCACCCCCGGCGTGTACACCTTCGACAGCTCGGCGCAGCTGACCGGGACCCTGACCCTTGACGGCCAGGGCAGCACCAACGCCGTCTTCATCTTCCAGATGGGCAGCACGCTGACGACTGCCTCGGCCTCGCACGTCGAGCTGATCAACGGAGCCGGCGGATGCGCCGTGTTCTGGCAGGTCGGCAGCTCCGCCACGCTTGGCACCACGACCGACTTCCAGGGCACGATCATGGCCCTGACGAGCATCACCATGACCACCGGTGCAACGATCGGAGTCGGCGGTATCGGCAGCGGTGGTCGTGCGCTGGCGCTCAACGCAGCGCTGACCCTCGACAGCAACGTGATCATTCCGCCGCCGTCTGGCTGCGTCTTCGCGCCGACACCGACACCGACTCCGGTGCCGACCGCCGTGCCGACCGCGACTCCGGTGCCGACCGTCGTGCCGACCGCGACTCCCGCAGCGACGGGCACTCCCTCTGCATCCGCGACGCCGGGCGCCATCTCGCCGAGCCCCTCGTCACCAGGCGGGGCGCCGGTCGTGACCGGGACACCGGGCGTGCCCGTGTTCGCGGCCCCATCCCTCCCCTTCATTCCGGGCCTGCCCGACACCAGCATGATCGCGCAGATTGCCGAGCAGCTCGGCTGGATGGGAATGACTGGCCTGGTCGGGGCAGCACTGCTGGCCGGGACGCTCGTGGTCACCCTTGCCAAGCGCCGTCGCGCGTAGACGAGCGCCATCCACTGGTGGATGGAGCCGAAGGTGGGACTCGAACCCACGACCGTCGGTTTACGAAACCGATGCTCTACCACTGAGCTACTTCGGCGCGTGCGCGAGGGCCGATTCTAGCCCATCCGGTCAGCGGCGAACACCGACCGATCGGCCGCGGGCGACCCTACTCGGGGGGCATCCAGCCGTGGATCAGCTCGTCGTGGTAGCGCGGCGGGGCGTCCGGATCGAGCCGCTGCTTCGGGACGGGCGCCATCGGCGCGCGGCCGCGGATCGCATCGGCGTAATAGGCGCAGACGTCGGTCAACGGGCAAAGGCCGCAGATCGGCCGAGGGGCCCGGCACGTGTCACGTCCGTGCCGGATTGTCTCGACGTGGAACGGATACATCTCGTCGGGCTCGAGCACTTCCTCGAGCAGGTCGTGCGCCCGTGGCAGCGGCGTTCGCGGCGGCAGCATGCCGAGCCGTGTCGCGACCCGATGCACGTGCGTATCCACCGGCATTGCCGGACGTCCGAAACCGAAGAGCAGGATGATGGAAGCCGTCTTGCGGCCGATGCCCGGCAGCGAGGTCAGCCAGTCGCGAGCCTGGACAAGTGGCAGCTCACCCAGGAACGAGAGGTCCCAGGTGCCGCCCGTCGCCTCGTACACCTCGGCCAGGACGTGGTGGATGCGCCTGGACTTGGTCGGCGCCAGGCCGCCGGGCCGGATCACCTCCTCCAGCTCGTCGGTTGGCGCAGCCAGGACGTCGTCCCAGCCGGGATACCGCCCGCGGAGCGCGGTGAAGGCCCGGAACGAGTTCGTGTCGGCGGTGTTCTGGGAGAGGATGGTGAGGACCAGCTCGCTCACGGTGTCGACCCGGGGGCCGGCCCAGGTCGGGTGGCCGTAGCGCTCCCCCAGGCGCTCGAGCACCACGTCGGCCAGCTTCCGCCGCTTCCGTCGATCGGCTGCACGCTTCTGCGGGCTCGGCCCTCGCCGCGTCACTCGTCGAGTCGGTAGCGGCGCTCGCCGGTCGAGGCATCGACCCACACCCGCACCCGCTGATGCGTCGTGGGATCCACGAACCGCTCGTTGGTGGGTCGGAAGCGGGGGTCGACCGGACCCTCATCGATGCCGCCGATCCCGGGCTCCTGGCCGTCGCGCTCTGCCTGCTCCGACCGGTACCGAGACCGCTCGAACGCGACCGCGACGAGACCGGCTCCGCCCAGGACGACGAGCCACAGCCCGCTCAGTCCGTACGGGGCACCGAGACCGATGATCGCCAGGCCGGCGACGATGCAGAGCACGGCCGCGACACCGACGACGATGCGCATCATCGCGAACGGCCCGCCCTACCGACTATTCGACCGGCTGCGGAGCACCGGCATCGGGCTCGATCACGACCGCGGTGCCGTAGGCCACGATCTCGCTCATCGAGCTTGCCAGCTCGGAGCTGTCGAAGCGCATGCTGATCACGGCATTGGCGCCCATCAGCGACGCGTTCTTCACCATTCGGTCGAGGGCCTGCCGGCGCGTGTCCTCGAGCAGCTCGGTGTATTCCCTGATCTCGCCGCCCACCAGCGAGCGCAGGGCGGCGGAGATGTTGCCCGCCAGGCCGCGACTCCGCACGACGAGGCCGAACACCTGTCCCTTTGCCTCGGTGACGCGATGCTGCGGGACGAACGGAGTGGTGGTGACGATCATGGCGACAGTATCGTCCACGTCGCGCTAGCCCGTGACGGCGAGACCGATGCCGACGCTGCGCGCCAGCCGCCCGGTGGCAGCGACGAGGAGGCGCTCCGTCTCCGCCATCGCCTCAGCCAGCTCCATGGGCCGGTCGACGATCGGCTGCACCACGGTGAGGGACGTCGCGGTCTCGAGCGCCTCGGCACCCGGCCCCAGTCCGCCACACAGCAGGACCACCGGGGTCCGCCGCGGCCCGGCAAGCGTCGCCACCCCGATCGCCGTCTTGCCTCGCAGCGTCTGCTCGTCGGCGCGACCCTCGCCGGTGATGACGAGGTCCGCGGCCTCGAGCGCGTCCGCCAGCCCGACCACCTCGGCGACGACCTCGACGCCCGGGCGAACGAGCGCCGACGTGAAGCCGAGCAGGCCTGCGGTCGTGCCACCGGCGGCGCCGGCTCCCGGGATGTCTGCAACAAGCCTGCCGGTCGCGGCTTCGATGGCGGTTCCCCACCTCGCCAGCGCCGCGTCCAGCTCGCCGACGGCCGCGGCGTCCGCGCCCTTCTGCGGTCCGTAGGTCGCGGCGGCCCCACGCGGACCGCAGAGCGGGTTCGTCACGTCCGAGGCAATCACCAGGCTCACCTCGCGGAGCCGCGGGTCGAGGCCGTCGACGTCGATTCGATCCAGCTGCGCCAGGGCGGCCCCACCTTCGGGCAGGTCGGCGCCGGCGGCGTCGAGCAGGCGCAGGCCGAGCGCCCGAAGCAGGCCCGAGCCGCCGTCGGTCGTGGCGGATCCGCCAAGTCCGATCGTGATCCGTTCCACGCCCGCGTCCAGCGCCGCGCGGATCAACTCGCCGGTCCCACGCGTGGAGCCGGAGCGCGCTGTCTCGGGCGACCGCTCGGCCGGTGACAGGCGGGCCAGCCCGGAGGCCGCCGCCATCTCGATGAAGGCGCCGCGCCCCGCGTCGAGCAGCAGCCAGTCGGCCGTGATCGGGCGACCAAGGGGATCGATGGTCGAACCGCTTTGGAGCTGCGCGGCGTCCCCCAGCGCGGCGGCCACGGCGGCCAGGGTGCCCTCGCCGCCATCGGCCATCGGTCGCTGCAGGACGACGTCATCGGGCCGAATGCGCGACCAGCCGGCGGCGATGGCGGCGGCCACCCCGACCGAGTCGAGCGCGCCCCCGAAGGAGTCGGGCGCCACGACCACGCGGAGCGGACGGCCGGCGGCATCGGTCATGGGTTGGTAAGGATACCGAGAAGCCCCGACGGTGGGACCGCACCGCCGGGGCCAGGACGCGGAAGCAGGGAGCTCAGCCGGCGCGCACCGCCGCCCCGGTCGGCTCGGCCACCGAGGTTCGCCGGCCACGGCCGATCAGCACGGCGCTGCCCACGACGACGATCGCCATGAGCGCGAACGCGCCGATCGAGATCGCGCCGGCAAGCCCGGCGAGTCCGTCGACCCGTCCGACCGTCATCGTGGTCGGCTCCGACGTCACGAGGCCGCTGTGGGCAACGGAGATCTGCCAGTTCCCGTCCACCGGGAAGGTGACGACCGCCGACCAGATGCCGCCACCGTGGTTCGTCGCCGCCACCGTGATCGCCTGGCCGGTCGCCGGATCGACCGCGTTCAGCTCGACGTCGCCGAAGTCGACGGCGGTGACGCCGTGCTGGAGGAGCTGGAACCGGATCTCGCGCTCCTCGCCGGCGATCGGAGGATCCTGTGACCCGTCGAGCATCGTGACCTCCGCCCAGCCACCCGCCAGCACCGTTCCGGTCGCCAGCGCCAAGAGCGTCGCGAGGCCAGCAGCCACGCCGAGCCATCTGATCGTTCGCATGTTCGGACCTCCTCGAAGTGGATCGAATGCCGTCTGTGCGATTCCTACCCCGCTCGGCAAGCGCCGGTTCCCTAGTCGCCGATCGACTCGGCGATGCGCAGGGTCCGCTCCAGTCCGAGGCCGGACTCGATCCGGTGCAGGACGTCGCCGCTCTGCCAGACGAGCGTATCGCCCACCAGGCGGGTCATCTCGGTCCGTTCCTGGCCCTCCGGCCCGCGGTAGCGGATGAGATGGGATGGGCCATCGATCCAGAAGCCCGGAGCCCCGTCGACATCAAGCTCGGTGACGCTGGCACCCACCTCGAGGACCAGCTTCTCGATCCGCTCGGCCTCCAGTGACCCATTGATCTGCTGAACGAGGAGGCCGATGCCGCTCCCGGCCAGCTCGGGGAGCTCGTCGTCGGATGCGTAGACGAGCGAGATCACCTCGCCGGAGCGGCCCGAGTAGACCTCGTCAGGCTGGCCGATGAGCTGGGGAACGCTGGCGTCCACCGCCTCCAGCGCCACCCGCTGCCCGAGCGCCAGGCGCGAAGCAAGCCCGTCCGATGGCACCGATGCCGTCGGCAGGGTGGGCGTGAAAGTCAGGCGCAGCCCCGGCAGGACGAACGCCGCCGCCACCACCGCTCCTGCGACGAGCAGCGCAGCCGCGACGCCCAGCACCAGTGCCCGAGGCCAGGCCCATGGCGTCCACCGTCGTCGCGGCGCCTCGCCGAGGCGGGCAGCCACGGCGCTGCGCAGGTCGGGAGTCGGCGGGAAGGCGATCCCGTCGGCCAGGTCGAGCAGCGCGGCGTCGAGCCTGTCAGGCATCGGACCATCCCGCGCCGTCGTCGCCGAGCGCCTTCGCGAGCCGGGACTTTGCGCGCGAGAGGCGCGACTTCACGGTCCCGGGCGCGACGCCGGCGACGGCCGCGATCTCGGCCTCCGCGAGGTCGAGGAAGTAGCGAGCCCCGATGACCAGCCGATCGGCGGGCGAAAGGCCGTTGATCGCCGCCAGCAGGGTGCGCCGGCGCTCGGCTGCCAGGGCGGTGACCTCCGCCGAGGGCGCGGCCGCGTCACCCGGCATCGCCGCCTCCGCGCGCAGCTGGAGTCCGTGGCGCCGTCCGGCGGAGCGCCTGGCATTGCGCGCCGTGTTGGCGACGATGCGCAGCAGCCACGGCCGGAAGGGCGAGCCCTCCCGGAACCGGTCGAGCGCGCGATACGCCTTCACGAATGCCTCCTGCGTCGCGTCCTCCGCCTCGGCCGCGTCGCCGAGGACGAGGTAGGCGGTGCGAAACGCGATCTCCTGGTTCGCGGCCACCAGGTCTCCATAGGCGGCCTCGTCCCCGCGTCGCGCGCGCGACACGAGCTCCGCATCGGCCGGTGGACGGTCCTCCACGACCTGACTACCCCGTTCAGCCGTCGGTGGTTCCCCCGCGCGCGGCCTCAGCGGCTCATCGGCCCTTCAGCGACTTGCGGCGCACGAGGTACGCAGGGACCGAGACCATCGGCGGCCGGATCTCGTCGCCGATCTCGCGCACCTCGAGGTTGAACTGGTCCTTGCCGGTGTTGATCAGCTTCATGCCGCGTCCGACCTCGGTCAGCAGCTCGAGTCGGTGCCGCTCCTCGAGCTTGCGGATGGCGCCCTGCAGGATGACGTAGGCCATCTGGGACAGGTTCGGCAGCGGCTGGTTGCGATGGATGCGGCGCTCGAGGTCGACCTGGCCGATGGCCGGCAGCCCGGCGGCGTCGAGGATGTCGATCAGCAGGCCGATCTCGACCGCGTAGCCGGTGAAGAACGGCAAACGCTCGAGCAGCTCGCGCCGTCCGGCGTACTCGCCCGACAGCGGCTGGATCATGCCAGACAGCTCGGGGAAGAACAGGTTGATGAGGGGCCGCGCCATCAGCTCGGTGACCCGTCCGCCCCCCTCGGCGAGCAGCTTGTCGCCCTCGCGGATCGGTCGCTGGTAGAAGCCCTTGACGTACTGGATCTTGGACTCGGCAAGCAGTGGTCCGAGCAGGCCGTACACGAACCGCGGCTGAATGTTGCTGATGTCGGTGTCGATCCAGGCGACGATGTCCCCGTCGAGGACATGGAGGCTCTTCCAGAGCGCCTCGCCCTTCCCCACGTGTGAGCCGGTCTCCGGGAGGATCTCGCGGTGGCGGTGCACCGGCACGCCGAGGTCGCTCGCGATGTCGACGGTGCGGTCGCCGCTGTCGGAGTCGATGACGACGATCTGGTCGATGAGCGGCACGCGGTCCATCAACGCGCCCTTCACGCGCTTGATGACGGTCCCGATCGTCTTCTCCTCGTTGAGCGTCGGCAGGCCGACGCTGATCGTCAGGTTGTGCCGCTCCTTGAGGGCGACGAGCTTCCTGATGTCGGCGAACTCGTGCGCGTGGAACGTGTTCTCGGCGAACCACTTGTCGACCACCACCGGCAGGAACCGGCTCCGCTCCACATACGCATCGGCGTGGGCCAGCGTGCCCTCGCTGGCGCGCAGCTCCTCGAAGGTGGCCAACCCCAGTGACTGCTTGGTCTTCACAACGATGACGGTCGGCTTGGCCTTGGAGGCGACAGACTCCGCCAGAGTGCCGAACAGGTACCGACCATCGGGGCTGGCGTTGGTGGGACTGGCCGATGCGCCCATCACCACCAGCTGGTGATTCGCCGCCTCCTTGATGATCGCCTGCCGGACCGATGAGGCCTCGCGAATCAGCCCCGTCGCGCGGCGCGTGCCCGCGTGCTCGCGAACGAACGCATCCACCGCCGTCTGCTCGCGCTCGACCGCCCGCGCACCGATCCCCTTTGGAACGACGTGCAGCACCACCACCTTGGCCCCGAATCGCTTGGCCAGGTCGCGGCTGATGCGCATCGCCAGCTCGGCATGCGGTCCGCCGCGCACCGGGACGAGGATCGAGGAGACATTGTCGAGGCCGCGCTGCTTGACGACGGCGAGGTCGCAGGGAGATTCGCGGACCACGGCATCGATGGTCGGGCTGAAGACAGGACGCGGCCCTGCATGCTCGCCGGCCAGGGCCATCTCGGTCGCCTCCGCCTCGGCGCGCGCGGCCTGCGCCGCTGTCGGAGGGCCGCCCCAGCCGAAGATGACGAGGTCCGAGCCTTCCTCGCCGACCGCCTCGATCACGCCGTCGGAGGCGTGCCGCCCGATGCGGACCATCGTCCGCAGCTCGACGCCCTCCTCGTCGCCGACGTCGAGGACGCGCTGGAGGAGGCGGCGCGAGGTGCGCGCCTGGGTGGCGCCCTCGCTCAGCGAGACCCCCTCGGGCACCTCCACGATGCCGAGCACGGTGATCTCGGTCGGGCGCCCGTTCGCCACGCCGGCGCCGATGCGTACGAGGTCACGTGCGGTCCGCGGATTGGCGAGCGGGAGCAGGATCCGATACGGCGTCCGCCGTCGCGGCGCGGCCATCAGGCAGGCTCGCCGGCCGAGCGCATCTCGGCCCAGCGCGCCACCAGGTAGGGCTTGAGCTCCTCGAACTGGCGTGCCTGGTCGTCGATGACCCGCTCCGCCTGGTCGGTGGTCATGTCGAGGGTGTCGCTGATGAAGCCTGCGGTTCGACCGAAGTAGAGCGGCGTGAGCGCGGCCAGCAGCCGCTCGCGGTCGGCGCCCGGCCGGTGAAACGCGACGAGCGAGTCGTACAGGCAGCGGACCCAGAGCTCGGCACTGAAGTGGAAGCTGGATGCCTCTCCCTCCAGCTCCAGGCCCATGACCCGCTCGAGCTGCTCCGGGCTCAGCATCTCGGCCCAGACGTCGCTCTGGGTGAGGCGCGCCTGCTCGAAGTTGTCGATCAGCTTGCCGTGGTTGACGGTGATCTCCTCCGGCGCGATCACGCGCTCGAAGCCGTACTCCGGGATCGGGTGCGAGCCGCGCACCCGAAGCCATCGGTCCTCGTAGCGACCGGCCAGCTTGAACAGGGTGCCGACCACCTGGCGGAACATCGGACCGAGGTCGCCGGCCGGATCCTTGGCGTCGTGGATCTTGGCGCCCAGCCGTGCCTGGCAGACGGCGAATCCCTCGTTGATGGCCGAGTGAGTCATCCAGATGTCGATCCCGAAGCGCGCCGTCAGCTCATCGAACGTGTCGAGCTCCAGGTAGCGGCTGACGAGGTCGCCGCTGACCCCGAAGTCGCCGCCGATCGGCTGGCGGATGCGTGCGCCGTACAGCGCGCGGGTCAGTGGGTTGGCGATGTTGTTGGTGATCGTGCCGTCGTACTTGTAGCGCGCGTACAGGGGGGTCACGTAGTCGTAGCCGCCCTTGAGGATCGGTCCGGCCAGCAGCTCAACCCACTCAGGCACGATCGAGCGCAGGTCCGAGTCGACCATCACCATCGCCTTGACCTTGAGCTCGCGCGCCACCTCGAACAGCGCTCGCACCGCCGTTCCCTTCCCGCTGACGCCCTGGTAGGTGAAGCTGATGCGCTGGAGCTTGTGCTTCGGGCTGACGAGGATGATCTTCTCGAGGTAGTCCGGGCTCTCGGTGCTGACCGCCACCCGCGGCGTGTCGTCCGGCGACCCGCCGTCGCTGTTGACGAGGATCGGCTTCAGCTCGGGAAAGTACTGGACCATTCCGGCGGTTGCGGCGCGGACGACGTAGCCGATCGTCTCGGCGTTGCCGAAGGACGGGATGCCGACCATGAGATCGGCTGAGCCGATGCGCCGCACCTCGGCGATTCCCTCGGCGTCGAGCGCGGATGCCGGCACGGCTGCTGGATTGGCTGTCAGGACGGAGCCTCCTCGATCGTGCGCGGCTGGCGACTGCTCGGGGGGCTCGATGGTAGCACCGGTCAGTCGCGGACGCGCCGCACCCGGTCCCCCCGTCCACCCATCATGCGCCCCATGAAGCTCCGCGGGGCCTCGGCGCGGAGGGACAGCTTCAGCCAGTCCTCGGTGCGCTCGCCGGGCCGGTAGCGCGAGTTCATGTGCTTGGCGATGTAGTAGGTGAAGCCGTTCGCCCGCCAGCCCACCATCCAGCCGGCCAGTGGCTGCTTGACGAGCGGGCTGAGCCGGACGCGGATCCCCTCGTCGATGACCGACTCGAGGAGCCGGCGGCGCTCCTGGAACGGGATCTCGTGGAGCGGCTCGCCGTCGAGCTCCACCAGGTCGACGGCGACGAAGGCGCGTCGCCGCTCCGTCTCGAGTGGGTCCGGAATCTCGTCCGCCAGGCCCTCGGTCACCAGCGTGTCGGCCCACGCGCGCGCCGGGCTGCCGTCGCCGACGAACGGCTGCATGGTCCAGATGCCGTCGACCACCGCCTGGTCGGCAAGGATGGCGGCGGCAAGGATGTCCGGTGCCTCGGCCACCTCGGCTTCGTCGGCCATCGGCTCGCCGAGCTCATCGTTGAGGCGCACGCCGCCTTCGTCCAGCCGCGCGATCATGCGGGTTCCGGGCCAGAGTGGCTCGAACAGCCACTCGACGCTGAGCACCTCCGCGTTGGCCTCGACCGGCAGCTGCGGGAGGACCGGGTCGTGCGTCACGCCAGCCTCGCGTCAGGTGCGGTCGTAGAGGTCGAGCTGGCCTTCCTCGACGTTGGCCCCCACCTCGGCGCGGATCGCCTCCCACGCGTCGAGGTCCCACTCGCCGACGAAAGTGATGGCCGTCCCCTCCTTGCCGGCGCGCCCGGTGCGGCCGATGCGGTGGACGTAGGTGTCGGCGTCCTCGGGGATGTCGTACGAGACGACATACGGCAGGTCGGTGATGTCGAGGCCACGGCTGGCGACATTGGTCGCGATCAGGAACTGGATCTTGCCGGCCCGGAATGCAGCGAGGGTTCGGTCACGCTCGCGCTGGGAGAGCCCGCCGTGGAGGCCCGCCACGTTCTTCCCGCGCCGCTGGAGCGTGGCGGCCAGCCGATCGACGCCGATCTGGGTGTGGCGGAAGACGAGCAGCCGATCGAACCCGAACTGATCGGTCAGCTCGAGCAGCGCCGAGACCTTGTCCTGCTCGGCGACGAAGTAGACGACCTGCCGGACCGTCTCGACCGTCTTGAGATCGGGACGCACCGTCACGTGGGCCGGGTCTCGCTTCATGAAGCGATCGCAGATGCGCAGGATGGCGTACGGCATGGTGGCGCTGAACAGGGCCGTCTGTCGCTGCCGCGGGCTGCGCGCCAGGATGGTCTCGACGTCGACGATGAAACCCATGTCGAGCATGCGGTCTGCCTCGTCGAGGATGACGGTGTTGACGCGGTCGAGCCGCAGCTCACCGCGGCGAATGAGGTCGAGCACCCGTCCCGGCGTGCCGATCACGACCTGCGCCCCGCGCTTGAGGCCTTCGATCTGCCTGTCCATCGACGAGCCGCCGTAGATGGCGACGGTGCGCACGTTACGGAACTGGCCGATGCGCGTGATCTCCTCGGTGACCTGGACGCACAGCTCGCGGGTCGGCGTCAGGATCAGTGCCTGGACGTGGGCGCTCGACGGGTCGATCTTCTCGACGATCGGGATCGCGAAGGCGGCCGTCTTGCCGGTGCCCGTCTGGGCCTGGCCGATGAGGTCCTCGCCGCGTCGCAGCGGCGGAATGGCGCGCGCCTGCACCTCGGTCGGAATCACGAAGCCCATCTTCTCGATGGCCCGCGCGATGGTCGCGGGAACCTCGATCTCCCCGAACCGATACGACCGAGAGGCGGCCATCACGGCCCGCTCGAACTCCGATGGGGCGGGCGGCTCGCCGGCCACCTCGATCGCCACCTGGTCCGCGGACGTCGACGCGGTCCCGGGCGCGGGCATGCGCGGACGGCGACGGGAGTGCGTGCGAGGGGTATCGGTATCGGGCAAACGGAGCTCCGGCGGAAGGGAATGTGATCGTTGGCAGCGGCCCGTGGGGCGGGCGCGCACCGGCGCCCTGGGCGCGTTGGCGCGGCGCTATCGACCGGGTGGGTGACGCCGCTCCAGCGATGCTACCACGGCACCTTCCGCCTCACCGTGACGGTGGCCGGCCGGCGGGTCGATCGCGGCGCGCTGCGCGGCATGCTGTGGGTGGCGGCGCAGCCGGTGTGCGAGCAGCCCGTGGCTCGGGCTCAGCACGAACGCAAGCACGAAGGAGGCGGTGGCAACCAGCACGATCGAGCCGCCGGGGCTCCAGCCGAGGTGGTAGCTGACGTACCAGCCGACGACGCCGTACAGCGCCCCGAGCGCCGCGCCCAGGATCATCATCGGCGTGAAGCGGTCGACGAGCAGGCGCGCGGTGGCCGCCGGGGTCACCAGCATGGCCAGGACGAGGATGATGCCGACCGCCGACAGGCTGACGACGATGGTCGCGGTCAGCAGCAGGAGGAGCAGCAGCTCGAGCGCGAAGACGGGGTAGCCGAGCGCCTGGGCGTAGACCCGGTCGAAGCTGGTCAGCAGCAGCTCCTTGCGCAGGGCGACCAGCAGGCCGATGACGACCGCACCGGCGATGGCGCTTGCCGCGATCTGGCCCCAGCTGACGCCGAGCAGGTCGCCGACCAGGAACGCGGACAGGTCGCGCTGATACCCGGACTGGGTGCTGATGAGGACGATCCCGAGCGCGAACGCGCCGGCGAAGAAGATGCCGATGGCGGTGTCCTCGCGGATCCGCTGGCCGCGGCTGACGACGGCGATCGCGATCGAAGTGATGGCGCCGGCGATCATGGCCCCCGCGAAGATCGGAAAGCCGGTCACGTAGGCGAGCACGACGCCCGGAAAGACCGCGTGGCTGAGCGCGTCGCCGATGAAGGCGAGCCGGCGAAGCACGACGTAGGCGCCGATGGCCCCGCAGGTGGCGCCCATCAGCACCGCCTCGATCAGCGCGCGCTGAAAGAGCTCGAGTGCAAGGGGGTCGGTCAGCCAGCCCATCGGTCAGCGCTCATGGGCATGCGCGTGGTGGCCCCCGCCATGGACGTGGGCGTGGTCGCCGGCGTTCATGATCATCAGCTCCCCACCGAAGGTGGCGTGGAGCGTCTCGGGAGCGAAGGTGTCGGCGGGCGGCCCGAAGGCGACGACACGACCGTTGACGAAGCAGAGCAGGTCGCTGACGTCCGCAGCGCCCTCCAGGTCGTGAGTGGCATGCAGGATGGTGGCACCCTCGTCGCGCAGGTCGCGCATCAGGGCCGTGATGGCCTCCTCGGTGGCACGATCGACGCCGGTCATCGGCTCGTCGAGCAGCAGCACCGATGCCTCCTGCACCAGCGCCCGGGCAAGGAACACGCGCTGCTGCTGGCCACCGGAAAGGGCCCCGATCTGGCGGCCGGCAAGGGGCGCCATGCCGACCCGTTCGAGAGCCGAGGCCACCGCGTGGTGATCGCCGGCCGTGGCCCCGGCCACCAGCCCGATGCGCGGGTAGCGGCCCATCAGGACCACCTGCTCGGCACTGATCGGGAAGCTCCAGTCCACCAGCTCGCGCTGCGGAACGTAGGCGACCCGGCGACGCTGCTGCTCGACCGGCAGGCCGCCAAGCGTGACGGTGCCGCGACGCATCGGGACGAGCCCGAGGATCGCTCGCAGCAGCGTGCTCTTCCCGCTTCCGTTGGGGCCGATGACGCCGACCAGCCTCCCGCTCGGGACGACGAGGTCGACCCCCTCGAGCGCCCAGCCGTCACCGTACCCGGCCGCCAGGCCGTGAAGCTCGAGCGCCGCGCCGTTGAGGGTCATGGTGAGACGCAGTATCGGATCAGGGGAGCCTCGGGTCAATGCGTGCTAGCCTCTGTGGACCATGGCGACCCCGGTCCTCGACCCCACCTCCACGGCCGATCGCCTCGCCGCTGCCGGCGAGCGCGTCACACGCCAGCGCCTCCTCGTCGCCGATGCGCTCGCCTCGGCCGGACGCCAGGTCACCGCCCAGGACCTGTACGACCGACTGCGCCGCCTGGACCCGCGCATCGGCCGCGCAACCGTCTTCCGCACGCTCGAGGCGCTCGTGGCCGCCGGCGTCGCCCGACGGCTCGAGCAGGACGGGCACGTCTATGGCTACGTCGCCTGCCGGCCGGAGCATCATCACCACCTTGCCTGCGACCGCTGCGGGCGGGTCGAGGAGATCGGGGAGGGCTACATCACCCCGGTCGCCGAGCGGCTCGCCGCGGAGCACGGGTTCCAGGTCGACGACGCGCGCCTCGACTTCTATGGCCTGTGCGCGACGCTGCGTCGCCGAGGTCCGACAGCCCGCCTGACGGTCCACTCTCCCTCAGCCGGCGTCAGCGAGCGGTGGCGGCAAGCTCCTGGGCCGGGTGGCGGCCATTGCCGTTCGCGGCGGCGTCCGAGTAGCCGTTCGGGTGAGCCTGGTGCCACTCCCAGGCATCGGTCAGCATCCGTTCCAGCGTCGAGTGCTCGGGCTGCCAGCCGAGCTCGCGGCGCGCGCGTCGCGAGGAGGCCACCAGCACCGGCGGGTCTCCGGTCCGGCGCTTGACCGCGCGGGCAGGGATCGCGCGACCGGTGACGCGGCGCGCGGCCTCGACGACCTCCCGCACGCTGAAGCCGGCGGCGGAGCCGAGGTTGTAGACCTCGAACGAAGGATCTCCCTCGCCGGTCGCCTCGAGCGCCAGCAGGTGGGCATTGCCGATGTCGCGCACGTGGAGGAAGTCGCGGATGCAGGTGCCGTCCGGCGTCGGGTAGTCCTGGCCGTGGATCTGGACGTGGGTCGCCTGGCCGGCCGCGACGCGCAGCACCAGCGGCAGGAGGTGGGTCTCCGGCTCGTGGTCCTCGCCGTTGCGCTCGGTGGCACCGGCGACGTTGAAGTAGCGCAGGCTGATGGCGCGGAAGTCGTGCGCGGCGCAGAACCAGCGCATCGCACCCTCGAACGCCAGCTTGGTCTCGCCGTACGGGTTGATCGGCTGCGTGCGGTCGGCCTCGGCGATCGGCACCCGGCGCGGCTCCCCGTACACGGCGGCGGTCGAGCTGTACACGAGGCGGGTGACGCCGGTGCGCTTCATCGCGTCGAGGAGCGCCACGCCGCCGCCGACGTTGGTGCGGTAGTAGATCCCGGGGTCGACCATCGACTCGCCGACGAGCGAGCGGGCCGCGCAGTGGAGGACCGCGTCGACGCCGTCGCTGAGCAGGTGCCGGAGGCGGGCGCTGTCCTGGATGTCGCCGATCTCGAGACGCGCGCCGTCGGGCACCGCCGAGGCGTGGCCGCTCGACAGGTTGTCGTAGACGACCACGTCGTGGCCCGCCTCGAGGAAGCGCTCGACGCTGGTGGAGCCGACGTATCCGGCCCCGCCCACCACGAACAGCTTCAATCCACGCTCCTTCCCGGGACTAGCGCGCCGACCCGGCGAGCTCGGCGGCCTCGGTCGCCTGGCGCGCGAGCGCCGACGTGAGATGCAGCGAGACTCGGGTGGCACCGGCCGCGGCCGCGGCCGTCAGCTGTTCGGGGTTGCGGAAGCGGCCGGAGGCCTTGATTCCGATGCGCGGGCCGACGCTGTCGCGCAGCAGGCGCGTTCGTGCCACCGTGCCGCTCGCCGTGACGCTGCCCGGGCTGGTCACCACGTGATCGGCTCCGGCCCGCTCGGCAAGCCGGCAGGCGCGGCGCACGAGCTCCTCGCTCATCGGCTGAGCTTCGATGATGACGCCGGCTGCCGCCAGGGCGGAGTGGGCCATGTCGATCACGGCGAGCATGTCGTTGAAGACGGTCTCGTCGTCCCCGGACGCCAGCGCGCCACCGTTCAGCACGAAGTCGATCTGGGTCGCTCCCTGCTCGAGCGCCTTCGACGCCTCGAACGCCTTGACGCTCAGGATCTGGCCACCGTGCGGGTAGCCGACCACCGTGCCGAGCGTGACGCGGGACCGGCCCAGGGAGCGCTTGGCGACCTTGACCAGCCATGGATTCACGGTCAGGGCGGCGAGGTCGTGATCGACTGCCAGCATCACCGCGGCTTCGAGGTCGGCAAGTGACGCATTCGGGTGCGTGAGCCGATGCTCGAGCCGGACGGCCCGACGCACACTGGCGGTCATCGGAGCACTGGCCCTCCGCTCGGTGAGCAACGATCGATGAGCAACCCGGAATCAGGGTCCGGACGGCCGATTGTAGCAGCGTCCATTTCCGTGTCAGCCATCCGCCCCGGCTCCGGTGCGTCTCGGTCACCGCCTGGCCGCCCAGCTGGCGCGCCAGCGGCAGCAGCTCCTCGCGCCGGTTGCGTGTCGGGTCGTCGAGCACGAGCTCCATCAGCCGATCGAGGATGGCGCCGATCCGGGGTCCGGGCTCGATGCCGAGCTCGCGCTGGATGTCGTTGCCGTCGATCGCGAGCCGGTTCCTGATCAGCAGATCGGGCGACCGTGCCAGCTCGAGGGCGATGCGCCGCTCGAGCTCGGCCTGGCTCTCCTCGCCGGCCAGCCCCACGCCGGAGGCGGCATTGTCGGCCCGACGCAGCGCGAACAGGAGCGGGATCCGGGGCTCGCCCACGCGGCGAATGAAGCGCCGAACGGCCGCGTCGGTCCACGAGGGGTCGTACGCGTACATGTGATGGCGGATGGCGCCGACGGCCGGCGCGGACAGGGCGCCGGGCATGCGGAGACGGTGGAGCGCGTCGGCCGCCAGCTCCGCGCCGACCCGATCGTGACCGATGAAGTGGCCGTCGGCCAGCGTGGTGGCCTTGCCGACGTCGTGGAGCAGCGCGGCCAGCCGGAGCGCGCGATCGCCTGCCGGCGCCGCGTCGACGGAGGCCAGGACGTGGTCTAGCGCGTCGCCCGGCACGACCTTCGCCTGCGGTACGGCGCGCAGTGCCGCGAGCTCGGGCAGGATCAGCGGGAGGAGGCCGAGCGCTTCGAGGAGGCGCAGGGCGCGCGAGGGTGCCGCGTCGTCGAGGATCCGCAGCAGCTCGTCGCGAATGCGCTCGGCCGAGACGGTCGTCACGGTCGCGGCGAGCTCGCGGATCGCGGCCCCGGTCGCCGGCTCGATCGCCAGGCCGAATCGGCCGGCGAAGCGCGCGGCCCGCACCAGCCGCAGCGCATCTTCGTCGAAGCGATCCCGCGGTTCGCCGACGGTCCGGAGCACTCCGGCATCGAGATCGCGCGCGCCCTCGAACGGGTCGACCACGCGCCCGCGACCCGCATCGAGATCGGCCGGGATCCAGGCCATGGCGTTGATGGTGAAGTCGCGGCGCGCCAGGTCCTGCTCCAGGCTGGCGCCAAATCGCACCTCATCGGGCCGCCGCCGGTCGCGATACCCGCCCTCGGTCCGATACGACGTGATCTCGACGGCCGGGTGACCGATCAGGGTGACCGTGCCGAACCGGTTCTCCCACGTCGCGTCGGGGAGGAGCGCCGCGACCTCCTCGGGGGCCGCCGAGGTCGCGGCATCCCAGTCATCGAGCTCGCGCAACGGGTCCCCCCGCAACCGATCGCGGACGACGCCGCCGACCAGTACGGCTTCGTGCCCGGCGTCGCCGAGCGTCCGAAGGACGCGCACGACCGGCGCCGGCAGGTCGACGAAGATCAGCTCACGGTCGGATGCCAACGCCGGCGAGCCTCAGCCGGCGTGACGCGAGGTGCGAACCGGCTCCAGAAAGAGGTAGCTGCGCCAGGCGTCGTTGCGCTCATCGGCGAGGTAGGTGCCGAACAGGTACCGCAGGTCCGCGCGGGGCGCCCGTGGCTCCCGCAACAGCTTCATCCGGGCCTCGGCCACGGTCTTGCCGCCCTTGCGATGGTTGCAGGCGCGACAGGCGGCGACGAGGTTGTCCCATTCGTGGCGGCCGCCACGGTGCTTGGGCATGACGTGGTCGATGGTGAGGTCGCGGCGGACGGAGCCACAGTACTGGCAGGTGTGGCGGTCGCGGCTGAAGACCTCGCGGCGGCTCAGCTTGACGCGCGGCTGCGGTCGTTTCACGTGGTACTGGAGTCGGATCACGGAGGGGGCCGGGATCGCCACGGTCACCGTGTGGATGACCTGGTGATTGCGGGCCAATAGCTCGGCCTTCTCCGCCCCGAGCAGCCGGAAGGCGCGCCTGATGTCGCAGACGTTGAGCGGCTCGTAGTTCTGGTTCAGGACCAGGACGGGTGCATTGATCATCGTGCTCAGGCCTTCCTGAGCGGGATTCTAGACCACAAGCTCCAGATGAGCGTTCGAGCGGGCCACGAGTAGAATGTTGCGTCGAACCCGAGCGGCGCGAAGCGCCGGCATCGGTGCCATCCGCAGGAAGAACGAATGACCACCATCGAACGAAGTACGTGGGCCACCAAGGTCGGCCTTGCCCGGATGCTGGCGGGCGGCGTGATCATGGATGTGGTGACCGCCGACCAGGCGCGCGTGGCCGAGGACGCCGGCGCCGTTGCGGTGATGGCGCTCGAGCGCGTGCCGTCCGACATCCGCAAGTTCGGCGGCGTGGCGCGAATGAGCGACCCGAAGCTGATCGAGGAGATCAAGCAGGCGGTCAGCATCCCGGTGATGGCAAAGTGCCGGATCGGCCACTTCGCGGAGGCCCAGATCCTCGAGGCGCTCGAGGTCGACTACATCGATGAGTCCGAGGTGCTCACGCCGGCCGACGAGGAGCACCACATCGACAAGCACAACTTCAAGGTGCCGTTCGTCTGCGGCTGCCGCGACCTCGGCGAGGCGCTGCGCAGGATCGGCGAGGGCGCGGCCATGATCAGGACGAAGGGCGAGGCCGGCACCGGCGACATCGTCGAGGCAGTTCGCCACATGCGGGCGGTGCAGAAGGGGATCCGTGAGCTCCAGGGCATGCGGACCGATGAGCTGTTTGCCGCCGCCAAGGAGCTGCGCGCCCCGTACGACATCGTCAAGCAGACGGCCGAGCTCGGCGAGCTGCCGGTCCCGAACTTCAGTGCGGGCGGGGTCGCCACGCCGGCGGACGCCAGCCTCATGCGCCAGCTGGGCGCGCAGGCCGTGTTCGTAGGCTCCGGCATCTTCAAGAGCGAGAACCCGGAGCGCTACGCGAGGGCGATCGTGAAGGCAGTGACCCAGTACGACAACCCGGAGATCCTGGCCGAGGTGAGCGCCGGGCTGGGTGAGCCGATGCGGGGCACCTCACTCGGCGAGATACCGCCCGAGGAGCGCCTGGCCGTTCGCGGCTGGTAGCACACCCGATGACCACCGAGCCACGGCGACCGCGCGTCGGCGTGCTCGCGCTGCAGGGCGACGTCCGGGAGCACGTGGCCGCCATCCGGGACGTCGGCGCCGAACCGGTCGAGGTTCGCCTGCCGCGGGACCTGGTCGATCTCGACGCGCTGATCCTGCCGGGCGGCGAGTCGACCACCATGCGCAAGCTGATCGACGCGTACGGCCTGCGTGAGCCGATCCTGTCGCTGGCGCGGACGGGCGCCCCGTTGCTGGGCACGTGCGCCGGCATGATCCTGCTGGCGGAGCGCATCGCCGACGGCGACGAGCCGGTCTTTCGGCTCATCGACCTCGAGGTGCGCCGCAACGGCTACGGCCGCCAGCTCGATTCGTTCGAGGCCGACCTCCAGGTCCCCGCCCTCGGCGACGAGCCGCTCCACGCGGTCTTCATCCGCGCGCCGCTGGTGACCGCAGTCGGACCGGGTGCCGAGGTGCTGGCTCGCGATTCCGACGGCGCGCCGGTCGCCGTTCGCCAGGGCCGCGTGCTGGCGACCGCCTTCCACCCGGAGCTCACCGACGATCGCCGCCTGCATCGGCTGCTGGTTGAGATGATCGAGCGGGGCGCGGGGAGGCCGGCGTGATCGGTGTCGAACGCACGATTCGAGCAGCGCGCCTCACCGACCGCCAGGCGCTCACCGAGCTGTCCCGGCGCGTCCACGTGGCGAGCGACGCGCACCGCCGCAGCCTGGGTGTGCCGGCGCCTAGCGCCGGGACCCCTCGTATCAGCCTCGCGACGCTCATGCCGTCCTGGCTGCCGCTGCGCGCACCATCGGTGCACCTCGTCGCCGAGATGAATGGCGCGCTGGTCGGCAGCTGTCGGGCCATCGAGGAGCCTCATCGCGACGATTGGGTCATCACCGAGCTCGACGCGGTGGACGGGCCGCTGGCCGCCGAGATCCGGTTCGACCTGCTCGACGCCATCGTCGAGGAGGGTGCCCGGCACAACGTCGCGCGCTTCCACGCCGCGTGCGCCGACGTTCGGGAGAATCTCGAGCTGTTCGGCCAGGCCGGCTTCATGGCCTACGCGCAGGAGGAGATCTGGTGGAGGGCGCCGGAGCCGGCTCGTGGCGCGCGATCGTGGCTCCGATCCCTCGTGGCCCGCGACGGGCGCGACGGCGGGCCGGCCGACGATCTCGAGCTGAAGCCGGCGGGCGCACCCGATGCCTGGCACCTGTTCGACCTGTGGACCCACGCCACGCCGCCGGCCATCGCCAGGCTCGAGGGCTACGGCGCCACCGACTGGGAGTCGGCCTCCAACGAGGCCATCGTGCCCCGCTCGGCGCTCAATCCGATCCTCCATTTCAGCCAGGTCGAGACGTGGCTGCTGCCCGTCGAGCAGCGGGCCGGCGGATTCGCGCAGCACGGCGCCTGTCGGTCGGGGCCGCACTACCTCCGCTTCCTGGTGCGGGACGGCGTCGACGGCGTTCGGTTTCTTCGGGCGGTGCTCAATCGCATCGGCGGGGAGGCGATCGCTGCAGGCATCCTCGCTCCGGTGCGAACATACGAGTCGGCGGGCACGCGCGCCGCAGGGGATTCTGGATTCGAGCCGATCGGCCGAGTAACGCTGCTGGTCCGCGAGGTGCGTGCGCAGGTCCGCGAGCCGGCCCTGGTTCCGGCGACCCGGTGACGAACGAAGGGGAGGCGAGACGAGACGTGGCACGCCGCGAGACGACGGACGACCTCGATGCGCTGATGGAGGCGCTCCCGCCAGAGATCTGCGATCGGTTGCGTGGCCTCGCCAATCGCACCGACCTGCTCGAGGTGGTGATGGACCTCGGCCGTCGGCCGCAGGCGCGGTTCACGACCGGAGAGCAGGACCTGCTGGACCGGGAGATCACCGAGACCGACATCGCCTACGTGATCGATCACATCGGCGTCTTCGGCGACGACAACCGAGCCGGCATCGAGCGAACGCTTCACCGCATCAGCGCGATCCGCAATCGCGCCGGCAAGGTGGTCGGCCTGACCTGCCGCATCGGGCGGGCGGTGTTCGGCACGATCGACATCATTCGCGACATCACCGAGGCCGGCCAGTCGCTGCTCATCCTCGGACGGCCCGGCGTCGGCAAGACGACGATGCTGCGCGAAGTGGCCCGCGTGCTGGCCGACGACCTGGGCAAGCGGGTGATCGTCGTCGACACCAGCAATGAGATCGCGGGCGACGGCGACATCCCGCATCCCGGTATCGGGGAGGCGAGGCGGATGCAGGTTCGCACGCCAACCGAGCAGCACTCTGTGATGATCGAGGCGGTCGAGAACCACATGCCTGAGGTCATCGTCATCGACGAGATCGGGACCGAGCTGGAGGCCGGTGCCGCCCGCACCATTGCCGAGCGAGGGGTCCAGCTGGTCGGCACCGCCCACGGCAACACGCTCGACAACCTGATGCTCAACCCAACGCTCTCCGACCTGGTGGGTGGCATCCAGCCCGTCACCCTCGGCGACGAGGAGGCGCGACGGCGCGGCACGCAGAAGACGGTGCTCGAGCGCAAGGCGCCGCCGACCTTCGACATCCTGGTGGAGATCGTCGAGCGCGACAACGTGATCGTGCACCGCAACGTGGCCGAGACGGTGGATGCGATCCTGCGCGGCCACATGGTGCCGCCTGAGGCGCGCTACCGCGATGAGGCCGGCAACCTCAAGGCGATGACCAAGTACGACTATCGGATCAGCGAGACGGCGACCGGCAACCCGGCCTTCGCGCCGCTCGAACCGACCGGCGGATTCGGGGCGTTCGGCCGAGGCGGCCGCGGGGGCCGATACGAACGCACCGGGCTGCGGCCGCTCCCCGGCGGTGGCGACGGCGGCCGTTCGCAGCGGACGCTCCCCGGCGAGCGGATCAGCGGCACGACGCCAGCCGCGGCCGCGCCGGCGGCAGACGCCCGCCTCGAGCTCGAGCAGGCGCTCGCCGAGATGGACGCCACCGCGTCGGTGGACCGTCCCATCGGTGCCCAGCGCCCGACCTCGGAGCGAGCGCGCTCGCATCGGCCGATGAGCGTCTTCGCGTTCGGGGTGAGCCGCAAGCGGCTGGAGCAGGCGGTGCGCGAGCTCGGGGTCCCCGTCACGGTCGCCCGTGACCTGGACGAGGCCGATGCGGTGGTCACACTGCGCAACTACTACCGGCGCAAGCCGGCCGCCCTGCGCGATGCGGAGTCGCACGGGGTGCCGATCTACGTGCTGAAGACCAACACCATCCTCCAGATGGAGAACATGCTCGCCTCGCTGTTCGATCTCGAGGCCGATCCCCAGGAGGCAGCGCTGCGCGAGACGGCGGAGGCGATCGGCCTCGTGCAGGCATCGGGACGGCCGGTCGAGCTGGCACCGCAGAACGCGTACGTGCGGCGCCTCCAGCATCAGATGGCCGAGAAGAACGCCCTCATGTCGCGCTCGCGCGGCTCGGAGCCGAACCGGCGCGTGGAGCTGATCCCCGAGGAAGGGCGCAGCTGGCGGTGAGCGGGCGCCGTGGTCGGGTCGTCGCGCTGATCGTGCTGGCGCTCGTCGCAGTTGCCTTCATCGCCGCCAGCCTGCTGCCGCCGGCGTGACGGAGCCGCCGCAGGAGCGCGGGCGATTCATCACGCTCGAGGGTCCGGAGGGCAGCGGGAAGACCACGGCCGCGAGGCATCTTGCCGACTGGCTGCGCACGCGCGGCGTTCGGACCGTCCTGACGCAGGAGCCGGGCGGGACGCCGCTCGGCGACGAGGTCCGTCGCATCGTGCTGCACATGCGCGGCATGAGCGACGACCTCGATCCACGCGCCGACGCCCTCCTGTACGCGGCCGGGCGAGCCCAGCACGTCGCCCGCGTCATCCGCCCTGCGCTCGAGCGCGGCGACTGGGTCGTCTGTGCCCGGTACGCGGACTCGTCGCTGGCCTATCAGGGCGCCGGGTACGGCAATGACATGACCGAGCTGCGCCGGCTGCAGGCGTTCGCAACCAGTGGCCTGCAGCCCGACCTGACCCTGCTGATCGACGTGCCCGTCGAGGTCGGGCTGGAGAGGACGCGGCGCCGCGCCGAGTGGAACCGCTTCGAGAACACCGAGGAGCTCGCCTTCTTCGAGCAGGTGCGCAACGCCTACCTTCAGCTTGCCGCGGACGAACCGGATCGAATCGTAGCGTTGACGGCTCGGGCTCGGTCGAGGACGCAGATGCGGCCATCCGAGAGGTGGTGACGCGCCATTTCAGCCTCTGACCCGATCAGGGAGCAAGAAAGCGGCCGACGTCCTCCCACCAGTCGAGCACAGCGTCCATGTCCTTGTCATCGCGTAACGCCCGGGCGAACAGCCGGGTTTCATCGTCATACACCCACAGCAGGACGGCGTCACCCGTGCTCGTGTCGTGGCAGACCAGCGTCCCGCCGATGTCGCCGAAGGTCCAGGCCTCAATCGCCGGGTACCCGTCCCGACAGGTGCCCGGTGAAGCCCCGACCACCCCACCATGCGCGGCGATCGCGATGTGCGCCGGGTCCGGATTCGGGGCGGGCACCGCCGGCAGAAGCTCCCACAGCCAGAGACGATCCGGAGCCGAGATACCGCCCAGGCCACATTCGATGCCGGCCTCGAAAGGCGAGCGATGGACCACCGTCGGCTCGCCGGGAATTCGTTCCACCCCGAGGACCGGCCTCTCCGCGGGATCCGCTCGCTGGCACTGATCGCGATCACCCCCGGGAAGCAGCTGAAGCAGTGCCGTCTCCGCAGCTGTTGGGAACTCCGAATCGTTGGTCGCCGGGGGTGCGGCTGAAGCCGACCGAGCATCGGTACCTCCGCTCGCGATGGGGGAACTCGAGTCCCGCACCCCCGCCGTCTCGCGAATCAGCGTTCCCCCGATGAGTGCGACCACGAGTACGCCGAGTGCGACCGCCAGCGCAACCGCAGCGATCCGCCATCGCCCGACCAGTGCCCGCCATGGCGGTGCTCGCTCGATCACGCCTCCCCGCGTCACACCGTAGAGCGCAATCGGCTCCGAGATGCCCTTGAGCCGCCTGCGACCACGGGGCACAAAGGTGACATCGAGATAGGTTCGCGTGAGCGATCGGACGGCATCTGTGACCAGGAGCTCGCCGGCAGCCGCCTGTGCGCAGACGCGGGCGGCGACGTTGACCGCCGAGCCGACATACCCCTCGTCGGTTACAACCGTCTCGCCCACATGGACGCCGATCCCGACCGGGATCGGCTGACCGGCGGCAGCTCGACTGGCGGCAGCCAGCGCCAGGATCCGCAGGCTGCAGTTGACCGCTGCGCTCGGCGAGCCGAAGACGATGTAGAAGCTGTCGCCCTCGGTCTTGATCTCTGCTCCGTCGAACTCGGCCGCCCCCTGCCGCACGACATCGCGGTACTCGCGCAGCAGTGCCGCCGCGGCATGATCTCCATGCCTCTCGACCCACGCCGAGTAGTTGCGCAGATCGGCGAACAGGAAACCACGTGCGACGCTGGGAGGCTCGGGGGCCGTGATGGCGTGGCTCCACGTGGCGGAAGTGTCCGGAGTGTACGCCCGTCCGAAGCTGGCCCGAAGGAGGCGCGATGGTCGCCTCGGCTCCTCCGCTGCGCCATAATCGGGGGACCCGGCCATCGGCCGCGGTTGCCGCGCTGAACGAAGGAGCCGCCCACCGATGAAGCTCGTCACCGCCATCGTGCACAACGAGGACGCCGCGACACTCGTCGACGCGCTCCTCGAGAAGGACTACCGCGCGACGCGCTTCAACTCCTCGGGTGGGTTCCTCAAGCAGGGCAACGCCACCATCCTGGTCGGCGTCGAGGATGACCAGGTCGACGACGTGCTCGCCGTCATCAGCGCCAGCTGTCACAGCCGGAAGCAGTTCGTCAACCCGATGCCACCGATCATGGAACCCGGCGAGTTCTACATGCCCTACCCGGTCGAGGTCGAGGTCGGCGGCGCCACGGTGTTCGTCCAGCCCGTCGAGCGCTTCGAGCGGCTCTGACCCTGCAAGCCCGCGTGGCAAGCGAGGACGAGATTCAGGCGACCGAGGATCGGCTCGGGCTGCGTCTGCCAGGGTCGTATCGTGCTCACCTCCTCACCGCGCGGAGCCTGCCCGGAAGTCACCAGCTGAGCCTCCTTCCAGTAGACGAGATCGACCGATTCGCGCGCCGCGAAGCGGAGTGGCTCGCGGGCTGGATGGAGGGGTACCACTCGGTGTCCAGCCCGTCGACGCCCGTCGAGCCGCTTCCAGACGACCCCGATGACCCGGCGACGATGCCGGCCGAGCAGCTCGGCGACACGATCGTCGTTTCGACGACGGCCGACTCACGGGTGCTGCTGATCAACCCAGGCCGGGTGGATGCGGGAGGCGAGTGGGAGGCATGGGACTTTGCGAGCTGGTACCCGGGCGCGTACCGCTACCCGTCCTTCGGCCGCCTCGTCGCCGCGTTGGCGGACGAACGGTGACGTTCGGCGACGAGCGACCGCCGTGGGTGGCCAGGCTCGAGGCCGATGCGCCCGATGTCGTGGCCATCTGGCGCGTCTTCGACTGGAGCCTGCCGGGGCTCAAGGCGCTGCGGCGCGAGGTGCGCGCCCGGGTCCAGGAGGGCAGTGTGCCGAGCATCCTCGCCCAGCAGGAGGCGGTCGGAGACGAGCTCGAGCGGGTGCTGCGCTCGCTTCCCGAGCGACTGCTGCGCGCGCCGGGTGGCGAGGAGGACTGGAACGTTGCACAGGCATTCGCCCACACCACCGCGGCGCGCCGCTTCCTTGCCACCTGGGCGTCGCTCGACGCGGCCGGCGAGTGGCCGGAGGAGCGGCCGCCGGTCGTCACGCCATCGGTGCCCGGACCGGCCGACGCCAGCGTCGAGCAGCTGCTGACCCTGCTCGAGAAGTCACGCGCCGCAATCCGCATCGCTGCCTCGCGGATCGAGGGCAGCGAGCTGAACCGATGCGAGATGAAGCACCCGCTGATCGGCCACCTTCGATGCGGCGAGTGGCTCCTGTTCGTCGGCATTCACGATCTCATGCACCTGGAGCAGCTCCACCGGCTGCGGGAGTCCGACACGGCCGCCTCCGATGCCTGAGCGGCCGGCACCCCTCGTCCTCGTCACCACTCCGCCGGACGGCCAGCCGTTCGGCAGCCACGCCGCCATCGCCGCCGACGGGCAGCGCCTGCTGGCAGCCGACCTCTCCCATCGGCTCGGCAGGCTCGGAGCCGCGGTCGCCCCGCTGCCCTCGAGCCAGGACCATCCGTTCCACTGGGGACGATGGTTCGTGGAGTCCGCCCGCAGCCTCCTTGCCTCAGCGGAGGGACCGGTCGATGCGATCGGCTACGCCGGGGGTGGCGCGCTGTGTCTGCTGGACGACGCTTCGCTCGATGTCCTTCTGTCGCCGATCCCCGGCGAAGTGGTCGCCAATAACCGCTTCAGCGCCGACGCATTCGTGGCGGCCGGCGACGTCGAAGCCGCACTGGAGGTGCTGCTCGCCTGCGAGACCGACAACGCGGCGCCGCGGCGGCTGAGCGACGCTGGCTTCGCGCTGCGGGATCTCGGCGCGGCGCCATGGAGCCGGTTCGACGTCGACACGACCATGGATCTCGCGCTGCTGCGCCTCGCGACCCGGCTGCCGGGGAAACGACCGCTCGACACGTCCGTGCGGAGCTTCCTCGAGATGGCCCGGCTGCCCGGCGATCGGGCGCTCGAGGTCCCGCACCTGGAGGGCATCGGCGCGGTCATCAGGAATCGCGGGGCGGAGCTGGTGGTGGCCGGCCGGGTGCCGGCGAGCACCTGGCTGGAGCTCGAGACGGACACAGCCTGTCGCCTGCGCTGCCTGGTCGAGGAACGCGGCATGCGCTCGTCTCGCGATCCCGACAGCCATCCGCGATCGATCCTTGCGGCGCTGATGGACCGCTCGTCGCCGGCCGAGCTGATCGGGGAGCTGGCGCGGCTGGGAGACGCGGTCGTCCTTGATTCGCGAGTGCTCATGGCGTCGGTGGCCGGCTCGTCGGACGCATCGGTCTGGCCTCCGGAGGAGGAGCGGTTTGCATCCGACTTCGGCGACCATGCTCGCATTGCGACGCCGTGGCTGCGCGAGCTGACCGAGGCGGCGGCGCACGCCTCGGTCCCGTTCCTGTTCGGCGGTCACGCCCTGGTCAGCGACGGGCTCCGCCTGATCGTCGCGGCGGCCTGGCACGGCCGCTAGCCTCGGTGCCGTCGCCAACGTGCGCGAGCGCCCCTGCTAGACTGTGAATCGAGCGTACGGCCGACTGTCCGAGCGCTCCCAACGACGACCAACTCACGCGTCGGGCTTCTGCTCGACACCAGCCCCAGCGTGCAACCGGAGTGGAGATGGATCACACCGGACTGCTCTACGTCATCGGATTCGCGTTCGCCGCGACGACGTTCGTCTTCGGCACGATCCTGTTCAGCTGGCTGATCACCCATCGGCGGCGACGGGCCCAGAAGGGACTGCCGTACGAATCGGGCGTCGACACCATCGGCGACACGTGGAGCCGGTTCGGGCTTGCGTTCTACCTCTACGCGCTGCTCTTCGTCGCCTTCGACGTCGAGATCATCTTCGTGTACCTGTGGGCCGTCACGGTTCGCGCGCTCGAGTGGCAGGGAATCATCCTGATCGGCATCTTCCTTGCCATCCTGATGTTCGGCGAGCTGTACGCCTGGAAGAAGGGTGACCTCAAGTGGCAGTAGATCGACCGACGCCCTCGTCTGAGCTGATGGCACCGTCCGACGACGGGCCCATCATCATTCCCGACCAGGCAGGCAACGACGAGCTGCTCCTGCCGTTCGGCATGGAGGAGCACCCACAGGGCGGCTTTCACGGCCTGCTCGAGGTGATCCCGACCAAGGCGGACTACCTGCTCGACCTGATCCGGGCCAACTCGCTGTGGCCGCTGCTGTCGGGGCTGAGCTGCTGCGCCATCGAGATGATGAGCACCGCAACCAGCGTCAACGACATCGACCGATTCGGGATGTTCCCCTTCCGTGCCAGCCCGCGCCAGGCCGACGTGCTGATCGTGGCCGGCACGCTGACGACCAAGATGGCCGGACCGCTGGTCCGCCTCTGGGAGCAGATGCCGGAACCGAAGTGGTGCGTGGCGATGGGGACCTGCACCACCTCGGGCGGACGCTTCAAGCGCTCGTACAGCGTGGTCCAGGGCGTGGATCGCGTGATGCCGGTCGACGTGTACGTGCCGGGCTGCCCGCCCCGGCCCGAGGGCCTGATCTACGGGATGATGAAGCTCCACGAGCTGGTCAAGCAGCGCCGCGGCCAGTGGCAGACGTACGTCGACCGCGGCCCCCAGCGCACCCGCTGGGAAGGAGACGTGCGCTGACCGCGCCCGTCGCCGCCGGCGCGTTGGTTCGCCTGCTCGCCGAGCGGTTCGGCTCCGACCTTCGCGATCTGTGGACCGACGAGGACACCGTCGAGGTCCAGGTGGACGGTGCTCGCGCCCACGACGTGCTGCGCACGCTGCGCGATGACGAGGCGTTCGACTTCTTCATGCTGGCCGATGCCGCGGCTGTCGACTACGGCGTGAACGAGCGGTTCGAGGTCGTCTACCACCTGTTCAGCTGGAAGCACCCTGGCTGGCTGCGCATCCGCGCTCACGTGGATCGCGCGCGTCCGCGCATCGCGAGCATCACCAACCTGTGGGAAGGGGCCATGTTCCACGAGCGCGAGATGTACGACATGATGGGGATCGTGTTCGAGGGCAACCGCGACCTCCGGCGGATCTACATGAGCCCCGACTACCGATCGTTCCCCCAGCGCAAGGACTTCGTCCTGCCCGACGACGCGGCCGACTCGCCCGCCGCGGGCGTCAACCCGCTCGAGCGGCCCGAGACCTGGGACCTGTCCCGCTTCCGTGACGAGATCGTCGCCGACAAGAGCCGACCGCGATGACGAAGACCGACCCCGACATCCGTATCCCCGACCCGATCGAGCTCGACCGCGCCGAGGAGGCCCGGCTGCGGGCCGTTGCCGGCCTGGTCCCGGTCCGGCCCGAGCGCGGGGAGTACGCGGGCTTCGACCAGGTCGGGATCCCGGACCGCCCGCCCGTCACCGATCGCGAGCGCGACGTCTACACGCTCGACGAAGGCGAGATGCTCATCAACATGGGCCCGCAGCACCCATCAACGCACGGCGTCATGCGGCTGGTGGTCAAGGTCCGCGGCGAGGTCATCATCGACATCGACCCCGTGCTCGGCTACCTGCACCGCGGGATCGAGAAGCTGTGCGAGAACGCCACCTACACCACGGTGCTCACCTACGTCGACCCGATGGACTACATCTCGACGATGCACAACGAGCACGCGCCGGCAATCGCGTTCGAGAAGCTCTACGGGATCAAGCCACCGAAGCGCGCCGAGTACATCCGGGCACTCGTGGTCGAGCTGAACCGCGTCTTCAGCCACGGCCTGATGATGGGCTTCCTGGCGCTCGACATGGGTGGGTTGACCCCGATCCTCTACGCGTTCATCAACCGCGACGAGATCGTGGACATGCTGTCGGCCATCAGCGGCCAGCGGATGCTGTTCAACTTCTTCCGGGTCGGCGGCGTGAACTTCGACACCAACGACGAGTTCCTGAGCCGCCTCGGGACCTGGCGCGGCAAGGTCCTGAAGAACGTCGAGATGAACGAGGCGATGATCACGGACAACGAGATCTTCCGCGCCCGGACGATCAACATGGGGACGCTGAGCGGCAAGGATGCCATCAGCCTCGGCGTGACCGGTCCGAACCTGCGCGCGTCCGGCGTCCCGTTCGACGTGCGGAAGGCGCATCCATACTCGATCTATAACGAGCTCGAGTTCGACATCATCACCCAGCAGGGCGGCGACTCGTACTCGCGCTACCTCCAGCGCATCGCCGAGATCAAGCAGAGCATCCACCTGATCGACCAGATCATCGACAAGATGCCGCATGGCGCCGTCCAGGCACAGGTCCCGGGCATCATCCGGCCGAAGCCGGGACGCGCCTACGGCGCGGTCGAGTCGCCGCGCGGGCTCTACAGCGTGTACGCCATCAGCGACGGCGGGCCGAATCCGTATCGGTTCCGCATGCGCGACCCCAGCTTCATCAGCCTGCAGGCGCTCCCGAAGCTCATGCCCGGGCGTCTCGTCGCGGATACGATGGCGGTCATGGCGAGCTTCGACCCGGTCATGGGTGGCGTGGACAAGTAGCCGATGGCCCGATAGAGATGGATTGGGAGCTGATCCTTGGCCTCGGGCGCTTCGTGCTGGCCACGACGCTCCTGCTGCTGCTCACCGTGCCCACGGCCTTCGTCATCATCCAGATGGAGCTGAAGGTGATCGCCGGCATGAACCTGCGCATCGGGCCGAACCGGATCGGGCCGAGCGGCATGTTCCAGAGCACGATCCACGGCTTCAAGGTGCTCGCCAAGGAGGACACCGTTCCCGACCAGGCCGATCGTGGCACCTTCACCCTGGCGCCGTGGATGGTCTACATGGCGGCGGCCATGAGCATGCTGGTCATCCCCTTCGCGCCGGGCGCCATCGCCGCCGACATGAACATCGGCATCGTCTACTTCTTCGCGGTGCTGGGGCTATCGGTGGTCGGGCTGCTGGTCGCGGGCTGGGCCAGCTACAACAAGTACTCGCTGCTCGGCGGCCTGCGCAGCGCGGCGCAGATGGTCAGCTACGAGATCCCGCTCACCCTGTCGATCGTCGGAGCCGTCGTCCTGGCCGGCACGCTCAACTTCAGCGAGCTGATCGCCTGGCAGCGCGAGCATGGCTGGCTGCTGGTGTGGCAGCCGGTCGGCCTGGGCATCTTCTACGTCGCCTCGCTCGCCGAGGTGAACCGCACGCCGTTCGACATGGTCGAGGCCGACTCGGAGCTCGTGGCGGGCCCCTTCACCGAGTATTCGGGCATGCGCTTCGGCTTCTTCTTCTTCGCCGAGTACGTGGCGCTCTTCATCATGAGCGGCATCCTGATCAGCCTCTTCTTCGGCGGCTGGCTGGCACCATGGCCGTTCCCCGCCCAGCTGGACGGGTTCGGAGGCACGCTCTATGGGGCCTTCTGGTTCTTCCTCAAGACGTACATCTTCGTGTTCATCGCGGTCTGGCTTCGAGCGACGCTGCCGCGCGTCCGGGTCGACCAGCTGATGGGCGTGGCCTGGAAGCTCCTTCTGCCGCTCGCGCTCGTCAACCTGTTCGTCACGGCCATCGCGGTCGTGGTGTTCGACCTGTGAGCGGGGCCGGTTGATGGCAATCCCCGGCGCCGGCATTGCCAAGGGCATGGCGACCACCTTCCGCAACTTCTTTTCGGCGAAGGTGACGCGCCAGTACCCCGAGGAGCGTCCCGATATCCCCGACCGCTGGCGTGGCCGTCTCGACCTCATCTACGACCCGTTCGGCGAGCACAAGTGCGAGGTCTGCTTCCAGTGCGCGCAGGTGTGCCCGGTCGAGGCGATCGACATGAGCGGCTTCGACTCCCAGGGAAACCGCATCCGCTACGGGATGCCGGAGATCTATGACGAGCGCAAGGACGCCAACGCCTACCGCCGCGCCGGCGTGCCGGCGAGGCCGATGCGGAACGCCGCCCGCTGGGACGAGGCAATCGACACGCCGTTCGTGGACCAGGTGATCGACGGCTTCGGCGGGCGGCCGGAGGCCCTGATCGCCATCTTCCGTCCCATCGAGGAGCGCTATGGATACCTGCCGGAGCGGGCGCTGCGCCGGGTGAGCGACCGGATGAGCATCCATTGGGCGCAGGTCTTCGGAGCGGCCGGGTTGGGCGGCTTCCGGCTCCTCCCCGCCGAGGGGCACGTGATCACCGTCTGCGACTGCGCGTCCTGCCGATTCGCCGGGGGCGACCGCCTGCTTGAGGCTCTCGAGCGCGACCTCGGCATCCGCGTCGGCGAGACGACGCCCGACGGTCGTTTCACGCTCGAGGCGCGCAGCGACGTCGGGGCGGGCGCAATCAGTCCGGCGATTCGCGTCGACACGCTCGTGTACGGGCCACTCACCGAGGAGAAGGCGCTCCATATCGTCGGCGAGCGTCGCGTCGCCGCCACCGCCGGACGAGGTCGCTGACATGGCGAGCGCGCTATCGCCCCAGATCCGCATCCTGCCGGGTGGCGAGCACCGCGTGCTGACCGACATCGGCCGGGTCGACCCGTCGAGCCTGGCAAGCTACCGCGAGCACGGCGGCTACTCGGGCCTGGAGCGCGCGATCACGAAGCTGACCCCCGAGCGGGTGATCGGCGACATCGAGGCCGCCGGCCTCCGTGGTCGCGGCGGCTCCGGCTTTCCAACCGCGGCCAAGTGGCGCGTGACCCGTGACGCGAAGGCCGATCGCAAGATCGTGGTGGCCAACCTGATGGCGGCCGATCCCAGCTCCCTTGGCGATCGGGCGCTGGCGGAGGGCAACCCGCACCTGGTGGTCGAAGGACTCATCATCGCCGCCTACGCGGTCGGCGCCAGCGAGGCGATCATCGCCGTCCGCCGCGACTGGACGGCGGCGATCGAGCGGCTGCGGACCGCGGTCGACGAGGCGACCGAGGCGCACCTCGCCGGGTATCTCGTGCTGGGCACCGACACAAGCGTGCAGCTCAGCGTCTGGGAGGGCTCGGGCGCCTACGTTGCCGGCGAGGAGACCGCCCTCATCAATGCGCTCTCGGGCGACCGCGGCATGCCGCTCATCCGCCCCCCGTATCCCGCCGAGAAGGGTTTGTGGAACGCACCGACCATCGTGCAGAACGGCGAGACGCTCGCGCACGTGGCGTGGATCATGGCCCACTCCGCGGAGGCCTTCGCATCGGTCGGAACCGAGGGCAGCCGCGGAACCAAGCTCGTCACGGTCATGGGTCGCGTGGGTGAGCCTGGCCTGCTCGAGGTCCCCTTCGGCACCCCGCTGCTCGACCTGCTCGGCATTGCCGGCGGCGGGACCGGCACCACCAAGGCGCTCTTCGTGGGCGGCCCCGGAGGCGGCGCCATCGATGCCGGCTCGCTCCATCTGGGCTATGACTACGAGACCCTCGAAGCCGCCGGCGCCATCGTCGGGTCGGGATCGGTGCTTGCCACCGACAGCGCCACCTGCATGGTCGCCAGCGCCCGCTTCTTCATCGACTTCAGCGCGCGCGAGGCGTGTGGCAAGGCGGTCCCGTGCCGCATCGGCACCAAGCGGCTGGTCGAGGCGCTCGACCGCATCCTGGCCGCCACGCCACGTCCGAACGACTTCATCCTCCTGCGCGAGCTGTCCCGGAAGGTGAGCGACACCGCGCTCTGCAAGCTGGAGCGGCTGGCATCGGGCCCGATCCTGACGACGCTCGACCGCTTCGGCGAGGAGTACACCTCGCACGCCGAGCGCGGCGTCTGCCTTGCCGGCGCGTGCCGGACCGACGCCGTGCCACCCCTCCTTCAGCCGCTCGCCGGGCTCGACCCGGCGGCGGGCACCAAGGCTAGCTAGGATACCGGCGATGGGCTTCGGAACGACGAACGGCCACTCCGCCGGCAACGGCAACGGCAGCTCCGGCAATGGGGCGGTCGGGGACTACACCCCGATCTGGCCGATGGTGCCCGGGACCCGGGAGATCGGCGTCACGATCAACGGCAGGCAGCTGAAGGTCGAGGATGGTCAGACGATCCTCCAGGCCTGCCGTGTCCTGGGGATCGAGGTGCCGACGCTCTGCTATGAGCCGAAGCTCGCCCCGTACGGCGCATGTCGCATCTGCGCCGTCGAGGTCGAGGGACGCGACGACACCCCGATCTCGTGCGGCACCCAGATCGAGGAGGGGATGGTCATCACCACCCACTCCGAGCGCGTCATCGAGAACCGCCGCATGGTGCTCGAGCTCATCTTCAGCGACCACGACGCGTATTGCCTGCCCCCGTGCCAGTTCAAGTGCCCGACGCGCGTCGACATCCCGGGCTACCTGAAGCAGAACACGCTCGGGAACTGGGAGGAGGCGACGCGCATCCTGAAGCGCTCGCTCCCCTTCCCCGCCATCCTCGGCCGCGTCTGTCCCGCGCCATGCGAGACGCACTGCCGGCGCGAGGAGGTCGATACCGCCATCGCCATTCGCGACTCGCACCGCTACTGCGCGGACCGGGTCCTCGAGGTCGACGCCCCCGCGCCGATCCCCTGGCCGAAGGAGCCGCCCACCGGACGTCGCGTGGCCATCATCGGCTCTGGTCCTGCGGGCATGACGGCCGCCTATTACCTCCAGCTGCGCGGGCACCAGTGCGACGTCTTCGAGGCCGATCCCGAGCAGGGCGGCATGCTGCGCTACGGCATCCCGCAGTACCGCCTTCCGAAGGGCTGGATGGATCGAGAGCTCAACCACGTCTGGGAGCTCGGCGCGACCTTCAAGCCCAACATGCGGCTTGGGCGCGACTTCCACCTCGGCGACATCATCGACGACTACGACGCCATCTACGTCGGCATCGGCTGCTACAAGCCGAACGAGCTCGGCATCCCGGGCGAGGACGCCGATGGCACCGTCAATGCCCTCGAGAATCTCTACAACTCCACTCGTGGCATCCCGGTGCCGCGGCTGAAGGGTGCGCGCGTCGTCGTCATCGGCGGCGGCTTCACCGCCATCGACTGCACCCGCACCAGCGTTCGGCAGGGCGCGGCCGAGGTCACCCTTGTCTACCGCCGCGACCTGAAGGACATGCCGGCCGCCGACGAGGTGCACGAGGCGATCGAGGAGGGGGCGCGCGTCATCTTCCAGGCGGCGCCGACCCGGATCGTCACGAATGACAACAACCGCGTCATCGGCGTCGAGTTCCAGCGCATGAAGCTCGGCGAGCCGGACGCCCAGGGCCGCCGCCGCCCCGAGCCGATGCCCGGCACCGAGTTCATCGTCGAGTGCGACACCGTGCTTGGCGCGATCGGCCAGGGTCCGGAGCTGTCGTGGATCGAGTCCGAGCCCGAGGAGATCCGGAGCCGGCTGGCGGTGAGCCGCCGTGGCACCCTCGAGGCCGAGGAGCACATCTTCCGCACCGACGTCCCGAAGGTCTTCGCCTCCGGCGACGTCCGGACCGGGGCCGCGACCGTGGTCGAGGCGATCGGCGAGGCACGCCGCGCCTCGTACGCGATGGACTACTGGCTGCGCGGCCACGACCTCGACGACCCGCAGGTCCGCCGCATCGTCACCGAGCCGCAGCCGAACTTCCTGACCATCGTGCCCTTCACCGATGACGTGAAGGAGCCGCGCGCCATCATGGGCAAGCAGGGTCCCGATGAGCGGCGCACGAACTTCAACGAGTACGAGTTCGGGTACACCGGCGACCAGGCCATGGCCGAGGCCGGGCGATGCCTCCAGTGCACGTGCGAGGCGATCGGCCATTGCGACCTGCGCGAGGCGGCGATCGAGTACGAGACGACGCTCAACATGGCGATCGACGAGCGATCGATCCAGGACAACCCGTACGTCGGCGTCAACCACGGGTATGGGCGCGACGAGACCCACTCCTTCATCCTGCGCGACTACAGCCGCTGCATCGACTGCGGCCGCTGCGCCCAGGTCTGCAAGGAGATCGTCGGCGCCGGCTGCTACGACTTCATCGGCAAGGGCTTCGATTCACTCGTCACGACCGCCGACTTCGTCAGCCTCAACGAGACGCCGTGCGTGTCCTGCGGCCGATGCGCCGAGACCTGCCCGGTCGGCGCGCTCATGCCGCGGCCGCGCATCCTGGAGACCTACCAGCTCGACATCAGCCGTTGCATCTTCTGCGGCATCTGCGCCGATGCCTGCCCGTACGACGCGCTGCGCTGCGGCCCCGAGTTCGAGTTCAGCGAGTACCAGCGCGACCTGCCGATGCTCGACATCCTCGAGATGTCCGATCGGGAGCGACCGACTCGCTAGAGCCGATGCGGCCGGGGGAGGTGATGGGCTCCCGGAAGTGCCGGCGGCTCGGGCTTCGCCACCTCGCCGGCGACCCTTCCGACCGCCCTTCTCCTTCGTCCCGGCGGCATCAGTCAAGAGAGGTTCTCGTATCCCGGTCGAACTCTCGGGATTGGAACCCGTGGGCGGCTCGAACGGTCCGAATTCACATGGAGTGAGCGTTAGGCAGCCGAACGGGCCGCGAACGGTCAGATTCGGGCTCGGATGGTCAGCTGATGTGAATCTGGACGATTCGCGACGATCGAACGCGGATAACGGTCACCTGGCGTGAATTTGGACGGTTCGCGACGATCGGACGCGGGTCAGCCGCCGGAGACGCGGGCGAGGGCCAGTGTCCAGTCGGTGCAGTCGGGGTTCGTCTGCTCGATGAAGAAGTTGCCGCCGGGGACGTCGTTGACGAACACGATCCGGATCGGCGAGTTCGAGATCTCGTACGTGAAGCCCTCTCCGCCGTCCTGGGTGATGTTGACGGTGTAGTCGTCGCAGTCCTCCGTGATGGTGAGCCGATATCGGCCCGGTGCGAGCGGCTGGGCGACGCGCTCGGCTCCCGACTCGACGGTCGCGGTCGTCGGGTTGTCCGCCCCCTCGTCTCCACCACCCCCACCACCCCCACCGCAGGCCGCGAGCATCAGCGAGAGAACTGCGAGCGGCGGGGCGATCCGTCTCGTCATCGTGGGTCTCGACCTCCAATTACCACTCTCCGCCGTCGGGGCCGACGGCGATCCGAAGGTTACGGGCTGATCGCGCGACCGCGCAATGCCTACGCTAGAATCGACCGCGGTCCCCGAGCGGGACCATGAGCGCTCGAATCTTCGAACGGAGCAATCGACCCTGGACATCTCCAGCGTCCTCTTCTTCCTGCTCGCCTTCGGCGTGGTGGGGGCCGGGATCGCGGTCGTGACGCTGCGCAACATCATCCATTCGGCCGTCGCCATGATGATCTGCTTCGGCTCATTGGCCGGGATGTACGCGCTGCTCGGGGCTCCCATCGTCGCCGCGGCCCAGGTCCTGATCTACCTGGGCGCGATCAGCGTGCTCATCCTGTTCGCCATCATGCTGACCCAGGCCGGCGACGCGACGCTGCCCGCCCCCTTTCACCGCCAGCTGCCGATCGCGGCCGTCGTCGCACTTGCCATCGTCGGACTGGTCGGCTGGGCGGTCGTCCAGACAGATTGGGGCGTCGTGCCGCAGGCCGTTGGAGCCGCCGTCGATGCCATCGCCACCGCGGTCTTCACGACCTACGCCCTGCCGTTCGAGATCATCAGCCTGCTGATCCTGGTCGCCATCATCGGCGCCATCTTCCTGGCCCGCCGGCCGGAAGAGGATGAGCGAGCGAGCTGACCGATGGGCCTCCAGGGCTACCTGCTCGTCTCCGCCATCCTGTTCGGCATCGGCGCCTTCGGCTTCATGGCACGGCGTAACGCGATCCTGATGCTCATCAGCATCGAGCTCATGTTCAACGCCGTGAATCTCAGCCTGATCGCGTTCAACGCCTTCCTGCCCGACAGCTCGAACGCCGGAGCGGTCTTCGCGCTGATGGTCATGGCCGTCGCCGCGGCCGAGGTGACCGTGGGCCTGGCGCTCGTCATCGCGATCATCCGCACCCGTCAGACACCCGAGGTCGACCAGTACTCCGACCTGAAGGAGTAGGCGGAGACCGATGGACCTGCTGATCGCCCTGATTCCCGCGCTGCCCCTGGCCGGCTTCCTGTTTGCCATTCTGGCCGGTTCGCGGCTGGATCACGTCCCCGTTCACGGCCATGGCCACGAGGACGAGCACCACGGCGACGCGGATGGCCACGACGGCGGTCACGACGTGGACGACTCCGCCTTCCGGACGATCCCGACCGAGGAGCAGCAGGCGGCCACCAGCCCGCACGCGGGCCATGCCGACGACCTTGCCAACGCCGCCGGCGCCGACGGTGTGATCCCGCCCGAGCTCAACGACGGCCTCGGCCAGACCGGGCACGTGACGCCCGGCGCGGAGCGGCCGCGCTATCGATCCTGGATCGTGCCGACTGGCCTGGTGGGGATCATGTGGATCCTGAGCATGGTCGTGTTCGCCAACGTCATCTTCGGCGGCAACGAGTACGAGGTCAGGATCTACGAGTGGATCTCGTCCGGCGACTTCCACATCGAGATCAGCTTCCTGGTCGATGCCCTGACCGCGATGCTGCTGCTGGTCGTGAGCACCGTGGGCTTCCTGGTCCACGTGTACTCGATCGGCTACATGGACGGCGACCGCGGCTTCTGGCGCTTCTTCGCCTACTTGAACCTGTTCATGTTCAGCATGCTGCTGCTGATCCTGGGCGACAACTTCGTGATGCTCTACGTCGGCTGGGAGGCGGTCGGCCTGTGCAGCTACGCGCTCATCGGCTTCTGGTACAAGAAGCCATCCGCCGCCGGGGCCGCCAAGAAGGCGTTCGTCGTCAACCGCATCGGCGACCTCGGGTTCGGACTCGGGATCATCATGCTCTGGGTCAACCTCGGCACGCTCAGCTTCCACGAGGTGTTCGAGCGTATCGGGACGCTCGACGAGGGGACCGTCACCGTCATCGCCCTGCTCCTCTTTGCCGGCGCCGTCGGCAAGAGCGCCCAGTTCCCGCTCCACGTCTGGCTGCCGGACGCGATGGAGGGTCCGACCCCGGTCAGCGCGCTCATCCACGCCGCGACCATGGTCAACGCCGGCGTCTACATGGTGGCGCGCGCCAACCCGATCTTCGCCGAGGCTCCCACCGCCATGTGGGTCGTCGCCACCATCGGCATCTTCACCGCCATCTTCGCAGCCGCCATCGCGCTGACGCAGAACGACATCAAGAAGGTGCTCGCCTACAGCACGGTCAGCCAGCTGGCGTACATGTTCCTCGCGCTCGGCATCGGCGCCTGGGCGTCCGCCATCTTCCACCTCGTCAGTCACGGCTTCTTCAAGGGACTGCTCTTCATGGGCTCGGGCTCGGTGATTCACGGGGCCGATGGCGAGCAGGACATGCGCTACATGGGCAATCTGCGCGCGAAGATGCGCTGGACCTACGGCACCATGGTGATCGGCTCACTGGCGCTGGCCGGCATTCCGATCTTCTCCGGCTTCTTCAGCAAGGACGAGATCCTGGCTGAGGCCTTCAACCGCGGCTATCTCGTCTTCTACCTGGTCGGCACCATCGTCGCCTTCATGACCGCCTTCTACACGTTCCGGATGATCTACATGACCTTCTGGGGCGAGTGGCGCGGCCCGAAGGCGGCCTGGGACCACATCCACGAGAGCGCGCCGACCATGGTGGCGCCCCTCGTCATCCTGGCGGTCCCCACCGTCCTTGCCGGCCTCATCCTGGGCATCCCGCCGGAGGGAGGCGCCATCCACGCGTGGCTCGAAGAGGTCTTCCACGGCGCGGAGGAAGCTCACGCCGGCGTCCTTGCCGGCTCGATCGCGGCCGGTGAGCATCACGGCTTCGAGCTGTTCGGGCTCGGCGGCCTGCTCCTGGTGGTGGGTGCGTCGGTGGCCGCGGCGGGCGTCTGGCTGGCGTATCGCTGGTACGTCGTGCGGCCGGAATCGGCTCGGCGCTTCGTCGAGCGCATCCCACTCGGTCTCGGCCCGGGTATGTACCGAGCGAGCGTGAACAAGTACTACCTCGACGACATCTACGGCCTCGTCTTCGCGCGCGGCGGCGTGCTGCTGAGCGAGGCGCTGTGGTGGTTCGACGCCAAGGTCATCGACGGCACGGTGAATGGCGCCGGCTGGCTGGCGCGCACGATCGGCGGCTCGCTGCGCAAGAGCCAGACGGGCCGCGTCGAGAACTACGGCCTCGGCATCGCCGCCGGACTTGCGGTCGTCCTCATCCTGTTCGCGACGATGGTTCGCTGATGGATCTCCCGGTGCTGACCCTCGTCGTCTTCACGCCGATCATCGGCGTCGCGCTGCTCCTGTTCGTACCCGGTTCCAACCATCGGGCCATCCGCTGGATCGCGCTGATCACCGCCCTGGTGAGCACGGCGTTCTCGCTGCTGCTGCTCGGCTACGACCCGGCCGGCAGCGAGTTCCAGTTCCGCGAGGACCTGCCCTGGATCGAGGCCTTCGGCATGCGCTACACGCTCGGCGTCGACGGCCTCTCAGTGGTGCTCGTGCTGCTGACCACGATCCTGAGCGTGGTCAGCATCTTCTACTCCTGGGAGCCGATCCAGAAGCGGGTCAAGGAGTACTACATCGCGCTGCTGGTCCTGATGGTCGGCATGCTCGGCGTCTTCGTGGCGCTCGATCTGTTCCTGTTCTACGTCTTCTGGGAGATCAGCCTCTTCCCGATGTACGTGATCATCGGCGTCTGGGGCGGACCGCGGCGCGTGTACGCCACCATCAAGTTCGTGCTCTACACGCTGGTCGGCTCGCTCCTCATGCTGGTCGCCATCCTGGCCGTGGCCATCGCGCACGCGGCCAGCGGACAGCCGTTCACCTTCAGCTACGAGGCGCTGCGCGGGTTCGCCTACACCGACACGCTCCAGGCGCTCGCCTTCGGCGCGCTCTTCCTTGCCTTCGCGATCAAGGTGCCGATGTGGCCCTTCCACACGTGGCTCCCCGACGCCCACGTCGAGGCACCCACCGCCGGCTCGATCATCCTGGCCGGCGTGATGCTGAAGCTCGGCGGCTACGGCTTCCTGCGTTACAGCCTGCCGCTCCTGCCCGATGCGGCCGTCAGCTTCGCGCCGATCATCATCGGCCTTGCCCTGATCGCGATCATCTACGGCGGGCTGGTCGCCATGGTGCAGCCGGACCTCAAGAAGCTGGTCGCCTACTCGAGCGTCAGCCACATGGGCTTCGTCATGCTCGGCGCCTTCGTGTTCAACGAGCAGGGCCTGCAGGGCGCGATCTTCCAGATGATCAGCCACGGCGTCACGACCGGGGCGCTCTTCCTGCTGGTCGGCGTCATCTACGAGCAGACCCACGACCGCCTCATCGAGCACATGGGCGGCCTCAACGCGCGGGTCCCGCGCTACGCCGCCATCTTCGGCCTGTTCACGTTCGCCAGCATCGGCCTGCCGGGCCTGTCGGGCTTCATCGGCGAGTTCCTGGTCGTCCTCGGTGCTTTCCGGTCGAACGGCCTGGTCGCGGCGGGTGCGATGGTGGTGGTCATCATCAGCGCGGTCTACATGCTCTGGATGTTCCAGCGCGTCTTCTTCACCGTCCCGTCTGACTGGATGCGCCGATTCTGGCCACGGCTGCGGGACCTCAACCGCAACGAGTGGCTCGCGCTGGCGCCGCTCATCGTGCTGGTCGTGGCGCTCGGGGTGTACCCCGGTCCGGTGCTCGAGATCATTGCGGCACCGGTCGATCGGATCGTGCAGGCCGTCAACGGCGCCGGCCTGACCGCCTTCGGGCCGCTGTGGTGATGGTGGACCGATGAGCTACGTCGACGACCTCGTCACGGTGCTGCCGGAGCTGTTCCTGGTGGCACTGGTGCTGATCGTCATCACCGTCGATCTCTTCCTGTCGCCCGCCAACAAGTGGCTGCTCACACCGCTCACCGTGGCCGGCCTGGTCCTGGCCGGAGCCGCCTGCGTGGTGGTCTGGGACGTGAACGAGACGGTCTACGCCGGCTTCTACGTGGTTGACGACCTCTCGGTCTTCTTCAAGGCGACGACCATCCTGGTCGGCATCATCTCGGCGCTCTTTGCGCCGGCGTACCTGGTCGCGCGTCGCATCCCGCTCGGCGAGTTCCACACGATCCTGCTCACGGCGCTGCTCGGGATGTGCGTGCTGGCATCCAGCAGCGACCTGATCACGCTGTTCCTGGGGCTCGAGCTGATGACCATGCCCTCCTACCTCCTGGCCGGCCTGCACAAGACGGATCGCTACAGCAACGAGGGCGGGCTCAAGTACTTCCTGCTCGGGAGCTTCGCGAGCGCCATCGTGCTGTTCGGAATCAGCTGGGTGTACGGACTCACCGGCACCACCAACATCGACCAGATCGCCGCAAGCCTTGACGGGGGACAGATGAGCGGCGCAATCCTGGTCGCCGTCGGCTTCCTGATGGTTGGCGGCACGTTCAAGATCGCTGCGGTCCCGTTCCACTACTGGACTCCGGACGCGTACCAGGGCGCGCCGACGCCGATCACCGGGTTCCTCTCGGTCGGGCCGAAGATCGGGGCCTTCGCACTCCTGATCCGCGTCTTCGGGGAGGCGCTCGCGCCCCTCCGCGCCGACTGGCTCGGCATCTTTCTGGTCCTGACCGTCCTGACCATGACCTTCGGCAACATCGTCGCCCTGGTCCAGGTCAACGTGAAGCGGATGCTTGCCTATTCGAGCATCGCCCACACCGGTTACGTCATGGTCGGCCTGGCCGCGTTCGCGAACGCGTCGAATCCCGAGGCCGCCGAGCAGGGCATCGCATCGGTGCTCTTCTACCTGTTCGGCTACGCGGTCATGAACATCGCGGCGTTCGCCGTGGTGGCGATGCTGCAGCGCGACACGCGCCGCTTCGGCGGGCTGAACTCGTTCGCCGGCCTCGCGTCGCGCTCGCCCGGCCGCGCCGCCGCAATGGGCGTCCTGATGCTCAGCCTGACCGGGATTCCACCCACCGTGGGCTTCTTCGCGAAGCTCTACGTCCTGCTGGCGGCGGTCGACGCCGGCCTGGCCTGGCTGGCGGTCATCCTGGTGCTCAACGCGGCACTGGCCGCCTTCTACTACCTGCGCGTGATCGTCTACATGTACATGCGCGATCCTGAGCCCGACCCGGCGCCGATCGACACCTCTCCTTTCGGCTCGGTGGCACTGGCGCTCTCGGTGGCCGGCGTCGTGGTCCTGGGCCTCTTCCCGGGTGCCATCCTCGCACTGCTCGAGGTGTCTGCGGCGAGCATCTTCTGAGCCGATGACCGCCGCCGAAGCCGATGGCGCCCTCGGGGCGGCGGCCGCCGCGCTCCTCGGCGACCGCCGCCTGATCATCGCCACCAATCGCGGTCCGGTCACCTTCGTCTCGGCTGCCGACGGCTCGCTGCGCCCGCGGCGCGGCTCGGGTGGCCTCGTCACCGCGCTGAGCCAGGTGGGCCGCCACGTGCCGGTGACCTGGATCGCGGCCGCCATGAGCGAGGGCGACCGCCGCGCGGCCGCGGATCCCAGGCTGCTGCGCCAGGCGACCGGCGGGGACGACGCGATCCGCCTGCGGTTCGCCACGGTCGAGCGCCCGGTCTACGAGGCCGCCTACAACGTGATCGCCAACCCGCTGCTCTGGTTCCTGCAGCACCAGATGTGGAACCTGCCCGAGCGACCGATCATCGACGCCGCCACCATGCGTGCCTGGGAGCGCGGGTACCTGGCCGTGAACGAGGCGTTCGCGGTGGCCGTGGTGGCGCAGACCCGGGGCGATCGCCGGCCGCGGATCATGCTGCACGACTACCACCTCTACACGGCCGCCGAACGGATCCGCCGGACCCGGCCCCATGCGATCCTCAGCCACTTCACGCACATCCCGTGGCCGCCCTCGAGCATCTGGCAGAACATCGCGCCGGCCATCAGGGAGGGAATCGCCAACGGGCTGCTGGCGAACGACATCGCCGGCTTCCAGACGGAGCGCTATGCGCACAACTTCCTGCGCATGGTCGAGTCGTTCGTCCCCAACGCGACCGTCGACTACGCCGACCGAACCGTGCGGCGCAGGCGGCGAACCACGTACGTTCGGCACTACCCGATCAGCATCGACGTCGAGGCAACCCGCCTCGTCGCTGGCTCGCGGGCCGCGGTGCGACGAGCCGATCAGCTGTCGGGCGCGGCGCGCGAGCGCGTCATCGTGCGAGTGGATCGGCTGGAGCCCTCGAAGAACATCGTGCGCGGGTTCCTCGCATACGAGGCGCTCCTGCAGCGCTACCCGCGACTCCGGGATCGGATCAGCTTCCTCGCCTTCCTCGTCCCATCGCGAACCGGGCTGCGCGAGTACGGCGACTACGGGCGGAGCGTGCAGAACGCGGTCGACCGCATCAACGCGCGCTACGGGCACGCCGGCTGGCGTCCGGTGCAGCTCTTCTACGAGAACGACTACGCACAGGCGCTGGCCGGGCTGTCGATCGCCGACGTCGTGCTCGTCAACCCGCTGGTCGACGGCATGAACCTGGTCGCCAAGGAGGCGGTCGTCGTGTCGGAGCGTGACGCCGTCCTGATCCTGTCCGAGACCGCGGGTGCCTTCGACCAGATGGCCGATGGTGCGCTGGCGGTCGCGCCGGCCGACGTGGTCGGCACTGCCGATGCGCTGGCCACGGCACTCGAGATGCCGCGCGACGAGCGCCGGCGCCGCCTGGCCACTTTGCGCCGTGGAGTCGAGCGCGAGGACATCAGCTGGTGGCTGCGCATCCAGCTCGAGGATCTCGCCGAGCTCACCGGCTGAGCGCGGCGAGCAGGGCGGCGGCGGCGGCGGGGTCGGGCAGGACCACGTCGCAGGCCTCGACCAGCGCCGGGAGCACCTCCCCGGCGGCGCCACCGACGCCGATGATCGCCCCATGGACCCGGCCGGCGGCGCGCAGCTCGTCGATCGCCTGGAACATGTCGAGGTCGGTCGCGTCGTCGCCCATCACCACGACGCCGCGCAGGTCGAACCGCTCCACGATCGCTCGCGCGGCGGTGCCCTTGTCGCCGAGGCCGACGGGCCTGACTTCCACGATCATGCGGCCGTGGCCGATCCGCAACCCCTGATGCTCGACGTCGCCGAGCGAGCCGACGATGGCCGAGCGGGCCGCCTCGGGGTCCGGGGCCGTGCGGTAGTGGATCGATGCGGAGATTCCCTTGTGCTCGGGCACGACTCCCGGCAGCTCCGGAAGTCGCGCGAGGACCTCGTCGAGCCGGTCGGAGATTCCTTCGGCGCCGGGGGCCGTCATCGCGTCGGAGTCGCCGGGCTCCAGCCATTCCATCCCATGATTGCCCGCGATCAGGATCCCCGGCAGGCCGGTCATCCTCCGTGCGTCCATCGGCGTTCGACCGGTGATGACGGCGACGACGTCGAGCCGCTCCGCCAGGGCGGCGAGCGCGGCATCGGCGCCCGCCACCAGTCGGGCAAGGGCGGGATCGGTGACGATCGGCGAGATGGTCCCGTCGAAATCGGTCAGCAGGCCAGCCGGCGATTCGGCCAGCGCGGCGCGCGCCAGCGCGATCGCGCGCGAGAGCGATGAATCGAGGCGACGGCTAGACTCGGCCACGTGAAGCGTCTCTCCTCATGGGCGCTCCCGATCATCCTGGGGGTGGTGGGGGTCGGCCTCATTATCGCCGGCACGCTCGATCTCGATGGCGAACCGGCCGTCAGCCTGCCTCCCATCGCGACCGCGACACCCACCCCGGTCGCCGTGGCGACACCCACGCCACAACCCTCCTCCTCGTCGCTGCCGAGCCCGAGCGCGGAGCCGACCGAGCCGGTGGTCCCCACGCCCTTGCCGCCGGACGTGACGGCCGTTCAGCTGGACGTGCCGTCGGTCGGCATCCGGGTCGCCGTGAAGCAGTCGACCAGCAGTGAGACGGACGGCTTCCCGCCCGATGACGCCGCCTACATCCTGCAGGCTGGCCACCAGCCCGGTCGCAATACCAACTCGTACATCTTCGCCCACGCCCTGAACTCGCTCTTCAAGCCGCTCTGGAATGTGCAGATCGGCGCCGAGGTGCTGGTCCGCATGTCGGACGAATCGATCCTCCGTTACGTCGTGACCGAGGTGCGCCCGAACGTCGCGTGCCCGGATCCGGGCGCTGATCCGGCGCCGGATCCGCCACTGGCACTGCAGATCCACACCGACTGCGACCAGGGCGGGTTCTGGACGATCCCGACCGACTACGAGCGGCTGACCCTGCAGACCTCGCAGGGCTACAACCGCAACTGGGGCGAGCTCGTCATCATTGCCGATCCGGTCAGCTCATGATCCGTCGGGGCCACTGACCGACGTCGAGCGGCCGCGGACGAACCACGCCGGGACGAGGGTCAGGACGGCGACCCCCAGTGCGATGGCCATCACCATCCGCAGGACCGCCGCCGACTCGCCCTGCGACCAGGTCTCGAGCAGCGCCACCAGGGCCAGTGACGCCTGCGGGTCCACGCCGACGAACTCCGGCCGTCCCAGCGACACCACCAGCGCGTCCCGTCGCGCGGGGTCGTTGATCAGCTCGGACAGCTCGGTGATCCGGTTCTGGCCGATCGAGGTGAGCAGGGCCAGGCCGACGCTCATGCCGATGGTCCGCGTGATCTGCAGCATGGCGCTCGCGACCCCGTAGGCGCCGGCCCCGGCAGCCTCGACCGCCGCGGTTGCGCGCGGCGAGACGGTGAGCCCGAAACCCGCCCCGAACAGCGCCAGGTCGCGGACGAGCCGGTCGATCTCGGTCCCGACCCCCCAGCCGAGCGCCAGCCACAGCCCGGCGGCGGTGAGGAGCACGCCGGCCACCGCGACGATCCGCGCCCCGATGAACCCGCTCGCGAGGCCACCGACCAGCGCGCCGCCGGCGATGGCCAGCGTCAGCGCGGTGAGCACGGTCGACGCCTGCGTGTCGCTGCCGAACAGCACGCGGTTGACGAAGACCGGACCGCCGATGATCGCGGTTGCCAGCGTGTAGCCGGTCAGCAGGCTGACCGCGTTCGCGGCACTGAACGACCGATCGGCAAACAGCCTCAGGTCCACGAGCGGCGATCTCGACCGCAGCGCCCGCCACCCGAAGGCGGCCGAGGACAGCACCGCCAGCGCCACCCCGCCGATGACGAGCGGATCGGTCCAGCCCATCGAGCCCGAGATGGTGATCGAGCCGATGCCGGCGACCAGCGCGATCGAGAGCAGCAGCGCTCCAGGCAGGTCCAGGCCACCGCGCGCGCGCGGCGTCTCGATGCCCCCCGCCACGACGTAGATGAGAAGCAGGGTGACGATCCCGATCGGAACGTTGAGGAGGAAGATCCACTGCCAGCTCGCCATGTCGAGACCGGGAATCGGGAGGCGGAAGTTCACCAGCACCCACGCCCCATACGCGGGACCGATCGCCATGCCGATGTAGGTCGCCGCCCCCTCGATCCCGAGCGCCGACGCCCGCGCCCGGCCGCTGAACAGGTGGCTGGCCAGCGCCATCGACAGCGGCACCAGCGCGCCGCCGCCGAAGCCCTGCACCACGCGGGCGGCGATGAGCCACGTCAGGCCGTCCGCAGGACCGGCGAAGCGGGAGATGCCAGCCCCCGCGCTGCCCGCAACGAACAGGAGGAGCGCCACGACGTACAGGCGCCGGGCACCCCACAGGTCGGCGCCGCGACCCGCGAGCGGCATCGCCACCACGTAGGCAAGCAGATATGCGTTGATGATCCAGCTCACCCGCGCGAGGTCGGCCCAGCCGCCGAAGTCGGCCACGATCGACGGCAGCGCGATGGCGACGACCATCAGCTCGGCACCACCCAGCAGCACGCCGAGGCTGGCAAAGGCGAGGGCGGCCCAGGCGGCAACCGGGTGGATCCGCGGTGGCTGCTCGCTCACAGGTCGACGCGATCCATCGCGACGCGGGCCACGATCATCACGACGGCAGCCAGCGCCAGGCCCGCGCCGGCGCCCTGGATGGCGACCGACATCGGGCTCGCCAGCTGCGTCAGCTGGGCGAGAGCCTCGGGCGGGCTTGCGATGCGCGGGACGGCCAGCCAGGTTGCGCCTACCAGGGCAGCGCACGCGACCGCCGCGGCAAGCGCGGCAGCCGGAGGGCGAAGGAGCGTCCCGCTCAGGAGGCCGATCGCCAGGAAGCTGATCGCGGCGCATGCGATCGCGGCGAAGGTGGCGCCGAAGGCGACCGGATCCAACCGCGCGCCCGGCGCCGAGGTGGCGATCCAGCCGAGGACGCCGACTGCCGCGATGCCCAGCGTCGAGATGACCGTCAGCGCCGCGAGCCAGCCGACAAGGATCGTGCGGCGCGGGATGGAGCGGGTCGCGAGCCATCCCGCCCGACCCAGGGCGCGCTCTCTGCTGAGCGACCAGCCGGCGATCACGGCGCCGACGACCATCGCGGCGGCGACGGCGATCGCCAGGCGGGCCAGCATGGCGGAGGGCGGGGCGGGCAGCAGCGTGACTGCCGCTCCGACGCCGACGTAGGCGGCGAGCAGAAGGAGAAGGCGAAAGCTGATCCACAGCTCGCGCAGCGCGAGCCGGGTGACGACCCCCGTCTGGCTCACGCCGGCGCCGCTCCGCGGGCGACCACACCGGCGGCCTTCATCTCCGCCAGCGCAGCGATCCCGCGATGCGAGAGCGGGAGCTCGGCGCGCTCCAATGCACCGACCGGCGCGATGAGCTGCACGCGACCCTCGCGCAGATAGGCGACGTGCGCCACCAGGCCGGCCTCGCTGGCCGGATAGCGGCTCGCCAGCAGGATCGTCCGTCGCCGGCGTCCGGGCAGCCGCAGCAGGCGCAGCCGTTCCCGTGCCTCGAGCGCACGCAGCGGCTCGTCGAGGAGCAGGACCTGTGGATCTCCGATCAGCATGGCCGCCAGGCCGGTGCGCTGCTGGAGCGGCTCGCCACCGCGCCTCATAGGCCGCGAGGCGGCGTCGGGGGGGATGCGTGCCCAGGCGAGCGCTCGTTCCACGCGCCGCGCCGTCTCGTCATGCGGCAGGTCGAGCAGATCGCCCGCGAGGTGGAGCGCCTCGACCGGCGTCATCCAGGTGTGCATCCCCGGATCGGGGCCGAGGTACGCGACGCGCCTCCCCCAGCCCTCGACCGTCGGGTCGCTCGAGCCGGCGATCTGAATCTCGCCGCCGTCGTGATGCGATAGCCCGGCCAGGACCCGCAGCAGCGTCGAGGCCGTGGTCTCCGGATCGGACACGAGCAGCAGCCGCGCTCCGTGCGGGACCGTGAGGGAGCAGTGCCTCAGCTCGCGGCCGCGCCGCAGGTCGATGCAGGTCACGGCGGCCGGCCGCAGGACCCGGAGGAGCGGCGCGCTCCAGAGCGCGTCGGGGGTCGAGCTGGTCAGCGACGTACCTCCTGCTGTCTCCTCGGGGACGGTCGGGCGCCGCCGATGCTAGCACGAGGGGTTGACGGATCCCGGACGTGCCCATACCATAAGCATCCGCTTATATAAAGTCGCATTTGATAAAGAAGCGCTTGTGATCGTTCCCGCCCCCGAGACTCCCGCCGAGCAGGATCTGCGCCGCCTGCGGACGCTGTATCGCGCCCTTGGCGACGAGACGCGCCTTCGAGTGATCGGCCTCATCGCCGAGATCGGGCCGTTACCGGTCCGCGAGCTGTCGTCGCGCGTGGGCCTCTCCCAGCCGCTGATCAGCTGGCACCTGCGCATCCTGCGACTGGCCGGCATCATCGATACCCAGCGCCACGGTCGCGAGGTGATCTGTCGGTTGCGAACTGCCGCCTTCGAGGAGCTGCACGACGCCGAGGCTCGCCTCATCGGCGGCACAGCCGGCGTGGCGACGACGCCGGACGCGCCGGGGACGGTGCCGGATGTCAACTAGCCACGACAACGTTCACGACCTGCGACGCGGCAGCTCCGTGGTGCCGGCCGCGGTCAAGGAGGCGGTGCGGGGCATCCTGGCCCCGGTCGTGCGGCTGGCGATCGCCCTCCACCTCACACCGAACACCATCACCGTCATCGGCCTGCTCATGACGGTCGCGGCGGCGGTTCTCGTGGCCGGCGGCTGGCTGCTGGTCGGGGCTGCCGTCCTCACCGCCGGTTCGCTGCTCGACGCGGTCGACGGCGCGCTGGCTCGGGCGCAGGGCGGCGGCACCGCGTTCGGAAGCTTCCTTGACTCGACCCTCGATCGGGCCAGCGAGGCCATCCTGTACGTCGGCATCGCGGTCTGGTTCCTGGGCGCTCTCGAGGAGCCGACCCTGCCCGTGCTGGCAGTCTTCCTCGCGCTGGCTGGCTCCTTCCTGGTGAGCTACGCGCGTGCGCGCGCCGAGGGCATCGGCCTCGAGGCCAGCGTCGGCCTCGCGCCGCGCACCGAGCGCCTCGTGCTGGTGATCGCCGGCATCGCACTTGCGGGCCTCGGCTACACCCCGATCCTGATCGGCACCATCGTCCTGATTGCCGTCCTCACGGTTGCAACCGTCGTCCAGCGAATCTGGCACGTCTGGCGTCTCAGCCAGGCGGCGGCAACCCCAAGCAAGGAGTACTGACGCATCGTGGCTTCCAAGAACGGAAAGGCCGCCACCAACGGTCATCGGTCCAGCGACGGCAAGGTTCGAGTGGCCATCGTCGGCGTTGGCAACTGCGCGAGCAGCCTCGTCCAGGGTCGCTATCACTATGCCGATGCGAAGGACGGAGACTTCATCCCGGGCCTGATGCACGTCAACCTCGGCGGCTACCACGTGCGTGACATCGAGTTCGTGGCGGCCTTCGACGTGGACCGCAACAAGGTCGGCAAGGACCTTTCAGAGGCGATCTTCACCGAGCCGAACAACACCTTCACATTCGCCTCGGTACCGCAGCTCAACGTGCCCGTCGAGCGCGGCATGACCCACGACGGCCTCGGCAAGTACCTGTCCGAGATCATCACAAAGGCGCCGGGACCAACGGCCGACATCGTGAAGATCCTCAAGGATCGCGAGGCCGACGTGCTGGTGAGCTACCTCCCGGTCGGTTCGGAGCAGGCCACCAAGTGGTATGCCGAGCAGGCCATCCAGGCGGGCGTCGCCTTCGTCAACGCCATCCCGGTCTTCATCGGCCGCGAGCCGTACTGGCAGCGCCGATTCGCGAAGGCCGGACTGCCGGTGATCGGCGACGACATCAAGAGCCAGCTGGGAGCCACGATCACGCATCGCGTGCTGACCCGCCTCTTCATGGACCGCGGCGTGAAGATCGACCGGACCTACCAGCTCAACTTCGGGGGCAACACCGACTTCCTGAACATGCTCGAGCGGGAGCGCCTCGAGTCCAAGAAGATCAGCAAGACGAACGCGGTGACCTCGATGATGGACTACGAGATCGCCGACGGGGACATCCACGTCGGACCCTCGGACTACGTGCCGTGGCTCAAGGATCGCAAGTGGTGCCACATCAGGATGGAGGGCACCACCTACGGGGACGTGCCGCTCAACCTTGAGCTCAAGCTCGAGGTCTGGGACTCGCCCAACTCGGCCGGCGTCATCACCGATGCTATCCGATGCGCGAAGCTCGGCCTTGATCGCGGCCTGGCCGGCACGCTCGTTGCGCCGAGCGCGTACTTCATGAAGTCGCCGCCAATGCAGATCCATGACGACATCGCCCACAATCGCGTCGAGGACTTCATCCGCGGCGACGACAACGAGACGCTCGACGGCACCGAGAAGCTCGTGGCGCGGAAGACGCGAAAGGTCGCGACCCCGAACGCAAAGGTCAAGGCTCGGGCGGCGGCAGCCGAGGTCGCGTAGCATCGGCTCGGTGGATGCGATCACGGCGAGCTCGCCGACGGCTCGCGCGGAGCGCAAGCGGGAGCTGATCACCTACTGGCTCTACCTCGCGGCCGAGCGCGTCATCAACGCCCTGCCTCGACGGATTGCGCTGGCCGGCGCGGCCGCCGCGGGCAACGCTGCCTATGACCTGGCCGGGCCGAAGCGGCAGACCATCCATGAGAACCTGGCGCACCCGATGCGCCTCGAGCCCGATGACCGGCGCGTCCGGACCGCCGCGCGCCGTGCCTTTCGGAACTACGCGAAGTACCTGGTTGACATGATGCGCATCGGCGAGCTGTCGGCCGCGGCCGCGTCGGACCTCGTGCGCATCGAGAACATCGAGGTCCTCGACGAGGCTCGCGCCGAGGGGAAGGGCGTGCTGGTCTGCACCATCCACGTCGGCGGGATGGACATGATCGGGCCGGGCCTGAAGCTGCGCGGTAAGGCGATGCATGTCGTTGCGGACGACACCACCTACGGCCGCCTGTTCGACCACCTGTCGGCGGCGCGTTCCAGGCAGGACATCCTCGTCATCGGCTGGCGAAACCTTCGCGGGCTCTTCAAGGTGCTGCGCGAGAACGGCAACCTGGTGCTCTTCTGCGACGGGGGATATCGCCGCGGGGACGTCCCCGTCGAGCTGTGCGGCGAGGCCACGACCTTTCCGGCTGGGCCGGCCACGCTGTCGGCCAAGACCGGCGCGCCGATGCTGCCGGTCTGGTGCCGGCGCGACCGCGACGACCGCTTCGACGCGCGCGGACTGCCATTCGTCCATTGCGCGAGCACGGAGCCGGCGGACATCTACCGCGCGACGCAGGCCATCGCCGACGCCTTGGGCGGGGTGATCGCCGACGACCCCGGACAGTGGTACATGTTCCGGCCGGTCTGGCCACAGACGGATGCCGACCGTGCCCAGGCTCGGGCGGCTCTCGAAGCCGCTCGGCGCGGCGACGACTGGACGAAGATCGGGGCGTGATGCTGCGCCTGGGGCTTGAGATCGCCGATCGCGCCGTGGCCGCGCTGCCGTCGCGCTTCGCCTACGCCCTGGCGGACCTGGCCGGAGACGCGTGGTATCGGCTGGCGCCCGAACGGCGGCGGCTGGTGGGAGCCAACCTGGCCCGGGTCTGCGCCGCGACCGGACGGCCGACCAGCGGCCGACCCTTCCGCGAGCTCGTGCGCTCTGCATTCCGCAACCACGCCCGCTACTACGTGGAGCTCCTGCGTGCCCCGCACTACCCTGCCGCGCGGATGGACGAGATCGTCGAGGTCCCCGGCTGGGAGGCGTTCGCCGCTGCGTTGCGCGCCGGCCCCGGGATCTTCATCGGCTCGCACCTCGGCAACTTCGAGCCGTTCGGCGGCTTCCTGGCCGCGCACGGCATCAGGCCGCTGGTACCGGCCGAGGAGATCGAGCCGGCGGCGCTGTTCGAGTTCCTTGCCGCGCGACGCGGGGGGCGTGGCATCGAGCTCGTGCCGCTCAGCCGGGCCCGGCGTCCGATCAGCGAGCGGCTCCGGGCGGGAGGCACCGTCGGCATCATCGGCGACCGGGACCTGGCCGGCGACGGCCACCCGGTCACGATGTTCGGGCATCCGACCACCGTGCCGCTGGGGCCGGCCGCGCTGGCGGTGGCACATCGCGCCGCTCTCATCGTCGGTCGTTGCCTGCGCACCGGGCCCGACCGCTTCCGTGCCGAGGGCGACCTGCTCGAGGTCCCGTCGACCGACGATCGACGTGCCGACGCCGCCGCCCTGGCGACGCGGATCGCGGCACGCTTCGAGCGCGACATCGGCGATGCGCCGGAGCAATGGTGGGGCGCCTTCCAGCCCTTCTGGCCCGACCTCCGCGGCGAGGCGCTCTCGTGACGCGCGGGGGCGGCGACCTCGGCAAGGCCGACATGCACCTCCACACCCTGTACTCGGACGGGACGGTGTCGGTGCGGACGCTGCTCGACCATGTCGAGGCCAACACGGACCTGGACGTCATCGCCATCACCGATCACGAGCGGATCGACGGCGCGATTCGCGCCCGCGAGCTCCACGCCGCCGGGGACTACGGGTTCGAGCTGGTGGTCGGCGAGGAGATCACGACGCGGCGCGGCCACATCCTGGCGCTCTTCATCACCGAACGGATCCCGGCGCTGCGGCCGTTGTCGGAGACGCTCGAGCGGATCCACGACCAGGGCGGGATCGCGATCGCGGCGCACCCGATGGCGCCGCTGACCCCGTCGCTCGGCGTGCGGTCACTGCTCTCCGTGCACGGCAGCGCCGATCGCCGCCATCAGCTCGACGCGATCGAGCTGATGAACCCGTCGGCGGCGGGACGAGCGCGTCGCACGGCGCGCGATCGGCTCAACGCCGAGGTGCTTCGGCTGGCGGCCGTCGGCAACTCCGACGCCCACGTGCTCGACGGAGTCGGGTCGGCCTGGACGTGGTTCCCCGGCTCGACCGCCGCCGACTACCGGGCAGCCGTGGAGGAAGGGACGACACGGCCGGACGGGAGATACTGGTCGAACCGACAGAACATTGCCGTCTATCGGCGACAGCTGCGCGCCAAGGTCAGCCACCTGCGGCACACGCTGCGGCCATCCGGAGAGTGGCGGTGACGTCGGTGAAGCCGGCTCCGTCCACGGGGGCGCCATCGGCGCGATCCGGCGCACCTGCCCGAGAGCCGCTGAAGGTGGGCATCGTGAGCCCCTACGGATATCCGCATCCAGGCGGCGTCAACGAGCACGTGCGCTTCACCTACGAGGCCATGAAGGCAATGGGCCACGACGTCTGGATCATCACCTCCAAGTACGGACGCGAGCGCGAGAGCGAGGGCCACGTCATTCGGCTCGGCACCGGCTGGGCCGCCCCGGCCAATGGCAGCGTCGGTCGCGTGACGCTCGGGCTGCGGTTCAAGCGCCAGGCGCGAGAGGTGCTCGAGGAGCATTCGTTCGACATCCTCCACTTCCACGAGCCGTTCGTGCCGTTCCTGTCGCCGACCATGCTCGACCAATCGAAGACGGTCAACGTGGCGACGTTCCACGCCTTCGGCGGCTTCTCGCCGTCGTACTGGATCGGGAAGCGCTTCGCCGGACGGCTTGCCGAGCGGCTTGACGGACGGATCGCCGTCTCCGGCGCGGCGCGGCACTTCATCAGCAGGTACTTCCCCGGCGACTACGAGATCATCCCCAACGGGGTCGACCTGGATCGCTTCACCAATGCCGAGCCGTTCGAGGAGCTGCGCGACGGCACGCTCAACATCCTGTTCGTTGGCCGGCTGGAGGAGCGCAAGGGGCTGACCCACCTGCTGCAGGCCTATCACCGATTGCGCAAGCGCAAGGTCGACGCGCGGCTGCTGGTGGTTGGTGCCGGACCGAAGCTGCGCGAGTACAAGCGCTTCGTTGGCTTGCGCGGAATCCGGGACGTCGAGTTCCTGGGCCGCGTCAACGACGAGGGCAAGGTCCGCTACTTCGCCTCGGCCGACATCTACTGCGCCCCGAACACCGGCCAGGAGTCGTTCGGGATCGTGCTGCTCGAGGCGATGGCGGCCGGGGTGCCGATCGTCGCCTCCGATATCCACGGCTTCAAGCGCGTCGTCGAGCGCAACGTCCAGGGCCTGCTGGTGGAGCCGAAGAACCCGCGCGCGCTAGCCGCCGCCCTCTACACCCTGGCCCGCGACCCGGATCTGCGGCACGACATGGGGGAGGCGGGACGCGCCCGCGCGCCGGAGTTCAGCTGGGACAAGGTCACCGAGCGGATCGTGGACTTCTACTACGAGACACGCGACCGGGTGCTCGCCTTGCGGACGTGACCCGGCACGACGGCGGTCCCGTCGTCACATCGGCTTGCGATAGCTCGTGAACGTCTTCTCGGGTGCGAAGCCCAGCGACTCGTAGAGCTGCGTTGCCCCGGTCGGGCTGTCCGTGTCGACGCCGAGGCTGGCGGACGTGAAACCCGCCTCACGCGCGGCCACCAGCGAGCCCGCCAACAAGGCGCGGGCAAGGCCACGGCGACGCCACGGCCGTCGCACGGAGACGCCGGCGACGTAGACGCGGGCACGGCCGTGGCGCTCGTTCTCCTCCGCCGGCACCGTCGTGGTCACCACGCCGGCCACCTCGTCACCGGCCCACCCGATCCGCCATAGCGCGGGATCCTGGTTGTCGGGGTCGGCCTCGAAGCGAGTCCAGTCCTCTTCGGTCCACTCGGCTTCGCCCCAGTGATCGCGGAAAGCCTCCGCCATGGCGAGCCAGATGGTGCGGTACTGGTCGCGCGTCACCGGACGCAGCTCGATCCCGTCGGGCATCGGGGGAGCGACGATGTCATCGAGCGAGGGCGCCACCATCTCGTAGAAGTAGCGGGCCGGCGCGTAGCCGTCCCCCAGCAGGAGCGCGGTATTGCCCGGATCGGTGTCGGCCCCCTCGGAGCCGAACAGCTTCGGCGCGACGTCGGAGTGCTCAGCGGCGATCTCGCGTAGCCGCTCCTCGTTGAGTCGGTGCATCGCGCCGCCGATTCCGCGCCGCCGCCAATCGGGATGCACGAATCCGAAGTTCTCGTAGGAACGGCCGCCCTCGACGAGATCGTTCCAGTAGACGCGAGCGTAGGCCACCAGCTCACCATCCACCTCGGCCATGATCACGTCACGTGCCGGATCGCAGTTCACGAGCGTCGCGTAGTTGAGGCGGAGCCACTCCAGCGTGATGACCTCGTCGATGCCATCGGCCTGGCGCGCCGCCGTGTGGACCCGGAGCATGGCCGGGTAGTCGTCAGCGCCGCCGAAGTGCCGGAAGCGAAGGCCGGGGACGGCCGGCGCCGTGCCCGGTGCCAGATCGATCACGTGAACGGCCCCTCTTCCATCGGCTTGCGCCAGGCCTGGCCCCGTTCGGTCACGACGAAGCCGAACGACTCGTACAGCCGCAGTGCGCCCGACGGGTTGTCGGCATCGACCCCCAGCATGGCGGTGTCCATGCCCCGCTTGGCCAGCAGGTGCAGGCTGCGCGCGATGAGCGCGGAAGCGAGGCCGCGCTTCCGCCAGGCACGGCGGGTGAAGACGCTGTCGAGCCAGCCGCGCCGACTGCCGGTCGCCTCGTTCTCGTGCGCGTAGATGGTGTTGACGACGGCCGCGGCAACTTCGTCGCCATCCCAGGCGACCAGCCACAGCGTCGTGTCGAAGTCGGGCGAGTCCTGGTAACGGCGGAAGTTCTCCTCCGAATCGTCGCCGCCACCCCAGTGGTCGCGGAACGCCTCGATATCTGCGCGCCAGATCTGGAGCAGCTGCTCCGGCTGGACCGGTCGCACCTCGATTCCGCCGGGCATCGGGAGGATCTCAGGCAGGTTCTCCTGGATGCCGGAGCGCTTCATGTCGAAGAACCAGCGCACCGGCTCGTAGCCCGCGCCCCGGGCGAGCACGTTGGCGCCCTCGTTCCGACCCTCGGCGAACGTGCCGAGAACGCGGGGCCGGCTCGTCTCGTGCGTGCTCGCGAGCGCGGACTGCTGCCGCTCGGCGTCGTTCAGCAGTGCGGTGCCGATGCCGCGCCGCCGCCATTCGGGATCCACGGCGCCGCGGGAACGGTATTCGCGCACGCCGTCGTTGGCGTCCACCCAGTCGCGCCGGGCATGGCCGACCATGCGGCCCTCGACTTCGGCGATCGTGACGTCACGGCTCGCGTCGAACTGGTCGGAGACGTGTCCGAAGTACGCCACCTGGTCGGCCACCGTCTCCCGGTAGCCGAGCCCGTCGGCCTCCCACTCCTCGTTCTGGATGCGGACCATCTCGGGCAGGTCGGCCTCGCCCGCGTAGGGACGCAGGACGAGGCGTGGGATCTCGGCCGCCGGGGCGGCCGTATCGGTCTTCATGAGGGTGCCTCCGCCGGCTGCATCAGCCGACTCGCTTGAGCTTGCCGGTGCGCTTGGCGTAGCGCTCCGCGATGCCGAAGACGTAGACGCCGAGCGGGATCAGGACGACGCCCATGATCACGAGCGGCCACACGTCGTGGAGGAGCTCGGTGACCGGGGTGCCGTTGATCAGGCCCGCGCGAATGCCGTCGAGCACGTACGTGCCGGGACTGAACTGCGAGACGAACTGCATCCAGTCGGGCAGGATGCTGGTCTCGTAGTAGACGCCGCTGAAGAGCAGGATGATCGACTGGATCACGAAGACCATCTGGTCGCCGCGCTCCACGTACAGCAGGGGCAGGATGGCCGCCATCATGCCGACCCCGACGAAGCTCGCCGAGCCGAGCAGGATGAAGACCCCGGCGGTCACGAAGTTGCCGCCGGTGAACTCCAGGTCGAAGAAGACGATCATCACGACCAGGATGATCACCATCTGGATCAGGGCGTAGGTCACGGCGAACAGCGTCGAGCCAACCAGCTGCGTGTAGCGGCGAACCGGCGCCATGAAGGTGTACTCGAGGGTCCCTTCCCACCGCTCCCAGGTGACCGTCTCGCCGATGAAGCCGAAGACGATCGACAGGAAGTTCCAGAAGATGGTGCCGATCACCAGCACCTGGAGCAGGCCGGGGTCGTCCTGGGCAACGCCGATGAAGGCCACTGCCAGGGCGGCGGCCAGCGAGTAGACGAGCCAGGCGACCTCCCAGCCCCAGTAACGCTTGGTCAGGTTGAAGTTGCGCTCGACGAAGGCGAAGCTCGCCCGCAGCTCACGCGTTGCAATCGACATCGGTGGATCTCTTTCTCACTCCAATGGACCGATGGACCGGCCCGGCGCCCTATCGGGCCCGGACCGGCCGCATCGTCGGCTCGCCCGCCAGCCGGGCGCCGAGGCGCACCAGCCGGCGACCGATCCACCGCCGCACCGGGCGGCGGTCGACGTTTGGCTCACTCACGAGGAGGTTCGTGCGGCGCAGCCGCGCCTCACGCTCCTCGATCAGGCTGAGCACGACACGAATGTCCAGGTTGCTCTGCACGGGAATCACCTCCTCTCTTCTCGCTATTCGTCGTCTTCGTTCTTGTCGTCATCGTCGAGATCGTCGTCCAGGCTCTTGCCGGTGAACGTCATGAACACGCTCTCCAGGGTCGGCTCCTTGCCGTAGTCCCTGGCGACCATGGTCATCAGCTCCGCCGGCGTTCCCTCGGCGACCATCCGGCCGTCGTTGATGAGCGCGATCCGATCGCACAGCCGCTCGGCCTCGTCGAGGTCGTGCGTCGTCAGCACGATCGTTGCGTCGTGCGTGTCGCGCACCTCCTCGATGAAGGTCTGCACGTCGAGCTTCGACCGCGGGTCGAGTCCCGTCGTCGGCTCGTCGAGCAGCAGCACCGTGGGGCTGGTCAGCAGAGCCCGCGCGATCGCAACCTTCTGCTGCATTCCGCGGCTCATCTGCTCGAGCGGCCGGCTGAGCCGCTTCTCGCCGATGCCGAGGCGCGCCATGATCTGGATCGCCTCCGCGCGAGCCTTCCGCGCGTCCAGGCCGTAGAGCCGCGCCGCGTAGGCGAGGTTCTCGTGCGGCGAGAGCTTCTTGAAGAAGGCCGCGTCGACGCTCACCCGGTTGATGAGCTGCTTGACCTTCATCTCGTCGCGCTCGACGTCGTTGCCGAACACCTCGACTCTCCCGCCGTCCAGCGTCAGCAGCGTGCTGACGAGGCGGATGAGCGTGCTCTTGCCCGATCCGTTCGCGCCCAGGATCCCGTAGATCTCGCCGCGCCGGATCGAGAGCGTCACCTCGTTGACGGCGACGACCGACTTCTTCTTGCGACCCACCACGAACCGCTTCGTGGCGCGCTCCATGAGCAGCGCGGGCTGCTCGCCGGCCGGCGGCGGGCCGACGTGGCGCAGCGGCTGCCGCACCGGAGCCACGGTCGCTGTCGTCTTTGGTTCGTCCATGACCTCGATCATTGTCGTGTCCCGTTCCGTTGGTTCCCTGGGCCCGAAGATTGGAAGAGCCGCGGCCCGTTGCTCCCGGTCCGCGGCTCTCGTGCTGCCCGATTGGGCATCAAAAAACCGTGAACCTGATCCGGCCCACGGCTCGTGGTGTCTGCGTCGGCGGTCTCACCGCCGTTGCGTTACCTCGTCCAGGGCACAGATCTCCCGTCGACTCCATTGCCGGTAGGCGCGAGTCGCGGCGCGTGGATGGCGAACATGCTGCGATGCATTTTCGTCAGTTCGCTCCTCGTTACGGGTGGTGGGTGGCCGGGCACGCGGGGCAGCGTCTTCTGCGGTCCGGGTGCGGCAGGAGTCTACGACCGCCGCTTGGTCGGTGTCAACCTTTTGCCGGGTGTCGGCCATCTGACTGAGGAGAGCCCAGCGCAATCCGGTCATTTGGCCATGGTTCCACGGCCGCTCCGAGCGGTATCTTGTCCATCCGAGCAGGAGCATCCGAGCATGCAGATCAACCGTGGCCTCATCTTCTGGGGCGTTGCCCTCATCACCGCCGGTGCCGTCGCGCTGGCCATCCAGGCACAGCTCATCCCGGCCGATACGGCACGCCAGGCATGGCGCCTGTGGCCCTTGCTGCTGGTCGTCATCGGGCTGGCCGTCATCGCGTCCCGCACGCCCTTCGGCGCCGTCGCGACCCTGCTGGCCGGCCTCGTTGCGGGCGGGCTGGCGGGCACCGTGGTCGCCGGCGTGCCCGATGGGATGAGCCTCGGCTGCGGCGGCGAGCCGACCGAGGTCGTCAATGCGGAGGGCAGCTTCGCCACCGATGGCGAGGTCGAGCTCGACTTCAGCTGCGGAGAGCTGGACGTGACGACGCAGGCCGGGAGCGCGTGGAGCGTGGTTGCTCGACACGGCGGAGACAAGGAGCCCGAGATCAGCTCCGACGACGATTCGCTGCGGGTCGACGCCAAGGGCGGCGGATTCATCGGCTTCACCGACAGCCGGCAGGCATGGGACGTGGTCCTGCCGACCGATAGCACGCTCAGCCTCACGGTCGACTCGAACGCGGCATCCGCGCGGCTGGATCTCGAGGATGCCGACCTCTCGACCCTCGCGATCGACGCCAACGCCGGTGAAGTCCACCTCGGCCTGCCCGGGGCCGAGGTTCGAGAGCTCAGCCTCGACGCCAATGCCGGCTCGATCTCGATCGAGACGGACGACGCCACCGTCGTCGACGGCTCTGTCGAGATGAACGCCGGCTCGCTCGAGCTGTGCGCACCCGACGGTGTTGGAATCGCCATCACGATCGAGGATGAGAACGTCACGTTCAGCCACAACCTCGACGATGCCGGCTTCACCCGTCAGGGCAACACGTGGTCGAGGGGCGGCGATCCGGACGTCAGCCTCGAGGTGAGCGGCAACGCGGCGAGCTTCACCTTCAATCCCGAGGATGGCTGCGAATGAACCGCGCACTGACCCGGTCGAGGAACTCGATCGTCGGCGGCGTTGCCGCCGGTGTCGCCGAGTGGATCAACGCCGATCCGGCGCTCATCCGGATCGCCTGGGCGCTGCTGGTGCCGATCACCGGTGGCGCGGCGCTGCTGGCCTACATCGTGGCCTGGGTCGTGGTCCCGCAGGCGCCGGCGGCCTCGGCGGCGCCGGCCGCCGAGGGCGAGTCCGGCGCGGACGGCAGCCCACCCCGGGTTGCGGCGTCGACCGATCGACCAGGGACGAACGCAGCTGCTGCTCGGCGGCGCGCTCGTCCTGGTCGGCCTCTGGTTCCTGGTGCGCGAGTACCTGCCCGACATCGACTGGGGATTCGTCTGGCCGGTGGCCCTCGTAGCGGCGGGGATCGTCATCCTCGTCAGCGCGACGCGCCGAACCTGACGAGCGGGCTCACTCGCGCGCCGGCAGCCGCTGCCTGAGGAGTGAGATCAGCGGCGGCCCCCACACGCGGCCGCGCAACGACCACGCGACGGCGGCAGCGGCAAGGAGCAGCCCTGCCACGAGCTTGAGGCCGGAGGCACTGACGAGCTCGGCGCGCTGCCCCTGCGGCGGATCCGGGAACTGGAAGCCGTAGTTCCACGGCGGCAGCGTGCGCGCCGCATTGATGTACCAATCCGGCATCGGCAGCGCCGCGCCGAGCGGAAAGACGAGCAGCCCCACCGCCACCACGAGGGCGAGGTAGCCGAGCGCCAGCTCGCGCCAGGCGGGCCGTCGCAGCAGCTCGTCGACGACGTAGGCGACCGCGATCATGGCGAAGATAACCGCGGTCAGGTAGTGATACGCGAAGGTGGCCCGCTCGATCCGCGTCCATGGCGCGAGCTGGAACGCGAAGGCGGCCACGAGCAGCACCAGTGCCGGCGACCGCCGCTTCCAGGCCAGAACGGCGCAGGCGATCACGGCCGGCACGCCCGCCCAGAACAGGATCGGGTTGCCGCCGTTGTAGATCACCGCGATCTGCCTGCCGTCATAGGTGCCGTTGAAGAACCACGTTGGCTTGAGCCCCAGCGGCCAGCTCCACCATGGAGACGAGCTGGCGTGGCCGGCGGTCAGCCCGAAGTGATAGCCGAACATCTGCCCGTGCAGCTCCTCCAGCGACCAGCCGTACCCCGGGCCGGCGTTCGGGCCGGCGAAGGCATGCCCCAGCTGGAGGTACGGGACGTAGCTCAGCGCGTAGACCGTCAGCGGGATGACGAGCAGGCATGCGCCGATCCAGGCCCAGGCGAAGCCGCCCATCTCCCCCGGCTGCTGCCAGCGCTCATCCGAACGCGGGTCCCGCAATGATCGCCACGCGCGCCAGGCGATGAGGATGGCGGCAACCCCGAGCATGAGCCAGGCCGGCCAACCGACCTGCGCCCCGCGAGCCAGCAGGCCGAACACGACCTCGACCGCGTTGCTGGCAGTGCCCTCCACCTGCCCGTACGCCAACGCGAAGGCCAGCCCGATGCCGCCGATCACGAGGCCCGTCGCGGGCAACGCGAGCTTCGCGCTCTCGACGTCGAGCCGGATCGGCCTGGCGTGGACGATTGCCAGCGCGATCGCCAGCGCAAGGAGCATCGTCGCCAGGAACGGCCACGGCGCGCCGATCCCACCCACCACCGTGGCGAAGGCGACCAGGGCGACCAGCGCCAGGCGGCCGAGGCTCGAGCGGGCGAGGACCAGGATCCAGATACCGGCCAGCGCGTAGAACCCGACCCACTTCGTGGCGGCCGCCAGTCCGAGCAGCACGCCGACGAGCGGCAGCACCCACCACGCGCTGCGCCGCCAGCGGCCGGACCAGACCTGCCAGAAGGCCAGGTAGGCGGCCACGATGAAGACCGCCACGAAGATGTCGTTCATGGCGATACGGCTCATCACGTAGCTCATGCCGTCGATCGCCACGAAGCCGGACGCCAGCAGCGCGATGCGTCGGCGGCCGAACATCGTTGCCGTCAACAGGTAGACGAGCGCCACAAGGAGCGCGCCGAACACCACGCCGGCCAGCCGCCAGGCGAATGCGTTGCTGCCGGCGTCGAGCCGCACCAGCGCGCCGTCTCCGGTGCTCAGGATGAGGCGTCCGTGGTCGTCCGCCTGGCTGTCGGCGCTGATGTCGAAGCCCATGGCCAGGGCCGGAGCCGGAAGCACGGTCTGGTCAAAGGCCGCGAGGCCGGCGCTCGTATCGTTGCGCGAGTCGATGTGCGGCTCGATCGGCCAGACCACCGGTTCGCCGGCCGGTGAGACGCCGGCGACGTACACGATGTTGGCGACCGCCTGATAGCCGATGAGCGAGGGTGCGCCGGGGAGCGGAACGATGTCGCTCAGGATCTGCCTGTCGGCGTCGATCGATGCCAGGCCACCCGCCGTGATCGGGTGCTCGTCGTTGGCCGCGACCGTCCCGGTCAGGACGAGCAGCTGCTGATCCTTCCCGCTGCCGCGGGCGATGAGCGGTCCCACCAGCGGCGAGTCGAGGGCCACGATCCCCAGCTCCGTACCGTCGGCGCCCGGAACCGGCAGGAGGGTCGAGCTGTCGAGGAAGACGACGGCACTGCGCGCCGGATCGGTGGCGGCCACGAAACCGGTGCTCTCGTCCACTGGGCGAACCCAGGCGACACCCCCGTACGTGCCGGTGCCTGAAGCGAGGACCTCATCGGCCGCCTGGTCCACGATGGCCACGCCGTCAGGCCCGCGCAGAAGGATGACCTCGGCGTCGCGCGGCACGTCGATCTGGCTGACGCCGGCGAGATCGGTCTCGATGGGCGGGCCGGCGGGCGGAGCACGGCCGTCCGGCGAGGCGAGCAGCCCCGCCAGCTCGTACGTTTCGACGGTGCCGAGATCGGCGCGGGCAACCAGGAGCCGCGGCGCATCGGGGTCGTAGGCGAGGGCGGTGACCGGTCCACCGGCGTCCCAGCGCGCGAGCTCGTCGCCGCTGACGCCGTCCGACGCGACGATGGTCGCACTTCCACCCCCCGCGGTGAAGACGACCGATCGATCGTGTCCCAGCGACGAGCGCTGCGGGGCAACGGCGATCGACGGGGAGGGGGTATCGAGGTCACTGCTGCCGACCACCTTGTTCGGATCGGCGACAACGATGCCTGCGGCGATGAGGTACTTGGCCAGCATCGGGTGGGTCCACTCGTAGACATCCCGATCCCATCCGTTCTGCCAGTCGCTGAGCCACTCCGTCGCGGAGCGCGCGTGGTAGACCTCGTCGAAGTGGTCGCCACGCGGCACGTCGAGGCGCCAGAGCCGAAACACGAGCGCGAAGACGAAGAGCCCCAGCACGAGGAGGGCGTCGCGCCGATCCAGGCGCCGCGCCGGCTCGCCCAGGTAGGCATCGGCCGGATTTCGGCGCAGCCACGAGAACGTCCACCCGCCGGCCGCGGCCGGCTCGGCTGGAGCCCACTCCCCGGCGTCCCAGTCGTCCCGCCGAGGTGCCCGGACCGTCGTCGCCGGCGGCGATTCGACGGCGGCAATCGGCTCGGGCACGAAGGCATGGCGGATCGACAGCCAGGCGACAAGGCCGAGGAGGCCGATGACGAGGGCCGAGAGCAACCAGATGCCCGAATTCGTCAGGAGCGTCGATGTCAGGAACGGGTCCTGGGGCATCGGCTGGCCGAAGGCGCCGGGGTTGATGACCCTGCCGGTGAACGACCAGTCCTCGGTGTAGACCCAATAAACGTTGGCGAAGAAACAGAGGCTCAGCGCGCCGTAGATCCATGGCCACGCACGCCCCGAGAGGATCAGGGGCGCCGCGAGCGCGAGGGCTGGAAACAGGTACCGCTCGTGGACCCGGGTCGGCAGGACGAAGAACGCGACTGCAAGCAGCAGCGACGTGAGCAGGATCCCGCGCAGATCGTCGCGACGCACAACAACCACCAGCGCAAGCAGCGCCACGGCGGCGAAGAGCAACCCCCCGACCTGCTGCCAGTTGAGCGCGACCGATCCGAGGACCAGTGCGGTGCTGATGTCGTCGCCGCGCTGGAGCGTGTCGCCCAGCCCGCTCCATGGATTCCGCCACAGGTTGAATGCGTTGACCGTGAGCCCCTTGTAGGTATTGGCGGCCTCGAAGAACTTGCCGATCAGGCTGCGATTGGGGTCCGCGGCCGGCAGGATGCCGAGCAGGCCGTGCGGATCGCCACCGGCGAGCGGGGCGTAGAGGACCATGTCGAACGGGAGCATCAGCACCGTGAGCGCGCCGATCCCGACGGCAAGCGAGGTCAGGACGCGAAGTGGGTCTCGGCGGCCGTCGAGCTCGGGGTCGCTGGAGCGGCCGAAGAGGTGGCGCCGGAGGCCGACGACGGCGACGATCGGCACCAGGAACGCGAACTGGAACTTGACGAGCAGCGCGACCACGGCCCCGAGGGCAGCCAGCTCGATCCAGCCGCGCGCAAGCGCATAGATCGTCGCCAGCAGGACCAGGGTGCCGACCGAGTCGATCTGGCCCCAGACCGACGACACGAAGATGGTGCCGGGGTTGAAGAGGTAGACGCCGGCCGCCAGGAGGCCGAGGCTTTCGGGCGAGACGTGGACGCGTGTCCGGTCGAGCAGCTGACCACCCCAGCGTCGACAGATGACGAAGAGGAGCCAGGCGACGCCGACGTCCGCAAAGATGCCGGGGATCTTGACGAGGCCACTCGTCGCGTTCTGTCCCACGATCGGCGTGAGGGCCGTTCCGATCGAGCCGAGGCCCCAGAGCACGTACAGGTAGCCTGGGGGGTAGTCGCTGAAGTAGCCTGCCTCGTAGAACGCGCCTGGTCCAAGGGTTGCTAGCCGGATTCCCCAGGCAGCGAAGGCGCCGATGTCGTTCGACAGGCCGCTGCGCGGCAGGTAGGCGGCGGCGATGAAGGCGCGCAGGACAAGGCCGAGGACGAGGAGCGTCGTGAGGATCGTGCCGGCGTTGGGCCGCCGTATCAGGTCGAGTATCCCCGCGCCCCGTCGGCCGACGGGGCCACGGGTCATCAGTTGCGGCGCTCTCGGTGGGTGCGCCGTGTCGTCAAGCACGCCAAGGTGGCGGTGAGTATACATCGAGCTCCCGACGGCCCCGGAGAGGGTCGGGTTCCACCGGCGCGCCCGCCACGGGTGCGGCGGTGGATCCCCGGGACCGACAACGCGGTCGCCTTCGCGGCCGCGTTCGTGGTGCTCCTCGCGATGGGCATCTACCTGCGGACCCTGCTGCCGTCGACCGGCTTCTGGGACACGGGCGAGGCGCAGACGGTGCCGCCCACCCTCTCGATCTTCCATCCGACCGGCTTCCCGACCTACACCATGCTCGGGTGGCTGTGGAGCCAGCTGCCGATCGGCGAGGTCGCGTGGCGCATGAACCTGCTGTCGGCCGTGTGCGTCGCCCTCGCCTCGGGATTCGTGGTCCTCATCGCCGGGCACCTGATCGCGGAGCGGGATCGAGCGGTGCGCGCGACGGCGGCCGGAATCGCCGGCGCCGCGTTCGCGTTCGCGTCGGAGCCGTGGGAGAACGCGACGCGCGCCGACGTGCACGCCATCAGCATCCTGTCCGTCTGCGTGGTCCTGTGGCTCCTGCTGATGTGGCGGGCGGCGGAGCGCGACGGTGCACCGCGCGCAGGAGGCTGGCTGGTGGGCGCCGCGCTGGCCTTCGGGCTCGGGCTTGGCGTGCATCCCATCATCGGCCTGTTCGCCGTCGGGATCATCCCCTGGCTGTTCGTGGTCGACCGCCGGTTCTTGCGCCGCTGGCGGCTCATCGGGCTGTGCGTGGCGGCCGTGGCGCTCGGGCTCGCCTCGTTTGGCTACATCTGGCTGCGCGCCATCACCGATCCCGAGCCGCCGCTCTTCTACGCCCGACCCGATACCTGGGATCGGTTCCGATATCTCGTGTTCGCCGAGCAGTTCAGCGGGCTCTTCCGCGACTTCCGAGAGCCGATGGCCGACCTCGCCGCCAAGTGGGCCGATGCGGAGCGGGTGCTGGCCGCCCAGTTCGTGGCGCCGGGATGGCTGCTGGTCGCCGTCGGCGCGGCGGTCGTCGCCGCCAGGTCGCTGGGAACCTTCGCGGTGCTGCTCCTGTTCGTGATCGGGAACGTCGCCTACTCCATGAACTTCCGCGACGGCGACATCGACCGCTACTACATGCCGACCGTGGCCGTGCTGGCTCCCCTGCTCGGCGTGGCGCTGGCAGCCACCGCGGCGGCGGGCGGCCGCGCGGTGGCTGAGGTCGGCCGCCGCCTGGTGACGTCGGTGGGCTCTCGTCGATTCCTGGCGGCGCTCGCCGGGGCGGTGGTGCTCGGCCTCGGCGCGCTGCTGCCGGCCGCCTCGCTGGTGACCGGCTACCAGGCGCACGACCAGAGCCGGAATCGTGATGCCGACGGCTGGGTCGCATCGGTCCATGCGCTGCTGCCGCCGAACGCCGTGGTGGTCAGCTGGTGGAGCTACAGCACGCCGCTGTGGCACCACCGCTGGGTCCTCGGGGAGCGACCCGACCTGACCATCATCGACGAGCGGAACGTCCTGGACGATGGGTACCGTACGATGAACAACGCGATCCGGGCATACTTCGGCAAGCGCCCGGTCTACGTGGTGCTTCCGGAATGGGAGCGCAGGAACGTCACCGAGGCCTGGGAGATGAGCACGGTGCCCACGCTGCCCGGATTCACCCGCCTGCTGCTCGTGGAGGGCCCAGCCAGATGACCGAACCCGCGCGCCCTCGGCTGACCTTCTTCTTCCCCGCCTACAACGAGGAGGAGAACATCGCCGAGACGGTCCAGCGCGCGCTCGAGGAGATCGGACCGCTGGTGGACGGCTCGATCGAGGTCCTGGCCGTCGATGACGGGTCGACGGACCGGACGCCGGAGATGGCGGACGAGCTGGCGGCGGCCGACCCGCGGGTTCGTGTCCACCACCAGGCCAATCGCGGCTACGGCGGCGCGCTGCGGGCCGGGTTCGAGAACGCGTCGGGCGAGCTGATCTCGTTCAGCGACGGCGACCTGCAGTTCGACCTGCGCGAGATGTCACGCCTGCTGGAGCGCCTCGAGGATGGTTCCAGGAAACGGGTGGATGCGGTCATCGGATACCGCATCAAGCGACGCGATCCGCCGCATCGGATCTTCATCGCCAAGACGTACAACGCCATCGTGTCGGTGCTGTTCGGGCTGCGGGTGCGGGACATCGACTGCGCCATGAAGCTCTTCCGGCGCGAGGTCTTCAACGGGCTGCCGCTCGACACCGACTCGCCGTTCCTCTCGGCCGAGCTGCTCATCAAGCTCAAGGCGCGCGGCGCGCGGATGGCGCAGGTCGGGGTGAACCACTACCCACGGGCCGCGGGCACGAACACGGGGGCAAGCTTCAGGAAGATCCTGCGCACGTTCCGAGACATCGGCCGGCTTCGATGGGCGCTCTGGACACGTCGGCGCGAGGTGCTCGGGGAGCAACGAGCGCGCTAGCGACGCGTGGCCGGTTTGCCGCCGGTGCACGTATCGGCCACTGGAGTGACCTTTCATGGCCGGACTTTGCAAACCCGGCAACCGTCGGCCATGGACAGCCGCGATTCAGGCCATCGCTGGCCGACTGGTGCCTGCGGGGCAAGTCTCGGCGGCGGCGGCTCGGCGCTAGGCCTCTTCGGCGGGTGGCCCCTTCTCGCCCGACTCCAGATCGACGTCGAGCGAGTTGACGAACTCGCGGAAGACGGCCAGCCGCTCTTCGTCCTCGCCGCCCTCCTCGTCGCTGGCATCGGGCTCGACGCCCGCCTCGTCCAGCACCCGCTCGTCCACGTAGATCGGCGACCCGGTGCGAACCGCGACCGCGATGGCATCGGACGTTCGGGAATCCACCTCGCTCTCGTCGCCGCTGGCGTTCTCGAGATAGAGGCGCGCGTGGAAGGTCCCGTCGATCACGTGGGTGACGACGACGCGACTGATGCTGGCGCCGAGTCCCGCCAGCACGCTGACCAGCAGGTCGTGGGTGAGCGGGCGCTCGGCGGAGAGGCCCTGGAGCCGCATGGCGATGGCGTTGGCCTCGGACGGGCCGATCCAGATCGGCAGGTATCGGTCGCGCTCCGACTGCTTCAGGATCACCACGTGCTGGCTCGAGAGCATGTGGACACGCACGCTCTCGACCACCATCTCGATCAGCCGAACCCGGCCGAATGGAGGCTCCGCCATGGGACCGATTCTAGCGCCGGCTATTCGAGCACGAGCCGGAGGACGCCGCCGCCGGTGAGGAGGAACGCGACCGGCGGCCCGTCGCTGACCGAGGTCACCGAAAGGCCCCGCACGTCGGCCAGAGCCCCGGCGTCGGGTCCCTCGGTCGGGGCCATCCACTGGCGAACGAAGGAGCCATCGGCGCGCTGGAAGGCGATGATCCGATCGCTTGCCGCGTCGTACACGTAGAGGAAGTCGCGGTCGCCGACCGTCGCGCCGTCGAGGAGCCGATAGTCGAGGTCCGGCCGGACGTCGCCGTCGGGCGGCCGGTCGAGCGAATAGTCCGCTTGAGGGCGCGGGGAGCCGAAGTCGATGCGGGTGACGGTGCCCGCATGGAGCAGCCAGGCGTTGACGTCGACGCGCAGGTCGCGGGCGTCGCGCGGGTCGAGGTCGGGCTCATCGGTCAGGAACGGAATCGGCGGGGTCCGGGTAGGTGACCGGGATCACGGCCGGCGGCGTCCAGCGCAGGATCTCGCCGGTCGCGCCGTCCACCGCGTACAGGTTGAAGATCTCGAGCGGCGGCCGATGCTGGAGGGCTCCGATCAGGGTCGTCTCGGGGCTGAGGTCGGCGACGCCCGCCAGTGGCATCTCACGCGGGATCCGCTCGGCGAGGTCGATCCGCCAGGCGGTCCGTTGGCGGTCGATCACCACCACGTCGGTCGCGGCGGTCGCCATCAGCCACGGGTCGCCCGGCGTCGCCCCGGAGTCGAGCGCCTGGCCGGCGCGAGAGACGACGGTGGCGCTCCCGTCGGCGGGGTCCGCCCGCACGATTCGGCCGCGGCCGGAGTCCAGGATCCAGAGCGAGCCGTCGCTGGCGGCCACCATGTCGACCGGGTCGAGGTCCTCGAGCCCGGCGGCGAGGTCGACCACCGTCGCCGGCGTGTCGATGCGAGCCACCTGGTAGAGCGCGTCGAGGCGCCGGTCGATCCGGCGCTGCAGCGGCGCGAGCTCGCCCTCGTCGACCCCGACGCTGGATGCCCGCGCCACGGCCGCGTGGGCATCCGCCAGCAGCTCGACCGCGCGCTCCGGATCGCGGTCCACCAGGTCCGCGCCGTCGACACGGTCCTCGACCGCGCCGACCAGCTCGACCGCCTCGGCGATCGACTGCCGCGCGACGCTGGCCCGCGGGATGGCATCCGTGGGCCGGGCGGCCGGCAGCCCCGCCACGGTCGTCCCGACCGCCAGGATGCCCGCCACGACGACCATCCCCGCGATCCCCATGCGCCGACGCCGGCCCTGCTCGCGCTCGGCCGTGCGCGGGATGCTGCGTGGATATTCGGGATTCCGGCGTGGCACGAACGCGAGGATCCAGGTGATCAGGGTCAGCAGCCCTCGGCCGAATGCCGACTTCGCTCCCTCGGCTGCGTCGCCGGCGCGATGGAGGCCGCGGCCGATGGCGTCGGCCAGCGGGACGGGGCTCTGGTCGGGAAGCCCGGCGAACGGCTCGGCCGGACGCACCGGCTCGAGGTGATGGGTGGTTGCGGTCGAGGCAAGGTCGGTCACCTCGACCGCCAGGATGCCGTCCGAGCCGGTTCCACCCCGGATGGCGAAGATGTGCTGGAGGTGCTCGACGGCCTGTCCGGGGCGCATGGTGGCGAGGGCCGCCTTGAGCTCGCCCACGCCGACCGTGTGGGCGAAATGCCGGCTGATGAGGGCGATCCGGTCGTCCGTCGCCAGCGCCCCCTGCCAGGTGTACGGCTCGACCTCGAGCGCCTCGCCGAGCGTCGCCGCCACGCGCCGGCGCCTGATGCGCGGGTCCTCCTCGGTCACCGCCGGCGGCGGCGGGACCTCGTACATGCGGCCGTCGCGCACGATGACGGCGCTGGCCGGACCGAGCTTGGCGACATGCGCCTCGCGAGCCCGGATGACCACGGCCACGATGCTGACGCCCGAACGACGCGGGATCCCGAGTCGCTTGCGGCCGTGGTACAGGCGCCGGTTCGCACCGGCCAGCGATCGCGCCAGCGACACGGTCACGCCGGCCGACAGGTCGTAGTAGTAGTCGCGCTGGATGGCATCGAGCGCCTCGCGCGTGGCCTTCGCCAGCGATGCGCTGCCGCCCGTCAGCTGGGCCAGCAGGTAGAGGCTTCCCTTCGTCCGCGCCGACGCCCCGACCGCGGGCTCATGGAAGGCCACCAGGTCGAACGCGTCCGGCGCCCGCTCCTCGGCGGACGGCAGTCCGATCCTGGTTGCGAAGCGGTTGCTCATGGCGGCCCGGGTGCTGGTGGGTGGATGCTGGGCCGAATTATAGGGACCGGTCGCCTCCGGACCGACCAACCGATACGGCCATTCCGAGCAGCACAATGGTCGCCCCCGGCCGTCCACGCATTCGCTCGTTGACCGCCCACGTGAGCGCCTCGCCGCGCAATGTGAGCTCCTGGGCCAGCATCGGATCCGAGGCCTCCACGTGCGCGGTGCCACCCGTGACCCGCCGTACCCGGCTGGTCAGCGGGCCGCGCTCGAGGCGAGCTTCGGCCACCACCTCGGCCCACGCAAGGCGCACCTGCGCAAGCGCGAGCTGCTCGCCGGCGGCCGGGCCCATGCAGGCCGCCAGGGCCCGCTGGACGGCCGCGCCGGCCTCTTCGCGCCCGCTCATGACTCGCGCACCACCTGGCCGGCGTCGATGCGCCAGACCGAAGCGTGGCGCCGACGGGCGCCCTCGAGGGTTGCGGGGTCCGCCGTGGTCACGATCACCTGGCCACGACCGGCGAGGAGGTCCGACAGGCGGGCCGCGCGATCCGGGTCGAGCTCGCTGAAGACGTCGTCCAGCAGCACGATCGGGCGCGGCCCATCGGCGCCGAGGAGGTCCGTCTCGGCGAGCTTCATCGCCAGGATGATCGTGCGCTGCTGGCCCCGGCTGGCGTGGCTCGCGACGTCGCGTCCGTCGAGCTCGGCGCGCAGGTCGTCGCGCTGTGGACCGACCAGGCTCACCCCGTTCCACGCCTCCTTCTGCCGGACCGCGGCGATCCGGCGCCGGTAGGCGGCCGCCAGCTCGTCGTCGGCCGGCATGCGCTGCCGTGGGTCCGACCGCTCCGGCCACGCCTCCTTGAGTGCGTCGAGGTACGTCAGGCCGACGGAGGCGGCGTCCCGCTCGGCCGCAACCGCGTCATGCAATGGACCGATGCGCTCGACGAGCTCGGCCAGCGCCTCGAGCCGCGCGCGCATGACCCGCGCGCCGAGCTCGGCCAGCTGCTCATCCCAGAACGCGAGGCTGTCGATCGCGGCTTCCTCGGCGCGGATCGCGCGCAGCAGCGCGTTGCGCTGGCTGATGACGCGCGACACGTCGACGAGGTCTCGCGCTGCCCGCCGGTCACGCTGCGCCACGATTCCGTCCAGGAATCGGCGGCGCTCCGACGGGGAGCCGACCAGGAGGAGCATCTCCTCGGGACGGAACAGCACCACGCGCGCGACCTCGGACAGCGTCGCGCTGCGCCGCGGGACCCCGTTGACGGTCAGGCGCTTGCGGATGCCGGGGACGGGATCCGTGCCGGGCACCACCAGCTCGATCGTCGAGCCACCGTCTCCCGTTCCCCCGGCAAGGTCCAGCCGGACTCGAGCGAACGGCGCCCCGTGGCGCACGAGCTCCGACTCGACCACGGCACGATGTGATCGCCCGACGATCGTGGCGTGGATCGCCTCGAGCAGGTTCGTCTTGCCCGTGCCGTTGGGCCCGGCGACCACGGTCAGCCCTGGATCTGGTGCGAGCTCTGCGGCGGCGTAGCTGCGGAAGTCGGTGAGTGTCAGCCGCGTCAGCTCCATCGTGGCGTCGGCGGCGCGCGGTGCGGCGCGCAGGGCCATTGAGTGGCCTACGACGCGGTCCGGACCGGCATGATGACGTGGACGTAATCGTCCTTGCCGATGCCCCTGATGACGCCGGGCGCGAGCGGGCCGGAGAGCTCGAGCGCCGCCTCCTCGGAGCCGAGATTGCTCAGCACGTCGATCAGGTAGCGCGCGTTGAAGGCGATCGCGGTCGGGGAACCCTCGATCGCGGCGTCGACGGTATCGGCATTGTCGCCGACGTCGGCCGCGTGGGCGGTGATCGCCACCCCGGAACCGTTGGCCTCGTCACCACCGATCTCGATCTTGACGATGTTCGCACTGTCGCGGGCGAAGATGCTGGCCCTGCGGGTGCCGGCCAGGAAGGCCTCCCGGTCGATGACCGCTCGCGAGCTGTGCGACGCGGGAATCACCGGCTCGTAGTTCGGGAATTGCCCCTCGATCAGCCGGCTGACGAGGTCGATGCCCTCGACGTGGAAGAGCACCTGGCTCTTGTTCGGCGTGATCGTGATCTCGATCGGCGTCTCGCTGTCAGGCAGGATGCGTATGAGCTCGGCGTACGATCGGCCCGGCACCACGATCGTGATCTCCGGATTGACCGGCTTGTCGAGCGCCAGGGTGCGCACGGCGATGCGGTAGTTGTCGGCCGCGGCGAGCGTCATGCGGTCGCCGGTCAGCTTGGTCAGGACCCCGGTCAGGATCGGGCGGCTCTCGTCCGAGGCGGCGGCGAATACGACCTCACCGAGCGCCTCGCGCAGCAGCCTGGCATCGACGCTGGTTGCCGGCGTGTCACCGATGGCCGCCACGACCGGAAACTCGTCGGCCTCGATGCCCTTGATGCTCGACCGATTGTTCCCGCACGTGAGCTTCAGGGTCCGATCCTTCGGCGAGAGCACGAGGTCGATGCGCTGGTTCGGGAGCGAGGCGACCAGGTCGGTCAGCAGCTTGGCCGGCACGGTGATCTCACCTTCCTCGGTCACCTTGCCGGGGACCCAGCAGTTGATGCCGATCTCGAGGTTGGTGGCCGTGAGCTTGAGGCCGGCGTTCTCGGTCTTGAGCAGCACGTTGGCCAGCACCGGCAGCGTGGCGCGGCTGCTCACCGCCCGGCTCACCGTCCCGAGCCCGCGCGCCAGGTTCTCCTGCATCACAGAGATGTTCATGCCGACCTCATCTGTTGGGACCGTGGCTCAGCTGATATCCACGGTTTGCTGGTCTCGTCTTTACGGTTCAAGAGAAGAATACCTACCCGTCGCCGTCTCCAGTAGGCGTGTGGACAGTGTGGACGAGTGCTCCATCGGCTGCTTCGGCCGAGCGTGACGACCGTTGCGGATAACCGTGGCGTGACCGGTCGATATCGGGCTGCCGGAGGCGCACAAGTGGCGGACGAACGGTATCTGCCGGTGGATGCAGCGTAGCGGGCAGGGCGGCCGAGGGGGCCGATTGTCCACAACCGGCGCGAGATATCCACCAGATATGGCCAGTTATCCACCAATTGCGGTGATTCGGTGCTCGCCGGCGCCGGAAATCGAGCAAACTCCGCGACCGGTCGTCACTCGGAGTAGATCATCTCCCGCACGGCGCTGATCTCACGCCGCATCTCGTCGTTCTCCTGGAGCTCGCGCGCGATCTTGTCGTAGGCGTGCAGGACGGTCGAATGATCGCGGCCGCCCAGCTCGGCGCCGATGCGCAGCAGGCTGATATCGGTCTCCTCGCGGATCAGGAACATCGCGATCTGGCGCGGCACCACGATCGCGCGGTCGCGCTTGCTGCTGCGAAGCTGATCCAGGTTGACCCCGTAGTAGTCGGCCACGGCGCGCACGATGCGCTGCGGGGTGATCGATCGCTTGCGCGGGTTGTACATCACGTTGCTGAGCACCGCGCTGGCAAGCTCGATGTTGACCGGCATCCCGCTCATGCTCGCGTACGCGACCACGCGGTTGAGCGCGCCCTCGAGCTCGCGGACATTGCTGACCACCTTGCGGGCGATGAAGTCGATCACCTCCGACGGGATGAGGTGCAGCTGATCCTCCGCCTTCGAGCGCAGGATCGCGATGCGCGTCTCGAGATCGGGCGGCGTCAGGTCGGCGATCAGGCCCCACTCGAACCGGCTGCGGAGGCGCTCCTCGAGCGTGGTGATCGCCTTCGGCGGGCGGTCCGAGCTGAGCACGACCTGCTTGCCGGCCTCGTGGATGGCGTTGAAGGTGTGGAAGAACTCCTCCTGCGTCCGCTCCCGCTCGGCGATGAACTGGATGTCGTCGATCAGGAGCACGTCGATGCGCCGATATCGGTTGCGGAAGTCCTCCATCTTCTGCTCGCGGATCGAGTTGATGAAGTCGTTGGTGAACTTCTCGCTCGTCGCGTACAGGATCCGCTTGCGAGGGAACTTGCCGGAGACGGCATTGCCGATGGCGTGCATGAGGTGGGTCTTGCCGAGGCCGACGCCGCCGTACAGGAAGAGCGGGTTGTAGGCGTGCCCGGGACGTTCGGCGACGCTCAGAGCGGCCGCGTGCGCCAGCCGGTTGGCGCTGCCGACGATGAAGTTGTTGAACGTGTAGCGGCTGTTCAGGTTCAGGGCGTTGCCACCCGCGCTCAGCGGTGGCATCTGGACCTGGGCTTCCTCGTCGACCTGGGTCGGCAGCGGGCCCGAGGCGTCGGCGACGATGAATTCGAGCTGGACCGACCCGCCGACCACCCGTGCGAGGGTCTGGCTGATGAGCGGCCGATAGCGGTTGTCGAGCCAATCCCGGGCGAAGCCGTTCGGTGCGGAGATCCGATAGCGGTTGTCGTCGATCTCGACGAGCTCGGTGTCCTTCAGCCAGGTCTCGAAGTTGGCCGGGGAGAGAGAGACCTGCAGCTCACCGAGGGCGGCGCGCCACACCTGCTTCGCATCCATCAACTGACGTGCTCCGAACCGATCTGCGGGGACACCGCGTGGGCTGATGAGTCCGCCTCCGGGCCGAGATCGGACATCAGATTGGGCGGTCCGGGCCGGGGGTCGGGCCACTATAGCAGCGGCCGAATCGGCGGGGCAATGGATCAGGACCATCGGCCTCCGAATCAGCCGGCTGACGAGGTTTGACCGTGCACCTGCCCGCCGGTAGAATCGTCAGCCAGAGCGAGACGGACCCCCGATTCGCACGCGCAGGCTGGCGGGACGCCAGCCGTTCGTGTGTTTGCTGGTCCGAATCGTGAACGTTGAACGAGGAAACGGCACGCACCCATGTCGAAGAGGACGTATCAGCCCAAGAAGCGCTCGCGCAAGCGCGAGCACGGCTTCATGGCCCGGATGGCTACGAAGGGCGGACGCCGCGTGCTCGCTCGTCGACGAGCCAAGGGGCGCAAGCGACTCACCGTCTGACCGCCGATCAGCCGGACCTGACCGTGCCAGTGCTGCCGATGCTTCGGCGCCGCGCGGACTTCGAGGCAATCGGCCGTCACGGAACCGCACGTTCGACCCCGACCCTGGTCCTCCGGTGGATGAGGACCGATGGGGCCGAGACGCGCATCGGTCTGTCGACACCCCGGACGCTCGGCGGCGCCGTTCAGCGAAATCGAGTGAGACGTCGCCTGCGGAGCCTGCTCCGCGAGCGGATCGGACGGATTGGTCCCGGGTGGGACGTCCTCCTGATCGCACGGCCGGCCGCCGGCGACGCCAGCCAGGCACAGCTGGGAGAAGCGATCGACGCGCTGCTGGCGCGATCGGACATCGGTAGATGAAGAGAATCGGGCTGGGATTGATCATCGCGTATCAGAAGCTGACCGCCTGGATGCCGCCGAGCTGCCGCTATTCGCCGACCTGCTCGCACTACACCTACCAGGCGATCGAACGCCACGGGCTGCTGCGCGGCTCATGGATGGGCGCGAAGCGCATCGGCCGATGCAACCCCTTCCATCCAGGCGGCTATGACCCGGTCACCTAGACGAGTGAGAGCGATTTGACCCCGATCATCGGCGCAGGGTTCCTGGGGATCGAGCACTTCACGCCGCCCTGGGACGTCTTCTTCCTGCCGCTCTTCAACCTGCTGATCTTCCTCTACAAGCTCCCGTTCTTCGACTTCGCGCTGGCGATCATCGTCTTCACGATCGTCATCCGCACCATCCTCGCGCCCCTCTTCGTGCGGCAGATCAGGTCGCAGAAGGAGATGCAGCGCATGCAGCCGCTCGTCCGCGAGCTGCAGCGCAAGCACAAGGGCAACCGGCAGAAGATCGCCGAGGAGACGATGGCGCTCTACAAGGAGCACGGCGTCAACCAGTTCGGCGGCTGCCTGCCGGTCATCCTCCAGCTGCCGATCCTGTTCGCCCTCTATCAGGCGCTCATCCGGGCTTCGGGCGTCATCCAGGGCTTCACCGTCAACGGCGGCAATCGGGCCGCCTTCGAAGCGTTGCAGGGGGCGAACGTCGTCGACGCGGTGGCGGGGCAGGCGAACGCGTATCGGGTGGCGTTCGAGGGCGCCTGCAACCTGCCCCAGTACTCGCAGCTGCCGCAGTTCCTTCCCCTGAACTGCCAGCTCATCGATCCGGTCAAGCTCAGCGCACACGTGGACACCACCGTCGGGTGGCTGCTGGGCCTCGATCTCGCCCGGATCGACCATGTCTTCGCGATCCCGCTGTTCGGCGGGTTCGCGCTCTCCCTCCTGGCCGTCATCGCCGCAGTCCTGCAGTTCGTGCAGGTCAAGATGACGAGCCCACGGCCGAACGCGGACGACCCCACCTCGGGGATGACGAGCACGATGACCTACACCTTCCCGTTGCTCACCATCATCTGGGGCGGCATCTTCCCGAGCGGCCTGATCCTGTACTGGATCGTGTACACCGCGTACCTGGTGGTCCAGCAGTACCTGATCATGGGATGGGGCAACCTCTTCCCGATCTTCGGCTGGCAGCCTGGATGGGCGCCGGCGCCGGAGGCCGGTATCACGCCCGCGTCGCGTCCGAGACGGACCGATACCGACGCCGCGTCGACCGAAGACCCCCCTCCCACCCCACCACGCGCGCCCTCGTCGGGCGCCGCTCGCGCCAACCCGCGACCCGGCAACCGACCCAAGGGGAGCGCCAAGCGACGAGGCCGTAGACGATGACGTTCAGAGAGTTCACCGGAAAAAACGTCGAGGAAGCGATCCGATCCGCCATGGCAGAGTTCAGCGCGGATCTCAGCGAGCTCGACATCGAGATCCTGGCCCAGGGCAGTCGGGGCGTGCTCGGCGTCGGCGCCGAGGAGGCGCGCATCCTGGCCGCGCCCAAGTCCGCAATCGCCGCGGCGGAGTCTGTGCGCGTCGAGAGCACGCAGGCCTCCGACGACCAGCCCGAGGCACCGGCGGCCCCCCCGCCGTACGAGCCGCCGCCTGCGCCCGAGGCGCCGGCCTCGTTCGTTGAGTCCGCTCCCATCGACCTCGAGGCCGCCGCGGCCGACGCGAACGAGCAGGTCGCCGAGCTCGAACGAGCGGACGCGGCGCGTAGGTCACGCGGGAGCCGTGGCCGCGGCGGCGGCCGCAATGGCCGCGAACGGGACCGCGAGCACGCGGTTCGCGAGCCGCGCCCGGATCGGCCGCCGCGCGAGGCACGGCCCGACCGGGGCTCCCGCGAACCGGCGCCGTTCGTATCGGGCAAGCCGGTCGAGGAGCTGACCGACGCGGAGCGTTCGACGCTCGAGACCGCCAAGACCGTGCTCGAGGAGATGCTCGGCCTCATGGAGCTGAGCGGCACCGTCGAGATCGCCAGTGGCGGCGACACGGCGCGCCTCAACGTCCGTGGGGACGACCTGGGCGCGCTCATCGGCCGCCGCGGCGAGAAGCTGGCCAGCCTCCAGCACATCGTGAACCTGATCGTCGGGCGCCGCGAGGGCCAGCACCATCGCATCGCCATCGACGTCGAGAACTACCGCGGCCGGCGTGAGCAGCAGCTGCGCGACGTGGCGGATCGTGCCGCCAAGCGCGTGATCCAGACGGGGAAGATCATCCAGCTCGAGGCGATGCCCGCCATCGAGCGTCGCGTGGTCCACATGGCCCTGCTCGAGAATCCGCGCATCCGAACGCAGAGCGTGGGCGTCGAGCCGAATCGCCGGATCGTGGTCCTGCCCGCCACCCAGGTCAAGGAATAGCGCTCGGCAGCCGCGGGGGCGAGGGCGCGCCGGTGGACGGCGCCGCGTGCGCCGTGGGACGCTTCGGTCCTGACGGGCCGTGGATCGGCTTCGCGCCGAGCATCGACGACGGGTACGCGCTGGTCGTCGGGGGGGTCAGTGGACATGCGCGACGCGCCGGGGCCGACGCCGACGACCTGCTCGCGCTGGCCTGCCTCTACTTCGAGGAGACGCTCGATCCGGCGCCGGAGGAGCTTGCTGCAACGCTCGCGGACATCGGATCGCTCGTGCGCCACGTCGCGGAGCATGAGACCGATGCGGCACGCCGGCTGGCGCTCGGCGAGGCGGTCGACGCGGTCGACGACGGCCTCGCCGCGGATGTCACGATCGCGCGCCTTGGGCGGGCGATGGGCGAAGGAGTTGACGCGACCGCGCGCATCCGCAGCCGCGTCGATCAGATGCTGACGGCGGGCTGATCAGGGCTGAGATCGGTCCTCCGGGCGCTCGGGCGGCGCCGGCGCCTCGTACACGTCCCGCGGGGGCTCCGGCGTGGGGGCGGCGGGTGCCTCGTAGGGGGGCGGGGAAGCGGCCGGGGGCTCTGCTGCGCGAGCGGCCGAGCTCCGACGAGGGGGGCGGAGCGGTCGACGCAGGATTCCCGAGCTGGAACTTGCCGCCTTCGGACTGGAATTCCTGCCATGCGCCCCAGCCCATCAGCAGTCCGCCGACGATGCCGGCCAGCCCACCGATGAAGTAGCTGCCCATGATTCCCAGGTAGGGCAGCCAGGCGAGAAGGGTGAGCACCGCACCGATGGCTGCCGCGCCGCCGACGACCAGCATCAGGCTGCCCTTCGAGCCCGGCAGCTTGGTGGTGGGGGAGAACTGCGGCAGGAAGATGATTGCCAGCATGGCGATGCCGGTGAGGACACCGTACGGCCCGGCACCGAAGCTGACGAGCGATCCGATGATGGCCACCACGGCGCCGATGCCCGCCATCTTCTCGTTGGAGTTGAGCTTGCTGAGATCCATACCCTCGCCGACCCTCCTGCGTACATGAGCGGACTGCAGCGACTGCCCGACGGGCAGGTCCGTGCGGGACCGTAACACACGAGCCCGCGCGCGGCGATGAAATCGGCCCCGCCGGGCAGCTGGAGAACGAGGTGGAATGGTGGAGATGGGGGAGAATCGAACTCCCCGTCCAGAACACAGTCGCCGAGAACTTCCTACAGGTATTTCCGGCCAACTTGCGTTTCGCGGTGCGGGCCCCCGACCGGCGGGGTGCTTCGCCTGCTATCCGGTGATGCCTCTCGGCTCTTTGACGTCGCTCACCGGAGTCGGCGACGCCGCACCTCCCCTAATGACATCTTCGCCGTCCGGGGAGGGTGGACGACGTCAATGCTCACTGCCTAAGCAGCGAGGGCGTAACTATCGTTGCCAGTTACAGCAATTGCCCGCTTTTTTACGAGGCCTGCGAGCAACCTCGACCTGCGATTCCCGGTCCCCGGGCCCTGTCGAAACCTGACATCCCCACGAACCGATCAGGCTCCGATTGTAGCAGACCGATCTGCCGATGTGAACGCCTGTTCTAGAGCTTGATCCGGCCGGATTCCTTGGACTCACGCTCGAGCTCCCGCCGCATGTCGCGCTCGGCGATGGAGCGGCGCTTGTCGTGGAGCTTCTTGCCGCGGCCGATGCCGAGCTCGAGCTTTGCGCGCCCGCGGCGCAGGTAGAGCCGCAGCGGCACGATCGTCAGGCCCTTCGCCGACTGGAGGCCGGTCAGCTCCGCGATCTGGTCGCGATGGATCAGCAGCTTGCGGGTCCGCGTCGGCTCATGGTTGTTGCGGTTGCCCTGTGCGTACTCGGCGATGTGCGCGCCGATGAGCCAGGCCTCGCCCTTCTCGACCCGCGCGTACGCCTCGGCGATGTTGACCTTGTGCGCCCGTACGCTCTTGATCTCGGTTCCGGTCAGTACGATGCCCGCCTCGAGCGTGTCCTCGATGGCGTAGTCATGGTGGGCGCGTCGGTTGACGGCGATCGTCTCGTCGGGCATCGGTCCGGACTCCGGGTGAGGGTACAGGCGGCGGGCATGGAAAGAGCCGGCCCCGTTCTCAGTGAGCCGGGGCCGGCTCTCCCGTTCGCTACACCACGCGAAGCTGTGTTAGGCCACTGCCTCGGTGGTGGCGTGCTTGGAACTATCCATCAGCAACACCACCTCCTTTCGTTGCCGGCGATGCTAGCAGATGCCCCGCGCGCCGACAACGCCCACCACGGCCGGAAGGCTCACCCCCGCGGAAGGCGTTCCGCTTGGCGTTGGAGACGACCCTTCGCCCGCCACGGGCTGGTCGGCGAGGAAGGCCAGTGCCGCGTCGAGGATCGGGTCAGCCTCCGGGGGCGTCTCGGCCGTGCGCGCTGCATCGATGTCGGGCTGGATGCCGTCCGGTGCGACCGAGTTGTGATCCGGCGTGAACCATCGGCTGATCGTGATCCGCACGCCGCCGTCGTTCTCCAGGCGGCCCCACACCTGCACCGTGTTCTTGCCGAACGAAGGCTCGCCGATGACGGTCGCGCGACCGGTCTCCTGGAGCGCCGCCGCCACGATCTCGGACGCCGAGGCGGACCCGCCGTTGATGAGCACGGCGACCGGCAGCGAGCGATCGGTGGCCACGCCGTCCCCCGTCGACGGCCACTCGCGCACGTCGTCGCCGGCGGACTCCTGGGTGAAGATGACCCCGCTGTCGATGAACTGGCTGGCGATCTTCTGGGCCGCGTCGATGTAGCCGCCGGGGTTGTCGCGGAGATCGAACACGATCTGATCGGCGCCCTGGTCGAGCAGGTCGGAGAGCGCGGTGCGGAACTGGTCGGCGGCAGGCGCGGAGAAGCCGTTCAGCGCGATGTAGCCGATATGCCCCTCGATCATCCTCGTCTCGACCTCCTGGAGGGTGATCTCGGCGCGCGTGATGGTGAGGTCGAATGATTCGCCTTCGCCGCGCAGCAGGGTGAGCGTCACGTCCGTTCCCGATTCGCCCCGGATCTTGCTGATCTGGTCCTCCATGGTCGTGCCGTTCACGGACTCGCCATCCACGGCCAGCACGAAATCGCCCGTCTGCAGGCCGGCGCGCTCGGCGGGAGATTCTGCCAACGGCGCCACGACCACCAGCCGGCACGTGTCACTGAGCTCTGTGCAGGCGGCGAGGTCGGCGGCATCCACCGTGTTGCGAATCGCCATCTCGGCACCGATCCCGCTGAACGCGCCGGAGAGGTCGCCGAGCGCCTGCTGATACTGCTCGGGGGCCATGTAGCCGGAGTACGGGTCCTCGACGCCGTACTGGAACATGCCGCGGATCGCGCCCTCGGCAAGCTTGTCGCTGTCGAGATCGTCCACGTATTCGCGCTGCAGCCGATCGTATGCCTCGCAGAAGGCGGCGAAGGAATCGTCGGGCGTCGCGCAGCCCGAGGCGCTGCCGCCGCTTCCGGCGAGATAGCCGCCGCCGAACAGCAATGCGCCGAGGACGGCCGCCAGGGCCAGGGAGATCAGCCACGGCACGCTCCCGCTTCGGGTGCGGGCGGACGGCGGGGCCGACGGGGGCAGCTCGGAATCGTTCATCGGTGCGGAAAGTCTAGCAACGCTTCCTCAAGCACGAGGTAGAGCGGTCATTACGTTTCCGTTACGCGCGGCGCGCCACTGAGGCCTCAGTGCGCGGCGGAAAGGTATGAGCGAACGCTGATCCACGAGCCGAGGGCTCCGACGCCGAGGCCGACGCCGAGCACGAGGACGGAGAGCGTGGTCAGGAACTGGGTGCTGACCGCGGTCGGCATCTGGAAGATGGTCACCATCGCCGGCTGGATGGGATCCCACACGATGGCCACCAGGACGATGGTGACCAGCGCACCGACGAGGCCGCACAGGATCCCCTCGAGGATGAACGGCCAGCGAATGAACGAGTCCGATGCGCCCACCAGCCGCATGATCTCGATCTCGTTGGCCCGGCTGTAGACCGCGATCCGGATCGTGTTGATGATCATGAACAGGACCGTCAGCCCTACCAGGCCGATTCCCACCAGGCCGACCGTGCGAATCACGTTGATGATCCCGAGCAGCGTGTCGTACTCCGCCTGCTTGGTGAGCACCCGTGCGACCGCGTCGTGGACGGCGAGCGCCGCGCCGACGTCACCTGACGCGTCGGGATCGGTCAGGCTGATCTCGAGGCTGCCGAAGAGGGTGATCGGTGAGTTCGGATCGCCGAGGTCGAGCTCACGCCCGCTCTCGCGGTAGAACTCCCGAAGGCGCGCCATGGCCCGTTCCGGCGAGACGTAGTCGACCGACGCCACACCGGGATACGCATCCACCTCCGCGATGAGCTCGTTGCGATCGGCCACCGGCAGGTCATCGACCAGCTGGGCCGTGACGGCGACCTTGCTCTCGATGAACTCGAGCCCCGAGTTCAGCCCGGTGATGACGATGAAGAGCGCGGAGAGCAGTACCAGCATGAGGATCACGGTGGCCGTCGCGGCCAGGCTCATCATCGCGTTGCGCCAGAAGCCCTGCCAGGCGCGGACGATGCTGAAGCCGACGAATCGCACGAATGGCATCGGTCAGTACTCCCGCTCGTATGCGGCGGCCGACTCGTCGCGCACGAGGTGGCCCGCCTCCAGGGCCAGCACGCGGCGACGCATGGCGTTGACGATCTCCTGGTTGTGGGTCGCCATGAGCACCGTCGTTCCCAGCTCGTTGATCTGGATCAGGAGCTGGATGATCTCCCAGCTGGTGACCGGGTCCAGGTTCCCGGTCGGCTCGTCGGCGATGAGGATGGCCGGGTCGTGAACCAGGGCGCGGGCGATCGCGGTTCGCTGCTGCTCACCGCCGGACAGCTGGGTCGGCAGGTGGTGCGCGTGATCCTGGAGGCCGACCAGGCTGAGGAGCTGCGGCACCCGCTGCCGGACGACCGCGCGCGGTGTGCCGGTCACGTCGAGCGCGAAGGCCACGTTCTCCCAGACCGTCTTGCTCGGGAGGAGGCGGAAGTCCTGGAACACGATGCCGATCCGGCGGCGCAGCGCCGGCACCTGTCGCCGTCGCATGCGCAGCAGATCACGCCCCGCGACGCTCACGTACCCGGCGGTCGGCACCTGCTCGCGGATGAGGAGCCGAATGAACGTGCTCTTGCCGGCGCCCGACGGGCCGACCAGGAACACGAAGTCACCGCGCGCGATCTGGACGTTGACGTCCGCCAGCGCCACCTTGCCGTTTGGGTAGGTCATCCCGAGGTCGACCATGCGGATGACCGGGTGCGTCGGCCGGCTCGGATCGGGTGCGTCGGCGCAGGAGGGATGTCATTGGTGCAGCACCGATGGTAACCAATGACGGCCTGCCCGGGCCGAGCCCCCCCGTCCACGACCGGGCCAGGTGCTAGCCTGCGTCCCAGTGAGCCGACTCGTTGAGACGGTCGCGCCGGCGCGGCTGGGCATGGGTTTCCGGTGGCTGCTGGCGTCCTCGTGGATCAGCAATCTCGGCGACGGCATCGCGATCGCCGCCGGGCCGCTGCTCGTTGCGTCGCAGACCGACGATGCGTTCCTGGTGGCACTGGCGGCGCTGCTCCAGTGGCTGCCGCAGCTGCTGTTCGGGCTCTTCGCCGGAGCGCTGTCCGACCGCCTCGATCGCCGGCTGATCGTGGTCATCGTCGACGTGCTGCGGGCCGTCGTCGTGGCAGCAATCGCCGCCTCGATCGTGACCGGCGTGGTCTCGATCGCGGTCGTCCTGGCCGCCCTCTTCCTGCTCGGCACAGCGGAGGTGTTCGCGGACAACTCGTCGCAGACGCTGCTGCCGATGCTGGTGCGCCGCCAGGACCTCGCCCTCGCCAACTCCCGGATCCAGGCCGGGTTCATCACCGTCAACCAGCTGGTGGGGCCGCCGATCGGTGCCGGGCCTGTTCGCGATCGGCATGGCGCTGGCCGTTCGTCGGCCAGGCGGTCCTGGTGGCGACTGGGCGCGCTCCTCGTGAGCCGGATCGGCCTTCCGGCCCACCGTCGAGACCCGGGCGGGCCACCGCGATCCGCCACGAAATCGCCGAGGGATTCCGATGGGCGTTCCACCACGCCGGCGGTGCGGACGCTGGTGCTGACGATCTTCATCTTCAACATCACGTACGGCGCGGCGTGGTCGGTGCTCGTCCTCTACGCGACGCAGCGGCTCGGCATGGGGGCGGTCGGGTTCGGCCTGCTGACCACCGTTTCGGCGCTGGGTGGCCTCCTCGCCACGGTGGCGTACGGGTGGATCACCCGACGCGTGAGCCTCGGCAACATCATGCGCGTCGGGCTGATCATCGAGACGCTCACGCACCTTGGCCTCGCGATCACGACCGTCCCCGCCGTCGCGATGGCGATCTTCTTCGTGTTCGGGCGCCCATGCGTTCGTGTGGGGCACGACATCGGTCACCGTCCGCCAGCGGGCCGTTCCAAGCGAGCTCCAGGGGAGGGTCGGCAGCGTGAATACCGTCGGGGTGTTCGGTGGGCTGGTCATCGGCTCCGCGCTGGGCGGCATCCTCGCCCAGCAGTTCGGCGTCACCGCGCCCTTCTGGTTCGCGTTCGCGGGCTCCGCGCTGTTCCTCGTCCTCATCTGGGGCCAGCTATCGCACATCGCGCATCGACGACGAGCCGATCGGTCCCGACCCGCGAGACCGGGCGCTAGGCCGCAGGCGTCGGATCGCCCTCCCCCACCCGAGAGCGCAGATATCCCTCGATGAAGGCGTCGATCTCCCCGTCGAGGACGGCGGTCGGGTTCGAGGTCTCCACTCCGGTGCGCAGGTCCTTCACCATCGTGTAGGGCTGCAGGACGTAGCTGCGTATCTGGTTGCCCCAGCCCGCCTCGACGTGCTCGCCGCGCAGACGCGCCATCTCGGCCTCACGCTCCTCCTCCTGGCGTTCGATCAGCTTGGCGCGCAGCACCGCCATGGCGCGATCTCGGTTCTGATGCTGGCTGCGCTCGCTCTGGACGGCGACCACGATGCCGGTCGGCAGGTGGGTGAGGCGCACGGCGCTGTCGGTTTTGTTCACGTGCTGGCCGCCCGCGCCGCTCGACCGGTAGGTGTCGACGCGCAGGTCCTTTTCGTCGATATCGACCGCGGCGTCCTCGGGGACCTCGGGCATCACCTCGACCAGGGCAAAGGTCGTGTGCCGTCGCTTCTGCGAGTCGAACGGGCTGATCCTCACGAGCCGATGCACCCCGCGCTCGCTCCGCAGGCGGCCGTAGACCCATCGGCCATCGATGCTGAAGCTCACGCTCTTCAGCCCGGCCCCCTCACCCTCGGTCGCTTCGAGAATCTCGGTCTTGAACCGATGACGCTCGGCCCAGCGCAGGTACATGCGCAGCAGCATTTCCGCCCAGTCCTGGCTCTCGGTTCCACCGGCGCCGGCGTGGATCGAGACGATCGCGCCACGCTCGTCGAACGGCTCGCCGAGCAGGAGCTGCTGCTCCATCCGGTTCCAGTCCGCCTGGAGGGCGGCCAGGTCGCGCTCGAGGTCAGGCTGCAGCGCCGCCGCCTCATCGGGCTCGCTCGCCGCCATCTCCGCCATCTCGGCCAGGCCCGATGCCCGATCGCCGAGCGATCGCCAGGTCTCGATCTCGGAACGCAGCTCCTCGGCGCGACGCATGATCGCCTGCGCCTCGGCGGGGTCGTCCCACAGGTTCGGATCGGCCGAGCGTTCCGTCAGCTCGGCGAGCTCGGCCTCATTGCTGCCGTGGTCAAAGACGCACCGACGTGTCGGCGATCAAGCGAGCGAGGCGCTGAGCCTCGTCCCTAATTGCGTCCAACGGACGCCATCATCGGGAGCTCGGCCATCTCGCCGAGCCGGTTGCCCTTGGCCCGCACCTTGGCGGGGTTCACGCACGGGCAGTAGCTCTGGCGCGGGCAGACCCCACAGTTGCCATCGCAGTCGAGCGTCGCGGCATACGTGCAGCGCATGCAGTCGCGCTCACACATGATGAGGTCTTCGTAGGGGAGGTTTGGATCTCGGAAGCGGGTGACCGGTGGAAGATGAGCCGCCGTGCTGACGGGGAGTGGTACAGAGGCTCTTGGTGGTGCGGTCAGTTGCTTCACGAATCCCTCCACCTGACGGGATCGCGAGGTGGCCCGGCTTGACCTCGCGACGATCGTTCCGCCCATCGTAGCGGGTCGGTCAGATATCGCAACCCTGCACGATGGTCCCGCTCCTCCGCCATGATGCGGGCATGCCCGATCCGTTCCTGTTCATCGTCGGGATCATCGCCATCGCCTGCGTGATCCTCTTCCCGGTCGTGATCTGGCGCCGCCGCCACCATCGGTACGGGAACGAGGACGAGCCCGATACGTGAGTTGGGCGGGGCGGGCGGACGAGCACCCCACGTACATCGGTCCCTGACCGATCAGGCCCCGTGGCACTTCTTGAACTTCTTGCCCGAGCCACACCAGCAGGGATCGTTGCGACCAACCTTTGGAGATGAGCGAGCGGCCGGCGACCCGTTGCCGTTGCCGGCAACGGCCGTCGCGGTGGCGGACCCGGCCACCGACAGGCCCTCGCCGACGGGGGCTCGACCCTCGACCACGTTGCGCGCGACGGGCCGCGGCTGGGGAGGCTGCGCCTGGACGGTCACCCGGAAGATGGTGTGGGTCACGTCGTGGCGAATCGTCGTCTTCAGCTCGTCGAACATCCGATACGCCTCGATCTTGAACTCGTTCAGCGGGTCGCGCTGCGAGTAGGCTCGAAGGCCGATGCCGCGGCGCATGTCGTCGACGGCCGTCAGGTGCTCGACCCAGAGCGAGTCGATGACCCGGAGCAGCACCAGGCGCTCGAGCACGCCGATGCCGGGCTCACCGACCTCGGTCCGCTTCGCCTCGTATCGCGCGTGGATGGTCTCGGTCAACTCGTCGAGCAGCGCGCCGGGCTCGCGTGCGTCATCGATCATCCGGAGGTCGGCATCGGTCAACGACGGCACCATGGTCGTGAGCTGCGTCTTCAGGCCCTCGCGGTTCCACTCCGTCGCGTACTCGGCCGCGGTGTGGTCGGCCACCAGCGCGGCGACCTCCTCGTCGAGCATCGCCTCGATGGTCGGCCCGAGGCTGGACGAACGAAGGATTCGGTCGCGCTCGCGATAGATCGTCTCGCGCTGGCGGTTGATGACGTCGTCGTACTCGACCACGTGCTTGCGCGTGTCGAAGTTGTAGCCCTCGACCCGAGTCTGTGCGCTCTCGATGGTGCGGCTCACCATCTTCGACTCGAGGGCCGTGTCATCGGTGAAGCCCAGGGTCTTCATGATGCCCTGCACGCGGTCGTTCGCGAAGCGGCGCATCAGGTCGTCCTCGAGGCTCAGGTAGAACCGCGAGCTTCCCGGATCGCCCTGGCGGCCGGCGCGGCCGCGCAGCTGGTTATCGATTCGCCGCGACTCGTGGCGTTCGGTGCCGAGGATATGCATGCCGCCCGCCGCGAGCACCTTCTCCTTGTCTTCGGCGCACAGCCGCTCGGCCTCGGCGAGTGCCTCCGCGTACTGCTCGGGCGTGGCCTCCAGGATGTTCGTCCCGCGCTTGTGCAGGTTCTCGACTGCCAGCACCTCGGGGTTGCCGCCGAGCAGGATGTCGGTGCCGCGGCCTGCCATGTTGGTCGCGATCGTCACCGCGCCCGAGCGGCCGGCCTGCGCGACGACCTCTGCCTCCTTCTCGTGGAGCTTCGCGTTGAGCACGTTGTGCTTGATCCCGCGCCGCTTCAGCATCTCGCCGAGCATCTCGCTGACCTCGACGCTGATCGTTCCCACCAACACCGGCCGGCCCTGCTCGTGCTCCTCGGCGATCTCGTCGATCACCGCGTTCCACTTCCCGCTCTGCTTGGCGTAGATCAGGTCGGCGAAGTCGGCGCGGATCATCTCGCGGTGGGTGGGGATGACGACCACCTCGAGGTCGTAGATCTTGCTGAACTCCTCCGCCTCCGTCTCGGCGGTGCCCGTCATTCCGGACAGCTTGTCGTACATGCGGAAGTAGTTCTGGAAGGTCACGGTGGCCAGCGTTCGCTGCTCATTGCGGACCGCGACCCCCTCCTTGGCCTCGACCGCCTGGTGGAGGCCCTCCGACCAGCGACGGCCGGGCATGAGGCGGCCCGTGAACTCGTCGACGATGATCACCTCGCCGTCCTTGATCACGTAGTCACGGTCGCGCTGGTAGAGCACCTGCGCCTTCAGCGCCTGCTCGAGGTGGCGCGCCAGGCTGAAGTCGTCGGCGAACATGTTCTCGACGCCGAGCCAGCGCTCCATCTTGTCGGTGCCGGCCTCGGTGATGGCCACCTGCTTGAACTTCTCGTCGACGACGTAGTCCTCCTCGGCCTTCAGGCGAGGGACCAGGCCGGCGAACTGGAGGTACTTGTCGGCCGACTCCTCGGCGTTGCCGCTGATGATCAGCGGCGTGCGCGCCTCGTCGATGAGGATGTTGTCGACCTCGTCCACGATGGCGAAGAAGTGGCTGCGCTGGGTCCGCGCCGAGAGGTCGACGACCAGGTTGTCACGCAGGAAGTCGAATCCGAACTCGTTGTTGGTGCCGTAGGTGACGTCGGCCCCGTAGGCCTCCTGGCGGCTGACCGGCCGCAGGTCGCGCAGCCGCTCGTCGGTGGCCGGGAAGTCCGGGTCGTAGACGAAGGCGCCCTCGTGCTGGATGCTGCCGACGCTCATGCCGAGCCGATGAAAGATGGCACCGATGAGCTGCGCGTCGCGCTTGGCCAGGTAGTCGTTGGTGGTCACGACGTGGACGCCGCGTCCGACGAGCGCGTTGAGGTAGGCGGCCAGCGGCGCGACGAAGGTCTTGCCCTCGCCGGTGCGCATCTCGGCGATCGCTCCACGCTGGAGGACCATGCCGCCCATCAGCTGCACTTCGTAGTGGCGCTTGCCCAGCACCCGCACCATCGCCTCGCGGACCGATGCGAACGCCTCCGGCAGCAGCTCCTCGAGCGCCTCGTTGATCTGCTTCAGCTCCCGCTCGCGCTGCTGCTTCAGCTCGTCGGCAACGCGGGCCGCATCGGCGCCGGCCAGTGCCGACTCGGCGGCATCCTCGTCGGGGTCCGTCTCGCGCAGCTCGATCGGCACCATGATCTCGCCGACGCGCTCGCGCAGGCGGGCGCGCAGCTGCTCGGTCTTGCCGGCCAGCTCGGCATCGGTGAGGGCCTGGATCTCCGGCTCGAGCTCGTTGATACGATCCACGAGAGGCTGGAGTGCTCGGACCTCGCGCTCGTTGGAGTCCCCCATGCGGGAGAGGAACTTGAACATCGGGCGGCGAGTATAAGCCCGATCGGGCAGGAATTCCTCAGCCGGCGTCGACCATCGGCTTGACCTCGCCGATCCAGCGCTCCAGCGTCTCGTCGTCGTACGGCGCCGCCATCTCGGCAAGGAAGGTCGAGAAGCCGATCTCATTGCAGGCGGACATCTTCTCGGCGATCTGATCGGGTGTCCCGACCCAGAACGTGTCGTCGTCGGCGACATCCGCCATCGGCGTCCTGTTGTGGGCCATCTGCGCCTCCCACACCCGTCGCGCCTCGGCCTCGGTGTCGCGGATGATCGGCTTGCAGCCGACCGTGCGCCGGATCTCGGACTGGTCGCGACCGACAGCCTCGCAATGGGCGCGCAGCACGCCGTCCTTGTGCCTGAGCTTCTCGATGTCGCCCATCGCGTTCCACATGTCCGCGTACTTCGCGACGGTGCGCAGCGTCTTCTTCTCGCCGGATCCGCCGATCATGATCGGCAGGCGCTGCTGGATCGGCAGCGGCTGGTGGCGGAGGGCATTGAATGCATACCGGCCGCCGGGTTCGGAGGTGACCTCGCCGCCGTCGAGGAGCGTGCGCATCGCCCCGACCGCCTCATCCAGCCAGTCGAGCCGTTGTCCGAACCCGCTGCCGAACTCGATCCCGTGTGCCGTGTGCTCGAGCTCGAACCAGGCGCCGCCGATCCCGAGCACGGCCCGTCCATCGCTCAGGTGATCGAGCGTGGCCGCCTGCTTGGCCACCAGGCCTGGATTCCGGAAGGTGTTGGCGCCGACAAGCAGCCCGAGCTTGACCCGGCTGGTGACCTTTGCCCATGCGGCCAGGGTCGTCCAGCCCTCGAAGATCGGCTGGTAGGGGTCGCCGAAGATGGCGTACAGGTGATCCCAGGTCCAGAGGGACTCGTATCCGAGCTCGTCGATCCGTCGCGCGGCTCGCTCGAACGACGGCCAGTCGCTCCCCTGGCTCCAGAGCAGGACGCCGAGCTTGACGTCGCTCATCCGCCGGCGCTCACCCGAAAGGGCTGCGGCATCGGCTCGTCATCATCGTCTGCCTCCTCGTCCCAGAACGTCATCTCCTCCACCATCTGGACCTCGGAGCTGAACAGCGCGCCGACGCTCTCACCCCGATGGATGCGCTTGATCGCCTCCCCGAACAGTGGCGCGACGCTCAGCACGGTGATGCGCGGGTCATCGGCCTCGGCTGGGAGCGGGATGGTGTCGGTCACGATGACCTCGGTGATCGCCGCCTCCTTGATTCGCTCGAGCGCCGAGCCACTGAACACGCCGTGGGTCGCGCAGCTGTAGATGGCCGTGGCACCGGCGGCCTGGAGGGCTCCGACAGCCTCGATCAGCGACCCGGCGGTGTCGATCTCGTCGTCGATGATGATCGCGGTCTTGCCGCCCACCTCGCCGATGATGTTCATCACCTCGGTGAGGTCCTCGTTGCCGAGCCGGCGCTTTTCGACGATTGCCAGCGGCGCGGAGAGCAGCTCCGCGAAGTTGCGTGCCTTCTTCGCGAACCCCAGCTCGGAGACGACCACGATGTCGTCGAGCTGCTTTGCCTTGATGTGCGCGCAGATCAGGTTGACGGCGGTCAGCTCGTCGACCGGGATGCTGAAGAACCCCTGGATCTGTCCCTGGTGCAGGTCCATCGTCAGCACCCGATCGGCGCCGGCGACGGTGAGCATGTCGGCGATCAGGCGCGCCGTGATCGGCACGCGTGGCTGATCCTTCTTGTCGGACCTGCCGTAGCTGTAGTGCGGAATCACCGCCGTGATCCGGCCCGCCGATGCGCGCTTGAACGCGTCGATCATGATCAGCAGCTCCATGATCGACTGGTTCACCGGCCGGCTGGTGGGCTGCACGAGGAACACGTCCTGCTCCCGGACGTTCTCCATCACGCGAACGAAGATGTTCTCGTTCGCGAACTGGAACACCTCGACCTCGCCGAGCTGGGTCTTGAGGTAGCGGGTGATCCGCTCGGCGAGCGGCTTGTTGGCGTTGCCGGCGTAGATGCTGAACTCGTCGGCGTACACGTCGTTCTCCGCGGGGCGGTCAGGCATGGCCGATTCTACCGGCAAGGAGTATCCGGTGCGTCAGCCTTTCAGGCCGATCCTCTGGCTACTCGGCTTCCTGCAGCTCCTCCGGGGGCCGGTTGTCCACGAACACGGTGATTGACACGATCCGGTCGTCGGCCTGTGGCTTCATGACCGTCACGCCACGCGATGCACGCCGGTAGCGATTGATCCCGCCGACCTCGGTGCGCAGGATCGTGCCCAGCTCGGTGATCAGCATCAGCTCCTCGTCGTCGCGGCCGACGATGCGGATCGCCGCCACGTCACCGGTCTCCTTGTTGAGCGAGTTGCCGATGACGCCGCCGGTGGCGCGATGCTTGACCGGGAAGTCGGCGATATCGGTCCGCTTGCCGTAGCCCTGCTCGGTGACGACCAGCAGCTGCTGGTCGAGGTGCTCGACGACCTCCATGCCGATGACCTCGTCATCGCCCTTGAGGCGGATGGCGGTGACGCCCTGCGTGCCGCGCCCGAGCGGCCGGACCTCGCGCTCGGTGAAGCGCGCCGCCTGCCCCTTCCGGGTCGCGACGATGATGTCGTTCTGTCCATCGGAGAGGCCGACCCACTGCAGCTCGTCGCCGTCGATGAGGTTGATGGCGATCAGCCCGTTGGCGCGGATCTTGGCGTAGTCCTCGAGCGAGGTCTTCTTGATCATCCCCTTGCGCGTGGCCATCACCAGGTAGTTGCCCGGCTCGAACTGCGGAAGGCTGATGATCGCGCTGACGTACTCGCGCTGCTCCACCTGCACGCCCGGCAGGTTGATGATCGGCAGGCCCTTCGCCTGGCGCGACGCATCGGGCAGGGTGTGGACCTTGGTGATGAAGACGCGCCCGCGGTTGGTGAAGAACAGGATGTTGTCGTGGGTGTTCGCCACCAGCAGGTGCCGAACGGCATCCTCCTCACGGGTCAGCATGGCGAGCTTGCCGCGGCCGCCTCGGCGCTGGGAGCGGAAGGTGCCGATCGGCTGGCGCTTGATGTAGCCACGCTGACTGAGCGTCACGACCACGTCCTCCGCCAGGACGAGGTCCTCGGCGGTCAGCTCCCGGTTCGCATCGGCCTGGATCCGGGTCTTGCGCTCGTCGCCGTAGCGCTTCACAAGGCCGTCGAGCTCGTCCTTGATGGCCAGCAGGATCTTGCGTGGGTTGGCGAGCAGGTCCTCGAGCTCGCTGATGAGCTGGATGATTGCCTTGTACTCGTCCTCGATCTTCTTGCGCTCGAGCGCGGCCAGGCGGCGGAGCTGCATCTCGAGGATTGCGTTGGCCTGCGGCTCGGTCAGCCCGAACCGCTTCATGAGCGCCGTTCGGGCGGCGTCGACGTCTGCCGCCGCGCGGATGGTGGCGATCACCTCGTCCAGGTTGTCGAGCGCGATCTTGAGGCCTTCGAGGATGTGGGCTCGCTCCTGTGCCCGAGCGAGATCGAACTCGGTGCGCCGGCGCACGATGTCGCGCCGGTAGGCGATGTAATGCTCCAGCATCTTCTTGAGGCCGAGCGTCTGAGGTTGGCCGTCGACGAGCGCGAGCATGTTCGCGCTGAAGCTCGTCTGGAGCGGCGTGTGCTTGAAGAGCTGCTGCATGACGGTGTGCGGCGAGCCGTCCCGCTTGACCTCGACCACGATTCGCATGCCGTCCCTGTCGCTTTCGTCGCGAATGTCGCGAACGTCGGTGATCTTCTTCGACGCCACCAGGTCGGCCATCTTCTCGATCAGCGTGGTCTTGTTCACCTGGTACGGCAGCTCGGTGATGACCACCGCCATCCCGCCATGTGCCTCCTCGAAGGCGACCTGGCCGCGAACGATGATGCGGCCGCGGCCGGTGGCGTACAGGTGGCGAATCGCGTCGATCCGCTCCTTCTCGCCGGTCACCGGGTTCCGCTGCTCCTCGAAGCGGAAGATCGTCCCGCCGGTCGGGAAGTCGGGCCCCGTGACGATCTCGCACAGGTCGTCGACGCTCATCTCCGGGTTGTCGATCAGCGCCGTGATCGCCGCGCAGATCTCGTTCAGGTGATGGGGCGGTATGTTCGTCGCCATCCCCACGGCGATCCCCGAGGAGCCGTTGACGAGCAGGTTCGGCAGCTTCGAGGGGAGCACCGTCGGCTGACGGAGCCGGCCGTCGTAGTTGTCGACGAAGTCGACGGTCTCCTTCTCGATGTCGGCCAGCATCTCGTCGGTGATGGCGGCCATCCGGGCTTCGGTGTAGCGCATGGCCGCCGGCGGATCGCCGTCCACGGATCCGAAGTTCCCCTGCCCGTCGACCAGTGGGTAGCGCAGGCTGAAGTCCTGCGCCATGCGGACCAGCGTCTCGTAGAGGGCCAGGTCCCCGTGGGGGTGGTACTTCGCCATGGCCTCGCCCACGACGCCGGCGCATTTCCGGTACGCCGCCGTCGAGCGCAGCCCCATCTCCTGCATCGTGTACAGGATTCGCCGATGCACCGGCTTGAGGCCATCGCGCACGTCGGGAAGCGCTCGCGCGACGATCACGCTCATCGCGTAATCGATGTACGCGGTGCGCATCTCGTCCTCGATCGCGACCACGCGAACGTTGCCTACCCGGTCCATCGCCATTCGTTAGGTCTCCAATGTCGCGTTTGTCGTCTTGGTGGTCATTCGCCCGCAGTCCCCGGCGCCAGGCCGTATCGGTCCTTGAGCTCAGCCTTCTGTGTCGGTGAAGCGCCCAGGTAGCGCCCGCGCCCCTCGGCGATCAGTCGATCGTCCGCACCGCGCACCTCGCCGACCACCTCGTAGATGCGACGTCGTCGCTCGGCGACGCGCCCGGTCGCGGTGAGCTGCTCGCCGGGATTCGCCGGCGACCGATAGCGAACCGTCATCTCGGCGGTCACCGCCCACGAGTCATAGCTCGAGGGGGCCCACGCCATCACCTCGTCGAGGAGGGTGGCGATGATGCCGCCGTGCACCTTGTCGCTCCAACCGACGTAGTGATCGCCCGCTTGCCAGGCTGCCCGGGCAGTCCCCTCGCCGATCTCGATATGAAGGCGCATCCCGATCGGGTTCTCCGCCCCGCATGCGAAGCAGTTGTGGTCGGCAAACGCGTAGCGCCGGCCGTCCTCCGCCACGATCGAGCGGCTGTCGCCGATGGTTCGCGCCTCTTCCTCCATGACTACCAGCGATCCGTTCCTTCCTCGGCCTCGTAGTCAGCGGCTCCCCACTCGTCGTCACCCGTGCTCCGCAGGCACTTGTCGGCGATCGCAAGGGCGAAGGCGTGGCTGACGGCGTACGAGTCGCGCAGCATGTTGACGGCCTCGCGGCGGTCTCCCACCCCGTTTGACTCGAGCAGCTCGCACCATTCGTCGATGGTGCGTCCCGTCTTCTGGGCCACCTGCCGGAGGTCGGCCACGTGTCGTGATGGCATCGGTCTGATCGCCCTTTCAGATGTCGAGGTTGCGAACCTTGCGGGCCTCGCCTCGAATGAAGTCCCGCCGCGGCGCGACGTGCTCGCCCATGAGGGTGCTGAACATCTCGTCCGCGGCCTCGGCCGTCCCGACCTCGACCCGCAGCAGCGTGCGGGTGTCGGGATTCATGGTCGTCTCCCAGAGCTGGTCGGCGTTCATCTCGCCCAGCCCCTTGAATCGCTGCACCGTCACGTTCTTCGTCTTCCCGTCGCGCGAGAGCGCCTTGACCGCGGCATCTCGCTCCTTCTCGGTCGTCGCATAGCGAGTCACCTTGCCGGTGCTGACCCGGTAGAGCGGCGGCTGGCAGATGTACAGGTAGCCGTTGTCGATGACCTCGGGCATGTGCCGGTAGAAGAAGGTGAGGAGCAGCGTGCTGATGTGCGCACCGTCGACATCGGCGTCGCTGAGCAGACAGATGCGGTGGTAGCGCAGCTTCGCGATGTCGAAGGTCTCGCCGATGCCCGCGCCGAGCGCGATCACCAGCGGCCGGATCTTGTCCGAGCTCAGCACGCGGTCCAGGCGCGCCTTCTCGACGTTCAGCATCTTTCCGAACATCGGAAGGATCGCCTGGAAGCGCCGATCGCGTCCCTGCTTGGCCGAGCCACCGGCCGAGTCACCCTCGACGATGTAGAGCTCCGAGCGAGCCGGATCGCGCTCCTGGCAGTCGGCCAGCTTGCCCGGCAGCGCCATGCCCTCGAGCGCGCCCTTGCGGATGACGAGGTCGCGCGCCTTGCGCGCCGCCTCACGGGCTCGCGCGGCGGTGATCGACTTCTCGATGATCCGGCGTCCGTCGGCGGGGTTCTCCTCGAGGTGCTGGATGATCCCCTCGGTGACCACGTTCTGGACGATGCCCTTGATGTCGGCGTTGCCGAGCTTCGCCTTGGTCTGGCCCTCGAACTGCGGATCGGTCAGCTTGACGCTGATCACGGCGGTGAGGCCCTCGCGCACGTCGTCGCCGGTGAGGTTGGCCTCCTTCTCGCTGAGCGTGCTCGACTTGCGCGCCCAGGAGTTGAGTGAGGTCGTCAGCGCCGCTCGGAAGCCTGCGACGTGGGTCCCGCCGTCGACGGTGTTGATGTTGTTGGCGAAGGCGATCACGTTCTCGGCGAAGGCGTCGTTGTACTGGAGCGCAACCTCCACGCTGGTGGAGCCGACCATTCGCTCGACGTAGATCGGACGGGCGTTGAGCACGTCGCGGCGCCGGTTGAGATGGCGCACGAAGCTCGTGACGCCGCCCTGGAAGAAGAAGTTCTTCTCCGAGTCGGTGCGCTCGTCGGTGAGACGGATCCAGAGCCCCTTGTTGAGGTAGGCCGATTCGCGCAGGCGGGTGCTGATCGTCTCCCAGCTGAAGTCGAGCGTCTCGAAGATCTCCGGATCGGGGCGGAAGAAGGTCCGCGTCCCGTGATTGCGCTTCCACGCCTGATCCAGGCCGCGGTTGGCCTCCGCCGCACCCCCGGTCTGCTTCACGGCCGTCTTGGGCGCGCCGCGCACGAATTCCTGGACGTGACGCTTGCCATCGCGCAGGACCTCGACGCGCATCTCGGAGCTGAGGGCATTCACCACGCTCGCTCCGACGCCATGGAGGCCGCCGGACACCTTGTAGCCGCTGCCGCCGAACTTCCCGCCGGCGTGGAGCTCAGTCATGATGACCTCGAGGGCGCTCTTCCCCGTCCGATGCCGGTCGACCGGGATGCCACGGCCATCGTCGACCACCTCGAGCGTGCCGTCGGCGTGGATGATCACGTCGATCCGGGTCGCCTGGTTGGCCATCGCCTCGTCGATGCTGTTGTCGACGATCTCCCAGACGAGGTGATGCAGGCCGCGGCCGTCGGTCGACCCGATGTACATGCCGGGGCGCAGGCGGACCGCCTGGAGGCCTTCTAGGACCTCGATGTCCTTGGCGGTGTAGCTCGACGACGACTTGGCGCGCGCCCTCGGTGCTCGTTCGACGGTCATGCTGACGGGAGATCCTCGTGATCGGAGATGAGCGACGGCGCGGAAGCGACGGTCGCGCCGCCGTTCGCGCCTCGGGTGATGATCGAGTAGAGCCGGTCGAGCTCCTCGTCCGAGTAGAAGTCGATGACGAGGCGGCCGCCTCGCCGGGTGCGCACGATGCCCACCTTGGTTGCGAGCAGCCCTCTCAGCTGCGCCTCGAGGTCCTGGAGGTCGTGGCTGAGCGCCCCGGTGCGTGGAGCCTTCGCGTCGGCACGCCTGCGGCGGACGAGCTCCTCGGTCTGGCGAACCGACAGCTGCCGCTCGAGGACCACCGTCAGCACCGCTCGCTGGAGCTCGGCGACCGTGATCGCGGAGAGCGCGCGGCCGTGGCCCTCGCTGATTCGACCGTCCAGGATGGCTGCGCGGGTCTCCGGCGCCAGGTCCAGCAGACGCAGGGCATTGCTGACGGCCACTCGGCTCTTCCCGACCTGCCGCGCAACCGCTTCGTGCGTCATGCCGAAGCGGTCGATGAGCTCGCGATACGCCTGGGCGGTCTCGATCGCGTTCAGGTCCTCGCGCTGGAGGTTCTCGATCAGCGCCAGCTCGAGCGACGTCTCGTCCGCCCCAGCATCGCGCACGACGGCAGGGATCGTCTCGAGCCCGGCGAGCTTGGCGGCGCGCGCGCGCCGCTCGCCGGCGATCAGCTGGTAGCCGCCGTCGGCGAGCTCGCGCACGACGATCGGCTGAATGACGCCGTGTACGGCGATCGAGGCGGCAAGCTCCCCGAGCTGAGCCTCGTCGAATGCCAGGCGCGGCTGGTCGGGATTTCGTTCGATCCGGTGCAGCGGGATCTCGAGCACGCCGCCGTCGTCGTCGCGTGCAGGAATCAGGGCGTCGAGGCCCCGACCCAGGCCGAAGGCGCGTGGACCACGCGCCGGGCTGCTAGCCACGGGCGACCACCTCGCCGGCGAGCTCGCGGTAGGCGTGCGCCCCGCGTGAACCGGGGTCGTACAGGGCGATCGGCAGACCGTGGCTCGGCGCCTCCGAGAGCCGGACGCTGCGGGGCACGATCGTGTCGTACACGCTGCCGTTCATGTGCCGGCGCACCTCCGACGCCACCTGGGCGGAAAGATTGGTGCGGGCGTCGTACATCGTCAGCAGCACGCCCTCGATCTCGAGATGCGGGTTGAGGCCCTCGCGGACCCGTCGAATCGTGTTCACCAGCTGGCTCAGGCCCTCCAGGGCGTAATACTCCGTCTGAATCGGGATCAGCACGCCGTCCGCCGCGGTCAGCGCGTTCAACGTCAGCAGGCCGAGCGACGGTGGACAGTCGATCAGCACCCGGTCGTACCGACCGTTCATCTCCGCCAGGCTTGCCGTCAGGCGTCGTTCGCGGCCCGGGAGGCCGACGAGCTCGATCTCCGCACCGGAGAGCGACGGTGCGGACGGCAGGAGATCCAAACCGGCCACCGGCGTCTCCATCACGAGCTCGGAGATCGGCACACGATCGACGAGCGCTTCGTACGAGGATCGGTCGACTGACCGACGATCAACCCCGAGGCCGCTGGTGGCGTTTCCCTGCGGATCGAGGTCGATGACGAGCGTTCGTGTGCCGGAGAGCGCAAGAAAGGCCGCCAGGTTGATGACCGTGGTCGTCTTGCCGACGCCGCCCTTCTGGTTCGTGCAGGCCGTGATCCGGACCACGAGTGCTCCGCTGCGAATTCCCGATGTGCAAGGTCAATTCTACCAGTTTTGGCCGGTTCAGGCCGCTTATCAGCGGCTTATCGGAGGTCCGAGCGCCGCCGGCCAATCCATGCGATGTTTCACGTGGAACGAGTTATCCACAGCCGCCCGCAGGCCTCTGGGTGGGCTCGATCGCCGTATACTTGACCCTCGTTCGCGTCTCGTAGCCTCATCGGGGGTCGTCCCATCAGCTACCTGAGCCCGCTCCTGGCGGTGATCGTCGGCATCGTGCACGCGGGCCTTGCCCCCGTCATCGTCGTCGGAGGCGTGAAGCCCAACCTGGTGCTCGTGGCGGTCGTCCTCGTGACTTGCCTCTTCGGGTTCATGCCGGGAATTACCTGGGCATTCGTGGCTGGGCTGACGGCAAACCTGCTCGTCGGAGAGCCACTTGGCTCCGTCCCGCTGCTGATGCTGCTGGTTGCGGCCCTCGTTGCGGGAGGTGGCCGCATCCTGGGCGGTCTGGTGTGGATCTTTCCGGTGGCCGCCGCCTTCGTCGGCTCGATCGTGGCCGACATCGGTTCGCTGCTCATCTCGCAGCTCGTGACCGATGCCGTGGCCGCTGCGCCTCCATTCGACATCCTGCTGAAGGCCGCGCTCCTGAACGCGGCGATCGTCGCGGTCCTGCTCTACCCGGCTCGTGCGCTCACCCGGCGATATGCACCGGAGGAGGCGCCGGCCTGGTGATCGCATGGCGGACCTGAACGACGGAAGCGTCGATCTTCGCCGTTCTCCAGGCCGGTTCATCGCGTTCTCGGTAGCTGGAGCTGCTGCTCCTGGCCGCGCTCGGCGGCAGGCTCTTCCAGCTCCAGGTGGTCAACGGCGAGGTCTACGCGGATCGGGCAGCCGCCGACCGCACGCTCGAGGTACCGATCCCGGCTCCCCGCGGGCTGATCTTCGACCGCGCCGGACGGCCGATCGCGGTCAGCATCCCGTCATGGACCGTCAAGGTCCGGCCGGCCGATCTCCCCAGCGCCGAGCGTGGACGCGTCATCTCGCGCCTCGCCGAGCTCACCGGCGCGGATCGCGCGACGCTGCGGGCGCGGCTCGACGCCTTCCGCGGCTCGCCGTTCGACCTCGTCCCGATCGAGCGCGGCGTGAGCCGCGAGGCGGCGCTGCTCATCGGCGAGGAGGCCGAGAGCCTGCCCGGCGTCGTGATCGCCGTCGATCCGATCAGGCAGTACCTCGACGAGACCGGAAGCCGCTGGCGGCCAGCTGCTGTCGCACGTCGTTGGCTACACGGGCCCGATCGATCGAGCCGAGCTCGATCGGCTCTCGGTAGACGGCTACCTGCCCGACGACGTGATCGGCAAGGCGGGTGTCGAGGCCTCGTTCGAGGATGCGCTGCGCGGGACGTATGGCGCCGAGCTGGTGGAGCGCGACGCATCGGGCAGGCAGCTCAAGGTGATCGAGACGATTCGCGACCCCATTCCGGGAACCAACCTGATGCTCACCATCGACGCCGATATCCAGCGGCTCGCAACGCAGGCGCTCACCTGGGGCATGGATGTCGCCCACGTCAGCCAGGGCGTCACGGTGGTGATGAACCCGCAGACGGGCGAGATCCTGGCCATGGTCTCCCTTCCGGCCTACGACAACAACAAGTTCGCCGGCGGCATCAGCACCGAGGACTTCGGGGTCTACCTGTCAGACCCGGCCCGCCCGCTGCGCAACCACGCGATCAGCGACATCTACCCGCCGGGATCGACCTACAAGCTCGTCACCGCCATCGCGGCCATGGAGGAGGGTGTGACGACCCCGGATCGTCTCTGGCCGACGTACGGGTGCTACCAGATCCCCGGCGCCCCCAGGGCGAGTGCCTGTACGACTGGAATCGAGAGGGATTCGGTCCGCTGGCCATGGTCGACGCGTTCGCGAAGAGCTCGGACACGTTCTTCTACCAGATGGCCGTCGAGACCGGGATCGATCCGCTCGCCGATTGGGCTCACGAGCTCGGATTCGGCCGCCTGTCGGGCATTCGGCTGCCGTCCGAGGAGGAGGGCATCATCGCAAGCACCGAGTGGGCGCGGCAGCAGGGCCGCTCCGGCGTGTTCACCGGTGAGCTGGCGCAGGCCGGGATCGGGCAGAACGTGATCGCCGTCACGCCCCTTCAGATCCTGAATGCCTATGCGGCGGTGGCGAACGGCGGCAGGCTCATGCGGCCGATGATCGTGCGCGGCGAGACGGACGCCAGCGGCGAGCTGATCAAGGCGTACGAGCCGGAGCTGATCCGCGAGATCGCCGCCGATGCGGCCACCCTCAACACGATGCGGATCGGCGCGCGCGAGGTGATCACCTCCGGACACGCCTACAACATCCGGGATCTCGACCTCCCCGGCGCGCTGTCGGGCAAGACCGGCACGGCCGAGTTCGGCGAGCTCACCGCGGAGGGGACGCTCCCGTTCCACTCGTGGTTCGTGGCCTACCTGCCCAGCTCGGCCGGTGCGACCGACGCCGAGCTGGCGATCGTCAGCTTCAACTACTCGGCGATCGTTCCCGGAAACGTGTCCGCCGAGGTCGTGAAGTACTTCCTCCAGCTGTACTACGACCTCGACGTCGACCTGCGGCTCGACCCGAATGACTTCAGCCTCGTGACGGCGAACTGACCGATGGGTGTCGCCACCGCCACCTTCGTGGAGTCGTTCCGGGGACGGGATTGGCGCCACTTCGATCTGCAGCTGTTCCTGTACGTGCTGCTGCTGATCGGCTTCGGCGTGGTCATGGGCTATTCGGCAGGGTTCAACGACCCGGACGTCGGAGCGGCATGACCCAGACGGTCAAGACGCTGATCTGGGCGGCGATCGGGCTCACCGTCTTCTTCGTGGCGGCCAGCTTCGACTACCACTGGCTGCGCACGCTGGCGGGCCCGATCTACGTAGTCGTGCTCGTGCTCCTGACCGCTCACGATGCTGGTCGGCACCAACCTGTTCGGCGCGCAGATGTCCGTCACCGTGGCGGGCCTCGACTTCCAGTTCAGCGAGGTCAGCAAGGTGCTGATGATCGCGGTGCTCGGCGCGTACCTCACCGGGCGCCGTGAGCGCATCGGCCGCCTGGCGACCATCCTGGTGGCGGGCGGGCTGATGGCCATCCCGGCGTTCCTCGTCTTCAGGCAGCCCGACCTCGGCACGGCGCTCGTCTTCGTCGGCATCCTGGTGGGGATGCTCTTCATGAGCGGCGCCAGCCTGGGCTGGATGGGCCTGTTCGTGGGCGGAGTCATCGCGGCCGCGCCGCTGGTGGTCGGCATGCTGCAGGACTACCAGCGCCAGCGCCTCTTCTGCTTCCTCGACCCGAGCGCCGATCCGCAGGGCGCCTGTTTCCAGCTCGTGCAGGCGCTCAACGCCGTCGGCTCGGGAGGTTGGCTCGGCAGGGGCCTGACCGTCGGCGGCGAGGGCCAGCGCGGCTACATCCCGGTCCAGTCGACGGACTTCATCTTCACGGTCGTGGCGGAGGACCTCGGGTTCATCGGCGGCGTCGTCGTGCTCGCCCTGTTCGGGCTGCTGGTGTGGCGGATCCTGCTGATCGGCTGGCAGGCGCGCGACGCCTTCGGCATGATGATCGCGGTCGGCCTGGCGAGCATGATCCTGTTCCAGGTGCTCGTGAACGTGGGCATGGTGATCGGCGTCATGCCCGTGACCGGCATCCCGCTCCCCTTCATCACCTACGGCGGCTCGAGCCTCATCAGCCTCCTCTTCGGCATGGGCATCCTGCAGTCGATCCGGATGCGGGCCCACAAACCGACCCTCTGAGCTGCTCGCTCGACGGACGAGCAAGCGCTTGCTGGCCGCCGGCCGCGGATCAGGCGACGCCGCCTCGGGCTCGGGCTCGTCGGTGGGCGGATCGGAGGGCGGCGGCTCCTCGTCCGGCGGCATGGGGCGCGCGCCGTGAAGTGCGAGCTCGAAGGCAGGAGACGGCAGCTGTCCGCCGAGCCGATGGAAGCCGTAGCGATACAGGTCTCGTCCAGCGGCTACGACGGGTGCGGCGAGAATCGCGCCGCCGATCCCGAAGAGCGCCCCGCCGACGACGAGCGCCAGGATCATGACCGCCGGATGCAGCTCGATCGCATCGCCGAGCACCTTCGGCACCAGGAGGTTGTTCTCGAGCTGCTGGATCGCGGTGTACAGCAATGCCGCCGCGACGGCCGCCGGGAACGAGATCGACAGGCCGATCAGGATCGCCGGCACCGCCGAGATGATCGGCCCGATGATCGGGACGAACTCGAGCAGCGCCGGCGATCAGCGCCAGCACGAGCGTGAACTGGCCGAACTCGCTGAAGCCGATGACGGTGAGGATCGTCAGGCCGATGGCCGTGGCCAGGAAGATCGATGCGCCGAGCAGCAGCTGGCCGCGAACCCAGCGGCCTCCGACGCGGCCGAGCAGCGCGAGCAGGTTCTCGGCGTCGGGCCTCCAGGAAGGCGGCAATGCGCGCGCAACCGATCGGGTGAATCCTTCACGATCCTTGAGCACGTAGAAGAGCCAGACCGGAATGACGATGAGGCCCAAGCACGAAGGTGGCCGCACGCAGCACAGCGCTGAGCGTGGGTGCGAGCAGTCCGCGGAACACGTCGGCGATCGCCTGGCCGCTGGCCGCGACCTGCGCGTCGATCGTCGCCCGCAGCTCGGTGGGGCAGCGGGAGGCCCTCGTACCACTCGACCATCCCACGCTCGATGTCGCCGACCGACGCACCGAGCTCCGGCAGGTGCGCGATGAACTCCGTCGTCTGGCGCGCGATGGGGGGCAGCGCGAATGCGATCACCGCCCAGACGATCAGGGCGACCGCGACGTAGGCGACGAGGACGCCTGCCCAGCGCGGGGCACCCTGGCGCGCCAGGAAGGTGACGACCGGGTCGAGCACGAGCGCCAGCGCCAGCCCGATGAAGAAGGCCGGCAGCGCGCCACGCGCCGTCCACAGCAGCCAGATGACGAGCACGATCATCGCCAGTGCGAAGATCGACTGGCGGTTCCGGCGAATCGAATCGAGCAGCTCGCTCATCGAGCTGCATGCTACCCGGCGCCTCTGGCCTCCGGGCGGGATCGACGGTACGATCGAAGGACGATGACCAACCAACCTTCCGATGCCTCGCCACGCCAGCGCTGGCAGATTCTCTTCAGTCGCGCGGAGCCCGCCCTGCGCATGCGCCAGGCCGACCTGGTAGCCGAGCTCGAGCGCGCCTTCCGCGAGGCGAACCTCCCGCTCTCCTACACCCGCGCGCTCAAGCCGCGGCCCCGCATCAAGCTCGCCGCGAACCTGCCGGTGGGGCTCGAGCTGCGCGGCGAGGTGGTCGAGGCCTACTTCGACGACCTCGTGCCGATCGATCGCATCCAGGCCGCGGCCGACCACTTTCCGGATGGCGTCGCGCTGCGCGACGCGAAGGAGGTCTGGCACGGCTTCCCATCGGCCGCCTCCCAGCTGCGGGGGGCCGAATACGAGGTCGAGGTGAGCGGTGACGAGGGGCTCACGTCGGACTCGCTCCGCGGCGCCGTGGTCAGGCTTCTGGCCACCGACGAGCTGAGCGGCAAGCGGCGGCGGGGCGAGAGCGAACGCCGCAGCGATGCGGGCGACCGCGACCTTCGGCCGCTGATCGAGGACGTCGAGATCCTCGAGGTCGACGAGAAGGCACGCACCGCGCGCCTCCGAACGGTGCTCCAGCTCGACGCGAGCGGCGCCGGCCGTCCCGAGGACGTGGTGGCTGCCCTGGACCTGCCCCTTCGGGTCCGCAAGGCGGTCCGCACGCGCCTCCTCTTCGTTGACACTCCCCCGATCGCCCGGTAGACTTCGTTGTCCCGCGGGCTGATCACTCGGCCCGTTTTGGCGTGCGCCGACACGCGAATCGATCGCGGCAGGCCACGCTCACGACAGACCCAGGAGAGCAACACATGTACGCCGTCGTGACGACCGGCGGGAAGCAGTATCGCGTCGAGGCCGGCAGCGAGCTCGTGATCGAGCGGCTGGCGGCAGATGCCGGTGCATCCTTCACCTTCGATCGCGTGCTGCTCGTCGGCGACGGCGAGGCCGTGACGATCGGCACACCGACGGTCGATGGCGCCCGCGTGAGCGGCACCGTCCTCGGCGAGGAGCTCGGCCCGAAGCTGATCATCTTCAAGTTCAAGCAGAAGGCGACCTACCGCCGAACCCGGGGCCATCGGCAGCACCTCGTTCGCGTCCGGATCGATGAGATCAGCGCGGGCGGGAAGCGCGAGACAGCCGAACGGCCCGAGGCGGAGAAGGCGGAGAAGCCCGCAAAGGCGGCGGCGGCGCCGAAGGCCGAGAAGCCGGCCAGGGCGGCGAAGCCTGCCAAGGCCGCGGCATCGGCCAAGGACGACGAGCCCGCAAAGGCCGCACGACCGCGGAGGCCCGCCGCAAAGGCAGCGGACGCCGATGCGCCGGCGAAGCCCGCCCCGCGCCGTCGCAGCCCCGCCAAGAAGGCCGAGTCGAAGGAGTAATCGATGGCACACAAGAAGGCCGGCTCGTCCAGCAGGAACGGCCGAGACAGCGCCGGCAAGCGACTCGGCGTCAAGCGCGGCGATGGGCAATACGTCCTCAGCGGGACGATCATCGTCCGGCAGCGCGGCAGCACCTTCCATCCCGGCGCGAACGTCGGCATGGGACGCGACTACACGCTCTTCGCCACGGCCGACGGCCACGTCAGATTCACCCACGCAACCCGAAACAAGAAGCGCGTCAGCATCGAAGCTGGCGAATACCAGTCCGCCTGAGGCGGGCTACGGAGCACCGATTCCCATGAAGGCCGAGATCCATCCCCAGTTCCACCAGGCGCAGGTCCACTGCGTCTGTGGCAATACCTTCACCGTCGGATCGACCGCCGAGTCGATCCGCGTCGAGGTCTGCAACAAGTGCCACCCGTTCTTCACCGGCACGCAGAACATCGTCGACACCGCGGGCCAGGTCGAGCGATTCCAGAAGCGCCTCGAGCGCTCGCTGCGCTGACCTGAACACGATGCGTCGGCGCCCGACCAGGTGGCCGGCGCATCTTGCGCCTCACCTCCTGTACCTCATTCCGGAGCTGCTGATCGCGGCCGGTCCGCTGGTGATCGGCGCCATCACCGACTCGTCCGGCAGGCGGCGCTTCCGCATGCCGGACTTCTTCTATGGCGGCCAGGCTCTCATCGAGGGAGTCATGATGCGCGGCCGCACGACGGTGGCAATGAGCGTCCGCCCGCCGTCGGGTGAGATCCAGACCATGTCGGAGCCGCTTCCGGCGGCGCTCTCCGCCGATCGCAAGCTGATCAAGATCCCCCTCCTGCGCGGCGTGTTCCTGCTCTACGAAACCCTCGTGATCGGCACCCGCATGCTGATGCGCTCCGCTGCCATCGCGGCCGAGGGCGAGGACGTCGAGCTCGGCAAGGGCACGATCGCGCTGACCATGGTGTTCAGCCTCGGCTTCGCCATCGGTCTCTTCTTCCTCTTGCCGCTGTTCCTGTCGACCTTCGCCGAGGACGCGACCAGCAGCGACTTCGCGGCGAACGCGGTGGAGGGCCTGATTCGACTGGCGATCTTCGTGGCCTACATCGCGGCCATCGGGATGATGAGCGACATCCGGCGCGTCTTCGCCTACCACGGCGCCGAGCACAAGGCGATCAGCGCCTACGAGGCCGATCGGCCCCTCACCCCCGAGGAGGTCGACGCCTTCGGCACCGCCCACACCCGCTGCGGCACCACCTTCATCCTGATCGTGGTCGTCATCAGCATCTTCTTCTTCAGCCTCGTCCCGCGCGCCGGCGTTCCGCTTCCGCTCCTGTTCCTGTCGCGGATCGTGCTGGTCCCGGTGATCGCGGCGTTCGCCTACGAGCTGGTGCGCTTCGGCGCGCGGCATTACGGCAACCCGCTGGTGCGGGCCCTCTACGCCCCCGGCCTCTGGCTGCAATCGCTGACCACCCGGCCGCCCGACCGATCGATGCTCGAGGTCAGCATCGCCAGCCTCGAGTCCTGCCTTGCCGCCGATCGCGAGGCGGCCGCCGCCGCAACGGCATGATCGACCGGCTCGCCGAGCTGGAGGCGCGCTACGACGAGGTGAGCCGCCAGATGTCGACCCCCGAGGCGGCCTCCGATCCGACGACGCTCGCGAACCTCGGTCGCGAGCTCTCCCGCCTCGACCCGATCGTGGCGACCCTGCGTGAATGGCGCGCGGTCCGCGACGAGCTCGACAGGACGCGGACCATGCTCGACGACGCCGACGAGGGGATGCGGGCGATGGCGCGCGAGGAGATCGCACGGCTGGAGTCGAGGGAGGCGGAGCTCAACGAGACGCTGCGCATCCAGCTCGTGCCGCGCGATCCGAATGACGACCGGGACGTGATCGTCGAGGTCAGGGCCGGGGCCGGTGGCGACGAGGCGGCGCTATTCGCCGCCGATCTGTATCGGATGTACGCGCGCTATGCGGAGCGGCGCAAGTGGAAGGTCGACGTGCTCTCGACATCGGAGAGCGGGTCAGGTGGGCTCAAGGAGATCATCGCCGAGGTGCGCGGAGACGGCGCCTACTCTCGGCTCAAGTTCGAGTCCGGCGTGCACCGGGTCCAGCGCGTGCCGGCGACGGAGGCGGCGGGACGCATCCACACATCGACGGCGACGGTCTCCGTCCTGCCGAAGGCCGATGACGTGGAGATCCAGATCGACGAGAAGGACCTGCGGATCGATGTCTATCGGTCCAGCGGGCCCGGTGGCCAGAGCGTCAACACCACGGACTCGGCGGTTCGCGTGACGCACCTTCCGACCGGGCTGATGGTCGCCATCCAGGACGAGAAGAGCCAGCACAAGAACCGGGCGAAGGCGATGAGCGTGCTGCGCGCCCGCCTGCTCGAGATCGAGCAGGAGCGCCAGGCGGCAGAGCGTGGCGACGAGCGGCGCTCGCAGGTCGGGTCGGGCGGGCGCAGCGAGAAGATTCGCACCTACAACTTTCCGGATGACCGCGTGACCGACCGTCGCGTTGATGTCACGGTCCATAACCTGCCCGGCCTGCTCGAGGGTGATCTCGACCGGCTCGTCGAGCCGCTCATCGAGGCAGACCAGGCTCGTCGACTGCTCGAGTTCGGGACCGATGGCGCGGCGTGACGTCGTGATGGCGCCGGTCGGTACCTCGCTGGCCGATGCGACCGAACGGCTCCGCCTCGCAGGGTCGCCGACGCCGCGCCTGGATGCGGAGGTCCTGCTGGCTCACGTTGCTGGCCGCGACCGGGCCTGGGTCCTCGCGCACCCCGAGGCCGCACTCGAGGCGGAGGCGACCGAAGGTTTCGAGGCGGCGCTCGCGCGGCGAGCCGCGGGCGAGCCGGTCGCCTATATCCGCGGCTTCAAGGAGTGGCACTCGCTTCGCATCCAGACCGATCCGCGTGCCCTCATCCCGCGGCCCGAGACCGAGCTCCTCGCCGACGCGACCACGGCCGAGATCGCCGACCGGCTGACACGGGACGCTGAGCCGATCGTGGCGTGGGAGGTGGCGACCGGCTCCGGCGCCGTCGCCGTTGCGCTGGCCATCCGGTTCCGCTCGGCCCTGACGCTCGGGCGCCTGACCCTCGTCGCCAGTGACGCATCGGCCGAAGCGCTCGAGCTGGCCGCCGAGAACCTGGCCGCTCACGGCGTCGCCCGCCTCGTCACGCTCGCGTGCGCCGATCTGCTCGAGCCCGCCGGGGGCTCCCTTCCGCGCCCGGATGTCGTGGTCGCCAACCTGCCGTATGTCTCGAGTGCCGAAGTTGAGGCCCGCCAGGGGTCGCTCGGGTACGAGCCGCGGGTTGCGCTCGACGGTGGCCCGGACGGCCTCGTGCTGCTCCGACGGTTGCTGCAGCAGCTTCCGGGCAGGGCCGCGCCGGGTGCCACCGTGCACCTGGAGATCGGCGTCGGCCAGGTCGAGTCGGTTGCGGCACTGGCCCCAGCGGAGGCGTCGGTCTCGGTGGTTCCGGACCTGGCGGGCCTCGACCGGGTCGTACGGGTCGAGCTGACGGGCTCACGCCTGTGACCGATGTGCTGCCGCCGACGCCGGACGGGCCTGGAGCGCGCCGCCGAGCTCCTGCGAGCCGGCGAGATGGTCGCGTTCCCGACCGATACGGTCTACGGGGTCGGCGTTCCGGCAGCCCGGCCGGAGCGGATCGACGCGCTCCTGGCGCTGAAGCAGCGGCCCGCCGAAAAGCGCATCCCCATCCTGGTGGCCGACCTCGCGCAGGCCGTCGACGCCGGCTGGGAGGCGGACGATCGTGCGCATCGGCTCTGCGATCGCTTCTGGCCTGGAGCCCTCACCCTGGTGCTCGCCTCGCCGAACGGCGAGACGCAGGCGTTCCGGGCACCGGACCACGCCGTCGCCCTCGACCTCATCCGCCGAACCGGCCCCATCCTGGCGACGTCCGCCAACCGCTCCGGCGAGCCCGATACGCTCGGTGCCGACGACGTCCTGATCGCCTTCGCCACGCAGCAGGACGAGCTGGCGGCGGTGGTGGATGGCGGCGCGGTGCCGGGCGGCGTCGCATCGACGGTGCTCGACCTGTCGGTCACGCCGGCACGCGTCCTGCGCGAGGGTCCGATCGACCGCGCGCGACTCGCCGAGGTGGTCGAGCTGGCGTGAATGCGATGGCGGGCGCTGCCTCCGGCGCTTGACCGCCGTCTACACTCCGTCTCATGCGCGTCGCCATCGGGTCCGACCACGCGGGCTTCCAGCTGAAGGGCGACCTCTGCACGCTCCTCGACGAGCTGCGCGTCGAGTATCGGGACTTCGGCGCCTTCAACCTGGACCCCGTCGACTATCCGGACTTCATCGCGCCGGTGGCACGCGCGGTGGCGCGCGGCGAGTTCGAGCGCGGGATCGTGCTGGGCGGCAGCGGGACCGGTGAGGCGATCGTGGCAAACAAGGTCCGAGGCATCCGCTGCGTCGAGGCGGCCGACCCGGTCACGGCTCGCCTGGGCCGCGAGCACAACGACGCGAACGTCCTGAGCATGGGGGCGCGGATCATCGGCACCGAGGTGGCCAGGGCCTGCGTGCGGGCATTCCTCGATGGCGAGTTCGCGGGCGGCCGGCACGCTCAGCGGGTCGAGAAGGTGGCCCGGATCGAGGCCGAGGAGGCGCGAGGCTGAGCCTGGCGCTGAGCCCGCACGACCGCGAGCTGCTCGACGGGCGCGATGGGGACGGTGTGGCGTTCGCCATGCGTCTCGTCGTTCGAGCCGCGGAGGTCACCGGCGCCGAACGCCTGATCGACGTGACGCAGGCACACGTGGACTCCTGCCTCTACCACGGTGAGGCGACGCTCGATTTCGTCCGGCACCTCGTCGACGGGCGCGCGCGCGTGCGCATCCCGACCACCCTGAACGTCGGCGCGCTCGACCTGCTGCACCCCGAGCTCAACCGGGGAGACCTTCGGGTCGCCGACCGGGGACGGCTGCTCATGGAACGGTACCGGTCGCTCGGCGCTCGGCCGACCTACACCTGCGCCCCGTACCAGCTCGACGACGCCCGCCCTGCCCTCGGCGAGCAGGTGGCGTGGGGCGAGTCGAACGCGATCGCCTTCTGCAACAGCGTCCTGGGTGCCAGGACGAACCGATACGGCGACTTCATCGACATCGCCGCCGCCATCACCGGACGCGTGCCGGACGCAGGCCTTCATCGGACCGACGCCCGTCGCGCCACCCTCGTCCTGGGCCTTGCCGACGACGTCCCGATGGCGCTCCGGGATGCCGACGTGCTCTTCCCGGTCCTCGGGATCGTGCTCGGCAGGCGCGCCGGCTCCGCGGTGGCCGCCATCGACGGCCTGCCGCCGAGTCAGTCCGAGGATCGTCTCAAGGCCATCGGTGCCGCCGCGGCATCCTCGGGGTCGGTGGCCATGTTCCACGTGGTCGGCTCCACGCCCGAGGCGGCATCCCTCGACGAGGCGCTGCAGCATCGAGCGCCTGAGCGCGTCGAGCTGATTCGTCTGGGCGAGCTGCGCGCCACCCGCGACGAGCTCAGCACGCACCCCGGTGAGGGGCTGGCGGCGGTCTCGCTGGGGACGCCGCATGCTTCCCTGGCCGAGCTGGAGCGCTACGCGGCCATGCTCGACGCCCGCCGCGTCCATGACGACGTGGAGTGCGTCGTCGCCACCGGCCGCGACGTCCTTTCCGAGGCAGCGGAGCGCGGGATCGTCGCCCGCCTGCGCGAGTCGGGGGTCGAGCTGCTGGTCGACACCTGCAGCTACATCGCGCCGATCCTGCGGAACCCCGACGGGCCGGTCATGACCGACTCCGGCAAGTGGGCCTACTACGCACCGGGCAACATCGGCGCGGCGGTGGTCTTCGGCTCGACGGCGGAGTGCATCCGCTCGGCGGTCGCCGGCCGCGTGGTGCGCGACCTCGCGGTCTGGGGGGGCGCATGACCGCGATCTCGGGCCGCGCGCTGGTGCTGGACGAGGCCCTGAGCCTGTGGGGCGGAATGGATCCGACCACCGGCGAGGTGATCGACGCGCGTCATCCCCAGCGCGGGTCGAGGTTGACCGGCAGGGTGGTGGTCATGCCGTCAGGGCGAGGGTCGTCCTCGTCCGCATCGGTCCTTGCCGAGGCCGTTCGCGCGCGGACAGCGCCGGTGGCGATCCTCCTCGGGGAGCCGGACCTCATCCTCGCCATCGGCTCAGCCGTGGCGGAGGAGCTCTACGGAGTCGCGGTGCCGGTCATCGTGCTCCCCCCCGACGAGCTTGGGTCCATCCCCAACGGGGCGGAGGTGAGCATCGGTTCCGACGGCGTCGTCAGAACGGCTTGAAGAACATCAGCCACAGGATGATGAAGAAGCCGCCGAAGCCCATGACCGCCGCCGGCATCGGATTCCAAGCCGCCAGGAGCCGTTCGAGCTCCGCGTCATCCTGAATCGGTGGCGGCTCCGCCGGCTTGCGGCTGAACGGGTTGATCGCCCGGGTCCCTGCGGCGGTGCGGATGACGTTCACGCGCGCTGCCACCAGAGGCGTCATCGCGCCGGCCACGACGGTCAGCAGCGCAATCGCGATCCAGATCCAGGCTCGGCCGAACCAGCCGCCGATGATGCCGGCCGCGATGCCCGCCAGCACGCCCACCAGGAATGCGACCGACGGCCATACCCCGAGAGTCCACGAGGAGAGATCCAGCAGCGCTCGCACCCGCGCAGGATCGCGCTCACGCTTCAGCCGGAACCCGACCGCCATGGATGTCCCGTGTGCCATGAAGAATCCGAGGACGCCCGCAACGTGGAGAAATACGATCCAGGGATAGAGGTTCACACCCACCCTCCTTCTCGGCGACGACGCGCTGATTATCCACACGGTGCCTCAGGCCACTGCCGCGGCCGATTACACTGCGCCCATGGACGTCTGGGCACCCCTCGAGACCGAGGATCCCGAGATCGCGCAGGTCGTGCGCGACGAGGAGGAGCGGACCCGCTCCCACCTGGAGCTGATCGCCTCCGAGAACTATCCGAGCCTCGCCGTGCTCCAGGCAATGGGCACCGTCCTGACCGCGAAGTACGCCGAGGGCTACCCCGGCCGTCGCTACTACGGCGGCTGCGAGGTGGTCGACGTTGCCGAGAACCTGGCGCGGGATCGGGCAAAGGAGCTGTTCGGGGCCGAGCACGTGAACGTCCAGCCGCACGCTGGCGCGCAGGCGAACATGGCCGTCTATCACGCACTCCTGCAGCCGGGCGACACCGTCCTCGGCCTCAGCCTCGACCAGGGCGGCCACCTCACCCACGGCTCACCGGTCAACTTCTCCGGGCAGTACTACAACTTCGTTCCCTATCACGTCGACCGCGAGACGCACCTGATCGACATGGACGAGGTCCGCGCGCTGGCGCGGGAGCATCGGCCGAAGATGATCGTGACCGGCGCGACCGCGTATCCGCGCCTCTGGGACTTCGCAACGTTCCGAGAGATCGCGGACGAGGTCGACGCCCTGCTGATGACCGATATGGCCCACTTCGCCGGCCTGGTCGCGGCCGGTGTCCACCCGTCGCCGGTCCCGCACTCGGACGTCGTGACCACCACCACCCACAAGACGCTGCGCGGTCCGCGCGGCGGCATGATCCTGAGCCGCGAGCAGTACGCCAAGGCGATCGACAAGAGCGTCTTTCCCGGCATGCAGGGCGGTCCGCTGATGCACGTCATCGCGGCCAAGGCGGTGGCCTTCCGCGAAGCGATGAGCCCCGAGTTCCGGGCGGATCAGCAGGCGACGGTCGACAACGCTCGCGTCCTGGCCGCCTCGCTGGCCGAGGCCGGTGCCTCGATCGTCTCGGGCGGCACCGACAACCACCTGATGCTGGTGGACGTCCGGCCGCTCGGCGTGAACGGCAAGGAGGCCGATGCGGCCCTCGGCGAAGTGCGCATCACGGTGAACAAGAACACGATTCCCTACGACCCCGAGAAGCCGATGATCGGCTCCGGCATTCGGGTCGGAACGCCGGCGGTGACGTCGCGGGGCATGCGCGAGGCCGAGATGCGGGACATCGCCAGGCTGATCGTGGACGGGATCGCCGCGCGCGGCGACGAGAGCGCCCAGGCCGACATCCGTCGACGGGTGGCCTCGATCACCGACCGCTTCCCCGTCCCTGGGCTACCCGGGACGCGGGCCGCGGCTGACGTTCCGGCCTAGCTGCGCGCTGGCGCGAGCTGGGGCACGCTCACCGGCGTTGAATCGGTGGCGTATCGGTCGAGCAGGTCGAGCTCGTCGCGATAAACCCGCCGGAGCATGCCGGGGGCGACGAGGCGCTCGACCAGCCCTCGGACGCCGTACGCGTACCAGCAGGTCTCGATGCGCACCCGGCTTCCGCCACCCTGCTCGGGGTCGACGGTGAACGTGGTGAGCATCCGCCGCGCCGGATCGGACTCGATGAGGATGCGGCCCGGCTGAGGCTCACCGACCCGAACGCGGTACTGGCTGGTCCGACCGCCGAGGGTCATCCGGAACCGATGGACGGTCCCTGCGCCCACCCCACCGGACTCGATCTCGAACTCGCTGAACTGGGGCGGCAGGAAGTTGGGATGGTGCCGGCGGAAGTCCGCGATATAGCCGTACACCCGGCGCGCCGGTGCATCGATGCGGCGGGTGGCCGAAGCGGTGATCTTCATGCGGGCAGCCTGCACCCTCACGAGACGGTCGTACATCGGACCTTCGCCGCCCTTCCCTCGGCCTTCGCCGTCGTCCATACGTCAGAACCGGACCGAGGGGCAGGTCAGGGCCGCCTCCGGTATACTCCCGGCGTCCGACCGCTGTGAGTCGAACTCGAAATGACACAACTGACGCCGATGGGGCTCGTCAAGATCCTGGGCCAGGTGACCGCGATCATGGTGATCCCGATCGTGGGGAGCGCGGTCGCTGGCCTGATCCTGGACAGAGTGCTGGCAACCAGTCCACTTCTCGCCCTGGTGGGCCTGGTGGCTGGGAGCGTGATCGCGGCCATCGGCATCAGGCTCCTGATCCGCTCAGGCGTGCGCAGGGGCTTCACCGGCGGTGGTGGTCACAGCGATGGATCCTGATGGCGACGGCGATCGCGGCGCGGGCGGTAAGCCTGCGGATGCGCCAAAGACGGCGAACATGGGGATCGCCTTCGACCTCGGCATTCGGTTAGGGATATCGGTCATTCTCGGCCTTGGCGGCGGCCTGCTGCTCGACAGCTGGCTGCACACCAGCCCGATCTTCACGCTGATCGGGATGGCGCTCGGCATCGGGGCGGCGATGTACACGATCTGGGACGTCGCCCGGGACGCGATGAGGAGATAGATGGCGGAACAGCACCCGTGATCCACGTCGAGATCGCCGCGGAGACCCTGTTCACGATCGGGGGGTTCGAGGTCACGAACAGCATGGTCGGCGCCGTCCTGGCGTCGCTCCTGCTCCTCGCCGGTGCCTGGTACATCCATCAGCGATCCGCCCTCATCCCGCATCGCCTGCAGTCCCTGCTCGAGCTGCCGGTGGAGTGGGTCGCCGGCATTGCCGCAGGCTCGTCGAGCCGCTGGCGTGGCTACGTCGCGCTCGTGATCGGCCTCTTCCTGATGATCCTGGTCGCGAACTGGCTCAGCCTGCTTCCCGGCGTCGGCACGATCGGCATCAACGAGACCGTCGAGGGCCACGAGGTGCTGGTGCCGTTCGTGCGAGCGGCGGCTGCCGACCTCAATTTCACGCTCGGGCTGGCGATCATCACCTTCGTCGTCTTCGTCTGGTGGGGCGTGCGCCTTCACGGCCCCCTCGGCTACCTGAAGGAGCTGGTCGGTGAGCCGCGTTACATGGCGCCGCTCATGTTCCCGATCCACCTCATCAGCGAGCTGAGCCGCCTGGTCAGCCTGTCGATGCGACTCTTCGGCAACGTCTTCGCCGGAGAGGTCCTCATCGCGACCATGCTGGCGCTGACCACGGCGGCGGTGTTCGTCCTGCCCCTCGCATTCTTCGTCCCGACGGTGTTCCTCGGCCTCGAGCTGCTGTTCGGCGCCGTCCAGGCGCTCGTCTTCGCCCTCCTGACGATGACCTACATCACCATGGCCATCGCGGAGGGACAGGGCGAGCACGAGGAAGGCGATCATCACGAAGCCGAACCTGATACGCATACGGCACCATCCCCCGCATAGGGCTCAACTCCGCCTCGCCCCGAGGCGCCATACAGGAGGAATCTGACAAGTGGACTCCAACCTCGCAGCCGGTCTGGCAATGATCGGCGCCATCGGTCCGGGAATCGGCCTGGGCATCGGCTTCAGCAAGGCGATGGAAGCCCTGGGCCGCAACCCGGAGGCCGCCGGCGCGATCTTCGTGCCGTACATCCTCGGCCTGGCTCTCACCGAGGCAATCGGCATCTACTGCCTCGTCGTCTCGCTGATCCTCATCTTCGCGAGCTAAGGGCGACGTGCAGTTCTTCGAGGCGTTCGGCGTCGATCTGCCGAAGCTCGCCTTCCAGATCATCAACTTCCTGCTGCTCCTCTACCTGCTGAACCGATTCCTGTTCAAGCGGGTGTTCGCCCTGCTCGACGAGCGCCAGGCGAAGATCAGCAAGGGCCTGGAGGACGCGGAAGCGGCGGCGCGTGACCGCGAGCTCGCCCGCGCCGAGCGCGAGGCGGCGGTGGCCGAGGCGCGCAAGGAGGCGAACGAGATGATCGCGCGCGCCAACAAGATCGCCGAGGACACGCGGAACGCGATCCTGGCCGATGCCAAGGAGGAGGCCGAGAAGGTCTCGGCGCGTGCCCGCGAGGAGATCGTCGCCGAGAAGGACAAGGCGATGGCCGAGATCCGCGGCCAGGTCGCCGAGCTTGCGCTCCAGGCGGCCGGCAAGCTCGTCCGTCGCGAGATGGACGGCCCCACTCAGCGACGCCTCGTCGAGGAGTTCCTGGCCGATGTCAAGCCGGCCAAACCGGCCAAGTCGTCGCGCAGCTGATCGATGGCACGACGCGAGACGGCAGCCCGTCGCTATGCCGATGCGGCCTTCGAGATCGGCCGCGCCGACGGCACGCTCGACGAGTGGGAACGCGACCTGTTGACCCTGCGCGAGGCGCTCGGCAACGAGCAGCTGCGACGGGTCGTCCAGCATCCCGCCATCCCGTTCGCCGAGAAGGAGAGGGTGCTTCGCCAGGTCGCCAGCGGGGTGGCGCGCGAGCCACTGAGCCTCGCGCTGCTGATGGTGCGCCGCGGCCGCCCAGGTGCGATCGACGCGATGGTCGATCGCTTCCGCGAGCTGGTCCGGAGAGAGCGCGGCATCTCGTTGGCCGAGGTGCGCACCGCGCTGCCGCTCGATGAGGAAGAGCGAACCGCGATCGCCGCGCGCCTCCGTGCGCTGACCGGCGATCGCATCGAGATGAACGAAGTGGTCGACGAATCGCTGATCGGCGGAGTCTCGGTCCGGATCGGCGATCAGCTCTATGACGCAAGCGTGCGCAGTCGCCTCGAGCGATTGCGGGCCCGGCTGACCGCCGTCTAGGTAGGAAGGAACTCAATGGCGATTCGATCCGACGAGATCACGTCGATCATCCGCAGCGAGATCAAGGAATTCGACGAGGGCGTCGACGTCAGCGGCGTCGGCACCATCGTCGAGGTGGGCGACGGCATCGCCCAGGTGTACGGCCTGTCCGGCGCGCTGGCGCAGGAGCTGCTCGAGTTCCCCAACGGGATCATGGGCATGGCCTTCAACCTCGAGGAGGAGACCGTCGGTGTCCTGATCCTTGGCGACTACACGTCGCTCAAGGAGGGCGACCAGGTCAAGACCACCGGTCGCATCGTCGAGGTCCCGGTCGGCGACGCGCTCATCGGCCGGGTGGTGAACCCGCTCGGCGAGCCGCTCGACGGCAAGGGCAAGCTCGAGACGACCAAGACGCGCCCGATCGAGCGGATCGCCCCGGGCGTGATCGTGCGCCAGCCCGTGGACACGCCGGTCCAGACCGGCATCAAGGCCATCGACTCGATGATCCCGATCGGCCGCGGCCAGCGCGAGCTGATCATCGGCGACCGCCAGACCGGCAAGACGGCGATCGCGATCGATACGATCATCAACCAGAAGGGCCAGAACCTCATCTGCATCTACGTCGCCATCGGCCAGAAGCAGTCGACGGTGGCGCAGGTGGTGGCGCAGCTCGAGGAGTCGGGCGCCATGGAGCACACGATCGTGGTCTTCGCCGGCGCCAGCGACCCTGCGCCGCTCCAGTACCTGGCCCCATACGCCGGCGTGGCGATGGGCGAGGAGTTCATGGACGCCGGCCGGGACGCGCTGTGCGTCTACGACGACCTCTCGAAGCACTCCTGGGCCTACCGCCAGGTGTCGCTGCTGATGCGCCGCCCACCGGGCCGCGAGGCGTTCCCCGGCGACATCTTCTACTCGCACTCGCGGCTGCTCGAGCGGGCCGCCCGATTGAACAAGAAGAACGGCGGCGGGTCATTGACCGCGCTGCCGATCATCGAGACGCAGGCCGGCGACGTGTCGGCCTACATCCCGACGAACGTGATCAGCATCACCGACGGCCAGATCTTCCTGCAGTCGGACCTCTTCAACCAGGGCCAGCGTCCGGCGGTGAACGCCGGCATCAGCGTCTCGCGGGTCGGCGGCGCAGCGCAGATCAAGGCGATGCGCCAGGTCGCCGGCAAGCTGCGCATCGACCTCGCCCAGTACCGCGAGCTCGCGGCCTTCGCCCAGTTCAGCTCGGACCTGGACAAGGCGACCCGCGACCAGCTCACGCGCGGCGAGAAGACGACCGAGATCCTCAAGCAGCCGCAGTACGAGCCGCTCCCGGTCGAGAAGCAGGTCGTCATCATCTGGGCGGCCACCAACGGCCTGCTGGACGACGTGCCGACCAACAAGATCGCCGAGTTCGAGTCGGGCCTGTACCGCTTCCTCGAGTCGACCTACGAGAAGCCTGCTGCCGACGATCGCCAAGGACAAGGTCCTCTCCGACGAGACGATCGCAACGCTCGAGAAGGTGGTCGCCGAGTACAAGCGCCAGGGCGGCTACGGCAAGACCGATGACGGCGCGCCAGCCCCCGCTGGCGGGACGGCGGAACAGGCTGAAGGCGAGAACGAGTCGCCCGCAGCCGAGCCGGCAGCCGAGGCCGGCGCCGACGAGACGCCTGCGGAGGATGCCGAAGCAGGAGACGCCGAGCCGGCGTCCACCGCTGAGCCGGTGGCGAAGGCGGAGGCCCCGGCCAGGAAGGCGAGGGCCCCCGCCAAGGCGAAGGCGGCGGCGAAGCCAAAGGCGACGAGGAAGAAGTCCTAGCCGATGCCGAGCCTGAAGGACATCCGCAGCCGGATCGGATCGGTCCGGAACATCGCCCAGATCACCCGGGCGATGGAGATGGTGGCCGCGTCCCGCATGAAGCGGGCGCAGGACTCCATCATCGCGGCACGTCCCTATGCCAACGAGCTGGAGGATGCGCTCGGACGGGTGGCGGCCGCACAGGGCCTGACCGAAGAGGTCAATCCGCTCCTCGCCCGCCGGCCCGTGCGCCGCGTGGCGATGATCGTGATCACCACCGACCGCGGCCTCGCCGGCTCACTGAACGCCAACGCGACCCGCACGGTGCTGCGCTGGGTGACCGAGCGCGGATCCCAGACGGACGGCGACGGGCGCGTCGAGATCGAGGCGATCACCGTCGGCCGCAAGGGCCGCGACGCCATCCGTCGGGCCGGCGTCCCGATCGCCGCACACTTTCCGCAGCTCGGCGACCGGCCCTCGTTCGGCGACGTGGTGCCGATCGCGCGCCTTGTGACCGCCGACTTCCTGGCCGAGAAGTACGACGAGATCGACATCGCCTACAGCACGTTCGTCTCGACCCTCAGCCAGCGGCCGCAGATCGATCGGCTGCTCCCGGTCGAGCGGCCCGAGATGGGCGAGGAGCACCAGCGCACGAACGACGAGTACCTGTTCGAGCCCTCGCCCGAGGCGGTGCTCAGCCGCCTGTTGCCGCACTACGTGGCGATCGGCATCTATCGGGCCGTGCTCGAGAACAACGCGTCCGAGCAGTCGGCCCGCATGATCGCCATGCGCAACTCGACGGAGAACGCGAACGAGCTCATCGACGACCTGACGCTCGTCTACAACAAGACGCGCCAGGCAACCATCACCCGCGAAATGATCGAGATCGCCTCCGGTGCGGAAGCGCTCGGCTAGGCAAGGAGAGATTCAGACCGATGGCGACCGGTAAGGTGATCCAGATCACGGGGCCCGTGATCGACGTCGAGTTCCCTCCGGGCGAGCTGCCCGACATCTACAACGCGCTCGAGATCAAGCGCCCGAAGAAGGAAGGCGTCAAGGGCGACGATGCGACCCTGGTGGTCGAGGTCCAGCAGCACCTCGGCAACAACTGGGTGCGCGCCGTCGCCATGTCGACGACCGATGGCCTGGCGCGCGGCCTCGACGTGGTCGACACGGGCGCCCCCATCACCGTGCCGGTCGGCGAGGCCACGCTCGGGCGCGTGTTCGACGTGCTCGGCCATCCGATCGACGGCAAGGGCGCTGTCAAGGCCACCAAGAGCCTGCCGATCCACCGCGACCCGCCGCCGTTCGACCAGATGGAGACCGAGGCGCAGGTCTTCGAGACCGGCATCAAGGTCATCGACCTCATCGCCCCCTTCCGGCGCGGCGGCAAGGTCGGCGTCTTCGGCGGCGCCGGCACCGGCAAGACGGTCATCATCCAGGAGCTGATCCGCAACATCGCCGCGGAGCACGGCGGCTACTCGGTGTTCGCCGGCGTCGGCGAGCGGTCGCGCGAGGGGAACGACCTCCTCGGCGAGATGACCGAATCGGGCGTCATCGACAAGACGGTCATGGTCTTCGGCCAGATGAACGAGCCGCCCGGCGCGCGCCAGCGCGTCGGCCTCACCGCCCTCGCCATGGCCGAGTACTTCCGCGACGAGGAGGGCCGCGACATCCTCCTCTTCATCGACAACATCTTCCGCTTCACCCAGGCCGGCTCGGAGGTCTCGGCGCTCCTCGGCCGCATGCCGTCGGCCGTGGGTTACCAGCCGACGCTGGCGACCGAGATGGGCGACCTCCAGGAGCGGATCACCTCGACGAAGAAGGGCTCGATCACCTCGCTGCAGGCCATCTTCGTCCCCGCCGACGACTACACCGATCCGGCACCGGCGACCACCTTCGCCCACCTCGACTCGACGATCCGCCTCGAGCGCTCGATCGTGGAGCTGGGCATCTATCCCGCCGTCGACCCGCTGACCTCGACCTCGACCGTCCTCGATCGGCGCATCGTCGGTGACGAGCACTTCGAGGTCTCCCGCGAGGTGCAGCGAACGCTGCAGCGCTACAAGGACCTGCAGGACATCATCGCCATCCTCGGCATGGACGAGCTGTCCGAGGAGGACAAGGTGTCCGTGTCGCGTGCGCGGCGCCTCCAGCGCTTCATGAGCCAGCCGTTCTTCGTGGCCGAGCAGTTCACCGGACGCTCCGGCGCGTACGTCGAGCTCAAGGAGACCGTGCGCGGCTTCCGCGAGATCCTCGAGGGCAAGTACGACCAGCTGCCCGAGCAGGCCTTCTTCATGGCCGGCAAGATCGAGGACGTGGTCGCCAACGCCGAGAAGATGGGCTGATGCCGCTCAAGCTGGAGATCGTCAGCCCGGAGCGGATGGTCTACGACGACGAGGTCGACATGGTCATCGTGCCCGGCCGCAACGGCCAGCTCGGCATCCTGCCGCATCACACGCCGCTCATCAGCTCGCTGGGCGTCGGCGAGCTGCGGATCAAGAAGGCCGGCAGCGAGGAGTCGATGCTCATCAGCGGCGGATTCGTCGAGGTCCGGCCGGACAAGGTCATCGTGATGGCCGACCTGGCCGAGCACTCCGACGAGATCGACGAGGCGAAGGCCGTCGAGGCGCGCAAGCGCGCCGAGTCGGAGCTCGAGCAGACCAAGGACCCGGTCGACATCGCTCGCGTCCGCGCCGCCCTGCAGACCGCGCTCATGCGCGAGCGGATCGCCACCCGTCGGCGCTCGCGAGGCTAGGTAGCATCGACCCATGGGCGACGACGGACCGATGACTCCCGAGGAGGCGGAGCGCGCGCACCTGCGCGGGCCGGAGGGAAAGCCCGATGAGGGGCATCGGCGCATGCAGGACCTGCGCAAGATCGGCCGCGAGTACCCGTTCATCTGCCCGGTCGACTTCAAGCCGCACAAGGGCTCGCCGCCCGGCCAGGATCCCAACCTCGATCCGCAGTTCGTCGCCAACCACCGCGAGGACGACGGCGCCCACTACCTGGGCTGACCGATGCTGACCTGCGACCAGTGCGGCACGCGGATGCCGCAGCTCCCGGTGAGGATCGAGATCGTGCGCGAGACCGGGCCGATCGGCCTGCCGAGCAGCCCGGCGCACGGCGAGACGGTGAACTTCACGCAAGCCGTATCGGTTCTGCTCTTCGGACCACCTGTACACCTGGGCGCGCGAGGGCCGGATGATGATCTGCAACCGCGAGCCGACGCCGTTCGAGGCGGGCATGCAGCCGTACCTGCCGTCGCGCCACATGGGCGGCCGGCTGGGCCTGTGCGACGGCCACCACACCGGTGCCACGAGTGGAAGGAAGCCTTCCCGGCATGAGCCCGCGCCGGCGCCGCCGGGGTGCGGCCGCATCGTAGACTGCATCGGTCCATGCAGAAGTTCGTGATCACCGGCGGCACGCCGCTCTCGGGCGAGGTTCGCATCGCCGGCGCCAAGAACGCGGTCCTGAAGATGATGGCCGCATCGGTCCTGACCGATGAGCCTCTGCACCCTCCGCAACGTGCCCAAGATCAGCGACGTCGCCATCCTGCGCGAGGTGCTGACCGATATCGGCTTCGAGGTTCGCCGCGCGAACGGCGACGCGCTCGAGCTCAGGGCCGGCGAGGCCGAGTGGCCGTTCGTGCCGCTCGACGCCGCCATCAAGATGCGCGCGAGCTTCATCCTGCTCGGACCGATGCTGGCGCGCTTCGGCCGCGTGATCCTGCCGAACCCGGGCGGCGATCGGATCGGCCGCCGCCCGGTCGACCTTCACGTCGCGGCCATGGAGCAGCTGGGCGCCACGATCGTCTACCGCAACGGCTACTACTTCGCCTCCGCGCCGGCGGGCGGGCTGCGCGGCGCGCACGTCGAGTTCCCGACCGTCACGCGTGATGGGCACCGAGAACGCGATGCTGGCAGCCACGCTGGCGCACGGGACGACGGTCCTCGACAACGCGGCGCTCGAGCCCGAGGTGGACGACCTGATCGCCATGCTGTGCGCGATGGGCGCCCGCATCGAGCGCACCGCGGAGCGGCGGATCGAGATCGAGGGCGTCGATCGGCTGCGAGGCGCGGAGCACCGCGTGATCGGCGATCGCCTCGAGGCGGCGACGTTCGCCATCGCCGCGGCCATCACCCGCGGCTCGGTCACCCTGACGGGCGTCAACCCCGCGCACCTGGGTGCGTTCCTCGAGGTCTGCGACCGGATCGGTGTCGCCTACGAGGCCGATGCCGCCGGCTCCAGCCTCACGCGTCCGGGCCGGCGATGGTCGGGCGCTGCGCGCGGTCGACGTGCGGACCGACCCGTACCCGGGCTTCTCGACCGACTTCCAGGCGCCGCTCTCCGTGCTGCTGACGCCAGGCGGACGGCATCTCGACCGTCCACGAGACGATCTTCGAGGACCGGCTCGACCACCTTCGCGAGCTGACGCAGGATGGGCGCCGAGATCGAGCTCCTCGACGAGCGACACGCCCGGATCACCGGGCCCGACGCCGCCTGCACGGGGCCGAGGTCGGGATCGCCGACCTGCGGGCCGGCGCCACCCTCATCCTCGCCGCGCTGGCAGCCACCGGCACCAGCGTCATCTCCGGGATCGAGCACGTGGATCGCGGCTACGAGCAGATCGAGGCCAAGCTCGTCGCGCTCGGCGCGCAGATCAACCGCATCGAGGCCTGAGCGCCTACAGCGGGGCGCCCGTCCCGTGTCCGCGACGGCTGGCATCGCGGGCACCAGTAGGTCAGCCGCGCCAGCTCGCCCTGGCGCTCGACCGCGATCCGCGTGCCGCAGCGACGGCATGGCCGGCCGACCCGCCGTAGACCCAGAGGCCCTGGCCACGAACCTGGCTGCCGGTGGTGACGCGGGCGCCGCCACGGGTGTTGGCCTGCAGCAGCCGGCGAGCGGCGCGCAGCGCGTCGGTCAGCTCCGCGTCGTCGAAGGCGGCGACCGGTGCCCACGGGTCCAGCCCCTCGAGGAACGCCACCTCGCTCTTGTAGACGTTGCCGATCCCCGCGACGGCGCGCTGGTCCAGCAGTGCGTTGCCGAGCGCCTCGGCGTCACGGTCGCGAAGTCGCCGCAGCGCCTCATCGGCGTCGAAGGAACCGGACAGCAGGTCCGGCCCGAGCTCGTCGAGCGCCCGCGACCTCCGGAGATCCGCATCGGTCAGAAGCTCGACGACCGGCGTGTCGAACGCGACGGCCACCGATTCGGCCGTCTCGAGGATGGCGCTCGCCCGGCGCAGCGGAAGGCGCCACGGCTCCCCCGGCCGGTAGCGATGCCAGGATCCACGCATGCGCAGGTGGCTTCGCAGGGTGAGGCCGTTCTCGAAGCCGATGAGCAGGTGCTTGCCGCGCGCCTCGACGCTCGTCACCGTCGCGCCGACCAGCCGCGAGAGGTCCGGCACGCGTCGCAGGCCCGGCTGAGGCTGAGCGCGGGCGGCCGTGATTCGGCGGCCGACGAGGGCGGCCCGGAGCACGCCCGCGGTGCGGAAGATCGTGTCGCCTTCGGGCATCGGGCCATTCTGGACCAGCCGTCCGTACCGTAGAGGCGGGCCACGCCGCGTCGGTATACTGCGGGCTCCCCACGAAGCTCGCATTGGACCGATAGCGCACGCATGAAGATCGGCATCGACCTCGGCACCGCCAACATCCTCGTCTACGTCAAGGGCAAGGGCGTGGTGCTCAACGAGCCGAGCGTGGTGGCGATCAGCGAGGACGACAACCGCCTCGTGGCGGTCGGCGAGGAGGCCCGCGAGATGATCGGGCGCACGCCGGGCAACGTGCGGGCAATCCGTCCGATGCGCGACGGCGTCATCGCCGACTACCTGATCACCGAGGCGATGCTGCGCTACGTGATCAACAAGGTCGCGCGCGTCCGCCTCTTCAAGCCCGACGTGATGATCAGCGTCCCCTCCGGGGTGACATCGGTGGAGAAGCGCGCCGTGAGGGACGCCGCGCTCAAGGCGGGCGCCAAGGACGCCTACCTCATCGAGGAGCCGCTGGCCGCCGCCATCGGCGCCAACGTCCCGATCTCCGGGCCGTCCGGCAACATGATCATCGACATCGGCGGCGGGACCAGCGAGATCGCCGTCATCGCCCTGGGTGGCATCGTGGTCAGCGACTCGCTGCGCGTCGGCGGCAACCGCTTCGACGAGAGCATCGCCAACTACATCCGCCGCAAGTACAACCTGATGATCGGTGACCGCACGGCCGAGGACGTCAAGATCCAGATCGGCTCGGCGCTGCCGCTCGAGGAGCCGCTGCGGATGGAGGTCAAGGGTCGGGACATGATCGCCGGGCTGCCGCGCACCATCCCGATCACCAGCACCGAGATCACCGAGGCGATCGAGCAGCCGCTGCAGGCGATCATCACCGCGGTCCGAAATGTGCTTGAGCAGACACCACCCGAGCTGTCCAGCGACATCATCGACAAGGGGATGGTCATGACCGGCGGCGGCGCACTGCTGCGCAACCTCGACAAGCTGCTCACCCAGGTGACCGGGATCCCGTGCCATGTGGCCGAGAACGCGCTCAATTCGGTCGCCGTCGGCACCGGCATGGCGCTGGAGCAGTTCGACATGTACCGCAAGAGCCTGGTGAGCCAGCGGTGAGGCAGGCAACGTGACCGTCGCCGCCTCGGCGAGCGAGCTTCGCACGGCGCTGAGGGAGGAGCGGGAGGCAACGGGGAAGCGGCCGACCACGAGGGTCTTCGCCGACTTCCACATCCACACGCGCTTCAGCCGCGACTCGATCCTGAGCGAGCCGAGGTTCATCGAGAAGGCAATCGAACGCGGGCTTACGCACGTCTGCATCACGAACCACAACAACGTCGAGGGCGCCGTCGCGGTCCGCGACAAGGTCGCCGAGCTCGGCCTGGCCGACAAGCTGACGGTGATCCTGGGCGAGGAGGTCAGCACCGCCGACGGCGAGGTGGTGGGGATCTTCCTGACGAAGACGATTCCACGCGGCCTCAGCGCCAACGAGACCGCCGACGAGATCCATCGGCAGGGCGGGCTGGTCAGCATCCCGCACCCGTTCGACCCGTTCCGCGGCTCGCACATCAAGGAGGGGCCGCTGCGCAACCTGGCGGAGATCGGCAAGATCGACATGATCGAGGTCTTCAACTGCCGGGTGGCGCTGCAGCGCCACAACGCCGAAGCCGCCGAGTTCGCGAGCCAGCTACGGCATTCCCGGCATTGCCGCCTCCGACGCTCACTCGAGCTTCGAGGTCGCGATGGCCTTCAACGCGCTCCCGCCCTTCGAGACGGCCGACGAGCTGAAGGCCCTGCTGCCCCAGAACGAGTGGCATGCCAGCCGTTCGAGCGTCTTCATCCACGCGACCACCCGCTGGGCGGTCTGGAAGAACATGTTCGATTCCTGGCGCGGCAAGCGGACGGCCACCGGACCGATCCTCGGGCCACAGGCGCCCGATGTGGTCAAGCGAGAGCCCGTTCAGCGGCCGACAGGATCGGAGCTGCCCGCCAAGGAGCCCGAGACCGACGGTGACGGGGAGACGGCAAGGCGAGCGAGCATTGACGGCGCCGACCGAGCGAGAACGGCGAAGGAGATCAGCCTCGACCAGGTCTCGCTCCGCCGACGGCTGATCAACGTGCGCACCATCGGCTCGCTGCTCTTCGGGCTGCTGCTGCTCTACTTCCTGGCCCGCGTCATCTTCGGCGACAACTTCGACTGGGGCGAGGTCGCGCGGCTCGTCGGGCAGGCGCACATGGGATTCCTGGCGCTGGCGTTCGTCGCGTACTACGCGACGTTCCCGCTGCGAGGGTTCCGGTGGCGATACATCCTCAGGCGCAGCGGCATGTCGGTCGGCTTCCGCGATGCGACCGAGATCCTGTTCCTGTCGTGGTTCGTCAACTGCCTGGTCCCCGCCAAGCTCGGTGACCTGTACCGCGCCTACCTGCTGCGGGCCAATTACGCGGCATCCATCTCGCGCACGGTCGGCACCGTCTTCATCGAGCGGGTGGCCGACATCATCGTCATCGCGCTGCTGGCGCTGAGCGCCGGTTTCTGGTCCTTCCGCGGGCGCTCGCGCCCGGACATCGACGCGATCTTCATCATCGGCTTCGTGATCGCCATCGGCCTGATCCTGCTGCTGATCGGCCTGCGGGCGTTCGGCGCCCACATCGGCCGCTGGCTGCCGGCCCGCATCGGCGAGCTCTGGAACCGATTCCAGGAGGGCAGCACCGGTGCGCTGTCGGCGCGCAGCATTCCGGTGGTGCTGGCGCTGACCGTCGCCATCTGGATCCTTGAGGGCGCTCGCCTCTATTTCGTCATCCGAGCGCTCGACCTTCCCGAGGTCGGCTTGGGCATCAGCGCATCGGTGTTCGTGGCGCTGGCGGGTGCCCTGCTGACCGCGATTCCGCTGACCCCCGCAGGGTTCGGCTTCGTTGAGGCCGGCATCATCGGCGTCCTGTCCATCTACGGCGTCACGCGAGAGCCGGCCGCCGCGGTTGCGCTGGTCGATCGCGGGCTGACAATCGTCACCGTCATCATCCTCGGCGGCATCCTGTACGCGTTCAGCGACAAGGTGCGACGGGCGCACGGAACCAAGCCGGCGGCGTCCACCGGCTGACCGAACACACCCGTTCCGGGCCGTCGGGAGCTCCGTCACGTCGAACCACGGCCGCACGCTCGGTACCTTCCTCCTATTGAGGCGGATCGGCACGCAGGGGATGCTGCGGTTGCTCGTATGCACCACCGGCGCGTTCGCACCGGCGGCGTACAGCGCACGAAGGTCGCAGATGACCCTGCAGACACCGCGAACCTTCAACGCATGGCTGCGTGGCCAGCTGAAGGAAAAGAAGATGAGCCAGCGCCAGCTGGCCCTCCAGTCGGGCGTGGATCACTCCACCATCTCCCGGCTGATCAAGGGTGACCGGATGCCATCCCTCGGCACGGCCACCAAGCTCGCGCGCGGCTTGCGCGAGATCCACGACGAGGCCGATGGTCCGGCCTACTTTGCGTCGGTCAACTCGCGCGCCGTCCTCCCGACGACGCGCGTCGAATATGCCCTGCGCGGCGACGACTCGCTTACCGAGGCCGATGTCCGCGAGCTGATGCAGGCCTACATCTCGGTCCGTTCCCGCCGCATTCGATCCGACACGAACGGCTCGCATAACGGTGCCGAACGGCTACACGAACGGCGGCTAGCCCGGCTTCTGGACCCATCCGCGTCGATCGCCGGTTGGTTCGAAACGCCCTGGGTGGCAGGACCGGCAGCGCCTCGGCACCACTCCACAGCAGGTACGCGCGCCGCAGGTTGACGGCATCCCATCCCTCATCGGTACCGGGCGTCTCCATGATGAAGGCGGTCTGCGCCAGGCGCGGATCGCGCAGCAGGGCCCCCAGCCCGACGGGACCGATGCGGCCCGCGCCCACGTGCTCGTGGCGATCGGTCCGCGACGCGAGGGTCGAGCGCGAGTCGTTCAGGTGGATCAACGGCAGCCGCTCCAGGCCGACCAGCGCCTCGAACCGGTCGATCACGGCCGCGGCTCCCTCGGCCGTCGAGATGTCGTAGCCGGCACCCCACAGGTGCGCGGTATCGAGGCAGAAGCAGAGCCGATCGGCCCCGGCCGCCGATCCGACGGCCTCCAGGATCGCCGCCAGCTCCTCGATCCTCGATCCGAGCAGATCGCCGCCGCCAGAGGAGTTCTCGAGGACCAGCCGCACCGTCGGCGGCGTTGACTCCAGGACGGCGCGCACGCTCTCCGCGATCCGCCGCAGGCCCGCATCGCTCCCGACTCCGCGGTGCGAGCCGATGTGCGTGTTCACCAGCGTGGCGCCGTAGGCCGGGGCGCGCTCCAGCTCGTAGGCCAGGCCGGCACGCGACTGGCTGGCGAACGGCTCGGCCGATCCGGCGAGGTTGATCAGGTACGAGGCGTGGATCGAGATCGTCCGGATTCCCTCCCGCGCGCAGTAGGCAATGAACTCGCCTGCCTCGGGCGGCGGCTCGGAACGGCGGCGCCATGCGGTCGGGTTGTCGCTGAAGATCTGGAGCGCCCGGGCGCCGATCTGCCGCGACCGACGCGCCGCGCGCAGCAGACCGTTGCCCACCCCCAGGTGCAGGCCGACCGCGGGGGCCCCGGCCGGCCAGGTCAGGCGCCGGCGCGGCTCGGCCCGTGCTAGGGTGCGGGCCATGGCAAAGCAGACGCCGGGTCCGGAGACCGACCTCCTGAGCGTTGGCCTGCTCGTCTTCTTCGTGTCGCTGATCGTGATCGTGGCGGCGCTGCTGATCCTGCCGGCCATCGTCTGACCGGCACCGCAGGCCTCAGCGCGATCTCCCGTTGGTGCCGATGACCGGCTCGATCAGCCCGTACGAGCCGTCCCGGCGCCGATAGAGGACGGCGACCTGCTCGCTCTCGGCGTTCAGGAACACGAAGAACGCGTGGCCGAGCTCCTCCATCTGGGAGATCGCATCCTCCTCGAAGAGGGGCTGCATGTCGAAGCGCTTGATCTTCACGACCGATGGCCGGCCATCGGCATCCTCCGGCGCGCCGTCCGCCTCGATCGTGCCGAGCGCCTCCCGATTGATGACCGACTCGACCTGGTCGCTATGGCGTTCCCGAACGCTCCGCGGCCGCTCCTTGCTGCGGACCACCTGCCGCTCGAGCTTGTCGAGGACGACGTCGAAGGCGGCCATCGGCGTCGCGCCCGACGAGGTCGATCGAACCACGTGCCCGTTGCTGACCAGCGTCACCTCGGCCACATGCGACGACTCGGCCGAGTGGGATGCCTTCGCGATGAGCTCGACGCTGGCCTCCGCGTCGTGGTGGAGCATTCGGTCGAGCCGGCCGAGCTTGCGCTCGATCTCGTTCCGGAGCCGGTCCGTCAGCTCGAAATTGCGGGCCGTCAGGTTCGTCTTCACGATCCGATGCCTCCGCTGCGCTGCGTCTCGGGTCGGCTCCTAGGCTAGCACCCGCGGGAGCCGATAAGGGCACGGTAAGCGGCCGGTACGCGCCGATGCCCCATCCTCGCCCGATCGTGGCGCTGCTCGACCTGCTCATGCCGCCTGCGTGCGCCGGCTGTGGACGCTCAGGCGCCCTGCTGTGCCCAGCGTGCCGAACGGCCTTCCGGGTGCCCTCACGGCCCGCAGATCGCTTCCTGGCGCCCGACGCCGGTGTCGTGGTGGGCGATTCGCTGGCACTGGCGATGGCCGCCTTCGCGTACGAGGGGCCGCTCCGACGATCGCTGGCCGCCCTGAAGTACTCCGGCACCTCGCGGCTTGCGCCGATCCTCGCCGTCGCGGCCGAGCCGGCGCTGCGGCGGCTGCTGTCGGTGACCGGCCCCGCGACGCTGGTGCCAGTGCCCCTGCACCTCGAACGCCGACGCACCCGCGGCTACAACCAGGCGCTGCTGGTGGCCGCCCAGCTTGCACGGCTGACGCGGATGCCAGTCGCCGAGCTGCTGGTTCGAGTCCGTCCGACCACGAAGCAGCACCGGCTCAACCGGGCGGCGCGGCTCCACAACCTGCGCGGAGCGTTCGCAGTGGCGAAAGGTGCAGTCGTGCCGCGGCGCGTGATCGTGGTGGACGACATCATCACGACCACCGCGACGCTCGAGGCGTGCGCATCGGTCCTGGTCGCCGCCGGTTGCGAGGCTGGCTATGGCTTCGCCGTCGCGCGAGAGGTCTAGGCCGTCTCGACCATTCGGAGCTCGTCGCCGGCCTGGGTGCCGCTCTCCGCGGCCGCTCCGGCGCGGAGCTCGAGGCAGTCACGCGCACCGCGCGCCCACCACACCAGCCGCCACGGCTTCAGCCTTGGCACCACCCTGGTCACGCGGCTGGACTTGCTGACGAACACCGCGTCGATCGCGTAGGGCATGAAGAACATGTGGATCGACGGCGAGCTCTCGATCCACAGGCCCTCGCCCGGCTTGACCTCGGGTGTGCGCAGGAGCCCCACGACGCGATCGAGCATCGAGCTCGCCACGCGCACGCGTTCGGCGACCGTGGTGCCACGGGTGACGTTCTCGATTCGAACCATGCGCGGCGTTGCAGTCATCGGCGACATGATTGCAGGACGGGCAAAGGGAAAGCGTCCCGGTCCGCCCCCCGGACCGAGACGCCTCCTCGCCGCCGCTGAAGCGGACGTGCCGTACCGGCGAGGCCTACTTGGAGTCGATGAGCAGCACGCCGACGCTCGCCAGCGGGCTCTCGTTGCCGGTCGCCTCTGACAGCTCGCCCGACGGCAGGCCGCCGAAGTACCTGAACTGGCCCTTGAAGCAGCCGGTGGCGCCGTTGCCGGATCCGCAGACGCCAGGACCGCCGTTGAGGTCGACCCATTCGATGTCGAACCCAGCCCATCCGGCGAGGTGGTAGTACTGCTGGGTGCCGTTGCCCGGGCCGGTAGTGCAGTCACCGACCCCGGTGCCAAGCGGCTTGTCACTGCACGTTGCATCGAAGATCGGGATGATGACGACCTCGTCGTCGGGGTTGTCGGCATACGTCTGCAGGGCATCTTCGATGTAGCCGGTGCTGATGTTGCCGGTGGACGCGACGTAGTACCAGCCCGGGGTCCGGATCGTGGGATTGTCCGGCGTGAGGATCGAGCACTCGAGCTCGGGATTACCGTTGCCGGAGCATGTCGCCGGGTCCGACGTCGGAGGCGGATCCCAGTCCAGCCAGCCCACGTTCCCGGGACTGGACGAGCAGAGCGGAACGAGGTAGTCCCGGTCAGGCGTCCACTGCAGGCCGTTCGGATCCTCGAGCACGTTGTTGTTGTTCGTGCAGGTGGTGATCGTGAGCGGGAACGCCACCGGAAGCACGCCCTGCGTCATCGACTCGATATAGCCGGCCTTTGCCGTCGCGCGCGTCTGAGTGGTCCAGTCGGACATGCCGAATATGCCCGCCAGGAAGGTGTCGAACGTCTTGTAGCTCGTGACCTCGACCCCGTCGGCATCAGCAGGCGGGTCGCTGCTGCCACCAAGGGCGGCGCCTGGTCCGAGGAGGGGTGACCCGCCCACCCTGTTGCCGAAGAAGTCGGTGTACCAGACCTCCACGATCTGGACGTCGTTCGCCGTCACGGCGTCGGTGACCGCACGGGCGACCTGCGTGTTCTTGTTCGGTACCGGCTGGCCGGCGGCGTGGAACGGCAGGTTCTGGGCGAGCATCGTCGCGCCGGCCTCAGACGCCGAATCGGAGGCGTTCTGGGAATCGCGCTGCTGTCCCCAGGCGTGACCAACGTCGATCACGAGGCCAACCAGCGCCACCATGGCAAGCAGGCCGACGCCGACGATGACCAGCACCTGGCCGCGTTCCGCCGAAGGATGAGAGAGCGATCGCGGCTGGTTCAGCCGGCGAAGCAGCGTGATCATGGGTTGAATGACTCCACTAGCATCTCGCCGTCCGCGGCGATGGTTGGGCTGAAGATCTGGCCGATCAGGATCGGCGTGAACTGGTGGCGCAGGACCACGCGATAGACGCACGGGTGTTCGCGAGCCACGGGGCAGCCCGTGAGGTCGATGGTGAAGGTGGTCTGGGTGGCCAGGCCGCCCAGCACCCGGTCGGCCTCGGCCTTGATTGCGACCGGATCCTGGTTGACGATCGCCTCCCGAAGCGCTTCCTCGGTGGCGTTGGAGAGCGCGTTGTAGGTGTAGATCGCGCGCCCGCCCTCGAAGATGCCCATCACGATCAGGATGAACAGGGGGACGATGAGCGCGAATTCGACGAGCGCCTGTCCCCGTCGATCGCGAAGCCGATGCAGCGCCATCAATTGTGCAACCTGACGTGACCAGGCACGCCGCAGTCAACCGTTCCAGGATGTGTCGGCGTCTGCTGGTCGACCGTCCCGCCATTCGGTCCGTTGCTGGTCAGCGTCGTCGTGAAGTGGGCGCCAGCCCACGCTGCCTGCGCCTCCGCCTTCGTCATGCTGATCATGTTCGGCACGTCACACGGATGGGCCGGGGGATCGCCATAGGTGATGGTGACCTCCGCGGCGACGGTGACGCAGCCGTTGATCACCGGGCTTGTCACGGGGCTGGTGGTCTGGGTCAGCACCGTCTTGGTGTTGACGGCGTTGTTCGGCTTGAAGGCGCCGGTGAAGCCGGCGTTGGTCCATGCGAGCTTCGCGTCGGAGACCAGCAGGCCGATGAGGTCGGGCACCTGCGCCTGCCCGGAAGGGCACGGCGGCGGCGTGACGGCGTGCACCGTGCACGAACTGCCCTGCCGGGTCGACGCACTGCTGAACGACCGCGAATGGAGTGAAGATCGGGGCCGGGTTGGCAACCACGAGCCAGTCGCCGGGCGCCCCCGACGGGCTCGAAGCTGAACTTCGCGGCGTCGAATCCCTCGTCGATCCACTTCTGGCGTGCGCCGTCCGAGGGTCCGGTTCACGAGGTCGGGAACGAGCTCGAGCGTGCAGACCGGATTCGGCGGTCCACCGCCACCACCGGTCGGGCCCGTGAACGAGCCGGTTCGGATCGGGAAGACGGCCTCCGCCGACATCGCGACCTTGTTGCCGAAGATGGCCTCGGTCAGCGGAGTGAAGAGATCGAACTCGCAGGCCAGGTTGACGGTTGCGTGGTCCCCCCAGCCGTTTGCCTTGCCGTCGCCGTCGACATCGGTGAAGGTGGGGTTGTAGACGGCACTGTTCAGGTCCGATGGCGTCAGCGTGCAGCCCGTGACGGCATCGCCGATCAGGACCTCGTAGTCGTCCCGCTCACCGGAGTTCGCGAGGAGGTTCGGATGCTGCCCGGCGAAGTTGGCGCCGATGCGTGCAGCATTCGTGACGCTCACCCAACCAAAGAAGACGCGGCCGAAATCGATCGCCAGCACCAGGAGCAGCGCCAGCACCGGGAGGACGAGCGCGAACTCGACCAGGGCCTGGCCTCGGCTCACGGGTGGATCGGAGAGGTGTCGACGAAACATGGATGGGCAGCCGTCTAAGTGGTTATTTGGCGGAGTCTATGGTGGGCACCTTGCAGATCACCTTGCAGGTTGGCGGACATGGCCCGGGACCACACCGGTACGTTGGTACTCATTCGCCGACGCCGTCGCTCGAGCTCGGCAGGAATGCGAAGGGTGATGGCGGTTCCCTCGCCCATCCGACTCTCGATGCTGATCGAGCCCCCCATCGCCTCCATCAGCCCGCGGGCGGCATACAGCCCCACGCCGCTTCCATCCGGCGCCAGCTTGCGCGCCTGATCGGACCGATAGAACTGCTCGAATGCCCTGGTGCGAGTGGAGTCGTCCATGCCTGCGCCCGCGTCATGCACGGTGATGGTCAGCTCGTCGCCGAGCGGCACGATGCGCACGTCGATCGGTGAGCCGGCGGGACTGTACTTGACCGCGTTGTCGAGGAGTGCCCAGAGCACCTGCTCCAGCCGATCCGGGTCGGCCACGGCCAGGTGCGCGGGGCCCTCCACCGTCAGATCGAAGGGCCGATCGGCTCGCAGTGCAGCCCACGTTCGCTCGACGAGCGGCGCGACGGCGAATACCTCCACCTGCGGGGTGAACGCGCCGGCCTCGAGCCGTGACGCGACCAGGAGCTGGCTCACCATCCGGCGCAGGCGCTCGGCCTGGTGCGTGATCGTCTCGAGGTCCTCCCGGGCGCGCTGAGGCACGCCGTCGTCCGCTCGCAGCTCGGTGGCAAGCGCGCCGATGCTCGTCAGCGGCGTCTGCAGGTCGTGCGTCACGCCGCGCAGGAAGTCCGCCTGTACGGCCGCGAGGCGATTGAGCTCATCGGCCTGGCTCCGAACCTGCGCGTACAGGAGGGAGTGCTCGAGCGCCGTCCCGGCATGCTGGCCGACCAGGCGAAGGAGGTCGAGCTCGGCTGCCGTCGGGTCGAGCCTGCCCTCCCACGGCGCGTAGAGGATCGCGCGAAGGCGATCGCTGATCGCCACGTCGACGACGGCAAAGGCGCCCCACGGGCCCTCGCTGCGGCGCGCCGACGTGCCGGTCGTCGAGACCGAGGCCCACCGCTCCATATCGCCGATCGGGTCCGGGTCGCGCTCGTCCTCGGTCGCGTGATAGACGCCGGCCGGCAGCAGCTCGGTGTTCTCGGCCTCGAGGACTGCGCAGCGCCAGGTCGGGTCGCGCATCACGAGCCTCACCGCGGAAACGAGCGAGGCGACCACGGCGCGGGGCTCGTCATCGATCGGCACCATGCTGGCCTGCTGGGCCAGCGTCGCAACCTGCCGGTTCCGCTCGTCGAGCGACTTCGCCGCCTGCCGGTAGGCATCGCCGGCGTCGGGCTGCCCCACCGGCTCCCCGTGCTCGGCCAGCGACAGGAAGGAGCGGAAGTCCTCCGCAAGGCCGCGCGTGTAGACGATCGCCAGGATCGCGGCCCAGGCGATGGCGCCGACGACGACGAGGATTGCCACGACGCCAGGATCGGCGCCGCGGAAGATCGACTGGGTCAGCAGCAGCGCCGCCACCAGCATGAGGATCGGTGGAATGACGGCGAGGAGGAGGCCGATGAAGACGCGAGGCCAGAGTCCGGCGCGCGGCAACCTAGGCTCGCTGCGTGGCGGCGGTCCCCGAGGTGAGCCGATAGCCGATGCCGCGCTCGGTCAGCAGGTAGCGTGGCCGATCGGGATCCGCCTCCAGCTTGCGCCGAAGCCGCCGCACGGTCACCCACAGGTACGAGGGATCGGCGCCATCGGCGTCGGTCCAGACCCGGCTGAGCAGCTCGTCGGTCGGCACGATGCGGTCGACGGCGGCCGCCAGCACCTGGAGCAGCCGCGCCTCGGTCGGTGTCAGCTGTTGTGTGCCCGTCGGAGTCGTGAGGCGGCGTGATGCGAAGTCCACCTCGACGTCGCCCCCATCGAGCGAAATCTGTGGGCTGCCGGCCGATGCTCGGCGCAGGACGCGCTGGATGCGGGCGACGAGCTCGTCCGGGTCGAACGGCTTGGTGACGTAGTCCTCGGCGTACAGCTCGAGCGCGCTGACCTTCGCCTCGGAGGCGTCGACGGCCGAGAGGATGATGATCGGCAGGTCGGCGAGCTGCTTCACCCGCCGCGCGAGCTCGAAGCCATCCATGCCCGGCATCATCACGTCGATGACGAGCAGTGCCGGCCAGGAACCCTCGAGCTGCTTCAGCGCCGCCGGACCGGAGGTTGCCGTGCGGACTTCGTAGCCGGCGCGGCTGACGCGCCGCGTCAGGACGGAGAGAAGTGTGAGGTCGTCGTCGACCAGCAGGATGGCCGGCCGAACCGGCGGCAGCATGGGGGCTAGATTCCCGCCCCGCCGCCCATGATCGTCACGACCGCCGGACCGAGGATGACGATGAAGATGGTCGGGAAGATGCAGCCCACCATCGGGAAGAGCATCTTGACCGGCGCCTTCGCGGCGGCCTCTTCGGCGCGCTGCCGGCGCTCGATGCGGAGCTGGTTCGACTGGATCTGGAGGACCTTGGCGATCGGCACGCCGAGCTGCTCGGCCTGGACGATGGCACCGATGAAGTTGCTCACCGGCTGGGCGTCGGCTCGGGTTGCCACGTCGCGCAGCGCTTCGCGTCGCACGCGGCCCATGCGGACTTCGGCCAGCGCCTGGCGGAACTCGTCGACGAGCGGGCCATCCATCTTCTCGACGCACTTGGCCAGCGCGGCGTCGAAGCCGAGACCGGCCTCGACCGAGATCGTGAGCAGGTCGAGCGCATCGGGAAGCTGGAGGATCATCGCCATGCTCCGGGCCTTCATCTTGCGTCCCAGCCAGAACTCTGGCGCGATGTAGCCGATGGCGATGCCGATGATGGCGGCGAAGATGCCGATGATCGGCGATCCCAGGAGGAACAGGCCGAGGACGAAGAAGAGTGCGGCAAATCCCAGAGCGCTCATGAGCTTGACGCCGACCCAGTCGGCGCCCCGGAGGCCACCGGGATAGCCGGCACGCTCCAGCTTCGCGTCGATCCGGGCGATCATGCCGCCTTCCTGGCGACGGCCGGCACGGGCGAGCCGCTGGATGGTGGGCCGCACGATGCGCTCGAAGAAGGGCTGCTGGAGCTCCATCTCCTCGATCGTCTTGGGCTGAACCACGAGCTGCGAGAGGCGCGCCTGCACGGCGTCCTCCGACGGACGTGCCGCGACGCCGAAGGTGATGAGCAGGACCGCGGCTGCGGCGACAACGGCGATGAGAATTTCAGGGGACATGCACTACACCTTGATGTCGACGATTTTCCGGATGAAGACATACCCCAGGCCCATGCTGAGCAGCCCGACGGCGAAGAGCACGACGCCCATCGGCAGTCCGAGCAGTGAGGGTGGGTTCTCGAGCATGGCGGCCATGTAGCCGGGGCTGATCAGGAAGAGGATCCCGGCCAGGCCGACCGGCAGGAGGGTGATCACGTAGCCGCTGTAGCGCTGCATGGCGGTCAGGGTCTGGATCTCGCCCTGGATGCGGACCCGCTCTCGAATGGTGAAGGCGATCGAGTCGAGGACGGTTGCGAGGTTGCCGCCGACCTGGGCCTGGATCTGGATGGCGGTGACCATCAGCTCGAGGTCCTCGGAGGCCACGCGGCGCACGAGGTTGTTGAGCGCCGGCTGGAGAGCCAGGCCCAGCTGCATGTCGCGCACGACCCTGGTGAACTCCTCGCTGATCGGCGGACGAGCCTCGCGCGTCACGAGCTCGATGCCCTGGAGGAAGGACGAGCCGGCTCGCAGCGAGTTCGCCAGCAGGGTGATCGTGTCCGGCAGCTGCTGCGCGAACGCCTTGATCCGCTTGCCCTGGCGGTACTTCAGGTACCAGCGCGGCGCGTAGATGCCGACCAGGAAGAAGGCGATCATGGCAACGATGTTCTGGAAGCCCGGGAAGATGAAGCCGAGCACGTAGGCGCCGGCGAAGAAGGCGAACGGCGAGAGGAACCAGGCGATCAGGAACTCGGCCGGCTTCATCTTCAGGTCGGCGCGCGCCAGGTCGACGGCCAACCGGGTCGCGAGGTCCTGCCGCTCGATGACCCGTGAGAGGCCGGCGACGACGATGGATTCCCCGCTTCCCTCTCCGGACTCACCACCGCCCGCGGACGCGTAGCGCTCGAGGCGCGACGCGACGGATCCACCGCCGGCGCTCATCGAGATACCGATGGCGATGACGACGACGGCGAGAGCCGCCAGGCCTGCGATGACGAGTGGGAGCATCAGAACGGAGTTCCGAAGATGTTCGGCGGGAGGTGGATGCCGGCGACGTCGAACCGCTCGACGAAGTGGGGGCGGATGCCGGTCGGCTTCAGGCGACCCTGGATCTTGCCGTCCTCGACGCCCGTCTGCTCGAATACGAACACGTCCTGCATCACGATCACATCACCCTCCATGCCCTGGACCTCGGTGATGTTCACGATCTTGCGCGTTCCGTCCTTCAGGCGGTTCTGGTGGACGATGAGGTCGACGGCCGATGCGATCTGCTCGCGGATCGCCCGGAGGGGCAGGTCCATGCCGGCCATGAGCACCATTGTCTCGAGGCGGCTGAGCATGTCGCGCGGCGTGTTCGCGTGGCCGGTCGACATCGAGCCGTCGTGGCCGGTGTTCATTGCCTGGAGCATGTCGAGCGCCTCCCCCGAGCGGCACTCCCCGACCACGATGCGGTCGGGGCGCATGCGCAGCGAGTTGCGCACCAGCTCGCGAATCGGGATGGCGCCCTTGCCCTCGATGTTCGAGGGTCGTGCCTCGAGGGTGATGACGTGCTCCTGGCGGAGCTGGAGCTCGGCGGCGTCCTCGATGGTCACGATGCGCTCGTCATCCGGGATGAACGACGACAGGATGTTGAGCATGGTGGTCTTGCCGGAGCCGGTGCCGCCGGCCACGAAGATGTTCAGGCGGGCCTTCACGCAGGCCTCGAGGAACTCGAACATGTCGGGAGTTGCGGTGCCGAACCGGATCAGGTCGTCGACCGTGAACGGGGTGGCCGAGAACTTTCGGATGGTGACGACCGGGCCGACGAGGGAGAGCGGCGGAATGATCGCGTTCACGCGCGAGCCGTCGGCAAGGCGGGCGTCGACCATCGGGCTCGACTCGTCCACGCGACGGCCGATCGGCGCGATGATGCGCTGGATGATCCGCATGACGTGCTCGTCGTTCTGGAAGGTCACGTTGGTGAGCTCCAGCTTGCCGTCACGCTCGATGTAGACCTGCTGGGGTCCGTTGACCATCACCTCGGTGAGGGTCTCGTCGCGGAGCAGCGGCTCGAGCGGGCCGAGGCCCAGGATCTCGTCCGTGATCTGCTCGAGCATGCGGACGCGCTCTGCCCGGGTGAGGGCGAGGCCCTCCTCGTCGGCGATCTTGCCGAAGAGCTCCTCGATCTGGCGGCGGACCTCCACCTGGTTCGAGAGGTCGAGCTTGGGATCGAGCTCGTTGACGAGCCGGTTCTGGACGCGGAACTTCGCCTCCCGGAACGACTCGCGGGCCGGCATGGCGCCGGCGAATCGCGACGGCGCGCCGGCCGGCGGTGAGGCCGGCGGGCTCCCGGGAGTCTCGGCGGGCGTCTGTGGCGTCCCGCCCGACGTCGGAGGCGGTGCCGGAACGGCAGGCGTCTGCACTTCCCCCTCGGCAGCGGGACGGGCCCGCTCGATGCGCTTCAGCAATGACATGTGCTGGGTTCCTTCCAATCAGCTCAGCGGCGTGCGAAGAGACCGCGCTTCGCGGACTTCTCGGTCTTTGCGGTGGTGGCAGATCCCTCGCCGGCGATTGTTCGGGCGAGCTGGATGACGTCGCGCGAGAGCGGCGACTCCGGATGAGATACGACGAACGGTACGCCACGATTCACTGCGAGCACGGCCAGGCGGCCATCCGAGACGATGGTGCCGTCGATCGTGCGACGGATGGAGGCCTCGACGTCGCTGATACGGATGCCCTGCGACGCATCGGAGCGGTTGATGACGAGGCGCAGCTTCGATCGTTCGTAGTCGAGCTGGTCGGCGACCTCCAGGAAGAGCCGCACGTTCTTGATGGTGGTGATCTCGAGTGCCGCGACGACCAGGATCTGGTCGGCCGCGTCCAGCACGCCGAGCGTGTGGTCATTCAGCCCGGACGGCAGATCGACGACGACCCAGTCATGCGTCTCGCGCAGGTACCCGATCATCTTCCTGAGGTAGGCCGCGGTGACGAGGTCGGCGCCCTCCGGCGATGGCGGCGCCAGGAGGACCCGAATGCCGGTCGAGTGATCGACCATGACCGATTCGACGATGTCGCGATCCGGCTCTCCGCCCCCGACCGCATCCACCACGGAGCGGTTCTTGGGGTTCAGGTTGAGCAGCACCCCGACGTCGCCGAACTGGAGGTTCGCGTCGACCAGCGCAACCCGCTGGTTCGTTTCCCCCTTCAGGGCAAGCGCCAGGTTCACGGCGAGCGTCGTCTTTCCGGATCCGCCCTTCGGCGAGAAGACGGCGATGACCTGGTGGTCGTCACCGTTCTCGCTCGTGGCGGGCGCCGATACGACCACACCGGCAGCAGCCTGCATCTGCTCGCGGCGCGCGACTTCGCGCTCCACGACGCGCTTGATGGACGTGGCGAACTCGTCCCCGCTGAACGGCTTGACAAGGAACTCGCGCGCCCCCGCGAGCATCGAACGCTTCAGGTGCTCGGCTTCGCCGTGGACGCTCATCATGATGATCGGGCTGTGCGGCAGCCGCTGGGAGATGATCTCCGCGGCGGCGATGCCATCCATGCCCGGCATGTTGATGTCCATGACGATCACGTCTGGGCGCATCTCCATCGCGACCCGGATCGCTTCCTCGCCGGAGCCGGCGGTGCCGGCCACGTCGATCTCGCGCTCCAGCCCGAGGAGGCGCGACAGGTGGTCGCGCGTCTCGGGGATGTCGTCGACGATGAGGACCTTGATCATGCTGGGATTCTCCTGGCGAACCGTGGGAGGCGTGAGCCTCCTACGGCGCCACCTCCTCGTTGAGCTGCTCGACGATGGCCGGGATGCGGAGCCCGTACTCGGACACCAGCTGGTCGATCGTGACGCCGAGCGTCGTCTCGATGGCGTCATCGTCGGCATGGCGCACGACCGCGGTCAGGAACCCGACCTCGCTGAGGTCGTTCTGGGCGAACTTGATCACTTCAGCGTCCTGATCGGTGCCCGCAAAGACGATGATCACGCTGTCGATGACGGCCTGCGCCGGCTGCTCCGGATCGGCAACGCCGTCGCCGTCGGCATCGACGGGCTCAGGCTCGACCGCCCGCGTCGCGCTGACGTAGAGGACGCGCTTGTTCTGGAGGATGGCCTTGACCGTGCGCTGGTCGGAGAGGCCGGTGACCTGCTCGAACCGCGGTGGGGCCTCCGGGTCAGGGTTGGCGGCTGAATCGGCGGTCTCCTGGAGCACGCTGATCTGCTGCGACACGATGATGTCGATGGTGTCGCCGCCCTTGACCAGGAAGTCGAGGCCGGTGGAGCGTTCGACCTGGAAGGCGATTGCCTTCTCGCCGGGGTTCAGGAGAGCGGGGATGTTGACGATGGGGTTCGTGCCGATGCCGATCGCCTCGCCGGGGACCTGCGCTCCGGCCGGGATCGCGAAGAGCGCGGGCTGGCCCGCGACCGCGGTCGTGCTGCGGAGCGGCGTGCCCTGGACGGCCTCGGGGTTGATTTCCTGCTCTTCGACCACGTCGGGCGAGACCGGCTGTCCGATGGCGATGTCCTCCGTGGCGACGAGGACCGTCTCCTTGACTTCCTCCGGAGCCACCGGGCCTGACGGCGCCTGGTTCAGCAGGATCACGATGGCAACGAACGCGACGACGGCAAGCAGTACGCCGACGAGGATGACGAGGCGATTCGATCGCTTCACGAAGATACCCCTTTGATCATGGGTGGTTGAGTACGGATGAGTTCGCGGGTGCGGTCACCAGTTGTGACTGCGGTCAACAGTCTACGCACGCGCGGCAAGTCCCACGACTGGACTTGTGGCCTACTCGCCGGGTGGTACTCCGAGGTCCCCATTGATGGACAGGAAAACCCCCCGGCAGCTGCCGAGGGGCTTTCCGCAGAGTTACAGGATCGACTTAGACGTTATTCAGCGTCGTGCCGACGTTCTGGAACAGCTGGCTGATGATCGGGCCAAGGAAGATCAGGGCCACGATGATGATGATCGCAATGAGGGCGAGCAGAAGACCGTACTCGACGAGCGTCTGACCTTCCTCATCCTTGCTCTGGAAGCGAGCCAGAAGATTGCTGATGAAAAGCTTCATGTGTTTGGGAACCTCCTTTCCGAGAAGATTTGCTGCTGGAGCGTAAGGGCAGCGCTCGGCACTTGATATGGCCGAATGGTCCTACAACCCCCTGCAGCGGAGCGTACCTTGCGCCAAGGGCGCCGCTCCTGTCAAGACCGATGGAGCTCGTACATGGACGGGAGCCGCCCCTTGCGGAGCGGCTCCCTGGCACCGGAGGAGGAGACCCGGGGACCGACTCGGCGCCGGTCCCCCCGGATGAAGATCGCCCCGGATACCCGCGACGACGTGAGCGGAACGCTAGATGGGCTCCTCGGAGCGACCAATGGAACTCCCGTACCGAGCGGAGCGGGACTTCCGTCGCTCAGTCCTCGGGGATCTTGATCCAGCCCTGGCGCATCGCGTAGACGACTGCCTGGGTGCGGTCGTTGACCGAGAGCTTGCGAAGGATCGAGCTCATGTGATTCTTCACGGTCTGCTCGCTGATCCCCAGCGCATAGGCGACCTGCTTGTTGGTCATCCCCTGCGCGATGTTGTCCAGGATCTCGACCTCGCGGGGAGAGAGCGGCGCGAAGATCGGCTGCGCCTCTGACCCGTAGACCGCCAGCTCGCGGAACTCCTTGAGGACGCGCGAGGCGACGGCCGGCTTGGCGAAGACCTTGTCGTTGATCAGGTACTCGCCCAGGCGGACCCGCCGGATGATGGCGATCAGGTCGGTCGGATCGATGTCCTTGAGCACGTACGCCGCGGCGCCGGCCTTGATGGCATCGAACAGCTGATCCTCGTCGTCGTTCGACGCCAGGACGATGACCCCGGTGTGCGGAAGCTCGCGCTTCACGCGCTGGGTCGTCTCGATCCCGTTCGGGGCGGGGAGGCCCAGGTCCATGAGGACCACGTCGGGGGTCAGCTCCTGGATCGCTGCCAGGGCCTCGCGCCCGGTGCCGGCCTCGCCGACGACCTCGATGTCGTCCTCGAGGTCCAGGATGTTGCGGACGCCGCGACGGAACAGCGTGTGGCCGTCGACGATGACCACTCGTGTCTTCCCGGCGCGGCGGTCGCCGCCTCTGCGTCGTTCGTCCTTCAACTCGGCTTCCACTGGTTCTCTCCTCTTCGTGCTCGTCACGATGCCCGCCGCGGCAGCCGCAGCAGGATTCGGGTGCCTTCACCCTGTCGTGACTCGATCTGGAGCTGACCGCCGATAAGCTCGGCGCGCTCCCGCATGAACTGCAATCCGAAGTTCCGGCTCGTCCCCGATGCGAGCCGCATCAGGTCGAAGCCACGACCGTTGTCCTCGATGACGACCGCGTCGCCCTCGAGACCGATGGCGACCTTGCTGGCCGCCGCGTGCTTGCGCACGTTCTGCAATGCCTCCTGCACGATCCGCAGGACCGATGCGCGCTGCGCCGGCGTCAGGCGATCGTCGATGCCGTCGAGCGATACCTCGACGACGATGCCGTGCCGCTCCTCGAGCTGCTGCGCGCGAAGGTTCAGCGCGGCCGCGACTCCCACGTCGGCGAGCGGTGGCCGCAGGTCAGTGATGAATGCGCGGACCTCGTCGAGCCCGTTGCGCAGCATGTCGCGCAGGAAGGCGATCTCGGCCTGTGCCGGCCGATCGGTGTCGCCAAGGATCCGGTCCAGGTACTCCACCTGGAAGATGGCGTTGGTGAGCACCTGCGCCGGACCGTCGTGGATGTCCTCGGCCATGCGCTGCCGCTCTCCCTCCTGGGCCTGCACGATGCGCAGGCTCATCGCGGCCGGCGAGTCGTCGGCCATCGGTCCCGGCTCGTCGGCCGCCTCCCCTGGCGAGTCGAGGTAGCTCCACAGGATGTCCAGCTGGCGGGCGACCACGTCGAGGCGCTTCAGTCGTGCCTGCAGCGTCGCGAGGTCTCTGCCGCGCGCCTCGTACTCGGCGCGGAGCGCATCGGTACCGACCGGGCGGAGTGAGCCGCCGCGGCGGTCGAGCCGCGCCCGGAGCTGCATCCACTCCTCGAGGTCGCGCCGATACTGCTCGCGGAACTGCTCGGCCAGCTCGTGCACGCGGCGGGAGTCGCCGCTCAGGCTCTCCGTCGCCTCGGCGCCGATGCGGTCGAACCGCTCGTTGGCGGGCCCTCGCACGGGATCGTTCGGCATGGTTCCCCTTGAGTACCGGGTCCGACGTAGTACCGGACCTCGCGCCCATGCTGTCGGCGTCCTGTGCATGCAGGCAACAGTACTTTGGGCACAGAAGTACTGGCTCCGTTCTTCGACGGGAACGCGGGTCGCCTACTCGACGACCTCGAAAATGCGCACGCCCTCGGCCTCGAATGCCGGCTGCGGCGGCAGGAAATCGGGCGATGCGCCGGTGGCGTCGACGCCCGCCGCACCATCCCAGAGTCCCAGCGCGTCCCTGGTCTCGCCGGGCTCCAGGGTGACCACCACCCACCGGACGCGGTAGGCGTCCACGACCTCGCCGATGACCGCGAAGGGATCGAAGGGCGCCGACACGCCGGGGTGTCCGGTCAGCAGGTTGAGTCGCGCCGGGTCGGCGAACATGACGACCTGGTCCTTCGGAACGTTTGCCGACAGGAAGGCGGCGGCAGTGGCCAGCCGTTCGTTCGCTGTCCGCCACCCTGCCAGGAGCACCGCCGAGCTCACCACCGACAGGAAGACGGCAGCCAGCAACGCCGCTCCCATCAGGAAGCGATGCGTCTGCGGCCGCCGCAGGAACGGCCAGGCCCGGCCGAGCGCGGTCGACACCGGAGCCACGCTGCCGACCGCGATGGCGAAGGCCATCGGCAGCCAGGCCGGGGCGGAGTGCACGAATGCGCCCTTTGGCGCGTGGAAGGTGAAGAGGATCCCCATCGCCAGGAACATGACGATCCAATAGGCAAGGAAGGGACGGACCTCCGGCCGGTGCCGAAGCATCCACGACCCGCCGACGAAGAAGAGCGCAAAGACACCGCCGGTGACCGCGACCGTGCGACCGGCCAGCTCCGCCAGCGCGGCCAGCTTGCTGCCCACGATCGGGCCGATACCCCAGGCGAGGTAGGTGGAGAGCGAGACCTCGTGGCCGATCGAGAACTGCTCGTTGTACGAGGTGATCCACAGGGTGTGCCCGCCGGCGGACGGCAGCGCGGCACCGTAGACGGCGAGGTTTCGCGCCAGCCAGGGCGCGAGGACGACCAGGCCAATAACGGCGGACGCAACGCCGAATGCGAGCGCGACCGACAACCGCGCCGAGCGAAGTCGGCTCCACCAGGCGACTGCCGGCGCGATCGCCAGGAAGAGGCCGTCAATGCGGGCCAGCGTGGCAAGGCCGATCAGCGCGCCGGCGAGCACCAGCCACCAGCCCCATCGCTCGGAGCGGACGGCCCGCATCGAGGCCCACAGCGCCAGCGCGCCCAGCACGGCGAATGGCGCGAAGGAGTCGACGAGGGGCAGCATCACCAGCAGCGGTCCGGCGAAGATCGCAAGCACCCCGGCCACCAGGGCATGGCCGCGGACCTGCCACAGGTCCCAGGTGACGAGGTGCGTGATCCCGACCCATGCGACCGCGAGCAGCACCATCGGTATCTGCCCCGCGCGCCAGTCGGAGCCGAAGAGCGCCATGGAGCCGGCTGCGATGACGGACGTCAACGGCATCCAGTGCCCGTTGCTGTCAACGGGCAGCACCGGGTGCGATGGCAGCGTTCCACCGACCTCGAGGAAGGAATAGAGGACTGGGAGCGTGAAGCCGTGCCCATCGGCCAGGCGCTCGGCGACGAGGGTGTAGTAGGCCGCATCGGTGTAGGGCGCCGACGGCACGAGCCAGGCGGCAACCACCCGCGCGACGAGCGCGGCCACGAGCAGCAGAGCAAGGTCGCGGAACGGGTAACGGGGCGCCATGCGTGCCGAGTCTATCGGCGGGGCACCGGTCCCAAGTTGGTACTTTCGCCACCTTTGGAGCTGGTGCCGGGCGCGTAGACTCACCGCCGATGCAGCCACGCCTTCCGAGCCCGTTCGCGATCTTCGCGATCACCGTGGCCGGCCTCTTCGGGATCCTCACCACGGTGCGTGGCCTGGTCGACAGCGACTACTACTGGCACGTGACGGCGGGCCGGCTGGTCGCGGAGCGCGGCGTGATGAGCACCGATCCGTTCTCGTACACCTGGGCGGGTCAGCCGTGGGTCATGCACGAATGGCTCGGTGAGCTCCTCATCTACTGGCTGGTGAGTGGCCTCGGCGTCGGCATCACGGCCTTCGTGTTCGGCGTGATCAGCATCTCCGGGCCGCTGGTGGTGGCCTGGACGCTGCGCCGGATGGGCGTGCCGATGCTGCCGCTGGCCCTGGCCACCGGGCTGGTGGTCTACCTGTATGCCTCGTACGCCACCATCCGCCCGCAGGCGATCTCCTGGCTCTTCCTCGGAATCCTGCTGTCCGGGATGCTGACCATCCGACCGGAACACCGGTGGCGCCCGTGGCTGACCGTCCCGCTCTTCGCGGTCTGGGCGAACGTGCATGGGCTGTACGTGATCGGGCTCGGCGTGCTGGGCGTCTACGTGCTCTTTACGCTCCTCGGACGGACACCGATGGCACCGCGCCGCTGGGAGATGCTCGGCGTGCTGGTCGCCGCCGTTCGTCGCCTCGAGCCTGACGCCGGCCGGGCCGGCAGGGCTGCTCTACCCGTTGCGCTACCTCGAGGCCGGCGACTGGGGACTCCGCCACATCTCCGAGTGGCAGTCGCCGAACTTCCACGATCCGGTGCAGCTCGGGCTGCTGGTGCTCATCGCGGCGGTCCTGCTGAACGGCATGCGCGCGACACCCGGGCTGGCTGGCGTTCATGGCCGCGTGCGGCGTGATCGGCGCGCTGCTCGCCACGCGGAACGTCCCGCTGGCGGCGCTGCTGGCGCTTCCCACCCTCGCCCTCGGGCCTCGCCGACAGGCTGCCCGGCGAGGGCGTCCCCGCTCGGCGCGAGCGCGTCCAGCGCACCCGCCGGCTGATGGAGCTGGGGCTGGCGGCCGTGGTCCTGGTGTCGGCAGTCCTCATCATCCCGCGCCTGCCGGCGGTGGCGGGTGACCGGGTCATTCGCGCGCAGCTTCCCCGTCGCGGCGGTGGATCGGCTCGAGGAGCTTGACCCCGACGCGCGCGTGCTGGCCGAGTACCACTGGGGCGGCTACGTGATCTACCGGCTGTTCGACTCCGGGGCGCGCGTCTTCGTCGACGGCCGCAACGACATGTACGACGAGCAGATCCTGGAGGACTACGTCTCGATCAGGAACGCCGAGGACGGCTGGGAAGACCTGCTGGCCTCCATACGGAGCCGATGCGATCCTGCTCCCGCCCGAGGCGGCCCTCGTCGACGGCGCTCGCCCAGGACGCCGGCTGGTGCGAGGTCCACCGGACGAGGTGGCCGTGCTTCTCGTCGCCGAGTGCGAGTCGGGTTGACGACGCCGAATTGCCATCGTCCAAATTGCCAAGGTCCTGACGATGCTTGCAAAGCTGATCGAGATGCGAAAGCCGCAGGCACTCCCGCATCTTTCGTGGCCACTCATGGGGCATCGCCCTGTATGCCGCGGTCAATATCGGCCTGATCATCGACGGCGTTCGATTCTCCGCCGGAGATCACTGACTGGAAGCTCTGGAGCACGCTTGCCCGAGGCGATCGCCAGAGGTGACCTGTACGATCCTCAGCATTTGGCCACCGTTTGTGTGGTCGCCCGTCGCCGGCTGGATCATGGCCGGGGTGTCGTACCTCGGCTACTGGCTGTGGGTCGCCCTCCATTTCGCATGGGTATTGCTGCTGCGAGATTGGCGCCTCATCGGGCTCGTTCTCGTGTCGTTGGGCGTTCTGGACCGATGCCTCACAGCGGAAATGTCATCATCGTTCAGATCTTCGCGGCCGGCGACTCTCGCCCTGCGCGGGAGCCGGCAAGCATGGAGCCTCGTTTTCATGTCCCTGCTCTTCCTGATGCCACGTCCGTTGCAGGTGCCGCTAGCCGTTTGGTTGTTGTGGAAGCTACCAGATCTGACTCATCGACTGTTCATCATTTTCGGTCGGCCACGCGCTCGTATCGCGTGCTCATCAGCGGCTACGCGGCGGCCTGGATGGACGCGATGCTTAGGTACAACCAACCGCCCTTTAACATCGGGCCTTCCTTTTTCGTCGGCCTGTGGTGGTTGATCCTTGGGATACCGCTTGGGATATGGCTCACGCTCAAGGGTCGCGTCGGCTGGGCCGGGTTGGCAGTCACTCCCTACTGGCTCGCGCAATACCTGCTCTTCCGATAATTGAGCTAGCTCAACGGGATCGGCAGGAGGGCCGTACGGGTCCACGCGTTCACCTGGAGCTGGTGCGGACCGACCTCGCCGCCGCCCTGTCCGACGGCCGGGTCTGGCTCGCGTTCGGCGTCGCTCTGATTCTCGGCACCGCGTGCCTCGTCATCGGCATTTGGATCGCTCGTCGCGTGGGCTTGCTCGATGCGCGTGCCCCTTGGGGAGAGACGCTCGGGGTGGGGATGGGTTCGGGTCTCCTCAGGTGTTGCCGCCTTCTGGGCGGCGTTGTTCTCTGGCGGAAGGAGCTCGTTCACACCAGTAGCGGCGGCCTTCGCCGTGAGCATCGTCCTCGCTGTTTGGTCCGGGGACAGGCCGCGCGAACCGGGTACGGCGGGAGGAGATACGGCCACCGATTGTCGACGGCCCCGAGTCATCTCGGCGGGGGCTGATCTTCGCAGTGGTTATGGGGACGGCGTTCATCTTTCTGGTTGGACTGCTCTACGGAGTGACCACAGCGCCGAGTCCACGAGATGGCGTTCAGCCCGTTGAATTTCTAGACGAGGCCTTCTACTCGGTTCTCGGCGCGGGCGACTGGCTCGCACCGGGACCGAATCGATCTACTCTCCATCCGGCTTCGACGGCCTGCCCGGTCTGGCCAGCCACCTGGCATCCCTGGGGCGAGCTGTGGATTGCCGCGGCGTTGACCACCACGACGGCTTGGATCCCGTGGTGGCTCGCCGCTGGTTGCTGGCCGGCCCCCGGTCTGTTGGCGGCTGCAGCTCTCACCGGCACGCTCGTGCGGAGATTCACTGCGTCGTCCTCGCGGCGGGTGTTTGCGTATGGTGGCGTGTGTTGTCTCTTTCTGGCCCCCATGCCCCTCCGGCCCGTATTTCGGCTAGTGGCCACGGGGCTGGTGTTCGGCATCACTCTCTACGGCCTGGCGGTGATCAGCGTCCTGCTCGGCTTGTACATCCTCGCCGTCTACAAGGACAAGCGCCACACATCGCGTCTAACTCTCTTCTGCGGTGCGGTGTTGGCAAGCGTGTTCCTGCCCATCTCGTGATCGCGACGCTGGCTCTGATTGGATTGGCGGTTGTTGTGCTGCGGTGGGCGAGCTCGCGAGCGCTGCAGGGAATGACGCTTCGACCGGCTCCCGGCCTGCGTGCGCTGACTGCCACCGCCAGCCTTGCCGCCGCCGTGACCGTTGCCTGGGGAGTCCTCACGCAACACGGTCTCGCCGCACAGCGGCCTGTCGGCCAGCGTCCAACCGTTCAATGACTCATGGCGCGAGTCGATCCTGCTGACGAGCGCGGGTGCGGGGGCAATTCTCGCGATACCCGCGGGCCTGGCTTTCTCGACGAACGAACGCGGGCGAGGTCTCAAGGCCTAAGGCTGACCCCTCCTCGGGACGATGGCACTCCTGCTCGTGGGTGCATTGGCGTGGGGCGCTCGTCTGGGGGACTTCAACATGTTCCATGTCTTTTTTGGGGGTATCGCTGTCTTCGCCATGCCAGCGGCCGCCATTGCCGCACTAGATCTCTGGGAACGCGCCCGAGATAAAGGTCGCGGGGGATTGGCGGTGGCGATATTGATCTTGATCACCATCCAGCTGGAGATTGGAGTCGTGGCGGGTGTCTTCCGGTTGTACAAATTTGGTCCGAATGACTACGAGCCGATCCCTATCGCCCTCCTAGAAGCGATCAACAGGCTGCCTTCGGGCGCGAAGATCGCGTATTCGTGTCAGCCGCTCCGAGGAGATCTCAGTCTGGGAGTCGCGTCTTATCAGCGTCGACGCGCACACGGGGCGGCGCATGATTCCAATGTGCTTTCAGTCGGAATTCTTCGGGGCGCTGACCGGCACGGCGATCTCCCGGAATGTTCCAAGTCCGCTCTTTGCGCAGGCCCCGCAACGTCGCTTGTACCCAGACGCGGATGCGCGCCCGTCTTCAGCGGCGGTACGTCGTTTCGTGCGTTAGCACGACATCCACTACATCTATTCGGACACCATGCACCCGAATGCACTTGTGCCGGACGCGATCACCATCGCGCGGTTCGGAACAGCCGAGCTGCTGCGAGTCCCGTGAGTCCAATACTTCGTTCCACGCAGCCTCCATCTGCCTCTCGTGTCGACCATTGCGAATCGGCACGCGCATGTCGGATCTCGGCGACTCTGACGAGCCACGACTGCCATGCGGATCGTTTTCCTTGGCGCCACACGACGCGGCCTCCGCATGCTGGAGCGCCTTAGCGCATTGGCGCCTGCGGCGGAGCTGGTGGTGTTCAGCTTTCGCGAGGAGGATGGCGAGCCACCGTACCTCGATAGCATCCGAGAAACGACGCTAAAGGGTGGCGGCCGCTTCTTCGAAGCAAAGTCGGTAGGCGCTGATCGGTGGCGGGCCTTCTGGGACTCGACCCCGATCGACCTTCTACTCGCAGTCAACTGGCGCTACATGGTTCCGCCCATACGTCTACGAGCGGGCTCGTCTCGGGGCCTTCGTCTTCCACGACTCATTTGCTGCCGGCCTATCGCGGCTTTTTCACCCTCCGTCTGGGCGATCGTTAACGGCGAAGACCACAGCGGCGCCAGCTCTGCCACGTCGGCACATGATGTCGATAGCGGGGAGATCGTCCGCAGCAGATAGAGTGACAGCTCGGCCCTGACGAGGGCGAATGCCGAAGCGACGAAGAGAGTGATGCAGGGATTTTGCAACCTACTTGAGAGCCTACCTGCCCGCGTCGATCATCAGCGATGCGCACCGCGTGTGCCTAAGGATCATGCGCGAGAGCGACCTTCAGGGTCCGTAAGCGAAGGCCGAATGACAGCGAGATCGGCTGGAGCGCGCCCGCCGGAGCGCGTTTGCAACCTAGTTCGTGGGGTCACCTCACCCTACTCCGGGCGCGACGACCAGGCCGGGGGCGGGTTCCTGAAGATGTAGACAGTGTGCACGCGGTCGCCCGCGTACAAGGAGGTACGCGGAGCTGGCAACCCAGGGCCGCGTGATCGACGTGTCGGCCTGGAACGGGAAGTGTCGTCATCGACCGGTGATGAGTGCACGCTCGTCGACCGAGGTCGGCATTGCGAAGGTCGAGCCCGGTCGGCCGGCCAGGTGTTATTGAATCAGGCTCAACCTTGTACCCTTGGCACTAGGCGAGGGCATGGCTGGGCTTCGTCAGCGCAGCTGGACGCGCTCACCTCGAGAGATCACCTCGTCAAGGCACACCCGAGGCCCATCGAGAATAGGCCATCGAGCCGAGGGGCTCGCCGGGAATATGGTTTGAGCCATATCCCCGGCAGGTGCCGGCCGAGGCGACCGCTCCGAATGGTGACGAATGCAGCGGCACGTAGTGGAAGACGGAGTGAATGCCCTTTGCCCGCAGCCGGCTCGATGAGCACCGTGCGTGCCGCCAGATCGGGCATGCAGCAAGTAGTACATGTGCGCGTTGTGCATCGCACTCCCGGCGGACGATTGGCCGCCCGGACCTTGCCCGCGTGCTTCCGGATTCCGCGAAACGCTGTCGTGGTATGTGCGGCCCAGATCGCCAAGCCGCCGCGCCGTGATGGCAGTCGGCATCTTCCATCTGCGCCCAGAGGAAGGCGGCGGCGATCTCGCCGGGCAGGTAGGACGAGCCGACGTCGACCCAGGTGTACTTGTCCACCTGGCCGCGGAAGAACTGGCTGCGGTTCGTGCCCTTCTCGCGGATGATCTCGGCGCGCTCGACGAAGCGCCGCGGTCGTTGATGAGCAGCGCGCCGCCCTCGCCGGAGATGATGTTCTTGGTCTCGTGGAAGCTGACAGCGCCGCAGTGGCCGATCGTGCCGAGCGGCCGGCCCTTGTACGTTGGCATAGAGGCCCTGGGCGGCGTCCTCGATGACGAGCAGGCCGTGGCGTTCGGCGATCGTCCATGATCGCGTCCATCTCGCACGCCGACGCCGGCGTAGTGGACCGGCACGATGGCCTGCGTGCGCGGCGTGATCGCCGCCTCGACGCGTCGTCTCGTCGAGATTGAGCGTGTCGGGGCGGATGTCGACGAAGACCGGCGTCGCGCCGCGAGCACGAAGGCGTTGGCCGTCGAGACGAAGGTGAACGAGGGCATGATCACCTCGTCGCCGGCTTGCGACGCCGCCAGGATCGCGGCCATCTCGAGCGCCGCGGTGCAGGAGTGCGTCAGCAGCGCCTTTTCGGCGCCGGTCCGCCGCTCCAGCCAGGCACAGCAGCGCTTCGTGAACTCGCCATTGCCCGCCAGGTGACCGTTGGCGTGGGCCTTGGCGATGTACGACAGCTCCTTGCCCGGTCATGTACGGCTCTGTTGAACGGGATCTTCGGGCGGCCTCATTGAGTTGCTCAAGTGCATGGAGCTAATAGATGCGCAGAAAAAATATACCACTTCGCGTCGCTAGCTCAGGCACGCGAGGTGTCGGCATCGGTGGTTCGACCGACGCTTCGGCACCACATACGTGGGGCGCCCCATCGTGCGGAAGTGAATTCGGGCGAGGTACTCGCCGATGATGCCCAAGCGCGAACAGCTGAGCGCCACTGAACACTGCGATGATCGATGCGAGGAACGCGAAACCCGGGACGGCACTGCCGCTTGAGCAGGAAGTTCAACAACACGTATCCGAGGATCACGAACCCGAACAGGGTGAACAGGAAGCCGACGATGCTTGCGACTCTGGAGTGGGACCGTGCTGAAGCCTGTTGCCATGTTGAGAGCGTGGGCAACCAGCCGTCCGGAACGTGTAGTTCGACGCGACCGACGACACGAGGGTCGTGCTCGACCGGGACGAAGGAGAAAGCCGAGGTCGTCCCACGTCAGGAGCACGTCGATCGAGACGAACGGGCCTTGATAGTCCGTGAAGGCATCGCGGAGGCGGGTCCGGAACAGCCGGAACGTGCTGACGCGCCGGGCCGTCTCGGCTCCCATGACGCTCTGAAGCGCCAGCTTGGTGATCCGGGACGCCAGGTCGCGAAGAAAGCCGTGCTGCTCGCTGAGCCGGCGTGCCATAGACCACATCTTCGTTCTTCTCTCCAGTCGGGCGAGAATTTGAGAGATCTCCTCGGGTGGATTTTGTAGGTCGTCATCGAGCGTCACGATGACTCCGTAGAGCGCGCCGCGCGGATCCCACAGAGCAGCGCGTTGTGCTGCCCGTAGTTGCGGCTCATCCTGAATGCCCCGGACGTGTCACTCTCCGAATCGCTCGATCGTCCTGCCAGGACCCATCGTCCGCCACCGTCTTCGACGAGGATGATTTCGTAGTCGGCTCGCCAGGGCGCGAGGTGCGCTCGTCAGGCGACGATGGAGTTCCGGCAGTATCGGCGCAGAGCGATACACCGGCACGACCGCGGAGATTTCGACCTGCGCTGACGCTCGAGCAAGTGCCGGCCGCTCGACGTCAGCTGATGAGGTGTTCATTGAGGTCGGCTGCTCGGGGTCATGTGTGCCTCCGTTGCCATCTAGCCATTGCGACGCAGTCCGTGCCCGTCATTGCCCGACGAACCCAGATAGCTGTCCAGTTATCGGTGTAGTGATTTCCCTCGCTCTCGCCGAGCCACGGCGGATCCTGATCCACGCCGTAGAGACGTAGTCAATCTCGTACTTGTCGAACAACTCCTGGGGATCCGTACGGAGCTGGACGGCATCGGCGAACTCTCGGATGGGCGCGTCGCCGTAGATGTCGGATGCGGCCGTCGATGTAAATCGGGTCCTCCGGCACGCGCAGGCCCAGATAGCCGCCCCATGAATACTGGTTGAACGGTCGGTCACCGGGTCGTTGGCGATGATCCAGTCGACCGCCGCGACGGGCATGTGGTCGTCGATCATTCGGCTTGGACCGACGGAGCCGTGCGAGCAAGCGTCACCGCGAACCCGGCAAAGACGACGACCGCGACGAGTGCACCGTTGACGAGGGAGTACGTGCCCGACCGGCGTGGGGTCCCCAGCCGGCGGAGGATCGGGCCGAATCGGCGCCCGAGGCGAGTTCCCGCCAGCGCCGGCTCCAGCGCCAGCCCGGCGGTGGCGGCGATCAACGGCGCCACCAGCAGGAATCGCGCGCCGAGGGCGATCATCACCGTCAGCCCCGCCATGGTCAGCAGGTCGGCCGCGCGCAGGCGGCGCAGACCCAGCCACAGGGCCGGGAGCACGAAGACCACCGTGAAGACGATGAAGACCTGACCGATGAAGGTGCCCGGGTCCGGCGGCTGCCATTCCGACACGAAGTCACGATGGGCCGCGATGGACGAGGTCTGCAACGGGTAGGTGTAGAGGTCGAGTCCGTTCGGGTTGATGGCGACCATTGGCACCGAGACGGCCAGCGCAGACCGCGAGGCGACCGAGATCGCGCCATGCGAGCGGATTGCCGCGTCGCAGCACCCGATCGACCGCTTCCCCCGCCAGGACGGCGCCTCCGAGGAGGAAGAGGAGCGGCCAGCCGGCATGCAGGTTCGCCCAGGCCATGGCGAGCAGCGGCAGGGCCACGAGCCAGCGCAGTCGCCGATCGGTCTCGTACGCCCACAGGCAAGCGAGGACCGCGGCCCCGAGGGTGAGGTCCACGACCTGGACGCGGACGCCCAGCACCGGCCCGGCGACGATGAGCCCCGCCGCCAGCCAGATGATTCGCCCCAGCCAGCCGGCATCGGGCTTTCGGCGCCCGTAGGCCCACCACAACAGTGCCAGCGCGAGAACGACCAGGAGTGCCCAGCCGATGCTGAGGACGGTTGGCCCGATCTCGCCCAGCCGCCATCCGAGCGCAAGGAACACGTTGCTCAGCCAGTCCTGGCTGATCCAGCGCATGCCATCTCCGACGATGCTCCACGTGTCGACCTTCGGAACGGCGCCGGTGTCGAGCACGGTCGCGCCGGCCCGGATGTGCCAGTAGACGTCGCCGTCGATGAGCGGGATGGCCGGCCGTGGCAGCACGACGAGTGCGAAGAACGCGGCGATGGCGATCCAGCTCGCAGGGATTCCGCGCCGGCGCTCAGTCATCGGCATGGATGCGCTCCAGGTGCCGCCGTGCGAGCCAGATGCAGGCCACCAGGATCGTGAGGCCCGACGACCATGGCACCGGCAGCGCGATGGTCGCGGCCACCGGCGCCGTCCATAGCCAGCCGCGCCAGCCACCGATCAACGCCACCGCGGCTGCCGCGATCGTCCGAGCCCACAGCGGCCCCGGGATGACGGCGATCTCGGTCGGGATCGGCCGGTCGACGTTGCCGGTGAGCACATTGAGCCAGTCGAACCACAGCTGCGGCGCGAGGACGAATGAGACGAGGACGATCGCCGCGGTCGTCCCCAGCGCGATCGCGAGGGACCGCCAGCGGCGCGCGCCCGCCAGCCACAGGACGCCGACGCCGGGTGTCACCTTCGTCAGGAGTGGCAGTGCCCAGGCGGACGGCCATCGGAAGCTGAGCGCGATCGCGGCACCGAGCATGAGGTGGATGTTGCCGGTTCCGACCTCGTCGATGACGGGCGATCCTGGAACGACGAGCAGCAGCCCGGCGATTGCCGGCCCCGCCATCCAGGTCAACGCCGCCAGGTTGAGCGCGGCCCACAGGCCTGCGAACACGGCCCACGGCAGCCAGGTCAGCGGCGTAAATGCCTGGGCGAATGCCGGCGAGTAGAGGAACGCGTCGACCCCACCCACCTGCCCGCGCGAATAGAGGCTGTCGAGGTCGAGCGCCCAGTACGCCCGGGCGTCGTGCTGGTAGTCGTTGAACGTCAGCAGCGACCAGACGAAGAGGACGATCGCGAGCCCCGCCAGGCGTGCCGCATCCCGCGCCAACCGGCCGCGCCGCGTTCGCGGGTACATGAGGCGCACGCCAAAGTCGACGATCTGCTTCGGCATCAGCTGCAGTCGGGCCGGTCGACGAGCGACCACGGCCAGCGTTCGATCTCGATCCCAAGCCCGATGCCGGGAGGCTGGGTTGGGCCGAGGGATGCCTCGCGATAGACGAACTCTCGGCGAACCGCGGGTTCATCGGGTGGTTGCGCCGAACGAACCGTTCGCGATCCGCTCGAGGTCGAGCTCAGCGTGTTCGGCATCAGGTCGCACGCGAATGCGGCGACCGCCGCGGCCGCCTGGTGGCCACGGGCCTCGTACGGCGCTTCGGCAACGGCCGCTGAAGGCCAGATCGCGAGCCGCCTCCAGGTCGCCATGGCGCGCGGCGTCAACCGCACGCCACGCGAGACCCGCGTCGGACGGGAGATCATCGAGCGCGAGGGCGATGTCCCAGAGCTTGCTCAGGTTCTCAATCGGCGCGGGGCGCGGCTCCGCATGTATGATCTGGATAGCCTCCGTGGCCACCTCCTCCAGGCTAACGCCGTACCGATCGTACGGAAGCAGGCGCAGCAGCTCGGGGCGCACCTCGACCGCCCGCGCCCAGGCGTGGGTCGCGTCGTCCGCCATGCCGAGCTCGCCGAGACCGGACACCAAGACGGACGGCGTACTGGGCATCGCCGAGGGTCCGTGCGACCGCCTCCTCGAGCAGGGCGGTGTCCTCACCACGCAAGGCGGCCAAGCCCGCGTATCCGCGGGCGTCGCCCGGGCTACCTCGGTCGCTCGCCTGTATGCGTCCACAGCGGCATCGAGGTCGCCCGAGTAGGCCTCCGCCATGCCGAGGCCGAGCCAATACCCGCCGTTCTCCGGGTGCGCGGCGGCCGCGATCCTCGAATTCGGCTGACTGCATCGGCGAATCGTCCGTCCACCATCGCGGTCCGTCCAGCCTGCGCGGACCCGCGCGCGCGGTCGACCTTGACGATGCTGGCAAGCGACCAGGGCCGCCAGGCCGATGACCAGCGGCGCGACCCAGCGCCGCCGCGGCGCGGGGTTGCGCGGCGCTGAACCGGACCAGGAGGGCGCCGATCGTCAGCGCCGAGGCGATGATCGCCGACAGGTAGCTGAAGTCGTCGAGCGTCAGCGCGGCGGCGAAGCCGACGGCACACGCCAGCGCGATCCGGTCCTCGGTCGACCAGGCCCTTCGCCGCCTCGATGCCGCCGTGAACCAGGCTGCCGCGACCACGACGACCCCGATCGCCAGCACCAGCCCGCCGTCGAAGAGCGTCTGCAACGGGACGTCGTGCATCAACCGCACGGCAAGAAGGTTGGCGACCGCCGGCGGCGCATCGAGGCGGACCCAGGAATAGGTGCCCGGACCTGATCCGAAGATGGGCGACGCACCGATCACCTGGAGGCCCTGGTCCCACAGCTGCAGGCGACCGCTTTCGCCGATGGACCGCACGATTCGAGGGCCGATCAGCACTGCCGCGGCGACGACCAACGCCGACAGGCCGATCCCACCCATGACCTGCCGGCGGCGCGGAAGCTTTCCCAGCCAGCTCAGCGAGACAGGGCGCGAGGAGCACGGTCCCGACCGCCGCAACCGCGAGGCCGAGCCAACCGGCCCGACCCAGGCTCAGCGGAACGACGACGATCGCGCTCAGGCCGACGATCACCGCAAGGACGATCCGCAGGCGCGACGGACCGAGCCACGCGACGAACGGGATGGCGACCAGGACGAGCACCGGCAGCGCGTTGACCGATTCCCAGGGGAACGTAGTCACGCCCTCGAACGGCGCCGCACCGACGGCCGCGTACCAGGCAATCTTCTCCTGGATGAGCAGCCAGGCGTTGAACGCGAGCGTGATCGCCAGCCCGGTGGCGATGGCGACGACGATCGGTCGACCGCAGCTCCCCGGCCCGCCGCATGAGCATGAACCAGGTGGCGTAGGCGGCCGCCAGCCCGAGCGCACCGAGGCTCTCGGTCCGGTCGCGGCTCACGAGGCACACCGCGGCGAAGATGACGAGACAGCCGAGAATCGCCCAGTCAAGCCGATCAGCCGGCCCGCGCAGGCGCCAGAGTCCCCAGGCCACCAGCGGAACCCCGTACAGGATCTGGGTGATGATCCGGAGGGTTGGCTCGAGGTGAATGACCTCGGCGCCGAAGAAGACGATGTAGAGGACGATCCAGAGCTGGAGCGCGACCCGCGGAAGCGCCCTGATCATCCGGTCGAGACGGCCTGGGCCGCGAGCGCTCCCAGCTCGCCGCGGAGCTCGACGTCGCGGCCCGCGGCGGCCAACGTCTCCAGGCGCGAGGCGAGGGACCCGACGGGCTCCCCGACCGGAGCGTTGGGTGCGCGGGCCATGAGCAGGAATGGCGAATCGGTCTCGATCGCCTGCTCATCGGTGCCGAAGAGCGTCTCCTCCAGCTTCTCCCCGGGACGCAGGCCGGTGAACACGATGCCGATATCCCTGCCGCCCGACGGCGCCGACAGGCGGATCAGGTCACGGGCGAGGTCGACGATCCGAATCGGCAGGCCCATGTTGAGTACGTGCACCTCGCCCGTGCTGCCGACCGCGCCGGCGTGGAGGATGAGGCGCACGGCCTCCGGGATGGTCATGAAATACCGCGTCATGTCCGGGTGCGTGACAGTGACCGGTCCGCCGTCGCCGATCTGCTGGCGGAAGAGCTCGAGCACCGATCCCTGCGAGCCCATCACGTTGCCGAATCGAACGATGATGAATCGGGCATCAGCCGATGCGCCGACGGCTCGCACGATCTCCTCGCCGATCCGCTTGGTCGCGCCCATGATCGACGAGGGATCGACGGCCTTGTCGGTGCTGATGAAGATGAAGACGTCGACACCGCTCGCCGCGGCCGCCTCCGCGACCAGCCGCGTGCCGCGCACATTCGTCCACACGGTCGAGGCGACGTTCGCCTCCGAAAGCGGGACGTGCTTCTGTGCCGCAGCGTGGAAGACCACCGACGGTCGCTCTCGCTCGAAGACGCGCGACAGCGCTGCCTCATCGGTCACGTCGCCGATGACGGCCGCCACCTCGATCTCGGGGAATCGGCGATGCAGCTCCTCGTCCACGTAGAAGAGCGGCGTCTCCGCTCGCTCGTACAGCACGACGCGCCTTGCGCCCAATCGACGCGATCTGGCGGCACAGCTCGGAGCCGATGCTGCCGCCGGCTCCCGTCACGAGCACGGTCCGTCCCGCGACCAGGGCGCGCATCGGTTCCTCGGGGATGTCGATGGGGGCCCGCCGCAAGAGGTCCTCGACGCGAACCGGTCTCACCCGGTTGACCGATACCGTCTCGTCGAGCAGCTCGTTCACGGCCGGGAGGGTGCGGACCGCCACGCCGGCCGCCTCGCACAATGCGACGAGCCGCCGCAACCGATCGCCGCCGATGCGGGGCAGCGCGACGATCACCTCCGCGATCTCGCGCTCGGAGACGACCCGTGGCAGGTCCTCCGCGCCTCCGACGACGTCGATGCCGTAGATCTGCTGTCCACGCTTCTTCGGGTCGTCGTCGAGGAAGGCCACGGGCTCGAGGCGCAGCGCCCGGTTGCGCCGCATCTCGCGCGCGAGAACGGCACCCGCATCCCCGGCCCCGTAGATGAGAACGGGCCGCGGAGGTCCGGCGACGGCCGGCGCGCCGCCCTCGTCGAGACCCTCCTGGCGAATGCGTGAAGCGAACCGGATCCCGCCGAGCACGACGAAGGAGATCAGGAACTCGATGATGATTGCGCTGCGCGGGAAGCCGACGGAGCCGGGAAAGGCCCAGGGCTGCATGACCACGAAGATGAGGATCGTCATGATCAACGACCCCGCGGCCAGAGACGACACCACGAGCGCCGCGTCCGTGACCGTCGGATAGCGCCAGATCCGGAGGTAGGCGCCGGCGATAAGGAACCCTGCCGGGCCGAACGATCGCGGCGAGCGGAACGAAGACCCAGTAGGTGGCCACGGCCGCGAAGATGTTGTTGCGATCGATGCGAAGTCCGACGGCGATCGAGGCGGCGATGGCCGCCAGGAATGCGTCGAGCAGGATCGGGCCGAGCCGCGCGCTGGCCAGCCGCTCGCCCAGCGTGTAGCGCCGTCGCGGCCGGTTGGTTCGGCGCTCGCCGGCGGACAGGATGCCGACCAGCGTCCTCCACATGATCCCGAGGTCGCGGCGGAGGGTGAAGCGGCGAACGTAGTCCAGGTCGACTGCCAGCTTGGCGTGCATGACCTCGGTCTCGTACATCGCGTCCGGGTCGCCGACCAGCTGCTCCTCCTCGTCGATGTAGGCGACCTGCGTCGGACCGGTGATGCCGGGCCGGAAGGCCAGGATCGCCCGTTCCTCATCGGTCCAGCCGGCGACGTACTTCGGTGCCTCCGGCCGGGGACCCACCAGGGACATCTGACCGGCGAGGACGTTCACGAGCTGGGGTAGCTCGTCGAGCTTCGTGCGGCGCAGGAACGCGCCCACGCGGGTGACCCGGAAGTCGAACGAGCCGGTGACCGCGGGTCCGACCTTGTCGGCGCCACGGGCCATGGTTCGGAACTTCCACATCGTGAACTCGCGACCCTGGCGTCCGACGCGCCGCGCACCGAAGATCACGGGGCCGGTCGAGTCGAGCGCGACGGCGACCGCGGTCACGGCCAACACTGGGAGCAGCAGCACGAGCGCCACCACCCCGATCACGAGGTCGATCAAGCGCTTCAGCGCTGCCTGCCATCCGCGCATGCTCAAGCCTCCACGGGTCGCCGAGCCGACTGGCAGATATCGAGCAGCGTCTCCGACACGCGGCCGACCTCCGTGTCAGTCATCCCCGGCCAGATCGGGAGCGAGATCGAGCGCTCGAAGATCGCCTCGGCCACCGGGAAATCGCCCGGCGTGTATCCGTAGGTGCGCTGGTAATGCGGGTGGAGATGCAGCGGGATGAAGTGGACCGATACGCCGATGCCGGCCTCGCCGAGCCGCTGGATCACCTCGTCACGGCCGATGGTCAGTGCCTCGAGATTGAGGCGTACGACATAGAGATGCCAGGCATGGCCGTCGCCCGCGCGTCGCGGAGGCGGTTCGAGCAGCGGGGACTCCGCGAAGGCGTCGTCGTACCGAGCTGCGATCGCCCTGCGAGCATCGGTCAGCTCGTCGAGGCGCTCGAGCTGGACGCAGGCCGATGGCGGCAGCGAGGTCGGTCAGGTTGTACTTGAAGCCCGGAGCGACGACCTCATACGCCCACTTGCCCGCCGGATCCATAGCGATTCCAGGCGTCGGCGTTGATGCCGTGCAGCCGCATGACGCCGGCGCGGTCGGCGAGCGCATCGTCGTCCGTGACGAGCATCCCGCCCTCGCCGCCGGTGGTCATCGTCTTCGTCGCGTAGAAGCTGAAGGCTGCGGCATCGCCCAGGCGACCGGTCGGCACCCCGCGAACGTCGGCCGGGAGGGCGTGCGCCGCGTCCTCGATGAATCGTGCCCCCGGCGCCAGGTCCGCAGGGCTTCCACGTCCACGGCCTGGCCGGCGAAGTGGACCGGCATGACGGCGCGGGTCGCATCGGTGACGACCGGCTCGAGCTGCGCCGGACCGAGCAGACCGTCTTCGCCGACGTCCGCCAGGACCACGCGTGCACCGAGGTAGGCGCAGACCTCCCCGCAGGCCGTGAAAGTGTTCGTTGGCACGACGACCTCGTCGCCGGGTCCCAGGTCGAACCCGTCCAGGGCAAGATGCAGGGCGGCCGTCGCGCTGTTGACCGCCAGGGCGTGCCTGACGCCGAGGCGCTCGACGAACGCATCCTCGAGGGCGTGTGCCTTCGATCCGGTCGTGAGCCAGCCGGATTCAAGCACGGCAACGGCGGCCGCGATCTCGCGGTCACCGATGGCCGGCCGGTGGAATGGAATCGGATCCTGCTGTGGTGGGCTCACGGGCGCCTCGTGGTCGTGCGGCAGCAGGCTACGGACGCACGGTGCAGCCGGTCAACAGTACTACCGGACTGTTCGCCCGATAAACGTGAATCGGCGGCCCCGCGTGCGGGACCGCCGATGTCGCAACGTGCTGCCGTCTAGACGTCGTTGAGCGTCGTGCCGACGTTCTGGAACAGCTGGCTGATGATCGGGCCGAGGAAGATCAGGGCAACAATGATGATGATGGCGATGAGGGCCAGAAGCAGACCGTATTCAACGAGTGTCTGCCCTTCCTCGTCATCGTCTCGGCGGAGCCACTGGGCGATGAGTTGGACCAATTGCACGCGGAAGTTCCTCCTGAATGTTCCATGGTGGGCAGCGGCCTCACCCTCGCAGCGGCAGCCACCTCGGACAATGGCACCACCAGCGGCCGAAGGGAAGGACTATCGGTGTCAATGGCCTACGTCCGTGGGCGGCTGCTGAGGGCCGCCAGCCGGTGCCGTGCGCCTCAAAGCGCCCGCCCCTACGACGAAGGCGCGCGCTGAAAGGCGAGGAGCTTCAGACCGGCCACGGCCCAGTGCTCAACTTCCTCGTGGGCTTCGATGAACCCGTGATCGCCCATGACGCTACGAACGCCGGCTTCGGTGGCGCCGGTCGTTTCGAGAATCACCCGCTCGGTTCTCGCGAGAGCCTCTCCACCGCCGGCGAGGACGAGCTCCTCGGCCCCCTCGACGTCGATCTTCATCATGTCGATGGGTCCGACCCGCTCGTCTCGAAGGATGTCATCGAGGCGACGCATCGCTACCAGGACGCTGGTGGACCCAGCGGTGAACGGCACGACGCTCGACGAGACGGTGTATCCGGGCTCAAAGTGCAGTGTGACCTCGCCCTCAGCGTCACCGCACGCGGCCTGGATTGCCACGTTTGGCACGGAGAGATGCTGGAGCGAACGGAGCAGGCAAGCGGGCTCACTGGATTGGGCTCGATCGCAATGATGCGGCCCGCCGAGCCCATCGAGCTCGCCGCCCACACGGAGTACGCGCCGATGTTTGCTCCAATATCGACCACGGTCCACCCAGGCCGGGGTCGAAACTCCTCGATCGGCGCATATGAACTGGATGCGAGATCTCATACCACACGCTCAAGCCACCGGATGCGACCGAGACAGCCAGGGGAGTTGGAGCCGATCGCCAGCGAATGCTTCTGGGCGATGGCGCGACCCATGAGCAGTAGTCGGCGTCCGAGGATCTGCTGGCGCGCAACGAAATAGAGGAAGACCCAGGCCTTGTCCCGCCATCCGCGGGCATCTGCGATCAATGAAGGTACGACCTGCGCAGCCGTCCATCGGTTACTCACGGACCGCATCCATCATCGGTCAAGAAAGCGTTCAGTTTGGATGGCCCGTCATGGTCGAGCCGCGGGTTCATGACGGTCGCCTGCGGGGGTCGAGGATCGCCGATAGGCTCCCAAGCCCATATCCGACGTGCAGCGCGGCGAGGCTGGCCAGGATCAGATCCGGGCGACCAAACCGCCATTTCAGCGCCAGTCCAATGGAGCCCATGATGAGCCCCAGCCCGTAGAGGGCCCACGGTAGCAATGCGAAACCTCGTAGCGGGGTGATGAGCGCGAGTGCCAAGGAGGCGATCAGCGTCACGACCAGCGTCCCGGGAGCCGCGTGTTTCAGGCGAAAGAACTCAGGATGCTTCCTGATCACGGCGACTCTGGCGCGCCCGTATCGAAAATACTGTCGAAAGAGCGATCCAATGCTCGCCCGCACCCGGTATGTGAAGCGCATTTTCGGGTTCATCAGGATCCGCCAACCGCATGCACGCAGCCGATGGTTGGCCTCCTCATCTTCGCCGTACGGCATCCTTGGGTCAAAGCCGCCTGCCTCCTCGAGAGCGGCCCTGCGGTAGACGCCACACTGCACGGTGTCGGTCCGCTGCGTACGCTCGTCGAGCGTGTAAACGCCACCGCCCACGCCCAGTACCGAGAAGCGCGCGTGCGCGATGGCCCGCTCGACCACGGTGACGGCTTCTGGCACCACGCGTCCGCCGACACAGCCCAGCTCTGGGTCTGAAGTCAGCTCCTCGATGGCCGTCGCAAGGAATGGCCTGTTGACCCAGCCGTGGCCGTCGACCTTGGCGACATATGGAGCGGTCGAGGCGTCGATGCCGACGTTCATTGCGAGCGGCGTGTCGATACCCGGTCCGCCAAGGATCCGGATCCGCCGGTCGCGCGACGCCCGATCCCGCAGGACCTCGAGGGTGCCGTCGGTGGACCCCCCGTCGACGACCAGGATCTCGATTCGTTGGGCCGGGTACGACTGCGTGTCGATTGCGTCGAGGGCGCGCCCAATGTGAGCAGCCTCATCTCGGATCGGCATCACAATGGCGACGACGGGGAGCTGCTGCTGCCGGGCTCGGCGATCGCATTCATTCTCGGGAGGTAGTGTAGGTGCGCCCCGACCCAGCCGGGGGGTCCCGACGAGCGCCGATGGTCAAGAGGAGGGCTATGACGGAAGCTGGAAGCGATCGCGAATGCGGCCGGCTGCCGGATGCGGATCGATCGGACCACGGTTACGGGGCCGAGCATCGTCGCCCCTCCGGCTCCGCGACTGGCGCCTCAAGGCCGCAATCCAGACCACGCTCGGCTGGCTGCCGCAGCCTGAGCGGCTGAACTACCTGCTCCAGCGACACGTCACGAGGACGCTCCCGATCAGCGACCCCAGCTGGGGGCCAGGTTGCCAAGGCCAGGCGCAACGTCGCATGCCTTCCGTCGATTGCAATCGCGCCCGCTCACGGACGCTCACCTCTTCGAGTTCGGCGTTGGCTGGGACCTCCTCATGCCGCTCGTGTACTACTGCATGGGGGCGGAGCGGCAGACCGTCATCGACCTCAAGCCACTCGCCCGCGCTGACCTTGTCCGTGACGTGGCTCGACGCTTGGCTGAGCTGCGTCGAGCCTGGGGCTCTCACGAGCGCCCGTGGTCGCAAGTGGCGATCGCTCGACTCGCCAGCTCGCAGCTTCGTGGGGGATCGACTATCGGGCACCTGTCGATGCCCGTTCGGTCGACCTGCCCGACGGCACATCGACATGGTGACGTCGTGCGACGCGCTCGAGCACGCGCCGATCGACGACATCGGCGCCATTCTCACGGAATGCCGCCGCATCCTGAGCGATGACGGGATCCTCCGCATCCGCATCGACTACCAGGACCACTACTGGTATTTCGACGCGAGCATCTCGCCATACAACTTCCTGCAGTACGGCGAGCGCTCATGGCGGCGGTTCAACCCGTCACTGCACTATCAAAATCGACTCCGGCACGATGGCTTTCGAGACCTGGTAGTCCGCGCGGGCTGGGAGATCCTCGAGGACGACCATCACCTGCCGACGCCGGACGACCTCCGGCAGATTGGATCGGTCGCGCTGGCCAACGAGTTTTCCGGAACCCCTGTCGAACGGCTGGCAATCAGATACGCGAACCTGACGCTCGTGAAGACTAGCGGCGCCGCGCCCCGATGAGGACCGTGGGAGGGACCGCAGTCCACCGCTCGAGCTCCACATCGAAATGCAAGGTCATCGCCGCCACGGCCGCCCGGGTGACGTAGCTCGCTCCATACGGCCGCCAGGAACGGCGACGGACGGCGCGCGCGATGTGCATCAGCAGGGGGCCGCGCGCGTTCTCGACGACGAGCAGCCGGCCCCCCGGGACCAGACTGGCGGCGATGCCACGACTGACGGACTGCATGCTCCCCATCAGCACCAGCGTGCTCTTCGAGAAGACGACGTCGTATCCCGTGGGGAGGTCCTCCAGCCGGCCCGAGTAGGTCTGGAACTTCACACGGTCGGCGACACCATGCGCGGCTGCTCTCGTTCTGGCCGCGTCGAACGTCCGTCCGTGATGTCGAGCCCCGTCACAAGCCCACCGCGGGTTGCAAGGAGTATCGCCATGCCGCCGTGGCGCGTCCCGATGTCCAGGATCCTGAGCCCGTCGATGTCGCCGAGCCAATCCAGACCTGCGGTTACCTGTTCGTCCCACGTCCGGCCGCCCATTCGACGTATTCGTGCAAATCGGTCGTGTGCATCAGGCGTCCGCGAGGGTCGAGCAGCTCATCCGCACCCGCAGCCATGGCGGGCCGGGTCACGGGCTCGCGTGCTGCGGCGCGCGGAGCCAGCTCGAGGAGCCCCAGCAGGAGGTAGTGCGGAAGAACGTATGGGCTTATCGCCAGCGCCGCGAGTCCGGGCCGACCGCGCCACGTAAGCACCGATCGCCAGCGGAATCCCGACCAGAAGCCAGGCGAGCCCGACGAATCGCGAGGGCGACAGATTGAATGGGGACTGCAGCATGTCCGTCGACGCGGAGAGGAGCAGCGCCACCCAGTCGTCCCCATAGCCGGTCGCCAATACGGCAAGGGAGTGGGCAACCAGTAGGACCACGCTCGGGACGCGGAGCCAGGCTGCTGCCATAACAGGTAGCCGGCGATGGGGATCATCAAAGGTCGCGGGCTGAGCAACGCCAGGACGACGAAGCCCAATGCCGCAACTCGGGACCCCTTCAACGCCCAGGCGGCCGTCAAGACGATCAGGGTGATCAGGGCGCCGTGCTGGACATCCATCGCAATGGCCACGAGGCCACGGCGAGCACCCGCATCGGCCAACTTGGCAGAGCGAGCGCGCACGCAAGGTAAGCAGCCGAATGCCGGTCACGCCGATCCAGGCGATTCCGGGCATCGCCATTGCCAGGACGGGGGAGTGCCGGAAGCTGTACAGCTCGCTCACTTGGTAGAGGTCTGGCGAGCCCGCGTGGAATCGTTCCCCCGCCTCCACGAAGATGCGCCAGTCGAACGCGACGCTGCCGGCCGCGACGAGGCTCCACCAGTAGGCGGTCAACGGCGACGTGACGGCAACGGCGACGAGTATTGGCCACCATCGCGGCCACGCGGCGAAGGTTGGCAACAGGCGATTCATCAGTCGGTCGGCAGCGATGCGCACGAATCACGTCCGGGTGATGGGCATTGGATCGAGCGGCAGCCTACGGGCGAAGCCCAGCACCGTCAATGGACCGATCTGCAGCTACCGACGCCGAACACCAACCTTCTGGGTCGTGGGCATGACGCGTATTCTCAGCCCGTGCATTCACGGGACGGTGCGGATTGGGATCGGGCCGCTGATTGAAGGCGATCCAAGACACGTACACGCGGTACGAACGGACAGATCGCGCCCGGCTGTGGGACCAGCACCAGCCGGGGTATGCGCGGCTGGTCGCCAGCCTCCAGGCGAGCCTGATCGGCAGCCTTGTGTCATCGCTGCCGGCCTCAGGTGGCAGGGTTCTGGACATCGGCTGCGGCGAGGGGGATCTTGCTGTCGGGCTGGCGCGATTGGCGCCCTCAACCGAGTGGATTGGTCTCGACCTGAGGGAAGAGGCGATCGATACCGCGCGAGCCCGGTTTCCCGAGCTCAGATTCATCGTGGCATCTGCGGATGCTGGTGCCCCTCGATGACGCGAGCGTGGATGTCGTCGTCGCCCGCGTCCTGTTCAGCTCGCTGCCGTCGGCGCGTCTCGAGGCAGCTGTTGCCGCTGAGATCGGGCGGCTTCTGCGCCCCGGGGGATGGCTGGTGTGGCTGGACATCCGCTATTCGAATCCGGCCAACCCATCCGTTCACGGGGTCCGACCGATCGCCTGGCTGAGCTCTTTCCGGCTGGGTGCATGAAGTCCGGACCGCCGGCCTGCTCCCGCCGATTGCCCGGCGCCTCGGGCGCACCACTCGAATCGCATACCCTGTGCTCGCGGCCGTCCCATTCCTACGGTCGCACCTGGTCGGCCGACTGTCACCGCCCGCGCGCCGCATGTGAGCCTCGACACACTCGAGACATTCCCGGCGGGCTCCGAGCGCATCGGGCTGATTGCGCTGGGCCGAGCCTCGCTCGTGTATGCGCTCGGCGGGCTCGCCTACAAGGGTGTGGCCCTCCTGACGATCCCGTTGCTGGCACGACTCCTTTCTCCGGCCGCCCTCGGGCTGCTCGACCTGGCGGCGGTCCTGGCCAGCCTGGTTGGATTAGTCGCTGTCCTCGGAACCGATCAGGCCGTCGCATTCCACCACCCCCGGACAGACTCGGAGGCCGAGCTATGGGGGTCGGTGCTGGCGATCGTCGTGGTGCTCGGAGCAGCGTTTGCCGCGGTCACTGCAATCCTCCAGGTGCCCCTTGCCGTTGCGTTGACCGGGAGTGGGGCGAACGGACCAGTCGTCGCGGCAGCTGGCGCGTACGGTGCCGTGATTGCCCTGACCGTCACCGGGTTGAACGCTGTGCGCCTTCGCGCCTCGCCGGCCGCGTACGCGATTGCCTCCTTCGTGCTGGTGACCGTCGAGATGGGTGCCGCACTGGCAATCGCGTGGATTGGGCTCGGCTCGGTCGCGCTCATGGTGCTGGGATGGGCGGCCGGAGCAGCCTTGGTCCTGGTCGCGATCCTTGTCCGGTTCCTGCCGCGAGTCGAGAGGCCGAGCGTCGCCGTCGTTCGTCGACTGGCCGGATATGGCGCCCCGCTCGTGCCCGCGGCGATCGCGTGGTTGCTCGGCGACGCATGGATTCGCGGGGCGCTGGCTCGAGAGGTGGAGCTGGCGGCGCTTGGTGAATACGGGATCGCCTACCGGGTGGCGAGCGTGCTCGGGCTGGTCGTGACAGGGTTCGGCGTGGCCTGGTATCCATACCTATACCGCAGCCCGGCCTCGGACGTCGTTGACCGGGCCTCCCAGGCCCTCGGCATCCTCATCCTGGCGCTGGCGGCGTTGGGCGTTGCCGCCACCGCATTGGCGCCGGAGATCATCGCCGTCGTCGCGGGGCCGGACTACGCGAATGCTCGGCACGCCGTCGCCCCCCTGGCCGGCGGGATGGTCGCGCTCGGTGCGTTCGTACTGATTGGTGCGGTCATCGGCACGTCCGGCTCAACGCGCCGCATCGCGGTCGCGGCCGGTATCGGCACCGCGGTGCAGATCGCCGGCTCGGTTCCGCTGGTCCCAACCTTCGGACTGGTGGGCGCTGCCGTCGCGAGCCTGCTCGGGTACGCGTCAGCAGCCCTCGTCCTGGCTGCCACGGAGTGGCGGGTCCTGGCCGGACGAGCGGCGCCTGTGACCGTCACGGCGGTGGCAATGGCAGTTGCCGGGATCGGGGCCGCTGCGGCGCTTTCCGGGTCCTCGCTCGTCGTTCGCATCGGGATGGTCCTAACCTACGCTCTGCTCGTCGCGGTCGTGGCGAGGGGTATCAGCCAAGGAAAGGGACGGACTCATGGCCCAGCCTGAACCATCCTCCGACGGCCGCCCCACAGTGTCGCTGGTTCTCCCCATCCGCAACGAGGAGGCCCATATAGCCGCATGCTTCGAGGGAATCCGGGAACAGACGTATCCGGCCGACTTGCTCGAGCTGATCGTGGTGGACGGCGAGTCGACTGACCGCACGATGGCAATCGTGGCGAAGGAGGCCGCGGGCAATTCGCGCGTCCGGTTGATACCGAATCCCGCCCGGACCGCGCCGGCTGGACTGAATCTCGGAATCGGGGCCGCGACTGGCGAGTACGTGGGAGTCGTGAGCGGTCACTCCGTGCTCTCACCCGACTACGTCGCTCGGGCGCTGCGTGCCTCAATCGCCACTGGGGCATGGTCGGTGGGTGGCACGATCGTCCGCCGTGCAGAAAGCCCGATGCAGCGCGCGATCGGGCTCGCGACCTCGAGCCGCATCGGCGTCGGCGACAGCATGCACAACTACGCGGCGAGGGCCGGCTGGGTGGAAACCGTATTCCCAGGCTTTTGGCGGCGCGAGCTATTCGATCGGGTCGGGCAGTTCGATCCGGCGATGATCGCAAACGAGGACAACGAATTCAGCTTGCGCATCCGGAAGGCCGGCGGCCGCATCTGGTATGACCCGGAGATCCGAGTGGAGTATGTCCCTCGCGCGACCCTCGACGGGTTGTTCCACCAGTACCGACTGTACGGGCTGGGAAAGATCCGAGTTCTTCGCAAGCACCGCGGCGGACTGCGGTGGCGCCACCTCGTTCCCGCGCTCTGGGTCGCTTTCCTCGTCGTCGGCGGCATCCTCAGTCTCGTGGTGCAGCGCATCGCGGCGCTCTGGCTCGTGGGCCTGGCCGCGTACACCACCACCATCGTCGTCGCTGGGCTCCGGCTGCAGCGCGGCGACGCTGCCTGGTGGCGAATCGTCCCCGCCTTTGCGACGATTCACGTCGCCTACGGTATCGGTACCTGGCAGGGCCTCGCGACCTGGGGTTCTACGGCGCGTCGGGCATGACCCGGCAGGCTGCCTCGTACGGGCACTCGACGAAGAGCGTGTAGCGAGGATCGGCGCGCAGCCGTGCAAGGTCGTCGACGTCGCCTCGGCGGTCATCCAGCATGTATCCGCGGCGATCGGCGTAGTAGAAGATCGTCGGGTCCCATCCCCGCCCCCCGATCACGACCCAGTCGTCGGGATCAGTCCGCTCCCGGACGAATGCGGCCGCGGCCAGCGAGCCGTCACGGTCAACGACCGGCTGATAGCTCTCCGTCCAATATTCGCCCGTGAGGACGACGTCACGATCCAAAGCCCAGCTCCCGCGCCCAGCACGAGCCGGCCCGCGAGCCGCTGCCGATTCGCCCATGCCCATGCGGCTCCGAGCCCGACCATCATTGCGACCGCCGGACTGATGGCCGCGGCGTAGTAGTTCTGCGTGCTGTAGAGAGGCGTCAGGACGAGCGGTGGTCCGGTGAGCACGGCCAGGAGCGCGCCCACCAGCCAGCCGCTGGGGGAGGCGGCGGATGGGCGAATGGCGGCCGGCAGCCACACGACGAGTCCTGCGCCGCTCAGCCCGATCGAGGATGGCGGATGCAATCGGCAGCAGCATCTCCGGATCGAGCCCATCTCCGGTGTGCCGAAGTTGAAGTCGATCATCTCGCCGCTGGTCTGGAACGCCGTCGCCGGCGTCGCCGCCTTCACCGCATCGGTGTGGCGCAGTCCACAACGTCCCGACGAGAGACGGGATCGCGATCAAGGCCGAGTGCCGACCACTCCCGGATCGTGATTGGCCGGCCGTCGGACGGTATGAGAGCAGTGGGAGAAAGTAGAAGGCGCCCGTGGTGATCTTCACGAGCATGGCGAGGACCCCCGCCGTCATCGCGAGCGCGTCATCGGCCGTCCGGCGATCCTCGAGCCACCGGATGGCGGCCAGCAGAAACCCGATCGCAGCCGCCGTGGCCAGGTACTCGATCAGGGACGTTCGTCCCCAAAACAGCCGAACGGGCTGAACAGGAAGGCGACCAGTCCAGCGATCGCCGCAACGGCTCCGGCCAGGCGGCGAGCAGACGGAAGACGCAGCCAGCCGGTCAGCCAGGAACGTCAGCAGGCCAAGGGTCCGCATCGCGAGGTCCGGGGAGCAAGCCGACGTCCATGAGAGCGAACCCATCGCCTGGAATAGCGGGAATTCGAAGCCGAAGTTCCACGGAGGACCGTGGACCGGCACTTGTGGGTGGAGAAGGTCGATCCCCTCTCGTGGTAGATGAGGGCGGTCCAGGCAGTCTGGGTCTGGCGCCATGCGAAGTTCTCGGTCAGTGGTTGACTCGAGCGTCGGCAGCTTCGCCACTGCGGCGACCGCCAGGAGGATATTGCCGCGATGCTGGGGCGGCCCGCGACTCGGAAGACATCGTGCCGCAGCCATCACGTCGAAACACCGTGTAGCTCCGGTCCTGATTCCACTTCACCAATCCATTCACGCCATGCGGGATCCTCGGGCCGAGGAACCGCTTCGGGCGAGTAGCAGAAGCGGCTCCCGGGAAGTGCCGTTCCAGGCGATCCCATTCCGCCTGGCCGCAAGACCGCCCAATCCGCACTGCTACAGCCCTTCGATGCCTCCTCCACGCGTCGAAGGGGGAGGACCGCGGCACTACGCGGTCGGTGACGTCAGTCCCGGGATCCCAGATGGTCGCTCGCGAGTAGTACCCGAAGTACCCGGCCGCTTCCGCCACGAACGCTTCGTCGGCCGCGACGACTCGTGCAAGGTAGAGCCCGACCTGACGCCGAATCCCGTCCTCGATTTCCCGCTGGATCCGCGCCTCGAGTGGGAATGAGAAGGGAAGGTGCGCGGCAAACGCGATCGCGAGGAGAACTGCCAGGCTGCTCGAGGAACCTGGTCCGCCCAGACCGCTGAATGCCGGCCCCGCCAAGAGGCGCGCGACGGCCGTGAACGGCGGCAGATACCAATCGAAGTAGGCAAGCGGAAGCAGGAGGATCACCCAGTAGAGGGGGAACAGGAGAACGAAGTCAATGCGGGCCACCATTCCTGATGCGGCGCGTCGTCCACGCGCCCACCGCGACGAGGCAGGACGCCGACCCCGAGCAGCTCCAGGCTGATGCGGGTACGGTGCCGAGAGCACGCACGTCCTCGTAGAACGGCGTGAAGGCTCGTACGTTGCCGTCGCGAGGCCGTAACCGCCCGCTCGTCCCATGAACTGGACGATCTCGACCGTCGAGCCGCCCAGTGCACCAAGCGGCGACCACACCAGGGCCTTGGCCGGGATCTGTGCGGGATCGGCGATCCGTAGTACAGCGTCGTGAAGGCGAGCCACGGCGCCACCACGGCGAGGTGCCAGTCGCCCGCTGCCCGCCCGATCCGCTCGGCCAGCCCGGCCCAGATGAGCATGGGGATCGCCAGCAGGACGAGATCGGGCCGGGCAAGGATCAGCGAAGCCACCGACGAGACTCGCGCCGATACGCGTCCCCGGAGCACCTGGTAGATCCCGCCGAGCAGGGTTGCGACGGCCACCTGGGTCTCCATCCCGGACATCCCGTAGAGGATGTGGTTCTGGTTCAGGGCCAGGTAGCCGAGAACGAACGTTGTGGCCCACGCGCCGAGGCCGAGTCGCCGGGTGATCGCGTAGGCGTACGTGATCGTCGCGACTGCGGCGATCGGAGACAACCCGAAGGGCAGAGGCCCCAGCCGGGAAGGACCGGCTCGCCGACGAGCGGGATCAGAACCGAGACGGCCGATGTGTACGCCGTGAACGATTCACCGGGTGGTTCGTCGGCCTCCGCCTTCGATGCCGCGTTCCAGCATGCGCGATGTGATGAGCGCGTCTTCCCAGGTTCGGTCGGCGATGATCCAGAAGACGATGCGCACGATGACCGCGACCGCGATCCAGCCGACGAAGCAGTGGGTGTCGCGCATCCCATCGGCCAGGTTGGATGCGTACCCATCCTCGGGACCGGCGAGATCGTTCCCTGTCATCCGGCCGGTGGCCGGGCCGCCGGCGAATCCGCCGCCACGAAGAGCGGGAAGCAGGCGAAGAGGATGGCCAGGCTGTCCGGCCACAGGATCGGCAACGCGAGGACGACCGCGATCGGAACGAGCCATGCCCGGTCACGCCCGCCGGCGTACAGCACGATCAGCTCCGGCGATCGCCATGCGCAGGACGAGGATGGCGCAGATAGGGATCGCCCGCGCGGCTCGAGTCCGCCACGCATGCCGTTCCAGCCAGGCGCGCCACAGATCGGGTGTGAGCGCCAATGAGATCAGCGGCGACCGCGGCCGTGACAGCCACCGCCATGAACAGCGGTCTCCATTCGCGACGGACGGCGAACCAGAGGATCCCGACTCCGGGCGTGACCTTCGTGAGGATCGGGAACGCCCAGGCGGCCGGATAGCGAAACCCCAGGACGATCGCCGCGCCGAGCATGAGGTGAATGTTGCCGACGAGGAGATCCCGATAGACGAACGGCAGGACCGTCACGTGCGAGCGCCCCTGCCACTGGGCCGACGAGAAAGACGAGCGCCCCGAACCCGAGCGCGGCCCACACCGCATGGAACGCTTCCCACGGGAGGAGCCGCAGCGGCGCGAGCGCCTGGATGAATGGCGGCGGATAGAGGTACGCGCCGGGCAAGCCGAGCTGCGGCCCGGATATGGGTTGTCGTACGGCGCGCTCCAGTAGGTGAAGCATCGGCCGCGAGGATCGGATCGTCACTTGTCAGGAGCAGGAACCATCGCAGCGCCAGGTACGCGATCGCCAGATCGCGGACACCGACGTGCGCACTCGCCGGTCGCGCCACAGCCCGGCCATCCGAGCCGTAACGTGACGCGCGTCCGCCCCGCGGAGCGGTCACGCCGGCGCTGTTTTCGTCACGACGGCCGCCGCCATCGTCTGCGGTAGCCGTCGTGTGGGAGCTCGAGCAGCAACATCAGCAGGTAGTACGGGCAGCCAGTATGGAGCTTGCGGCCAGGCTCGCAAGGCCCAGGCGGCCCCGCCACGTCAGAAATGCTGCGAACGGCAGGCGACCGCATCCATGGCAGGGCGCCGATGAACGCGTCGGCCGATGTTCGTTCGGGATGCCGAACCGCGTGGCCGCTCAGCATTGCAGCCAAGCCACTCGTCGCCCCGTCCGGTGCGGCACCGCGCGAGCCGTGCACCACCGAACGCCATCGACGAACGGAATGCGCCATTCCGGCCTGCTTCCAGAGCAGCCAGGTCGCTAGCGGCAGCATCAGCGGCCGCGGCACCAGCACGGTCAGCAGCAGGAACGCGCCGGTGCCAACCCGGCTGCCGCGAACGCCCACGCAGCCGCGAGGACGACGAAGACGAGGATGTTGCCTGTTTCCACGTCGAACCAGAATGGCCACGATCGACGGCACGAGGCGCATCGGCCACTCGGCATCGCAAGCGCCGCGACGACATGGAGGAGCCGCCAGCCAGGGTGCCAAGCCAGGAGAGCGGCCCGAACAGTACGCAAGCAGTGGCGAGTAGAGGAAGGAGTATTGGTTGGTCACCGCGTACAGGTCTCCGGCGTATACGCGCCGTGCGGCGTCGACGCACTGGTCCCAGTCCACGGCCGGCGCTCCGGCCAGGATCAGGCCGATCGACCGCCCGCGAGGTAGAGGTTCACTGTTCCCGACGACGGCGGCCAGGACAGCGAACAACCGAGCCACACGAATCTCGGCAGCCGGGTTTGCGCCGATCCAACTGATAGCGCCATGGGCGTCATGCGCCCGCCACGGCTGGCTCTTCGGACTCAGGCATCCATTGCGTTGCGGCAATCCCGAGCGACAACGCAACTAGTGGCAAGAAGTAGTAATGCATGAATGCCTGCTTGCTGAGCAGGAAGAAGGTCATGAGAACGACGACCGCGCTGGCGCAGAAGCCGGCGCTCGTGCGCGGAGCTCGCCACAGCACCAGAGCCAACGCCGACGCAGCTGCGACGAATGGGAGCCAGCCCGGAATCGGGGTCAGGAGGCCGTTCCTCGCCAGCATGGCGGGGATGCTGAGTGAGTCGATCCGAAATGGTTGGAGTAGATGGACCGTGATCGTGCTGTAGAGAAATGCACCGGCGTCCCATACGAGGAACGGGGCGATGGTCGCCCCGACAACGATGAGTGGTATGGACGCGAACCTCGCTGGCCCGACTCGACGGCGCGCGCCCCGAAAGAGCACGATCGCGAGCAGGTAGAGCGGAGCCACGTACTGCTTCGACGCGATGAGCAAGCCCAGGGCAACTGGGGAGGCTATGGCTCGGCGCGCCGCGAGGACGACGGTGAGCGCCAACAGGAGCGCTACGAACGGGTCCGTCCAGCCCCAGTAGAGCAGGAATCCAGTCACGGGAGCGAAGAGCACGAGCAGCGCCGCGCCGATAGCAAGGGGACCGGGGCGCATCGAGCCGATGAGGAACGCCGTGAGGGACACGGCAGCAAGCGCCCCGTAACGATAATCACCGGCGATGACGTAGCCAGGAATCGCCATCAGGAGGCTCAGTGGCGGATAGATGAACCCGAAGTTCAGCCGATCGCCGTCAAGGACCTCGGGCGAGTAGTACGGGCTGCCTGGTCCCTCGGTGTTGAGGAACGTCATCGCGAACGGATTGTCGCCTCGCAACAATGCAGCTGATCCCTCTTGCTGGAACCGGTACACATCGATGTCGGGCACGCCGCTGACCCGCAGCATGATGGCCATCAGCACAAAGTGGCCCACGATCACTATTGCGAGCTCGACCATGCGCCAGCGGCTCGCGACCAGCACCGCGTGCACGCCGACTGCGCCGATGGCGAGCAGCGCCAGCGGATAGAGGATGCCGCTGACCGTGCTCTGCGATGCCGAAGCAAGCGCCTGGATCACGATTGCGGCGACGAGCACCATCACGACCGAGCGTTCGCGGAATTGGTGCAACAGCCGGGAACCCGGGGCGAGCGCGGCAATCGACGCCGTTGCCAGTGCCACGATCACGAGCACGGTCGAGACGTCGAGCTGCGTCAGTACCGTGCCGATGCCGATGAACAGAGCGGCAGCGCACATCATCCAGGCGGCTCCGTACGAGTCGGACGCGCTGGCACTGGTCATCGGTGCGGTTCGGCTTCCGTGACGCAGTTGGCGGCGTGGTCGCAGGTGATGAATGGGCCGAAGACCGGATCGGCCAGGATCAGTTCGAGGTCGACGTCGGAGAGATCCTGTCCCTGAATGACTGGGCCGACCTCGGCGGCCGGCTCCGGAACCGCCAGGCCCTGGCGGCGGGCGTAGTAGAGGAAGGTTGAGTTCCAGCCCCAGCCGCGCAGCACCACCCAGTCGTCCGGATTGCTGTGGTCGCGTACGAAGTCGGCGATCTGCATGGCCTTTGGTTCCTCCGCGGGCGTGCCGTAGATGATCGACCACGAGCCGAACAACCCGACGATGGTTGCGACCCACGCGCCGGCGAGCCCGATCCCTGCCCGGCGGACCCACCGCCGGTCCCAGTGCTGGCGAAGCCACTCAACGCCAAGGCCGATGGCCACCGCGATGATCGGAGCGACCGCCGCCCAGTAGTAGTCGTGGATGGCGTACAGGTTGAAGAGGACCAGGGGCATGACGACCACCAGCGCCATCAGCCCGAGGAGGAATACGGACTGACCGCTCGCTCGGGCGCGCGACACCGCGAACGGTGCCCAGAGCAAGAACCCAAAACCCGTGAGCGTGATCAGCGCAACGAGCGGAACGCGCCAGGCGACCGGGTCGAGGCGCGTCGACCGAGCCGAAGAACCACGCGAGCTGGTTCTGCATCGAAAGGAACACGCTGGCCGGGGTCTCCTCGCGTACGCCCTGCGAGTACGCACTCCATGCAAATCCCAGGGCGACGGGAGCGCCACCAGCCCCCACACCGAGGGCCGCTGGAAGCCCCATCGGCCCGACGGCGAACGCCACAGCAGGACGGGGAGCAGATAGAACCCGCCGGTCGTGATCTTCACGACGATCCCCAGGGCTCCCGCAGCGCTGCGGCGATCCAGTTGACGCTCCGGCCTTCGTCCATCCATCGGATCGCGAAGTAGAGGAAACCGATCCCTCCGGCGGTGGCGAGGTACTCGATGAGCGACGTACGACCGTAGACCCAGGCGTGCGCGTTGAACAGGAACGCAGCGAGAGCCACCAGCGCTCCGAGGCTCCCCATGAGGCGGCGCGCGAGCAGGTAAAGCAGGACCGCCGAACCCACGAAGCTGATGAGTCCGATGATCCGAAGTGCCATGTCATCGGCGACGCCCGCCTGGATGAGGAGCGCGCCCGCCGCCTGGAAGATCGGGAACTCCTGCGGGATGATGCCCGGTGGACCGAGGATCGGCAGCGGTGGGCGCAGCAGGTCGATCCCGCGCTCCGCGTAGAGCACCGCGGTATATGCCGTCTGGGTCTGGCGATGCGCATGCGTTTCGAGCAGCGACTGCCCGAGCGACGGCAGCACGCCGACCACGTAGAGGCCGATCATGCCGGCGGCCCATCGCGTCGATCGGTCGCGGAAGGCACCCGTCACGGGGAGAAGGTGGAATGCGTCATCGGCGGGCGATGATGGCAGGGCGAACCGGAGTCGCAATGGGACTGTTCGACCAGCGCGCGTGGCGATGAAGGCAGCCGGCGGGGGTTCGTGACCACGGGTTGCGGCATAGTACGGCAGTCACCTCGACCTTCCGCACTCGAATCCCCACAGTTCGGCAGGCATGCCCCAGAAGACCGCTCCAATCACTCAGCGACGAATCGGCGTCGGCACGTCCTCGATCACGGACGCCGACGAGGCGCGGGTGCTCGACGTGCTGCGCTCGGGACGCCTCTCCCCGGGACCGGTCACCAGTGAGTTCGAGGGACGTTTCGCGGAGCTCCATGACCGCAGGCATGCCGCGATGTGCAACAGCGGCACCGGCGCGCTCCAGCTCGCCATCCAGGCGTTGAAGGACCGCGACGGGTGGCCAGATGGTGCCGAGGTGATCGTGCCGGCGATGACCTTCGTGGCGACGGTCAACACGGTGCTCTACAACGACCTGACGCCGGTTCTGGTCGACATTGACCCGGTCACGTTCAACATGGACCCGGCGGCCTGCGCCGCGGCGGTGACCGACCGAACGGTCGCGATCGTGCCGGTCCACCTGTTCGGCCAGCCGGCGGACATGACCGCCATCATGGCAGTCGCCCGAGAGCATGATCTGCGCGTCATCGAGGACAGCTGCGAGACCACGGGGGTGCGCCACGCGGGCCGCATGGTCGGATCCTTCGGCGACTTCGCCTGCTTCTCCACCTACATGGCTCATCTCGTCACGACCGGCGTCGGCGGCCTTGCCCTGACCGATGACGACCAGCTCGCCCTTCGCTTCCGCAGCCTCATGAACCACGGGCGCAACCCGCGCTACCTGCGCATCGACGACGACCAGGGCCTCTCCGACGAGGATCTGCTCAAGGTGATCGAGAGCCGATACGAATTCGTGTGGCTGGGGCAGAGCTACCGCGCCACCGAGATGGAGGCGGCGCTCGGCATCGGTCAGCTCGAGCGCCTTCCGCAGGCGCTGGCGCGGCGGCGGGAGATTGCCGCCGCCTTGACGAGGGCACTCGACCACCCCGACCTGCAGCTGCCGACCGTCGCCGCCGAGAACGAGCACGCCTGGATGATGTATCCCATCGTCTGCCTGCGACCCGGACTGCGCGATCCGCTGGTCCTCGCCCTCGAGCGCGCGGGCGTCGAGACTCGATTCCTGCTGCCGATCCTGGGACAGCCGTGCTACGAGGGCATCCTCGAGCACCGCCCCGGCCAGTTTCCGGTCACCGAGCATGCCCAGGCAAACGGGTTCTACATCGGTTGCCACCCGGGCATGACCGATGAGGACGTGGCCTACATCGGCGAGGTCGCGGCGAGCGTCCTTGGAGCGCCGGCATGAGACTGGCCATCATCATCCCGACCTACAACGAGGCCCTCAACCTGCCGCACCTCGTGCCGCGCATCCGTGCCGTTCAGCCGGACGCCCAGATCCTCGTCGTGGACGATGGCTCGCCCGACGGTACGGCCGCGGTCGCCGAGGGGCTCGGCGTGGGGGTCCTGAGCCGCTCGACGAAGTCGGGCCGCGGTGGCGCCGTCCTGGCCGGCCTGATCCAGGCCAGCGGCGATCCCGACAACGAATGGTTCCTCGAGATGGACGCGGACCTCTCCCACCAGCCCGAGGAGCTCGAACGGCTGCTCGCCGTCAGCGAGGGTGCCGACATGGTCGTCGGATCCCGGTACCTGCCCGGAGCGCGCATCGAGGGCTGGTCATGGCGGCGCAAGGTCTGGAGCCGGATGTCGAACCGGATGATCCGGACCGTCCTCGGCGTGCCGATGAGCGACTTCACGAACGGCTATCGGCTCTACAGCCGTCGCGCCGTCGAGCACCTTGCCGCACGCCGGCTGCGTGAAACCGGCTATATCAGCCTCTCGGAATGGGCGTACGCGCTGCACCGCGCTCGAATGACGATCCGCGAGGTGCCGACCACATTCATCAACCGGCGTCTCGGAACGTCGAACATGTCCGCCTCCGAGGCCGTCGACGCGCTGCGTGGCCTGATCCGGATGCGGCGCCACGCATCGGATCAATAGGGAGGCGCGCATGCCCCGAGCACTCATCACCGGCATCACCGGCCAGGACGGCTCCTACCTCGCCGAGCTCCTGCTCGGAAAGGGCTACGAGGTCTGGGGCCTCATCCGCAGCACCAGCCTCGGAACCTACGAGCGGATCGAGCACATCCTCGGCGACGTTCACATCGTCGAGGGCGACATGCTCGACGAGGGATCCCTGGTCCGCGCCCTGAAGAAGGCGCGGCCGGAAGAGGTGTACAACCTCGCCTCGCACAGCTTCGTCCACAACTCGTTCGGGCAGCCGGTCCTCACCACCGATGTCACCGCGCTCGGCGTCGCTCGCCTCCTCGAGGCGATCCGCGAGACCGATCCGAAGATTCGGTTCTACCAGGCGTCGAGCTCCGAGATGTACGGCCGCACGATCGAGTCCCCCCAGAACGAGGAGACGCTGCTGGTTCCCTCCAGCCCCTACGCCGTGGCGAAGGTCTACGGCCACCTCCTCACCAAGAACTACCGCGCGGCGTATGGGATGTATGCCGTCTCGGGAATCCTCTTCAACCATGAGTCACCGCGTCGCGGACGGCACTTCGTCACGCGAAAGATGACCGATGCGGCCGCTCGCATCTCGCTCGGCATGGCCGACAAGCTCGAGCTCGGCAACATGGACGCCAAGCGGGACTGGGGCTTCGCAGGGGACTACGTCGAGGCGATGTGGCTCATGCTCCAGCAGCCGGAGCCGGACGATTTCGTCATCGCCACCGGCGTCGAGCATTCGGTGCGCGAGCTGGCCGAATATGCGTTCAAGCTCGTCGGCCTCGACTACCGCGACCATGTGACCGTCAACGCCTCGAACCTGCGTCCGAGCGACGTGGAGTCGCTGTGCGGCGACGCGTCCAAGGCGAAGCGGGAGCTCGGCTGGCAGGCAACGGTCGGCTTCGAGGAGCTCATCAAGATGATGGTCGAGGCCGACGTCGAGCGCCTCCGATCCCGGTCTGCCGCCCGCACCGCATCCTGACGGCCGCCATGCGCGCCCTCGTCATCGGCGCCGATGGGTTCGCCGGCCGCTGGCTGGTGAAGCATCTCAACGCCGCGGGCGATAGCGTCGTCGGCCTGGCGGGTTCCCGGTTTCGGCCGCCGCTCGAAGGTGTCGAGCGTGTCGAGCAGCTGGACGTCCGCGACGAGGAGGGCCTTTCGGCGCTCGTCGAGGCGGTGCGCCCCGACGCCGTCTACTACCTCGCAGGCGTGTCGAGCCAGGAGGAGCGTGAGGACGTCTCCGTTGCGGTGGGCGTCAGCGTGGTGGGCAGCATGAACGCGCTCATGGCTTGTGCCCGCCTCGAGCCGCACCCGCGCCTTCTGTTCGTGAGCACCGGCTACGTCTATCGCGCGGCCCCCGAGCCGCTTGACGAGCGCGAGTCCCACCGAGCCGGACACCATCTATGCGGCCGCCAAGCTCGCGGCGGAGCACGCGCTCCTGGCGGTCGGTCCCGCGGCCGGGGTGGATGTCGTGATCGCCCGCCCGTTCAACCACATCGGTCCGGGGCAGTCCGAGTCGTTCCTGGTGCCGACCATGGCGCGCCAGGTGGTCTCCGGTGGCGGCGGGACCCGTGAGATCCGCGGTGGCAGACGCATCGGTGGTGCGCGACTTCACCGATGTCCGCGATGTCGTCGCGGCCTATCGGCTGCTGATGGAGCGCGCGCCGGCAGGCTCGGTCCACAACGTCGCCTCGGGTGTCGGGACCTCTGTGGCGAGCCTGGCGACCGAGATCGGCCGGGTGATCGGGGCCGCCGTCTCAGCTCACGGAGCCAGACGGCCCTGCACGACATCCGGCATCCACCGTCATCGGCGATGCCGGGGCGCTGGAACGGCTGGGCTGGTCGAGGCGCTACGACCTGCAGGCGACGCTGCGCGACGTGCTCGAACACGTGAAGGTCACGGTGGCCTGACCACCTCGGGGCGATTCGCGCCGCGCGCAGCGTGCTGCCAGTCGTTCGCCGCGACGGCGCAGCACAGGGCACCGATCACCGCGAAGTGGTAGTTGGCCGACCCCTGCCGGCTGAAGGCGAAGAAGACGAGGAGCAGGAAACCCATTGCCGCGGCGAACCCGGACGCCCCGCGCGGTGCCCGAATCGCGACGAGGATGAAGCCCGGAACCAGCAGCAGGAACCCGACGATGCTCAGCCGCGGCCCCCAGTCATCGGGGAGCAGCGTGAGGAAGGTGAGCGAGTCGGGTCGGAAGGCCTGGCCCGCCAGCGAGCCGATCGTGCTCCACGTGAACGCGCCTGGATCCCACAGGACGAAGGGGATCGTGATCAGGGCCGCGACCGCCACCGACTGCCAGGCGATCCGCCAGCGCGTGCGTCCGTCGTGTGCCAGGAGCAGTAGTGCGAGCGGAAGCCCGAGCAGCATGTACTGCTTGACGCCGATGAGCAGGCCCAGCGCCAGCTCCGAGCAGCCGCGGCGCCCGGACCGCGGCCAGGGCGACCAGCGAGAGCATGAGGATCGCCAGCGGCTCGGTCCACGATCCCGCGACCATGAAGAAGGTCCACGGCGTGAAAAGGTAGAGCAGCGCCGCGCCGGTGGAGATGCCTCCCGTGCGAACGAGGGCCATGACCACGGCCGCGGCCTCGATCGCGACCAGGTGAGCGAACCGCGGATCCCCGCCGAGCAGCTGGCCCGGCAGGACCAGCAGCAGGCTCAGCGGCGGATAGGGGAAGCCGATGGTCAGCTCGCCGTCCACCACCAGCCCGGGCCCGTAGTACGGAGAGTCGGGGCCATGGATGTTCGGGTAGATCGGGAGGTACGGGTTCACGCCGCTGACCAGCGCGTCGGCACCGTCCCGCTGCATGACCCAGACGTCGATGAAGGGGTCCCCCCCGGCGACGATCACCCAGGCGCCGAGCGCGAAATGGATCGCGAGCAGCGCCGCCGAGGCGCCAGCGCGATGAGCTCGACACGCCGAAGAACGGCGCCGCGGCAACGAGCCGCCGCTGCCAGCCCGATCCAGAATGGCACGTACTGGGCGGGGCGTTGAGCGACAGCAGATTCGTAAGCGGCCAAACGAAGAGGAGCGCGAACTGGATCGCAAAGCCGTATGCCAGCACGCGGCAGGCCCCGCGGCCAGCCGAGCTCGGCACGCGGCGGCTGAGCACCGCCAGGCCGGTGGAGACGATCGGATGTGTCAGGAGCGCGAGGGGCAACGGGTACCCGCCGCCTCGCCCGACATAGAGCGCGTAGGCGAGCGTCAGTGCACCAGCGGACACGAGCCACGCGCGTCGGTCGCCCTCGGATGCAAGGGTCGCCATGCGCGCGATCCTCGTCAGTCGCCCTTGCGGCCGACGTAGAGCGTCTGCTTGCCGAACAGCCACCAGGCGGGCGGGAACGCCAGGTACGCGCGCACCAGGAGCGGATGCGCCGGGAGGCGGCCCTTGACGCTGTACGGCAGGAATCGAGTGACGAGCTCGCTGGTCCCGAACCCCGCGAAGGTTGCCGCCTCGACCAGGCTCACCTCGGTCAGCGGCACGCGGTGGTCGATGAAGTCCCAGTACGCGGCGCCGACCAGCTTGATGTTCGGCTGAAGGATCACGACCCGGCCGCCGACGCGCAGCAGACGGTGCGCGACGCGGAGCTGCTCGATCACGCTTTCCGCCGAGTCGAGGTGCTCGAGGTAGTTGCTCATGAAGACGACGTCGAAGTAGTCGTTCGGCGCCGCATCGGCCAACGAGAGGCCGTCGGACTGGATGAACCGAACGTCCTCCGGCATGCTGCCGGAGGTGTCGCGCAGGTCGGACGCCCAGCGCTCCGCCGCGCGGATGTTGCGGATGAAGTAGCCGACGTCGGTCGCGATGTCCAGGACCTTGCTCGACTCGGGAATGTATCGGCGCTGGAGGAATCGGCCGATCTCGCGCCAGACCGCCTCCTTCGCGCTCCGCTCGCGCTCGCCGAAGCGCAGGTCGTAGACCGAACCGTGCTCGCCTGCGGACTGGCGGACCGGTGGCTCCACCGTCTCGCTCCTCAGTCATTGCCGGATGCCTCCGCGGCATGGGCGACCTCGCCCAGGCTGGCGCCCATTGCCGCCAGCGACACGGCGCCGGCCAGCGCGAGCGGCACCAGCGTCATGACGTGCACGACGACCGCGAGGGCCAGCGCCTGCGCGCCGGGAACGCCGAGCGCCCCCGCCGTCCCGGATGCCGCGAGCTCGAATGTTCCGACGTAGCCGGGCGCGGACGGCACCGCCGTCCCGAGGACCGATACGCCAGAGATCACCGCGGCCGCAAGGTACGGCAGGTCGACGCCGACGGCGCCGGCGGCCAGCCAGAACGACCCGGCATCCAGCAGCCAGGCCAGCGACGCTGATGCCGGCCGCGGCGAGCAGCGCCCCTCGTCGCGACTTCCCACCGAGGGTCGCCACGAATCGGGCGGCGAGATCGCGGACGGCCGGGCGCTTCCGAGCCCCAGGCGATCCGCCAGCCGCAGCAGCGGCTCCAGGCCGACGGTGAGGAGAACGACCATCCCGACGATGCCGACGCCGGCCGCCACGCCCAGGAGCTGGATCGTCCATGCCGGGCCGGCGACGATCAGCGCGGCGACGAAGCCGACGACCGCCAGCATCGCGATGTCGACCAGCCGCTCCACCAGCACGCTGCCGAGCGCCTCGGTCGTCCCGATTCCCTCGCGCCGCGAGGCGATGACGGCGCGCATCGGCTCTCCCGAGGCGCGCGGGCAGCACGGCGTTGCCCAGGTAGCCGACGAGCATGGGTGGCAGCAGGCGCAGCGTGGACGGGCGCGATCCATCGTGTCGGCGGGATCAGGATCGACCAGCGCCACGCTCGCAGCATCGCCTGGACCGCGACGACGCCGACGATCGCCACCAGCCACACCGGATTGGCGCGGCTGATGACCTCGACGGCCTCCCCGACGTCGATCGTCTGGAGCACGAACCACAGGGCCGCGGCGCTGATGAGCAGGCCCGCCACCACGACCAGGTTGCGTCGCAGGCCGGTCATCGCGCTCGGCGGCCCCGGGCGAATCGGCCGGCGAAGGCGTGGAAGTACCAGCGCAGGTACTTCGGCAGCCAGGCCCGGATCTTGAAGCGCGACTCGCCCGCGGTCCGGTCGCGCCAGGTCGTGGGCACCTCCGCCATCGGCCGACCCGATCGGGCGGCCTTGGCAGTGAGCTCGATCGCCAGCTCGAAGCCGCCGGTGCTCTCGATCGTGACCGAGTCGAGGAAGTCGCGGCGGTAGAGCTTGAAGTTGTTCGTCGCATCGTGGATCGGCACGCCGGCGAACCAGTGGAGGCTCAGGCCGGCCGCGCGCGACATGAGCCGCTTCAGCAGCGGACCCCCGACCTGCCCCCCGCCGCGCATGTAGCGGCTGCCGGCGACGACGGCCGCGCCCGCCTCGCCCAGCCGCGCCATCTCGTCGACGCGGTCCATCTCGTCGGAGCCGTCGGCCATGGTGATGAGCACCAGCGGCGCGGTCGATCCGGCGATGCCGGCCTTCATCGCGTTCAGCACCCCGCGACCGATGTCGTTGCGATGCAGGCGCACCGCTGGCAGCTCAGCCTGCAGCTCGCGGACGACCGGAACGGTCGTATCGGCGTCGAAGTCGTGGACGACCAGGATCTCGTGCGGGGTCGTGACCTCGGATTCGATGCGGCGCAGCGTGGGGCCGATGTTGTCCGGCTCGTTGTAGACCGGAATGACGATCGAGAGCGCCGGGCTCATGCCAGCGCGCCGGTCTCCATCTCGCTGCGGATCCAGGGGATCACCTCGTCGAGCATCTGGTCGAGCGTCGTGGTGGCCTCGAAGCCGAGGATCGCGCTCGCCTTGGACACGTCCGGCACGCGGAGCTGGACGTCGTGCGCGAACGGTGCGTCATGCTCGAAGCGCAGCGGCCGATCGCCGTTGATCTTGCGCCAGATCGCGGTCGCCAGCTCGGACACCGTCGTGCGCTGCGCGGTCGACAGGTTGAAGTCGTCGTTGACGGCCTTCGGCGACTCCATGGCCATCCGGATGCCGCGCGCCAGGTCGCCGCCGTAGGTGTAGTGCCGCACCTGCGTCCCGTCGCCCAGGATGTGGAGCGGATCCTGGCCCTGGAGCACCTTGTTGACGAGATCGGGGACCACGTGCGACAGCGCCAGCTTCACGTTGCCGCTCATGATGTCCGAGTCACGCAGCGCGCGCTTCTCGCCGATGCCGACGCAGTTGAACGGCCGCAGGATCGTGTACGGCAGGCCGAACTGCTCGTGCGCCCCCGCCGCGAAATACTCGCTGGCCAGCTTCTGGAACCCGTAGGTGCTGATCGGCGGCGGGCTCGTCAGCTGCGCGCCCTCGGGCGTCGGGAAGACGGTCGCCGACTCGTAGACCATGCTGCTCGACAGGACCACGATCCGCTCGAGGGTGCCGGACCGATGCGCCGCGATGGCGGCGTCGAAGGTGGCCGCCAGGATGCGCTCGTTCTCGGCCAGCAGGTCGTAGGCGAACTCGTGGAAGTAGCTGATCCCGCCGATCATCGCCGCGGCCGCCACGACCTGGTCGACATCGGCCGCCAGCTCCGTCAGGAGCGCCGACATCCTTGGCGTCGCCCTCCACGAACCGATACGCCGGATGATCGTCGTAGCTCTTCGCGACGCGCCCGTACTTGCTGAAGTTGTCGACCCCGACGACCTCGTGGCCGTTGCTCAGCAGCTCGTCGACGAGGTAGCCGCAGATGAAGCCCGCGGCACCGGTCACCAGGATCTTCACAGCCGAATGCCCTGCCCGGTCGCGCCCCACACGTCGACGACGTCGCGGCCGCCGACCGCGATGCCGCGGTACGCCTGGTGCGGGGCACCGAGCACCAGGATCTCCGCGTCGGCGAGCACCTTCTCGAGCGGCAGCAGGCGGTCGTCCTGCACGTATGGATCGGTGCAGAGGACATGCGCGCCCTTCCACGCCAGGAGCTTGCGCAGCTTGTAGGAGAGGCTCGAGCGGATGTCGTCGGACTCGGCCTTGAACGCCATGCCGAGCAGGCCCACCGTCTTGCCACGCAACGAACCCAGCCTCCGCTCCATTGCCTCCACGATGTACGCGGGCAGCCCCTCGTTGACCTGCATCGCCGACTGGCCGAGCGGGAAGTGATCCGGCGTGAACGACGCGAGCTGCATGGTGTCCTTCAGCAGGCACGGGCCGGCGGCGAAGCCCGGCCCGGCAGGTCGATCGCGCGCGGGTAGTCATGGCGGATGGCGTGCAGCACGTTGTTGTAGTCGACGCCGGCCGCATCGGCGATCATGAAGAACTGGTTGGCGACGGCGAACTTCATGTAGCGCCACGTGTTCGTGAACAGCTTGGCGAGCTCCGCCTCCTTCGTGGTCGTGCGGATGGTCTGCACGCCAAGGCGCTTGAAGAGCTCCTCCGCGCGGTCGCCGGCGCGCTTCTCATCGGCGCCGATGATCTGGGGCAGGCTCGTGATCTCCTCGAGGGCATGGCCCTCGGCGATGCGCTCCGGACAGAAGGCGACGTCCAGCTTCAGGCCCCGATCGGCGAGCGCCTGGGTCACGTAGGCGGTCGTTCCGGGGTAGACGGTGCTGCGCAGCACGACCAGCGTGCCACCGGTGAGGTGCGGGGCGAGCTGATCGACCGTCCGCTCGAAGACCGCCATCGACGGATTCAGGAACTCGTCGATCGGCGTCCCGATCACGACCACCACGACGGCAGCTCGGTTGATCAGCTCGGGTGAGGCACTGAGCTCCAACCGGTCCGTCGCCAGGACCTCCCGCAGCAGCTCGTCCGCGCCGTTCTCGACGAACGGCATCTCGCCGGCAGCAACGCGATCAAGCGTTTCCTGGGCGATGTCGAAGATCCCGACCCGCAGGCCGGCCTGCGCGAAGGTCAGGCTGAGCGGCAATCCCACGTGACCAGCGCCACCGACCACGACCACGTCGAGCGGTCCGGTGGGGCGCGCGCGGGCAGACGCTGCGCGGGGTTGAACGCTCGTCAACTGAACTCCTGCCTGGCTGGCTCCTTCGGGACGCGCCGACTCTAACAGAGCTCGCTCACCACGTCAGAGGTAGACGCCCTCCATGCTCGACGCACGGGCGGCGCTCTACCGGTCACGGTGGAGGTGGAGGCAGTCGATCGTCACCGCCCATGCTGCCGGCGTGATGGGCACCTGGGCCGTCCCAACCTGGCCCTGAGCACAGGACTCGCGCGCAGTGCTCACTGCCTCTCGCCATGATGGTCCGTCCTCGCGTCCGTTCGTGGTGCTGAAGCTCATGGCGACGACAGCGACGTACCAGACGAGCGCTGCGCCGCGAACCAGTGACCACGGACGCGTGCGGGATCCGAGGGTCTCGTCGTGCAAAAAGCAGCGCCACGGTCGTGAACAGCAGCAATGCCGGTACGACCAGGTACCTCGATCCGGCCAGTGACGATTCCCACGTTTGACCCGCGGCAAGCAGGTGGTTCCAGCGAATCACGTGGGTGACGACGAACATGGCAGTGCCGACCCCGATCGCGCCGAGAGCCACTGGCTTGGCTGGGAATGCAGGCCGCGTCGCCACGTAGACGGCGAGGAGCACCGCAGCTGCGCACCCGATGACCGGCAGCGCGTCGCCCCAATCGGGCCATAGCGACTCCGACAGGGGCAGTCCAACGGCATTGAGGACGACAACGCGCGCTCCGAACGCTGCCGCCAGCTCGACCGGTGTCACACCTGGCGCCGGCTCCGTGGATCCCGCCATGAGCACGACGATGAGCTGGACGCCCAGGCCCGCCGCCCACGCCACCGTCACGGCATGGTCGGCGCGTCGGCGAACCGCCAGCAGGCGCATGGCAACGATCGGCAGCAGGAGGAGGGTGAGTGGGTCTGTCAGCCCGGCGATGGCAACCACCGTGGCCGCCAGGAGCCGCAGCGTCCATCGGTCCGGCACCCAGACCAGCGCCCAGAACGCAGCGAACGTCAGGAACCAGTGGAGGTTGGTCGCATTGTTCGTCGCCTCGCTTGCGGCGACCGGCAGAAGGATGACACTGCTCGCCACGACGAGTCGAGCCGCGGCATCCTGGATCGAGGAGCTGGCGCGGTGAACGAAGGAGGCGAGCATGGACAGGAGCAACGCCGAGCCGCCCGACATCGTCACGGCCGCCAGGTCGAGCGGCAGACGGCTGGCGATCTCGGCGATGACCCTTGGGACGACAAGGGCATACCCTGATTGCGGCTTCAGGAGCAGTTCGCCGAATGGCTGGATCAGGGCGTCCGAGAGGAAGACTGCGCCGTCCTCTGCCCAGAGCGTGTCGAGGGCTGGGACACCTGGCTGGCGCAGGAGCAGCAGGAGCCAGCCGATGGCCACCGCGCCGCCGTATCCCAGCATCCGCCACTGACCAGTCGGTCCGCCGCGATGTTCCACCGGGAATGCGTCGCGTAGTCCGTCCATGATGCGAGACGTCACGACAGGCTCGGCGGCCGCCAGCCCTTCAGGCGCAGCGCACGTGACTCGATCAGGAACCACGAGGCGATGGCCAGCGGCAGCGTGAGCGCGAGGGTCAGGGCAATGAAGACCGCCGGTCCGAGCCTGCCGACGTTCCACGTCGCAAGGAGCTGCTCGACGGGCGCGGCATAGATGTAGATGCCGTAGCTCAGGTCGACCGAACGACCGACCCACGCGAACGGGAGCCACACCGCCGCACAGAGCAGCAGGTACCCGAACAGCGGATAGCCGACATACACATACACGCCAAGAGCGAATGCCGCCACCAGGGCGGCAGCGGCGGCGGCTGCTATCCAGCCCTGAATCGGGATGTAAGCCCTGGCCAGCCACGCCAGTGAACCCAGGCCGAACGTCGCGGGCCAGCGGAACACCGAAACGTCGATGCCGAAGGGCGTCGTGACCCACGATGCCCAAAGGAAGGCCACGATCGCGACGAGAAACGGCAGGCGCCAGCGCAGCACGCCCAGGACACCGATCGCCGCCAGGCCGACGTAGCACAGGAACTCGGGCCACAGTGTCCAGAGCGACGCATTCATCTGCCCAGCCGTCGCGACGCCGGCCGGCAGTCCGGCGATGCCGCTCTGGCGGACCTCCAGCCAGAAGTTGTTGGCGACGAATGAGACCGGGCCGTTGGGGTGGTCGAGATAGCCCGCGAGCGTCCCGGATGTCTGCCACCACATGAGCCAGCCGAACCCCAGCGCGGTGACCAACAGGCATACCCAGAAGGCAGGCATGATCCGCAGCACGCGGTGCCACAAATAGCGCCAGATGGACGGCGATCGCTCGAGGCTGGCGGCGATCAGAAAGCCCGACAGCATGAAAAAGCCAGCGACACCGAGCGACCCGAAGCCCTCCTGGCCACCCGTCAGGCCGACCAGCGGCTCGGGTTTGATCCCGCCCAGGATGTAGGCGTGGCTGACCAGGACGGACGTTGCGAGGCCGAGCCGCAGGAACCCGATTGAGTTGCGGCGGGGGTCAAAGGCACCCGCGAGGCGATGACCATTCGGGTGGAGCGGGACCGAGGCTCGCGGATCTGGATCACTTGCACGGACGCCGTTCATGTTGGCGACCAGCGGCCGGCCGGCCTTGGCATCCGGTTCCTCGACGGAGTTGGGGCTTGGGCTCAATGCGAAAAGTCACCCGAATTGGATTGCCCCTAGTCAACCACGCCACGTGGTGACGATGGATCGCGGTTTACGCTGGCGCCTCGTGTTCGGGCGCGCGATCCGGCACTCCGACCATGATCCACGTTACGTCGTACAGGAACGAGCGCGGCAGCACCAGGACCACCGCAAGGCTGGACGCCAGCCAGGCGAAGCGACCGCGCGCCAGCAACAGGGCCGCCGCGACGGCAGCCGCGGCGACGACCGCGTACAGGATCGGCCAGTCCCACAGCAGCGCCGCGCCGCCGGCGGTCGTGACGTAGTTGCTGAGGTCATAGAGGAGGTACGGCGACAGCAGCAGCGCGGAGATTCCCAACGTCACGAGTGCGCGCCCCCACTGCCGCCGCCCGACGTAGGTGAGAACGAAGAGGATCGGGAAGAGCTTGAGGGACGCGGCGACGCCGATCGACAACGGGCCGCCTCGTCGTTCCACGCTGAGCACCAGCGCCGCGATGAGGATGGCGTGGACGTTGCCTCCGGCCGATATCCCGATGAGGATCGGCAGAAAGAACGCGACGCCGATCCAGGCGCCGCGCCGGGCCATCGGCCAGACCGCTGCGACGCTCGCTGCCAGGAGGATGGCTGACCAGGCGACCTCCACGAGGATGCGCGGCAGGAGGGTCAGTGGCGCCCAGAGCCACGCGAACCACGGGCTGTACCGATAGACCTCCGACGCCAGGATGTCCGTCACCGGCGGGTAGAGCGGCTCGCCGAGCCGCAGGCGCACGCCCGCATCCCAGTACGCGTTCATATCGTCGAGGTGCCAGTCGGCGACCGACCACCACACGTGGTTGAAGCCGATGCCGATGATGACGGCCAGGGCGACGATCCTGGAAAGGCGGACCAGAAGCGATCTTCGGCGAACGAGCCCGCTCGATCGGCCCGGACGGCCGATCGCGTTCGTTCGCGCGGCGTCGGTCATTCCGGGATCAGGGCGCCGGGAACTCGCCGAAGCCAGGAGGCTGGATCTGGACGTCCGGCATCGCCGGCCCGCGTCCATTGATGCCGATCGGCCCGATCGGGTAGTCGATCAGCGGCAGGTCGACGCCGGCCATCCTGAGACCGCCCCCGACGACCACGATGACGAGTACGAACAGCAGCAGCGCCTTCATCGCGCACCAGCATGCGCCGGTGCGTCAAGCCGATTGATCGCCTAGTCGCCGCGCTCGATCGGTGCGGCGCTGGCCGTCTCGTCGACAGGGGTCGCGGTGGGTGCGGCGGGTGCCGTGGTGACAACGGTCGTGCCGGAGTCGCGTGTCTTAGCGCGCTGGAGATAGAACCAGGCGGCGATGAGAACGGCAAGGAAGAGCAGGAACAGGGTCAGATACTGCATCGGTTTGGGCACCTTGGATATGGATTCCGTCGCTCTGGAGTATGGGTGCGGTAAGCGAAGCCCATATGGTCCTCACGGGCCATGTGCGACCCTGACCGATGGCCCAGAACATGCATGCCAGTCGAGCGTGTTCGCGGTCCGTTTCATCCTCTTCACCATCGTCGTGGCGCAGCTGGCGGACGCCTTCACGTTCACGATCGGCGTCTCTCGCTTCGGAATATCGCTCGAGAGCAATGGCATCGCTTCGGGCCTCTTCCAGGCCGGCGGCTTCGCGGCCATCCTCAGCGTCAAGGGCGTCGTGCTCGTTGCGACCATCAGCCTCCTCGCCGCGACGGCCGTCCGATTTCCCCGGCTCCTGATGTGGGGCGGTGCCACGGCGACCAGCCTGGGGCTGCTGGGATTCGCGGCCAACACGACCTCGATCCTCCTGCTCTCCTGACCGGCACAGGTAAGGCCCGGGTCCCTCTTCCCAACCCCCGTCCACGGCGCGAGAATGCGAGCGCGCGACAGGCGACCTGGCGCTCGGTAGCCGCCACCGCCCGAGAGGACGGCACCACCACCACGTGCCGCCTGCCGGCTGGAGGTGCTTCATGCGTTCGCCTCGCCACCGACCGGTCGTCGTCCCCCTCGTCGTGGGTGCCCTGCTCTTCGCCATCGCCGCCCCCGCGATCGCGGCCGAGCCGCACGGCCCCGTCCCGGTCGGAACGGACGCGCTGGCCACGGATTCATGGCTGGTCACGCTCGTCGACCGCGCGGATCCTGCCGGCGAGGCGTTCGAGCTGGCTCGCGCCGCCGGCGGTGGGGTCGGCCTCGTCTACCGCCACGCGCTGCACGGATTCCAGTTCAAGGGCTCGTCGCAGGCCGCAGCCGCGCTCCGTCGCAACCCGAACGTGGCTTCGGTCCAGCCCGACGCCGCTGTCTATCTGACCGACTTGCTCCCGCACGGGGTCGACCGGATCGCGGCCTGGGATCAGGCGGGGACGGACGGCGCCTATCAGCAGGGGTTCAGGGGGGCCGGCGCGCGCATCGCCATCATGGACACGGGAATCGACCTCGACCACCCGGATCTCGTGGGTGGCCTCGACGCCGGGCTTGGCATCAACTGCGTGAGCCCGGGACTGCCGCCCAACGACGGGTATGGGCATGGCACGCATGTCTCGGGGACCGCCGCGGCGCCATACAACGGCATCGGGATCGTCGGCGTGGCGCCCGAGGCTCGCCTCGTGCCGGTCAAGGTCTTCGACGATGCCGGAAACTCGGCCGAGTCGATCATCCTGTGCGGCTTCGACCACATCATCGGCCTCGCCACCGATGCGGATCCAACGAACGACATCGACGTGGTGAACATGAGCTGGGGCGAGCAGCGCGCATGGGGTGACTGCGCATCCGACCTGCTGCACGGAGCCATCTGCCGCGCCCACGCCGCGGGCCTCATCCTCGTCGGCGGCGCGGGCAACTCGGCGGTGGATGCGGGCAGCTTCGTGCCGGCGGCATACCCCGAGGTGATCGGGGTCTCCGCGATCGCCGACTTCGACGGCGCGCCCGGCGGGCACGCCGGTTGCCCGTTCGTATTCGAGATCTTCTGGTACGAGTGCGACGACTCGTTCGCGCTGTTCAGCAACTACGGTCCCGTGGACGTCACCGCGCCGGGGGTGCAGGAGTATTCGACCTGGGCCGGCGGCGGCTACCAGACGTCGAGCGGCACGAGCATGGCGACGCCGCACATCACCGGCATCGCCGCCCTCATGGCCGCCGCGGCGCCGGGTCTCACGCCGGACGCGGCCCTCGCCGCGCTCCTCACCAGCGGCGAGTGTCCCGACGGCCGGGCCGCCGATGCCGACGCTGTCGCAGGATGCGCGGGCCAGGGCACATGGCCCGATGACCCTGACGGGGTACCGGAACCGCTCGGCCACGCACTGCGCGCGGCGCTGGCAGTCAGCGGTGGGCAGCCGCCTCCGCCCACTGTCCCTTCGGCGCCGACTGCATCCGCCACCGCCGGCAACGCCGCCGTCACGCTCTCGTGGACGGTTCCCGCCGACGACGGCGGGGCGCAGATCAGCGGCTACGAGGTCTACCGCGGGACGTCGTCCGGTTCGGCAGCGTGGCGCGCAACCGTGGGCAACGTGCTCACCTACACCGATACCAGCGTCGTGAACGGCACCACGTACTGGTACCAGGTCGCCGCCGTCAACTCGGCGGGCGCCGGCACCCGCTCGAACGAAGTGAGCGCCAGACCGATGGCGCCAGCGACGGCACCGTCTGCGCCCACCGGCCTGACCGCCAAGCTGCAGGGCAGTGGTATCCAGCTGGCCTGGTCGGCTCCGGCCTCCACCGGCGGATCGCCGCTAACTGCATATCGGATCCGTCGCTCGAGCTCCTCGAGCACGGCAACGTTCGAAGTCCCGGCGACGCAGAGGGTCTACGTCGATTCGTCGCTGGCCAAGAAGACGCAATACACGTACGTCGTCATGGCGGTGAACGCGGTGGGCGAGGGGCCGCCTTCGAACTCGGTCGCCATTCGGAGCCGTTGAGGCATTCGCGAACCCGGGCTCGCTGTGACAGCCTGAGGCGATGCATCGCTTTGCGCGCTGGACGGTCTTGGTTGTCGCACTTCTGATGCCGGGCTGCGGCCAGCCCGCGGCTTCTTCGCGGACGCCATCCCTCACCGAGCCCGCATCGGTGTCTCCATCCGTCCACCCGACTCCCTCGTCGGAGGTGGTGCCGAGTCCAACGCCGGAACCGCTGACGAGGTTGGTGGCGGCTGGTGACATCGCGGCCTGCGACGAGGACGGCGACTCGGCGACCGCCGCGCTGATCGCCACTCTCGGCGACGACGTCACCGTCGCGGCACTGGGCGACCTCGTCTACCCGTCCGGCACCGAGGAGACGTATGCCAGCTGCTACGACCCGGTCTGGGGCGCGTGGCTGGATCGCACCCGTCCGGCGCATCGGCAACCACGATGCCGAGGCGGACGGCGGGGCCGCCTACCACGCCTACTTCGGCGATCGAGCCGGCTCGCCCGACGCTGCCTGGTACTCGTACGAGATCGGCTCGTGGCACGCCGTGGTGCTCGACTCGAACTGCGAGCTGGTCGGCTGCGCTCCCGGCTCGCCGCAGCACGAGTGGCTCACGGCGGACCTGGCTGCCAGCAGTTCGCCCTGCACCCTCGCCTACTGGCACCATCCGCGCTTCTCGTCGGGACCCGCACGGGGATGACCCGCTGACCGGGCCGTTCTGGGACGCACTGCAGTCGGCGGGCGCCGACGTGATCCTGGTCGGCCACGACCACCTCTACGAGCGGTTCGCGCCCCAGACCCCGGACGGCTCGGCCGATGAGGGCGGGATCCGCCAGTTCACCGTCGGCACCGGTGGGAAGCAGCTCTACCAGGCCGTGCGGGTGGCGCCGAACAGCGAGCTCATCATCGACGACGCCTTCGGCGTGCTCGAGCTCACCCTCCACGCCGACTCCTACGACTGGCGCTTCCTCACCGTCGACGGCCTCGAGGCCGATGCCGGCAGCGCCGACTGCCACTGAACCGCGACCGACCGCTTTGACGGGCAAAGCGGCCCAACCTAGCATCGAACGCGTGAACCCCCATCGGCCTCTCCGGTCGGGCGTCCCCGACCACGAGGGTGCCATCGCCGGAGCGGCGTACACCCGCCATCGGCGGATCCATCGGTCAAGGAGCCATCCGCGTCCGCGCATCCTCCAGCTGCTGGCGACCGGCGGGAACGGCGGCGCCCAGGAGAGCTACACCGGGCTCCTGCTGCGACTGGATCGTGGCCGATACGACGTGCGCGCCCTCTCGCTGTCCGCCGGCTCGGCCGTCCAGCGGTTGCGGGCGCTGGGTGTCTCGGTCGACATCATCGACGCGACCGATGACGAGCTCGCCGTCCGCGAGCTCGCCGGCTGGCTGCGCCACAACGAGATCGACCTCGTCCACGCCCACATGTTCCGCGCCGAGGTGATCGGGACCCGCGCCGCCATTGCCGCCGGCACGCCGGTGATCATGGCCACCGTCCACTCATCGCGCGTCCGCCCGCCCGAGGATGTCGAGCTCCTCGCCTCGCTGACGCCCGCCATGGATCGGCTGATCGTCCCGTCGGCGAGCATCGAGCACAAGGTGCGCGGCGAGGGTCGCGAGGCGGCGCGCTTCGCGGTCATCCCCAACGGCGTCGACCTCTCGCGCTTCGCCACCCCGGTGCCGGCCTGTCGGATGCGCGACGAGTTCGGCATCCCGCGCGGTGCGCCGCTGATCGGCGTGGTCGCGCGACTCGAGCCCGAGAAGGGCCACCGCTACCTGATCGAGGCGATGCCGACGATCCTCCAGATGGTCCCCGACGCCTGGCTGGCCATCGTCGGCGAGGGCTCGGAGGCCGATGCGCTGCGCGCGCAGGCAGCGACCCTGGGTCGGGCCGTGGCTGAGCGAATCGTATTCACCGGCCGCAGGGAGGACGTCTCCGCGGTCACGGCCGACCTCACGCTCGCGGCGCTTCCGTCCCTGCGTGAGGCGCAGGGCATCTCGATCCTCGAGGCGATGGCGCGCCGCCGTCCCGTCGTGGCCTCCGCCGTCGGCGGCATCCCGGAGGTCATCACCGATGGCGTCGACGGCCTGCTCGTGCCCCCGGCGGATCCTGTGGCCCTGGCGGCCGCCGTCACCTCGCTGCTGTGCGACGCGCGCGCTGCGAGAGCGCATCGGCGAGGCGGGCTACCGCACCGTGGCGGAGCGCTTCAGCATCGATGCCCAGGTGAAGCGGATCGAGGTCGTGTACGACGAGGAGCTGGTCCGCGCCGGGGTGGTCGAGGCGGTGCGGCGACCGGAGCCGGCCGTCGCCACGCCCCCACCCCAGCGGGGAGCTCTCGAGGTCCCTCCGGTCTAGGCGACGCTCACCCGGTCGCGGCTGCCGAGGCGAAGGATCGCCATCACGAGCAGGTAGATGAGCAGCCAGCCGACCAGCGCCACCAGCGCGGCGATGTCGAAGACGCTGCCGCCACCCGGCGTCACCAGATCCATCGCGAAGATGCCACGGAACGGCGCAACGAATGGCTCGGTCACGTTGTAGACGAAGTCGACGATCGAGTTCGTCTGGTTGGCGACCAGGAGCAGCAGCAGGATGCGCAGCCCCAGCAGCACGGCCAGGATGCCGAACAGCAGCGACACGATGCGGCCCACGTAGCTGAGCGCGCTCGGTCCCGCCGGCTCGGCGTAGCCGCGCGACGCATTGACGTTCACCGGCCCCGGTGCCGGCTGCGCCGGATAGGGCTCGGCCACGGGCCGCTCACGCTCGACGTAGGTCTCGCGCTCGACCACGCGGGTCTCGTTGTCCACCGGATCGACAGGATCGACCGGATCGGAATCGGTTCGACGGTCGTAGGTCATGGTCGTATCTCCTCCGTTTCGGAGTAGGCGTTCCGACCGTGCGGTGCACGCGGTGTGCCAAACCGCCTATTCGACCGGGTGACCGTGCTTGCCGATGAGGGGCACGAACACGACCGGCTCGAGCTCCTTCGTGATCAACGAATCGTCGTTTCGGACGACCAGGGTCAACCATTGGTGCTCGCGATTTCCGACCGGCATGACGAGCCGGCCTGCGGATCGGTCCATCTGCTCCAGCAGCGGTCCGGGCACCGACGGGCCACCGGCGGTCACCATGATGGACCGATACGGCGCACGCGCCGGCCAACCCTGCGTCCCGTCGCCAACGACCACGTCCACGCAGTCTCCGTAGCCGGCCTCGGCGAGCCGCTGCCGGGCGGTCGTGGCCAGCGCCTCGTGGCGCTCGATGGTGGTGACGTCGGCACCGAGCTCCGCCAGCAGTGCGGCCTGGTAGCCGGAGCCGGTGCCGACCTCGAGGACGTGGGCGCCGCGCCAACCTTCGGGCGGTCGCGCCGTTGCCGTCATGATGGCAACGACGTATGGCTGCGAGATGGTCTGCCCGGACCCGACGGGGAGCGCGTGGTCACCGTAGGGATCGTCGCCATCCACGAACCGATGGCGCTCGACCGTCCCGAACGCTCTCAGGAGGTCGGGATCGCGAATGCCGCGAGCCTCGAGCTGCTCGGCGACCATCCGCGCTCGGTCGCCGGCGGGACCGTCACCCGGGCTGCGCGGCCGCGAGATGCGCGGCCACCGCATGAGTCAGGTCAGGTCAGGTCAGCCGGCCGAGGCGGTCGTGCTCGCCGAGCGGGTGCGGGTCCGGCCGCCATTGGTGCTGCGGGTCGAGCGCGGAGGCGCATCGGCCTCGTCGTCGATGTCGTCCGCGGCTCCGGCGCCGGACTCCACGGTGCCGAGAGTGGCGGCGTCGAGCACGTCATTGATGATTCGGTCGGCCTTCTCGCGCACCATGCGGCGCGTCTCTTCACCGCTTCGCGGGGCGAGGAGCACGCCGACGGCCAGCCCGACGAAGAAGAACCTGATCGCGATTCGCACGCGGCTGAACATGGGCGATAGCGTCCCTTCGTGTGTACGTTTCGTTGGGGCCCGGAAAGGGCAAGAAGGATACCACCGGGCGAGATCACCTCGATATCGACGTCCAGCTCGTCAACCCGCGCCGGCTGGCACGTACTCAGCCGCCGAAGTTCTCAACTGACCTGGTGGACCAGCGGGGCCGGGCCCTAGGTTCCGCCGGTGGCCCAGCTGATGGCCGCATCGAACAGGGCGTTGCCGGCGGCGGTGAAGCTGGCGGCGGTGGTATCCCACATGAACAGCGCCACCCGCCGGGCGGGCGCCGTCAGGCCGGGCATGGCGACGCCCGCCTCATAGGCGAAGATGCTGGCGCTGGTGGTGCCCGGCAGGCGGGCCACCACCACTGCGTTAGGGTTGGGGCTGCCCCAGGCGATGTCGCCCGCGGCCGAGGCGACGCTGACGGTGCCCGACAGCCCGGCCGCCAGCGGATGGCCGGGGGTCACGATGGCCAGGTCGCGCTGGCCGGCCACATAGCCGCCGGCCGCGGCGGTCATGCCGAAGTCGTCGAACAGCCCGGCCTCCCAGTTGACGACCGGCACGGCCACCGTCCGGAACTTGGTGGTGACGCTGCCCGAGTTCGAGCTGGAGCTGACGACCACCACCTGCTTGCCGCTGGCGTCGGCGGCGGTGGTAGCCGCGTCGTCGACCACGGTCACGCTGAAGCCGAGGCCCTGCAGCCGGCTGCGGGCGACGGTGTCACCCGAGGCCAGCGCGGCCGGGTCGCCGACCACCAGCAGCGCGGCCGGGCCGGTGGCGGGGCCGCGGCGGTGCTGAACGTCCAGCTCCGATCGGCCGCCAGCGGGTTGCCGGCCACGTCCTTGACGCCGCTGGCGCCGCCCTTGACGGTGACCACGTAGGTGGTGCCGGCAGCCAGATTGGCGCTCGGGTCGAGGATCGCGGTGCGGCCCGGGCCGTCATAGCTGACGCTGGCCGCCAGTGGCGTGGCGCTGCCCTGCACCACCAGGCTGAGGGTGCTGCCGCTCACCGTCGCCGGATTGAGCGGCTCGTTGAAGGTGGCGCTGGGGTTGGCCGTCACCGCCACCCCGCTGGCCCCGTCGGTGGGGCTCAGGGTGGTGATGGTGGGCGGGGTGGTGTCCGGCGGTGGCGGGGCGGCGGCGCCGGTGGCCCAGCTGATGGCCGCATCGAACAGGGCGTTGCCGGCGGCGGTGAAGCTGGCGGCGGTGGTATCCCACATGAACAGCGCCACCCGCCGGGCGGGCGCCGTCAGGCCGGGCATGGCGACGCCCCGCCTCATAGGCGAAGATGCTGGCGCTGGTGGTGCCCGGCAGGCGGGCCACCACCACTGCGTTAGGGTTGGGGCTGCCCCAGGCGATGTCGCCCGCGGCCGAGGCGACGCTGACGGTGCCCGACAGCCCGGCCGCCAGCGGATGGCCGGGGGTCACGATGGCCAGGTCGCGCTGGCCGGCCACATAGCCGCCGGCCGCGGCGGTCATGCCGAAGTCGTCGAACAGCCCGGCCTCCCAGTTGACGACCGGCACGGCCACCGCCTCCGGAACTTGGTGGTGACGCTGCCCGAGTTCGAGCTGGAGCTGACGACCACCACCTGCTTGCCGCTGGCGTCGGCGGCGGTGGTAGCCGCGTCGTCGACCACGGTCACGCTGAAGCCGAGGCCCTGCAGCCGGCTGCGGCGCGGCGTCACCCGAGGCCAGCGCGGCCGGGTCGCCGACCACCAGCAGCGCGGCCGGGCCGGGTGGCGGGGCCGCGGCGGTGCTGAACGTCCAGCTCTGATCGGCCGCCAGCGGGTTGCCGGCCACGTCCTTGACGCCGCTGGCGCCGCCCTTGACGGTGACCACGTAGGTGGTGCCGGCAGCCAGATTGGCGCTCGGGTCGAGGATCGCGGTGCGGCCCGGGCCGTCATAGCTGACGCTGGCCGCCAGTGGCGTGGCGCTGCCCTGCACCACCAGGCTGAGGGTGCTGCCGCTCACCGTCGCCGGATTGAGCGGCTCGTTGAAGGTGGCGCTGGGGTTGGCCGTCACCGCCACCCCGCTGGCCCCGTCGGTGGGGCTCAGGGTGGTGATGGTGGGCGGGGTGGTGTCCGGCGGTGGCGGGGCGGCGGCGCCGGTGGCCCAGCTGATGGCCGCATCGAACAGGGCGTTGCCGGCGGCGGTGAAGCTGGCGGCGGTGGTATCCCACATGAACAGCGCCACCCGCCGGGCGGGCGCCGTCAGGCCGGGCATGGCGACGCCCGCCTCATAGGCGAAGATGCTGGCGCTGGCGGTGCCCGGCAGGCGGGCCACCACCACTGCGTTAGGGTTGGGGCTGCCCCAGGCGATGTCGCCCGCGGCCGAGGCGACGCTGACGGTGCCCGACAGCCCGGCCGCCAGCGGATGGCCGGGGGTCACGATGGCCAGGTCGCGCTGGCCGGCCACATAGCCGCCGGCCGCGGCGGTCATGCCGAAGTCGTCGAACAGCCCGGCCTCCCAGTCGACGACCGGCACGGCCACCGTCCGGAACTTGGTGGTGACGCTGCCCGAGTTCGAGCTGGAGCTGACGACCACCACCTGCTTGCCGCTGGCGTCGGCGGCGGTGGTAGCCGCGTCGTCGACCACGGTCACGCTGAAGCCGAGGCCCTGCAGCCGGCTGCGGCGACGGCGTCACCCGAGGCCAGCGCGGCCGGGTCGCCGACCACCAGCAGCGCGGCCGGGCCGGGTGGCGGGGCCGCGGCGGTGCTGAACGTCCAGCTCCGATCGGCCGCCAGCGGGTTGCCGGCCACGTCCTTGACGCCGCTGGCGCCGCCCTTGACGGTGACCACGTAGGTGGTGCCGGCAGCCAGATTGGCGCTCGGGTCGAGGATCGCGGTGCGGCCCGGGCCGTCATAGCTGACGCTGGCCGCCAGTGGCGTGGCGCTGCCCTGCACCACCAGGCTGAGGGTGCTGCCGCTCACCGTCGCCGGATTGAGCGGCTCGTTGAAGGTGGCGCTGGGGTTGGCCGTCACCGCCACCCCGCTGGCCCCGTCGGTGGGGCTCAGGGTGGTGATGGTGGGCGGGGTGGTGTCCGGCGGTGGCGGGGCGGCGGCGCCGGTGGCCCAGCTGATGGCCGCATCGAACAGGGCGTTGCCGGCGGCGGTGAAGCTGGCGGCGGTGGTATCCCACATGAACAGCGCCACCCGCCGGGCGGGCGCCGTCAGGCCGGGCATGGCGACGCCCGCCTCATAGGCGAAGATGCTGGCGCTGGCGGTGCCCGGCAGGCGGGCCACCACCACTGCGTTAGGGTTGGGGCTGCCCCAGGCGATGTCGCCCGCGGCCGAGGCGACGCTGACGGTGCCCGACAGCCCGGCCGCCAGCGGATGGCCGGGGGTCACGATGGCCAGGTCGCGCTGGCCGGCCACATAGCCGCCGGCCGCGGCGGTCATGCCGAAGTCGTCGAACAGCCCGGCCTCCCAGTTGACGACCGGCACGGCCACCGTCCGGAACTTGGTGGTGACGCTGCCCGAGTTCGAGCTGGAGCTGACGACCACCACCTGCTTGCCGCTGGCGTCGGCGGCGGTGGTAGCCGCGTCGTCGACCACGGTCACGCTGAAGCCGAGGCCCTGCAGCCGGCTGCGGGCGACGGTGTCACCCGAGGCCAGCGCGGCCGGGTCGCCGACCACCAGCAGCGCGGCCGAAGGAGCCCCAGGGACATAGTTGGCCGTGTAGGTCGCGCCGCCGACTGGCGGGACGATGTCATGACTCCTCGCCCCACCGTCGGACCAGGAGCTGAACTGGTAGGACGACCCGCCCTGGTTCTGTGGAGAGTTCGCGGTGACAGAAATGCGTGAGCCCTGGACCGACGTGATCGTCGTGGGCGTCGTGACGACCCCGCTGCCCACGGTGAGCTGCAGTCCGGCGGGCTGGGTAAGGAACGTGACGTCCACGGTCTTCGGATCGAGCCGGATGGTCGCGCTGTTGGTGAGGTTCCGGCTATCGGTTACGAGGAGCCGTACCTCGAGGTAAGACGGGTATTCATGTTCGGGAGCGACGTAAGACCCGCTCGACACCCCGTCGAACGTGCCCTGTGGGTGCTCATGGCACTCCGTCTGTGTCGCACAGTGAAATAGCCCAACCGACCAGCGCATGCTAGCTGGCCCCAGCGTGTCCTGGGCGTCGGTCGCGGTGCCACTGAAGGAGATCGTGTCGCCGGCCGCCCAGGTCGTGCCCGTCGTCGGCGTGACGATGGTTGCGGTTGGCGGCGTGTTGCCCGGCTGGACCACCACGCTCGCCGTCCCCGTGGCGCTGGACGAATCGGTCACGAGCAGCCGGACCGTGACGTTGGCACTCGCGGAGTAGGTCCGAGACGCGGTGATCCCCGTCGCGTCGTCGTACTGGCCGTCGCCGTCGAGATCCCAGGCAAACGTCAAGTTGGAGATCGGACCGTCATCGCTAGTCGCCGACGCGTCGAACTGGACCGCCAGCGGGACGGCGCCGTATGGAGGGGTTGCGGTGAACCGGGCGATCGGCGGCTGGTTGCCACCGAAGCTATCGAGCCTGTTGAGCGTGCCCAACGCGATGTCGACGTAGTAGAGGCGCCCATCCGGCGCCGTCTCGAGGTCAACTGGCGAGACGTTGGACAAGATCGTCTTTACGTTGGCCGGATCCGGCAGACCATTCGAGCCCGGCATGAGTGCCCAGAGGCAGGACTTCACATAATCGGCGACGAAGAGAGCGCCGTGATACGCGACCGGGTACGGGGCGCCAGCAAACGCGAGACCGGAGAGGGCAGATCCGCCGTTGCCACAGCGACCGGGATCCGGCCCCCCGTCATGGCGGTACCCCCAGAACGGGTTGGTCACTGCATTGCTACCAGCGGTGTAGAGCTGCTCGCACATGTTGACGTTGAGGTTGTCCCAGGCGGATTGCCGTGGGGCGCCCTCGTAGCAGGGCCAGCCGAAATTCTCGACGACCGCGTCTCGCGGGTCCGGGATGCGGTTGATCTCCTCCCAGGTGTCCCAACCGACATCCCCTACCCAGAGCTCGTTGGTTCCGGGCCGGAATGTGAACCTGAACGGGTTTCGCAGGCCGTACGCGATGTGGCGATCGTCGCTCGCGACGCTGTTCCCGACGAGCGGATTGTCTGCCATGGCGGCCCCGGTGTCCGGGTTGATTCTGATGATCGCCCCACTACCCTGCGCTGGGTCGCCACTGGTACGGAGATCCTGGGATCGAAGCGCGCCACCCTCCGTGGTCGGAAGGCTCAGTGGCTGGCCGGCCGGAGCGGGTGGATCGCCACAGGCGTTCGGCGCGACGATCGCGTCGGCGGCACCGCTGTGCTGGCCCCAATCGGTGAAGCTGGCAGTCCCGCCGTCTCCGGAGCTGGCATACAGGGCGCCATCGGGCCCGAATGCCAGATGGTCAACCGCGTGACCCTGCTGCTGGTGGCACCAGAAGCTGCCGCCGATGAGGACGAGCTCCGAGCCGACGATCCTGTTGTCCGCACCGACAGTGATTCGTGATAGGCGGGCAGTCGCCGGGCAGCCATCCTTCGCACCGCTCGGGGAGAGGGGCAGGCGTCGTTGTAGAACGGCGGGTTGCCTCCAGGCGGCGCGTCGACCATATAGAGCACGTAGATGTACGGCCGAACCGAGAACTGGGGATCGGCAGCAAGTCCGAGCAGCCCGCGATCGCCGACGGAGTGGACCTGGGTGGAGAGATCGACAACGGTCGTTGGCGTCGGATCAGACGCATTGTCGAATTCGAGAACCCTCCCGGCCCGCTCCGTAACGAAGATGCGACCGTCTGGAACGATGGCCACGGCCGTCGGCGTGTCGAGCCCGCTGGCGATGGTGGCGACCTGGAAACCTGGCTCGACGACGGTCGCGGCCACCGGTCGGACGGCCATCGGCATGGCCTGGGCGAGGAGAGCCAGGCAGGCGGCAGTCGCCAGGGTCCGGCTGCGCCGGACGCGTGATGGCGCGCTCACGTCTGCTGGATGGACAAGGACTCGGACCCCCCACATTGCACGCGACGCTGGCGTGGAACAGTACTACCCCGGAATGCTCCGCACGCCACAGTTCCGCACAAGGGGTTGCCTGGAAGCACCGCGGGCTTCTGCTACTCGCCCAGGCCGTATTCCTTGATCTTGGCGTAGAGCAGGCGCCGATAGATCCCCAGCTCATCGGCCGCCTTGGTCCGGTTGCCGCCGGCGCGCTCGAGAGCCTCCTTGATGAGCTGCCGCTCGAGCTCCTCGACCCGATGCTTGAACGATCCGCCGTTTCCTGCACCCGCCCCGTTCCCGGCCTTGGCGGCAGAGGCGGCGTCCGCCTCATCGGCGTCGAGCTCGTACCGGCGGTCCTGCAGGTCGGCCTCGTCCTCGTCGAGGCGCGACCGTCGCTCGGACAGGCGTGCCCGATCGCGCGCCTCGCGCGCGTCGCCCATCGGCAGATGCTCGAGGGTGATCGGGTTGCCGCGGGACAGGACGACCGCGCGCTCGACCGCGTTCTCCAGCTCGCGCACGTTGCCCGGCCAGTCGTAGCTGACCAGCTTCTGGAGCGCCTCCTCGGTGATGGTCGTGGGGATGGCCCCCGGCGCATGGCGGTACTTCACCAGGAAGTGCTCGACCAGCAGGGGGATGTCCTCCTTGCGGTCGCGCAGCGGCGGCATGTGGATGTGGATCACGTTGAGGCGGTAGTAGAGGTCCTCGCGGAACTTGCCGCGGTCGACCTCATCGGCGAGGTTGCGGTTGGTGGCGGTGATGACCCGGATGTCGATCTTGATCGGCACGTTTGAGCCGATGCGCTCGAACTCGCGCTCCTGGAGGATGCGCAGCAGCTTGGTCTGGGTGCCGGGCGTCATCTCGCCGATCTCGTCGAGGAAGATGGTGCCCTTGTTGGCGATCTCGAATCGGCCCTTGCGCATCGTCATCGCGCCGGTGAACGAGCCCTTCTCGTGGCCGAACAGCTCGGTCTCGAGCAGCGTCTCCGGCAGCGCCGCGCAGCTGACCTTCACCAGCGGATGGGGATTGCGCTTGCTCGCCTTGTGCAGCGCCTCGGCGATCAGCTCCTTGCCGGTGCCGGACTCGCCGGTGATCAGGACGGTCGCGTCCGACGGAGCCACCTTGCCGATGAGCTTGAAGACCTCGAGCATCGGCTTGCTGCTGCCGACGATGCGCTCGCGCTCGGCCTCGCGCTTGCCGAGCTCCAGCCGCAGGGCGCTCACCTCCGACGACATATCGGCATGCTCGAAGACGCGCTTCAGGGTCAGCGAGCAGGTCGTCGATCTCGAACGGCTTGGTGACGTAGTCGTAGGCGCCGTGCTCCATCGCCTTGATGGCCGTCGAGGAGCCGCCGAAGGCGGTCATCACGATGACCTCGAGCTCGGGATGCTCGCGCTTGAGCTGGCGCAGCACGCCGATCCCGTCCTGGTCGGGAAGCTTGATGTCCATCATCACGAGGTCCGGCAGGTCCTTCGTGATCTGCTCGATCGCCTCCGCGCCGCTCTTGGCGAGGCGGACCGCGTAGCCCTCTTCGCTCAGGAGATCCTTGAGCAGGGCGCGGATGTCAGCTTCGTCGTCGACGACGAGCACCGACCGTTTGGGTTCCGCCAATCGAGTCCCTCCGCCCATACAGGCCCATTTCCCCGGCCCGGGGTGTTGGAAGCACGCCGGGGGAGTATGCCACCCGTCCGCATTCCGTACAACACGGCCGGCAGAGTCGTTACTCGCCGCTGGGCGACGCGCTCGGAGAGGCGGACTCGGATTCAGAAGCCGAGCCGATGCCGATGCCGATGCCGACGGAGAGGCAGACTCCGAGGCCGATGCCGACGGCTCCACGGAACCGGAGGCCGGGGTGGAGGGCAGTGGGATCTCCGTCGGTTCGGGAAGCAATCGGGAGGGGATGCCGGCGACCGCCAGGACGAGGACCAGGACGAAGATGGCGATGACCGCCAGGACCCAGTTGCGCGCCAGGCGATCCTCGCGGGTCGGCAGCGCGCCTCGATAACCCGGCGGCTCGCGGCGGGTCGAGTCGGGGCGCGGGGTCTGGGTCGTCATGCGTCGGGTCCAGCTCCAGGTTGCGGTGGTGTCGTGCGTGCGATGAGCTCGTCCAGAGTCGCGGTCGCCGCCACGGCGCCTGATCGGAGCCGGGACTCCGCCCCGGCAACGCTGCGACGAAGGTCGGCGACCTGCCGGCGCCCACGTCGCACTGCCTGCACGGCACTGAAGCCGAGCGTCCAGGCCAGGAGAGCCAGCGAGCCGATGACCAGCAGCGCGAGCGCCGCGACCGCGAGGTCGAGAATCAGTCCCACGGCGCGCGAAGGGTAGCAGATCGCCCGTTCAACGGGCGTTTCGCATGGACGGCACCACGATCCCGACGATGCCCGCCCCGGCGCAGATCGCGCCGCTCAGGATCAGGACCTCGGCCGGCCCGATGATCCCGGCCAGCCAGCCGGACAGGCCCATCGAAGCCGCGATCGACCCGAACACCAGCGCCTGCCGGCTCGACACCACGCGGCCCATCAGCCGCTGCGGGGTCCGCTGCTGGAAGAGTGTCACGGTGGGGATGATGAACAGCATGTTCGTGGCGCCGGTGAAGAAGAAGGCGATCATCGCCAGGATCGGATTCGTGGTCAGTCCGGCGGCCACCAGCGACAGCCCCATGCCGGTGAAGCCGAGGATGACCAGCGGTCCCTTCGGCAGCCGCTCGCCGATGGCGCCGACGGCAATGCCCGCCAGCACGCTCCCGACCGCGATGGACGTCAGCAGCAGCGAGTACATCTGCTCGAAGCTCATCGCTCCGCGGTCCACCACGTCCCGGGCGTAGAGCAGGCTGACCACGATCTCGGCCCCGACCGCGACCTGGGCCACCGTGGAGAGCAGCGTGTTCGAGAGCAGCACCGGCTCGGCCCACAGGAACGAGAATCCCTCGCGCATCTCGCGCCACACGCCGCGCAGCGAGAGCGCCTCGGTCGGCTCCGCCACCTGGCGCGGCAGCAGCATCGCGGAGATCAGCACCGCCGAGACGATGTAGGTCCCGGCGTCCAGCACGAAGGCGGCACCGATCACGGCGCTCAACGCGGTCACGATCAGTCCGGCCACCGGGAAGCCGATGAGGTCCGCGGCGGTCTCCGGCACCGACATCGCCGAGTTCGCCGCAACCAGGTCGTCCTCGTCGACCATGGCCGGAACCACCGCGGTCTTTGCCGGCCGGAAGAGGAGGGTCACCGTCGCGATGAGGAAGGCGGCCAGGTAGACGAGGCCGATGTGGATCTCGAAGGCGAACGGCACGGTCAGCACCAGCGCGGCGCGCACGACGTCGCAGACGATCATCGTGCGGCGGCGGTCCCATCGGTCAACCAGCACGCCGGCCAGTGGTCCGAGCACCACGCTCGGCACCGCGGTGGCGGCGAAGACCAGCCCGACCTCGAGCGCGCTCCCGCGGCTTGCGACCAGCGCCCCCAGCGCGATGACGTGGATCCGGTCGCCCAGGAGCGAGATGAGCTGACCGGCCCACAGCAGGGAGAAGTTGCGATTGCGGACCAGGCGCAGGTAGGGCGACTGGGCGCGCGGGACTGGCTCGCCGGCCGGCCTGGGCACGCCCGCATCGGCCGGGATCGTTGACGCGCCCGAGTAGGCGACCCCGGTCTCGAAGGCGGCGGTCGACCGGCCCAGCAGGGACTGGCCGAGGGCCAGCGCGCCGCGGGACGGCGCGCCCGCCCGCGTCATCGAGTAGACGATGGCCCAGAAGATCCCCAGCGCCAGCAGCACGTCACCGATGCTCACCACGTCGCGGATGAGCGGGATCGGGATGGGGATGACGTCGCCGAACAGCCCGCCGGAGGCGACGAAGCCGGCGACCGTATCGGTCCGGAGGAGGAAGTGGAACGGGTCGTTGAGGATGTCGGCCTCGGTGAAGCCCGCCGTGAAGAAGGCGGCCGACCAGATCGGCATCATGCCGCCGTTGATGAGGACGGCCAGCATGTTGGCGCCGATGCCGACCGACGCGATCTGGAGCCCGGGCACCCGCCAGTTGCCCCACAGCCAGGCGAAGATGAGGAAGTAGGCGGCCAGGTAGGCCCAGCCCGCCGGGAACCATTCGCCGATGCCGGTCTGCTGGCTGAGGCCCACCAGCACCCGCAGGCCGAGCGCGCCGGCCAGCAGGAGATTCCACTTCAGCTTCAGCTCGGCCAGCCTCGGGAAGGCTCCCCCGGCGAGCCCGCCGACGATCAGCGCAAGGACGATCGCGCTAAGAAACATCGTCCGAGGCCAGGGCGGGCCTCGCTGACTGCTCCCGTGAAGGGTTGACCGGGGTGTCGCCGATGCGCCGGTCCCGGCGCCCGTCGTCCTCTCCCGGATAGGGGATCCCGAGCATGGTCGGCAGCTCGTCGGGCTTGTCCGGAGGCCGGTCGAGGATGGAGCGATCGAGGTTGACCAGGATCGGCACGATCTGCGGATCGAACTGGATGCCGGTGAACTTCGTGAGCTGGTCGACGGCCTGCTCGTGGGTCAGCGGGATCTTGCGATACGGGCGGGAGCTGGTCATCGCCTCGTAGGCGTCGGCGATGGTCAGGATGCGCGCGCCGAGCGGGATGTCGAGCGCCTCGACGCCGTCGGGGTAGCCGGACCCGTTGAACCACTCGTGGTGCGACTTGATGAGCGGCGCCTCCTTGCTCAGCTGGCTGGCCGGCGCCACGATCTCCGCCCCGATGGTCGGATGCTGGTTCATCAGGATCCGCTCGCTCTTGTCGAGCGGTCCCTCCTTGAGCAGGATGTTGTCGCGGATGCCGATCTTGCCGATGTCGTGCAGCAGTCCCGCCCAGGTCAGGATCTCGATCTCCGACTCCGGCAGCCGCATGACCCGCGCCATCGCCTCGGCGATGTGGCTCACCCGGCTGGAATGGTTCCGGGTGTACTTGTCCCGGGCGTCGACCGCCTTCGACAGCGCCTCGATCGTCTGCTCGAACAGCTCCCTCGTCTCGACGTACCGCGCATACGCCAACCTCGTGGTGAGCAGCGGCACGGCGAACAGGGCGGTGGCCCACCACCCGACGCCGTTGGGCATCTGGAAGACCTGGGCCATCAGCCAACCGAGAGGCACTAAGCCAATCAGGCTGATCGCGACGCCGCCAATGTCCTGTGCCCAGACGGTCCGAATTGGCGTGACCGGTCCGCGCACTGACGGCTGCGACGCTAGCGTCCAGTTGACCAAGCAGAAGGCCACGCCAGCGAGGATGCGCCGACAACAAAGCCGACGCGCGGCGCGCGCGGCTGCGATCATCCGAGAGGAGTCCGACAGAACGCTCAAACGACGATGCCAGCCGCGGTCGCAGCAATGACGATTGCAGGCGTGGTTGATAGAGTGTTCCGTACCACGGCACCGCGCCCGCGACTCTCGCGGGTGTCGGTCGTCCCGATCAGCGGCGACGATTACGCCTGCCAAGGGTCCGCCAAGAACGAATGACGCAATCACTGGGCGACGCCGAAACCGTCACGACGGTGCCGCGCGGCAGTCTCACGGGCAGCGCGCTGGCGACGAGCTGCAGCAACGGTCCAGAACACCAGGCCTGGAAGGCCCGCCGATCGCGGGACGTAGCGGGAACAGCAAGACAGCCGCTGCAATTACAAGAATTGCAGCGGCTGTTGTTGCGAGGACTAGGCGACGAACTTGCGCTACTCACCAGTTTTTGACACTCGCGGCTGTTGCGGATCTGGAGTCTAGCACGCGCGCCTACCAGCCTCTGAAGCCTGCGCCTCCGGCCAAGTGCCAAAGTGACAATGGATCCGAATGCTGGCAGCAGCGAGGCGAGCCAGTGAATCGAAGCTCTCTCATGCTGATCGTCACTTCGACGACTGGCTTTACCAGCCCTTCGATGACTGTGTAGTCATCAGAAGGTGCCCTCTTCCGATATGGGTCTATAGACAACCGACACACTCCGTGACGGAACGGTCGGTTGCACTAGCTGCTCCCCGTTGGCCCAAGTGCCCAAGTTCAGCCAACGGATCAATGCTTCCCACGAACTGGCCTGGTACCAACGTACTAGGCCGTGGGGGTACTGTAGGGGTAAGGCTAGACGAAGTCAAGCGCTAGACATAGTCGGGCCGGCCAGAAGTCCAATAGTCTTTGACTGGTCTCAACGCTCAGCGAGCTTCAGCTGTCGAGTCACCAGCGTCTGACGGACTCTCGTCGAGTTCATTGCGGACGTCTTCGGCGTACCGAACGCAGGAGCTCGCGAGCGGCAATCCTCCGGCCCGATGCGCGAAGGCAGTCGGCTAGCGCCAAGGTTGCGGCCTCGTCGTACGGGTCTATCGCCACGAGCGCAGAAGCAGCGTCCATGGCCACCTGGACACCAAACGACACTCCGGGCTTGTGTGAGCGATCGGAAGCAAACGCGCTCGAACTTCGTTGTGCACGCTCAGCTGCAGTCTCGATGCCCATGGTTCGTACCGAAGGTCGGCCAAGAACTCGCCGCGAACGAGGGCGATTGCCTTTGCTGCTGCGTCCTGACGCTGCTCCCAGGTCGCGCGTCGCAAGTCTCCCCGGAAGGCGCCGGATCTCTTGCAGATCTGTATGAACGAGCTCGTGCGAGAGAGCCACCTGCTCAGCGGAACTCATCACGTACTCCGGACTCTCTCCTTGGCGGTATGACGGGTCGAGATATCGCCTCAACTGGAACACCGTCTGATTGAGGTTATTGACCGCCGAATCACCGTCTGCCTCGGGCCAGAGGATGTCGGTCGCCATGTCTCGAGTGAGCATGGTGTGCGCGTGTGCGGCCAAGCACCGCGAGCAGCGCGCGGACTCGCCGTTTCTCGATCACGATGGGCGGGCCGTGCCAGCTGCCCCGCCGCAGGCTTATCCCGCCGAACGTGCGCAGGTAGATCCGAGCAGCCTGTGCGTGGAGGAGCTGGCGACGAGCATCGGCTGACATCGCGCCCACCGATGTCCTCCAGGCCATCGACAGTCTCGCGGTTCGCATGGCTGGGCGATGGCCTTCAGAGAGTGCGCGCGTCCGCTCCCGCTGGTTTCAGGCAACAAGCGACAGCACGCAACGTCCTCCATCCCTCGGGATCCCCGCTGAGTAGCGTCGCCAACAGTCTCGGCGCCGTTCGGGAGTTCGAGAGCCATGCGCCCGTGCTCCGCATACTTCCGCACCCACCACCTCATCGGCGCGATGAATCCGACGCGACACCGCAGCCGACAAAGCCCGCCAAGCTTCGCATCTTGGCTCGCTTCGCAGGATGCTCAAGCGCTAGCGCGCCGATCTTTACGCGCCCGACGGCCGCGACGTAGCTCGCGCCGGACGCTTCCGCTTCGTCCAGCTCGTTGAGCCGCGCTTGGCAGCTACCCCTGCAAGCCTGCCCAAAGTGGTCTGCGAGCGACCGGGCCGGCGCGATTTCCGCAGAATATCGCGGGTCTACAGGCGGTCCCGCCTCGAGTCGCTGCGCGCAGCTTCGATGATTTCATCAGGCGGCCGCCCTCCCAAATAGAGGAACTCGATGAGGGCAGACAGAAATAGGCTGTTGCCTCCGCCCAAGACGCTCGGATCCGCAGTGGCTTCTCGAAGGACGGCAGTCGCTTCGTGGAATCGTCCCTTCACTCGCCAAGACGCGCGCCCATGCCGTATAGGGCGTGTGCTCGCGGTCTGGGCCACGGCGACGTGCGGCGGATCGCATCCGTCGCAAATGCCCGAGCCCTGTCGGTTTGGCCATCCAACAACAGCGCGGTCGTAAGGTCCTCATTGTAGGCGAAGGGATTGGTAGGCGTCTCGCTCCAGTAGCGCGCCGCTTTCTCCAGATTCGCCAATGCCGCTGGCACGAGGCCCATCCGGAGCTGCATCTCGCCGGCGTTGTGGTGTCCGATCGCCGCGAAGTGTTCCATTCCGCAGCTCGTCGCTCGCACGGCGATGCGTTCGCACTCTGAAACAACGGCCTGCAAGGACCCGACAGCCACGCCGCGTGACAGCGACGTTTCCCTCGAGTCTGAGGCGCGTGCTCACCGCGTCGGGAGGGACGATGGCGACACCGGCTTCTGCGGCCCGCGCGGCGCGCTCCGTGTCGCCGTAGTTCGAGTACACCGTGCTGAGCTTCAGACAGGCGAGCGCCTCGAGGCGTCGATCGCCCTTGCGTGAGAAGTACTCGCGCGCTCGACTCAAGGCCTCGAGAGCCCGCTGCCACTCGCCACGGATGCCACAGGCCTCTCCGTGGAGAAGGCTCAGCCGCGCGTTCTGTTTGATCATTTCGTACGGCAGCTGCTGGAGCCACTCGTCAACGAGACCAAGCCGACCAGAGGAGACGATGTCCTCGCCGTACTTGGCGATCAATCGAGCGGCCTGGCGTTGAAGGCCGGCGCGGAGATAGTGGTGGATGGCCTCCGGCCACTGCTCCGTCGTCTCGAAGTACGAGGCGGCGTGGATGTGGAGCCCTACCACCTCGGCTTCGGACCGGTCGGCGATGAGCCTGCGCTCGAGAAAGTCTCGGAACAGGTTGTGGTATCGGTAGCGCTCGTCGTCGAGACGGTTCGTGAACAAGCCGCGATGCTCGAGCTCTGTGAGCTCTCGCCTGCCGTCGTGAACGCCGGCGAGGCGCTCGGCGACCTCAGGCGTGATCTGCTGGAGGATCGATGTCGTGAGGAGGAAGTTCCGCGTCTCCTCCGGCTGCTGGTCGAGGACCTCCTCTGCCAGGAAGTCGAAGAGGTCGGTGTCGGTCGTGGCTGTGATGGACTGGATGAATTCGCTGCGCTCCTGCGGCGACGGGCGCTCGCGTAGCGAGACCTCCACGAGCTGCAGCGAAGCCGCCCAGCCTTCGGTGCGCCGCTCGAGCTCGGCAACGTCCGTAGGGTTCAGCGGATCGTTGTAGATGTCGCGAAATAGCTCCTCGATTTCCGACTCGCTGAAGCGGAGGGCATCGGTCCTGAGCTCCGCGTAGCCGGAGTGCGTCTTGAACCGGGCGAACTGCAGTCGCGGCTTGACGCGTGAGGCGAAGACGAACCGGCAGGTAGGCGGCGCGTCGCGCAGTATCTGGTTCCAGAGGCCGCGGACTTCCGTTACTGCGTTGACGTACTGCCAGTCGTCGATGATGAAGGTGCACGGTTCCGTCAGCCGCTCGTGCATCTCCGCCAACAGGTAGGCGGCCACGCCGGGGCGGGACGAGCCGGGTCCGCCGAGCTGGTGGAGCATCGAGATCGCGCGGCGGCCGAAGTCGGCGTGACGCTTTCGGATCGACTCGATCAGATAGCTGATGTGAAAGGTCCAATCCCGATCGTTTCGATCGAGCTTGTACCAGTAGCAGGGGAAGTCGACCTCGCGCTCCCACTGCCACAGCAGCGTTGTCTTGCCGTATCCCGCATCGGCTGCGATGACCGCGGCGCGGCAGCCGGACGCCTCGTTGAGCCAGTCGATCAGTCGGGCGCGCCGCAACGTCGGCGTCGCGTAATGGGGCGACGCGACCTTGTTGAGGATGAGCGGGTAGGCGTCCTTGATGTCCGACAATCCACTGGGCTCCTGGGCGCAGACACACCGATGCGGTCGTCGCGCCCCCCGCGGCGAGCACTTCAGTCAGACCCGACCTTAGCGCCGGCCGATTATCGGCGGATTACTGCCAGTCGGCTAGAGTGCGGGGCACAGTGCGCGCCTTCATCGGTCTGGGGGGAAACCTGGGAGAGCCGGCGGTTGCCTTCCGCGCGGCCGTGGCGGAGCTTCGCGGTATCGGCCTGGTCGCACGCGTGTCCTCCCTGTACGACAGCGCGCCGCGCGGATCGGTCGACCAGCCGCGATTCCTGAACGCCGCACTGGAGCTGGAGACCGACCTTGCGCCGCTCGATCTGCTGGCGGAGCTGAAGCGCCTGGAGCTGGCGATCGGCCGGGAGCCGGGTGGTCGCCGATGGGGTCCCCGGGTCATCGACCTCGACATCCTGTCGTTCGACGGCCGATGCGTCACCGATCCCGAGCACGCCCTGATCGTTCCGCATCCGCGCTTCCACGAGCGCCGCTTCGCGCTCGAGCCGGTGGCCGAGCTGGATCCGAGCCTGCTGCCGTGGCGCAACTGCTCCGACCTGCGCGTGGAGGTGTCGGTCATCGACCTGCTGGCCACCGTCGCCGACCAGGAGGTCTTCCGCGTCGGCGGCCCCGACTGGGCGGATCCGCAGTCCCGAAGCTGAGCGCCTTGCTGAGGTCTAGCGGAACAGCACCATCGTGATCAGGAGATAGACGACAAGCGCGATCGCGCCGGCCAACAGGCCGTTCCGAAGTCGTGGATTCATGCGCATCAGCTTGCACGTGACGTGCCGCTCCAGTCGGGATGGCGTAACGAGCTCCTCCGTAAGCACTCCGGGTACGGAGTCGCAGTATGCGTACCCAGCTAAGTAGTTCTCCGGATGCCAGCGACGCACTCGCCCCCGTAGGGTTGCCGCTGCGGTGCGAACAGGAGCCGGGTGTCTCTGACCGAGCCAGAGGACCCGGCCTTTCCGCGGAATGAGAGTCGTCGTGCCCCGACGGCTGACTCTGCCTGCGCGGCCGGCTGCCTCTCCGGGGAGCGGGGGCAGCCGGTTCGCCCGCGCACCATCGTCGGACCAGCGAGACGCCCACCGCACTCGCACTGGCATCAATGTGATCCGGAACGCCGATAGCCTATCCGCCGCCGCTGCCCTCGCACCGCCGGCACAGGCCGTCGCCATCCGGCACGTCGGCGCGCATCTCCAGCGGAGCAACAAAGAAGCGTTGGCAGGCGGTTCGGATGGCGGTGTCGTTGACCGATGCGGCTCGATGCCAGACAGGTTGTTCGACACCCTGATTGGTCCCGCGCTGTGGAAGCTGCTGTCGAGCCCACACCACTTCGCCCGAGGGTGTTTTCTTGCTTCTCACATCGGAGCCTGGCGACCGTACTTCAGTGCCCACTTGCGCCGAGCCCGCTGGCCGGCCTCCGACGTGATCGCATCTGCGACGGTATTTCCGGGCGGCATGGTCGTGAGCACGGCCATGATGGCTTCGTAGAACTCCATCTCCTGGCGCCGCAGCTCGGTCGATTCCGTGCTCGGCTGCTCTTCCTCCGTCGTCATCGCCGCACGCTGTATGCACGCGACATGCCGCTTGCGCGCGGGTGGCCGTGCGCGTGGTCTCTACCTATCCGCACCGCACCGCACTTGACAGCACTCCGTACTCTTCCATTCCCGGCGGTGCCCCCGCCCACCTGAAGCAGCGTGCCCTGAAGGACTTAGGGATGGAGCTGCTGTTGCTGCCGCACTTGGCCATGATCGGGGCGCTCGTCGGCCTCGTGGCGCTGGTCCTGGTGTTTCTCCGCGCGACACGACCGGCGGCATGAGCGCCGTCCGCACGATGCGCCTTGAGTGCTCCAGATTCTGGGCGGACGTGCGACTGACACAGCTGCACGGGCGCTGGGTTGCATCCGCCGATACGCCGAACGGACCGAGCCTGGGCTTGGGATGGTTCCCGGTCGATGCGCTGGCAGATGCGCTCGAGCCTTTCGATGGCTTCGTCGAGGAGCTGATGAAAACGGTTCCCGAGGACCTTCGCTGGGGTTAGCCGCTCGCTGCCACCCATGCCACCCGTGGGGCTGAGGGCCGGGCCGGAAGGGCACCCGTGTCCGGTCCTCCCCCTGCGGCCAACGAGTGGGCCGCCCATGCTCCGTAGGCGCACGGTCCAGGAGGCTCGAACCGACCTTTTCCACGACCTCACGCGACTTCCCAAGGTTGGGGATAAAGGGCTGGTCGCTAGGCGAACGGCAACCTAATCTCGTAGTCGAGGCGGCTGGCATCCCGACGGCCGCGGTGCATGCGAGTAGGGGGAAATCGCCGTGACCTGGACCGCACCGGACGAACGTCACATCAATGATGCGGCATGCGCCTTCTGTGGCAGCCGGGCGCCTCAAGATCTCGATGAGATGCGCGACGCCGGTTGGCAGGTGCGCCACGACTATCCAGTCAAGTTTCGCTGCCCAACCTGCCGTCACCGCCAGGATCGTGAGACCGTCGCCGCCTGAGCGATCTGGCACGGACGAGGGACTGGGCTGAATCCGCTTGCGACCCGCCGCTGCGACCTCACCGCACTGCACCCGGATCGGCGATCGCGTGGTCCAATCCGTAATGTCACGGATGCTCCTGACGAGGCGGTGCCAATACCCTGCGGCCGGGCTGGGCGGTTCGGGGGCCGAAGGACCCGACGGCAGCCGCCCGGCCCGCCACAGTCTCGGGGACGGACCACTTGCACATGGAAGCCTACGGACAGGAGCAGCTGGAAGGCCGAGGCAATAGCCCAAGTGACGCGCTGACGGCGCTGACAGCGAAGCTGAAGGAACGTGGAGCCGCGTAATCTACCAATGGGCCGGCGGTTCAACTGCGTTCCCCCGCAGTCTGTCCGCCGGCTCATTCTCATTCGTTGCATGCTTCGTGCCGCCGCCCTCCGTCATGACGCCGTGTCATGTGGCACGCCTGTTGCGATGTGCCGGCCGGGGAGCCGCCCGCGAGAGCACGCTCGGCTCCCCGCCAATCGCCAACCGTCTCGGATACTTGCATTGGGTTGTGCCGCCCTCGTCATGGGGCCTTGGTCATATGGCACGCGTGTTGCGAGGTCCTGGATTGGGGGCCGCCGGCGAGAGCCTCCGCCCGGCCCCCGATGACAGGATCGGAACCGCCGGGAAGCGCTTGATACGGAGGGAGCGCATGTTCTGGAAGCGAAACGATGCCGACCGCCCCGAATCGGTGGCAGCCAGCGACGGTGACGCACTGGCACCGGTTCGCATCTATACCGCCGACGACACGATTGACGGGTGGGTGGACCTGGCCGGGCAGCGCCTGAGCGATGTGCTAAATGTGGAAGAGCTGCTCAGTGTTTCGAGCGTCCCGATCCGGCCCGCCCCGCAGGACTGGGTGGCGATCGAACGTTCCGAGGCCCTGCTGGTCGTGGCGCCGCCGCTCATCGCGGACCGGCGCCTGCGTTCGCACCGGGTGAAGCGAAAGATGTTGGTTTCGACCGGCCACTATATGGTGCGGGGCCTGGTGCATATGGTGCCAGGCATCTCCCTCGACTCGTTCCTTGCACGCAGCCGGCAGCATTTCATGGCGTTGACCGACACCCTCGTCACGAGCTCTCAACGGTCCGAGATCGAAGAGCGGCATCCCGCTCTGCTGGTGAACGTCAGAAGCACTGCGCAGCAACTGAAGCTTGAGGTGCTCGAATAGGAACCGTGGAGCGGCCAGTAACCGAGTCTTTCCGTAAGGATCCGGATACGGCGGCGCGTTCTACGTACGTCCTGCGCAACGCGGCCGCAAGGAGGTCGTCGACGCGGCGGGCATCCCGGCGCTGTCGCATCGAGCGCGGCTGCCTGGCTAGGGCCCGACTCGGCGGCGAGTGCCAGCGTCCGTCCAACGACGCACAGGTGCCGCACCGTTCCTGCGCACTGACATCAGGGACTCGCGCAATTCCTCCTGCCAACGGACCGCGTCGCGACGCTCTTCGCGATGCCGCATCACGATGGCGTATTCGAGCGTGGCGGCCACCAGGGCGGCAAAGCTCAATGCATCCAGGAATTCAGGCATGGTCGCAAGATACTCCTGCCGGACAAGCGCGCCACCTCGAAACGTCGCCAGAGAGCATCGCGCTGTGGTCCCGCAGCGAATAGGACCTCGACCCCGGATGTCCCTCAGCCGCTACCGACTCAGCGTCAACTCGTACCTGGTCGCGAGGTAGTCCTCCACCGCGATCCGCTCCTCTGGCGTCAGGCTCCGTCCGTAGACCAGCATCTCGGCAATGGGCCCCTTCCACGGCTCGCGAAATGCCGTTCCGTGGCCGCCCAGGTAGAACTTCGGCAAGCCCTCGCCGTAGTTGACCGCAACCGCTGTCGCGCTTTCAGCCCCGTTCACCTAACCGTAGAACGAATCGCCACGGAAGTTGTCGACCGTCAGATATGCGGTATCAGGGCTGAGCGAGAAGTAGCCCACCACTTCGGAGGTGCCGCCAAAGAACGTGTAGTTCATGCCGTTCGGTGCGCGGTCGTCGAGGCCCACGGCGCGGTCGTAGTCACCATCGTCGGCACCGTAGAGCTTCCGAAGCGTAGTTGGCTGCTCGACCTCGCTGGCAAACACCGTTACCACCGTGAGCTCGGGGTAGGCGGTGGGGTGGATGTTCAGGTCGACCGCAAGCGTGTCGCCGTTTCCGTCAAACCGAATCGCGGCCTGCCCCGCCAGCCCTTCCGGCTCGAGGATCGGCTGCAGGTACGCATTCGATTGGGTCGCGTGCAAGGCGCCGACGATGGGCGACCAATCGCTGACCTCGCCGTCCGGTCCGCTTTTTGAGGTGCAAGCATACGCTCGCTCCCCAAGCAACCCCGGAAGTCTCTCGGCCGGTATCGTGGGCCGATGACGGACCCGACCTCGAGCTCGACGGAAGCCGCCAAGGAGACGAGCCGGCTCGAGACGTTCGCCGATGGTGTCTTCGCCATCGCGATCACGCTGCTGGTCCTCGAGATCCACGTCCCGGAGGGCGGGGAGGACCTCGGCGCCGCGATCCTGGCCCAGTGGCCATCGTTTGCCGCCTACGTCATCAGCTTCCTGACAATCGGCGTGATGTGGGTCAGCCACCACCAGATGTTCACGATCATTCGCCGCACGACGCCGACATTCCTGTTCCTGAACGTCCTGTTCCTGCTGCCTGTCGCCTTCGTGCCATACCCGACCGCGCTGGTCGCGCAGCACATCCTCGACCCCGAGGGGCGGACGACGGCCGTCCTGATCTACGGAGCGGTGAGCGTAGTCATCGCGCTGATGTTCAACGTGCTGTGGGGATACGCCTATCGTCGCGGGCTGGTCGTCGCGGTCGCCGGCGCACCCGGCTTGAGCGCCAGGCTCGGCTTCCTGACCGGCCCGCTCGTCTACCTGATCGGAACGCTGATCGCGTTCGTCAACCCGTTCATCAGCATGGCCATCTTCTTCGGGCTCGCGATCTACTGGATGCTTCCCGGACGCATCCCGAGCGGTTCTGGCTAGGGAGCGCGGACGGTCTAGACTTCGCCCATGCGCTTTGAGAAGTCGATCGAGATCGATGCTCCTCAGCAGCGCGTCTGGGATGTGCTCAGCGATCTCGAGGCCTGGCCGCACCGCATCGAGACCGTCGACACCGTCGAGCTGCTGACGCCGGCCCCGATCACCAAGGGCAGCCGCGTGCGGCTCAAGCAGCCGAAGCTACCTGAGGGCACCTGGGACATCTCGATCTGGGATGAGCCGTCCTATTTCGAGTGGACGCAGAAGGAGGCCGGCACCACCACCGTCGCCGGTCACCGCGTCGAGGCTCTGGGAGAGGGCCGGGCACGTCTCACGCTCACACTCGACATGCGCGGCCTGCTCATCCCGATCATGCTCCTGTTCTACAGGAAGCTGACCAACGACTACATGAACCTCGAAGCCGAGGGCATGAAGCGGGCGGCCGAATCGGCCCAGGGTTGACCTGGACACACCGATCGGTGAGACGTCGGCGGATCAGGCAGCCAGGGCCCGCAAGATCGCCAGGATCGTCGCTTCGGGATGGGTGCGCTGGGGAGAGTGCCCCGCGCCGGCGATCGTGATCACGTGGTCCGAGCCGACTCGATCGGCAAGCTCCGAGACATGTTCGTCCGCGATCAACCCGCCCGCCGCGGGATCGCCTCGGATGACCCACGCGGGGATGTCCTTGCCGGCCGGGTCGGAGAGTGCTGCCACGCCGGCGTCGTAGTCGCCATTCTCCAGGTAGATCGACTGTACGGCCGCCCCATCGATCTGGGTGAGCGCGACCGCCTTCGCCCGGATGTCGCCCTCCGACCAGCCGACGCCTGAGGCACGAATGGCCTCGATGGCATCGGCGACGTTCTCGTATCGACGTTCGGTCGGGTCCTGAGTCAGCGCGACGAGAGCCGGCAGCTGCAGGCCGGGTGGATCGAGGAGGACCAGACGCTCGGGCCGGAAACCTGCCGCAGGCAACGCCGCCACCACCATCGCACCCCACGAATGTCCGATCACTGCGAGGTCCGGTCTGTCCAGCTCTCCCGCTCGGATGAAGCCGGCGAGGTCCGCGGCCGTCTCGATCCAACGGTGCCGGCCCCGCCAACCGCCGGTCCGCCCGTGACCAGGCAGGTCGACTGCGACGACCCGATGGCGATGGGCGGCGAGCGAGGGGCCCACGCGCCAGAACGTCTCCGAGCTCGACGTCACTCCGTGGACGAGGAGAAGCGGCGGATCCGAAGGCCGACCCCATTCGACGGTATGCCAGGTGTAGCCGCTCGCATGGACGGTCCCCTCCGTGCCCGGTTGGGGATCAGCCAGCGACGCCGCGACCGCTGCAGGAAGATCGGACGCGCGTGCCCGGAGCGTCACCCAGTCCGCATCCACCCCGCGATCTTACGACGAGCGGCTCTGCGCGCGGCCTCGGCGGAAATAGGGACAAACGGGGCGGCCAGCGCGCCTCTGTCCCGAGGGTTAGCGCCGGTCGCCCCTATTCGTCCGTCGCCCACAGCGGGCAACGAAACAGCGCCGACGGAGGAACTCCCGCGTCCGCTCCGGTGAATGGTCCGGTGGAAAGTCCCGCGCTTGGTCCCGTGCTTACCCTCGCGCCTGGGACGTTACCGGCCGCAGGTCGAGTAGTCGGTCGAGTGCCGAGTCGAGTGCTTTCTCCGGTGTCAATTCCGGTGACGGGTCGAGCGGCACCTCCGTTGGCGCCACAGTCACTGTAGGGCGCGGTCGGGAGGTGGCACCATCCCCCTTATCCACCAAATCGGATATCCGTTCGGGACGTGTCCACCGCGCATCCACAGGGAGGCCGCCGCATGCCCAAGCCACGCTTCACGATGGTCGTGCTCCTGGTCGAGGACCTGGCGAGATCGCTGGCCTTCTACCGCCGGCTCGGCATGGAGTTTCCGCCCGACGCCGATGGGAAGACCGATATCGGCATCGACATCGGTGACGGGCGCACCATCATCTGGACCACCACGTTCGAGAAGTACGACCGCGAGCGGGAGGCGCCGCGCGGCTCATCGCGGGTCATGCTCGAGTTCTTCGTCGAGGACAACCAGGCGGTCGATGCCCTGTTCGCGGAGCTGACGAGGGTCGGTCACCGTGGGCGCCGTGCCCCGTTCCTGACCGACTTCGATGCCTACATGTGCATGGTCGACGACCCGGACGGCAACACCGTCCTGATCACGGCCGGCTGACGTCCGAGAGCCGCACGAAGCCGGCCATGTACGCGGGCTGGATGGTCAGAGGTACGCCAGCCGATGTCGCCGCCTGCCGCATTGTCCCCAGGGCCTCGTCGCTCGGCTCGCCGTACACCTCCCAGCCGATCGGAGTCATGAGCTCGAAAGCCGCTTTCGACCGCTCCTGCGACCCTTCGAAATGGAGGTCCATCGCTGCAGCATCGGCAAACAGGTGAACGAACGTGGCGTGTGCGCGGTTGTCGTCGAGGTATGTGAGGTAGATGAGCGTCTTGGGCTTCTCCGCCTCCAGACGCGTTGCGACATCGCGGGCCAATAGCTTCAGGTCGTCGGCCTTGCCCGGTTTGATGCTGAAGTGGCTGATGAAGACGATCGGCTGGGCCATGTCGCCTCCCTCTGGGGGGTACAGATTCTCGACGACCAGACGAGCGATCAGCCCGGCTGGACGACTGAGAGGCGGCTTGCTTCCGGGGCACCTGTGACCGCGAAAACCGCGCGTGGCCCGCTGATCCCTTTCAGGTCGTGCATCCCTCGGTCCTCGAACGTGAAGGCGGTCCCGGCCAGCAGATCTCGTGTCGTCCACGACACGACCACCTCGGCGGGGCCCGACAGCGCGAGGATGCGCGCGGCGATGTGCACGGCGAGCCCGCGCAGGTTACCCGGCACGACCTCCACCTCACCGGTGTGGACGCCGGCTCGGACCACGAGGCCGATTTCCAACGCCGCGCTGCAGATGGCCCGCGCACAAAGGACTGCCCGCTCGGCGCCATCGAAGGTCGCCAGAAACCCGTCGCCCGTGGTTGTCACCTCGCGGCCGCGGAAGCGGTCGAGCTCCCAGCGCACGCGTTCGTTGTGCTGGGCAAGCAGCTCGCGCCACGCGTCGTCGCCGACACGCTCAGCAATTGCCGTCGAGTCGACGATGTCCGTGAAGACGAGCGTCGCCACGATCCGTTCTCCGCGACCCGCCATCGGGCGTGCAAACGAGCGCATGCCTGCCCAGTCAATCGCGATCCAAGGTTCGTCGCCGACCACCCAGGCATCGTGGCCGGCGGGAATCTCGTAGACGTGATTGGGCGGGATCTCCATCTCGGTGCCATCCGGCATCGCTGCCCGGAATCGCCCCGAGACGCTGTAGCCCACGTGGTGGTACTCGCACAGCTCGGTGCCGGCGATCGGCTTTACCACCTCGCTCCAGCGCCAGCCCGGTTGCCACACGGTACGGCCGACCACCACGTCTTCGAGCTGGAAGATCTCAACGCGGCTGCCGCCGGGGAATTGGCGAACTTCGTCGGGGTTCGCCATGTCCTTGCGCTGAAGGCGGGCCAAGAGCTGCTCCTGCCAGTTGCCGGTATCTGCGGCCGATTATGCACTTGCCTCGTCTATGTCCTTCGCAACGCGGCAGCGAGAAGGTCGTCGACGCGGCGGTGCATGCCGGCGCTGTCAAATGGAGCACGGCCGCCGACCTGGATCGGGATGAACGATGCCCAGTCTTCGAACGCCGGCGCGGTCGCACAGCGGATGTCCCAGTACGGATCGACGCGCCGGCCCGCATCGGCCTCGTAGGCGGCAAGAAAGTCGGCCGCCAGCTCGGCCGAGTAGAGGACCGCGAGGTTCAGCCGGCAATGGCCGACATCGATGTCGGCCGGACCACGGAACGCAGCGACCCAGTCGACGACGCCTGTGAGGCGCCCTCGCTGCCACAGGAAGTTGAAGTGCTGGTAGTCACCGTGCGCGAACCGAACCTCGTGCGCAGGCGCCGGCCCGCGAAGCAGGTCTCGCGGCGGCGCGCCAATCCGCCGGCCTGGACGTCCACGGCGGCACGGGCACCTCCCGCTGCTTCAACCGATATGGCTCAGCCTCGACGTCGAGCTCGTGGATGCGCACCGCCATGCCTGCGATCTGCCGCAGCCACGCCTTCGTGTCGGCCGGCGTCAGGTCGATCCGACCCGGCACAAGCGTCATCAGCAGCGCCGGCACACCGGTCGACTCTCCGGTCGGGTCGACGGCGAGCACCCGCGGGGCGGGGATGTCTGTCGACTCGAGACCGTGGAGGACTTGACGTTCCCGCTCCACGAGCTGCGGTGCGTCGGCGATGTTGTCGTCCCACTCGGTGGGTGTCCATTGCCTCAGGACCACCTGGGTGCGCGTACCATCATGCGTCTCGACGGCGAGTCGGTGGATCGTCGAGGTGATGCCGCCCATGAGCCGGCGACCGCCCCTGACGCGCGCACCGGGCGCGACGGCGCGCGCGACCCAATCGAGGGTCCGCGCATCCGGGAAGCGGTGTCGCTGACTGGCTTGGCCCGACGTCATCGGCGAAGTATCAAGGTCAGGCGACCCACTGGCTCTTGCGCCGCCGTCAAGTTCCTCCCGCTAGCGGGAGCCGCCCTACGGCAGCTTGTCGGCAAGGCTCCATGCCCGTCCTGCGGCCATTGGCAAGCGGACGATCCACCCTGGAGGCCGGCGCGAGGTGTCGGCGTAGTGACGGCCCGCATCAGCGCCCAGGTACCGCGTGGCGATGGCGAGCCGGGAACGTGCTCCCTCGTCGGGGACCACTGTCGCCTGGTCTCGGACCATTACTCCTCGGAACGGCGATGTCGCTTCGAAGATGAGCAACACGCACCGAGGATCTCGGCGCAAGTGTGCGAGCTTGTGGTCTGACGCCGCCACTACGACCTCAAACAGATCGTCAGCCTCGCGGAACCAGACCGGCGAGACGACCGCATCGCCATCTTCGCGGTACAGCGTCAGCGACGCCGGCGACGGCGCGTCGAGGAGCGAACGGATCTCATCGCTCCGCATGTCCAGTTGCATGCGCTCAGGCTACCGCCCCGCCTGAATCCACACCCGAGTCCGATGCAGTTCAGATCGGGTCGCGAGGCGCCACGGCGCCCCCATCGGGCCAGGCTGTGATATCGACCTTGTTCCCGGCCCGATCGGCGAGCGTCCAGTGCTCCGGGCTTTCCCAGACGACCCGACCGCCTGCGGCGAGCACCGCGGCCAGCGCGTCCCTCGACCTGCTCTCGTGCGACCGATACGTCGAGGTGCATCCGTCGTGCAGCGGCCTCGCCTCGTCGAGGCGCTGCATCCAGACCGTCGAGCCGTGCCCAAGCGGGTCGCTGCCGGCGTCGTCGCCCATCGGCGCATAGCCGAGCACCGCTGCGCCTTAACCGACGTCCATCGCATCAAGCTTCGCGGCGATCGCGACCTGCACCTCCTGGACCGATGCGCGGTCGGCGACCGCGCCTTGCGCCGATGCGACCTCCGAGACTGCCCGCGCCAGGTCGACATGCCGGGACTCGAGCTGCCAGAGGTCGCGGGTCAGCCGGACCGTGAGGGAGGCATCGACGATCGTCAGCAACGCCCCCGATCCCTCGATGCCGTCGATCGTTCGCAACGGCCGCCGCCAGGCGAGCCGCTTCGCCGATGGATCCGACCTTGAAGACGGCCGTTGCGCCGCCGTGCAGCACGACCCAGTCCTCGACCCCGTCGGCAGCGAGGAAGTCCCGCCAGCCCTGCTCGTCTCACGGTGGATCGTCCCAGGCGGAACGTGGAAGAAGTCGCCCGCGCCGGCCATGGCGTTCTCAGCGCCGCCCGACCCGAATTCGAGCGTCACCGACCCTCGGCCGACGTAAACGTAGGTTTCGTTTGCGGCGTGGTGATGCCAGCCGGTCACGTTGCCCGATGGTATCCGGATCCAGCTGGCCCACCGGCCGTCGCGCTCGAATTGCTGTTGACGTTCGACGCGGCCGCCCGCGGCGAGCGCCTCGGCCAGCCGTCCCTCGACCTGCTCACGCGCGACCGACACGTCGAGGTGCATCGCGTGCTGCAGCGGCTTCGCCTCGTCGAGCGCCTGCATCCAGAAGGTCGAGCCTTGCCCGAGCGGGTCGCTGCCGCCGTCGTCGCCCATCGGCGTAAAGCCGAGCACCGCGCGCCAGAAGCCAAGGTCCATCGCATCGGGTTTCGCGGCAATCACCGGGGGGCTCGGTACGCGGAATGGCCCCGGCTCGTGAACCGTAAGGTCAGGAAGTGGCGGCAGGCTCCTCGTTGAGCTCGACATACGCGCTGCGCCATTCAGGCGCCTGGAACGGAGCAGCGAAGTAGTCGGTCTCGCGCCAGATCTTGCCGTCGCGGACCGTGATGAGTGCCACGGCGTGCCAGGTCTCCCCGTTCGGATACGTGACCCTCCCTGTCATCGTGAACTCATCGCCCGAACCGGCCAGGTGCACGACAGTCCACGCCGGAAACGAGGGGGTGGTGACCCACCGATCATCGGTCCCGGTGATCTTCTCGAGCGTAGGCGCCAAACCTTCCCCCGACGTCATCGGGTAGCTCTCGACGATCGCCCGAAGGTTCGCCGATCCCCTGATGACCTCGCCGGACTGCGGATACGTGACGACGAAGTCGTCGTGCAAGGTCGCCATCTGTTCGTCGAGGTTGTTCTCGGCCATCGCCCGCGCGTAGCGCTCGACCACCTGTCGATTTCCCATGGCCTCGCGGCTCCTCCGTTGCTCGCTGAGCAGTGAAACACAGGGGCGCCAGCAGGCCAAGACCCCGCCCAAGGAGATGGTTGTCCCGTGCAATACTCAGCCCATGCCGGTCCGCATGGTCATCGAACGTGGGCCCAAAGGGAAGAAGTCCGCGGCCTTCAGCCTCGACTGGCCGGGCTGGGAACGCGGCGCGAAGAGCCCCGAGCTTGCCGTGGAAATGCTCGAGTCCTATCGGGCGCGCTATCGGCATATCGCGGACCTCGCCGGGCTCGCACCCGAGTTCGACGCCGCGGGTCCTCTCGAGATCGTGGAGGACAGGATCGGCCCTGGCTCGACCGACTTCTGGGGCATCTCGTTCGCGCCATCCTCGACCGAGCAGGGGCCGATGACGGAGCCGGAGCTCGAGCGCGGGATCGCGCTCTTGCGGGCGTGCTGGGCGTTCTTCGACGGCGTCGCGGCGCGGGTCTCGCCGGAGATGCGCAAGGGCCCGCGCGGCGGAGGACGCGACCGCGACCGGATCATCCGCCACGTCATCCGCAACGAGAGCGAGGACTTCGCGAGGCGGGTCGGGCTGCGGATCCCGGAGGAAGGGGCGCTGACCCCGGATGCACTGAGGCAATATCGCGACGACTACGTCGCTGCCATGCGCGCGTACAACGCCGGCCAGGTCGAGCGGCCGATGCGGTCCTGGACGCTCTCATACCTCATCCGCCACTCCGCGTATCACAACCTCGACCACGCGTGGGAGATGGAGGACAAGGACCTCTCCGCCCAGGGAGCGCAATCGGGCTAGAGGCGAACCTTGGGCGGGTTGCCGGGGTCCCACATGTGGACGGTGTCGATGAAGCGGACCAGCCCGCCTCCGTAGCTCATCATCAACGAGTGGGTGCGGGCGCCGCCGCCGAAGAAGCGGACGCCGCGCAGCAGCTCGCCATCGGTCACGCCGGTGGCGCAGAAGACGACGTTGCTGCCGGACGCGAGCTCGTTCGTGGTGTAGATGTGCTCGGTGTCGTCGACGTCCACGCCCATCTTCCTGGCGCGCTCCTTCTCCTCGTCGGAACGCCACCGGAACTTGGCCTGGATCTCGCCGCCCAGGCATTTCAGCGCGGCGGCTGACAGCACGCCCTCGGGCGCGCCGCCCGTGCCCATCACGGCGTGCACGCCGGTGCCCGACACGGCGACGCTGATGGCGGCCGTGAGGTCGCCGTCGCTGATGAGCTTGATCCGGGCCCCGGCGGCACGCACCTCGGCGATCAGCTTCTCATGGCGGGGGCGCTCGAGGATCACGATTGTCAGGTCCCACACGTTGCGGCCGAGCTTCTCGGCGATCGTGCCGAGCGTCTGCGAGACCGGGTCGTTGATGCTCACGTGGCCGGCCACCATCGGTCCGACGATCAGCTTCTCCAGGTAGGTGTCCGGCGCGTGCATCAGGCCGCCCGGCTCAGCGGCGGCAAGGACGGCCGTCGCATTGGCGGAGCCGGTGGCCACGAGATTCGTGCCCTCCAGCGGGTCCACGGCGATGTCGACCAGGGTGGCGGCATCCGGGTTGCCGACCTGCTCGCCGATGTAGAGCATCGGCGCCTTGTCGCGCTCTCCCTCGCCGATGACGATGGTGCCGCTGATGTCCGAGTCGTCCATCGCCTTGCGCATGGCGGTCACGGCCGCCTGGTCGGCACCGTCCCGATCGCCGCGGCCCATGAGCCGCGCGGCGGCGATGGCGCCAGCCTCGGTGGCGCGGATCGCATCGGCGATGATGATCTTGTCCATCGGCTCAGTGCTTGAAGTGGCGTCGACCGGTGAAGACCATCGCCATGTGGTGCCGGTCGGCCACCTCGATCGCCATCTCGTCGCGGATGCTGCCGCCGGGCTGGATGATGGCAGTGACGCCGGCCTGGGCGGCGATCTGGATCCCGTCCGGGAATGGGAAGTACGCATCGGAAGCCATGACCGATAGCGGCGCCCGCTCGCCGGCCTTGCGTAGCGCAACCTCGACGCTCACCACGCGCGACGGCTGCCCGGCCCCCATGCCGACCATGGCGTGCTTCTTGGCCAGCACGATGGCGTTCGACTTCACGTGCCGCACGGCGCGCCAGGCGAAGAGCAGATCGGTCAGCTCGTCGAGGGTCGGGCGGCGCTGGGTCACCGGCTGGAGCTTGTCGCGGTCCTCCTCCAGGTTGTCGAACGTCTGGACCAGCACGCCGCCGCCGATGCGCTTGAAGTCGAACTTGCCGATCCCCAGCTCGTCGGACTCGGTCTCGGCTGGCGGGATCTCGACGATCTCGAAGCCGCGCTTGGTGCGCAGGATCTCGAGCGCTTCGGGCGTGTAGCCCGGCGCCACGATCGCCTCGAAGAAGCCGGGCCGGATGGCGCGCGCGGCCGCTTCGTCGATGGCCCGGTTGGCGCCGATCACCCCGCCGTAGGCGCTGACGCTGTCGCCCTCGAGCGCAAGCCGGAACGCCTCGGCCAGGTCGACCACGCTGGCCAGCCCGCACGGGTTGCCGTGCTTGACGATGGTCACCGCCGGCGTCTTGAAGTCGCTGGCGATGGCCCAGGCGGCATCCAAATCGAGCAGGTTGTTGAAGGACAGGTCCTTGCCAGCGATCTGGTGCGCACTGCTGATGCTGCCACCGGCGTGGGCCGAATCGGTATAGAAGGCGCCCAGCTGGTGCGGGTTCTCGCCGTAACGCAGGTCGGCCTTCTTCTCGACGACCATGGTCAGCCGGCTCGGGAAGACGGTGCCGGTGGTCACGTTCAGGTAGCTCGCGATCTGCGCGTCGTAGGCGGCGGTGGTGGCGAACGCCTCCCCGGCCAGCTTCTGGCGGGTCTCGGCGCTGACGCTGCCGAGCGTCTTCACGTCTCGCAGGACCGATGCGTACTGCGTCGGCGAGCTGACCGCGGCCACGCCCGGGAAGTTCTTTGCCGCTGCTCGCAGGAGGGCCACGCCTCCGACGTCGATCTGCTCCAGCGCCTGGTCGAGGGTCGTGTTCGGCTGCCGCACCGTCTGCGCGAACGGGTAGAGGTTGACGACCACCATGTCGATCTGCTCGATGCCGTGCTCGGCCAGCTGCGCGAGGTGGTCGGGCTGGTCGCGGCGCGCGAGCAGGCCGGCGAAGATCTTGGGGTGAAGCGTCTTGACGCGTCCGCCGAGGATCTCGTTCGTTTCGGTCAGCTCGGCGACGGGACGGATGCCCTCGATGCCGGCCTCGGTGAGGTGGGTACGTGTGCCGTCGGTGGCGAAGAGCTCGGCCCCGGCATCGGTGAGGCCCTTGGCAAGCTCGACGATGCCATCACGATCGCTGACGGAGAGCAGGGCGCGCAATCGACGTCCTCGTGGTGCGGGGCCGGTGCTTGGGGATGCCGATTATAGGGTGTGGGAGGCCGATGAACGTCGCCGAGCCCGCGCTCATGCCGCGTGCTAGACTCCGCGGCCGATGAACCTGTTGACCGATCCGTTCACCCCCGCCACCTTTCCCGACCTCTTCACCCTGATGTGGGTCGCCGGCATCGTGATCGCCCTCGGCGCGATCGCCGTCTACAACCTGGCTCAGCGGCGATACCGGCGATACCCCGAGCTGCTTGCCCTCCACGAGTGGATCTTCTGGCCGATCATCGTGACCTGGGGCATCATCCCGCTCCTCGTCGTCATCGGCGTGCCGCTCGTCCTGCAGCTGATCATCGTGCTGACCGGGATGGGGCTCGCGGCTCACGCGGTCTTCGTCCGCTTCCCGCCGCGGATCGCGGCCGCCAATGACGAGATTCGCCGCCGCCGCTACGTCCCGCCGCCGCGCCGCTCAGAGCCCCAGCGCTCGAAGCCGACCCCGGCCGGCCGCCGCCGCAAGCACCGCTAGGTCCGGGGCTCGTCTCCCTGGTCGGCAGCCTCGACCTGTGCATCCTCACCCTCGGCCTCCGGCTGACGCCGTGAGAGGCGCTCGCGAACGACCACCTCATGCCCAGCGCGCTCGGTCGAATCTGAGATCCATCGGCGCTGGAGATAGCGGACGTATCGGCGAAGCCAGTTCACCTCCGCTTCGTCCTGGGCACGCTTTCCTCCGCCTTGGGAGGCGTGTCGAGTAGCTCGGCGATCTCGCGTCGATAGCGGATGCCGGAGCTGTGTCGGCTCAGCCATCGCAGGTAGTCCGGATCCTGACGAGCCAGGTCGGCGACGGTCCAACCAACGTATCGTCCGAAGTCGAGCACGCCCTTCCTTCCCGTCCCCCGCCGCGCGCCCGCCGGTTTGTGCTGGGGTTCGGCGCGCTCGGGCTGGGCGACCGGCGCGGGTTGGCGTATGCGGTCATACACCGCTCGGCGATCCGCGGTGCGAAGCTGTGCGTACGCGTCGTTCAGCTCGGCCATCCGCGCGAGTTGAGCCCGCCGACTCATCGGAGTCCGGGTGGTGCTGAGCTGCCAGCGCGCGGAACGCCGCGCGGATCACGATCAGGCTGGCGTCGGGCCGTACCTGCAGGACCTCGTATGCGTCTCTGGATGGTCGCGCGCTCAGCTGCTGTCCCATGTCTCCCCGATTCTGGACCTCGCAGGGCAACGCGTGATGGTCGTCCAAACAATAGCTTCCGGTCCTAGTTCCTTGTTGACGCGAAGGTCCCTAGGCGCGTAGAGTCCGGAACCGATGGCGCGCACGGACGCGCCGACCACATCCATGAGGAGGCTGACATGTCCGAGACCGCAGGGACGGTTCTTCGCGCGTCGCGCCTCCGGATGGAGCTCGTCGGCTAGCAGCAGCTGGTAATCAACCGCCGCTCGCCAGATGGGCCGCCCGCCGGGGCGGCCTCCGTCATTTCTGAGGCCGAACGCGACGCTCGCACCGATGCGTCCCACCCTTCCGTTCGACCCAGGAGAACCTACCAGTGCGCCAGCACCGTGATCCACGCCGCGAGCGACATCGCACGCGCTCACAACCAAGCTCGTTCCGTTGCGTCAACTGCCGTCTCGACGTGCCGTCCGACGCCCCGGGCACCCAACACCGAAATCATTGCCCATCCTGCCTCTGGTCGCGCCACGTGGACGACCGACCGGGCGACCGCGCCATGCTCGACGAGTGCGGCTCCGGCATGGAGCCGATCGCCATCACCGTCCGCGGCAAGGGCGAGTGGGTCCTCATCCACCGATGTACCGGTTGCGGCGTCCTGCACGCCAACCGGAGCGCGGCGGACGACTCGCCGCTTCTGCTCGTGCGGCTGGCGGTCAAGCCGCTGGCTCTGCCGCCGTTCCCGCTCGACCGGCTCGCCCTGGTCTGAGGAGGCAGGACATACGACCGTTGTACGTGCCTGATCGGCGCGCATACTGACTGACATGGTGCGGTCCCGAGCGAACCGTCGCCGCCTCGCAACGGTGCTGTTCGTCGATATCGTCGATTCAACGCGCTTGGCCGCGGACGTGGGGGATCGTCGGTGGCGCGACTTCCTGGGCGAATTCCGTCGTCGCGTGCGACGTGAGCTTCGCGCCCACGGCGGACACGAGGAGGACACGGCGGGGGACGGCTTCTTCGCCACGTTCGACCAGCCCGCGCGCGCCGTCCGGGCTGCCGCGGCCATCCTTCGCGAGGCGCACCTCATCGGCCTCGACGTCCGATGCGGGCTGCACACCGGTGAGCTCGAGCACATCGACGGCCGCCTCGGCGGGATCGCCGCCCACATCGGCGCCAGGACCATGGCGCACGCCGAGCCGGGCGAGATCCTGGTGACCGCCACGGTGCACGATCTCGTGACCGGCAGCCAGATCGAGTTCGACGACGAGCGCGAAGAGCAGCTCAAGGGAGTGCCGGGCACCTGGCACCTCTTCCGGGTGGCAGGGGTCGATGGCCAGCCGCTCGCGTCGCCGCTCGAGACCGGCGAGGCAGCCGGCCGCCAGTCGACCATCGGCGGATCCCGGAACACGCGGGCCGTTTGGGTCGCATTGGGCGCCGGCGCCATGCTGGTGGTCATCATGGTTGCCGGCTCGATGCTGGCACGCCCGCAAACGCCGGCGGGTGAGAGCCCGGCGCCATCGGCAGACGATCCGGTGACGCTCCTGCGCATCGATGCGACCACCGGGAACATCACCGAGGTTCGCGATCGGTATCTTGCGATCGGGTACCCATCCCCGCTGCATGAGGTGGACGGCAACCTGTGGCAGGTCAACGCCGTCGACGCGATCCGACGCGACATGCTGACGGGTGAAGTGGCCGGACTCATCCGGCTGCCGACCAGCACCACCACCGCCAACTCAGTCCTGTTTGCCTTCGGATCGATCTGGGCCGTTGGCCAACCACTTCGCGACCAGCTGGTCAGGCTGGACCCGATCAACGGCAGAACGCTGGCCGTGATCCCGCTCCCAGCGATTCGCTATGCAGAGATTCACGCCGGAGCCGATGCCGTCTGGCTGCTCACACTTGACGGGAAGCTGCTCGAGGTCGATCCGTTGACTAACGAGATCGCGGACGAGTACCCGCTGGATACCGAGACGGTTGTCGATGGGTTCACGGTCCTCGGGAACACCGCATGGCTGTGCGAATGCGGCACTGGGCGGGTGACGAAGTTCGATCTCGCGACTCACGAGCTCAGCCCCGCGCAGCAGTTCGCGCAGCGAGGGTTCGTGGTCCCAAGCTCATCGGAGGGGAGCCAGGCCGCCGGCCCGTCGAGCGCCAACGGTCAGGTATGGCTGCTGGATGACGGCGCCGGGACCGTCACCGAGATCGATCTGGAAACGGGAGAAGCCGGTCGCCCGCTCGCCGTCGAACGGCCGGCGTGGGACGTCGAGTTCGGCCTCGGGAAGCTATGGATTGCCGGCTGGACCGAGGTGCACGCGGTGGATCTCGCGACGGGCAACGTCGACTCGATCGAGATGCCAGCCGGCTTCTGGGCGAGCTCCATCGCCGTCGACGAGGAAACCGGATCGGTCTGGGTATCCAGCTGCCTGAGCGACGGTGACGACTGCGTGCTGTTTGCCAGGCACGCGAACTGAACCGCTAGGAAGCCGAGCGGGCGAGCGCGAGGCTGCTCCAGCCCTCTCGCAGGATCACGGCGCCGACGATCAGGGCGCCGACCGCATCGGCCCACCAGAAGCCGAGCGCGTCGGTCGTGACGAGGCTGGCCAGGCTGATCAACGCCAGCAGCGCGGCCGCGGCGGTCAGCAGGCTGTCCGCGCGGAGTGCGCCGCTCCCAAGCTGCGCAGCAACCCGGTGTTTCGCGAGGGCGAGCGGGGGGAGCACGACGGCGGATGCCACCAGCAGCGCGAGGCTCGCCGGCGAGACCTCTGGGTGCGCCTGCACGGCCAGGGATCGGACCGAGCTTGCGATCAGGTACACGGCCAGGACGACGAGTGCCCACCCGACTACCCGTTCGGCGGCTCGCTCGACGCGGGCGGCGCGCTCGGGTTGCCGCGCCTCGACCGCGAACCGCCAGACGAGCGCGGCGGATGCCGACGCATCGATCAGCGCATCGGCGCCGAAGCCCAGCAGCGAGAGGCTGCCGCTCGCCAGCGCGGCGTAGATGGCGATCGAGCCGACGACGCCGCTCCAGACGATGCTGAAGGCCGACAGTGTCAGGGCACGCCGCAGGTGGGTCGGGCGGGCTGTCATCGGCTCAACGGTAGCCGATGCGGGACGTCGGCTAGTGGACGGCAACCCCGGGGGTGCTCGCCTCGCGCAGCTCAGGTTGCCCGTTGAAGGTCAGCATCCCGCCGGTTGCATCCAGCCGCACGGTGTCGCCGTCGGTGAATTCGCCGCCCAGGATGCGCCTGGCCAGGGGATTCTCCAGCTCGCGCTGGATTGCCCGGCGCAGCGGCCGCGCACCGTAGATCGGGTCGTAGCCCTCGCGTGCCAGGTGGGTCAGCGCGCCATCGGTCACCTCGAGGGTGATGCCGCGGTCCTGGAGGCGCCGTCCGACGCTGTCGACCAGCAGGCGCGTGATCTCGCGCAGCTGCGCCTCGTCGAGCGGCCGGAAGACGATGGTCTCGTCGATGCGGTTGAGGAACTCGGGCCGGAAGTGCTCGCGGAGTGCTCGGCGGACGCGCCTCCGCCGCGCCCTCGAAGGCATCGGGCCCGGCCTCGGCCGCCTCGATCAGCGATGCCGATCCGATGTTGCGAGGTCATGATGATGACCGTGTTCCTGAAGTCGACCGTCCTGCCCTGCGAGTCGGTCAGCCGCCCGTCGTCGAGCAGCTGGAGCAGGATGTTGAAGACCTCCGGATGGGCCTTCTCGATCTCGTCGAACAGCACGACCTGGTAGGGGCGGCGGCGGACCGCCTCCGTCAGCTGGCCACCCTCGTCGTAGCCGACGTAGCCCGGCGGCGCACCAACCAGCCGCGAGGTCGAGAACTTCTCCATGTACTCGCTCATGTCGATCCGCACCATCGCCTGCTCGTCGTCGAACATGAACTCGGCGAGGGCACGCGCAAGCTCCGTCTTCCCGACACCGGTCGGGCCGAGGAAGATGAATGAGCCGATGGGCCGCCTGGGATCCTTCAGCCCGGCCCGTGCACGGCGGATGGCATCCGACACGGCGCGCACCGCCTCGTCCTGGCCGATGATCCGGGCGTGCAGCCGGTCCTCCATGTGGAGCAGCTTCTCCGTCTCGCCCTCCAGCAGGCGCGTCACGGGGATGCCGGTCCAGCGCGCGACCACCTCGGCGATGTCGTCGGCGTCGACCTCCTCCTTGAGCAGGACCGTGCCGGTCGACTTCAGCTCGCGCAGCTGTTCCTCCAGCTCGGTGAGGCGCTTCTCCAGCTCGCGTCGCCCTGCCATATTTCAGTTCAGCCGCGCGTGCGTAGTCGGCGGCGCGCTCCGCGGCCTCGATCTCAGGTTGGAGACGCTCCTGCTCCTCGCGCGTGGCGCGGATGGATTGCACGATCTCCTTCTCGCGGTCCCATTGCGCCTTCATCGCGTCGCCCCGCTCGCGCAGGTCGGCAAGCTCGCGCTCGAGCGCCTCCAGGCGCGACTTCGAGGCGTCGTCCTTCTCCTTGCGGAGCGCCTCGCGCTCGATCTCGAGCTGCATCCGGCGCCGCTCGATCTCGTCGAGCTCGGCCGGCATGGAGTCCATCTCCATCCGCAGGCGGGAGGCGGCCTCGTCGACCAGGTCGATCGCCTTGTCGGGCAGGAAGCGCTCCGTGATATATCGGTTCGAGAGGACAGCGGCCGCCACGAGCGCGGAGTCGGTGATGCGGACGCCGTGGTGGACCTCGTAGCGCTCGCGCAGCCCGCGCAGGATGCTGATGGTGTCCTCGACGCTCGGCTGGTCGACCTGCACCGGCTGGAATCGGCGCTCGAGGGCGGCGTCCTTCTCGATGTACTTGCGGTACTCGTCGAGCGTCGTGGCGCCGATGCAGTGCAGCTCGCCGCGCGCCAGCATCGGCTTCAGCAGGTTGGACGCGTCCATGGAGCCTTCGCTGGCGCCGGCACCGACTACCGTGTGCAGCTCGTCGATGAACAGGATGATCTGTCCCTCGGAGTCGGTGACCTCCTTGAGCACCGCCTTGAGACGCTCCTCGAACTCGCCGCGGTACTTCGCCCCGGCGATCAGGGCGCCCAGGTCGAGCGACACGACGCGCTTCTCGCGCAGGCCCTCGGGCACGTCGCCGCGCACGATGCGCTGGGCGAGCCCCTCGACGATGGCCGTCTTGCCGACGCCCGGCTCACCGATCAGGACCGGGTTGTTCTTGGTCCGGCGGCTGAGCACCTGAATGACGCGGCGGATCTCCTCGTCCCGTCCGATGACGGGATCGAGCGACCCCTTGCGAGCCGCCTCGGTCAGGTCGCGGCCGTACTTCTCGAGCGCCTCGTAGGTGGCCTCGGGATTCTCGTTCGTCACGCGGTGGCTCCCTCTGATCTCGGTGAGGGCCTCGAGGACAGCTGCCGGCGTCACGGCGGCCTGCTGCATGATGCGCGCCCCTGTCGAGTTTCCGGCCTCGATCGCGGCCAGCAGCAGATGCTCGGTCGAGACGTATTCGTCCTTCATTCGCTCGGCAACGGCGTGCGCATCGGTCAGGACGCGGCGCGCCTCGCTCGACAGCTGGAGCTGCGTGTCGCCAGACACCTTCGGCAGCTTGGCCAGCTCCTGGCGCAGGCTGTTGGCAACTGACCCAGGCTGCACGCCGATGCGGTTGAGCACGGCCGGGACGACGCCGTCCGGCTGCTCGGCGAGGACGAGGAGGAGGTGCGCGACCTCGAGCTGTGCGTGGCCCTCCGACTCGGCCAGCTGCTGCGCGCTGACGATTGCCTCGGTCGCCTTCTGGGTGAATCGGTCCGTACGCATCGGTCTAGTTCAGCTTCATGCGGGGATCCGGCTGCGGGTTGGCGGCCAGGATGGGCTCGAGCTGCTTGCGCGCCTCCTCGTCGAGCCTGGGCAGCACCACGCGGGTGGTCACGATCAGGTCGCCCTTCTGGGATGAGCCGCGCCTGGGCAGGCCACGTCCCTTGACGCGGATCTCCTGGCCGTTCTGGGTATTGGGCCGGATGCGGAGCTTCACGCTGCCGGTCGGCGTCGGCACGGGAACCTCGGCACCCAGCAGCGCCTCCGCCAGGGTGAGCGGGAGCTCGGTGCGCAGGTCAGCCCCGTGGCGCTCGAAGCGCGGGTCGGGGTTCACGCGGACGTTGATGACCAGGTCACCGCCGTCGACGGCGCCGCTCAGCTTGACCTTCGAGCCATCGGCGACTCCGGCCGGGATCTTCACGTGAAGCCGCCGGCCGTTGACGTTCACCATGCGCTCCGCACCGGTCGCCACCTCCGCCAGGGAGACGTCGGCGGTCGCCTGGGCCGATGGGATCGAGCGGGGACGCTGGCGCCCGCCAGCCAGGTCGGAGAGGTCGACGTACTCGAAGCCACCGGTGGCGGCACCCCCGAAGGGGCTTGAGCCGCCGCCCGCGCCACCGAAGAACTGGCGGAAGAAGTCGCTGAATCCGCCGAGGTCCTCGGCCTGGGTGGTGCGATACGTCCAGCGCGTGCCGCCCGGCGCGCCGCCGAAGCCGCCCCAATCGGTGGCTCCGCCGGATCCGTAGCCGGCCTGCTGGTATGCCTGCCAGTTTTCGCCGAGCTCGTCGTACTGCTTGCGCTTCTCGGGATCGGTCAGGACCGCCTGCGCCTCGTTCGCCTCCTTGAAGCGCTTCTCGGCGTCAGGGTCCTTGTTGGTGTCCGGATGGAGCTGGCGGGCAAGCTTGCGATAGGCCTTCTTGATCTCGGCCTGGGTGGCCGATTTGGGAACGCCGAGGACCGCGTAGTAGTCCTTGTACTCCATCCGGGCGGCGTACTAGGCCGGCTGCCCCGCCGGGGGCTGGTCGGCCGGCGTGTCGCCGGTGGCTGCGATCGGCGCCTCGGTCGCGGGCTTGCGCGCCCGCCGCGGCCGTCGAGTGACGCGTTGCTGACGCTCGTCGCGCTCCGCCTTGATCCGGGCCGCCGACCGGGGCGCCTCGATGAGCGCCTCGGCCAGCACCTGGTCCATGTTCTCGACCGGCACGATCCGGAGCTGCTGCAGCACCTCCTCCGGCACGTCGACGAGATCCTTCTCGTTGCGCTTCGGAATGAGGACCGTCTTGACGCCGGCGAGGTGCGCGGCGAGCAGCTTCGACTTGAGCCCGCCGATGGGCAGGACCCGGCCGCGCAGCGTGATCTCGCCCGTCATGGCCAGGTCTCGGCGGACCGGCTTGCCCGTGAGCAGGCTGGCCATGGCGGTCGCCATGGTGACGCCGGCGCTCGGGCCGTCCTTCGGTGTCGCGCCCGCCGGCACGTGGATGTGGACGGTCGACTTCTCGAAGGCGCCCTGGTCGATCCCGAGCTCCTTGCGGCGTGCCCGGATGTAGCTCATCCCGGCGCGTGCCGACTCCTTCATCACGTCGCCGAGCTGGCCGGTCAGCAGGAAGTCGTCCTTGCCGTCCATGCGCGTCGCCTCGACCTGCACGATGTCTCCACCGGCGTCGCTGACGACGAGCCCGGTGACCATGCCGATCTGGTCCTCGGCCTCGAGCTCTCCGTACTCGAACCGTCCCGGCCCGAGGTACTCCTCGAGATCCTCGGCCTTGACGACGACCTTGGTCTTCGCATCGCTTGCGACCCGGCGGGCGACCTTTCGCGCAACGTTGGCGATCTCACGCTCCAGGTTACGGACGCCGGCCTCGCGGGTGAACGCCTGGATCAGGCGCACCAGCGCGGCCTCCTCGAACACCAGGTTCTCGGGGGTCAGGCCGTGGTTCTCGAGCTGCTTCGGCACCAGGAAGCGTTCCGCGATCCGGACGCGCTCGAGCTGCGTGTAGCCGGGCAGCTGGATGACCTCCATCCGGTCGCGCAGCGCGGCCGGGATGGTGTCGAGCATGTTGGCCGTGGCGATGAAGAGCACCTTGCTCAGGTCGAACGGCACCTCGAGGTAGTTGTCCTGGAAGGTGTTGTTCTGCTCGGGGTCGAGCACCTCGAGCAGCGCGCTCGAGGGGTCGCCACGGAAGTCCATGCCAACCTTGTCGATCTCGTCGAGCATGAACACCGGGTTTGCCGAACCCGCCGTCTTGATGTTCTGGATCACCCGGCCCGGCAGCGCGCCGATGTAGGTGCGCCGATGGCCACGGATCTCCGCCTCGTCGTGGATGCCGCCGAGGCTCATCCGCACGAACTTGCGGCCCATCGCCCGCGCGATGCTCTTGCCGAGGCTCGTCTTGCCGACGCCGGGCGGCCCGACGAACAGCAGAATGGGGCTGCGGATCTTCTCCGCCAGCTTGCGCACCGCCATGTACTCGACGATCCGCTCCTTCGGCTTCTCGAGGCCCCAGTGATCCTCGTTGAGGATCTTCTCGGCGTCCTCGAGGTCCAGGTTGTCATCGGTGTCGATGCCCCACGGCAGGCTGACGAGCCAGTCGACGTAGGTGCGAATGACGCCCTGCTCCGGCGAGGCGCTCGGGATGCGGCTGAGGCGGTCGACCTCCTTGAGTGCGCGCTCCTTGACGTCGTCCGGCATGGCCGACTGCTCGACCTTCTCGCGAAGCTCGCCGGCCTCGGCCACCGCGGGATCGTCCTCGCCAAGCTCCTTCTGGATGGCCTTCATCTGCTCGCGCAGGATGTACTCGCGCTGGGTCTTGTCCATCTCGGACTTGACCTCGCTCTGAATGCGGCCCTTGAGCTCGAGCACCTCGATCTGCTTGGCGAGGAACTGGCTGGCCAGGCGGAGCCGATCGGCCACGTCGACCGTCTCGAGCAGCTCCTGGCGCTGCTCGGTCGTCATGTCCGGGCTGTACGCCGTCATGTCGGCCAGCAGGCCACCATCGCTGATATTGCGTGCCGCGACCGCCACCTCCGGTGGCACGGCCGCGCCGCTGTTGACGTACTGCTCGATCTGGGCGTGGATCGAGGCCATGAGCGCCTCGATCTCGAGCGTCTTCTCGTCGACGTCGTCGAGGACCTCGACGCGAGCCTCGAGGTGCGGCTCGGTCTGGAGCAGGTCGAGCAGCCTGATGCGGCGCTGACCCTGGACGATGGCGCGGATGGTCCCGTCCTGGAGGCGGATGACCTGGGCGATCTTGGCCAGCGTGCCGACCGGGTACAGCTCGTCGACGCTGTTGATCTCCTCCTGGTCGCTGGAGCGCTGGGTCACCAGCGCGACAGGCTGCGACGTTCGCACGGCGCGGTCGAGCGCCTTGACGCTGCGATCGCGGCCGACCTGCAGCGGCACGATCATCTCGGGGAAGATGACGGTGTCTCGCAGGGCGACGAGCGGCAGCACCTGGACGCGCTCGAGGTCGGCGCCGTTCTCGTCGTCCGACGCGGCGTCCGGAATGTTCTGTGTCTCGTCAGTTGCCACGGGGTTCTGCTCCTTCAGCCGACGCTTCGACGAGCCCCTGCTCGTCGGTGTCTTCGGCGAATCGCTCTACATCGTCCTCATCGAACAGATCGTAGACCCGGATCTTGCCGAGGGCTTCGAGCTGAAGGATGACCCGAACGCCGGCGAGGTTGACTCGCTGTCGACGCGTCAGGAAACGAATGATACGAACGCGCTGGATATCCGCCTCACTGTAGAGACGGAGGTTGTTACGCCGCTGCGGGCTGAGGAGTCCCTCCTCCTCGTAGATGCGCAGCGTGCGCGGATGGCAGCTCGCCAGCTCTGCGGCGATGCTGATGATGTAACGAGGGCGGGTGAGAGCGTCGCGACGCGGTACGCCGGTCGATTGCGATGCCACGGACCGCGGTCGGTTCATGGCAGAACCATAAAGTCTGACAATGGGGTTGTCAAGGGTTGTGACAGTGGCGCTGTCGGCGACGGCCCCCTCAGGAATCCGCGTCGACGGCCACCAGCTGCCAGCGAACGGCACCGATGTCGCCGCCGCCCGGCAGCTCCACGGGGACGGCTTCCAGCTCGAGCGTCATCACGTGCTCGTCGGCCACCGGCACCAGCTCGCTGCCGGGGAAGAGCCACAGCAGCCGCGATGCGCGGCGCTCGTAGTGGATCGCCTCGGCGATGGCGGTCGCCCGCCGGCCGTCCTCGCGCACGACGTGGAATCGCAGGTCACGGAACCGGTCCGGCCCGCTGCCGAGTCCGGCCTCCGCGGCCGCCGCCTCCGCCCGCACCGCCGACGGCCAGGCCGAGCCGAGGTCGCCGCGGCTCCAGTCGGTGACGAAGCGATCCAGGACCGATGCGGGCGTCGCGCACTCGGCGCCGATCAGCCAGAACCCCGACCCCCACAGCAGCAGGGGCAGGCTGAGCCAGCCGATGGCTGCGGCGGACGAGCGTTCCGGCGTCGGCGGCCGGGCCGGCAGCAGCGCCTGGGCGGATCGATAGGCGTGGACCGCCTGCCAGGCCCAGACCACGATGAAAACGACGCCGCCGATGAAGGGAACGAGATAGCCGCTCGTATCGGCCAGCCCGATCGTCAGCCAGGCGAGGAGCAGCAGGGACACCAGTTCAGCGGCGAGGAGGCCGATGGCGGTTCGGCGCCGACCAAGGTAGAGGTGGCCGAGGCCCCAGGCCAGCAGCGCCCTCCGCAGCACGCGCCCGGGATCGGGCGCCGTCACTCGCCGATGAGCAGGCTTCGCAGTTCGGCCTCGTTATCGGGCGAGGTCACGGCGAGCAGCTTGTCGCCGCTGCGGAGCTTGGTATCCGGGCGCGGCGCGTGGGCCCGTTCGTCGCGGATCAGGACGGCGATGGTGCTGCCCTCGGGCAGGTCGAGGTCGCGGAGCTCACGGCCGATGACCGGCGAGTCGGCGTCCAGCTGGGCCTCGACGATCTGCACGCCGCCGCCCTCCAGCTCGGCGAGGTGGAGGAGGTCGTGGATCGGGATCTCGTGCTCGATGACGCCCAGGATCGATCGGGTCGGGCTGACGACCTCGTCGATGGCGAGCTGCCGGAACAGCTTCTCGTTCTTCGGATCGTTGATGCGCGCGATTGAGCGCGGCACGTTGAAGCGCATCTTGGCGATCTGGCAGGCGGCCAGGTTCACCGCGTCGTCGCCGGTCACGGCAGCCATCACGTCGGCGCGTGCCATCCCGGCCTCGGCCTGGTAGCGGCCCTCGCAGCCGTCATTGGCGACGACGATGCTGCCGAGCTCATCGGCGATCTGGCGCGCCCGCGCCTGGTCCTCCTCGATGACGACCACCTCGTGCCCGGCCGCGAGGAGCTCCTTCGTCAGGTAGTACCCGACGTTGCCGCCGCCGATGACAACGACATACATGATCTAGAAGCCTCCCTCGCGCCCGTCGCCGGGCTGGACGATGTTGGCGTCCGCGGTCACGTCCTCGGCCGCGTCCATCGCTGCCTGAACCTTCTGGTTCTCGGCGGATCCGGGCCCCGGAGCAAAGCCGCGCGGCTCCGCGGTCGGTGGCTCGACGAAGCCGTTCGTCGCCTCGGCGCCATCGATCGCCGCCACCACCAGCGCGTCGCCCAGGATGATGGTGCGGCAGATGGTCTCGACCCCGACCGCCCGATAGGCCTCGCCACGCAGCGGGTCGTTGATCTTGGCGATCACCCGCGGCACGCGGAAGGTGTGCTTCGCTAGCTGCGCGGCCAGCGCGTTGCGATTGTCGCCCTCGGTGAGCGCCATGACGATGTCGGCCTGCTCGCCGCCGGCGGCGCGCACCACGTCCTCATCGGTCCCGTTGCCACGGGCGGTCTCTCCCTTGAAGGTGGGTGGCAGGCGGCTGAATGCGCGCGGGTTGTGGTCGATGACGGTGACGTGCTCGCCGCGGCTGTCGAGCTCGGCCGCGACCCGTGATCCGACCCGGCCGCAGCCGATGATGATGACCCTCATGGCGTTTGTGCCAGCTCCTTCGTCTCGGCGCGCAGGCACCAGACGGCCGCCGTCGAGTTGCGCATGACGTAGGGGACGGTGCGTCCCGCGTCCCATTGTCCCCCGAATCGCTTCTTGTAGCGAAGCCCCATCACGATCAGGTCGGCCCCGAGCTCGTTCGCGTCGTCCACGATGGCCGGTCCGGCCGCGCGAGCCTGGACGGTGCTCGTACGCGTGGGCACGCCGCGCTCGGTGAGGACGGCCTCGGCGGCGGAGAGGATGGTGTCCGCCTTGGCCACCGCCGCCTCGTTCTCGGTGTCGAGCGTCTGATCGAACGGGACCTCGATGACGTGCAGGAGCGAGGCCTCAACGCCCTCGCGCCCGCCGAGGAGCAGGGCGGTGATCTTGAGGGCAGGGCCGTCGACCAGGTCGTCTCCGAGGACGGGCACCAGGATTCGCGCGTGCTCGAACGTGGTCGGGCGCTTGTCGCCGCGCCGGAAGAAGTCCATGCCTTCTTATCCTAGGGCGCTGGTTTGCGACGCGGAGCCTCTCACGCGCCGATATGGCTCAGCGGCCGTAGCGAAGCCGCTCCACGAGGCGGGCGGGCAGGCCCGCCTCCTGCATCAGGCGTTGCGTCCGGTCGATCTCGTAATGGACGCGGTGGAAGGTCATGGTTTCGCCGTTGCCCGCCTTGTCCAGCTCGAGGATCGCGTAGGCCGCATCCGGCAGCCCGTCCCGGGGCTGGCCGACACTGCCCGGGTTGAGCAGCGCACGAGCCTTTCCGACCTGCACGACGTCGCCCTGCAGGCCGGGGACTGCCTCCACGTTCCCGTCGACAAGCAGATATCCGATCGGCAAGTGGGTGTGACCGAAGAGGCAGAGGCGCGTCTCGAACGAGTCGAAGTTGGCGGCCGCGATGCTGCGGCTGGCGATGTACTCCCAGATCGGATCGCGTGGCGAGCCGTGGACGGCCGTCAGCTCGCCGTCGCGCCGGATCTCCGGCAGGGTGGCCAGGTACGAGCGCGAGTTGGCGTCGATGGCGCCGGCCGTCCATTCGATGGCGGCGCGGGCGTCAGGATTGAAGTACCGCGGATCGACGATCCCGATTGCCGCCCCGTCGTGGTTGCCAAGGACGCTGCGCGCGCCGAGCTCCTGAAGGATCTCGATCACCTCGTTTGGCTGCGGCCCGTACCCGACGATGTCGCCGAGCACCCAGACCTGGTCGACGTCGGTGAGGTCCGCGCGCACCGCCTCGAGGGCGGCCAGGTTGGCGTGAATGTCCGAGAGGACAGCGATACGCATGCGAAGGCGGAGTATACCGACGCCCGGTGGGGCGCCACGTCAGGCCAGCGGACGCCTTGCCGGCTCACCCGGTCGGCGGGGGAACCGATCCGGCGTCGGCCGCAGCTTGGCGACGACCACGAAGCAATGTGCCCCGAGCGCCTCGATCCCGGAGGACCGCACCTCCGGCTCGCTGCCGCCCAACTGCTCCGCGGCCGTGCCACCGGCTCGCAGCTCTTCCGCCGGGACCGATCCCTTCCAGGCCACCAGCGCGCCACCGACCCGGATGAGGGGAAGGGCGTACTCGACGAGCACGGGCAGTGACGCGCAGGCACGCGCCGCGACCAGGTCGAACCGCTCGCGCTGCGCCTCGTCCCGGCCGAGGGTCTCCGCGCGGTCCGCAGTTACGGCGACGTTGACGAGGCCAAGCGCTTCGACAAAGCCGCGCATCGCATCGGCCTTCTTGCGGACCGAGTCGAGCAGCGTCCACGCGACGTCGGGGCGGGCGAGAGCCAGGACGATGCCCGGAATGCCGCCGCCGGAGCCCAGGTCGAGCGCCCGACGTGGCGCGAGCTCGTCGAGCAGCGGCAGCGCGCTGAGCGCATCGAGCAGGTGGAGGCGCGCGACGTCGGCCGGCTCGACGATCCGCGTCAGGTTGAGGCGCGCGTTGGCCTCAAGCAGCAGCTCGACGTAGCGCTCGGCCGCATCGGCGAAGCCGGGCGGCAGGCTCGCCCGCAACGCGGGCGCATCGGTCTCGAGGAGGTCTGCAAGGGCGCGTCGAGCCGCGGCGGCGTCGGACAAAGAAAGATGCTCCTAACGGATGGCCTTTCGGTCTTCCCGGCGGATGATCGGCGTCGCGGCCGGCTCTCGCATCGGCCCCGAATCATCCGCGGTTACCGTACTCGGTCACCCGCAGAAGCAGGATCTCCACCCTACCAGCGCCCGGCTGTGGATCACAACCGAACTTATCCACGTTCGGCGCACGCAAGGCCGAACTGTGGATAACCCGCCCGCATATACTCCGAACCGATGGCGTCTGGTACCGAGCAGCAGGCTACGATCGAGGTCAGGTGGCGGCTCACATGATCTCCGCCTCGCCACCCCGCTTCGCGCACCAGAGCGAGGCGGAGCTGGCGAGGATCCTCGACTACTACGGTGTCCCGTGGCGATACGAACCCGACGTCTTCCCCATCTCCTGGAACGCCGACGGCGAGGTCATCGAGTCGTTCGCGCCCGATTTCTACCTGCCGGAGATCGACATCTACGTGGAGCTGACCACGCTGAAGCAGTCGCTGGTCCGCAAGAAGAATCGCAAGCTGCGCTGGATGCGGCAGCTCTATCCAGAGGTACGCGTGAAGCTCTTCTACGCCCGTGACTTCCGGGCGCTCATGCTGAAGTACGGCCGGCTCGACTTCCTGACCGACGTCACCGCCGCCAACACGGCCAACTCCCTCACCGGCGCCGGCAACGGGGCACGATGAGCCTCCACGCCGATGTGGAGGAGATCCTGATCGAGGCCGACGCGATCCGCGATCGTGTGGCCGAGCTCGGAGCACAGCTGTCGGCCGACTATGCCGGTCGCGACCCGGTGCTGGTCAGCGTCCTGAAGGGCTCGCTCGTCTTCCTGGCCGACCTCATGCGCGCCATGGACCTCCCGGCCAGCATCGACCTGATGGAGGTCTCCAGCTATGCGGGCACCGAGACGTCGGGCTCGGTCCGCATCCTCAAGGACCTCTCCAAGCCGATCGAGGGCCGCGACGTGATCGTGGTCGAGGACATCATCGACACCGGGCTCACCCTCAACTACCTGCTCCGCTACCTCGCCGAGCGCGGGCCGGCCTCGATCAAGATCTGCTGCCTGCTCGACAAGCCGGCACGGCGGTTGGCCGAGATCGTCATCGACTATCGCGGGTTCACCATCCCGGACCGGTTCGTCATCGGCTACGGGCTCGACTACGAGGAGCGCTACCGCAACCTGCCCTACATCGGCGTGCTGAAGCCGTCCGTCTACGGCGGCTCACCGCCGGAGGGCTAGCACTCCATGGACGGGGGCGGTCGCCGGTTCCGGGTGCTCATCCTGCTCGGCGCCATTGCCATGATCGGCTCCGGCTTCCTGCCCTGGTGGCGCGCCGGCGGGGACTCGGTGGCCGGGGTGCAGGTGCCCGCACAGCAGGGGATCGGCCTCGAGGGGCCGGGCATCATCATCTTCGGAGCCGCGGTTGTGGCGCTGGTGCTGCTTGACATCGGCTACATGCGCGGCCGGTGGGGCTTCGTCCTCGACGCGCCGGCGGTCTACCTGGTCCTCGGACTGATCGGCGGCGCCGCACTGCTGTACCGGGGCTGGGAGCTGTGGTCGGTCGGGTACATCCCGCTGCCGCAGCAGTCGCCCGGCCTGGCGCTGGCGGCGGTCGGCGTGGCGCTGCTGCTCTACGGCGCCGGCTCGGGGTTCGGGGTGGCGCGCCGGTACTGACCTGCCCCGGCAGGCTGCGCCGGTCAGGCGGGGGGCAGGATCAGGGGCGAGAGGATCAGCCAGGCAACGACCACGGCCACCAGCAGGACGCCGAGGATGAGCATCGGGCGCAGGTCGGGCCGATAGTCGCCGGGTGAGCGGCGCGGCGGCCGTGGCTGGTCGGCCACCTGATCAGATCTCGCCGAGGTAAGCCTGGCGAACCTGCTCGTTGGCGGCGAGGTTGGCCGCCGTGTCGGCCAGGATGATCTGGCCGGTCTGGATGACGTAGCCGCGGTGCGCCGCGTTGAGGGCCATCAGCGCGTTCTGCTCCACGAGCAGCACCGTCGTGCCCTGCTCGTTGATCTCCGCGATGATCTTGAAGATCTGCTCGGTCAGGATCGGCGAGAGGCCCATCGAGGGCTCGTCCAGCAGCAGGACGGTGGGCTGCGCCATGAGCGCGCGGCCGATGGCCAGCATCTGCTGCTCACCGCCGGACATGGTGCCGGCCTTCTGGCTGCGCCGCTCCTTGAGGCGCGGGAAGAGGTCGAACACGCGCGCGATGTCGCCGTCCAGCGAGACGCCACGCCGGCTGAAGGCGCCCATCTGCAGGTTCTCGAAGACGCTCATGCGAGCGAACACGTGGCGGCCCTCGGGCGCCTGTGCGATGCCGAGGGTCACGATCTCGTGCGGGGGCACGTCCTGGATCTCGCGGCCGTCGGAGAGCACCCGTCCCTCGCGCGGGTGGGCGATGCCGCTGATCGTTCGCAGCGTGGTCGACTTCCCGGCGCCGTTCGAGCCGATGAGGGTGACGATCTCGCCCTTGTCGACGGTCAGCGACACGCCCTTGAGCGCGTGGATGTTGCCGTAGTAGGTGTGGACGTCGTCCAGCTCCAGGATGTGGGTCATGCGCTGGTCGCCTGCTTGCCGAGGTAGGCCTCGATGACCCGCGGGTTGGCCCGGATCTCCTCGGGCGTGCCCTCGGCGATCTTCTCGCCGTAGTCGAGCACGGTGATGTGCTCGCTGACGCCCATCACGACCTTCATGTCGTGCTCGATCAGCAGGATCGTGAGCTGCAGGTCGCGTCGGAGGCGCCCGATGAAGTCGGTCATCTGGCGCGTCTCGCCCGGGTTCATGCCCGCGGTCGGCTCATCGAGCAGGAGCAGCTTCGGCTCGCTGCCAAGGGCGCGCGCCACCTCGAGCCGGCGCTGGTCGCCGTAGGGGAGGTTCTTGGCCAGCTGGTTCTCCACCGAGCGGCGCAGGCCGACCAGCTCGAGCAGCTCGCGGGCTCGCTCGAGCGTGGTCTCCTCCTCCTTGCCGATGGCCGACGTGCCGAGGATGGCCTGGTACCACTGACCGTGCATCCTCACGTGTCGTCCGACCATCACGTTGGCGATGACCGTCATGTTCTGGAAGAGGCGAATGTTCTGGTAGGTCCTGGCGATTCCCAGCTCCGCCACCTGGTGCGGGGCCATGCCGCCGATGTCGACGTCGGCAAACGTGATCGTGCCCGAGGTCGGCGCGTAGATCCCGGTGAGCTGGTTGAAGAAGGTCGTCTTTCCCGCTCCGTTGGGACCGATAATCGCCACGATCGAGTGGGTGGGCACGTCGAAGTCGATGTCGCGGTTGGCGACCAGCCCCTCGAAGCGCTTGGTGACGCCGCGCGCCTGGAGCAGGATCCTTGCGTCCTGGGCGTCGGTCGCCTCATCGGCGGCCGGCATCGGAGCCGCGTGCTCGGTCACGAAGCACCCCCTCCGCCGGCCGGCGTGCCGACCGCCGCGGTGCCGCCGATCAGGTCGGTCCCCTCGTCGTGCAGCTCACGCCGGCGAACGTAGTCGGGGATGAGGCCCTCCGGTCGCAGCAGCATCATGATCACCAGCACCGCCCCATAGACCAGGAGCTTGAACTCGGCGAACTCGCGGAGCAGCTCCGGCAGGCCGATGAGCGCCAGGGCGCCGACCACCACCCCGGGGATGCTGCCCATGCCGCCAAGGATGACGATGGCGAGAACCGTGATCGAGACGAGGATGTTGAAGCTGCCGGGGAAGACCGACTGGAGGTGGGTCGAGAAGACCGCTCCACCCAGGCAGCCGACCGACGCGCCGAGCGCGAAGGCGAGCAGCTTGTAGTTGACCGTGCTGATGCCGGTCGCCTCGGCGACGTCCTCGTCCTCGCGCATTGCATTCCACGCGCGCCCGGTCCGCGAATACTTGAGCCGATGCGCCACGAAGGCGGCGATGATGCAGAAGAGAAGGAGCGGGTAATAGGTCAGCGTCGGTCCTGACAGGCGCCAGCCGAGGATCGGGACGTCGATGGACGCCACGCCGAAGATCGGGGCGACGCTGAGGATGCCCTGGGTGCCGCCGAACCACGGCTTGAGCGCGTCGGACAGGAAGAGGATGCGCGCGATCTCGCCGAAGCCGAGGGTGACGATGGCGAGGTAGTCGCCCCTAAGCCGAAGCACCGGTGCGCCGATGAACAGGCCGGTCACGGCCGCGCCGAGGACGACGATCGGCAGCGCCACCCAGAACGGCAGCGCCCAGCCCAGGGAGGAGCTGGGCGAGGTCAGGAGCGCGGTGAGGTAGGAGCCGACCGCATAGAAGGCCACGTAGCCCAGGTCGAGCAGACCTGCGTAGCCGACCACGATATTGAGGCCGAGGCCGAGCAGGACATACAGCCCCACCAGCACGAGCACCTGGCTCAGCAAGGGGCCGGCGAGCTGCGGCAGCGAGAGCAGCAGGAGGATTCCCAGGAGGATCCCGCCCCACCGGACCGTCGCCTGCGCCTGCGGGCCGGCCGCCTTCAGTCGCCGCCGGACGGTCGCCCGAGTGGGTCGCCAGGCGACGAAGGCGCCCGCAACGAGCGCGAAGACGACGATGGCCGATGCGATCGACAGTCCACGGTCCTCGTACAGCAGACGGGCAAGGAATCCCAGCTCGAACTCCTGGAGTCGTGGACGGAGGAACGGCTCGAGCATGCTTCCGACCACCACGCCGAGCGCGCCGGCGATCATGGGCCGGCGGATCCGCGGCGGGGCCACCTGCAGGCCGGCACCGATCAGGCCGAGCACCGCGCCGAAGGCGACGTTGAACACGCCGCCCACGACCTCACCCTGGCCGAACTCCATGAACTCGATCAGGCTGGGGGAGACCCTGGTGAGCACGTCCCGGACGTCGACCGCGCTGGCGAAGAGGACGCCGAGCGCCAGCAGGACACCGCCGACCGCACCCGCCACCAAGCCGGCTATGAGCCGGGCGCTCAAGCCCCCGTCGGGGCGGACCTTTCGCGCCGCGACGTATCCGACGGCAAGCGGAGGGATGGCGAGCATGACCCGTCCAAGCGTAAGCACGCCGGTGACCGTGTTGCGCTCGGCGAATGCCAGGACGATGCCGACCGTGGACAGGTAAAGCATGATCGCCCCGGACCACAGCCCGAGGGTCGCCGCCGCGCGGAGCTCTGCTGGCCTGATCATGTCATCGGCTCTCCGGCCGCCCGAGGATGCCGTACGGGCGGAAGATGAGCACCAGGACCAGGACGCTGAACGCGATGACGTCGCGCAGCTGGCTTGGGGACGGCACTCCGAAGCCACTCAGCAGCAGGCTCGGGCCGACCTGTTCGAGGACGCCAAGCGTCAGGCCGCCGAGCATGGCGCCGACGATGTTGCCGATGCCACCCAGCACGGCGGCGGTGAACGCTTTGATGCCGGGCAGGAATCCCATGAACCAGTGGACCTGGCCGAACACGAGCGCGTACAGCACGCCGGCGGCGCCGGCCAGGATGCCGCCGATCGCGAACGTGGTAGTGATGATGCGGTCAACGTTGATCCCCATCAGCGCGGCGGTGTCCTTGTCCTCGCTCACCGCGCGCATGGCCCGGCCGGTGCGCGTGCGCTCCACGAAAAAGTAGAGGACGAGCATCAGGACCACCGCCGCCACGATGACCAGCGCGTGCGTCTTCAGGACCGGGACGCCGAGGAGGTCGATCCGGCCCTCGAGGATGGTGATCCGCGGATATGCCTTCACCTGCTCGCCGTACAGCCCGCGGACGCTGTTGTTGATGAAGAGCGATGCACCCACCGCGGTGATGAGCGGCACGAGGCGGGGCGCGCGGCGCAGCGGTCGGTAGGCGATGCGCTCGAGCAGGATGGCCACCAGCATCGAGCTGAGCATGGACACCAGGAGGATGATTGCGAGGCCGAGGAATGGGTTGGCGTTGAGGAATCCGTCGCCCGCGAGGCCGTCGGCGACGAAGAAGGCGGTCATCGCCCCGAACATGAACACGTCGCCGTGGGCGAAGTTGATCATGAGCAGGACGCCGTAGACGAGGGTGTAGCCGAGGGCGATCAGGGCATAGACGCTGCCCTGCGCGATACCCAGGATGACCAGGGTGCGCCACTGGTCGGGCTCCAGCTTCCCGGCGGACAGAGTCGCCCACGTCCCCATGACGACGCCGATGACGACTGCGACGCGCAGTCCCCACAGGACGATGTCAACCAGCGTGAGGCGACCACCGGCTCGGGGCACTGGACCCTCCGACACTCCTGACGGGTCTATGTGGAGACGGGTGAGCCGGTGGCCCGGCTCACCCGCCCGTCTCAACTGCTTGCGGAACCTCCGCGAGGTCCGCTAGGGCAGATCTCTCGTCGTCCAGACTTCGCTGAACTCGCCGTCGACAACCTGGGCGATCGAGACGTCCTCGGCACCGCAGTCGCCGTTCTCGTCGCAGCTGAGCGTTCCCGTCAGACCCTCGTAGTCGGTCAGGTTGGAGATCCACTCACGCAGCGCATCCTTGGGGATGAACAGATTTCCGTCCGCGTCCTCAACTGCCACGGCCTCGATCCCGTCAAGGATGATGTTCGCCGCGTCATAGCCGTGAGCGTGGTACGGAGCGATCGGGCCATCCTCGCCCGAGAGCTCGGTGTAGGCCGGCAGGAAGTCCGACTCGTACTTGCCGCCGAAGTTCAGGTCAGGTCCGGAGAAGTACATCCCGACTTCCTCGGCGACATCGCCGGCGGTGTCCAGGAAGCCCTGATCCTTGACGCCGTCGGCGCCCATCAGGATGGTGTTCTCCAGCCCGGCCACGTCCTGGGCCTGCTGCGTGATGAGCGGACCCTCAGGATCGAAGATCGGGAAGAAGAGCAGCTCAGGCGAGTCGGCCGCGATCGTCTCCAGCACGTCGCTGAACTGGACCTCGCCGACGTTGATCGCCTCCTGCGCCGTTGTCGTGCCACCGCACTGCTCGGCGAACTGGTCGACGAACACCTGCTGCAGCTGCTCGGCATACGGGCTGCCGTCATGGATGGTCGCGGCAGTCGTGACTCCGAGCTCTTCGCACGCGAACAGCGCGACGGCGGCGCCCTGGACGTTGTCGTTGTAGGCGGTCCGGAAGAAGAACGGCCCGCCGAAGTCCTCGGTGTCCGGGTTGGTCAGCGAGGGCGCCGTATTCGACGGCGAGATCATGACCAGTCCCGCCTCATCGAGCACCGGCATTGCCGGGACCGCGGTGCGTGAGCAGGTGGTGCCGATGACCGCTGCGATCTGCGGATCGGCGACGATCGCCTGCGCGGCGGTCTGGCCGGTCGCTGCGTCGCTGCAGCCTGCGTCCTCCTTGACGAGCTCGATCTCGTGGCCGAGCAGCTCGCCGCCGCGGTCGTCGATCGCGATCTCGATGCCGTAGTTGCTGTCGTTGCCGAGGAAGGCAACGTCGCCGGTGATCGCGAGCGCGCTGGCGATCTTCAGGGGATCGCCCGCGGCGACTTCGACGCAGCCCTTGGCGTCGGCGTCACAGACGGCCGTCGGGTCGTCGCCGCCAGCTCCCTCGCTGCTGGCGGGCGTGCTCTCTTCCGCGCTGGGCTCGGTGCTGCCGCCCGTATCAGCGCTGCAGGCGGCGAGGACGAGCATCAGCACGACGAGCAGTCCGCTCCATCGCATGTACTTCTGCATCCGGTTAACTTCCTCCACTGGTGTGCTCGGGTGAGATTCGCGCAAGCGCGGACCCGGCGTATGAAAGGTGCGCGGCATCATACCGGCGCCCGATCGGGTGGCGCAATAGTTTGCGCCAGTACATCGAAGGGTACTGCCTGGCCTCGGCAGAGGGTTCACCGCCGTTCGTGGTATCCTCGACCGGGTCGTCCCGCAGAATCACTGTCTGCGAACCGCTTCCCGATGAGGCCTACGTGGAGGTACACGTCCGCAGCGCCCGTCTCACCGATCTCGACGCCGCCGCCCGCATCCTTGCGCGCGATGACGGAGAGGGAGACCCGCGCGAAGACGTCGACTACCTGCGCAACCTGCTCTTCGTTCCCTCCGCGACGGTTGTCGTCGCCGAGTCCGAGCGACGAGTGATGGGCGTGGGAGTCCTCGCCATCAGGCCCTCGGTACGGTCAGGTCCCTTCGTCGGCATCGTCGACGAGCTGGGAATCGCGCAGGCACCGACGCTGGACGCCGCCGAACGGCGAGGGGTCGCCGACGCAATCGTCGAGCACCTCGTCACATCGGCAAGAAATAAGGGCTGCACGCGCGTGGAGGTTTCCGAACCGCTGGCGTCCGCAGAACCGCCGCTCTGGAAGCGGCTGGGGTTCGCGAGCCGCGGTCGAACGCTCGGTCGAAAGATCGGCTGAGCCGACACCCATCCGCGCCGGCCGTATCACATATCACAGGAGAAGAGCTCAATCGTGAGCAAGAACGTTGCGATGTTTGTTGACGTCGCCAACATGTACTACGCGGCTCGAGGCCAGGATGTCGACGTCGATTACGTCGCGCTCCTCAAGCACGCCACCAAGGGGCGCGACCTGATTCGCGCCTACGCATACACCGGGCTCGACCCGGAGAACGAGAACCAGCGGAAGTTCATCGACTTCCTTGGCAAGAACGGCTACAAGCCGGTCGTCAAGGACATCCGCAAGTTCGGCGATGGCCGGATGAAGGCGAACCTCGACATCGAGCTGGTCGTGGACCTGTTCCGCCTGGCCGATCGAATGGACATCGCCGTCATCGTGTCGGGCGACGGCGACTTCGCCCCCGCCATCCGCGCGCTCCAGGACAAGGGCGTTCGCTGCGAGGTGATCAGCTTCAAGCCGAACACCTCGTCCGACCTGATCGCCGTTGCCGATGAGTTCATGGACATCATGAAGGTCGCCTCCATCAGCCGGAAGGAGGGACGCACCATCCGGGAGACCGGCATGAGCGCGCCCGAGATGCCGGCCAAGGAGGTCACTCCCGAGTTCGGCTTCCGTGAGGCATCGCCGACCGTTGCCGCCGCCGCCCTCGCCGCCCTCAAGAGTAGTGGCGGATCCGAGGCCGGCCGACGCGGGCGCGCGACGACCAGCCGCCGCCCGGCTGCCGCCACCCCGGCCGCCGGCCGCGATCGAGGAGCGCGTGACCCCGGCCGCCACCGCCGGAGAGGCGCCCGCCGACGCCGATCCGGAGGCACGTCGCCGTCGCCGCCGTCGTGGTGGCCGCGGCCGCGGCCGAACCCGGCGCGATGACGAAACGTCTCCCGCCGCTGAGCCCGTTTCGGGAGAGATCGGCTGGGAGGAGTTCGACGACCTCAGCCAGCTCGACGGGAACGGCGAGGAGCGCGAGTACACCTTCGAGGATGCCGATGCGGCCACGCTGGCCGAGCTCGGACTGAGCGCGGAGGACAACGTCGGGGTCGAGGCTCCGGCCGCCGAGACGGCGACCACGGACGAGGCTCCCAAGCCCGCCCGCCGTCGCTCGACCCGAACCCGGGGCGAGGCTCCGGCCGCCGAGACGGCGACCACGGACGAGGCTCCCAAGCCCGCCCGCCGTCGCTCGACCCGAACGCGGGGCGAGGCTCCGGCCGCCGAGACGGCGAGCACGGACGAGGCTCCCAAGCCCGCCCGCCGTCGCTCGACCCGAACGCCGGGGCGAGGCTCCGGCCGCCGAGACGGCGAGCACGGACGAGGCTCCCAAGCCCGCCCGCCGTCGCTCGACGCGCGCCGCGGCGGCGTCCGACTCGTCCGCCGTCGCGCCGCAGGGAGAGGACGGCGAGCCGCAGGGCATCTGGGGCCGCTTCCGCACGGCGCGCAAGCCGCGCGGCACCACCGGCTGATCGCGGCTCACCCGCACACGAAAAGGGCCGGCCCGCATGGGCCGGCCCTTCTGTCTACCTCAGGAACCGCTAGGCCTGGTTCTCGCGTTCGACGTCGTATGCCTCGTTGATCGCCTCGGCAGTTTCGGTCGCCGACTCCTCGACAGCCGATCCGCCCTCGGCGGCGGCCTCCTGGACGCTCCCGGACGCATCGGTGAAAGTGTCGGTGACGTTCCCGTTGGTCGGGTGATCGTTCTGGAAGATCGGGACCCACTCCGCCTCCTTGGCGCGGGCAGCGATCTCGGTGCGCACCTCATCTGCCCTGGCGGCCAGCTCGCGCCGCATCTCCTCCCCGCGCCTTGGCGCCGTGAGCAGGGCGACGATGGCTCCGGCCGCGGCGCCCACCAGCAGCCCGAGGAAGAACGCGCCCCAGTGGCGCTGTTCCTGCCGCTCGCGCAATCCGAGGCGCACGGCGGCGGTGTCGACCAGCTCCTGCGCGGCCGGCACGGCCGCTCCTGCGGCGCCGATCGCAATCGTTCTGCGCTTCCAGAGATCCTTGATCATCGGGCGGACGGATGACTTCCAGGTTCGGTCCGACCATCGGGCCGCCTCGGCGCCCGCGCGCGAGGCACGCTTGGCGGCGTCGCGTCGCAGCGGTCGAGTGTCACGCCACATCTCCGAGGCGCGGTCACCGACGTCGGCACCGCGTTCCGCGGCGATTCCCGCCATCTCCTGGCTGCGCTTCGCGATCTCCTGGGTGAGCTTCGCGTCGGAGACGCGGTCGATGAGTGATCGGATCGTCTCGGCGATATCGTCGGCCGTTGATGCCGGGCCAGTCGGCATGGCTACCTCCATTTGGTTCGGCCGAGGTTGGGTGCACGAAGTATGCCACCGGCTCGGGGATCCGGCCACGCCCCGGCCATACCGGCCGGCCGATCGGGCCGAACCTATACTCGGTCGGTGATCGAGACTTCGACGCGTGGCTTCCTGAGCCTGGGACAGCCGGTCGCGCGGCGGATGGCACAGCAGGCCGTCGAGCGTGGCCGGAGCGGGCGGACGCTGCTCGTCCACGGGCCGGCCGGATCGGGCAAGGGCGCCTTCGTCGACGACCTGCTGGCACTTCATCTCTGCACCGATGCGGACCCGGCGCGCCGTCCCTGCAACGCCTGCCGTGGCTGCCGTGGCGCCCGAGCGCGGTCGCATCCGGACCTCGTGATCGGCTCGCCGGAGGCCTGGCGCGACCAGCGATCTTCCGGGGAGAGCATCGTGGCGGTGGCCCGGCGCTGGCTGCTGGACGCGGCCGGCGCGCCGATCGCGGCCGCGCGACGCATTGTGCTCATCGAGCATGCGGACCGCGCGAACGAGCAGATCCAGAACGCCCTCCTGAAGGCGCTCGAGGAGCCGACCGATCGCCACCTCTACATCCTCGTCGCCGATGAGCCCGGAGCACTGCTTCCCACCATTCGATCGCGCTGCCAGCCGCTCCGCGTCGGCGCGGTCCCCAGGGAGGAGCTGGCCGCGTTCCTGATGGATGCCCGTCGGCTGCCCGCTGACCAGGCGGACGTTCTTGCCCGCATCGCCGGCGGGCTGACCGGCACCGCCCTCTCCTTCGCCGATGACCGGCCGCTGCTGGACTGGCGTCGGCGGACGCAGGCCGAGCTGCTGTCGCTGCTCGAACGCGGCCGGGCGGACCGCTTCGGATCGGTCCGCGACCTCCTCGACGACACGGTGCGGCTGGACCCACCGAGTGTCGAGGATGGCGGCGAGGAGACGCGCACTCCGGCATCCGTCCAGCGCGGGGCGGCCACCATGCTCGTCGAGGTGTGGCTGTCGTTGACCCGCGACCTGGTCGTCGCCGCTGCCGGCCGCGGGGAGCTGGCGCCCAGCGGCGAGCTGGCACCGGAGCTGGCGGCGGTCGCCGCACGCATCGGTCCCGCTCCGCTCGTCCGCATGGCGGAGCTGCTCGAGCGGATCCACGACGGGCTGCGCGAGGCTGCCGCCCCGAGGCTGGCCCTCGAGGCGGCGATGCTCGCCTGGCCGCTGCTGCCGCAGCCGCGGGATCGGTGAACGAGGAACGGCTGACGGCCCGCGTGACGGGCCGGGTGCAGGGCGTCGGCTTCAGGTGGTGGGTGCGGCGGCATGCCGATGGGCTCGGCCTGGTTGGCTGGGTCATGAACGGTGACGACGAACGGACGGTGGAGGTGGTGGCCGAGGGACCTGGGCCGGCACTGGCCGAGCTGGAACGTCTCCTGAAGGCCGGCCCGTCCGGCGCGCGGGTCGAGGCGGTCGAGGCGCGTCGCGGCCCGGCGAGCGGTGAGTTCGAGCGATTCGGGATCGTGCGATCGTGAACCGGCGCGCGATTGGCTGCGGAACGCTGGCTGCCGCCGTCTTCGTCGGCGTCGGCATCTACGGCATCCTGCGAGCCTCGGCACCCGGCGGAGTGCCCGGAGCTGCTGCCGTATCGGCCCGCGAACTATGAGCCGGTGGGCGCGGCGACCTCGGTGCCGGCGCTCGAGGGTGTCCCCGGTCCGCTCGAGCCGGCCGGCAGCACGTCGTTCGGCCTGGCGCGCTGGGAGGTCTACGTGGAGCCCGGATTCGCCCCCGCGGCGAGCGGGCGAGGCGCTGCCGCAGCGCATCGTGCTCGACTGCGGCGATGGGTCGTTCCAGGCGTATCAGCGAGGTCTCGAGTGACGCGTCGGCCGATCCTGCTGCTCGTCAACCCGGTCGCCGGTGGGAAGCCCGGATCCGGCCCGTCCCTGGATGACGACCCGGATCGGCTGCAACCGGAGGCCCTGGCGGCGGCGCTGCGTGAGCGCGGACTGGACGTCCGCCTCCACGCTGCTCACCGAGGACGACGACGCCGGGCAGCTCGGGCGCGACGGCCGCGGACGAGGGCAGCGACGTCGTGGTTGCCGGCGGCGATGGGACCGTGTCGCGCGTGGCGGCCGCGCTGATCCACCACCCCGACGCGACGCTCGGCATCCTGGCCATGGGCAGCTTCAACAACATGGCTCGCGGCTTCGGGATCCCGGTCACGCTCGACGAGGCGCTGGACGTGATCGGCGCCGGCAGGATCGGCCAGATGGACGCCGGCTGGGTGGTCGGCGGATGAGGGAAGGCCGTTCTTCGAGGCCGCCGGCGTCGGGGTCGACGCGATCGGGTTCCTTGCGGTCGAGGTCGCGGACCGGCGTGGCTGGTGGCGCGCACTGCGCACGCTGTGGCGTGGGGTCAGGCTGCGCAAGACGCCGATGCGGATCACGCTGGACGGGACGGCCTACCGCACGGGGAGTCCGGCCGTCACGGTCAGCAACGGCCCGTACCACGGTGCCGGATTCGCGGTCAGCGACCAGGCCGATCCGACCGATGGGCTCTTCGACGTGGCGGTCTTCGAGGGCATGAACCGTCTCGAGGCCGTCAGCTACTTCCTCGCCGTCGCGCGACGCAAGCCGCGGCGAGAGGCGCGGATCAAGGCGTACCGTGCGGCGCGCGTGACGATCGAGGGGACCCGGCGCGCGCTGCCGGCGCACGCCGACGGGATCAGCATCGGTGTCACCCCGATCACCCTCGAGGTGCGTCCGGGGGCGCTTCGCGCCTTCCGCTAGAGGTTCAGCGCCGGGCGGAAGAGGCGGTCATGGGTGGCCAGCGCGTATCGGTCCGTCATCCCGGCGATGTAGTCGGCCGCCTGCACCACGAGCGGCGCCTCGACCTGGCGGTAGGTGGCGGGAATCTCGTCGGGGTGCTCGAGATGCCAGTCCATCAGGTCGCGGATGATGGTGATGGCGCGGCGCCCCTGGCGGAGCTGATCGGGCGACTCGTAGACGTGCTCGAACATGAAGTCGCGGAGCTCGTTCATGACGCCGAGGGTCGCGTCGTCCATGCGGACGGCCCCGGTGCGCAGCGACTCGTCGATGACCGCGTTGATCATCGAGCTGATCCACTCCCTGCCGGGCTCGCCGAACCGCTCGAGCACGCCGGGCGGAAACGCGTCGGCGTCGCAGCGTGCCGGCTCGGAGGGCGTCGAGCGCGTCGTGCGCGAGGTAGGCGATCCGATCGGCGAACCTGACGCAGAAGGCCTCCGCCGTGGCCGGTGGCGGCTCGATCCTCCAGGAGTGCGCCCGGATCCCGTCGCGCACCTCCCAGGTCAGGTTGGCGTCCTCGAGGACCTCGAAGATCCGGACGCTCTGCGCGGCGTGATGCCAGCCGTCGCGGCGGGAAATACGGCGAGAGGGCGTCCTCGCCGGTGTGGCCGAAGGGCGAGTGACCGACGTCGTGGCCGAGCGCGATCGCCTCGGCCAGTGGCTCGTTCAGGCTGAGCGCCGCCGCCAGCGAGCGCGCAACCTGGGTGACCTGCATCGTGTGGGTCAGGCGCGTGACGAAGTGGTCGCCCTCGGGGTTGAGGAAGACCTGCGTCTTGTGCTTCAGGCGGCGGAACGCCTTCGAATGGATGATCCGATCCCGGTCACGCTCGAAGGCCGTCCTGAACTCGTCCGGCTCCTCGGGGCGGGCTCGTCCGCGGGAGGCCGACGATCGCGTCGCGGCCGGGCTGAGGTTCGCTTCCTCGGCCTCGCGTGCCAGCCGGTCCCGGCGACAAGCCCTGTCGCCGCGCCGATCTCCTGCATGGACCGATGATGCCGGATCAGGCATGAGTTGGCGCGCCCGACAGGATTCGAACCTGCGACCTTCGGCTCCGGAGGCCGACGCTCTATCCACTGAGCTACAGGCGCACGCATCGCGGCAGCCCTGGTCCGAGAGGGTGGGTCGGCCCCTTCCAAGGACGCCGGCGGTCACCCTCGCGAGGCGACCACGGCCGTCGCCGCGAAGAGCATCGTACCCGACGATACGATGGTGGAGGGCGCAAGCCTATCTGCAGGGTCACGACGCGAGGGTAAGGATGCAAATGCAGCGGCCGACGGCTCCGCCAGTGTAACGACCATTGGCTGGCACCCGTCTCACGGCCATCGTCAACACGCCGAACTCAAGGGAGCACCTCGATGACAGCCCGCACGCCCTTACTCGTCATTTCGATGCTCGTCCTGGGCGCGTGCAATGCGGCCGCGAGCCCGCCAGCGTCGGCTGGGCCGAGCAACACGCCCGATGCCACCATTCCGACCAGCGAGGCCGCGAGTGAGCTGTCTTCACCTTCAGATGCTCCGAGCGAGGCGCCGGCGTCGGACGCTATCCCGTCGGACGATCTCGGATCATTCACCTGCGACCTCCCCATCACCGACGACGGGACGGCGACGCTTACCACCAACTACACCGACGTTCGGGTCGGGACTCACCCGGGCTATGACCGTGTCGTGTTCGAGTTCAACGCCGGAACGCCGGAGTTCACCCTGGAGCGCGACGAGCCGCCGTACGAGCAGGACGCCTCCGGACTGCCGCTCGAAGTCACCGGTGATAGCGTCCTGCACCTCGTGCTGCGCGGCAGCACCACCCTGACCGATTCCGGCGAGATGTCCTACCACGGTCCGCTGAACTTCGACCCCGGCTTCCCCATGCTGGTGGATGTGGTTCACGGCGGGGACTTCGAGGCACAGACCACATGGTTCATCGGCCTTGCCGGCGACTCGTGCGTTCGCGTGCTTCTCCTCGACGACCCAGACCGCATCGTCCTCGACGTCGAGCACTGAATCTCGAGCTCGCGGATAGTCGAAGGCCCCCGCCGAAGCGGGGGCCTTCATTGCTGCCGGATTCGCTAATCACAAGGGCATCTTTCACGCACGGTTTCCCGCACTACCCTAACCCTAACCTACCCATGGCCTTGCGATCAGTAGTGAATCGCTGTGCGAACAGCACGATTAGGATAGACCGCCTGTTCTCTTTAGACAAGGGTTTCGGAGGTTTAGATTCCTTCACAATGTAAAGCGCTTTCCGCCTATTCGGCGGGCGACGGCGATGCCTCCGCGGCGCTCGAGATGCTGATCGACTCGATGATCACCGGCGTCAGCGGGAGGCCCAGGCGGGGGTCGTTCACCGGCACTTCGGCGATCGCATCGACCACGTCGGTGCCCTCCACCACCTTGCCGAAGATGGTGTAGACGCCGACCGAGCGCAGCGCGTCGTCGAGGTCGACCAGGTCGATGAAGAACTGGCTGCCGTTGGTGCGCGAGTCGTTCGCCATCGCCACGACGTACGGGTCGTAGCGGAGCCCATCGGCCGGAGGCTCGATCTCGAACTCGTAGCCGGGACCGCCCGTGCCGAGCTCGGCGAAGTCACCCCGGTTGTTCTTCGTCTGCGGATCGCCGGCCTGGATCACGAAGCCGCTGATGACCCGATGGAAGCTGATGCCGTCGTAGAAACCGCATCGGGCCAGGGCAACGAAGCTCGCGGTCGCGATCGGGGCATCATCACCGTAGAGCTCGACAACGATCTCGCCCTCCACGGCGCCGCCGATGCGCATGGTCGCGCGCTCGGCTCCCGCCAGCGTTGCCTGGGCGGAGATCGAGGTCGGCGGCTCGGTCGGGCAGGGCGGTGCCGGGGTCGGTGTCGGATCGGTCCCGCATGCCACCAGCGCGAGCGAGCACGCCAGGCCGATGCCGGCGCGACGAAGGCGGTTCACCGGCCGTTGCCGTCGAAGAGGCGACGGGCGTAGCTCACCGGCATCGTGCCGCCGTAGATCAGCGTGTCGTGGAATCGACGGATGTCGAAGCCGGCTCCCTCGCGGCCCTGCACCTCCGCCTTGAGCTTCTCGATCATGTGCCGCCCGAACAGGTAGCTCAGCTGGTAGGTCGGGGTGGACGTGTAACGCTTGACCTCGGCCAGGGCGGCCGGCCGCTCGAAGCCAGTCTCGGCCACCAGGCGATCGACGGCGTCGTCGAAGCCGATGAGGCCGCGGTGCAGCTGGACGTCGAGGATGATGCGGGTGGCGCGCCAGATCGCGTCGGTGTGCACGACGTACCAGCCCCTCGGGGTGTCGTCGAACCCGCGCTCCTTCATCATCCGCTCGCAGTAGAAGGCCCAGCCCTCGCTGAACTCGGGCGCTCCTGAGAAGAGTCGAACCAGGCTCGGGTTCGTGATCGCCGCGCTCAGCTGCAGGTGGTGGCCCGGGTACGCCTCGTGGACGGACGTGTTGCTGATCGACGCGCGATTGTGCTCGCGCATCATCTCGGGCGACGAGGGCGGCGTGACGATGTAGGTGCCGACCGGGCTGGCGTCGAACTTCGCGGGCTCGTAGTACGCGGCAAACGGAATGAGATGCCGGATGAACGACGGCGTCTCGATGACGTTGAGGTGATCCTCCTCCGGCGGCGTCGCGATGCCCTGCTCGACCACGAAGGCACGCGCCCGGTCCATCGCCTCGCGGTACTCGGTCAGCGACTCGACGAAGGTGGAGGCGTGGTCGTTCTTCACGATGTCGGCGACCTCCCGGAGCGAGGCCGTCGGATCGATGTCGGCCGCGAGCTCATCGCGGGCCGCCTTCTCGGAGACCAGCAGCTCCTCGCCGACGGCCAGGATCTCGTCGCCGTCGGCCTCGAGCTCCCTCAGCCGAACCATCTCCTCGAAGCGGTCGGTGCCGGCCATCCAGTCGGCGTTCGCGCGTGGCAGCACCTCGCCGCGCAGCCAGTCGGCATGGTCGCTCAGCGCTGCCTTGGCCGCGTCGACCGAGGAGGCGAGGCGGTCGGCCAACGCAGCGTCTCCGGCATCGGTGCGGGCGGCCGCAAGGATCGTGTCAAGGAAGGCCGGCATGTGCTCGGTCGTCTCGACGTCGATCTGGGTCCACAGCTGCACCGGATCGGTGACGCGCTCCCGGGTCTCTGCCAGGAAGCGAGGTGCAGCATCCAGGCGCCGAGCGATACTTTCGAGCCGATCCCCAAGCGGCGCGAAGTCGCGGGTGAAGAGCGGGAAGAGGGCCTCCCCGATGTGCTCGGCACCGCCGGACGCACCGGCCCATGGTCGGTACTCGGTCTGCCAGAAGGTCCCGAGCCGTGCCTGGTGGATGGCGAGGTCGCGGTCGAGCGCGCGATCGGCGCTCAGCTCCGACGGATCGAAGGCCGAAAGCTCATCGATCGTGCGGCGATAGAAGGCAACCTCCTCGTCGATGGCGTCGCGACCGCCCGACGCCAGGTCGCCGTCGTGATCGTGGATTCCGAAGAAGGTCGCCCACTCCGGCCGCATCGTCAGCTGGTCACGGAACCAGCGATCGATGGTGCGGTCGAAGCGCGCGTCGACATCGGAGGGAGCCAGGGTCATCGAATCCGGTACCTCAGTGGATGCCACCGCCATGGGCGGCATCGGTTGAATGCAGGCGGAGCGCCTCAGCTGGCCGGTGCCAGGACGCGCTCGAGGAAGCCTAGCACCCAGCCGGCATATTCCTGCGGGCAGGTCTGGTCGGACTCCGCGTGGGCGGCATTCGCGCAGATGTGCAGCTCGGTCGGGGAGCCGGCGGCCTCCCCAGCGGCCAGCAGCGACTGGGCGTCGTCGGGTCCGATCGACCCGTCCTGTCCGGCGTGGATGAGGAGGACCGGCCGCTCATCCAGGCGCTCGATGGTCTGTACCGGGTCGACGGCTGAGAGGTCCTCGCCGGTGCGCGCCAGCGAGCCGAGCAGGATCGCCCAGCTGCCGGGCAGCGAGAGCGGATAGCCGCTCCGGTCCAGGCGGGCCTGCGCCGCGTTCGCGAGCGTCGCATGCGTGGACTCCGCGATCACGGCGTTGACTCGCTGGTCCTGCCCGGCCTCTGCCAGCGCCGTGGCACCGCCCATCGAGACCCCCAGCACCGCGATCCGCTCGGGTGCCTTCTGCTGTTCGAGCCAGTCGATCATGGCGCGCAGGTCGCTCGACTCCCGAACGCCCTGGGTCGTTGCCGCCTTCGAGCTCTGGCCGTGGTTACGGAAGTCGAAGATCAGAAGGTTGTAGTCGTCGTGCAGCATGGCGGCGCGGTCGAGCATGGAGCTCTTGTTGCTTCCCCACCCGTGCGCGATGACGACTGTCGGCCCGGTCGGTCCGACACCGTTGGCTGCGGGTATGTACCAGCCGGCAAGCTCGATTGGGCCCACGATGACCTCGTCGCCGGCGGGTGCTCCCTGTCGCGAGCAAGCCTCTGGATCCGCCTCGGTCGCCAGCTCGATGTCGGTCGCGATGTCGTAGTTGATCGCCTCATACACCCAGCCCATGAGGGCCGGGGTACGGCAGTCGGCGGATTGGGATGGTGGTTCGGACAGCTGGCGCGAACCTTCGTAGCCGACGTATCCCAAATAGGCGACGAGCCCGACGAGCAGTGCGGCGAACGCGAAGCTCACCCATCGCCCGATGCGGGCGCGTCGCTCGGTGCCCGGGACCGGCGGCAGCTCGTACGGCATCCGGCCGGAGTATACGGCCGGCATGCAGGATCACCGACCCACCGCGTACAATCCGTCGCCGATGACAAGCCGACGACCGCTTCGCGCCGCCTCCGCCGCCGGAGCCCGCGGACGCGGGCATCACACCCTGGCGCCCGCCCATCTGGGTGAGGCGACGGCCGCCGCGACGGTCGCCGTTATCGTGGGCGGCGTCGCGTTCGCGATCAGCGGGATCGGCATCATCGCCATGGCGCTGACCATCGGCTCTCGATACGGCGGCGACCCGCCGCCGAACGTCGGATCGCTTTCGACGGGGCCGGTGCTCCTGGGTCTCGGTATCCTCGTGCTCGGCGCCTTGCTCACCGCTGGTGGCCTCGCCGTCTTCGGACAGGCGCGGCGCGCGCGCCTGGTGACAGGCATCCTGTCGGGGATCGCCGCAGCGCTGTGCGCGGCCGGCGCGCTGATGGCAATGGCGAGCCCGCCGCCGGACGTCGTGATCGCCATCGCCCTGACCGTGGCCACGATCGTGTTCGGCGCCGCCGCAATCCTCCTGCTCCGCCCCCGCCGCTGACCGCGGGTCCGCGCGTGGCGCGCACGATTCTGGTCGTCGGTGCGGTGGTCTGGCTCTTGGCGGGCGCCGCCGCGTTCACGCTGGCGGGGGTGGGCACCGAGCGGCTCATCTCTCTGCTTCCTCCACTCGCGATCGACGCCGAGGCCCTTGGCGGCGCATTGACCGCCCTGGCGCTGGCCCTGGTCGTCGATCGGCACCGTGCACCTGTTCGTGGTGATGGGCCTTCGTGATGGCCGTCGCTGGGCGACGAGCGCCGGCGTCCTGTTGTCATCGGTCCTGGCCATCGCCTCGATCGCGCTCGGCGCGACCGCCGGCGCAAGTGCCATTCGCGAGCCCAACTACGCCCTGTCGCTCATCGGCGCAGCCCTGCTCGCGACCGTCGCCGCAGTCGGCTACACGCTCGCGGCGGTTGCCCTGATGCGCGAGCTTGGGTCCGGATCGGCCTCCTGAAGGCCGGGCGGGGCTATGCTATGCTCCGCCACCGTCGCTTCCGCGGGGCCCGTGGTGTAGTGGCCAAACATGCCAGCCTGTCACGCTGGAGATCGCCGGTTCGAATCCGGTCGGGCCCGCCACCAAACGCTCCAGTGGCTACCATGACGCCGTGAAACGTCCGGCGCCCCGCGCAGCCACCGCCGTCACGGTGGTGATGCTGCTCGTCGGATGCATCAGTACCAGCCCCAGCCGAAGCCTCGTGCCGTCGCCCGACGCCACCACCACCCCCACTCCCCAGCCGACGCCCTCGGCGACTCCCATTCCCGACGTCAGCTTCCCGCTCGCCATCGTGACCGGGATCACGAACCTCAAGGCGACGACCACCCTCGACGAGCTCGCGACGCTCGCCGGGAGCGGCCGCCTCGTGCTGCCGTGCGGTGTCACGGTCGCGCAGCCGGGTCTCACGGCGACGGCGCCCTGCGTCGAGGCAGACCAGGTCGTCGCGGAGCTCCAGGCCGATCAGACGCTGGTGGCGCTCCTGCCGCCCGGCATGGTCGAGCCTGCATCGAAGGTTCTCTCGATCGCCGGCGATGGTCCGTTCGGGCTCTTCGGCCCGGACCTGTTCGGCGACCCCGAGTCCCGGGCGCTGCCCTACCCGGTCATGGGCTCCGCGCCGGCGGACGGCCCCGAGGCGCTCGACCCGGCCTGGACCTCATACGACGCCTCGCAGATCTGGAACCTGACCTCGATCGGGAGCCTCTGCGCCGATCGCCTGGCCGCGCACCACGCCGTCACCCTCGGGAAGGGCTGGGACTGGCCCTTCAACGGCGGCACGGCGGTGTACCAGGGCGGTCCATTCATCAACCCGAACCCGCCGGCCGGCATCTCGGCGTTCCCGATCGTCCAGTCGATCGAAACCGGCAACGACGGCCTCACCGCGAGCATCAGCCGGCGAGCCGACGTCGCGCTCGCCGACCACAAGTGCCCGATCCTCACCGATGAGGCCTGGGCGCCGACCCAGAGCGGTCCGCCGAGCCTGGCCGTGCCGGAGGCAGTCCTGACCAGGTGGAGGGACCTCCTTGGCATCGATGCCGTGTACCTCGCTGCAGACCACCAGAGCGATCGGGGCCCCGGCGGCATCAGCTCGACGATTCAGCTGCTGGACGAGTACGGGTTCCCGCACACCGGCATCGGCATGGATCTCGACCAGGCGCTCGAGCCGGCCTACGTCGAGGTCGCCGGACTGACGGTGGCGTTCGTGTCCTGGAACGAGGTCACCGGGCCGGTCCATGCCGCGCCGGGCGTCCCGGGCGTCGCGTGGCTCACCCAGGAGAACGTCGACGCGGCCGTGGGCCTCGCACGTGCCGGCGGCGCCGACGTGGTCATCTGCAACCCGCAATGGTGGGGCGGTGACGAGTACCACCCCGACCTGTTCGCAAGCCAGCAGGAGGCTGTCGTCTGGATGGACGATGCCGGGTGCGACCAGATCGTCGCCGGCGGCCTGCACCTGTCGGGCGGGATGTTCTTCCGGGAGGGCCCGACCGGGGTCAGGGTCGTCAACGCGGGTCCCGGCAACTACATGTACGGCCAGCCCTGGTGGCAGGAGACCCAGGAGGGCATCATCCTCGACATGACATTCCGCGGCACGACCCTCGTCAACGTGCGGCTCCACCCGTACGTCATGGTCGAGTCCGCCCGCGCCAGCCTCACCGACCCGGACGGCGACGGCCACTACGTGCTCGATCGCGTCTGGGCAGCGAGCGAGGTCGATTACTGAGCGGGTGAGATCCCCGGGCGGCGGCCCGGCGTGTCCTCAGTTGCCGTGTCCCGAGGCCGCCTGCTCGACCGCCGCCTTGGTGGCCTGCTGGCTGGCCGCTTCCTTGCGGCCCTGCTCGCGTGAGCTGTGGTGGTGGGTGATCGCCTCGCAGGCCTCGTCGATGTCATCGGTGATGGTGAGGAGGTCGAGGTCCTCCGGGCTGATCTTCTCCTCGTAGAGCGGCTTGTCCCGGATCCACTGCATCATTCCCTCCCAGTAGTCCTTTCCGTACAGGACGACGGGGAAATGCTCGACCTTGCCCGTCTGGATGAGGGTCAGCGACTCGAACAGCTCGTCGAGCGTCCCGAAGCCACCGGGGAAGATCACGAACCCTTCGGCGTATTTGACGAACATGACCTTTCGGACGAAGAAGTAGCGGAACTCCATGCCGAGGTCGACATACTCGTTCAGCCCCTGCTCGAACGGCAGCTCGATGTTGGCGCCGATGGAGACGCCACCGGCCTCCTTCGCGCCACGATTCGCAGCCTCCATGATCCCCGGGCCGCCGCCGGTGATGATCGCGAACCCCTGCTTGGCGAGCGCGGCGGCGAGGCGCCGGGCAGCCCCGTAGTAGCGATTTCGGCGGCCGATGCGCGCGGAGCCGAAGATGCTGACCGCAGGCCCGACCTCGGCCAGCGCGTCGAAGCCCTCGACGAACTCACCCATGATGCGCAGCGTTCGCCACGTGTCGGTCTCCCGAAACCCGGCTTCCGGCTGCTGAGAGCGAAGGAGCTTCTGGTCCTCCGTGCCATGGTCGGGCCGCGCCTGGCGGCGAACCACGACGGCCCCTCGACGGCGGTCGGGCTCGTTCTTCCTACGTGGCATCGGTACCTCTCACGCTCGACACTCCGAGAATCGGATGCTACGGTGGCCGTTCGCCGGCACGCCGTTTGCTTCGCATCGTCCGTGCCGGTCGGACCTCGTAACGGATGAATTCTATTGCCGGAGCTCCTGCGGCGCGTCGCCGTGCTGACCGTTCTGAGCGCCGTCGGAATCGCGCTGCTCGCGCCTCTGACCGCGCGCTCCGCGATGCCTGACGCCGCTCTCGCCGCCGATCCGCTGCTCACCGCCCTCTTCGATCCACGGGGCGATCTGGCACGCGGGTCGCTCGCCGATCGGGGCTCCGCCAACCGCCTCGCTCTCGCGCTCGAGGTCCCTCTTCCCGCACCTGAGCTGATCGCCTCGCCCTCCCTGCCGACGCCCGGCGCGGTGTCCATGCAGGCGACCCTCTTCCCGCTCTCGATCCCGACACCCAGGCCGGCGGCCGCCCAACCGGCACCGGCCGTTGCCGCGCCGATCGGTGACAGCGTGACGGGCAGCGCAACCTGGTACTGCTGCTCGGCCGGATACCGGGGCCAGGCGGTCGTCGCCCTGCCCGGCGCGCTCGGTGGCCAGTACGATCCACCGCCTGCGACGCGCAGCGTCACCGTCTGCGCAGATCGCTGCGTCGTCCTGCCGGTCGTCGACTATTGCGGCTGCCATTGGGGCACGTCCGCGCAGAAGGTGGCGGACCTCTCACCCGAGGCGTGGGCTGCCGTCACGGATCGAGCTCCCAGCGCAGGCGTCGTCACGGTCACGATTCAGCTCGGAGGCTGACGGGCGTGCGTCTGCTCCGTCGGATCCTGCTGCTCGGCGCCATCAGCATCGGTGGCCTCGCACTGCTGGCCCCGCTTGCGGCACGGTCGGCGACGCACTTGCCGGTCGAAATCGCTGACGGCCTCCTTCCAGCCGTCGAGGCTCCCGGGTTCGCCGCCGATCGCGGCGGCCTGGTCGGTCGCCAGGCGCTGATGGTTGCGAGCAGGACGCAGCAGCAGGCACCCGAGAAGATCGATTCGTACGCCGCTTCCGACGCCGGCAGCGGCGCCGATGGCCGCAACCCTCTACGCGCGCCGGCGCCGTCTCCGCGGCGACCCGTTACGTACGCGGGCGACAGCGTGTGGGACGACCTCGCGCGCTGCGAGTCCGGGCGGCAACTGGGCGATCGACACCGGGAACGGCTACTACGGCGGCCTGCAGTTCAGCCTCGGCACCTGGCAGGGTTACGGCGGCACCGAATTCGCCGCGTACCCGCACGAGGCGACTCGCGAGCAGCAGATCCTTGTCGCTGAGCGCCTGCGCGCCGCCCGCGGCTATGCCCCGTGGCCTGCCTGTCGAGCCAAGCTTGGTCTGCCCTAGGCGGCGCGTTCACCTGCGGTAGCATCGTCGCATGCTTCAGCCGCTGGGCGTCGGCCACGTGGTGCTCAAGGTCCGTGACCTGGATCGGTCCCTCGCCTTCTATCGAGACATCCTTGGATTTCGCGTGTCCAGCGAGATGAGCAACGTGATGATCTTCCTGACGGCCACGGGTGAGAGCCACCACGACCTGGCGCTGCTGCGCGTCGGTGACTCGGCCCCATCCGCGCCACCCAATGCGGTCGGGCTGTACCACGTCGCCGTCCAGCTCGCCGATTGGGATGCGGTCAAGCGGGCTCACGCGATCCTGACCGAACGCGGCCTGCTCAAGGGCACCGCCGACCATGGTGTCACCCGCAGCCTCTACACCGCCGATCCCGATGGGAACGAGATCGAGCTCTTCTGCGACGCGCCGCGCGAGGAATGGGAGGGCCGCGTCGCAGAGGCGATGACGGTCCGTCCGCTCAGCCTCGACTGATCGCCGCGCGGACCCGCGGCACGTCGCGTGCTGGACGGTCGGTGTGCCATTTCTTCCCGTCGTCCTGGTCCTGGTCTGGCAGGCGCTGAGCAAGTCGGCGTCGTTCGCGCTCGGCTGGGCGACCGCCATCTACTTCGGCCAGGTCCCCGGTCGCCAGGGCCGCGTGCTCTCGGTGATCAGCCTGGTGGCTGCGGGCTGGGTGATCCTGGTCGTCGGCTTCGCCATCCCCATCCTGGGTGGTGCGCTGCTGGAGACGGTCGGCGCCATCCCGGACAACTTCGACGTCGAGCCCGTCACCTACCTCGCCCTGGTGGCAGCGCTCGTGCTCACCCCGCCGCTCATCGCGGCAACGACCGTCTGGGCACAGTTCCACGACGAGCGCAGCGTGGGCACCTCGCTGCGGATGATCCCGGTCAGCTACCCGGCCACCGCCATGCTGGGCCTGTCGGTGCTCCAGATGGTGGCCATCACGCCTGTCCTGCTCGTCCAGCGCTGGCGTCAGAAGCGGAAGCTGCTCCAGGTGCCGCTCGTCATGCGCGACGGCAGCGATGACGACGACCTCATGGTGGCGGTGCGGGGCGCGCTCGCCTCGATCGGGCTGGACGACGTCTCGGTCGCCGAGGCCACTGGCCCCAAATCGTGGCCGCTGCGCACGGTTGGCTTCGCCTCCGAGCACCTGCTGGGGGCCGTTGTGCGCGGCGAGCCGATGCGCCTGCGGAGCGACGGGCTCGAGATCCTCGCCTACGCGACCAACGTGTCCATCCAGGGACCCGAAGGAGGAGGCGTACCGCGTCCGCGCCGCGATGGAGCGTGAGCTGGCCTTCCGCAACGCCTACCTGACCTGGAACGAGGAGGCCCAGGGCTTCGAGGACGACCTGCAGCGCATCCACGAATCGGCGAACGGCGACCTTGCGGGCCTGCGCGCCGAGCTCGACGAGGTCCAATCGCGGATCGACGTCGCCAGCCTCAACATGGAGGAGTGGAACGTCCTCTATCGGCTCCGGCTCCAGCTCGAGCAGGAGGCGGCGCGGAGGACATCCGACAAGGGCTAGGCCGATCGCTCGCGTAGGATGTGCCGATGCGCCGCCTGCGACGGATCGGCCTGGTGCTGCTCGTCCTGATGGCGGTGGCGCTGGCCTGGGAGCCGAGCCGGGTGGCGATGCAGACGGCGGTCCTGCTGCCGAACCTGCTCGACGCCGGTCCCAAGCCGTTGAACCTGTTCAGCGAGACGCCCCGGCGAACGAGCCTCCCATATCGCGCGGCCGAGCCGGGCGCCGATCCTGACCTCGCCGAGCTGTGGCTGCCGGCGTGGGCGAGCGCCGAACGCCCGGCCGGAGCCATGCTCCTCGTGTTCGGCGTCAACAACCTCGGCCGCAACCACCCGGCCATCGAGCGGGTTGCCGACGGCCTCGCGCGCACGGGGGTGGCCGTGCTGGTCCCCGACTCGCGGACGCTGCTCGAGGGGCGCCTCGAGGTTGGCGAGATCGACGGCGTGGTTCGCGCCTTCCAGCTGCTGGCTGCCCGGCCCGAGGTCGACCGCTCGAGGGTCGGCATCGTCGGCTTCAGCGTCGGGGGATCGCTCGCACTGCTGGCAGCCGGCGATCCGCGGATCAACACCCAGATCCGATGGGTGAACGCGTTCGGCGCGTTCGCCGACGCATCCACCTACCTCGCCGCCGTCTCCGCCCACGCCTACCGCGCCGCCGACGGGTCGGCGGTGCCGTGGACGCCGACCCCGCTGGCGCGCGAGGTCTACCTCCGCTTCCTGCTCGACCAGGTCGACGACAGCGGGGATCGACGCCGCCTCGACGCCGCCCTCGCGGAGGCGATCCTGGCGGCCGAGCGGCCGTCGCCCGATGTGCAGCTCCGCGCCTCACTCGAGACCGACGCGGCGCAATCGGTGTACGACCTCCTCGTCGCATCGACCCTCGACGAGGCCGACGATGCGATCGACAGCCTGCCGGCCGGCGCCCTGGCGTTCATCGACGCCATCTCACCGGTGCGGCACCTCGATGGAATCCGCGCCGACGTGCACCTGATGCACGAGACCGAGGATCACCATGTGCCGTTCGTCGAGTCGCGGGAGCTCGCATCGGCGCTGCAGGACCGCGGGCGGCTTGCCGCGCACACCGAGTTTCGGCTGTTCGACCACGTTCAGCCCGACAACCTGGACCTCGTGGCCGCCGCACCGGAGCTCGTCAAGCTGCTGCTCCACGTGAGGACGCTGATGGAGGAAACGCTCTGAGCTAGCGCGTCCCGGCGAACAGCGCCAGCGAGCCCACGATCAGCAGCAGGACCACGGCAACCACCAGCAGCCGGGCGATCCACGCGCTCGATCGCCGGGCGGGAAGCGGCTGGTACGGACGCCCGCGACGACGGCGCGGCGAGCGGCTCACGACCAGGTCCGCCGAAAGAGGAACGGCACGGTCAGCGCCTCGCGGCTCGAGACGGAGCGCAGCTGCTTGCGCGTCCGCTTCAGCAGCTTGCCGTGGAAGCTGCCGTCACCGTATGGCTCGAGCAGGCGCGCAACGTCCCACTCGCGAATGCCGGCCACCGCCGAATCCGGCAGCCAGCGGTCGAGGATCGCCTTCGCCTCGTCGATCCCGACGAACCGGCGCGGGCGCGCGGCGTTGTCGAGCGTGATCAATGCGTTCTCGAAGCTGACGTCGAGGTCCTCGACGAGCGTCGTCAGGCGCTCCATCGTGCCCGGCATGCGCTCGGGCTTGAAGAGACCGGTCAGGATGGCCCGCCGCTCCGCCCCGTCGAGCGTCTCGAGCAGCGGGCGCAGGCTCGGCACGCCGGCGTCGGGGTCGGCGGCGGGCACGTCGTAGTCGTAGAGGCGGACCATCATCGGTCCAACGATCCTAGACCGACGCGCCTCATGGCGTAATCTTGAGCCTGCCGCCCGCAGGCGCGCATCGGTTCCATCCGCACCAGGAGGCTCCGCACGCATGCTCCTCGAAGGCAAGAAGCTGCTCATCACCGGCGTCCTCACCGACGACAGCATCGCCTTCAGCGTGGCGAAGGTCGCGCAGGAGGCGGGCGCCGAGATCCTGCTGACCGGGGTGGGGCGCGGACTGCGCCTTACCGAGCGGGTCGCCAGGAGGCTGCCGACGACCCCGGACGTGCTCGAGCTGGACATCAACAACACGGAGCATGTCGAGGCGGTGAGCGCCGAGGTGATGAAGCGTTGGGGCAAGGTCGACGGGGTTGTGCACGCCATCGGCTTCATGCCGGACGACGCCCTCGGTGGCAACTTCCTGAATACTCCCTGGGAGAGCGTGGCGTTCGGCTTCCAGACATCGGCCTTCTCGCTCAAGGCGCTGGCCGTGGGGCATGCTGGAGCCGATGAAGGCGGCGGGCGGCGCATCGGTCGTCAGCCTCACCTTCGACGGCCGCTTCGCCTGGCCGATCTACGACTGGATGGGCGTGGCGAAGGCGGGCCTCGAGGCCATCACCCGCTACCTGGCCAGGGACCTCGGTCCCCACGGCATCCGCGTCAACACCGTCTCCGCCGGGCCCATCCGGACCATGGCCGGCAAGAGCATTCCCGGCTTCGACCAGATCTCCGGCGGCTGGCTGGACCGCTCGCCGCTCGAATGGTCACTGACCGATGCGACGCCGGTCGGCCAGATGGTCTGCTTCCTGTTGAGCGACTGGGCGCGCATGACTTCGGGCGAGATGATCCACGTCGACGGCGGCTACCACGCGATGGGCACCGACACCCGCGGCCCGCGGATCGAGGTCGAATGACCCGGTGCAGCCGATGAAGTGGGGACTGGAGATCAACGAGTTCGACTGGTCCGGCGGGCCAGCCGCGATGGGGGAGCACCTCGCCGACATCGGTCGTCGGGCCGAGCGGGCCGGATTCCACTCGATCTGGGTCTGGGACCACTTCATCCAGCTTCGGCGCTGGGATGCGCCGCTGATGGAGGGCTGGCTGATGCTCGCCTACCTTGCGGCCGTGACCGAACGCACCATGCTTGGCACGCTGGTGACAGGGGTGACCTATCGGCACCCGGCGATCCTGGTCAAGCAGGCGTCGACGCTTGACGTGCTGTCCGGCGGTCGTTCCTACTTCGGAGTCGGAGCGGCATGGAACGAGCGTGAGCACGGTGCCTTCGGCGTGCGATTCCCGCCGATCAAGGAGCGGTTCGAGATGCTCGAGGACCTGCTGCAGATCGCACACCGCGCGTGGAAGGGCGAGACGGGGCCGTTCGCCGGCAAGCACGTGCGGCTGACCGAGCAGATGGACAGCCCGCCGCCGGTGCAGCAGCCGCATCCGCCGATCCTGATCGGCGGCGGCGGAGAGCGAAAGACCCTGAAGTTTGTGGCCAGGTACGCCGATGCGACGCACCAGACCACCGCCGATCCGGCCGTGATGCGCCACAAGATGGACGTCCTTCGCCGCCATTGCGAGACCGAAGGCCGCGACTACGAGGAGATCGAGCGCTTCAGCAACCTCGACCTCAGGCCGCTCCCCGGGCAGGCCGGTCCGATCGCCGACGCCCCGACGCTCCTCGAACGGGCGGACGCCTTGGCCGATGCCGGGTCGCAGGGCTTCTTCATCGTCCTGCCGAAGGTCGCGGACAGCGACTCGATCGAGCGGTTCGGGGCCGAGGTGATCGCCGCCAGCAGGTAGCCACAGGGAGGGTTCAGCGACCGTCGGACCGGGCTGACGGAAGAGGCCCTACGTCGGCCGGCTCCTTGCGAGCCGCGCCGTGCGTTCGGCGAGATCGGTGATGCGCACGCTGCCGAGGCCAGCGACCGAAGTTCGCAGCGTGTCGTGCAGCGGTCCGATCCATGACAGTGGCAGCCGACTGGCCCCCACCAGCGCTCCCGCAGCCGATCCCACCGTCGCGCCGTTGGAGTCGGTGTCGCCTCCCGCCGCAACCGCCAGGGTGATGGACTGCTGGTAATCTCCGTCGCCCCACAGCAGGCTGCCTGCGATGATGGCGGCGTTGGGGATTGCGTGCACCCAGCCGTAGTGCTCGTTCGCCGCCGTCATTCGCCCGAGCGATTCCTCCCACTGCGACACCCGTCGAGTGGAGGTCGATGACCTGGCGCAGCGCGACGTGCAGCCTCGATCGGTGGGGAATGAGGTCGGCGGCTGCGGCGACCGATTCCGAGGGCGGGACGCCGACGAGCGCGAGGCTGATCATGGCGGCTGCCCACATTGCAGCCGCAACTCCGTTGCCGACGTGGGAGACGGAGGCATCTCGGGCGGCCAGCTCGGCGGCACGCGTCGGATCTCCGGGCGACGCGTATGCGTATGCATCCACCCTGATCAACGCGCCAATCCACTCGCGGTAAGGATTGCGATGCCAGGCGGATCGCGGAGGCCGGAGGCCGAGCAGCAGATTTCGGTAGGCGGCGCGCTCCGCAGTGTAGGTCTGGCCTGCGGGCAGCCGTGCGAGCCACTCGGCGGCCACGTCGTCCGCGGTCGGCTCACCGGCCGTCCGCTCCAGCAGGAGGAGGCCGATCACGGTGTAGTCGAGGTCATCGTCGCGCGCCATCCCGTCGATCGCCCCTCGGGTCGCCTCCGGCCATGACGGCTTCATCGGTGGGGTGTCGCCGGGATGTGGATCCAGTGCCGGCACGTATCCGTCGAGGGGCCATGCACCGGCGTGCTCGAGGTAGCGACGGATCTCCTGGGCCGTCCAGCCTTCGACTGGCTTGCCGAGCAGGCAGCCTGCGCATCGGCCCAGCCATGCGCCCAGCAGGCGATCGCCGAGATCGTCGGCGGATGGGTGTTCCCGCGCCTGACGGGCCGATCGGAGCAGCCGAACCTGCTCGCTGGCGTCATCGACCTCAACGAAGGGCCAGGCGGCACGTCGGGTGCTCGCTTCGAGGCGTTCGAGATGCACCAGGAGGCGGCTCGTCGTCGGGCCCGCCCGCCTTCCCAAGCGCGTCTGTGGCGGCGCCCTCCAGGGATCCAATCTCGAAGCCCGACTCGCGTCGCTGGGCCAGCTCGTACCTCAGGAGGTCGCGGAGGTCACTGGGATCATGCATCGTCCGCATCCGACCTCGGGCGGGTCATGTGATGGAACGACACCGTGCTGGTCAGCCCTTCTCCGCCCCGGCGGTCAGCCCTTCGACGAGCAGTCGCTCGGTAAGGAAGAAGAGGACGATCACCGGTACGGTCAGGATCACGGCCCCGGCCATCACCACCGTGGTCGGCACCTCGATGGTGCTGTTCGCAAGCTGGGACAGCCCGAGCGAGACTGTCCAGCTCTCGCGCCGATCCACGAGGAACAGGAGCGCGAAGAGGAACTCGTTCCACGCGATCATGAACACAAACAGTCCGGTCGACATGATCGCGGGCATCGCGAGCGGGATGCTGATGTGCCGCATCACCTGGAACCTGTTGGCACCCTCGAGCGCCGCGGACTCCTCGAGGCTCTCCGGGATCGAGTTGAAGTACGTGCGCAGCATGTGGATCGTCACCGGCACCGTCTGCGACGCGTACACGATGATCAGGCCGAGGAGGGATCCGCGGAGCCCGAGCCGCGTGAAGAACACGAACAGGGGGATCGCCAGCAGGATGGCAGGGAATAGGTAGACCGCCAGGAACACGGCGTTCACCTGGCGCCGCCCGAAGAAGTCCAGCCGGCTGATGGCGTAGGCGCCGGGAATGGCCAGCAGGAGTGAGGCGATGACCGCCACGGTCGCAATGATCGCGCTGTTGCGCAGGAAGCTGAGGAAGCCCTGCCCGCCCTCCTCGACACTCCGCAGGACCTGGTCGTAGGTGCCGAACGTCAGGCGCTCGAATGGCACCAGCAGCGCGCCGGGATCCCGCGCCAGGTCGGCGATCGGTCGGACCGACAGCAGGATCATGTACAGGAACGGGAAGACGGTGACGACCACGAAGAAGACGACTCCGGCCCACTTGAGGACCGTGATCACTCGCGTCTCGACGGTGTCTCGGGTCCAGCGTCGGCGGCTCGACTCGCGTGCCGCAGCTTCCACCGCGGTCCCGACATCGGCGGCGCGCGTCATACCGAGACCTCGGCGTTCTTGGCGAAGAACCGGAAATAGAGGAAGAGGAAGACTGCGAGGAGGGCGGCGAGCACCAGCGCGAAGGCCGCCGCCGCGCCGATGTCGCCACGGCCGGTGAGCCGATTGAAGATCCCGATCGACACCACCTCGGTGCCGGCCCCGCCACCGGTCAGCAGGTAGATGTCGTCGAATTCGTTGAAGGTCCAGATGAAGCGCAGCACAGCCAGAAGCGCGATCACGCCGGAGAGCTGCGGAAGCAGGATGTATCGGAAGCGCTGAAGCGGCGACGCGCCGTCCACCTTGCCGGCTTCGTCGAGGTCGGCAGGCACCGCCTGAAGACGGGCGAGGATGAACAGGAACGCGAACGGGAAGTAGCGCCATGCCTGGAAGGCGATGACGCTGAGCAGCGCCGTCGGAACGCCGAGAGAGACGCCGAGGATGGTCACGTCGCTCGAGCGTTCGCTGAGGAAGGGGATCGACTGCTCCCAACCGAGCACGTCCTCCCCGAAGGCGTTGACGATCCCCAGGTTGGGGTCGAGCATGACCGTCCACACGAACGCGACCGCCACCACAGGGGACACGTACGGCAGCAGCATCGACGCGCGTACCAGGGTCCGCCCACGAAACGGCGCCCGCACGATGAGGGCCGCCACCAGGCCCAGCCCGATCGCGAGCGCGGTACCGACGACGCTGTAGATCAGCGTGGTCAGCAGCGCGTCGAGGAAACCCCGCGATGTGAACACGCCGAGGAAGTTCTCGAGCGTCCACCCGGCGCCGAAGATGCCGACCTCACGAATGTCCCGCAGGCGCAGGTCGCGGAATGCGATGAAAATCGTCCACAGGATCGGAAGGACCACCGCCGCCATCACGACGACGAAGGTCGGCGAGAGAAGGAGGATGCCGGCCCGACTCTCCTGCTGACGCAGGGTCAGTCCCTCATCCCCTCCTCCGCTCGTCACCTGCTTCGCGGTCATCGGCGCGGCCCATGCAGTGGGCGAGCGCTACTCGAGCGCCCCGACGAGCTCCTCCACCGCGGCCTGTGCCTCCGCCGCCGCCTCCTCCGGTGACATCGACCCATCCAGAGCAAGCAGCAGTGCGTTCGGAACAGGTAGCTCGGTGAGGAGTGCCCCCGCGAGGGCCCCCTGTCCCTGCGCGAATGCCCATCGCTTCATCGTGTCAGAGCTCGTGGTGAGCGCCTCGATCGTGGCCTCGTCGTAGATCTCGCCGAGCGGCGCCGTGCGGTCGACGCCGGCCTCGAGGCTGCCCCACGCGTCCGCGTACTCGGTCGGATTTTCGGCGGTCCCGAGCCGTGTCGGGAACTTGCCCTCGGGCGCCAGAGCGAGCCAATCGACGTAGGCGTCGCTCATCATGAACTCGACGAACTGCTGAGCCTCCTCGGTGTCCGCATCCTGGCTGATCACGAACGAGACTTGCTCACCGAACTGCGAGGGGGCGTCACTGCTCGGCCCGCTGATGGCGGTCACAACGCCGCTGTTCTCGGCCAGGAAGAGCGGGTCATCCGTGCATTCATCGCACGTTGGCAATGCGTCGTCCCGAAGGCCCGCAAGCTCGTCCAGGATGAATGACGACCACACGATCATGGCCGCGTCACCTGCGAAGTACGCGGCACGCGTGGTGTCCGCATCCTGCGCGCCCGTGACCGAGCCGTTGTTGACGAGATTTGTGTAGAAGTCGAAGGTCTCGACGCATTGCGGCGAGGTGATGGCGACGTTGCCCTCGTCGTCGAGCACATCGCAGCCGTTCGCGACGGCAAAGTACTCGAAGGTCTGCTGCACGAAGCTCAGATCGTTGCCGGTGGCAAGCACGATGCCCGCCTGGTCGCCGGTGTTGAGCTCCTCGGCGGCGGTCAGGATCGTGTCGTACGTGGTGGGCGGCTCCAGGCCCGCGGCTTCGAACAGGTCCTTGCGGTAGACCAGCAGCTGCGCCCAGCTGTCGCTGGGAACGCCGGCGAGGCCGTCGTCTGTCGTCACGAGGTCAAGGGCACTCTGGGCGAACGTGTCGCGCCCGAGCGCATCCACGACGGCCGCGTGAGCGTCGGCGTCAGCCAGCCCATCGGCTGCCAGGGTGTGCGTGAATCCCAGCGACAGCGCGCCGAACACGTCGGGAAGGGTGTCCCCGGCGACGGCTGCCGTGATCTGCGTTGTCAGGTCTGCCTCGCCGATCGCGACGAGCTCGACCTCGATGCCGGTCTCCTCGGTGAAACGATCGATGATCGCCTGCTGTCCCGCAACGCGATCGACGTTGTCCTCGACGGTCCAGAAGACGAGCTTTCCATCGCCTCCACCACCGCCGGATGGGGTGGCTTCCCCGCCGCAGGCCGCCACGATCAGCATGAGCCCGAGCAGCGCACTCCCGGTTCGCAGTCGCATTCGTCGATCTCCTCCTCGGCGCCGGCGATGGATCCGCCCCGCGTTGACGGCCACCGTAGCGGCCGGAGCGGTCGGTTGTCCATCCCTTGGGAGTCTCCTGTGGACGTCGGTTCTCGGCGGCTCTAGGCTCTGGCCGGAACTCCATGAGTGACGCGGAGGTTGGTGGTGAAGCTCGGCGTGTTCGATCCGGTCTTCGGCGACATGGCGCTCGAGCCGGTGCTCGATCGCGTGGTCCAGCTCGGACTGGAGGCGGTCGAGATCGGCGCGGGCAACTATCCGGGTGACGCCCGATGCCGCCCTTCAGAGCTACTGGCCGACCGCTCATCGCGGGAGCGTTTTGCCTCTGCCTTCGAGGCGCGCAACCTGTCCATCAGCGCCCTCAGCTGCCATGGGAACCCGCTGCACCCCGATGCGGAGCGCGCCAGCCGTGATGACGCCGTCTACCGGGCTACGGTTCGATTGGCGGGCGAGCTGGGCGTCGATCGAGTGAACCTCTTCTCGGGATGCCCGGGCGACGGCCCGATGGCCACCCAGCCGAACTGGGTGACGTGCGCGTGGCCGCCCGAGTTCACCGAGATCGTCACCTGGCAGTGGGACGACGTCGTCCTGCCGTATTGGCACGAGGCCGCGAGCTTCGCGAAGGAGCACGGGGTGCGCCTCGGATTCGAAATGCATCCCGGGTTCGTCGTCTACAACCCGAAGACCCTGCTCCGCCTGCGGACCGAGATCGGCGACACCGTCGGCGCCAACCTCGACCCGTCCCACCTCTTCTGGCAGGGCATCGATCCCGTCGAGGCGATTCGCGCGCTCGGGCCGGCGATCCATCACGTGCATGCCAAGGACACGGCGATCGACGCGCACAACGTGGCGATCAACGGCGTGCTCGACCTCGAGAACTACCGCAACGTCGGTGCGCGCTCGTGGGTCTTCCGCAGTGTCGGTGATGGACACGACCTGCTGTTCTGGAAGCGCTTCGTGTCAGCGCTGCGTGTCGCCGGCTACGACCACGTCCTGTCGATCGAGCACGAGGACAGCCTCGCGTCGGTGGACGAAGGGCTGGAGCGCGCCGTCGCCACCCTTCGCGCAGCCGCGCTGGGCGAGCAACCGGCGTCGATGTGGTGGGCATGACCGCTCGGATCAAGCTGGGCGTGCAGTCGCGCCTCGTACCCGGTTCGTCGCTCCGCGAGCGACACGCCACCGCACTGGCCTTCGGATTCGATGGAATCGAGCTTTCGGGCCAGTCGATGTTCGAGATGGCTGAGGAAGCCATCCGCGATGGTGTCCCGGTAAGCGCCATCTGCGGCGGGCATCGAGGCTGGCCGATCGATCCGGATCCGGCGCTCGTCGCTGCCTCCCGCGAAGACATTGCCCGGCTGCTCGAGTTCGGGGCGGAGCTCAAGGCACCGTTGATCCTCGTGCCGATCTACGGGCGGAATCGCAAGTTTCCCGGAATGGATACCGGCCGCACGCCAGAGGAGGACGAGGCGCTCTGGCTCGAGGGGCTGCGGATGGCCACCGACCAGGCCGAGGCCGTTGGCGCCGACATCCTGGTCGAGCCGATCAACCGTTATGAAAACAGCGTCACGATCACCGTGGCCGATGCCCTCCGCTGGGCCGCCACGATGGACAGTCCACGCGTGCGACCGATGGCGGACGTCTTCCACATGAACATCGAGGAGGCGGACATGGGCGCCGCCATCGAGGCTGCCGGCTCATCGCTGGGGTACGTCCACCTCGGCGACAGCCAGCGTCTCGAACCGGGGCAGGGCCACCTGGACTGGGAAGCCGTGTTCGGTGCCCTGCACCGCATCGGGTACGAGGGCTGGGCGACCATGGAGTGCAACCTGTCCGGGCCAGCCGACGTGGTGCTCCCGGCCGCGGCGCGGTTCGTCCGCGAGCGTATCGCCACGACGGCGCCCGCCTGAGATGCCGGCGATCGACGAGCTGCGGGCGCGAGGAGAGATCGGCGGGCGGACCGTCCAGATTGAGTCCGACGGCACCGTCGCCTGCGTCACCTACGAGCCGGCGCCACTGGGGCCCGATGCGGTCCGCGTTCAGACCGTGCGTTCAGCCGTCAGTCCCGGCACGGAGGCGACCTATCTCGGCCGTAATGCTTCGAACGTCCACCTGGCGAAGCATTGGAACGACGAGCTCCGGCTCTTCGAGCCGGGCGCGCCGAGCGTGTCCTACCCGATGTCCTTCGGCTATCGGGCTGCGGGGGTGGTCGTCGAGAGCTCATCCGACGACCCGCTCGTGGGCGCGCGGGTTTGGGGCAACTGGCGTCATACCGAGATGACGTCGATGCCCGCGTCCCAGGCCGCGGCGCAGCGGATGCCGGACGTGCTGGACTGGACCGATGGCGTCGACATCGGCCAGATGGGGCCGATCTGCATCAACGCCGCCGAGTACGGCGCCGGCGAGCAGGTGGGCCACCCGGCGGTCGTGTTCGGTGCCGGGCCGATCGGCCTCATCACGGCGCAGGCGGCGCGGGTCAGCGGGGCGTCGCCGGTCGTCGTGGTCGACCGCCTTGCGAACCGCCTCGAGATCGCGACCGGCCTGGGTCTGGACGTGCTCGATGCATCCGCGGGGACGGATGTCGCCGCGCGGCCTCAAGCGCCGGTTCGGGACCGATGGCGTTCCCGTGGCCTGGGAGTGCTCCGGCGCGCTGCCCGCCCTCCATGAGGCGATCAGGACGGTTGCCCGCAAGGGGAGGGTCGTGGCCGTGGGCTTCTACCAGGGTGGCGCGACGCCGCTCCTGCTGGGCGAAGAGTTTCACCACAATGGCGTGCACATCGTGTCCGGCCAGATCGGCAATCCGCATGGCACCCTCACCCGCCGAGACCTCCAGCTGAGGACGTTGGAGCTTGCGCTCGATGGGCGCCTGACCCTCGGCGGCCTACCCCGGCTGACGCTGCCAGTCGAAGAGGCTGCGACCGGGTACGAGGCGCTGAAGCGGCCCGACGAGGTCCTCCAGGTCGACTTCTCCTACGACGCGTAGGCTCGCTCGAGGTCGAGCAACCGACGTTTGGCCGGCAGCCCGCCGCCGTAGCCGCCCAGCCCTCCGTTGGCTGCCACCACGCGATGGCACGGGACGATGACCGCCACGCGGTTGGAGCCGTTCGCGCGGCCGACGGCGCGGTAGGCGGCGCCGGCGTCGACCCGCTCGGCGAGCTGCCGATAGCTGATCGTCTCGCCATACGGGATTCGTTGCAGCTCGGCCCAGACTCGCTCCTGGAACGCGCTGCCGGGGATGTCGAGCGGCAGGTCGAACTCGTGGCGCGTCCCGAGGAAGTACTCCTTCAGCTGCGACTCGAGACGGTCGAGCAGCAGCGACGGCCCCTCGCGGGTGGGACCGATGCGGCGTCGCACCGCGGCGAGCTGCGCGCCGATCATCGGCCGCTCAGCGAAGTCGCACAGGACGATCGCCGCTGCCGTCGCGCCGGCCAGCATCGGCCCGATCGGTGTCGCGATCGTTCGGAGCGTGACGTCGGCGCCTCGTTCGGGCTGGCAGCGAAGGCAGGCTCGGTATCCGGCCGCCCGCGCCGCGGCGGCGTCGGGGAGGTACTCGACGTTCTTCGGCAGGGGCTTGCGGACTCGGCACGAGGGCCGGCAGAAGATGCCGGTCGTGCGCACGGCGGCGACGAACCGGTCGTCCCAGCTGGGGTCTGACGCGTAGAAGGCGCGCTCCATCTCGGTTGTCATGCCCGGGAAACGTTGGCAGGCCTGATCGCGTGAGGTCCTGCGGGCGTTGACCGGTTCGCTCGCGGACCTAGCATGGCGCACATGGTCAGCTCAGCCGCCGTCCAGCGCAGCTTCGATCGCTCGTTTGGCCTCTACCGCGATCTGCTCGCAGTGCTGGACGAGGAAGGGTTGCGATCGAGGCTGCCCGGGCTGAAGTCGAACCCGATCGGTGCGCAGCTGTGGTGTGTGATCGGGGCGCGCGAAAGCTACGCGCGAGCCATCGCGGCCGGCGAGTGGGCCGGCTTCTCGTGCTCGTTGGTGGAGCCGGGCGACCCCGCCCAGGTCGAGGCCGCACTCGGCACCTCCGAAGCGGCGGTCTCCGATGCGCTGCGGCAGCCCTCGGACATGACCGAGGCGCAGGATCGGCTGGTGCTCGACCTGCTCGAGCACGAGGCGCAGCACCACGGCCAGCTGATCCGCTACCTGTATGCCCTGGGGTTGGAGATTCCTGCCAGCTGGCGGGCACGATACGCACTGGACTGAGTGGCTCCGGCGCCCTCGCTCAGGCGTTGCCGGGCGTCTGCCGCAGGATCAGGTTCACGAGGAACGGACTGGTGCCAAGGATCTGGTCGCCCGATCGGACCTCGATTCGGTGGCGCCCGATCTCCTCGATGCGCATGCCCTTCAGGTCGGCCACGATGTTCGCGGTCGTCGCGTTCGGCGGCACCTCGATGCGCAGCCTCGGCGCCTGCTGGAGCGTCGCCTTGCCGGTCGGGCTGATCACCTGGAAGGTCAGCTCGTGCGCGCCGGGCGATGCCTCGAGGATGGCAACGATGAAGCACCGGCCGTGGGTCGCCGGCAGCCGGGCGATGTTGATCTGGCTGAAGACGCCGATCGCGCTGATCTTGCCGTCCTGCGCGGTGAGGGCGTAGTCGCACAGGAGGAGCGTGTGCAGCTCGATGTCGGCCATGCGGGCGAAGCCTACACCGATGAGCCGGCGTCCCGGGCATGGGAGAAACCGGCCAGACGAAGCCCGAGATCGGCCAGCTCGACCAGCGGCAGGGAGGCAAGCTCCGAGCGCGGAACCCAGGCACAGGTGTCGCTCGAACCGTCGACCTCGTCGCAGAGCTCGCCACCCGTGATGCGCACCCGATAGATGACGCGGATGCCGTGGAAGTCCGTCAGGACGCCATTGCTCGGGTCGACGAACCGCCCACGCCACGAATCGACGTCGGCAAGCTCGACGATCTCGCCGGTCAACCCGGTCTCCTCCGTGAGCTCACGCAGGGCCGCATCGCTGGGATGCTCGCCGAACTCGACGCCTCCTCCCGGAAGCGTCCACATCCCATCCGAGCTGGACGTGGCGCCGACCGCGATTCGGCTGAGAAGGATCGTGTCACCATCGACGCAGAGCGCGTAGCCCGCCACGCGCTGCAGCCGGCGGAGATCGGCCGTCATTTCGTCGCGTACTGGTCCGCGCCGAGGAAGTGGATGCTGACGTACGGCTCGTCGCCGATGACCGAGGAGTCGTGGCCGGGTCCGATCTCGAACAGATCGCCCGGACCGATCTCGATGCGACGCCCATCGGTCATCTCGATCAGGTTTCGCCCGGACACCACGAACCCGAGGTGCGCCACCTCGCAGATGGCCTGGCCGATCGCCGCGCCCACGTGCTCCGACCAGCGCCAGCCAGGCGCGTACTCGGCGCGGCCGACGGTCATCCCCCCGAGCTGGATGAGCTCGAAACGCCCGAGCGGAAACTCGCGGAGCTCATCGGGCTCGTTGAAGCGGCGAGTGTTGGCAACCGACTCGGGCATCGGTCAAGCTCCTTCGTCTTCATCGGTGTAGAGGTCCGGGTCGAGCAGCCAGGCGATCTCACCGCCGCCCGGCTCGGGGACGCCATAGAACTCGAGGCAGGCCATGCCGCCCGCGCGCATGCGAACCGAAGCCGCCCCGGTCAGGTGCACGATCGCGGACGAGAGATCCGGCTCGTGGCCCACGAACAGGACACGGCGGGCGTCGGGGTGCTGGGCCATCGCACGCGCCAGCTGGCCCCACGAGGCTCCCGGGCGCAGCAGCTCGTCGACGACCGGCTCGCCCCCGAGCGCTTCGCACACGATCTCGGCCGTCTGCCGCGCGCGGACCAGCGGTGAGCTGATCACCACGTCGGGCCGGAGGTTGAGCCGACGCCACAGCGGCGCGGCTGCGCGGAGTCGTTTTCGGCCGCCCTTCGTCAGCTCGCGCGCCTCGTCGTCGCCGTGCTGGGGCGAGGCCTTGCCGTGTCGCAGGAAGTAGAGGATCACGCGTCCCTATGCCAGGTCGCTGCCGCCACGCGTTCCCGCGTGGCCGGCGATCATGCCGCGCGCGTGCCCCGTTCGCTCCACGAGCACTCGGCCGGCGCGCGTCGCATCGGCCTTCGGGAAGCTGATCGACAGCACGCCGTTGCCGAACGTCAGGTTGGCGTGATGCGCGTCGACCGCGCACGGCAGATCGATGGTGCGCTCGTACGGGCCGTACGACCACTCGCGCAGGATGTGGGTGATCCGCTCCTGCCCTTCGCCGTGCATCCCGGCGCGGACGGTCAGCTGGCCGTCGTCGGTGACGTCGATGCTGATGTCCTCGGGCGCCACGCCGGGCATCGGCGTCACCACCATCAGCTCGCGGTCGTTCTCGAACATGTTGATTGGCACCGCGGTCGGGTCGGTCATGTCGGCTCCTCCTGCAGGACCGATGCTACCGCCCGCGCTGCCCCGGTGGCCGCAACCTGTCGAAATTCTTGCCAGGCGATCGGTACGAGCGTCGCTGCGTCCCGAACGGTCAACAGGGGCCGCTCTCGCGCACCCCATGAAAACGCGGACGGTTCGAACGGCTCTGAGCGCGATAGCGTTCACTCGGTGAGAAATCTGACCGGTTCCGTCGCGACCTAGTCAGGGAACGCCTCGGGGCCACGCTCGGACAGCTCGCGCGCGTGCTCGCCACCGTCTTCGGGCGGTATCCAGGAGTACGGATAGCGGTCGTCCTCCATCTCGCTCGCCTGCTTCGTGAGGTGGAGCGGATGGAACGTGTCGATCATGACGGCCAGCTCCTCGGTGGCCTCCTTGCCGATGCTCGCCTCGACGCTGCCCGGGTGCGGGCCGTGCGGAATGCCGGCGGGATGGATCGTGAACGAGCTGATGTCGACGCCGCGGCGGCTCATGAAGTTGCCGGCCACGTAGTAGATGACCTCGTCGCTGTTGATGTTGCTGTGGTTGTACGGCGCCGGAATCGCCAGCGGGTGGTAGTCGAACTTGCGCGGCACGAAGCTGCAGATCACGTAGTTGCGCGGCTGGAAGGTGAGGTGCACCGGCGGCGGCTGGTGAACGCGACCGGTGATCGGCTCGAAGTCGCCGATGTTGAACGCGAACGGCCACAGGTGCCCGTCCCAGCCAACCAGGTCGAATGGGTGGTGCCTGTAGTGGTAGGCCGTGACCCTGCCGCGCGTCTTGACCTCGATGACGAAGTCGCCATCGTCGAGGCTCGGCGCCATCTCGGCCGGCGGGCGGATGTCGCGCTCGCAATACGGTGAGTGCTCGAGCAGCTGCCCGAAGTCGTTGCGGTAGCGCTTGGGTGGGACGATCGCCGACGGCGACTCGACCCACAGCATGCGCTGGTCGTCGGATCCGGGGCGGAGACGGAAGGTGGTGCCGATCGGGATGACGAGGTAGTCGCCAGGCCCATAGTCGATCGGTCCGAAGTTCGTCTCGAGCGTGCCGGAACCGGTGTGGACGAAGTACATCTCGTCCGCCTCGCCGTTGCGGTAGTAACGCTCCATCGGCTCCGCAGGGAGGACCACCCCAAACGTGACATCCGCGTTGTAGAAGAGGGGCACGCGGCCCGTCACGCCATCTCCGCGCGGCGCCATGCTCCCCGTGTTGACCAGCCGATGCCGGTGCGGGCCGGAAGCCTCGTCGGCGCTCTGCTCGATCAGGACGTCGCGCACCTTCTCGATGGCGTGTGTCTGGGTCGGCGGCGTGTGGTGATAGAGGAGGCTGGCGCGGCCTGAGAAGCCCTCGACACCGAACAGCTCCTCAGAGTACAGGCCCCCGTCATCCTTGCGGAACTGCGTATGTCGCTTGTGGGGCACCCGGCCGCGGCGGACGTAGAACATCGGCGCATTATCGCGCCCGCAGACCGACGCAGGAGCCTGATCCGATGGTGATCGACCCGATGACCCTCAGCGGGCCGGGCCGAGCACACGGTCGACGGCGTCGATCACGTCCGCGAGCAGAAATGGCTTGGCGATCCAACCATCGGCATGCAGGGTCTCGGCGGCCGACTCGAGGTCGCGGGCAGCGGAGATGAGGATCGTCTGGGCGCCCAGCGCGATCCCGAGCTCTCGCTGACGCGTGCGGAAGGCGTAGGCGTCCATCGTCGGCATCATCAGGTCGAGGAGGATGAGGTGCGGCTCCCATCCGTCGAGCTGGGTCAGGGCCTCGTGGCCGTGAGCGGCGGCTCGCACGTCGTGTCCCTCGTCGAGGAGGACCTCCGTCAGCGTCTCGCGGAGCGTGTCGTCGTCCTCCACCACCAGGATTCGCTTCCTCACGGGCGTCACGCCGGTTCCTTGGGCAGCCACACGCGGAAGACCGAGCCGACGCCGTCGGGGGCATGCTGCGCCTCGATGCGGCCTCCGTGGCGCTCGACGATCTGGTGCGTGATGAAAAGACCGAGTCCCAGTCCCGGAACGTGACTGGCGTTGGCGCCGCGAGAGAACGCCTCGAAGAGCCTCGCCTCGGTGGCGGCGTCGAGGCCGATGCCACGGTCGGCCACCGTGACGGTGACGCCGTCCGGGTCCTCGGCCACGCGGACTTCGATCGGCTCCATGTCGGACGAATACTTCAACGAATTGTCGATGAGGTTCGTGAAGACCTGGTCGAGCCGCGAAGCATCGGCCATGACGACGGCGCGGGCGGGCGCGTCGACGACGATGCGCGACTCGTCCTCCACCACGTCGGCGAAGCGCGCGGCGACCTCGTTGATGAGCGCGACGAGGTCCGTGGGCTTGCGCTCCTGACCGTCACGTTCGGCCGACAGAAGCGATACGTCGAGCAGCTCCGACACGAGAGCGCTCAGCCGCCCGGTCGACCTCAGCATCCTGTGGAGGCCGGTCTCGAGCCGAGCGTCGTCCAGGCGACCGAGGTCGCGGGCGCGCAGCAGGCTCTCCGCTGACAGCTGGAGCGTGGCGACGGGCGTCTTCAGCTCATGCGACGCGACGCTCAGGAAGCGATCGCGGACGATGAGGGCTTCCTCGGCCGCGGCACGAGCGTGCTGCTCGACGATCAGGTTGCGCTGCTGCTCCTCCGCTCGCCGGCGCTCAGTCAGGTCGCGGGTGATCTTCGCGAACCCGTACAGCGCGCCATCCTCGTCGCGGAGCGCGGTGAGGATGACGTCGGCCCAGAAACGCGTGCCGTCCTTGCGAACCCGCCAGCCCTCGTCCTCCACCCTCCCCTGCTCGGCGGCCCTGCCGAGCAGCTCCTGTGGCCGGCCGGCCTCTCGCTCATCGGGCGTGTAGAAGACCGAGAAGTGCCGGCCGATGATCTCGGATGCCGCATACCCCTTGGCGCGCTCGGCGCCTGGGTTCCAGGTGCGGACGTGTCCGTCCGGGCTGAGGAGGAAAATCGCGTAGTCCTGGACGGCCTCGACGAGCAGCCGGAACGCCTCCTCGCCCGGGGGCGCGCCGATCTCGCCGGCGGGAGTCGCGTCTGGCTCTTGCTCGACGGGCATGGTCTGGCTTCCTGAGGTGGTGACTGAGTTTATTCCGCGCCTCGGGCGCGGGCGTCAATCGTCCTGGCGCGTGAGCTCGGAATGGCCACCGCGCGGGTAGACGATCAGGAGCCGGGCCGGCTCGTCGCCGATCGTCTCGGCGTCATGCGGCAGGGTGCCGTCCAGCAGGATGTAGTCTCCCGGACCGGCCTCGACCACCGACTCGCCCTGTGTGATCCGAACACGGCCGGCGAGGACGACGTGGTGCTCGTCACCGGGATGGGCGTGGAACCCGGTGCGATGGCCCACCGGCATGGACCCTTCGAAGATGGCCAGGTCGCGCGCCACCCCGCCATCGACCTGCGACAGGCCACCGCCCTCGCGCCCCTTTCGTCGCGGACGATCGGCTGCCCGCACCAGCCGGGGAGGGGCGCTCGCGTCGAGCAGGAACCAGGCGATGGGCACATCCATCGCGGCTGCCAGGGCGGCGAGCGTCTCGAGGGATGGGGACGCCTTGTCGTTCTCGACCTGGCTCAGATACCCGATGTTCAGCCCGGTCAGCTCGGCGACGGCGGCGAGCGTCAGTCCACGCTCCGCGCGGCGGCGACGGATGCGTGAGCCGACGAGGGGTCGCTGGCGGATCGATTGCGGTGTCGTCATCGGTCCGCATTATGCCCGTAAGCAACAGGTATTGACAATAGCAAAGCCGCGTGGCATGATTTGGACAACAACAAATCCCGATTGGCATCGGCCAACACCACCCGGAAGGAACGGACTCGACCATGAAGGTCGCAATCATCGGAGCCGGCAACGTCGGCAAGGCACTCGCCACCTCGATCACCAACGCGGGTCACGACGTGACCATCGCGGCGAAGAGCTCAGGGAGCGCCCGGGCGGCGGCCGACGAGATCGGCACCGACTCGGCCGAAAGCAACGAGGCGGCAGTCGCGGGCGCGGACGTCGTCATCCTGGCGGTCCCGTACGCTGCCGCCGCCCAGGTCGCCGACGACATTCGTGGAGCAGTGCACGGCAAGACGATCATCGACGTGACGAACCCGCTCAAGCCGGACTACTCGGGCCTCGCCACCGCCGACATTTCGGCCGCGGAAGAGCTTCAGCTTCGCCTCCCCGACGCGAACGTCGTCAAGGCGTTCAACACCATCTTCGCGGGAAGCCAGGCCGTCCCGAGCCGCGACGTCGACGGCTTCATTGCCGCCGACGACGGGGATGCCAAGCAGCAGGTGATCTCGCTGGTCGAGTCGATCGGGTTCACCCCGCTCGACGTCGGTCCGCTCAGCGCCGCCCGGCACCTCGAGGGCATGGCGCTCATCAACATCGGCCTCAACGCGCAGAATGGCTGGAGCTGGACGTCTGCCTGGAAGCTGGAGCGCTAGGGAATGCCGATCAACCGCCTCAACCACGCGGTCCTCTTCGTCCGCGACGCCGATGTGGCCGCCGAGTTCTATCGGCGTGCCTTCGGCTTCGAGGAGCTGAGCCGCCCGCAGGGCATGCGTGCCGCCTTCATGCGCTCGCCGTCCGGCGGAAACCATCACGACCTCGGCCTGTTCGAAGTGGGGGCCGATGCCCCCCGACCGCCACGGGGCTCGGTCGGTCTCTACCATCTCGCCTGGGAGATCGACACCATCGAGTCCCTGGCCGAGATGGCGAAGGCACTCACGGAGCTCGGAGCGCTGACGGGCGCCTCGGACCATGGCGTCTCGAAGTCGCTGTACGGCCGAGATCCGGACGGCAACGAGTTCGAGGTCATGTGGCAGGTGCCAAAGGAGGCCTGGGGGCAGTTCGCCGACCAGGCGACGGTGATGCCGCTCGACCTCGAGGCCGAGCTGCGACGTTGGGGAGCCGGAACGCCGGCCTGACCTAGGACGTCGCCTGGCGGAGCGAATCGAGCTGGTCCGCGTGCTCCTCGAGGTGATCGACGATGAATCGCGCGACGATCTGGTCCACGGTCATCTCACCACGCGCCGGATGAGCGCCACGCCGGGCCCAGGCCTCCGCCGGGAGCTCGCGCGCCGCGTTGGTCACCTCCGCCAGGGACCGGCGAACGCGCTCGAGCAGCGCTGCCGGATCCGTGTGGCGGTCGCGCTCGATCGCCTCGAGGCGGCCACTGTCCGTCTTGACGCGGCCGAAGGGGACCGGCTCGTTCGTGGGCAGCGCGATGACGCGCTCCACCTGTGCCAGCCAGTAGCTCGGAAACTCCGCCAGGTGGGCCCAGACCTGGCCTGCCTCCCAGCGCTCCTCCGTGCCTGGATCCGGATCGGTCAGTCCGGAGGGAAGCGGCGCATCGGCATGCTCGACCAGCCGGCGCTCGGCCTCGGCCAGGCGTTTCAGCAGGGCCTCGACGTCGGCGGTCATCGACTCGGTCGCTCGACGACGGGTGCGGTGAGCTCGCCCAGCCGCTCGATGGCGAGCGTGACGGTGTCGCCGGGCTCCAGGTAGCGCCCGAGGGTCTCGTCCCGGACCTCGAGGAGACAGCCGGTGCCCACGGTGCCCGACCCGAGGATGTCGCCGGGCCGCAACCGAACGTCGGCCGAGGCGCGCTCGACCATCTCGCCGAACGAGAAGTGCGACGAGGACCAGGTGCCGCGAGAGAGCTCCGTCCCGTTGACTGACGCGGTCATCGTCAGATCGTAGCCCTTGTCGCGACGGGCGTCGGCCAGCTCGTCGGGCGTGACCAGCCATGGGCCGATCGACGAGGCGAAGTCCTTCCCCTTGGCCGGACCCAGCCGGACCGTGGTTTCCTCGCGCTGGAGGTCACGCGCGCTCCAGTCGTTGAGGATCATGTAGCCGCCGATCGCCTCCTCGCCCCGCGACGCCTTCAGGTCGCGGATCGGCGTGTCGATCAGCGCCGCCACCTCCAGCTCGTAGTCAAGTTCCTGCGATCCGCGGGGGGCGTGCACCGGCTCGCCGGGTCCGAGGATCTCGGACACGTTGCTGAAGTAGAAGATCGGCAATCGGTACCAGGCCTCGGGGATCTCCATGTCGCGGCGCTTCCACATGGTGCCGACATGGCGCTCGAACGTGTAGAAGTCGCGAAAGGTCGGAGGACGGAGGATCGGCGGCCCGAAGTCCAGCGCCGATGCGTCCATCGGCTCCTCTCCATCGGCCTCGAGAAGGTCGGCCAGGGCATCCACCCGCAGGCCGCTGGCCAGGTGGGCGTCGAGGGTGGTCACCGGTTGGCGGAAGAGGCTGCTGTTGTGCGCTCGACCAGGGTCGGCGGCGAGCAGCGAACGTCGGGCCTCCTCGAGGTCGAGCCAGCGGGACGCACTCGTCTCGAGGGCCGCGGCCAGGCGCCACGGAGCGCCGGCGGGAGCGTGCCGCTCCCGGACGTGGGCGATCTTCATCGCCCTGAGTCTAGGGCGCTGGCGCCCCGCGCAGGCGATCGCGGATGCGTCGCCACCTGCCCATTGCGCGCCGATGCTCGGCATCGGTCAGGCGGTGGCCGCCGTAGCGGGCGAGGGAGTAGTCGGCCTGGAGCCGCCCGAGATCGGCCAGCTCGACGCGGTCGGCATGCGCGTGCGGGGACTCCGGCTCGCGCCTCGCGCGCGCGGGGTCGTGCGCCGCGAGGTCGTCGAGGGTGGCGAGGTAGGCGCTCACTGCGTCGGTCGGGGCTGCGCGACGCACGCGCCGCGAAAGCCCGCCGAGCCGCGGCATCTCGAGGCGGAACGAGCCCTGCGGGATGCTGAACGTGCGCTCCTCTGTGCCGCCCCGAGGGCGCCCTCGTGCTCGGCGCCGGATCCAGGTGCGTACCACGATCACGGCGAGCAGGACCACGGCAACCCACAGGATGGCGACCGTGGTGATCGGTCCCTGCAGCTGCTCGAGGGTGTACTCGCGCATTTGCGGCAGGCGCGAGAGCTCCGCCGGCGTGAGGGGTCCGGGCAGCACGATGCCGATCCGGCTGAGCGCCTCGTAGAGCGCAGCTGCAAGGATCGCCGCCACGAAGGCGAGTGCCAGCAGGATGTAGCCGAGCAGGCTGAACGCGGGGCCGATGAGCCCGCGCGTCACCGTCTCCACCGGCAGGCCGAGAACGTAGGCGGCCGGGATCCCGATGGCCAGCACGATGGCGAGCACGCCGAGCACCGTACCGAGCCACGATCGGCTGGTGCGCCAGTCGACTCCCGTCTCCCTGCCGATCTCCTGCAGGCGGGCCAGTCCCGCGGCCATGAATCCCGCCGAGATGAAGGTCAGGCTGGAGACGAACGCCTGCTCGACGAAGACCGGTCGCAGCTCGCTCGAGGCGAGTTGCCCGAGCACCCACGGGATCGCCAGCATCGGCACGCCGAGCAGGACGAGCCGCGTCAGGGCGCGGTCGTCGATCTCGACGCCACGTCCCACGCCACGCATGGCGGCCACGAGCAGCAGCCAGCCGCCGGGGTGGTGACCGATGGCGGTGGCGAGGTCGCCGGCCAGCAGGAGCGACCTCGCCTGGTCATCCCACAGCCAGCCGACCGCTCCGAAGCCGATCAAGGTGGCGAAGAAGGCGAGCGGGTTCTCGTCGGGATGGATCAGGCCGCGTCGCACGCCGAGCGCCGCGAGGCCGGCGGCGGCCGCCAGCTCGAAGGTGCCGAGGATCGGAACGCGGCCGTCGATGGTGGTCTCTACCGCGACGTACACGACCGTCAGCCAGGCTCCCTCGGCCAGGATGGCCAGGATCGGCAGGAGCCAGCCGATGACGCGGTCAGCCGGCCACGACAAGCGCATCGGCCCTCCTCCAGTCGGGGTCGAGGTCGGCGGCGCGCGCCTGGAGGCCGATCGCGGCCATCGCGGCCCGATGCGCCTCCCGATCGGCGCCGAAGCAGAGATGCGTCACCGCGTAGCCGCTGCGCGAGAGCCGGCGAAGCCGGTCGGCGTAGGGCTCCGGGTCGCGCGCCCCGAGGCTGAGGACGGTGCCGCCCGGGGCGAGCCGCTTCGGCACGACCCCGAGCAGCCGCTCGAAGGGGAGCGACAGGATCGGCTGCACGCGCGCCAGGACATCCTCGATGCGACCCAGCTGGCTCGCCGCGGCGGATGGTGGAAGGTATGCCCAGCGACGTCCTCCCGCCAGCTGCGAGCCGAGGAGCAGGCCACACGCCGTGTCGGCGCGGATCATGCGTCGGGCGAGCGAAGCGGCGGCGACGCACAGCGCCTCGACCTGGTCGTCGTCGAACTGCATCAGCCAATACGGTCCCGGCACGGTCTGCAGGTCGACGGCAAGCAGCACCTGCCGCTCGTGGACCGGCTCGTAGCGGCGGCTCACCGTCGTACCGACGCGTGCCGTGGCCCGCCAGTGGATGCGGCGCATCGGGTCACCCGGCTGGTACGGTCGCACGCCCGCGAAGCGGGATGGGTCGGTGAACAGGCTCGCTCGGGTCCTCGCCGTGCCGAGCGGCGCGCGGGCCGCATGGGGCGAGCGCACCGGCACGGTCCGCGGCCTGACGAGCAGCTCCGCCGGCAGCTCGCGCTCCTGGCTGTTCGTCCCGCGCTCGAACAGGTCGCTCACGGTCAGGCGGATCGGCCCGAACGTGAACGCCCCGCGCCGCCGGGCGTCGATGACGAGATGCCGCACCACGCGCTCGTACCACAGCAGCGACCACGAGTTCTGAAGGGCTCCCTGGCCCGGCCGCTCGCTGGCGACGAGCCGCCTGCCGGCAATGCGCAGCGTGTCCGTGACGTGGTCGTCGGCGGTGAGGAGCGGGACCGGCAGGAGCTTGCGATTCCATACCTCGACGTCGAGGGGCACCTGGTCGCCCCACACCGCGCGATTGGTGGCGATCCGCCGCTCGTAGCCGATCGACTCCAGCCCGTAGCGCGACCAGAGCGTCGTCAGCCAGCGCGACAGGAGCGTCAGGCCGCCGATCAGCAGCAGGCCGGGTGCGCCAAGGAGGGCGCCGGCGACGAGCATCGCCAGCCCGAGCAGAGTCCAGCCGCCCATCGTTCGCGACTCAGCGCACGCCGGCGCCGACTCCGACCGCGACCCCAGCGAGCACCTCCGTGATGACGTCCGCGGCGGTTGCGCCGCGCAGCTCGCGGTCGACGTCGACGAGCAGCCGATGGGTCAGCACCGGGCCCGCCAGCGCCGCGACGTCATCGGGAAGGACGAAGTCACGGCCCTCGATGAGCGCCAGGGCCTGGGCGGCGCGATAGAGCGCGACGCTGGCGCGCGGGCTCGCGCCGAGCTGGAGGTCCGCGTGCTCTCGCGTGGCGCGCACGATCCGCACCAGGTAGCCCTCGACCTCGTCGCTCACGGTCACCTGTCGCGCGGCGTCACGGATGGCGGGCAGCGTCGCCGAGTCCATCACCGGCCTCACGGCGTCGAGCGGCTCGCCGGCCGAGCGATAGCGTCGAGCGATCGCGCGCTCATCGGCCTCGTCGGGATAGCCGAGCACGATGCGCACGAGGAAGCGGTCGAGCTGCGCCTCCGGCAGGGCGAACGTGCCCTCGAGCTCGACGGGGTTCTGCGTGGCGAGCACCATGAACGGCGCCGGGATCGGGCGCGTCTCGCCATCGACACTTACCTGGCGCTCCTGCATCGCCTCCAGCAGCGCCGACTGCGTTCGCGGCGTTGCCCGGTTGATCTCGTCCACCAGCAGGACATTCGTGAAGATGGGTCCGGGGATGAAGCGGAAGGTCCCGTCCGCCAGGACGCTGGAGCCCGTGACGTCCGACGGCAGCAGGTCCGGCGTGCCCTGGACCCTGCCGAACTCGAGGCCCAGCGCGCGGGCCAGTGCCCGGGCCAGGAGCGTCTTGCCGACGCCGGGCACGTCCTCGATGAGGGCGTGGCCCTCGGCAAGCAGGGCGACCGTCAGGAGCTTCAGCGGCTGCTCGCCGCCGACCACCGCCCGGGCGACCTCGTCGCGCAGGGTCCGCCAGAGCTTCGCGCCGGCGTGCGGATCGGTCATCGGCCCTCCGAACAATGCGTCTGCGGAGGATACGGGCTGGTCGCTATTCTCGTTCAGCCCATGCCGATCGAATCGATCCCGATCATCGCGTCCGACGACCACCTCGCCCATGACGGGCTGATCGAGCTGCAGGGCGGGCGGGAGATCCCGTGCTGGGAGTCACCCGAGCGCGCGATCGTCATTCGCGACGCATTGCTGGCGACCGGTGATTACACCCTCGAGCCACCCGTTCAGCACGGACCTGACCCGATCGCGGCGGTCCATGAGCTGGAGCTGATCGACCTGGTCGAGCACGTCTGGACGGATGCCATGGCCGCCGGCTGGGATCCTGCCCGGCCGCTCATCCCCGACACGTTCCTGCTCGGTGCCTATGCCGGGCCGATGGCGCTGGAGTCGCTGCCGGCCGGCCGCCACCTTCGGCTCGGCGCTTACTGCTTCGACACCGCAACGCCGATCGTCGCCGGCACGGCCGACGCCGCTCGGGCAGCCGTCGACATCGCGCTGACCGCGGCCGATCGGGTGCTCGATGGCGCACCGCTGGCCTACGGGCTGTGCCGGCCACCGGGCCATCACGCCGGCCGCAACCTGATCGGCGGGTACTGCTATTTCAATAACGCCGCGATCGTTGCCGAGTCATTCATCTCTCGCGGCGCCGCGAGGGTCGCCGTCCTGGACGTCGACTTCCATCACGGCAACGGGACGCAGCAGATCTTCTGGCAGCGCGACGACGTGCTGTACGTCAGCCTGCATGGCGACCCGGGCGGCATCTACCCGCACTACTCCGGGTACGCCGCCGAGCGCGGGGCCGGAGCGGGCGAGGGAGCCAACCTGAACCTGCCGCTCCCGCCGGGAACCGATGGCGACGGATACCTGGCGGCGCTGGCCGACGGCCTCGACGCCATTTCGGCCTTCGACCCCGATGCGCCGCTCGTGCTCTCGCTGGGATTCGACACGTACCACGCGGACCCCATCTGCAACCTCGCGCTGCAGACCGATGACTACGCGCGCATCGGCTCCCGAGTCGGCGAGCTGGGGATCGGTGTCGTCGCCCTGCAGGAGGGGGGCTACGCGGTCGGTGCGCTCGGCGCCAACGCGGTCGCGTTCCTCGGCGGGCTGCGCGAGGGCCTCGGGGATCGATGAGCCGCCGACCGCCACGACGCCGCCAGGGTCCCGAGACGAGCGGCGCGCCGCGCGAAACGAGCTGGGAGCGCGTGGCGACCTGGTACGACGGCTGGGTCGGCGACGACGGATCGGCCTACCACCGCGAGCTCGCCATCCCTGCCGTCCTCGATCTGCTTCAGCCGCGCCCCGGCGAACAGATCCTCGACGTCGGTGGCGGCCAGGGAGTCCTGGCTCCGTACCTGACCGAGGCCGGCGCCACGGTCACCGTGGTCGACGCCTCGGCCAAGCTGATCGCTGCGGCCAGGCGACGGCACGGGCGGCTGCGTCACGCCCGCTACCTGGTGGGCGACGCGCGACGGCTGCCGGCCGTGGCGGGGCTCGATCGGGCGGCCTTCGATGCGGCGGTCCTCCTCCTCTCGATCCAGGACATGGACCCGCTCGAGGACGTCATCCGCGGCATCGACTGGGCGCTCCGACCGCCGAGCCGGGTCGTCCTGCTGATGACCCACCCCGCATTTCGGCAGCCGCGGCACTCCGGCTGGGGCTTCGACGAGAGCCGCAAGCTGACCTATCGGCGCATCGACGGCTATCTCGGTGAGATGGCGGTGCCGATGAAGTCGCTCGGCGGCGGGCTGCCGACCCGGTCGTTCCACCGGCCGATCGGTACCTACGTGAATGCGCTCGCCGATGCCGGATTTGCGACCGACGCGATGCTCGAGGTGCCCGACCTGCCGCCCGAGCGACGCCCGGGCAGCGCTGCGCGTGGGGATGCACGGGCAAACGCCGAGATCCCGATCTTCCTGGGGTTGCGCGCCGTTCGCCGGTGAGGTCCCGAGCGCATCGGTCCGTTTCGCGGGAGAATGCGCGTCCCGCGTGCCCCGTCCCGTATCACAGGATTGACCGATGACCACCAATCGAGCTGCCCGCTCGCCCGCGGCCGGGGCCGCGGCCCTGATCGCCGTCCTCCTCCTCTTCGGCGCCGCCACCTTCGTGGCCGGCCTGGCGGTCGGCGGTGGCGGGGCCGGCCTCGGCCTGGCCGACCCATCGGCCTCGACCGTGCCTTCCGCGTCCGTCCCGTCGGACGGGGCGACGCCAGGCCCGACACCGACGCTCGAGACGGTGAGCTGCGCGGAGCCGACCGAGGCCTTCGCGGTCCTGTGCGAGGCGTACGCGCAGATCAAGGGCGACTACGTCGACGAGATCACCGACGAGGAGCTTGTCGACGGCGCCGTGCGCGGGATGATCGAATACGGCCTCGGCGATCCCTACTCGGGCTACCTGCCACCGGAGCAGTACGGGTCCGCGCTCGACGACCTCTCGGGCGAGTTCAGCGGCATCGGGGCAGAGGTCGGCATGGAGAACCTCGTCACCCCCGACGACCTCGCCGCGTGCACGGTCGTGACGCAGACCTGCGCGATGGTCATCGTGGCGCCGCTGGCGGGCTCGCCGGCCGAGGAGGCGGGCCTGCGCGCCGGCGACCGCGTGCTTGAGATCGACGGCACGTCGACGGTCGGCGAATCGATCAGCACGCTCGTCTTCGACGTGCGGGGCGAGGCAGGGACGGACGTCACGCTCACGATCGAGCGCGACGGCGCAGAGCGCGACATCACGATCACCCGGGCGCTCATCGACCTCCAGGAGGTCGACGCCCGGATGCTCGAGGACGGCATCGGCTACATCCGCCTGACGACGTTCACCGATCGCGCCACCGGCCTGTTCCGGGAGCAGCTCGGATCGCTGATCCAGCAGGGCGCCACGTCGATCGTGTTCGACCTGCGCGGCAATCCGGGCGGATTCATCACCACCGCCCAGGGCATCGCCAGCCAGTTCGTGCCGGCCGGCCAGCTGCTCTTCACCGTCGAGTCCGGTGAGGACGTCCAGCGCTGGGAGTCCGAGGCGGGCGGGCTTGCTCAGTCGGACGCCATCACCGTCGCCGTGCTGGTCGATGAGGGCTCGGCATCGGCGTCCGAGATCGTGGCGGCCGCGCTCAAGGAGACCGAACGCGCCACCATCGTCGGCGAGCCAACCTTCGGCAAGAACACGGTCCAGATCTGGAACGACCTGCCGAACGGCGGCGGGCTGCGCATCACCACCGACCGCTGGTTCACGCCCCTCCACAATTCTGCGGCGCCGGATGGGATCCAGCCGGATGTCGTTGTGGCGTCGCCCGAGGATCCGACCTCGGCTGACGATCCTCAGCTCGACCGCGCCGCGGAGCTGCTCAAGGAAGGCTGATCCCGGAGCTCAGGACGATGCGCCGCCGAGGATACGGAGGAAGAGCTCCGGATCCAGGTTCCCGCCGGAGATGATCACGACGCGGGCGTCGTCGCCCGCGACCTGCGGGACGTGACCGCCGAGGTGCGCCGCCATGGCCGCGGCGCCGGACGGCTCGACCACGAGCCGCGCGCGATTGGCGAGCTCGCGCATCGCGTCGGCGATCTCTGCCTCGCTGACGGTGACGATCTCGTCCATGAAGCGGCGCAGGTGCTCGAACGGCAGCGCACCGAGCGAGTTCGTTCGAAGGCCGTCTGCCATGGTGCGCACCGTCTGATCGGCGGTCCAGGTCACGAGCTCGCCGCGCTCGAGCGACTCCTTGGCGTCGGCGGCCAGCTCGGGCTCGACGCCGATGACGCGCGCCGATGGCGCAAGCGCCTTGACGGCGGTCGCAACACCTGACGACAGGCCGCCGCCGGAGACCGGGACCAGCACGCTCGTCACGCCGGGCAGATCCTCCGCGATCTCGAGGCCGCAGGTTCCCTGGCCCGCGATGATGGCAGGGTCGTCGTAGGGCTCCACCATCACGAGTCCGCGTTCCTCGACCAGCTGCAGCGCCCGCTGGTGGCGCTCCTCGGAGTCGTTGCCGGTGGTGATCACCTCGGCTCCGTCGCGGCGGACGCCCTCGACCTTCACCCGCGGGGCGTTCTCGGGCATGCAGATCACGGCGCGCGCACCGAGCAGGCGTGCGGCGCGCGCAACGGCCTGCGCGTGGTTGCCGGACGAGTAGCTGACCACGCCGCGGGCGCGCTCGGCATCGGTCAGGGAGGCGATCTTGTTGTAGGCGCCGCGCATTTTGAATGCGCCGATCGGCTGGAGCGACTCGGGCTTCAACCAGGTCGTGTCATCCCAGTGCAGCAGCGGCGTTCGGGTGGCCACGCCACGGATGCGCTCAGCCGCCTCTCGGATCTCGGAGATCGAGACGATGTGCGGCTCGACCGAGGTGCTCATCGGCCGATGCTACCCGCCCAGCTCAAGGGACGGGTTGGCTCTCGCAGTTGAGGATCACGAACACCTCCTCGACCCACACGTCGCGGACCTCGTCCGCGCCGAGCATCGCCCCGCACGTTTCCCGCTCCCACGTCCCCGATCCGTTCGGGTCCTGGGTGGCATCGATGAAGACCTCGATCGTGCCGTTCTCATGGACGCGCAGATAGCGAGTCACCTGGCCATCCTGACCCGACGGCTGGGTCGTGATCAGCTCGCCACCGGTGCCGGCGCGAAAGGCGTCGAGCAGGCATTGACGGGCCTCGACGTCGGTGTCGCCGCGCTCGACGACCTCCTCCCCGCAGGCAGGCAGCGGATTGCGCTTCACCACCCATTCTGGCTGCGCCGTGGACAAGGCCCCGCAGCCGGCGAGCACCAGCACGCCGAGCGCGCTGCCCGCGAGCCGCCAGCTCATCGTCATCAGTACGCTCGCGCCCAGTGCGCCACGTCGACGCCCGGCTTGCCGCAGTGCATGCAGTCCGCTCCGGGATCGGTCGGCTCAAGCGGCAGGAAGCGGATGGTGGCCTTGGTCCTGGCGGCGATCTCTGCCTCACAGCTGCCCTCGCCGCACCATGGGCCGACCCAGAAGCCGCCCCGCTCCTCGATGCCGCTGGCGAACTCGTCAAACGAGCCGATCCGATGCGTGTTCGCCTCTCGGAAGGCGAGCGCATCGGCGAAGAGCTCTCGCTGGACCGATGCGAGGCGGCCGGCCATCCCGGCGGCCACCTCGGCGATGGAAACTTCCTCCTTCTCGCCGCCGAGGCGGCTCGCGATCACGGCGCGGCCGGCGGCGACGTCGCGAGGGCCGAGCTCGATGCGCAGCGGGACCCCCTTGAGCTCCCACTCGGCGAACTTGTAGCCGGGCCGGTGCTGATCGCGATCGTCGAGGCGCACCCGGATGCCGCGCGCGGCCAGGTCGGTCCGCAGCCCATCCGCGACGCTCATCACCGAAGCGCGCTCGCCGTCTGACCGATAGATCGGCACGATCGCCACCTGGACCGGCGCGACGGCGGGTGGCAGGCGCAGCCCGGCGTCGTCGCCATGGGCCATGATCGTGCCTCCGACCATTCGCGCCGAAAATCCCCACGAGGTGCCCCAGGCGTGCTCCTGGGCGCCATCGGTGTTGATGAACGTCACGTCGTAGGCCTTGCCGAAGTTCTGGCCCAGGAAGTGGCTGGTGCCGCACTGCAGCGCCTTCGCGTCGCGCATCAGACCCTCGATGCAGTAGGTCTCGACGGCCCCGGGGAACCGCTCAGCGGGTGACTTGCGCCCCTTGAAGACCGGGATGGCGAGGACGTCCTCGGCCACCTCTCGGTACACCTCGAGCATCCGGAGCGCCTCGGCCAGGGCCTCGTCCGACGTGGCGTGCGCCGTGTGGCCCTCCTGCCACAGGAACTCGCTGGTGCGCAGGAACAGCCGCGTCCGCATCTCCCAGCGCACGACGTTCGCCCACTGGTTGTAGAGCAGCGGCAGGTCGCGGTAGCTCTGGATCCAGCGCTTGTAGGTGCTCCAGATGATCGTCTCGCTGGTTGGCCGGATGGCGAGCGGCTCCTCGAGCTTCTCTCCGCCACCATGCGTCACCACGGCCACCTGCGGGGCGAAGCCCTCGACGTGATCGGCTTCCTTCTGAAGCAGGCTCATCGGGATGAGGAGCGGGAAGTAGAGATTCTCGTGTCCCGTGGCCTTGAATCGGTCGTCAAGCGCCCGCTGGGTGAGCTCCCAGATCGCGTAGCCGTGCGGCTTGATGATCATCGAGCCCTTCGCCGGTCCGTGCTCCGCGAGCTCGGCTCGCTTCACGACCTCGACGTACCAGGCTGGAAAGTCGTCGGCCTGGCTCGGCAGCTTGTTCGTTCCCATTCGGGGACCGATGCTACCGGCTACGGCGCGGCGATGCCGGAACGTGGCCCCTCCGTCGGACCATGCGCCGGGCGGCGTAGACTCTGGTGCCCGCGCCCCGATGGAGTCGCAGCGTGCCCGAGCCCACGCAAACCCACGAGGAATCAGGCGAGTCCGCGTCGACCAGTACCGACGTCCGGACCGTGCTGATTGCCGACATCCGCGGCTACACGACCTTCACCGGCGAGAGGGGCGACGATGCCGCCGCCGCCCTCGCCACGCGGTTCGCCGAGATCACCGCGGCCGTGGTGACGGCGCGAGGGGGACAGCTGGTCGAGCTGCGCGGCGACGAGGCGCTGGTCGTCTTCCCGTCCACGCGCCAGGCCCTGCGGTCGGCCCTGGAGCTGCAGGCTGAGTTCATTGCCGCCGAGCTGCCGCGAGGGGTCGGCATCGGCATTGACGCCGGCGAGGCGGTGCGGGTCGGCGACGGCTATCGAGGCAGCGCATTGAATCTCGCGGCGCGGCTGTGCGCGCTCGCGGGGCCCGGAGAGGTGGTCGCGTCGGACGCGGTGGTTCATCTTGCCTCTACCGTCGAGGGGATCCGATACGTCTCGCCGCGCACCGTGCGCGTCAAGGGATTCTCCGAGCCAGTGCGCGCGGTTCGAGTCATCGCGTCGACCGATCCCATCGCGCCGTCACGCCGTGGCGGTGCCGTCCGCGTGGACCGTCGGCGCCTGGCGCTCCTGGCGGCAGGCCTCATCGGGGCGGTCGGAACCGGCGTGACCCTGTTCGCGCTCGGCATGAACCGATCCGATACGCCACAGCCAAGCGGTTCCGCAGCGGCCGGCTCGTCGGTCGCCGCAACCGCGCCGTTCGATGGGCCCGGGCTCGCGTTCATCGATCCGGAGACCGGTATGCCGATCGGTGAGCGGCTGGCCTTCGCAACCGCCGTCGAAGTGGAGTATGTCGAGGGAGCGTTCTGGGTTCTCGCATTCGGGCCTGCTGCGCTTCATCGGGTCGAACCCGAGACGCACGCGGTGATCGGGACGATCCCGATCGGGTTCTCCCCTGGCACGTGGCTCGTCGACGGCAGTACGGTCTGGTTCACGGACTATGAGGAGCCGCTGATCCACAAGCTCGACGCCGTATCGGGACGGCAGGTCAGCGAGTTCCGCGTCAGCGACGAGGTCGGCGGGCTGGGGGGGATTGCCATGGGCGCCGGGAGCCTCTGGGTGGGCGTGAGGGATGATCCGGAGGGCCTGCTCCGAATCGATCCCGTCATCGGGCGAGGTGCAGGATCGCTACCCCGTTCTTCACAACCAACGTCGTGGCCAGCGACGACGTCGTCTGGGCCGGTGACTTCGGGTCGGGCGAGATCCATCGCATCGATCCTGGGAGGGGTGAGGTCACCGTCGATGTCTCGGTCACGGGGCCCATTTCGAACCTCGTCCTCTTGGACGGCATCCTGTGGGCGACCAATCCGGAGAACGGCGAGGTCTTCAAGATCGACGATGGCGGCCGCATCCTCGACACCTATTCGGTCCCGGGCGCCTGGTATCTCGACGCGACCGACGGCGGTGTGTGGGCGGCCGGCGAGGAGGAACGAACGGTCGACCGGATCGACCAGCTGACGGGCGAGCAGACGACGTTCCCGGTCGGGCAGGTCGGTGAACGACCTCGCCGAGGGCGAGGGCGAGCTTGCGCTCGCGATGCCCAGGCAGATGGCGGACGTTCTCTCCGGCCTGTCCGGCGACGTGCTCCGGGTCGGGACCTCGCTCAATCCATTCGAGTACACGGACCCTGCGATCGCCGGATCTTTCGGCAATGCCCTGCGCGACGAAGCCGAGCAGGCGACCTGCGCCAAGCTGCTGAACTATCCCGACCTGCCGGCGCCCGATGGCTGGCAGCTGCGGCCCGAGGTGGCCGCCGCCATGCCGGAGGTATCGGCCGATGGCCTGACGTACACGTTCACGGTTCGCGAGGGTTATGCCTTCTCACCCCCCTCCAATGAGCCGATCACGGCCGAGACATATCGGTTTTCGATCGAGCGCGCCTTCTCCTCGGCACTCGGCCCGAACGCCACGGCCATCGAGCAACTGTCGATGATCGCGGGTGCGCAGGCGTTCCATGACGGGGATGCAAGCTACGGTCAGCGGCCTGCGTGCTGATGGAGACTCGCTGACGATCACGCTCGAGCGGCCCGACCCCGCGTTCCTCCACCGCCTTGCGCTGCCGATCGTGTGTCCGGTGCCCCTCGGGACGGCCGCGCTCATGAATGGGATCGACTTTCCACCTGTCCCGCGATCTGGTCCGTATTACATCGCGGAGAGCCTCGGCGGCGTGGTCCTGCTGATGAAGGCCAATCCGAACTACCCCGGGCCGCGGAGGGCGAACTTCGAGGCCATCGTGTGGCGCGTCCTGGAAGACGCCGGCCGGCTGATCGGCGAGGTCGAGCGCGGCGAGACCGATCTCGTCATCTGGGCCGAGGGTCTCGAGGCGGGTGGACAGGTGGACCAGGAGTGGGGACCGGGCAGCGATGCAGCTGCCGCCGGCGACCAGCGCTACTTCGTGACGCAGACGCAGGCGATGGACATGGTCGCGCTCAACCCGAACGACCCGTTCCTTGCCGACGTGACGGTGCGCGAGGCGATCGCACAGGCCATCGACCGCGCGGCGCTCGCCGCGATATTCGATGGCGAGGATCGTGACTTCCCTGCTGAGCCCGGCCGTCCCAGGCCACGATCGCACCGAACAGGGCAGTCCGGAGCCGAATGTCGAGCGCGCATTGGAGCTGATGGCCGGACGTACGGGGTCCGTCACGATCGCTGCCTGCGAGTTTCCCGGCTGCGAGGCGTGGGCGGAGGAGCTGGCCCGGCAGCTCGGGCCGATCGGAATCTCCGTCGAGGTTCGCTTCGTCCAGGACCCGATAGCGGAGGCGAGCGACCCAGCGTCCGGCGTGGGGATCGTGAATGCGTTCGGGGACTGCGGCTGCATGATCCCGGATGCCGCCAACGCCGTCGGCCACCTCTTCAAACTCGTCCCGGAGGGATGGATGCCCGACTCCTTGGTGGGCCAGATGGATGGCCTCTCTCTGCTGGCGGACCCCGAGCGCACGGATCGTGCCGTGTCGCTTGCCGACACGCTCGTCGAGGATCGGTCCTGATTCCCTTCGCGACCTACGGACCGACGAACTTCCTCTCGGAACGGATCGGCTGTCAGGTTGCGAGCGGCAGCAGCCCGGGACTCAATCTCGTGGCCCTCTGCCTGAGAGAGCAGTAGGCGGGCTTCAGGCCGGGCTCGGCTCCGTCCGCAGCGTTCGGCGCTTCCGCCGCCCCTTGGCGGGGACTCCGGCAGGCTGCCATCGGGCCGGCGTGGAAAGGCCCTCGACGCCCGCCTCGATATCCTCGGCGCCCATCGGCTTGGCAAAGAAGTAGCCCTGCCCGTAGGTGCAGCCGAGCGAGCGCATCCGCTCGGCGTGCTCCTTCGTCTCGATGCCCTCTGCGACGGTGGCGATCTCGAGCGACTCGCCGAGCGCCACGATGGCGCCGGCCAGCGCGGCCGACCGCGAGTCGCCCTCGGCGACCTGGACGAACTCGCCGGCGATCTTGAGCGCGTCGACCGGGAACTGCCGCAGGTGGCTGAGCGAGAAGTAGCCGGTGCCGAAGTCGTCGATCACGACGCGGACACCGAGGGCGCGCAGCGCCTCGAGGGTGGCCACCGTCGTCGAGGTTGCCTTGATGAGCGCGGTCTCGGTGATCTCGAGGATGAGCCGCGTCGGCTCGAGGCCCGCCCAGGCCAGCGTCTCCTCGACGGCGCCGACGAAGCCGGGCTGCTGGATCTCGCGGGCGGAGACGTTCACGCACAGGAACAGTCCCGGCGGCGTGACTCCTGCGGCCTGCCACGCGACGGCGCGCTCGCAGGCCTCGCGCATCACCCAGCGTCCGATGGGAAGGATGGCGCCGTTCTCCTCGGCGATCTCGATGAACTCGCCGGGAGCCACCAGACCGCGTTCCGGATGCTGCCATCGCACGAGGGCCTCGAGGCCGGAGATCCGGCCCGACTCGAGCGACACGATCGGCTGGTAGACGAGGCGGAGCTGGCCGAGGTCGACCGCGTGCTGCAGCTCGGCGCCGAGCTCGTGGCGGGCGCGGACGGCGGCGTGCATGCCCGGATCGAAGATCGCAAAGCCGGACTTGCCGTTCGCCTTGGCCATGTACATCGCGACGTCGGCGTTCCGGACCACCTCCTGCGCATCGCTGCCGGCCTCGCGCGCGCTGGCGATCCCGATGCTGGCGGTGACCGTCACCGTCTTGCCGCTGAGCACGTACGGGACCCGGAGGTCACGAACGAGGCGCTCCGCCATGGCGCGCGAGCGCCGGAGGTCGGGGAGGTCGCCGGTCAGGATCGCGAACTCGTCGCCCCCCAGCCGTGCGACGAGGTCGCCCTGGCGCACCAGCCCTCTGATCCGATCGGTGACGGCAACCAGGAGCTGGTCTCCGGCGGCGTGACCCATGCTGTCGTTGACGATCTTGAAGTCGTCGAGGTCGATGAAGAGCACCGCGGTGATTCGCTCGGGACCGGGCTCGTCGCCGGTCTGCGCCGCCAGCGTGGTCTCGAGCGTGCGCTGGAACATGCGCCGATTGGCGGCGCCGGTGAGCGCATCCTGCTCAGCCAGGTCCTGCACGTGCCGCAGCAGCACCGCGTTCCGAAGGTTCAGCGCCGCCACCGCCGAGAACTGGCCGAGCACCGACGCGACGCGCCGTTCGACGCCGAACACGGTGCGTGACCGATGTTCGACCACGATCGCCCCAACCGGCCGGCCGTCGGCGATCATCGGCGACACGAGCAGGTTGCGGGCGTCGGGCAGTGCCGCCGCGAGGAGCGGGTTGCCCTCGGGGTTGATGCGCTTGACCGGCAGCAGCTCCCGGCGCTCCCAGGCACGACGAATGATGGCGTCAGCCGGCTCGGATCCCGTCCACTCGGTGGCGCCTCGCGAAGCGAGGACCACCAGGTTGCCGTCCACCGCACCGATGACGAGCCCGCGCTCGAAGCCGAACCGGGCCGCCATGCCGTCGAGGACGACGCGGGCCTGGAGGATCGGGTCGGCGACCTCGTCGAGACGCGCGCCGACGTCGACGAGCGCCTGCAGATCGGCGCGACGCTGTCTGAGCTCACGCTCGTTCATGGCGGAGAAGATCGACGTGGCGAGGGCGAAGAGCCAGAACGAGGTCACGTTGAGCACGGGCATCCGGTCGAAATCGATCCCACGGCCGGGGATCACGTCGATCGGTGGCAGCAGGGAGGCGGCCTGCGCGTACAGCACGACGAAGAGCAGCAGCGAGTGCCAGAGCGCGATCTTCAGTCCGGTTCGGTACGAGGCCAGCAGCGACACCGCGACGAGATGCAGATAGATGAGGAAGCGGATCGGGCTCTGGGTCGCGCCGGTGACGTACATCGCGTAGGCCAGGTACAGCCCGTCCAGGATGAGGAGCACGCTCAGCACCGCGAAGCCATAGCGGCTGACGCGACGTCGCAGCAGCTCCGCGAGGCCCGCCACGACGACGTAGCCGAGGCTCATCGCGGCGAGGACGGCGAACGGCGTCCCGAGCGCCTCGGGCCGAATCGCGCTCCACGCGACCACGACCAGCGCCATGCCGATCCGCAGCATGAGGAGGTAGCCCATGCGATCGCTGAGCGCGGTGTACTCCTCGGGGCGCTGGTGCTGCCGGATCACAGCTGCTCCTCCAGCTTGAACTGCATGGTGGTCTCGTGCACCGTCTGCGGCGCCATGCGCAGCTTCGGATCGCGTCGGTCGACGTAGCCCTGGATCAGCAGGAAGCCGAAGACTGCGACCGCCAGCGCAAGCGGGAAGCCGAACTCGGCCGCGACCGCCACCGCCGCCTCCGGGCGCACGACGCGCACGATCTCCTGCGCCGCAGCCGAGAGCACCTGGCCGACGACGCCCACCGGGCCGATCGGCTCGACGGGTCCCGTCAGGCCGGCGGGCGCGGCGTCCGGCAGCGGATTGGCCGGCTCGGTCGAGGTCTCACTCTCGCCCTGGCGCGACGCGGTGAGCTCGGGGACCGGCGTCTCCGACGGGGCCTCCATCACGGACGACGGCGTCTCGCCGGGTCCGGTCAGGCTCGCGGCAGGCCGTGTCGGAATCGCGTCGTTCGACGGGATCGCGACGGCGGCTGCCGGTGGCGTCGAGGTGGGCCCGGGCGCTGCCTCGGGCGCTGACTCGGGGTGGGCGTCGGGTCGGTGGGCGTCGGCGTCGGGGTCGGGGTCGGCGTGGGCGTCGGGGTCGGCGTGGGCGTCGGGGTCGGCGTGGGCGTCGGGGTCGGCGTGGGCGTCGGGGTCGGCGTGGGCGTCGGGGTCGGCGTGGGCGTCGGGGTCGGCGTCGGCGTGGGCGTCGGCGTCGGCGTGGGCGTCGGGGTCGGCGTGGGCGTCGGGCGGGGTGGCGTGGCGTGGGCGTCGGGCGTCGGCGTGGGCGTCGGCGTGGGCGTGGGCGGGGTCGGCGTCGGCGTGGGCGTCGGGTGGGCGTCGGGGTCGGCGTCGGCGTGGGACCGCCGTTCACGACGATGCGGAGCGCGACGTCGACGTTGTCACCCCACTCCGGGGAGTCGTAGGGCTCGTCGCAGGACGACGTGGGTCCACCGACGATCGCGCAGATGCTGTCCGTGCCGACGAACGCCGCGACGTATGAGACGGAGCACTGGCCCTCGTCGCCGGTCCAGCACTCGAGGTCCGGGCTGTTTCCCGGGCTGGGGATGTCGTTCGGGCTGCCGGCGCCGAAGTACCAGCGCACTCGGGTGTTGGAGTCGGTGCCGATCGATGGGTCTCCGTTCGGCTCCGCGACGTGGGCAGTCACCGAGACCACCTGGCCGACGGTCACGGTGAGCACATCCGGATCGATGTTGACCCGGGTACCCGGCGCGGCCATCGACGGGGTGGCGACGGTGAGCGCGAGCGACCATGCCAGCGCGACTGCCGAGACGGCGGCAACGAGCCGCCGTCGATTCGGCAGGTGCGGGTTCTGGCGGGCGGTCGTGTCTCGGCGCACGGATTGGTTCTCCATACCGGGCATTGGAATGGTCGATGGAGCATCCGGTGCCGAGCCCTCGTCCGCGAGGGACGTAATCGTCACATGGGGTACGGCGTGGATTTAACAATCGGATTCGGGCGAATCGCGAAATTTCGCGTGGTGGGGTCTGGGAGAGTACCCGGGCGTACTGGAGTACCGACGGGCGAGCCGTTTGCGTCGGTCCGGTGCGGACCGGTGGCTATTCGCCGGCCGCGGCGATCCGGTAGATGAACCCGGCCTTGTCGTCGCTGACGTACAGCGCGCCGTCCGCGCCGACCGCCAGACCGGCCGGCCTGCCCAGCGCGTCGCCATCGGGACGGGGCAGGAACCCGGACGCCAGGACGCTCGGATCGCCTGCCGGCCGGCCATCCCACGGCAACCACCACACGGCGTATCCGACCTTTCGCGACGAGTTCCACGAGCCGTGGAAGGCGATCGCGAGGTGATCCTCCCAGGCGACCGCAGCGAGCGGTGCCATGTGCGCCGGGAAGGTCGCGGCGGGGCTCGCCACGCCGGCACACGAATCGGCGCCCGTACCGAACTCGGGATCGATGAGCTGGCCGGCATGGCAGCGCGGCCAGCCGGCATCGGCGCCGTCGATGACCTCGTAGAGCGTCTCCGGTGGCCGATCGTCGCCGAGCTGATCGCGGCCCATGTTCGTCGCCCACGCCCGGCCGGTCGCCTCGTCGACCCAGAGGCCGACGGCGTTGCGCAGTCCTCGCATGTACGTGCGCTGCCGTCCATCCGGCGTCACCAATGCCACCGTCGCCCGCCGCGCATCGCTCCTCGTTGCACACGTCGCAGGACGACCCGATCGACAGCAGCAGGTCGCCGGACGGGAGCACTTCGACCGTCTTCGTCGCATGCCCGCCGGTCGGGAGGCCGTCGACGACGACCGCACGACCCGCCTCGGTCAGAAAGTCGGGAGGTGACAGCGTCACGCGGTACAGCGTTGCGTCGCCGGCGACGAGCAGCGACCCGTCTGCCTCGAATTCGATGTCATGTGCGTTGCCGTACCCGGAGCCGATCTCGACGATATCATCGGCAACGCCGTCACCGTCCTCGTCGGGCAGGGCCACGACTCGGTCCGCGCCGCGCTCGGCGACGAACAGGACGCCACCCGGCGAGACCGCCATGAAACGCGGCCCGGCGAGGCCCTCCGCGAACACCGATGCGGCATACCCCTCCGGCACGCTCAGCTCGGCGCGGCCGCCAGCTCCGGCGTCGAAGTTCACGCCGAGGATCGACAACAGCTGCGTCCTGAAGGCAAGTACGACGCCGAACAGGATGGCCAGCGCGGCGAGGCCGACGAGCGCCAGGTTGCGGAGGCGGCGCCCGAGGCTAGAGGTTGCCGCGCCGAGCCTGCTCGATCTCGATCGCCTCGAACAGTGCCTTGAAGTTCCCGACGCCGAAGCCGCGCGAGCCATGGCGCTCGATGATCTCGAAGAAGAAGGTCGGGCGATCCTGCACCGGACGGGTGAAGATCTGGAGCAGGTAGCCCTCCTCGTCGCGATCGGCCTCGATGCCGAGCTCCTCGAGCGTGTCCATCGGCACACCGACGTCGCCGACCCGATCGGGGAGCGACTCGTAATAGGCGTGCGGCATGCCGAGGAACTCGACGCCGCGCTGGCGGAGCGCGCCGACGGTGCCGACGATGTCCTCGGTCCTCAGGGCGATGTGCTGCGTCCCGGCGTCGAGGTAGTAGTCGAGGAACTCCTGGATCTGGCTCTTCTTCTTGCCGGCCGCCGGCTCGTTGATCGGGAACTTGATCCGGCCGTTCCCGTTCGTCATCACCTTGCTCATCAGCGCTGAGTAGTCGGTATGGATGACCTTGTCGTCGTAGTGGATGAGCTGCGCGAAGCCGAGGACGTCGCGGTAGAAGTCGACGAACCGGTTCATGTCGCCGAGGTCGACGTTGCCGACGCAGTGGTCGACCTCGAGCAGGCTCTGCCCGGTCGGGGCCGCCGGCGGCTGCGACACCTTGTGGTACCCGGGCGCGAACGTGCCGTGATAGTCGGAGCGGTCGACGAACGAGTGGACCACCTCGCCGTAGGTGTGGATGGCGCTTCGCCGCAGCTTGCCCTTCTTGCCCTCGATCTCGGTCGGCTCGAGCGCGGACACGGCGCCGCGCGTCGTCGTCTCGCGCCACGCGGAGCCGACGTCGTCGACGGCGAACGCAATGTCCCGCACCCCGTCGCCGTGCTTGGCGACGTGCTCCGCGATCTCACCGTCCGGGGAGATCGGGCCGGTGAAGACGAAACGGATGTCGTTCTGGACCATCACGAAGCTGGACCGGTCGCGAACGCCGGTCTCGAGCCCCGCGTAGGCCACCGGCGTAAAGCCCCAAAGCGCGCGGTAGTAGTGCGCTGCCTGCTTGGCGTTGCCGACCCAGAATTCGACGTGGTCGATGCCCTTGAGCGGCAGGAAGTCCTGCGCCTCGGCCGCCGCATTCGGATTGATGATGGCGCCGGCCTGGTTCGCCGCGCCCCGCGAGAGCGTATCGGTCATGGTTCGATCGAGTCTACCGCAGGACCGATGCCGGCTCAGGCCCTGGAGCCGGCCTCGAGCGCCACAGTGATCATGCGATCGATGGCCCGATCGAGCTCCTCGAGTGGCAGATACGACTCCTCGGTCGTGACCTCCTCGGAGAGGACGTCGCTGACGGTGAGGGCGCAGGCAGCCTGCACGCCGGCACGGGCAGCGAGGAAGAACAGGGCGGAGGCCTCCATCTCGAAGGCGAGGACGCCGCGCTCGCGCCAGCGCCTCGCGTAGTCCTCATCGGTGTTGTAGAAGACATCGACTGACGCAACGAGCCCGGTTCGGGCCTGGATCCCGGCCGCCTCCGCTCCGTCGACCAGCGCACGCGTCAGGGCGAAGTCTGCCGCCGGTGCGTAGGGCTCGCCATGGAGGTAGGTGGTCGTCGCACCGTCGACGGGGCAGGCGGCGGTGGCGATGACGAGGTCCCCGGTCTTCAAGCCGGCGGCGATGCCGCCGCAGGTGCCGACCCGGATGAGCCGCTTCGTCCCAAGCCGCAGGAGCTCCTCCGCCACGATCGACATGCTCGGGGTGCCCATGCCGCTGGTCTGGACGCTCACCGGGCTGCCGCCGTATGTGCCGGTGAAGCCGAGGAGGCCGCGATGGTCGTTGACCTGGCGGGCCGAGCCGGCATCGAAGCGCTCGGAGATTCGGCGCGCGCGGTTCGGATCGCCGGGCAGGAGGACGAGCGGCGCGTAGTCGCCCTCCTCGGCGCGGAGGTGAATCTGTGGCATGCGGCACAGCCTAGCCGAGCGTCCGGGCCGGTGGACGGCCGCGTGGCTCGCGACTTGCTTCGATCGGCCAGTCACATGAGCACCAGCAGTCGAGCCTCTCGCCCTCCGGATGGCATCGACGACCGGCACGCACGAGCCGCGGACGGCCGGCGGCAGCATGCCGGCCCGCTCTCGCTGGTCGTCTTCGGCGTCGTGCTGGCGATGGGCGTCTCCGGGCTCCTTGGGCGCGAGGCCGACTGGCGCGCCACGGCGAACGGAGTGAGCCTGGCGGTCCACGCATCGCAGATCATCCGCAGTGGCGAGATCTTCGAGATGCGGATCAGCGTCGTGTCGGACCGCCCGCTGGCGGAGCTGACGATCGGGGTCGATGAAGGACTCTGGGAGGACATGACCGTCAACACCATGATTCCCGGGGCGGCCGAGGAGGCGAGCGCCGACGGCGAGTTCCGGTTCACGTTCGCCGAGCTCGAAGCCGACACGGAGTTCGTGCTCAAGGTCGACATCCAGGTCAACCCCGACATCGTGGCCGGGAACGTCGGCGCGGTCACCGTGTACGACGGCGACCAGGTCCTTGCCACGACCGAGGTCGGCATCACGGTGCTTCCCTGATGGACATCGTCCTGCGGGCCACGGTCATCTTCCTGGCGCTTTACGCAGTGGTGCGCCTGATGGGCAAGCGCGAGCTCGGCCAGATGACCCCGTTCGAGCTGATCGTGCTCGTGGTCATCGGCGACCTCATCCAGCAGGGCGTCACGCAGAACGACTTCAGCCTGACAGGAGCGATCATCGCCGTCTCGACGATCGCGTTCTGGGCGCTCGTCTTCAGCTGGCTCAGCTACCTGTCGCCGTGGGCCGAGCGGCTGCTCGAGGGAGAGCCGCGCGTCGTCATCCGCGACGGCGAGCTGCTCGAAGCGAGCCTGCGTCGCAGCCGGCTGACCAGATCGGAGATCGAGTCGGAGATGCGACTGGCAGGCATCGGCCGGATGGGCGACGTCGCCTGGGGAATCCTCGAGCCGCGCGGCAAGATCAGCTTCATCGAGCGATCCGAATCCGGCGGCGAGAAGCCCCCACCGCAGCCCAAGGGTGCGGAGGACGACGGCGTCGGCTGACGGCGCAGGCGGTAGCATCGGCGCACATGAGCAGCCGATGGGCCGATGAGCTCGCCTTCGCGACCGATCTCGCGCGCCGCGCCGGGGCCATCCTGACCGACAGCTACGAGCGCATCGAGCGCATCGACTACAAGAGCAAGCGCGACGTCGTGACCAACGCCGACTACGCGTCGGAGCGCGCCGTCATCGACGCCGTCAGGGCTCGCTACCCCGACGACGCGATCCTGGCCGAGGAGTCGGGCGAGCATGCCGGCGTGATGCGTGACGACGGGTCGCACAACGGGCGTACCTGGGTGGTCGATCCGCTCGACGGCACCGTCAACTACGCGAACGGGATTCCGTACTACTGCGTCAGCATCGGTCTGGTGGTCGATGATGTGCCGACCGTCGGAGTCATCTTCGACCCGGCTCGCGACGACCTGTACGCAGCGAGCGTGGACGGTCCGGCGACGCTGAATGGCGAGCCGATCACGGCCTCCGACAAGGAGACGCTCTCCGATTATGTCATCAGCCTTGCCGTGATCGGCCGCGGTGGGTTGGCGCGGGAACGGAGGATTGCGCCACTGATCCGGATCCATCGGCGCATGGGCAGTGCGGCGCTGGCGCTCGCGTATGTCGCCAACGGCCGCTTCGATGCCTTCATCCAGAACGGCGGCCTGTCGCCGTGGGACGTCGCGGCGGCCGGGCTGATCTCGGAGCGCGCCGGCGCGGTGGTGACCGATATCGGCGGGGGGCCCTGGTGGAATCCGAAGCTGCGCGGGCCGCGCACGAGCGTCGTGGCGGCGCCGGCTGCCCAGCATGCGGCGCTGCTCGAGCTGCTCGGCTCGCTGCGGACGAAGCTCCAGACCCGCCGCTGACCCCGCGTCAGGCGGAGCGATCCAGGACGTGCGCCAGCATGCCGAGCGTCAGGGCGGTGGCGCCCCAGACGCGAACGCCGCCGTAGCGATACGCCCCGGCGTGGATGGTGAAGCCGCGTCCGCTGAACTCCTCGGTGCCGAACACCTCGGGGTCGAACAGGGCGTCGAGCGGCAGCTCGACGATCGCGGCGACCTCCGCGTCGTGGGGGACGAGCGAGGGGCGTGCGGCCACGGCGCCGACGAATGGCCGAAGCTCGAAGTTGCTGACCGGGATCCAGACGTCGTCGAGCACGCCGATGATGCGGACGACCTCCGGCTCGAGGCCGATCTCCTCCCACGCCTCGCGCAGCGCGGCCGCCTCCGGGTCGGCGTCGGCCGAGTCGACGGCGCCGCCCGGCAGCGACACCTCGCCGGCGTGGGAGCGCAGGTCCGCATGCCGCACGGTCAGCGGGATGACCAGGCGGCCGCCGTCGTCGGGATAGATCGCCAGCAGCGTCGAGGCCTGCCGCGCCGGGGGAAAGGTGGCGCGGTCGAAGCGGCGTCGGGTCACCTCGCCATCGGCGTCTCGCGGAAGGAGCCGCTCGTCGAGCGGGATCGGCCGATCCGCCCGACGCAGCGCATCGGCGATGGCCTCATCCCAGCCGGCGCCGGCGCGTAGTATTCGCTCCATGACCCAGGGCCACCTCGACCGTGACAGCCGCGTCCGCGACGCGATCTACCGCACGCGCGTGCTCGTCAACCGTACCCCGCATTTCAGCAAGTACACGCGCAAAGAGGCAAATCGCGCGCTCGACATCCTCGAGGCACAGCTCGGGCTGAACCAGGTGAACGAGGTCGAGGCGGCCCGCGCCATCGAGCTGCTGAATCGCGCCCACGCGTCGCTCACGTTCGGCCTGCTGCGCAGCCCTGACTTCGCCGACCGCTACGCGCCGGCCCTGCAGCGCCTCGGCCTGCGTGGGATCGCCGACCGCCTCGACGAGGTGCCATCGTCGGTCATGGCGCTCCCCATTCCGGGACCGATCGGCGCCCGCGAGCACCGCGACAACCTGCCGTCGGACGATCGTCTCGACGCCGACGGCAACCCGCTCCCGCCGCCGCCCGGCTTCTACTAGCCGGCTGGCCGGCCCTCCGGCAGCAGCGCCCGGACCAGGCTCTCGTCGGTCGGGGTCGAGCCCAGGCCGAGACGTTCTCCGACGCGGGCCGCCAGTGGCGGTTCGAGGAAGGTCGAGCGCAGCGTCTCCCACGCGTCGGCGGCGAACACCCGCTGCGGTGCGCCGTCGAGCACGATTCGTCCGTCGCGCATCACGACCACTCGCTCGAAGGCATCGGCCACGAAGCCCATGTCATGGCTGATGGCGATCACGGTTCGGCCCTCGGCGGCGGCGGCCTCGACCACTCGGCGCACGCGCGCCACGCCGCGCGCATCCTGGCCGGTCGTCGGCTCGTCCAGCACCAGCACGGGGGTGCGCATGGCCAGCACCGATGCGAGCGCCAGCAGCTTCCGGCGCGATTGGCCGAGGTCGTACGGGTTGGTGGCCTCCTGGCCGGCGAGCCCGGTCGCGTCGAGCGCCGCCGCGACCGCGTCCCGCAGCTCGGCTCCCGAGCGGCCGAGGTTGCGCGGTCCGAACTCGACCTCCGATCGGACAGTGGCGGCGAAGATCTGCCGGTCGGGATCCTGGAAGACGAGCCCGACGCGCGATGCAAGTCGCGCGACGGTCAGGCGCGACGCGTCGGTCCCATCGATGCTCACCCGGCCTTCGGTCGGGCGCAGCAGCCCGTTGAGATGACGGACGAGCGTCGTCTTGCCGCTCCCGTTCTGGCCGATCAGCGCCACGCGCTCGCCGGTGCCGATCCGCAGGTCCACCCCGTCGAGCGCCCGCACCCTGCCCTCGCGATACACGTGCACGAGGCCCTCGATGAGCAGCTCAGCCATCGAGCGCGCCCTCCAGCCGGCTGGGGTCGATGCCCGCCGCCAGCGCCACCCGACGCAGCCTGACGGCGGCCGGCTCCGCCACGCCCAGCGCGGCCAGCCGCGGATCGGCGAGCACCTCGTCCGCGGGACCCCTGAGCGCGACCCGGCCCTCGGACAGCACGACGACCTGGGACGCGACGTCGGCCAGCAGGTCGGTCTTCTGCTCGGCGACCAGGATGCTGGCGCCCTCCGACGCCAGCCGCGAGATGGCGTCGGCCACCATCCGGGTGCCCGCCGGATCCAGCTGCGCCGTCGGCTCGTCCAGGACGAGGTGCTGGGGCCGCATGGCGAGCAGCCCCGCGATCGCCACCAGCTGCTGCTGTCCGCCGGAGAGGTGGCGTGGGTCGCGCTCGGCAAGCGCGACGATGGCGAGCGAGTCGAGCGCCGCCCACGTCCGCGCGACCACCTCGTCGCGAGCGACGGCCAGGTTCATCGGTCCGAACGCGACCTCCTCGAAGACCGTCGAAGCAACCTGCGACAGCTGGGTCGCCGGGTTCTGGAAGCCGATGCCGATTCGCTGGCTGAGCCGATGCATCGGCCAACCGTCGGTGTCCTCGCCATCCAGCGAGATCCTGCCGCGGATCTGCCCGCCGACGGTGCGCGGTGCAAGGCCGCTCGTCACCAGGCAGAGGGTCGTCTTGCCCGCCTCCGACGGCCCGACCAACCCGACGACCGCGCCGTCGGGCAGCTCGAGGTCGATGCCCAGCAGCGACGGCTCCCTGGCACCGGCATAGCGGTACCCGACGTCGGCCAGCGAGAGCGTCACACCCAGATCCCGGTCACGCGGACCACGACGAGGCCCACCAGCGCCAGGAGCAGCGTCCAGCGGGCCAGCCGCTCGAGCCCGGTGTCCGGTGGCGACCAGAGCAGCGTCCGCCGTCCGGGTCGCGTGAAGCCGCGAGCCTCGAGCGCCATGGTGCGCTCCTCGACCTCCGCGATCGACCCGAGGATGACAGGGCCCACGATCGGGATCACGCCCCGGATGCGACGCCAGACCGAGCCCTCGGTGTCCAGCCCCCGGGCTCGCTGCGCGGCCGTGATCTGCGCCGCGCGATCCACCATCGCGGGCACGGTCTGCACCGATGCATTCGCGACGAAGCCGACGCGCGGGCTGACCCCGCGCCGCTCGAGGTCGACGACGAGGTCGGCGGGCCGTGTCGTGAGGTAGAAGAGCGTCACCGCACCGCTGATGGCGAGGATGCGCACCAGGATCTCGATCGCGAACCCCAGGCCTTCGGCGGTCGCCGTGACCGGGCCGACGCGCAGCAGCACCACCTCGCCGCCAGGGAAGAAGAACAGGTTGACGAGGAAGGCGGAGAGGGCGATCGGCAGCGCAAGGAGCAGGGTGGTGCGAACGAGCCGAAGCAGGACGCCGGCCACGGTGGCGGGGAGGATCACCGCCGCGGCGACCAGCAGGATCGGGCCCGCCAGCCCGCCGAGCACCACCGCCGCGATGGCGGTCACCGTCGCCAGGGTCGCCTTGGTGAGCGGGTTGAGCCGGTGATACGGGCTGGGACCGGGGCGCCCGACGAAATCGGGCATGCCCCGGTCGGCGGCCGGCGCGTCGATCAGGCGGTCGCCCCCCGCCACTCGCCCTCCTCGGCGGGTTCCGCTTCACCCGCTTCGATGAGGTGCTCGCCCTGTGGGAAGCGCGCCTTCGTGCGGCGTGCCATCGAGGCCAGGATCAGGTAGACCACGAAGAAGGTCACGAGCTTGTCGACGGGATCGGACAGCAGGCCCTGCTGGAAGGTCGCCGTCTGCAGGTCGGAACCGGCCTGGCGGAAGGCGGCCACGAGGAAGTCTGTGCCTCCACCCGTGACGCCGCCGAAGACGTTGGCCGCGATTGGCGCGCTGATGAGCGCCGCGATCAGGCCCGTCACCACGCCGGCCACGGTGACGTACGCCACCGCCAGGTCGCGCCGGATGAAGAGCAGGGCGGCGAAGCCGAGGACGAAGGCGACGAAGATCAGACCGATCAGCCAGCCGAGGACGACGAACAGCAGGTTGTCGTTGTCGGGGTTGAAGAACTCGAAGGTCGTTCCGTAGAAGCGGGTGTAGGCGTAGACGCCCATGCCGACCACGATCACCAGCGCGATCAGGCCACCGATCGCCAGCTCGGTGCTGCTGCGGTTCGGCCGCGGGCGCAGCCAGCCGGCGCGCCCGGCCAGCCCGGCGAGCACGCCGATCACCACCGCCACGATCCCGAACGCCGCCGCGGGGCCGTTCTGGAATGGCGGCGGAATCACGTAGGTCCACAGGGTGTTCGAGAGGAAGCCGGTCAGCGCCCCGGCCACCGGACCGGCGAGCGCCCCGACGAGGATCGTCCCGATGCTGTCGAGGTAGATGGGGAGCTTGAGCGCGTTGGCGACCGTCGCGCCGAGGATGATGTTGATGGCCACCGCGATCGGCATGAGCACGATCGTGCGCGTGTCGAACTGCGACGCGATCGAGGCGAAGCCGCCGGTCTGCGCGTACTCGACCGCCGCATAGACCAGGAACGCCACCACGAGTGCGATGGCGCCGATGAGCGCGAACGAGTCTGCACCCTCCGTGTCGAAGAAGTTGCCCGTGTCGATCCCCGTACCGAAGTTCCCGATCGTGACGACGCCGATGAGAATCACGACCAGGAAGGCCACAAGGGCGGCGATCCAGCGGACGACCATGGGTTGACCCTCCTCCGTGTGTGCTGCCGGTGATCAGCTGTAGGGGGCGCCGACGGCGCGCCCGAGACGTGAGATCAGCTCGGCCTTCATGCCATCGGGCTCGATGGCGGTCGCGACCGTGACCGGCGGGCGGTCAGCGGCCTCCGAGCGAAACAGGCTTCCTGCCAGGTAGGGATCCGAGCTGGTGTCGCAGGCGAGCGTCTCCTCGACCGATTCGGTGACGAGGTCCGCGCGCAGCAGCGCGCCGATCAGTGTGACCGGGTCGTGGAGATAGGCGCCGTCGATCCCATCGGCCTGCTGGTGGAAGTTCACGTAGAAGCGGACCGCGTCGCGCACGATGCCGGCGAGGTGCGTGTCCGGCAGCTCTCGCAGGTCGTCCATCGTGAAGATGATGTCCTGGGTCGCATCGAGCGGGAAGATGCGGTGGATCGCGCCGGCGCGCAGGCAGGTTTCCGCCGCCTCCGGATCGACGCAGGCGTTCCACTCGCCGGTCTCGGTGGTGTTTCCGCGCTCCTCGAGCGTGCCGCCCATCCAGATCACCTCGCGTGCTTGGCGGCGCAGATCGACCCCCTGCAGGGAGGCCGACGCGAGGTTGGTGAGCGGCCCGAGCGCCACCACGGTCATCTCGCCCGGATGGCGGCTGATGTGTGCGCCGATGTAGCGGCTGGCCGGGATGGCGGTGTACTCGGTGGTGCCGAGTTGGCGATCCTCGCCGCGCAGCTCGACGTAGCCGGTCCCCGACGGGCCGTGAGTGTCGGGTGCGGTGCGCAGTCGGCGCTGGAGCGGTCGGGCGGCACCGATGCTGACCGGGACATCGCCACGACCGACCATGCGCAGGATCTTGCCGGTGTTGCGAGCCACGTGATGGATCTCCACGTTGCCGGCGACGCAGGTGACGCCGCGCAGTGCGAGCTCGGGGCTGGTGGCCGCGATGAGCAGGGCGATCATGTCGTCGATCCCGGTGTCGACGTCCAGGATCAGCGGGCGTGGCTGCTGCTGCGGGGCGGCGTCGGCGTCCATCGGGCGCCTATGGTACGCGCCAGCCGCCGGCCTGGCCCACCTTGGTCGCCAGCGGCCGCCCGAGGGTCTGGCTGACGTGACGCGCGGCCGCCAGCACCCCGTCGAGGTCGACGCCATGCCGCAGCCCCTCGCGATCGAGCAGGTAGACCAGGTCCTCGGTCGCGAGGTTGCCTGCCGCCCCCGGCGCGTACGGACAGCCGCCGGTGCCGCCGGTCGAGGCGTCGAAGCAGCGAACTCCGAGCTCCAGCGCCGCGCTGACATTCGCGAGCGCCGTGCCCCGCGTGTCATGGAAGTGCATGGCCAGTCGTTCGCGGCCGATGCCGGACGCCAGCAGGGCGCCCACCACGCGCCGGACATCAGCCGGGGCGGCAACGCCGATCGTGTCGCCGATCGACAGCTCGTCGACCCCGAGCTCCACGAGCTGCTGGGCGACGCCGACGACCGCGGCCTCGCTCACCTCGCCCTGGTACGGGCATCCGAACGCGGTGCTCAGGTAGCCGCGCGTCCACCAGCCGCGCCGGCGTGCCGAGTCGATGATGGGCCGGAAGGCCGCGATCGACTCCGCGATCGTCATGTTGATGTTGGCCCTGGTGAATGCCTCCGAGGCGGCGGTGAAGACGCAGATGGCGTCCGCCCCGGCGGCCTCGGCGCGGGCGAGTCCGCGCTCGTTCGGCACCAGCACCGGGTATCGAACCCCGGGCCGCCGTTCGAGTGACGCCATCAGGTCGTCGGCGTCGGCCAGCTGCGGGATCGCGCGCGGGGCGACGAAGCTGGTGGCTTCGATTTCGCGCAGCCCCGCGTCGGCCAGCAGCCCGATGAAGCGCAGCTTGTCGGCGGTCGAGATCGGCGACTTCTCGTTCTGCAGCCCGTCGCGAGGCCCAACCTCGTAGACGCGGACGTCGCGGTCAGCCATCGGCCTCATGGTAGGACGCGACCTCGGCGAGCACGTCCCCACGCCGCACCTGCTCGCCCTCGGCGACGTGGACGCGAACGAGCCTGCCGCCGAGCGGCGCCACCACCGCGTGCTCCATCTTCATTGCCTCGATGATGACGACCGGCTGGTGGGCTGTCACCGACGCGCCCTCCGCGGCCCGCACGGCGATCACGCGTCCGGGCATCGGCGCGGTCAGGACCGACGCTCCCTCTCCACCCGCGGCCGAGGCGTGGCGCACGGCATCCTCGACGGTGGGTGCCGGCGCCAGCTCGAACTCCACCGACTGCCCGTCGACGTCCACATGGACCGTTGCGCCGTCCAGGACAGCGTTCTTCGCGCGCTCCGCGCCGCTCACCGTGACGCTCCGTTCCTGGTCGTCGTGTCGCAGCCGCACCGTGGGCGGGGCGGCCATGCGCCAGCCACCGGACCACGGGTCCGTCGAGGGCGGCAGCAGCAGCGCGGCGGCAGCCTGCCAGTCGGACGGCTCGATTGCCGGCGGAGCGGGCAGCTCGAGGTTCGCGATCGTGTCGGTCCGTACCTCGCCGGCTCGCATGCGTGGCTCGTCGAGCAGCCAGCGCAGGAAGCGCAGGTTGGTGCGCACGCCGAGCACCTCGGTCTTCGACAGCGCGGCCCGCAGGCGCTCGAGCGCCTCGTCGCGCGTGGCCCCGTGCGCGATGACCTTGGCCAGCATCGGGTCGTATCGGTCCCCGATCTCGTCGCCCTCATGGACTCCGGCATCGATCCGAACGCCATCCGGCCACGACAAACGGGCCAGGCGCCCGGTCGCCGGCAGGAAGCCCGCTTCGGGATCCTCAGCGTAGAGCCGGGCCTCGATGGCGTGGCCGCGGATCGACGGAGACGATCGCAGACCCAGCGCGGCGAGCGTCTCTCCGGCCGCGATCCGCAGCTGATCGACGACCAGGTCGCGGCCGGTCACGAGCTCCGTGACGGGATGCTCGACCTGGAGTCGGGTGTTCATCTCCAGGAAGAAGAACTCGCCGGCATCGGTGAGCAGCATCTCGACCGTGCCGGCATTGACGTAGCCGACCGACGCAGCGACTGCCACCGCGGCGTCGCCCATCCGGGCACGCAGCTCGGGCGTGACCGATGGCGCCGGCGCCTCCTCCACCACCTTCTGGTTCCGCCGCTGCGCGGAGCAGTCGCGCTCGCCGAGATGGAGCCCGCTGCCGTGCGCATCGAACAGCACCTGGAGCTCGACGTGGCGCGGACCCTCCAGGTAGCGCTCCAGGATCAGCCGATCGTCACCAAAGGACCGATGCGCCTCACGGCGCGCGGCACCCAGCGCATCGACCAGCTCCGCGGCGCCGCGGACGACGCGCATTCCCTTGCCGCCGCCTCCGGCGCTGGGCTTGACGAGGAGCGGGAAGCCGACGCGATCGGCTTCGACCATCAGCGACCTCTCGTCCTGCGCGTCGCCGTCGTAGCCCGGGACGATGGGGATGCCGTGCGCCGCGGCCTGGCGCCTCGCCGCCGCCTTGTCGCCCATGGCCGCGATGGCGTCGGCGGGCGGGCCGACCCATGAGAGGCCGGCATCGGTCACCGCCCGCGCGAAAGCGGCGTTCTCGGCAAGGAAGCCGTAACCGGGGTGGACCGCGTCGGCGCCCGACCGGCGCGCCGCCGCCAGCAGCTCTTCGCCGTCGAGGTACGAGCCGATCTCGAGCGTCTCGTGCGCGCCATCCGGCGGCCGGTCGCCGGCCTCGTGCACGCCGATGACCCGTATCCCCATCCCTCGCGCGCTGCGGGCCACGCGAGCGGCGATCTCTCCGCGATTGGCAACCAGCAATGTCCCGATGGCGCCGCCGGATGATGGCGTGCCGACATCAGCGACCTTCGAAAGCGACGAGCGCGACACACGGACCCGGGATCCGATGCGATTCGCGGGCAGCCGACCGTCGGCGATCCAGCGCTGCACGGTGCGAACCGTGACCCCAAGCTGCTGGGCGACCTCTCGTGGTGTGAGGTCTTCGCTCATGTCGCGATTGTCGCAGAGTCTATTCGTCGCGCCAGCGCGGGGCTCGCTTCTCGACGAACGCGGCGAGGCCCTCCTGGCCCTCCGCCGAGGTGCGCAGCTGCGCGATGTGCCGGACGGCGTGACGGCGAGCCTCGTCCGGCTGGAGCGTCCGCAGCTCGCGGACGAGCGCCTTCGCCGCCCGGGCGGCCATCGGTCCGGCCGAGCGCAGCTCGTCGAGCAGCTCCTCGACGCGGACGTCGAGCGCTGCCTCGTCGCTCACCACCTCGTGGACGAGCCCGATCGCCTGGGCGCGCCGCGCGTCGAAGCGCTGGCCGGTGGCGAACAGGGCGCGGGCGTTGCTCTCGCCGATCTTCGGCAGCACGAACGTACTGATCACGGCGGGGATGATTCCGAGCTTCGTCTCGGTGAAGCCGAACGACGCGCCGGTCGTCGCGATCACGATGTCAGCCGCCGCGCAGAGGCCCATCGCCCCGCCCAGTGCCGCGCCCTGGACGCGGGCGATGACCGGGACGGGGCATGCTTCGATCGCGCCGAACATCGCCTGCATGGCCGCGGCGTCGCGCTCGTTGTCGTCGAGGGAGAGACCGATCGAGGCGCGCATCCACTCGATGTCGGCGCCGGCGCAGAAAACCGGCCCCTGCCCGGCCAGCACCACGCCGCGGAGCGAGCCGGCCTGCTCGGCGGCCAGCGTCTCGAACGTACTGCGCAGCTCACCGATCATCTCCGCGTCGAACGCGTTGCGAGCCTCGGGCCGGTGGAGCGTGACGCGCGCGAAGGCGCCGTCTCGCGTGACGCGCAGCCTGCTCACCCGCCGCGATCCCCACGGTGGAATGGCTCGGCGACTGCCCGCACCTGCGCGAGGAGCGGCTCCTCGAGCCAGACCACGTCGGTGCCGTCGGGCACGTCAACGGTCGCGACCGCATCCGCCCCACCGACCAGGCCGAGCATCAGTCGCGGCCGCTCGTCAGGCCCGTCGCTCTCGACCAGGTAGGCGGCCTCGACACCGCTGCCGCGCAGCGCCGCGACCAGGTTGGCCTCGAGCTCGCGAGTGTCACGGCCGGGGAGGCGCACGCGGATGGACGAGCGCGAGGTCGGCTCGAAGAGCAGCTCATGCGTGCCCGGCAGCCGTCCCGCGGCGAGGGCCGCCAGCTCATCGGCGTCGAAGCGGTAGGGGATCGGCCCGGCCGGGTCCATGATCGCCGGCATGCCGGCCGACGCGAGGTTGGCGATGGCGATCGGCGCCGGCAACGGAAGGTTGCCCGTATGCGCGGGAGCCCAGGCGGCGAGGGCTCCGAACGAGCCGAACACCACGCCGACCGGTGCGTCGCCCTCGCGGGCGAGCATGACGCTGATCTCGACCTGCGCGTCGTCGTTCACGGCGGAGGCAAGCGCCTCCTTCGCCTCGTCACCGTGCTCGGGCGGCACGGGCAGCAGCAGCATCCCGCTCATGAGGGTCCGATAGAACCCGTCGAGCACGCGGCGATCGCCGCCGCGTTCCTCCGCCTCCCGGGCCGCGAGCATGGCCTCGAACAGGTTGGCTGCGCTCGTCTCGAGGGATCCGGACGGGGTGCCGCGGTCGTGCGAGCCCGGGGCGGGTCGGTCGGTCGCAGATGTCATCGGTCCAGTGAGCCTACCGGATGCTGCTAGCATCGTCGCCATGATCCGCGGTATCGACCACCTCGTCATCGCCTGCGCCGATCCGGACGCGGCGGCGGCCGAGCTCGAATCCGCGATCGGTCTCACCGCCGCCGGCGGCGGTCGCCACGAAGGGATGGGCACCTTCAACCGAATCGTGTGGCTGGCCGACGGCAGCTACCTCGAGCTCATCGGGGTGGACGATCGCGAGGCCGCCCTTCGCACCACGGTCGGTGCGGCAGCGGTCGCCACCCTCGATCGGCATGGCGGCGGCCTGGCGACCTGGGCGCTGCGTGATGACGAGCTGGAGGTCACTGTACGCGCGCTGCCGGAGGGCAGCTTCGGCCAGGTCATCCATGGCGGTCGCACGCGGCCGGACGGCGAGCTGGTCGAGTGGTGGACTGCCTTTCCCGAGACCCCGCTGGCGCCCGACGGCGTGCCGTTCCTGATCCAGCACGCGTACGCGGGCGCCGAGTGGAGCCGGGCCGCGCTGGCAGAGCGGGCATCGTTCCGGCACCCGATCGGCTCACCCGTCATCCTCGCGCGGCTTGATCTTGCTACCGGTGACCCGCCATCGACGGCGGCCGTCCTTCACGAACAGCTCGCGCTCGACTTCTGGGCCGTTGCCGACCTGGCCGTCGCCGACGTCGGACCGCACGTGCTCAGGCTCGTGCCCCGAGGCGAGATGGCCGTGCCGGCTGTCGCCACGCTGGGTGCAGAGGTCGAGTCGCCACGAACGGTCGAGCTGCTTGGCATGCGGTTCGACGTCGAGCGCGTCGCGCTGCCTCTCCCCGTTCCCGACCGCTCGTAGCGGATCAGGCCTTCCGATCAGGGACGGGCGGTTGCCGTTCGCAGGCCGACCCGGTCGAGCTCCGCTTGCACCAGCCGGTCATGGCGCCCCGCGACCCAATCGCCGAATGGGTCGGAGGTGAACTCGAGAAGCTCGTCGTACTCGAGCCGATGGAGGGCGCGCGAGGCCAGGATGCGCGCCACTTCGGCATCCCCGAGCGGCTCGGCACCGGCCAAACGGTGCCGTCGAATGACTCGGGCCGCGGCGTTCAAGCGCCGCCAGCGTGCGACGCGCCACGGAAGGTAGCGGTTGAGCCACGGCGCCAGCGCCGCCGCAACCACCAGCATGCCGAGCAGCGCCGCAATCACGATGAGCAGGCGCTCGAGGTCGGTGCCGAATTGCATCAGAGGGTTGCCTGCGCCGGAGAAGGCGCCCCGAACGCCTTCCGCGGCGCCCTCGCCGATGAGCGGAATGCCCTGTAACGCGGCACCAACCTGGACGCCCGCGTTCGTGATCCCGCTGCCGCCGTCGCGGACCAGGCGGCCCGCGCCGGCGAGGTTGGCGAGGAACCCGTAGAGCCTGATGCCGATGGTCGCCCAGACCGCGACCCAGCCCAGCGTCAGGGCGTCCGCGACGATCTCGCGGGTTCTCGCGCCGGGACGCTCGCTCCAGATTTGCATTCGGGGCCTCCTACATCCGGAACAGGCTGAAGCCGGGCTCCGGGATCGGCGCGTTCAGCGCAGCGCTGATGCCGAGCGCCAGCACCCGGCGCGTGTCGAGCGGGTCGATCACGCCGTCGTCCCAGAGCCGCGCCGTCGAGTGGTAGGGCGAGCCCTCGCGCTCGTACTTTTCGAGGATCGGCGCCTCGAAAGCGTCGCGGTCGGCATCGGTCTCGAATCCTCCTCGGACGGTCGACAGCACCCTCGCCGCCTGCGGGCCTCCCATGACGCTGATCCGCGCGTTGGGCCACATCCAGAGCTGCCGCGGGCCGTAGGCGCGCCCGGCCATGCCGTAGTTCCCTGCGCCGAAGCTGCCGCCGATGATGACCGTGAACTTCGGCACGTTGGTGGTGGAGACGGCGGTCACCAGCTTCGCGCCGTCGCGGGCGATCCCGCCCGCCTCGTAGTCCCGGCCTACCATGAAGCCGGTGATGTTCTGGAGGAAGACCAGCGGGATCCGACGCTGACCAGCCAGCTCGACGAAGTGCGCGCCCTTCAGTGCTGACTCGCTGAAGAGGATCCCGTTGTTGGCGACGATGCCGACCGGGTAGCCGTGGATGCGGGCGAAGCCGGTGACGAGCGTCTCGCCGTATCGCTCCTTGAACTCGTGGAGCTCGGAGCCGTCGACCAGCCGCGCGATCACCTCGCGCACGTCGTAGGACTGGCGTGCGTCGGCCGGAATGACGCCGTACAGCCCATCCGGCGAGACCGATGGCTCGCAGGGCTCGCCGACCTCCCACGGCGGATCCGGCTTCCGCCAGGCAACGTTGCGAATGATGGACCGCCCGATGGCGAGGGCGTGCTCATCGTCGAGCGCGTAGTGGTCCGCCACGCCGGATCGCGTGGTGTGGACCTCCGCCCCGCCGAGCTCCTCGGCGGTCACCTCCTCGCCCGTCGCCGCCTTCACCAACGGTGGCCCGGCGAGGAAGATGGTCCCGGTGCCCTTCACGATCACCGTTTCGTCCGACATGGCGGGCACGTACGCGCCGCCTGCCGTGCACGAGCCCATCACCAGCGCGACCTGCGGGATGCGCCGGGACGAGAGCTGCGCCTGGTTGTAGAAGATCCGCCCGAAATGCTCGCGATCGGGAAAGACCTCGTCCTGCATCGGCAGGAACGCGCCCCCCGAGTCGACCAGGTAGAGGCAGGGCAGCCGGTTCTCGAGCGCGATCTCCTGCGCACGGAGGTGCTTCTTGACCGTCAGCGGGTAATAGGTCCCGCCCTTGACGGTTGCATCGTTGGCCACGATCGCGCACTCGACACCCTCGATCCGCCCGATGCCGGTCACGATGCCGGCGCCGGGCGCCTCGTCGTCGTAGAGGCCGTTGGCGGCGTGCGCGCTCAGCTCGAGAAAGGTGCTGCCTGGATCGATCAGCCGGTCGATTCGCTCCCGGACCGGGAGCTTGCCGCGCTCCCGATGGCGCGCGATCGAGCGATCGTCGCCTCCAGCGCCGCGCTCGGTCAGGGTTCGGGTCCGTTCCCGCAGGTCGTCGACCATGGCCCGCATCGCGTCGGCGTTGGCGCGCGTCGCGGGCGCATCGGGGTCGATCGCGGTGCGCAGGACGGTCATCGGCCCGATTATCGCGGGCGGCCGGTGGAGGCGCTGCCGTGGCCGGCGCGTTCGCCGGCGTTGAGCCTAGGCCAGGGTGACCAGGGGAACGATCTGGGCGACGTGCGCGCTGTTGACGATCACCACGCTGACGACGTGCTCGAATGGCGGCTCGCCGCTGTGGAGGATGTAGGCGTCGGTGAGCGGCACGAATGCCTGGCTGCGCGCCAGGTGGAGGCCGACCTCGACGCCCGGCGGAAGGTGGACGTTGCCGGTCACGCTGAAGGGGCCGGCCACGACAGCCGCCCGGCGCAGCCGCCGGTGGAGGCGAAGCTGACGGCTGGCGCGCCACTCGGGGGGCATAGCCAGGATGACCTGCGCCGTCGGCAGCGACTCCCATTCACCGTTGTCTCCGGGCAGCCTGCCGTTCGCTGCAGGGGCGTTCGTGTCGTCGAGGCGTCCCGGACTTGGGCGCCACAGTCGCAGCTCGTCCTGGCTCGCGAGCAGGTCGGTCACGCGCTGACCGTTCGGGGCGATCCAGCCGACGATGCGCGAATCCGCGGTGTAGAGCTCGATCGGAGCCAGCTCCGGGGCGAGGGCGAGCGCCGCGCTGCCCTGAGTGGCCGATGGGCCAGGGCCGCCGCGGCGTGGGTTCCAGAACGTCACGTTGCCTCCTGCTCGGAATCGGCCGCGCGAACACTGGCGTGACCGTGAGGGAACGGTACGTCGCCGGCGACCGGCCACCAACGGGCCGAAAGTCCTAAGGGGGGCCGGTGCATCGCTGCACCGGACCCGATCAAAGGTTGGAAGCGCGGCGATCTGGCTGGTTGATCCGATGGGCCGATCGGGTGATACTCCGACCTACTCAGGTCGGAGTTGCCGGCCACGATCCCGCCGCCCGCGCGGCAACAGTCCGCGCGCCCGTCGAACACGGCTCGAAGGAGCCTCCGACCACCCCGATGTCCGTTGCAGATCCGACCACCACTTCCACTGCCCTCGTCAGCACCGACTGGGCTCGAGAACACCTGGACGACCCGAAGGTCCGCTTCCTGGAGGTCGACGTCGACACCGATGCCTACGACACCGGCCACCTGCCGGGTGCGACCGGCATCAACTGGAAGAGCCAGCTGACCGATTCGGTCATGCGGGACCTCGTCAGCCGCGAGGACCTCCAGTCGCTGCTCCGCGCGGCCGGCGTGGACGATGACACCACGATCGTGCTCTATGGCGACAACAACAACTGGTTCGCCGCCTGGGCGTACTGGCAGCTCCGCTACCAGGGGCTCGATAACGTCCGGCTGCTCGACGGCGGCCGCATCAAGGTCGAAGCCGATGGGCTTCAGCTGACGACCGTTGCGCCGTCGCATGCCGCCGGCTCGATCACGCTGCCGGAGCAGACCCGCGAGGAGCTGCGGGCGTATCGCCAGCAGGTGATCGACGGCATCGGGTCGCCTGATCGCGACCTGGTCGACGTTCGCTCGCCCGAGGAGTTCCGCGGCGAGCTCGCTGCGCCGGCTCACCTCCCGCAGGAGGCGGCTCAGCGGCGTGGCCACATCCCGGGCGCCGTCAACGTGCCGTGGTCGACCGCCGTCGCCGAGGATGGCACCTTCAAGCCGATCGAGCAGCTGCGCGAGCTGTACGCCTCGAAGGGCGTCGACGGCGAGGACGAGGTCGTGGCCTATTGCCGCATCGGTGAGCGATCGAGCCACACGTGGTTCGTCCTGCACGAGCTGTTGGGCTATCGCAACGTGCGCAACTACGACGGCTCCTGGACGGAGTACGGCTCGCTCGTCGGCGTGCCGATCGAGATCGGCGAGGCGTCCGCGAATTGACCGATGCGCGTCCGCTGACCGCATCGCTGGTGGGTCCGGCTCCCGAGGGGATGCCGGACCCCACGCTCTCACCGCCCCAGCTGGCGCGGAGCGGCGACCCGTTCGCCGCCCTGCGCGTCGTCCACTTCGTCTCGCGCCTGCGCCGCAACGAGTCGCTCCAGCTGCGCGACGTCGTGACCGCCCTCAACGCCGAGTTCCTCGACTGGTACTTCAGCGAGAAGGTCGTCCTCGCCGAGCTCGTTCAGCTCCAGGCGAACTGGTCGATCAGCTTCCATGGCGAGGATCGGATCGTGCTCGATCGCAACGAGCGCGGCCACACGCTCCTGATCGTGGATTCGACCAGGATGAGCTCGTTCCTGGTCAACGAGGCGGGTCGCCTGGCCGAGGCCTGCGCCGAAGAGCTCCGACGATTCACCCTCGGCGACGGGGTCTCTCCCGACAACTAGGGGTCAGACCCGGTCCGAGGCTCCCGCCTGGCCCAGCACGGCGCCGACCGGCTCGGGGCTGGGGGGACGCACGTCGCCGTCGGCCACGGGGAGGGGTACCCGTCGCCTGGGACGGAACGGGCTTGTGTCAGGCACGACCGGCCCATCGGTCTCCTCGAGCGCTCCACCTCGGTAAGCCTCCCAGACCGCCATCACCGTGTCCCGGTGCGGCTTGATGCGGCAGTGCTCGTCCCGGTTGCCCATCTCGTCGCAGTAGCCGAGCGGCACGCACTTCGGCACCAGGAAGCTGCCGAAGAACGGGCTGACCCGGAAGACCTCGTGACGGATCTGCTTGAAGAGCTGTCGAATCTCCCACTGGGCCATCGTGCACAGGCGCAGGCCGCTCATGTGGATGAGCTGGCGCAGGTTGACCGTCATGATCAGGTTGGTCTGCATGGCGTTCGGGAAGATGAAGCGCGCGTCCTCGGCCGGCACCTCGGCCTGCAGCAGCTGCCCGTACAGGTCCAGGTTCTCGTCGATCGCCTTCTGAAATCGGCCGGCAAGGTCGTCGGGCAGGTCGCCGTTGACGATCGAGTCGGGGACCGTGTAGTTGTCACGCTTCTTGAAGCTGACGTACCGCTGCGACTGCTGGTCGAAGGCCGTTCCCGCTCGATGCCGCACCAGCTGGTGGCTGAGCGCCCGTGTCACGCCGCTGATGGCGAACGTGAAGTTGACGTGCTCGATGGTCGAGCCATGGCCAGACTCCATCACCTTCCGCACCAGGTTCTGCTGCTTCTCGTCCGCAATCTGGCGGCTGACGGCCTTGTCCCAGATCTGATCGGGAACCTGCTCGGAATAGCAGGTACGGCAGGCCGTGTAGATGATCGGCAGGTAGAACTCCTCGACGATCTCCTTCGTCGGGAAGATGAGCTTGGCGGAGAGGTCGGAGGAGGTGGACGGCATGAGCGACCTCACGGTGCCAGCCGGCGGCCGGCTTGAGTAGGGGGTTATCCACAGATCGTACCCACACATTGTATGACATCGGTGGATAACATCCCCCGGCCGGCCGTTCGGCTCCGGGTTTCGCAGGCGTCCTGCGTGTCATACAACCAGGCACGGCCCCCGAACCCCTAGGCTCCCTCCTCGGCCTCGTCGAACGTCTCATCGTCGGCGACCGAGAGCCGGTCGCGGCCCAGATGCGGCTTCTCCTCGAGGCGCGCCAGCCCGTGCAGCCGATCCAGCGCGATCCGATTTCCACCGGCTTCCCGAGCGCTGGTGAGGGCCTCCTCGGCACGGGCCATCAGCCCGTCAAGGTCGAGGTCTTCGCCCGGGCGCATGACGGCCACCCCGGCGCTGAGCGTCGCCGCGATCTCCACGTCGCCGACGGAGACCGGTCGCTGGGCGATGCGACGGCGCAGCACGTCGGCAAACGTCGCGGCACCCCCCTCGTCGGTATGCGGCAGGACGGCGAGCAGCCCATCGCTTCCCGATCGGCCGATGGCATCCGCGGCGCGCACCCGCAGCCTGACGCGCAAGGCGACCTCGCGAAGCACCGCATCGCCCCCCTCGATGCCGTGGGCGGTGTTGATCTCGCCGAATCCGTCGACGTCGAGCAGCACGACGGCAACTGAATGCTGGTAGCGGCGCGCCTCGGTCACTTCGATCTGCAAGCGTTCGAGAATCGCCCCGCGGCTCGAGACCCCGGTCAGCGGATCGATCGAGGCGGCGCGCTCGAGCTCGGCGCGTTGAAGCTCCACCGTGCGGCGTGCCTGGAGCAGCTCCTCGATCGTATGGCGCAGCTCACGGCCCAGCCGTTCCGCGTCGTTCGCCGAACCAGGATCGCGGACCACGACAGTGATCGAATTCGGGTCGCGATGAATCGAAAGGTCGAGGCCGCCCAACGGAGTCCTGTGCAGCACCGTCTCGGTGGCCGCTGGCAGCTGGGCGAAGGTCAGGCCGAGCAGATCCTCGAGCCGGGCACCGGTCGACGCCTGGTCGAGCCCGAGGAGAGCGGCCGCGGCCGGGTTCCAGGATCGCAGCCGCAGGTGCCCGTCGAAGCGCAGAACCCCCTCCGAGAGCTGCATTGCCAGTCCCGGCAGGGGTTCGCCATCGATCTCGTTGGTCGCGCGCTCCGTGCCGATCAGGTCGCGGGCGATGAGGAGGGCCGCGGCGGCGAGGGCCACGAGGCCGAAGACCAGCTCCGTCCCGTCGCCGCGCGAGAGCGCGAGCGCACCGGCGCCAACTGCCAGTGCCACCGCGGCTGGGGCCAGGTCACGGGTGGCGACGACGACCGAGGCAATACCGGCCAGCACGGCCGCAGCCGCGAGCAGCGACTGATGGTGGGGGGCCATGGCGGCCATGACCGGGGGGAGCACCTCGGCGACGACCAGCGCACCGGACCCCGCGAGCAGCGCGCCGGCGGTTGCGATTCGGGCCCGACGGCCCGGGACCAGGGTCCCGAGCTGCTCCGCCACCGCCGCGGCGAGCATGAGCCCGGCGGCGGCGACGATCGAGAGCGCGATGATGCCCGCGCCCCCGAGACGCGCCAGCGACCCACCGACGAGGGCGGCGGAGGCGCCGGCCAGCAGCAACGACCCCAGCGAGCCGAAGCGGAAGCTGGTGACCAGCGACGCGATCGTTGCGAGGGCGGCCGTGACGAACAGCGCGGCGGCCAGCAGCGGGGCAACCCAGCCAAGGCCGCTCGTAGCGAGGTCGGTGGCCGGGAGGGCGCGCAGCACGAGCACGGGCGCCATCAGCGCGGCGATCGCCACCAAGGCGAGCACGGCGCGGACGGCATACCCCCGCGGGCGTGGTTCCATGCCGCCAGTCTCTGGTGACGACGCAAGGCCGGGCAATGGTACGAACGACGGACGGGCGCCCCCTATACTCGGGCACCGTGAACGCGCATCCCGCCGTCATGTCCCGCACGGCGTTCCTTGCCGCGACCGATGCGCTCATCGACACTGGAGACGCGCTGGTGGCCAGCCCGGATTGGGACGGCTTCCGGGCCTGGCTGATCGAGTCCGATGCGCTTCTCGAGCGCGTCTGGGGCCCGATGGACCGCTACCACCTCGCATGGCTCAACGTCGGGCGAGGAAGCGCCCCGCCCGGCTCGTCACTCGACGACGCCGGCACCCGCCGCTTCATTGCGGAGGTGGCCAGCGGCAAGCTCGCCGTCCTGCGTACGATGAAGACCAGCGTCGAGCGGCAGGGATGGTCACTCCTGTCCGACGACGATGCCGAATCCGACCCGACCGAGGAGAATCGGTGAGCTACCCGATCGCGCCCGGCGGCCTGGCGGCCGTCCTCGCCCATCCCGACGACGAGAGCTTCGGCCTCGGCGGAGCGCTCGCCCTTGCGCACGACGCGGGCGCGACGACACGGCTCCTGGTCGTCACCCGCGGTGAGGCAGGATCACCCGACGGCATTCCCGATCCCGCGGTCGGTGACCAGCGTGAGGCGGAGCTGATCTGCGCGGCGCGGTCTCTCGGTCTCGACGAGGTGTCGCTGCTGGACGGATACCCCGACGGTGGCGTCGCCGATCAATCCTTCGAACGACTGGTCGAGGAGATCGCCGCGTGGCTCGCCGATCGGCAGCCGGCCGCCGTGATCACCTTCGGGGCACACGGCGTCACCGGACACCCCGACCACATCGCGGTCGGAAACGCCACCCGCTGGGCGGTGGAGCGCCTCGCCGATGCGGGCACCGCGCCGAACGCCGTGTACGTCATCAGCCCGATCTTCGATCCGAGCGGGAATCGGTATGACCTGTCTCCCGAGGAGCAGGCGGCAACCCACAGGATCGAGATCACCGGGGTCGCCGAGCGCAAGGCCGATGCGCTGGCCTGCCATGCGAGCCAGGCGGACGTCGCGGAGGAGCTTGCCGCGCTGCGGGCGGCCATCGACGGCGGCGACCCGATCTACGAGGGCTACACCCGCGTCAGGCCGCTGGTGCCGAGTCCGCATCCGGACTTCGACGACCGCCTCCTCTAGCCACGTCGCCGGCGCCACGTCTCGCGCTCGATAACGCGCATCACAGACGGTGGCAGGTGGCGTCGACGGGTGGCCCTCGGGTGCTCCCTCGCGCAGGAGCGTAAACTGCATGGGTGACGATTGATGCCAACCTCGGCAAGGTGGACGAGGTGATGACCGCCCTCTACGACATCCAGGATCCGGAGATCGGGATGAGCATCGTGGACCTCGACCTGATCAAGGCCGTCGAGATCGGTGCCGATGGCGCGCCGACCGAGATCAAGATGGTCCTCACCACGCCGTTCTGCCCGTGGGCCGGCGAGCTGATCCAGACGGTGAAGACGAAGGCCGAAGAGGTCGTCGGTCCTCCCGTCAAGGTCACGCTGCTCGCCGAGCGCTGGGAGCCGCCTCCGGGCCTCTTCTAGGATTCGCCCGATGCGAATCTACACGCGCAAGGGCGACACCGGCACGACCGGCCTCCTGTTCGGAGGCGACCGCGTCAGCAAGGCCGACCTCCGGACCGATGCGTACGGCACCACCGACGAAGCCGTCTCGGCGCTCGGGCTGGCACGCGCGGCGATCGGCGCCGAGACCGATCGGATCGAGGCGCGACTGGCCGAGCTGATCCTGCGGCTTCAGCGCGAGCTGTTCGTGGTCGGCGCGGAGCTGGCGACCCATGCGGACCGGCGCGACCGCCTGACCGATGGCACGACGCGCGTCACGGTGGCGATGGTCACCGCCCTCGAGACCGAGATCGACGCCCTCGAGGAGCTGGTGGAGCAGCCGAAGGAGTTCGTCCTGCCGGGTGAGTCGATGACCGGTGCGGCGCTCGACCTGGCCCGATCCACCGTTCGTCGCGCGGAGCGACGGTCGGTGGCACTGGCCGATGCCGGCGGCCTGCCCGACTCGCAGGTGGTGCCATACCTCAACCGGGCGGCCGACCTGGTGTTCGTCATGGCTCGCGTCGCCGATGGTGGGTTCCGCGCTGTGCGAACCCCCGAGTAGAATCGGCGCTCCAGCCCACCAGCCTGCCTCCCGGTGGGGGTGCACCGCGGCAGACCGGCCCTGGCGTGGCGCACTGACAAGGAGACCAACCCGATGGCCTATGCCGTGACCAATCCCGCCACTGGCGAGACGGTCAAGACCTACGACACCATCACCGATGCCGAGCTCGAGGCCGCGATCGCCGCAGCCGACGAGGCGCACCGCAGCTGGTCGAAGTCGACGACGGTCGAAGAGCGTGCGGCCCTCATCCGCCGCGTCGCCGAGCTGCACACCGAGCGCCGCAAGGAGCTCGCGCAACTCATCGTGCGCGAGATGGGGAAGCCGATGGGGCAGGCGGTCGGCGAGGTCGACTTCGCCGCCGCGATCTACGAGTACTACGCCGACCACTCGCCGGACTTCCTGAAGGACGAGCCGATCCAGCTCCTGGCGGGCGATGGCTCGGCCGTCATCCGCCGCTCGTCGCTCGGGGTGCTGCTCGGCGTCATGCCGTGGAACTTCCCGTATTACCAGGTCGCCCGCTTCGCCGGCCCGAACCTGATCATCGGCAACACGATCCTGCTCAAGCACGCCGAGCAGTGCCCCGAGTCCGCCGCCGCGATGCAGCAGATCTTCCTCGACGCGGGCTTCCCGGCCGGCGCCTACGTGAACGTCTACGCCTCGCACGCGCAGATTGAGCAGGTCATTGCCGACCCGCGCGTGCAGGGCGTCTCGCTCACCGGATCCGAGCGCGCCGGTGCCGCGATCGCCGAGATCGCCGGCCGCCACCTGAAGAAGGTCGTGCTCGAGCTCGGCGGCTCGGACCCGTTCATCCTGCTCTCGACCGACGACCTCGACGCCACCGTGCAGAACGCGATCGACGCCCGCCTCGACAACAGCGGCCAGTCCTGCAACGCGGCCAAGCGCTTCATCGTCGCAGACGAGCTGTACGAGCCCTTCCTCGAGAAGTTCACCGCGAAGATCGCCGAGATCGAGGCGACCGACCCGATGACGCGCGGCTCGGCGCTTGGCCCGCTCTCGTCGCTGAAGGCCGCCGAACGACTCGACGACCAGGTCAAACGTGCGGTCGAGCATGGCGCGAAGCTCGCACACGGCGGCACCCGCGACGGCGCGTTCTTCCAGACGACGGTGCTGACCGATGTCACGCCCGAGAACCCCGCCTCCCAGGAGGAGTTCTTCGGCCCGGTCGCGCAGGTATACCGCGCGAAGGATGAGGCCGATGCCGTCCGCATCGCGAACGACACCCCGTACGGCCTGGGCTCGTACGTGTACTCCACCGACCGGGAGCAGGCGCTCCGCGTTGCCGACGGCATCGAGGCCGGCATGGTGTTCGTGAACGTCGTGCTCGCCGACGGCGCCGAACTGCCGTTCGGTGGCATCAAGCGCTCGGGCTCGGGCCGCGAGCTCGGCCGCTTTGGCGCCGACGAGTTCGTGAACAAGAAGATGATCCGCATCGGCTGAAGGCGAAGATCGTCGACTGGACTGATGCTTCCCAAGTGATGTGAGGCCCTGTCCAGGCCTGACGTCGGGATGGAACAGTTCGGATCGGCGAGATTCGACTCACTGGGAGCGTTGTGGTCAGTCACACGATTCACATCCGGCGGCCGGTGGAGGACGTCTTCGCCGTGCTCACCAATGTCGAGCTCACCGGGCGTTGGTACCCGGCGCGTGTCGAGGAGTGGTGGACGTCGCCGCCGCCGCATGGCATCGGCTCAACGCGTCGGGCTCGGGTGAGAGTCGTCGGCCGGGCCATGGAGAACGATGCGGTGGTCACCGCGTACGACCCACCACGCCTTGCGGCAATGAAGGGCACGTCACCCAGCGCGCCTTTCGAGGTCACCCTCCGCTTCGCGCCCGAAGGCGACGGCACGCGCGTCGATGTCGACTCGGCCTTCCACCTCAGCGGTGTGATGAAGTTCCTGGCGCCCCTATTCGTTCGCAACTACGAGCGTGGGTGGGAGCGCGGGATGGCGAACCTCAAACGGATGATGGAGGCTGGCGAGCTTTGAGGCGCTAGGCGCGCCCGGATTCCTCGATCACGACCGCTTCGTTTGGACCCAGCTCGACATCAGCGCCAAGCGTCGCGCCGTCTCGCTCGCGGTGAGTGCCGGTGAGCACGCGTCCCGGGCCAGCACCGGGCACCGAGCGCTCCTCGCCGGTCAGGTTGAGGGCCACCGTGAGCCGCCCATCGGCAGAGACGCGCCGGAAGGCAAACGTGCCGTCCGGCGTGGGGCCGAACGGTTCGTGATCGCCCACGTGGAGGATCGGGTGCTCCCGTCGAAGGCGCAGCAGCCGGCGGGTCAGCGTCAGCAGCGAATCAGGGTCCTCCGCCTGGCCGGCGACGTTCACGCGATCGGCGTCGGGCGCCAGTGGTAGCCAGGGCTGGACGCCGGGAGGCGTGAAGCCCGCGTTGGGGGAGGCATCCCACTGCATCGGCGAGCGCTCCGGATCGCGCCCGCGGCCGGGCTCGCGCCGCTCGAGTGGGTCGCGCGCATCCGCGGTAGCCACCGGAACGTCGACCATCCCGATCTCCTCACCGTAGTAGATGGTGGGGGTGCCGCGCAGGGTGAGCAGCATCAGCATCCCGACCTTCGCCTGCTCGCGGCCAGCCCGATGCGCTGACGCGAAGCGAGGCTGGTCGTGGTTGCCCAGCACCCAGCTTGCCCAGGCGCCGGCCGGCAGCACGCCCTGGACGCCCTCGACGGCGCGTCGGATTGCATCGGCACGCCATGGGCTGTTGATGACGTGGAAGTTGAATGGGACATGGATCTCGTCCTGGCGCTCACCGTAGTACTTCGCCCAGGTGTCGAAATCCGGGTGATGGAGCTCGCCGATGCTGACCCGATCGCCGGGATAGGACTCGAGCAGGCGCCTGAAGTCCTGATACAGCTCGTGCATGTCGGGGTGCGCGTGATCGTTGATGTGGAGCTGCGTGAGCCATGAGCCGAGCCGTGAGTTTCGCTCGGCCTCCGGGTTCGGGTTCGGCGGGTTGTCGCGCAGCTGCGGATCCTTCATCACCATCGGCGCAACGTCGATCCGGAAGCCGTCGACGCCGCGGTCCAGCCAGAAGCGCGCCACGTCGAACATTGCGGCGCGTGTCTCCGGGTTGCGCCAGTTGAGGTCGGGCTGCTCGGCGAGGAAAGTGTGGAGGTAGTACTGGCGCGTCGGCTCGTCCCATTCCCAGGCAGGGCCCGCGAACATGCTGATCCAGTTGTTCGGCAGCGCCCCATCCGGCATCGGGTCGCGCCACACGTACCAGTCGCGCCGGCCGCTGTCACGCGACGCGCGCGACTCGGCGAACCAGGGATGCCGGTCGCTGGTGTGGTTGGGCACGTAGTCCACGAGCACCCGCAGGCCGCGCTCGTGGGCGGCGGCCAGGAGCGCATCGAAAGCGTCGAGCGACCCGAAGAGCGGATCGACGTCGGTGTAGTTGGCGACGTCGTAACCGAAGTCGGCCATCGGCGATGGATAGAACGGCGCGATCCAGATGGCGTCGATCCCCAGCCAGGCGAGGTAGTCGAGCCGGCCGGTGATGCCTTCGAGGTCGCCGGTGCCGTCGCCGTCCGCGTCGGCGAAGCTGCGCGGGTAGATCTCGTAGACGACGCCGGTCTGCCACCAGCGGGGCTGCTTGTGCTGCATTCGACGAAGGCTAGACGGATGTCGGGCTCGCTGCTCGGCCTGTTAGGATCGGTCGGCGATGACCGATCCGCCCACCGCCAGCACGCCGACGACCGAGCCGTCGCCACCGCGCGGTCGGACCGCGGCGCTCGATCCGGAGGAGCACAGGCGCCTGTTCCGGGAGGCGGTGGGGCTCTTCAACGGAGTCCGCTACTGGTATGCACACGAGACCTGGGAGACGCTTTGGCGCGCGGCACCAGAGGAGGATCGCGACTTCTACCAGGGCCTCATTCAGCTTGCCGCCGGACTCCTGCACCTCCAGCGCCGTAACATGCGCGGCGCGCGCAACAAGCTGCGTGAGGGACTGGAGAAGCTACGCAAGTACGAGCCCGCCCACCACGGAATCTTCGTCAACGAGCTGATCGGCGAGGCGAGCCGCCTGCTCCAGGATCTCGACGCCGGTTACCTTCCCTACCTCATTCCGCCGGTCATCCGGTTCACGGAGACCGATACCCCTGACTTCAGCCGGTGACCGAGGGTCGGGCCGAGCACGACACGATGGGCGAGGTGCGCGTGCCGGACGATGCGAAGTGGGGGGCGCAGACCCAGCGAGCCGTCGAGAACTTCCCGATCTCCGGCACGCGCCTCGAGCGCTCCCAGATCGAGGCGCTGGCGCGGATCAAGGCGGCGGTCGCATCGGTCAAGCGCGACCTCGGATTGATCGAGCCTGACCTGGCCCAGGCGATCATCGAAGCGGCCGATGCCGTGGCCCGCGGCGAGCACGACGACCAGTTCCCGGTCGACGTCTTTCAGACGGGATCGGGCACCTCCAGCAACATGAACATGAACGAGGTGCTCGCCACGCTGGCCGCCGAGTCGCTCGGCCGGCCGGCGCACCCGAACGACGACGTCAACCATCCGCTGTCGTCGAACGACATGTTCCCGGCGTCGATCCATATCGCCGCGACGGCAGGAGTCGTCCGCGACCTGATTCCGGCGCTCGAGCACCTCGCCGCGTCCCTCGAGCGCAAGCGCGACGAGTTCGCCGATGTCGTGAAGTCCGGCCGCACGCATCTCATGGACGCCACCCCGGTCACGCTCGGCCAGGAGTTCGGCGGGTATGCGGCACAGGTCGGCTCCGGGGTCGAGCGGCTGATGGCAACGCTGCCGCGCGTCGCGGAGCTCCCGATCGGCGGCACCGCGGTCGGGACCGGCATCAACGCGCCGCCGGGCTTCGGCGGGCGGGTGATCGTGGAGGTCGCATCGGCCACCGGCCTGCCGCTCACCGAGGCACGCGACCATTTCGAGGCGCAAGGCGCACGCGACGGGCTGGTCGAGCTGTCGGGTCAGCTGCGGACGATCGGCGTCAGCCTGACCAAGATCGCCAACGATCTGCGCTGGATGGGATCCGGCCCCCGCGCCGGCCTCGGCGAGATCAACCTCCCGGACCTTCAGCCGGGGAGCAGCATCATGCCGGGCAAGGTGAACCCCGTCATTCCCGAGGCGACCCTGATGGTCTGCGCACAGGTCATCGGCAACGACGCCGCGGTGGCCTGGGGCGGCGCGGCGGGCAACTTCGAGCTCAACGTGATGCTGCCCATGATGGGTCGCAACGTCCTCGAGTCGATCCGCCTCCTGGCCAACGTCAGTCGCCTCCTCGCTGACCGTTGCATCGACGGCATCACCGCCAATGTTGAGCGGCTGCGCGAGTTCGCCGAGGGCTCGCCCGCCATCGTCACCCCGCTCAACCGCCACCTCGGCTACGAGGAGGCCGCCAGCATCGCGAAGCAGGCGCTGGCCGAGCACAAGACGATCCGTCAGGTGGTCATCGAGCGTGGCCACGTCGGCGCAGGGCGCCTCACCGAAGCCGAGCTCGACGAGGCGCTCGACGTCATGCGCATGACCCGACCCTAGGCACGCTCAGTCTCGGTTGCGATCGCTCCCGGCCGGGGGCAGGAACGCGTAGCGGATCTCCGGTGGCGGGCCATTCCCGACGCCATCCACCATGGCGTGGGTCCAGACCAGCAGGTCGCCGCTGATGTGCGGGCGCAGCATGTGCTCCGTGCCGTCCGCCGGATAGCGGTCGATGAGCCGCGCGGCACGCAGGTCGAGGTCATAGACGCCCAGCGCCGCCGAGTCGGCGCCCCAGGCGGCCACGAAGCGAGTGCCGGCCGTTGGATAGTTGACGTACTCCTGGGGCCGCGTCGGCAGCGGCCGCACGTCGCCGGTCCCCTCGTCGTAGCTATAGAGGTGGCCCCAGTTGAACATGTTGAAGCCCGGGTCTGCTTCCTTCCAGACGATGCCGCCGTTGAGCAGCAGCACCGGCATCGTGGCGCGGCCGGACGTGTCGAGCCGCCGTGGCTCAACCTCCGGCGTCGCCAGGTCAACGACGTAGACGCGGCGCTCGTCGGTCGCATGATCGGCCGCGTAGATCACCTCGCAGTAGGCGAGCTGCGTGTCGCGCAACGACGGCAGCCACAGCTCGGCCTCCCGAGCGGCCCGTTGCGCGATGAGCACCGGCTCCCAGCTCGGGGCGCGCGAGTAGAGGAGCTGTGAGACCGGCCCGTTCGGTCCGATGTCGAACGCAGTCCACGCGATCTGGCCCTGGTGGATCGCGAAGCTCGGCACCAGGCTCGAGACGGCCTCGTCACCGGGATGCGTGTCGAGCAGGATGGGGTCGGCGTCGAGATCGGGAATGAGCCACAGGTCCCAGGCGCGCTCCCCGTGGATGCCCGTGTCGACGAACGCCCAGGTGCCAAATTCGCCACCGATGCGGACCAGCGCCCGGTCCCTTCGCGGGTTCCGCCAGATGAGCTCCGGCGAGTCGGCGCCGGGCCGGAAGCGCCAGAGATCCGGCGCTCCCTCGGCACCGGGTCCGTCCGCCACCCCAGACGAGAAGATGACGGCCTCGCCGTCGCTCGCGACCTCCAGCGCCGGCGTCGTCCATGCGGGATCGAGGATGCCGATCTCGATCTCGCGTCCGAGGTCACCCATCGGCCGATGGGACGGCGAAGGCGATTCCAGGCTCGCAGCCGATGGTCCGGCCGACGCGGTCGGCGGCACGGCGCTGTGGACGGCTGGACTGGGCGTCGGGGTGGCGACGCTGCACGCCGCCACCCCGCCGACCACCGCCAGGGCGATCGCCCATCGCGGAGGCTTCGGTTTCACCAGACGAACACCCGGGTGTGCTCGCCGATCAGCGCCGCGATGTGGCGCGTCGGATCCCAGTACTTGCCGGTCCCACCGCCCTCGTCCCGTGACGAATCGGTGTAGTAGATCCTGGCGAAGTCGTTCCCGGTGTAATTGCCGTACCAGCCGTACACCGAGATCCAGTGGCCGACCGAGACCACGGGCCGCGGCCAGCTGATGAGGTAGAAGCCCGACCATGGGTCATGCGGCTTCAGGGAGAACGCCAGCGGCATCCTCGAGCCACTGATGTTGGCCCGCACGAAGCCCTGGAGCTCGTCGCCGGTATGGCCGTCGCGGTCGCTGTCGGTCAGCGGCGTCACCACCCATTGCCAGACGGCCGGGCGACGCGGCGCCCCGCGGGTCGCGACCTCGAGGCCGTTGGCGAGGCTCTGTGAGCTCGTGCCACCGTTCGCGTCGGTCCCCATCCAGGCGGCGAGCTGAGCCTGGCTGAACACGTTGGCACCCGGCCCGACTGCCCAAGCGTAGTTGGCGATCACCTGCCCGACGGCGGGGCCACAGTAGTGGCCGAAGACCTGGTCGCGGGCCTCGACCGCGAGGTAGCCCTGCGGCACGTAGCAGGCCTGCGCCACGACGGCCTGGGTCGTCACCCCGGTGGGCGTCACGCACTGGAGCGAGACCAGGTCGGTGCCTTCGGCGGCGACGCCGGCGAGGTACGCCTGCGCCGCCGCGACCTTCCTATCGGACGCGGCGAGCTGTTCGGCCGTGAGGGGTGGCTCCGCGGGCAATGGCCTGGGGCCGGCCGCGAAGGCCGGCGCGACGGTGACGGCGGATGTGAGCATGCCGCTCAGCGCGGCCGTGGCGATCCGTCTCGAGAACATGGTGGCAGCCTCCTGTTCGACGGAGGCGAGCCGGCGTTCGTTCGAGCGTTCAGTTCGTTGCCGGCCATCTTGCCCGACAGTCTCTTTTTCGCGGATTACCGGCCGCTTATCGGGCTGGTGCGCCGAACAAATGAGAACGCCGGCCCGTCTCCGAGCCGGCGATCTCCCGAGCCGTCATGCCGGGGTGCCACTACTTCAGCCCCGTTATCGTTGGATTACAGGAACCCGACGCGACGGTTCTTCAATTGTGTCCGCATCATGAGTGCCCCCAGGGCCTCGCAGTCAGGGTCGAATGTCCCGGCTGCCCCGGGCAATCCGGGATCGGCGAAGCGGCGATAGAATCCCCACTGAGCCGACCCACGCTCCCCAGGAGATTCCTTCCACGTGACGAAGACCTACCGCAACCTGATCGGCCCCGATTGGAAAGACGCGGCGTCGGGCGCCACCTTCACCAGCGTTAGCCCGGCCGATCACGACGACGTGATCGGCGAGTTCCCGGCATCCGGGCCGGCGGACGTCGAAGCCGCCATCGAAGCCGCCGGGCGGGCGTTCCCGGGCTGGAGCGCCATGCCGGCACCGAAGCGCGGCGAGATCCTGTTCCGCGTGGCCCGCCTGCTGGCGGAGCACAAGGAAGAGCTCTCACGGCTGATGACCAAGGAGATGGGCAAGGTACTGGCCGAGGCGCGCGGGGACGTGCAGGAGGCGATCGATGTCGCCTATTACATGGCCGGCGAGGGTCGCCGCCTGTTCGGCCAGACGGTCCCATCGGAGATGCCGGACAAGTTCGCGATGGCCATCCGCCGTTCGATCGGCGTGGTCGGGATCATCACGCCATGGAACTTCCCGATTGCCATCCCCGCCTGGAAGCTCTTCCCGGCGCTCATCTGCGGCAACACCGCGGTCATCAAGCCCGCCTCGGACACGCCCGCCTGCCTCGTCCGGTTCGTCGAGCTCCTCCAGGAGGGCGGCGTGCCGGACGGCGTCGTGAACGTGGTCACCGGCTCGGGCGCCGAGGTCGGCAACGCGATCGTCGACCACCCCGACGTCAAGGTCATCAGCTTCACCGGCCACACCGATACCGGCGTCGAGATCAGCCGACGCGCGGCCGAGACCCTGAAGCGCGTGTCGCTCGAGCTGGGCGGGAAGAATCCGATCGTCGTGTGGGAGGACGCCGACCTCGATCTCGCGCTCGACTCGGTCGTGTGGTCGGCGTTCGGCACCAGCGGCCAGCGCTGCACCGCCGCCTCGCGGATCATCGTCCATCGCGCCATCCACGACGACTTCGTGCACCGCCTGAGCCAGCGGGTCGGTCAGCTGGTGCTCGGTGACGGCCTCGACGACAAGACCGATGTCGGGCCCGTCATCAACGACAAGGCCGTCGAGCGCATTGCCGCCTACGCCGCGATCGGGCGAAAGGAGGCCGACCTCGTCATCGGCGGCGAGCCCGCCCGCGACGGCAAGCTCGGCAAGGGCTCCTTCTTCCAGCCGACGATCTTCACCGAGGTGAAGCCGGACGCCCGGATCGCGCAGGAGGAGATCTTCGGCCCAGTCACCTCGGTCATCCCCGTCGACGACTGGGACGAGACCGTGCGGATCGTCAACGGCGTCAAGTACGGGCTGTCGACCTCGCTCTTCACGCGCGACGTGAACCTCGCCTTCCGATCCATCCGCGACTTCGACTCCGGGCTGGGTTACGTGAATCACGGAACCATCGGCGCCGAGGCGCACCTGCCGTTCGGCGGCACCAAGGCCACGGGCAACGGCCATCGCGAGGTGGGCCAGGCGGCGCTCGACTTCTTCAGCGAGTGGAAGAGTGTCTACATCGACTACTCGGGGAAGCTGCAGCGGGCGCAGATCGACATGGAGTTCGTCGACCAGGAGCAGGTCTAGGAATCCGCCGCGTCCCCATCCTCTGAGACGGCCGCGTTCGTATCGCGGATCGTGTTGTAGAAGATCGACATCGGGCCGGAGAGCTGCAGCAGGAAGAGCAGCTGCAGGTATCCGAGGCTGGCGACGAACACGTTCCCCAGCGTGACGCCCATGATCCCGAGGAGAATCCCGATCGAAATCCTCCGCTCGCCCTCGGTGCGCCAGGCCGGTCCCGGCCGAGATTCGAGGAGCCCGCGGACCGCCATCAGCGCAAGCGCGACCGTGGCGATGCGGATGGTCAGCGTGAGATTTCCTCCGGTGACCGTGTAGAGCGCAACGGTGCCGAAGCCGACCAGCGTCAGGCAGAAGCCCAGGAACACGATGCCGCGCACGCGATAAGCGGCGACCGCTGAATGGGCCGCGGGGGACCGGTCAAGGGCGGCAATCAGGCCGGCGAAGCCGGCCAGGGACACGCCCAGCCCGCCAAAGGCCATGAAGTAGAACTCGCTCGGCACCGCGGCAGATTAGCGGTTTGCTGCGAGCGCTCGCAGTTCCCGCTCGCGCGTTTTCGCCTCGATGCAGGACCGATCGTCGGTCATGCCTCCGATGCCAGCGCGCCGGCGAGCGCCGATTCGAACCGATGCGAGAGGGGGTGTTCAGGGCGTCCCTGAATACCCCTTCCCCTCGCAAAACCACATCGGTATAGTCCGGACCACACCTGGACGAGAGGCTGGGGTACCGCTCGCCCGCATGATCCCCGCATCGGTCCGAGTACGGTCGCAGGAGGACATATGGCCCAGCGTGCTTCTCGAGAGGACGTCATCCAGCAGGATGTCCACGACCTCCACAGCCTCGGCTACGCGCAGGAGCTCTTCCGCAGCATGGGCGGATTCAGCAACTTCGCCATCAGCTTCAGCATCATCTCGATCCTGACCGGCGCGGTCATCCTCTACGACTACGGCCTCGCGTGGGCCGGCACGGCCGCCAGCCTGCTCGGCTGGCCGCTGATCACCATCTTCGTCCTCTGCATCGCCGCCTCGATGGCGGAGGTGGCCTCTGCTTACCCGACGGCAGGCGGCCTGTACTACTGGGCCAGCCGCATGAAGAACAAGGAATGGGGCTGGTGGACCGCCTGGCTGAACCTCATCGGCCAGTTCGCGATCGTGGCCGGCATCAACTACGCCGCGGCGCTGTTCGTGAACGCCACCATCATTACGCCGCTGACGGGCGGCGCCTACTCCAACACCACGGTCTTCTTCGGCGACCCGGCCTTCGGCGCCGAAGGCCCTGCACTGAGCGGCGCGCTGGTGACGATGGCCGCGTTGCTTGCCGTCGAGCTGGCCCTGAACATTGCGGGGGTGCGCGTCGTCGCGCTGCTCAACCAGATCAGCGTGTGGTGGCACATCTTCTTCGTGGTGGTCATCGCGGGCGCGCTGTTCATCCTCGGTACGCAGTCGACGACCGCGGACGCCGGACTGACCCTGTTCGCGATTCAACCCCTCGACACCGCGGGCGCCTGGGACAACACGTTCCCGGTCGGGAGCGAGGATCCCTGGTTCAGCTTCGTGTACGGGCCTGCGGTGAGCTACCCGATCGTGCTCGCCTTCTTCTTCTCGTTGCTCCAGGCGAACTGGACCTATACCGGCTACGACGCCTCGGCGCACGTCGCCGAGGAGACCGTCGGCGCCCGCAGGGCGAGCGCCTGGGGCATCTTCCTGTCGGTCGCCGTCTCGGCGGTGGCGGGCTACGTCTTCCTGGTGGCGATCACCACGCACCTTCCTGACATGACGCCCGCTGTTCCCGCCGGTGCTCGAGGACGCCGGCCGTCTACAGCCAGTACTACTTCGGCGACGGGGCCGCGGTGCTCTACACGCTGACCGAGAACCTCGGGGCCGGCCTGGGGGGCATCCTGGGCGGCGCGATCGCGATCGCCATGGTCTTCTGCGGCCTCTCGTCGGTGGCTTCGGCCGGCCGCATGCTCTACGCCTTCAGCAGGGATGACGGGATTCCCGGCTCGGGGTGGCTGAAGAAGGTCTCGCACCGGTACCGGACCCCGGCCAATGCACTGACGGCGATGGTCATCGGCGCCTTCATCCTGACGTTCTTCGCGTTCTGGGTCGGGCGCGGCATCGCGGTCGTCATCGTCACCGCGGTGAGCACCATCTTCCTGTACGCCGCGTATGCCGTGCCGATCTACCTCGGGCTCACGACCGAGGCGTGGAAGAGCGAGCGAGTGTGGAGCCTTGGTGGCTGGTCCAAGCCGATTGCGGTGATCGCGCTCATCTGGATCGTGGTCCTGATGTTCCTCTTCTCGTTCCCCACGTCCGGCAACATCTCGTGGCCGTTCATGGTGGGCATCGTGCTGTTCCTGCTCGTCTATTACTTCGGCTGGGCGCGGCGCCGATTCCAGGGCCCGCGGGTCATGGGTCGCGACGAGGAGCTGACCGAGATCGAGCGCGAGTTCGAGGACGCTGCACGCGGGGTTGCGCCGGCCTGACCCCCGCCTGTTCGTTCGCATCGCGGGCCGGTCGGGGGATCCCGGCCGGCCCGCTGAACCAACGGAGGACGAAAGCAACCGATGGCCAAGCCAGCCCATACCGAGCATCCCCGACGCCGCGAGCTGAGCACGATGATCCGCGACGGGCGGATCGACACGCTGATCGTGGCCTTTGCCGACATGCAGGGACGGCTCATGGGCAAGCGCGTCCAGGGCCAGGCCTTCCTCAATGGGGCCATCGATCACGGCGCTCACTTCTGCACCTACCTGCTCGGCACCGACATGGAGATGAACACCCCCGACGGCTATGCGCTGATGAACTGGGAGACAGGCTATGGCGACTGGATCGCCGAGCCGCTCTGGGACTCGATGCGAGTGGTGCCCTGGCTGGAGTCGACCGCGATCGTCCTGGCCGACGCCTTCGACCACCATGGCGTCGAGATCCCGATCACTCCGCGCACGCTGCTCAAGCGCCAGGTTGAAAAGGCTGCAGGCATGGGCTTCAGCGTCCAGGCCGGCTCGGAGTTCGAGTACTACCTCCTGACCGATACGTACGAGGATGCCCACCGCAAGGGATACGTCGGGCTGGAGCGCTTCGGCTACTACAACGAGGACTACCACCTGCTCCAGGGGACGAAGGCGGAGCCGATCCACCGGCGGCTGCGCAACCAGATGACCGAGGCCGGGATCCCGGTCGAGTTCAGCAAGGGCGAGGCGGCCCCGGGCCAGCACGAGGTCAACATCCATTACAGCGACGTGCTGGAGATGGCGGACCGATCGGTCCTGTTCAAGCATGGCGCCAAGGAGATCGCCTGGCTCAACGGCTTCGGGCTGACCTTCATGGCCAAGCCCGATCACACCTGGACAGGATCATCCGGCCACCTGCACATGTCGCTGTGGGATCCCGCCGTCAAGAAGGCGCTCTTCCACGACGCGAAGGGCAAGCCCTACGGCATGAGCCGCACCATGCGCCACTTCCTCGGCGGGATGATGAAGCTGTCGCGCGAAATGGCGATCTTCGTGGCTCCCAACGTCAACTCCTACAAGCGGTACGCGGTGGCGTCGTGGGCGCCTGTCAACGTGGTCTGGGGGCATGACAACCGGACCACCGGATTCCGGATCGTTGGCGACGGCGACGGCCTCCACATCGAGAACCGATTCCCCGGCGGAGACATGAACCCGTACCTCACCTATGCGGCGGTCGTAGGCGCGGGCCTGTGGGGGATCGAGCACGAGGTGGAGCCACCGGACGAGTACGTGGGCAACGGGTACGTGGCCACCGGCTGCGACCGCATGCCGCGCGCGCTGCACGAGGCGATCCGCGTGCTCGAGGAGTCCGAGGCGGCGGTCGAGATCCTGGGCCGCGACGTCGTCGACCACTACCTCAACATGGCCCGCGTCGAGCAGGAGACCTACGACGCGGTCGTGCACCCCTGGGACCGCGAGCGATACCTGGAGCGCGGCTGATGCGGCTGGATGGCAAGGTCGCGCTCATCACCGGAGCCGGCAGCGGGATGGGCCGCGCCGCCGCCCAGATGTTTGCCGCGGAGGGCGCGAAGGTGGTGGTGGCGGAATTCGGCGAGGAGGCCGGCAACGAGACCGTCCGGCTCGTGGCCGATGCGGGTGGCGATGCGACCTTCGTCCAGGCGGACGTCTCGCGGGAGGAGGACGCGCGGCGGATGGTGGATGCCGCGGTCGAGCGGTACGGGCGGCTCGACGTCCTCTACAACAACGCCGGCATCATGCCCGAGGCCGACCACTCGGTCGTCGACACGGACGTCGACACCTGGGACCGCGTGATGGCGGTCAACCTGCGCGGCGTCTTCCTTGGCTGCAAGTACGCGATCCCGCGCATGATCGAGGGGGGCGGTGGCTCGGTCATCAACATCAGCAGCTTCGTGGCGCTGCTCGGCTGCTCGGTTCCCCAGGACGCCTACACCGCCTCGAAAGGGGCGGTCCTGAGCCTCACGCGATCGCTGGCCGTGCAGTTCGGGCCACGCGGCGTGCGCGCGAACGCGATCTGCCCCGGACCGATCGAGACCCCGCTCCTCATGGAGTGGCTGCTCAAGGACGAGGATGCGAAGCGCCTCCGCCTGGCCCGCAACCCGACCGGCCGATTCGGAAAGCCCGAGGAGATCGTGAACGTCGCGATCTACCTCGCCTCGGACGAGTCGCGATGGACGAATGGCGCCCACTTCGTCATCGATGGCGGCATCAGCGTCAACTACTTCTGAGCCATCGTCGCGCGAGGACCCGATCGGCTCTCCGCCTGCCGATCCGGAGAGTCCTAGAATCAACGTCCCCGATCCCATGAGGTGACTCGATGACGACCGAGGTGCGCGCCTCGACGCCGGTGCACGACGTGAAGATGATCATCGGCGGTGAGCAGACCGATGCCGCCGACGGCCAGACCTTCGAGGTCGTCAATCCAGCGACCGGCGAGGTCATGGCGCGCGCGCCACTGGCGGGACCGCAGGACGTCGACCGAGCGGTGAAGGCCGCACGCGACGCGTTCGACGGGCCATGGTCGACCTGGTCCGCCTCCAAGCGCGGACGAACGCTGGCGAAGTACGCGGCGCTGGTGAAGCAGCACATCGAGGAGCTCGCCCAGCTCGAGTCGGCCAACGTCGGGAAGCCGATCGTCGGCGCACGCGGCGAAGCGCTGGCGGTGAGCCTCGTGCTCGAGTATTACGCCGGCGCCGCGAACAAGGTCTTCGGTGAGACGATCCCGGTCAGCGCGCCCGGACTCGACTTCACCCTGCGCGAGCCGGTCGGCGTGTGCGGCCTGATCGTGCCGTGGAACTTCCCGATGAACATGGCGAGCTGGAAGCTCGCTCCCGCCCTCGCCGCCGGCAACACGACGATCCTCAAGCCGGCCTCCTACACGCCGCTGACCGCCATCCGGCTTGGCGAGCTGGCGCTCGAGGCCGGGTTGCCGCCCGGTGTCGTCAACGTGATCACGGGGCCGGGGGGAACGACCGGCGCGGCGCTGGCCGCCCACCCGGGCGTCGACAAGATCGCCTTCACCGGCGAGACGACGACCGGGCAGGAGATCCTTCGGCTGGCCGCCGGCAACATCAAGAAGGTGAGCCTCGAGCTGGGGGGCAAGAGCCCGAACATCGTCTTCGCCGATGCCGACCTCGAGCGCTTCGCCGCCGAGTCGCCGTACGCGGTCTTCGACAACGCCGGCCAGGACTGCTGTGCGCGCAGCCGAATCTTCGTGGAGGCGAGCGTGCACGACCGCGTGGTCGAGCTGTTCACCGACGCGACCAGGCGCGTGGTCGTGGGCGATCCCTCCGACGAGAAGACCGAGATGGGCAGCCTCATCAGCCAGCGGCAGCGGGAGCGGGTCCTCGACTACATCGGTATCGGGCGCGACGAGGGTGCCGAGCTCGCCTATGGCGGCGAGGCCCCGACCGGCGAACCGTTCGACGCGGGTGCGTACCTGATGCCGACCATCTTCGACGGCTGCCGACCCGACATGCGGATCGTGCGGGAGGAGATCTTCGGGCCGGTGGTGGTGGTCATCCCCTTCGCTGACGAGGCCGAAGCGGTGCGGCTCGCCAACGACACGCCGTACGGCCTTTCCGGCTCCATCTGGAGCCGCGACATCGGACGCGCGCTGCGGGTCGCGAAGGGAGTTCGTGCAGGCGTCCTGTCGGTCAACTCCAACTCGAGCGTCCATACCGAAGCGCCCTTCGGCGGCTACAAGATGTCGGGCATCGGCCGCGAGCTGGGGATGCATGCCATGGAGCTCTACACCGAGGTCAAGAACGTCTTCGTCGACCTCACGTAGCCGCCCCAAGCGGAGCGGGGTCCGCGAGAAAACTCGTTGACGCGCGTCGCGGCGCGATTCTATGCTGCCCGGCAGCCCGCGACCCGCCCCGAGGCCTGGCTGATCGCGGCGATCCGAGCGTGCTGCCTTTCTCGTCGGAGGCCACACCGCCAGTGTGGGGGAGAGGAGGAGTAGTCCCTTGACCGTGGATTCCGCTCGCGACGAGCAGGTTGCGCGCGACGATGCTCAGCTGCGATCGCTCGGCATCAAGCCCGAGCTGAACCGAACCCTCGGCTTCATCTCGAACTTCGCCGTCGCGTTCAGCTACATCAGCGTCGCGACCGGATCGTTCACGCAGCAGGCCGTGGCCATCGGCGTCGGAGGGCCGCCCTTCATCTGGGGCTGGTTCATCGTCATCATCGGGCAGAGCTTCGTCGCGTTGAACTTCGCCGAGCTGGCCAGCCACTTCCCGGTCGCCGGCTCCATCTACCAATGGTCGAAGCGCCTCTCGAACAAGACGCTCGGCTGGTTCACCGGCTGGTTCTACTTCTGGGCGGGCGCCCTGACGGTCACCGCGGTTGCGGCGACGGTTCCGTACGTCATGTCGTCGCTGTGGGGGATCGACCTCTTCGCCGCGAGCCCGATCGGCTTCCTGAACATGTGGTCGTTCCTGTCGATCCTCGCCTTGCTGGTGTCGACCCTCATCAACTCGGTGGGTGTCCGGCTGCTGGCCCTGCTCAACAACATCGGGGTGGCGGCCGAGATCCTGGGCATGATCGTTTTCGCGCTGGTGCTGCTGATCTTCGCCAACCATCAGCCGATCACGGTCATCTTCGACACGTCCTACACCGAGAATCTCTCGCCGGGTGGGTACTTCCCCTACGTCTTCCTGGTGGGGATGTTCCTGGCCCTGTTCGTGGTCTACGGCTTCGACACCGCCGGCACGTTCGGCGAGGAGACCGTGGACGCGGGCCGGCAGGCGCCGCGAGGCATTCTCGCGGCCATCTGGCTCTCCGGCATCGCCGGGTTCCTGTTCCTCCTCGGCGTGATCCTCTCGTTCAAGGACATGGGGGCGGCCGTGGCCTCGGGCCAGGAGTTCGGCTATCCGTTCGCCGATACGATCAAGGACAACCTCACGATGGGAATCGGTGGCATCACGCTCGGCGAGGTGTACCTCTTCGTCATCCTGATCGCCGTATCGGTCTGCACCCTGGCCATTCATGGCGCGACGACGCGCCTCATGTTCTCCATGGGCCGCGACGGGCGGCTGCCGTTCGGCGCCACATGGGGCCATGTGAACCAGTCCTTCAAGACGCCGACCAATGCCGCCGTCGGCGTTGGCGTGCTGGCGGCGCTGCCGCTGCTGGTGACCGGCGCCCTCGCGGCCTTCTACCTCGCCATCGCCGCTACCGGCACGATCTACATCAGCTACTTCCTCTGCAACTGGGGCGTCCTGCGCGCGCGTCGGGCCGGCTGGCCGCACCAGGGTGCCTGGTTCAAGCTGGGGAGCTGGGGGACGACCCTCAACGTCCTGGCGCTGATCTACGGCGGGCTGATGATCATCAACATCGGCATCTGGGAGAGCCCGATCTTCGGCGACTTCGGCAACGAGCTCCGCAGCATCTGGTCGAACCCTCCGATCAACGCGATCATCCAGTGGAACGGCGAGACGTTGACCGACCTGCCGGCGATCCCGGTCTTCGAGTTCTTCGTCGGTGCGGTGCTCCTGTTCGGGTTGCTCTACTACTTCCTGAGCGGCCAGCGCGGCAAGGAGGACACGGCCACCCTGCCTGCTGACGCAGCCACCGGGGAGTCGGTCATCGCCTAGCCGCAACTCGACCCTCTCGCAGATTCTGAGCGGCTCGGCGCCCCGGCGGCCGGGCCGCTCGCTATCGTTTGCGCCTCAGCAGGGAGCCCACCGTCCATGTCCGACGCCGATGACGAGCTCCGTGGTGAGGTGCGCGACCAGCTGGTTTCCGCCCTGCAGCGGGTGCCGGAGACCGCGGGACGCGAGCTGACGCTGACGGCGCTCTCCGGAGGGATCACCAACCGCAACTACCTGATCACCGCGGACGGCGTGCCGGAGCGCTACGTCATCAGGCTGGCCGGCAACGACACGCACCTGCTCGGCATCAGCCGCGAGGTGGAGCACGCCGCGACGGTGGCGGCGGCCGGCGTGGGCATCGGCCCGGAGGTCACCGCCTTCATCCGACCCGAGGGGTACCTCGTCACCCGCTTCATCGTCGGCGAGCCGGTCAGCCTCGAGCAGGTGCGCCAGCCCGCGACCCTTCGTCGCGTTGCCGACTCGATCCGCCGCATCCACGGTGGCCCGCCCATCCCCGGGCTCTTCGTCCCGCTGCGGATCGTGGAGGCGTATCTCGCTCTGGCGACCTCCCGAGGCGTCCCGCGGCCCGCCGCGTGGGACGAGGCGCGTGCCGTAGGGCGGCGCATCGAGCGCGCCCTCCTCGACGCCCCGATCGAGCTGCGGCCGTGCCACAACGATCTGCTCAATGCCAATTTCATCGACGACGGCGAGCGGATCCGGATCGTCGATTGGGAGTACGCGGGCATGGGCGATCCCTTCTTCGACCTGGGCAACTTCAGCGTCAATCACGAGCTGGCCCCGGACCAGGACGCGGCCCTGCTCGAGGCCTACGAGGGCGAGGTGCGGTCGCCTCGGCTGGCGCGCCTGGCGCTGATGCGCGTCGTGTCCGACTTCCGCGAGGCGATGTGGGGCGTCCTGCAGCAGGGAATCAGCACGCTCGACGTCGACTTCGTCGCGTATGCGGACGAGCACTTCGAGCGGCTTCTCCACAACGCCTCCGGCCCAGCCTTCGAGGAGCACCTGCGCGAGGCGGCGCGTGGCTGACCGCGCCGCCGCTGCCGGACCGCGCGCGCTGCGTGGTCATCGGCGGAGGCGTCGGCGGCGCGGCGGTCGCCTACCACCTGACGCTCCTCGGCTGGACCGACGTCGTCCTGCTCGATCGCGCCGAGCTGACGAGTGGGTCGACCTTCCACTCTGCCGGGCTGGTCGGCCAGCTGCGCGCCAGCCCGACGCTCACGCGGATGATGGTCGACAGCGTCGCGACCTATCGCGGCCTGGCGGAGGAGACCGGCGTCGATCCCGGGTGGCGCGAGGTCGGTTCGCTGCGGCTGGCGACGACCCCGGAGCGGATGGAAGAGCTGCGGCGGCAGGCCGGGTGGGCGAAGTCCTATGGGCTGGCAATGGAGCTCGTCGGGCCCGGGGACGCCCAGGAGCGCTTCCCGCTGATGTCGACGGATGGCGTGCTGGGCGCCGCCTGGCTGCCGACCGATGGCTACCTCGACCCGACGGGCCTGACCATGGCGCTCGTCGCCGGAGCGCGCGGTCGGGGGGCCATCATCGCGCCACATACGCGGGTGATGGGCATCCGGACCGAGCGCGGGCGTGTCACGGGCGTCGAGACCGAGGGCCGTACCGTCGAATGCGAGGTGGTCGTCAATGCCGGCGGGATGTTCGCGCCCGAAATCGGCCGCATGGTTGGCGTGACCGTCCCGACCGTGCCCTTCGCGCACCAGTACCTCGTCACCGAGCCGATCGACGGGGTCTCTCGTGAGCTGCCGCAGCTGCGCGATCCGGACAACCTCCTCTACTTCCGCCCGGAGGTGGCTGGGTTGGTGATGGGCGGGTACGAGCGCAATCCAGCGGTTGCGTTCAAGAAGGGGATCCCGGCCGACTTCAACGGCCGGCTGCTGCCCCCGGACTGGCCCCGCTTCGAGGAGATCAGCGCCGGCGCCATTCGGCGCGTGCCGGCCATGGCCGATGCGGGCGTGCGCCAGATGATCAACGGTCCCGAGGCCTTCACGCCAGACAACGAGTTCATCCTCGGTGAGTCCGTCGTCAGTGGCTTCTTCGTCGCCGCGGGCTTCAGCGCGCACGGCATCGCAGGCGCGGGCGGGATGGGTCGCCAGCTTGCCCAGTGGATCGTCGAGGGAGAGCCGGAGCTCGACCTGTGGAAGATGGACATCCGCCGCTTCGGCGACCAGTACCGGTCGCCCGCATACACGCACGCCCGCTCGTACGAGAACTACGCCACCTACTACGACATCCACTACCCGAACGAGGAACGCCAGTCGGCACGACCATTGAGGCTCGCGCCCACCTACCCGCGGCTGGTCGGGCTCGAGTGCGCCTTCGGCGAGAAGTCAGGCTGGGAGCGTCCGAACTGGTACGAGGCGAACGCCGCGGGCGGGGACGCGGCGCTTCGCCCTCGCGGCTGGGCTGGCATGCACTGGTCGCCGGCGATCGGCGCCGAGGCGGTGGCCACGCGTCAGGCCGCGGCACTGTTCGATGAGACGAGCTTTGCCAAGATCGAGATCGCAGGGCCCGGCGCCCTCGCGTTCCTCCAAAACCTCGCCGCCAACGACCTCGACCGCCCGATCGGCCGCATCACCTATACCCAGATGCTGAACCGCCGCGGCGGCATCGAGTGTGACTTCACCGTCACCCGGCTGGGGGAGGATCGATTCTGGATCGTGACGGGCACTGCCTTCGGGAACCACGACCTCGGCTGGATGAGGAGCCACCTGCCGGACGACGGAAGCGTCCACGTGCGCGACCTCACCTCGGCACGCGCCTGCCTTGGCATCTGGGGCCCTTTGGCCCGCGACATCGTGCAATCGGTCAGCCACGACGACCTGTCGAATGAGGCGTTCCCGTACCTGTCCGCCCGCGAGATTGCGATCGGCAACGTGCCCGTCCTCGCGCTGCGGGTCACCTACGTGGGCGAGCTCGGCTGGGAGCTCTACTGCCCGATGGAGTACGGGCTCGCGCTCTGGGACACGCTGTGGGCCGCCGGGAAGCCGCACGGCCTCGTCGCCGGGGGCTATCGGGCCATCGAGAGCCTTCGGCTGGAGAAGGGCTACCGGGCGTGGTCCACCGACATCACCCCCGAGGACAACCCGTACCAGGCGGGGCTTGGCTTCGCGGTGCGGCTCGGAAAGGGCGACTTCATCGGCCGCGAGGCGCTCGTGGCGGCGAAGGATCGGCCGCTCGATCGGCAGCTTTGCTGCCTCGTCCTGGACGACCCATTGGCGGTGGCGCTCGGCAACGAGCCCATCCGGGTCGGCGGCGAGGTGGTCGGGCGCATCACGTCCGGCGGGTATGGCTTTGCGGTGGCGCGCAGCATCGCGTACGGATACCTGCCGGCCGCGCTTGCCGAGCCCGGACAACGCGTGGAGGTCGAGATCTTCGGCGACTGGGTGGGCGGCGCGGTCGCGGCGGAGCCCCTCTACGATCCGACGGGCGAGCCGAATACGCGCTTGATGCGTCGCGTGAAACCCTAGGCCGCAGACACCCGCGCATCCGACGTTGGGGCCGGTCGGCCACGGTTGCGGCGCAGCTCGCGGATGGATAGGGCGGTGCGCACCAGGCCCCAACCGACGCCAAGGAGGGTGATGACGACCGCGCCCCAGGCGACATCGGGAGCCCACCGCATCACGACGTTGAACGGCGCGCCGCCTCGATCCGCAATGGACGCCCAGAGCGCGATCGGGATGGCGAGGTCGAGTACCAGGGGAAGCGCGAGGTGGCGCGCGATCGACGGGCGCGTGCGTGGCACGGTCTCGGGCCGCGCACGCCATTGACGCAGCCGGCGAACCGCCCACGCGATCCCGATCAGCTGCAGAACCACGATCACGAGCACGATAGCCTTGAAGTTCTGACTCAGGAAGTCCTCGTCCGCGGCCGCGGGAACTGCCTCACCGCCGAGCAGCAGCGTCATGATTCCGGCGTGGAGCTTGTGGTACCGCGACGCGGCAGCCTCGTCGTTCATGTTCATCAGGACCGCCACACCCCAGCCTGCCTCCGGAGCCATGATGATCCCGGTCGCGAAGTTGGCGTGGTCACCCCCGTGCTCCAGCACCACCGGCACGTCGTAGGCCTGCAGACCGTCCTGGCCTGAGCTCAGCTCGCCCAGATCCCACAGCGGGTAGACCCACAGGCCCATCGCATAGCCGTCCCATGCTCCGTTCGGATGCGACAGTGGCTCGTGGAGGGATCGGACGCCCGCCTCCGACAGCACCTGGGCGTCGCCGTAGCGCCCCCCGTTGAGGTGCGCGATCAGCATGTGACCCAGGTCCTCTGCACTCGCGGCGATGAAGCCGGCCGGCACCTCGGCCCGAACGAAGCCGAGGTCGAACGGAATCGGGATGCCGAAGAATGGGTAGTAGCCGCTTGCCAGTCCGTCGTTCGCGGCGCCCTGCTGATCTGCGAACGAATGATGCATCTCCAGCGGGTCGAAGACATGGTCGCGCAGGTAGTCCTCGAACGACTGCCCTGACACCGTGGCGACGAGCAGCCCCAGCGCGTCGTAGTTTGCGTTCGAATACTCGAACTGACCGATCGGATGGCTGAGCGGCGTCTCCGCCAGGCGCCGCACATTGCGCTCGAGGGCGGCATCGTCCGTCGCGTCATCGGCAAGCTCGACAAGGCCATCGGAGGTGGTCCAGCCGCTCGTCTGGCCGAGCAGGTCCCTCACCGTGATTCGTGCCGTGTCCGATCCGTCGGCGCCGAACCAGGGAAGGTAATCACGCACCGGGGCATCGAGCTCCAGGTTCCCGGCCTCCACCTGCTGCATCACGGCCAGGGCGGTGATCGACTTGCTGACCGATGCGAGACGGAACGGCGTCTGCGGGGTCGCCGGCGTGCCATCGGGCTGAGCGATACCGAAGCCCTCGTCGAAGACGATCTGGTCGTCGTGCACCACCACCACGGCCGCACCCGGAACCGCGAGACGGCTGAGCTCCGAGGTGACGTAGTCCCGGATCTGCTGCGCGGTCTGGTCATCGAGGGGGCCGGCGGCACGCAGGATCGGCACGCGCAAGACAGAGCGCGCAGCACGCGATGGCAACGGCGAGGGCAAGGCGGGCGGAACCGGCGGCTCGGGGCATCGGTGTCCTCACGCGAGAATCGGATTGGCAGCAGCATACGAATGGACGCAAGGGCCTTCGGGAACCGCGCCTCGCTTGCCGCCCCCGCGGCCAGGTGCGACGATGCGGCGCAATGAAGCTGCCGTACTTCCCGCTCCACACGGTCGTCTTCCCGCACCTCCCGATCCCGATTCACGTCTTCGAGGAGCGTTACCGGGCGATGGCAGACGATCTCATGGCCGATGAGTCGCCCTACGCGGGCCGGTTCATCGTGAGCATGATCGTGGACGGGCCGGAGGTGGGCGGTGACGCGTCAGCGCGACCGATCGGCACCATCTGCGAGGTTCGGAGCGCCGAGCGCTTCCCGGACGGCCGGTGGGTCCTGCTGGCGGTCGGCGTCGGACGCGCGCGGCTCGGAGCGGTCGATCGGTCAAGGTCCTACGCCATCGTCGAGATCGAGCCCCTCGGGGAGCCGCTGGGCGACGAGGCCGCCTCACTGCTCGCGCCGGCTCAGCGCGCGCTGGATGCCTACATGGCAACCGTGAAACGATTCGTGGTGCGGACCGCGTCTGTCGGGGGCGAATCGCACGAGACCACCGACGTGGCCGCATCCCTCGACAAGGTCCTCAAACCGATCCGGCTGCCGGACGATCCGGTGTCCGCCAGCTACGCCATCGGCGGCCTCCTCCAGATCGAGCTGTCGCGGAAGCAGCATCTGCTCGAGCTGCCGGACGCCGCCACCCGCCTGCGCACCGAGCTCCAGCTCCTGCGCCAGGAGTCACGTCTGCTCGGTGACGGCGCCCTGCCGCCCGTCCAGGCATCCGACATCGGCTTCCACCCCAACTAGGCCGATGCGTCCCGTGCGCCGCGCCCGGCTCATGCTCGGCATGCTCGTCGTGCTGACCGCCTGCTCCGCGCCTGCCTCCAGCCCGTCCCCGGGCGTGTCGGAGCCAGGCTCCCTCCCGCCGTCGCCGGTCGACCCGAGCGAGAGCCCGGCCGCATCGCCCGGCGACTCTGGCTCACCGACCGATCGGCCCGAGACGAGCACGACCTACACGGTCGTCCCCGGCGACTCGCTGGCATCCATCGCGCGTGCCTATGGGACCACCTCCCAGCAGCTCCAGGCGTGGAACGAGGACCGTTATCCGTCACTGGCCACGAACCCGAACGTGATCGAGCCGGGCTGGGTGCTGATCGTCGCCGGGGACCCTGACGTGACGCCGTTGCCCGGCCCTACCGAGCCACCCGCCACTGCGCCGCCGATCGGCTCCGGCTGCACGGCCGGCAACCGCGTTGCGGCCGGATCGGCGCAGACCTTCCGGACCATCCCGGGGGCCGGTCCGGGCGTTGCCCTCACCTTCGACATGGGCGGCCGCATGGAACCGGCCGTCGACATCATGAACTTCCTCGTCGCGAACGAGGTCTGCACGACCATCTTCGCCACGGGCGTCATGAGCCAGACGGCGCAGGGGGAGCAGGTCATGGCGATCATCCGCGCGCATCCCGAGCTGTTCGAGATCGCAAATCACACCATGTACCACTGCGACCTGGTACGCGGCGGTGGCGGATCCCCGACGACGGCACCCTGCGCCGGTGGCCCGTTCAGCGCCGATCGGGTTCGTCAGGAGCTGACCGATGCCGAGGCGATCCTGAGCGCCGGCACCGGCCAGGACCCGCAGCCCTATTGGCGGCCGCCGTACGGCTCGATCAGCGATGCGGTCATCGATGCCGCCGCGGCTGCCGGGTACACGAAGACCTTCATGTGGGACATCGACACCATCGACTGGAAGCCGATCGCCGACGGCGGGCCGAGTGCCGAGCAGATCGCGGCCAAGGTGATCGGCAATGCGGTGAACGGCTCGAACGTGCTCTTCCACCTCGGTGGCTATGAGACCCTCGACGCGCTGCAGCTCATCATCCCCGGCCTCCGCGACCGCGGCTTCACGCTTACGAGCCTCTCCGACCTCCTGAACTAGGAGGCCACCCTCAACCTCCGGTCTCGGCGATGCCCCGCTGCGGCTGGGCGCTGGCTTCAATCACCTCGCCGAAGATGCGCACGGCGGTGTCGACCGCGGCCGCATCAACGATCAACGGTGGCGAGAAGCGTAGCGAGGACTCCCCGCATTCGAGGGTGAGCAGCCCGAGCCGGAACGCGGCCCCCTGAACGGCCTCCGCAGCCTCGTGCGAGTCGAACTCGACACCGAGCATGAGGCCCGCGCCGCGAATGTCGCGCACTGCGTCAACGTCGGCCGCGACGCGCTCCAACCCGGACCGCAGGCGAGCGCCCATGGCAGCGGCATTCGCGAGGCCCTCCGATTCGATGATGTCGAGCGTCGCGAGGGCGGCGGCCGCGCAGACCGGGTTGCCGGCGAAGGTCGAGCCGTGAGCCCCCGGCGGCCAGGTCCAGACCGATTCGCGGGCGATGAAGGCGCCGATCGGCATGCCCGACGCGATCCCCTTGGCGGACAGCACGATGTCGGGCTCGACGGCCGCGTGCTCGATTGCCCACCAGGCTCCGGTGCGGCCCATCCCCGACTGGATCTCATCGGCGATGAGGAGGATGCCGTGCTCGTCGCAGAGCTCGCGCAACGCCTTCAGGAACGAGGCCGGGGCGGGGAAGTAGCCCCCCTCGCCCTGGATCGGCTCGATGACGATGGCGGCGACATCCGACGGCGCGATGATGCGGCCGAGAATCGACTTGCGGAGCACCTCGAGCTCGGCGGAGCCGTCGCCGCCCGAGCCCTCGCGCCAGGCGCGGATGCGGGGAAAGGGAGCGTGGTGGACCATCGGCACCAGCGGACCGAAGCCGGCGCGCTGCTTGAGCTTCGAGTTGGTGAGCGACAGCGCGCCCATCGTGCGCCCGTGGAATCCGCCCTCGAAGGCGATGATGCCGGGGCGGTGCGTGTGGTATCGGGCCAGCTTGATGGCACCCTCGACCGCCTCCGTGCCGGAGTTGGTGAGGAAGACGCGCGCCTTCTCCTTGAACGGAGCGATGGCCGCCAGGCGCTCCATGAGCTCCAGGTAGCGCGGCTCGTAGAAGTCGGTGGCGGCGATGTGGATGAGGCGCTCGGCCTGGTCCTTGATTGCCTGCACGACCTTCGGATGAGAGTGGCCGGTCGAGCACACGGCAATCCCGGCGGCGAAGTCGAGGAAGCGGTTGCCGTCGACGTCGGTCACGACCAGCCCGAATCCCGACTCGGCGACGAGCGGGTAGGCCCGTGTCAACGAAGGGCTGGCGACGGCCTGGTCGCGCGCGATGAGCGCACGGGCCTTCGGTCCGGGCAGCTCGGTCTTGATGTGCGGCGTGGTGAGCTGGGCAGCCGCAGGCGAGGTGGTGGCCTCGATCGTGGTCATGTGGTGTAGCACTCCGGATTCGGAGCGGCGCGTCCTGCCCGCGCACCTTGGCTAGTCCGGGGCATCCTAGCAGGGGATTCGACGCCTGCTAACCCCCGATGGTCAGCGGATGGTGGGACGTCTGGAGCGCTCGTTGCCGATGGCCCACAGGCTGGCGCCCAGCCCGACGGTGGCGGCGGCGAACAGCGGACCGCCTCCGAACGCGTTCGCCCACGCCAGCGCGGCCAGCGCGATGCCGCTGCCGAAGCCGGACATGACGATGACGTTGGCTGGATCGCCACGCACGCGGCCCGACAGGAAGGCGACGACCACGCCGGTCACGAACCCGGCCACGGCCAGCGGGCTGAAGAGAATCTCGCTCGGAATCATGTATTCGCACCAGCGTAGAACGTTGAGCTGTCGGTGAACATGATCATGGCAGCCGGCGTTGGGCCTTGATCGTCTCACCGATCAGGCCTGGGCCGTCGTAGATCAGTCCGGTCCAGATCTGGGCAAGGTCCGCGGCCCGTCGCACCCCAGGGACGTCGGCGCCGATCCCACCCGATGCGACGATCGCGAGCCGCGAGCCGACGAGTGCGCGCGCCCTGCCGACTGCGGCATCCATCCGTTGCCGGAGCGGCAGGCCCGACAGCCCGCCAGGCTCAGAGGCGCGTGGCGAGCCGAGCGAGTCGCGTCGCGTCGTCGTGTTGGATAGGATCACACCGGCGGCCGGGGAATCGGCCAGCATGTGCAGCAGCGACTCGAATTCGCCGGCCCCGAGGTCGGGAGAAACCTTGACCAGGATCGGCGGCCGCGGGGCAGCGGCGCGAACGGTGCCAATCAGCTCTGCGAGGCGCGCTGGGTCCTGGAGGTCGCGCAGCCCGGGCGTGTTGGGGCTGCTGACGTTGACCGCCAGGTAGTCTGCGACCTCGGCCACGGAGCGCGCGGCGGCCGCGTAGTCGTCGACCGTGCGCTCATCCGGCGTGTCGCGGTTGCGGCCGATGTTGACACCGACCACGAAGCCGTCCGGCAGACCCGGCCGCGCACGAGCGATGCGGCCGGCGATCGCATCGGCTCCGGCGTTGTTGAAGCCCATGCGGTTGACGAGGGCGGCGTCATCGGAGAGGCGGAAGAGGCGCGGCTTCGGGTTGCCATGCTGAGCGCGCGGCGTGACGGTGCCGAGCTCGATGAAGCCGAAGCCGAGGGCTGCCCAGCCCTCGATGGCGACGCCGTCCTTGTCGAAGCCGGCGGCCAGGCCGATCCGGTTGCGAAAGCGGAGGCCGAGCAGCTCGACCGGCTCTCGCGCGACATCGGTCGAGGAAGCGCCCGACGCGAAGCGGCAGAGCGCGCGCCCCGCGGCCGTGGCGGCGGCGATGCGCAGCGCCCAGAGCGTCCGGTGATGGATGGTCTCGGGATCGGAAAGGAACAGGAGCGGCCTCAGCGCACGATAGGCGGCCTGGCGCCAGGCGCTCACCGCGGCTCAGTCGTCGCGGGCGCGCGGAAAGGCCATCTCCTCCGGATAGACCGGCGGAAGAGACTCGCCCTCGTCGTCCATCGAGGGACGTGCGGGATCGGGCGACATGTATTCGTGCCAGACCTCGGCGCCGGCCGTCGGCGGATCGTCGAGCTCCTTGATGGCGACGATCCCCTCGAAGCGGATGGCGCCCGACTCCCCGTCATCGGTCTCGAACTCATCCTCGTACTCGGGCGCCATCTCGACCGCCCGGCCGAGCGCCGCTTCCTCGTCCACCCCGTCGACCAGGATGACGCGGTCCTCGACCAGGGTCACGGCCTTCGAGTCTCCGGCGAGGTATGCGTACCGCAGCTGGACCGCGAACCAGCCGGATGTCTCGACGATCGTCGCGTCGGTGGTCACAGTGCCGGTGGCTCGTCGACGATCACGGTCTGCGACTGCTCGCGCAGGAACTGCTGTACGTAGTACGGCCCGAGGCCGCTCTTCCCGGACGACCCCGAACCCTTCCAGCCGCCGAAGCTCTGGATCCCCGGCCAGGCGCCGGTCGTGGCGCCGGCGCGCCGGTTCACGTACACCACGCCCGCCTGGATCGTGTCGAGGAAACGGCGGACCTCGCTGTCGTCGTGGCTGAAGATGCCGGCGGTCAGGCCGTACTCGCTTGCGTTCGCCTCCTCCAGCGCCTGGTCGAGCGAGTCGACCTCTCCGATCACGAGGAACGGGACGAAGAGCTCGTCGCGGAACAGCCGATGCTCCAGTGGCAGGCCGGTGACGACTGTCGGGGTCGGGTAGAAGCCGCGTTCGGTTCCGCCGTCGCGGAGCACGTCACCACCGACCTCGATGGTGCCGCCGGCGGCCTTCGCGTCGTCCACGGCGTGCTGGAAGGTATCGAGGGCGCGCTGGTTGATGACCGGGCCCATCCAGATCTCGCGGTGGGTGGGATCGCCGACCGTGATGTCGCGCGTTCGCGCCACCAGCCGGTCCACGAACTCGCGGGCGACCGGCTTCTCGACGTACACGCGCGAGTTGGCGGAGCACTTCTGCCCGTCGTAGCCGAAGGCCGAGCGCATGACCCCCTCGGCGGCCTCGTCGAGGTCGGCGTTGCGGGTCACGATCGCCGGGTTCTTGCCGCCCATCTCGGTGATGATCGGCCGCGGGTAGTCCTTCGTGAAGCTGCGATACAGCTTCATGCCGACCTCGTACGAGCCGGTGAAGACCATGCCGTCGACGCCGGGGTTCTCCTGCAGCTCGGCGCCCACCGTCTCGCCTGGTCCAGTGACCAGGTTGAAGACGCCGTCCGGCAGGCCCGCATCGCGGAGCGCCTCGCCGAACTTCCAGCCCATGAGCGGCGCGTCGCTGCTCGGCTTGAGGACGACCGTGTTGCCCGCGATCATCGCGCCGCCCGCCGGCCCGCCGGCCAGCGCCATCGGGAAGTTGAACGGGCTGATCACTCCGAAGACGCCGTAGGGGCGCAGGACGGAGCGCGTCCGCTCGATCGGCGAGAGGGAGCCGAGCGGCTTGACGAAGCCGTCCGCCTTCTCGAACTCGTCGCCGTAGTAACGCAGCAGGTCCGCCGTCTCCTCGACGTCGCCGAGCGCCTCGAGCCGGTTCTTGCCGACTTCCAGCGCCATGAGCGCCGCGTAGTCGAACTGGCGCTCGCTGATCAGGTCGGCCGCACGACGGAGGATCGCGAGCCGATCGCGCCACGGCGTGTCGCGCCACGCCGGATAAGCGGCGCGGGCCGCATCGATGGCGTCGCGCACGTCCTGGCGGGTGCCCACCGGGAAGCGGGCGACGACCAGGTCGGTGTCGATCGGCGATCGGTCGTCGAACGTCTCCGCGGCGCCACGCTCTTCGCCACCGATGATCATCGGATAGGTGGCTCCCAGCGCTCCGCGAGCTCGCTCGACGGCGGCGTCGAACGACGACTGCAGCTCCTCGTTGTCGGCGGAGAGCGTGGCGTAGGTGATCTTCAGGCGCTGCGTGGTGGCCATCGGTGCGAGACGGTGCCTCCTGCGCTGATCTGTTCGCGCGGGCCAGCGTGCGGCCCGAGATGGAGCTCGTGGAAGGCACCCATTATCGCACCGGCCGCGCGATGGGTAAGCCGAAGGCCAGGCTCCGGGGGGAGAAGAGCCTGGCCTTCGGACCCGCGCATGATATCCGCCGCCTTTGGTGGCCGCAAGGGATATTTCGCACGGAAGCCTCAGCCTTGCGCGGGTTCCGCCGCTGGTTCGGTGGCGAGGTGGAACAGGCCGAGGTTGAGCCGCAGCGACGGTCGGTGCGCGCCCATCAGGTAGGCCCGGCCACGATCGCCGTACAGGCGCGGCAGCAGCTCATGGGCGGTCCGCGCGTCGCCGAGATCGAGCCTGGCGTGGACGACCTTGATCTTGAATCCGTGTCTCAGCCACCAGCCGGTCCGGCGATGGGTCGCCTCGGTGGCGTGCTCGACCACCTCCGGCTCAAGAAGTGCGGAGACGTCGTCGCGCCCGTAGTGACCGATGACGATGAGCCGCCCGCCCGGCCGGAGAACGCGTTGCGCCTCCGCAACGGCCGGCAGGGATGCGTCGTCGGGATCGATGAGGCTGGTCAGCACGACGTCGACCGCCCCGTCACGCAGCGGGAGCGACGTCGGTGATCCCTCGACGATGCGGATGTTTGGCTGATGGGCATCCCCCACGCGACGCCGGGCCTCCGCCAGGAGGTCCGGGTCCGACTCGATGCCATAGGTTCGGCCGGTGCGGCGGGCCAGCAGCATCGGATAGTGGCCGATGCCGGTCCCGACGTCGGCGATGCGCTTCCCGCTGAGCGACACGATCCGCTCGAGCGCCCCGAGCACCTTTCGCTCGGGATCGATGGCCGCTCCCAGCCTGGCGTGAAGCGAGGGATCGGACTCGGTCCAGGCCGGAAGGATGGGGCGCATCAGGGCACCTCCACGCGCAGCTCGGCCGGCCCGCCGCCGTCGAAGGTCAGCAGGTCGTTGCCGGCAAGCAGCTGGAGGTCGAATGCCACGGGACCCGGCGCCAGGCGCGTGACGTCGAGCTCGATCACCAGCGTCGCTTCCGGCAGCAGCGGTCCCCAGCCCAGCGAGATGGTGCCGGCCGGCTCACCCTGCTCACCCGGGCCGATCACCCACTTGGTCCACTCCTGGTGCAGCGGCGGGCCGCCGTCGCGGATGCGATCCTCGCTGGGCGTGAAGGGTGCCACGAACAGCGTCCCGTTGAGCTCGGTCGGCCAGCGCAGGACCAGCTCGTCGATGCGCTCGGCGGCGGCGCTCGTCACGGTGAAGGTCATCGTGCCGCCCTGCTCGCCGACATCGGCGACGACCGTGGCGCCCACCACGCGTGGATCGGTCGTCTCTGGCAGCTCGAGGCTGAACGTCGGCTCCGGCGTGGCGGTCGGCGATGGTGGTGTGCTGGCGGATGCCGGGGTCGTCGGGATCGGCGTCGGCGATGCAACGGCGCTCGGCGACGCGCTCGGGGAGGGCGTCTCCTCGGCGACGCACGCGCCGGCGGTGACGATGACGAGGAGGGCAAGCGCAACCCGCAACGATCGGATCATCCTGCGATCTCGTCCAGCTCGGGGAGCCGATGGCGAATGGCGTAGCCCGCGGCCTGGGCGCGGCTCTCGAGCGCCAGCTTGGCGAGCACGCTCGAGACATAGTTTCGGATCGTCTTCTCGGCGAGTCCCATGCGGTCGGCGATGTCGCGGTTCGATGCGCCGTCCGCCAGATGCGCGAGCACGCGTCGCTCCTGCTCGGTGAGGTCGGCGAACGCTCCCGCCTCCTCCAGCCGGCTCGTATTGCGGAGCCGTTCCAGCACGCTTCTCGTGACGGCGGGGTCGAGCAGCGAGCCACCGGCCGCCACGGTGCGAACGGCATCGACCAGCTCGGTGGAGCCCACGCGCTTGAGGACATAGCCCGATGCCCCGGCATCGATCGCGGCAAACAGGGCATCGGAGTCGGCGTAGCTGGTGAGCATCACCACCGGGGTCTCCGGCAGCTCGCCGGTGATCGTGCGGCAGGCGTCGATACCCGAACCGTCCGGCATGCGGATGTCCATGACCACCACGTCCGGCCGGGTACGGCGCGCCAGCCGGACTGCCTCCTCGCCGGAACCGGCCTCGCCGACCACGCTGAACCCTGGCTGCCGGTCGAGCAGCGAAGCAAGGCCGATGCGGACCACCTCGTGATCGTCGGCGATGAGGATGCGCACGTCCGCGGCGGGCGTGGTCGGATCGGAGGCTGAATCGGTCATGTGGGGCGGCGAACGGTCGCCACGGGCATCGTAAGCGACAGCGCCGTCCCCTGCCCGGGCGCACTCTCCACGCGAAGCTCGGCACCGAGCAGCTCGGCCCGACGCCGGATGTTGGCGAGCCCCTGTGCGCGACCGCGCCGCCCACGCTCGGCGGTCACCGCCGGGTCGAATCCTTCGCCGTCGTCGCGGATCTCGAGCGTGAAGCGCCGCTGCGTGCACGCCATGTGCACGGTCACGCGGCGGGCGTGGGCGTGATGAAGGACGTTGCTGAAGGCCTCGATGACGATGTGGCGCAGCTGCTCGGCCTGCTCGGCACGCAGGCGCGGCCGGAAGAGGCCCTCCGACCTCGTCTCGAGCTTCACGAGCGTGTGCGCCTGCAGCTCGTCCGCGACCGCCAGTACGATCGCCTCAGCGTCCCTTGCCTCCAGCTCGCCCGAGCGCAGGTCGAAGATCGTGCTGCGGATGTCGCCCGTGATCCGGTTCAGCTCGCCCATGACCGTCGCGATCCTGGAGCGGGTGGTGGTGGGCTCATCCTCGATCTCGGCCGCGGCGTGCTCCAGGTGCAGTCCGGCGGCATAGATGGACTGGATGATGCCGTCGTGCAGGTCGCGGCCGATGCGCTCGCGCTCGCGAAGCAGCATCTCGCGTCGCCGCGCCTCGGCAAGGGTGCGATCGGTCTCCTGCTCGAACAACTCCAGGCTGGCGATGACGGCAAGGGCGACGATCAGGCCCGTGATCGAGCGGAAGACCTCGATCGGCACCCCGAACGTCTCCAGGATCATTCGGTCGTTCAGGATCGAGGCGGGTGGGAATGGTGCCGGCTGCGAGACGAGCCCGCCGAGAAGCGCATACACCACGAACGCACCGGCGGCCACGGCCAGGGCGAGCTCGACGCGCGGGCCGGCGATCGGTCCCAGGGCACGTGCGGTCCGGCGCAGGCCGAGGGCCACGAGCAACGACGCCGGAAACGCGAGCAGCACCCGCGCAACGACATCCCCGACGGCCAGAGAGGCCCCGACCGCGTTCAGCGCCGCGCCGATCTGCGCGGACGGCAGCCATGACCCGGGGTCGGGCTGGAATCCCGGCTCGATGGCACGGGACAGGGCGAGCGTGAATACCGCCCACACCACGACCGCGACCGCCGGGACGGCGCGCAGCGGTCGCAGCAGGCCGGCCCGGCCAGGCACGTTGACCAGCAGCTCGATGCCGAACTGGAGGAGGAGCGCGAAGCTGATCGGCTTCATGACCAGCTGCAGCAGGAGCAGTCCTTCGACGATCGTCTGGTTCAGCCACCCGGCCTGGATGGGGACGAACAGGTAGCCCCACTCCATGAGCCCGTGGATGATCCCGAACCCGGCAAGCCATGGCAGGGCCCGGGCAAGCGGGAGCTCGGACCGATGGCGGCTCTGGAGGGCGACGGCGAGGCCCATCACGAAGAAGACCTGCCCGTAGACCGAGAGGACGATGATCCGATTCGTCTCGAACAGGTCCGCCAGCCAGCCCATCGGCCAATCCTACGGGTGGGGCGGTTCGGCGTCGCGCGCGGGCGGTTGCTACGATCGCCGGTGAATGCGCTTCCTCTGTCCCGTCCGGGCGAATGCCCCTGGCCGTACGCGCCTGGTTCATCGTCGCCTTCCTGCTCCTGGCCTTCACGGGCATCCTGCTGGGCCGTGTCGTGGAGTTCATCGACTTCAGCGAGCGTGCGCCCTTCAGCCTGCTCGGGATCTTCATGATGATCGAGCTCGCCGCCGTGCTGTTCGGCATCACGGTGGCGCTCCAGCGCAAGCGAATCGCGTGGCGGTTCGCGATCGGGATCGCTTTCCTGCCGATGCCGCTCCTGGCAGGCCTGCCGCCCGTGCTCCTGGACCTTCCGCCCACCGCCGCGGAGGGGTGGTACCTGCTCATGGTCCCGATCGGGGCGCTGGTCACCGTCGGCCTGCTGATCGGGCTGCTGCGGCCCGGCGCACGCGCCTGGTTCAACGAGGACTGAGCATTGCCGTACTACCATCGAGCCGATGACGCTCGCGACTGACACGATGCGCGCGCTGGCGAAGACGCACGCGGGTCCTGGGGCCGAGCTCGTGGACCGGCCGGTCCCCACGCCGGGGGCCGGCGAGGTGCTGCTGCGCGTGGAGGCGGCGAGCATCTGCGGCACCGACCTGCACCTGTTCTCCTGGGACGACTGGGCCGCCGAGAACCTCCAGCCACCTCGAATCCTCGGCCATGAGCTGGCAGGCACCGTGATCGGCACCGGCAGCGGCGTCAGCCGGGTCCGCGAGGGCGACCTGGTCGGGGTCGAGTCGCACCTGTTCGACTGGACGTGCACCCAGTGCCGGCGCGGCGACATGCACCTGTGCCGCAATGTGCGTGTGATCGGCGTGCACGTGGACGGCGGCTTCGCCGACCAGGTCGTCATTCCCGAGGCAAACGCGATCGAGTCGAACGGGCTCGACCCGGCGGTGGTCGCGCTCCAGGAGCCGATGGGGAACGCCGTCCACGCCGCCTACGCGGAACCGATCGACGGACGCAGCGTGCTCGTCACTGGCTGCGGGCCGATCGGCCTGTGCGCCGTCGGCATTGCGAAGGCGGCCGGCGCCTCGCTGGTGATCGCCACCGACACCGAGGACTATCGACTCCAGCTGGCGCGCACCATGGGCGCAGATCTCGCGCTCGACGCCACGGACCCCGAGACCGAGGAGCGGATCGGACAGGCGACCGGCGGCGACGGGGTCGAGGTGGTGCTCGAGATGAGCGGCGCCGCCCCGGCGCTGGCCCAGGCGCTGCGGCTCGTGATGCGGGGAGGATCGATCAGTTTGCTCGGCATCTTCGGCGAGCCTCCCGAGGTCGACCTCTCCGAGCTTGTCATCATGAAGGGCCTGCGGCTGCACGGCATCTACGGACGCCGCATCTACGACACCTGGGAGCGGACGCAGGCGCTCCTGCGCTCCGGTGCGCTCGACGTGTCGCCGATCATCACCCATCGGCTCACGCTGGCTGATTGGGCGCGGGCCTTCGACCTCATCGCCTCCCGCAATGCCGGAAAGGTCGTCCTGGTTCCGTGAGGAGGAACAACCGATGAACGCTCCCGCGCGAGCGGGCAACCCACTCGCCTTTCTCGAGGCCGAGATCGAAGACCTCAAGGCGAAGGGCCTGTACCGTCGTCTCCGGGTCGTCCAGAGCGAGCAGAAGAGCCGATGCGTCATCGACGGGCGCGAGGTGATCACCCTCTCGAGCAACAACTACCTGGGGCTGAACACGCACCCGAGGCTGCGCCAGGCAGCGCTCGACGCGGTCGAGCGCTTCGGCGCGGGGTCCGGTGCGGTACGGACCATCGCCGGCACGATGTCGCTGCACGAGGAGCTCGAGTCGCGCCTGGCTGCCTTCAAGCACACCGAGGCGGTCCTGACCTTCCAGTCGGGGTTCACCGCCAACACGGGCGTCATCCCGATCATCGCGCCCGAGGGAGCGGTCATCGTCAGCGACGCGCTCAACCACGCCAGCATCATCGACGGCATCCGCCTGACGAAGGCGGAGCGCCGCATCTTCCCCCACGGCGATATCGAGGCGCTGCGGGTGGCCCTGCGGGAGGTGCGCGGCGCGGAAGGCGGTGCGGATCGGATCGTGGTCGTCATCACCGATGGCGTCTTCAGCATGGACGGCGACATCGCGAAGCTGCCCGAGATCGTCGACGCCGCCGAGGAGGCGGAGGCAATCGTGATGGTCGACGACGCGCATGCCTCGGGGGTCCTCGGTCGCAACGGGCGAGGGACTGTCGACCACTTCGACCTTCACGGACGTGTGCAGGTCCAGGTCGGAACCCTGTCGAAGGCGATCGGTGTGCTCGGTGGCTACGTCGCCGGTGCCGCGTCGCTGCGCACGGTCCTCGAGCACCGCGCGCGCCCGTTCCTGTTCTCGACCTCGCACCCGCCGGCTGTGGTTGCGGCGTGCCTCGCTGCGATCGACGTCCTCGAGTCGGAGCCCGAGCTGATCGAGCGGCTGTGGGAGAACGCGCGCCATTTCAAGGCAGGTCTCGAGCGCCTCGGCTTCGATACCGGCAACTCCGAGACGCCGATCACGCCGGTCATCGTCGGCGCTGGTGCCCTCGCGCACCACTTCAGTGATCGGCTCTTCGAGGAGGGCGTCTTCGCCATGGGGATCGGCTTCCCGACCGTGCCGGAGGAGAAAAGCCGCGTGCGCACGATCGTGACGGCCGAGCATTCCCGCGAGGAGCTCGACGCCTGTCTCGAGGCATTCGATCGGGTCGGGCGGGAGCTGGCCATCATCTAGCCCGAGAGGGATGGTCAGGGGGCTGTCGGCCTGCTACGGTGCGGGTCACCGTATCTTCTGCCCGAGCCGCTGCCAGATGCGTGAACGACCCCTCAGCGCGACCCTGCGCCCGACCTTCGTCGACGGCGACCCTGGCGCGCGTCCGATTCCATCCTCTCTCGCCGATGACGCCACGGTCGACCAGCTGGCGTTCGCGGCCACCACCGGTGACATCGAGGCCGTCGGCCGCCTGTACGACGCCCTCGTCGGGCCGATCTATCGCTACGTCGCGGTGCGCGTCCGGCGCCGCGAGGACGCCGAGGATCTGACCCATCTCGTCTTCGAGCGGATCTTCGGCGCGCTGCCGCGCTTCAAGCACAACGGGACGCCGTTTGCGGCGTGGGCCTTCCGCATCGCGCGCAACGCCGTCATCGATCATCAGCGACGTCTGCGTCCGACGGAGCAGCTCGGTGAGATCGCCGAACCAACCGACGGCATCGGGCTCGAGGCGCTGTCGCTGCGGGGCGAGGAGATCCGCGAGCTCCGCGCCGCGATTCGCCGGCTGACTCCCGACCAGCAGGAGGCGATCGCGCTTCGCTACGCGGTGGGACTGTCGGCGGAGGAAGCTGCCCGCGTCATGGGCCGTCGCGCCGGCACCATCCGCGGCCTGACCTTCCGCGCTATCGAGTCGCTGCGCCGCCACCTCGGAGAGGAGGCGCGCGGGTGAGCCTCTTCAGCCGCTCCATCCAGCCGCCGCGGACCGTTTCGGACGATGTGATCGAGCGCTACCTCGCCAGGCTTCGCGCGGATGTCGAGCCCGATGCGCTGTTCAGGCGCCGCCTGCGCTCCGACGCGGTCAATCGATTCGTCGCAGCGCGCGAAGGGCTCGTGAGCCCGATCAACACCGGCGCCTCGGCGCGCCGCATGGGCCGGGTGGGGCGAGCTTGCCTGTATGCCAGCCTCACGCTTGGCGCCAGCGCCGCGAGCGTGCTGGCGGCCTCACAGGAGGCCCTCCCCGGCGACGCGCTCTACGGGTTGAAGCAGCAGATCGAGCAGCTTCGGATGGCTGTCCTTCCGGACCACCTCCAGGACGAGCTGGCGGCCTACGCCCTCGGCGAACGGATCGAGGAGATGGACCGCCTGGCCGAGTCGGGCCGTCTGGGCCAGGCCATTGCGATGGCTCCGGCGATCGAGGCCGAATTCGAGCGCCTAGCCGCCCTGGGCAGCAGCGACGAGGCAACCGCGGCGCGCATCGAGCGTCACCTGCTGGTGCTTCAGGGCCTGCTCGAGAAGCTGCCCGATACCGCGCGGACCGCGGTCCAGAACGTGATCAACGGAACGCAGGGCATGGGACAGGACAACACCGGTGCGCAGGACGCCGGCAATACGGGTGGGACGAACGCGGCCGGCGGGGGCGCCGGACCGGTCCTGGACCCCGAACCGCAAGGACAACCCGATCGGACACCGCGGCCCGAGCCGACGGTCGCGCCGGAGCGAACGCCGAAGCCGGCGCAGACGAACTCGCCGGAGCCCAAGGAACAGCCCGTCAAGGCCCAGTCCTCGGACTGACGTCAAACCCGGCGGACACAGAAGACGGGGTAGAGGCGAACCTCTACCCCGTCCCTGCCAGGGGGGCTGGCTGATTCGCGAGGCCGGCCGGTCGACCGGCCCCGCGTGGTTCTCCTACCGCCGGCGGTTGCTCGCCTTCACGTTCGCCAGCGCCAGGGCGCCGAGCGATCCGATGAAGAAGGCCACCAGCAGCTCGATCGGCACCTGCACCGGCTCACCATTGAGACCGATTGCCGTCGAGGTGTTCGGGAGCGGGTTGCCGCCCAGCGGCGGCGGGATCACCGTGACCCTGACGCTGTCCTGACCGTTGTCAGGGAGCGTCTCGTTCGAGTCGATGGTCGCGGTGTTCGTCTGGCCCGTGCGAGGGATCGTCACGGGATTCACCGTCGTCCGGAAGGTGACGGAGCCGCTCGTGGTGAGCGTCCCGAGGTTCCAGGTGACGATGCCGTTGGCGAACGTTCCACCATTGGCCGCGTCGAGGAAGGTGAACCCAACCGGGATCGGATCGGTGATCACCGCGTTGGTGACCGGTCCGTTGGTCAGCGTGTAGGTCAGCGTCCAGGTGACCACCGAGGGGGTCGCCACGAGGGCATTGGCCGGTCCGCTGATCGTGATCAGCTCGGTGTCAGCCACCTTGTCGATCACCAGGGTCGGCACGCGGACGATGACTGTCGAGTCGTCCTTGCACTCAGGCCCGAGCTCCGCGAGCTCCGGCGGGCACTGCGAGTTGGTGCTCGTGGCTTCAGCCGCGTTCACCAGCTCCGCACCATTCGCGACGTCGTTGGCCACGGTGGCGTCGTACGTCAGCTCGTAGGTGCCCTCACCGAGGTTTCCGAGCTCCCAGGTGACGGTTCGAGTGGTCGAATCGTACGACGCAGTGCCGCCGATACCACCGTCATCGAAGTTCGTCGGGTTCTCGAGACCCACCGGAAGCACGTCGTGGACCGTCACATCGGTCGCCTCGCCGTTCTCCAGTCCGTCATCATTGACGGTCAGCGTCAGGGTGTACTCGACGGTCGTGCCCGGCAGAACCGAGCCAACCGCGTCATTGACCTTGTCGAGAGCGATCTCCGGGCACGAGACCAGGATCGTCGCCGTCGCCGGCGGGACCTCGTCATCGTTGTTGTCGGCATCCACGCGCGCCGTATTGACCAGCGCTCCGCAGTCATTGCGGTCGGTCACACCGAAGACGAGGATGCTCACCGATTCGCCCGGCGCGAGATCGCCGAGATCGCAGCTGAAGGCCTGGCCGGCATCGATGCTGAGGCTGCTTGCGCAGCTCACGCCATCGGGCGCATCGACCTGCCAGTTGACGCCGTCGGGAAGATCCTCGTCGTTCTCGGTGACAACCACGTTGGTTGCCGTACCGATGCCGGGATCATCGCTGTTCCAGACAACGATCTCGAAGTACGCGGTCTCACCCGCGAGGATCGGATCGCTCGTCGGGAGGCCCTGCGAGTCGACCTGACGCTTCAGGATGTTGAGGCCCGGGCACTCCACTGTCGTGCTGGCGGAAGCCGTCACGTCAGGATCGACGTTCGACGCCGAGATTGTTGCCGTGTTCGCGTAGGTACTGCAGCTCGCCGCTGTCGTACCGCTCACCACGTGCACGCTTGCTGACGCTCCAGGCGCCAGGTCTCCAAAGGCGCAATCGAGCACCTCTTCGCCGAGGTCCCCGGTGATCGAGCAGTCGTCGCCATTGACACTATCGTCGGCGATCTCCCAATCGATGCCAGGTCCGCCCGGCAGGTTGTCGTGAATCTCGACATCCTTGGCCAGTCCGGTGCCCTCGGCGATGCTGTTGCTGACGCTGACCACGAAGCCGATCTGCTCGCCGGCGTTGACGATCGCGTCATCCTCGGTCTTGAGTGGCGTCAGGGCGGGAGGCAGCTCCGTGTTGTTGAAGGTCACCTCTCCCGAGCATTCGGGCAGGGTAATGGTGTCCTGCTTGTCGCTGATCGTGGCCCATCCGGCCTCCGGCACCTCGTGCACGGTGTATTGCCCCGGGGCAAGGCCAGTGATGTCGACGGACTTCTCGATGGCGCCGCCGGCATTGAACGTGATGCTGGGGGTTGCGACCGGCTCACCGGTAGCGGTGGCTCCAGCGTAGACCGCGAAGTCGAAGGTGACCTCTTCACCGGTGCGCAGCGCGCCGTCCGGGATCGTCTTGTTGATCGTCAGGCTGACCTGAGCATCACTGGTGATGTCGATGTCCAGCTGATCGCTCGTGGCGAGCGTCGTCTGGCCGTCGGTCGAGGTGACCGCAGCGGTATCAGACAGGGTGCCAGTCGTGATCCGTGCCTCGTCGACCGAGACCGTCTTGGCGAAAGTGATCGAGCCGCTGCCGCTCACCGTGCCGGAGCTCCAGTCGACGGTCGAGCCGGCAGTGACGAGGTCGCCCGCGTCGTAGTTGGTGAACGAGCCGCTCGACGGCTCGGCAACCGAGAAGCTCAGCCCGGTACCCGTGATCCACTCCGAATCGGTAATGACTGCCGATGCGTTGGCGGGAGTGCCACCAGCCGGTGCGGCGGTCGCACTTGCGGTCGCCGTGGTGTTGCCTGGGATGGTGACGTCGGGGTTGATCGGATCGGTGTACGTCGCCGTTGCGACGTCGTTGAACTCCGTGGCCTCGCCGCCATACTCGAATGAGTGGGTGAGCAGCAGGACCTCGCTGTTTGCGGGGACAGCAGTTGCTGATGCCGAGGCGGTGTGAATCGGATCGGACTGATCGGTCCCGGCGTAGATGACGTCAGAGACTGCCACCAGGATCGTCCGCTCGGACGGGTTCTTTGCGTAGATGTTCGTGGTCACGACCGTGTTGCCGGTCGCGGTGGGTCCGCTGCGCGTCCAAGTGACCGTGACGTTCACGTTCGCCGACGTGGCGCCCTCAGTGGTCGCGCAGGTGTTCAGGAAGTCCAGCGAGGGTGCGCTGGATTCCTTGGTCACCGACCAGAGGTATTCCTGCCCCTGCGTCGCGGTCATGTCCTTCCGCAGCTCCTGGGCCGGGAACTCCTTGTCGACGGGGAGCGGAACCCGCTTCTCGCCGACGCCCTCTGCCAGCAGGTAGGCGTGCAGCGATGACCCCGAATAGCCCGACGATCCGAGCGCGAGGCGCATGTTGTAGTCGAACACGCAGGTCGAACCCGCAGGCTGCGTAATCGTGAGGGTGCGCGAGATGGTCGAGTCCGCGCCACCGGCCTGCCCGTCGGCGACGAACTGGTCGCTCACGACAAACGTGCACGGACCGCTCTTCAGCGTCGGGACGCTGATGATGTCGTAGCCGATCGTGGTGCCGAGCTGGTAGTCGGCCGAGATGTTGATGTCGTACGTCTGCGCGCCGTTGCCATTCGACGCGGTCAGGCGGTGAGGCACGCGATCAAGCTCGGCCCACTCCTTGCCCAGGTTGCCCGTGGTGTAGCCGGGCTCCGTGCAGGTAAGCGTCGCTTCGATGAAATCGCCGTTTTCCAGCCGACACCCTTCGAGGGTGAAGGTGACCTGGTCCGGCGCATCGGCCGCGACGGCAACCTTCGGTGCCAGCGCCGCCGGAACGGCCTGGGGCACTGTCATCGCGACGACCGGCGCCACGATGTTGAAGAGAAGTGCGATGAAGACGGGAAGGACGCTCAGTCGCGTCCGGGTAGCTCGGGTGTCCATTCTTTAGCCCCTCTGGCTCTCTGGCCGCCTGCCGCGACCTTTTTTCTGACTGCCGATAGACCTCTCGTTGCGGACACCCTCACCGACCAGAACGGTGGGCCGGTAACGGAGCGACTCGCCAGGGCAGCTGGCCGGTCAACTCCGAGTGTCTTCGCTGGTGCCGTCAGCTTTACGAGCCGCCGGCGTCTACTGAATTGGGTTGCCCTCCCTTGGTCCTGCAACGGCTGCAGGGACGCGGAGTATATCCCCGGTACCGGTACTTTGGTACCCACCTGTTTGGCCAGATTTCACCAGATTGGGTAGGTGTGGTGCGGTCAGGTGATCGGGATTCTGTTGCGAGCTCGCACCAGCGGTCCTGGTACGACGCTCCCACGGTACCGATGGACGTGCAGAGGCGGCTCCCGGACGAATCCGAGAGCCGCCTCTTCGTCGATCGGTCGGCCGTCTAGCGCTGGCGCGCCAGGCGGAGGTAGGCCAGGGCTGCCAGGGAGGCGAGGAGCAGGAGGCTCAGCGCCGCCGCCGGGACCTGGGCATCGAGAGCCATCGCGGTGTTCGGGACCGCCGCCTGGGTGGGCGTCGGGTTGCCACCGGCGGTGCCCTGCCTGGTGACGGTGACGCTGTCCTGGCCGTTGTCAGGCGCAGTGTCTTCCGAATCGATGACCGCGGTGTTGGTCGTCGTGCCGGTTGCGATCGTGCTTGCGTTGACGGTCGTCCGGAACGAAACGCTGCCACTCGAGCTGATCGTTCCGAGGTTCCAGGTGACCGTCCCTGCCGCGAATGTTCCGCCGTTGGCGGCGTCGAGGAAGGTGAAGCCAGCCGGCACCACGTCGGTGATCACGGCCAGGTCGACCGGTCCGTTGGTCAGCGTGTAGCTGAGCGTCCAGGTCACGACCGACGGCGTGGCAACGCCGCCCGCGATGTTGATCGTCTCGGTGCTCGCCACCTTGTCGATCACCAGCGCCGGCTCGGCCGGGGGCACCAGCTGCTGATCGAGGAATTTGGCCTCCTCGGTGCCGGTGCCAAGCGTCAGCTGGATGCAGTCGCCAACCTGGTGCTGGCTGCCGCCCGTGGAACCGCCGCCACTCGCGTCGGGCCGCGGCAGGACACTGAGCGGGACCTCGTCAGGCGGGTCCTCGTCGTTGTAGGCGATCGGGATCTCGCAGACCAGATACTCGCCTGTTGCGAGTGGATCGCCGGTGTTGCGACCCATGCTGCCACCGCCGACGTTGCCGCCGTCCTGGTCGTTCTCACCGAGGGTGATGACGATCGTCTGGACCACGGCACCGGGCACTTCTTCGACGACGGGCTGGACAGTGAAGTCGATGTGCCAGCCGTCGAGGCTGGTGTCACGGCCGTTGCAGGTGTCCTGCTGGCCGATGCTGTCGCACATCGTCTTGAAGACGGCGATGCTGCCCTGGGCGACTTCGCCCGCTAGTGCAGGGCGCGCGGCCACGAGCAGTGACATCAGGATCGCTGATGCGCCGATGAGGGCGATGAGTAGCCGCAATGGTGAGCGGCTGGCGAAGGACGTGGGACTCACGATGACGGCTCCATTTCCCTGCGAGGATGTGATTGATGTGGATACGTGAAATGAATGCGCGAGGTGACTTGGCCAAGCGGGGCCTCGCACCGTTGGCGAGTATATGGCCCCGGTCTAGTACTTGGGTACCAGTCAAATGACGTACCTGGTGCGGTCAAGTGTGGTTAGTACTGCACAACGCGGTGCGCATCGGCACCGGGGTCCTGGGACTTTCGGGTAGCCGGTTGGCGCGCCAGGTCGCACGTTTTCCCAAAGCGCCGGGGATGGCGTCGAGCCCCCGGACGGATCCGGGGGCTCAAGTCGCCTGGCGGTTGGTCGGGATGCCGCTAGCGGCTGTCCCTCATCGCGAGGAGATTCCGGCGGCCGATGTATGCCAGGCCAGACAGTGTCAGGAGGGCGATCAAGCTCGCCGGCACCTGATCCGTCGTCGGTGCATCCATTGCCGTGTTCGGCAGGGAGCCCCCGGTCGGCGGATTGCCACCAAGCGTGCCTCCACTGACGCACGAGGCACCCGTCACCTTCGCCGCGACGTTCAACGTCCACTGCGACGTCCCGTTCAGGACGAATCCTGCATTCGCGGTCGCCGTAACGGTGAACGTCCCCGTCGCGCCTGCCGAGTATGCGGGCGAGACCGAGTACGTCACGCTGGCGGTGTTGGCCGGAACAACGAGCGTCCCAGCGGCCGTGCAGGACGGCCCGGTGACGCTTGCCGCAGCAGCCACCGCCGCCGCCGCGCATGGTCACCGGTCAGCTGCGCGAGGACAGTGAGGTTCCACTCAGACGGTCCTTCCAGGACAAACCCGGGCTTTGCCGTCGCAGTGACCTTGAACGTGCCGGTATCACCAGCGTTGTACTCAGGCGAGACCGAGTACTCCACGCTGTCAGTGTCCGCTGGGACCACGAGCATTCCCGCTGCTGTGCAGGAGGGCGGTGTAACGCTTGCGGCAGCCGCCGTGGTCGCCGTCAACGAAACGCCATAGACCACGAAGTTGCTGATAGCGGGAGTCTGCCCGCCGCTATTCAGGAAGTCGACGGTGTACGTGCTTCCCGTCCGGACTCCACTGTTGTCCGCGGATCCTCCCTTGACGCAGAACTCGACGGAGATCGGATCCTCATGGTCCGCGTCGGAGAAGAAGCTGATCGTCTCGCCGTCGGCGCTGACCACGTAGTAGACGGTCACGTCATCGATCGTGAACTGCCCCGTCTCATTGGCAGAGGTGGATCCGTCGGCGAAGTCACCCTCCTCCGGATCGGGACAGTCATTCGGTGCGTCGGCCGCTACCGGTGCTGCAAAAGCCATGATCATCGCCAGTACGGCAAGGATCCCAATGAACCTGGATCGCATCTGTATCCCCTTACTTCTGTGTGCTCAACGATTCGGAAGACGCTGAACCCAGATGCGTCCCCGGGCACTGTGTATTGGCAGGATAGGGACCAAAGTTCGGGGATGGGTAGTACCCGCAAGCCGCAATTTTCGAGTCCCGGTGGAGTCCGGTGCGGTCTGCATAGGTACAACGTCCCAGGACGTGTTGCCCGCGTGCACCGCGGACCGCGACACGACAGCCAGGTAACGGTGATCAGGTGCGGCCGCGCGCCTCGAGGACGACAACCTGCGTCTCGTCGGGCAGGGAGCTGACGGTGACCTGGGCCTTCGGCTGGCGGATCGGCTCGGCGGCCATCTCGTGGAGGAACTTCTCGGGACCGAGCAGGTCCTTCGAGGCGCCGTCAACGGCGAAGTGCATCGGGATCACGATCTTCGGACCGACCTGGGCGACCACCTCGGCCGCCTCGGCGGGCGTCAGGGTCGTCTCGCCACCGACCGGGACCAGCAGCACGTCGACGGGCCCGAGCTCGGTGAGCTGCTCGTCGGTCAGCAGATGGCCGAGGTCGCCCAGGTGGCAGACGTGAACGCCGTCGATCTCGAACGAGAAGACCATGTTGTCACCGCGCGCGCCGCCGGCCTCGCCGTCGTGGAAGGTGCGAATCCCGGTGATCAGAAGGTCGCTGAACTCGTATTCGCCGGGTCGGGTGAGCGTCATGCCGGCGGAGATGGAGCGGGTGTAGCTGTGGTCCGGATGGGCGTGGCTGATGGTCAGCAGCTCGACGTCGTGCTTGCCGGCAACGAACCCGGTCGACGGCGGGCAGGGGTCGGTGATGACGGTCGCGTCCTTGCCCTTCAGGCGGAAGCAGGCACGCCCGTACCAGGTGATCTCCATCGGTTCGCCGATGGTAGCCGATCGGGACACAGCACGAGCCCCGGTGCCCGCCCAATGACACCGGGGCTCGAAGGAGGGAGGGTGGAGGCGGAAACCCTTTCGGGATCTCCAACTCGCAGGGTGAACACTAGGAGGCCGATCTAAACCTCGGGCTTGCCATACCTTAAGAAACCTGAACCTTGCCGGCGGCTGCCGACCGGCTGCGTAGAATGTCGCGGATGTCCGCTGCCCACCGCCTGGTCCTGGTCCTCGTGGCCGTGATCGTCGTCGTGGGGATCGTCGTCCTGGGGCTCAACGTGGCCGGCACCGGCATCGGCCTCGGGCCTGGGGAGAGCGTCTCGGCGGAACCCAGCGCTTCGGTCGAGATCGAGCCGAGCGCCGTGGCATCCGCGGAACCCTCGGCGCCGAGCGATGCCGAGATCCAGGCGATCCTCGACGAGATCGAGGAGCAGGTCATCGGCATCCGGGGCCTCGACGCCGCCGACATCGGTCCTGCCGACATCATCACCCGGGAAGAGCTGGCGGTGGAGCTCCGGCAGCTGTTCGACGAGCAGTACCCGCCGGAGGAGCGCGAGCGCGACAACATCGCGCTGCGCGCGCTCGGCCTGCTGGAGCCCGACCAGGATGTGGCCGAGCTCCAGCTCCAGCTGCTCGGCGACAGCGTGCTCGGGTTCTACGACGACATCGGGAAGCGGATGGTCGTCGTGTCCGACACGGGGCTCGATGTCGAGGCTCGGATCACCTATGCCCACGAGTACACGCACGCCCTCCAGGACGCTGCCTTCGGCCCCGGTGCGCTCGATACCGACACCCCAGGCGACGATGACGGAGACCTCGCGCGTCTCTCGATGATCGAGGGCGACGCGACGTTGACGATGCTTGCCTGGATGCTCGAGAACATGACCCAGCAGGAGATCCTCGAGTACTTCGCGAGCGCGGAGCTGCCGGACACCACGGGCATCCCATCCTGGATGGTCGCGCAGCTCGGCTTCTCCTACGAAGCCGGATTGACGTGGACGCTCGAGCTCACCGGCGGCGATCCGACCAACCCGGACTACACGGCGATCGACGCCGCGTTCGGCGATCCACCGGAGTCCACCGAGCAGATCGTCGAGCTCGACAAGTGGGAGCCCCGCGAAGCGCCGGACGTGGTGGTCGTGCCGGACCTGGCCGCCGCGCTGGGCGCGGGCTGGGAGGAGGTCGACTCGACGCCGATCGGTCAGGCCACCATCAGGATGATGCTGGAGTACTTCGGGATCCCGGCAGCCGATGCCGCCGATGCGGCCTCAGGTTGGGGAGGCGACCGGGACGTCATCGTGCAGGGACCGGACGACGAGTTCGCGGTTGCCTGGCGCCTCGCGTGGGACTCGCCGGCCGATGCGGCCGAATTCCTGGCCGCGTACGAGACCGTGATCGACGGCCTCGACTTCCCGGCATCGGTGACGCAGCTGCCGGACGGAGACATCCTGGTGGCACACGCGTCCACCGAGGACCTGCTGCAGCAGACGGTCGACGCCGCGGACTGAGCGCTACATCGAGTCGGGCGCGGAGATCCCGAGCAGGTCCAGGCTGTTGACGAGCACCGAGCGCGTTGCGTCGACCAGCGCAAGGCGAGCGGACGAGAGCGCCTCGTCCTCGGTGAGGACCTTGCAGTCCCGATAGAACGCCGAGAAGGCGCTCGCCAGCTCGTACGCGTAGCGCGGCACCTCGTGCGTCTCGCGACGCTCGGCCGCGATGGCCAGCGCGTCGGGGAAGTCGAGCAGGTGGCGCAGCAGCTCCTGCTCGGCCGGATGGCGGAGCAGCTCGGCCGTGCGGGAGCCGTCGGGCGATAGGCCTGAGTCGGCCGCGTTGCGCAGGATGGACGACGCCCGGGCGTGGGCGTACTGCACGTAATAGACGGGGTTTTCGCTGCTCTGCTTCTTGGCGAGCTCGAGATCGAAGTCGATGCCCGACGTGTAGGCGCGAGAGCTGAAATACCAGCGCGCGGCGTCGACGCCCACCTCGTCCAGCAGATCGTCGAGGGTGATGAACTCGCCCGACCGCTTGCTCATCGGGATCTCGACGCCGTCACGCACGAAGCGCACCCAGGCGATGAGCAGCATGCGGACCGCCGCGGCATCATACCCGAGCGCCTGGCGGCCGCATTGTTGCGGCGCGCCACCGTCCCGTGGTGGTCGACGCCCCAGATGTAGATGAGCTCGTCGAAGCCACGGCTGAACTTCTCGGCGACGTAGCCGATGTCGGAGGCGAAGTACGTTGGGCAGCCCTTGGACCGATAGATCGACGCGATCCTTGTCGTCGCCGAACTGCGGTCGAGCGGAACCAGGTGGCGCCGTCCGCCTCGTACATGTGGCCGCCTGCGCGCAACCTCGCCATGCCGCGTTCGACCCATCCGTCGCGTGGAGCGAGCTCTCGCTCGTCCAGACGTCGAATCGGACGCCGAGCCGCGCCGAGGCTCGACTCGATGCCGGCCCGGACGCGCTCCGACGCCCAGCCCCGACGACCCGTCCCGCCTCGGCGTCCGTCGCCTCGGCGCGGTCCAGGAGGTCCTCGGGCACGCTTGGCGACCAGGTCCTCACGTAGTCGCCGTGGTAGCCGTCTTGGCGGACCGCTGCCGCGTCTCCGGGCGAGCACGGCGAGGCCGAGGTTCACGACCTGCGCGCCGAAGTCGTTGAAGTAGTACTCGCGCGTCCACCTGTGGCCCGCCGCACTCAGCACCCGGCACAGCACGTCGCCGACGAAGGCGCCGCGCGCGTTGCCGACGTGCAGTGGCCCGGTCGGGTTGGCGCTGACGAACTCGACGTTGATGCGGCGAGGCTCGCTCGCGGAGTTGCGGCCGTACTCCGGACCGGCGGCGCGGATGGGCTCGACCTGTCCCGCCAGCCAAGCGGGATCGAGGCGCAGGTTCAGGAATCCGGGAGCCGCAATGGAAACCTCCGCGACCGAGGGCGGAGGCTCGAAGTGGGCGACGAGCGTATCGGCGATCCGCATCGGAGCCGCCCGCGCGACCGGGGCGAGCTGCATGGCCGCATTGCTGGCCCAATCGCCATGTTCGGGCTTGGCCGGGCGTTCGAGGCCGATCGCGGGAGGCTCGGCGCCTTCCGGAAGGGTGAGGTCCCCGGCGGCGATCGCACGGTCACGGGCCGCGGCGATGGCTGCGGAGAGATCGGCTCGCAGGCTCATGGGGCGTCGAGTCTAGCGCCTCGACGCCGGCCGGCCGGAAGGGTCAGTCCTGGGTCGAGCCGGCCACCGCCGCTGGCCCGTCGGCTTGACCGCCCGCGTCGGCGTGGACGGCTCCCCCGATCGCGAGCGAGAGGATCAGCCACGCGGCTGCGAGGGCGATCAGCACTCGATTGGGTCGGTTGCGGGCGGCTGCGCGTACGTTGGGCTTCATCGCTGCAGGTGTCTTCTTCGCACCGTGTGGGTTGAGTCGTGGTTCCCCCCTGCCACCGCCACTATGCAAGCGGTTTGCCAGAACTCATTTCGGCGGTGCCGATCGGCACCGCGCGGGTGACCTACCGATCGCGTGCGAGGCGCAGCTCGAGCGCCTGATCGGCGCTGAAGTCGGCCAGGCCCAGGACGTCGGCCGCCACCTCGAGGAGGGCCCCGGTGGGGGCGAGACCGATCAGCTCGCAGTGATCGATGTCAGTGCCGGCCTCGTTCGCCAGGCGTCGCACCTCGGCGACCACGGCCGCGATGCCGGTGCGCTCCCAGTCCACGAGGTTCGTGCTGACCTGCGCCATCGGCCGCATGCCCGAGTTTTCGAGCAGGATGCCCATGGCCTGCACCGCCGGCATGCCACCCGAGCTCTCGCGGATGGTGTTCGCGATCTTGATGGCCGTGGCGAGATCATCGGTGCGCAGGTTGATGTTGAAGGCAATCAGTGGCTTGCGCGCACCGACGGCAACCGCCCCGCCCCGCGGATGGACGCGGGCAGGCCCGAAGTCCGGCGCCCGATTCGGGTTCGTGCCGATCTCGTCGCGAATCGCCTCGTACTGGCCCCGACGAACGTCGGCGAGGCGGCGTCGTTCCGGGCGCAGGGCGGCATCTCCATAGAGATAGACAGGGATCTCGAATCGCGTTGCGATCTGCTCCCCGAATCGCCTCGCGAGGTCGACGCACTCCTCGATCCGCGTATTGCCGAGCGGCACGAAGGGGATCACGTCCACCGCGCCGATGCGGGGATGAGCGCCTTGGTGCTGCTCCATGTCGATCAGCTCGAGCGCCCTGCCGACGGCGGCCGTCGCTGCCCTCACCACCGGCTCCGCACTGCCGGCGAAGGTGACCACGCTCCGGTTGTGCGTCTCGTCACTGGTGTGGTCGAGAACGGTCACGCCCTCGATCTGGCCGACCGCGCGCACGATCTCCTCGACCACCTCCGGCCGGCGACCCTCGCTGAAGTTCGGAACGCACTCGATCAACCCGGGCATCCATCGGATCGTAGCGACTTGCGGTCGGGCAAGTCGTCGACGGAACCCCTGCTACCCTCGGCTCCTATGCCCGCAGGCACCCTGTTCGTCGTGGCCATCCCGATCGGCAATCCCGATGACCTGACCCTGCGCGCCCTCGAGACGCTCCGTTCGGTGGCGGTGGTCGCCGCGGAGGACACGCGGCACTTCGCCACCCTGGCACGACATCACGGCATCGAGGCGCGGGCGGTGAGCTACCACGACCATAACGAGGTTTCGCGGACCAACGAGCTGGTGGGACGGTTGCGCGAAGGGCAGGACGTTGCGCTGGTGAGCGACGCCGGTACGCCGCTGGTCAGCGATCCCGGCTTCCGGCTCGTCCGCGCCGCCATCGACGAAGGGCTGACCGTCACCAGCCTGCCCGGCCCATCGGCGGTCACCACCGCCCTCGCCGCATCAGGACTGCCACCGCAGCCGTTCCGCTTCGTCGGTTTTCTGCCGCGGACCGCCGCGGCCCGGCGGGCGGCTCTCGAGCATGTTCGAGGCGACGAGGCGACGATCGTCGCGTTCGAGGCTCCGCGCCGCCTGACCGATATGCTGCGCGACGCGCTCACCGTGCTCGGTGACCGGCCTGCGTGCCTGGCGCGCAATCTCACCAAGCGGCACGAGCGATACCAGCGTGGTTCGCTGTCGCAGCTCGTGACCGAGCTCGAGGCGGAGGGCGAGGTTCGGGGCGAGTGCACGGTCGTCATCGGCGGAGCCGCCGAACTCGCGGGCTCGGTCGCGGATGCGGAGGCCGATGCGGTCCTCCTGCTCGACTCCGATGCGCCGGCCCGCGCCGTCCAGCAGCTGCTGATGCGCCGGCACGGCCTGTCGAAACGGGATGCCTATGCCCTCGTGCTCCGGATCCGGGACCGGTGACCGCCGAGATCGTCGAGCGCGTGCTCCGCTCCCCGCGCTACCGGGACGTCGATCGTTCGCTCCTCGTCCGAATCGCCGGGGAGGAGCTGCCGCGCGCGAGGAACACGGACGACGCGGTGAAGCGAGTGAAGCGGCGCCTGCACCAGGCCGTCGGCGCGTTTCGTGGCGAGGCGCGGGCCGACCCGCTGGCGGCGGCCTGGTCAGGTGACCTGGCGGCGCCGGCTTTCCGTGCCGCCTGTGCGCATGCGCTTCGGTCGCACGCGTCGACCCGCGAACGCCTCGCGTCGCTCGACGCCTTCTATGCCGGCATCTGGTCGGCGACCGGGGTTCCGGGCCGCGTCATCGACATCGGCTGCGGGCTCAATCCGCTGGCCCTTCCGTGGATGGGCCTCGCGCGGGAGGCCGTGTACCTCGCATCCGACGTCGATCGCCGGCCGTTGTCCGTCGTCGCCCCCTTCCTCGAGCTGGTGGGACAGCCGCACGAGGTCGAGGTCCGTGACGTCGTCGCCAACCCTCCGACCGCCGAGGCGGACGTGGCCCTGCTCCTCAAGCTCGTCACCACGCTCGACCGCCAGGACCCCGATGCCGCGGCGAGGCTGCTTCGCGCACTTCGCGTCCACCACGCGGTGGTCAGCTTCCCCAAACAGTCGCTGGGCGGTCGGGCAAGGGGCATGGAAGCGAACTACCGTGCTCGGCTGGATCGCCTCGTGGACGAGGCTGGGCGCGTGAGCGCGGTGGCCGAGGCATCGGTCTCCAACGAGCTGGTCTTCGTGCTGACGCTCGATGGCTGACCCGCTCGTGACGCGTCGTGCCACGCTGCCGGTGCCGACCTTCCTGCCCGACGCGACCCGCGCCGGCGTGCGCGGCACGAGCAGTGACGACCTGCGCCGGGTCGGGATCGAGGGCGTGGTGGTGAACGCCTTCCACCTCCTCCGCCGTCCGGGCGCGCGAGTCATCCAGGCCGCGGGCGGGATCCATCAGTTCATGGACTGGGACCTGCCCATCCTGAGCGACTCGGGTGGCTTCCAGGTCTGGTCGCTCATCCGCCAGGACCCGAACCGCGGCGTCATCCGCGACAACGAGGTCATCTTTCGCGAGCCGACGACCGGCGAGAAGTGGAACCTGACGCCCGAACGGATCATCCGGCTCCAGTTCCAGCTCGGCAGCGACATCGCGGTCTGCCTCGACGACTGCACCGATGCCGAGGCGCCCGAGGCAGAGCAGGAGCGCTCCGTCGAGCGCACCGTGCGCTGGGCGAGGCGATCGCGCGAGGAGTTCGACCGGCAGGTGGAGCGGAGCCGATCCGAAGCACCACGGATCTTCGCGGTGGTCCAGGGTGGCGGGTCCGAGGCCCTGCGCCGCCAGTGCGCCAGCGAGCTGGCGAGCATCGGCTTCGACGGGTATGGCTTCGGCGGCTGGCCACTCGAGGCGGATGGCTCCCTGCTGGCCGAGCCGATGCGATGGGTGGCGGAGTCGCTGCCTGAGGCGGTTCCCAAGCACGCGCTGGGGATCGGTCGCCCCGACCACGTCGTGAACGCGTTCTCGATCGGCTACTCGATCTTCGACTGCGCCCTGCCGACCCGCGACGCACGCCACGGGCGCCTGTACGCATTCCGGCCGGGCTGGGACGAGCGACGCCCAACGCCGGGCGATCACTTCTACCGCGCCGTGCGAATCCACGATCCCGAGTACCGCGTCCAACACGAGCCGGTGGAGGAGGGCTGCGACTGCCCTCTCTGTTCGCGCCACTCGGCGGCCTACCTGCACCACCTGTTCAAGGTGGGCGACGTCTCTGCCGAGCGCCTAGCAACGCTCCACAACCTGCGCTTCTACGTCCGCCTGTTCGGCCTGCTGCGCGCCGCCTAGGCGTGGGCCGCGGCCTGACCGGGATCCTCCCGGCCCAGCGTGTCCGGGTTGACGCCCCGCGCCCGAGCCAGCCGCTCGGTCAGGAGCTGGAGCGCCAGGGCCGAGCCGAGCAGCGAGCCGGCTGCGCCGCCGACTCTCCCGATCCGTGGCAGGACGATCCTGCCCGCAGGCGTCTCGCTCTCGGGCACCGATGCGGCGACCTCTGCCGACAGGATCGCCGCGGCCGGCACCGAAAGCGAGCTGGCAGCGCCGAGCAGCCGCGTGCTCCGCTCCCGGATCTCTCCGTCACGGCCTCCCGGCGTCGTCAGGATGAGCACCAGCCCGGTCCAGCGCGTGGCCGCGGCAAGGTGCCCGTGCATGACCGTCTCGAGCTCGTGGGCGGCCGTCGGCATGCGCGCCCCTTCCGCCACCTTGAGTGCCAGCTCGCGTGCCGAGACGTGGTCCACCCCGGCGCCCGCCACGATCAGCCGGTCGCTGCCCGCCAGCGCCGAGGCCATGGACGCGGCCGCATGGGGATCGTCGGCCACGTCGAGGAGGGCGCGGATTGCCAGCGCATCCACGCGCGACCGCGACAGACGGGCCGCCAGCACGACCCCGACCAGCAGCGGTGACAGGTAGCCGACGGTGTGGCACCAGCTCTGGTCCTGCTCCCCGGTGCGGACCACCAGGTCGGCGAGCTCGGCGCCGGGCGATCCGTCGCCGACGGTGATCAGGGCGGTTGCCGCCCCGGCGTCGCGCGCGGCACGCAGCGCCTCGTTGGTGATGTGCGTTCCGCCTTCGTGGGACACGGCGATGAGCAGGCCGTCGGCCAGGGGCCGGGCCAGCGTCTCGAGGGCCTGGACCGAATGGACCTCGCGGCCGGCCGGCAGCTCGAGCGCCTCGTTCAGCAGGGCGGCGACGCCCATGGCGGCATGCTCGGACGTTCCGCACCCGGTCGTGATGATCGGACGACCGGCGGCGGTGGCGTCCCGCACGAGGGTCGCGAGCTTCGCGACGGCCTCGTCCTTCGCGAGGCGATGGACGAGCCGCTCAGCGAGCGCCGGCTCGGCGGCGATCATCTGGCTCATGAAGTAGGGCGGCCGGCCACGGAAGGCGGGCATCGAGGATGGCGCCCATGGATCGGGCGGACCCGGAAGCGGCTCGTTCGCCGCGCGTCGCACCACCGGTCAGTCGGCGGGCGGCATCGGGATCCGGACGCCCGCGCTCGGCCGCGACCTCGAGCGCCCGCTCGTAGCCGGCATCGGCGTGGCGGATGACGCCCATGCCCGGATCTGAGGTCAGGACGCGCTCGAGGCGGGCGGCGGCCTCCGGCGTCCCATCGGCGACGACCACCATCCCGGCGTGGAGTGAGTAGCCGATGCCGACGCCACCGCCGTGGTGGAAGCTGACCCAGGTCGCGCCGGCGGCGGTGTTGACGAGGGCGTTGAGGATCGGCCAGTCGGCGATCGCGTCCGACCCGTCGCGCATTGCCTCGGTCTCGCGGTAGGGGGAGGCCACCGAACCGGCATCGAGATGATCGCGGCCGATGACGATCGGGGCGCTGATCTCGCCCGACGCGACCATCTCGTTGATGGCGGCGCCCGCTTTCGCCCGCTCGCCGTAGCCGAGCCAGCAGATGCGCGCCGGCAGGCCCTGCACGGGCACCTTCTCCGCCGCGAGACGCAGCCAGCGCTGGAGCCCGGCGTCGGCGGGGAAGAGTCGCATGAGCGCCGCGTCGATGCGCGCGATGTCGGCGACGTCGCCCGACAGGGCCGCCACCCGGAACGGTCCGCGACCCTCGCAGAAGAGCGGTCGGATGAAGGCGGGCACGAAGCCGGGGAAGTCGAAGGCGTTCTCGACGCCGGCATCCCTGGCGTGTGCGCGGATGTTGTTGCCATAGTCGAACGTGACGGCGCCTCGCGCCTTGAACGCGAGCATGGCGCGCACGTGATCGGCCATCGAGGCCTTCGAGCGTCGGACGTACTCGTCCGGGTCGCTGCGCGCGAAGCCTGAGCGCCTCGTCGAGTCCGATGCCAGCCGGCGACATAGCCGTCGAGCGGATCGTGGGCGGAGGTCTGGTCCGTGACGACGTCCGGCCGCCAGCCGCGACGCACCAGCTCGGGCTCCACCTCGGCGGCGTTCCCGATGAGGGCGACGCTGCGCGCCTCGCCGGCGCGCGCGCCATCGGTCCACCAGGCGGATCGCCTCGTCGAGGTCGTGGGTCAGCTCGTCGACGATAGCCGGCCTCGAGGCGCCGGCGTGCCCGAGCCTCGTCGACCTCGACGATCAGGCACGCGCCCTCGTTCATCGTCACGGCCAGCGGCTGCGCGCCGCCCATGCCGCCCAGGCCGGCGGTGAGGGTGACGGTCCCGCGCAGGGAGCCGCCGAAGTGCTGCCGCGCCACCTCGCCGAACGTCTCGTAGGTGCCCTGGATGATCCCCTGCGTGGCGATGTAGATCCACGAACCGGCGGTCATCTGCCCGTACATCGTGAGGCCCGGCGCGCTCGAGCTCGCGGAACTGCTCCCAGGTCGCCCAATGCGGCACCAGGTTGGCGTTCGCGATCAGCACGCGAGGCGCATCGGTCGTGGTGCGGAAGACGCCGACCGGCTTGCCGGAGGCGACCAGCAGCGTCTCGTCATTCTCGAGGCGCTGCAGCTCGGCGACGATGGCGTCGAATGCATCCCAGCTGCGGGCAGCGCGGCCGGTGCCGCCGTACACGATCAGGTTGTCCGGATCCTCGGCAACCTCCGGATCGAGGTTGTTCATGAGCATCCGCAGCGCCGCCTCCTGCTGCCAACCCTTGCAGGAGAGCTCGGTGCCGCGAGGTGCGCGCACGGGGCGCGGACCACTCTTCGGTCGGACGGCCGTCATGCGCCGATGATACGGCCGGCACGACTGGCTACGGCAGCGGCTGCGTTGAACACGATCACGACCGGCTGCGGGACGTCGCCCTGGCGCACCTCGCCGACGAAGAGGACGAGCCCTTCGTGAGCGGCAACGGACTGCAGGAGCAGCTCGCCGCCGGCCGTCGATCTCGACGGCCAGCCACTCAGCCTCGCCGACCTGACCCGCGAGCGCCGGCGGTGCATCGCCGAACGGAGGGTCCCGAGGCGTGACGGTCGCGACCCAGCCCGTCGGCTGTGGCGACCACTCGCGAGAGCCCGCCGCAGCACGGATCGGCGAGTGCCGGCTGCCAGGTGCGGCCGTCGGTCGAGATGCCACGCCATGGTCGCTTCGCCGGGGCATTGCATCGCCGAGACCCATCGCCACCCGGGCATCTCGCCCTGGCCGACCGCCAGCAGCTCCTCGCCGTTCCAGGCCATGTCGAACGCGGCGGCGCGATCGGAGTCCTCGTCGAAGCGCTCCCAGGCGACCGGCCATCGGCTCGTCGATCCAGCTGCCGTCCGAAGCTGCCTCCTGTCTCGGCGTTGCCCTGGTTCCCAGGGCCACCAGCACGATCGCCCATCGATCCCAGCGCGTGGACGTTCGCCTCGAGCAGGTCGGCTGGCTCGTCCGACTCCCAGCGTCTGGCCGGTCTGCCGAGATCAGGACCGTCGGCGTCACACCCGGGCTGCCGGCCGCGAAGGGCTCGATGGCGATCGCCACGAACCCCGGGCCCGCCCGCGGCGAGGTGCGCGAGGATCCCGCCGGTGACTGCTCATCTGTGTGTCGCACCAGTTCGTGCCCATCGGCGGAGTACCAGAGCTCTCCGCCCCCGAGCACTCGCTGATGCAGCTGCGCCATGGCGGCCACGTACCCCAGATCCGACGCAACGACGGCCATCGGCCGCATGTCCGACGATGCCTGGGGCAGCGGTGAACGATGCCAGCTGCCACGTCCCGACCGTCGGCGCTGTGCCATGCCGACGGGTCCATTCCCGTCGTAGCCGAGAATCACCGCGCCCACCCGGCCCGCTGGTCACGACGGTCGCGCTGCCCTGGTTCGCCGAGCACGATCGTGCTGTAACGCCTCTGCCGGCGCGGAGGCGCGGGCGGCGGATGGCGGCCGGCGCTCTCGCTCGGCGCGGAGGAGGCCTCTGCCGATTCGGCGTCGCCTGCACGGATGCAGTCGGGCTCGGGCTTTCGTGGCCGATCTCTTCGGTCGGCCGGTTCAGCAGCCCGAGGGCCAGCAGGACGCCGGCGAGAGCCCCTACGGCGATCACGCCACCGGCCGCCACCGGGGATCGGGAACTGCGCGTCGATCGCGACTCGGTCATTGGAATTTCTCCATCCGGGATGCGCGACTCGTAGGCGCGCAGGCGCTGTGCGAGTCGCTCGTCGAATTCGTCGTGCTCAGGCATCGGTCAGCGCCTCTCGCACATGGGCCTTGGAGCGCGCCAGCCAGCTCGCCACCGTTCCGGGTGGGATCTGGAGCATCGCGGCGATCTCGGCCTGGGTGTATCCGTCGACGGCGTTGAGCAGCAGGACGGCGCGATGCTCGCGGCGCAGGCCACGAAGTGCCTCGTCGAGCCCACGGTCCTCCGGCACGACCCACTGGGGGGTCGGACGGCGGCCGCCGGTGCAGGAGCTCTCGCCAGCGGTTGAGGCGGCTTCGTTCGTTGAAGGCCAGCCGCAGACCGATCGTATAGAGCCAGGCCCGCTCATCGGTCCCGTCGAAACGGTCCCATGCGCGATACGCGCGCAGGTACGCCTCCTGCGCCAGGTCGAGTGCCGTCTCGCGGTCGCGCACCATCGGCCGTCAGGCGCCGTCACCAGCGCCGGGTAGTGCGGCCCGACGCTTGCCATGAAGACGTCCTCACGGGCAGGTGTGGCGGCGTCCAAGTAGGCGATTCCCTCCATCTCGCCCCATACAACAGCCGAGCCTCTCGGATTCTTGCAGCGCCGCCCCGGTCAGGTGCGGGACAGCAGGAAGGCCGCTGCGAAGCCGACGGCGGTGGCGAGGCCTACGCGATCGCCGCCGTTCTCGAATGCCTCCGGAAACATTGTGTTGGCGAGCATGGTCAGGATCGCACCGGCCGCCAGGCTCTGAGCGAACGCGAGCAGCTTCGAACCGACGTCCGACAGGAGGGCGTTGCCGATGGCGGCGGACAGTCCGGACATGATCACGACCCCCACCCACAGCCCGATGACCCAGCGGCCACCGTGTCCTTCCTCGGTTAGATCGCGAGTGCCGGCCAGCCCCTCCGGGAAGTTCGAGACGGCCACCGCGGCCAGGAACGACGGGCTGACGCCCGCGCCGCCGATGAGGGTCGCCCCGAGAACCAGCGATTCGGGAATCCCGTCGAGCAGCACCCCGAGCACGATTGCCGGCCCGTTCGTCCGAGGGCCGGAGTCGGCTCGCCGTCCGCCAAGTCGCTTGATCAGTTTGTCGCCCGCGTAGTAGCCCACCGCGCCAACCGCGATTCCCAGTCCGAAGACGAGCGTGCCGCCCACCCGGAACGCCTCATCGGACAGGTCGAAGGCGAGCGCGCTGACCAGTGCACCGGCGCCGAAGGCCATGACGATGGCCACGGTCCCCCGAGGCACGCGCAGGGTCAGCGCGATGATCGCTCCGAGCAGGAGCGCCGAGGCTGCCGCCGCGCCCCACAGGCCGGCCTCGATCGGGTCCGGCATCGCCTCAGTCGTCCCCGAACGGATTCGGGCGCTTCGGCTTCTCCGCCGGCAGGCGGAAGAGGTCGTCGGGATCCCGCGTCGGTGGCAGCCGCAGGGGCCAGTCGTCGCCCTCGTCGTCCGGCTGGCTGGCCCGGATGAGGCCCGACCACGCGTCAGTATCGGTTTCGCCGGTGAGCTCGCGCCGATAGACCGGGAATCGGTCGTCGCCGGCTGCCCGCGCAAAGCCGGCGCCCTCGTAGGCCGATGCAGGTCCGGGCGACGGAAGCCAGCCGTCGGCTGCACGCTCCGGGTATGCCTCGACGGCGGTGATGCCGCGGCGATCGAGCTCCGCGCAGACGGCCTCAAGCAGCTCGGCTCCGACGGCGATCCGATCGGCGGCGGCGGCCGTCACCTGAAGGCAGGTGATCACCCACGGTGCCGGTGACTCGGGGAGCTGCGGATAGCGATCGCGGATCACCTGCGCGCGGGGGTACGCGCTCAACGGGCCGAACTGCGCGTAGCCGATCGCGACGCGCTCCACCGCGTCGGTGCTGTAGGCGAGCATGGCGTACGACCCGGAGATGCTCCGCGCGGCAAGGAGGCGCTGGCGCTTCAGCGCCAGCCGCGCGCTCGCGTCGGTCGCGTCCTCCTCGGGAGCGCTGCGCCCTCCGTCGACCCGTTCCCAGTAGTCACAGGCCTGGCAGCGAGCGCCCGGCTGCTCGGGATGCGGGATCTCCTCGAAGGTGCCCTCGTCGACGAGTTCGAAGGCGAGGTCAGGCATGGGCGTCCTGTGTGGCGCCATTGGCGAGCAGCTCGCCTGAGTGGACGAGCTCGCGCAGCGCCTCGATGTCCGGCGCGGGTGGTCGGTCGGCGTCGAGGTGCGTCACCCTCGAACGAACGATGGCATGCGCGGCGGCCACGCCGGCCCCGGGCCGCAGCGGTGCCCGGAAGTCGAGGCCCTGCGCGGCGCAGAGCGCCTCGATGGCCAGCACCCCCTCGGCGCGGTCGATCGCGTCGCGCAGGTGGAGCGCAGAGGTCGCTCCCATGCTGACGTGGTCCTCCTGGTTCGCACTGGTTGGGATGGTGTCGACCGACGACGGATGCGCCAGCGTCTGCAGCTCGTTCACCAGGGCCGCCGCGGTGTAGTGGGCGATCATCAGCCCGCTCTCGACGCCAGGCTTCTCCGCCAGGAAGGCCGGCAGGCCGGACAGGTGCGCATCGACCAGCCGGGCCGTGCGGCGCTCGGAGATCGACGCCAGCTCGGCCACGGCCATCGTCGCGTAATCGAGCGCGAGCGCCAGCGGCTCGCCGTGGAAGTTCCCTCCGGAGATCACCTCGCCGGTCGGGAAGACCAGCGGGTTGTCGGTCGCGGCATTGATCTCGACGTTCAGCACGCGCTCGAGCTCTCCCAGCGCATCGCGTGCCGCGCCGTGGACCTGCGGCATGCAGCGCAGGCTGTACGCGTCCTGGACTCGATGGTCGCTCTCCGCGTGAGAGGCGCCGATCTCGCTGCCTGCGAGCAGGGCCCGCAGGTGTCGCGCCGACACCACCTGCCCGGCATGCGGCCGCGCGGCAATCAGCTGCTCGGCGAAGGCCGCATCGGTCCCGAGCATCGCCTCGAGGCTCATTGCGCCGATGACGTCCGCGGTGATCGCCAGCCGCATGGCGTCGTGGTGAGCCAGCGCGCCGAGGCCGGCCATCAGCTGCGTGCCGTTGAGGAGCGCCAGGCCCTCCTTGGCGCCCAGCGTCAGCGGCGTCAGTGACGCGCGGGCCAGCGCATCGCCGCCTGATCCCGGTCCGGCGCCGTCGACGGTGGCCTCTCCCTCGCCGATGAGGACGAGCGCGAGGTGCGCCAACGGGGCCAGGTCGCCCGATGCGCCGAGGCTGCCACGCGATGGCACCACCGGATGCACGGCGCGGTTCAGCATCGCGATCAGGAGCTCGGCAACCTCGACGCGGACGCCGGACAGGCCCACCGCCAGCGTGTTGGCGCGCAGGACGAGCATCGCCCGCACCACCTCGTCTGGCAGCGGATCGCCGACGCCGGCCGCATGCGACCTGACGAGGTTGCGCTGCAGCTCGGCGGTCTGCGACGGCTCGATCCGCACGTCGGCCAGGTCGCCAAAGCCGGTGGTGACGCCGTAGACGGTCGCGCCTTCCGCGACGAGTCGCTCGATGACGGCGCGCGATTCGGCCATGCGACCGGCTGCCGCGGCGTCGAGCTCGACCGCCCGCCGTCCACGCGCCACCTCGATCACGTTTTCGATGGTGAGGTCCCGGCCGGAGAGCGGAAGCGGCGGCATCGGTCCCTATACTACGCACCGTGCGACGGCTGCCGGATCCCATGAGACGCCTCGTGGTGAGCGACGATGCAGAGCACCGCCTCGGCGGCGCGGTGCCCAGCCCGGCCGCCGCCTTCCTGCTGGCGACCATCGCCCTTCCGGCGCTCTTCTGGCTCGTGATGCTGAAGCGAACCACCGTCTCCACCGCGCCGGAGGAGTGGCTGATGTCGACCGTGATGCCGGCCATCCACGGTTGGGTGCAGACCAACCTGCCACCGCTCGAGGTGCTGATCATCGGCATCAGCGCGCTCGGCAGCGGCTGGTTCGTGGCGCTTGCGTTCGCGGTGCTGGGGCTCCTGGCGCTCGCCAACGGGCGTCGCGACCTGGCGCTGCTGCTCGCCCTCGGCACGCTCTGCTTCCCGATGGAGTGGGCGCTCAAGTACTTCACGTCCTCGGAGGCGATCGACCTGCTGGCGCTCGTCCGCGCCATCTTCAACACCAACAACGTCGGGCTCGACGACATCGCCGACTTCCCGGCCGGCCACGCGCTGCGCGCCACGGTGCTCTACGGGCTTGCTGCCTTCTGCGTCGCGCGGCTTGCCCATGACCACCGGCAGGGCCAGATCGCCTACCTGGTCGCCGCGGTCTTCGTCGGCGCCATCAGCGCGACGCGCATCTACCTCGGCGCGCACTACCCGATCGACGTGCTCGGCGGCCTGATGGCCGGCGGCGCGCTGCTGGCGATCCTGGTCGCGGTGCACGTCCTCGGCGTCGACGAGCGGGCGCGGGCTCGGGAGCTCGCCGATGCCGCCGCCAACCCGGAGACCCGTGGCAGGCGGGTGGCCGTGCCGCGTCGCACCCCGACCGAGAGCTGAGCGCTGCTCGACTTCATCGACCGCGAGGTCATCCCGTTCGTCCTCCAGATGTACGACGCCGTCGGGTATGTCGGCGTGGCCATCGGCATTGCGCTCGAGACGTTCATCCCGATCATCCCGTCGGAGGTCATCGTCCCGATGGCGGGCTGGAAGATCGCCCAATCCGCCGCCGACCCGACCGTCGTCGAGCCGCTCACCGGCCAACCGTGGACGTTCGTCGCCGCGCTGCATCGCGGCGACCGTGGGCGCGGCGATGGGATCGCTGGCGGGCTACCTCATCGGGGCATGGGGCGGGCGTCCGCTCCTCGACCGTTACGGCCGCTGGGTCCACATCTACCCGGACGACCTCGATCGCGCGGATGCCTGGTTCGCGCGCCACGGCGACTGGGCGGTGCTCATCTGCCGCCTCATCCCTCTGCTGCGCGCGCTGATCAACTTCCCGGCGGGCGTCGCCCACATGCCGATCGGGCGGTTTCTCATGTTCAGCGTGCTCGGCTCGCTGCCCTGGAATGCGGCGCTCCTCCTCGGCGGCATCGCTCTCGGAGCGAATTACGAGGCGCTGTACCACGCGGTCCGCGCCGTTCGAGATCGTGATCTACGTGATCGTCGTGATCGGGATCGCGGTCGTCATCGCGCTCTGGCTGCGCGGGCGGGATCGTCACTCCGAGGCCCGGGAGGGCGGTTGACCGGCCGGGCGCCCGATGGCACCCTGCCGGCAACAGAACATATCGTCTTCGGGGCGGGGTGAAAGTCCCCACCGGCGGTCGGCTCGTGGACACGAGCCAGCCCGCGAACCGCATCGGCATTGGACCGATGCGGCCGACCTGACCTCCGGCCTTCGCCGGGGCAGACAGGGCCGACGGTCACAGTCCGGAAGGGAGAAGACGACCACGCACTTCGCCGTGTCCGGCGGAGGCGGTGGCGACGCCCCGTGCGCGATGACCGCACCGAACACGGGAGCACGATGAACTCGGAATCGAGCAATTCCAGCGGCCTTGGCGTCGCGATACGCGATGTCGGCCTGCGATTCGCGGCCCCGGGCGGCGGCGTCGAGGCGCTGGCCGGCTGCAGCCTCGAGATCGCGGCGGGTTCGTTCACGGTGATCATCGGCCCGAACGGCTGCGGGAAGAGCACGCTGCTGCGGCTGATCGCCGGGCTGCTCCAGCCGACCGCGGGCGCCGTCGCGGTGGACGGGCGTGCGCCGCTCCCCGGCGACGGACGGGTCGGGTTGGCCTTTCAGCAGCCCCGCCTCATTCCATGGCGCACCACCCTCGACAACGTGGCGCTGCCGCTCGAGCTCGCCGGTGTCCCGATGGCGGACCGCCGTGCGCGGGCTTCCGGGGCGCTCGACCGCGTCGGCCTGGGCGCCGCGGCGACGCTACGGCCGCGCGAGCTGTCGGGCGGCATGGCCCAGCGCGCCGCCCTTGCCCGGGCGCTCATCGCCGATCCTCCGGTCCTCCTGCTCGACGAGCCATTCAGCTCCCTGGACGCCCTGACCCGCGAGACCTTTGACAGCGAGCTGCAGCGGCTCTGGATCGAGCGGCAGCGCACCGTGATCTTCGTCACCCACAGCGTCAGCGAGGCGATCGCCCTCGCGGATCGGGTGGTGGTGATGACCCCGCGGCCCGGCCGTGTCGCGCGCGTCGTCGAGGTCGACCTGCCGCGTCCAAGGCCGGCGGAGCTGCTCGGAGATCGCAGGGCATCAGAGCTCGCCGCTCGAGGTGCGCGCGGCGCTGACGGCGGTTCGCGCGATCGAGCTGCGGCCATGGGCCGAGCGGGCGGGGGTGGCGTGAGACGCATCGGCGCGGGGATCCTCAGCCTGGCTGTCTTCCTGGCGATCTGGAAGCTGGTGACCGTCATCGGTGGATATCCGGACTACATCCTGCCGCCGCCGGAGGCGGTCGCCGAGCGTGGCTGGCGCGCCATCGGCACCGGCATCCTGTGGGAGCACACGGCGGTGACGCTGCTCGAGATCGTGCTCGGCTTCGCGGTCGGCGCGGCCGCGGCGGTCGTGACCGGAACCGCGCTGGGCAAGAGCCTGCTGATCGAGCGGGTCCTGTCGCCGTACATCGTTGCCGCCCAGGCGGTCCCGATCCTCGCGCTCGCGCCGCTGCTGGACATCTGGTTCGGCGGCGGCCTGCTTGCCCGGGTCGTGATCTGCGCCCTGATCGTCTTCTTCCCGATCGCCATCGCCACCATGGTCGGCATCCGCTCCACCGATCCGCTGCTGACCGAGATGCTCCGCAGCCTCGGCGCCACGGACACTCAGCGGACGCGGATGCTGGAGATCCCATCCGCCCTGCCGGTGATCTTCGGCGGCCTGCGGGTCGGCGTCACCCTCGCCGTCATCGGTGCCGTCGTCGCCGAGTGGGCCGGCGCCTCGACCGGCCTCGGCGTCCTCATCAACATCGCCAACCAGGGGCTCTTCGACACCCCGCTCATGTTCGTTGCCCTCGCCACGCTCGCGATCATCGGCCTCGTGTTCTACGGTCTGGTCGTCCTTGTCGAGCGGCGCCTCCTCAGCCAGTGAAAGGAAGACCGATGTCTCCGTTGCGCCTCGCCATCCCGCTGATCGCCCTCTTCGTCGCCGCCTGCCAGCCATCGGCTACGGCTTCACCGACCGCGTCGGTCCCGGCCGCGTCGACCCCGAGTGCCTCGGCGCCCTCGGTCGCCGCGGAACTGCGCCAGGTGACGCTTCTCCTCGGCTTCCGGCCGGACGTCCAGTTCGCCCCGTTCTATGTCGCCCAGCAGGAGGGCTTCTACGCCGATGCGGGCCTCGAGGTCACGATCGAGCACAAGCAGGCGCCCGACGTGCAGCGCCTGGTCGCCGATGGCCAGGCCGAGTTCGGCGTGGCGGATGCGACCGATGTGATGATCGCCAGGACGCAGGACATCCCGATCAGGTACGTGAGCACGCTCTACCAGTCGTTCCCGGTGGCGCTCATCGGCGATGCCTCGGTCGTGCCTGCCGAGCCATCGGGGCTGGCCGGCATGTCGATCGGCACGCCAGGGCGATTCGGATCCTCGTGGCACGCGTTGCTCGCGCTGCTCGACGCCGGCGGGCTCACCGAGCAGGACATCACCGTGCGCGAGTACCCGCAGTTCAACCAGGTCGACGGCCTCGTCAACGGCGACGTCCAGCTCATCACCGGGTTCCGCAACAACGAGCCGCTGCGGCTCGAGGCTCGCGGGCTCGAGGTGGGCACGCTCACGGTCGACGACATCGCGCCGCTTCCGGGGCCCGGCGTGATCGTGGGCGAGGAGCTGCTGACCACCGACCCGGAGCTGGTTCGCGCCTTCGTCGACGCGACGGCCGCGGCACAGGCGGCCGTCATCGCGGATCCGGACCTTGGCTTTGCCGCCGCCGAGGCATCGGTGCCCACGATCGCCGAGGATCCCGAGGTTGCGCGAGCCGTGCTCGACGCCACGGTGGTGCTGTGGGAGGGCGACGGCTTCGCCGACGGGGCCATCGACCGGGCGACGTGGGAGGCGGGCTACGAGACGATGCTGCGTCTCGGCTTCATCGACGGATCGGTGCCGCTCGAGGAGATGATCGCCACCCTCGAGTGACAAAGAGAAACCGGAGGCCGGCTGACCGGCCTCCGGTTTCGTGTGCGCGTCACGGCGCGTTATCGCGGTGCGGGGCCACCGATGTTGTGCGGGTCGGGGCTCGCATCGTCGTCGGCGGCTGCCTGGTTCTGGAGGGCCTGGTGGCGAGCTGCGTCGACGTAGGTCGGCGCACCGGTGCTCGTCCCGGCAGCAGCGCCGGAGGCGTCCATGATTCCGATGTCGCTGTCCGGGTCGACCGTCGACGCGCCCGCGGCCTGGAGGGCCCTGGCCTCGTTGACGTCCATCGGTCCGGTGTTCGTCCCGGCAGCTGCGCCGGAGGCGTCCATGATGCCGATGTCGCTGTCGGCGTCCACCGAAGACGCGCCCGCGGCCTGGAGAGCCCTGGCCTCGTTGACGTCCATCGGTCCGACCTGGGTCCCACCACCCTGACGCGCGCCCTCGTTGGCCGCTGCCTCCTGGTAGTTGGCGTATGCCTGAGCATCGGCCATCGCCGCGGCACGTGCCTCGTGCGACGTCCATCGGTCCGCTCTGGGCCGATGCCGCTCCACCCTGACGCGCGCCCTCGTTGGCCGCTGCCTCCTGGTAGTTGGCGTATGCCTGAGCATCGGCCACGGTCGCTCCACCCTGACGCGCGCCCGTGTTGGCCGCTGCCTCCTGGGAGTTGGCGTATGCCTGTGACTGGGTCGCACCGGCCGCGCCGGCGCCCTGTCGTCCGACTGCAGGGCCGAGAGCCCCACGCCGCCGGCAGCACCGAGAGCCACCGTACCGACGAGCACGCCGGTCACGAGCAGGCGTCGACGGAACGCATCCGCATCCGCGCGTGACGGGAAGTGGATCGCGATGGCATGACCTTCGGTGTCATCGTCGTCCACGAGGTTGAGGCGCAGCGTCGCGCCGCCGTCGTGGCCTTCGGTGTCCTCCTCGTCCTCATCACGCAGCGTGATGCGGAAGTTGGTCTTGCCGCTGTCGCGGCGGAGTCGCTCCTCCAGCCACTCGGCTTCCTCGGGCTCGACGATTGCCCTGCGGACGCCGTGGCCTTCGGTGTCGTCCTCCATTTCGATGACGAATTCCTTATCGCTCATCTGGGTCTCCTTCTTTTGGCTGAGCCGATCGTCTCGGGCGCGACCGACGTCAGCCGAATGCTGGGCTGATGTCGAGACCGGGCCGATGTAAAGGTGCGGGCATCGCTCGGTCGTTCCCGCAGTGGTCCTGTCTTGCCGGAACCATGGCCCATTGTCGTCCGGCACGCAATGGCAACGCGGTCGAGCGCCGGACGGGCTCAACGTCCAACTTCGGACGGAGGGAATGTCGGCCAACCGACATGGCGTGGGTCGAGCTCAGCAGCTGGCCTATCGGGGTGCCGACCGCGCGCCGTGTCGGCCGGTGGATACGCATGCGCTGCTGCGTCGAGCGACGATGGCGGATGTGAACACGCCAACCGATGAGCAGCGCCTCCGATTCGAGCGCCTCTGCGTGCTCCGATCGCTCTATGCGCGCCGCGGCCCGCGCGATGCGACGAGCGTCATGCCCGCTGGCGGAGGTTGCCTCGTATGCCCGGGCACTGCTGATCGATGCCTACTGGCGAGCCGACCAGGCTCGCTCGGCGGACTCGCCCGTCTAGGGCATCCTGGGGGTATGGACACCGTAGGTCGGCGAACAGCGCGGTGACCAGGCGCCGCTCCTCGGTGAGCTGACCGCCGCTCTCGATCAGCCGGTCGGCGACCTGGCCGGTGACGAACGCTCGGAGCGCATCGGGCTCGGGCTCGGCCACACCGGCCGGCGTCACCGACTGGGTCGTGCTCGGCACCGCCTCGGTCGCCCCGGCTGGCGCCGCCGCGGCCCCGCAGTGCCCGCAGAAGCGCATCCCCTCCGGATTGTCTCCACCACACGACTGACACGTCCAGGCCATGGTGCATGGTAGCCGGGCGGTTGTCTGGACGCCCCTAGGTGCGGCTGGCGATCGCCCGCTCGGCCGCGTCGACCGTCTGCATCAGGACCATCATCGGCGTCACAGGGCCGATCCCGCCGGGGACCGGGCTGATGGCGCGAACGACGGGCGCGACCGTTGCGAAGGCGACGTCGCCCACGATGCCGGCGGCGACGGCGTTGATGCCGCAGTCCACGATCACTGCCGATCGGTTCACCATCTCCGGCTGCACGAGGTTCGGCACCCCGGCGGCCGCCACCAGGATCTCGGCGCGTCTCGTCTCGCGGGCGAGGTTGCGGGTGGTCCGGTGGCAGATCACCACCGTCGCATCGCGAGCCAGCAGCAGCGACGCGACCGGCCGTCCGACGACCGCCGATCGGCCGATGATGACGGCCCGCTGTCCGGCGACGGGAACGTCATACGCCTCGAGGAGGGCGATCACCGCCAGCGCGGTGGCCGGCACGAAGGCGGGCTCGCCGCGCGCCAGCCAGCCGGCGTTCGTCGGCGTTGCGCCGTCGACGTCCTTCGCCGGATCGATGCGTTCGACCAGCCGGCGCCCGCCCTTCGGATCGTCGAGCGGCTGGGCAACCACGATGCCGGCGACCCGTGGGTCATCGTTCAGCTGGGCAATCGTGTCGATCAGTGTCCCCGGCTCACCGGAGATCTGGAGCGGCTCGACGCCGACGCTTCGCGCGGCCCGCTCCAGGCTGGCGGCGTAGAGCGCGGCCGCCTCGCTCGTGCCGGAGCGGAGGATCGCAAGGCGCGGGATTGCATCGGGGTCACCATCGGTCAGCTGCTCGACTCGGTGCTGCAGCTCGCGCCGCAGGTGGGAAGCGACGTCCTTGCCATCGAGCAGGCGCCCCGTCACCGAAGGCGCTCCGCTACCGCGTCCCGGACCGCGCGGTCTCGGTCGTCGACGGTGGCGAGGAGGCGACCGATCTCATCGGCCGCCGCGGTCCGCAGCTCCTCGTCGGCGGTCACGTACGGCAGGTTGATCTGGACGTTCAGCGCGGCGCCGCGCAGTGCGGCGACGGCCAGCAGGCCGGCCACGCCCACGTCGCTGATGGCGTTGCGATTGCCGATCGGGGCGAGGCGCAGCGGCGAGATCGAGCAGCTCCGATGCCGCGCCTGCCGCGGCGAGCGGGATCCGCGTCGCCTCTCGAATGGCTGCGCCGAGCTGGACGCCGCGGGACTGGCGTTCGCGCTCCGACTCGCGGGGCAGCCGCCGCGCCTGGACCACCGCCTCGTACGCGTTCGCGTCGAGCTCAGCCAGGTTGAGCAGCTCCGATTGCCAGGCGATGGCGGCCGCTCGAATCTCCGCCAGCTCAGGCTCGTCGGCCTCCGCGCCGGGACGTCCGGCCGTGAGCTCGACGACCATGTGGAGGAGCGCGGCACCCATCGCGCCAGCCATGGCGGCGGCGCTTCCTCCGCCGGGCGCGGGATCGCTCGTGGCGAGGCGCTCGACCAGGTCGCGGACGCTCAGTTCGGTCAGACGCTCATCCATTCCGCCGCGGAGACCCCTTGGGTGCGGTCGCCCCCGGACGCGCGAATCGGCCCGGACGACGCCGGGCCGATTGTAGGCAGGTGGACGGATGGGTCAGGCGGCGCGCTCGACTGCCTCCAGGAACCAGCGCCGCCGACGGCCGTCGAAGACCACGGATGCGCGGCCGCCGTCGTCCGTGCGGAGCACGAACGTGACGCGCGGGCCGCGTTCTGCCGGATAGGCGGATCGCTCGTCGCGAACCGCGTCGAGCTGCGTGACGCGCAGGTGGTGGCCGCTCCAGCTGACCTCGGCCGGCCGATCGGCGTGACGATCCCAGCGCACCTGCGCCTCGATGGGGGAGATCTGGACGAGTGCCATGTTCAACGTGCTCCTGGTGGTTCTCGGTGGTCCTGCTCGGGCACTCGAACAGGTGTTCGGTTCACGAGGCGATCATACAGAACACCTGTTCTATCCGTCAAGCCTCGGAATCGTCGCCGTCCGAGGCGACCTGTGGCCGCTCGCCGAAGTCGAAGCGGCGGTGCGGACGCTCGGTCAGCAGGCGGGCGCGCGTGATGGCGCCGTCACCGAAGCGCTCCCGCACGGCGTCGATGGAACGGGAGATCCGGTCGTCCCGCTCGGGAGCGCCGAACAGCGTCAGCTGCTGCGCGTCGCTCAGCGAGATGGCGGTCAGGCCGATGAGCCGAACGCCGCGGCCCGCCACCAGCGTCCGTCGCAGGAGCGCGATGGCGGTGTCGAACAGCGGGTCCGTGTCGCGGGTCTGGTATGGCAGCGACGCCTGGCGCGTCAGGGTCTCGAATCCCTCGTATCGCAGCTTGAGCTGCACCGCGCCGGCGGCCAGGTCGTGCCGTCGGAGGCGGCTGGCGACCGACTCGGCGAGGTCGAGGAGGGTCGCCTCCAGGCGGCCGGGATCGGCGCTGTCGTGGTCGAACGTATGCTCGTGGCCGACGCTCTTGGGTGCCTGCATCGCCTCGACCCTCGAGCTGTCGATGCCTCGCGCTCGCGATGCGAGGTCCAGGCCATGGCGTCCGAACCGGCGCTGCAGGGTGGAGGGCGCCAGCGCCGCCAGCTGGCCGATGGTGATGACGCCGTAATCGCCGAGCGCCTTCTGCGCCTGCGGACCGACACCCCACAGCCGCCGGATCGGCAGCGGGGCCAGGAAGGCCGCCTCCTCGCCGGGCGCCACCACCACCAGTGCGTCCGGCTTGCGCAGGTCAGACGCAACCTTGGCGCACAGCTTGTTGGTCGCTACGCCGACCGAGACCACCAGGCCAACCTCGTCGAGCACGCGCTCCTTGATGCGGCGCGCGATCGTCGGACCGTCGCCGAGCGCCGCGGCGCTGGCGGTAACGTCGAGGAACGCCTCGTCGAGGCTGATCGGCTCCACCAGCGGCGTGTACGAGGCGAAGATCGCCATCACCTGCTGGGACAGGTCGCGGTATCGCTCAGGCCGGCCGGGGAGGAAGACGCCGTGCGGGCAGCGCCGCCCGGCCGTGCGAAGCGGCATCGCGGACTGCACGCCGTACTCGCGCGCCTCGTAGGACGCGGCCATCACCACGCCGCGCATGTCGGGGCCACCACCGACGATGACCGGCTTGCCGCGCAGCGACGGGTTATCGAGGACCTCGACGCTGGCATAGAAGGCATCCAGGTCCGCGTGCAGGATGGTCCGCATGGTCGGCGCATGATGCGCGCCCGGGTCGAATCGTGCCGCCGGCCACAAGGACCCTGCAATCGGTCCTGGCCGGCAGATTTGCCGATGGTCTGGTCATCCCTTGCCAATGGTCCTATGCTGCAGCGCGTGCGGAGTGTTCTCCGCGTACCGAGCAAGCGAAGGTGCCCCATGTTCCGTTCCCGAGCGTCCCGTATTTCGGCGCGCGCTGCCGTCGTTGCCGCGCTGTGCCTGGCCTCAGTGGTACCGGCGTCGGCCGCGTACAACGTGCAGTTCACGGTCGCGTCCTCGCCGTTCGTCGTCACGGTCGGCCTCCCCGTCGCCTATCCCGTGACCATCACCAACAGTGGTGGAAACATCCTCAATCACGTTACGGTCATCGGTCAGCTCGACACCAGGTTCACATTCCTTCCGCAACTCACGGTCCCCGATGCCGTCTGCAGCGACACAGAGCCGCGGTGCGACTTCGACCAGATCCGGCCCGGTCAATCGACACAGCAGGCCATCTTCTACTACACCGCTCCGGCGACCGTGTCTGACCCCGTAATGGAGACACATACAACTTCACCGGGCTGGCGAGGGTGAGCCAGGGGTCGAACGACGACCAGAATCCCGGCAACTCTGACAGCTTCACATCGCCTCCCGTGGAGACCAACGTGGTCGCCACCAGTCCTGACCTCGTCAGCGGCCATTCGGTGCCCGGCATCCGCAGCTTTACCACCGGGGGACTCGACTGCGCACTTTTGGGCCTTCCAGCGAACTGCGAGGCCGGAACCGTCGCCGCTCGGTTCGGGCAACCCCCACGGGACCCGCGTGACCGTGCCCCGTAACGCCGAGGTGACCGTCGCTGATCTGCCTCCTACCGACCCCCAAGTGGCCTGCCCGACCGCGATCGCAGCTACCTGCTTCGGTTGGGGCTCATCGCTTTCGGTGGCCCAGGGAGCCACGATCGAAGGCGGCATCCTGGTCACCATGCGGTGGGATCTCTCCGAGCTCCCGAGCGGCATGACGCCCAAGAAGCTCCGAATCGCGCACCTCCTCGGCGGGCAGCTGTGGGAACCGGTCAGCGCTGCCTGCACCTACAACCAGGCCGGCGCGCCGACGAACATTCCCTGCATCTCGGTGGCACCGTTCAAGCTGGCCGACAAGGACATCCAGGCGAGCTTCTACCTGGCGTCGAATCGGGTCAGCCGCGGATACTGATCAGTAGCCAACGCCTGCGGATCAGCTCAACAGCGTCCGCAGGCGTCCCGCGCTGACGACGTCGCCCTTGCGTTCGTAGAGGCGCAGCGCCTCGTTGCGCACCGCACGTACCTCGTCGTCGCGGCCGGTGAAGCGCAGCACCTCGCTGAAGTCGGTGAGCGTGTCGGCCAGATACACGATTGCGTCGCTCCGGCGGCGCAGCTCGACCGCCTCAAGGGCCAGCCGGACGGCCTCGTCGGGTTGGCCCTTGCGCGCGATCACCATGGCGAGCACGGAGCGCCACATGGCCTGGGCGTCGAGGTCGTCGTCCATCGACATCGCCTGCGCCGAGCGTGCGATCCCCTCGGCCTCGTCGAATTGATCGAGTGTGTACAGCACCCGGGCCAGCCGTCCATCGACCGATGGCAGCAATGACCGCTCGCCCATGGCGGTCAGCGCCTCGTGATCGGCACGCAGGAGCCGCTCGGCAGCCGAGAGATCGCCGGCGAGGTACTCGATCTGCGCCGAATCGATCGAGCTCGAGGCGGCGAGCACCGCAGACCCGAGCTCGCGTAGCTGTGTGACCGCCTCGTCATAGAGAGTCCTGGCCTCGTCGATACGGTTGTCCATCGCCTCGAGCTGTGCCAGGGCCGTCCTGATGAACGCGCTGGCGTGACGGTCCGAGTCGACCTCCCTGAGAAGCAGCCGGCAACGTTCGATTGCCTGCGGGACGGGGGTTGGTCCAAGCAGCACTGACTGGGCGTAGCCGGAGGCCCCGCGGGTCTCGTAGCGGCGGTTCTTGGCGGCCCGCGCGTGGGCGATCACGCGCTCCGCAGCCTCGGCCGCCTCGCCGAAGCGCATCGCCATGCCGTGCCGTCCGAAGCGGAGGCGCCACGCGAGCGCGAGGCTGTCGTGATCCTCGATTGCCTCGAAGGCCGGCAGGGCGGCCTCGAAGGCCTCGTCGGCGTGGGCAGTCCAGTCCTCGGCCGCGGTGTACAGCTGGGCTGCCAGCTGGGCAACCCGCGTCTTGGCGGCCAGTCGCTCGTCATTCAGACGCTGCGCGGCCTCGCGGGCCTCGGCCAGGACCGCGTCGGCCTCCGCAAACGAGCCCATCTCGCTGAGCGCCTCTCCGAGGTCGATCAGTAGCTCGCTCTTCTCGGGCGACTCTTCGATCGCTGCCGCTGCGCGGCGCAGAAGGTTGGCCGCGGCGGGCATGTCGCCTCGGCTCATCGCTCGCCGGCCGGCCAGGCCGAGTCGTTCCGATGCCTGACGCCCGAGGTCGCGTCCATGCTCGTCGAGTGGCCCGAGCTCACCCAGGTACCGATGTGCCTGTTCGAGGTGGTATGCCAGGATTTCCTCGTATTCGCCGCCGCGCGCGCGCTCGGCGTTTACGCCATCGGCCCAGATCACGAAACGTTCATGCAGCTCCGAACGTGCCCGTTTCAGGAGGTTGTGATACGCGGCATCCCTGATGAGGACGTGGTGGAAGCGGTAGCCGTCCTCGTCAAACGAGGCCGATCGAGCCGCGCGAATGAGCTGCTTTCGCGCGATCGCCAGCAGGTGATCGGGAACCTGCTCGGCCAGCGCCTCCGGTACCAGCGCCCTCACCGCGCTCAGCGCGAACTCGAGGCCGGCTACCGACGCCGGCTCGATGATCGCGCGCTCCTCGCGAGCCAGCAGGTCCAGCCGCGCGGCAAGCAATGCCTGGATGGTGGGTGGTACATCCAGGTCGCTCAGGTCGCCGATCGCCAGCCAGGCATCCCCGACCCGCTGAATCTTCTTTGAATCGACAAGCATCGAGACCAGCTGTTCCACGAACAGGGGGTTTCCCTCCGCCGCGCGCACCACGCGTTCGCGCACCGCGTGCGGGATGCCACTCGTACCGAGCACGTTATCCACGATCTCCGCCGCATCGGCGTCGGTGAGGGGCTCGAGCAAGATGCGCGACGCGCCGGTCTCGGTTGCCCACTCGGGAAGTCGGTCGAGAAGATCGTGGCGTGACGAGCAGAGAAGAAGGATCGGTCGATCCTCGATGGTCTCGAGCAATGAGGTGATGAGGTCGAGCAGGGTCGGCTCGGCCCAGTGGATGTCATCGATCACCCACACGACCGGACCGCGAGCCTCCGCCATGAGCTCCAGCCAGCGTCGAATTCCCCAGAAGAGCTCGTCGATGCCGTAGGGCTCATCGCTGAATCCGAGCAGCGTCGCCAGGCGCATGGTCACTTCGTGGTCACCCGTGAGCCCTGCGAGCTTCGCGAGCCCGACCTCACCGGGATCCTCCGTGGCAATCGACGCCGCGTCGAGCAACGCTTCGGCGACCGGCCAGAAGGTGATGCCATCCCCATATGGCAGGCATCGGCCCCTCACGACCACTCTGCGCTCCCCCAGGCTCTCGACCAGCTCCCGGATGAGCCGAGTCTTGCCGACTCCCGCGTCGCCGATCACGGTCGCCATGCGAGGCTCCCGCCGCGCGACGCTCTCGTCGAACAGCGCCGAGAGGCGCTTCAGCTCGGCCTCGCGGCCGACGATCGGCCGGTCCTGGCGGCGCGCCAGACCCTCGGCGCCGGCGTGCACCGCGACGAGCCGGTATGCCGGAACCCGCTCCGCCTTGCCCTTCAGCTCCAGCGGCTCCACGGGCTCGACGGTCACGGCGTCGCGAACCAGGCGGAGCGTGAGCTCGCCGATGAGCACTTCGTTGGGACCAGCGGCCTGCTCCAACCGCGCGGTCGTGTTCACGGTGTCGCCCGTTACCAGGCGTTGCGCTGTGGCCGCATCGCCGGTCACCACCTCGCCGGTGTTGACCCCGGTCCGGTTCGTGAGTCGGACGCCGTATGCTCGTTCGAGCTCGTCGTTCAGCTCGGCGAGCGCGGCCTGAGTCTCGTGCGCGGCTCGGACGGCACGGAGTGCGTCGTCTTCGTGGACGCGCGGCAGCCCGAAGACCGCCATGATCGCGTCGCCGATGAACTTCTCGATCGTCGCCCCGTGACGCTTCAACACCGCGGTCATGGCGTCGAAGTAGCGGCTCATGACCTCGCGCACGGACTCGGGATCGAGTGCCTCGCCAAGCTTGGTCGAGCCCTGGAGGTCGCTGAACACGATCGTCACCGTGCGACGCTCTTCCGTCGCGACGGCGGGGGGCGCGAGGGGCGTGCCGCAGTATCCGCAGAGGCGGAAGCGCTCGGGATTCTCTTCGCCGCAGCTCGGGCAGACCTGCATTGCGCCCGATTCTAGGCGTGCGTCCGCCAAATGCCGCGACAGGTCACGATTCGAAGGACACCCGGCCGGCCGCGGCGGGTTGAATCAGCGCCAGGACACGCAGCGCCTCCGCTTCGAGCGCCGGGCGGATCGCCCCGGTGAGCCGGCCGAATGGCCTGAGTGAAATCGCGACGCGACCGGGCGAGCGCGAGAGCTCCCACGTCCCCGCTACGACGCCGTCCACCAGGAAGGTGGGAAGCACATCGGCGTTCTTGCTGAAGACCACCGGCCTGACCTTGGCGGCGATGACCCGATCGCGGTGCCGGGTGGCATGCGACAGGAGGAGGCTGTCCCAGCGTGCGAGAAGGCGTGGCGGCGCCGGGGTGTCGGCGGCCGGGCGCGGGCTGCCCTCGAGGTCGTGCAGCGTGCGGCCCTGCTCATCGACCATCGTCACCAGCTCGTCGCCGATGGCGGCCACCGCATCGCGCCAGACGGTGATCCCGCCCTTCCCGCGTCCCACGTATGCCACCAGGTCCTCCACGCTGGCCGGGCCGAACGCCGCGAGGTAGCGTCGCGCGAGGTGAAGGCGCGCCGCCGCCTCGTCGATCTCAGGACGCTCCTCACCGAGCCACTCGGCCGCGATCGCGTACCTGGAGCGCCCGTAGCCCTCCCCGTCGTGCGGCACGTGGACGAGCGGCACGAATGCCGCGAAGTGGCGCCACGCCGTCCGCACCACGATGCGCACCTCCGGCTGGCGCCAGGCGGGACGGTCGAGGGCCGTCGCTTCCGGGCCGACTTCGGCCGCCATGAGGCGGTCGAGCTCGAGCGACGATCTTGGACGTTCGCGCAACGCATCGATGGCGACCTGGTGGGCGGCGGTCATGCGACGGCCGAGCGGCGAATCGACGGGGTCGGACTTCAGGAGCAGCCGCCACTGGTTCAGACGGAGCGGCTGGCAGACCGTGAACATCGGCCACAGGTCGGCTGCGCTGACGACATGGATCGTGTTTCGCATGAGCGAGCTGCGGACCACCGTCCGGCGCTCGAGAGCGCCGGCGAGGTTGGCGGTCCGGGCATTCGCGGCGCGTGCCGCAAGCGCGATGGGAGGCCATTCGGGGTGCTGTGCCTGGAGCGACGCCAGCCGTTCCACCGCAACTGCGGCGTCCTTCGCCGCGATCGGTTCGAGCAGGCCCTGGCGGGCCAGCGTGGCGCGATTGAGCTTGCGCGCCGAGACCCGCGCCATCGGGCGGGGCTAGGTCAGGCGGCGAATGACGCCGACGACCTTGCCCTGGATCTGGACCTCGGTGGCGTAGATCGGCTCCATCTCGGCGTTCGCGGGCTGGAGGCGAATCCGATCCTTCTCGCGGAAGTAGCGCTTCAGGGTTACGCCGTTGTCCTCGAGGAGAGCGACCACGATGTCGCCATCACGGGCCGTGGCCTGCGGCTGGACGATGACGAAGTCACCATCGTCGATGAGGGCGTCGATCATGCTCTTGCCGCGCACGCGCAGGACGTAGGAGTCCTCGCGCGCCTCGAGAGAGCGTGGCACCTCGAGGGTCTCGGCGGAATCAGCGTAGGCCTCGATCGGCTGGCCGGCGGCGATCTCGCCCATGACCGGGAGCGAAAGCGTGTCGCGCTCGACCGGCATCCGGAAGGGCGTCACCTTCGCGGGATCGGCCTCGCGAGGCTGCGGCGTCGTGATGCGGAGGGCCCGCGAGGAGTGCGTGCCGCGCTCCAGCAGGCCGTCTCGCTCGAGGGCGAGCAGGTGGTGGTGCACGGCGCTGGTGGACGCCAGACCGACCGCGTCCGCGATCTCCCGAACCGACGGCGGATACCCGCGCTCCTCGACGGTCTGGGCAATGCAATCGAGGATTCGCTGCCGTCGCTCTGCGTCGTGCCTGGTCAAAATTCCCTCCGCACGTCCGTGCGCTGATCGATGCTCGACCGTCACCGTAGCAGAACGCATGTTCTAATGTCAAACCGATGCGTCCGTCGCCTCCTGCTATGATGCGAACCCCATTCGATCACCGCCGGAGAACCGCGTGAAGCTGTCCTCGTCGTCCCGATACCTGCGCATGGGACGCCTCGTCATCAAGCTCCCGACCTACGCACGCATGGTCTGGGGGATCGTTCGCGACCCGCGCACGCCGATCGGTCTCAAGGCGCTGCTGGCCGCGGCGCTGGCCTACGTCGTGATGCCGGTCGACCTCATCCCGGACATGATTCCGATCATCGGCCAGGCGGACGACCTGACCGTGCTGCTGCTCGTCCTCGACATGTTCATCCAGAACGCGCCGCCGGAGGTGCGCGCGGAGCACTCGGCGCGGGCGAAGAACGGCACGGCCGACCTCGATCGGGACCTGGCTCGCCTGCGGGGCCTGATGGGAGACCGGTTCGACCGGATCAGAGACGACCTGCCGGACCTGCTTGACCGATACGGTCGCCTGCGCGATCCCGATCAGCTGAAGCGCACGCCTCGCTTCCTGGCGGCGCCAGCGATCGCACACCACGACACCGAAGGAGCTCGAATGAAGGTCATTCTGAAGCGCGACGTGAAGGGCCTCGGTCGCGAGGGCGACCTCAAGGACGTCAAGAGCGGCTACGCGCGCAACTTCCTGCTGCCGACCGCCGCCGCCGTCGTCGCCGACAAGGGCGCCGTCGCGAACTGGGAGCGGCACAAGGACCAGCGCGAGGAGCGCGACCGCAGCGTGCGCGCCAACGGCCGAGGCGACCGCGGAGAAGCTCCGCGAGCTCAAGCTCGAGATCCCGGTCAAGGCCGGCGAGAAGGGGCGGCTGTTCGGTGCGGTGACCGGTCACCAGATCGGCGACCTCGTCAACCGGGAGGGGATCGAGCTGGATCGCCATGCGCTTCACCTGCGCGAGCCGATCAAGGCGCTGGGCGACTACAAGATCGACGTGCGGCTGATGCCGGGGGTCGAGGCCGTCCTCACCGTGAGCGTCGTCGCCGAGTCCTGACGCGAGTGTCGGACCCGCGCCAATCGCCGTCGTTCGCCAATGCAATTGGCCCGACGGCAGCCATGCGATCTCGGTTCGCACCATGAACAGCCGATGACCGACATTCGTGCCGCTGCCACCCGCTGGGTCCGACGCTGGACCGAGGCTGGGAGTCGCTCGATCCCGAGCCCATCCTCGCCTGCTACGCGCCGATGCGCTCCTCTCCACGCAGCCATTTCGCGAGCCGTACCGCGGCCGCGCCGGCGTTCGTGACTACGTGACCGCCGCCCTGGCCGATGAGGCGGATCCGCGCGTCTGGATGAGCGAGCCGATCGTCGACGGAGATCGCGCGTCGATCTCGTGGTGGGCATCACTGCGCGAGAGCGGCGCCGATGCGACGCTGGCCGGAACATCGGTCCTGCGCTTCGATCGGGACGGGCTGGTGACCGAGCAGTGGGATGCCTGGAATCAGTTGAGCGAGCGCACCGAACCCCCGGCCTGGAGCCCGTTCGCGCCGCCACGACACCTGACCTGTCGCGAAAGCCGGCGGTAATCGGCCGGTAAGCCGCCACGAGTACCTTCCACATGCCTTCCACAGCGGCTGGCGCGATATGCACACGCGTGGGGATAAGCCGATTGAGCGGCCTGAGACGATACCCGTGCGCTCGGTTCGATAGGTACCGCAAACGCGGTCCCGCCGGGCGCAACCCTTGCGTGGGAACGCGCACCGATCAGGATCGCGCATGAGCATCGACAAGCTGGCGCCGCAGGCGGTCGAAGCCGAGCAGAGCGTGCTCGGCTCGATCCTCATCGACGCCGATGCCATCCTCAAGGTCGGCGACTTCCTGAGGCCGGTCGACTTCTACCGCGCACAGCACGCCGACATCTACGAAGCGATGCTTGCGCTCCATGGTCAGCGCGAGCCGATCGATCTCGTGACCCTTGGCGACGAGCTTCGACGTCGCGACAAGCTCGACCCGGTCGGGGGGCCGGGCTACCTCAGCTCGCTGATGAACACCGTGCCGACGGCGGTGCACGCGGAGCACTACGGCCGGATCGTCGAGCGCAAGGCGGTGCTGCGCAACCTGATCGGCGCCGCCGGCAAGATCGCGGCGGTCGGCTACGAGGAGGCCAACGACGCCGAGGTCGCCATCGACCGTGCCGAGTCGATCCTGTTCGAGATCAGCCAGCGACGCACCGATGGCGGGTTCGAGGCGCTCTCGATCCTGCTCGGCCAGGCCTATGACCGGCTCGAGTACCTCCACGAGCACCGCGGCCAGATCCTCGGCGTGCCGACCGGCCTCAGCCAGCTCGACGCACTCCTCGGCGGTCTCCAGCCATCCGACCTGATCGTGCTGGCGGCGCGTCCATCGGTCGGAAAGACCTCGATGGCGCTGAACATCGCGCAGCATGCGGCGGTCCGGGAGAAGAAGCGCGTCGCCGTCTTCAGCCTCGAGATGAGCAAGGAGCAGCTCGCGCTGCGCCTGCTCTCCGCCGAGACGGGCATCAACCCGCGGCCGCTCCAGACCGGGTTCGTCGACGAGACCGACTGGAGCAAGATCGCGATGGTCATGAACGACATGGCCACCGCCACGATGTGGATCGACGACTCGCCGGCGCTCTCGGTGATGGAGCTGCGCACGAAGGCGCGCCGGCTCGAGGCGGAGCAGCGCGGCCTCGACCTGGTCGTCGTCGACTACCTCCAGCTGATGCAGGCCTCGACCTCGAACAAGGACGCCAACCGGGTCCAGGAGGTCTCCGAGATCAGCCGTGGGCTGAAGCAGCTGGCGCGCGAGCTCAAGGTGCCGGTCCTCGCCCTCTCGCAGCTCTCGCGCGGCGTCGAGCAGCGCGGCACCGCCGAGCCGCGGCTGTCGGACCTGCGTGAAAGCGGGAGCATCGAGCAGGACAGCGACGTCGTGATCTTCCTGTATCGCGACGGCGAGCAGAACCCCGACTCCGAGGTCGAGCTCATCAAGGCGAAGGTCGCAAAGCACCGCAATGGACCGATCGGCGAGGTCCCGCTGCAGTTCAGGAAGTCGAACACCCGCTTCTACACGGTCGCAGCGCGCGAGGAGATCGCCGCGTACTGATCGAGCGAGCAAGGGGTCGACTGCTGAGAACGCTTGTATGCAGGTGTAAACTCGGGCGCTAGTTACGACCGGTCATTCAACGTCTGACCCCGAGTTCGCTCGATCCGCGCCCAAGTTCCACGCAGATCACGGCCCTCTCTCAGACCGCGAGCGTCCCATACCGGCCGGGCGTGTGAAACAAGGAGGCACTGGGGAGGGTGTACGCCGACAAGACCATCCGCTGTCGCGACTGCGGGATGGACTTCGTGTTCTCGGCCGGCGAGCAGGAGTTCTACGCCAGCAAGGGTCTCGTGAACGAGCCCCAGCGCTGCCAGAGCTGCCGAGCCGTCGCCAAGCAGAACCGAGCACTGGGCATCGCGGGTGGGGGCGGCAATGGGGGACAGCGAGAGATGCACGCGGCGGTCTGTGCAGAATGCGGTGGGCAGGCCCTCGTGCCGTTCCTCCCGCGCAACGACCGCCCGGTGTACTGCTCCAACTGCTTCGACAAGGTGCGCGCTCGAGCCTGACGCGCGCCAACCTCGCACCGATGAGCGCCGCCGACGAGGCGGCGCTCTTGCGTGCCCAAGACCGCCACGTCCCCTGCGACGCGACGGTAGGATGACCCCAAATCCCTGCCGCTGAGGTCGTCGCTCTCCCGCCATGTCCGTCATCGCCGTCGTCGGCGCCCAATGGGGCGACGAGGGAAAGGGCAGGGTGGTCGACTACCTGGCCCATGATGCCAACCTCGTCATCCGCTATGGCGGTGGCAACAACGCCGGGCACACGGTGGTCAACCCGCACGGGCACTTCAAGCTCCACCTGATCCCCTCGGGCATCTTCCACCCCGGCACCAAGAACCTGCTCGGCAATGGCGTCGTCATCCACCCGCCCGCGCTGGTGGGCGAGCTCGACGGCCTCACGTCACGAGGCTTCGACGGCGAGAACCTGTTCATCAGCGATCGCGCGCACCTTGTCATGCCGTATCACGTGCTGCTGGACCAGCTCGAGGAGCGAGAGCGCGGCGCCAGCAAGCTCGGCACCACGTCGCGCGGGATCGGGCCGGCGTACGTCGACAAGGTTGCCCGGCGGGGCATCCGGGTCGTGGACCTCATGGAGCCGTACGCCTTCCGAGCGAGGCTCGCGGCCACCCTGCCACGCATCCGGCGCATCGTGGCCGGTCACGGCGGTGCGGCGGGTGAGGAGATGGCGGCGGAGATCGCCGAGGCAACCGACGAGGAACGGATCACCGAGGCGTACCTGGCCGCCGGTGCGCGGCTGAGCCGGCACGTGGTCGACGGGCAGGCCCTGGTCGATGAGGCGCTGGAGCGCGGCGATCGCATCCTGCTCGAGGGCCAGCTCGGAACGATGCGGGACCTGGACTGGGGCATCTATCCATACGTGACCAGCTCGTCGCCGATTCCCGGAGGGGCGAGCCTCGGGGCCGGGCTGCCCGCCGTGGCGATCGACCAGGTCCTCGGGGTGGCCAAGGCCTACACGACGGCCGTCGGCGCGGGGCCGTTGCCGACCGAGCTCGAGGACGACGACGGAGACAACCTCCGCGAGCGTGGCGAGGAGTACGGAACGTCGACCGGCCGTGCCCGGCGCTGCGGATGGTATGACGCCGTCGCGGTCCGCTTCAGCGTTCGGTTGGCGGGCTACTCGAGCATCGCGCTCACCAAGCTCGACGTCCTGGACGCGCACGATCGCATCCTGGTCGCGCGTGCGTACCGCGATCCGCTCGACGGGCGCGAGTGGACCACGGTGCCGGCGTCGACATCGGTCTATGAGCGTCTGGAGCCTGTGTACGAGGAGCTGCCGGGATGGCAGGCCGATACGACCGCCTGCCGCGCCTGGTCCGACCTGCCGCCCGCGGCACGTGCCTACGTCGAACGGCTGGAGGCGCTGGCGTCGGTGCCGATCAGCCACGTCAGCGTTGGCCCGGAACGTGCCCAGATGATTGTTCGTTGATGCCGCCCCTTCCCCTTGGTTGTGTTGGCGCTTGGACAGCGGGAGATCTGGAATGAAGTTGGGTGTGATCGTTCCGCAGGGGTGGACGCACGAGTACGACGGGTGGGAAGCCGCGCCGGCCTGGGCGCGAACGGTCGCGGTCGCCCAGCAGGCGGATCGGCTCGGATTCGAATCCATCTGGCTCTACGACCACTTCCACACCGTGCCAAGGCCGACCGACGAGCTGACGTTCGAGTCGTTCACGTCGCTCAGCGCGCTGGCAGCCCTGACCGATCGCGTGCGGCTGGGCCAGATCGTCATCTGCAACGGCTTCCGCAACCCGGCGCTGACCGCGAAGATGGCGTCCATGCTCGACACGATCTCCGGCGGACGGTTCGACCTCGGGATCGGCGCCGGTTGGAAGCGGGACGAGTGGCTCGCCTACGGGTACGGCTTTCCTGAGACCAGGGTCCGGCTCGCCATGCTCCATGACGCGCTCGAGGTGATCACGCGCATGCTCGAGCCCGGTCGCACGACGCACGCGACCTTCGACGGCGAGCATCACAGCGTCCGCGATGCGATCAACCTGCCGAAGCCGATCCAGGAGACAGGCATGCCGATCATGGTGGGCGGCAACGGGCCGAACGTGACCTGGCGGCTGGCTGCCCGCTACGCGGACGAGCTGAACGTCGACGGAATGTCCCCTGACGAGGTCCGTGACGCTCTGCCGACCATCCGAGCGCGGTGCGAGGAGATTGGCCGCGACCCGGCCAGCCTCGGCGTCTCGGTGCACGTGTGGCGGGAGATGCCGGAATGGAGCGAGCCCGGCTCCGCGCGACAGGCGCTGCTCGCGCGATACGCGGAGCTCGGCATCTCGCGGGTCATGGGCCTGCTGCATGCGACGGTCGAGACGGACGATGCGCTCGAGGCGCTGGCGGCCGACGCGCGCGCGGCTGGAGTGGAGCTCGACTGAGAACACAGGTGAGCGCCGCGCGAAGTCATTTGGGCCGGATCGTCGTGCCGTATACTTCCCAAAAGCAGCAGCGACCAGCACGTGAATCCGATCCGCGCCGTCACCGCCATCCGTTCAGTCAACAGCCCGCGCCGCCATGCCGCGCGGGTTTTTGGTACCCGACGAGGTCGTCGATGATCGAGCAGGCTCCCTCTCGCGACGCGACCGAGTCACGTCTGCGACGCGCCTACGGCTTCGAGGAGGTTGCGCTCGTTCCCGGCGCGGTCACGGCCGACCCGGCCGAGGTCGACCTGGCCATCGAGCTCGGTGGCTTCCGGCTCGAGATCCCATTCCTCGCCGCCGCCATGGATGCCGTTGCCGACACCGACTTCGCGGTGCGCATGAGCCGCCACGGAGGCGTCGCCTTCGTCAACCTCGAGGGGCTCTACACGCGCTACGAGGATGCCTCGCCGATCATCGAGCGCGTTGCCGCCGCCGAGAGTGGCCAGGCAGCCGGTCACATCCTGGCCGAGGCATACCTGCAGCCAGTGCGCGACGAGCTGATCGCCGCGCTGATCGCGCGCATCAAGGCCGCGGGCGCGATCGCCGCGGTGGCGACCACACCGGCATCGGCCTGGCATCATGCGGAGGTGGCTGCGGCAGCCGGAGCCGACCTGTTCCTCGTCCAGAGCCAGGTGAGCAGCGCCCGCCACATCTCGACCTCGACCCGGGTGCTCTCCCTCGCCGACCTGACCGGCGGCCTGCAGCTCCCGGTCCTGGTCGGCAACACGGTGAGCGGCGAGGCCGCCTACCAGCTCATGCACCAGGGCGCGGCGGGCATCTTCGTCGGCGTCGGGCCCGGTGCAGCCTGCACCACCCGCGAGGTGCTCGGCATCGGCGTGCCGCAGGTCTCGGCCACGCTGGAGGTCGCGGCCGCACGTGACCGGTACGAGCGCGAGACCGGCCGCTACGTGCCGGTGGTCACCGATGGCGGCATGAAGACGGGAGGCGACATCGCCAAGGCGATCGCCTCCGGAGCCGATGCCGTCATGCTCGGCTCGCCGTTCGCCGGTGCGATCGAGGCGCCGGGCCGCGGCTTCAACTGGGGCATGGCCGCCCCATCGCCGACGTTGCCGCGGGGGACCCGCATCCGGATCGGCGAGCGACTGCCGCTGGAGCAGCTCCTCTTCGGCCCCGCCGAAACGTCACACGGCACGCAGAACCTGGTCGGCGCCCTGCGCCAGTCGATGGCGGCGCTCGGCGTTCGCACCATCCGGGAGATGCACGAGGTCGAGATGGTGATCGCTCCGTCGATCGCCACCGAGGGCAAGTCGTGGCAGCTGGCCGCACCGGAGTAGCCACACCACCCTCCGCATGACCCACATCATTCAAGGAGAGCGGGTCTTCCTGCGACCATTCGAGGCGGCCGACGCTGAGCTCTATCGGCGCTGGCGGTCGGAGGCGGAGCCGATGGTGCTCGCCGGCTGGAAGGATCGAGCGCCGCTGAGCCTGGCGCAGTCGGCGGCGCGCATGGACCGGCTGGCCACCGACCAGGGGAAGGACTACTACACGTTCATGATCTGCCTGCTCGCCGACGAGCGGCCGATCGGCGAGGTGGGGCTGTCGGAGCTCGACCTGCGCAACGGCAGCGCCGAGGTCGGCATCTTCATCGGCGAGGTGGACGAATGGGGCAAGGGCTATGGCACCGATGCCGTCAAGGCCATTGTCGACTTCGGGTTCGCCGAGCTGCGCCTCGAGCGAATCTGGCTCGAGGTCTGGACGGAGAACGATCGAGCCCGGCGCGCCTACGAGAAGGCGGGCTTCACTCACGAGGCCACGCTCCGAAATGACCGCTTCGAGGGCGGGCGCTACACGAGCGGCCACGTCATGTCGATCCTGCGCGACGAATGGCAGAGCCGGTCCTCGCCGCCCGCGCGCTGAACCGCGCGCTGCTGGCCAGGCAGCACCTGCTCGACCGCTCCTCGCTCGACATCGTGGATGTCGTCGAGCAGATGGGCGGCATCCAGACCCAGTACGCGCCGGCGGGCTACATCGGCCTGTGGTCGCGCATGCGCGACTTCACGAGACCGATGCTGACGCGGGCCCTCGAGCAGCGCGACCTCGTCCAGGCCACCCTCATGCGCGCCACCATCCACGTCGTGTCCGCCGGCGACTACTGGCCGATGACGGTGGGCGTGCGGCGCATCCGCCGGGAGTGGTTCGAGAGGATCGCCCGCCCGGAGATCGAGAAGTTCGACACGAAGGCGGTCGCCGTTGCCGTCCGGCGGGAGCTCGCCGACGGTCCGCTGCCGATGAAGGAGCTGACCGCCCGGCTTGCCGCGCGAGGGTTTCCCGCGACGGCGGCCAAGTGGGCGGGCACGTGGGTCGACCTGGTGCGCGTCCCGCCGTCCGGGACCTGGGAGCGGCGCCGCGCCGACCTGTACGGGCTGGCCGATGCCTGGCTGCCGCCCACCGACGTGACGGAGGAGCAGGGCATGGAGCTGCTCGTCCGACGCTACCTCGGCGCCTTCGGCCCTGCATCACTGAAGGACATCGCTTCCTGGATGGGGATGAACGTCGGGCAGATGCGCCACGTGGCCGACCGCCTCGAGCTGCGAAGGTTCCGAGACGAGAGCGGCGGCACGCTGCTGGATCTCCCCGATGCGCCGCTGCCGGACCCCGAGACCCCGGCGCCTCCTCGCTTCCTTGCCGTGTGGGACGCCGCGCTGCTCGTCCATGCCCGGCGCACGCTGATCCTGCCGGAAGAGTTCCGGCCGCTCATCTTCAACACGAAGACCCCGCACTCGCACAACACCTTCGTGCTGGACGGGCAGGTGGCGGGGACGTGGCGATATGAAGATGGTGAGATCAGCCTCTCGCCGCTCCGGTCGTTGAGCGCCACCGAGCGAGCCGCCCTCGACGACGAGGCGCATCGGCTGACTGCCTTCCACGCCGACTGACCACGCGCTAGCATCGGCGGCATGAACCGAACCGACGTGCAGACCTGGCTGGACCGATACGTGGAGGCCTGGCGGACGAACGAGGCCGGCCCCATCGAGGCGCTCTTCACCGACGACGCCGTGTATAGCTATCGGCCGTGGGACAGCGACGAGCACACCGTACGGGGTCGCGATGCCATCGTGGCCAGCTGGCTGGAGGAGCCCGACGCTCCCGCCAGCTGGGACGCGCATTACGAGCCCTATGCCGTCGAGGGAGACCGCGCGGTCGCCGTCGGCTGGAGCAGGTACGCGCCGAGCGGCGACGACCCCGAGCGCACCTACCGCAACGCCTATCTCCTGCGCTTCGCCCCCGACGGCCGATGCTCGGAGTTCCACGAGTTCTACATGCTGGAGGGGAAGTGATCCGGGCGTGACCTCGGTCTGGCGCGAGGTCGGCAACAGGGTCTGGGTCCGACGGTACGCGGCGCTGGACCAGACGATCGGGGTCATCGGCGGTGAGGATGGGCTCGTCGTCATCGATACCCGGGCGACCCATCCATTGGCCGATGAGCTTCGCGCCGACATGCGCGCGCTTGGTCGCGATCCGCTCGCGGCCGTGGTCAACACGCACGGTCACTGGGACCACGCCTTCGGCAACGCCCGTTTCCTGCCGACGCCCATCTGGGGCCACGTGCGCTGCGCCACGATGATCGTGGAGCGCGGGGAGGAGATGCGTGCCCGGCTGATGCGGGACTACCCCGACGAGCCATTCGAGGCGGTTGAGCTCACCCCGCCGACCGAGCTCTTCGAGGATGCCGCGACCATCGACCTGGGCGACCGACAGGTCGAGCTGCGCTATCTCGGCCGTGGGCACACTGACAACGACATCGTGATCACGGTACCGGACGCATCGGTCCTGTTTGCCGGCGACCTGCTGGAAAACGCCCCGGCGCCCGCGTTCGGCGACAGCTATCCGATCGCCTGGGTCGAGACCGGCCGTGCGCTGCTCGGCATGGTGGATGGAGTCGTCATCCCCGGCCACGGCGACCCGTTCGATCGGGGCTTTGCCAGCGAGCAGATCGAGCAGCTGGCAGCCCTTGCGGATCTTGGCCGGGAGGCGGCAACCGGCGTCATCGGCCCGGACGAGGCCATCCGTCGTTCGCCATTCCCGGCCGAGCCGACCGTGGAGGCGCTGGACCGGGTCCGGCTGGAGCTCCAGTGAGTAAACTAACTCGCACGACTGAGTAATTCCGCTCAGCGGAGTGAGTGAAGATGAGCCGCGCCCCGAAGGTCTTCCGCCGCCCGATCTACGACGAGATCCTTCAGCGCGCCCATGAGCCTCGGCAGTTCATCCAGGTCCTTGCCGGCCCGCGGCAGGTGGGGAAGACGACGCTGGCGAGGCAGGTGATGGACGCCATCGGCATTCCGGGCCACTTCGCGTCGGCTGACGCGCCGGACCCCGAGGACATCGGCTGGATCTACACCCAGTGGGCGATCGGCCGCCAGCAGGCGAAGATGGGGAGTCGGGCGGGTGGGCTGCTGGTGCTCGACGAGGTGCAGAAGATTCGCGACTGGTCCGACGTCGTGAAGCAGCTCTGGGACGAGGACACGGCGGCCGATGTGCCCCTGCGGGTGATGCTGCTCGGATCGTCCCCGCTGCTCGTCCGCAAGGGCCTCTCCGACAGCCTCGCCGGGCGCTTCGAGACGGTGCGAATCACCCACTGGACCTTCGCCGAGATGCGAGACGCCTTCGGTTGGGACCTCGACACCTATCTGTTCTACGGGGGCTATCCGGGCGCCGCGCGGCTCATCAAGAGCCATGAGCGATGGGAGGAGTACATCCTCGACTCGATCGTGGAGACGAACCTGTCGCGCGACATCCTGCTGCTCAACCGGGTCGAGAAGCCGGCGCTGCTTCGGCAGCTCTTCCGCCTGGCCTGCTCATACTCGGGCCAGGTGCTGAGCTACACGAAGATGCTCGGCACGCTGACCGATGCGGGAAACACGGTCACCCTCGCCCACTACCTCGAGCTGCTCGGCGGAGCCGGGATGGTCACCGGCATCGGCAAGTTCTCCGGTTCGGCGGTCCGCCGTCGAGCCTCGAGCCCGAAGCTGCTCGCCCTGAACACCGCGCTGATGACGGCCACGGCGCGCACGACGTTCGCCCGGGCGCAGGCCGACCGGGAGCTGTGGTCGCGACTGGTGCAGACGGCAGTGGGCGCCCACCTGTGGGCGTACGCCGATCCCGACGAGATCGGCTACTGGCGCGATGGCAACGACGAGGTCGACTGGGTCGTCCGTCCGGGCAGGCTGATCCGGTCGCGAGACACGCCGATTGCCCTGGTCGTGAGGATCGGCCACCAGCGCGGATCGCCGGGTGCCGTGGCCTTCACGCATGCGCACCGTGGGGCGCGCTCGCTGGTGATCGGCGCCGGCGGCATCCCGGTCGAGGACTTCCTATCTGCCCATCCGCGCGAGTGGATTGACTCCTGACGAGGCTCGGGCCCTCAGCTGCCCCGGACACCCGTGGTCATCGGCTGAGCGTTCCGGTACGCGTCGGGAAGCGGCGTCCCCGTCTCCGGAGACTCGACCTCGACGATGTCGGAGCGCATCGGGCCAGACGGCTCCGGTTCGCAAGGGCTGGCTACGCGAATCTCGGCCGTCGATCGATCAGGGCTTGGCGGCCTGATCGTCCACGCCGTTGAACTTCCAGCCTGGGTTGCCCGGCGTCACGGGCCTGGACTTCATGCAGACGAACTCGGTCTCGTTCTTGTTGAACGCGTCCCACTGCGGGCCGCGAACGTAGGCTTCGAGCGCGGCGCCGTCGGCCAGCCCGAACGCGGCGCTGAACTCGTTGAATGCGGCGGTGAACGTCACGCCGTCGTCTTCGTAAACCGGGATGCCGGCGATCTCGAACCCGAGAACCGTGTTGTCCCACCACCCATCGATGTCCACGAGGAAGTAGCCCGAGGGATCGGCGGGGCACCCGTTACTCGGCTTTGCCGCGAGCGCGATCGAGGCCGATGAGACGAGCAGCAGCGCGGCGGCGAGTGCTGAGACGATGACGCGGCGGGGCATGGTGGGCACCTCTACCTGGCGCGGGCCGGGTTCGCCAGTGGCTCGGTGCGTCCCCCGGCGGCCATGAATGTGGGCCCGCACGTCGTCGCCTCCCGCTGCGGCGCGGTATACACCCGGGGCAGGTCGCACACAAGACCCGCCGCGCGGCGTGACGACCCCATACACTGGCATTCCACTCAACAGCGTCGAACGGAGCCGGATTGAGCGAGGAGCGCGACCCCCAGCCGACCGATCGCGGGCGAACGGTGCACGGCGAGGCCGCCAACGCCGGGCACCGTGTCCTCGCTCCGGACGACGCCGAGGTCGAGGCGTATCTCGAGCAGGCACTCCATGCCCCGCCTCCCCAGCGAATCGCGACCGAGGCGCCCGAGCACCCCGACACCGTCGTCATCCTGGACTTCGGGAGCCAGTTCGCGCAGCTGATCGCGCGCCGCGTCCGCGAGCTGAACGTCTACTCCGAGCTGCTGCCGCACGACACCCCGATGGCCGAGCTGGAGCGCCGCGGCGCGAAGGCTGTGATCCTGTCGGGCGGCCCGTCATCGGTCTACGACACCGACGCTCCGCGCGCCGATCCGGCGCTCTGGTCCGGGCGCATCCCGGTGCTCGGCATCTGCTACGGGCTCCAGCTCATGGCCCACGAGCTGGGTGGAGAGGTCCTGCCGTCGAGCAAGCGCGAGTACGGCCCGGCGACCGTCACGTTCACCGATGCCGACGGGCTCTTTGCCGGCATCGAGCGGGAGCAGCCGGTCTGGATGAGCCACGGCGACTCGATCGTCCGGCCACCACCCGGCTTCGAGCCCACCGCGCAGACCGATTCGACGCCGTTCGCCGGCCTGGCGGATCCAGGCCGCAACCTGTACGGCATCCAGTTCCACCCCGAGGTCGTCCACACGCCGCGCGGCCGCGACGTGCTGCGCAACTTCATCGTGGAGATCGCCGGCGTTCGGCCAAACTGGACCGCCTCGAACCTGATCGAGACGACCGTGGCCGAGATCCGGGAGCGAGTGGGGGAGGGCCATGTCATCTGCGCCCTGTCGGGTGGCGTGGACTCGGCGGTCGCCGCCACGCTGGTGCATCGGGCCATCGGCGATCAGCTCACCTGCATCTATGTCGACCACGGGCTCATGCGCAAGCGCGAGTCGGAGCTGCTGCGGGTCACCTTCGAGCGGGACCTGGGCATGAGGCTCGTGATGGTCGACGCCCGGGATCGGTTCCTGCGACGCCTCGCCGGCGTGGAGGATCCCGAGGAGAAGCGCACCATCATCGGCGACGAGTTCATCCGCGTCTTCGAGGGAGAGGCCGCGAAGATCGGTCAGATTGACTTCCTGACCCAGGGCACCCTCTACCCCGACGTGATCGAGTCGAAGACGTCGGAGACGAAGACGTCCCAGAAGATCAAGACGCATCATAACGTCGGCGGCCTGCCGTCGGACCTGCGGTTCAAGCTCATCGAGCCGCTGCGCTACCTGTTCAAGGACGAGGTGCGCAGGGTCGGCGAGGAGCTCGGCCTGCCCGACTCGATGGTCCAACGCCAGCCGTTTCCCGGCCCGGGGCTCGCGATCCGCATCCTCGGCGAGGTGACCGCCGAACGGCTCGACACGCTGCGCGAGGCCGACTGGATCGTGATCGACGAGATCAAGGCCGCCGGGCTGTATCGGTCCCTGTGGCAGTCGTTCGCCATCCTCACGCCGGTGCGATCGGTCGGCGTCATGGGTGACGGGCGGACGTATGCCAACGTGGTGGCGGTTCGCGCGGTGACCAGTGACGACGGGATGACCGCCGACTGGGCGCGCCTGCCGTACGACGTGCTGGCGAAGATCAGCTCGCGGATCGTGAATGAGGTGCCCGGCGTCAACCGCGTCGTCTACGACATCAGCTCGAAGCCGCCGGCGACGATCGAGTGGGAGTGAGTCGCCGAACGCCGGCGATCCTCCTGCTGGTGCTCGCGCTCGGCGGCTGCGCCATCGTGCAGGTCGACGGTCAGCCGGATCCCGCCGCGATCCCGACCGGCCCGCTGCACGCGACCGGCGGAGACGCGGTCGGACCGGTCACCGAGGTCGGCCGTGGACGCACCCTGGGCGTCGGTTGGCGCTACGCCGTGTATGACACGGCCGACGGCCTCTGCACTCAGCTCGAGCTGGCGAACCTGACCAGCGCGGGCTGCAGCGCCGGGCCGCTCCTGCCCGACGACAGCGCCTTCGGCATGGTGGGGAGCAGCGGCGACGTTGGAGGCGCGTCCGAGTCGCCCTCCCCGGTCGATGGCATCGTCAGCAGTGAGGTCGCTGCCGTGTGGATCATGACGGGTTCCGGCGCGCGCCTGGCGACCACCCTCATGCCGCTCGCCGGTGCGGGCCACGACGCGAAGGCATTCGTCGGATTCGTGCCGGCCGGCGCGAGGGCGGTCGGGGTGGTCGCGTCCGACGCCGCCGGCGAGGTCCTGGAGACGTACCAGCTGCCCTGATCCCGGCGGAGCGCCGGGACGGGTAGCATGCAGGGCACATGTCCAGCTGGTTCGACAAGCTCCTGGAGGAGCTTCAGCGCCGCCAGGCCGAGGCCGATGCGCAGCGCGAGGGGCGGCCTTTCGAGCGCCCGGAACGCTCCGACCGCACCGAGCGAAACGTCACCCCCATCGACGAGGGGCGGCGACGCGGCCGGCGGGGCCGGACGAACGGCAACGGCGGGGGCCCCACCTTCCCACCGGTCGCCGGCGGCGAGGTCCCGTGGCGGCGATGGCTCCTGATCGGCGGCGGGATCCTGGCCCTGTTCATCGTGTTCGGCCTGCTGGGCGGCGCCGTGAACCTCGTCACCGACCTGATGTGGTACGGGGCGCTGGGCCGTCGCGACGTGCTGTCGACCAGGCTGTGGGCGCAGGTCGCACTGTTCGGGATCGGGTTCGCGGCGATGCTGCTGCCGGCGCTGGTCAGCATCTGGCTCGCTGGCCGGATCGCGCCGCAGGAGCCGGTTCGGCGCCTTGGCGGCCTCGAGATGCCGGACGCGTCGCGCGCCATCGGCATCGGGCTGGTGGTCGCCGCCATCCTCCTCTCGCTCGGCTCGGGGGCCGCATGGAGCGGCAACTGGGAGACGGTGCTCCTCTTCTTCAACGGCGGAGCGTGGGGAGTGACCGACCCGACGCTCGGGCGGGACATCGGCTACTACGTGTTCGACCTGCCGTTCTATCGGTTCGTCCTCGGATGGGCGACCACGATGCTCATCGTCGTCGGGCTGCTGACCCTGGCCACCTACGCGGCCCGCGCGCTGCGCTGGCAGTTCCACCTGACCGCGCCGGTGCGCGCGCACCTCTCCGTCATCGGGGCGCTCCTGCTGGTGGTGATCGCCGGCGGCTATCAGCTCGACATCGCCGAGCTGGCCTACTCGGTCGGCGGGCCGAACGGATCGGTCCACGCGGCGCTCTACACGGACATGAACGCGCGACTGCCGGCCTTCGTGATTCTGACGGTGGTGGCGCTGGCGGCCGCCACGATCCTGCTGCTCAACACCTGGTTCCGGACGCTCTGGCTGCTCGGGCTGGCCGGCGGGGCCTGGCTGCTCCTGTCGATCCTTGTCGGCGGCCTCTACCCCGCCTTCGTGCAGAACTTCCAGGTCAACCCGAATGAGCTCAACGTTGAGCGACCGTACATCGCGAGGCACATCCAATCCACGCGCGCCGCCTTCGACCTCGACGCGATCGAGCAGCGCCGCTTCACCGGCGAGCAGGAGCTCTCGCGCGCGGTCTTCGCCCAGGACGCGGCGACGATCGACAACCTCCGGCTATGGGACTACCGGCCGCTGCTGACGACGTTCGGCCAGCAGCAGATCCTGCGGCGCTACTACGCCTTCCTCGACGTCGACATCGATCGTTACCAGATCAGGAACGAGCACCGCCAGATCATGCTCAGCGCGCGCGAGCTGGACATCGATCGCCTGGCCGAGCAGGCACGCGTCTGGACGAACGAGCGCCTCGTCTACACGCACGGCTACGGCATCACGGCCGTGCCGGTCGACGCGGTCACCGACCAGGGCACGCCCGACTACCTGGTGAGCGGCATCAACCGCGAACCGCAGCTGCCGGTCGGCGAGCCCCGCATCTACTTCGGCGAGGCGAACCCGGACCACTACGTGGTGACCGGCACGCGGACCGACGAGTTCGACTACCCGCTGGACACCGACGGCGGCACCGACACCGACAGCGGCGCGACCACCACCTGGAGCGGCACCACCGGCGTCGGCATCGGCAACCCGATCGCCCGGCTGATGTTCGCGCTTCGGTTCGGCGACCTCAACCTCATCATCAGCAACCAGCTCACCGATGACTCGCAGATCCTCTTCCGTCGCACCATCAGCGAGCGAGTGCCGGAGATCGCGCCCTTCCTGCGCTACGACCACGATCCGTACCTGGTCAGCGCCGACGACCGCCTGCTCTGGGTGTGGGACGCCTACACGGTGACCGACCGATACCCGAACGCGCAGCCGCTGCCGGAGACGAGCCGCCTGGCCGGCGCCAACTACGTGCGCAACAGCGTGAAGGTCGTCATCGACGCCTACGACGGGACGGTCCGCTTCTTCCTTGCCGATCCCGACGAGCCGATCATCGCCGCCTACGCCCGTATCTTCCCGGACCTCTTCGAGCCGCTCGACGCCATGTCGGACGAGCTGCGGGCGCACCTTCGCTTCCCGGAGGACCTCTTCAGCGCGCAGAACGAGAGCTACCGGCTCTACCACCTGCCGCCCACCGAGTCGGGTGCCACCACCTTCTACAACTCGGACGATCGGTGGGCGATCCCGGCCGACGTGGCGAAGGGGACCGGTGAGCCGATGGAGCCGTACTACGTGACGATGCGCATCCCGGGCGAGGACACGGCCGAGTTCGCCCTCATCCAGCCGATGGTGCCGGAGGGTCGCAGCAACATGATCGCGTGGGTCGCCGCGCGCATGGACGGCGACCAGTACGGCCAGCGCATCGCGTTCCGCTTCCCGACCGATACCACGACGCAGGGGCCCGAGCAGATCGAGGCCCGCATCGACCAGAACGACACGATCGCGGCGCAGTTCGGGGTGTGGAGCCGGTCCGGCTCGTCGATCATCCGCGGCAACCTGCTCGTGCTGCCGATCGGCGACGACGGGCTCATCTACGTCGAGCCGATCTTCCTGCAGGCCGAGGGCGCGCCATTCCCGGAGTTCGTTCGCGTGATCATGGTCGACCAGGAACGCGTGGCGTTCGCCGAGACCGTCGAGGACGGCCTGCGCCAGATCCTCGGCGAGGCCGAGCCGCCGCCGGTCGTCACGCCCGAGGAGCCCGGCCCGTCGCCATCGCCGGGCGAGTCGCCCGGTCCGCTTCCGGGCGACGTGGCGGGGCTGGTCGCCGAGGCGCAGCGCCTCTACGACGAGGCGCAGGCGGCGCTGGACTCGGGCGATCTCGGGACCTACCAGGCACGTATCGATGAGCTCGCCGACGTCATCTCCGCCCTCGTCGAGCTGACCGGCCAGTAACCCCGCACGCCATGGACGTCCTGGTGATCGGGTCGGGCGGCCGAGAGCACGCGCTTGCCTGGCGGCTGGCTCGCGACGAGGGCGTCCGTCGCGTGCGCATCGCGCCGGGCAACGGCGGGACCGCGGCGGTCGCCGAGACGGTGCCGGACCTGGACGTGCGCGACACGACGGCCGTCGCACGTCACGCCGCCCGCGAGCGGTACGGCCTGGTCGTCATCGGTCCGGAGGCTCCGCTGGCGGCCGGCCTGGCCGACGAGCTCGGCTCGACTCGCATCCCGACCTTCGGGCCGACCCGGGCCGCCGCCCGTCTCGAGTCGAGCAAGACGTTCGCGAAGGAGCAGATGCGGCGAGCGGGCGTCGCGACCGCATCGGCGCAGAGCTTCACGGATCCCGAGGCGGCGCTCGCCCACCTCCGGGCGGTTGAGCGACCGCCGGTGGTCAAGGCCGACTGGCTGGCGGCAGGCAAGGGGGTCGTCGTGCCGGAGAGCGTCGAGGAGGCGGAGGTCGCGGTGCGCGAGCTGTTCGACAGCGTGGCGCCCGGCGCGCGCATCGTCCTCGAGGAGCGCCTGACCGGCAGCGAGGTCAGCGCCTTCGCGCTGGTCAGCGACGAGGGCGTCGTGCCGCTGGCCGCGGCATGCGACTACAAGCGGCTCGGCGACGGCGACTCGGGTCCCAACACCGGCGGGATGGGCGCCTACGCGCCGGTGCCGTGGTTCGGCGGCGCCGCGCTCGAGCGGGTGGCGGCCGACGTGTTCGAGCCGATCGCCTGGCGCATGGCGCGAGATGGCTTCCCGTACCGTGGCGTCCTGTACGCCGGCCTGATGCTCACCGATGACGGCCCGATGGTCCTCGAGTTCAACGCCCGCTTCGGTGATCCGGAGGCGCAGGTCCTGCTGCCGATGCTCGACGGGGACTTCGCCGGCGCCCTGCTGGGCTGCGCGATCGGCGACCGCGGGCTGATGGAGGGCTCAGTGGCGCTGCGCTCCGGCGCCGCGGTGGGCGTCGTCGTCGCCGCCGAGGGATACCCCGATGCGCCGATCGTCGGGCGGGTCGTCGAGGGCGCCGAACCCACGTCGGCGGCCGACGACGGCGATCTGCTCTGCTTTCACGCCGGAACCGCGCTCCGGCCCGACGGCAGATACGAGACGACCGGCGGCCGCGTGCTGGCCATGGTCGGGCGCGGCGCGACGATCGAGGCGGCGAGAGACGCGGCGTACCGCGGCATCGCAGATGTCGCCCTCGACGGCGGGCGATATCGGACCGACATCGCCGCGCGCGAGCTACGCGCCGGCGATGGGGCTGAGCTCGGCCACCAGGCCGGGTGAGCGCGGCACCTGCTTCGCGAGGTCGAGCGCCTCGTCGATGCTCGCGCACTCAAGCACGTACAGGCCGCCGAGTGCCTCCTTCGCCTCCAGGAATGGCCCGTCGGTCACGATCGGCGCGCCGCCGCCGTCGAAGCGGAGCGTCCGGGTCTCCTCCGGACCCTGCAGCGCCTCGCCGATCACCATGGCGCCGCGCTCGCGAAGCATCGTGCCGTACCGGCGATGGTCCTCCACCATGGCCGCGCGACCGTCCGGCCCCGCCGCCGCTTCAGCGGCCGGATCGCCGTACAGCAGGAGAAGGTATTTCATGGTGTCCTCGCTGTGCGAATGCCTGCGCCAATGATGACGAACGGGCGGGCGCCGGATCGACCGGCGCCCGCCCGCATCGGTGAACCAGGGGTCAGCCGCCGCGGGCGCTGCCCGGCACCACGACATCGACCCAAACCAGCCGATGGTCACTGCTCGGGACCGGGAAGCCGGTCCCCGTCAGGTAGACGAGTGGATGGCCGGGTTCCGGCCAGAAGACGGCCGAGTCGGTGATCCGCAGGTCGCGGCTCGGCAGGACGTAGTCGGCCCGCAGGTTTCCCGGCCCGCTGCACGGTGGGAAGGGCGGGACCGACACGGGAGCGATGTCGCAAAAGTCCGCGGTGTCGAACGCGGGATCGCTCCGGTGGGTCAGGTTCTGAAGTCCCTGAATCGCTGCCCACGCCGGACCGCCGAGGCTGGTCGGAGTCATCGTCGTGTTGACCCGTGGGTTGTCCAGCAGCTGCTGGATCGAGCCGGGGATGCTGTCGCCGTCGAGCGGATCGGAGTTCTGGTCGCCGGCGATCACGAATTTCGAGCCCGGCTTCAGGCCGCCGAACACCCCGTCGTCGTCATAGATGTAGCCTCCGGCATCGGGGGTGATGTAGTCGGCCCATAGCCGGATCTCATCGAAGTTGCGCCGGCCATTGCGGTCCTCGGCCCCGTCGAAGACCGGCGGGGTCGGGTGGCTGACCAGGAAGTGGACGGTCGAGCCCCCGATCTCGATCGGGACGTCCCAGTGGCTCTTCGAGCTCAACGGGAGCACGGCGAGCTCGTCATCGGTGTACCACGGGTCACCGCGCAGCTCCGCCACCGGCCAGCTGTCGGGGTAGGTGGGGAGCAGTGCGCCGGGCATGTCGGCCCACTTGAAGTTCTGGAAGGTTCGGGCGGCGGCGTAGTCGATCGGGTGCTCGCTGAAGACGGCGAGGCCGAACTTGCCCGGGAATTCGCCGAAGCCGAGGGCGTCGTCGCCATATCCCGGTGCCAGCGGCGTGCTGACCACAGCACCGTTGTTGTTCAGGTCGAACCCGGAGTGGATGCCGGTGTTCGAGGGCGCGACGAAGACGTAGTCATAGTGAATCGTCGCCTGGCCGTTCTGGCTGACGCCAAGGTAGTTGGCCTGGAACGCGTCGGTGAGCGCGTTGCCGGAGATCGGGCCGTCGATGTAGTCGAACTCGTTGATGAGCAGCACCTCGGGCCGGGTGCGCTGGATGATCTCGGCAACGGCCGCGGCCTGTGCGCGACGGGAGCGGAGCGCGAGGTCGGGCTCATCCGCGTCGTATGGCGCCGACAGGTCGGAAAGCGCCTGGCCCGGCTCGTTGCGGTTGAGCGACGCGTTGAACGTCGCGAAGCGCACGGCCTCAGGCGGACCCTTCGCGGCCACCGGGGAGGTGAGGACCGCGGTACCGAGCAGGAGAAGCGTCAGCAGCAGCGCCCCAGGCGCGTGGAATGTGACCGGCAAGGACATCGGCATACAGCCTCCATGGAAGGTGATGACCCAATCGCAGCACATCCTGGGCCAGCTACGACAAGCCGAGGTCAAGGCGGCGGGCTATTCTGGCGCCGATGCCGACCGTCGCCGTGGTCTGCGGCTCCCGCTCCGATCTGCCCGCCCTGAAGGGCTGCTTCGACGTGCTCGACGACTACGGCATCACCTGGGAGGCCTCGGTCATCAGCGCTCACCGCCAGGCCGATACGCTCCATGCCTACGTCGCCGAGGCCGAGGCGGCCGGCGTGCTGCTCTTCATCGGTGCGGCCGGGCTGGCCGCCCACCTGCCCGGCGTGCTGGCCTCGTTGACCGCTCGCCCGGTGATCGGGATTCCGCTGGATGGCGGATCGCTCGGGGGCGCCGATGCGCTCTATGCGGTCGTGCAGATGCCGCCCGGCGTGCCGGTCGCCACGGTCGCGATCGGGAGTGCGGGGGCGAAGAACGCCGCCCACCTTGCCGCGCGAATCCTGGCGCTCTCCGATCCGGCCGTTGCCGAGCGGGTCACGGCCGTCCGAAGCGGAGCAGGCGTCGAAGGCGGAGCTGCGCATCGATCCGCGAGCATGATCGATCGGTACGCGCTGCCGGAGCTGCGCGAGATCTTCGGCGAAGGCGCGGAAGCTCGAGCTCTGGTTGCGGATCGAGCTCCTGGCGACCGAGGCGATGCACGCGGCCGGCGTGGTGCCGCCCGACGACTGGGAGCGCATCCGGGCCGCCGCAACCGAGGTCGACGTCGGTCGGGCCAGGGAGATCGAGCAGGAGTCGCAGCACGACGTCATCGCATTCCTGCGCTCGGTCACCGAGCGGCTGGGCCCCGAAGGGCGATGGCTTCACTACGGCCTGACCAGCTCCGACGTGCTCGACACCGCCACCGCCGTCGTCCTTCGCGACGCGGCGATCGTGCTGGAGCGCGAGCTGGCTCGCCTGATCGAGGTTGTTCACCGGCTGGCGCTGCAGTATCGCAACACGCCGATGGTGGGGCGCAGCCACGGCATCCACGCCGAGCCGATCACCTTCGGCTTCAAGGCGGCGGGCTGGTACGCGGAGCTGCTGCGCGACGCCGAGCGGCTGGCGCGCGCGCGCCTGGGGATCGCCACCGGCTCGATCTCCGGGGCGGTCGGCACGCACGCCAACGTGAGCGACGAGGTGGAGCGCCACGTCCTCGGCGGCCTCGGGCTGGCAACCGACCCGGCGCCGACCCAGGTCGTCAGCCGCGATCGGCACGCCGAGCTGCTGACGACTCTCGCCATCCTGGCCGGAACGCTCGAGCGGGTCGCGGTCGAGATCAGGCACCTCCAGCGCACCGAGGTGGGCGAGGCCTTCGAGCCATTCGGGACCGGCCAGCAGGGAAGCAGCGCGATGCCCCACAAGCGCAACCCGATCCTGGCCGAACGGGTGACGGGCATGGCCCGGCTGCTGCGCGCGGACGCCCTGGTCGGCCTCGAGAACATGGCCCTCTGGCACGAGCGCGACATCAGCCATAGCTCCACCGAGCGCTTCGTGTTCGAGCGTGCGCTCGGGGTCGCGGCCTACGCCACCCGCACGATGGGCGACATCCTGGACGGCCTGGAGGTCGACTCCGACCGGATGATGCGCAACCTCGAGGAGCTGGGCGGCATGGTCTACTCCGAGGCGCTGCTGCTCGCGATGGTCGCCAAGGGGGCCGAGCGCCAGGCCGCCTATCGCCTGGTGCAGGGCGCGGCCAGGCGGGCGTGGGCCGGGGAGACCTCGTTCGGTGAGGCCCTTCGCGCCGATCCGGCGGTCGGTGAATGGCTCAGCGGCGACGAGATCGAGCGCGCGATGGACCTGCGCCACCATCTCGACGGGATCGGGGTCACCTACCGCGCGCTCGGCCTCGACGAGTCGGAGTAGGCGAGCACCGCCGATGCGTCGCTGGCGGGACGCGGCCGGCGAAGTCGCTGCGGCTGGTGGCGGAGCGCCCGGAGCTGTGGTTGCCCGGCGCCCTGGCGTGGACGGCCAGCGTCGGCTGGATCCCCTTCGTCATCGCGGTCGTCCGCCCGCCGTCGGTGGCCGAGCTCACCTTCCTCGGCGCCCGCATCGTGACCTCCGGCACGTGGCCGTGGAATGCCGTCCTCCTCGGCGTCGGGTTCGTGGCTATCGTCATCCTTGCGTTCACCGTCTCGGCAGGTGCGAATGCGGTCCTCCTCGCGCTCCTCGAGCGACGCGCGGTATCGCCCGTCGACGTTCGCCGCGTGCTGTCGGTCGACCTCGTGGCGGCGCTTCCCGCGGCGATCGTCGCCCTTGCCCTCGCCACCGCCCTGGTTGCCGTTGCGCCGCACGAGTTCAACGCTCCCGAACCGGCCGGCGGTCCCGTGCTGCGCACGATTGCCAGGCTGTCGCCCTACCTGCTGTCGCTCAGCCTGGCCATCGCGGTCGGTGCGTCGGTCGCCGCGGTGGCCGGCCGGCTCGCCGTCGAGCGTCGAGTCCGGGTGTCCGACGCCCTGCGGTCGGCGCCGGGCGTGCTGACCCGGCCATCCATCGCCGCCCACGCGGTCCTTGCTTTCATCGGCGCAGCTCATCTATCTCGCGTTCGCCGCCCTCCTCCTGGCGGTCCTCTGGGCGCCGATCGGCGCCCGGCTGGCGGCCAGCGGCGAGTTCGGCGTCGCCACCGGCCTGCTGCTGGTAGGCTTCGTGGCGATCTGGTTCTGCCTGGTGCTGGCCGGCGGAGCCCTCCAGGCGTGGTCGGCGGCCACGTGGTCGCGACTCCTTGCGACCGACGCATCGGGAGGACCTTGAGTCGACGTGGAAGACCTGAGCCTCGGGACGCAGCTGGAGCTGACGCTGCGCCTCGTCGTGGCGCTCCTGCTTGGCGCCGGGATCGGCTGGGAGCGAGAGCTCCAGCGCATGCCGGCCGGCTTTCGGACGCACGCGCTCGTGTCGCTCGGGGCCGCCAGCTTCACCATCGTCAGCGCCTACGCGTTCACTGGACCCCTGTCCGACCCGACCCGCATCGCCGCACAGGTCGTGTCGGGAGTCGGCTTCCTGGGCGGTGGCGCGATCCTGCATTACGGCGGCACGGTGCGCGGGCTGACGACGGCGGCGTCCCTGTGGGCGGTCGCGGCGGTCGGCATGGCCGCCGGCGCCGGCCTCTTCGTCGTGGCGAGCCGTCAGCGCCGTCCTCGTGATCGTGGCACTGGAGGTGTTCCAGCGCATCGAGCGCCGCGCGAAGCGACGCTTCAACATTCCACCAAGCCGCGGACCCGAACCGATCGATGCCGCACCCCAGGAGGGCGACTGACATGGCACATGCACTGATGCGCACCGAGATCGAAGGGCTGCCGCTCATCCACCGCGGCAAGGTGCGGGAGACCTACGAGGTCGACGACCGGCACCTGCTGCTCGTCGCCACCGATCGGCTCTCCGCCTTCGACGTGGTTTTCGAGCAGCCGATCCCCGACAAGGGCGCGGTCCTGACGCGCCTCTCCACGTGGTGGTTCGAGCAGCTCGCCGACCTCGGTCGGTCCCATTTCGTGAGCGCCGACCGCGAGCGGCTGCCTGAGCCGGCCCGCACGCGCGAGCTGGCGCCGCGCTCGATGCTCGTCAGACGGGCCGAGCGCGTCGACGCCGAGTGCGTCGTGCGCGGCTACCTCGCCGGTTCGGGATGGGCGGAGTACCGGCGCGACGGCATCGTCGGTGGTCACCAGCTCCCCGGCGGACTCCGCGAGGCCGATCGCCTGCCCGATCCGATCTTCACGCCGTCCACCAAGGCGGAGGTCGGGCACGACGAGAACATCAGCCGCGAGCAGCTGGCCGGGATGGTCGGCTCCGACCTGGCCCAGCAGCTCGAGGAGCGCTCGTTGGCTCTCTACCGCGAGGGTGCGCGCCGCGCCGAGGCGGTCGGGCTGATCCTGGCCGACACGAAGTTCGAGTTCGGATTCATCGACGGCGAGCTCGCGGTCATCGACGAAGTCCTGACGCCTGACTCGTCGCGCTTCTGGGACGCCGAGCACTACGCCCCCGGCTCGAGCCCGCAGAGCTTCGACAAGCAGTTCGTGCGGGACTTCGTCACCGCCGCCGGCTGGAACAAGGAGCCGCCGGCGCCGACCCTGCCCGACGAAGTGATCGCCGGCACGCGCGATCGATACGTGGCCGCCTTCGAGCGGTTGACCGGCCGGCCATGGGACGCGTCGGCGTGACGATGCGCTGGCTCGCCGAGGTCCACGTCGCGCTCCGATCGGGGATCGCCGACCCGGAGGGCCAGACCATCGGATCGGCACTGCGCTCACTCGGGTATCCGACGGTGAGCGGGGTGCGCAGCGGCAAGCTGATGCGAATCTCGTTCGAGGCGCCGGACCATGGCGCGGCGGAGGCAGCGGTCGACGAGATGTGCCGGCGGCTGCTCGCGAATCCGGTGATGGAGACGGCCAGCTGGGAGCTTCGCGCCGACGAGCAGCAGGACGCGGAAGCGGCCAATCCGTGACGGTCGTGGCACGGAGCCCGCGGGTGGCGGTGGCGGTATTCCCCGGCACGTGGTCCGAACGCGACTTCGCGCATGTCGCCGAAGCGGTGCTCGGCTGGCAGGTCAACCTCGTGTGGCACACCGATGACGACCTCGGCGCGCCCGACGCGGTCGTGCTGCCGGGCGGCTTCGCCCACGGCGACCATCTGCGGACCGGCGCCATCGCGCGCTTCTCGCCGGTCATGCGGTCGGTCGAGGCCTTCGCCGCAGCCGGCGGCCCGGTGATCGGCTCGTGCAACGGCTTCCAGGTGCTGACCGAGGCCGGCATGCTGCCCGGTGCGCTGCTCCGCAACGACCACCTCGAGTTCCGCTGTGACTGGCAGCACCTGCGCGTCGAACGACCGGCGTCGGCACCCGCCTGGCTGGGCGACCTCGCGGACGGCGAGGTCATCTCCCTGCCGATCAGCCACGGCGAGGGACGGTACGTCGCGGACGACGCCACCCTCGATGCGCTGGAGCGCGATGGGCGGGTCGTCCTGCGCTACGCCGACGCGTCCGGCCGGGTGAGCCCGGAGGCGAACCCGAACGGGTCGGAGCGGGGGATCGCCGGCATCGTCAACGAGCGCGGCAACGTGCTCGGCCTGATGCCGCACCCCGAACGCGCGGCCGAGCTGGAGGTCGGCGGGACCGATGGCCTGCGCGTCTTCCACTCGCTGGAACGCTGGCTGCAAGAGCAGCCGGCGGTCGCCGAACGTCGACTATCATCGGGCTGACCCGCCCAGATCTGCCGCAGGAGGCGCACGAGTGGACCACGACGAGCGCGATCGGCGCGACTCGCCCCCCGAGGAGGACGTCTCGCCGGCATCCGACGATCCGGCCCGACCCGACCCGATCGAGGAACCCGCGCCCGACGCGACGGAGCCCGCCGGCGGCATCGACGAGGCCGCGTCGGAGCGCAGCTGGGACGTCCCGCCGATCACGCGAGCCCGTCGCCGACGCGCCCGACGCGCCGCCCATGGAGTCGATGGGCACGGCCGAGATCGAGAGCTGGCCGAGCCAGGACGCATCGGCGACCTCGGAGGCCGAGGCACCGGCGTCGCCCGCGTGGCCGACCGAGCCACCCGCCGCCGGCTCGGGAGACGCGGATACGTGGCCCACGGCACCGCCGGAGCGCGGCGACGAGCCGATCCTCGAGCCGGCCTGGACGACGTCTGAACCGGAGCCGGAGCCCGCAGAGCCGCCCCCGAGCGAGGTGGAGGCCTATCCCGCCGCCTCGCCGACGCCGGCCGACGCGGACGCCGAAGCCGCGAGCTCGGCGCACGTCGTTCCGGCTGGTGAGGAGGCCATCGGCGAGAGCACCCAATGCCCGCGCTGCGGCACCGAGAACCGGCCGGGCCTTGCCTTCTGCCGCAACTGCGGCCAGCGGCTCGTCGCGGCCGGTGTCGCCAGCTACCGTCGAACGGCCGGGGGCGCCCGAGGGCACGATGGCGTGCCCACGCTGCGGCACCCACAATCGGGCCGGCGTGGCCTTCTGCCAGAACTGCGGCGCGAACCTGCGTGGCGCCGCCCCGGGCTACGTGCCGCCGGCGGTTGCGGGCGAGCCGCATACGGAGACGGTCGTGGTCGGGCGGCGTGGCGCGGTGCTCGGCCCCGTGGTCCTGCTGATCGGCCTGGTCGGCATCGTCACCGGCTACCTGCTCCCGTTCCTCTATGGCTCGGGCTCGCATGTTCGACCGCGCCATGGGCGGTGACGGCTATGGGGTCGCGTTCTGGTCCGCGTATCCCGACGTCGGCGCCGGGCTGGCCGACCAGGCCTACTACGGCCTCGTCGGCCCGATCCCGATCCTGGGGATCATCCTGCTCGTCCTCGCCATCGCCGGCTTCGTGAGGGCCGCGCCGGGACCGTTGCAGACGATCGGGCTCCTCATCGCCCTGCTGTGGAGCGTCGGCATCATCGTCCTCTTCGTGGTGGTCGAGCTGGCCGGAAACTGGACCGGCGACCTTGTCGCCCTCCTCCGCGTGCTGACGCCCGCCGGCATCATCTTCATGCTCTCGGCGCTGATCGTGGTGATCGGCACGCTCACCCGCTTTGGTCGAAGCTAGCCGCATGGCACGCTTCTGCGCCAACTGCGGCACCGAGGTCGAGGATCAGGCGGTCTTCTGCCCCACCTGTGGGCAGCCGATCGACCAGGCGGCCGAGATCAACATGCCCGCGGCCCCGGCCTGGCCGGAACAGCCTGCCGACGAGCGCCCACCGAGCGCGACGGTGGACAGCAGCCCGCCCCCTCGGTTCGAGGAGCCGACCCGCATCGAGGAGGCGCCACGGGCGGCCGAGAGCGCCGCGGCACCGCCTCCTCCGCCGGCGGCAGCTCCGGTGCCCCCGGCGGTCGATCGCCCGGGGCCGGAGATCAACCTGCCGGTCACCATGCCGGTGACCCTGTCGGCATGGCTGATCGGCGGAGGCGCCGCCATCGCGGCGCTCGGCGTCCTCATCGGCCTGTTCGGTGGCTTCGTGAACCCGATCGACCTGCTCCTGCTGGTGGTGCTGATCGGCATCGCCGCCACCGTCTTCCTGTCGGCCAACGTGCCCGCCATTCCGAATCTCCGCCTCATGACCCTGGTGGCGGTCACGATCGGGTTCGGCATCGCGCTCGATCGGATCGGCCTCGGCGGCGCCGGCGTCGGGGAGCTCCTCTTCTTCCTGGGAACCGCCGCGGCCGGCATCGGCGCCATCATCCTCGAGCTGGGTCGCGACCAGCCACTGGGTGGCCCGCTGCGCTGACCGGATGACGCTCGCGACACCCCCGGTCGAGCAGCGCCACGGACTGACCGAGGCGGAGTACGAGCTCGTCGTCGACGCGCTCGGCCGCGTCCCGAATCCGGTGGAGCTGGGCATGTTCGGCGCCATGTGGTCGGAGCACTGCGCCTATAAGCACTCCCGGCTGCTGCTCGCTCGGCTCCCCTCCACCGGTGGCCGCGTGCTGGTCGGGCCAGGCGAGAACGCGGGAGCAATCGACATCGGCGACGGCCTGGCCGCCGTCTTCAAGGTGGAATCGCACAACCACCCGAGCGCGGTGGAGCCATACCAGGGGGCGGCAACCGGGGTGGGCGGCATCATCCGCGACATCTTCACCATGGGGGCTCGCCCGATCGCGCTGCTCAACAGCCTGCGTTTTGGCCCGCTCGAGGCCGACGCCGAGACCGATCCGTCCGCCGCGGACCGCAACCGCTATCTGTTCGGCGGCGTGGTCGGCGGGATCGCCGGCTACGGCAACTGCATCGGGATTCCCGACGTCGGCGGCGAGATCACCTTCGACCCGAGCTACTCCGGCAACCCGCTCGTCAACGCGATGTGCGTCGGGATCGCGCGGCACGACGAGATCACCCTGGCGCGGGCGACGGGAGCCGGGAACGTCCTGCTCCTGGTGGGGGCATCGACCGGGCGCGACGGAATCCAGGGAGCGTCGTTCGCCTCGGCCACGCTGGGCGACGATCGCGAGGAGCGGCGCCCGGCCGTCCAGGTCGGCAATCCGTTCCTCGAGAAGCTCCTCATGGAGGCCTGCCTCGAGCTCGCACGGCTCGACGCAGTCATCGCCATGCAGGACCTGGGGGCGGCCGGGCTGACGTGCGCGCTTGCGGAGCTCACCGCGCGGGGCGGGGTCGGAGCCGACGTCGATCTCGACACGGTTCCCAGGCGAGAGCCGGGGATGACGCCGTACGAGGTTCTCCTCAGCGAGTCGCAGGAGCGGATGCTCATCGTGGTGCGCGCCGGGCAGGTGGCCGAGGTGCGCGCGGTGTTCGATCGTTACGACCTGCACGCTGTCGAGATCGGCCTGCTGCTCGACGAGCCGCTGATCCGCTGCCGCGCGGCGGGCGAGCTCGTCTGCGAGGTGCCGGGCAGGGCGCTGGCCGACGACGCCCCGCGCTACGCGATCTCCGGCACTCCACCGGCGGTGCCCGCGGCGGATCTCGAGACGCTCGCCGCCGAGCCACCGTCGGTGGCCACCCTCCTCGAGCTTCTCGGCTCGCCGAACGCCCGAGACCGCAAGCCGGTCTGGCGCCGATACGACCACATGAACGGCACGAACACCCTCGTCGGTCCCGGTGCCGGCGACGCGGCATTGCTGCGAGTGAAGGGCACGGGCCGCGCGCTGGCGCTGTCGATCGATGGCCCGGGGCCGGCGCGGGTCGGCGCGCTGGACCCGTACCTCGCGGGCCTCTCGGCGGTGGTCGAGGGCGCCCTCAACGTGGCGTGCCTCGGCGCGACGCCGATCGGGATCACCGACTGCCTGAACTTCGGCTCGCCGGAGACCGACCTGGGTGCCTGGCAGCTGGAGCGCGCGATCGACGGGATTGCCGATGCATGTCGCTCGCTGGGCGTGCCGGTCGTGTCCGGCAACGTCAGCCTCTACAACGAGACGCCCGATGGACCGATCCTCCCGACCCCCGTGGTCGGCACGGTGGGCCTGCTCGAGGATCGGCGAGCCGCGTTGCGCATGGCGTGGATGGCCGGTGACGAGGCTTGGCTGCTCGGCGCCCAGGCGACCGACCCGGGGTCGCTGGCGGGCAGCGAGCTCGCCTGGCGCCGCGGCGTGCGCGGAGGCGTCCCCACACTCGACCTCGCGGCCGCGGCCAGGCTGGTCCGGCTGCTGCCCGAGCTCGCGCTCGCGCGGACGGTGCGGGCCGCACATGATTGCTCGGTCGGTGGCCTCGCCGCCGCGCTGGCCAGGATGGCGATGATCTCCGGCATCGGTGTGCGAGCGGAGCTTCCCGTCGTCGACCGGCTGGCCACCGCCGCGGCGTTCGGCGAGCGTGGCGGCCGCGTTGTGGTTGGCGTGGCGCCGGCACGCGTCCCCGAGCTACGGCGCGCAGCGGGCGAGGCAGGGGTGGCGGCCGAGCGGATCGGCATCGTGGGCGGCGACGAGCTCGATGTGCGGTTCGGCACTGCTCGGATCGCCGTTGCGACCTCGGCGCTGGTGGAGGCCTGGCGAGCCGAGTTCTAGGTCGGCGGTGACCGCCGGACCGAGCGTCGTGCTCGACGGATGCCGGGTTCGGCGCGTGACGATGAGCCGACGCCCATCGAGGCGATGATCGGGTCCTCCTCGAGTCGCACGCGCGCGCGGCGCAGGGTCCGGCGGTGGAGGGCGGCGGTCACCTTCTCCTCGGTGGTCGCGTGCGGGGATTGCTCATCGGGTGCATCCGGCGAGCCCGCGTCACGCCTGCGCCGCCGACCGGCGCTCGGCACCAACCACGCGAAGAGCGCCATGGCGATGATCCCGACCATGCCGATTCCGACGGCAACCGGTCCGATGGTGAGGTCGGATGACGCGGGTACCGGATCTGGAGCCGCGGTCGGATTGCCGGCGGCGGTCGGCGCGGCGCGCATCCCGGCCGCGGATGCCGGCGGCGGCGCCCCGCAGAGCACCGCCGCGATCGCCAGGGCGAGGAGGAGGCGCCGAAGCATCAGCCCGACGCCTCGCGAGCCCTGCTCGGGCGTCGCCGGGTGCGGGTGGTTCGCGGACCGACGTCGTGTGGGTGGTCGTGATGCGTGACGGGGAGGTGGGCGAGGCCGCCGCGGGCACGCTCGTGGAGGCGGTACACCTCCTCGAGGCCGTCGGACGGCACCACGGCGTCGTACACGTTGCAGAACACCTCGACCACCTCCGGGTCGAACTGCGTCCCGGCGTTGCGACGAAGCTCGTCGAGCGCCTCCTGGTGGGAGATGGCGGCGCTGTACGGACGGTCGTGGACCATGGCGTGATATGCATCGGCCACGCTGACGATCCGGGCGCCCAGCGGAATTTCGTTGCCCTTCAGGCCGTGGGGGTAGCCGCCACCGTTGAAGCGCTCGTGATGGTGGAGCACCACGGGGATCGCCTCGCGCAGGTTGGAGGCAGATTCGAGGATCACCTGACCGATACGCGGGTGCTCGCCGATCGCCTGCCACTCCTCGTCCGAGAGGGTGGTCGGCTTGTCGAGGATCTCTTCGGGGATGGCGATCTTCCCGAGGTCGTGGAGGAGTGACGCGATCCGGATCCGCTCGATCTCCTCGTGCGGGAGCCCCATCTCGAGGCCGATCCCGGTCGCGAGTGCCGCGATCATGTCGGACGGGCGGCCGCGGTGATGCGGCTGCGGCGCGAGGACCGATGCCAGCGCCTGGGTGGCCGTGTCGCTTGCCCACTGCCCGATGGCGGTCGCCTGCGCCCGCGCCTCGGTCGAGATCGGGGCTCGGCGGACCGGTGCACCCTCGTCGAGCTCGCGGAAGAGGTACGTTCGGTTGCGGCCCAGCGCCTTGGCGGCATACATGGCCGCATCGGCCCGGTCGACGAGCATGTCGAGCTGCAGCTCGGCGCCCCGGCCGCCGGCGATGCCGATGCTGATGGTGGCAGTCACCTTCTGGTCGGCCGCGATGACGAGCGTCTGGTTCTGGACCAGGACGCGCAGCTCCTCCGCCAGGCGAACTGCATCCTCCGGCAGGGTCTCGGGCAGGATCAGCATGAACTCCTCGCCGCCGTAGCGGCCGAAGGTGTCGCTCACGCGCACCCCATCGGCGAGGAGGTTGGCGATCTGGCGCAGCACGGCGTCGCCGGAGGCGTGCCCATAGGTGTCGTTGATCGGTTTGAAGCGATCGATGTCGATGAAGGCGACGCTCAGCGGCTTGTAGTGGCGTGATGCTCGCTCGACCTCGGCGCCGAGGATGGCGAGCAGGGTCTCGCGGTTCGGGATGCCGGTCAGCCGGTCGTGGGTGGCACGTGCCTCGACCTGGAGGAAGGCGCCGCTGGCCGCGTTGAATGCCCGCGCCAGCCGTCGCTCGCCGGGAATGCCGCCCTCTCGGAGCTGGATCGAGTCGTCGGTCTCGAGCGTACGCTCGAGCGCGCTCGCGATTCGGGTGAGGCGCCAGCCGATGTAGCTCCAGGCCACCAGTGCCATCGTCGTTATGCCCGCCACGACGCCCGCGGCGACGACCAGCGCGAGGGCCTCTCGGTCAGCCGGCTCGGTGTGTGCCGTTACCGCAACGGCAGTGACGACCAGACCTGCGATCGCGAAAGGAGCGAGGAATCCCAGGAGCCGGACGAGGAAGAGCATCGTGGTGCAGCATGCGGTCACGGGTCCGGATCGGCCATGGCCCGATGGTCCCGCGTTGCGTCGCGGCACTCTCGCCGTCACCACCGAAATGGCGCTTGTGCGGTTCGCTGCAGTACCCCACCCGTACTCGCGGAGACCACCGTCGCGGAGCCCGATCCGGGCCTCCCGGCCCCGCTATGATGGCCGCGTGCCCCGCCCGCACCGATCCGCTTGACCCAACCCATGCGGCTGCCGATCGGCCTGCCGCAGGCGCCGCGGACGGCACTGCCAATGTATGAGCCCCACGGCCCGCGCGAAGAGTGCGGCGTGGTCGGCATCTGGGCTCCCGGTGCGCCGGTGGCGCGCATGGCGTACGTCGGGCTTCATGCCCTCCAGCACCGCGGCCAGGAGTCCGCGGGGATCGCCGTCACCGACGGCAGCCAGCTGAGCCTGCACAAGCGCATCGGCCTCGTCAGCAGCGTCTTCGACGAGGAGACGCTGGCTCGCCTCGAAGGGCGTGAGGACGGTGGCCGCCCGCCCAAGGCGGCGATCGGCCACACCCGCTACAGCACGACCGGCTCGAACACGCTGCCGAACGTGCAACCGGTCTACGCTCGCTCCGATCTCGGCGAGCTCATGCTCGGGCACAACGGCAATCTCACCAACGCGACCTGGCTGCGCGACGAGCTGACCGAACAGGGCATCGAGTTCGGATCGGCATCCGACACCGAGGTGCTCGCCAAGCTGATCGCCCACGCGGCCGGGCGTACGTGGGCGCAGCGCGTTGACCATGCGTTCCACCGCGCGGTGGGCGCCTTCACCTTCACGATGTTGACCGAGACGGCGCTGGTTGCGGCGCGCGACCCAATCGGCTTCCGGCCGCTGGCGCTCGGACGCCTGCCCGGCGGTGGTTGGGCGGTCGGCTCCGAGAGCACGGCGCTCGACGCGATGGGGGCCCAGTTCGTCCGCGACGTCGATGCCGGCGAGGTGCTCACCATCGATGACGACGGCGTGCACTCGTTCATGTCCAGCCGCGCCACGCCCGGGCGCGAGCGGCTCTGCGTCTTCGAGTTCGTCTACCTGGCGCGACCCGACTCGGTCATCGATGGGCGGCTCCTGTACGAGGCGAGGCTCGAGATGGGTCGGCGCCTGGCGCGCGAGCAGCCGGCCGACGCGGACCTGGTGATCGCCGTGCCCGACTCCGCGATCCCGGCCGCCATCGGCTACGCCGAGGAGGCCGGATTGCCCTACCGGGAGGGCCTGATCAAGAGCCGCTACGTCGGCCGCACGTTCATCCAGCCTGCACAGCGCAGCCGCGACGAGGCGGTGCGCATGAAGTTCAACCCGCTCCCGGAGCTCCTCTCCGGCAAGCGGGTGGTGGTGGTCGATGACTCGATCGTGCGCGGCACGACCACCGGTCCAATTGTCGCCATGCTGCGTCGGGCCGGGGCAGCCGAGGTCCACGTCCGCATCCACTCGCCGCAGATGCGCCATCCGTGCTACATGGGCGTCGACACCGGCCGTCGCGAGGAGCTGATCGCCGCCAACCACTCGCTCGAGGGCATCAGGGCCGCGATCGGTGCCGACTCGCTGGGCTACCTCTCGAAGGAGGCCATGCTCGAAGCGGTCGGCGGACGGACCGATGCGCGCTGCACGGCCTGCTTCGACGGCGTGTATCCGACCGACGTGCCCCTCGAGCTCGACAAGCTCGCAATGGAGCGCGGCTGAGCGTGGCCCGCACCTATCGGGAGGCGGGCGTGGACGTGGAGGAGGCGGCGCGTGCCGTGGAACGCATCGCGAGGGCCGCGGCCGCGACGGCAACGCCGGAGGTGCTCGCCGGCATCGGTGGCTTCGGCGCCCTGTTTCGGTTCGATCCGGCAAGCCACGCCGACCCGATCCTCGTCAGCAGCACTGACGGCGTCGGCACCAAGCTCAAGGTGGCCGTCGCGCTCGGCCGACACGACACGATCGGCGTTGACGTCGTCAACGCATGTGTCAACGACATCGTCGTCAGCGGCGCGACGCCGCTCTTCTTCCTCGACTACCTCGCCATCGGCGACCTGCGTGCCGACATCGTCGAGGAGATCGTCGGCGGCGTGGCGGCCGGCTGCGCCGCGGCCGGGATCCCGCTGATCGGTGGAGAGACGGCGCAGATGCCCGACCTCTATCGCGACGCGGACTACGACCTTGCCGGGTTCATCGTGGGGGTGGTGGCACGCGAGGACCTGATCGACGGATCGCGGGTGCGGGCGGGCAATGTCGTGATCGGTCTGCCGTCCTCCGGCCTGCACACGAACGGCTACAGCCTGGCGCGACGGGTCCTGCCCGAGGCTTCCTGGCGCAAGCCGATGCCCGACAACGGGCGCACGGTGGGCGAGGCCCTGCTGGAGCCGCATCGGTCGTACGTCGACGAGGTGCGCAGCCTGCGCCGGGCGATGCGCGAGGCCGGCAGCGATATCGGCGCGCTGGCCCACATCACCGGCGGCGGCTGGGAGGGGAACGTGCCGCGCACCCTGCCGCCGGGCCTGGGTGTCGAGATCGAGACGGGCTCGTGGCCGATCCCGACCATCTTCAGCCTGATCCAGTCCAGCGGCGACATCGCCGACGAGGAGATGGTTCGCACGTTCAACGTGGGGATTGGCCTCACCGCCGTCGTACCGGCAGGCCACGCCGATGCGGCGCTCGCCGCCGTCGGCGACGGGTATCAGATCGGCCGGGTCGTCCAGGTCCCCGAAGGCGAGCCGCGCGTCCGGTTCGTATGAGGCCTGGCCCCACATGAGGCTGGGCGTCCTCGTCTCCGGCCGTGGTTCGAATCTCGAGGCCGTCCTGAGCCGTCGGCCGGCCGGGCTCGAGCCGGTGCTGGTGATCAGCAACCGCGCCGGGGTGCGGGCGATCGAGGTGGCGGCGGCGCACGATGTGCCGTGGCTCGTCCTGCGGCGCGCCGACTTCGGAGGGGACCCGTCGGACCGCGACGCCGCGATCGGGGCTGCATTCGAGCGCGCCGGCGTCGAGCTCACCCTCATGGCCGGCTACGACCAGCTGCTGCGACCCACTTACTTCGCGGCGTTCTCGGGGCGCACGATCAACATCCATCCCAGCCTGCTGCCGGCGCACGGCGGCGCCGGGATGTTGGGCATTGCCGTGCACCAATCGGTGCTGGCGGCCGGCGACCAGGAGACCGGCGTGACCATCCACGAGGTGACCGCCGACCTCGACGCGGGCCCGATCGTGGCCCAGGCGCGCGTGCCGGTGCTCGCCGCCGACGACGCCGAGACGCTCGCCTCGCGGGTGCTGGTGGAGGAGCACCGGCTTCTGCTGGCCACGCTCGAGGGAATGGTCGCTCACCGGCGCTGACCGAATCCACGCATGGCCCCGGGCCCATGGGCCGCGAGGGGTCGGCGGGCATGATGCGTGCTAGCATGGCCGACGGCGTCCCGCGACGTCCACACCACGCACGAGAGGCCGGGCAGACTAGATGGACGCGATTCTCGAACCGATCGGCGAGTTCTGGAACGGATTCCTGAGCAACCCGATCGTGCAGCTGGCCAGCCAGCTGATCGTGATCTACGTCGTCCTCCTCTGGCTCGGCACCGCGTACTGGGCGTTCCGCGACATGCAGGCCCGCACCGAGAACCCCATCCTCCCGTACTTCGCAGCCGCCCTCATCATCTTCTTCACGCCGCTGCTCTTCATGTTCGCGGTCGTCCTGTACCTGATCGTCCGCCCGCGCGAGACGCTGGCCGAGGTTTACGAACGCAGCCTGGCCGAGGAGTCTCTGCTGGCCGAGGTCGAGAAGAACGAGCTCTGCCCGGTCTGTCGCGACCGCGTCGACGCGGAGTGGCTCGTCTGCCCGAACTGCCGGACCCGCCTGCATCGCGTCTGCCCGTCGTGCAACCGCCTGGCCGAGCCGACCTGGCCCCTCTGCGCGTTCTGCGGCACCGATTTCGGGCGTGACCCGAGGTCCACCCGATCGCGAGGCACCGTCCCGGTCGCGACCACCGACCTGGCGGACGAACTGGGCACCTCCGCCGCGGACACGACGGCTGAGCACGCCCGGCTTCGCGGCGCCACGAACCTCTGACGACGAGCCGGACGCCCGTGGACCCCGCCGGCGGGCCCGATCAACCCAGCAGCCTTCCGAGGGGGCCCCACCCCACGGCCGGGCCGGGCAGCGTATCGATGCCGCGATGGCCCGGACCGCTGCTGGTGATCGTCGGCCTGATCCTGGCCATCGGCGCGCTGAGCGCCGGCGTGATGGCCGTGCGTGATGGGTCCGGCGCGGACGATGGCGCCGTATTCGGCTGGCTCGCCCTTCTCGGCGCGGTCCTGTTTTCCGCTGGACTCCTCTACATCGCGATTCGCCAGCTGCGCGTGCGGCGCTATCTGCCGCCCGAGCGCTACCGCGGACCGGGCGTGCTGGTGCTCACGCTGCTGGTGCTGGTGCTGGCGTCCATCCTCACTGCGCCCTTCGGCTCCGACGCCGCGGCCCTGCTGATGGGGGAGGGCGAGCTCACCTTCCTCGGCGCCGCGGTCCTCCTGGTCGCCACGCAGGTCGCGCTCCTGCTGGTCAGCTGGTTCCTCGTGTTCCGCCCGGGGGCGCTCGAAGCCCTTCCCTCCCTCCCCGGTCGCGACCCTGCCGGCGCCATGCTCGCCGGCTTCGGCTGGGGCATTCCGGCCTGGTTCGGCGCGACCCTTGCCTCGGCAGGCGTTGTCTGGCTGCTCGAGCGCATCGGCTTCGATGCCGAACCACAGGCAGCCGAGCAGGCGATCGCGCTCGTCGACCCCTGGCTCGTCATCCTCTCGGTCGTGATCCTGGCGCCGATTGCCGAGGAGGTCTTCTTCCGCGGCGTTGTCTTCAACGCCTGGCTGCGCGAGGGCGGTCGCCGCTGGGCGTTCTTGGGCTCCGCGGCGCTCTTCGCGCTCATCCACCTCTCTGTCGTCGCCCTGGTGCCGATCTTCCTGCTTGGCCTGGCGCTGGCGTGGATCTACCAGCGGACGGGCAACCTGCTGGCCCCGATCGCGATGCACACCACCGTCAACGGCATCTCGGTGGCACTGGCGCTGCTGGTCCGCTTCGACGTGGTCCGGCTTCCCGTCTAGCCCCGCTGGTAATTTCGCGGTAAGCGGCTGAGAAGCCACGGGGCGCTAGTGTCGGCGTCGATGACCAACGAACCGATCCCCCTCCCGGTGCCGGCCCAGCGCCGCCGCAACCGGCCGTCAGCAGGCCGGCTCGAGCGCCACGGCTCGGAGGCGTCGAGCGACGAGGAGCTGCTCGGCCTCGTGATCGGCGAGCGCGCCGCCGTACCCCGTCTCGCCCGACGGCTTATCGATCGGTTCGGATCGCTCTCGGAGGTCGCGAACGCGCTCCCGGTGGAGCTGCGGGTGGCCGGGCTGTCAGGGATCGCCGCGCTGCGCGTTGCGGCGTGCGCGGAGCTCGGCAGACGGGTGGCACGTGCCTGGCCGGACGACCCGTGGCTGATCCGAACCCCGACGGACGTGGCCGAGCCGCTGGTCGACGCGATGGGCGCCCTCGAGCGCGAGGAGCTTCGCGTCCTGATGCTCGACACGAAGAACGTGGTGACCGCCGAGCGAACCGTGTATCGCGGCAACCTGGCCGGGTCGTCGGTGCGTGTCGGCGAGGTGTACCGCGATGCGGTGCGCGCCTGCGCCGCGGCCATCATCGTCGCGCACAACCACCCCTCCGGCGACCCCGGCCCTTCCGGGGAGGACCTGCGGATCACCGCCGAGCTGGCGGAGGCGGGCCGGTTGCTGGACATCGAGCTCCTCGACCACCTCGTCATCGGGCGCGGCCGATGGACCTCGCTGCGCTCGATCGGCGCCCTGGGTCAACCGCCGGCGACCAGCCGCCAGAGGCTGCCACCCTCGACGTCGGTGAGGTAGAGCTCGCCGTCCGAGTCGGTGCCGAAGCTGCTGATGTTGCGCTCGGTTTCGAGCACGACGTTCGGGACGAGCGGGCTGCCATCGGCGGGAGCCTCCGCATCGGACCTGAGGCCGAAGAGGGTGCCCGAGCAGTAGTCGCCGAACAGGTACCAGCCACCGAGGCCGTCGATCGAACCGCCGCGGTAGACGTGTCCGCCGGTGACCGAGCAGCCCTGGTCGTGGCCGTACTCGGCCAGCGGGAGCACGAGGCCATCGGTCGAGCAGGCTGAGTCGGCGAAGCAGTGCGACGCCTCCATCACGTTCCAGCCCAGGTTGGCGCCGGCTGCGGCCGCCGGGTCGACTCGATCGATCTCCTCGAACGCCTCCTGGCCCACGTCGGCGATCCAGAGCTGCCCGGTCTCGGGGTCGAAGCTGAAGCGCCATGGGTTGCGGAGCCCCATCAGGTAGACCTCGGGCGCGCCGCCGGATCCATCGGCGAACGGGTTGTCGGCGGGGATGCCGTAGCCTCCCGGCTCCGAGACGTCCAGCCGGAGGATGTCGCCGAGGAGGGTCGCCGGGTTCTGGCCGTTCTCCAGCGGATCGCCGCCTGAGCCGCCGTCGCCCAGGCCGAACCACAGGTAGCCGTCGGGTCCGAAGGCGAGCTGGCCCCCGTTGTGGTTCGGGAACGGCTGATCGACGGTGAGAAGCATGAGCTCGCTGGCCGGGTCCAGGACCGGCGCCGCATCGCCGTCCTGGGTGCCGGTGAACTCGGACAGGACCGTGTCGCCGTTGCGATCGCTGTAGTGGACGAAGGCCCGAGGGTCCGCCGGCCAGTCGGGAGCGAGGACGAGGCCGAGCAGCCCGCGCTCGTCCTCGCCGAGGACCCGATCCCGGATGTCGAGCGCGATGCCCCGTTCGCCCCGCCCGGGATGGATGGCCACCACGCGCCCGGCGCGCTCGTTGACGAGCAGCCATCCGCCCGGCGCCGACGCGATCCCGATCGGCGATTCCAGGTCACCGGCAACCATCTCGAGCGCCACCGGTGGCGGTCCCTCCGCGAGCGTCCCGCTCGGTGCGGGGGCCGTGGGCGACGAGCTGGCGGGCGGCGACGGGCTCGGACCCACGGATACGGGCGAGCCCGATGGCGAAGGGGTCGCGCACCCAGCGAGCAGTGCCGCGACGAGCACGAGGGGGATGTATGGACGAAGCTGCATCGGTTTCGATTGTCGCCGACATCGGCGCGGGATGCCCACGCGGCGTCTGATCGAGTAGGGTTTCCTCCACCCATGACAACGACGAGATCGAGCGTGCGGCGCGCCATCGCCACGGTCGTCGAGCCCGCCGAGCCAGAGGCCGGCGCGATCGGCAGCCGGCGCAGCATCGTCATCGAGCGCGTCGCGCCCGAGCTGGACGGCGGTCGCTATCCGGTCAAGCGCGTCGTGGGGGACCAGCTGCTGGTGACCGCCGACATCTTCGCCGACGGCCACGACCTGCTCGATGCGGCGATCCTCCTGCGCGCCGACGACGAGGCGGCCTGGCGCCGGGCACCGATGCGGCCGATCGACAACGACCGCTGGTCGGGCCACGTGGAGCTGCTCCGAAACCGGCGGCACGCCTACGCGGTCGAGGCCTGGCGCGACGCCTTCGGCTCCTGGCGCGATGGCCTGCGCAAGAAGCTCGACGCCGGGCTCGCGGTCCCGAACGAGCTCGAGGAGGGGCGCCTGCTGCTCGAGGCCGCCCTTCGACGCTCCGAGGAGGCCGAGGCGGGCGACGATGCGCTGCGCATCCGGGCAGCGCTTTCAGCGGTCAGGCGCGCGCGCTCGGAGGCGACGCGTGCGGCCGCGCTGGTGGCCGAGGACCTGCTCGTCGCGGTGCGCCACCACCCCGACTTCCGCTTCGCGTCCCGCTCTCCGGAGCTGCCGCTGATCGTGGACCGCGAGCGCGCCCGGTTCGGCGCCTGGTACGAGCTCTTCCCGCGATCGCAGGGACGCGATCCGGATCACCCGGTCGCCACGACATTCGCCGAGGCGGAGTGGCGCCTTCCGGAGATCGCGGCCATGGGCTTCGACGTCGTCTACGTTCCGCCGATTCACCCCATCGGCCGCACCAACCGAAAGGGCCGCAACAACTCGCTGGAGGCCGGCCCGGACGACGTGGGATCGCCGTACGCCATCGGCTCCGCCGATGGGGGACACGACGTCGTGGCACCCGAGCTGGGCGGCCTCGGCGAGTTCCTCCACTTTCGGGAGACGGCCGAGGCCAACGGCATGGAGCTGGCGATGGACCTCGCCATCCAGGCGGCTCCCGACCACCCTCACGTCCGCGCCCACCCCGAGTGGTTCCGGCACTCGCCCGACGGCACCATCAAGTACGCCGAGAACCCGCCGAAGAAGTACCAGGACATCTACCCGATCGATTTCCTCGGCGGGGATGGACCCGCCCGCGAGCAGCTCTGGCTCGAGTGGAAGCGCACCTTCGAGGTGTGGATCGGCCGCGGCGTGAAGATCTTTCGGGTCGACAACCCGCACACCAAGCCGATCCCGTTCTGGGAGTGGCTGATTGCCGAGATCCAGCGCGATCACCCCGAGACGATCTTCCTGTCCGAGGCGTTCACCAAGCCGAAGATGATGCGGCAGCTGGCGAAGATCGGCTTCACACAGAGCTACACGTATTTCACGTGGCGCGAATCGGTGAACGAGCTGCGGGACTACCTGACCGAGCTGACCCAGTCCGAGATGGTCGAGTACTTCCGCGGCAACCTGTTCGTCAACACGCCCGACATCAACCCGCACCACCTGGACCACGGCCGGCCGGCCTTCGTGGTGCGCAGCGTGCTGGCGGCGACGCTTTCGAGCCTCTACGGCATCTACTCCGGGTGGGAGCTATGCGAGTCGGACCGGCTGGGCGAGCGTGAGGAGTACCTGGACTCGGAGAAGTACCAGATCCGTGCGCGCGACTGGGACGCGAAGGGGAACATCAAGCTCCTGCTCGGCGAGCTGAACCGCCTCCGCCACCAGCGCCCGGCGCTCAGGCGCTATGACAACCTGCATTTCGAGAGCGTGAGCGGCCAGCGGACGCTCTTCTACCGCAAGGCGCTGCCGCATGGGAAGGTCGATCCGTTGACGGGGCACCCACATCGCTGGCGGGATCCCGTCTACGTGGCGGTGAACTGCGACCCGACGACGCCGGAGCGTGCGATCCTGCACCCGGACCTGCCGGCGGTCGGCATCGGCTGGGACGAGCCGTACCAGCTCACCGACCTGCTCAGTGGACGGACGTCGCGCGAGATCGGCGCCGACCTGGCGGTCGTCCTGGATCCAGCGGGGGAGGCATTCCGCATCTTCACCGTCGCGCCCCTCGAGCGGGGTTGACCAGGCCAGCTGACCAGACCAACCGTTGAGGAGACCCCAAGGCCGATGACAGCCAGCCGCGCCCCGCGGCGCACCGCGGTCGATGACCCGCAGCTGCTTCGCGACGACCCGCTCTGGTACAAGGACGCGATCATCTACCAGCTGCACGTCAAGGCGTTCAACGACTCGACGAACGACGGCGTCGGCGACTTCGCGGGCCTGGCGGAGCGGCTGGACTACATCGCCGAACTTGGCGTCACCGCCGTCTGGCTGCTGCCCTTCTACCCGTCGCCGCTGCGCGACGACGGCTATGACATCGCCGCCTACACCGAGGTCCACCCCGACTACGGCACGCTGCGCGACTTCCGCAGCTTCGTGCGCGAGGCGCATCGGCGCGGCCTGCGCGTGATCACCGAGCTGGTCATCAACCACACCAGCGACCAGCACCCATGGTTCGCCGAGTCCCGCTCCAGCCGCGAGCATCCAAGGCGCGACTGGTATGTCTGGAGCGACACGGACCAGAAGTACACGGACGCGCGGATCATCTTCACCGATACCGAGACCAGCAACTGGACCTGGGACCAGGAGTCCCAGCAGTACTACTGGCACCGGTTCTTCAGCCACCAGCCCGACCTGAACTTCGACAACCCGCAGGTCGTGCGGGCGGTGCTCCGCGTCATGCGCTTCTGGCTCGATCTCGGCGTCGACGGCCTTCGGCTCGACGCCGTTCCCTACCTGGTCGAGCGGGAGGGAACCAACGGGGAGAACCTGCCCGAGACGCACGCCGTGCTGAGGCGGCTGCGCGCTGCTGTCGACGAGCGGTACGACGGGCGCATGCTGCTCGCCGAAGCGAACCAGTGGCCACCGGACGTGCTGCCCTACTTCGGCACGACCGACGAGCCGGAGTGCCACATGGCCTTCCACTTCCCGCTCATGCCGCGCATCTGGATCGCCCTGCGTCGCGAGGACCGATACCCGATCGTCGAGATCATGGGCCAGACGCCCCAGATCCCGGAGGAGGCGCAGTGGGCGCTCTTCCTGCGCAACCACGACGAGCTGACGCTCGAGATGGTGACCGACGAGGAGCGCGACTTCATGTACACCGAGTACGCGAAGGAGGCTCGCATGCGGATCAACGTCGGCATCCGCCGCCGCCTCGCGCCGCTGGTGGACAACAGCCGCCGCCGGATCGAGCTGCTGAACTCGCTGCTGCTCAGCATGAAGGGCACGCCGTGCGTCTACTACGGCGACGAGATCGGGATGGGCGACAACGTCTACCTCGGCGACCGCAACGGCGTCCGCACGCCGATGCAATGGACGGGTGATCGCAACGCCGGCTTCAGCCGCGCCGACGTCCACGCTCTGTACGCGCCGCTGGTGGCCGATCCGGTCTACGGCTACCAGGCAGTCAACGTCGAGGCCCAGCAGCGCACGCCGGGCTCGCTGCTGAACTGGATGAAGCGAATCATCCGCGTCCGGCGCGCGCACCCGGTCTTCGGTCGCGGGACGCTCGAGTTCCTGCACCCGGAGAACCGCCGCGTGCTTGCCTACCTGCGCGAGCACGATGACGTCGCGATCCTGTGCGTCGCCAACCTGTCGCGCTTCGCCCAGTACGTCGAGCTCGACCTGAGCCGATTCGAGGGGCGGATGCCGGTCGAGCTCATCGGTCGAGTGCAGTTCCCCCCGATCGGCGAGCTGCCGTACCTGCTGACGCTCGGTCCGCACGACTTCTTCTGGTTCGAGCTGACCGATGCGGCGGGCTGACATCCCGATCTGCTCACGGTGACGTTCGCCTTCGATCCGGCATGGCTCGCGGCTCAGCGCTGGTTCAGGTCGAAGCAACGTCCGATCGCCACAGTCACCGAGATCGATCGCGCCGCGGTCGAGCGGGCGGTGCTCAGCGTCATCGAGGTCGCGTACGTGGACGGCGGCACGCCGGACCACTATCTCGTCCCGACAGTCGACGGACGGGAGCCCCAGGATGGTGAGGGGGCCTGGAGGGCGATCGTGCGGGCAGTCGCCGGCGGTGCCGAGCTGCGAGGCGACGGTGGCCGGTTTATCTGCTCGCGTACCGACGCATTCGACGACCTGCTTCCGTCAGCGGAGCAGGCGACCGACGCCCTCGACGAGCGGCGATTGCGGGTGGAGCAGTCGAACACGTCGGTCGTGCTGGACGATCGTCTCATCCTGAAGCTGTACCGGCTGCTGGAGCCCGGCGAGAACCCGGACCTCGAGGTAAGCGCCTTCCTGACGGATGCGGGCTTCGCCGACACGCCGGCCGTGGCGGGTGCCATGTCGTACGTTCCCGACGGCGGCGAACCGGCCGCGGCGGCGATGCTGCAGGCCTACGTTTCCTCGACCGGCGACGCCTGGGCCGCGATGCTCGACGCCCTGGCCGACGACCCCCGAGGCGCCATTCGGCTGGCCGCCTCGGTCGGCCGCGTCACCGCGGACCTGCACGCCGCCCTCGCTTCGATGCCCGATCACCCGTCGTTTCCCGCCCGTGCGGCCACGGCCGCCGAGACCGCCGCATGGCGCGCGTCGGCCGAGCGCCAGCTGGCGCAGGCGGTCACGGCGGTGGACGGCGATGCCCATGAGCGGCTCGTTGAGCTTGCGCCGGGGGTGACCGCTCGGTTCGCCGATACCTTCGGATCCGCGACCGGTGCGGCGCGAGTCAGCCGGATCCACGGCGACTACCACCTCGGTCAGCTCTTGGCGCGGATCGACGGCGGGTTCAGCGTCATCGACTTCGAGGGTGAGCCGGCGCGACCGTTGGCGGAGCGCCGGCAGCCGGGCTCGCCGCTGCGCGACCTGGCCGGCATGCTCCGCAGCCTGGACTACGCGGCGCGGACCGTCGCGCGAGATCACGCGACCTTCGACGCGGAGGACTGGCTGGCGGAGGCTCGGACCGCCTTCATCGGTGCCTACGGCGGCGTCGACCCGGCCGAGGCCGGGCTGCTGCAGGCCTTCGAGCTCGAGAAGGCGTGCTACGAGGTGCGCTACGAGGCGAGCAACCGGCCGGAGTGGCTGTGGCTGCCGCTCGCCGCGGTCGAACGGCTCACCTTGCCCGGTACGTGAGGCGGGATGCCGCCCGGCCGGCCAGCGCCGACGGCGCGGGCTGAGTACCCTGCGGAGGTGAGAAGCGATCCGCAGACGGCCGCCGCTGCGCGCCCGGATGCCCCGTGGCGCTGAGGGTCTGGCGCGGGAAGCCATACCCGCTGGGCGCGACCTGGGATGGATCGGGAGTCAACTTCGCGATCTTCAGCGAGAACGCTGAGCACGTCGATCTCTGCCTCTTCGACGCGGACGGCACCAACGAGCAGCGCATCCGCCTGATCGAGCAGACCGATCTCGTCTGGCACTGCTACCTGCCCGATGTGCGGCCCGGCCAGCGCTACGGATACCGGATGCACGGCAGGTACGACCCCGCGAACGGGCATCGGTTCAACCCGGTCAAGCTGCTCATCGACCCGTACGCCAAGCGGATCGACGGCGAGGTCAGCTGGGACGACGCGCTGTTCGGCTACCGCATCGGTGCGGATGAGGACGAGCCCGACGACCGCGACTCGGCCGCCTTCGTGCCAAAGAGCGTCGTGATCAACCAGGCCTTCGTGTGGGGCGGCGACACGCAGCCGCGCACGCCGCTGGATCGGACCCTCATCTACGAGGTGCACGTCAAGGGCTTCACCCAGCTGCACCCCGAGGTGCCGGAGGAGCTGCGCGGGACGTACGCCGGGCTCGGCTCGGCGCCGGCGATCGACTACCTGACCAACCTCGGGATCACGGCCGTCGAGCTGCTGCCGGTGCATCAGCACGTCACCGATCGGCACCTTGTCGAGCGCGGGCTCGCCAACTACTGGGGCTACAACACGATCGGCTTCTTCGCGCCCGACATCCGGTACTCCGCCACCGGAGAGCCGGTGAGCGAGTTCAAGACGATGGTGAAGCGCTATCACGATGCGGGGATCGAGGTCATCCTCGACGTCGTCTACAACCACACCGGCGAGGGCAACCATCTCGGCCCGACCCTCAGCTTCCGTGGCATCGACAATGCGGCCTATTACCGGCTGAACCCGAAGGACCCGTCCCTCTACGTCGACTACACGGGCACCGGCAATACGCTTGACGCCACCAGCCCGCGCGTGCTGCAGCTGATCATGGACTCGCTGCGCTACTGGATTACCGAGATGCACGTCGACGGATTCCGATTCGACCTCGCATCGGCGCTGGCGCGCGAGCTGCACGACGTCGACAAGCTGGGCAGCTTCTTCGACATCATCCACCAGGACCCGATCATCAACCAGGCCAAGCTGATCGCCGAGCCGTGGGACGTCGGTCCGGGCGGCTACCAGGTCGGCAACTTCCCGGTCGGCTGGGCTGAGTGGAACGGCAAGTACCGCGACAGCGTGCGGAGGTTCTGGAAGGGTGTCGGCGGCCAGGCGGCCGAGCTCGCCTATCGGCTCAGCGGCTCGTCCGACCTGTATGCCAGCTCCGGGCGCCAGCCGCACGCCAGCATCAACTTCGTCACCGCCCACGATGGGTTCACCCTCAACGACCTGGTGAGCTACGAGACGAAGCGCAACGAGGCCAACGGCGAGAACAACAACGACGGCGAGCGCAACAACGAGAGCATGAACTTCGGCGTCGAGGGCGAGACCGATGAGGAGGGGATCATCGAGATTCGCGAGCGCCAGAAGCGCAACTTCCTCGCCACCCTCCTGCTCAGCCAGGGTGTGCCGATGCTGCTCGGCGGCGACGAGATCGGCCGGACGCAGCAGGGCAACAACAACGGCTACGCACAGGACAACGAGGTCAGCTGGTTCCACTGGGACCTGCAGCGCCGCGACCGGCAGCTGCTGGCATTCACCCGCTCGCTGATCCGGCTCTTCAAGGCCCACCCGGTGCTGCGGCGACGCCACTTCTTCCAGGGGCGGCAGATCCGCGGCTCGCGGGTCAAGGACCTGACCTGGTTCGCCCCCGACGGGACGGAGATGACCGACCAGCAGTGGCAGGCGCCCGGCGTCAAGACGCTGGCGGTGCAGTTCGCCGGCGACGCGATCGACGACCGGGGCCCGCGCGGCGAGCGCATCGTCGATGACACGCTGCTCGTGATCTTCAACGCCGACGACCGCCCGGTCGCCTTCACCCTGCCCGACCACGAGGCCGCCAGGCGCTGGGAGACGGTCTTCGACACGGTGCATCGGACCTTCACCGCGGCGCACGGGGAGCACGACGGCGGATCCGCCTACCGGGTGGCCGAACGCTCGGTCGTGTGCCTGCGGCGGCTGCCGCGCGTGCGCCGCATCAGCGGCGACTGAATGCCCGGCTCGCGAGGCCGCCGGGTGCCGCGCGCCACCTACCGGGTCCAGCTCCACGCCGGCTTCACCCTCGACGATGCCGCCGCGATCGTCCCGTACCTGGCCGCGCTGGGCATCAGCCACCTCTACACCAGTCCGGTGCTCCAGGCCGCGCCCGGTTCGACGCACGGGTATGACGTGGTCGATCACTCGCGCGTCAATGACGAGCTCGGCGCCGGCGAGGCGTTCGAACGACTGACCGATGCGCTGCGCGCGCACGACATGGGGCTGGTGCTCGACATCGTGCCGAACCATATGGCCATCACCGGCGAGGAGAACCGTTGGTGGTGGGACGTCCTCCAGCATGGCCGGTCGAGCCGATACGCCACCTTCTTCGACGTGGACTGGAGCGCAGGCGCCCTCCTGCTGCCGGTCCTCGAGGACGACTATCGCCGCGTCCTCGAAGCCGGGGGGATCCGGCTCGTGCGGGACGAGGAGCGCCTGCTCATCCAGCACGCCGACCGCCGCTTTCCGCTCGCTCCGGCGACGGCCGCACCCATCCTGGCCGCGGCGGACCAGGATGCGGAGGTCGCGGCGATCAACGCCGATCCCGATCGGCTCGACGCACTGCTGGAGCGGCAGCACTACCGGCTGGCGTCGTGGCGGGCCGCGCTCAGCGACCTGCGATATCGGCGGTTCTTCGACGTCAACGACCTCATCGGGCTGCGAGTGGAGGAAGAGGAGGTGTTCGGCGAGGTGCATCGGCTTCCACTGCAGTGGGTCGCAGCAGGGCTGGTCGACGGTCTGCGGATCGATCATCCCGACGGGCTGCGCGATCCGGCCGGCTATCTCGCCCGGCTCCGCGCCGCGGCACCCGACGCCTGGATCGTGGTCGAGAAGATCCTGGGGGCCGACGAGGCCCTGCCGGCCGGCTGGCCGGTCGACGGCACCACCGGCTATCGGTTCGCCAACCTCGCCACCGGCCTGTTCGTCGATCCAGCCGGGGAGACAGCCATGACCGAACAATGGGCCGCGCTCGCCGATGGCGGGCCTGGGTGGGCAGAGATCGCGGGGGGCGCCCGGGCCGGGGTGCTCGACTCGCTGCTCGGCAGCGACCTGAACTGGCTGACCGACCTGTTTGCGTCGATCGGCAAGGCGAACGGTCACGACCGCGGCGCCCTGCGGCAGGCGGTGCGCGAGGTGGCCGTGCGGCTGCCGGTCTATCGCACCTATGCGACGTCGTCGCCGAGGTGCCTGTCGGAGGGCGATGGGGCGATCATCCGGCAAGCCGTCGGCTCTGCCACCGCTGCGCGGGCGGACCTCGATCCGGCGTTGTTCGCGCTGCTCGGCCGCGTCCTGCGCATCGAACACGAGGAGCCGCCGGCGGCCGAGCTCGCCATGCGATTCCAGCAGCTCACACCTGCCGCCATGGCAAAGGGCGTGGAGGACACGGCGTTCTACCGGCATCATCGCCTCGTCGCGCTCAACGAGGTCGGTGGCGACCCGGGTCGCTTCGGCACCTCGGTCGCCGACTTCCACCGGCACATGCGTCGTGCCGCAGATGACTGGCCGGACGCCATGCTCTCGCTCTCGACCCACGACACCAAGCGCAGCGCGGACGTCCGCGCGCGGCTGGCGCCTGCTGTCCGAGGACCCGGCGGCCTGGTCGGCAGCCGTCGAGCGCCTTGGCCGTGCGTCGGAGCCGCACCGAACGGCGCCCGGGCGGCCGACGAGCTCGGATGCCCACCTCTTCTTCCAGACCCTCGTCGGCGCATGGCCGATCGATGCGCACCGAGCGGCGGCCTACCTGCTGAAGGCAAGCCGCGAGGCGAAGCTGCGAACCTCGTGGATCGCGCCGAGCTCGGCGTACGAGGAGGCCATCGAGCGGTTCGTCCGCGGCTCGATGGCCGATCCCGGCTTCGTCGAGGTCGTGGAGCAGGTGGTGGCGCCGCTGCTCGACGCGGGCCACCGAGCGGCGCTCGGCCAGCTCGCCCTGCAGCTGACGGCTCCCGGCGTCCCGGACATCTTCCAGGGCGACGAGCTGTGGCGGCTGGCGCTGGTCGATCCCGACAACCGCCGGCCGGTCGACTACGACGCACGCCGGCGGCTCCTCGCCGAATCGGCGGAGGTCGACGCGGCGGCCGCGTGGGCACGGCGCGACGATGGGCTTCCAAAGCTGTGGCTCCTTCGCCATGGCCTCGACCTGCGGCGCCGCCGTGAGGCGGCCTTCGGTCCGGGCGGCGGCTACCGCCCGCTGGAGGCGGCGGGCGCCCTTGCCGATGCCGTCGTGGCGTTCGGGCGAGGCGACGAGGTCGTCACCGTCGTCCCGCGCCTGGTGCTTCGAGTGGAGCGGCTCGGCTGGTCCGACACGCGGCTCGCCCTGCCCGACGGGCGCTGGCGCAACCTCGACGGCGCCGAGCACCGTGGGACGGTCGCGATCTCGGCGCTCCTGTCGGCGTTTCCGGTTGCGATGCTGGAGCGCGTGCCATGAGCCGATCGCTCGTCCAGCATTCGTACACCGACGCGTATGGCGTCGTGCGCGAGGTCCCGGCCGACGTTCACGCCGCCGTCATGGCCGCGATGGGTCCGGACGAGCCCGATGCGAATGCGGTCGCGGTGGTGGGGCGCGGGGCGCGCCTGCCGGCGGCCGGCGAGGTCGTCCTCGAGGATGGATCGAGGCTCGGCCGCGCGGCGTCGATGCCGGCCGACGCGCCGTATGGCTATCACCGGCTGATGCGCGATGACGGTGGCGAACAGCTGATCATCACCGGGCCCGGCCAGTGCCACCTGCCCGCCGACCTGCGGGCGTGGGGCTGGGCGATCCAGCTGGCCGCCACGCGATCGCGGAGTAGCTGGGGAATCGGCGACCTCGCGGACCTGCGCGACCTTGGGGCATGGTCAGCCCGGGTCGGCGCCGGCTTCATGGCCGTCGGGCCGCTCGGCGCGCCGAACCCCGGCCCGGAGCCCGAGCCGAGCCCCTACTACCCGAGCACGCGGCGATTCGGCAGCCCGCTGCACCTGCGGATCGACGAGGTTCCCGGCGCCGAGCTGATGGGCGACGAGCTCGCCGAGCTGGTGGCCGCCGGTCACGCCCTGAACGCCGAGCGTCGGATCGACCGCGCCCGGGTGGCGGCGCTCAAGATGCGAGCGCTCGAGCGGATCTGGGCTGCCGGTTCGGACCGTTCGACGTTCGACGCCTGGCGCGCGGAGCGCGGCGCGTCGCTCGAGCGCTGGGCGACGTTCGTCGTCCTGACCGAGCGATTCGGCGCCGGCTGGCAGCGATGGCCGGAGCCGTTCCGCCATCCTGCCGGACCGGCGGTGGCGGACGCATCGGCCGAGCATGCCGATCGCGTCGCCTTCCATGCCTGGATCCAGTGGAACTTCGATCGACAGCTGGAGGCCGCATCGGCCCCGCTCGTCCGTGTCGCCGACATGCCGGTGGGGGTCGATCCCGGGGGCTTCGACGCATGGGACTGGCAGGGGCAGCTGGCGATGGATGCGTCGGTCGGCGCGCCGCCGGACCGCTTCAACGCCGCGGGCCAGGTCTGGGGCCTCCCGCCCTTCATCCCGCATCGGCTGCGGCAGGCCGCCTACCGACCGTTCATCGAGACGATCCAGGCCCAGCTGCGGCACGCCGGCGGGCTGCGGATCGACCACGTGCTCGGCCTCTTCCGGCTGTGGTGGGTCCCGTCGGGCCAGGACGCATCGCGAGGCGCCTACGTGAGCTCCCACACCGACGAGCTGCTCGAGATCGTTGCGCTGGAGTCGCAGCGGGCCGGCGCCGTGGTGATCGGCGAGGATCTCGGCACCGTGCCGGCCGGCGTCCGCGACGAGCTGCGTCGTCGCCGCCTGCTCTCGACGCGCCTCGCGCTGTTCGAGCGCGTCGAGCCCGCGCGATATCCGCGGCAGGCGTTCGCGGGCGTGACGACCCACGACCTGCCGACCATGGCCGGCGCGTGGAGCGGCGCGGACCTCCGCGACCAGGCGGCATCGGGGCTGGCGCCCCATCCAGCCGGGCTGGCGCTGCTGCGGTCCCGCCTGGCGCGTGCCGCGGGCGTCGCGCCCGATGCGTCGCTCGACGAGCTCGTTCCGAGGCTGCACCACCGTATGGCTGCAGCGCCACCGATGCTGATTGCCGCCACCCTCGAGGATGCGCTGCATGTCGAGGAGCGGCCGAACATGCCCGGGACCCTTCCGCCCCATCGGGACAACTGGTCGCTTGCGCTGCCGGCACCGATCGAGGACCTGGACGAGCGTCCCGACGTGAGATCCGTCGTTGAGGCGCTGCGCCGCTGAGCTAGCTCTGGCGGTCGCGCCGCAGGATCAGGCCGCTCAGCGGCGGCAACGTGAGGATCGCCGACGCGGGCTGACCGTGCCACGACTCGTCGACGGCCTCGACGCCGCCAAGGTTGCCCAGGTTCGACCCGCCGTAGTGCTCGGAGTCCGAGTTGATCGCCTCCACCCATCGGCCAGCCATCGGCAGGCCCAGCCGGTAGTCGTGGCGGGGCACGGGGGTCAGGTTGAGCACCACCACCGCCAGGTCGGAGGCCGCGCGACGGATCCAGGCGTAGACCGATGCCTCGACGTCCGACGCGTCGATCCAGGCGAAGCCCTCGGGCTCGTGATCCGCCTCCCAGAGTGCAGGGCTGGACGCGTAGACGCGGCCGAGGTCCTCCATGAAGCGGGCGACGCCGCCGTGCATCGGCGCCTCGAGCAGCTCCCAAGGCAGGGGATTGTCGTGCGACCACTCGGTCCACGGTGCCAGCTCCGCGCCCATGAAGATCAGCTTCTTGCCCGGCTGGCCCCACATGTCGACCAGCATGGCGCGCAGGTTCGCGAAGCGCTGCCACTCGTCACCCGGCATCTTGCGCAGCAGCGAGCCCTTGCCGTGCACGACCTCGTCATGCGAGAGCGGCAGCACGAACTGCTCGGTGTTCACGTAGAGGCCGCGGAAGGTCAGCTTGTCGTGGTGATAGCGCCGATGGACCGGGTCCTCGCTGAAATAGGCGAGCGTGTCGTGCATCCAGCCCATGTCCCACTTGAACCCGAAACCGATCCCGCCGAGATAGGTCGGGCGGGTGATGCCGGGGAAGGCGGTCGACTCTTCGGCGATGGTGACGGCACCGGGGAAGCTGCGATACACGCGCTCGTTCATCTCGCGAAGGAAGCTGACCGCCTCGAGATTCTCGCGCCCGCCGTGGACGTTCGGTGTCCACTGGCCCGCCTTGCGCGAGTAGTCGAGGTAGAGCATCGAGGCAACGGCGTCGACCCGGAGGCCATCGATGTGATAGCGGTCGAGCCAGAAGAGGGCGTTGGCGACCAGGAAGTTGCGCACCTCGGGCCGCCCGAAGTCGAAGATCAGGGTGCCCCAGTCGGGGTGCTCGCCGCGCTGCGGATCGGCGTGCTCGTAGAGCGCGGTGCCGTCGAAGCGGCGGAGGGCGAAGTCGTCAGTCGGGAAGTGGGCGGGCACCCAGTCGACCAGCACCCCGATGCCGGCGTTGTGGAGGATGTCGACCATCGCGGCGAAGTCGTCCGGCGACCCGAAGCGAGACGTTGGGGCGTAGTAGCCGGTGACCTGGTAGCCCCACGAGCCGTCGAAGGGATGCTCGGCCACCGGCAGCAGCTCGACGTGAGTGAATCCGAAGCGGCGGCAGTGCTCGACCAGCTGCTCCGCCGCCTGGCGGTAGCCCAGCCAGGAGCCGTCGGGGTTACGCCTCCACGAGCCGAGGTGGACCTCGTAGGCAGCCATCGGCGACCTGTACGGATTGCGAGTCGAGCGTTCCGCCATCCACGCGTCGTCCGACCAGCTGAACGCAGTGGTATCCCACACGCGTGACGCCGTCTCCGGCCGCACCTGCATCGAGAATGCGAGCGGATCGGCCTTGAGGCGCAGCGTCCCGTCCTGGCCGAGGATCTCGTACTTGTAGAGCTCGCCGACGCCGATGCCGGGCACGAACAGCTCCCAGACGCCGCTGGCGCCCATCGAGCGCATCGGCATCAGCCTGCCGTCCCAACGGTCGAAGTCACCCACGATCCGGACGCTCCGCGCGTTCGGCGCCCAGACGGCAAAGCTGACCCCGGCCGCTCCCTCGTGCGTGCGCACGTGCGCGCCCAGCACGTCGTACAGCCGCTCGTGCGTGCCCTCACCGATCAGGTGCAGGTCGACCTCGCCGAGCGTCGGGCTGAACCGATAGGGGTCGTCGAGCATCCATGCATTCCCGTCCGGAAAGGCGAAGCGGACCCGGTACCCGAACTGACCGGGCTCGAGGTCGGGCACGAACCCGGCCCACAGCCCGTTGCCGATCGGCTCCATTGGAGCGACGCCGCCGTTCGGCGCCACCAGGGCGGCCGCGTTCGCATCGGGGTGGAACGCACGGACCACGGTGCCGCCCTCGGCATGATGTGCGCCGAGGATCGAGTGCGGGTCGTGGTGCTCGCCGCGAGCCAGGCGCGCCAGATCCTGTTCTGGGACCGCGAGCGCGGGGGTCATCATCGGGCTAACCATACGCGCATCGGTTACCCGGCACCGGCGCGCTCGAAGGTGAGACGCAGCCCGAGCCGGAGCGTCTCGCCAGGCGCGATGAGCGTCAAGGGGTCGGGTTCGTCGTTTGCCAGCCGTCGCAGGCCGTCCGGACCGTGCGTCTGTGGCTCAACGGCCACGGCGTCGAGATGCGGCGGCGTCGCGACCGCCACGAGCAGGCTATCAGCCTCGACGTCGATGCCGGCGACGACGCCGGCCTCCGGCCAGGCGAGCTCGATGCGCGGGGCGGCCAGGGCGGTCCAGGTCCCGTCGAGGCCGTCGGCGGGGACCGCCCATGACACGCAGGTCGTGCGCTCCGGCCACGTGGTCCGGCCTTGCCGCGGAGCCCGCATTCGCGCTGTACACCGCGTCGGCCGGGATGCGCAGCGCAACCGGGCGCCGGAACCACGGATGAAGGCCGACGCCCCCGGGCATGGATGAGCTCGAGCGATTCGTGAGGCGGTACTCGAGTCCCAGGCTCGGCCCGTCCACCTGGACGGTGGCGGCGACCTCGTACCGCCACGGCCAGCCGTCGCCGGCGCCACCGCCGGTGACGTGGAGCGAGCCGTCGGCCGAGACCTGCCACGGAACCGCGGACACCTGGCCGTGGATGGCGGTTCCATCGTCGAAGTTCGCCGCGAGGTCCACGGTGCTCCCGGCAAGCTCCATCGGTCCCGGCGCCACCCGGTTGCACCAGGGCGCCATCACGTAGGCGCCCCAGAAGAAGGGCTCCTCGGCGTGCTGCGCCGGATCCGTCGGCGTTCGCAGCAGATCGATGCCGAAGGCCCGGAGCCGATGGATCCGACCACCGAGCTCCGGGAGCACGACCACCTCGAGCTCGTCGCTGCGGAGGGCGAGCTCGGCGGGCCGGGTCACCCGGCCAGTGTCATGGCGTGGTCAGGCCGCAGGAGGAATGGCGGCAGGTGCGCCGGAATGTTCGAGAACGGCAGCACGTCGGGGTGGAGCTCGATGCCCAGCTGCTCGGCCATGAATCGTCGGCGGAGCTGGATCCGCGTCCAAGCGGCGGGATAGCGATCGGCGAAGGCGTCGCGCAGCGACGCATCGGCCAGGGCGATGCCGTCCTCGATGTTCGTCGTGAAGTAGTCGGTGCCGGTGGCGGGGATGACGTCGACCTGGAAGCACATGCCGGAGCGCAGCTCGGTCGTCGAGCCGGGCCCGATCGGCGAGTTCACCCACTCGTCGAGACCCAGCTGGTGGCCCGGGTTGAGGAAGATGCCGAAGAACGGGTCGCCGAGGTGGCGGGCGATGATGTCGTGCAGCACCCCGCCGGTCACGCCGATGCGGATGGCGCCGTACCACTCGGCGATCGCGGTGAAATACGGTGCCACCAGGCGGTCGACGTAGTCGCGGATCGGCTCGGGCAGCTCGGCGGCCGACTCGGTCACGAAGCCGGCCCGACAGGTGAGCGCTCCCCAGATGCCGAAGGCGGTCGTGAACCGATCGCCTCGCTCGATCGGCCGATCGCCCGGGCTCAGAAGCCCGAGGGTGGCTCGCGGGCCGGCGGTCAGCATGAGGTGGCACGAGAGGGGCCAGCCGTTCCAGCCGAGGAGCGCAACGGCCTCGCGTTCCGTCATCCCCGGCCGCAGGCCGCCGAGCAGCCGCCGGACGCCCTGCGAGGTCTGGCAGCTCGCCCACTCGAACGCGGCCAGCTGCTCCACCTCGTTGATGACCCGCAGGCCGGCCCCGGCGTCGATGAGCAGGTCCGTTGCGTTCTCGACGGTCCCGGTCGCCCCCACCATGCCGCGCAGCTCGTCGACAAGGTAGGCCGGCAGGTCGCTCATCTCGGCACGGGCGTAGGTCTTCCAACCGATGACGCCGATCCGGCTGCCGGGGGCGATGCCCTCGTCCCCCAGGATCTCGGCCAGCGCGCGGGAACGATCGCGCGGCTGGCCGGGGAGGCTGAAGTCCTGGAAGAAGTGCCGCCGCATCGACAGGGGCGCGGCGCCTGCCATCCCGTAGCACTCGTTGCCGACGAGCACGGCAGGATCGCCGTCCGGACCGACGACCAGCAACGCCTCCTCGAAGCGGGGGTCGAATCCGGTCAGGTACGAGAGGTTGGCGCTGTGCTCGCGATCGGCGTAGACCACCAGCCGGTCGTACCGGCGTTCATCCGCGCGCTCCCGGAGCCGTTCGAGGCGAGCGGCATGCGTCCCGGGTGGGATCTCCGGCATGGCGTCCGGCATGCCGAACTCGGGCAGCTCGATCTGCGCCAGGCGCGCGGAGGCGGTCTGCCTGCTCATCGGCGCATCATCCTCCGTCCGTGGCCTGCGGCGTGAAGTAGACCGGCTCGGACGCACCCCGTTCGATCGTCGCGAAGCGATTGGCGTCCACCGGCACCCACGCGCCCGACCTCGCCATCCGGCCACTGCACCGAGACCTCGGCGTCTTCGGCCGAGCCAATGCCGAAGGAAGTCCAGCCGAGCTGCCCGCCGGCATGCCCGCCGCCGACCGTGAGCTCGCGCCGCATGATCCGTTCGCCGATGCGCACCTCGACCCAGGCACCGATGGCGTCATGGTTCTCACCCGCCTGGTCGAGACGGAGCGCGACCCAATTGCCCTGCGGCTCTGGCGCGGCGGCCGTCCCCGAGCCAACGTTGCGCCACAGGCCGACGTTCTCGCGCCGGTGGACGACGACGAGGTCGAGCATCCCGTCGAGGTTGAGATCGACCAGCGCCGCTCCACGGGCTCGCGCAAAGCTGAGCAGGCCGGCCGCCTCGGTCCGCTCGACGAACGTGCCGTCGGGCTGGCCGAGCAGCAGGTTGCTCGGGTCGCGGGCCGCGTACTCGGCATCGCCTCCACGTTGCCCTTGGTGACGAAGAGGTCGACGAACGAGTCGGCATTCACGTCCTGGAACTCGGCATGCCATGCCGTCGACGGGAGCGTCGTGTCGCCCGCGTACGGCCGGGTCGCGGTCACGCCCGACTCGAGCGCCATGTCGCTCGTAGGTCGGCCGCCCGTCGGTGGGATCAGTCAGGGTCTGCAGCTTGTTGTCGGCCTGGCTGGTGAGGTAGACCTCGGGGTAGCCGTCGTCGGTCAGGTCGTAGCTGGCGATGCCCATGCCGAAGATGCGCAGCCGTTCCCAGCCCTCCTCGCGGGTCCAGAGGCGTGGCGGCGCGTTCGCCTCGATGCGCCACAGCTGCTCCTCTCCGTCGCGGTAGTAGTGGCGGTCGTTCGAGACGCGCAGGTCGCGGCGGCCGGATCGGTCCCAGTCGCTGAACAGCATCGAGAGCGAGCACCATCCCGGCGAGAGCGCCACCGGCGCCGCGTAGCGGCCGCCATCCGCACCGGGCCGGACGAGCTGGTTGTCGTCGCACTCGAGCGCCTGCTGGCCGTCATCGAGGACGAGGTAGTTGCCGAACGCCAGGGTCGGCAGGGACGCGTCTTCCTCCCAGGTGGCGCTGAATGCCGCCGTCCAGGCGTCACCCCCGTCGAAGCCGAGCGACTCGTTGGCCCGCTCGAAGCGACAGTCGCCCAGTCCGCGAAGGATCGCGTCCTCCCCGACGCGCAGCACGACGAGGTCGGTGTTGCGGTCGCCGTCCACGTCGAGCGGGTAGGCGCCGGTCACCTCGGTCAGGTCCGTGACCGGGTCGGCCTCGGTCGTGAACCGCAGGGCGCCGCCGATCGGGCTGTCGTTTCGGTACAGCGCCGCCGGCCCGGCGCCGCCGGCGAAGTAGAGGTCAGGATCGGCGTCGTCGTCGCAGTCGAACGCCGCCACGCCGCCCCCGACGAAGAAGTTGAACTCCCCGTCGTAGCTGTGCTCGATGCCGGCCGCCGCCGCCTCCTCCACGAAGCGCGGCGGATCGAGCGCGGCGGGCGTCGCGATGCCGGAGCGCCCGAACCCCAACACGGTTCCGAGAGCCACCGCGACGACCAGCACCACCAGCGCGGACCCGGCGACCAGCGGGCTCCGCCGGACGAGGGACGTCAACGAGCTGCGCCGCCCCGTCTCGCCGGCCGCGAAGAGCTGCTCGATCACGCGCAGGTTGGCGACCGCGTCCCGCGGGTCGACGGGCGTTGGCCGGCCGTCGAGGATCGGCGGTCGCGAACTGCTCGGCCTCGACGGTGTACGGGTCCGCGGGCGCGAAGGTGAGCACCTCGCGCCCGGGCGCGACCGGTGGGTCGCCGCCGGCGAAGACCGAGACCTCGGTCGGCAGGTCGGGCGGGATGTTGAACGGGATGCCGACCGAGATCCGGCCCCGCGTCCCGTAGACGTGGACCTGCTGGTCATCCTCGGCTCGGGTCGAGCACGTGAAGGTGGCCGTGCCGCCGTCGAACTCGAGAAGTCCGCTGGTCAGCACGTCCGTTCCGTTGAGCGGATCGCGGACGATCGCCGCCGCGACCCTGCGCGGCTCCGCGCCGAAGAGCATGCGCGAGAGGTTCACGCAATAGCAGCCGATGTCGTAAAGCGCGCCGCCGCCGACGTCGGCGATGTTGCGGATGTCAGTGGGGTCGTCGTTGTAGTAGGAGAACCAGCTGTGGACGGCCGCCAATGCTCCGATCCGCCCGCCGTCGACCAGCTCGCGCACGGCGACCCACGACGGATGGAGGCGGTACATGAACGCCTCCATGAGATGGACCCCGGCCCGCTCGGCGGCCTCGACCATGCGCTCAGCGTCCGCGACCGTCAGTGCCAGTGGCTTTTCGCACAGGACGTGCTTGCCGGCCTCGGCTGCGGCGATCGCCCACGCCGCGTGGAGGTGGTTCGGGAGCGGGATGTACACGGCGTCGACGTCGGGATCGGCGAGGAGCGCCTCGTACGAGCCGTGGGCGCGGGGGATCTCGTGCTCTTCCGCCGCGCGCTCGGCCAGGGCCAGGTCTCGCGAGGCGATTGCGACGACTTCGCAATGCTCCGCGCCCTTGATGCCCGGGATGACCTTTCGCCGCCCGATGGCCGCGGTCGAGAGGATCCCCCAGCGCAGCCGTCGTCGGCTCCATGCGTACCACCACTCCCTGTGTCGGGTCGGCGCGGCGCGTTCGATCTACTGACACGGGCCGCCGCGATGAAAGAGTCTACGGCAGGCTCCGGAGTGGAAGGCGCACCACCAGCGCCGGCCGAGCTTGCCCTTTCAAGCCAATGCTTGCCCGATCGGCCGCGCGGGATGTCGGCGCAGCCGATCGATGTCGCAGCACGACGCGGAGGGGCTTGACAACCGAGTAGCCTACGGTGGGCGATGCCATCCCGGATGGCGCAGCGGGGAATGAAATCGGAGGAGCAACACTCATGACCAATCGGAGGTTCGCGGCAACCCTGGGCGTCATCGCCCTCGTGCTGGCCGCGTGCACCGGTAATGCCGGCTCATCGGAGCCAGCCGCATCGGAGCCAGCCGCATCGGAGCCCGCTGCATCGGAGCCGGCTGCCGGAGGCGACTGCATCGTCGGCGTCTCGTGGAACAACTACCAGAAGCCGCGCTGGGCACTGCGCGACGAGCCTGCCATCCAGGCAGCACCTCGACGGGTCGGCGCCGAGTACATCTCGGCTGACGCCGGCTCGTCCGAGGAGCAGCAGGCCACCGACGTGGAGAACCTGCTCTCGCAGGGCGCCAACGTCCTCATCATCCTCGCCCAGAACACGGACGACCATCGCTCCCGCGGTCCAGGCGGCCGCGACCAGGCGTGGCCGTCATCGGCTACGACCGCCTGATCGAGGATCGGAGGACGTCCTCTACATCAGCTTCGACAACGTCGGCGTTGGCGAATGCGAGGCCGAGGCCATCCTCGAGCAGGTCGACCGGCAACTACGTGATGATCAAGGGCGACCGGTGCCGACCCGAACTCCGACTTCCTGCCTGCCGGGTTGGATCGAGGCGGGCGTCCAGGATGGGCGATCGACGCGAGACGATCACGATCGTCGGCGAGAGTTCACCGACACTGGGATACCGCGACCGCCCAGAACGAGATGGAGGCAGTTCATGACCGAGCCAACAGACGACGTCCAGATCGACGCGGTGCTGGCGGAGAACGACAGCATGGCGCTGCGGCGTGGTGGCTGCGCTCCAGGCCAAGGGCTACGGCCAGATCCCGGTCAGCGGCCAGGATGGCGATCCCGCCACCCTGAACAAGTCGCCACTGGGCACCGCAGTACATCGACGTCTGGAAGGACGCCAACGAGCTGGGCAAGGCGGCCGGCGCTGCGCTGCAGCTTGCGAGGCACGCGCGATGGCCGGCGCTGACGATGCCGGACGGCCTCATCGACCGACGAGTCGCGCCGGACGAGGGCCTGACCGCAGCCGACTTCGCGACGCCCGGGACCGGACGGAAGCCGGACTCGGGCGACGAGAACACCGTCAAGTCGTTCATCCTCGAGCCGATCCGATCACCGCCGAGACGCTGAGCCTGCTGCCGACTCGGCTCGACCGAGGAAGAGCTCTGCGAGGGCGTCGACGCGGACGGTCGGGACGCGGCCGCCTGCGACGAGTCGACAGCTGAGCCGAGACTGATGGCGCCCTGCGCCGCGGCACTGCCGCGGCGCAGGGCGCTCTCCCGCATCGGGAATCGTGAGGGTGCCGATGTCGTGGCGGCAGCCCCGACCAGCGCGGCTCCAGGCGCAGCCGGCCCGAGCCGGCGCTGCGCTGCGCCGGCTGCTGCCGCAACCGAGATCGACACTGCGGCTGTTCGGGATGCTGATCGCGCCTGGCGGTCATCCTGGTCGGCTTCCACATCCTGTCCGGCGGGAGCTTCCTCCAGCCGGCGCAACCTGGTCACCCTCTCCGTCCAGGCCTCGGGCGTCGCATCATGGCCACCGGCATGGTCCTCGATCATCGTCTCGCGCAACATCGACCTTTCGGTCGGGTCGATCGTCGGCTTCATCGGCCATGTCGATAGCCATGCTGCAGACCGCCTGGATGCCGGCGCCCTGGGCTCGGCTTCGACAGCCCTTCCACGTGGCTCGTCACCCTCGGCGTCGGGCTGGGGCTCGGCGCATTCATCGGCGGCGTTGCAGGGCTTCATCATCGCCTACGTCGGCGTTCCGTCCTTCATCGTCACGCTGGGCGGCCTGCTGTCCGCTGCGCGGGCTCGGTCTGCTCCTCGCCCAGCGGCGCAGCCGTGGCGGGCCTGCAGACGGAATTCCGCCAGATCGGCGGCGGCCCGACGGGCTCGCTCGGCGATGGCCACCTGGATCGTGGCCGGATCGTCGCGTGCGCCGGCGATCATCTTCAGCCTGTTCGTCTCCAGCCGCCGCCAGCGGCGCGCTTCGGCTTCCCGCTGCGACCGATGTGGGCCGAGTCTGCTCGGCGCGATCGGCGTGCGCGGCCGTCCTCGGCGCCGTGGCGGCGTTTGCCAACCAACTATCCATGCCGGCCGGCCTGGCGCCGCAGTACGCGCGAGGCCAACGGCATCACCGAGCCGGCGGGCGGTCTCAAGGTCCCGACCGGCCTGCCGTGCCCGTCATCATCCTGATCTTCGTCACGCATCGTGATGACCTTCCTCGCCACCCGTCGCCGCTTCGGCCGGTACGTCTACGCCTACGGCGGCAACCCCGAGGCCGCCGAGCTCGCCGGCATCAACACTCGCTGGACCGGTCATGAAGACTTCATCCTGATGGGCCTGCTGTGCGGCATCAGCGCAGCAGTCCAGACGGCGCGGCTCAACGGCGGCGACGCTGGACGTCGGCCTCAGGGTCACGACGAGCTCGTACGTCATCGCCGCGCCGCGGTCATCGGCGGGACGTCGTTCGCGGGCGGCATCGGCACGATCCCGGGTGCGGTGCTCGGCGCGTTCGTCATGCAGTCGCTTCGCTACGGGCATGAGCTTCAACGGCAGTGAACTCGCCGACCCAGGACGTGGTCGCCGGCATCGTCCTGATCGTCGGCGGTCGGCCTCGACACGCTAACCGCCGGCGCGCGGACGGCCGAGACTGGAGGCGTGACGATGACTTCGACGACGCAGCGAGCCGCACCGGAAGGGAAACGCATGCCGCTGGTGGAGATGCGGCAACATCAGCGTTGCCTTCGGCGGCGTCCATGCCGTCGACGACGTGCACATCGACCTCGAGCCGGGCGAGGTCGTCGGGCCTGGTCGGCGGCAACGGCGCCGGGAAGTCCACCCTCATCCGCACGCTCTCCGGCGCACATCGGCAGACTCGGGCGAGATCCTGATCGAGGGCAAGCCGGCCGCCATCAACAATCCCGCGCGACGCCAAGGCGTTCGGACATCGAGATGCATCTACCAGACCCTGGCGCTGGCCGACAATCGTCGACGCGCCCGCCAACGTGTTCCTTGGCCGCGAGACTGGTGAGCCTGGGGGGCACCCTCGACGATGGCGCCATGGAGGACGCCGACCCGCAAGGTGATGGGCCGCCTGAACCCGAACTTCACGCGACTTCACGACGCCGGTCGGTCGCTCTCCGGTGGCCAGCGCCAGGCAGTCGCGATCGCGTCGTGCCGTCCACTTCAATGCCCGGATCCTGATCATGGACGAGCCGACCGCCGCGCTCGGACCGGCCGAAACGGCGCAGGTACGGGACCTCATCAGCCAGCTGAAGAACGAGGGGCATCGGCATCTTCCTCATCAGCCACGACATCCACGACGTGTTCGACCTGTCCGACGGATCAGCGTCATGTACCACGGCCGCATCGTGGACACGGTCGCGAAGCGAGGACTCACGCACCGACGACGTGCTGGCCATGATCATCCTGGGCAAGAAGCCGGAAGAGGCGTCCAGCGAGGAGCTGGCCGAGCTGCAGATCTGAGCCTCAGCAGCCTCGGGACAGGAAGTCGGCAGCAGGGCGGGGTAGAGGTCGCGATAGCTGGCGTGCGCCTCGGCATAGGCCGATACGTCCGGCCCGGGTTGCGCGACGCGGGGCGACCGTCACCGGCAGCCGTCGCCGCCTCCACGTTCGGAACCAGCCCGCGCCGGCCGCCGCCAACAGTCCGGCGCCGTAGGCTGCGCCCTTCCGACGTGCTCACCGTCGCGATCTCGGTTCCCAGCACGTCGGCCAGGATCTGGCGCCACAGCGGGCTCGCCGTTCCGCCGCCGGATGCGCGCATCTGTGCCGGTGCCGGCATTCCCGCGGCAATCATCAGGTCCAGCCCGTCGCGCAGCCCGAACGCCACACCCTCCAGCACGGCGCGGGTCATGTGGCGAAGATCGTGCGTCACGGTCAGGCCGACGAACGCGCCGCGCGCCAGCGGGTTCGGATGCGGGCTGCGCTCGCCCGTCAGGTACGGCAGGAAGAAGAGGCCGTCGCTGCCCAGCTGGCACCCCGTGGGCGGCCGCCACGAGATCGCCGAAGCTCTCGTCCGGCGCCAGCGCGTCACGCAACCAGCGCAGGCTGCCCGCCGCCGACAGCATCACCGACATCATGTGCCAGCGCCCCGGCACCGCGTGGCAGAAGGCATGGACGCGCCCTTCGGGCTCGAACGAGCGGTCGGTCCGTGGATCGCGAAGATCGACCCCCGACGTGCCGAGCGACAGCGCCATCGTCCCCGGGGCCACTGCCCCGACCCCGACCGCCGTTCGCTGCCTGGTCCCCGCCGCCGGCGACGACCGGCGTGCCCGGCCGCAGGCCGGTGGCGGCTGCCGCGGCAGCGGTGACGGAACCGGTCACCTCGGGCCCCTCCCACGGTCGCTGGCATCCAGCGACGGATCGATGTCCAGGGCGCGACAGCACCTCCGGCGACCAGTCGCGCGCGGCGAGGTCGAGGAGCAGGGTGCCGGCCGCATCGGCCTTGTCCACCGCGTGGTCGCCGGTCAGCCGCAGGCGAACGATAGTCCTTCGGCAACAGGACGTGCGCGATCCCGCGTCCAGACGTCTCTGGCTCGTGGTCGGCGCACCCAGAGCAGCTTCGGCGCGGTGAACCCGGTCAGCGCGTCGTTGCCGGTGACCTCGATCGAGCCGGCGCGGGCCGACCAGCCCGCGACGGATCTCGTCGCACTCGGCGGAGGTCCGCTGGTCGTTCCACAGGATCGCGGGGCGCAGCGGCTGGTCGGAGGCGTCGAGCAGGACCGCGCCGTGCATCTGGCCCGGCCAGGCCAACGGCAACCACGTCCTCGGCAGGGACCCCGGATGAGGCGAGGCACGGTACCGAACGGCCGCAACCGCGTCGCCATCCCACCACAGTCAGCGGATCCTGCTCGCTCCACAGCGGCTGGGGGACGTCGTATCGGTAGGACGCGGAGCCGATGCCGGCGACCGTTCCGGCCTCGTCGACGAGGACAGCCTTGGTGGCCGTGGTCGAGACGTCGATCCCGAGAACGTGGGATGCCACCGGTCAGCGGTCTCGATCGGCCGACCAGACCCTCTGGTTGACGAGGTTCTCCAGGCGCTCCTGCCCACCGCTCCGGGGTCGCGGGTCGATCCCGCCATCGGCGACGCGAGCCTCGAGCTCGGCCAGTGAGGCGGAGCCGCCGAGGATGTCGGCGCCGAGACCCTCCCCCCAGCCGGCGTAGCGGCGCTCCCGTTCGCGTTCGAGGTCGCCAGCCTCCACCAGGTCGGCCGCCACGAGCAGCGACCGCGCCAGCGTGTCGATGCCGCCGACGTGCGCGTGGAACAGATCGGACCGATCGAGGCTCTGGCGGCGCAGCTTCGCGTCGAAGTTGAATCCGCCGGTCGTGAAGCCGCCGGCCCGGATGATCTCGTACAGGGCCAGGGCGAGCTCTTCGACCGAGTTGGGGAACTGGTCGGTGTCCCACCCGTTCTGGTCGTCGCCGCGGTTGGCGTCGATGCTCCCGAAGATGTCCCGCGCGATCGCCACCGCGACCTCGTGGTGGAAGCTGTGGCCGGCGAGTGTGGCGTGATTGACCTCGATGTTCACGCGGTACTCGCCGGCGAGGTCGTGGCGCAGCAGGAACGAGTCGACGGTGGCGGAGTCGTAGTCGTACTGGTGCTTCGTCGGCTCCATCGGCTTCGGCTCCAGGAGCAGCGTCCCCGCGAAGCCGATCTGCTGCTTGTGCTCGGCGACGAGGGTCAGGAAGCGGGCGAGCTGCGCCTCCTCGCGCGCGAGGTCGGTGTTGAGCAGGGTCTCGTAGCCCTCCCGGCCGCCCCACAGCACGTAGTTGACGCCTCCCAGCCGATGCGTCGCCTCGAGCATGTGCTTCACCTGCGCGGCGGCGTAGGCGAAGACCTCAGGATCCGGGTTGGTCGCGGCACCGGCGGCGTAGCGAGGGTGGCCGAACAGGTTCGCGGTTCCCCACAGCAGACGGGCCCCGGTGCGCTCCATGTGGCTCTCGATGGCGGCGACGACGGCGTCGAGCATCGCGCGCGTCTCGGCGAACGTGCTGCCCTCGGGCGACACGTCGCGGTCATGGAAGGTGAAGAACGGTACCCCGAGTTTCTCGATGAACTCGAACGCGGCATCGAGCTTCGCGCGCGCGGCCTCCATCGGATCGGCACCGGCGGCGAGCCAGGGCCGGTCGAACGTCCCGACCCCGAACACGTCGGATCCGGGCCAGGCGAACGAGTGCCAGAGGCAGACCGCGATACGGAGGTGGTCCTCCATGCGCTTGCCGAGAACGAGGCGGTCAGGCTCGTAGACCTTGTAGGTCAGCGGATCGTTGGACCCGAGCCCGCCGAACCCGATTCGGTCCGGCACATCCGAGAAGAAGCCTGCCACGCAATCGTCTCCGTGCTACGCCCACCCGCCGTTCGGCCCGACGTTATCAGATGGGTACAAGCGCGCCGCGAGGTTGCCGGCTGGGCCAAACGTACGCCCGGCACGGCGCGGATGCCGTGGTAGGGTAGCGCCGCGCCCAAAGGTGCTTCCGAGCACCGCATCGGTCATTCGGCGAGCGTCCGTCCTGTCGTGCCACGGGCCGGCGACCTTGAGCATCACGAGAGGGACTTTGGGACTCTTCGACGGCCTGCTCGGCCTTCTCAGCCACGATGTCGGGATCGACCTCGGCACCGCCAACACGCTGGTGACCGTGCGCAACCGCGGCATCGTGATCAGCGAGCCCTCCGTGGTGGCCATGGACACACGCAGCAAGCGCGTGCTGGCGATCGGCGCCGAGGCGAAGCGGATGGTGGGCCGCACCCCGGCCAACATCGTCGCCATCCGTCCGTTGCGCGACGGCGTGATCAGCGACTTCGACGTCACCGAGCAGATGATCCGGTACTTCATCAACAAGGTGCATGACCGATACGCTCGCATCCCGCGCCCGCGCGTCCTGGTCGGCATCCCGTCGGGCGTGACCGAGGTCGAGAAGCGGGCCGTGCGGGACGCCACCATCAACGCCGGAGCCCGATGGGCGCGGCTGATCGAGGAGCCGATGGCCGCCGCGATTGGCGCCGGCCTGCCGGTCAGCGAGCCGAGCGGCAGCCTCATCGTCGACATCGGCGGCGGCACCACCGAGGTAGCCGTCATCAGCCTTGGCGGCATCGTCGTCAGCCGCAGCATCCGCATCGGCGGTGACGAGATGGACACCGACATCGTCAGCTTCGCCCGACGCGAGTACAACCTGCTGATGGGCGAGCGAACCGCCGAGGAGATCAAGATCGCGGTCGGATCGGCCTTTCCCGAGGAGAAGTCGGAGCGGACGGTGACGTTCCGCGGGCGCGACCTGCTGACCGGCCTGCCGCGCAGCATCGAGGTCGGCGGCGACCAGATTCGCGAGGCGCTGGAGCCGTCGATCGTCCAGATCGTCGAGGCCATCAAGGAGACGATCGAAGAGACGCCGCCCGAGCTGGTGGCCGACATCATGGACCAGGGCATCGTGCTGGCCGGTGGCGGCGCGCTCCTCGCCGGGCTCGACCGCCGCGTGGCCGAGGCGACCCAGATGCCGGTGCACATCGCCGACGACCCCCTCACCTGCGTGGTACGCGGCACGGGGCGCGTGCTCGAGGAGCTCGACACCCTCGAGCGGGTCCTCGTCAGCGAGCAGTTCACCCGCGCCCCTCGCTGACGCCAGCCGACGATGTACGGGCCCCCAAGCCCGAACCGGCGAGCGCGGAGCGGCCTCTGGTTCGCGGCCTACACGATCGCCTGCCTGCTCATGCTGCTCGCCAGCTCGACGGAGGCGGCACTGACCCTGCAGCGGGTCACGACCCGGGCGCTTGATCCGGTGCGCAGCACGATCGGCGGGATCGGCGAGGGAGTGGCCGGGGTCTTCGGCGCCATCGGCGAGATCGATCGCCTGCGGACGGAGAACGACCGGCTTCGCCGTGAGCTGGCCGGCACCGAACAGCGGATGGCCGAGCTGACCGAGGCCGCCCGCGAGAACGACCAGCTGCGCCAGCTGCTGGGCATCAGCCAGGCGCTCGACATGGAGCTCCTGCCGGTACGCGTCATCAGCCGCGACCCGTCCAACCTGGCATGGGAGGTTGGGATCGATGCGGGGACGGAGCAGGGCCTGGCGCCCGGCATGCCGGTCGTGGGCAACGCCGACGGCGCCGGCGCACTGGCCGGCACGGTCATCTCGGTGACCGACGACACCGCGCGGGTGCGGCTCATCGTCGACACACGCTCGGTCGTGATCGCGGTCGACCAGGCGAGTCGTGCGCTGGGCGAGATCCGCGGCCAGCCGGGCGGGCAGCTGGTGATGGTCAACGTGCCGGTCACTGAGAGCCTCGAGATCGGCGGCACCATCGTGAGCGCAGGGCTGACCTTCGGCGAGGAGGCGAGCCGGTATCCGGGAGGCCTCCTGATCGGCCGCATCCAGGCCGTGGAGCCCGACCAGAACGCCCTGACGCAGACCGCGTTCGTGCGCCCGGCCTTCGACGTCGAGTCGATCGAGCGCCTGCTCGTCGTGCTGGAGTTCAGCCAGGGCTGACCCAGGGCGCGGTGCGCAGGGGCACTGGCCCAATCGGTGCGTACGGGGGCCCGGACCATAGCGCCATGGTCGCGCGGACCTCCTCGACGTAGGGTCGACGCTCGCGTCAATCACCACCCGAGGTCTCTCCATTGCCCGTCCGCACCCGTGCCTTCTCGATCATGGTCAGCCTGTTCGTCGCGCTGCTCGTGACGGCCGTTCCGGCCCCGTCACCCACGTTTGCGGCCGGCGAGAAGGTCGTGATCATCGTCGGCCCGGTGGGCAGCCTGACCGGCAACTACCGGTCGAGCGCTGACAACGCGGCCAGTGCGGCCGCTGCCGCCGGCGCCACCGTGGTCAAGGTCTACTCGCCGAACGCGACCTGGGCGAACGTGAAGGCAGCCGTGGACGGCGCCAACATCATCGTCTACTTCGGGCACGGGAACGGCTTTCCGAACCCGTACGGCACGACGGAGCTGAAGGATCGGACCAACGGCTGGGGGCTCAACACCTCGACCACGAACGGCGATGCCGACAGCTGGTCCAACGGCACCCTCGTCTATTGCGGCGAGAAGGCGCTCCTCGGCACGCTCAGCGGCAGCGACGGCGTGGCGCAGCGCACCCATTGCGGCGGCGGACCCATCACACCGGCCGCCGGGTTCACGATGGTCTACGCCCAGGCGCACTACGCTCCGGGCTTCGGCGAGCGATATGCCCAGACCACGCCGATCACCACGCTGGCGGAGGCGCAGGCGCGCGTCAGCAACTACTCCTACCCGATCCTCACGCTGGGCGGCACGTTCATCGCCACCGCCTACAGCGACGCCAACCAGATCGTCTCCCGGCTCCTGACGCAGGCGGGCTCCAGCTACGCCACCATCTTCGCCGCCGGCCGCGGCTACTCGGCGTCGACGCTCACAAAGACGTCACACCCTGACATTGCCGGAGCCGAGACGTGGGTGCAGCAGACGACGATCGAGGGATTCCACTTCAACGAGCCCGACTTCTGGTACGCCTTCGCCGGCGATCCCAACCGATCCCCGGGCCTGGCCCCCCTCATCGGCCCGTTCCGCGACATCGGCTCATCCGGATTCATCGATGACATCCTGTGGCTGGCCAACAGTGGCGTGACCTCCGGATGCGCGTTCGAACGGTTCTGCCCAACCACCAACGTGACCCGCGAGCAGATGGCCAGCTTCATCGCCCGCGCGCTGAACCTCCCGGCAGCGGAGCAGGACTACTTCTCCGATGATGCCGGATCGGTCCACGAGGCCGACATCAATCGGCTCGCGGCAGCCGGCATCACCAGCGGCTGCACCAACGACGGTCTGTACTGTCCCAAGGATCTCGTCCTTCGCGACCAGATGGCCAGCTTCCTGGCCCGCGCGTTCAGTCTTCCGACGGCGCCGCAGGACTACTTCATCGACGACGCCGGCTCGGTGCACGAGGCCAACATCAATCGGCTGGCGGCAGCGGGCATCACCACCGGCTGCACGAGCAACCAGTACTGCCCGGACCGCTCTGTGACGCGAGAGCAGATGGCGGCATTCCTCCATCGGGCCATCGGGAGCTAGTGCATCTCACCCATCCGTACTATTCCGAACCGCACCACCCGATGTAGCCTTCGGGGCCGGATGTCAACCAAGCGCCGCGCTCAAGCCTGCCTTCCCGCCCTCCTGCTCGCGTTGGGGGTGTCTCTGGGCGCGTCCCCCGTCACGGCCGCTGATCCTCCCTCGTCGCCGCCCGAACCGGCCACCACCGAGCCCTCGAGCCCTCCGACCGTCCACTCTGAGATGCTCACCGAGCACGGCGCCGATGTCATCGAGCTTCCGCCCGGCAACATGCCCGAGCCGATGGGACCGGCTGCCACCGATGGCGGCACGGTCCAGGAGCTGGGTGCCATCGCCAGCCTGCCGAACGGGTTGACCCGCGAGGTGTATGGGTACCTGCCGTACTGGGCGCTCGATCCCTCGCTCCGGCAGTACCTGCGCTACGACCTCGTCTCGACCATCGCGTATTTCAGCGTGGCGGCGCAGGCGGACGGGACGCTGCTGCGCAGCGGCACGGGCTGGTCGGGGTGGGCCTCGGCGGACATGACCGATGTGATCAACCAGGCGCACGCTCACGGCGTCGGTGTCCACCTCACGGTCACCATGATGGCGTGGGGCGGCGACTACTCGGCGATGACGGCGCTCCTCTCCAGCGCGCCGAATCGCGCCGCGCTGGCGGCCGAGATCGCTTCGGCAGTGGCCGCCCGTAATGCCGACGGCGTAAACCTTGACTTTGAGCCGGTGCCCAATTCGCTCGAATCGCAATACACCACCTTCGTGCGCGAGGTGAAGGCCGCCCTCGTCGCGTCGGGAGCGGGGAGCTACCTCACCGTCGCGACGACCGGCGGGGCCGCAGCGTGGGACGAGGGCTACAACCTCGCCGGTCTCTCTGCCGACGGGGCCGCGGACGCCATCATGGTCATGGGGTATGACTTCAGCTGGTCGGGCTCGGCACGGGCGGGCGGCGTTGCGCCGATCGACAGCCCGTACATCTTCGACATTCGTGAGGCGATGTCGAGCTATCTCGCCCGCGTTCCGGCAAGCAAGCTGATCTGGGGCGTGCCCTATTACGGACGAGCCTGGACGACGCAGACGGCGACAATGAACTCGCTGACCTGCAGGTCCGGAAGCGTCTGTCCGACGGTCAATGACGTGGCAATCGGACGGTCCTGGGCGTCGCGCTACGTCGATGCGATCGCTGCCAGCGCCAGCTACGGACGCCTCTGGGACGGGAACGGCCAGGTCCCCTGGTACACGTACCACAGCAGCACCTACAACTCGTACGTTCAGGGCTACTACGACGACGCGATCTCGCTCGCGGCAAAGTACGAGATGGTGACGGCCACCGGCATGCGCGGCGTCGGCATCTGGCACCTGCTGATGGACGTCGATCGCCCCGAGCTGTGGAATGAGCTGGAGTCGCAGTTCGGCGAGCTGCCTTTCATCGACGTGCGCGGCTCCCTGTTCGTTGGTGACATCGTCTGGCTCGTCGAGCACGGGATCACGACTGGCTGCGGAGGCGGGCGATTCTGCCCGACGGCCCTCGTCCCACGCGACCAGATGGCCAGCTTCCTTGCCCGCGCGCTCAACCTGCCCGCGGCCGCCGACGACTACTTCACCGATGACGCCGGAAGCCAGCACGAAGCCGACATCAACCGGGTTGCTCAGGCGGGGATCACGCTCGGCTGCGGCGGCACGAGCTACTGCCCATCGGCGCCCGTCGGCCGCGACCAGATGGCCAGCTTCCTTGCGCGTGCGCTCAATCTGCCGGCCGCCGCCCGTGATTACTTCGCCGATGATGCCGGCAGCCAGCACGAGGCCGACATCAATCGCCTTGCCGCCGCCGGTGTCACGAACGGCTGCAGTCCCGGGCTCTACTGCCCCTCGCGGCTCATGACCCGCGAGGAGATGGCTGCCTTCCTGCACCGCGCTCTCGGGTCGTAGCCTCATAAGCCGATCGGGCCATCGGTCGATTGACCATCGGCCCATCGTCGGAACGCTGACAGGCTCCTACGGTAGGCGGGTAGCCATATCACGTACCCCGGAGCCGATTGCACTTGTCCCGCCGTCCCGACTTCCGCCGTCTCCTCACACCGCTGCTCAGCGCCTCGCTGCTCGCGGCCGCCCTCGTCCCAGCGTTCGCCCTCCCGGCGGCCGCGGTCGACGGAGCGACCTTCGCAGCCGCCGCGAACGCCCGTCGCGCCGAAGCCGGCGTCGGCCCGGTTGCGGTCCACGCGCTCATCGACCAGATCGCCGTCGAGCGCAGCAACGAAGTGGCGGCGGCGCAGCAGATCGGCCACGACTTCCCCGCGCTGATCGCGCGCTTCGCCCAGCTCGGCATCTGCTGGGAGGCGCTCGGCGAGATCGTGGCGATGAACTCGTCAGGGGGCGTCGACACCTTCATCACCCAGTGGATGAACTCTCCGCTCCACAAGTCGGTCATGCTCGATGGGAACTACACGCACGTCGGCGGGAGCTCGACACAGGGCAGCGATGGCCGTTACTACGGCGTCATGGTGTTTGCCAGGGTGTGCGGCGCGACGTCGGCGCCCCCGCAGGTCCTCGGCCCCGGCGGGTTCTACGACACCAGCGGCTCGCCGTTCGGCGCCGACATCGAATGGCTTGTGCAGTCCGGCATCACCACCGGCTGCGCCGCTGCCTACTTCTGCCCGACGTCCGCCGTCTCCCGCGAGCAGATGGCCAGCTTCCTCAAGCGCGCGACGAACCTTCCGGCCTCGGTGATCGACTACTTCAGCGATGACTGGTCGAGCGGCCACCAGCCCGACATCAACAGCGTTGCGCAGGCCGGCGTCACGAACGGCTGCGCCGCGGACCTCTATTGCCCGCGATGGAACGTGTCGCGCGACCAGATGGCGAGCTTCCTGGTGCGCGCCCTGGACCTGCCGCCGACCGGGAATGACTACTTCTGGGACGATAACGACAACATGCACCAGGACGCCATCAACCGGCTTGCCGCCGCCGGTGTCACGAGCGGCTGCGGAGACGGTCGATACTGCCCGTCGTCAACCGTGACCCGCGAGCAGATGGCCGCCTTCCTCCGCCGCGCCTTCGACTGAGGAAACGCATCGGTCCGGGCTGCGCGTAGAATCGACGGCCTCATGACCGCACCCATCGCCGCCGTCGGCCGTCGGAACGACGGCCGCGTGCCGAACCAGCTCAGGCCGATCAAGATCGTGCCGGACTATCTCAAGTTCGCCGAGGGATCGGTCCTCATCCGGGTCGGCGACACCCGCGTCATCTGCGCGGCGACCATCGAGGACCGCGTGCCCGGCTGGATGCGAGGCAAGGGCCGCGGCTGGGTCACCGCCGAGTACAGCATGCTGCCGCGCGCGGGCACCGAGCGCAGCCAGCGCGAGGCGGCTCGTGGCCAGATCGGCGGCAGGACGCACGAGATCCAGCGTCTCATCGGCCGCTCGCTGCGGGGCGTCATCGACATGGCGAAGCTCGGCGAGCGCACGATCACGCTCGACTGCGACGTCATCCAGGCCGATGGCGGAACGCGCACCGCCAGCATCACCGGCGCCTACGTCGCGCTCGCCAGGGGCCTCAACAAGTACGGGATGGGACACCTCGTCACCGGCCAGGTGGCTGCGGTCAGCGTCGGGATCGTGAACGGGCAACCGTACCTCGACCTCGACTACTCGGAGGATTCGACGGCCGAAGTCGACTTCAACGTCGTCATGACCGATGACGATCGCCTGATCGAGGTGCAGGGCACGGCCGAGCACGGCGCCTTCACCCGCCAGCAGATGGACGGCATGGTCGATCTCGCCGCAGCCGGCATCCGCCAGCTGTTCACGCTCCAGCAGGCCGCGATCCAGGCCCCGCCGGGCGTCGCGGGCGGGTGACCCGAAGCCTCCTGATCGCGACCGGCAACGCCGGGAAGCAGCGCGAGTTCCGGCGCCTGCTGTCGCATTTGCCGGCCGACCTCGTCACCCCCGACGAGATCGGCCTTGCCCTCGAGGTGGAGGAGCCGTTCTCGACCTATGCCGAGAACGCCACCGTCAAGGCCGATGCATTCGCGCGAGCCTCGGGCCTGCTGAGCCTCGCCGATGACTCCGGGATCGAGGTGGCCGCGCTCGACTGGGGGCCTGGTGTGCGCAGCGCGCGCTGGGGCAGACGGGACGGACGGGATGCGGAACGGCTGGTCGAGGCCCTCGGAGATGCGAGCGATCGCCGTGCGCGCATGGTCTGCGCGCTCGCCATCGGGATACCGGGCCAGGGCGAACCCACGGTCGAGGTCTTCGACGGCGTGATGGAGGGCACACTGGCAACCGAGCGTCGCGGAGAGGGTGGCTTCGGCTACGACCCGGTCTTCCTCACCGCCGACGGGCTCACCACCGCCGAGCTGCCCGAGGCGGAGAAGGATCGCGTGAGCCATCGCGGGCGGGCCATCACGGCCGCCACGCCCAGGCTCCTGGAGCTCCTCGAGGGGGACTAGTCCTTCGGTCCCGGATTGCCGACTTACCATCGTCCGGTCGTTCGCGGGCCATACTGCGCATAGGGTCTGTGGACGTCGTGGGTGCCGTCACCTCGCGACGGCCGCCTGCCCGCACCGCACCGGAGCCCTCACATCGTGTCCCGACTGCTCTCCACCGCACTCGCCGCCGTCCTGCTGCTGGCCGTCGCAGCACCCGTCGCCGCGAGCGGCCCCGACACCGATCTGGCGGTCAATCCCACCGCGGGCGAGGTCGTTCCCGGCGAGGTGATCGTCAAATGGCGCGACTCCGGCAAGGGACCTGAGGTTGCCAGGGCGCATGGCCTGTCGGTGCTGTCCGAGCTTGGGACCCCGGCCGCACCGCATGGCTGAGGTCGTTTCGACGGCCGGCCGGCCGGTCGCCGACGTCGTCGCCGAGCTGAATGCCGATCCCGCCGTCGAGTACGCCGAGCCCAACTACGTCGTCGCGCTCGCCGAAGATCCCTCCGTTACCGCGGTCGGCGTCAACGACCCCAAGACCGGCCCGCAGTATTCGCTCGATCGCATGCGCGTTCGCGACGCGTGGTCGCTCTCGACGGGAGCGCTGCCGGGATCGTGGCCGTGCTCGACACCGGCGTCGACTTCGGGCACGCCGACCTCACCGGGCGCATCCTACCCGGCTACGACTTCGTGAACAACGACGGAGTGGCCGCTGACGACAACGGCCACGGAACGTGGGTGTCGGGGATCGTCGCCGCCAACGCGAATGACGGGATCGGGATCGCCGGCATCAGCTGGCACGACCGCATCCTGCCGGTGAAGATCATGAACGCCAGTGGCACGGGCGACACCTCCGACCTGACCGTCGGGGATCGTGTGGGCCACCGACCACGGGGCGACCGTCATCAACATGAGCGTGGGCGGGTTCCCGTACTCGCAGTACGTCCACGATGCGATCCGCTATGCCTGGAACAACGACGTCGTGCTGGTCGGCGCGGCCGGCAACAACGCCATCGACACCCAGTTCTTCCCGGCCAGCTACCCGGAGGTCGTCTCGGTCAGCGCGACCCAGGTCGATGACGAGTTCAGCAACTGGTCGAACTACGGCGCCGATGTCGACGTGAGCGCCCCGGGCGCATCCGTGCTGACCACCAACTGTCCTGTCTGCAAGCCGATCGAGCAGGACATCTCCGGCGACCACGGCTACACCTACATCAGCGGCACCAGCTTCGCCGCGCCGAACGTCGCCGGCGTCGTGGCGCTCATCCGTGCCCGATATCCGACCATGTCCAATGCATGGGTGGTGGATCGCCTGAAGTCGACCGTCGACGACCTCGGCTATGCCGGGTGGGACCCCCGATACGGGTACGGGCGGGTCAATGCGCTTCGCGCCGTTGGTGGCTCGTCTGCCACCATCGCGCTCGGCGGCGAGCGACAACCTCGAGTACGACAACACGCTCGCGGCGGCGACGCTCGTCCCCGTGGGCGCGACCCTTCGGCCCGACCATCTATCCGGCCGGCGATGTGGATGTCATGGCGGTCGACGTGCCGCGCGCGGGCCGGCTGGACGTCACGGTCGTGCCGGTCATCGACAACCGTGCCTGGCCGTGGCACAGGAATTCGCTGGCCATCGACGTGGTGCTCAACATGTACTACGCCGACGGTACCCACATCGCCACCGTGGATGCCGCTGACCCGTCCGCGACCGATCGCGGCTCGGTGCAGATGAGCGGCCCCGGTCGGATCCTGCTGCGAGTCCACAACTACACCCCGAACGGGAACCGCAGCGCGTACACCATCTCGACCGCCTACGTGGACAACGTCGGCTTCATCGACATCAGCGACAGCGCCTTCATCACCGAGATCGACTGGCTGGCGGCTGCGGGGATCACCAGCGGCTGCAGCGACACGTGGTTCTGCCCGAAGGACTCGGTGACCAGGGAGCAGATGGCGAGCTTCCTGGCACGCGCCCTGGACCTGCCAGCCGCCGGCAGCGGACTACTTCACCGATGACGGCTCGAGCCCCCACGAGGCCGACATCAACCGCATCGCGGCTGCCGGCGTCACGCAGGGATGCGGCGCGGCGCTCTACTGCCCGAAGGGAACGGTGACGCCGCGAGCAGATGGCGAGCTTCCTGGCACGGGCGCTGAATCTGCCCGCCACCACCGTCGACTTCTTCACCGATGACGAGCAGAGCCCTCACGAGGCCGACATCAACCGTCTTGCCGCGGCCGGCATCGCGACGCGGCTGCGGTGGCGGTGGCTACTGTCCGTCGGCCGCGGTGTCGCGCGAGCAGATGGCCGCCTTCCTGTATCGGGCCTTCAGCGGAGCGTAGCGCCCGAGCGATCCGCGACCTCCGAACGCGCTTCGAGGCTCGGTTAGAATGGCCGCGCCCCAAGGAGATCCCATGTCTGAGCGTACGGACGTGCGCATTCACCCGAGCGCCGAGGTGTCGGCCGAGGCGGTCATCGGCCCGGGCTCGAGCATCTGGAACCAGGCCCAGGTCCGCGAGCGCGCCCAGCATCGGCGCGGGCTGCGTCATCGGCAAGAACGTCTACGTCGACGTCGACGTCGTCATCGGCGATGACGTGAAGGTCCAGAACAACGTGTCGCTCTTCCGGGGTGTGACGGTCGAGGACGGCGTCTTCATCGGGCCCCACGTCTGCTTCACGAACGACCGCGTGCCCCGGGCGATCAATCGCGACCGCTCGCCGAAAGACCGATGCGGACTGGGAGGTCAGCCCGATCCTTGTGCGCCACGGCGCGGCACTCGGCGCGAACAGCACCATCCTGCCCGGGATCACCATCGGGCGCTGGGCGATGATCGGCTCCGGGCAGCGTGGTCACGCGCGACGTTGCCGACCTCGAGCTCGTGGCCGGCAACCCGGCCCGCAGGGCTGGGCAGCGCGTGTCCGTGCGGGCAGCCGCTGCGCGACGTCGACGGGCAGCCGTTCGTCGGCCGCTGCCGATCGCTGCGGCGCCGCCTTCCCGCCCGAGGACGCGGCGTGAAGATCCTGACCGTGGTCGGGGCTCGTCCGCAGTTCGTCAAGGCGGCCCGGTGAGCCGGGTCCTGCGCGCCGCGCCACGACGAGATCCTGGTCCACACCGGCCAGCACTACGACGACGCGATGAGCGCGTCGTTCTTCCGCGACCTCGAGATGCCCGAGCCCGACGTCAACCTCGGCGTCGGCAGCGCGTCCGCACGGGGCGATGACCGCCGAGATGCTGCGCCGCCTGGAGCCGGTGATGCTCGAGCACGAGCCGGACGGCGTCCTCGTCTACGGCGACACGAACTCGACCCTGGCCGCCGCCCTGGTGGCCGCCAAGCTGGCGTATCGCCGATGGGCGGCGGCCGTGGCTGGCGCACGTCGAGGCCGGGCTTCGCTCGTTCAACCCGCGCATGCCGGAGGAGCGCAACCGGATCGTGGCCGACCACCTGTCCGACCTCCTCCTCGCCCCGACCGAGGCGGCCATGCAGCACCTCGCCCGCGAGGGTCTCGGCGCCCGGGCGGAGCTGGTCGGCGACGTGATGGTCGACGCGCACGGCTGGGCCGCTGGCGCGCGGCGGCGACCACCTGCCGGAGGCCGCGCGCGGGCTGGATCGGTTCGTGCTGCTCACCCTGCACCGCGCCGAGAACGTGGACGATCCGGCGCGCCTGCGCGCGATCCTCGACGGCCTGGCGATCGACCTGCCGGTGATCTTCCCGGTCCATCCGCGCACCCGCGCCGTCCTGGCGCTCGAGCAGGCGTCGCGCCTGCCGTCGAACGTCGTCGCGATCGACCCGGTCGGCTACCTGGCGATGGTGGCGCTCGAGGGGCAGCGCGCACGCCATCGCGACCGATTCGGGCGGCGTGCAGAAGGAGGCGTACCTGTCCGGCGTGCCGTGCATCACGCTACGCTCGGAGACCGAGTGGGTGGAGACCGTCCGCGCCGGCTGGAACCGGGTGGTCGATGCCGATCCCGGCGCGGTGCGAGCCGCGCTCGCCGACGACGCATTCATGGACCGTGACCGACCGCGGCCGCCGCTCTACGGCGACGGCACGCACGGCCGGCGCGGATCGTGGCGGCGCTCGAGCGACAGCAGGGGCGGGTCTCGCAGGCCCGCTCACCACAGGAGGCATCGGCATCGTGATTCCCATCGCCCGCCCGCAGATGGGCGAGGAGGAGAAGCAGGCGGTCTGGGAGGCGATGGCCTCCGGATCCCTGGCACAGGGTCCGCGCGTCCGCGAGCTCGAGGAGCAGTTCGCGGCATTCATCGGTGCCGGCCACGCCGTCGCCGCCAGCTCCGGCACGACGGCGCTGCACCTGGCGCTGCTCGCCTACGGGATCGGTCCCGGCGACGAGGTCATCACCGTCCCGTTCACCTTCATCGCCAGCGCGAACAGCGTGCTCTACACCGGGGCACGCCCGGTCTTCGTGGACGTCGCGGAGCGTGACTTCAACATCGATCCTTCGCTGATCGAGGCGGCCATCACCGAGCGCACGAAGGCGATCATGCCGGTCAGCCTGTACGGCCAGCCCGCCGACATGGAGGCCGTGACCGAGATCGCCGAGCGCCACGGCCTCGCGGTGGTCGAGGACGCATGCCAGGCGCACGGCGCGGCGATCGGCGAGCGCCGCAGCGGGACCTGGGGAGCCGGCACCTTCAGCTTCTATCCGACCAAGAACATGACGACCGGCGAGGGCGGCATGATCACCACCGACGACGGCGAGCTGGCCGAGCGGGCACGCCTGCTGCGCGAGCACGGCATGAAGGTGCGGTACCACCACGACGTCGTCGGCTACAACTTCCGCATGACCGATATCGCCGCCGCCATCGGCCTCGCGCAGCTGCCGAAGCTGCCGGCCAACAACGAGCGGCGGCGCGCCATCGCCGCGCGATACGACGCCGAGCTGCGCGGCGTGATCACGCCGCTCGTCCGACCCGGCGTGACCCACGTCTACCACCAGTACACGCTGCGCGTGAACGAGCGCGACGCGTTCGCGGAGGCGCTCAAGGCGAGCGGCGTGGGGAGCGCCGTCTACTACCCGATCCCGGTGCACCGCCAGAAGCCGTACCTGGCACTCGGCTACGGGCGCGAGGCGGTACCGGTCACCGACCTGCTCACCAGCCAGGTGCTCAGCATCCCGGTCCACCCATCGCTCACCGACGACGAGGTGACGCTCGGTCATCGAGGCCGTCAATGCCGCGGCTGCGCAGCTCGGCCCGCTGGAGGCCGTGGCCGCTCGATGAGCGAACGTCCGCTGCGTGCCGGCGTCGTCGGGCTCGGCATGATGGGCCGCAACCACGTGCGCGTCTGGGACGAGTCGGTCGAGGGTGTCGAGCTGGTCGCGCGTCGCCGACCCCGACCCGGCCGCGGTCGGCGCGCGCAACCGCCGGTCGCCGCGCCAGGGGCTACGAGGATCCCGGAGCGGATGTTCGCGGAGGAGGAGCTCGACCTGGTCAGCATCGTCGCGCCGACCAGCCTCCACCTGGCCGGTGACGCTCGCGGCGCTCGGCGCCGGCGCCAACGTCCTTGTCGAGAAGCCGATCGCCTCCACCCGCGAAGAGGCGAACGCCATGATCGAGGCGGCGGCCGGCGCGGGGCGCATGCTGACCGTCGGCCATATCGAGCGCTTCAACCCGGCGATCCGCGAGCTGCACCGGCGGCTGGACGCGGGCGAGCTGGGCCGCATCTTCCAGATCAGCGCCACCCGGCTCGGACCCGTTCCCCGCGCGCATCCGCGACGTCGGCGTGGTGGTCGATCTCGCCCCGCACGACCTCGACGTCATGCGCTACCTGGTCGGATCGGAGCCGATCCGCATCTACGCCGAGGCCGAGCGCCGCATCCATACCGAGCACGAGGACCTGTTCAACGGCATCCTGAAGTTCGAGAACGGGGTGGTCGGCATCCTCGACATCAACTGGCTCACGGCCACGAAGCGTCGAACGCTGACCGTCACCGGCGAGCGCGGCTATTACGTTGCCGACTACCTCACCCAGGATCTCGTCTTCTATGCCAACCCGGACGCCGGCCAGACGTGGGAGAACCGGCGGCGCCGATGGCTTCGGCGCGCCGATCAGCTCGGTCGCCGAGGGCGAGATGACGCGCCGTGTCATTCATCGCGCCGAGCCGCTGGCGGTCGAGCTCGGCGAGTTCGCGCGGGCAGTTCGGGACGGCGGGCCACCGCCGGTCGAGCCGCACGACGCGATGGTCGCCCTGCTCCTGGCCCGCAAGATGGTCGAGTCCGCGCTGTCCGGCCGCGCCATCTCCGGCGCGGAGCTGGCGGAGGTCGTCGCGTGAGGATCGCCGTCGTCGGCCTCGGGCACATCGGGCTGCCGCTGGCGGTCCAGTACGCATCGCGCGGCCACGACGTTCTCGGCGTGGACGTCGACGCTCGGATCGTGGAGACGCTCAATTCGCGGCGAGTCGCCGCATCACGACGAGCAGGCGCTGGTCGACCGGGTGCCCGAGCTGGTTGCCTCCGGCCGGCTGCGGGCAACCACCTGGCAGGATCCGGAGGGCTTCGGCGAGGCCGAGGTGGTGGTCGTCATCGTGCCGGTGGTGGTGGACGCGGACCGCAAGATCGACTTCGGCGCCGATCGACGCCGCCACCCGTGACATCGGCTCGCAATATCGGTCCTGGCGCGCTCGTCATCTACGAGACCACCCTGCCGGTCGGCACGACCCGCAACCGATTCGGGCCGATGCTGCCGCAGGCGAGCGGGCTGACCCTGGACCGCGACCTCTTCCTCGCCTTCAGCCCGGAGCGCGTGCTCGTCGGCCGAGTGTTCCTGGACCTGCGGCGTTACCCGAAGATCGTCGGCGGCACCAGCCCCGAGAGCACGCGTCGCGCGGCCGCCTTCTACGCCGCGGCGCTCGACGAGGGGACCGAGGTTCGCGCGATGGCCAACGCGGAGGCGGCCGAGATGACCAAGCTCGCCGAGACGACCTACCGCGACGTGAACATCGCGTACGCCAACGAGCTTGCGCGCTACGCGGCGCGCAACGGGATCGACGTGACCGAGGTCATCGACGCGGCCAACTCCCAGCCGTACAGCCACATCCACCAGCCCGGGGTCGGCGTCGGCGGCCACTGCATCCCGGTCTATCCGCACTTCCTGTTCAACGGCGATCCCGAGCTCCGCCTGCCGCCGCTGGCGCGCGAGATCAACGAGGGGATGGGCGCCTTCACGGTGCGCGCCATCGAGGAACGCATCGGCTCGCTCGATGGCCAGTCGGTGCTCGTGCTCGGCGTTGCCTACCGCGGCGACGTTCGCGAGGACGCGTTCAGCTCCGCGTTCCGACTGCGCGACGAGCTACTGGCCGCGGGCGCACGCGTCCATGGCCACGACCCGTACTACGACGCCGACCACCTGCGCAGCCTCGGCTTCGAGCCGTACGACCTCGCCGCCCCCGTGCCGGTTCGCGTGGCCGTCCTGCAGGCAGCGCACGAGGCCTACCTGGCCATGCCACCGGACGCCATCCCCGGTCTCGAGCTGTTGGTGGATGGCCGAAACGCGATCGATCGCGAGCCGATACGAGCGGGCAGGGATCGGGTATGTCGGCATCGGACGCTGAGCCGCGCGTCGGTGACGCCGGCCGTCGGCCTGGCGGCGGGCCGCGGCGTGTGGGTCGTGCTCCCGACCTACAACGAGCGCGAGAACATCGAGCGCATCGCGCCCGCCATCCTGGCGGCGCTGCCGGAAGGCTCGCTGCTCATCGTGGACGACGCCTCGCCGGACGGGACCGGCGAGCTGGCCGACACGATCGCCGCGCGCGAGCCGCGCGTCTCGGTCCTGCACCGCGCGGCCAAGGAGGGCCTGGGGGTCGCCTATCGCGACGCGTTCCGCTGGGTCCTCGAGCGTCCCGAGACGCGCGCCGTCGTGCAGATGGACGCCGACTTCAGCCACGATCCGGCCGCCCTGCCGCGAATCCTTGCGCCGCTCATGCGAGACGCCGACCTCGTGCTCGGGACGCGCTACATGCGCGGCGGCGGCACGATCGGCTGGCCGTGGCAACGCAAGCTGATCAGCCGGGGTGGCACGCTGTTCGCGCGCACCATGCTGCTGCTCCCGTACCGGGACCTGACGGGCGGCTTCAAGGCCTGGCGCCGCGAGCTGCTCGACGCGATCCGGCTGCGGGAGACCTCCGGCTCGGGCTACGGGTTCCAGGTGGAGACCACGTGGTGGGCGCATCGGCGCGGCGCCCGGATCGTCCAGGTCCCGATCGTCTTCCGGGAGCGCGTGGCCGGCGCCTCGAAGATGACCGGCGGCATCGTGCGAGAGGCGCTCTTCCTCGTGCTGCGGCTTCGCCTGGGGGCGATTCGCGACGCGATCACCCGCTCGTGACCGGGTGCGCGTCTCGACCGCATCGGCTAGGATGGCGCCTCGCCACGCCCAGCGGCCGCGAGGGCCGCAGCCGAGCCGCCGCATGACCATGAGCCGATGAGCTTCCGATCCCGACCCGTTCTCGACCGCAAGCATCGCCCGCGCTGGCAGGACGAGCTGCGCACGCAGCAGCTCACCGTGATCGCCTTCGCGGTGGCGATCGCCCTGGCGATCGGCATCTTCGGCGCCGCCGCCTGGAACGGCTACTGGGAGGCGCACTACCGTCCGGTCGCCGCCGTGGCCGGCACGACCTTCGATCGCTCCGACCTCGACGAGCGCCAGCGGATCCTGGTCGCGGAGGCATCGGCCACGATCTCTGAGCTCCAGGCCCAGCTCGGCGGCCCGCGCGACCAGTTCATCCAGCAGCAGATCGACCAGATCAGCCTGCAGCTCTCCAGCCTCGACACCAGCGCCGCCGACTCGCTGGTCGAGACCGCGGTGCTCGCCTCCCAGGCCGACGAGTTCGGCGTGAGCGTCAGCGACGAGGAGGTGGATGCCGGACTGGCCGAACGGTTCACGCTCGACGAGCTGGTCCGCGCCCAGCTGATCCTGGTGGAGGCGCTGCCCGAGGACGCGGCAGCCGACGACGAGCCGACCGATGAGCAGCTCGATGCCGCGCGGGAGGAGGCGCAGGCCGCGCTCGACCGCCTGGAGGGCGGGGAGGCGTTCGCCGACGTGGCGACCGAGGTCAGCGACGACTTCACCGCCGCGAGCGGCGGCGTCCTCGGCTGGTTCGGGGCCGACGATCCCTGCCTACGGCGAATACTTCACGGCGCTGGCAGACGCGGAGCAGGGCGATCTCGTCGGACCGGTCGAGACCGATACGCGGGTACGCCGTGCTCGAGCTGATCGGCCGCCGGGACGCGACGACCGACGGCCCGCTGCGGGAGTTCCTCGGCAGCCAGGGAATCGACGACGCTGCCTACCGCGACTACGTCCGCGAGCTCGCTGCTCCAGTGAAGCCGTTCCGCGACCACTTTGCCGACGAGGTCGTCGTCTCGCCGACGGCACAGCGCCGGGTCGCCCAGATCTTCATTGCCGCCCCGACCGGCGCGGTCGTGCCACAGGAGCGCGCACGGCACGTGCTGATCAGCCCAGTTCCCGAGGACGCCGCGGAGGGAACGGAGGCGACCGACGAGCAGTGGGCGGCCGCGCTGGCCGAGGCGGAGGAGGTCCATGATCTTCTCGCGGCCGACGGCGCCGACTGGTTTGCCATCGCGGAGGAGCACAGCGACGATACCGGCTCCGGCGCCAGGGGCGGGGACCTCGGCTGGTACGACCCGGCCGCCTCGCCATACGTGGAGGAGTTCACTACGGCGCTGGCGGAGCTCGAGGTGGGGGAGCTCAGTGAGCCGGTGCGCACCCAGTTCGGCTACCACGTCATCCAGAAGACGGGCGAGCGGCTGAGCCCGCAGGCCGAGGCCGCGGACCTGGTCGAGGAGCTGCGCGCCGATCCCGACAGCTTCGCCGAGGTGGCCACGCGGCTGAGCGAGGACCCAGCCACCGCGCGAGAGGGCGGCGAGCTCGGCTGGGTGGCGCCGTACCAGCTCGACAAGGCGCTCGAGGAGGTCGTCTTCGGCCTGACCGAGGTCGGCGAGATCAGCGACCCGTACGACGGCGGCAGCGCGGGGATCACGATCTACCAGCTCGAGGAGCTGAGCGACAGCCGCGAGATCGAGGACGATCGGCTCGAGGAGATCCGAACCAGCGGTTTCGACCGCTGGCTGGAGTCAGAGGTGAGGGCGCCGGTCGATACCTGGGTCGACCCGCAGTTCGCGTCCTCGACCGCCGCCTGAGCCGATGACCGCCGGCGCGACGCGCGGCGTTGAGGAGCTGCTCGAGGCAGCCGGTGTCGATCCCGCCGCGGGGGTGCAGGTCGTCGCCGTTGGCCGCCTGGCCACGATCGCCTTCGATCCGTCGCTGCCGCTGATCCTGCTGGCCGACGTGAACGGATCGGCAAGCGACGCGGTCCTGCCCGGGCGGCACGCCCGTTCTGGCCCGAGCGGCGTGCTGTCCGCGCTCTACCCGGCCACGCACGAGCTCCTGCGCCTGCCCGAACGAACCGGCCGCGTCCTCGCCGACCTGGACGACGCGGCCCTGGCCGAGTCGACGTGGCTCGTCCCGGCGCTCGACCCGGTCGCGAACCTCGCCAGCCCGCACGGCATGGCGGCCATCAGTGCCCGGCTGCGTGCGCCGGACGGCTGCCCCTGGGACAGGAGGCAGACGCACCTCAGCCTGCAGGCCCTATCTCCTCGAAGAGGCATACGAGACGGTCGACGCGATCGAGCATGGGGAGCCGGCCGACCTGGCGGAGGAGCTCGGCGACCTCCTCCTGCAGGTCATCCTCCACGCCCAGTTCGCCGCCGAGGAGGGCTCGTTCGACCTCACCGATGTCTATCGGTCGATCGCCACCAAGATCGTGCGCCGACATCCGCACGTGTTCGGCGAGGTGATCGTCGACGGCGTGGAGCAGGTGCTGACCAACTGGGAGTCGATCAAGGCCGATGAGCGCGCGGAGCAGGGCAAGGGACACGAGGGGCCATTCGACGGCGTGGCGCGCGCGCTGCCGGCCCTCGCCGGCAGCCGGGAGATCCAGGAGCGCGCATCGGCACTCGGATGGGACTGGGACGCGATCGAGGGCGTCTGGGAGAAGGTCTCCGAGGAGAGTGACGAGCTGCGTGCCGCGACCAATGACGAGGAACGGCTGCACGAGATGGGCGACGTCCTGTTCGCGCTCGTCAACCTGGCGCGCTGGATGAAGCTCGATCCGGAGGAGGCGCTGCGTGCCGCGAACCACCGATGGGTCGAGCGCTACCGCCGCGTCGAGGCACTCGCCACCGAGCGCGGGGTGGACCTGGCGGCGCTCTCCCTGGCGGAGAAGGATCTGCTCTGGAATGAAGTGAAGGCCCGGTGACGGAGCGCGGACGCATCGCGATGGTCGTCCACGCCACGTTTCCGGGCGATCCGCGCGTCCGCCGCCAGAGCGACGCGCTCATCGACGCCGGCTACGAGGTCGACGTCATCTGCCTGCGCCAGCCCGGCGACGGGGCCGAGGACCGTGATGGGCCGATGCGGATCCTGCGGCTCCCGATCAACCGCAGCTTCGTCGGGTTCGCGGGCCACCTCGCCGAGTACGTCGCCTTCACGGCGCTGGTGACCTGGCGCCTTGCGCGAGAGCATCGGCGCCGGCAGTACGACCTCGTGCAGGTGGCGACCGTGCCCGACTTCCTGAGCTTCGCGGCCATCCCGGAGAAGCTCGGCGGCGTCCCGCTGCTGCTCGACCTCCACGAGGACATGCCGGAGTTCTTCCGCGACCGGTTCTCGGCGCCGCTGCTTCGCCCGCTGCGCCCGCTGGTCGCGGCCGCCACCCGCGCCTCGGCCGCCGTCGCCGACGAGCTCATCACCGTCCACGAGCCGCTCCGCCGGCTATCGATCGCGCGTGGCGTGCCGCCGGACAAGATCACGGTGGTCATGAACAGCGCCGACGGCCGCCTCTTCGATCCGGCGCTTCACGAGCGGCGCGCATTCATGGCCGACGGCGAGCTGCGTCTCATCCACCACTCGAACCTGCAGCGCCTGTACGGCCTCGACGTCGCGATCGACGGCCTCTCCCGCGTTCGGCCCGGGTTGCGCTGGCGGCTCGACGTATACGGCGACGGCCCGTGGCGCCCGCAGATCGAGGCAAGCATCGAGCGCACCCGCACCGGCGACCGCGTCAAGCTGCATGGCCGCGTGCCGATCGACGACCTTCCCCGCGTCCTGGCCGCCGCGGACGTCGGGCTCGTCCCGTCGCTCCCCGAGCCGTACCTCGAGTACTCGCTGAGCACGAAGCTGCTCGAGTACGCGGCAATGGGCGTGCCGACCATCGCCAGCGACCTGGCCACCTTCCGCCACCACTTCACCGATGCCGCCGTCCGCTTCGTGCCCGGCGGAGATCCCGACGCCCTGGCCCGCGCCGTCGAGGGGATGGCGCACGACCCCGAGGGCACCCTCGCCCTGGGCCGCGAGCTCCGGCGCCAGGCGGCGGCCTACGACTGGGAGGAGCAGAAGGCGCGCTACCTCGACGTTGTTGGAAGGCTGGTCACGCGGCCCGACTGAGACCGAGACCCGGCGCCAGCTCGGGTGGTAGCCTTTCCCGGCCCGTGACGTGTGGGTGAACGGGGCGTAGATCAGTCTGGCAGATCGCCTGCTTTGGGAGCAGGAGGCCGCCGGTTCGAATCCGGCCGCCCCGACCACGCTACCATTCCGCGTTCCATGTTGACTGCGCTGACGTTTGCCGTCGCCTGCGTCGTGGGGCTCGTCGTCACACCGATCGTTCGGCATTACGCACATCGGCTCGAGCTGCTCGACAGGCCCGGCGGGCGGAAGGTCCACCAGGTCCCGATCCCTCGCCTGGGTGGCGTGGCGATGACGCTCGCCTTTGCGGCGGGCGTGGGGTTCGCCACCTGGGCGGCGAGCGAGCTGGGCTCCGCCGCATTCCTTCGTCTCAGCCTCGCGCCGGCAATCCTGGGCGGCGTTGCACTGCTGCTGGTCGTCGGGATCGTTGACGACGTCCGCGGCATGCCGGCCTTCCCCAAGCTCGCCGGGCAGGTCGCCGTGGCGCTCCTCGCCGCGGTCATGGGGCTGCGCCTCGACCGCCTCGTGTTTCCCTGGGGCGCGGTGGAGCTCGGGCCGTTCGCCATTCCGCTGACCGTGGCGTGGATCGTCGGGGTCATGAACGCCGTCAACCTGATCGACGGCCTGGATGGCCTGGCGGCGGCGGTGGCGCTCACCGTCCTCGGCGCGTTCGGCCTGCTCGCCGTCGTCGACGGCGTCGATCCCACGCAGCCGATCATCGCGGCCACCGTCGGCGCGGCGGTCGGCTTTCTCGCCTACAACCTGCACCCGGCCATCGATCATCATGGGCGACACGGGCTCGATGTTCCTTGGCTTCGTGGTGGCGGCGGTCGGCATCTCCCTCACCCAGGACCGCGTCCATCCCGTGCCTCCCTGGGTGCCGATCGTGGCCCTCGGCCTGCCGCTCATCGACACCGCCTGGGCGATCGTTCGGCGCACCGCGCGCGGCGAGGCCTTCTTCGTCGCCGATCGGGGCCACGTGCACCATCAGCTCCTGCGACGCGGCCTCTCACAGCGCGACGCGATGCTGATTCTCACCGCGGTCTCGGCAGGCTTCGCCGTCATCGCCGTGCTGCTGGCCCAGGTCGACTGATCCGGAAATACCGGTCGGTCAGGTGCTCTGGTGTTGACTCCGGGCCACAGGTGGGGCGGTACGGATGGGTTAGTACGTTTGCGCCATCGGCGTCGCGTGCCCATACTGGCCGAGCCGGTCTGAGCCGCCGGATTCCGGGTTTCGGGGCGCCGGATCATGCTCGCGCTATGGACGAACGAGGGGATCGTGCCTCCAGAGCAGACCATCATTGCCGTGACCGCGGTTCTCGCGGGCCTGCTCCTCGTTGGGGTCATTCTCGCCGGCCGCCGCGTTCCCGAGGCGCCGGGTCGCGAGCTGTCGGATGGGCTCCGCCATCCCGCGCATGTCGCCTGCACCCACGAGTCCGTATGGGGCGCTGGCCGATGCGCGCGACGCGCAGCAGACGCTCCGCGTGGTGTGGTGGCTGACCATCACCATCGTCCTGCTGGGGGTTGGCATCAGTGGCTCGTTCATCGGTGACCAGGCGCAGATCTTCGTGCTCGGCGGAGCTGCCGTCGTCACCGTCGTGATCTTCCACGAGCTGCTCGGCCCGTCGGAGCGAGGTCGACTCGTGCCCCTCGCCGAGATCCTCGTCGCGATCGCGCTCATCGGCGGACTGCTTGCTCTGACGGGGTTCGCGTCCTCGCCGTTCACGATGCTCTTCGCGCTCGTTTCGGTGGCGGCGGCACTGGCCTACGGACCGCGTGCGGGGCTCACCGCCGCCGGCCTGGCGACGGCCGCATTCGCGGTGATCCTGCTGGTCGACCCGAAGATCGGCACCTACATGCCCGAGGACGCCCTGCGCCTCTCCATCGGTCTCGGCGCGACCTGGTTGCTGGCATTCATCTCGGTCGCCTATGCGGGGCACCAGCGTCGCGCCATGGCCCGCGCGATCGAGCAGGCGCGGACCGATCCGCTGACCAGCCTGTTCAACCGTGCCCAGCTGTTCGTGACCCTCGAGCAGGAGGTCAGCCGAACCCGCCGCAGCGATCGCGGCTTCTGCGTGCTCATGATCGACCTCGACGGGTTGAAGGCCATCAACGACAGCGGCGGGCACCTGCGCGGCGACGAGGTGCTGCGTGCGCTCGGCGCCGTGATCCGCACCTCGATTCGCACCGCCGACAGCGCCTACCGCTACGGCGGCGATGAGTTCGTGGTCCTCCTCCCCGAGACCGACATCGTCGGCGCGTTCGTGGTCGCCGAGAAGATCCGTGGCGGCGCCGAGGAGCTGGGGATGATGATGTCGGGCCCGGAGCCGGTGACCAGCGTCAGCATCGGTCTCGTGTCGCATCCCGAGGACGGCCTCTCCGCCGAGGAGCTGATGTCTGCCGCCGACCGGGCGATGTACCAGGCCAAGAGGCTCGGCAAGAACCAGATCAGCGGCAATCCGCGACCACGGCCCGCGCTGCTGGCGCGCCGCACAACCGCCGAGCCCGCCCCCGAGCCGCCGCCCGCGGCACCGGCACCCGTATCGGCGAGCCCGGCTGCCAGCGGGCGTCGTGCGCCATCGACGATGGCCGTGTCAGGTCCGACCGAGGATCGCGCCGTGGCGGTGAAGCTCGGGCCGATCCTCCTCCCGGAGCAGCCATCGTCCTCCCGCACGGAGGAAATCGACGACGCGGACCCGCAGGAGGTGCGGCGACGCATCGCCAGCGCAAGCCGCTCGTTTGATCCGGATCACCAGATCCGACGCGCGATGGACGCCTTCCTGTCGCCGGTCCCGCGCGAGCGCGACCACGAGCGTCCCTCCGCCGACAACTGACCGATCGGGCGCTGACCCCTCGCTTCGGGGCGGCGCCGATCCGCTGGTAGACTCACCAGCCATGCCGGGCTTCTCGACGCGCGCGATCCGTGCCGCCAGCCGTGCCCCGGACGTTCCGCAGCCGCCGATCAACGTGCCCATCTACCAGACGAGCACGTTCGAGGTGGCCGACGCTCTCGAGCTGGCTGAGCTGCTCACGTTCGAGCGTCCGGGTCACTCCTATTCGCGCCACTCGAATCCGACCCACGCGGCGCTCGAGGCAGCGCTCGCGGAGCTCGAGGGCGCGGAGGCCGGCCTGGTCACCGCGTCGGGCATGGCCGCCATCCACGGCGTGGTTCTCTCGCTCCTCCGATCGGGCGACGAGCTCATCGTGCCGCAGGCCGTCTACGGTGGCGTCGTCGGCCTCATCGGCACGATCCTGGACCGATCGGGGATCGGGCACCAGACGGTCGACACGACCGATCCGGCGCAGGTCGAGGCGGCCATCAGCGATCGCACGCGGCTCCTGTGGCTCGAGACGATCAGCAATCCGACGACCGCCGTGGCCGACATCGCGGCCCTGGCGGAGCTCGCCCATGCTCGCGGCGTCCTGGTGGCAGTGGACAGCACCTTCGCCTCGCCGGCCCTCGTCAATCCGCTGGCGCTCGGCGCCGACCTGGTCGTCCACTCGATGACCAAGTACATCGGTGGCCATTCGGACCTCATGGGTGGTGCGCTGGTCGGCGCGGCCGACCGCGTCGCCGACGCCCGGCGCGTGGTGATCAATGCCGGCGGCAACGCCTCACCGCTCGAGGCGTTCCTCGGGCTGCGAGGGCTCAAGACCCTGGCGCTGCGGATGGAGCGGCACTCGGCGAACGCACTGGCGGTGGCGACCGCGCTGGAGGGCGCTCCGGGCATCGCGCGGGTTCGTTACCCCGGACTCGCTTCGCACCCCCAGCACGAGCTGGCGATGCGGACCCTCCGCGATGGGATGGCCGGCGGGATGATGGCCATCGAGCTCGAGGGCGGCCGCAGCCAAGGCGAGCGATTCCTGGGCCGGGTGCGCGTGGCCGTCCACGCCACGAGCCTCGGAAGCGTCGAGACGCTCGTCAGCCATCCGGCCAGCTCGTCGCACCGCCAGCTCGACGACGCGCAGCTCGCCGCCGCCGGCATGACGCCCGGCACCGTACGCGTCTCGATCGGGCTCGAGGACGCCGATGACCTGATCGAGGACCTCGTCGCCGCCGCGCGGCCCGGGACGTGACGCCCTCGCGCGCCGCCGTCGCGGCGACGCCCACCGGGGATCGCCTGGTCACCACCGCCGAGCGCCTCCTGCGCTCCCTTGGCGACGCGCGGACCGGCCTCGTCCTGCTCCTGGTTGCCGGGCTGGCCAACGGTCTCGCCGCACTCCTGCCGGACGGTCCGACGCGGCTCGACAGCTGGCCATACGCGGTTCTGCTGGGTGGGGTCGTGCTGAGCGGCGTCGCCGCGGTCGCCGTGCGCTCGCCGACCATCTGGCGCGAGTGGCGCCGTCCCACGGCGGTGCAGGCCGGCGCCGGCACGCTCCGGCTCCATCTCGAGGCGATCGGGCCCGACGAGATCGAGCGCTCGCTGCGGGCGGCCGGCTACCGGGCTCGCCGCGAGGAGCGCCGCGGTCGTTGGGCGGTGCACGCCGTGCGGCGCGGCTGGTCGCGGTACGCGGGGCTCATCAGCCACCTGGCGCTGGTGGTGATCGTGCTGGGTGCGGCCATCGGCGCCGCATTCGGCTCGGAGATCGTCTTCACGCTGCTGCGTGGTGACCAGGCGTTGCTGGATGCGCCCCGGGCGGGATTTGCGTCCGCGGTGCGCCTCGAGCGGCTCGATTCGGAGTTCGGTCCCGACGCCCGGCCGCGCCGGCTCGACACGACCGTCACGTTCCTGCGTGATGGCGAGCCGGTCCGCGAGGCGATCCTGCGCGTCAACGAGCCCGGCGAGTTCGACGGATACCTCGTCCACCCATGGACCTACGGACCGGCCGTCCATGTCCGGGTGACGACCCTCGGCGGGACGCCGCTGTTGGACGCCTCGGTGCCGCTCGACGGCGTCCGGGACGGTATCCCGGTCGGATCCGCCGACCTGCCGACCGCCGGCGTCACGCTCGGCCTGGCGCTCACCGATGCGGGCCGCAACGAGCTCGGTGTCAGCGTCGTTGGCGCCGACGGCCTGGTCGACAGCGCGCGCCTCGTGCCCGGCGACGCGGTGCGGATCGGTGACGTCCAGATCGAGCTGGACGGCTTCGATGCCTGGGTGACCTTCCTGTCGCGGCGCGACCCGGGCCTGCTCGTGCTGTTCGGTGGTGCCGCGGCACTGTGCCTGTCCCTTGCCGTTGCGTTCTGGCTGCCCCGTCGCCGGCTGACGGTGCGGCCGATCGGCTCCGGCGTGGAGCTCCTGCTGCGCGGCGAGCGATTCGACAGGCCGTCGGACGAGCTCGCGCGCCTCGGCCACCTCCTCGGTGCCCGCCGATGACGAGTGTGCTCGACCTGTGGCGCGCGATCGACCCGGAAGCCCGTCTGATCTCGGGCTCGATCGACCATCTCGCCCGACCCGTGCGCGGCATCGCCCGGACTCGCGCGGCGGCGCCACATCTTCCGGCCGTGACCGACGGTGCCGTCCTCGTGGCCGACACCGCGATCCTGGTCGGCGGGTCGCTCGACTCGCTCCTGTCGGCGCTGGCCGAGTCGACTCCCGCGCCGGTGGCCGTGTGGCTGGTCTCGACTGACACCGGAGCCCCCGAGCGCGCCGGTGGCGAGCTGCCGGTGCTCCTCGGCGCGGGGTCCGTCTCGTCGGTCGGGACTGCCGCCGAGCGCCATCTCGAGGAGGAGGCCGAGCAGCTCGGCGCGTTCGCCGCCGGCCTTCGCCTTGCGGGCGCGGAGGCGGCCCTGGCCGATCCGCAGCCCTCGGCGCCGGCCGGCGTTGTGGCGGCGCGGCTGCGGCGCGGCGTGGCGGTCACGGTCGATGGCGCGTTGCGCGCGCTGAACCCGCGCCCGGCCGGGCGTGCCCTGGCGACCCGCTTCGCTGCGGCCCACGCCCGCCTGCTTGCCGATCGCTCCGAGGCCGGCGCAACGGTCCGCCGCACCCGGGACGGCCTCTGGGTCATGGAGCGCTCGATCGGCCCCGCCGCGTCGGCCTGGCTTTTCGACGACCTGCCGCCGGCGCGCATCGACGAGGTGGGTCTGGACGCGCTGGCGGTCACGCTGCGTGCTCTGCTCCGCCGGCGTGCTCCCGAGCCGTCAGGAGCACGGCGAATGCCGAAGGCGCCGCCCTCGACCGGCGACCCGCTGCACGACACCCTGCTGGCAGTTGCCCGCGCGAACGGCCGGATCGCGCCGGCCGCTCGTTCGCTGGGAGTCCACCGCAACACCGTGCTCTATCGGCTGCGGCGCGCAGAGGCCGAGCTCGGCGTCGACCCACGACGATCCGAGGACGCGATCCGGCTGCTGCGAGGCACCGACCGGCCCGACTGACCTTGCGTTGTGCAAACTGCACAACGCAAATGAGTCGCCATGGCGGTCGCATCGGTCCCAGTCGGAAGGGCTCGGACGGTACGCTGGCCGTTGACCCATTCGTCCACGTCACGAGGTTCTCCATGGCCACCATCAAGCTTGCGGCTGCCCTGAAGCTGGCGGAAGACCGCAACCTGCGCTTCGTCAGCCTCCAGTTCACCGACATCGTGGGACAGGTGAAGAGCGTCCAGGTCCCGATGCACCAGCTGGAGGAGGCTGTCGAGCACGGCAAGTGGTTCGATGGCTCGAGCATCGAGGGCTTCACCCGCATCGCCGAGTCGGACATGTTCCTCGTGCCCGACCTGTCGACCTTCAGCCCGATCCCGTGGGAGCCCGGCATCGGCCCGGATGGCAAGGAGAAGCTGCACACCGGGAGCGCGCGCGTCATCTGCGACGTGTTCGACCCGAACGGGGAGCCGTTCCCCGGCGATCCGCGCGGAGTCCTGCGCCGCCAGCTGGATCGGGCAAAGAAGCTGGGCTTCACCCTGAACACCGGGCCGGAGCTCGAGTTCTTCCTGCTCCAGCGCGAGGGCGGCACCGTGCAGCCGCTGCCGCACGACGCGGCCGGCTACTTCGACCTCTCCGAGGACCTCGGCACCGAGGTTCGCAAGGAGATGATGAACGCGCTCGAGGAGTTCGGGATCCGGGTCGAGACGGCGCATCACGAGGTTGCCACCGGGCAGCACGAGATCGACTTCGAGTACGCCGATGCGCTGCGCACCGCCGACAACGCCGTCACCTTCAAGACCACGCTGAAGGCGATCGCCGCGTCGAAGGGCCTGTACGCCACGTTCATGCCGAAGCCGTTCTTCGGCATCAACGGCTCCGGCATGCACACCCACATGAGCCTCTGGGACGACAAGAAGGGGAAGAACGCCTTCAGCGACCCGAAGGACCCGTACGGGCTGTCGACCATCGCGCGCAGCTACATCGCCGGCGTGCTGGAGCACGCACGCGGCATGATCGCCGTCCTGGCGCCGCTCGTGAACTCGTACAAGCGGCTGGTGCCCGGCTACGAGGCTCCGGTCTACATCGGCTGGGCGCGGATCAACCGTTCGGCGCTCATCCGCATCCCGCAGAGCAGCAAGGGCCAGTTCAACTCGGTCCGCATCGAGCTGCGCTGCGCCGATCCCTCCTCGAACCCGTACCTCGCCTTCGCCGCCATGCTGGCCGCCGGCCTGGACGGCGTCGAGCGCAAGCTGACGCCGCCCGACCCGGTGGAGGAGAACCTCTACCACTTCGACGCCGCCAAGCTCGAGAGCCGCAAGATCAAGCAGCTGCCGGGCACCCTGCGGGAGGCGGTCGACGAGCTGAAGAAGGACCAGGTCATCGCCGATGCCCTCGGCGAGCACGTCTTCGAGCGCTTCGTCGAGGCCAAGGGCGAGGAGTGGGACGAGTACCGGATGCAGGTGAGCGCCTGGGAGGTGGAGCGCTACCTGGAGGCCTTCTGACCCACGAGCCGCGGGGGCGGGCGCGCGAATCCGAGGGTGGGCCGATAGAATCGCCGGACCCACCTGGAGGCAGGCTCCCTGGCCCACACCCGTCCGCGGCTGCTCCTGCTGTCGATGTACCCGCTGGACGAGGGCGTCTGGGGTCCGATCAGCCGCATCCGCCACCTGCGCGACGAGCTTGCCCGGCTGGCGGACCTCGAGGTCGTCGACGGCGATCGGGGACGGCGGCGGAGGGCGCTTCTGGGCTATGCCTTCTCCGGGCGGCTGCGCGGCCTCGACGGGATCTACGTCGAGAACAGCTCGACGCTGCCGTCCGAGACCGACATCGCGTTCCTTGCGCTGGCGCGCACGCTTGGCGTCCGGGTGCTCACCTACGTGCGCGACGCCCAGTACCTCTTCGACGAGTACTACGTCGCCTCATCGCTCAGGCGTCGGCTCGCACGCGGCCTGTTCCTGCCGAGCATCGCGGCGCTGCGCCGCGTGTCGTGGCGGGTCGGCTACCCCTCGGTGGGCCTCGCGCGGGCCGTCCGGGACCCCTCGCCGCATCCGCTGCTGCTGCCGCCGGGCAGCCCGCCGCCGGTTGACGTCGCGCCCGATCCCGACGCTCGCAGCCTCCTGTTCGTCGGGGGGATGCGGGTTCCTGCTCACGGGCTCGAGCTGCTCGTGCGAGCCGTCGAGGCCGTCCGCGCCAGGGGGCACGATCTGCGCGTGATCTGCGTGTCGCGCCCCGGCGAGGAGCCGCCGGAGCCGCCGTCGTGGATGCGCGTCGAGCACGGTTCGGGTCCGCAGATCATCGCGCTCCTGCCGGAGGTGGTGGCCACGATCCAGCCACGCCTGCGAACGCCGTACAACGACCTGGCGGTGCCGATCAAGGTGATGGAGTACCTGAGCTACGGGCGGCCGCTGGTCGTGACGGACTGCACGGAGCAGGCGGCGATCGTCCGGGATGCCGACTGCGGCATCGTGACCGACGCCACGGTCGACGGCCTGGCCGCCGGGCTCGAGCAGCTCCTCGAGGCCGATCCCGCGGAGCGTCGAGCGGTGGTCGGACAATGCGCGCCGGGCCGCCGAACGGCACTCATGGTCGGAGCTGCGCGACGACGATCGCCGGGCTGTTGGCCGGCCGACCCGATCCGGCGGGACCGTGACCGAGCCGGCCGAGCAGGCGTCGCAGCGGCCGCGCGGCCAGGGTTCCCGCCTCGCCGGCGACACGCTGGTGTACGGGCTCGGCGGCGTCGCCAGCTCCGCCGTATCGGTGTTCCTGGTGCCGATCTACGCGCGGCAGCTCGGCGACGACGGGCGTCGGCATCACGGGCGTCCTGAACTCGACCATCGCCCTGTCGCTGATGCTGTTCGGCCTGGCGCTTCCGCAGGCGTTCATCCGCTGGTATCTCAAGGAGGCGAGCGATCGCCGCCAGCGCGGTCGCATCCTCGGCACGACGCTCGCCATCAGGATCGCCGCGTCGCTCATCGGCTTCGCCGTCGTGCTCGCCGCCGTGATCCCGCTGACCGGGGCGCTGTACGGGGGCGAGCACCTGTCGGTGTTCGCGCTGGCGGCCCCGATCGTCCTGTTCGACTCGTTCAGCGCGATCCCGCTCTCGTTCCTGCGCGCCGAGCGCCGGGCGCGTGCCTACGTCGCGGTGAGCCTCGACGCGCGCCATCCTCGGCACGATCCTGATCCTCACGCTCGTCGTGCCGATGCAGATCGGCGTCGTGGGGGTCGCACTTGGCTCGGCGATCGCGGCGGCGATCAGCGCCGGCGTCGGCGTCGCCGCGCTCGCGTGGGTGGGCGCGCCGCGTCCCACCGTTCGACCTCGGACTCGGGCGCGACGATGCTGCGCTTCGCCCTTCCGCTCGTGCCGGCCGGCCTTGCCGGCTGGGTGCTCAACCTGTCGGATCGTCCGCTGCTGCAGGCCATCACCGGCAGCGAGGCGACGGTCGGCGTGTACACCCTCGGGTACACCGGCGGCCTCGTGATCAACGCGCTCGTCGTTCAGCCCTTCGCGCTTGCATGGGGAGCGGCGCAGTGGGAGATGGCGCGGCGCGACGACGCCCCGCGAACCTTCGCCCGCCTCATGACCTGGTTCCTCGTCGCTTGGCACCGGCGGCGCCCTTCTGCTGTCGGCCCTGGGCACCGATGCCCTTCGCCTCCTGGTCGGACCGGAGTTCGAGCTGAGCCGGTTCATCGTCCCGTTCAGCGCCTTCGCGTACGTCCTGTACGGGGCGTACACCATCGCCACCTCGGGACTCGGCATCGTCGGCCGCACCTCGCTCGTCGCGACGACGATGGCCGTCGCCGCGGCCTCGGCGGTGGTCATGAACCTGGTGCTCATCCCGTTGATCGGGATCTTCGGAGCGGCCCTTTCGACGCTCCTCAGCTACCTGCTGCTGGCGCTCCTGTCCGGCGGCGCGAGCCAGCGCCACTACCCGGTGCCGTGGCAGCTGGGCAGAGGCGCCGTCATCCTCGGAATCGGCGGCGCGCTCAGCGCTGCGGCGCTCCTCGGCCCGGATCACACCCTGTGGCGCGTCGCGTGCCTGCTGGCCTACCCGCCGATCCTGGTGGCGGCACGCGTCGTCGTGCCGTCCGAGGCCCGCGCCGCGCTGGCCAGCCTGCTCCGCCGCTGACGTTCCTGGCCCGTCCGTATACTCTCGGCGAATGCCCACTCGCGCACCGATCGCGGTGCTGTTCGGCACGCGCCCCGAGGCGATCAAGCTTGCGCCGGTGATCCTGGCCCTGCGCGAGCGCCGGGTGCCGCACGCCGTCGTCACCACCGGCCAGCACGCTCGAATGGTCGAGGAGGTCCTCGACCTGTTCGGCATCCGGCCCGACGTCGACCTCGGGCTCATGCGTCAACCCCAGTCGCTCGACTACCTGCTGACGGAGGCCGTCCTGCGCGTGGGGGAGCAGCTCGACCGGATCCAGCCGTCGGCCGTCATCGTGCAGGGCGACACCACGAGCATGCTCGGATCGGTCCTGGCCGCCTTCCACCGCGGCATCCCGGTCGCGCACGTGGAGGCCGGGTTGCGGTCGAGCGACATCTCGCTGCCGTTCCCGGAGGAGATGAACCGCCGCGCCGCCTCACTCATGGCCCGCTGGCACTTCGCGCCGACCGCCGGAGCCGCGGCGAACCTCAGGGCCGACCGCGTCGGCGGTGAGATCCACGTCGTCGGCAACACGGTGGTGGATGCGATGCGCGCCATCGATGGCGACTCGATCGGCACCCTTCCCGCGCCGCTGGCCGACTTCATCGGGGAGGCGCCGTACCTGCTGGCGACCGCTCACCGGCGAGAGTCGTGGGGCGAGGGGATCGCCGGGATCGCGCGGGGACTCAGTGATGCCCTCCACGCGCTGCCGGACCATCGGCTGATCTTCGTCGCACATCCGAACCCGGCTGCGCGCGGCCCCGTCGACGAGATCCTGGGCCACCAGGAGCGCGCGTGCGTCATCGATGCGCTCCCGTACGCGGACTTCCAGAGCCTTCTCCGTGGGGCGCAGCTCGTCGTCTCCGACTCCGGCGGAGTCCAGGAGGAGGGCCCGACCCTGGGGATTCCGGTCCTGGTGACCCGCGACCGTGACCGAGCGCCACGAGGGAGTCGAGGCCGGTGCGGTCCGCCTGATCGGCACCGATGCGGCCGCGGTGCGCGACGCGACGCTGGGATTGATGGGTGCGCCCGAGGAGCTTGCGGCAATGGGCCGCGCTGGGCGTGGGCTGTACGGCGATGGACATGCCGCCTCCCGCATTGCGCGCGTCCTCTCCGTCGGGTGAGCGCGCGGCCCTCGCGTCGTGCGGCGATCGTCGGCTTCGTGGGGTTCGGCAACCTCGGCGATGAGCTGATCCTGGCCGGAATCGAGCGCCTGCTGTCGCCGATGCCGATCGAGGTCACGACCCTGTTCGGCGGCCCCGAGCTGGCGGAGACGCTCTCGTTCCGCAACGCCCGGCGGCGGAGCCCGTGGCGTCGACTGCCCACGCCATCCGCCATCCGTGAGCTGCGCCGGGTCGACCTGCTCGTGATCGGCGGCGGTGGCCTGTTCAACGACCACTGGCCGTTGCTCATCCCGCGCTACCTGTCGTGGATCCTGGCGGCGCGCATGGTCGGCACCGACGTCGTGTGGATCGGGGTCGGGGTTGGGCCGATCCGGCGCCGGGCCTGGCGATGGCTGGCGCGGCTTGCCGCCGGGCTGTCCCGGACCGTCCTGGTCCGCGATCCCGCGAGCGCCGAGCTGCTCGGCGGTCCCTCCTCACGCATCAGGGTCATCCCGGATCCGGCGCTCTTCCTCGAGCCCTCGTCCGGCGACCAGCCCGATCCGGTGCTCGGCCTGATCGTGCGCGAGCCGGTCCGTGGCCGGGAGCCGGAGGGCGTGCTCCTGGTCGAGGTGCTTGCCGAGCTCGCCGCGGCCGGTCGACGCGAAGGACTCGAACCCCGCCTGCTGATGATGGCTCCGGAAGCCGATCGCGCATTCGCCGAGCGCGTGGCCGACCGGCTTGCGCGCGACGGCGACCGCCCGCCGATCGAGCGACTCGGACCGTCACCGCCGCAGGTGTGGCAGCAGCTCGGCAGGCTCCAGGCATCGGTATCGGTCCGCCTTCACGGCCTCCTCCTGTCGGCGATGGCCGGCCTGCCGTGCGTGCCGATCGCCTACGACGACAAGGTGGCGGCCGCCGCGGAGCGGCTCGGCCTCGGCGACGTCGTGATCGACCCGGGTCGAGCCGATGGGGCCAGGGCGGCGGAGTGCCTGGCGGCCGTCCGGCAGCCGACGCGGGTGCGCCTGGTCGCCGATCATGTCGAGTCGCTGCGCGCCCAGGTCGATGAGGTGCGGGCAATGCTCCGATGAGCGAACGCGCCGCCGCTGCTGGTGCTGACGCGGATCTGGCCCACCGCGAAGCGTCCGAGCCTCGGGAGCTTCATCCGGGCGCGCGTTGCCGGTGTTCCGGGGGTGAGGGTGGTGCGTCCTCGCTGGCCCGGTTTGCCGAGCCCTGCGGTATACGCCGTCCTGCTGGTCGAGGCGCTCGCCGCCGCACGCCGCCTCCGCGGCGTCGAGGCCCACATGCTCATCCCGACCGGCCTCGTCGGCCTGATCGTCGCCCGCCTGCGGGGGGTTCGGCTCGTGATCTACTCGCACGGCGGCGACGTTCGCGACCTGCGTGCTCGGCCGTGGCCGATGTGGCGGCTTGCACGGTGGGTCGTGGCGCGCGCCGATCGCGTGGTGACGAACTCCGAGGAGACGGCTCGCTCGATCAGGGAGCTCGGCGGCACGCCACGGATCGCACCCCCCGGCGTCGACCTGCGCCTGTTCCGCCCATCGGCTCGTCCGGCGGAGCGGCGCGTCCTCTATCTCGGCGGCCGGAACCCGCGGAAGGGGTATTCGGTGGCCGCCGAGCTGGCGGACACGCTCGTGGGGCCGTGGCTGCGCGACGTGGACCCCGACGACGTGCCCGCGCTCATCGCGGCCCACGACGTCGTCCTGGTCCCGTCGATCGCCGAGCCGTTCGGGCTCGTGGCGGTCGAGGCGATCGCCAGCGGACGGTGGGTCGTCGCCAGCGCCGTCGGCGGCCTGCGCGACATCGTGACGGACGGGGTGAACGGCACGCTGGTGGCTGACGGCGACTTCGCCGGCGCCCTTGCGCGAGTGCCGGATTACGACCCATACGTCGTCGCCAGTAGCGCTGAGCGGTTCAGCCTCGAGGGCTGGCAGGCAGCCATGGCCGCCATCTGGGACGAGCTGGCACCCCCAACCGGGACGCGACCGCGTGGCTGAGCCGCGTCGGGCCGGCAACGTGGTCATGCTCGTCCGTAACCGCTTCACCCACGACACCCGGGTCGAGAAGGAGGCGCGCACCCTCACCGATGCCGGCTACCGGGTCACGGTCGTGGCCGACGCCGGGCCTGGTCTGGCCGCTCAGGAGCGGCGCGACGGGATCGAGGTCCGACGCATCGCGCGACGTGGCCCCCGACTCCCCGGACTGCGATTCGTGGTCCATGAGGCGCGCCTCACTCGCGTGCTGCGCGCGCTGCGACCGGACATCCTGCACGCCCACGACAGCAACGCGCTCATCCCGGTCGCCGGCGCGGCGCGCGCCCTCGGCGTGCCGTTCGTCTACGACGCCCACGACCTGTGGCTGGGGCGGCCGCGCCGTGAACGATCCCGGCTCTACTTCCTCCTCGGCCAGCTCCTCTACACGATCGTCGAGCGGTTCCTCGTGCCCCGCGCCGCCGTGGTCCTCACGGTGAGCGAGCCGATCGCTCGCCACCTCGAGCGGCGCTACCACCTGCCGCTCGTCCACCTGGTGCCCAACTATCCCGAGCTCAGCGGCCCTGTCGTGCGCAGGGAGCTGCGCGACCTTCCCGGCGGAGCCGCGATCGGGAGTCGGGACCCCGTCGTGCTGTATCTCGGCGGCCTGATGGGCGGGCGCGGGCTCGAGCAGCTCGTCGACGCGCTGCGGGTGGCCGGATCGGCGCAGCTCGTCCTCCTCGGTGCCGGACCCCTTGCGCCGGAGCTGGCGCAGCGCGCGACGGCCTTCGGTGGCGGAGATCGCCTCCACCTGCTCGATCCGGTTGCCCCCGATGAGGTGATCGCGTACGCGGCATCGGCCGACATCGGCGTCAGTCCGATCGTGCCGTCCTGCCTGAACTACCGGTACTCGCTGCCGAACAAGCTCTTCCAGTACATGGCCGCCGGCATCGCGGTGGTGGCCAGCGATCTGCCCCAGGTCCGCGACGTGGTGGAGGGTGCGCGCTGCGGGTTGATCGTCGACACAACGCGGCCCGAGGCGATCGCCGCCGGGATCGAGCAGCTCGCCGGCGAACCCGGCGACGCTCGCGAGATGGGCTCAAGGGGCAGGGCGGCGGTCGAGGAGCGTTACAACTGGCCCGCAGCCGCCGCCACCCTGCTGCGCGCGTACGAGGGGCTGGATGCCCACCCCCGCGCCGGCCGAAGGGCGATGGTCGAAAGACCCGACGCGGGCAGCAATCGATGAGGCACTATTGGATTGCACCGATGCTTCGCTCGCCTCGACTCCCGATCATGCTGCTGATCGCGATCCTCACGCTCGGCCCGGCCGCCGGCGCGACCCTCGCGAGGCCCGCGACCCTCTCGCCCGCGTCTGAACCGGCGGCGGCGGCCGGACTCGCGGCCGGCCAGGTGCAGCTGGGATTCGTCCTCGGCGGGCTCAGCGCTCCGACCGCGGTCGCCAACGCCGGCGACGGGAGTGGCAGGCTCTTCATCGCCCAGCAGGGCGGGACCGTGCGGGTCGTGCTGAACAATGTGCTCCAGAGCGGCACGTTCCTGGACGTCAGCGGCGTTCCCGGAGGCTTCTCCTCTGGCGGCGAGCGGGGCCTGCTCGGGCTGGCCTTCCACCCGTCGTTCGAGACGAATCGCAGGTTCTACGCGTACTACACCGATGGCACCGGCGACCTCGCGATCGCCGAGTTCACCGCAACACCGGACGGGTCGACGTGGAACCAGAACGACCCGGTGGTGCTGCTCGACATTGAGCACTCCTCGCAGTCCAACCACAACGGCGGGCAGCTGCTCTTCGGCCCGGACGGCAACCTCTACATCTTTACCGGTGACGGCGGTGGCGCGGGCGATCCCTTCTGCAACGCCCAGAGCACGACCAGCGCCCTCGGCAAGATCCTGCGTATGAACGTCCCCGGCAACGGGACGGCCACCAATGCCGTCGGCAACCTGTCGGGGTCGATCTGGGACCTCGGGCTCCGGAACCCGTGGCGAGCCAGCTTCGACCGAGCGACCGGCGACCTGTGGATCGGCGACGTGGGCCAGAACGCATGGGAGGAGATCAACTTCAAGCCCGCGGGGAGTGGTAGCGGCTGGAACTGGGGCTGGAGCGATCGCGAGGGCGCGCACCCGTACTCGGGCGACCACTGTCCGTCATCCGGCATCGCGGCCACGGACCCGCTGGTCGAGTACTCGCAGGCTCACCCGGTATCTGTCACAGGCGGCTTCGTGTACCGCGGCAGCCTGGAGCCGGACCTCATCGGTCAGTACGTCTTCACCGACTTCTACAGCGGCAACCTGTGGACGCTCGCGGCAGGCACCACGTACCACGGCAGCACGAACTCCATGATCTCGAGCTTCGGCGAGGACGAGGCGGGCGAGCTGTACGCCGTCGATCTGGTGGGCGGCTACCTCTTCCGGGTGGTGGCTCCGCCCTACAGTGACATCGCCGACTCCAGCTTCTATTACGACATCCTGTGGATCCATTCCAGCGGCATCACCACCGGCTGCGGCGGCTCGCGCTTCTGTCCGAAGGACAACATCTCGCGGCAGCAGATGGCGAGCTTCCTGGTTCGCGCCAAGGGCCTTCCGGCGACCACGACCGACTTCTTCACCGACGACGAAGGCTCTATCCACGAAGACGACATCAACCGCCTCGCTGCGGCCGGCATCGCGACCGGCTGCGGGGGCGGCCGATTCTGCCCGACAAGCAGCGTGTCGCGGGAGCAGATGGCGAGCTTCCTGGTTCGCGCCAAGGGCCTTCCGGCGACCGTGACAGACTTCTTCACCGATGACGAAGGCTCCATCCACGAGGACGACATCAACAGCCTGGCGGCGTCGGGCATCACCACCGGCTGCAGTGCGGGCCTCTTCTGTCCGACCCGGGAGGTCACCCGCGAGCAGATGGCCGCCTTCCTGCACCGGGCCTTCCCATAGAGGTGCGGCCCGCCCACCTGGCGAGGGGGATGCGCATCTGCCTCGCCGCGGGGCTGGCGGCCACCCTCCTGCTCCCGGCTGCGCCCGCCGATCCGCCTGCCAGAGCCGGCACCGAAGTCATCCCGGACCTGGCCGTCGCCCCGCTCAATGAGTTCCGCATTGAAGTTGTTGGGGGCCGCCGATTGCTGCGCTTCTCCTCGACGATGGTCAACGTCGGCGCCGGGCACTTCGAGCTGCGTGGCACTCGCGCCAGCACTTCGGAGCCGATGGCGATCCACCAGGTCATCTACCAGACCACGGCGCGCGACTCCCCGCTGTCGCGGGACATCGTCACGCCGGCAGTGGCGAGCTGGGCGGGCGACGGTCACAACCACTGGCATGTCAACGAGATGGTTCGCTTCGACATGTGGGGATCGAGCGGCAACCTGCGAGGCGCGAAGATCGGGTTCTGCTTCCTGGATACAGACCCGTACGACTTCAGCCTGCCGGGAGCCAGCTCAACGCCGTACTACTCGGGTGCCTGGTGCGGGCATGACCCGAGTGCGCTGGCGATCCGGATGGGGATGAGCATCGGCTGGGGTGACAGGTACGGCTGGTTCCTGCCGTTCCAGTGGGTGGACGTCACGGACCTGCCGTCGGGCAGCTACACCCTGCGAGCCAAGGTCGATCCATATCAGTTCTTCGTCGAGTCCAATGAGGCCAACCAGTGCTCGTTTGTGACCGTCTCGCTGTCGTCCGGATCGGACGTGGTGACAGTCACCGGCAGTGGATCCGCATGCGTCGATGACTGGAGCGGATCCGAGTTCGCTCCCGACATCGGATGGGCGTTCTCCGCCGGCATCACGACCGGGTGCGCGCCCGACCTGTTCTGCACCTACGACGCTGTGACGCGCCAGGAGATGGCGAGCTTCCTGACGCGCGCGCTCGGGCTGCTGCCGTCGAGCACGGACTTCTTCGTGGACGATGCGGGGTCGGTCCACGAGGGCGACATCAACAGCATCGCCGCCGAGGGCATCACGGTTGGCTGCGCGCCCGCTCGGTTCTGCCCTCTGGTGAGGCTGAACCGCGAGCAGATGGCGAGCTTCCTTGTCCGGGCCTTCGCCCTCCAGCCGACGACGGGTGACTTCTTCACGGACGACGAGGGATCCGCCCACGAGGACGACATCAACCGCCTGGCCGCGTCCGGCATCACCTTCGGCTGCGGCGGAACTGCATTCTGTCCGACGGCCCCTGTGACCCGGGGCCAGATGGCGGCCTTCCTCCACCGCGCCGTCACCGACTAGGCGGGGCCTCCTCGGCGCGTCGGGACGGCCATAGTCGTCCCACGAGTGCATCGACGGCCAGGTCAACCTCGGCGGGTGAATGGTTGGCCAAGACGTAGGCACGAGCCGCCGCCCCGGCCTCGGCCGCGCCCGCTGGATCCCGCAGGTAGGCGAGCAGCGCGGCGCCGAGTGCGTGGCGATCCCCGGGGTCGACTGCCGTCCCGCGGCCATCGGCCAGCATGGCACGATGAATCGGTGGGGCCGTCGTGGCGACCACCGGGAGACCGGACGACATCGCCTCGAGCACGGCATATGGCGTGTTGGCTCCCCTGGTCGCCGCGTACGCGAAGCAGTCGGCGGCATGCATGATCGAGGCGACCTCGGCGGCATCGAGCGCACCGACGAACATCGCGTCGACACCGGCCGTGGCGGCGGCTCCCTCGAGCTCGTCGCGGAGCGGACCAGCACCCGCGACGAGGACCTGGGGAGTTACATCCCTCGGCAGTTCGGCCACCGCGGCAATCAGATCGTCGACCCCCTTCTCGGGCGCAAGCCGACCGACGGTGAGGATGACGGCGTCCCGTCCATCGACGCCCCAGCGCCGCCGCGCGCCGGCGCGATCGGCTCCAGACGCTGGATGAAACCGCTCGAGGTCAATCCCGAACCGATATCGCATGAGCCGGTCGCTCGACACGCCCCTGGCCCGATACATCCTGAACTCATCGTCGCCCGCAACGAGCGCCAGCTCCATGCGCCACAGCACGAGGCGGTGAAGGGCGCGAAGCGTCACTCGCAGGAGACGCTGGCGCAATGCGCCCAGAGCCCCGCGCGAGGAGCGCTCGCGCCAGTACCGATCGGTCTCGACCGCAGCCGCGGAACCGTGCTCCATCACCACGACGCGCGCACCGGTGACGAGCCCGGCGATGATGGCCGCGGCGGCGGTCGCAAGCGCGTCCTGGGGCACCAGCACCGTGCGTTCGCCTGCACGCGCCTGGCGCATCGCAGCCAGCGCCATGCGCGCGACGTAGCCGAGGGCGTGTGGAAAGCGGAACGGATGGCTCCACCGCGTGCCGAGCGCGACGGTCGGCACGCCGAGCGAGGCGCGATTCGGCCCGAGGCTCACGATCGACACCTCGCCGCGCTCGGCCAGGCGCGGGACCCAGTCGCGTAGCACACTGAGGGTCCCGCCGGGCACCACGCCCCAGACCATGATCACGAAGCGAACGGGCCGCTGGGTGGCTCCCTGCCGGTCGATCCCGCTCCGCCTCAACGCCAGGTGCCGGGTGGCACGTCGGAGGGCTGCGTACCGGCGGCCATCGCCGCGCCGATGATGCGCCAGGCGTCGTCGACGTCCAGCCAGCCGCGCACGTCGGTTGGCCGATTCTCCAGCGTCTTGTAGGTGCGGAAGAAGGTCTCGATCTCGAGCAGAAGATGCGGCGAGAGATCCTCGAGCCTGGACACGGCATCCCAGCGCGGATCGTCGGCCGCCACGGCAAGGATCTTGAAGTCGTGGCCCTTCTCGTCGGCCATGTCGAGCACGCCGATCGGCCGCGCGCGCACGACGCAGCCGGGGAATGTCGGCTCGGCGATCACGATCAGGACGTCGAGCGGGTCGCCGTCATCGGCCAGGCTGCCCTCGATGAATCCGTAGTCGCATGGGTAGTGAACGCTCGAGTACAACGTGCGATCGAGCACGAACCGGTGTCGAAGATGGTCGTACTCGTACTTGTTGCGGCTGCCCGATGGGATCTCGACGATTACCTCGATCGGCGCCGGTTGGTCAGGGAACATGCGAGCAACCTCGTGGAGCCATCGCCGCAAGGGTAGAGCAGCCACGCTGGTACGATCGGCGCGTTGATCGCGTCTCGCGCCTCCCTGATTGCCCTTGTGCTCGCCGCCGCGGCGCACGCGCTGCTTCCAGCCAGCCCGCTCCAGATCGGCCTGGCGGTCATTGCCTTTATTCTCCTTGCGCGCGATCGGCGGTACGGCGTCCTCGGTGCGGCCACGCTGGTCATCCTGGCGCTTCCCTACGATCGAGCGGCCAACAACGACCTCCTGCGGTTCGCCAGCATCCCGGTGCGTCCGCACGATGTCGTCGTCGGGCTGGCTTTCGTCGGAGCGCTCCCGTCTCTGGGCCGCCCGTCTCTGGGCCGCCCGGCACTCTCCCTGAGCACGGTCCTCATCGGTGCATTCCTTGGCGTGGGTGCCGTCGCCCTTGTGATCGGGTTCATGGTCGGCAACGAACCACGAGACATCCTCCGTGACGCACGCTGGTGGTTCCTGTACGCCATCGGACTGATCGCCCTCGGCATGCCACGACACAGGACGGGCATCCTGCGCGGGCTGATCGTTGGCGCGACGGCTTTTGCGCTGGTGGCGGTTCTCGTCACCATCCTTCCGGCGTTCGAGGATGGTCTGAAGTATCGATCGCTCATCTACGACAAGCCGGCGCTGCGGATGCAGTTCGGCAACAGCGCCTTCCTCATCCCGGCGGCCTGCTACGCGGGCTGGCGATGGTTCAATCGTCCCTCGTGGATGACGTCGGCCTGGCTGCTCCTGATCTTCGCGGCCGTGGCGCTGTCGCTGACGCGCGTGCTCATCGTGCTCGCCGCAGGGAGCCTCGTGCTCGCTGTTGCGTGGTGGTCACGCGGCGGGCGCGCGTCCCTGCGCCGCGCCGTTTCGACGGCCGGTCTGATGGTTGCCGGGCTGGCCATCGGCATTCTGCTGAACGTGCTCCATCCGGTCGTGGGAATGCTGGTCGGCATCGATTCGCCGGTAGACTCGGGAAGCGGCATCTTCGACCGGCTCACCTTCGGCGGAAGCACCGGCGCCGATGCCATCACCTCGGGCAGATTCGAGACCTACGCCGAAGCCATCTCGAGGATCCGCACGAGTCCCGTGCTCGGTCTCGGCATGGGGAGCCTCATCGACGTCGACTATGCGTTCGGTGGGGCCGAGTACGCCACCCCAGGCAAGCTCCCGAACGTCGACAATGCGTATCTGACCGTTGGTCTCAAGGCGGGCATCGTCGGAATCCTCGCCTTCGCCGCCCTCCAGCTCGCGCCGCTGAGGGCCTGGCGCCGCAGGCGGCGCGACCGCGTGACTCGCTGGCTCCTGCCGGGGTGGCTCGGCATCCTGGGCCTGACCATGACGCAATCCTTTGCGACGACCGGCTACTCCCCGTTCGTGCTGGCCCTGTTGATCGTCGTTCTCGGCGGCCTCGGATACGCGTCCAGCAGGCGATCCCTGGCCGTCGACCAGCAATAGCTGCGCTGGAGGCGTCGAAGCTCGCCCCGAATTCGGGCGTTCGTCGTTGGTTCCGCCAGCTCGGCGATTGCGGCATCCAGGGACTGATCATCGACGAATGACGCACCGATCTGGTGCCGCTCCGCGAGCAGCCGGACCTCGCCCTGCATCCGATGGACGAGGGGAATCGCGTACGCAATGGCGGTGTACAGGTTGTTCGGCGCGGCAAATTGCGCATACGGGTGGTCGGGCAACAGGCTGTAGTACAGCATGTCGGCGGCCGCCATCGGCATCGAGGGATCAGGCAGCCATCCAAGGAACCGGAGGTTCGGGGTGGTCGCGGCCTGCTCGCGCAGTCGTTCAGCCTGTTCTCCGTTGCCGGCGATGAGCACCGTGTGCGTCGGATGGCGGCGGGCATGCCGGACCAGCGAGGCGACGTCGCGCGACGGATCCAGCCCGCCTGCGTAGAGGATCGTGACGGCTTCGGGAGGGAAGTCGAGCGCTCGGCGCGCCTCCTCACGGCTCGCCCCCGGCGGTGGCGGATCGATCCAGTTCGGCACCACCACTGAGCGGATGCCACGCTGCGCGAAGTAGTGCTGCCGCGCCTCGCCGGGCGTGATGACGAGGTCCGCGAAGCGAGGCAGCAGGCGCTCCGCGAACGCGATCGCACGAAGCAGCAATGGCGGGTACTTGTGGCTCTCCATGATCGCGTAGATCTCGAAGGCGTCGTAGACGATGAGCGGCCGCCTTCCGGTCAGCGGCGCAATGAGGATCGCGGCCAACAGCATCGGCAGGTCGATGGCATGAAGGATGTCCGGTGGTCGCCGAAGGATGTGAGGTACGTACCTCGTCACGGCTCGCATCAGGTAGAACAGCTGGGTCCAACCTCGGCCGCGGTGGCTGGCAAGGTGGATGCGGCGCACCTCGACCGGCCCATCGTGCTCGCGTTTCGGCAGACGCTGGTCACGATCCCATCCGAAGATCCGCACGTCATAGCCCGCCCCTGCCAGCGCCTGGCTGAGGCGGCGGACCCGGACGTCGGGGTCATGCGCGAAGCCGAACAGAACGTCGACCCTCGACGCCCTCATCGCCGCCGCGCGTGGTGATTCAGTCGAGTCATGCAATCGCAACTATCATCGGCTGACCTGAGGAGGTCTGCGTGTCCGTTCGTTCAACGCGCCCGATGAGAATCGCCTTCCTCGGCACTCGTGGCATTCCCGCCAACTATGGCGGTTTCGAGACCTTCACCGAGGAGGTCTCGGTCCGCCTCGCGAGCCGAGGGCACCGTGTGACGGTCTACTGCCGCGCCCACAACGGTTCATCGAAGCTCCGGTCCTTCCGCGGCGTGGACCTGGTGCAGCTCCCGGCCATCCGCCACAAGTACATGGAGACCTTCAGCCACACCCTCTACTCCGCCGTGCATGCGCTGTTCCGCAACTTTGACATCACGTACGTATGCAACAGCGCCAACGCGCCGATCTGCTTCATCCCGTGGATGCGCCGGCAGCGGACCATCCTCAACGTCGACGGGCTCGAATGGCGGCGAGCCAAGTGGAGCCCGCTCGCTCAGCGCTACTCGCGCTGGGCGGCCAGGCTCGCCGCGCGCATGCCGATCGAAGTCGTCACCGATGCGCGCGTGATCCAGGACTACTACGGCACGCAGCTGAACAGGGAGACGAAGTTTTTCCCGTACGGGACTGACATCGTCGAGCGGGGCCACGGCGCCGACCGCCTGGCAGCTATGGGCCTCGAACCCGGCCGCTACCTCCTCTATGTCAGCCGGCTCGAGCCGGAGAACAATGCCCTCCTCACGGTCCAGGCCTACGCAAAGGTGGAGACGGAAATTCCCCTCGTCCTGGTCGGCGATGCGCCCTACGCGCAGGACTACATCCGTGAGGTGAAGGCGGCGGCTGACGGCCGCGTCCGCTTTCTCGGCTACCGGTTCGGCGACGACTACCACGCCCTGCAGGCCAACGCACTGGCATATATCCAGGCCACCGAGGTGGGTGGCATGCATCCGGCGCTGCTCGAGGCGCTCGGCCATGGGAACGCGATCCTCGTCCAGAACGTCCCGCAGCATCACGAGGTCGTCGGCGATGCCGGCCTGTATTTCAACCTCCGGGATGCGGATGATCTGGCGACCCGGATGCGGCGTGTCCTCGCCGATCCGAACGAGGTCGAGCGCCTTCGCAGGTGCGCGCGAGAGCGGGCCGAGACGAGCTACAGCTGGGATTCGATCACCGACGAGTACGAGGCATACTTCGCGAGCCTCCTCAACGGGAGCTGACGCCCGCCGAGCAGTGGCGGCCTCGAGCCTGAGCGGTGGGCGGTTGCCGTCTCGTCGGCGCGTACGCTGTCACCGGGCATTCCCTGACTGAACCGCCCGAAGAAAGCGAACGACGGCCACCGCATCAGCGGGACCGGGCACCAACGCCCGCGGATCCGCGCCCGTCAGCCTCACGAAGACCGTGGTCAGGATCGTGGCCGAGACGGAATAGGCGACGACCGAGGCGATCGCCGCACCTGCGATCCCGAGCCGCGGGATGAGCAAGAGGTCCAGCAGAACGGTGATGATCGCCGCCAGCCCCATTGCGATCGAGACCGTACCTGGACGCCCACGGCCCTTGAGATCGCCCGCCAGGATGCGGGCCATCGAGAGCGGCAACATGGCAACCAACAGGATCCGGAGGGCGAGCGATCCGCTCGTGAAGTCTGGCCCGAATGCAATGGCAAGGAATGGCTCCGCCAGGAGGCCAAGTGCCAGGCCGGCCACGCCGATCATCACCGAGGTGGCCCGAACAGCTCGCTCCGTGAGCGAGGTTTCGACCGCATTACCCTGCCGAGCGACCTCGGGGAAGATGAGCGACCCGGCGGCGCTCCCGACCTGGGCGAGCGCCTCGGTGGCGCGCACGGCGATGAGATAGACGCCGGCCGACGATAGCGAGAGAAAGGCAGGGACGATGAGCTGGTCGAGGCGGAGGCTCACGAGCTGGAGAATGTTGCCGACCTGCCCCCGCAGACCGATTCCCAGCGCTTCGCTCACGATCGCGCCATCGATCCGTGGCGTGACTGCACCGACGGACCGGACGATTCGATAGGAGCTGAGCAACGCGGCGACAGAGATCGCAATCGCGGCGGCCGCGACGAACCCAATGTCGCTTTGCCAGATCCCGAGAAGCAGCACGGCGGTCGCCACCAGCGCACCGACTCCTCGCACAAGCTCCGCAAGCACATACGCACGCGTCAACCCGAGACCGAGGAGCAGTGCGCCCGCGAATTCGTAGGTAACGATCACCGCGCCGAGGGCTGAGGCGGCGACGAACAGGGCCGCTCGTTGCGGAAGCCCGATGAGAGGAGCAACCGTGACTCCGGATAGGCCGACCAGCGTGGCGGCAAGCACGGCCCCGGCAACTGCGATCGGGATGAGCGCGCCGATGAGCCGGCGCCGCTGGTCTGGACGGCGCCCGAGCAGATAGATCGTCGAGATGTTCGATCCACCATTGCAGACCACCGCTGCGACGGTCGCCAGCACGACGGCGATGCCGGCCGCGCCGATGCCGTCGCTCCCGAGCAACCGCGCCCCGATGACGCTGGTCAGGAAGCCGGCGGCGACCGAGATGAAGCGAACCACCGTGAGGCCAGCGACTCTCGAACCGAACGAGCGCCCGGCGACCGGGCCTGTGGCGGACGGATCGTGCGCGACGGCGACCTCGCCCTCGCTCGAGCGAGGGAGCTCGGGCCCCTTCAAGTTGTGCGGTGCGACGACGACCGGTTCCGCATCTCGAGAGTATGCATCGCCCACCTCGGGCCGGACGCCCCTCCGACTGCTCCGCTAGAATCCGATCTTCTGCATTCGCAGGAGTTTTTCCGCATCAGGAGGGAGCATGGCGCTGAAGGGCGTCGTCCTCGCCGGCGGAAGCGGATCCCGCCTCTTCCCACTGACGCTTGTCACGAACAAGCATCTGCTGCCGGTCTACGACCGGCCGATGATCTACTACCCGCTCGCCGCCCTCAGGGAGATGGGCTGCGAGGAGGTGCTGGTGGTGGTGGGCGGCCGCTCGGTCGGTGACATTCTCGAGCTGCTGCACGACGGCTCCGACATCGGCCTCAGCCTGACCTACCGCTATCAGCGCGGGGCCCTTGGCATCGCGCATGCGATCGGCCTGGCGCGCGAGTTCGCGGGCGACGACCCGATCGCGATCGTGCTGGGAGACAACATCCTGCGCGGATCGCTGCGCGAGTTCGCCGACCGGTTCGGCACCGGCGAGGCGGAGGCGGGAGCCGTTCTCAAGGAGGTCACCGACCCGGAACGCTTCGGCGTGGCCGAGTTCGACGACGCCGGTCAGGTCATCGGCTTCGAGGAGAAGCCGGCGCAGCCGAAGAGCAACCTGATCCCGATCGGCGTCTACCTGTTCCGCCCATCTGTCTTCGGCGTGATCGACGACCTGAAGCCGTCGGCCCGCGGCGAGTTCGAGATCACCGACCTGCTGAACCACTACCTCCGCGATGGCAGCCTCATCCACACCGTCTTCGAGGGCGAGTGGCACGACGCCGGCACCATCGAGTCGCTGCTCGAGGCGAACACCTTCGCCGCCACCTTTGCCGGCGAGATGCCGGTCGAGACCGGCCACGACGTTGGAGAGGTGGCCGCCGAGTCGGCGGCCACGAGGGGCCGAGGATGAGCGGCGGGCTGCCCGACCGGCTGCTGGTCACCGGCGGCGCCGGGTTCATCGGCTCCAACTTCACGCGCCGCGTGCTCGAGCGCAATCCGACGATGCGGGTGACCGTGCTCGACAAGCTCACCTATGCCGGCAACCTCGCCAACCTTGCCGACATCGAGGGAGATTCCCGGTTCACCTTCGTCGAGGGCGACATCGCCGATGAGGACGTGGTCGACCGCCTGGCTGCCGACACCGACGCCATCGTCAACTTCGCTGCCGAGTCGCACGTCGATCGCAGCATCGAGGAGCCGGACGCCTTCATCCGGACCGACGTGTATGGCACGTTCGTGCTGCTCGAGGCGGCGCGGCGCCACGGCCATCGGCGCTACCTGCAGATCAGCACCGACGAGGTGTATGGCAACGTCCCGGAGGGCAGCTCGACCGAGGCCGATGCGCTCAAGCCGAGGAGCCCGTACTCGGCCAGCAAGTCGGGCGGCGACCTGCTCGTGGGCGCGTACTTCACGACCTACGGCCTGCCGACGCTGCTGACCCGGGCAAGCAACAACTTCGGCCCGTACCAGTATCCGGAGAAGGTGATCCCGCTCTTCATCACCAATGCGATCGACGACGAGCCGCTGCCGATGTACGGGGACGGCCAGCAGATCCGGGACTGGCTGTACGTCGACGACCATTGCGACGCGCTGGAGACGGTCCTGTCCCTGGGCGAGCCGGGCGAGACCTACAACGTTGGCGGCGGCAACGAGCTGGCCAACCTCGACCTGACCCGGATGATTCTCGACCTGCTTGACAAGCCGATGACGCTCGTGCGTCGCGTGGAGGATCGGCCCGGCCACGATCGTCGCTACTCGGTCGACTGCTCGAAGCTCCGCGCGCTGGGCTGGACGCCCTCGCACTCCTTCGACGACGCGCTGCGCGAGACCGTGGACTGGTATCGCCGGCGCGAGGACTGGTGGCGGCCGCTCAAGAGCGGCGAGTACCGCGAGTACTACACGCGCCAATACGGCAACCGGCTGCAGGCGGGGACCGCGGTCGAGTAATGCCACGGCGCGTCGCCATCACCGGCGCTGCCGGCCAGCTCGGACGGGAGCTCGTCATTGGATTCACCGCCGCCGGTGACGATGTCCTGGCGCTCTCGCGACCGGACTTCGATCTCACCGACTCTGCGCACGTGGAGCGAATCAGCGCCTGGCGGCCGGACGTGGTGATCAACGCAGCGGCCTGGACCGACGTCGACGCCTGCGCCCGCGATCCCGAGCGCGCGATGCAGATCAACGGCACCGCTGCCGGCGCCGTCGCTCGCGCCGCAGCCGACGCCGGGGCGCTCGCGGTCCAGATCTCGACAAACGAGGTGTTCGACGGCACCTCCGATCGCGCCTACGTCGAAGAAGACCTCGCGAACCCCATCAACCCGTATGGTGCGTCGAAGCTGGCCGGCGAGCGCGCGGTCGCCGCAGCTGACGCCCGACATCTCATCGTGCGGACCGCCTGGCTCTACGGCCCCGGGGAGCGGAACTTTCCAGGCAAGATCCGTGGAGCTGCCGAGCGGATGGTTGCCGAGGGAAGGCCGCTGCGCGTCGTGGCCGACGAGTGGGGCAATCCAACGGACGTTCGCTGGCTGTCACCAGCCGTCCTCGACCTCGTCGGCCTCACCATCGCCGGGGCGGCCGGGTTCGGCATCCATCACCTGGCTGGCGAACCAGCCACCACCCGCTTCGACTGGGCGCGCGAGATCCTGCGCGATTCGCCGGTTGCCATCGAGCCGACGCGACTCGAGGACTATCCCGCGCGACTCGACGGTCCCTCATCGCGCGGTTCTCGACGTGTCGCGGGCCGCTGGGCTCGGGATCGACCCGTTCGACTGGCGCCTGCGTCCTGGCGTGCGGTAGACGCGTTGGCAACGTGCCCATCAGCACGGCCCGCTGGATGTGCTGTGGCTCGAGTTCCGCTGGGTGCGCCTCGCTAGCCCTCGGTGATTGCCGCCGAGTGAGGCAGGATCTGCCACCAGATCGGTCCCGGCGGCAGCACCACGTGCTCGTCCGTCCCGGCGTAGGTCCACGTCGTCGTCGAACCGATGTCCGGTCTCGACCACTCCACGTTCAGCGCCTTTCCGTCGACATAGATCGTCCCGGTTCCCTCTCCGGTGAGCTGGTGCAGGATCGGATTTCCTCCAACGCCGAAGTCGACGCCGAACAATTCGTCCTGCGATACCCGTTGGACGACGACCGTGCGCACGGTGACCAGCTCGGACGTGGCCGCATCGATCATCACCTGGCCGGCGTCGGCCCGGCTGTAGGCAGCCAGGTCGGGGTGGTAGACGAAGCTGTATTGCCAGTAGCCATTCGTCTGGATGTCCAGGCGACCGACCGGGCGTCCATCCGGCAGTGCAGCATCGGGGTCAACCTCGAACGGGGGCCTGACGTCATCGATGCCGACCTTGAAAGGCTCCAGCGCGCCAGCCGCCAGGTCCTGACGGATCGCCGTCAGGTCCGCGTACACGTTGTATGGGGCGATCCGCTCGAAGCTCCTCGAGAAGTACCACCACCCGTCGATTCCGTTCAGGTAGGGCATCCCGCCGTCGATGAAGTGCTGGATCGTGTAGGGCGCTCCACCGAAGCCGACCGTGAGAGATCCCATCTGCTGCCACAGATCGAGGTTGTAGAACCGCGCACTCCGGATGGGGCCGACAGCGGGGTCCGGGTCGTTGCAATAGAAGACGGCGCCGAAGCGGGTCACGTTTCCCTGCACGGTGGCCTCGACGATGAGGTCAGCCCAGCTCAGTCCGGTCTGCGGCCGTGCGTGTGGATCATTGTCGATCTGGACGGTGAGGGCACGCCGGTCCGCGGGCAGCGCGCTCGCCAGCGGAAGGCCGGTGATCGGGCAGAGGGCCTCTCCGACCGGTGTCGGTGACGGCGTAGGTGACGGGCTCGGCGTCGGAGAGGGTGCGCGCGTCGGGCGCGGGGTTGGCGTCGGACTTGGGCTGACGGTCGGGGACGGGGTGGGCCCTGGCGCGGCAGGCGGCTGGAGGATGACGGCGGTGGCAACTCCCACGGCGACGACGAGGGCACCGGCGAGGGCAAGCAGAACAGGCCGCGGCAGACGTTGGAACATGCCACTGATGCTACCGTAGGCGCGCCCGAGGTCATCGCGCCTTGCCGCTATACTGGCGGGCCCCGGCCCACCTTCGTGGCGCCGTCATTTTGTCGTGGAGAAACCTTGTCGCGAGTCGCACGCATCGATCGCGTCGAAGCACCGTCGGCGGTCCCGTTCGAACGACCGCATGGCGACGCTGCCGCTGGCGTCGCTGCCCTCCTTTCGTTCGTGATTCCCGGGTTGGGTCAGGCATACAACCGACAGATCGTGCTTGCATGGCTGCTCGCGGTCCCGGTGCTGATCCTCGCGGCCGGTGCCATGCTCATGTTCATCCTTCCCGGCGTCGACGTCCTCAGCCACCTCCTGGACATCCGATTCCTCGTGGCGCTCATCGTGCTGGACGTGGCATTGCTCGGCTGGCGGGCAGTGGCCATCGTGCAGGCATTCGCGGCGCGGCGGGTATCCCAGCGTCGCGGGGCAGCGACCTACGTCACCGCCGGTCTCGTCCTGATCGCCATCGTCATGCACGCCGTGCCGGCGTTGTACGCGGTCAAGGCGATCGACACGCTCAACTCGGTGTCGCTCGGCGGCGGGGATGCCGGATATCGCAGCCCGGGCGGAAGCATCAGCGGCGGTCGCAACGTCCTGCCCGGACCGAGCACGCATCCGGATGTCCTTGGCGGCGCGCGCGTCAACTTCCTCCTCGTCGGCGTCGACTCCGGGTTCGGTCGCGACTGGGCACTGACCGACACCATGCTGGTGGTGAGCATCGACCCGGATGGCACGTCGGCCATGATCTCCGTGCCGCGCGACCTGTATGGCGCGCCCCTACCGGATGGCACGACCTTCGACGAGAAGCTCAACGCTTTGATGTCCGCCGCCGAAGACGACCCCGAGCGATTCCCTTCTGGGGGCGTGGGGACGCTCAAGGAAGTGATCGGCGACATCCTGGGGATCGAGATCCACTACTTTGCCGCGATCAACCAGGAGGGCTTCAGGGATGCCGTCAACGCGATCGGAGGCGTCGACATCACCGTCGATCGCGCGATCGCCGATCCGATCTACTCGGAGGACGGCTTCCAGGAGCCCGGCTTCTACGTCGACCCGGGCACGTATCACATGGAGGGGGCGTTCGCGCTGGCATACGTCCGGTCGCGCCATGGACCCGGGGACAGCGACTTCACCCGAGCGGAACGGCAGCAGCAGGTGCTCACGGCCATCCGCGACAAGCTCACCGCCGGGAACCTTCTCCTCTCGCTGCCGGGATTGCTCGATGCGGTGAAGAACATGATCTCGACCGACATCCCCTCGTCGCGAATCTCGACGCTGGCGCGGGCCATCCAGGTGGCGGACGTCTCGCGCCTCGAGCATGCGGTCATCCAGCCTCCGCTGGTCACGCCCGATGATGATCCCGTCGCCGGCTACATCCTGCGGCCCGACCTCGGCTGCAATCCGGGAGCTGACGCGTGACCTGCTGGCAGAGGACGGCGGCGGCACCTGATCGCTCCGCGCTAGGGCAGCCACCGACGGAGGTCGATGGTGAAGCGGCCATCCCGCTCGGCAACGCTCCGGACGGATGCGGGGGATCAGGCGCAGGCGGTTGACGAGGCCGCCGACCGGATCAAGGACAAGATCCGCGCATGCGTGCAGGACCTGCGCTCGAGCGAGCGACGGAAGCGCCGCGCCGATCGACTCAGGGCTCTCGTTCTTCGCGATCATGAGCATCTGGTTTTGCCACGACAGCCGGCGGATCCGCTTGGGCTTGGCCCGCTCGTGCGCCCATCGGGCGAGCAACCCCAGCCAACCCCTCCCGCGGCGGTGGGCCGGCTGCCGTCCGTCCGTGGTAGGCGACGGCTTCGCCGGCCACGCAGGCCGCCGTAGCCGGCCCGGCGCAGGCGCCACGCCAGGTCGACGTCCTCCTTGTACATGAAGAACGACTCGTCGAAGACTTGACCGTCGCTCGACACCGCATCGAGCGCCGACCTGCGATACACGGCGGCCGCGGCGGACACGCCGAAGACCTCTCGCTGACCGTCGAACTGCGAGTCGTCGCGCGACCCCTGGCCAATGTCGATCGCCCGGCGGCCGGCCCGCATCTCCAGTCCCGCCGAGTCGATGATGCCGTCCGTTCGGCCGGTCGGTGAGTGGACCCTGAGGATCTTGCCGCTCGCCGACCCAACCCGCGGTGAGGATTCCAGGACGGCGACAAGGCGAGCGAGGTAGTCCGCCGCGAGCCGCGCGTCCTGATTCAGGCAGAGGACGAACGGAGCGTCCCCGGCTGCGATTCCGGCGTTGTTGGCAGCTGCGAATCCGCGGTTCCGCGTCGTCGTGATGGCGACGCCGTTCGGCATCGCGGCTGCCAACGAAGCGGCGAGCGGAGACGAGGGATCGTCGTCGACGAGGATGGTGCGCACGGCCACATCGCGTTGGGATACCACCGACTCAAGGCATGCGTCGATCCAGGTTCCCGGTCGGTGCAGCGCGATGACGACGTCGACGTCGGGGGTAAGGCTCACGATCCCCCTGATGCCCGCTCGTGCTGAAACGGCTCGAAGGGGGTCCAGCCAGGCGATCATCACGATGATCGGCATGAGTCCGAATGCCGAGAGGAAGTAGGGGTTGGTGGCGCCGCTGACCATGATGCTCGCAACGATCGACACCACCACCGCGGTCTCTCGCGGCGACACGTCAGCCGGGATGGCCAGCCGTCTGAAGCGCGCGCGCAGCGCGTCGACGATCAGGCGGATGGGGAAGGAGACGTAGAGCAGGAGCCCGACGATCCCGGTCTTGTAGAGCAGATCGAGGAAGGCCAGCTCGTACGAGAAGATCTGCGCGTACTGATAGTCGGGCGCAATTGTTCCGAACCCGTGGCCGAGGATCGGGACGCTCGACGATATGTCCGATCAGCACCTGTGCCTGGTGAACGCGGATCTGGTTCGAGAGCGCCCCCGCCTTGTCAGCCGAGATGCCGCCCGAGCTCGCTCCGTCTTCTCCGGGTTCGGCTGGGAGCGTTGGCAGCGGCTCGGTGGCGGTGATCGACAGCGCTCGCTGGAACACGTAATCGGGTACCGAAAAGGCGAACGGCGCGGCGATCGCTGTGGCCGAGCACGAAGACGGCCGCTGACCCCCCGACCACGATGGCCGCCCGCCGCCAGGACGCCGATCCCAGGACCAGCACGGCCGCCAGCGCCAGCACGGATCCGATCCAGAACCCTCGCGTATATGTTGCCGTGACGTCGATCAGGAGGATGGCGTACAGGATCCAGTACGGGACCGATCTCGGTTGCCGCATGAGCCTCCAGGCCACGAGCGCAAGGCCGACCTGGAGGTAGAGGCCGCTGGCGAGGAAGAAGCGGAAGGCACCGTTCGACTGGAAGCCGATCACGTTGCCGGCAAGGAGATCGCCGTACAGGATGTCGGCGAGCGTCCGCAGCGGCACGACGCCGGCCAGGATCGCCACGATCATCGTGAGGGTGACGATCGCATTCGCCGCGCAGGCGACAAGCAGCCAGTTCCGCAGCCACGCTCCGTGGCCCTGGCGAATCAACGCGATGCAGGCAAGGGAGAAGGCAAGGAACAGGTGCCCGTTGCCGTCCGCGACAACGTCTCGCGGCAGGTTGCCGTTGAGGAGGCCGACTGGGCATCCAGATGAGCGGGAGCAGAACCGCGATCGCCAGCGCATGCGCGCCGTACCGTCCGAGCTCGAGGCGGCCGTGACGACGCCAGTCTCGCAGCAGCCAGATCGCGCCGGCCAGCGCGACCGTCATGTCGAGCGCGACCCGGCCCGAGATACCGCCGGGAAAGCGTGTCCACTGCCCGGAGGCCCCGGCGACCGCGAGCTCGAGCATGGCGATGGCCACGGCCGCGCGCAGGTCGAGCAACGCGAGCCCAAGGAACGATGCGATCAGGACGACCTGCAGGACGCTGACGATCGGCCGTGGGGCATCGAGCAGCAAGAGGGCGGTCAAGGCGATGATGGTCAGGCCCGACACCGCCACGAGGACCGGGACGGCGAGACGCGCGACGTTTGCGGGCGGTTCGCCGCGGATGGCTCGCGCGATCATTGCGCGCTCCGGGCGTCCGATCGCATCGAACGCGCGCGGTCGGCTGCCCAGTTCAATGTCGTCGCCAGGGGAAGTGTCAGCCTGACGGCGGCCGCACCAAGTCGGCCGAAGTGCCGATCGGCATAGCGGACGGCGCTGCGGTTCCAGATTCGTTGGCGGAGGCGCGGTGCCAGACGGGAGAACGAGGTGCCGCCGGTGTGGCGAACACCGATCTCAGGCCAGTACAGGGCGCTGCCCCCCGCATCCGATACGCGTTTCGCGAGGTCGACCTCCTCGAACCAGAGGAAGTATGCCTCGTCCATCCCCCCGAATCGATCCCAGTCGGCCCGGCGCATGATGAACGCCGCCCCAATCGGCTGGTCCACCAGCATCGGTCGTGAGAAGTCGGCGTCGATCATGAGGTACCGACGCAACGGCGGGATCCAGCGTGCCAGCCCATGCAGCTTGAGCTGGTAGAGGACGAGCGAGATGGCCGTCGGGAATCGTCGGGCTGAACGGGAGAGGCCGCCCTGGTCGTCTTCGACGCGCGGGCCGACGATGGTGGTGCCCGCGCGGTGGGCGAACGCGCGCTGCACGGCCGCCGGCGTGCCCGCCACGATGCTGGCATCGGGATTGAGCAGGAAGATGAACTCGCCGTCTCCCTCCGCTGCTCCGCGATTGCACGCCGCCGCAAAGCCCGCGTTGCGACCCATTCGAACCACCGTGACGTTGGGAAGGCTTTGCTCGATGCGCTCGGGCGAGCCGTCGCTCGAACCGTTGTCGACCACGATGGCCCGCGCGCCGAACTCCAAGCTGGACCGAGCGGACTCGAGAACGGAGTCGCCACCGTTCCAGTTCACGATGATCACATCGATGTCGCCGTTGCCCGTCGTCATGCACCGGCTCGGGGCTTCACGAGCGCATGAAGCCGCTCGGTGATGAGCTCGATCCGGCGCCGAAGGCCCACGCCCGCGTGCACGGCGGTCGTCACCCAGGGCGGGTAGATCGGCCGATAGTGCGTGTCGTAGAACAGCAGCATCGCGTCGTAGAAGTACTTGATCGTCCGCGATCGGTACTTCCTGGAGGCGGCGCGCTTGTCGTGGTGGACCGTCGTGAGGGGGACGTACATGATCCGCCAGCCTGCCTGCTTGATGCGATAGGCCCAGTCCGTGTCCTCTCCGTACATGAAGTAGCGCTCGTCGAGTAGGCCGATGCTGCTCCGGATCTCGGTCCGCACCATCATGAACGCCCCGCACGGCTGATCGATCTCGGTCTCCGTCCACTCGTCGAGGTAGGTCAGGTTGTATTGGCCGAATCGGCGACTGCGCGGGAAGATCTTGGACAGCCACGTCATCCGGTAGAACGATCGCTCCGGCGTGGGAAAGAGGCGCCGGCAGGCGAGGTCCAGCGAGCCGTCCGGCAGCTCCACCCGACAGGTCGCGCACCCGACGTCCGAATGCGCGTCCATGTACTCGCGCATCACCCGGATGGTCTCCGGCTCCACACGAGCGTCGGGGTTCAGCAGGAGCATGTAGCGCCCGGTCGCCAGGCGCAGCGCCTGGTTGGACGCAACCGCAAACCCGAGGTTCTTCTGGTTTTCGATGATGCGCACGTCGGGAAAGGCGCGACAGCATGCTTCGGCATCGAACCGCGACGAGGCGTTGTCGATCACGAACACCTCGAGCCGATCGGCTTCGTCGCTGGCGCGCAATGCGCGCAGGCAGCGCTCGAGCAGCTCGGGGGTCTGATAGTGAACGATGGCCACGCTCACGTCCGGTGCGGACGGAGGGTCCGTGCCGTTGTGCGCGCGTGCAGCCACCTGCCGGATGGAAGGCATCGTTGGTTAGAGTAGCGTCGGCACGCACAACATGGAGAGAATGGGTGGCGTCGAACTGGGTCGATACGGAGATCCCGGGCGTCCTGCGCCGATCGACGGAGGTCATCGCCGACCTGCGCGGGTCCTTCACCGAGCTCTGGCGTGGGTCCGCCACCGACGGCTTGATCGCGTCGCCATTCGTGCAGGCCAACCTGTCGCGCTCGGCCACCGATGTGCTGCGCGGCATGCACTTCCATCGCCGCCAGACCGACCTCTGGATGCTGGCCGAAGGTCGAGCGTTCGTGGCCGTTGCCGATCTCCGACACCTCCCAGAGGAGCCTCGCCCGGCCGTGGCGACCTTCGAGATGCGGCCAGGCGATGCCGTCCTGATCCCCGAGATGGTCGCGCACGGGTTCCATGCCCTTGAACCGATTTCGCTCGTCTATCTCGTGACAAACGAGTACGACGGATCGGACGAGCTCGGGTTCGCCTGGGATGATCCGGATGCCGACATCCCGTGGCTCGTGCAGGATCCGATCGTGTCCGATCGCGATCGTGCCAATGCACCGCTACGGACAGCGATCAGCCAGCTCGACCCCTAGGCGCCGCGTCGATCAGCCCATGAAGAAGCTGCGACCATCGCTCGGCCTGATGACGCCGATCGAAGGGCGCGAGTGCCTCGTCCGAGGCGCCAGCGAAGCGTGGCCGACATGCGGAGCGCGCTCGCAGTCGCCGCGCGAATGCTCGCGGCATCGCCTGGATCGCCGACGGCGCCCGCGTCGAGCTCGCGCACCAATCGCGTCGCGGGACCCTCTGGCGCGATGACCACGATCGGCCGTCGAAGGGCCAGGCATTCGTACAGCTTGCCTGCCAGGCTGGCGCCGACCGTCGGTTGCGATCACGCACAGGCCATCCCATCCGGCCATCACGCGCAGCACGTCTCGGTGGGGCATGAACGGCCGGACCGTCAGACCCGTCGGCCGGGATCCGTTCGCGCGCGACTTCGAGCTGATGCGGGAGGAACGGACCCACCATCTCGAACCGCACGGCCCGACCGTCGAGCCCGCTGCGCACGAGGTCGCCGATGGCAGTGAACATCGGACCGATCTCGGTGCCGGCCTGGAATGACCCGGCATAGCCGAGGGTGAAGGTATCGGCCGTCGGCTCACGCGCCGACCGCACCGAGCTCGATGTCCTCCGGGTCGAACCCGTTCGGGATCACGGTCAGGCGCGGCCTCGGAGCATCGGGTACGCCGCGGCGTAGCGTTCTCGGCTCTCGTCGGAGACCACGCACCACCGCATCCGGCGCGACCGCAGGCACCACCGCTCGAGCCTCCGTTCCGCCATGGTGCGCCACGGGAGCCGGCTCCTCGTCAACGGGCGAAGCGTCCATTCGTCGCGCAGGTCGATCACGTGCGGAACGCCAAGCCGTCCTGCCAGGATGCGAGGCCCCGATGTGGACGCTGTGCGGAGGCCCGGTGCTGATCACGATGTCGGGCCGCCGGCGCGCGTTCGCCTCGCCATCGTGACACCGACAGCGCCCAGGGGAGACGATGATCCGGAATCGCCCACAGCGACCGAAACGCGTCACGAACTCGGCGCAGGACGCCGATGACGGACGAGGAACGGCCGAGGCGCTCGCGCGCGCCCCGGGCCATCGCAGAGCCGCCCATGGCCGCGAGTGCCTGGCCCCCTCGGATCACGTTGACCTCGCGAGGCACATCGGCCAGCAGGCTCTCGTCGTACGCGTTCGCCAGGCGTTCCTCCGAGCTGACGACCGTGACCAGCCATCCAAGGCCAGGCAGGTACTTGACCAGCTTGGCGACGCGGATGACACCACCGCCGCCGACGGGCGGAAACTCCGCGGAGAGGATGGCGACGTGCGGCGGCCCGACGGGGTCGTCGCTCAAGTGCTCGATCGCCGGCTCGCCATCAGCCGATCATAGGGTCCGCAGGCACGATGGGTTGCCGCTATCCTGCTGCGAAGAGGGGAGGGCGACTCGGCACATGTGCGGTATTGCTGGCGCGATCGAGCTGAGGCCGACGGCAACGGCAGGCGCCGTCGTCGGCCGGATGGTGAGCCGCCTCGATCACCGCGGCCCAGACGATCGAGGGCTGTACGGAGCTGGGCCGCGCGGCGCTCGGCATGAGCCGCCTATCGATCCTGGACACGTCGCCGGACGGGAGCCAGCCGATGCGTTCGGCCGATGGCCGCTACTGGATCGTGCACAACGGCGAGATCTACAACTTCCTCGAGCTCTCCGATGAGCTGTCGGCGCTTCGGACATCGGTTCCGCTCGAAATCGGACACGGAGGTCATCCTCGCGGCGTACTCCGAGTGGGGCCTTGACTGCCTGCGTCGCTTCAACGGGATCTGGGCCATTGGCGCTCTGGGATACCCGCGACGAGACGATGGTCCTCTCTCGAGATCGGTTCGGCGTAAAGCCGCTCTACCTGGCCGAGAGCGGCGGTCTGCTCGCCTTTGCCAGCGAGATCAAGGCGATCCTGGAGGTGCCTGGCATGGCTGCGGCGCCGGAACCGGCAGCGATCAGGGACTTCCTGGTCGAGGGCATCGTCGACCACAGTGACCAGACATTCTTTCAGGGGGTGAGGCGGGTCCCCGCGGCGCACGCGGTCGTGATCTCGCCAGGCGGGCAACGTACGATCCGATACTGGGATGAGCCCGCGTTGTCGGACGACGCGTCGACCCGACCGGCCGCTTCCGATCCGCACCGGATCGAGGAGATCCGGGATCTGTTCGTTGATGCAGTGGCGCTCCAGCTGCGCTCGGATGTCGCGCTGGGAAGCTGTCTTTCCGGAGGCATGGACAGCTCCTCGATCGTCGGCGTCGCCTCGGCGATCCGTGAGCGACGCCTCATCCCGGAGCGATCCAGCGATCGCCATCGAGACGCGCTGCCGCAGAAGGCATTCTTCGCGGAATTCCGTGGACCTGGGCTCGACGAACGAGAGCATGTCGATCGTGTCGTGCGTGCCACCGGGGTTGAGCTGCACACCGTGACCCCCACGCACGAAGACTTCGTCAGCAGCCTGCCGCAGGTGGTCGGACACCAGGACGAGCCCTTTGCATCGAGCAGCGTGGTGGTTCAGTACCACGTGATGGAGCTGGCGAGCCGAAGGGGCGTGAAGGTCCTGCTCGATGGCCAGGGTGCCGACGAGCTGTTCGGCGGCTACCCGCCCCTTGCCGGTCCCCGCTATGCCGGCCTCCTTCGCAGCGGCGCCCCGGCCGGCGTTCTGCCAGCATTGCGCAGCCGCGAGGCCAGCGCGCGATCACTGGTGCGTTACGGCCTGTTCGGGCCCAACCGGCTGCCCGCCCTTCTGGCTCGCCGCCGCGACCCATCGTGGCTCGGGCCAGAGGCACGCCAGGCAGGCAGTCTGTGGCCCAAATCCGAACGCCGGCCGGGGACCGTGCTGGCGCGTGTGCTGCGAGACCAGGTCTTCAGCGGCGGGCTGTCAGCGATGCTCCGCTACGAGGACCGCAACAGCATGGCGTTCGGCATCGAAGCCCGCGTTCCGTTCCTCGACCATCGCCTGGTTGAGGCAGCTTTGCTACTACCCGACCGGCTCAAGATCGCCGGGGGCCGCAGGAAGATCGCTCTCGCGGAGGCGATGCGCGGCATCGTCGCCGACTCGATCCTCGACCGGAGGGACAAGATCGCCTTTGCGCCGCCCCAGGATGCGTGGCTGCGGGAGTCGGTGCCGCTGGGTCGCGCGCTGGCCCGCGAGTCGATCAGCGAGGTGCAGGGTTACCTGAACCCCGGCACGATGACCGAACGGCTGGATGGGTTCGAAAGCGGTTCTGTTACTCACGACGAGCTGTGGCGCGTCATGATGGTCGAGATGTGGCTCAGGCACGTTGCAGGGGGGCGGCCGCAGAACGGCACCGACGGCCCGTAGGTTCAGGATCCAGCCGCCTGTGACAAATCGGATCGGGAACCGATGATCCGGACCTTCGCACGAGATGCCCTCGTCTACGGAGCAGCGACGGTCCTCACGCGCGCGACCTCGCTCATCGTCGTTCCCATCTACACCCGCTTTCTGAGCCCCGCCGACTACGGCGTCATCGACCTGCTGACGATCGCCGGCAACCTGATTCTGCTGACCGTGGCGCTCGAGATATCGCAGGCCGTCGCGCGATTCCTGCCTGACAGTCATGACGCGGACAAGGTGGCCGTCGCCTCCACCGCGCTGATGTTCGCGGTCGGCGCATACGCCCTATTCGGGATCGTCGGCTACCTCGCCGCACCGGAAATCAACAGGTTGTTTCTCGACGGAGCCGCCAGCGACCTCACCGTTCGGCTGGCCGTGGTCGGCACATGCCTGAACGGCATATTCCAGCTGACCTCGGGAGTGCTGAGGTTTCAGCTCCGCGCATCGCGGTTCGCGATCGCCAGCCTCAGCTCGTCGCTCATCGCGATCGTCGTCGGCGTCGTTCTGGTGGCCGTCGCCGACGCGGGCGTCGACGGCTTCTTCGTAGGGCAGATCCTGGGGGGGATCGTCGGCGTTGCCATGACCCTGACCTTCTCGCGCGATCTCTATCGGCCGACCTTCCACGCGGCGCGCCTCCGATCGATGCTTCGATTCTCGACGCCGCTGGTTCCGTCATCCATCGGCGTCTTTGTCTTCCTCTTCGTGGATCGCCTTGCCATCAGCCAGCTCATGACTGTCGCGGACGTGGGGGTGTTTGGCGTCGGCTACCGCCTCGCCTCGGCCGTGACGCTGCTCTCCTTTGGTGCTCAGATGGCGGTGACTCCGCTCGTGTACGCGCGACATGCGGATCCGGACACGCCGATCGCGCTGGAGCGGATCTTCAGGTACTACGTCGGTGGCGCAGCGATGCTGGGGCTGGGCCTGTCGCTCTTCGCGCCCGAAATCCTCCGCCTGCTGACGACGCCGAGCTATTACGCCGCCGCCGCCGTCGTGCCGCTGCTGGTGGCCGCGTTGATCCTGGCGAACCTCTACGTGTTCATGCCTGGGCCTCGGGATCGCAAAGCGCACGTCGACCTTCGCCATCATCAACCTGTCGGGGGGCCTCCTGAACGTCGCGCTGAACCTGCTGCTGATTCCCCGCATGGGCATTGCAGGGGCCGCGTTCGCGACCCTCGTCAGCGCGGGCGGCATCTTCAGCGCGTACGCCGTGGCGAGCCAGAAGCTCTATCCCGTGCCGCACCGATGGCTTCGCCTGGCCTCGGCGGTCGTCGCGGTCTCCGTCGTGTACGTGGTGGTGAGCCAGTTCGACTTCGACCTCGTCCCGGGGCTCGTTCTCAAGGTTGGTGGGATGGTGGTGGCCCTCATCGCAATCGCCCGGTTGGGTCTGCTCCAACGCGCGTCACGGGTTGCGGTCAATCCGGCAGCGGGCGGCCAGCAACGCTGACTCCCCTTCGGCGGGGATCGGTCCGAGGTAGCTGCTGGTTCTGGATGCTAGAGTCCGATGCCACACGGATGCGACGTCGCCGTCCGAACCGCTGGGCCATTTCAAGGAGCTGCCTTGCGAGTGTTCATTGGCCTGACCGAGGTCGCCGGCTACTTCGGCAACCTTGCCAAGGGCCTCAGGGAGCTCGGGATCGACACCACCTTCGTCGACCTGTACTCCCACCCCTTCGAGTATTCCAGGAGCGTCGGCGGACGAGATCGACTGGTCGACCTTCACCGGACACTGTCGAAGCGACGCGCGATCTGCTCGTGGGCGACCTCTCCGCGCTCTGGTGGGCGTCCTGCAGAAGACATGCGTGCTGCTGATCTTTGTTCGCGCCGCACTCTCGTGCGACGCGTTCATCTTCTCGTCCGACACGACGTTCCTCAGATACCTGGACCTGGTGGTCCTCAGGGTCCTCCGGAAGCGCATCATTTTCGTCTTCACCGGAAGCGATCACCGACCTTCGTACATGAATGGCGCGTCGGTCGGGTCGCTCGACGAGACGAGCATCGCGCACTGTGCCGCGCTCGCCGCTGAGATCAAGGCCAAGCTGCGGGTGATCGAGCGCAGGGCAGACGTCGTCGTGGGCCATCACCTGGGCGCGCACTTCCATGAGCGGTCGTTCGTCCCCGTCCAGCTGCTTGGCTTCCCGTTCGCGACCACGCGCACCGCGATTCCCGCGAGCGCGGAGGGATGGGGCGCGCGGTCCGCATCGTCCACGCACCATCGAGGCCCAAGCACAAGGGCACGGCCGAGATCAGGCTGGCGATCGCACGGCCTTCGCGAACAGGGCCACGCCATCGATTTCATCGAGCTCGTCAACGTGCCGAACGATGTCGTCCTGGACGAGCTGGCGCGCTGCGACTTTGTCGTCGATGAGCTGTACTCCGACACCCGCATGGCTGGGCTCGCGACGGAAGCGGCATATCTCGGAAAGCCGGCCGTGGTCGGAAGCTATGCGCGCGACGAGGATCTGGCCATCGACGGCGTCTATCCGCCGTCTGCGTTTCCGCCGGTGGAGTTCTGCCATCCGGATGGTCTCGAGGACGCCATCCGCAAATTGATTTCGGACGTGCCCTACCGCCTGGCATTGGGCGAGCGCGCCTGCGAGTTCGTCCGGGCCCAATGGTCGCCGAGCACCGTGGCTGCGCGCTACGTGGAGCTGATCGAGGGCAAGGTCCGTGACGCATGGAACTTCGATCCGCGCGCCATTCGCTACCTGCACGGAACGGGCATGCCGGAATCGGTCGCCGCGCGCCGCCGTGGGACGGCTGGTCGACATGTTCGGCACCGGCGCGCTGCACCTGTCGGACAAGCCGGCGATGGAGCGTGCGTTCCTCGACTTTGCAGACGCAGATGCCGAGGGCGCGTGGCGCTGAGCGGGCTCGGTCCTGGTGCGTTCTGGCGCGGCGCCCGAGCCGGCCGCCGGCGCCGCCATGCTGCTCCGATGGCGCGGCCCCCGCGGGCTCCTGCTCGGCGACGTGCTGTTCGCCGTTGCCTGCGTGGTCGCAGTCGGCCTGCTCCTCTACATGAACCGATACTCGACCTTCTATCAACGACGAGTGGTCGTTCATCCTCGACCGGCGCGCGTGGACGCTCGACGCGTTCATGCGTCCCCACAACGAGCATTGGGCCCTGATGCCGGCCATCGTCTACAAGGTGCTCTTCGCGACGATCGGCCTGCACAGCTACCTGCCGTACCTCCTCGTGCTGATGGCGGTCCACGTGGCGGCGTCGTCCGCCGTCTATGTCCTGATGCGCCATCACAACGGCCAGATACCAGCCCTCGCGGCCGGGACGTTGATGCTCTTCCTCGGCACGGGTGCCGACAACCTGTTCTGGGCATTTCAGATGGGGTTTGTCGGGGCTGCCGCTGCGGGCGCGTGGGCGATCGTGCTGCTCGTCAACCGATCGTCGCTTCGAGCGGAGATCGGCGCTGCCGTCCTGCTCGTGGTGGCGGTGGCAACCCAGGGCACGGCACTCTTCTTCCTGGCCGCAACCGCCGTCATGCTGGCCATCGATCCCGCGCGATGGCGGCGCCTGTGGGTTGTCGTTCCCGCGACGGTAGCGTTCGGAATCTGGTACCTGGCGTTCGGCTCGTCGGCGATTGCCGTCCCATCGGGACCCGTTCACGCTTGCCGGGCTGCAACAGGTTCCCACCTACGTGGTGGCCGGCGCCTCCTACGCGATCGGGAGGCTCACGGGCTGGGGCGACCAGGTGGGGCTGGTGCTCCTCGTCGGGCTGGGGTTCGCCACCGCGATGCACATCAGCGGAAGGCGGCCGCTTCGCTCCGCTGCCGTGGCCGGCTTCGCTGGCCTGATCGCGCAGTTCGCGCTGACGGGCACGGTACGGGCCCAGCTGGGAATCACGCAGGCGACCTCGTCACGATACGTCTACGTCGCCGCCATCCTGATCCTGATCGCCGCCTCGGGCTGGATCGGCTTGCGCTTTGCCGAGCTGCGCTTCCGCCCACTCGCCGTCCTCGCCGCAGTCATGGTGCTTGCGCTGGGCGCCAATCTGTCGGTCCTGCCAGCGGGGCGCGACGCGTACCGGCTGCGCGCCGACGCGACGAGGGCATCCATCATGGTCATCGAACGCTACGGTGGCTCACCGGCAGTCCCGGAGGAGGCCGGCCTGTTCCCCGTACCACCCAAGCACTGGCTTGACGAGATCGAGGCTCAGCTCGGTCTGCCGCTCGCAGACGCCCTGCTGCCCGATGCGCCGCCGCCGCACCCATCGATCGTCGACGCGGAGCTCTACCAGCTCGTCACGAACGCCTTCGCCGCGACGACCGCGGAGGAGATGCCGCCGACCGTGATGGACGCCGAGGTGGCGACCTCGACCGACGTGACGGTGACGGTGGCTCGGCACTGCATCGAGCTATCGGTGGTGGGTCCCGAACCCCATGTCGTGCTCCAGGTGCCGGGCGGCACCGCGCTCGCGATCGAGCGCGAGCAGTTTGGCGAGGCGCTGGTTTACCTCGCCCTCAACGCGCCACCAGTCGGGGCCAGCAGCAAGACCTTCCCCATCGCGCCGGGAACCGTGCAACTGATCAGCATTCCCGACATCGGTGAAACGCGTCCGTGGACCGTCCGGTTCGACCCGCCGGCCGATGGGGTGGTGACTCGCGTCTGCGTGGTCGCCGGATCGGACGCCTGAGGCTCAGCGACCGCCGTGGGCCAGCACCGCTGGCACCGTCTTGGCGAGGATCTTGATATCGAGCCAGATCGACCAGCCGTCGATGTAGATCAGGTCACGCTCCACCCATCGATCGAAGTCGGGCTCGTGTCGTGCTTCGACCTGCCACAGGCCGGTGATGCCCGGCTTCATGCTCAGTCGGCGGCGGTGCCAGATGTCGTATTCGACCACCTCGGCGGGTAGCGGCGGCCGTGGCCCGACCAGGCTCATCGATCCCGTCAGCACGTTCCAGAACTGCGGGAGCTCGTCGATCGAGGTCTTGCGCAGCCACCTCCCGAGCGGTGTGATGCGGGGGTCGTTGGTGGCCTTGAACGCGACTCGATCGCGCTCGTTGAGGTGACGGACGGCATCGAGCTGCTGCTCCGCGTCAGGAATCATGGTTCGGAACTTGTAGATCGTGAACGGGCGGCCGTGGACTCCGACGCGCTCCTGTCGAAACAGGACTGGCGATCCCTCGCGCCACCGGATCACGAGCGCGGCGATCAACATGATTGGGCTGAACAGCACGAGCCCCACGCCAGCTCCAACGATGTCGAGCAGGCGCTTCGTGACAAGCCCCGCTTCGCGCTGGCCGTCATGGACGAGCGAGCGCACCACGAAGCCGTCGAACTCTTCGTGGAGAGCACTCGGAAGGATCTCTTCCGCCGGGTCGACCGGAATCCGCACCGTCTTGCCCTCGTCGGCGGCCAGACCGGTGATCGGCTCCATGTACTGGGCGGCCGCCGGCGGGAGGCAGACCGCGACCTCGTCGACGACCTGCGAGTGGAGGATCTCCTCGACGTCCTCGACGGACCCGAGGATGGGTCGCGTGACGACGTGGTCCGTCTCTCCGGGCGCCGACAGGTGACCGATGATCTGCATCCCGAGGCCGGGATGGCTCTCGACGCGATCGGCGAAGTCCTGCGCCAGCCGGCCGGTTCCGGCAACGAGCATGAACCGCGCATCGTGGCCCCGCCGTCGGATCGCCTCGAATGCGTAACGGAGGAGCACGCGTCCGGCGAGCGTGACGGTTGGCTGGGCGATGAAGAGGAAGATCAGGAACAGGCGGCTGACGTCCTCCTGCTTGAGGATGAACAGGGTCGAGAGCGTGATGGCCAGGACCAGCAAGGTCGTCCGCGCGATGTCACGCGCTTCGGTCCACAGGCGCCATCGCACGCTCAGTCGATACATGCCCATCAGCCACAGGGCGGTGATCCAGGTGATCGCGAACAGTAGGCCGGCCAGGCGAATGTCGAGGCCGGCCTCCCGCCAGAGCACGGTCGGATCGCCATCCCGGAAGCGGAGGATCGAGACGCCGAGGAAGACCAGGTATGCGCTCACGCCGTCGCCGATCATGAGGGCGACCCTGAGCGCCATGAGATGTCGCCTGATCATTTCGTGCGTGATTCTCCGCGGGTGCTTCCTCCCGAGTGCCCGACGGGAGGTCAAGTCACTCTACGGCAAGTCGCGAGCCACGTACAACGTTGATCGTCGCGTTCGGGCGCTAGACTCGGATCGTGGCCCGCATTCTCGTCGTCGAGCCGGTCGCCCAGGCCGGCATCGACATTCTCGCCGCTGCGCATGAGACCGACGTCCGATTGGGCCTCGAACGGGATGCCGTGCTCGAGCTGCTCGGCGGTGAGGGTTACGACGGCTCGTCGTGCGTTCGCAGACGCGCGTGGACGCCGAGCTCCTCGCCGCGGCCGCGCCACGATTGAGCGTGGTCGGCGTTGCGAGCGTCGGGATCGACCGAATCGATGTCGACGCGGCGACCCGCGCCGGCGTGATGATCGTCAATGCTCCCACCGGCAACACCATCGCCGCGGCGGAGCACACCATGGCGCTGATGCTCGCGCTGCTGCGCCACGTGCCCGCCGCAGACGCATCGATCCGAAACGGCGAATGGGAGCGGAGTCGCTACACCGGACGCGAGCTACGGGGCAAGACGCTCGGGATCATCGGGTTGGGCAAGATCGGCAAGGCAGTCGCGCGACGGGCCGCCAGCTTCGAGATGAGGGTGATTGCCAGTGACCCGTACATGACCGAGGAACAGGTCGCCGAGGCGCACGCGCGGCTCGTCGGACTTCCTGAGCTGCTGCTTCGGTCCGATGTCATCAGCGTGCACACTCCGCTGACCGCGCAGACACGGGGGATGATCGGGCGCGCGCAGCTCGAGGCGATGAAGCCCGGCTCATTCCTGCTCAACGTCGCGCGCGGCGGCATCGTCGACGAAGCCGCGCTCACGCGACGCGTTGACCTCCGGCCACCTTCGTGGTGCCGCGGTGGACGTCTACTCCACGGAGCCCATGGCCCGCGACAATCCGCTGCGCTCGGCGCCCAACGTGGTGCTCACCCCGCACCTCGGCGCGTCCACCGAGGAAGCCCAGGATCGCGTTGGGCTCGAGATGGCGGAGCAGGTCCTGCTGGCCCTCGGCGGCACAACGCCCCCCTACGCCGTCAACGCGCCGTCGGTCGGCCCGGAGACCGCACCGCGCCTCCGGCCCTATGTCGAGCTGGGCCGTCGCCTGGCCATCCTGGCGCGGCAGCTGGCACCGAGCGCCTTCGACACGCTCTCCCTCACCTACGCGGGCGAGATCGCCGCCGGCGAGTGCGCTCCGATTCGCACGGCCGCACTGGCGGGCATCCTCGAGGCCGTGACGGACCAGCGAGTGAACGCCGTCAATGCCGACCTGGTAGCGCACGAGCGTGGGCTCAGCGTGCGCGAGACGCGCACGCCCTCGTCCGAACCGTGGGCTTCATTGGTGGAGCTGGCCGTCGGGCCTGCAGATGGGACCGCGCTGCTGACGCTTGGCGGGTCGACCGCTCATGGTCGGCCGCATCTGGCCGGGGTGGATGGGTTCGCGATCGACGCGGAGCTGGCGGGCATCATGCTCGTGACCCGCCATCAGGATCGCCCGGGGATCGTCGGCTCCGTCGGCTCGATCCTGGCCGACGCCGGCATCAACATTTCGTCGCTGGAGCTGTCGCGCCTCTCGGAGCGCGGCGACGCGATGATGTTCGTGCCGGTCGACGATCCCCTGGATGGCGCCGGTCCTTGAGCGAATACGGGGCTCGGCCGGGATCACCGAGGCCCGCGTGGTCGAGCTGCCCGCCGTAACACGGCTCAGCCGACGGGTGCCGACGGATCCATTGCCAGCAGGTCCCGGAGCAGTCGAATCTCCACATCGCTTCGGAGATGTGTCCTGAGGGAGTCCCTGATCCTCTCCCCAAATGAGAGTGACATGATCAGGACCGATGATGGGGGCGAGCGGTACAGGTCCTCGCGCGTCTCCACGGGGATGTCGATCGCGGGGAAATACGTTCCCGCGAGCGCAGCATCGTCGTCGAAGAACCGAATCCCCTCGAGCCCATCGGCTCGCGCCAGCAGCATGTTGGCTGCGCGCCCCGGCACGAAGATGCCAATCGAGCCATCCTCCGCCCGCGTCTCGTCGATGAGCCCCCACACGGCCGCGGTCGCGGCCTCGGCTCGCAGCCGGAATGCCTGGCCGAGCTCCACGTCTTCCGAGGCTGCGACCGGCCCGGGGGTCGGCTTCGAGCCGACCACGTAGTTGGCGACGAGCAGGTTCGTGAACGTGCTGCGCGCGATGTGGAGGGACGATCCACCAGCCTCCGCGATCAGCCTCGCCAGCGTTCTGCTCGTGAAGTAGCTGTAGTGCTCGTGGAAGAGGAGCGAAAGCTCACCCGAACGGATGTATGGCTCCTCGTCCTGCACCGCGACGAAGACGCGTCCCCCGGGCCGCACGATCCTCGCCGTGGATCGAAGGATCGCGACTGGATCTGGGACGTGCTCGAGCACGAGATGGAGGAGAGCCACGTCGTATCCATCGCCGACATCGGCGTCCGGAAAGAATGCGCGCTCGACACTGAGCCCATATCGGCGCGACGCCTGCTCGGCTCCCGGGCCCGGCTCGACACCCCGAACCTCGGCACCGAGGAGTTTGACGCGGTGAAGCAGGTAACCCGTCCCGGATCCGATCTCCACGACCGCAGGTTGTCGAGCTCGCGCGTCTTGCAGCCCATCGACGATGACGGACAGGAAGTCCTCCGCATACTCCCGGCCGATACCCTCCTCATCCATCAGCCCGGTGATCAATGATCCGTCGGCGTAGGCGCGAGTCAGAATTCGCTCGAGCTCGGGGGTCGATCGTTGAACCAGACGCCCGGTGGCTGGATCGAGGCCGAGGTGAAACGGGAGCGTGTCCGGGACCCCCGGCGGGTTGTGAGGGCTATCCAGCGGCTTGAAGATGAAGGGGAGCCGGGGGATCTCCCAGAGCGAGCGCGGGGCATGAGTCCTCCCGTTCCGGGCACGGTCATCGGCCATGCCCGGTTTGGTGCTCGATCATGGCGCGGATGTCCATGCGGGGGGTCCAGCCCAGCAGCTGCCGTGCCGCCCGGATGTCATACCGCGCGGTATGGCCGTCCTGGGGATCCGCGGAGTTGCCCGACACGACGTGTCCGCGTGCCGACCACGTCGACGATGGTATCGGCCAGACCGCGCATGGTGGTCGGCAGCCCCGACGCCACGTTGAACGTCCCTTCGACGTTGTCGGATCGCGCGCGTGCGACGAACTCGGCGATATCGGTGACGTGGATGAAGTCCTGCTCACGGCCACCCGTGCCCCAGACTTCGAGCGACAACCCTCCCATGGCGCGCTCCAGGAAGCGGTCGAACACGGTCCTGCGGCCGCTGGAACCGCCAATCGGGCTCGGGATTCGCATCACGACCGACCCATCCAGTGCGCCGGCCCTGACCTCTCCCTCGAGCTTGGCGGCCGCATATGGCGTCCTGGCCTGCACGGGTGCCCGTTCGTTCTTGCGTTCCGGGTCGAGGGGGTCATACAGGATGCAGCTGGAAACGTAGATCAGCCGGCTGCCGAATCGGGCACAGGCATCAATGACTCCGGCGTCGATCGCGCGCGTCGATGCAGCATGTGGCTTCATCGTCCGGGCGCAGTGGGAGCCAGGGGGACCGGACGCCGCGCAGTGCACGATCAATTCGGGCGAGATTGACGAGCAGGCGTCCGCTAGAGAATCGACCTCCAGGTCGAGAGCGCACCAGCGAAAGTCGGCAGCGGTCGGCGGTGACCGGACGATGCCGAGCACCGGGACGCCGCTCGCATGCAGATGCCTGGCCACCGCCCCGCCCAGGTATCCCCCGGCGCCCGTCACGATCACGGGACGATCGGACATCAGACCGCCCGCCAGTCGACAGCCTCGCGATCTGGGACGATGTCCTCGGTGAGCGATCGCAGGACGAGCGCGGACCGATACGGGAATCGGACGTCCAGCTCCTCGCCGAGCAGGTGGTGGCGCAGGAGGAGGTCAGGCTCGTTGAAGCCGACCATGGCGCGAATGGACGTCGTCCCGGAGAAGCGGGGATTGATCTCGAAGACCTGAACCTGACCGTCCACGAATCGGCACTGCACGTTCAGAGGCCCCCGGGAGCCGAGTGCTGCCGCAATCCGCTCGCACGGCCCGGCCACATCGGGGAAGTCATCGATGTACCCGTGGCTCACGCCCGAGCTGATGACGAGGAGATCTCCAAGCTCGGCACGACCCGTCCGGTTGGGAATCTGGGCTCGGGCGTGAAGCTGCCCCTGGATGAGGCGGCGCAGTGCGATCGAATTGATGAAGTTTCCGTCCATGTCGTGGAGAACCCCGACGGTGTACTCCTCGTCCGGCGTCCCCACGTACTCCTGGACCATCACGTCCGTCTCCCGCGACAGGATGTACTCGCCGATCGAGCGTGAGCTCGCGGGCCGTCTGCGCGATGTACACGTCCCGTGAGCCGCCGCCGCCGCTGGCCGGCTTGAGCACCACCGGGAACCGGTCGACAGCGGCGAGGTCATCGAGCGCCTGGACTCGCACCGAGCGCGGGGTGTTGAAGCCATTCGCCGCCAGAAAGCCGGCTGTTGCGACCTTGTCCATGCAGATCTCGATCACGCTTCTGGGATTCACCGGGAGAAAGATGCCCGGCATCCTCGAGGCATCGCGTTCGTCGCTTATCAGCCGCAGCTCCGCTTCGGAACCGGGAAAGATCGCCTCGGACTCCCAGCTTGGATGACACCGTCAGCAGCGCCTCGAGATATTCGGGGCATTGTGCCGGCGGGCAGCGTGATCGCCTCGTCCACGAGCGCGAACTGCGCGCAGCGCGACCGGATGTCCGCACCCACGATCCGGTACCGACCGGCGGCCCGCAGTGCCTTGAGCGTCTGCTCACCAACCCCGCCACCACCGACGGCCGTGATCAATACGGTCGGATGCGGCTCTGCCATCCTAGGCTCCGCCGCAGCCGCTGACCGGCGCGCAAAGACCGAGAGCACCTCGGGCGCAACGGGACCGCACCGGGCGAGCGCAGCGCGCGTTGCGACCTGGATGTCGAACCGGATGATCTCGGCCTCACCGGTCGCGTCGTCGAATAGTGCAGACGGCGCCCAGGTTGCCGCAGTCCCGTGGCAAACCGCAGCTCCCCACGTTGATGAATGTCGTCGGCACGCCGCGTCGAACGAAGGGTCGATGCGTCTGCCCGGTGAAGACGTAGTTCGTGTCTGCCGTTGGAGAATTGCGTCACGTCGCTGTCCGGGTAGATGTAGCCGCCGAGGCGGTCCGCCGGGCTCCCGTGGACGAGCAGAAGGCTTCCGGCCTGCGACTCAACCGCGCGATGGTCCGGCCACGTGGCGAGGAACTCGAGGTTGGTCGGCGACGCAGTGTCGAGCGTGTCGCGCGAGCCGGAAGATGTGGTCGCGGCCCGGATCGATCTGCCTCCCCAGCAGATTCGCGTCGTGGTTGCCGAGAATCGGGATCGCGCCCGCCGTTCGGATGGCCTCGAGAACTGAGTCTCCCGGCAGGTAGCCGACCGCGTCACCGAGGAAATAGATGCTGTCCGCGCCGCTGGAACGGAGCACCCCGACGCCCTGATCGAAGGCTTCGCGATTTCCGTGTGCGTCCGACAGGAAGCCGAGGATCACCGGCGGAGTGCCCGACGCGGCGCTCCACCTGTGTGGCGACGCGGGCAGGCTGTCGCGATCGCCTCAATCGACGCTCGACGCACCGCGCGTTGCTTTCGCTACCGAGTGCTCGAGACTCGCGGCCTGCCTCTCGACGTGCGGCGGATCAGGTCTCGTGAACTTCAGTAGAAGCTCTTCGGCATCCGATCGGCCTTGTACAGCAGCCAGAACAGCGGCCGAAGCCGTTCGAACGTCTCTTGTAGGTCGCGTAGTCCGCGTAGGTGCGTCGCGGCGCGTTCATGACCGCCTCGAACTCCTCGTCGATGAATGCCGAGCCGCTTCTTGACGAGCTCGATGACATCGGGATCGAATCTCCGGTCGGCGTCGCCGAGCCTCGCCAGCGCGGTCTCGCGGTCGAGCTGGCCCGATCGCACCAGTGCGGCATGGCCGAGCAGCCGGCCGTCGATGCCGTAGCGCTGCGGCCAGGAAGTAGGTGTGGCACGAACGCGGCCCATCGGTTCTCCAGGTGATGCCCGCCGTACCACTCCCAGTTGAGGTTGTCCGTCGAGGAACTGCTTGGCGTCGTCCTTCTGGTAGTCCATGTAGTACAGCGGACGGATGCGCCGGATGTTGCGCACGGCCGCGAATCGCAGGAAGTCCTTCAGCCACAGGTTCGGGAACGTCTTCATCGGCCGCGTGCCGAACTGCCTTGTGGACCGACTCGATGTACTTGCCGTCCATGTAGACCCAGCCGAGCGGCGCGATCGCCCTCGGTCCGGAACGAGTGACCCTCGATGATGTACTTCACGCCGTGCTGCTCGGCCGCGAGATAGAGGGTCGTCGTCAAGGCCGATGTCGGTCGGATGCCTCGATGTCCTTGACGCCAGCCAGCAGGAACGACCGGCTCAGTGTCGTCGAATTCCTTGTTGTTGACGACGTGGGTGAAGAGCTGGACGTCGAGCTTCTCAAGGACGTTGTAGATGTTCGTGGTCGCTATCGGGGAGTTCCACGTGTTGTCGAAGTGAACGGCCAGCGGACGCAACCCGTGCTCCACCATCTTGTAGAGCATCCATGACGAGTCGCAGCCGCCGCTCACCCCGACCACGCAGTCGTACTGCTTGCCTCGGCCCGCCCGCTTGATGCGCTCGACGATCTCGCCGAGCTTTCGATCGCCCTCGGGACCGGTCGGGTACTGCTGGACCATGGTGTCGTGAACGTGGCAGTAGTTGCACACGCCGGCGGCGTCGAATGAGATCCCCGGAGTCTGGTCGTTGTACACGCAGCGCGTGCACACGCGGCCAATCGCCACCGTCATCGGGGTCTCCTGTGAGCTTGGGAATGCCACGCTAGGATACCCTGTCGGCCGAAGATTCACGGTCGACGCCACTCGAGACGAGGTGCGGATGACGGCTGCGACGCCCGACGGCGAACGCCTGTCGCTGGCGGGGAAGAACGTGGTGGTCACCGGTGGGGCCGGCTTCATCGGGAGCCACCTGGTCGAACGCATCGCGCGCGAACGCCCGCGGACACTCTCGGTCATCGACAACATGTACCTCGGGCGGCCCGAGAATCTCGCGCATGCGCGAGAGCTCTTTCCAAACCTCCAGCTTCACACGCAGGACGCGAGCGACTATGACGCCGTGGGCGCAATCGTCGCCGCCGACCAGGTCGACGTCTTGTTCAACCTCGCCATCGTTCCCCTGCCGGCGTCCCTGATCAACCCACGCTGGACGGTCGATCACAACGTCGCGTTAGCGACGGTGCCGTGCGAGCTCCAACGCCAGGGATTCTTCGAGACGCTGATCCACTTTTCCTCGTCCGAGGCGTACGGCTCGGCGACCTATGTGCCGATGGACGAGGGACATCCGTCAGTGCCGTCCACGCCGTATGCAGCCAGCAAGCTGGCTGGCGACTACGTGGTCCTCTCGTATCGAGAGACGTACCAGACGGACGTGGCCATCCTCCGGCCCTTCAACAACTTCGGACCTCGCCAGAATGCCGGGGCGTACGCGGGAATCATTCCGATCGTGGTGGGTCGGGCCCTTCGTGGTGAGCCGATCATCATCTACGGCGACGGCGAGCAGACACGCGACTTCGTCTTCGTCCGTGACACGGCCGATGCCGCCGTCCGGATGTACGAGCGGCCGGCCACGCGGGGGCGCGTCATCAACGTTGCCAGTGGTGTCGAGGTCTCGATGAATCGGCTCGTCCGTGAGCTGCTGAACGCGCTGGACTGCGACGTGGAGATCATCCACCAGGACGGCAGACCGGGCGACGTCAGACGACTGTGCGGCGCAATCGACCTGGCGCGCGACCTCATCGATTTCGAGCCCACCACCGAGCTCGAGGCCGGGCTGCGTGAGACCGTCGCCTGGTACCGATCGCTGCACGCGGCTTCCTCGCGTGGCTGAGCGCCGGATCCAGCTCGCGAAGCCGTCCACCGACGAGGACGAGATCGGGGAGGTCGCCTCGGTTCTGGCAACCGGCAACCTGACCCAGGGCCCGAAGGTCGAGGAGTTCGAGCGGAGCGTCGCGGACCTGGTCGATGCGCGCCACGCCTTCGCGACCACCTCTGCGACGACGGCGCTCCACCTGTCCCTGGCGGCCCTGGGCATCGGGCCGGGTGACGACGTCATGGTTCCCGACTACACATTCCCGGCCACCGCAAACGTCGTCATCCAGCAAGGCGCGCGACCGATCCTGGTCGACATCGATCCAGGCACGTTCACCATGGATCCCGGCGACCTCGAGCGCAAGCTCACCCCGTCGGCGCGGGCTGTCATGCCGGTCCACGCATTCGGGCTAGCTGCCGATATGGACCCGATCACATCGATCGCACGATCGCGCAATCTCGCGGTGATCGAGGACGCGGCCTGTGCGCTCGCGACCACGTATCGCGGACGCCCGGTTGGGACGCTCGGCGACCTCGGCTGCTTCAGCTTCCACCCTCGCAAGTCCATCACGACCGGTGAGGGCGGGATGATCACCACTGACGATGACGAGCTCGCCGACGTGATCCGCCTGCTGCGCTCGCATGGCGGCCGGCGGACTGGAAACCGGTTCACGTTCGAGGCAGCGGGATTCAACTATCGGCTCAGCGACATCCTGGCCGCCGTGGGGGTTGCCCAGCTGCGCAAGCTCGACCGGCTATTGGGTCGTCGTCGGTCGATTGCTGATCAGTATCGCGCGCTGCTGGCGGACGAGGAGCGCCTGGTCCTGCCGCAGCTGCCCGCATGGGATGGACACGTGTACCAATCGTTCGTGGTCCTGCTTGAACCCCGCATCGATCGGGACCACGTCATTCGGCAGCTCGCCGATGGAGGGGTAGAGAGCACGCTCGGAACCTACGCACTCCACCGCGAGCCCCTTTTCGTGGAGCGCTACGGCTATGCGCCCGGAGACCTGCCCCATTCGGACGAGGTATTTCGTCGAGCCCTGACGCTGCCCATGTATCCCGACATGCGAGAGGACGATCCGGACTATGTCGTGGCGTGCCTGACGGCCGCGCTCAGTGCGGCGCCGGCATCGGTGAGCTGAGCAGGTTCTCGAGGAACGCTCGCTCGGGAAAGTTGATGAGCACGCCTCGCTCACGACCCTGGAAGACGAAGATGCTGCCGGCGGCCACGGCCGAGGCCCCGGCGTCGATCGGGATGGCAATGTCGTTGCGGTCGCCCGCGCCCCCGCATGCAATCACCGGAACGTCCACGGCGTCGGCGACGAGCCGAATCAGCTCGGTGTCGTACCCCTCCATCGTGCCGTCGCGGTCGATCGAGGTGACGAGAATCTCGCCGGCGCCCCGCGACGCTGCCTCACGCGCGTATGCCGCCGGGCTGATGTGCAGCGGCCGCGTGCCGCTGGCGACGAACGTTTCGAACTCGCCGGGTCCGGTGCGGCGCGCGTCCACGGCAACGATCACCGCCTGAGCGCCGAAGATCCGCGCCGCCTCGGTGATGAGCTCCGGCTCGTCGGCTGCGACTGTGCCGAGGACGATCTTCTCGACTCCCGATGTCAGCACGCGACGGACGTCTTCGATCGATCGGATGCCTCCACCGTAGGACAGCGGTACCCAGCATTCGGCGGCCATACGTTCGATCAACTCGAAGACCGGCGGCCGCCCCTCGACCGTCGCGCGAATATCGAGGAGCGTGATCTCGTCGACCTCGAAGCGATTGAAGAGGTTGATGACGTTGATCGGGTCCCCGAGATACGCCCCCTCCTCGAAGCGCACGGTCTTGACCATCGCCTCGTCGTCCACGAGAAGGCAGGGGATGACTCGGGGGATCGGCCTCCGATCAGGAGGCAAGGAAGTTCTCGAACACTTTCAGCCCGAAGCGGTGGCTCTTCTCGGGGTGGAACTGGATGCCGCCGATGTTGTCGTGCTGTACCGACGCCGCAAATCGATAGCCATATTCGGTCCATCCGGCGACATCGGCCGGCTCGTCCGCCTCGACGTGGTAGGAATGAGCAAAGTAGAACCGGGGCGTCTCGTCGAAGCCGGTGAAGAGCGCCGCACCGTTCGCCGGATCCACCCAGTTCCAGCCCATGTGAGGGATCCGGAGGGTGCGGTCTGATCCGTTCAACCTGAATTTGACGGCGCGGCCGGGGATCCATCCCAGGCCGGCCATGGCGCCTTCCTCGCTTCCCTCGAACAGGAGCTGCATTCCGAGGCACACGCCGAGGACCGGCACGCGCTCAACGAGAGCCTTCTCCGTCAACACATCGACGATCCCGAGCTCGTTCAATGTCTGCATCGCGGGGTCGAAAGCCCCGACTCCCGGCAGGATCAGCCGGTCGGCCGCAGCGATCTTGTCGCGCTCGTTCGTGATCGTGGCGGAGGCGCCGATTCGCTTGAGCATGTTCGGGATCGCGCCCAGGTTGCCGATGCCGGCATCGACCACGACGAGGTTCACGCGATCCTGCGCAAGGAGGTCATGCCAAGATTGATGGCCCGTCGGCGGTGGTGCATGCGGTCAGGATAGCGGCCCGGCGCGGTCGTGCAGGGAGGCCGCCCGGTTCTCATGGCACGCGCCCCTATGATCCACGGAATGCTCCGATCTGCCTCCTCGACAGCGCCTCGGGCCGTGGGGCACGAGTGACGGCGAGCCACGGCCTCCGATCCCGCATCACGCCACGCTTCGTCGGCATGGTCGCCGGCACCGCCGCCATCGGGGTCCTCAGCTGGCCGGTCCTCGAGACCGGAGCGTCGCCGGGCCTGGACGCGTCGTTCATCGCCGGGCTGCAGATGGGGGCCGCCGAAGGACTGGATGTCGGGACCCAGATCGTTTCGACGTACGGGCCTCTCGGGTTCCTGTCCTTCCCGCAGCCTGTGTACGGCCTCACGACCGCGTTCGCGTTGATCCACACCGCGTCTCTCGTGGTTCCGCTCGTCTGGATCCTCCTCTACCGGTCGGCGTCCCTGCTCCCGCTCTGGGCTGCCCTGGTACTGGCCTATGTCGGTGCGCAGGCAATCAAATGGCTGGGCGTGCCGGAGATGGCATTGGCGCTGGCAGGCCTCGTCGCCATCCTCGCGCTCGATCGGGCAGCGACAGGTTGGCGCCCTCCGGCATGGGTCGTTGCGGCGGCCGGAGCGTTTGCGACTGTGATCGGATTGGGAAAGCTGAATACGGGCGCGATCGTCCTGGCGATCGCGGTGGTCACCGTGGCGGCGATCGGCGGCCGGCGGCAGCTCCTGGTCCTGGCCGGGTCGATGGCCGCCTCCACCGTCGCGGTCTGGATCCTGACCGGCCAGGGCATCTCCAACGTGATCCCGTTCGTCTCAACGTCCGTGGCCATGGTCCTGGGCTTCAACGCGGCGATGGGAGTGGACGGCGGCGTGTCCGTTCATTGGATCGTGGGTGCCGCTGGGCTCGCGATCGGAGCCCTGGCCTACGCGCTCCACGAGCCGATACTTGCCTGGCCGGTCCGGCTACGCGTCGCCCTCGTGGTGGTGGTGGCAATGGTTGCCTTCATCACGCTGAAGGCCGGCTTCGTCCGCTGGCACTCGCAGTTCATCTTCGCGACGCTGCTGATTTTCTCCATCGCCCTCATCTCGTCCCGTATCAGCGGGAAGACGGCGACCCTTGCGGTGACCACGATGCTCATCGCCCTCCTCGGGTCCACCCATACCGATCTCGTGAGCTACCTCGATCCAACGCCTCGCGCTGCCCTCGCCCAGGTCCGGACGCTGCTGTCGAACGGCGAGGAGGCCGCGCGGAGCCGCGACGCGCTGGCTGCTGCCTACGCCGTGGACGAATCGATGCTCAGCCGGATGAGGGGGGCATCGGTCCACATCGGTCCACTCGAGACAGGCGTCGCGTTTGCGTACCCGGAGCTGGAGTGGACGCCACTCCCCGTCTACCAGGACTACATGGCGTACACGCCGTCGCTGGACAATCTGAACCGCGACTTCCTCCTCTCCCCCGATGCTCCCCGATTCATCCTTCGGCGCGTTCCCGCGGCCATCGATGGCAGGAATCCGTGGTTCGAAGGGCCGGCAACCATCCGCACCATGCTGTGCCGATACGGTGAGGTCGAGTCCGGTCGACCCGTGGCAGCTGCTGGAACGCCGTCCCGATCGGTGCGCCGAACCGGAGCTCGTGTCACGTGCCGTCGCCATGCCGGGCGATCCCATTCAAGTCCCGCCCCTCCGCGACGGCGACGCCATGCTGCTGGTCCGCATCCGCGGCCTCGAGCCGAGCATCCTCGACGCCGCCCGGTCGTTCGCCCTCAAGGACCACGAGTGGTACATCACACGCGACGAGACCGATACCTTCCGGCTCGTGGCACCCACGGCAAGCCAGGGCCTCGTCATGGCCGTTGGAAACGCCCTGGAATCGCCTGGACCGTTTGCCTTCGGCCGGGCATGGCGTTCAGTCACCATCTCGCCCGGCCCCTTCAGCGATGTCCCGGCCGTCGAGTTGGAGCTGGAGTTCTGGGCCGTGCCAGCGCTCACGCCCCAGGATGGTTCCTGACCAATGCCGGCCTGATCGAAGCGCCTGGACACGGCGGACGACCGGTGGATAACTTTGCCGAGTGACGGCGAGTTCGTGGACAAAGGGAATTGCGCTGGCGACGATCCGCAGCCATGCTTGGGACGTCCCGAAGGGGCAGCTGGCGATCTGAGATCACCTCAACGATCGCCGCGGTTCCTTCGGGATTTTTTGCTGCCCATTAGCGGAGTGGCCATCGTTGGACCCCCCGCCGATCGCCTGCTACGATGGCCGTCCTTCGGTCGGGGCGTGGCGCAGTAGGTAGCGCGCGTCGTTCGGGACGACGAGGTCGGAGGTTCGAGTCCTCTCGCCCCGACCAGCACACCTTCGAGCCGTGGGATCTCGACCGGGCGATCGACGAGCGCATCCGCTCGGCGTGATCGAGCCCGACGCGCGGGCCGCCTGAGCGCCTAGCGCGGCGCTCGCAGCGGCGGGAAGCCTGTCGCCAGTTCGGGCGCCTCCACCTGGAAGAGCTCGTGCTCGTCAGGGATGCCGCGCAGCCGGTGGCGTCCCATGGCCCGCCAGCCGACCCCATCCGCGTCGCCGACGGCCTCGCGCATCGACCAGGACGCCAGGATCTGGGAGCCGTGCCCCATGGCGGACAGCCGCGAGACCGTGTTGACGGCGATGCCGACGTAGCCGGTCGCCGTCAGCGTCGGCCGGCCGACATGCAGGCCGATGCGCACGCGCACACTGCGACCATCGGTCCAGGCGTGCGTCGTGAAGGCGCGCTGGACGGCAACCGCGGCAGCCAGCGCAGCTGACGGCTCCGCGAAGGCGGCGAAGAACTCGTCGCCACGCGCGTCGACCTCATGGCCGCGCGCTCGCCGCGTGGCGGTTCTGAGCAGCCGCCGGACGTCCGCCAGCAGGCGCTGGTAGCGGTCACCGAGCTCGGTCAGGTGGCCGGTCGAGTCCTCGACGTCGGCGAGCAGGAGCGCCACGCGCCCGGTCGGCAGCCGGCGCTCCGGCCGGAGCTCGCCGTCGATGAAGCCGACCGGCATGAGGCCATAGCGCTTGGCCGCCTTCAGGAGGCGGGTGCGAGCCCGATCTCGCGACGCGTCGTCATCGAACGCGACGCGGTTGAAGCGGGCAAGCGCGTTCCGGACATGCGCCTCGTCGTGGATCGGGAGGAGCCGCCGGCCGTTCGGGTCGATGTACGCGAACGAGCTGTCGGGGAGTCCGGCGCGCGCCTTCGCGCCAAGTTCAGCCATGGGCGCACATTATCCCGCGCCGGCGCGGACTCGGCTCCGTCGAGCCACCCGCCCACGCTGTTGTGCCCGCCCGCTAGGATCGGCGTGATGCCCGCGCCCGTCATTCTCGCGACGCACGAATGGCCACCTCCCCGCACCGATGCCGGCGCCGCCGCGCGGGTTGCCGTGCTCGTGCACGGCATCACCGGCTGGTGGAGCACATGGTGGCGCGTCGCGCCCGCGCTGGCCGAACGCGGCTGGCGCGTGACCGCGATCGACCAGCGGGGCCACGGCGAGAGCCCGGCCATCGATGGGGTCGCGACCGCCGATTCCCTGGCGGCCGACATCGGCGCCACCCTCGACGCGCTCGGCCTGCCCACGGTGGATCTTCTCCTCGGGCACTCGCTGGGCGCGGCTGTCTGCATGGAGCTCGTCAACGCGCGTCCCGAGGTCGCCCGGCGGCTCGTCATCGAGGATCCGCCTGGCCAGGACCGAATGGACGACCTCGCGTTCCAGGCCAACCTCGAGCGCGAGGTGCGGGCGGCGCGCTCGGACCCTGACTCTGAGCTGCGCCGCGAGCGGGCGGAGAACGCAGCGTGGCTCGAAGAGGACGCTCGCCAGGACGTCGAGGGCAGAGCCATCTGCGACCTCGAGGGCATCCTTGCCTCGCTCCGGAGTGGCACCGGCCTGCGAGTCATCGACTTGGCCCCACGAATTCGAATCCCGACCCTCTATCTCCTCGCCGATGAGGGGCGGTCGGCGCTCGGGTCGCGGCGCGCGACGCTGATCCGGTCCATCCCGCCCGGCAGCGAGCTGGTCGAATTCGACTCGGGCCACACCATCCACCGCGACCGCTTCGATGCGTACCTCGCGGCGCTGCTGGATTGGCTGGGCCGATGACACTCCCCGCTCCCTGAGCGCTAGCATCGGCGCATGGAGCAGCTGAGCCTGCGCGACGTTCGCGGCCTGCAGGTCGGGCACGTGACCGACGCCGAAGCCATCACCGGCTGCACAGTGGTGCTCGCTACCGATGGAGCCATTGCCGGCGTCGACGTTCGCGGCGCGGCCCCTGGCACGCGCGAGACGGATCTCCTGCGTCCCGGTTCGCTGGTCGAGCGGATCCATGCCGTCTGCCTGGCCGGCGGGTCGGCCTTCGGGCTGGCTGCCGCCGACGGCGTGATGCGCTGGCTCGCCGAGCGGGGGATCGGCTTCGCGACCGAGGGCGGGCCGGTACCGATCGTGCCGGCAGCGATCCTGTTCGACCTCGGAATCGGCCGCGCCGACGCCCGCCCCACGGCGGACGACGGCTACGCCGCGTGCGGGGCGGCAGAATCCGGCGTGGGGCCGATCGAGGGCAGCGTCGGGGCCGGGACGGGCGCAACCGTCGCCAAGCTGGCCGGTCCGGCGGCGATCAGGAAGGGCGGCGTGGGGACGGCCGCCAGGCGAGTCGGTGACGGGCGCATCCTTGCCGCTCTCGCGGTGTGCAATGCGCTCGGCAACGTCGTGGGCTCCGACGGCAGGATGATTGCCGGAAGCCGCCATCTGCCGGCGCCACCGCTCGCGCCGCGCCATCTCGAGCACACGACCCTCGCCGTGATCGGTACCGATCTCGACCTCGACCACTCCCAGTGCACGCGCCTGGCGCAGCTGGGCCATGACGCGCTCGCCCGCTCGATCGTGCCGGTCCACACGATGTTCGACGGCGACACGGTCTTCGCCCTGTCGACCGGCGATGGCACCACGATGGACGGCGGCGACTTCATGGGCATTGGGATGCTGGCCGTCGAGGTGCTGTCGGAGGCGATCGAACGCAGTGTCCTCACCGCGACGTCCCGCGGCGGCGTCCCGGCCGTCTCGGGCGAGGGCTAGGCCGGCCGCTCCGTTCGAAGATCGTCCTCGAAGGCGCGGAGCTCGTCCTCGCCGATCTTGTAGGTGTGCTCATCTGCGGGGTAGGCGCCGGATCGAACCTCCGCGGCAAACGTCTCGATCCCGCGACGGATCTCGCCGGCGAGGTCCGCGTAGCGCTTGACGAAGCGCGGCGCGGGGCCCTCGTTCACGCCGAGGAGGTCGTGCCAGACGAGCACCTGGCCGTCGCAGTCGGGACCCGCCCCGATGCCGATGGTCGGGATCGCGAGCGCATCGGTCACGTGTGCGGCAACCTTCGCCGGGACCGCCTCGAGCACGATGGCGAAGCAGCCGGCACTCTCCAGCTCGCGAGCGTCGGCGAGCAGCTGATGCGCGGTCGCCGCAGTCCGGCCCTGGGCCTTGAATCCGCCGAGCTTGGTCGCTGACTGCGGTGTGAGGCCCAGGTGCCCCATCACCGGGATCCCGGCCCCGACGATGGCGCGAACGCGCGCCAGCATCGGTCCTGCACCCTCCAGCTTGACCGCGTCAGCACCCGCCTTGACGAGGCGCACGGCGTTGGCGACGGCATCGGCGTCTGAGGCCTGGAAGGAGCCGAACGGCATGTCGCCGATGATCAGCGCCCGCGGCTTCGCTCGCGCAACCGCGGCGGTCAGCATCGCGGCCTCGTCCATGCTGACCGGCACCGTCGTCTCGTAACCGAGGACGTTGTTGCCGGCGGAGTCGCCAACCAGCAGGAGGTCCACCCCGGCCTCCGAGGCGAGCCGTGCCGAGGGATGGTCGTAGGCGGTGACCATCACGATCTTGGTGCCTGCGCGCTTCATCGCGCTGACCTCGGGAAGGCCAAGCGCCTCGCGGTGGACGTCCGTCATGCGATGAGCGTCGGCCGCACGTCGCCGTTTGTCAACGTGGACGCGGCCGCGTGCTCAGAGGCCGATGGATGCGCAGTCAGGCTGACCGTCAGGGAACACCGGTGCGAGCGCGCCGCTGTACCAGCCGTCCTCAGTCGCGAAATAGGGATAGCTCACGGCGTCGAGCCGCACGTCCTGGTTGCCGCCCGACTCGAGGATCACGCGCGCGATCTCGAACGCCTGCGCACGGGATACGGTGTCGCAACGACCGGTGCCTGCCGCTGAGCCGAACGAGCCGATGTCGCCGACCCCCAGCCCACCTGGATCAATCGACCCGACATCCTCGGGCGCGGGTCCGATCCCGGGGGCGAGGTGCAGCGTGTACGTGGCCGCAACGTAGGGAAGGCCAGGCCCCTCCCAAGCCTCGTCGCCGAGTGCGCCGTGGATCCCGATCAGGTTGCGGGCGATGCCATCGAGCGACTTCCGCTCGGGCGACGGCTCGTAGAACGCCCGCTCCTCGTCGTCGCCGAACCAGCCGACCGTGGTGACGACGATGGGTTGGGCGTCGTTCGGGATCGTGAACGTGTAGCTGCACGCGCCGTGGCCGGGAGGATCGCCGGCGTCTGGCCGGAGCCGCGGAAGGTACTCGCCGCTCGCCTGGAGGTACGGAGACCCCAGCACCCCCTCGCGCAGGTCCTCCAGTGCTGATGCGGAGAGCTGTCGCACGGTCCATCCAGAGCCGCCGGATTGATCTATGGCGATCACCCGTCCGTCGTCCATCACGGTCGTGGCGGGAGGGTTGATTGGCGCGACCACGTCGCAGGCGTACATCAGCGTCAGCATCGGCGTTTGTCCGGCCAGATCGGGAATCGTTGCGAGCCACGGATCCGTCCCGTCGCCGGCGGCAGCCCAGCCGCGGTTGCCCTGGAGGTCGACGACTTCGACCCAGCTGAACCCGTTGGCTTCGACCCGCCCCGACTCCGCTCGCACCACGGTCCCGCGCTCGAGCGTGCCCACCAGCGCCGACGTCGTGCTGGCCTCGGCCCGCAGGCGCAGCTCGTCGGCGACGACCTGCACGACGGCCCCCTCGGTCAGGTCTCCGACGTCCGGCGGCGCGCTGCCGCCCGGCTCGGATGCGGGGTCGCTGGCCTGGGCACTGGCCGTCTGCTCGCCCTCGGATCCCGGCGCGGACGCACTCGGTGCCGGTGACCCGCAGGCGGCGAGGAACCAGGCGAGGACCGTTCCCGCGATCGCACTGCTGTGCCGGCTGCCCTTCATGTCCGCAGTATCCACCAGCGGGCCGCGGTCGCACTGCAGGCGTCCAGTTCACCAGCGGCTTCAGAGGCGAACGTTGTCGATGAGCCGCGTGCGTGCCGACGCGGACGGCGCCCACCAGCGTCGGGCCATCGAGGTCGGCCATGTCCACGTAGTCGACGGCCAGTCCGGGCTCTGCGTCGAGGATGCGACGCGCGGCCGCGATCGGATCCTCGCCAGAGCCATGTGCGCTTGCCCCCGCCTCGAGCGCCCGCGGCAGCGCCCGGGCGACGGCACGTTCGGCGGGCGACAGGAACACGTTGCGCGAAGACAGCGCCAGGCCGTCGTCATCGCGCACGGTGGGCACGGCGACGATCTCGAGCGGAAGGTTCAGGTCCGCCACCACGCGCCGGACGACGGCGACCTGCTGCGCGTCCTTCTGGCCGAACCAGGCGGCGCGTCGGCTGGACGATGCTGAAGAGCTTCGTGCACACGGTCGCCACGGCGCGGAAGTGGCCGGGCCGCGAGGCGCCCTCGAGGACGGTCGCGAGCTCGCCAGGATCGACCGAGGTGGCGAAACCGTCCGGATAGAGCTCCTCGACCGATGGCGCGAAGAGGAGGTCGACGCCCTCCGCTTCGGCCGCGATGGCGTCCTGCGCCTCGTCGCGCGGGTAACGCGCGAGATCGTCGGCGCTCGTGAACTGGCTCGGGTTGACGAAGAGGCTGACGACCACGACGTCCGATGCCGCGCGGGCGGCGCGCATGAGAGCCAGGTGCCCGGCGTGGAAGGCGCCCATGGTCGGCACGAGGCCGATGCGCTCACCCCGGTTCCGAGGCCCTTCCAGCGCCTCACGCGCCTCCGCAACGGCGCGGACGGTCCTCACCGGCGGGTTGCCTCTGCGAGCGTTCGATACAGGGGCACGAGGTCCGGCGCTCGCTCGGCCAGGACGTCCAGGTGTGCCTCGACCGTGGCCCAGTCGCCGCGGGCGATCGGCCCGGTCAGGTCGAATCGGTTCTCGATGGTGCGGGCCATGAGCGGCACGATCGCCTCCTCCGGCGCGCCGACCTCCGCCAGGAGGCGAACCGCGACGTCGTGGAGCGTGACCAGGTAGTTGCCGCCGATCACGGCAGCGGCGTGGTAGAGGGTTCGGTCGGCATCGGCGATCTCGAACGGGGTCAACCCAAGCGTATCGGCCAGCCATCGGGCGCGCGCCAGCGCCTCGGGGGTCTCGCCGCTGATGGCGCCCCACGCACCGTCGATCTGCTCCGGCCCGCGTTCGCGCGTCAGCGTCTGCAAGGGATGCACGCTGAATCGCCGCTCGTGCGGGTCGAGGGCGCCAAGCTGGGTCGCCCCGCTGACGTGAGCCATCCACCGGCCGGGCGGGATGCCCTGCGCGACTTCACCGATCTCGTGATCGGGAACGCACAGGAGCACCAGCTCGGCTGCTGGATCCGGATCACGCCCATCGGTCACCCGGAGGCCCCGCTCGGCCAGGCGCGCCCTGATGGCGCTCCCGGCCCGGCCGGTCCCGACGATGTGCACCGCGTCGAACATGTCGGGAAGTCTAGGTGCCCGGGGTCAGTCGAAGGTGACCTCAACGAGCGGCGACGAAGCGACCATGATCGCGGGGTCATAGCGCCATCCCGCGGCGATGGGCGGGATGAGCCGCTCGCGCTCGGCGCGATCGGTGATCACCCGGCCGGTTGCCGGCAGGTCGGCCTGGATGCCGCGCTTGAGATGGAACGTGAACCGCGGGTTCGCCCGCAGATTGGCGATCCAGCTGCGCGGAAATCCGGGGCGACCGCTGATCAGGATCCGGCCGTCGATGTTGTGGAAGACCAGCTCGATCCGGCGTGGCCGGCCGCTTCGACGGCCGATGGTGGTGATGTCCATCACCCCGCCGCGCTTGAGTGCCTCCGCCACCTGCTCGTCCATGGCGATCAGGATGGCACCGTCACCTTCAGCTCGTCCGCACCGCGGACCAGGGTGATCTCGAGGGCACCCTCGCCCGCCAGCGCGTCGAACAGGTCGTCGGCGCTCGTGATCGGCGTGCCGCCGACGGCCACGATCAGGTCGCCCTCGGCGATCCCGGCCTTGGCGGCTGGGGAGTCGTCCTCGACCTCCCGGACCAGCAGCCCGTCGCGCTCCGGCAGGCCGACCGCGTGACGGAGGCGGCGGGCGACGTGCGACGGGGCAAGGCCGACGCCCAACCTGCGGCGGGTCGGTGACTCGCCTCGACCGAGCGCGCTGACCCGGTCACGGAGCGCCGCATCGGCGGCGATGGCGAGGTAGAAGCCGTTCCCGAGCCGGTTGGTGTTGATGCCGAGCAGGCGTCCGTCGAGGTCCACCACCGGCCCGCCGGACGATCCCGGCATGAGCGGGGCGGTGTGCTCGACCGCGCCGGCCACGCGCCGCCCGCGCGGTCCGCGGAACGAGCGGCCGGTGCCGCTCACGAAGCCGAAGGTGACGCGCGGGCCGTGCCCGTTCGGGTTGCCGAGCGCGACCACGGCGCCGCCGACCCCGGGGGCCTCACCCTCCGCGAACGCCAGCGTCGGCGCGCCCTCGGTGGATGCCTCCAGGACGGCGAGATCGCCATCGGCGTCGACGCCGACGACGGTCGCATCGGCGCTGCGTCCATCGGCGAAGGTGACGGTGAGCTCGTCACCGTGAAGGTTATGTGCATTGGTCAGGATCCGGTTCTCGCCGATCACCACGCCCGAGCCGCCACGCCATCGGTTGCCGATCCCGACTACCGATGGTCCAACGCGCTCCGCGATCTCGCCGATCTCCCGGCCCAGGTCCGCCAGGGCTGTCATTGCTGGTGTGTTGCCTCCGCAGGGTAGGATGTGACTTGCAATGCGCAAGTTACTCCTTCGACAGCCGCTGTCAAGACCGATGCCCTACGATCGGCCCATGCCTCCCGCCCAGACCCCCCTGGCCGCCGCGCTGGAGCGCGTGGGGGACCGATGGAGCCTGCTGCTCATCGAGGCGCTGCTCGATGGCCCGCGCCGTTTCGGGGAGCTCTCCGAGTCGGTGACGGGCATCGCACCGAACATCCTCTCCGAGCGACTCAAGCGCCTGGAGGGTGAGCGGATCGTGCGGGCAACGCCCTATTCGGAGCGACCGCCCCGCTTCACCTACGCGCTCACCGACGAGGGTCTCGAGCTGGCCGGCGTCCTCCGCCTGCTGGCCGACTGGGGCTCGCGGGGATCGGCCCACGCCGAACCGATGCGCCATGCGCTGTGCGGGACGCCGGTCGAGGCGCGCCTGTGGTGCCCGACGTGCGCGCGCGTCGTCGATCGCCCGGAGGCCGACGAGCTCCGCTTCGTGTGAGCCGGCTAGCGCGCCACGCGGTAGCGGAGGTAAACGAACTTCGAGCTGAAGGTGCGGGTCTCGACAAGCTCGAGGTCCACTCGGCGCTCGCCCTGCGGAAAGTACGAGATGCCACCGCCGACCATCAGCGGGTAGACCATGACCCGGTACTCGTCGATCAGATCCAGCGCGGCCGCCTCGGCGGCGAGCGCCGCGCCGCCGATCGCGATCTCACCCTCCCCCGGCTCGGCTCGCAAGCGCTCGATCTCCTCCGCCAGGCCGCCGGAGGCCAGGCGGGCATTGCCCTGCACCGTCGATAGCGTCCTGGAGAACACCACCTTCGGCAGCGGATTCCACAGTGCGGCCCACTCGAGCTCTGCCTCATCGAGCGACCCTTCCTGCTCGGCCGTTTCCCAGTACAGCATCGTCTCGTACAGCCGTCGTCCCATCAGGTGGACGCCGACCTCTCGAATGTCGTCGATCCAGAAGCGAAACACATCCTTGTCGGGCGCGGTCCAGTTGAAGCCGCCGTCCGGCCCGACGATGTAGCCGTCGAGCGAGGCGCTCATCGAATAGGTCACAGGGCGCATCAGACGTCCTCCTCGGTTACGGGTTCGACAGTACGACCGCCGGACGCCGCAGAACTGATCGCGGACCGGGCTGTTCGCACCACCCTCGACTTTACCGGCGGTTGATGACGCACAGGGCCAGCCTCTGGCCTTGACATGTGACTAAGTAGTCACGTAATCGTCCGGCCGATGGAAGGACTGGAGCCGGCCTTTCGGGCGCTCGCCGATCCTCATCGGCGCACGTTGCTGGATCGGCTTCGCGAGCGGGACGGCCAGACACTGGGCGAGCTCGAAGCGGCGCTGCCGCAGATGACTCGCTTCGGGGTTATGAAGCACCTGCGGGTGCTCGAGGACGCGCACCTGGTGGTCACCCGCCGCGACGGCCGTCGGAAGCTCCACTTCCTCAATCCCGTGCCGATCCGCCTGATCGCGGACCGGTGGATCAGCCGCTATGCCGAGCCCCTGGTGGGAGCGATGGCGGACATCAAGCACATCGTGGAGAAGGGAACCATGTCCGAGTCACCGAGGCACGTCTACGAGGTCTACATCGCCGCCACGCCGGAGGAGGTCTGGCGGGCGCTCACCGAGTCGGAGTTCACGAAGCAGTACTACTACGGCAACACGCGTCGAGTCCGACTGGAAGCCCGGCTCACCCCTCGTGTACCGCAATCCCGATGGATCCGCGTCGATCGACTGCGAGGTCCTGGAGGCCGATCCGCCGCGCAGGCTCGTCCACACGTTCCTCTTCCCGGGCATGGACGAGTCGCCGTCGCGCTGCACCTGGACGATCGAGGCCCGTGGTTCCGCGTCACTCCTCGTGCTGACCCACGACGAGTTCGACGGCGAGACGGAGACCTACAGGAGCGTCGCTCACGGCTGGGCGCTGATCCTGTCCGGCCTCAAGACGCTGCTCGAGACCGGCACGGCGCTCGAGGTCAGCCAGCCGGTGGCCGAGGGCGTCCGCGACTGAAGCCTAGGCGGGCTCCCAATTGAAGTCGCCGGTGAAGAGCCCGCCGACGATCCCGACCTCGTATGCCAGGAGCAGCCCGAACGCGAGCGAGAGCAGGCCGGAGCCGATGGTCAGCCACCGGTTGACCTGGGCCGAGCGTCGGCGAGAGACCATGAATGGCAGGCCGATGACGGTCGTCAGGACGGCCATGCCCGCGGCGACGCCGATGCAGAAGATGACGAGGTAGACGATCGCGGTACCGGTGTCCTGGATGGTGGCGAGCACGAGCAGGGCGACCGCCGCCGAGCCGGCAAGCCCGTGCACCAGGCCGACCACCACCGGACGGATCAGCTGGTAGGGGCCGAGGGTCGCGACCAGGCCGCGCTGTTCGCCGTGGCCGTGAAGGTGGCCGTGGGACGTCCCGCTGTGCCCGTGGTCGTGCGCGTGCAGCGGGGCCGGAGGCGTCAGCCGCTCGGTCAGCGAGCGGAGGCTGCCCGTCAGGTTCAGGATCCCGAGGCCGATGAGCATGAGCGCGACCGCGAACTCCATGGCGAGCCCAACCGGTGGCGGAATCACGACGTTGAAGACGATGATCAGCACGCCGACGACGACGACCGTGATCGTGTGACCCAGCCCCCACAGCACGCCGATGAGGGTCGTGTCCAGGAAGCGCTTGCTGCGGTTCAGGATCGTCGTCACCGCGATCACGTGGTCCGCATCGGTCGCGTGGCGCATGCCGAGCAGGAACCCGAATCCGGCGAGGGCGACGAGCTGCGACATTGATCCTCCACGGCTGACCTATTGCAACAGTTTGCAATAGCGGCGTTCAGCATAGACTAGTGGTGCATGGATGCGACCCGATCCCTTCCTGCGCCCTGGGACACCGTCGGCGACCGGCTCCGCCAGCGTGGCCTGCGCTGGACGCCACAGCGCCGCACGGTGATCGAGGTGCTGAGCGAGGCGGACGGCCACATCACCTCCGCGGAGCTCGTCGAGCGATGCCGCGCGCGTCACGCCGCGACCATTCCTTCGACGGTGTATCGCACCCTCGACGTGCTCGAGGAGCTGGACCTCGTGCGACATGGCCACGGCGCCGATGGGCGCGAGGAGTTCCACGTGCGTTCGATCGCGGAGCACGGCCACCTGCACTGCGAGGCCTGCGGCACGACGTGGGAGATCGGCAGGGCGCGGGCCGCCTCCGTCGCCGCCGCGCTTCGTGCCGAGGACGGGTTCGAGGTCGACATCGGCCACGTGACGCTGGTCGGCCGCTGCCGGGATTGCGCCGCCGGCGACTGATAGGCTGCGCGGCGTGCAGACCATGGCCCCCGAGGTCGGGTTCCTCGGCTCCCCGATCCAGACCGATCTCGCGCGGCTCGAGGCGGAGGTGGCGATCCTCGGCGTTCCGCACGGCTGGCCGTATCCCAGGCCGGGCGCCACGGCCGGCTGCGCCCTGGCACCTGCCGCCGTTCGGCGACGCGCGCTGCGCATGGCCCGCTTCCGCGACCACTGGGACTTCGACATGGATGGGCCGATGCTGCCGGTGAGCGGCGGTCCGCGCCTCGTCGACGCGGGCGACGTTCCCGGTCGTGCCGGCGATGGTCCGGGCAACTCCGCCCGCACCTCCGAGGCCGTGGCCGCCATCCTGGAACGGGGCGCGGTGCCGCTCTGCATCGGCGGTGACGACTCGGTGCCGATCCCGATCCTGCGTGCCTATGCCGGACGGGGGCCGATCACCGTCCTCCAGGTCGACGCGCACCTCGACTTTCGGGACGAGGTGGAGGGTGTCAGCGAGGGCTACTCGTCGCCGATGCGCCGCGCGTCGGAGATGGAGCACGTGGAGCGGATCATCCAGGTCGGCCTGCGTGGCGTCGGCTCCGCGCGGGCCGCCGACGTGGAGGCATCTCGAGCTGCCGGGAACCTGCTCGTCACCGCCCGCGAGCTCCGCGAGCGCGGCGTCGGGTCGATCGTCGAGCTGCTGGCGGCGGACGCATCGGTCTTCGTGTCGTTCGACTGCGACGGCCTCGACCCATCGCTCTTTCCCGCCGTCTCGGCACCGGCCCCGGGCGGGCTGAGCTACGTCGAGGCGTCCGATCTGCTCGGTGGGATCGGCCAGCGGCTGGTTGGCGCCGTCCTGACCGAGTACACCCCGGAGCTGGACGTGAACGAGATCTGCGCGCTCACCCTCGGCCGCTTGATCGTGCGGCTCGCGGGCGGCGTGGCCGCGCGTGACCCTGGTTGAGGGAACCGGCCCGGACTAGTCCCGGCACAGCCTGACGTCGTCGCCGGCGCCGACGCGATAGTCGTACTCCTGGCCGTCGACTTCCAGGACGACCTGGTAGCCGTCGACGAGGGCCTGTGTGTACACCTGGCCGGCCACCGGGCAGCCGAGCGAGCCGTCGTTCCAGGTCATCGGTTCGGCCATCACCACGGTCGCGCCGGCCACCGGCCCATCGATACGCCCTGAGAGGTCCTCGATGATCGCGTCCCAGGCTGCCTGGGGAATGCCGTCGGGAGCATCCGGCGCCGAGTCTGCGCTCGCCGATGGCTGCACCGTCTCGGTCGGCGGCCGGCTCGATGGGGCGTCCGAGGGGCTCGTCTGCGGGGTAACGGCCGACGACGCGCACGCGGTGAGCGCCAGGATGGCGGCGATGGCAGAGGGAATCCGCAGTCGAGTCATGTTCATTGGTCTCCGGACGAGCTCATGCGGTGGACGGTTCCATCGGTCTCGTACCCGGCGCACGAAAGGACCGGAAGCGCGGGGTACCGCGGGAAACGCGGATCGGTCTCCGCCAGGCGGCAGCGCCAGAACGTGCTGCCGCGGGCGTTCTCGATCCGATGGACGTGACGACAGGTGCTGCACAGCCCGGGCCACGACGGGTGGTTCATGCGGTTCGACCAAAGTGGGCCGATGATCGCAGGTTGCTGCCGCCGGATCAGGCCATCTGGTCCGGCTCGTCCCGCGGCGCACCGACGGGAAGCTGATCGGCTCCGGGTGCACGCTGGACCGGCTCGTCGGGCATGTCGATCGGCATCGGCTCGTCGTCGTCGTCGTCGGCCGGCGGCGACGGGATCTCGTCGTTTGGCGGCTGTTGAATGGTCATGACGAGACCGATTGCATGGAGCGTGCCTCTCGGCTCAGAACCAGCCCTTGCGACGGAAGAAGAGGGTGGCGACGCCGACGGTGAGTGCCATCAGCCCCAGCGCCATCGGGTAGCCCAGCGGCCAGCTCAGCTCCGGCATGTGGTCGAAGTTCATGCCGTAGACGCCGGCGATCAGGGTCGGCACCATCAGGATCACGGTGAACGCCGTGAGCCGCTTCATGATCGCGTTCAGGCTGTTGCTGGCGACCGTCAGCCGCGTGTCGAGGACGGCGGCAAGCAGGTCACGGTAGACGTCCAGCTGGTCGATCAACCGCACCAGGTGGTCGTACAGGTCCTGGTAGTAGGGGACCGTGACAGGCTCGATAACATCGAGGTCCCCCCGCAGGAGCTGGTTCGCCACGTCGCGCGTCGGCCCGAGGATCCGCCGCATGTCGAGCAGCCGGCGCTTGACCACGAGCACCTCGCGCAGGCTGGTGCGATCGGCATCGCCCTCGAGCACGCGGTCCTCGAGGTCGCCGATGCGGTCCGAGAGCCGGTCGAGGTCCGGGAAGTAGCTGTCCACGACCGCGTCGAGCACTGAATAGAGCAGCTCGCCCATGCCGCCACCGCCGAGCCCCTTGGCATCGGAGAACCGCTCTCGCACGCCGTCCAGCAGCGGCGTCGGATCCCAGGTCACGGTCAGCAGCCAGCTGCGGGCGACGAAGATGTGGGCCTCGGACAGCCTGTCGTCCGTCACCTCGTAGGCCACGATCATGTGCTGCTTGGCGTACGCGTCGAGCTTCGGGCGCTGGCCCCGCTTGCGGACGTCCTCGACCGCCAGCGGATGGAGGTCGAACTCGCGGCGAAGGATCTCGATCGTCTCCTCGTCCGGGGAGCGGGCACTCACCCAGACCAGGGTGCCATCGGTGGCGCACAGCTGATCGATCTCGTTGAGCCGATCGCCGGCGAGCTCCTCCACTCGACCGTCGGGATGGCGCACGAGCGCGATCAACGTGGATTGATCCAGTTCCTCGGGCATGGCCAGCGAAGTGTAGGCCCCCGACGACATCGGCGGTAAATGTGCTATGGTGACGTACCACGTTATTTCAGCGATGGAGATCCGCGATGCGATGGCTACCGGAACCGGTCGAGCGCCTGCTGGACGTCGCGCTGGTCGGTGAGCTGACTGTCATCGGCCTGGGCGGCCGCCCGATCACGCACCCCCTGATTCCGCTCTACCACGAGGGGAAGATCTACCTCCACTCGTCCACCCTGTTCAGCAAGAAGCTCGAGCACATCAAGCGCGACCCGCGCGTCGCGCTCTCGCTCAGCGACCCGATCGCGACCAAGGGCAACCCGGACCGGGCGACGATCCAGGGGACGGCCCGGCTGATCGACGACGATCCGCACACCGACTGGGAGGGGCTCATCCTGCGGCTCTGGCGCCAGAAGGAGCCGTCGATCGACGAGTTCCTCAAGGTTCGCGTCGCGCTGCCGCTCTTCTTCGAGCGCGCGGTCATCGAGATCACGCCCGAGCGATGCCTGTACTGGCCCGAGGGCAGGACCGATCGCGCCGCCATGCTGACCGAAGCGCCGCCGCGCGACGAGGCCGCGTGATGGCCACCCAGGCTCCGATGCGCTCCGGCTCCGTTCCCGTCCACGCCGCCGCCGCGGCAGATCTCGAGCGACTGGCGGGCTACCCGCACCTGGTCGTCGAGCTGGGTGGCAGACGACGGCTATCCGGTCAGCGTCGCCACCACCTTCGAGACCGATGCGGCCGCGGGCACCATCAGCCTGGCGGCGCCGGCCATGGCGATCCCGACCGACCGCGAGGTCGGACTGCTCGGCAGCCACATCCACCCCATCCCGGGCGGCTACGACCAGCGCCGCTACCTCCAGGTCTGGGGCCGCGCCGAGGCTGCGCGTGACGGTCGCATCGGCTTCGCGCCGGACGTGGTGTGGGGCTGGGACGAGACGGAGACGCCGTTCTTCGAATACGCCGAGCGATCGGTGCCCCAGTCGCGCCGCTACCTCCAGGGGCTGTCGAAGGAGAAGGGCCGCACCATCCGCCCGCGGCTGAGCCCGTTCTGGCTTGCGCTGCGCACGACCCGGCTTCCATTCCTGTCGGCGACCGCCGTTCCGGTGTTGCTCGGGATCGCGGTGGCGGCCAGCCACGGCGCGTTCACGTGGTGGACGGCGCTGCTGACGCTCCTGGGCGGATCGTTCGCTCACCTCGCCATCAACGTGACGAACGACATCTTCGACACGCTCTCCGGCGCCGACGAGGCGAACACCACGCCAACCCAGTTCTCGGGCGGCTCACGCGTCGCGATCTACGACCTCGTTACCATCCGCGGCCTCGGCTGGCTGGCGCTGGCGCTCTTCGCGGCCGCGGCCGCCATCGGCCTGGTGCTGGTGGCCGTCACCGGCCACACCGCCCTCGTCTGGATCGGCGTCGCCGGCATCCTGGTCGGCGTCGCGTACACGGCGCCGCCGCTGAAGCTCGTCTATCGGGGGCTCGGCGAGATCGCCGTCGCCATCGGCTTCGGCCCGATCATGCTGCTCGGCGCCTATGTCGTGCAGACGGGACGGCTGGCGTGGGAGCCGCTGGTGCTCTCGCTGGTGCCGGGCATCCTGATCGCCCTGATCCTGTTCGTGAACGAGATTCCCGATCGTGGCGCGGACGCGCAGGCGGGCAAGCGAACGCTACCCGTGCGGCTCGCCCCCGACGTGATCCGGACCGGCTACCTGGTCGCGGCTCTGGCCGCCTTCGCCGTCATCGTGGTCGGGGTCGTTGCGGGCCTGCTGCCGTGGCCGACGCTGATCGCACTTGCCGCGGTGCCGATCGTTCTGCGGGTCCACCAGGGCCTGAAGGTCAACTACGACAGCCCGTACGCGCTCATGGCGACGATGGGGACCAACGTGAACCTCAACCTTGCCGCCGGCGGGCTGCTGCTGGCCGCATACGTCGCGACCATCGTGGCGACCCAGCTGGCTGCGTAAGGTCAGTCCCAGGACCAGCGTTCGCCGTCCCACCAGGCGTGGAGCAGATCCCCGTCGACGCCCCGCGCGAAGACGTCGAGACGCCGCGGTCCCCAGCTGCACGCGGCCGGATCGGAGGCGAGCTCGCCGCCCAGCGACTCCCAGGCCGTCCAGCCGCCGGGCTCGTACCAGCAGTGCTGGAGCGTCCCGTCCGCACCGCGCGCGAACAGATCGATCCTGTCGGCGCCCCAGCTGCATGCGGCGGGGTCGCCGATGAGCTGCCCGCCCAGCGACTCCCAGTCATGCCACCGCCGCCCGTCCCAATAGCGATTCCACAGGGCGCCGTCGGGGTGGATCGCGAATACCTGCTGCTCACCCTCCGCCCAGGTCGTGACGGCCGGAGCCGACACCAGCTGTCCGCCCAGCGACTCCCACGGCATCGGATCGTTCCTTCTGGCGGTTGTGGTGAGCATCTTCCTGCGCGACGCAAGTCGCGGCGAGCTCAGCGGTCGACGGCGACCAGCGCGGCGACGCGATCGCGCTCGGCCATGCGAGCGAACAGGAACGTGGCATCCACCAGCTCGGAGCGGACGTGGAGCGCCGGCACCATCTCGCGGACCGTGTGCACCGTGCCGATAGTCCCGCTCGTCCAGCTCCCGCCGATGGTGACCGGCGCAGGCGCCGGCCCCTCGTCGGTCAGCGGCTGAGCGGTGAGCAGGTTGCCCCGCTCCCCGCGACGGACGAGCAGCAGCACGCCGGCCGGTTCGGCAAGGTCCGCGTGGTTGTCACCGATCCGGCCTCCGTAGGCGCTCGGGATGCGCTCGCCTGGGGAGAGCGGGCTTGCCAGCACGTCGATGTCGGACGCGGGCCGGAAGATCGGATACCCGACGCGGGCACCGATGAGGAGGACCGCCGCCAGCAGGATCGGCGGGATGGCGAGTAGCCAGGGCACGGACCGCGATGGCGTTGGACTCTCGTCGAGCACCACCACGCGGTCCGGGACCGCACGAGGTGGAGTGCCGGCGACCGTCGCCTCGATCGGCAGGTCTTCCGTCAGGAGCACCCCGCGCGGCGTGAGGATGCCGGTGAGCGTTGCGCTGTCCTGTGGCTCGAGCTGGACGGAGCTCTCGACCACGATGGCGCGGAGTGGATTGACGGCGTCGCCCAGCAGCCCGTAGGTGCCGTCCAGGCCGGTGGGCGACTGCTGCAGCGGCGTGAGGCGGCCGCGGAGCCGCACCCAGCCGTCCGAGCGCGTGACCTTGCCGTCGAAGATCTGCTGGACCGTCACGTCGTCGGGCTGCGGGTCGAAGAAGGGAGGCACGATCGGCACGGTGGCGAGCAGCAGGAATGCAGCGGCCAGGACCGGGGCAATGACCCTGCTTGCCCTGGTCAACCGGGTGCCGTCGAAGACCCGTCTTGTCTGCCATGCCACCCAGCCGCAGATGGCGAGCACGCGACCCATCAGGGCATCATGCCTTCCCGCCCGCCCGGACGCCACCCGACAGGACCATCGGCCTATCCTCCGCAGGCGGATCAGCGAGCTGTTGGGTGATCGCCCACGGGCGCACCGGTGCCGGGTCAGTCGACCGAAATGACCTCGTCCGCCTCGAAGATCGGCCCCAGCTGGCAGATCGAGCGCGCCTCCCGCTCCACACGGCCCTGGACGGTGATCGTCTCGCCACCGGTCGCGACGACCTCCCCATCCGGATCTGTCAGGCGGAGCGGCGCTGCCTGAACGCTCCAGCCCTCCGGGTACCGGACCTCGTAGCGCGTGCCGTCGGCAGCCTCGAGGTACGTGCATCCGCGCTCGGCCGTGTCGGCGCCGAGCGTGCCGGTGAGCGTGTCGCTTCCGGCGGGAACCGGCGACCGGGTGGGCGATGGTGTTGCGGGCGGTGGCGCGCTGTCGGTCGGCCGGGGCGACGTCTCCGGCGTGGCGCCTTCCGGATCACCCGACGCGCAGGCGGCCAGCATGAGGATCAGGGCGGCAGTCAGCAGGAGCGATGCGACGCGCGCGCGGATGCCCCCGCGTGGTCCTTCGCGCGGATGTTCGACGGTCACGTGCATGCAAACGCCGGATGGGCGAGTCGGGTTCCGCCCGCGCGTTGCTCGTACGGCTCGCAATGGACCGCGAAGGCTACAACGAACGGCGGGGCGACGGGGCCCATCGCGTCAATCGGTGCGGTCGCGGACCGATTGTCGGTAGAGTCAGCGCGTGGACCGCTTCCGCACGATCATCGAGCCCTTCCGGATCAAGAGTGTCGAACCGATCCGGCTCACCACCGTCGAGGAACGTGAGGCGAGGCTGCGCGACGCGGGCTACAACCTGTTCAACCTCCACGCCGCCGATGTCCTCATCGATTTCCTGACCGACTCCGGCACCGGCGCCATGAGCGCGGAGCAGTGGGCCGGCATCCAGCGCGGCGACGAGTCGTACGCCGGGTCCCCGTCCTGGTTCCGATTCCTCGAAGCCGTCAACGAGCTGTGGCCCTTCCGCCACGTGATCCCGACCCACCAGGGCCGCGCCGCCGAAAAGATCCTGTTCAGCGTCATCGGCGGACCCGGCAAGGTGATCCCGTCGAACACCCACTTCGACACCACGCGGGCCAACGTCGAGTTCACCGGTGCGGAGGCGGTCGACTGCGTCATTCCGGAGGGCCGCGAGCCGGCCACGATCCATCCGTTCAAGGGGAACATGGACACCGATGCGCTCGACGCGCTGATCCGGGAGCGCGGCGCGGAAAACGTCCCGGTCGTGTTCGTGACGGTCACCAACAACTCCGGCGGCGGGCAGCCGGTGAGCCTGGCCAACCTGCGCGCCGTGCGAGCCGTGTGCGATCGATACGGGCTGCCCCTCTTCCTCGACGCATGCCGATTCGCCGAGAACGCGTGGTTCATCAAGGAGCGGGAGGAGGGCTACGCCGCCGTGCCCGTCCCGGACATCGTTCGCCAGATGGCCGCCCTTGCCGACGGCATGACCATGTCGGGAAAGAAGGACGCGCTGGCAAACATCGGCGGCTGGCTGGCGCTGAACGACGACGGGTGGGCGGAGCAGTGCCGCAACCTGCTCATCCTGACCGAGGGCTTTCCGACCTACGGGGGCCTGGCCGGCCGCGACCTGGAGGCGATGGCGGCCGGGCTTCGCGAGGTCGTCGACGAGGACTACCTTCGCTATCGCATTCGGTCGACCGCCTATCTCGGCGAGGCGCTGGTCGAGGCCGGCGTGCCCTGTGTGCGGCCGATCGGCGGCCACGCGGTCTATATCGACGCTGCGGCGCTGCTGCCGCACATCGCGCCGCTCGAGTACCCCGGGCAGGCGCTGGCCTGTGCGCTCTACCGGGAGGGCGGCATCCGTGGCTGCGAGATCGGGTCTGTCATGTTCGGGATGCACCCCGACGGGTCGGAGTCGGCGGCGGCCATGGAGCTCGTGCGGCTCGCGATCCCGCGGCGGGTGTACACCCAGTCACACGTCGACTACGTGATCGAGGTCATCCGCTGGGTGGCGGAGCGCGCCTCCGAGCTGCGCGGCATGCGAATCGTCGAGCAGCCCTCGACGCTGCGACACTTCACCGCCCGCTTCGAACCGATCCAGTAGTCAGCCCGTGAAGCCGCGGACCGCCGTTCTCGTCGCGACGATCCTCGGATCGGCGATCGTCTTCCTCGACGGAACGATCGTGAACGTCGCCCTCGACACGATCGGACGCGAGCTGCCCGCAACATTCGTCGCCCGGCTCGAGGGCCTGACGTACGTCAACAGCGCCTACTTCGTCGTCCTCTCGGCGCTCCTCATCCTCGCCGGCGCGCTGAACGACTTCTACGGACGGCGCCGGATGTTCCGGATCGGCCTGACCGGCTTCGGCCTTGCCTCGATCGCGTGCGGGCTGGCGCCGACCATGGAGTTCCTGATCGCCGCGCGCATCGTGCAGGCCGCGTTCGGCGCGGTGCTCGTCCCGGGCAGCCTCTCGATCATCACGGCGACCTTCGAGGGCGAGTCACGAGGCCGGGCCATCGGCCTCTGGGCGTCGGGCACCTCGGCCACGTCGATCGTCGGCCCGCTGCTCGGCGGCTTCCTGGTCCAGGCGGTGAGCTGGCGAGCCGCCTTCCTCATCAATGTGCCGCTCATCGCGATCGCCCTCTGGGCAACTGCGGAGGTCCCCGAGAGCCGCGACACAGATGCGCGCGGCGACTTCGACTGGCTTGGCGCTGCCGTCATCGCGATCGGGGTCGGGGGCCTGGCCTTCGGCGCGACCCGTGGCGCGCAGCAGGATTGGCAGGACTCGATCGCCTGGGTGGCCCTCGGCATCGGCGCACTGGCCACGCTGGCAGTGCCGATCTTGATGGTCACCCGCCCCCGGCCGCTGGTGCCCCCCAGCCTCTTCGCCTCGCGCAACTTCACGGTGGTCAACCTCTCCACGTTCGTCATCTATGGCGCGCTCTACGTGGTGCTCTACTTCCTGCCGGTCTTCCTGCAGGGGACCCTCGGCTACACGCCGCTCGCGGCCGGGGCCGTGAGCATTCCGACCGCGCTGCTGCTCACGTTCCTGTCGACGCCGGCCGGCCAGCTTTCGGCGCGCTTCGGGCCGCGGCTGTTCATGACCGTCGGTCCGCTGCTGATGGCGCTCGGGCTCGGATGGCTGACGCGCATCCCGCCCGGCTCTGAGCCCTGGCGGCTGGACCTGGCGGACCCGGCGACGGTGTTACCGCCGGCCTCGATGCTCATCGACGTGGTTGCCGGCACGCTCGTCTTCGGCGTCGGGATCAGCCTGCTGGTGGCCCCGCTGACGACGGCGCTTGATGAGCTCGGTGCCGGTGCGGAATGCCGGCCTCGGATCGGCGATCAACAACGCCATCAGCCGGGTCGGATCGCCGCTCGTCAGCGCGGTGCTCTTCATCGCCATCACCGCCAGCTTCTACCCGACGCTCGCCTCGCTGGTTCCCGGCCTCGACGTCGACGACCCGCAGGTGCGCCACGACATCCAGGCCTTGACCAGCCCACCGGCAGGGACGGATCCGGCACTCGCCGACGCGGCCCGACAGGCTTCGACCGATGCGTTCCACCTGGCGATGCTGGTGTCCGCCGGGCTCCTCGTGCTGGGCGCCGCCACGAACGCGGTCGGGATCCGCAATCCCCGTCGAGAGGACGCTCAGGAGCCGGCGGCCACCGTCGGCTGAGGTCGGATCAGAAGACGCGCGGGCACCACGGCGCGCGGTCGGTGCGGAAGAGCGCGTCGGCGCGCGCCAGCCCGCCCGGCGACACCTCCGACGCGCGAGCGGCGTCAGCCAGCTGGGCGAAGCTGAAGGCGCCGAGGTAGGCCGCGGCCAGATCGGTCACGTCGCAGGTGATGTCCGGCGAATCCGTCGCCGGCTCGACCAGCGGCACGCCCGCCTCGACCGATCAGCGACCAGCGGCCGTCGTTCCATGGGCAGAACTCGTCGGCCACCTCGAGCACGACGCGACCGTCGTCTCGGTATCGCCGGCCCGCCAGCGCTGAGGGCAGATCGACGATCCGCAGCCAGAGGGCGTCGCCGAGCGTCATCTCCAGCTTCCTGGGCTCGGCGGTCGCCAGCATGATCGGGTCGTCGACCGGCACGTTCCACGACTCAACGCGGTTCATGAGGTCGATGTCGCCAAGGAACCGCCACAGGTCGAGCTTGGCCGCCGGCGTCACGGCCATCATGTCGAGGACTGACGACTTCGCTGGTCTCGTCCCCCTCGCGGATCGCATAACGGACATAGCCGTCGATGGTGCCGCCGACGTCGTGGACGACGTGGAACGGGTCGCCGCGGCCATGGCGCCATCGCTCGGGGAAGTAGAAGACCTCGGCGTTCCAGAACTCCGGCGTGTGTGTGAAGAAGCCGGGGCGAAGCGGCCGAATGGCGTCGTACACCGGCGGGAAGGCCTCCCTCGCCTCCGCCTCGCTCACCATCCGAATCTGGCCGCTGAATCCGTGCGGCAGCCGGAACGCATTGCGGTGCCGCTCGACCTTGAGGCTGGCCTTGAGCGTGGCGAGGCCGTACCCGAAACGCTGGTAGATGCCTGCCTCCGACGCCCACAGGATCGCCAGCGGCTCGCCGCGCTGGTGCACGTCGTCGAGCTGCAGGCGCATCATCCGGCGCAGGATGCCCCGGCGCCGATGCGTCGGATGGACGCCGACCGTCGTCACCCCGGCGGCCGGCAGCACGCCGCCCGGCACCGTCAGCTGGAAGCTCAGTGCCGCCGCATTGCCGACGATCCGCTCGCCGTCCTGGGCCGCGATGGCGCGGTCGAACTCGAGCACGGACTCCCAGAGAGGGGCGGCATCATCGGTCAGGTGCTCGCCGAAGGCAGTCGCGATCGAATCGAGGTAGGCCCGGCGGTCGCCGTCGTAGTGCCTGACGTCGATCTCCACGCCGCGGATTATGGCGCTCGCCGTGCACTATCATCCGGCCGATGTTGCCGATCGCCGACGAGAACGAGCGCGGCCACGGCCCGGCGGTCGTGAGCCTGGCCATCATCGCCATCAACATCGCCGTCTTCCTGCTTCTCCAGGGCGCCGGGGGACCAAGTGGCGAGGACTTCACCTACGGCTACAGCGCCGTCCCGTTCGAGATCACGCACGGGGTCGACCTGGTCGAAGCGACGGAGATCACCATCGGCGGCACTCCCGTCGAGATCCCGCAGGAGCCCGGTCCAGACCCGATCTGGCTCACCCTGCTCACCAGCATCTTCATGCACGGCGGCCTGCTCCACCTGGGCGGCAACATGCTCTTCCTGTGGATCTTCGGCGACAACGTCGAGCACCGCGTCGGGTCACGTCCTGTACCTCGTCTTCTACCTCGTTGCGGGCGTCATCGCCAGCTTCGCCCAGATCATCGTGAACACCGACTCGATGATCCCGACGCTCGGCGCCTCCGGGGCAATCTCCGGCGTGCTCGGCGCCTACCTCGTCATGTTCCCGACCAACCGGGTCACCGTCCTCTTCCTGCGCTTCCCGATGCAGGTGCCCGCGCTCGTTGCCATCGGCCTCTGGGCCGTCTTCCAGTTCATCAGCGGCATCGGCGCCCTCGGCGCGGAAGAGGCTGGTGGCGGCGTGGCGTACATGGCGCACATCGGAGGGTTCGTGTTCGGCGTCGTGGCGGGGCTCGTGTTTCGGGCGATCTTCAGCGAACCGCGCCGACCGCGGGGCACGTTGGCATCGGCCTACCGATGAGCTCGGCCGTCGAGGCGGCCGGGCTGTTCGGGCCTGACTCGATCTCGTGGCGAATCGACGGTGAGCTCGTGGTCCTGGCGGGCGGCTCGTGCGCGCTCCTCATGCAGGCCGCCCATCCGGCGGTGGCCGCCGGCGTGGTCGAGCACTCGACCTACGCCACCGACCCGTTCGGCCGGCTGATGCGGACGCTGGAGAGCAGCTTCGACGTCGTCTTCGGCAGCCGATCGACCGCCGAGGCCGCGATCAGGCGGGTGAACGCCATCCACCGCTCGGTGCGCGGACGGCTGCCGGACGGCAGCGGCACCTACAGCGCCCTCGATCCGGAGGCGCTGCTGTGGGTCCACGCCACGCTGGTCGACACGGCGCTCCGGGTGTACGGGCGATTCGTCGCGCCGCTCTCCGCCGCGGAGGAGCAGGCGTACCACGAGGAGTGCGGCCGGGTTGCCACGATGCTCGGCGTGCCGGACGGCCTGCTGCCGGCGCGGATCGAGGAGCTGCGGCACTGGATGGCCGAGCAGGTGGCGGGCGGCACCGTGCGTGTAACGCCTGAGGCGCGGCGCATCCGCGACACCGTGCTCTACCCGATCCGCGCGACCCCACGAGTCGTGTGGGACGCCGCGCACCTCATCTCGCTGTCGACCCTGCCGGCTCAGCTTCGCCGGCAGTACGGCATCGGCTGGTCGCCCCGCCGCGAGGCCGGGGTCGAGCGCCTGGCGACCCTTTCGCGCCGCATCCTGCCGCACCTGCCGTCGATGCTGCGTCACCCGCCCCAGGCACGCGCCGCCGCACGCAGGATGAATCAGGCGGTCGGCCCGGCCCGATAGCTGCGCCGGGTTCCCACCCTCCTGAACCCGAGGCGCTCGAGATTGGCTGCCGAGGGGCCGCCTTCGATCGCCGATGCGCCGACCATGTCGGCACCCAGCCGGAGCGCGTGGGCGCCGCGATACGCGATCAGCGCGCGCTGGATTCCGCGACCACGGTGCGTCGGCAGGACGGCACCGGCCCGCAGCCAACCGAGATGGTGATGGAGGTGGAGGCTTCCTGCCCCGACCGGACGCCCGTCGACCTCCGCCACGAAGCGGTGGTGATGCGCGACGAGCGCGATGTGCCGCTCGAGGTCGCGCCACGCGGACGCGATCGGCTCCGGGAGGTCGCCAGCGGCCACGATGACCTCCGCCCACGGGCCGATCTCCGTTCGCGGCAGCTCCCGAATCCGTACGCCGTCAACGGCCGGCGTGTCGGCGGCCGTCTCGACCGCGTACCGCGCCAGCGTCGAGTCGACGACGGCTCCGGGCCAGGGCGGGTCGTCGGCGGTCACCCAGCCGGTGATCCCGCTGCGCCGCGAAGTGGGAGAGGGCGCGGTCGACCAGGTTGGGTAGGTGCGCGAAGCCGTACGCCGAGTTGAACGTCGGCCCGGGAAGCGTCGGCGATGCCGATGCGGCGATCTCGCCGTCGTCGAGCAGCTCGACCCGGCAGCCGGCCTCGACCGCCGCCCGCCAGAAGGCGACCGCGCTCTCGCGCTCCGCGCCGTCCAGGCGGTCGGCGATGCCGAACAGCTGGGCGCCATCGCCGGACGGAGCCTCGAGACGGATCGCGTCACCCGGCCGCACCGTGCCCTCGCGCAGGACGCGGGCGTACATGCGGCTGTCGGCGGGGTGCGCCATCATCGAGAGGCGTCCGAACCGCAGGTCGGCGAACGAGTGCCGGATGGTGCGGCACGGGTTCGTCGGCTGCGAGATCTCGAGCACGACCTCCTCACCGATGATCAGCCGCGTTCCGACCGGCAGCGCGGAGACGTCGAAGCCCTCGGTCGTCAGGTTCTCGCCGGTGGTGCCCGGGCCGATCGGATGACCCTCGGCCGCCACCCGGCGGATCGCCTCGATGCCGAGGATCGAGACCGCGCGATGCGGCCCGCCGTGGACCGTGTCGCTGGCCTGCCGGTCGCCCTCGACGCCGTAGGTCGTGATCCGCGCCGCGTCGACCGGCAGCTTCGGCACGCCGCCGCCCGACACGTTCAGGTGCAGCAACCGGCCATCGCTCATGCAGGTGGATGCTAGCGCCGCGCCGATCGGTGCGCCCCGACCCGTTCGCGGAACGCGACGGCTATCATGGCCGCGCCCGCTCGCCCGGCCCGAGATGAGCGGTGAGAGGAACCCGATGTGACTCGATTCGCCAAGCTGGCGGTCGCCGCTGCCGTGGCGACCTTCGTCCTGATCGCCGTGGGCGGCCTGGTTCGCGCCACCGACTCGGGTCTCGGGTGCCCGGACTGGCCGCTCTGCTTCGGCGACTGGCTCCCCCCGGCCGACCTCCACGCCTGGATCGAGCACACCCATCGGCTCACGGCTGCCGTCTTCGTCGGTCCGCTGGTGGGCGCCATCGGCCTGATCACCGTCTTCACGAACCGTCGCCGCGACCTGCCGCATGCTCGTCGCCGCGGTCGTCGCCGGCGTCCTCGTCATCGCGCAGTCGCTGCTGGGCGCGGCGGTGGTCCTCCAGGGCCTTGCCGCCGAGCTGGTCACCGCGCACCTGGGCATGGCTCTGATCGTCCTGGGCGCCGTGATCTTCATCGCGGAGCGGGCAACCAACGGGCCGATGCCGGCCGCGCATGCCCGACCGGCCCTGACGCGCCTGGTGGGCGTCACGGCGCTGGCGATCTTCGCCCAGATGCTCCTCGGCTCGTGGGTCACCGGCCACCACGCCGGCCTGGCGTACACGGACTTTCCGCTCATGGATGGCGCCGTCCTGCCCGCAGTGGCCGGGAGCGAGCAGGCGGTCCAGCTGGCGCATCGGCTCCTGAGCGTCGTGGTTGCGGTCCTGGTGGTATGGAGCGCCCTGACGTTGCGCCGGTCGACCGATTCCAGGCTGGCGCGGACGCTGGCGCTGTGGATGGTGGTGCTGATCGTGGTGCAGGTTGCGCTCGGCGGGCTGAACGTGGCGTCTCGTCTCTCGGCGCTGTTCGTCGTGCCGCACCTGGCGGTTGGCGCCGCGCTGTGGGGCGCATCGGTCTGGCTCTGGCTGAGCACTCGCCGGCTGCGAACCTCGGAAGCCCCGATGCGCGCTCCGCTCCGGGATCGGGAGCCGGGCAAGACCGATACCCTTCGCGCCTACATCGCGCTGACCAAGCCGCGGATCATCGAGCTGCTGCTGGTCACCACCGTGCCGACCATGGTGCTCGCCCAGCGCGGCATCCCGTCGATCTGGCTCATGGCCTCGGTCGTCGTCGGCGGCACGCTGGCGGCCGGTGGAGCCAACGCCATCAACATGTACGTCGACCGCGACATCGACGACCTCATGCGGCGTACCCGCAACCGTCCGCTGCCGCGTCACGCGGTGAATCCGGCGGGCGCCCTCTGGTTCGGCGTGGCGTTGAGCGTGCTGGCCTTCGCCTGGCTCACCATCACCGTCAACCTGCTCAGCGCCCTGCTGGCGATGAGCGCAATTGCCTTCTACGTGTTCGTCTACACGATGTGGCTGAAGCGCACCACGCCCCAGAACATCGTCATCGGCGGCGCTGCCGGCTGCGTGCCGGTGCTGGTCGCCTGGGCGGCGGTCACCGGCGAGGTCGGGCTGCCGGCGCTCGTCCTGTTCGCCGTGGTCTTCTACTGGACCCCGCCGCACTTCTGGGCGCTGGCGCTGCGCTACCGCGGCGATTACGCGGCAGCCAAGGTGCCGATGCTGCCGGTCGTGCGCGGCGAGGCCGAGACCGCGCGCCAGATCGTGCTCTACACGATCGTCCTGATCGCGGTCAGCCTGCTCCTCCTGCCGGCCGCCGGCATGGGCTGGGTGTATCTCGTCGCTGCGGTCCTCCTCGGCGGCCTGTTCCTGGCCCAGGCGCTCCGCCTCCGGTCCGATGCGGCCAACGGGCGAGCCGCCATCAGCCTCTTCCGCTACTCGATCACGTACCTGACCCTGCTCTTCGCGGCCGTTGCGGCCGACGCTCTTCTCCGCTTCCCGCTCGCGTAGCGCCGTAGCAACTCAGCGCCGCGTTCGCGGCCGTCGATGCGCTTACGACGTTTGCCGGCCAGGCAACCAATGGCCACGCGGCGAGTCCCCCAGGTCCGCGCCTTGCGGGCCTCGCAAAGAGCGGCCGAGCAGCGACCGAATCAAGCCCGAAATTGGCCGATAGTTGCTTCGGCGGCAACCTCGCCGGGCACTCAGCCTCGCTCCCCGCGAGCGGCCCGCTCCGCGGCCAGTCGGCGGTCGAGGCGCTCGGTGCGCCTGTCCTCGTGGCGCATCCAGAGCGCCACCACCGCGATCATGCCGGCGACGAACGCGAAGTCGCCAACGACCCACATGATCACGCCACCGAGCGCCTGGTCGTCGATCGGCGCGAGCCCCCAGGCGCGCATGTTCGTGACGTAATGCGGATACAGGACCGTAGGCGCGGACATCAGCGCCACACCGAGGAACGAGTTCTGCGGCATCGCCAGAAAGAGGTAGAGCAGCCGGACCGGGTGTGGCAGCCGCCAGGGCGACGGGTCGGCGCCGACGACCGGCCACCAGAACAGGAGCGCGGCAGCGAGGAAGGTCGCGTGCTGGAAGTAGTGAAGCGCCGGGTTCTCCAGCGCCTGGTCGTAGAGGACGCTGAAGTGCCAGCCCCAGTTCACGGCGGCGAACAGCACCCAGGCGATGACCGGGAACGAGAGGACGTGCACGATCCGGCTCTGAAGCACGGCAAGCAGCCATCGCCGGACCGACGGCCGCGCGACGCGCAGGGACAGCGTGATCGGCGCCCCGGCCAGCAGCAGCGGAGCGCCCACGAGCTCGAGCAGCAGGTGCTGGACCATGTGCACGCTGAACAGGCTGCCCTCGTAGGCCTCGATCGGTGACAGGAGCGCGACGCCGATGGCGGCGAGCCCGGCCAGGAACAGCCAGGACCGATACGCCGGCTGCCGATTCGCGGGATGCGCACGGTTCACCCGTCGCACCGCCCACAGGTAGGCGGCCGCGGTGGCGATGATCGCGACCAGCGGAATCGGGTCGAACGTCCAGCGCAGGAGCACGTCCGGGAAGGTTGGTGCGGGCAGGCTGTTTCCGTGCGCCAGCGCGGCGCCGGGCAGCGCGAGGGCGCCGAAGGCAACGATCAGGGCGGCGGCGCGGCGCATCGGTCCCATTCTCGCCGTAAATCCGTGGAACCGCCCACGGCCGAAGGGCGTCAAGGCGGCCATGAAACGTATTCTGCCGGGCGTCTTCGCCGTGCTCACCTTCCTCACCGCCTGCGCGGGGTCATCCGGTCAATCGCCGGACGGTTCGAGTCCGCCCGGCGGCGACGGAAGCCCCGACCCGGACGCGATCGACCATCCGACCGGCAGCGATGCGATCCTGGTGGTCGACTCGTCGGGCGGCTTCGTCCCCGTCCAATTCATGGCAACCCGCCTGCCGGCCTTCGTCCTGCTCGGCGACGGGCGCGTGATCATGCAGGGCATGCAGACGCTCGAGTTTCCCGGGCCGGCGTACCCGGCGCTCATCGAGCGCACGCTCACCGAGAAGGGGATCCAGCTGATCCTCCAGGGTGTCGAGGACACGAACCTCTTCACCAGCGACCTCGAGCTGAACGGTGCGCAGAGCGTCGTCGCCGATGCCGCCAACACCGTCTTCATCCTCGACGCCGGCGGCCAGCAGGTCACCGTCAGCGTCTACGGCCTGGGGGCGCTCCCGTCGGACATGCCGGCGCCGCAGGGAATCAGCTCCAGCGAGATCGAGGCCCATCGCATCCTCGGCCAGCTCAACGACGGCCTGATGACGCTCGATAGCTGGCTGCCGGCGGACGCGTGGGAGAGCGAGGGCTGGCAGCCCTATCAGGCCGACGCGTTCCGGCTCTACGTCCGCGACGTGACCGGGCAGCCGGTCGATGGCGGCGGCCTCCCCGAACAGGTGCGGGACTGGCCCACCGATGACGACCCGGCCGCGTTCGGCGCCGAGGAGACGTTCTTCGGGGATGGGACGCGCTGCGGGGTGGTCGATGGGGCAATCGCCGAGACCTGGCTCGAGGAGCTGAACGCCGCGAACCAGATGACGCTGTGGACCGATGACGGCGACCCGCCGTTTCAGCGTGATCGCGCGCCCGCTGCTGCCCAACGAGGATCCCGCCTGCCCGGCGCTCCCCGGCGCCGCCTGACGGCCAACCGTCGGGAATTGAGGCCGTCGACGCGGGTCGCACCGGGTCGGCGGCCTTCGCTACAATGTGCGCCGTGCCGCCGTCAGCCCGCCTGAGCGTGCGTGCCTGATTACACCGCGCTTACGACGTGTCGGTTGAACCAGGAGCCTCGAGACCATCTGATGCAACGAACGGTGGCGCGATCTCGGCTGCGGAAGATCTTCCGCGTTGGCGCCATCCTGCTGCTTATCGGTCTGCTGGCGGGCTGCATGCTTCCGCCCGAGCCCAAGACCGAGGTCGGCAGGGACGTCTTCAACCTGTACGTGGTCGTCCTGATCCTGGCGGGCATCGTGTTCGTCGGCGTGGAGGGCTTCATCCTCTACGCCGTCGTTCGGTACCGGCGGCAGCCCGGCGACGACACGCTCCCGAGCAGCTGCACGGCAACACGACGGTCGAGATCATCTGGACCCTGATCCCGACCGTGATCGTCTTCATCCTCTTCGGGGTGAGCATGGTCAGCCTGGCGGAGGTCGAGGCCCGCTCCGACAACCCGGGCGTGACCGTCCAGGTCGACGGCTTCCAGTGGAACTGGACGTTCCGCTACAAGGACGGGCCGGTCGTCAACGCGCAGGGCGGAGAGCCGCCGGTGCTGGCGGTGCCGGTCGGGGAGCCGGTTCGGCTCGTCCTGAACTCACTCGACGTGAACCACGCCTTCTACGTCCCCCAGTTCCTCATCAAGCGCGACCTGATCGACCTCGGTGAGAACGGCCGCGACAACGAGCTCGAGTTCACGATCACCGAGGCGGGAACCTACGCCGGCCAATGCGCCGAGTTCTGCGGCACCAACCACGCGGACATGAAGTTCGTGGTCGAGGCAATGTCGCGAGCCGATTTCGACGCCTGGATCGCCGGCGGCGCATCGGGCGCGCCGCCGCCGCCCTCCGGAGGTGGCGACTGCTCGACGACGATCGAGATCAAGGCGAAGGACATCGCGTTCGACATCGACTCGTTCGAGGTGCCGGCCGACACCGCCTTCTGCATCAACTTCGAGAACCAGGAAGACATACCGCACAACGTGGCGATCTACGATGGCGGCGAGGCGCTGTTCACCGGCGACCCGCTGAATGAGGCCGGCAGCATCACCTACAACGTGCCCGCCCTCCCGGCGGGTGAGTATCGGTTCATGTGCGACTTCCACCCGCAGGTCATGTCCGGCGACGTGACGGTCACGCAGTAGCTTCGGAGCGAGAGAAGGCATGGCAACCACCACCCTCGAACCGCAGGCCAGCGCCTACCGACGGTCATGGGTGATCGACTGGCTGACGACGGTCGACCACAAGAAGATCGGCATCCTCTACATCGTCAACAGCTTCATGTTCTTCTTCGCCGCGGGCATCCTGGCGCTCGTCATCCGCAGCGAGCTGGCCGTGCCCGGGCTCCAGTTCCTGGACTACGACACCTACAACCAGGCCTTCACGATGCACGGGACGATCATGCTCTTCCTGTTCATCATCCCGGCGCTGTCGGGCTTCGCGAACTACATCGTGCCGCTCCAGCTCGGCGCCCCGGACATGGCCTTCCCCCGCATCAACGCGCTCAGCTTCTGGCTGCTGCCGCTCGGCGGCGGCCTCATCTTCAGCGGCTACCTGTTCGGCGGGGCGGCCGCGGAGGGCTGGACCGGCTACTCGCCACTGACCTCCGACCAGTACTCGCCGGGGGTGGGGACCGACCTGTGGATCATCGGCCTGACGCTGGTCGGCACCGCCTCGATCCTCGGTGCGGTCAACTTCATCGCCACCATCTTCAAGATGCGCGCGCCGGGAATGACCCTGTTCCGGATGCCGATCTTCGTGTGGACCGTGCTCGTCACCGCCGTCCTCATCCTGCTTGCCACGCCGGTCCTCGCCGCAGGCCTGATCGCGCTCTTCATCGACCGGAATTACGGCGGCTCGTTCTTCGACCCGAGCGTCGGCGGCAACCCGATCCTGTGGCAGCACGTCTTCTGGTTCTTCGGCCACCCGGAGGTGTACATCGTCATCCTGCCGGCGATGGGCGTGGTCAGCGAGATCCTGCCGGTCTTCAGCCGCAAGCCGCTGTTCGGGTACCGCGCCTTCGTCTTCGCGACGATCGGCATCGGCTTCCTGAGCTGGACCGTCTGGGCCCACCACATGTTCACGACCGGGTCGGTGCTGCTGCCCTTCTTCAGCTTCATGACCGCCCTCATCGGGATTCCGACCGGGATCAAGATGTTCAACTGGCTGGCCACCCTGTGGCGAGGCAAGCTGCTGCTGACCACGGCCATGCTGTTCGCCCTGGGCTTCCTGTCGATGTTCCTGATCGGCGGCATCAGCGGCGTGATGCTCGCCTCGCCTCCGATCGACTTCCACGTGCAGGACACCTACTTCGTGGTCGCCCACCTGCACTACGTCTTCTTCGGCGGGTCCGTGTTCGGCGTCTTCGCCGCCACCTACTACTGGTTCCCGAAGATGACCGGACGCAAGCTCAATGAGCCGCTCGGCAAGGTCCACTTCTGGCTGCACTTCATCGGCTTCAACCTTGCCTTCTTCCCGATGCACCAGCTGGGACTGTCCGGCATGCCGCGGCGGGTGGCCGATTACAGCCCCGATGCGGGCTGGACGATCCTCAACCTCATCTCGACCGTCGGCGCCTTCATGATCGCGGCGAGCATCATCCCGTTCCTGATCAACGTGATCGCGACCTTCATCAATGGTGAGCCGGCCGGCGACGACCCGTGGGAGGGGAACACGCTCGAGTGGGCGACCACATCGCCGCCGCCGCCGTACAACTTCGACCGGCTGCCGCCGATCCACTCAGAGCGTCCGCTCTTCTTCCTGACGCACGGGCACGGCCATGCCGCCCAGCGCGAGTCGGACCTGGTGGAGAGCCCGGACGACGACGCCGAGCGGCGGGGAGGCGCGGCATGAGCGGCGCGCACCATGCAGGCCCATCCGGCCGGCGAGCACGAGGCGGCCGCGGCCCTCCGCTACGGGGACTCGGGCATCCCGACCCCGCTGCTCGGGATGCTGCTCTTCATCGCCAGCGAGGTGATGTTCTTCGCCGGCCTGTTCGCCACCTACTTCAACGCGCGGGCCACGGCGCCCGGCGTCTGGGGGCCGCCGGAGGGCGCCCATGAGCTCGACCTGCCATTGGCGGGCGCGCTGACCGCCATCCTCGTCGCCTCCAGCTTCACGATGCAGTTCGGCGTCTGGGCGATTCGTCGCGGCGACATCGGCAAGCTGAGGATGTGGACGGGCATCACCCTGGTGCTCGGCGTGCTCTTCCTGCTTGGGCAGCTGTACGACTACAGCCAGCTCGGCTTCGGGATCGCCGACGGCGTCTTCGGCACGACCTTCTACACCCTCACCGGCTTCCACGGCGCACACGTGTTCGGCGGCACGGTGGGACTGACGATCATCCTGGCGCGCGCGGTGCGCGGGCACTTCAGCGCCCGGAACCACGTTGCCGTCGAGGCGGTCAGCATGTACTGGCATTTCGTCGACGTCGTGTGGATCGGCGTCTTCTCGACCATCTACCTGCTGCGCTAGGGAGTCGAGCATCGTGCCGGATACCGCCATCGGCTTCGTCCTCCTGGGAGTCGGCATCCTTGTCGTGCTGGGCGTCGTGTTCGCCATCGCGTCGCGCGGAGGTGGAGCGCGCACCGCCGCCAAGCCGCCACGCGGCGTGCACATGCCCGGGCCGAGCTACCTTCCGGTGGTGATCTCGCTCGCGGTGGCGCTGGTCGGCGCGGGACTTGCCTTCCGCGGCGACGAGCAGCTGGCGAACCCGTTCCTTGCCATCCCGGGCGTCGTCCTGTTCGTCATCGTGGCGGTCGCATGGGTACGTGCCGCCAACCACGAATGGCGCGACGCCGAGCACGCCTCCCACGACGACGGATCGGCACACTGAGCCGCCGATGGCCGCCTCCGCATCGAGGCGCGGCCTGAACCTGCGGCGGCTGGGCCTCCCATACCTGGTTACGGCCCTGGTCGTCCCCGTGCTCCTTGCCGTGCTGCTCGGCGCGTACCTCATCTCGCGGATTCCGGCGGCCGCGTCGACCGCCATCGGCAACCCGGCGCCCGACTTCTCGGTAGCCGACCTTGAGGGCAACCCGATCCGCCTCGCCGACCTGCGCGGCCGGCCGGTCATCGTCAACTTCTGGGCGAGCTGGTGCGGGCCGTGCGTCGAGGAGTTCCCGCTCCTCCGCGAGGCCGCCGCGCGGCACGCTGGCGACGGGCTCGTCGTGATCGGGATCGTGTGGGGCGACCGGTCGGAGGCGGCTCGCGACTTCATGGCGCGAAACGGCGCGACATGGGCCGCGGCGATGGATCCCGGCGAGCAGGTGTCGCGGGACTATGGCATTCTCGGCCCGCCGGAGACCTATTTCATCGGCCGAGATGGCATCATCAGGGCGCGACAGATCGGTCAGATCTCGGCGGCCTCGCTCGACGCGAAGCTCGCCGTCATCCTCGAGGAGTGATCATGGAGAGCAATCTTCCAGCGACCCGCGACGAGACGCCGAGCGCCGTTCCAGAGAGGACACCGGTCGGGCGGCAGCGCCCCTTCAGCGTGGCATTCCTGCCGTTCGCCTTGATCGTCTTCATCTTCCTGGCGCTGATCATCGCCGCCTGGACCTTCCTGGCCGCCGCGACCTGAAGGCGGTCAGACCACCGGCGGCGCTTGCGTGAGCGCGCGGTCCAGGCCGGCGCCCGGAGCGGGGAATCGGCGCTCCACGTAGTCCTCGAGGATGGCGAGGAAGCGCGGCACGATGTCGTCCCCGCGCAGCGTCTCGGTCTTTTCGCCGTCGACGAAAACCGGTGCCACCGGCTCCTCGAACGTGCCCGGGAGCGAGATCCCGATGTCGGCATGCTTCGACTCGCCTGGCCCGTTCACGACGCAGCCCATGACGGCGACGCGGAGCTCCTCGACGCCCGGATGGGTCTCGCGCCAGCCGGGCATCCGCTCGACCAGGTACGCCTGGATGTCGCGCGCCATCTCCTGGAAGAACGTGGAGGTGGTGCGGCCGCAGCCGGGGCAGGCGCTGACCTGCGGCAGGAAGGAGCGCAGGCCCATCGACTGCAGCACCTGCTGCGCGACCTGCACCTCCTGCGTCCGATCGCCTCCCGGGTCGGGGGTGAGGCTGACGCGGATCGTGTCGCCGATCCCGCGCTGCAGCAGGATCGCCAGGCCGGCGGTCGAGGTGATGATCCCCTTGGCGCCCATGCCCGCCTCGGTGAGGCCGAGGTGGAGCGGGTAGTCGCACCGATCCGACAGGCGGGCGTAGACCTCGACGAGGTCCTGCACGCCGGAGACCTTGGCCGACAGGATGATCCGGTCGCCGGCCAGGCCGGCCTCCTCCGCCAGGCGCGCCGATCGCAGCGCCGACTCGATCATTGCCTCGATCATCACCTCGCGGCTTTCGGCGGGCTCCGGGAGCAGGGCGTTGGCATCCATCATCTCGGTCAGCAGCTGCTGGTCGAGCGAGCCCCAGTTGACGCCGATGCGGACCGGCACGCTCATTCGCGATCGCGACCTCGATGATCTGCACGAACTGCTCGTCGCGCCGCTTGGTGCCCACGTTCCCGGGGTTGATGCGGTACTTGGCGAGCGCCGCCGCCGCCTCGGGGTACTTCGTCAGCAGCAGATGCCCGTTGTAGTGGAAGTCGCCGATGAGGGGAACGTCCACGCCGAGCCGATCGAGCTTGTCGCGGATGACGGGGACCGCCTGGGCTGCGGCGTCGTTGTTGACGGTGATTCGCACCAGCTCCGACCCGGCATGGGCAAGCTGCGCCACCTGGAGAGCGGTGCCGTCGGCATCGGCCGTATCGGTGTTCGTCATCGACTGCACGACGACCGGGTGCTCCGAGCCCACCGGGATGCCGCCGACCAGCACGGTTCGCGTCGGGCGTCTGCGGATGGGTGTCATGGACGCTCAATGGTAGAGCGCACTCCCCGTATCGGCACGCTGCGTGCATCCGGGCCGCAGGCAATGGCGGAGTGGCGGGCGAGCGTGCGAGCTGACGACAGGATCTGGATCGTGGAGGATGAGCCGGCGGCCGCGCTGCTGGCCGCGGAGCTGTGCGAGGCGAACGGTGCTTCAGCCTCCGTCTTCCGTCAGCCGCTGACCTTCCTTGCGGCGCTGCGGACGTCGGGGCCGCCGGCCGCCGTCATCCTCGACTGGCGGCTCGAGCACCAGCTGAGCGCGGCCCTCTTCCTCGCCACCCGCCATCGCCACCCGCGCCTGCCCGTCATCTACTGGACCGGCAGCACGCTGGGCGCGCTGCCCTCGATGATCTCGGACGATCCCTGTGCGCTCATCGTCGACAAGGCCGCCGGGATCAGTTCCCTCGAGGAGGCCCTGGCCTGGGCGATGCGCCGATCCGACGCGGAGGCCGATGGCTCTCGCGCCGGCTAGTCGTGCCGTGCGAGCACCAGGGCGGCGTTCATTCCGCCGAACCCGAACGAGGTGGACACGGCGGCGTCGATGCGCGCCGGGGTGGCGCTCCGCAGGAGGTTGAGCTCGATCGCTGGATCGGGCGTCTGCAGGTTGCAGGTGCCAGGCAGCATCTCGCGGTCGAGCGCCATGGCGGTGATGGCCGCCTCGAACGCCCCCGATGCCCCGAGAGCGTGCCCGTACAGCCCCTTGGTGCCCGATACCGGAAGGCGGTCGGCATCCGCCCCGAACGCCGCCCGGATCGCCCGGGCCTCGGCCGGCTCGTTGAGCGGCGTGCTCGACCCGTGGGCGTTCAGATAGCCGATGCGATCCGGCTCCATCCCGGCATCGGCCAGCGCGGCCCGAATCGCCCGCGCCGCGTCCCGACCGTCCGGTCGCGGCGCGGTCATGTGATAGGCGTCGTTGCTGGCGCCGAACCCGACGATCTCGGCCAAGATTCGCGCCCCCCGTGCCACGGCCGCCTCCCGCTCCTCGAGCGCCAGCACCGCGGCACCCTCGCCCATCACGAAGCCGTCGCGGTCCCGATCGAATGGTCGCGACGCGTGGGACGGATCGTCGTTGTGCTGCGAGAGGACACGGATCATTGCGAACGCTCCGAAGGTGAGTGGCGCGAGCGGCGCCTCCGCGCCCCCTGCCAGGGCGGCGTCCACGGTCCCGTCCCGGATGGCGCCGAACGCCTGGCCGATCGCCACCGCTCCGGAGGCGCAGGAGTTCGCGTTGCCGACGGTCGGGCCGGTCAGGGCGAGGTCGAGGGCGACGTTGCTGGCGCCGGCGCCGCCGAAGACGGCGAGCGCCAGGGTGGGGGCGACGCCGTGCACGCCGCGCGCGACGAAGCGGGCGTGCTGCTCCTCGCCGAACGCAACGCCACCGAGGGCCGAGCCGATCCAGACGCCGGTCGTGGCACCTCCGGCCGCCGAGCCGAGCCCCGCGTCCTCGAATGCCATGCGTGCCGCCGCCACCGAGAGTGCGCTGAAGCGGTCCAGCCGTCGTGCCCGTCGCGCATCGAGGTGGTCGGCAGGATCGAAGTCGTCGACCTGGGCCGCGATCCGGGACGGGAAGGCACTCGCGTCGAATCGATCGATGGCGCGAACGGCCGACCGGTCGGCCATGACGCCATCCCACAGCCCATCGGCGCCGCTGCCGATCGGCGTGATGGCGCCGATGCCGGTGATCACCACCCGACGGCGGGTCATCGGTCGGCAGCCTCCGCCAGGCGCCGGATGCGGCCGAGCGTGCGTCCGGCGATGGCGTCGATGAACTGGGGCCCGATGACGCGCCGCGCTGCGAAGTCGCCGATGATCGGCCAGCCAAGCTCCAGCCGGTGCTCGATGCTGACCTCGGTGCCGCCATCGACCGGCACGAAGCGCCAGGCGACCCGCATCCCCCTGGTGACTCCCCCGGTGTGCACGAACTCGATGGTGCGCTCGTCCCGCATCGGGCGCTGAACGGCCTCCCAGCTGACGGGGATGGCGCCCCGCCGTGCGCCCATCGCGAAGCGACGCTCTCCGTCGGGGTCGGGCACGCGTCGGACGTATCGGTAATGGGGGAGGATCTGCGGCCAGCGCTCCACCTCCGCCGCGAGCGGAAAGATGCGCTCCCATGGAGCTCGCATCAGGAGCTGGATCCGGCTCTTCACGGTGCCAGCACCTCGATCAGCGCGGCGGGCGACAGCGCGTCGGTCGCGGGGCGGCAGTCGCCAAGCGCGGAGCCGAGCCGTAGCGCCGCCCGCGGTCGAGACCCGAGGCGATCGACCACGTAGTCGAGGAGCGGAGGCGCCGCCAGGAAGCCCTGGACGAGCCAGCTGAGAGCCGTCTTTGCCGCGAAAGCTCGGCGGCGCTCGGCGCGATAGGCGCCCGCGACGTCACCGCCGGCCAGGATCGCGCCTGCCGCCGCCCGCGCGGAGCGAAGGGCCCGGTGGATGCCCTCGCCGGTGAACGGATCCACGAAGCCCGCGGCGTCGCCGACGAGGAGCCAGCCCGGACCGGCTGCCGTCGACACGCGGTGCCCGATCGGCGCCGCTCCGCGAATCGGCGTGAGGCGCTCGCTGCCCGCGAGCCGTTGCATGACGCGTGGCAGGCCGTCGATAGCGGCCTCGAACCGGGATCGGGCTGAGCGCCCGTGGTCCTCCATCGGGAGGGCCATCCCGACGTTGAGCTCGCCGCCGGGCGTCGGCGCCAGGCCGACGTAGTAGCCCTCGCCGACGTGCATCTCTCCGTGGTCGGTCAGTTCCGCGCTTCCGGCGTAGTGCGCGACCAGGCCGAGCCGGCGCGGAAAACGCACCCGCCGATCGACGCCGACGAGGCGGCTCACGATCGATCGGGTGCCATCGGCCCCGACCGTCCAGCCGGCCGATATGACCTCGTCGCGACCCGTCGTGCCATCGCGCAGCATGGCTCCGGTGACGTTCGGCCCGTCGGTGACGAGGCCGACGACGCGCGTCCGCTCCCGCAGCTGCGCACCGGCACGGACGGCGTGCTCCGCCAGTGCCGCGTCGAAGGTGCGCCGGTCGACTCCCCAGGCGTCGCGCCGACCGCGTCGGTCGGCGTAGCGAATGGGCACGGAGCGTCCGCCGGCGTGCAGGTCCATGCCACGCAGGGCAACCGCCGCACCCATCCAGCCGGCGTCGACGCCCAGCCGGGCGAGCTCCTCGACGATCCGCGGGCTGGCGTACTCGGCGCATGCCTTCGGCCGCGGGTGCGCCGAGGCCTCGACCAGCATGACCGACGCGCCGCCGCGGGCCAGCGCGGCCGCCAGTGCAGAGCCGGCCGGTCCGGCGCCGGCGATGAGCACGTCGACCGAGGTCATGCTCAGGCCGTCGACGTCGCCGTGGTGACGACCCGGGGCAGCCAGCGAGGCGACCGCCAGGCGACGGCAAGGCCGGCCTGAGCGATGAGGTCATCCAGCTCGCCGAGGGTGTAGGCGCGCCGCGCGGAGGCGAGACCGTCGTTGCGGGTGACGTGGCTGCCGCCGAGCGCCGCGACGCTGACCGCCGTCGCCAGCAGAGGGAGGATGCCTCGCCGCAGGTCGTTGATGACGACGCCGCGCCGCGCGACGCGTGCGAGCTCGCGCAGGGCGGTGACCGCGTCGTGGGGAGCCATGTGGTGGACGAGGAGCGAACAGTGGCTGACGTCGAACGCGCCGTCCTCGAATGGCAGGCGGCGTGCGTCGCCCTCCACGACGTCGACCATCGGCTCGGCCGCGGTCTCGCGACGTGCGACGAGCAGCACGTCCGGGTTGGTATCGAGCGCCGTGGTGCGCCACCCCTCGCGCGCAAAAGCGATCGGCATGTCGCCGCGACCGGTGCCCGCGTCCAGGATGCGGGCGTCGCGCTGCCCGTCGAGCAGCCGGCGGACGCCGTCGATGCTCGCGCCGACGCCGCCGGGCAGGCGGTTGAGGCGCGCCAGGTCGCCGAGGTTGCGCTCGACCTCGGACGAGGACAGGCCGCCGCCATCGAGCAGCTCGACCGCATCGGCGCGGGCGCCGAGCGGCAGGCTCCGTCGCGCGCGCTGGAGGGCGGTCAGCAAGGTTCGGTACGTCGCACGGTCACCACCAGTCGGATGATAGGCGCTGGTCGTCTGCAGTTCGGATACGGCGGTGGTGACGCCCGGGTCGGCGCATGACCTCGCCGCGCGCCCCTCGCGTTACACTTGGATCGAGATGACTGCCGCCGTTCCACCTGCCACCGGCAGCCCCGACCAGGACCCGACCGACACCCGGCACCACAAGGTCGCGATCATCGGCTCCGGTCCCGCCGGCCTCACCGCAGCCATCTACGCGGCGCGGGCCAATCTCGCACCGCTCGTGATCGCCGGGAACGTGCCGATGGGCCAGCTGATGATCACCTCCGACGTCGAGAACTATCCCGGCTTCCCGCAGGGGGTCCAGGGTCCCGAGCTCATGCAGCTGTTCCGCGTGCAGGCCGAGCGCTTCGGCGCCACGCTCGTGGAGCGCGACGCGACCAGGGTCGACTTCAGCGAGCGGCCGTTTCGGATCTGGGTCGGCGAGGTCGAGTACCGCGCCGATGCCGTCATCGTCGCCACCGGCGCGTCCGCCCTCTGGCTGGGCCTGCCGTCCGAGGAGGCGTTCCGCGGTCGTGGCGTGAGCGCCTGCGCCACCTGCGACGGGTTCTTCTTCCGTGGTCGCGACGTCGCGGTCGTCGGCGGCGGCGACACGGCGCTCGAGGAGGCGACCTTCCTCACCCGCTTCGCCGACAAGGTCACCATGCTGGTCCGCCGCGGCGAGTTTCGCGGGTCGAAGATCATGCAGGACCGCGCCATCGCTCACCCGCAGATCGAGATCCTCTACAACAAGGAGGTCGCCGAGGTGAAGGGCGAGATGACGGTCAACGCCCTCACCTTGCGCGATACCGTGAGCGGCGAGGCGAGCGAGCTGGCGGTGCAGGGCATGTTCGTGGCGATCGGCTACAAGCCCAACACCGAGCTGTTCGAGGGCCAGCTCAAGATCGGCCCCGGAGGCTACCTCGAGATCGTTGGCGAGACCGGATCGGGGATCGAGGGCGTGTTCGTCGCCGGCGACGTGCACGACCATCACTACCGGCAGGCGGTGACCGCGGCGGGCGATGGCTGCAAGGCGGCCATCGACGCCGAACGCTGGCTCGCGTCCGTCGGCGAGATCGAGACCTCGACCGCGACCAACTGGTAGGCGCGCTCGCTAGAAGTCGATGTCGAGCGGCAGCGCCTCGGTGGCGTTCGTCGTCTGACACGCGTTGCCGGCTCGGTCCGTGGCCGCCGCCGCCGGCGTCCAGATCATGTTGTTCGCCACGGCCTGCGTCGCGGCGGCGCCCGACGGCGTGCCGAGCGTGACGGTGATGGCGTTGCCGGCCTGGACCATGGTCGAGGCGGTACCGGTCGCGCCGAAGTCGCGGGTCACCGTCACGTAGTTCGTCCCCACCAGGTTCACCGTGCCGAGCGGCAGGACGGCGGTATTGGCCGCGTTGCGCACGGTGACCTGGTCGCCGCCGGCGGCCTGCGTGATCCGGACCACGACGCTGGTGGAGGCACCGGTCCAGCCCGCCAGCACGCTCTCGGGATCGATCTGCTCCGAGAAGGTGAGGATCATCGTGTCGCCGATGCCCGGCTGCCCGGCGACGCCCGCGTTCGTGGTCTGGACGTTCGTGCCCGAAGGAACCGTGTTGTCGACTGTCACGCTGAAGCCACCCTGGACCACCGAGTTGGTTGCCACGTCGGTGGCGGTGATGGTGTAGGCCTTCGCGCCGGCGGCCAGGACGGCATTGGCCGTCAACGAGGCACTCCGGTAGTTGTAGGTGGTGCCGCCGATCGAGTACGCCCCGGCCACCAGCGCGACGTTGGTCTGGCCGGTCGTGACAGTCGCGACATTGGCCCTGACGGTGGCGACGCCGCTGCCCGCATCGGTCACGTTCGCGTAGACGTAGTACGCGCCCCCCTGGCGAATGAATCCGGGCAGATACGGAGTCGTCTTCGAGATGACGCTGCTGGCGACCGTCGGCGGGGTGGTGTCGGGGAAGGCCGCCGCGGTCGTGAAGGTGGACGGGTCGTTCTCGCTGTCGGTGAACAGCGCCAGCGAGACCTGTGCGCCGCCTCCGATCATGTATCCGAGCAGCAGGATGGCCAGGGGCAGGAGGACCTCGCTACGCCGGGATCCCATGAGGCCCCTTGGCGGTGGCACCGCTGCGCACCCCCGCACGGATCCCCACCTCGACCTCCTCGAGCAGCCAGATGCAGACGAGCACCATGCCGAGCGCGGCGAGCAAGAAGACGAGTCCGCTCGGCGTCGAGAGCAGCGCCAGCGCGTACCCGGCGTATGGCAGGTACGCGTCAACTCGGCCGACGACCGCACGGGCCGGGGACGAGCTCCGGGTCCGGGTTGGCGTTCGCGTCGCCCTTGAGCTCGAAGAAACGCCCCTCGGCCAGGTCGAGCACGCGAGCTCACACGGTGGGTCAGGATGACTCCGTTGGTGGCCTGAACGGTGAGGATGTCGCCGACGACGACCCTGTCGGATGTCACCGCGGCCGGCCCGACCACCGAGCCTGCGGGCACCGCTGGCGCCATCGACCCGCCGGTAAGCACGATCAGCGAGGCAAGGTGCGACCAGCCCGCCAGCACGACCAGCGAAATGACCATCACCGCCCACACGGCGGTCAGCGCGCGTCGCAGGGCGGTGATGATCATCGGCCGCATATCAGTTCTCCGAGCTGATCGAGGTGGGCGGCGAGGCCGGCACTCGGCCCGCCGCCCGCTTCGGCCCCCCGGCTTACGGGTTGCTCGCTGTCTGTTCGGCGTCGAAGGTGAACGTCGTGGTCGTCGTGGCGCTCTGGTAGGCGTTGCCGGTTCCCGACCGGGAGCGACACGCGGAAGCAGAGCGTCTCGTTGGCCCCCGCATTGAGCGTGCGGTCGCCGGCCTGGGATCCGGCGGCGACGTTACCGAACTTGGCGGTGTTGGCGCCGAGGACGGTGGCGGCCAGGATCGACGCGCCGTCGAAGTTGTCGCACGGCGTGGCGGGGAGCGTGACATCGATCCCCTTGACCTCCAGGGTGAGCACGTCGCGCAGTCCCTTCGTGTCGAGGTTCGTGCTGGTCGTCGCCATGGAGTAGCGCAGCTGCGCGGTGCCGTCGTTCTCGACAACCACGTCATCGGTCACGCTGTCGCCGGGCATCATGGCCGCGGTTGTCAGCGTGAGCCCGTCGATCTTGACGTCGTCGAGGATGATGCTGCCGGTGCTGAAGGTACCGGCAACGGTCTCCTGGTCGGTGAACAGGGCCAGGCTGAGCTGGCCGGCTCCGAGGCTGATGGCAGCCAGTGTCGCCAGCAGCAGGAGGAGCCTGCGGTGGCGGCGGGAGCGTAGTGGCGCTACCTCCCGCTCGGGATGGTAGGTAGCATCCATGGCGGTTGTCTCCTTGTGATGTATCGCCGATTACGTCTCCCGCGCCATCGGTGAATACGATCAGATACCTGGTCTTTGCCGGACGATGGACGTTCCAAACGGAACTAGTTCCATCGCGTTGTCGCGCAGTGAGCCACCGACCGCACCCGAACGCGATGGGACTCTCGGCGCGGGGGCTCGGCATTCGTACCAGTCGACCTCCTCGCCGATGCCACGGAGGCCCCCGTCAGGCCGCGGCGAGACCGCCGATCTGTCACTAAACTGGCGATCCAACCCACTCGCCAGGAGATCGTTCGCCCGATGGCCGTCCGCTTGCCGCGCCCGGAGGACCTGTACGACCTTCGCGTCCCCACCCAGCTGGACCTGTCGCCGGACGGCCGGTTCGTGGCGTTCGCCGTCAAGGCCATTGCGCCCGCCAAGGACGGCTACCGAACGTCCCTCTGGATCGCGCCGACTGATGGTTCGTCGCCGGCCCGTCAGCTGACGGTTGGATCGAAGTCCGATACCACCCCGCGCTGGAGCGCCGACGGCCGGACGCTGGCCTTCCTGTCCGATCGCGGCGCCGTGCTCCAGGCCGGCGGCGGCGGCGCCAAGCCGGGAGCGTCCGAGGCTCCGAAGGAAGGCGGGACGCAGGTCTGGCTCCTTCCGTTCGCGGACGGCGGTGAGGCGCGTCAGCTGACGGATCTGCCGAGCGACGTGTCCGGTCTCGACTGGTCCCCGGACGGCGGACGCCTGTGCATCGTCAGCGGCGCGACCGCCACCGAGCCCGAGAAGAAGCCGGAGCGGCGGCCGGAGGACCCACCGCTCCCCGATACGCGACTCATCGACACGCTTGCCTACCAGTTCAATGGCGCCGGCTTCGTCCACGACCGCTTCCGGCACCTGTGGCTCGTCGACGTTCAGTCGGGCAGCGCCGACCTGCTCACCAGCGGCAATCACCACGACCAGGATCCGCGCTGGTCCCCGGACGGGAAACGGATCGCGTTCGTGTCGGACCGGCATCGCGACGCCGACCTTTCCTGGCGGACCGACATCTACCTCGTCGACGTCGCCGGCAAGGGCGTGACCCAGCTGTCTCCCGGCCGCGGCCGGCAGAGCTGGGGAGCGCCGGCATGGTCGCCGGACGGGAAGTGGGTCGCCGCGATCGGCATTCGCGACTGGAAGCGCGGCCAGCTGGAGCAGGCATCGGTCTGGCGACTCCGGGTGCGCGATGGCGAAGCCGAAAACCTGATCGCCGGCTCCGACCTCGAAGCGGCGGCCGCCATGAACAGCGACCTGTTCGGGGGTGGTGAGGCGAGCCTGCACTGGGCGGGCGACGGGCGCTGGCTGGTGTTCGCCGCCCCGGTCGAGGGCAGCTTCGAGCTGTGGCGGGTCGAGATCGACGGCCGCCGTCTCGATCGGCTGACGCGTGGGCGCCACTACCTTGGCCGTCTCACCTCGGCACCCACGCCGCGCGGCGGTCTCCGCGTGGCGGCCGTTCGCACCAGCGGGACCGAGGCTCCCGACGTCGTGGTCGGAGAGGTCCGGTCCGGTCGTCTGCCGGCTGGCGAAGGCGTCGAGCTGCGACGCATCAGCGACCTCATGGGGAGCTCATGGCGAGACGTGAAGCTGGTGGCGCCGGTCGAGCGCTGGCACGAGGTGGACGGGCGTCGCATCCAGGGCTGGTTCCTGCAGGCGCCGCAGGGGACGAAGCGCCAGCCCGCTCCCGTGGTGCTCGAGATTCACGGTGGGCCGGGGACGCTCTACGGCTGGTCGCTGATCTGGGAATGGCAGCTGCTCGTCGCCAGCGGGATCAGCGTGTACGCCTGCAATCCTCGCGGCTCGCAGGGCTACGGACGAGAGTTCCTGAGCGCCAACGTGGCCGACTGGGGCGACGGACCGATGCGTGACGTGATGGCCGGCCTGGACTCCCTGGTGGCCGATGGCCTGGCCGATCCCGACCGGATGGGCGTCACGGGTGGGTCGTACGGTGGCTACCTGACCAGCTGGATCGTCGGGCACACCGATCGGTTCAAGGCGGCCGTCACCTGCCGGAGCGTCAACGACATGGTCAGCCAGATGCTGTCGGGCGACATCGGCGGCCCGACGTTCGGCTTCTACGAGTACGGCGTGCACCCATGGGAGGACTGGGACCTGTACCGCCGGCACTCCCCGCTGACCTACGCCGCGAGCGTCACCACCCCGCTCTTGATCCAGCACAGCGAGAACGACCTGCGCTGCACCATCACCCAGGCCGAGGAGCTGTTCGCCGTGCTCCGATCACTGCGCCGGACCGTGCGCCTGATGCGAGTGCCCGACGAGTCGCACGAGCTGACACGCTCGGGGACGCCGTTCCGGCGCGTCGACAACGTACGGCTCATCAGCCAGTGGTTCCAGCACTTCCTGGTCGAGGGCAGGACGCGGCTGCCGCGCGTCGATCCGAAGCGGGGATAGCCTCCCTATACTCGCCGGCATGCCCACCGACCTCGAGACGGCCATCGCGACCGGCTACGGCTTCGAGGGCCCGTCGCTCACCCTCGGCGCCGCCATGGCCGGTGAGCAGGCCCTTCCCGACGCCCAGGTCCGGATCCCGCTCGCCATGATGAACCGCCACGGGCTGGTGGCGGGGGCCACCGGCACGGGCAAGACGAAGACGCTTCAGGTCCTCGCCGAGCAGCTGAGCGACGCGGGCGTCCCGGTCTTCATCAGCGACATCAAGGGAGACATCAGCGGACTCGCGGCTCCCGCGCAGCTCAACGAGAAGCTGACCGCGCGGGCGCAGGCCATCGCCTTCGCCGACTACGCGCCGAAGTCGTTCCCGGTCGAGTTCTTCACGCTGGACCGCGACGGCAGGGGCGTGCGCCTTCGAGCATCGGTCTCCAGCTTCGGACCGATCCTGCTGGCGAAGGTGCTGGACCTCAACGAGACGCAGCAGTCGGTCCTGGCCATGGCGTTCAAGTACGCCGATGACAAGCAGCTGCCGCTCATCAACCTCGCCGACCTCCGCGCGCTGCTGAACCACCTCAACTCGGACGAGGGCAAGTCCGAGATGGCCGAGTACGGCGGCGTGGCCACGGCCACCGCCGGGGTCATCATCCGCAAGATCGTCGAGCTCGAGCAGCAGGAGGCCGATGCGTTCTTCGGCTCACCGGAGTTCGAGGTCGAGCACTTCCTGCGCGTTGGCGCGGACGGGCGGGGCGTGGTCAGCGTGCTGGAGCTGGCCGACATGCAGGACCGGCCCGCGCTGTTCAGCACGTTCATGATGTGGCTCCTCGCCAACCTGTACGAGTCGCTCCCCGAGGTCGGCGACATCGAGAAGCCGAAGCTCGTCTTCTTCTTCGACGAGGCCCACCTCCTCTTCCGGGACGCCAACAAGACGTTCATGGCCCAGATCGAGCTGGTGGCGCGGCTCATCCGCTCGAAGGGCGTCGGCGTCTTCTTCGTCACCCACGCGCCGACCGACGTTCCCTCCGAGGTGCTCGGCCAGCTCGGCAACCGGGTGCAGCATGCGCTGCGCGCCTTCACCCCCGATGACCTCGAGACCGTGCGCGCCACGGCCGACACATTCCCGACGACTGAGTTCTACGACCTGACCGAAGAGCTCACCAAGCTCGGCATCGGCGAGGCGATCGTCACGGCGCTGGATCCGAAGGGCAGGCCGATGCCGACGGCGCGAACGATGATGCGTCCACCGATGTCGCTGATGGCACCGGTCGATGCTGCCGTGTTCGACGCCATCGCAAAGGCCTCGGCCATCGCGCCAACGTACGCGATCGACACCGATCCGGAGTCCGCCAAGGAGCTGCTGGCTGCCCGGATGAAGCGGGCGACCGACGAGGCGAGCGAGAGCATGGAGGGCGTCGAGGACCCCGAGTCTCCGGCCGAGCGACGCATGCGCCCGACGCGCGCGCCCGAGAAGGGGGTCGACTGGGGCAAGGTCGCCACCGAGGGCGGTCGGGTCGTGCGCTCGGGCACCTTCAACACGATCCTGCGTGCCATCTTCGGCGTTCTCACCGGCGGCCGCCGCCGCTGAGCGCCGCTACGCCCGACCGAGGGCCTCGCGTGCCACGTCGGGAACGTCGGTCACGAAGCCCCACAGGCCGCACGCGGCGAGGTGCTGCATCCGCTCGGGATCGTTCACGACGTAGCAGCCGATCTCCCGCCCGAATGCGGTTGCCTGGGCCATCAGCGGCAGCGGATCGATCCCGATGTCGCCCTCCCAGGGAAAGACCCCGGTGTGGCCATGCTCGGTGGCCCACACCAGCGCGGGCTCGATGGGCTGTGTCGGCACCAGGAGATAGCCGGTCTTGATCTCCCGATCAAGCTCGCGGACACGCTCGATCGCCTGCTCGTCGAAGCTGATGGCGGCCAGCCGACCGCTGCTGCGGACAGGGTGGTCGCGCACCGCCTCGACGACCGCATCGGCGGCCGCGCGCGCCTTGATCTCGACGACGAGGCCGACGTCGTCCGGCAGCCACGCGAGCACCTCGAGGAGGGTCGGCACCTTCAGTCCATGGCCGCGGAATGGAAAGTCGCCGTCCGGTCCGGCGAACTCGGCGCCCGCATCGGCCTCGCGGATCTCGTCCATCGTCCGATCGGCGACGGATCCCGTGCGGTCGGTCGTCCGTTCGAGCGTCGCGTCGTGGATCACCGCCAGCTGGCGATCCGCGGTGAGGTGCACGTCGAGCTCGATTGCGTCCGCGCCGGCTTCGACGCCCAGCCTGAAGGCCTCCATCGTGTTCTCCGGCGCCTGAAGCGAAGCCCCACGGTGGGCCACCACGATCGTCATCGGTTCATGCCCTCCACCAGCGCGTCGACGGCGGCCTCCTCGTTCTCCGGCTCGCCCTCCGGCACGCCGCGCAGGATCCAGATCCCGACCAGGAGCAGCACGAACAGCGAGCCGATCGCCACACGGTACGCGTCGCGGTCGAGGGTGGCGAGGAGGCTCGCGACGATGACGCCGTAGATGATGGGACCGATGACGGCGCTGAACTTCCCGACCAGGCCGTAGAGACCGAACATCTCGCCCACCCGGTCGGGCGGCGTCAGGCGCAGGAGCATGAGCCGGTCGACCACGCCGACGCCGCCCAGCCCGGCACCCAGCAGCGCGCCGGCGACCAGGAACGGGATCGGGGCAAGGAAGGCGGTGATGATCACCAGGCCGACCGCCCAGGTCGCCAGCACCGCGAAGAGCGTTCGCCTCGGGCCCCAGCGATCGGCGAGGACCCCCCAGCCGACCGATGCGATGACGGCCACCACGGTGAGGATCAGCAGGACCTGGAGGGCCTGGCCCTCGGTGAAGCCGACGGCATGCACCGCGAAGGCGCTCATCACCACGATCGCCGTGTTCACCGGGTCGGAGTAGAAGAAGCGCGCCACGATGAAGCGCAGCAGGCCGGGCGAATCGCGGGCGTTCCGCAGCGTCTGGCCGAGCTGGCCGAGGGAGCGGGCCGCGTCCACGGCGCGGAAGGCCGCGCCGGGCCGGGAAGGCTCCCGGACGACCAGGAAGAGCGGCGCGGCGAACACCAGGAAGAGGCCGGCAACCAGCGCGAAGGTCGATGCGGTGGCCGATCCGTCGGCATCGGTGCTGATGCCCGCCAGGAGCAGGACACCGACCAGGAGGGTGCCGCAGTAGCCGAGGGCGACGCCGATGCCGGAGAGCCGTCCGCGCGCGATCGGCCGGGCGACGTCGGGCAGGAGCGCGTCGTAATAGATCAGCGCCGCCTGGTACGCGAAGTTGGCGATGGCGAACGCGACCAGCCCGAGGCGGATGTCGACCAGGCCGATGGCCAGCGTCCCGAACAGGCACAGGGCGGTGAAGACGGCCAGGAACGGCTTGCGGCGGCCCACCCGGTCGCTCATCGCGCCGAGGACAGGGGAGACGATGGCGTTCAACAGCACCGACACGCTCACCGCTGCCGTGAACCAGAAGGTGCCCGGGCCTTCGCCCAGGAAGCGGATCGTCCACAGGCTCATGGCGAAGCTCACGATCGCGAAGCTGAAGATCGTGTTCGCGAAGTCGTACAGCGCCCAGGCCAGCGCCTCGACCGAGCTGCCCGACCGCGTCAGGGCGCCGAGCCCGCGCCACCAGGTTGCCGGGGCGAGGGCGGTCACTGGCCGAGGGGCTGGCTGCTCACGGCCGGATGATACCGGCCGTGCCTTTCGGTGGGCCGGGCGCTTGCTCCGAATGCCAATCACGGGCCTCCGACGTGTGGGCCGGTCCGATTTGCTCCGCAGGCAACTATCGGCCACTGATGTCTGCTCTGTTGGCCGAGCTTTGCTCCCACGGCAACGGAGCGCCATTCAGAGGACGTTTCGCGCGCGAAATCGGCCGATCGTTGTCGCCCTGGCAACACGTCCGCTGAGTCAGCGCCGCAGCGTGCGTCCGATGAGCGCGATCGCGGAACGCTCGACGAGGTCGGGATCGAACCGCTCACCCATCTCGGCCTGGTGCGCCACCACGCCGTCCATGAGCATGGCGGTCGCGAGGCTGAGCTCCTCGACGTCTACTTCCGGCTCGACCTCGCCACGTGCGACCGCCTCGCGCAGGAACATGGTCGCGAAGGCGCGGACCTGGTCGCATCGGCGGCGGAGCATGTCGCGCAGCGCCGGATTGATGTCCGCCTCCGCCCAGCCGGTGGTGACGATGGCGCCCCAGTGCTCGGCGTGGAGGCTCTGCACGAAATGCCCGACTGCCCTCGAGAGCCGCTCGCGGGCGTCGGTGATCTGGCTGATCTGAACCGCCAGCTCATCCAGCTGCGCCTGGGTGACGGATTCGCACATCGCGAGGTAGAGCTCTTCCTTGCTCTCGAAGTAGCGATACAGCAGGCCGACGCTGACCTCCGCCTCGGATGCGATGGCGGGCATGGTCGTCCCACGGTAGCCTCCGCTGAGCATGGCCCGATGCGCCCCGTCGAGGATGCGTTCGCGCATCTCCGACGCGTGTGCGGCGCTGCTTCGTGGCATGCTCGATGACTCCCGGCGATTGATGAACTGTTGTTCATTTTAGGGTTGACGACGGGACTCTGGCAAGTGTAGTGTTCCGGCAAGCATGATGAACGAGGATTCAGTCCAGTGCGCAGGCCGCTGATCATCGGGGCCGTCCTGGCCGCAATCGCCGGCGCCTGGCTCGCCATGCGAGGCGGCCGCGAACCGGTCAACCTGCCCGACGCCTTCCCGGCCGTCGAGCCGCCCGCGCTGCCGCCCCCGGCGCGCCAGGTCGACGATCGGATCGCGCACAACGGAATCTTCGCCGCGCTCGGGCGGGGAACGTATCGGGCCCGGCGATGGCTGCCGTTCGTGGGGCTCGCGGTCGTCATCGGTCTCAACGTCTGGGCCGCCAACGCGGGTGGTCAGCTGAGCCAGGGTGGGTGGCAGGTGCCCGGCTCCGAGGGTGCTCGCGCCGAGGCGCTCTTCGCTGACCGGTTCGGCGAGCAGGCGACCAGCATGATCGTGATCTTCACCGACCCCGACGGCGAGGCCGGCTCGCCCGGCTTCCAATCGACGGTCTCCGACGCCGTGGCGCCGCTGGCGGACGAGCCGATCGTCGACGAGATCCTCACCTATGCCGACGTCGGCGACCCATCCTTCGTGAGCCGGGACGGGGCGAAGACTTTCGCCCTCATCCGCCTCAACGAGCAGCTCGAGGATGCCGTCGACGACGCCGAGCACCTCGCCGGCCTGGTCCGCGCGCCCGAGGGCGTCGACACCGTCGTGACCGGGATCCCGGTCATCCAGCAGGAGTTCAACGAGGCGATCGAGAAGGACCTCGTCCAGGCCGAGCTGATCAGCCTGCCGATCGCGATGCTGATCCTGCTGGCGGTGTTCGGTACGGTTGTCGGCGCGGTCCTGCCGATCATCATCGCCGCCATGGCCCTGCCGAGCTCGATGGCCGTCATCAGCCTCCTGTCCGGCGTGACCGAGATGAGCATCTTCGTGACGAACGTCGCGACCATGATCGGCCTTGCGCTCTCGATCGACTACTCGCTCTTCACCGTCAGCCGGTTCCGTGAGGAGCTGCGCCATCGATCGGTCGCCGACGCGGTGGAGCACACCATGGCGACGGTTGGCAAGGCGGTCGCGATCAGCGGCGTGGCGGTCGCCATCGGCCTCTCGAGCCTGACCGTGTTCGAGTCGCCGGCCCTGCGCAGCATGGGCATCGGCGGCGTGGCCACGGTCCTCTCCACCCTCGTCTTCGGCCTCACCGTGCTGCCGGCGCTGCTCGGGATGCTCGGCCCGCGCGTGAATCGGCTGCGGGTTCCGCTCCCGCGCTCGCTGCGGCTGGTCGAGGACGATCCGGCGGCCGCCGATGCACGGCAGGGGCACGGGGTCTGGGGTCGCGTCGCCCAGGCGGTCATGCGCAGGCCGCTGCTCATCGCCACGCCCGTGCTGCTGGTGCTCGTGCTCGCCGGCCTCCCGTTCTTCGGGATCCAGCTCTCGACCGGTGGCAACCTCGACGATCTCCCGCCTTCAGCGAGTGTGACCGGCTTCCGGATCCTCGCCGACGAGTTCCCCGGTGGCGACGCCGACCCGGTCGAAGTGGCGGTGCAGACGGACGAGCCGATGCTCACCGATGGCGCGCTCGACCCCGCCTGGGTGGAGGCGCTCCAGGGTTACGTCGGCGACCTGCGGGCGCTCGACAGCGTGACCGAGGTCACCAGCGTCCTCGAGCCGCCGGCCGGCCTGGATGAGGCGGCCTACCTGCAGCTGATCGTGGTGCCCGCGGAGCAGCGTCCACCCGAGGCCGCAGGCATCGCCGCGTGGATCGACCAGTGGATTGCCGACGACGTGACACGCGTGAACGTCTTCAGCTCGGCGCTCCCGGACTCCGCGGACGGGCGAGCGCTCGTCGACCGCATCCGCGCGCTTCCAGTGCCCGATGGCGCGACCGACACCCTGACCGCCGGCCTCTCGTCGCGATCCCGCGACTTCATGGCCAGCTTCACGCACTCGGTGCCGTTCGCGCTTGCGATCGTGGTCGGCGTGACCGCCATCGTGCTGTTCCTGACCTTCGGCTCGATCCTGCTGCCGGTCAAGGCGGTCCTGATGAGCCTGCTCAGCATCACGGCCAGCTTCGGCGCCCTGGTCTGGATCTTCCAGGACGGGCACCTGTCCGAGCTCCTCGCCTTCGAACCTTCCGGAACCATCATCGCCTCGACGCCGATCCTGATGTTCGCCATCCTCTTCGGCCTGTCGATGGACTACGAGGTCTTCCTGCTCTCCCGCATCCGCGAGCGCTACCTCGTCACCGGCGACAACACGCGCGCGGTGGCGGAGGGGATCGGGATCACCGGCGGGATCATCACCGGGGCGGCCCTGATCATGGTCGCCGTGTTCGGCGCGTTCGCCCTCAGCTCGGTGGCGCTCGTCAAGTCGCTGGGCTTCAGCATGGCGCTGGCCGTGCTGATCGACGCGACCCTCGTCCGCGGCGTGCTGGTGCCCGCCTTCATGCGGGTCATGGGCTCGGCCAATTGGTGGGCGCCACGATGGGTCCAGCGCGGCGTCGCGCGGGTCGGCCTCTACGAGGGAGCATCGGAGGCTGCCCGGGCCTGATCGGCTCGTCCGTGGTCGGCTAGTCTCAGCGCATGGCATCGCGCGACGAGCTCAGCAGGCTCACGGACCGATGGAGGCTCCGGCGCGACGCGCGGCGTCCCTCGATCGACGAGCGCCCGCCGGCCGATCCCGCGCGTGAGGCGCTTGCCGCGCTGGCGTTCCCGTTCGCCTCGGTCGAGCCTGCCACCTACGTGGCCGAGCACGGCGCCGACATGGCGGGATTCACGTACGACGAAGCCCGCTACGCCGATGAGGACCTCGATGCCTGGCTGCTGGAAGTCGGCCGCCTGCTGCGAATGAGCCGATGACGGCCCCGTCCTGGGCGCTCTCGCTGATGGCCACCGTCTGCGCCGATGCCGGCGCCGCGGAGCCGCGTCTGCGCTGGCGTCGCCGCGCGGGGGAGCACTCGACCGGCGTCACGCGGCGCTCCGACGGGATCGTCGCCGTCCGCGCCGGATCCGACGAGCAGGACCAGCGCCTGACGCTCCTCCACGAGCTGGCGCACTGGCTCTCGCCGGCCGCTCGGCGAGGGCGGCGCGCGGTCCATCACGGTCGCTCGTTCTATGAGGCCGCGTTCGCGCTCTATCGCCGTCACGGTCTGACCGATGCGGACGCGTTGCGGCTTGAGTCCGCTCGGTACCGCAGCTCCTTGCGCCACGCGGCTGCGTTGGGCGTGTCCGGGGCCGCGGCCGCGCTGGCGGAGCATCGGTCCAGCATCCGCTCGCGGCCGCGTCGGCGGTGGCGCGTCCTCGTCCCGGAACACCGGATCCAGCTGGAGCGGGACGGCCGCTGGACGGTCTGCGCCACCTGCCGTCAGCGAGTGGTCGGCGTCAACCTGGCGCGCATCCGCCGTGCACGGCGGCCGGTGCGTCACGTCCTGATGACGGCGTCGGCCTAGGAGACAGGCTCGGGGACGCGCTCGCGGGCGAGTGCGGCCGCCGCCGCCAATTGGCGCACCGCATCGGTCGTGCGCGGGAAGACGTGCGCGATGAGGTGCTTCGCCCCGAGCGCGGCGTAGCCGGCCAGGGCATCGGCAACCTCGCCGAGGCTGCCACGGATTGCGGAGTCGGGCGCGTCCGGGGCGGCGCCATCGAAAGCAACGAAGATGCCGACCGTGATCTCGAGGGTGTCCGGCTCTCGCCCCGCGGCGCCGAGCGCGACGTGGAGCCTCGCGAGCCGCTGGCGGAGCTCGTGGGCCTCATCGGGGAAGCCGTACCAGGCCGCGTTCCACTGCTGCGCGTGACGGGCCACCAGCTCGAGCATCCGCGGCTGCTTGCCGGCGATCAGGATCGGCGGCCCGCCGGCGCGGATCGGGGGCGGCCTTAGCTCGGCGTCGGTGACGCGGTGGTAGCGGCCGTCGAACGTCACGCGATCCCCGCGCAGCAGCGGCACCACGATCTGCAGGCCCTCGTCGAAGCGCGAGACGCGATGGTCGAACGGGTAGCCGAAGGCGTCGAACTCGGGCCGGTGCCAGCCGCATCCGAGGCCGAGGATCAGCCGCCCGCCGCTCACCTCGTCGAGCTCGTTCGCCATCTTGGCGACGAGGCCCGGGTTGCGGAAGGGGAGCGCGAGCACAAGCGGACCGATCGACACCCGTTGCGTGATCGCCGCGATGGCCGTCAGCACCGTCCAGCACTCATGGATGCCGGTCGTCTCGCCGTCCTTCCGAAAGATGAGGTGATCGGCGCCCCACACCGAGTCGAGCCCTCCCTCCTCGGCGGCCGTCGCCATGTCGCGCAGGTCCGCGAACCCGCTGGTCTCGTCGTCCGAGAACGGAAGCATCAGTCCGATCTTCATGATGTCAATGCTAGCGGCGCACGAGCTGGCCGCTCATCTACCGTACAAAGGTGAGCGAGACGCTTCCGCTTGACGGCATCCGAGTGGTCGATGCGAGTCGCGTGCTGGCGGGCCCCTTCGCGACCATGCTGCTGGCCGACCTCGGCGCCGACGTCATCAAGGTCGAGCCACCAGGCGGCGACGAGAGCCGCAGCTGGGGCCCGCCGTGGTGGGGGGACCCGGGGGATCGGCGCAGCGCCTACTTCGCATCGGTCAACCGCAACAAGCGAAGCGTGGTGCTCGACCTTCGAACCGATGACGGTCGCGACGTGCTCCTGCGCCTGCTTGCCACGGCCGACCTGCTCGTCCACAACTATCGGCCCGCGACGGCCGCCCGCCTCGGGCTCGAGACCGATGCGCTCCGCGCCAGCCATCCGGAGCTCGTCGTCGCCAGCGTCGGCGGCTTCCCGGGCGCCGATGCTGACCGGCCCGCCTACGACCTGCTGGCGCAGGCGGTGAGCGGCCTGATGTCGGTCACCGGCGACCCCGACGGCCCACCGATGAAGGTCGGCGTCGCGCTGCTCGATTTGCTGGCCGGTCTCGAGTGCGCGGTCGGGGCGCTCGCGGCGCTCGTCGCGCGCGGCCAGGGAAGGTCGGTGCAGGTGAGCCTGGTCGAGGCGGGCGTGACCGGCCTGATCAACGTCCTCGGCAACCACCTCGCCGCAGGGGACGAGCCCCAGCGGCACGGCAACGCGCATCCCAACATCGCCCCCTACGAGGCATTCGAGGCCGCGGGAGGCCATGTGGTTATCGCGGTCGGCAACGACGCGCAGTTCCGTCGCCTGCTCGGGGTGCTGGACCTGGAGGACCCCGGCGGTCGGTTCGCCACCAACGCGATGCGGATCGGCGCGCGAAACGAGCTCGCCGCGTGGCTGGGGGAGCGCATAGCGACCCGGGACCGGGGAGCGCTCATCGCCGCGCTGGCGGCCGTCGACGTCCCGGCCGGCCCGGTCAACAGCGTCTCGGAGGCGCTCGCCGCGATGGGCCCGGGATGGACGAGCCGGATCGACGGCATCGAGCTCGCCCCGAGCCCGATCCGGGTCGACGGCGCTCAAGCGAGTCCGTGGCTCCCACCTCCGTTGCTCGGCGAGCACACCGCGCGGGTGCTCGCGGAACTTGAGTCTGGTCTGCCATCGGAGCCAGGGGTGTGACGCTTCGCTGCTACGGCAACGTTCGCAGCTCAGGGCTCGACATCGATCGTGGCAACCATTCCCTCTTCCCAGTGGCCGGGAATGTGGCATCCGATGAGCAGGTCGCTTTCGTTGGTGAAGGCGTAGTCGAACTCGCCATCCGTCAAGGCCGGCAAGTAGATGCCGTATCCGAAGTTGGCCACGTCCGCGATATCGGTGGGCGTGGCGACCTTGGTGCCCCGCCGAGCGGCCTGCTCCTCGATGGTGCCGATGAAGAGCTCATGGCCGATTCGATCCGGGTTGCTGACCAGAAAACGCACCGACTCTCCGCGATGGACGGTGAAATGGTCCGGGACGAAGTGATAGCCATCGATGGTCACTTCGATGACGCGTGGCCCCGGCGTCGGGGTGTTCCCGGTGCAACCGGCCAGCAGGACGAAGATTGCCAGCGGCAGGCCAATGGTCGCCAGGCGGTGTGTGGAATTTCGCATGGCTCGGCGCCTCCTGTGTGAGGTTCACCCTCCTCCGGCGGGCCGGACGCCTCCAGTGCCGAAAGGACCGTTCGCGGGGGCCGATCGGGCGCAGCAACACGTGGTCAGGCGGGGACGTAGGGGACGTAGGCCGGCCACCACATGGCGGCGTCGACCTCGCTCTCGAGCGACTCGTTTGGTGCGGCGAGCCCCGATGAGATGGCCTCGCGGGCAACGGCCAGCGCGATGGAGCGCGAGACGGCGCGGAGGGCGGGGATCGGCGGATAGAGAGCACCGGCCGACAGCCGCTCGCCGGTCACCGCATCGGCCAGCGTGCGTGCGGCCACCAGCACCATGGCGTCGCTGATGCGACTCGCCTCGGAGACGATTGCCCCCAGCCCGAGGCCCGGGAAGATGAAGACGTTGTTGGCCTGGCCGATCTGGCGGCCGTCCACCGGCGGAAACGGGCTGCCGGTGGCGATGATGGCGCGCCCATCGGTCCATGCCATGACCTCGGCCGGCCGCGCCTCGGCGATCGACGTGGGATTCGAGAGCGGCATGATGATCGGGCGGTCATGTGCGGCTGCCATGGCGCGGATCACGTCTTCCGGGAAGGTGCCCGGGACACCCGTGATGCCGACCAGGATGCTCGGCCGATAGGCTTCGACCGTTTCGAGCAGGTCGCCGTCGGGGCGCAGCCCGAGCGCCAGCGCGGTCTCGCGGGACATCGCGATCGGTCGCTTCGTCTCGTCGAGGTCGGGCCGATCGGCGTGGACCAGCCCGTGCGAGTCCACCAGCGCCAGCGCCCGGTCGATCTCGGCCGCGGACATGCCCGCGTCATGCATGGCGGTCCGCAGCAGCCGCGCGATCCCGATGCCCGCGGCGCCGGCGCCGACCAGCAGGATGCGCTGCGCGCCCAGCGGTTGACCCAGGATGCGGAGTGCCGAGAGCACGCCGGCCAGCACGACGGCGGCCGTGCCCTGCACGTCGTCGTTGAAGCTCGGCACCCGGTCGCGATACCGGTCGAGGATGCGCAGCGCGTTGTGCTGCTTGAAGTCCTCCCACTGGATCACGCAGCCCGGCCAGACCTGCTGGACCCCGGTGACGAAGGCGTCGACCAGGGCGTCGTACTCCGCGCCGCGCAGCCGTGGCTGCCGGTGGCCGATGTAGAGCGGGTCGGCGAGCAGATCGGCGTTATCGGTCCCGACGTCGAGGCTGACCGGCAGGGTCAGGCCCGGGTAGATGCCGCAGGCACCCGTGTACAGCGCCAGCTTGCCGATCGGGATGGCCATGCCGCCCGCCCCAAGGTCGCCCAGGCCGAGGATGCGCTCGTTGTCGGTGACCACGATGAGCCGCACGTCGGTGTACGGGCCGTTGCGCAGGATCTCCGGGATCCGGTCGCGGTCGTGCGGCGTGATCCAGGCACCGCGCGTGCGGCGCAGGACGTGGCTGAACTCCTGGCAGGCCAGACCCACCGTCGGCGTGTAGACGATCGGCAGCAGCTCTTCGAGGTTCTCCGCCAGGACCCGATAGAAGAGCGTGGCGTTCCGGTCCTGGAGGGCCGCCAGGCCGATGTACTGCTCGAGCGCGTCGTTCTTGCGTCGCAACCGTTCGAGCTCGAGCGCCACCTGCTCCTCGATCGTCATCACCCGGTCGGGAAGCAGGCCGCGCAGGCCGAACGCCTCACGCTCGTCCGCGGTGAACGCGAAGTCCTTGGTGAAGAGCCGGTTGCTGAGAAGCGTCGTGCCCTGGAGCGGGATCGAGGTCGGCCGGCCGGCGGCGATCGAGTCGTAGGGCGGAGGCAGCGGTCGCATCGGCTCCGAGGATACGCAGTGTTCCGGCGCCGATCGGCGATTTCGTGTGGAAATTGGAGCGGGAGACGAGGATCGAACTCGCGACATGCAGCTTGGAAGGCTGCCGCTCTACCAACTGAGCTACTCCCGCACCGACCTTACGCTGCGTGCGCGATCATGCGGTTCCCGAGAGCATGCCGATTGACCGCAGCGCCAGCACACACTATCACCGTGCTGCTGGCAACGAGTGGGGAGGACGATGAGCGTGGATGACAGCGAGGCTCTGGGCTACCCGTCGGGGTTCGTCACGTTCCTTTTCACGGACATCGAGGGCAGCACCCGTCTGCTGTCGCGGCACGGTGGCGCCCTTGGACCGATCATCGCGACCCACTTCGAGATCCTTGCCGCTGCGGTCGATGACGAGGAGGGCGTCGTCTTCGAGACCGTCGGCGATGCGGTCTATGCCGCATTTCGCTCGCCCGCGTCAGCGCTGCGCGCCGCAGCGGAGATGCTGCGGCGAGTAGCAATCGCCGACTGGCGCCCGATCGACGAGCTCCGCATCAGAATCGCAATTCACAGCGGTGAGGTGATGCGTCGGGGAACGCATTACTTCGGTGCTTCGCTGTTCGAGTGCTCGCGCATCCAGTCACTCGCGTGGGGCGAGCAGGCGCTCGTCTCTGCCACGACTGCGGAGGCCCTTCGTGGGGAGTCACCTCATGGGCTCAGCCTTCGAGCACTGGGCCGGCATTGGCTCAAGGACCTCGCCGAGCCGCTCGAGGTCTATCAGATCGCGGGGCCGATGCTTCGCGCGGAGTTTCCGCCCTTGCGGTCTTCTCGAGGTGCCCCGTCCAACCTGCCATCGCCGCTGACTTCATTCATCGGACGTTCTCGTGAGCTCGAAGAGCTCAGCGCCCTGATAGAGACAGCACGCCTCGTTACGCTGATCGGTTCTGGTGGCGCGGGGAAAACGCGGCTCGCACTTCAAGCGGCGGCGGGCGCCCAAACCGGATATCGCGACGGTGTCTTCCTCTTCGAGCTCGCGGCGGTGCGCGAGGCCGCCGACATAGGCAATGTCATCGCATCCGTGCTCGGCATACGTCCACGGTCACCCCAGACGGCCGTCGAAGCAGTGATCGACTATCTCGTCGACCGCCAAATTCTGCTGGTCTTGGACAATCTGGAGCAGATCTCCGGCTCCGCGCCAGTGATCCGCCAACTGCTTGAAGCGGGACCAGGCGTGCGGGTACTTGCCACTAGTCGACAGGCGGTAGGCACGGCCGGCGAGCGCCGTTATCCGGTCCTCCCCCTCCGCCCGGACGACGAAGCAGTGGATCTCTTCATCGAGCGCGCTCGCGATCGAACGCCCGCATGGGAACCGAATGGCTCCGATCTTCAAATGATCGGCGAGATCTGCGCTCGCCTCGACGGGTTGCCCCTGGCGATCGAGCTGGCCGTGGCGCGGCTGCCTTTGTTGGGCATGCGTGGCCTGTTGGATGGGCTCGGACAGCGGCTTGCGCTCCTGTCGGATCGTGATCTGGGGCTCCCAGAGCGCCAGCGAACCCTACGAGATACCGTGGGCTGGAGCGTTGCCCTGCTGGGCTCGCAGGAACGGACGGCGTTCGAGGCGCTCGCAGTGTTCTCGAGTGCGTTCGATCTCTCCGCTGCCAACACGGTTATGGATCGACCGGCACCTGAGACCATGGACCTCGTCGGGGCATTGCTCGACAAGAGCCTCCTTGTGGCCCTGGAGGATGTGGCCGGGCAGCCAAGATTCGCCATGCTCGAGACGATTCGCGAATACGCGGCAGAGCGGCTTCAAGCTGGCGTTGCCGAAGTGACAGTTCGAGACCGCCACCTTGGGTGGATTACAGAAACCGCGGAGCAGATGGCTCGGTGGTTGGTGACAGATGGTGCGAGTGCCGCGCTAAGTCGGCTGTCGAGCATACTGGAGGACGTTCGTCGCGCGATAGCTTGGGCCGCCACCACTGGCAATGGGGCGGCAGCCTGCCGCATCGCGGGTTCCTTGTGGCGCTACGGGTATCTCACTGGCCAGTTCGAGGAGCTCTGCACATTGGGAGCCATGGCCACCGGCAACCATACCGCCCACGACGAGCCCCGGGCCCGAGCCCTGAATGCTCTGGCATGCGGACTCGCTGGGCTGGGGGAATTCGTAGATGCCGAACAGGCGCTAGGCGAGGCAGAGGAGATTCTCGTCTTGACTGGCCCCATCGAAATGCTCGCGGATGTGGTAAACAGCCGAGGGCATCCTGCGCGCCTACCAAGGCGACAGCTCTGGGGCCGTCGACTTCTTCCGACGAAGCAACGAGCTGTGGGCACAAACCGACGCCGACTCGATACTTCGCATCTCTCCGTGCCTGAATCTGGCAGCTCTGCTGACGTGGTCGGGCCGCCTTTCGGAGGCGGATACACAGTTATCTGTGGCGGCGCAGCTGCCCAACTTCGATGATTCCGAAACGCTTGCCACACTCCGCGTAAATCGGGCGGATCTGCTGCTGAGGCGCGGAGCAGCAGACGAAGCCATGGACCTCTACCGCACTGCGATCGTGTTTGATTCCAGATTGGGAAATCCATTGGGCGTGGCTGATGGGGCCGATGGACTCGTCGAAGCCCTGATTCAGCAGGGGAACTACCGCGCCGCGGCAAAGCTATTTGGAGCCGGCGAGGAACTCCGTGAGAAGCGACGGCTGCCCCGCAAGATGGCGGAAGAGCAATACTTCTACGAGGCTCTTCGCTTGGGCGAAGAGGCGCTCGGCTCCACCCTTTGGAACGAAATTGTTGCTGCCGGGCGCTCCCTTGGGCTTGATGCCCTCGTCGAGCTCGCCTTGCAGCCGATATCCGAGGGATGATTGCAGGCGCGGCAGGAGGCTAGCCTCCACGGCTCGGCAGCGGGATTCCAAGAGAAGCCATCTTCTTCTCAAGCGCCGCGACGAGTCCGGTCGCCTCCTTCAACCTGTATCTCCGAAGCGCGTCGCCGAACAACTCCGTGGCCCGCTCGACATTGCCGGCGGCGAATTGGATGTGAGCGGCCCGGCTCAGCCAATCACCGACAATCGGGTGACAGTCCGATTCGGACATGCGTCGCACTTCCTCCTCGACCATCTCCGCTGCGCCGGCAGCATTGCCGCGATGCATCTCGAGGCCCGCGACTGCCAGCTGCAGTGTCACCGTGGCCGAGATGTCATCCGGAGAAGGCGATCGACAGGCCCTGATCGATCACTCGTTCGGCATCGGCCAGTCGGCCCAGATCCAGATAGAGGAAGGCCAGCATACCCAAGATTCGTTGACAGGAACCCAGCTTCTCCGATGGCCTCGAGCTGTCGATTCGCGTCTTCGAACCATCGGCGCCCCTGATCAAGGTCACCGGTCACCAGGGCAATCCAGTAGCCTGCCTGCCCAGCCTCGCCGATGCTCAGCGCGATCGCTAGCTCCCTGTAGGTTCCGAGAGCAGCCTCCAACTCACGTTCTGCCTCTGCACTTCGACCAGCCATGGCGAGCAGGCTCACGCGGGAGAGCTGGATTGCTGCCCCGATGCGTCGGTCGCCGGTCGCTTGCTGCCGGATGCTCTCCAGGTGTGCCAGGGCACGATCAACGGGCATTGGCCCGGCCCAGTGCATGAAGCGCCAGACGTGTCCAGGATGTCGAGCTCCTGGCTACGTTGCTCCGGATCGCCGCGAATAGTCGAGCGCGCGTTGAGAAGCTGCGTACGGCTGGCGCCGGCTCCAACTGCCACCAGTACGCCTGGGCCTTGTTGACCCAGGCATGAGCGAGCCCACGGATGTCATCCGCGCGCTCGAACTCCGACGATGGCGTGCTCGATCACTTGCGATGCTGCTTCGATCTCATACCCGCTGCCGGTCTGGAACGCAGCGCGAAGCCGAGCGAGCTCCCACCACGCTCGCTGGCGTGGATCGGTCCGGACAGCCGACAGCTCCCGTGCCGCGTCCACGAGGTCGCTCGCCTCCTGCAGGCGTCCCATCCGGACGAGCACGTCGACGCGTTCGACGGTCAGCTCGACGACATCCGGGTCGTCCTGCGGCATGGCGAGGAGCGCGCGCGCAAGCAGCTGTGACGCTGCCTGAAGATCGCTGCGATCGAGCGCTCGATACGCTGCCGATTTGAGGTGGCCTGCGGCAGCCTGTCCAACCCCGGCGCTGATCTCATCATCGAAGCCAAGCTCGCGTCGATATCGCCATGCCTGCTCGAAGTGGTACCCCACGATCTCTTCGAACTCGGGTAGTCGATCTGCCGGCAACGCGCTTGAACCACTGCGCGAAGCGCTCATGCAGGTCGGCACGCTCGACCTTGGGAATCGCGTCATACGCGGCGTCCCGGATGAGGATGTGCCGAAACTTGAACGCGTCGCCGGCTGAGATCTCCGAGCGCTCGGGACGCACGAGCTCCTTCCGAACGAGTGCGATGAGTCCGCCGGCCACCTCCGGCCGGTCGGCTTCGGCGCTGAGCTCCGCCACGGCGGCCTGCTCGAAGATGCGCCCTACCACGGAGCCTCGCTCGGCGACGGCCCGTTCGTTGGGAGACAGCTGCTCGAGCCGAGCGGCCAACAGTGCCTGGATCGTCGGAGGCACGTGAGTCGTATCGAGCTCGGATGTCGCGACCCATCCACCGTCTTGCTGCCCCAATAGGCCTTCATCGACCAACATGCCAAGCATCTCCTCCAGGAAGAGGGGATTGCCTTCGGCTGCCTCCAGGATTCGTGTGCTGACTGGCGACGGCAGGCTTGCGCCGCCGGGCAATTCGCGGATGAGCTGTTCGCAAGCCGCTGCGCCCAAGGCCTCGAGAAGAATGGTGGTCGCGTTGAACTTCCCTCCGCCCCATCCAGCTCGGCGATCCAGGACCTCCGGCCTTCCAGGGCACAGCACGAAGAGCGGCGCATCACGTGACAGGTCGGCCACGTGCTCGATCAGATCGAGAAAGGTCGGTTCGGCCCAGTGGATATCCTCGAAGACGACCACCAGTGGCTGCCGATGCGCGATGTGTTCCAGCAGCTTCCGGGTTGCCCAGAAGATCTCTTCTTGCGGAGCCACTTCGGTAGACAGGCCGATCGCGTTGCTCAGGGCGGCGGCAACGACCGTAGCGTCCCGCTCGCCAGACAGGAGCCCTTCGACCTTTGCCTTGGCCGCCTGCGGTGAATCGCTCTCTTCGATGGCCGCCGCATCGCGCAGCATTTCGGCCAGCGGCCAGTACGTGATCGACTCGCCGTACGGCAGGCACCGTCCGGCGAGCACGGTCGTGCCGTCACCCAGCGCGGCGAGGAACTCGGCAACCAGCCGGCTCTTGCCAACGCCTGCGGACCCCAGCAGGGTGAAGAGATGGCAGGATCCGTCCCTGACCGTCTGTGCGAACGCCTGCTGCAGGCGACCGAGCTCGGCCTCGCGACCGACCATCGGCGCATCGAGCCGCCGGGCATGACCTGACCCGGCGTTTACTGCGATCAGCCGGAACGCAGTCACCGGTTCCGCCTTGCCCTTGGCGACGATCGACTTGACGGACTCAACCGTCACGGCATCCCGCACCAGCCGGTGCGTGGCCTCTCCCAGCAGGATCTCGCCGGGGGCCGCTGCCTGTTCGAGGCGCGCGGCGGTATTGACCGGGTCACCCGTTACCAGGGTCTGGCCGACGGCCGGGTCACCGGCCACCACCACCCCGGTGTTCAGACCAGTGCGAAGCATCAGTGCCACGCCGTTCCCAACCTGCAGGTCGTTGTTCAGAGCAGCGACGGTTTCCCGAATCTCGGCCGCCGCGCGGACCGCCCGCAGTGCGTCGTCCTCATGGAGGGTCGGGATGCCGAACACGGCCATGACGGCGTCGCCGATGAACTTCTCGACCGTTCCACCATGCCGTTCGACGACGTCCTTGATGGCGGCGAAGTACTGCGACATCAACGCGCGCAGCGACTCGGGATCGATCTGCTCACCGAGCGCCGTGGATCCGCTGACGTCCGCAAACAGCACCGTCACCGTCTTGCGCACATCCCGCGTCGGTGCCACGGCCTTGAGTGCCGCGGCGCAATTCCAACAAAACTTGGCTCGCTCGGGATTCTCCTCGCCGCACGCGCCACAGGCGACCATCGGCCAATTGTGAATCATGTTCGCCCGAAGCGTCGATCCCGGGACGGTCCATGGCGGCTCTATGCGTACGGTTTTCGGTCGAAATGACTCGTGACCTGTAATAGACTTCAGGACTACTCCTCAGAGGCCACCCGATGGCCGATCGATCCACCTCGCGTGCGCCGATCACGGTGCCGGGCATCGGAGTCGATCTCGACGTGGAGTTCGATCGCGAAGCCGAGGGAACCGGCAGCCGCGTCTGGCAGGTCCTTCGACGCGAGCCTGGGTTCTGGATCGGTGCAATCGCGGTCGTCACGCTGGTAACCCTGGCCGCGGCGGCGAGCCTCATTTCGCCCTATGACCCCGACCTCGCTATCCGTGGGAGAGGGCTTGCCGCCAACGGTGACCCACTCGGACCGACGTTCGAGTTCCCGCTGGGAACTGACCGCATCGGCAGGGACTACCTCAGCCGGCTGCTGCACGGTGCCCGCACGTCGCTGATCGTCGGGCTCGGCGCAACCTTCGTTGCCACCATGCTGGGCTCCGCCGTGGGCGGCCTGGCTGCCTTCGTTGGCACGGCAAACTTCTCACTGCGCGTCGGTCGCAGACATGTGAATCTGCGGCTCCCGGTTGAGACCCTGCTCATGCGGTTGACGGATGTCGTCCTGTCTCTGCCCACGCTTCTGCTCGCAATCGCGCTGGTGGCCGTCATCGGGCCGAGCTTGCTGCTCGTGCTGGTCGTGATTGGCGGAGTGTTATGGACGGCCACTGCGCGCATGGTCTATACCCGCGTGCGTCTGTTACGCGAGCTCGAGTTCGTCCTCGCGGCCCGGGCGCTTGGGGCATCCAACGCTCGCATCCTGTTTCGTCACATCGCCCCGCACGTCGCGTCGCTGATCGTCGTCTACGCGCACGCTGAGCATCGCGGCTGCAATTCTGACCGAGGCTACCCTTTCGTTCCTCGGTGTCGGCGTGCCACCGCCGGCCGCCTCCTGGGGGACGATGATCGTGGAGCACACGGGCTACTTCAGGACTGATCCACGACTCCTGATCCTTCCTGGTCTGGGAATCATGATCACCGTGCTTGCCTTCAATTTGCTTGGCGACGCTCTGCGCGACGCGCTCGATCCTCGCACGTGGAGATAGGCCGAAGGTATTTCGAACAGGGAGGGACTCTAATCACCATGGGCAATCACAGTTCACGGAAGCCATCCGCCATCTTCATCACGGTCGTCGTGCTCCTCGCCGCATGCGGTGGCTCGGCTGTGGTAACTCCAGATTCGTCGTCATCAGGTCAAGCAGAGCCTCCTCCGAGCACCCAGGGAGGCGGCACGCTGTCGATCGGGTTCGAGGGGGACATCTTCTCGCTCGATCCGTCTCAGGGTTACGACGTCATCTCGTGGCCCGCGGAACGCCTGATCTTCGAGACGCTCATCACCTACGGCGACGGTGTAGAGCTGGTGCCGGCGTTGGCTGAAGCGATGCCCGAGGTGTCGGAGGATGGCCTCGTCTACACCTTCGCCCTTCGCGAAGGAGTGAACTTCGTGAAGCCCGACGGCACCGTGCATCGCGAGATGACCGCCGACGACGTGGCCTTCTCCCTCAACCGCATCCTCAATCCGAACCTCAGCCCGACGATCTCACCGGTCGCGGGCTCGTTCTTCACCATCATCGCTGGCGCCCAGGAGGTCATCGACGGGTCTGCCGATGAGGCATCGGGGATCAAGGTCCTCGATCCGCTGACGATCGAAGTGACCCTGGCCAGGCCCGACCCGACCTTCCTGAACATCATCGCCATGCCGTTCGGCTCGGTTGTACCCGCCGACCTGGCAGGCGAGGACGTGATCGCGTTCTCTGAGGCGCCGGTGGGGACGGGACCATACACTCTGGAGTCGCGAACAATCGGCGAGGAGGCCATCTTCGTCCGAAACGAGGACTACTGGGGCGAGGCGCCGCCTGCCGACAGGATCGAATTCCGGCTGGGCCTGGACGCCAACACGGCGGCGCAGCAGGTCGAGGCGAACCAGCTGGATATCATGGGCGACCCCGTCCCAGCCGGCGTGGTGACTTCGCTCCGCGAAAGCTACCCAGAACGTGTTGTTGTCATCAGCCAAGTAGCCGTGAACTTTCTGAGCATGGACACGTCCGATCCCGAAGGCGGGCCCCTGACCGACCTACGCGTACGCCAGGCCTTCAACTACGCCATCGACAAGGAGAACATCCTCCACCTGCTGCGCGATCGTGGCGTCGTGGCCCCCTGTATCTATCCCCCGCAGCTGCAGGGGCACAATCCCGACTGCCAACCGTACGAATACGATCCGGAGCGAGCCCGCGAGCTGATGGAGGAGGCGGGCTTTGGAAGCGGCTTCTCCTCGACCCTGTACACCGATCCCAGCGAGGACTCGACAGCCGTCGTCCAGGCGATCCAGCAGGACCTCGGCGAGATCGGTGTCGAAGTGGACATCGTGGCGCAGGAGTTCGATGTCCTTGTCGGAACGATCAGCACTCCCCACGAAGCGCCCATGGTCTACATCGGCTGGTTCCAGGACTTCCCCGATCCGTCGGACTTCTACGAGCCGATCCTGTCCTGTGCGGCCACTGCGGAGGGCGGCTACAACGTGGCCCAGTGGTGCAACGAGGAGGCCGATGCCCTCGAGGCGCAGGCCAAGGCGGAACGCGACCCGGAGCGCCGCGTCGAGATGTTCCAGGAGCTCGAGCTGATGGTGATGGACGATGCGCCTTGGGTGCCAGTGATCCACCCGGCCATCGACACGTTCATTTCCGAGCGCGTGACAAGCTTCGAGCCGCATCCAGTCTGGCTCTACGACCTGGCGAAGTACGCGGTCTCTGACTAGACGGGCTGATCGCGATGGCCGTCTATGTTCTGCGTCGGCTGGCGTGGGCGGTCATCGTGCTCCTCGTGGTGGCCATTTTCACCTTCGTGCTCACGTTCGTGGTGCCGGCCGATCCCGTGCGATCGATGGTGGGCATGCGCGCCAGCGCGGCCGACGTCGACCGGATCAGGCACCAGCTGGGCCTCGACCAGCCACTTCTCAATCAGCTCGGCGGCTATTTACTTCAGTTGGCGCGGGGCAATCTCGGACATTCGTACCACCACCGCACCGAAGTGCTGGGGCTGCTCCTCCAGCGCTTCCCAGCCACGCTCCAGCTGGCCGGCGCTGGGCTCACGCTGGCACTTGCAATTGGGATTCCGCTTGGCGTGCTTGGCGCCCGCCGCCAGGGGACACGCTACGACCGCCTCGGCAACCTGCTGAGCGTCGCATTCGTTTCGATACCTGCCTTCTGGCTGGGCTACATCCTCATCTACCTGGTGGCATTCCGCCCCCTCATGGCATGGCACATCGGAATCTTTCCGATCGGCGGCTACGAACCGTGGAGCCTGCGCCATCTCGCCCTTCCGGCATTGACGCTAGGCGCCACCACCGCGGCCTATTACACGCGCATCGCGCGGAGCGTGATGATCGAGGAGCTCCGCCAGGACTATGTCCGCACCGCTCGAGCCAAAGGCATTGGGGAGGGGCGGGTGACCTGGCGCCACGCCTTCCGCAACGCACTGCCATCGCTTCTCACGCAGTTGGGGCTGGATCTCGGGTTCCTGTTGGGAGGGGTCGTCGTCATCGAGCAGGTTTTCGGATGGCCCGGCATCGGCCAGCTTGCCGTTGATGCCATCACAAATGCGGACGTGCCGCTGATCATGGGCACCGTGATATTCGGCACCTTCTGCATCGTGATTGCAAACCTGGTCGCCGACGTGGCAATCGCGCTCCTCGATCCTCGCGTGGCGCGCTGATGGCGCGCTCCACATGGCCGACATGACCTACTCCATCGTGGCGAGGGACCCCGCGACCGGCGAGCTGGGCGTCGGCATCCAGTCCAAGTTCTTTGCGGCGGGCTCGATCGTGGGGTGGGCCAAGGCGGGAGTCGGCGCGGTCGCGACCCAGGCCTTGGCGAACCGCATGTATGGCCCCGATGGCCTCGAGCTCCTGGCCGACGGCCTGGATCCCGCGGAGATCGCCGATCGCCTGACGAGCGTCGACGACGACCGGGCGCAGCGACAGCTCGGTATCGTTGATGCGCGGGGCAGGTCCACCACCTGGACGGGCGACGAGTGCATTCCGTGGGCTGGCGGTCGCACGGCCAAGAACGTCGCCGTGCAGGGCAACATCTGCGCTGGACCCCGGGTCGCGGACGCGATGCTCGAGACGTTCCAAGCCGGCGGTGCCCCGCTGGCGGAGTTGTTGGTCCATTGCCTCAGCGAGGCGGAGTCCGCCGGCGGCGACCGGCGGGGGCGTCAGGCTGCCGGGCTCCTGGTCGTACGCGAACCCGGACCGGATGGTGGTCCCGGCGACGATCCGCTCGATCTTCGCGTTGATGACCATTCCTCTCCCATTCATGAGTTGGCGCGGCTTCTCGACCTGGACCGTCTCTATCGGGACCGGAGTAAGCCCGAGGACCTCGTGCCGATCGATGAGCCACTGGCCGCCGAGATTCGCCACCTCATCGAAGCGTTTGATGCGCAACCGGGTAATCCGGCCGCCCGTTCGGTACCCGAGCTGACCGATCGCACCCTCCTCGCGAGGGCGAGCATCGTGATCACGGGTGAGCCAAGGGGCTTCCCCGCTGGCTGGGACAGCAACTGGCAGGGCGCCCTCGAGGCCTGGATGGGCGTCGAGAACCTGATGGGACGATTTGCTGCTCCAGGATGGATCGATCCGCGCGTGCTTGACTTCCTGAGGAGCCAGGGACTCACCGATCGGAGGAGCGGGCCGAAGGGCTGACACCAGTCCCGTAAGGTGT
>CAWEQC010000002.1:0-214687 GCA_963811145.1 uncultured Chloroflexia bacterium | reverse complement strand
AAGCTCGAAGCAGGGCTGACGAGTCCAAAGGTTACCCGCTGGATCGAAGATTCAGACCTCGAGGAGATGCCCACCGCCGACGCATTGAACGATGTCATCGGCACTCGCTATCGAGACAATCGGCGAAGAGATCAGGGAGCTGGCCAACTCGTGTCCCTGCTCGACGCGATCGAGCTCGACTCAAAGGCCGCGGTCCTCCAAGCGCGCCTCCGGAGATCACCGACGAAGAGCCGGAGGCGAAGGTCACTCATCTTCACCCAGTTTCGCGACACGCAGGACTACCTGAGCGAGCGGATACCGGAGCCCTGGACGGTCAACGTCTTCCATGGCCAGCTGAAGCCGGACTTGAAGGACGCCGCCGTCGGCGCGCTTCCGAACCGGGCACGGGTCCGCAGATCCTGATCTCCACCGAGGCCGGCGGCGAGGGCCGGAACTTCCAGTTCTGCCACATCCTGATCAACTACGACCTGCCGTGGAACCCGATGCGGATCGAGCAGCGCATCGGTCGAATCGACCGCATCGGTCAGAAGCACCCGGTGACGATCTTCAATTTCGCTGTCACGCGGGCACGATCGAGGAGCGCGTGCTTGACGTCGCTCAGCGACCGCATCGGGGTCTTCCAGGAAACGATCGGCGGCCTCGACCCGATCCTCGGCGACGTCGAGAACGACCTGAAGAAGATCTTCCTCGCGAGCGTCGCCGAAGGCGAGCCTGCGCTGACGCGCCTGGAGAAGCAGCTCGAGATCCGGGTCCACGCGGCTCGGGAGGCCGAGCAGCCGGCTGGCCGACTTGATCATGGACACGAAGTCCTTCCGGGCAGGATGAGGTCCATGCCCTGCTGGAACGCAAGGGCGCGATCGACAACAACGCGATTCGACTGTTCGTCATCAACGCCTTGTCGGAGCTGAACTGCAGCATCGAAGAGGACCCGCGAGATGGCCGGCGTTTACGACATCCATTTCCGCGGTCAGTTCCTCAACGAGTTTCCGCATTTCGTCAAGGAAGGCGTCATCAGACGCGTCACGTTCAGCCCTTCCGTCGCCCTGGACTACGAGACGATCGACTTCCTGGCTTTCGGCCATGAGCTGGTCGACGCTCTCGTCGCTCGCGTCCGAGCAGCGACTACAAGGGCCACACGAGTCATCGGCTAGTCCGCACCAGACGAGCAAGATCCCGACTCAGCGGATGGCTATTCGTGTATTCGCTCGAGCTCGAGGGAGTCATCCGATCGAAGGAGACCTTCCCGATCTTCCTTCATTCGGATGCGGGACGACCCGGAGCTTGCGCAATGGCTGCTCGAGCGCGCCGGACGCGGCAAGCGCGAAGAGTTCGGCGAGCCCGACTCCCCGACTTGGACGAGATATTCGAGCAGACGGTAGCACGGGCCGAGGTGGTCGCCCTGCTCCGGCTCATGGAAAGGAAGGAGGAGCTCGCCGATCGAACCGCGAGCGCCTCGACCAGGAGCGGGAAAGCTCGAGAAGCTCTACGAATATCGTGCGCGGCCGCCGCCGCGAAGCTGGAATCCACGCAGCGTATCCTCGACAAGTCTCCGCTTCCGACGATCCGGGCGAGCAGCGAATCCTCCCGTTTGGATGAAGAATCTCGAGAACGCTAAGCGGGTCGTCGAGAACCTGGCATCCGAGCGCGAGCTCGACTCGCACAACTCATCGGGCGCGAGCAAGTGACCGCGCAACACCAGTTCATCGCCGCGTCGTTCGTGCAGATCCTGCCCGAAACGTGAGGGCCCTGCCCCCGTTCTCATCCGACCTGACGTTTACCCCTGGCAACATGAGGCCCTGGCCGCTGGGCCGCGGCGGGTTACCGCGGCACGATGAAGGTTGTCACGGGAGCCGGAAAACCGTGCTCGGTTTGGCCGCGATCGACCAACTGCTGCATGACGACCCGGAGCTTCGTATCGCTATCGTCGTGCCGACGATCGTGCTCCAGCGTCAGTGGCTCGATGAGCTGACCGACCGCGCGGCATCCGCGGTACCAGCAGACGCTATCGGTCTGATGGGCGGCGGGAAATCCGAGCGGTTCACAGCGTCTCGCCGGATCGTCATCTCCGTGCTGAACAGTGCGAGCCGCCATCTCGCCGACCGACGTCGCTGCCGCGGGAATAGGCGACCACCTGCTGTTCATCGTCGACGAGGTTCATCGCTCGGGCGCGAAGGTCATGTCGCAGGTCTTCCGCACGGAGCGCGTGTACACTCGCTAGGGCTCAGCGCGACGCCTGAGCGAACGGAGTTCGAGGACGACGACTCTCGAGGCGACGTCCCAACAAGTTTGAAGACTCTCTTCTCGGTCGCGAAATAGGGCCGATCGTCTTTCAAGCTCACCCTTGCCGAGGCCATTGACCAGGGCGTCCTACCGCCCTTCTCGATCAATCACTACGGCGTGGGATTGTCCCCGACGGAGCGCAGCAAATACGACTCGCTTTCGCAGTCCATCAAAGATGCGCGCGAACAACTCGAGGGCCTGCTGTCGAATCGGGGCAGGTCCACGTCGGGCTTGCTCCCGTTCGCGCAGTCGCTCGCCGGATCCGACGGCCCGCATGCCGGCATGGCGCGCCGCTTCATCGCCGAGTCGCAAGAACGCAAGCGTCTCCTGTATCGAGCAGCACGCGCGATCGCGGCGGTCGGTCGAATCCTCGGCGGGAGCTGGCGGCTTCAGAACCCCAGCGCGCGCGCCCTGTCTGTTCCACGAAAGCATCGACGAGGTGACGAACCTTGCGAAGCTGCTCGAGCCGTCGTTCCCGGGCTTGGTCGGGATCGAGCACAGCAAGCGCTCCGACTGCGACGGCGCGCGGAGACGATTGAAGCTTTTCGCGATGGACGGATCCGAGTCCTCGTTTCGGTCAGGTCCCTGATCGAGGGATTCAACGTTCCTGCGGCCGACGTTGGCGTGATCGTCGCTTCGTCATCGTCCGTACGCCAGCGTGTGCAGTCCCTGGGTCGCCTCCTTCGGAGACACATCGGTCGACGGCACCGAAGAGAAGCACTCGGTCATGCACGTCATCTATGTCCGGGATACCGTCGATGACGCCATCTACGGCCAAGAGGACTGGGAGGCCGTCACCGGCGTCGAGCGCAACGCCTTTTTCCATTATCTGCCGCCTGATGAGCCAGCGCGGCAGACGGTCCGCCGCGACGGCCCCGCCCGGTCGACTCCGAGGTGCCGTCGGATCGCCTCATCCCCGGCGGCGAATACGTCGGTCGCTACCAGGGCCAGGAGTACACAGTGGACACCCAGGGAAACATCACGACCCTCGCCGGCGACGCGGTCGATGCCCCCGCGGAGCTCTGGAGTCAGGTCACCGCCGTGAAGGGAGGCGCCGGCCGCTTCATCGTGAGCCCGCGGCGGAATCACGTCCTAGTACGGGTACGCGAGGGTGAGGACTGGACCACCCGATTTGTGACCGGACTCGACCGACCGCTGCGTCCGCAGAAGCGCCAGCACCGCTCGATTGGCTACCCGAGGCCCGACCGATGCCGACGGCGGGGAATACTCGATTAAGCGATCGGCAAGCGGTCTCCGCATCGCGCGTTCACTTCCACGCGGACGCGGGCTCCAGTTTGCGAAGGACGGCCGAACAGTCAACGCGATCATCGAAGCCGTCGAGGCGGCCCAGGGCCCTGGCATCTCCCACTTCCGGGTGAACTCTGTCGGAGACGCAATCGCTCAGGTCAGTGGAACATGGATCTTGTTGGCACAAGGGGGAAACCACATTGAGTTTTGAGTTTTATCCACACGTGCCCCACCAGTGGGCGCCCCGTCGGTACCAACCCATCATCACTCGCGAGTCGGCGTACGCGGTGCTTCTCGACAACGACTTCGGCGAGTGGAGCGTGTGTACCCGGTTCTACAAGAGTGGTTCGGAGCTGACGGCATGGATCGGGCTCGTCGGTTCTGCCGACTGGAAGGCGCACACGCGGCTGGTTGAAATGATCAACATCGTCAAACAGAAGCACTCGAGCCGCGTCAGACGCGGGGCAAGTTCCGAGTCAACGAATTCGGCCAGGTCATCGTCCCCACGGAAGCCGGCGGGATCGACTCCGCCTGGTGCATGGGCCAGGTCACCGGTTGGTTCGACTTCAAAGATCCGGAGACTAATCGGCTGTTCGACCTTCGCGCAGGAACGCGTCGTCCGGGCGATCGCTGGGATCTGCCGCTGGTGGGGTTGCGCTACACCGTGCGAGCCGACGGCACGATCACCTTCGAGTCGCATTTCGAGCCGGACTCCCGAGAGCGATTGATCCTTCGCACTCCCTCACCAACGCTGTTGGCCTCGGGGAGGCGACATCGCAGCGGAGGGTACCGCCTGGTCGTGAACGATCAGCGTGCGCCCTTGCAATGAATGAGGCAGGAGACGGAGCCCACTTCATCGGCCAAATCAATGACTCGTCCTGGTTCAGCAAGGAGCCATGCCCGTGACGCCTTTCAGTGGGAATTGCCCTCGAAACGTGAACAAGGACGCCAAATATGCCGTCCGCTGGGCGGAAGGGGAGCTCCACGTAACTCTTGTGTACCGCCACCCGAACGGAGAGCAATGGCTCGCCTCGACCGCGGACCATCCGGACCTCGTCGCGATGGTGAACGGCGTAAAGGAGTCCCACGGATCCGCCAAAGGTGGACCGTTCTACGTCAACGAGTTCCGCCAGGTCCTCGTGCCGGTCGGCCCAGAACCCACGTACTACCTCGGCGGTGAATACAGCAAGCCGCTTGAGTTCGAGTTCGAGGGGCATGTCCTATCCGGGGATGGCAAGGGGCGAGATGGGCGAGCCTTGCTCCCAGGCGAGGAGTGGGAGGGGCCCCACCCAGGCATTCCCTACGTAGCTGCGGCGTCCGGAGACGACATCTACTACGAAGCCTCCCCGCGACCGAATGTCACAACCAAGGTTCGGCTGCAGCGCGCACGCGGGTCACCGGTCGCACGAGCGATCGCGAAGCAGGTGATCGACGCGAAAGGCGGGTCGGGTCGCTTCTACGTCAACGAGTTCGGCCACATGTTCGCCCCCATCACGCAAAGCCTTCCGGTGAAGTACGTCTACGTGGGGCGACTCGATATGGCCGGCGGTTGGTTCCCGCGGACCGTTTGACCCCGAGGTCTGAGGTCATTTAGGACCCGTTTCGCCACCGAGAGGCAACTGCATGCACCCGTACGAAGACATCGCCCGTGCGATCACTGCGCGCCACCTATCGACTCCCCTCGCGAACGCCGTATGGGCCGAATCCGATGAGCTCGCGGGCGACGTAGCCGATCGGCTCAGACCGTGGCGGTTCGACCAAGCACCTGTGCGACGGAATGGATCACTAGTGGGTGTGGGACTTCGGCCATGGATCCTCCCGCACTGCATCGCGTCCGGCTCGGGCATAGCTGAGCATAGTCGCAGTACTGACACGCTTCGGACGATGGCGTAGCCGCGAAGTCGCCGCAGCGGATACGGGCGGTGTAGGCGAGGATGTCGGCGCGGGCGGCGTCGAGGTCCGCATCTGTCCGGGTGGTGCTCATCCGGGTGGCGGATTCGGTGAAGTAGTGCGTCACTCGCTCTGGGGTGGCGGGAACAGGGCGTCACGGCATTCAGGGCGCCGCGGCATTCGAGCGCGTAGGCCGACAGCCGGCTTTCCATGCGCAGCTCGTAAGTTATCAGCTATCCGCCGGGTGGTAGCTCGCCACTGTTCGGACCAGCAAGTTGGTCGGCAGCTCCTGGTCGTCCGGGTACAGAGCCACCGTGAGCTGATCCTCGACGAGGTCGCCGTTCTCGTCGAGCACCACCCATTCCTCATCGCCGTCGCAGAATTGGCCGTCCTCGTGGGTCTGCACCTCGACCAGCCGGTGCAGGTCCTGATCGGCGAGGAAGTCGGCGGCGATGTCCTTCGCCGGCTTATCCTCGGTTGTGCCGTGGACCCGGATCACCAAGTCGAGCTTAACGTGGACATCGAGGAAATCCGGTTCTGGCGTCTGTGGCTCGCTACCGGTCGCGCCCGGCGGGTCGTAGTTGCTGGTCACTTGGTACCTCTTTGCTGACCCACAGCACTGGCGTGCTCGTACTTCTCGCAGCCTGGACTGCCCGGTCCTAATTGCTGTCTAGTTGGCCGAGCGCGTCATAAAGAAGCATGAGCGATCGGTGAGTGGAATTGAGCAGCGGCCGAATGTACTCGCGGAGTTCAGTTGCGGTGTAGCCACTTTGATCCACCAGCGCCTCAGCGGTCTCGATGATGTCGTTTGACGCCCACGTCAACGTTCCCACGCCGCCTTCATCCTCGCGACCATCGCGTCGGTCGTACAGAGTCCACCGACCCGACCGCTCACTTCGTGACACACCCCAGGATTGGTACCAGCTTGAGGGGAAGCTAGGCAGGAATTCGCCGTCAACGATCCAAACGCGCTTCATGAGATCACTCGCTACACCCGGCTCGGGCACAGCCGCCCGTAGTCGCACCAGCGGCACGTCTCGGCTGACGGCGTCGCCGCGAAGTCGCCGGAGCGGATCCGCGCGACCCGCGGCCAGGATGTCGGCGCGGGCGGCGTCGAGCTGCTCGTCGGTCCGGGTCGTGGTCATCCGCGGTGGCCGACTCGGTGAAGTAGAGCGTCACCCGCTCCGGCGTGCCGAGGCCGAGGGCGTCGCGGCAGGCCAGCGCGTAGATCGACAGCTGGAGGCTCTCGTCGACGCCCTTCTGCGACGCTCATGCTTGCCGGTCTTGTAGTCGATGACCTCGATGCCGCCCGACGGCAGGCGGTCGATCCGGTCGATCGAGCCGCGGATGACGACCGGCGGCGCGCCGTCGCCGGGCTCGAGCGTCAGCTCGAAGTCGAGCTCCTCGTGCGAGCGCCTCGCCGAGGCTGCTGACCTCGCCCTCCAGAAGTTGTCGAGCAGCGTCGCGACCCGGCGCTGGTAGCCCTCCTCGGTGGTCCGGTCGCCGAAGCCGGTCGGCACCCAGCGCGTCGCGGAAGAGCGCGCTCGAGGTCCTCGCGGGTCGGCGGCGGCTCGCCGCGCGCCAGCGCGCTCGCGTCGCTCCTTCGTGAACGCCTCGAACGCGGCGTGCGCGGTCGACCCGAACGTGAACGCGCCGACCGGCGGGTCCGGCGGCGGGATCCGGTAGACGTAGCTGAACGCGTACTGGAGCGGGCACGCCTCGTAGGTGTCGAGCGCGAGTAGCTGAACGTGCGCCGGCAGCGGCGCGACCTCGAGCAGGTTCGCGCCCGGCGCCGCTGTCGAGCGCGAGCGTCGCGGAAGGTCAGCGGGTCGAGGCCCGCGGCGCGCGCCTCGTCGGCGTCGACGCGCCGCGCGCTCGCCCGACGTCGGCCAGCTCGGCCGCGAAGGCCGCCGCGCGCGGCGGCCGCCTCCGGGTCGGTCGGCGTCGGTCGCCTTCCATGAGCCCGACCAGCTCGCTCGCCCGCAGGCGCAGCGCCAGCCGCCGCTCGCGCGCGGTCGGCAGCGGCATGACCCGCCGGGCCAGCGCCAGCGGCGCGATCTCGGTCGCGTCGGCCTCGTCGGCAGCGTCGTCGGCCGGCGTCCACGAGTTCGCGCGGTCGATCGACCGTCGACCTCGGCCCGGCCCCCTCGAGCAGCTCGTCGACGAACCGCGACGGCTCCTTCTCCGCCGCCGGGCCCGCCGTGGGTCGTCAGGATCAGGCGTCCTGCGCCCGGGTCATCGCCACGTACAGCAGCCGGCGCTCCTCCTCGGTGTGGATGTCGCCCTCGGGATCGCCTCGCGCAGCAGCTCCCGCGGGAAGTAGCCCGCTCCAGCCCTCGCGCGTCGGCCACTCGTCCGTCGAGCAGCTGCGGGACGAAGACGATCGGGAACTCGAGGCCCTTGGCCTGGTACAGCGTCATGAGCCGGACGCCCTCGACGTCCTCGGTCAGCTCGACGCTCGTCGGCAGCTCGCCGCCGGCGCCCTGGTAGGCGTCGAGGTAGTCGACGAAGCCGGCCAGCGTGCCCGTTCGGGTTGCGCCGCCTGCCAGTCGGCCGCGAAGCGCAGGAAGCTCGCGATGTTGGCGACCGTCCGCTTCGCCTCGAGCGTGTCGGCGGCGATCAGGTCGAGCACGCTGGCCGGTCCGCTCGAGGTAGCGCTCGAGGATCGTGTGCGGGCCCTCGCGCAAGGTCTGCGGGTTGAGCTCGTCGATGCGCGCCGAGGAGCTGGCGCAGCTTCGCCCGCGTGCGCCGGCGTCGGCATCGACTGTCGGCGGTGGGCTCGGCGTCCGTCGCTCGGCGGTCTCGCCGACCTGGTCGACCTCGACCCGCCCGGAGTCGACGATCGTCGTCGACCGCCTCGATGCAGGTGGCGCTCGGTCGAAGCTGCGCCATCCGGGTGACGCTGGAGGATCTCGAGCGCGTCGAGCCGCCACGGCCCGGCGGTCATCATCCGGACGAGCGCGACGTCGTCGTGCGGGTCGGCGATCGCGCGCAGGCGCTGCTCGAGGTCGCGGATCTCCGGCGTCTCGAACAGGGACAGCCCGCCGACGACCGTGTACGGGATGTCCTCGTCGCGCAGCCGGGCGACGATCGCCTCGCGGTGCTTGTGCTTGCGGTACAGGACGGCGACGTCGCGTCCAGCGGCCGCCGGTCCCGTCGCCCAGCCGCATCGACTTGATCGCGTCGACGATCGCGACCGCCTCGTCCTCGGCGCCGGCGCAGACGACGAGCTCGACCGGGGTCGCCGTCGGCGCGCTCGGTCGACGAGGCGCTTGTCGGGCTCGAAGCGCGTCTCGTTGCGGCCGATCAGCCGGTTGGCGCCGGTCAGGACGTGCCCGACCGAGCGGAAGTTCTGCTCGAGCCGCAGGCGCGGCGGCGGGCCGGGCGGCGGCGCCGTCGGGTCGTGCGCCGGCGGCCGCGCGAAGCGGCGGTCGAACTCGGCGAAGGCGGCGAAGCTGGCGCCCCGGAAGCGGTAGATCGACTGGTCGTCGTCGCCGACGACCATGACGTTGTCCGGCCGGTCCGGCGTCCGCCCGAGCAGCTCGATCAGCTCGATCTGGGCGATGTTCGCGTCCTGGAACTCGTCGACCAGGATGTAGCGGAACTGGCGCTGGTAGCGGCGCAGGACGTTGGGCCGGCGCTTGAACAGCTGCGTGACGGCGGCGATCTGCTCGCCGAAGTCGAGCGCGCCGCGGCGCGCGAGCTCGTCCTGGTAGGCGCGGTAGACGATGCGAGCTCGGTCAGGCGCAGGACCTCGAGGGCGGCGCCGTCGGCGACGTAGGTGTCGGCGAGCGGCGTCGATCTGCGGCGTGCTGCGTCGGCGGTGAACTGGTTGCGGTGCTGGGCCTTGCCGTCGCCGGCGATCGTTCGGCGGGCCTCGCGGTCGGCGGCCTTCTCGGCTGCGTCGGCGTCGTAGTCGAGCTCCTCGCCGCGTCCTCGGCGCGCTCGTTGCGCGCGGAGCCTCGCGTAGGCGCCGCGCACGTCGCGAAGCGGCGCGCAGGTTGCCCTGCGTCGCGAGCCGTCGCGCGCCGGCTCGTAGCTGCCGTAGCGCGTCCTCGAAGACCGCGCGCTCCTCGGCGACGAAGGCGTCGAAGTCGTCCGGGCGTGACCAGCTCGTCCTTCGCCCGGTTGATGAACTTGACGAAGTCGTCGCAGCGCACCAGTCGCGCGTGGTAGACGAGCGCCGAGGCTCGGGCGGAGGTCGCGCGAGGAGCAGGACCTGGCCGACGCCGTCGAGGACGTCCGGGTCGCGGCGGCAGCCCGGCGTCGGCGGCGCGACTCGGTCAGGATCCGCTGGCAGAAGCTGTGGAAGTTGGTGACCGTCAGGCGCGCTGCGGTCGCCGGCGCCGACGGCCTGCTCGAGGCGCTCGCTGCAGCTCCGCGGCCGCCTTGACGTTGTAGGTCAGGACGAGGATCTGCTCGGGCAGGAGGTCCGCCTTGCGTCTCGAGCAGCCACCGGACCCGCTCGACGATGACCCGCGTCTTGCCCGTGCCCGGCGCCGGCGATGACGACCACCGGCCCATCGCCATCTCGACGATCGCGCCGCTGCTCTTCGGTCAGCGGGAATTCTTGGCGCTCGGAGGGCACTGGCGGCGCTATGGCGATAGTGAATCTCCCTGGTGTACGCATTATGGAGGCGGAACCAAGGGTCCCCATCAGCCGCGACACCTCTGATGTCGTGAATGCGCCGGGACCGGTGACCCTGCCTCGTCGCTATCACCGGATATAGCACTACTGATATAGCCGCTGACGCTTGCATCGATCACTGGCGCCCGGTGACGCATCGCTTCCGCCCACCCTACCGGCTGGGCACGCGACGGCCGGGAAGGCGTCGCAGGTGATCGGCCACCGTGCGCGCCAACGCCTCGATGCCGCGCCGCGTCTCCACGCTGTCGGTGTCCCACCACCAGAGGCCCGACGACGACCTCAAGGCACATGGCCGGCGATCATCGTGTCGCCGGCCCCCGCTACTCGTCCGCCTGGCCATCGGAACGCGGCGCGGGCGCGGGCGGTCCCGCCCCGGTGGTCGGCTCTGTATCGGGGTCCATCCGTCGGAGGGCGTCCCGTCGTGCCCTTCCCGGCAGCCCCGTACCGCTAAGGTCAGGCTCGTCGCGGTAATCCGGCCCGTAGAGAGTACCCGCTCCGTAGATGGCTTGGGCTGTCATTCGTCGGAGTGACGCTTGCGGAGCCACGTGCGCGTCGAACCATCGGCGCTCGACATCGCGGCGCTCAAGGATCCGCTCCCGGCGCTCGGCGAAGACGCGATCGCGGACGTCGAAGAACTCCTCCACCCGCCGTCGGGATCTGCGATGGTCGGATGGCGGCCTGGAGAGGTCGATTGCACGAGCGCAACACGCGACGACGTTGGCCTCATCCAGGACCCACTCCGCCGGATATCCGAGGGCGACCATCTGCTGCGGGATGACGTGGTCCACCGACAGCTGAAGCCAACCCTCGAACTCGCCGAGGTTGAGCCCGCAGTAGGCGCATCGAAGCCGCAGTAGCGAAGCACCTCGCGTCCGTACCCTTTCCGGGCCACGGCTCCCGAAAGGCGTCGGATCAGAGCTCGTCCGCCGGCTGGATACTTGTCGAAGGCGCTCCATCGTGGGATCTCCTCAGAAACGCTAAGCCAAGTGACAGGTGCGTGTCGCGAAGTCTGTCGCTGTTGCCTCGGCGTTGCTCGGATCGCCCCCTGCAAGTGCGCGATGTCAGGGTCGAGAGCGGCCAGGTAGCGACTTCGGACCGCGTCGTCTCGACGCTGCTCGTGACCGATATCGTGGACTCCACGGCCTGCGCACTCGAGCTGGGTGACGCCGGTCGAGATGGAGGGCGACAATGTCCGGGGCGTGGCGGTCCACATCGCGACGCGGACCGCGGACCTCGCCGGTCCGGGCGAGGTGTACGCGTCGTGGGCGACCCGCGAGCTGCTGGCCGGCTCGGCCATCGGCTTCACCGACCGCGGCGCACAGGCGCTGAAGGGCCTGTCGGAGGAGCGCCGCGTCTACCTGGTCGAGGTTTGACAGCGAAGCCGCGCGGGCCCTACGCGGCGCTGGGGCCCGTCGCCGGCTGTCACGGAATATATCGTTCGTGATATATCCGCTGACGGCAGCGCCGACGCCGATCCAGCCGCGCTGCGGGCGCGTATGACCGTAGGTCGTGCTACGATGTGGCACGCTGTGCTACAGTGGTGCCAATGGCTCCTTCGACGCGACAGCATCGGTCCTTCCGCTTCTCTGAGACGACGCTGAGCCGACTTGAGGCTCGGGCACACGAGGTTCGCGAAACCCGCACCGGGCTCGCGGAGCGCTACGTCGAGGAAGGGCTGCGGATGGACGAGCACCCGGGTATCGGATTCGCCGATGGACCGGCCGGTCGCCGGGCCGTGATCCTCGGCAGCGGGCTCGATGTCTGGGAGGTCGTCGCCACAGTTCGCCAGCCGGGCGGCTCGGTCGACGCGGCTTCTCGCTACCTCGAGCTACCCGCGAGTGCGGTTCGAGCTGCCGTGCGTTACTACGCGGCGTTCCCCGCGGAGATCGATGAGGTGCTCGAGCGCCAGGCCGCCATTGCGGAGCGGGAGCAGGCTGCCTCGAGGCGCGAGCGAGCCATGCTGCGGTGAGGCTGTTGCTGGACGAGCACTTCTCCCCGGAGATCGCTCGCCAGCTGCGCGAACGCGGACACGATGCGGTCGCGGTTCGCGAACAATCAGGTGTCCGTGGCTTATCGGACCGCGACGTTCTCGCCTTCGCGACCATGCAGCGACGTGCGGTCGTCACGGAGAACGTGGCGGACTTCATCGAGCTGCATCGAGGAGCGAGAATCACGGGCACGTCTCACTTCGGCTTGATCTTCACCTCGCCTCGCCAGTTTCCGCGAACGCGCCGCGCGATCGGCCGCCTGGTTCGCGCGCTGGATGCGTGGCTCTCGGTGCATCCGGGGACCGACGAGCTTCGGGATCAGACCTGGTGGCTCGAACCCGTCCGCCGGTAGGTAGCTGGCTGCGACGGCCAGTAGTCGAAGACGCGCTGAGTCTGGGGCGAGACGAGCTTCGCACAGTTGCTCCCTGGCGTGCAGTACGGTGGAAGCGTGAAGCCCAACAACGACGACCCCAAACGTCTGCCATCGAAGCCGTCCGCCGGCTCGATGATCGGCGGGCTGCTCGCGGGCCTCGAGCACGCCGTCACCGGGCGACCGAAGACGCCGGCGCAGATCGAGGAGCAGTACCACGAGCCATGGGCGTCGGCGAATGGGCTGACGGTTGAGGGCCTGGAGGATCCGATCGAGCGTCGGGAGCCGCCTCCCGACCGGTCGGGGGCAAAGATCTGAGCTGATGCTCAACCGGCCGCTCCTGCTCGTTGACATCGACGGGGTGCTCAACCCACACGTCAGTCCGAGTGTCGCCATGCCATCGCACTACGCGGCACACCAGGTCGGCGGCCAGCGCGTTTGGCTGGCAGCCATGCACGGCGAATGGCTGCATTGGCTCTCGGGGCACTTCGACCTCGCTTGGGCCACCACCTGGGAAGCCGATGCCAACGAGCTCATCGGTCCGATCATCGGGGCACCGCCGGCGTTGCCAACGATTCATTTCGACCAACTCGACGAGCACGGCTGGACTTGGAAGCTTCCGGCGGTTCAAGCGTTCGTCGGCGATCGCGCGCTCGCCTGGCTGGACGATGAGCCAGGCTTCGGCGTTGAGGAATGGGCGTCGACGCGACTAGAGCCGACGCTCCTCGTGAAGCCGAACGGGTATTTCGGCTGGACAGCGGCCGAATTTGACGAGCTCGTCACCTTCGCGAAGGAACTGGAGGCCGGGAGTTGACCGTCGAGGTCGGCCGGCCGCGTGACATCACAAGCTGTCCGAGGCTTTCCAAGACTCGCCCTACAGGTCGAGCGCCTCGAAGTTGCGCGCCTGGTCGCAGTCGCCACAGATCCAGGCGTTTCCATCCTGTGCCGGCGGCAGGCCGTCTGACCAAAGCTCGCGCCCACAGATCGGGCACATCTCGGGCGGCTCCGGCACGTCGTGGTTTGGAGCCATCGGCTTCGTGTTCACGTCATCGAGAACTCGTAATCAAGCCCAAGCGCGTCCAGCCGCTGACGAAGGTTCGTGGTCGCGGCGGAGTCACCGCGGTAGATGGCGGCCAGGAGCTCGATCGGCGAGCCGGTCGCATCCACGTCAGGGTGATCGGCCACGATGGCATAGGCAAGGACGGCGAGTGAGGTCGGGCCGATGGTGAGCCAGGTCTCGAGCGTGTCCGAGCCGAACCAACGTTCCACGCCCGGTCCCCACGAGTGGGTGAGAATCGTGATGCCGGATCCCGAGGGCTCCATCCAGACCATCGCGCGGTCCCCGCCGGCGAGCCCGTCGAAGAGCGTCCATTTCGTGTCGATCACACGCCAATCTTGTGCGTCGGTCGCGACAGATCGCCTGTCGCGAGTCTCAGCCGACACCTGAGCTGTCGCGTCGAGCTCGCATGATGGACACATGACAACTCGATCCCCCGTCCGTGCCGTGCCCGGCCTGCGGCTCGACCGATGCCCTCCGCATCCTCTACGGCTACCGACGAACGAGGCCTTCGAAGCGTCGGAGCGCGGCGAATTCGTGCTGGGCGGCTGCATGATCGGCGAGGAATCACCCGACTACGAGTGCCGCAGCTGCGGTACTACGCTGCCGTGGGTCGCGCCGGATGACTGACCAGATGCGCTCGGCTCATCCACCGATTAGGCGCCGATCCGCGATGCGCGCTCGCGATACGGATGCGCGCCGAGCTCGTCGAACGTCGCTGAGGCCGCGTCGAGGTCCGGCGACCGACCGCCGGCTTCCTCCGCGAGCCAGAGCCGGATCCGGGCCGCGTCGAAGAGGCGATGCTCCCGGTCGAGCACGGGCAGGGCGTCCGACCGCCCCATGAGATCGCCCTCCGGCAGGGTGATGGACACGCCGGTGCGACGCGCGAGGCTGGCCAGCTGCTCGACCGCCGCGCCGAAGAGGGCCTGCGCCAACCTCGAGGCCGGCGAGGTCGCCGGTGCGGAGGACATCGGGCGCAATGCGGGCACAGAAGGAACCGAGGAGCTCCAGGCCCTCCCGCAGCGCCGCCGAGTCCGGGTCGCGGACGAAGATCGTGGTCAGCCCATCGGCCGCTTCGAAGGCGAACCAGGGGCTGAGGACGGTCTCCGAGATATCGCCGCGCCGCTCGATGACCTCCCGCAGGCTGGCGACCGCGCCGGCGTCCTCCTCCGTGCCGATCTGGATCGCGAACTGCGTGGTGAGCACCGGGATCACGGCCTGCAGATCGCCGATGCGCAGCGCCGTGTCGGCGACGCCGGCGGTGATCTGCATCGGCCTCGTCGAACCGGCCGCGGTAGGCGTAGAGCAACCCGCGCAGGCTGAGGATCTCGGCTGCTGAGGTAGGCCTCGGAGCTGCTCGCGTCGAGGGCGAACAGGACCTGCTCCGCCTCCTGCCAGCGGGCCGGTGACGACGAGGAACTCGCTGCGCGCCGCGCGGATCCATCGGTCGAAGATGCCGTCCGGGATCGTGCGCCCGGAGTAGTCCATCCCCTCGACGAGGTGCTGGTCCATCTCCTCGTACGGCATCGGAAAGATGCGCGAGCCCTGGGCGGCGAGGTTCGTGTTGGCGCGACCGACCTCGTCGGGAAGGTGGTGCTCCATCGCCAGGTCTCGGCTGCGGCGCAGGTACTCGATGCCCGACGCATCGGCCAGGCCCATGAGACAGGTGCCGAGGTTGTTGTACGCGTGGATCAGTGCGGCGGTCGCCCCGGTCGCCTCCGCCACCTCGATCGCCTTGCGCGCCCAGTGCTCTGCCTCCTCGAACTCGGGAACCAGCATCAGGCTCTGCGCGCGGAAGCTGTACGCCATCGCCAGCTCCGGGCTCGGCCCGTACTTCTCGAGGCCCTCGACGGCCAGGGCGTTCTGGCGCTGCGCCTCATCCGGATCGCCGAGCAACCAGATGTAGCGTCCGAGCCAGATCCGCGCGCTGGCGGCCGCACGGTCGTTGCCGGCCGCTTCGTGGAAGCTCACCGCGTCCTGCTGGATCTTCGTCGCCCGGTCCGGGTCGCCCAGCAGGTAGATCTCCTGGGCGGCGGCCTCGAGCATCTGGCCTCGAAGGTCCGGCTCATCGACCGATGCCTCCGCCGCGGCGATGAACCAGTCGAAGGCCTCGCGGGTGGCGTTCAGGGCATGGGCGCGCTCGCCGGCGAGGCGCAGGTAGCGGCGCGCCCGCTCGCGGTCATCGCTGTGCTCGTAGTGGCGGGCCAGCTCGTCGACGCGCTCCTCGCCGCCGTTCTCCTCGAGCCATCGGCCGACGCGGCCGTGCATCGCGCGCCGGGTGCTGGTGAGCAGGCTCCCGTACGCGACCTCGTGGATCAGCGGGTGACGGAACACGAGCGCTCGGTCGGTCGGTGGCGGCTCCGGTGGCCTGGATGAGCTCGGCCCGCTGGAGCGTGCGGAGCGCCTCGTCCGTGGCGGCCGCATCGGTCTCGGCCAGGGCGGCGACGATCGGCTCGTCGAACTCCATCCCGACCACGGATGCGAGCTGGAGCACGCGTCGCGCATCGGCAGGCAGGGCGTCGAGCCGGGCCAGGAGCATCTCGTGGATCGACGCCGGCAGCCGGCGCACCTGGTCCGGCGCCGCGGCGCGCTCGCCGTGGACGAGCTCCTCCAGGAAGAGCGGGTTGCCGCCGGACCGCTCGAGGACCCGCTCTGCGATCTCCTCGGACATCGAGGCGCCCGTCGCCAGCTCCGTGGCCATGCGACGCGCGTCGTCCGGCCGCAGCGGGCGAATGTTGATCTGCTCGTAGCAGCTGCGGCCCTCCCAGCCGTGCGACCAGTTCGACCGGTACGTCGCGAGCAGCGCCACCTTCAGGTCCGGCAGGATGGTGAGGAGCTCCTCCACGATTGCCAGGCTGGCAGGATCGGCCCAGTGGAGGTCGTCGAGGACGAGCAGCGCGGGAGCCGAGGCCGCCCGGCAGCGAAGCAGGGCGCCGATCGCCTGCACCAGGATCCGCTGCTTTCCCGCCGGTGACAGGTCGGCGAGCTCCGCCGCCTCCTCCGGGGCGATGCCGAGCACGTCGTCCAGGACGCGCGCCCAGGTCGCGATGGTCGCGTCGTCCGCCTCGGCTCCCGCGTCCCGAAGGGCCGCCTCGGTATCCGGCGTCTCGCCGTTCGACTGCCCGAGCAGCTGCGGCACGAGCTGGCCCACCAGGTGATACGGAAAGACCGATGCGTACGAGCGCGAGGACGTCCATGCCGTCGAGAATCCGCTCGACTCGGCCCGACGGAGGATCTCGAGCGCGAGCCGGCTCTTCCCGATCCCGGGCTCCCCCACCAGCGCCACCATCAGCCCGCGACCGTCGCGCGCCTCCTCGAGGGCGGACTCCAGGGCGCCCAGCTCACGCTCGCGGCCGACGAGCCTTGCCTCACCGCCCCGCCCCCTTGCAGGCTCCGCCAGGGCGCCCTCGAGCCGCCACGCCTCGACCGATTCGGCCCGACCCTTGAGTGGCATCGCCTCGCGCGGGACGAAGCCGAACGCCTCGTACGCCAGCCCGCGGGTCGTGCCGCCGACCAGGATCTCGTTCGGCTGCGCGCTCTGCTGCAGGCGGGCGGCGACGTTCACCGCATCGCCACTGACGCTGTACTCGCCCTGCTGCGGGCCGCCCGGCCCACCGACCACCTCGCCGGTGTTGACGCCGATGCGGACCTCCAGCGCGTCATCCAGCGCCGATACGCCCTCGCGAATGGCGAGGGCGGCACGCAGCCCGCGCTCCGCGTCGTCGTCGTGCGCCACCGGGACGCCGAACAGGGCCATCGCGGCGTCACCGATGTACTTCTCGACGCTGCCGCCGTACCGCTCGACCTCGGCCGCCACCACGCCGAAGTAGGCGCGCTGAAGCTCGCGGATCTGCTCCGGATCGCTCGATTCGGAGCGACCGGTGAAGCCCACGAGGTCCGCGAACAGCACCGTGACCAGGCGGCGCTCGTCGGTGATCGTCACGTCGCCTATTGTGCCGGGCTCGCTCCATACGTCGTTTGGCCGATGAGCGGGCGACCTCCCAGGCGCATAACGGGCCCGATGGTAGGTCGACCCAGAACAGTCCTCCTCGGCGGCCTCGTGGTAGTTCTGGCTGGCGGCGCGGCCGCAGCCCGACTGCTGTCAGACGACTCGGCGCGCACTCCCGACACCGATACCGTGCTCGGGTGGACCGGGCCGGTGCGGGCGGATCGTGCCGACGACACGGTCGACGCTCTTGCGACCGCGGCGGACGCCACGTTGACGTGGTCCGAGGCGCCTGACACTGCGCCGCGGTGGGTCGATGTCGCAGGCATCCACATCAACCCGGAGTTCCAGAACTGGCGACTCGAGCTCGGAAGCGATCATCCGCGGCGGGACGCGCTGTCCGGTGCCGGTCAGGTCCTCGCATTCGGATTCGTCATGGACACGAACGGCGACGGCGTCGCCGACTACGTGGTGGGGATCGACAGCGGCGCCGTTGCCCCGGCGGTGCACGTCTGGCTGACGGACCTCGCGAGCGGGGAAACAGATGAGCGGTTCACCGGCCCGTACGGCGACCCATTCGACTTCGCAACCTCCTTCGAGGGAGAAGGTGACGTGGGCGGACCGCCGCGGCAACCCGGTGGAAGCTTCTTCAACGTCGGCTTCGCCCCTGCCGAGCTATTCGACGCCGAGACCACCCGGTTCTATGCGTGGTCATCGCTGACGGAGGACGGAGAGGTCGTCGCCTGGGATTACGCTCCTGACGAGGGCTGGCTCAGCGCGCAGCAGACCGAGCGGCTCGGCTGCACGCCGATCGCATGTCCGATGACCGGACCCGCACCCGGACCGGGCGCGCGCGAGTGGATCGTCAACGTCGAGAACCAGAGCTCACGCGACGCGTATCTCTTCGTCGCCGCGGACGAGAGTCCGATGGGTGAGCTGGTCGGCACGGCGCTGCCGGCCTCGATCCCGGCAGGCGCCGCTATCCGCGTCGTCTTCACGGTCCCCGCCGGCGCGGGCTGGGCCATCTTCGTCAATCCCTCGCCGAGCATGGGGCCGCTGATCACCTCGTCGGACGTGCCGACAGATGCGTCGGGGGCCCTGCCGATGACGATCATGGTCCAGCCAGGCGGCATGGCCTCGGTTTCGGCGCCGAATGCTCCCGGTTGGTTCGGTAACTGACCGCGGTCCAGGTCAGCTTCGCTCACCGCTGATCGCCCGCAGTACGGCCTCGGCAGCCCGGTCCTCCGGCGTCGCACCCGCTCGGCGGTTGGCCGCGAGGTCCTCGATCGCGGCGACCGGCACGAGGATCCCAGGATCGACAAACATCGAGACGGCGTTGCGCTTGAGCCGATCGTAATCGTCGCCGGCCGCCGTCTCCGTGAGGGCGGTCAAACGTTCGCTCATGTCCCCCAGATCCTTCAGCGCGGTAGCGAGTCGTTGTTGTGCGTCGTCCGTGCGCGCATGCACGACTTCGACGTGGCGCCCCGCGCGGGTCGGCGAGCCGTGCGCGGCCTCGGCGAGCTCGCCGATCAGCACGAATGGAACTCCGAACCGCCGGAGCCGGCGAAGGATCTGCATCGGGCTCGTCTGGCGGTTCATTGCCCGCTCGCCCCATCGCCAGCTTCGTTCGCCGGGGGATGCTGAGGCGCAGACGGGTGCGAATTGCCTCGAGATCCACCCCTGAACCGATTGGCTCAACGATGAGCTGGTGGCCCGTGGCCTCCAAGATGGCGAGCAACGAGGTCGTCCGCGGGATGACCGTTCCGGCCTCGATCCTGGCAATGCTCGGCTGCGGCATGCCGACGGCCCGCGCGAGGTCGTGCTGCGTCATACCCGCACGCCGGCGCGCCCACCTGACGCCTCGAAGGATGGCGGTTGCATTCACTCACCGAATATATCACTAACGATATAATCCCTGACAATCCCGGCCGGAGCCCGAAACAGGCCGCCGTCGGAGCCGACGTTGCCGGCTGGGTTAGGGTAGAGGGCATGATCGACGCTTCAACGGCCACGTTTCTCGAAGCCTTGGCCGAGGACCTTCAGCGGCAACTGGGCATGGCGGGCTCCGTCGACGATGTGAGCATCGAGCAGCTCCGCGACGGCGGACTGGCGATTCGCGCTGCGATCCGGGTGCCGCGCGATGAACTCGTGATCAGCGGCACGGGCGAGAACATCCTCGCCGCATACGCCGACCTTCGGAAGTCGGTCTCCCAATCAGTGCTCGAGAGCGCCTTCGCTCGGATCATCGACGCGTAGCGTCTGAGACAGCAAGAAGGCCCCGGACTGTGCCGGGGCCTTCTTTTGGTTTGCGCTGAGTCAGGCGATTACTGGTTCCAGAGGTTGCCCGAGACCTGGTCGATCCAGTCGATGACTTCCTGCCGGTCGAGCCGGTAGGAGTAGTCGCCGCCCTGGCAGTCGTTCGGGCCAGTCCGGCCGAACGAGGTGACCGCGACGATCGTGTTCGAGGTCGACGGATAGAACACCGGGCCACCGGAGTCGCCGGAGCAGGTGCCACCTCGGCTACCACCGTTGCTCTGGGCCTTCAGGTTGTAGCCATCGGTCCAGGTGTCGTTGGTGGTGATGAGCGTGCTCGTCGCCATGAGGCGCTCGCGGAACGAGACGGTCGGATCGCTGGCGGCATGGCCATCGGTGATCCCGTAGCCGGACACCCCGAGCTCGATGCTCTTGTTGCCGGTGATCGCGCCGGCCTTGGCGATGTTCGCGTACTCCGACAGGATGACCGGCTTGTCGAGGATGACGACGCCGACGTCATGGGTGTTCGGGAAGCCGGCGAAGTTGTCGAAGCCGTAGTTGTACATCTCGTGCGACGTGGCGCACCGCTCGAGCGCGTCATCCAGCGCCGGGTCATTGATGCACTTGTCCGGATAGCCGGTCAGCGGATCGCGGGTGCCGTCATAGCGGGTCCCGGCGTCCTGGCGGAACCAGATGCGGGCCGAGACGGCGACGGCGTCGCCGGTCCCGTCATCGGTGCAGTGGCCGGCGGTCACGAAGACGCGCGAGCCATCGAGCGGCGTCCCGTCATCGATGAGCGAGCCCGAGCAGCGGTGGATGAACGCGTCATCCGTGCCCTGGCGGTCCGAGTAGAAGGCGACGAGGCCGACGAACGGGTGGTCGAAGTCCTCGACGTAGTTGCCGGTGATGGCGGTGGCCGATGCCACCATGCCCATGGTCAGCAGCGTTGCCGAAATGAGCGCGAGCAGAGAACGACGCATGGATTCCCTTTCCTCGATCCCCCGCGCGCGCACAGATGCCCGGCAGCGTTGGCGACGGATCAGTTGCTGTGGCACCGGAGGTGCCGGATCTCCCCTCTATGACCCGCCAGCTCGGAACGGGTCGATCAATCGGCGGATTCTAGACGATCGTTTCGCGACCGTCCAATTGCTTAGCATCCACAACAATCGTCGCGCAACCGAGCGCCTACTCTTCTCAGGTGGATCTCCTCGCCTCGACCCTCGCGGCGTGCCTGTCCGAGGCCTGGGGTCTCGGCAAGGCAGCGATCGAATCGCACGATCGGGGGATGAACTCACGGACCTGGTTCGTGACCGATGGTGCGGACCGATACGTCGCGAAGGCGGTGCCGGCGGTGGATCAACGGAGGTTCGCGTCGGGACTGGCAGTCGCGGCGCACGTGCAGGCGGCAGGCATCCCGGCTGGAGCCGCCGTCCGCACCCGCGATGGCAGATCGGTCGTCGACCTCGACGGGTATGTCCTCGCGCTGCTGACCTTTGTCGAAGGCGCCGGCCTGGTCGGCGACACCGAGGCCGAGCAGCGGCTGATCGGCTCCACCCTGGCGCGCGCGCATCGCGCACTCCAGGGAGTGACCGTTCCCGAAGCTGATCGCTTCCACTGGATCGATCCCGATGCCGAACACCTCGGGATCCGGGACTGGGTACGGCCGGCAGTGGTCGACGCACTTGCGGCGTGGGAGCGATTGCCACCCGAGTCTCTGACCTGGGGACTGCTCCATACCGATCCGGCGCCGGAGGCCTTCCTGCTCGATCCCGATACGGGCGTGTGCGGCCTGATCGACTGGGACACCGGCATGGTCGGACCGCTGATGTACGACCTCGCCTCCGCCGTCATGTACCTCGGTGGGCCGATGGAGGCGAAGGCGCTGGTGGGCGCCTACCTCGAGGAGGGTGTCCTCGATCGGTCAGAGGTGGAGCGGACCCTTGCGCCGATGCTTCGCCTCCGTTGGGCGGTGCAGGCCGACTACTTCGCCCGCCGAATCAGCGCGAATGACCTGACCGGCATCGGTGGTTCGCAGGAGAACGACAAGGGTCTGGAGGACGCGCGCCTCGGACTCGGCGGCTGAATTCTGCCCGTTGTCGCCGCCCTTGACGGCGGAGCCACAATCAGCGCCAAGCCGCAGGGGCGGCACTGCACCGCAGGGAGACCCGAGCCATGTCTCCGCGTCCGCGACTTGGCGCGTGCCTGGCCGCCGTATTGGTGATCGTGCTGGCCGCATGTGGGGAGCGGGTGGAGTCGCCGAGCGCGACGGAGGCATCGGCCAGTCCATCGGCTAGTCCAACTGCTCAGGGTGAGGCGTCGGCGAGTGCCACGACAACTGGCTCACCGCGCTTGGGGATGGGTGAGCTGCCGGCCGGCCAGTACACGACGAACGCGTTCGAACCCAGCCTGGTGCTCACCCTGCCCGAAGGCTGGCACCAGTACTTCCCAGACGAGGATGACGAGATCGCGCTTGGCGGCCCGGGCGTGGATCTGAATATCACGCGACCCCCCGAGGTGGTGGATCCGGAGACGCGCGCGCCCGTGGAGACACCCGAATCGCTGCTCGAGTGGTTCACAGCGCACCCGAGCCTGGACGTGGGAGAGCCTGTCGACGTACAGATCGACGGCATCGACAGTCACTACGTCGACGTTGCCGCACCGTCCTCGGAGGTCGATATCTTTCACTATCCACCGGGGAACATGCGACTTGCGCCGGGCTCCCTGACCCGCGTCTACATCGTTCCGTTCGACGGTCCCGACCTGGTCGCGCTGATCCTCGTTCGGGCCGACGCCGACGACGGGGATGCCGCGCTGGCCGCGGCGGAGCCGATCGTCACCTCGCTCGGCATCAACGACTGACCCAGGGCGTCAACCAAGCCGGGCGACCCAGATCTCCTCGTGCGGCCACTTCGCGGCCCACTCCGGCGTGACGTAGTCGTAGAACTCGTGCTTCTGCGCCTCCGGTGGCGCCTGGAGCTCGATGAGCCGCTCGATCTCGAACCCGTTCGCCCGCAGCAGGTCGATCCACTCGCCATGCGGGATGTGATATTCGATCCCCGTCTCGCCCGGCCACTGCATCCGATACGCGCCGAACTGCGGCCGCAGGAGCGTTTCGCTGATGCCGCCCTCGTCGGGGGCGCACAGGTACGAGATGAACGAGTTGGTGAGGAAGACCAGCCGGCCGCCGGGCCGCAGGAGGCGCGCCGCCTCGGGGACCCACAGCGCCGGATCCGCCCACAGCGAGGCGCCGAACTCGGAGACCGCCAGGTCGAACGACGCATCCGGCAGCGGCACGCGCTCGCCGGGCGCCTCGACCAGCGGGAACGCTGATCCCGGTCAGCTCCATCATCCGCCGCGCGGTGGCCAGCTGCGCCGGCGTCGGGTCGACGCCCACCGGCCGCGCCCCGCGCTGCGCCAGCTGAGCGGAGAAGTACGCGGTCCCGCAGCCGAGCTCGACGACGTCGAGCCCGTCACGTCTCCCAGCGGTGAGCCGATCGCGTCCTCGCGCACCCCGAATACGCCCCACGTCAGGTCCTGCGGCGCCCAGGCTCCCTCGGCGTGCGCATCGGTGAACTGTGCGTTCGTCTCCGTCCACTCGGCGACGTTGGCGGCGATCGAGTCGGGAAGCTCCTGATCGGTCATCGGTGCAGGCTAGCTCACCGCCCCCGGCCCGTTGTGCGTGCGGTGGGAGTAACAGCCACTCAGTGGCCGAATTCCCACCCGGTGGGAGCATCGGCCAAGCACGCGGGCTTCTCCTTGGCTGTTCGTCCCACCCCACGACCAATTCGGCCAATCATTGGCCGATACGCCCACCCGGCGACCAATCCGACCAAAGGTCCCTCAGTACGCGAGCACCGATGCGCCCTGGCGTTCGAAGTCGGGGCGGTTGCGTGTGACGATCGTCGCATCCATGCCGCGAGCGACGGCCGCGATGAGCGCATCCCCGAGCCCGAGCTTGCCGCCCGCCCGATGGCGCTCGAGCCGCGCCGCGCCGGCGGCCCTCGCCGCTTCCGGATCGGTGGCGACGAAATCGAGTGGGTTCCAGCAGACGCGAGATGACCCGTCGGTGCTCATCGGTACCGCCGGACAGCGCCTCGCACACGACCACGTCGCAGGTGAAGAGCTCGGCGCCATCCTCGTAGAGGCGGTGCAGGAGTCGCACGGCATCCTCGTGCCCATGGGCGTGGTCGATGAGCAGTGTCGTATCGAGCAGGTAGCGCATCGGATCAGTCGGTCTCTTCCGATCGCAGGTCGTCGACCCATCGAGCGACCTCGTCCGGGCTCATCCAACCCGGCCTGCCGACCATCGCCCCGGCCGTCTCCCGGATTGCCGCACCGAGCGCGTCTCGTCGCACGCGTTGCGCCACGGCCTCGGCAACGTACCTGCTGCGCCCACGCGGGCCAGCAAACCGGTCAACTTCCTCGAGGAGGGTGGCCGGAAGCGTCACGTTCGTTCGGGCGAGCTCAGGAGCCTTCGAGTGTGCCATATCGTGTGCAATCTTATCACACTCCCCGCGACCTAAGATTGGCCGATGCGCCCACCGCGATCGAAACGGCGACAAAGGAGGGGCCTGACCGTACTGACCGGCGGCCTGCTGATCGCGCTCGTCGGGACTGCCTGCGGCGCTCCTCCATCGGTCTCGTTCTCGACCGCTCCGACCCCGAGCGCTGAGCCGACGCCGAGCCCGCGCCTGGAGGTGGTCGTGGATCGCGGACTTCTACGAGCCACCGGCGTCGTTTGGTGACGGCGAACCGGGCGACATCATCCGCTCGCAGGAGGTCCGCAGCTCGCTTGATGGCGTGCGGGTCTGGACGGTGCTCTATCGGTCTGTTGGCCTCGACGGTGAGCCGGTCGCCGTCAGCGGCGTGATCGCCGCTCCGGAGGAGGCGGGTGCCGGCCCGCATCAGTATCTGAGCTGGGCGCACGGCACGACCGGCCTCCTCGACCGCGACGCGCCATCGCGCAACGGGGCGCAGGCGGTCGATGCCGTCCTCATGTCTCGGTGGACCCAGGATGGATTCGTGGTCGTCGCGACCGACTACGACGGGCTCGGCACCCCCGGGCCGCATCCGTACCTCGTCGGCGAGAGCGAGGGCCGTTCGGTGCTCGACGCGGCGCGCGCGGCGCGCCAGCTCATCGGTCCCGATGAAGGCGACACCGTCGTTTTGGCCGGCCATTCGCAGGGAGGTCACGCTGCGCTGTTCGCTGCCGAGCTGGCTCCGACCTACGCGGACGACCTGTCGGTGGTGGGCACGGTCGCGGTCGCTCCTGCTGGCGACATGGCGACGCTCGTCTCGTCCGGCATCTCGGAGACGGCGGATCAGGAGCATCGGCTCGTCGCGATCATGGTGATCGCGTCATGGAACGCGGCGCTCCACTACTCCACCGATGAGGTCCTCACTGCGGCCGGCACGGAGCAGGCGGCCGGGCTCGTCGGCGACCTTCGCGGTGTTGGAGCCCCCGGCGACGAGCCACTCTTCCTCGCCGATCCGGTCACCGTGCCGCAGTGGAGCGCCGCGCTCGAGGCCAACACGCCTGGTGCAGCCAAGCGCGCCGGACGCCGTCGCCCCGATCCTGATCCTGCAGGGCACGGCCGACTCGATCGTCACCGTCGCGAGCAGCCAGCTGGTGGCCGACCGCTACTGCGCGGCTGGTGCGCCCGCCGAGCTGCGCATCTTCGAGGGCGACGACCACTTCTCCATCTTCGCGGACCACCTCGCCGAAATCGACGAGTGGATCGCCGAGCGACTGGCTGGATCTCCGTCAGAGGGCTGCTGACTCGCCGCCCAGACTCCCCCGGCCTGCGATACATTTCGCAGCATGAGCTGGATCACCTTCGCCGTGCAATGGCTGCACGTGCTCCTGGGGATTACATGGTTCGGCTACTCGCTGGCCCTGGCGATTTTCTTCATCCCGGCTATCAGCCGCCTCTCGATCCCGACCCAGCGCCAGATCGGCGCCGCGCTCGCCGAGCGGGCGACACCGATCATCGACGTCCTCGCGCCGTCGATCCTCGTCCTGGGCATCATCCGCGGCACCCTCCTCGGGCCGATCGACTCTGTCGAGGACGCCTTCACCACCGCCTACGGTCTGACGTGGTTGTTGGCGATGGTCGTGATCGTCGCGGTGTTCCTGTGGGGCCGCTTCGTTATCGTTGGCGCCGTCGACCGCTTGGCGGCTGCGCCCCTCACCCCCGACGGCGGGCCGACACCCGAGCTGGAGGTCGCCCTGGCCCGCGCGAAGCTGGTGACCGTGCTCGAGCTGCTGGGATTCTTCGTCCTGTTCACCTTGATGATCCTGATGCGGTTCGGCCTCTAGCGGACTTTCGCCGCGGGTTCCGTTGCGAATGTCGCCATCAATCGCCGATGGTGGATAAGTCGGTCGACAGGCGCGAGACAATTGGGTTCGAGGACGGGGAGCACGGACGCGCGACCGGCTGCGGTCGTTGAGCCGAGGACTCCGGTCGCTGGCGGCACCGACCCGTCCGCACTGAAGAACGGCCACGTCCGGGCAGGTGGATCGTGGGCGTCACTGGAGGTGCAAATGCAGGCCTTCATCTCTGAAGCTTCGAACAAGCCGGGCGAGTTCGCCCGCCACGCCGAAGCCATCGCCAAAAAAGGGATCAACCTCTCCGGCGTCGTATGCCTGGGGCTCGGTGACCGAGGCGGCGGCGCGTTCATGGCCGCCGATGAATCTGGGCTGCGGACAGCCCTGAACGAGGCGGGCTTCGCGTTCCGCGAGGTCCCGATCGTCACCGTCGGCATCGAGGACAAGCCCGGAGCCATTGCGTCGGCAGCCCGCAAACTCGCCGATGCCGGCGTCAACATCGACCTCATGACCGGGGTCGGCATGACCGACAACAAGGTCATCGTGGCGATCGGTGTCGACAAGGTCGAAGCGGCCAAACAAGCCCTTGGTGACCTCGTCACCGAGTGGTCGCCCAGTCGGGTCACCGCCGGCGCCCGCTGACCTCCGCGAGAGCGCACCTGATCGCTCGACTGCCCGTCTCCTGTCCGACGGGCCGAGCGGTCAGTGCTTTACCTGGACCTGCGGCGGCTCCCGTCGATCGACGCGTGGACCACGCCGTCCAGGTGTCCGGCCCATCCGAGCGCGTTGCCGGTCCAGCCGCAGCTGCAGTCCACGATCGCGTTGGCGTCGTCATCCAGCCTGGTCGCGGCCGCGTGACGCAGGAGATGGCGCCGTCCGGCGACCACGAGACGCCGCCGTGCATCGCGATAGCTCCAGTCCCCCGACGCTATTTCGCCGACCGTTCTCATGATCGGTTCCCACCCTACCAGATCTGGTATGGACGTCATTACGGACACAACATATAGGGGCTGGAGCCAACTCGCGACAAATGGCCGATGACGCCCGTCGTATACCGAAGGTGACAGCAGCTCGGTGACAAGAGCTCGCAGGCGAGGATTCCTGTTCGGCCAACCGCAATCGCACGCATTGCCTCCGATCGCCTGACCACTCGCGGACAGTGCCGTCCACCGGTCAGGGAGGAGCGAGCGGAGGGTCACTCTCGCGTTCACCGTGAGGTACCCCGTGAATAGCGCCCAAGCCGGCGCCGCCCAAGCGCCGATCATCCCGATTCAAGACCACATTGCCGCAGGCCAACGGCCGAGGGCCGTCCGCGTGCACGCCATCGGTCCATTGCGAGTCAGCTTCGGCCGCATGCCGATCCAGTCGCTTGGAGGACCCAAGGCCGGCGCAAACCAGGCGCTGGCCCTGTTCGCATTTCTCTTCGATCGAGGCGTCCGCGGAGTGGAGAAGGACGAGGCGCTCGAGGTCATCTGGCCCGAGGCGTCCCTGACCATCGCCGACACTGCCTTCCATCGCACCCTGCTGGGACTCCGCGGCTCCCTCGCCGGAGGCGGCTTTGGCGACGCGATCGAGTTCCGAAACGGCCGGTACGTGCTCGCCTCGGGCCTCGTCAGCTGGTCCGACACCTGGGAGCTGGAGCGGATGATCGACGCATCCGCCACGACCACCGACACTCGGGCCCGGATCGAGCTCCTCGAGGCGTGCCGGCAGCTCAACCAGTCCGACTACATGGACGACTGCCCCTTCTTCGGAACCAGCGTGTACGTGGAGCCACGTCGGTCGATGCTGCGCGCGGTGCGCCACGCCGTCCTCGTGGAGCTCACCGAGCTGTACGCGTCGTCGGGGCACCATGCCCTCGGCACCATCCGACGAGCCGAAGCCGATGCCGTGGGCGAGATGACGGAGAGGGTCTCCTAGCGGACAGTCCTCACCGCACCTCTGCCAGGGCGCGCTCCGCCTGGGCGAGGTGGAATCGGTCGTGGCCGGCCAGCAGGGTGAAGACCAGGCCGTAGCTCTCCGGCCCGCGCTCACGATGGAGGCCGACCCGTTCGCGGTCCTCGATCGGCGTCCGTTCCCAGAGCGCCAGGTTCGCCCGGCGCAGGGGCTCGAACAGGGCCAACAGCTCCTCCGCGTCCTCCACCGGAGCATGCAGCCGATTCACCCACAGGTCCTGGTCGTAGCCGACGAGGTCAGGCCGATCGTGGGCGAGGATCCAGCGATAGCGCGCCGCACCGATGATCTCAGCGTCGACGATGTGCGCGATGCACTCGAGGACCGACCACTCCGCCTTCTGCGGGTCTGCGTTGCGACTTGATCGCCCGCCCGAGCCACGAGCTCGCGCACCTTCGCCGGCGTGCTCGCCTGCACCTGCGCCGGATCGTCGTCACCGACGAGCCCGACGAGATGATCCTGGTACGCCTTCGGTTCGCTGATCGGGTCTGGGCTACGCATCGGTCCGTCCTATCGAGATCCGTCGAAAGCGTACTTGAGTCCGCCATGACGCATGAAGAGGCCGCGCGTCCGGTTGGACGGCGGCCTCGATCGCGACTGGAAGATGTGCCGTCAGGCGGTGACGGCCTCGGAGTCGCTGGTCAGCCAGGATGCCAGGGTCGGCAGCAGGGCAACGCCCGACAGGCCGACGAGGATGTACACGACCGATGACAGGGCGTTCGTCTCGCCGAACGTGTCCCCGGTGATGGCTGCCACGAGATCGAACTGGGCGAGGCCCACGAGCAGCCAGTTGACGGCGCCGACGATCACGAGCAGGAGAGCGACGGCCTTGAGGATGCGCATTGGAACGGTCCTTTCGAGTGCTTTCGCCTTGTGACTCTGCTGTCCAAGGTTTGTCCAGACTCTAGCCGTTCCCATCGGTGATTGTCAAGTGTTTGTCTAAGGCGTAGTCTGTACGAAGCATGTACACCATCAGCGAGGCGGCCGACCGCGCCGGGGTGAGCGTCGAGCTCCTCCGCGCCTGGGAACGTCGCTACGCCATCGTCGCGCCGGGGCGCACCGCGGCCGGCTATCGTCTGTACGACGAGGCCGCCATCGGTCGTGTGCGAGCCATGCGGGGGCTGGTGGACGAAGGCTGGACACCCAGCGCCGCGGCGGCCTCGCTGCGAGATGTCGCCGATGCCGATCTCCCCACTGTCTCGCAGCCTCGCGTCCCCTCCCCGACCGCAGAGCCCGAGGCAGGCGAGCTTGTCTCGCGCTTCGTCTCGGCCGCGGCCGCCATGGACTCCGCGGCGCTGCAGGCCGTGCTGGACGAGATGGGCAGTCGCGCCTCCTTCGAGCCCATGAGCGACCGATACCTGTTCCCGGCCCTTCGCGCGCTGGGGGACGCGTGGCAGGCCGGCGACGTCTCGGTCGCAGCCGAGCACGCGGCGAGCGCCGCCGTCGCCCGCTGGATCGGCGCCGCCTACGATGCTGCCGGCACCAACCGAACCGATGCCCGCCCGGTGCTGGTCGGTCTGCCGCCCGGAGCCCGCCACGAGCTGGCGGCGCTGGCATTCGCGACGGCCGCCCGACGTGCGGGCATGACAGTCCACTACCTGGGCGCCGACCTGCCTGCCACCGAGTGGATCCGCGCCGCGCGGTCGACTGACGCATCGGTGGCCGTGATCGGCGTCCCGACGACGGCCGACGCCGACGCCGCACGAGGAGTTGTGAGGTCGCTGCGACGTGGCGTCCCCGGCCTCGTGGTCGCGTTCGGCGGGGACGGAGCAGCCCGCCTGCAGCGCGAGAGCGTCCTGGCCACCGGCCTGCCGAATGCCGTGCGGGACCTGCAGTCTCGTCTGTCGGACTAGGGCGGTGCGACCATGAGGCTGACCACCTCTGTCACGCCTTCCTTGCCCTTCAGCGCGAGGCTCCGGGGTGCAAGGCTCGGGTCGAGCCCGGCCGCAACCGCGGCATCCGTAGAGACCAGGATCTCGCCGGCGACGGCCTCGGCGGCCAGACGAGCCGTCGTGTTCACTGCGTCACCAACGACCGTGATCTCCACGTGGCTGCCTTCGCCCACCGCGCCGAACCACATGCGCCCCGTATGCACACCCGCTCCGATGGGCGCCCACGGACCGCCGGGATCGGCGTGGCCGGTCGCGCGCAGCAGGGCATGGGCCGCTTCAACCGCGCGCTTCGGATGGTCATCGCCGTAGACCGGAGGAAAAACCGCCACGAGCTCGTCACCGACGAACTTGTCGACCACGCCGTTGGCGGCGAAGACGGCCTCGGACGCAACCGTGTAGAAGCGGTTGAGCAACGCGTGAAACTCGCCGGGCGACATCCGCTCGGCCATGGCAGTTGAGCCGCGGATGTCGGCAAAGAGCATCGAGCCGTCGACCTCTGCGCCGCCGTGATGCTTCAAGAGAACCTTCTGACACGAGTTGCAGACGTTCGGGTTGCCATCGGACGGCCGCTTGCCGATGAGCCGCATCAGCGGGCCGCCGACACCCGCAAATGGAGAGGCGCAGAGCTGACAGCGAGGGCTGGCCGGGATGTGGCTGAAGACCCGGCGACCGATCGTCTGGAGCGAATCCGGGTGAGCCAGGAAGTCGCGCCAGAACTCCTCGTTGTGACGGTCGGGCGGTGTGCTCGAGGTCATGAGGACGGGATTATGGTCCCCGCGGCAACCGGCCCCGAGGCCACCCTTGTCCGGCCGGTGGCGGCGGGCGTACGCTGCGAGCGTCAAGCCCGGCCCGGAGCCAGGTCCCCGAGCACCCCCTGAAGGAGCACGCACCAAATGGCTGATCATCCCAACGCCGCGAAGATCCGCGCCACCGCCGATCAGGTCGAGCAGACCGGCGACATGTCATCGGCTTTCGAGGACGTCTCCGATGACATCGTCTGGCACGAGATCGGCAGCGACGAGCCGATCCGCGGCAAGCAGGCGCTCATGGAGCGTTTCAGCGGCATGCCGGAGGGCGCGAGCATCAAGACGGAGACCCACGACGTCCTCGCCAACGACGAGCACGCGATCCAGCTGGTGACCGCCACCGCAACCATGGGAGACCAGCAGCTCGTCTATCGCACCGCCGAGATCTATCACATGAAGGACGGCAAGATCACCGAGCGCTGGGCGTTCTCCGACGACACCGATCGCATCAACAAGTTCTTCGGCGGGGCGTAGGTGAATCGGGCCTGCGCCGCAGCGCTCTGCGTGATGCTGGCCGCCTGCGCGGCACCGGCAGCATCGGTCGACGTGTCCGAGTCGACCGCGGCGACGGCATCGTCCAGCGCGAGCGAGGCACCCCCATCGCAGAGCGCGTCTTCGGCGCCGGAGACGGCGCCGGCATCGGCCGAGCCTGGTCGGTCACCGGAAGAGGTCGTCCAGGCCTTCTACGACTGGTATCTGACCGATACGGACTGGAATCACCTCCTGGTCCGACCAGAGCTCACGCCGGCCTTCGTCGAGGAGCTGGAGAACTCCTCGCTGCCGTACAACCCGATCGTGTGCGCGCAGGACGTGCCGGACTCGGTCCATGCGGACTCGGCCATCGTGGAGGGCACGAGGGCGGTCGTGTTCACAACGGTCGCGTTCGGTGGATCGGCGGGTCAGCCGGGCCAGACGGTGGACCTGGAGCTGGGTCCCGATGGGTGGCTCATCCTGGCGGTGAACTGCGAGGACTGACGTCGGGTAGGGGGACCCTCGTCCTATTCGCGCGGCGTCGCATCGGCGACAGAATCGGCTCATGAACTTTCATGAACAGCTGCAGCTCGCGACCGGCGTGGATGCCACGTTGCTCGGGGTCGGGCTGTTCATGGCGATGGTCTTCGTGCTGTGGGCGCTGACGCACCTCGTCGATCGCCCCGAGATCAGGGCCTACACCGACCAGCCAGACGACAACCGGATGTCGACGCCGCCCTCCGCGGACCTGACCGGGCCTACAACCGCCTGACGGCAGCCGGCGCGCGCATCAGCGCGGTCGCCGCGGCGATATCCAGGCCGCGGCCGCGAGCTCGTGCCACCTCCAGGCCGGCATCGGTCAGAGCATCCCGAAGCGTCGACACGAGCTCCTCGCGCACGGCGATCTCGTGTGGCTCGAGCGCGGCGTCCAGCTCCGCCTCGGCCGCCTCGCACGCGCCGAGGATTTCCGCCAGGTTCTCGGACTCGCCGGTGCGGGCCGCCGCCGCCGAATACCAGCGCAGGTCCTCGACCATCAGCAGCGCGTCGGCGGCCCTGGGCACCACCTCGGCTGCGGCGACGGCGTACTCAACCGATGCCGCGGGGCGATCGAGGTAGTTCAGCGTCTCGGCCATCACCACGAGGCTCGTCGCCTCGCATCGTGCCTGGCCGCGGCTGCGAACGAACGGCAGGTTCTCTGTCATCAGTGCCTCCGCTCGCTCGTGGCGCCCGGTGCGGTTCGCGATGGCAGCCAGGTTGATCCGGCACGACGACATGCCGACACCGTTGTCGCGCTCCCGGGCTGCGACCAGCAGCTGCTCCAGCAGCGGTTCCGCGACGGCGAAGTCATCGCGCATGAGCGCCGCGCGGGTCTCGTCCCGGAGGCGCTGGTAGTCGTCGGCGTCGGGGCCGAGCGCTGCGGCCAGGGCCGCCGCCGAATCGGCCGCGGAGGTGGCGGTCGCGTAGTCGCCTCCCATGTAGGCGAGGATGGCGAGTCCCGCGAACAGGGTCCGTCGGGTGGCATCCTCGGTTGGATCGAGCTCGAGGGCACGCTCGATCCACGCACGGCCCTCGCCGGAGCGGCCGTGCATGATCCAGAACATCGGCAGGGCGGCGGCGATGGCGCGAACGAGCTCGGTGTCGCCCGTCTCGGTCCCGTACAGGACCGCCGCCCGCAGATTGTCGATCTCCGGGTTCAGCAGCCTCACCCACTCCTCCTCCGGCTCGCCGGCGGCCAGCCGCTCGTTAACGCGCTCCGCGAGGGCACGGAACCAGGCGGCGTGACGGGCGCGCACGGCAGGCTCTTCGTCCGAGGCGGCGAGGCGCTCGGCCGCGAACTGGCGGATCGAATCCAGCATGAGGAACCGCGGCGCGCCGTCGTCATCACCCCGCTGGATGAGCGATCGGTCAACGAGGCTCCCGAGGACGTCGAGATCCGATTCCCCGACCGCTTCGGCGGCCTCGAGCGTCCAGCCGCCGGAGAAGACGCTCAGCCGTCGGAGCAGCGCGCGCTCCGGCTCGGACAACAGGTCGTGGCTCCATTCGATGGTCGCCCGCAGCGTCTGCTGCCGCGGATCGGCGTCGCGACTGCCCTTGAAGAGGTCCAGTCGCTGCGAAAGTCGCTCCAGGATCTGCTCGACCGACATGACCGGCAGGCGAGCTGCGGCCAGGCTGAGGGCAAGCGGAAGCCGGTCGAGGCGCTCGGCCAGGGTAGTGAGCGCGCGGGACGGGCCGACGGACGCGCCGACCGCGATCGCGCGCGATACGAGCAGCTGCTCGGCGTCCGGCTGGGTCATCACGGGCACGCGCATCAGGCGTTCCGCCCGCAGGCGCATCGGCTCCTGGCTCGTCGAGAGAATCGTGGAGCCGCCGCTTGCCGGAGTCAGCTCCGCCAGCGGACCGGCAATGCCCGGCAGCAGATGCTCCAGGTTGTCCAGGACCAGGAGCGTCCGGCGGCCGGCCAGGTGGCGGTTGATGACGTCCGGATCGGCGCCTTCGCCGAGCCCGAGCACCCGGCCGATGGCGGCAACGGCCACCTCCGGATCCTTGACCGCTGCCAGCGGGACCCACCACCGCCCGTCCGGGAACGAGCTGGCGGCATCCGCCGCCGCCGCGAGCGCCAGCGTGCTCTTGCCGATGCCGCCCGGGCCGATCAGCGTCAGCAGCCGCACGCTCGGATCGCGAAGCAGCTCACCGATCTCGATCAGCTCGGCCCATCGCCCGACGAACTTGCCGACCGGCTCCGGAAGGTTGGTGGGCGACAGGCTGCGCAGCGGCGGGTGCTGCTCGGCGCCCAGCTGGTAGATGCGCTCACTCGCGGCGAGGTCCTTGAGCCGATGCTCCCCGAGATCGCTGATGGAGAGTTCCTCCCCCGCCAGCAGTCCCGCGGTCGCCGACGAGATCAGGACCTGCCCGCCGTGGCCGGCAGCGGCGATCCGGGCCGCTCGGTGCACGTCGACGCCGACGTAGCCCTCGGCGGTGCGAAGCGGCGTCCCGGTGTGGAGGCCCATCCGCACACGGATGAGCCCTTTCTTCAACCCATCCTGGGCTGCCTGCGCCGCCGAAACGGCACCGATCGCGGTCGGGAAGGCGGCGAAGATCGCATCGCCCTCGGTGTCGACCTCGATTCCGGCGTGACCGGCGACGGCGGCGCGCAGGACTCGACGATGCTCGTCCAGGGCGGCTGCGTATGCGGTCTCGCCGAGGTCATGCAGCAGCCTCGTCGACCCCTCGACGTCGGTGAAGAGGAAGGTGACGGTGCCGGTTGGAAGATCGGGTCTCGGCATGGCGCTCGAGGATACCCCCGCGGCCGCCGGATCTGAACCGCCAGTGAGCTCCGAGGGTATCGCAGGTGGATGCCACCGCGCCGCCCGTCCCTCATCGCCATGGCAGCGCTGCTGACCATCAGCGGCTGCAGTGCTGCCGATCCGTCGCCGAGCATGAGCGATCCAACTCCCTCTCCGAGCCTCGCCGCCGCCAACCTCACCGCCACGGGTGAGCCGCTGCCTGCCGGCCGCTACACGCGGGCCGGCTTCACGCCCGTCATCACCTTGGAGCTCGATGGCTCGTGGGAGGCAGTCCAGCTGTTGGACGGCTTCTTCGACGTTCAGCTCAACCCCGGCACCGCCGACGTGACCGCCGTCCAGTTCACACGACCGCGGGGAGTGTTCGGCGCGAACGCAGCCGTCGAGGAGGTGAGCACCGCCGAGGAGGCGGTCGACGCCCTGGGCAGCAATCCCGACCTGGAGGTCGTCGAGAGCAGCGACTCACGAATCGGCGGACTCGAAGGCCTCCAGATCACGGTCGAGAATGACGGCGAGTCTCACGCCGGCGTGCTGCAGGTGCCGCCGGGGCCGCTGGGGATCGATCCGCGGCGGCGCCTGTGGATCGCGTTCTTCGACACGCCCGACGGCCTGCTGGCCATCATGGTCGGCGGATCCGTCGCCCGCTGGGACGAGGCGCTGGCGGCCGCGGAACCCGTGCTGGATTCGGTCATCGTCGGCCAATAGCCGTCGCCGCCTCGGCCGCGGCGGTGAAGTCGCCGCTCCCAGCAGCCGCTGGTCCGATGCCGCCCCACGGCGATACGGGCACGGCGGATGCATGCCCATACTAGGCTCGACCGCCGGACGATCGGGCGGATGAGGAGGACGAAGGTGGCAGACACGGGCAAGATTCTGAAGAGCGTGGGGAAGACGGTCGGCAAGGCCGCCGGTACCGTCGGCAAGGCTGCCGGGACGGCCGCCGCATCCGGACCCGGCAAGGCGGTCGGAAGCGCCGCGACCACTGCGGGCAAGGCGGTCGGAGGTGCGGCCGTGAGCGCCGGCAAGGTTGTCGGCGATGCAGCGACGACAGCGGGCAAAGCTATCGGCGGCGCCGCAAGCAGCGCCGGGAAGGCGATCGAGCGGGCAATGCCGAAGGGCAGCTCGTCGAAGAAGGCTCGCCGATCCACCAGGGCGGCTTCGAAGAGCACCGCCTCGAAGAGCGCGACGACAAGGAGCGCAGCTGCGAAGAGCGCGACAGCGAAGAGCCCAGCGGCGAAGAGCGCGCCCGCCAAGTCCACCTCGGCGAAGACCACGACGACCGCCAAGCGCGCTCCGGCGAAGGCCGCCGCCTCGAAGCCCAGGACGACCGCGAAGCCTGCCGCCACCAAGCGCGCCCCGCGGAAGCCGACGAAGCGCGCCGGATCCTGATCCGCTAGCTCGCGTCGAGAGGCGCGAACAGGTCCACGGCATTTCCGTCCGGATCGCGGACGGTGGCGTAGCGCTGACCCCAGAACGCGTCCCACGGCTCCCTGTGGCCCTCGTAGCCCGCACCCACCAGGTCCGCGTACAGGCTGTCCACCTCAGCCGGGCCATCACACAGAAACGCCAGGCCGATGCGCTGGCCACCGCTCGGCGGTGTCCACTCGGGGTCGAAGGACTGGATCATCTCGGCGGTATCCCACAGCACCCGGAGGCCGCCGGGGAGGGTGGCTTCGACGTGCGCCTCGCCATCTGAATCGGCCGGGATCTCGAGGCCCAACCTGCGATAGAAGGCGAGCGAGCGGGCCAGATCGGCCACGACCAGGCCGATGGCATCGAGCCGAGCCGTCACTCGATCGGCTCCCGCTCAGGAATCTGTTGCATCGCCCAGGTGTTGCCGTCCGGATCAGTGAAGAAGCTGAACCAGCCCCAGGGCTGCTTGTCGACCTCGGTCGTCTCGACGCCGCGGCCGGCGAGATCGGCCCGGGTCGCTTCGACGTCCGCGACCACGACCTGCAGACCGGTCTGTGATCCCGGCGCCATCTTCGTGATCCCCTGCCCGATCACGATCGAGCAGGCCGAGCCGGGCGGTGTGAGCTGGACGAACCGCAGCTCATCGGTGACCTGGTAGTCGTGGTCGGCGTTGAAACCGACCTGGTCGACGTAGAAGGCCTTGGCGCGATCGACATCGGTCACGGGAACCGCGACGAGCTCGAGCTTCATGTCCACGAATTCGCACCTCCTGCGGGCAATGCTGGCATCGATTCCTGCCAGAAGATGGCCTGATTCAACCCTCACGCGGTCGTCACGACGGAGCGGCGGCGCTCGAGTCGCGGCCGGGCGAGCACCAGCACGAACGGGATGACGAGGACCACCAGCCGGATGGTGAAGGCCGCCGTGCTTCCGGCGAGCGCTGCACCAGGCGTGCGGCTGCCGGCGGCGACGAGCTCGAAGGCAACGGCCGGGACGGCAACGCCCATGGCGGCCCCGAGCTGGCGCAGGCTGTTGAAGACCGCGGACCCGGTGCCCGCCTCCTCGGCCGAGAATTGTGACATCGCATCCGTGGCGCTCGCGACCAGGGCGACCGCCACTCCTCCGCCGGTGACGATGTTCGTCGCGACGATGAACCAGAGCGGTGTCCGACCGTCCCAGCCGACCATGATCGCGGCGCCCAGCGCCAGCAGCGCCAGACCGGCGAGGAGCGCGCGGTCCACGCCGACCGCGCCGACGACGCGCCCCGCAACCGGGAAAAACGCCAGGCCGACCAGCGGGGCGGCGAGCAGCAGCAGTCCGGACTCGGTCGGGCTGAGCCCTCGGCCCAGTTGGAGGTAGATCGCTGGATAGATGGTCGACGACATGATCGCGAACCACGCGCCGGCGCCTGCGACGGTGGCGACCACGAAGCGCGGGTTACGGAAGATCTCCAGCCGCACCGCTGGAGACGCCACGCGCCGCTCGACCGCGACGAACGCCACGAGCGCGGCCACCGCCACGATGCCGGCCGCCACCGCCATGGCGACGCCATCCGGCGCCGCAAGCTGGAGCAGAGCCAGCGTCGCGGACACGATGAAGACCGATGCGAGGGCGATGCCCTGAAGATCAACCCGGCCGGGGCGGCCGCCGCGGGCCGGCAGCAGGACCAGCGCACCGACCGCAACGACCAGCGGAAGCGGCAGCTGCGCGAGGAAGACCAGCCGCCAGCCCCCGAGGTCGGTCAGCAGGCCGCCGATGACCGGGCCCAGCACCGCGCCGAGCGCACCGGACGTGAAGTAGATGCCGATCGCCCACGCGCGGCGTTCCGGAGGGTACGCCGTCACCGTGATCGCAAGCGAGATGGTGTACAGGATCCCGCCGGCGACGCCCTGGGCGATGCGGGACGCAATCAGGAGCTCGAAGGTCGGCGCCAGGCCGCAGGCGGCGGTCAATAGCAGGAAGGCCCCGCCGCCGATCGCCAGGACCGGGCGGAACCCGAACCGATCGCCGAGCCGGCCGGCCGCCAGCAGCGTCGCCGCCAGGGCCAGCAGGAAGCCGGTTGAGACCCAGGCCAGCTGTCCGACCGATCGGTCGAAGTCGCGAGCGATGTCCGGCAGCGCGAGGCTGACGATGCTCGAGTCGATGAGCGTGAAACCGGCGATCCAGGCCAATGCGAGGAGCCACCCCGGACGCGTGGGATTCGACGTGCCTGGCGCTCCCATCCGGACCATCATGCGCCGCCGTCAAGGCGCGTTGTGCGCAACCCAGTCTCCGGTCGCGATCCGCTCGCCCAGCTCGGTCGAGGCACCGCGGTAGAAGTACACATCGGCGTGGGCGACCGGGCCATCCCACACCGGAACGTTTCGTCTGACGTACTGGGAGCCCGCTTCGTCTGCAGGGTCGTAAAGCTCCAACTCGTCGAGAGCCGCGAGCATGGCCTCGGGCAGGCGGTAGACCTCGACAGCAACGTGGCCAGCCGGAGCTTCGGCCAGCGCCGGGTAGGCATAGGCGCGGTGAGGTGCGCGCGGCACGTCATACAGGGCTCCGTCGACGAACCCCGCGCCAAGGAACTCGGCTCCGTTGAGGAGCGCATGGTTCCGCTGGCCGCGTCGCAGGGTGCCGTAGACGGCGACATCGATTGCCATCCGAGTCAGCGTAGACGACGGTGACCCGCCCCACGGGTCATAGAGCGGAGGAGCTACGGCTCCGCAGCGATCCGCCCGCATTACGGGTCAAATCGCGGAGGAGCTCGACCGTCACAGCTGCTCCTCCGCGCGTAGACCCGCCCTACGGGTCAAACGACGCTGGCGCCCCGGGCGCGCCGCCCGAGGTTCAGTCCGTCGAGGGAACCGGCGTCGAGGCGCGATCCAGCGCCACGACGGGCTCCGACCCCTCTCCCATCCGCCGTCCGGGCAGCAGGACAAGCACGATCAACGCGGCGAGCAGCGCCGTCCCGATGCCGACCACGAACGTGGACGCGGTGGCGATCGAGATTGCCTCGTGGATTCCGGTGACCATCGCGGGGATGAACGGCTCCACCTGCGCGCGGAATGCCTCGGGCACCTGCGCAAGGATCGAGGCGCCCAGGTCGCCGACGCGCGAGAGATCGTTCAGCGTCGAGCTGCCGCCCGACTGGAAGCCCGAGACGATCTGGTCCGGGACCCCTGCCGCCGACATCTGGCGCGGCACCTCCTCGAGCATGGTGGAGCCGAAGATCGTGCCGGTGATGGCGAGGCCAACGGTGCCGCCAAGCTGCTGGAAGAGCGTCACGTTGCTGGTCGCCGAACCCAGCTGCCGAATCGGAACCGAGTTCTGGACCACCAGCGTGAAGACGGCGAAGGTGGGACCGACGCCGAGGCCGGTCACGGCCATCCACAGCCAGATGAGTGGCTCGGGCGTATCGGCCCGCAGGTTCGTGAGCAGGAACAGCCCGACCGCGAACACCAGGAGGGCGCTGAAGATCAGCGCCTTGTAGCGGCCCGTTCGCGCCACGATCTGGCCGGATGCGATGGCCGAGATGATCAGCCCGCCGAGCAGCGGCAGGATCTGGTAGCCCGCCTCGGTTGCCGATGTCCCACCGACGACCTGGTACCAGCGCGGAAGGAAGACGACCACCGCGAAGAAGCCCATCGCGGCCAGGAAGATGGCCGACACGCTGGCGGTGAACGCGCGTATCCGGAAGAGGGCGAGCGGGATGATCGGCTCCTTGGCCCTCGACTCGGCAAAGATGAAGGCGGCGCCAAGCAGGAAGCCGAGGGCGATCAGGCCGCCAACCTCCGGATCGGTCCATTCCCCGAACTGCTTGTTGGTGAGGCCGATCAGCAACGGCACGAGTGCCGCGATGAAGAGCGCCGCGCCGAGGTAATCGATGTTGCGTTCCGCGTTCGGATCCCGGACGGTCGGGAGCGTCCGCCAGATGATGACGAGGACGACGGCCCCGATCGGCACGTTGACGTAGAAGATCCACTGCCAGCCGAAGTTGTCGGTGATCAGGCCGCCGAGCCCGGGGCCGAGGAGCGAGCTGAGGCCGAACACGGCGCCGAAGAAGCCCTGGTACTTGCCGCGCTCGGATGGCGCGAAGATGTCGCCGATGATCGATAGGGCGATCGGGAAGAGCGCGCCGGCACCCAGGCCCTGCAGCCCACGGAAGGCGATCAGCTGCCACATCTCCTGCGACAGGCCCGACAGCATGGAGCCGACCAGGAAGACGACGACGCCGATGATGAAGAGCGGCCGCCGACCGAACAGGTCGGAGAGCTTGCCGTAGATCGGCCCGCTGATCGTCGCCGTCACCAGGTAGGCGGTGAACGCCCAGACGTAGACGTCGTTGCCATTCAGGTCGGTGACGATGACCGGCAAGGCGGTTCCGACGATCGTCTGGTCGAGGGCGGCGAGGAAGATGCCCAGCAGCACGGCACCGAGAATCTCGAGGCGCACGCGGTGCGGGAGCTCGATCGGTGCTCGATCCTGGTCGGGAGGGGATGAGTCATGAATGCCTCGGTTCGTGTTGGTCAGTCAAGGATGCGTCGGGTACCTGACAGTCCTCGTCAGGATTGTTGCTCGCGGGATTGGCTTTGCTCCCGCGGCAACTAACGGCCATTCAGTACCCGCATCTTGGTCGCCCGTTGTCACTGCGGCAAATCACGGCCAATAAGGTGGTGATTCGCGCGGCAAATTGGCCGTTAATTGCTCCCGCGGCAACGATGAAGGTTGTTGCCGGTAGAGTACCGGTTTCGGGTGCGAAACTCATCGGTATCTCGACCGATGAATTCCTGGCGCCGGAACAGTCTCACGTGGCGAACGATACTTTGCCGCAGCGCGGCGCCACAGCCAAGGAGCTCCCATGACCTCGTCGTCGCCCAGAACCGTCTCGATTCCCGACCTCCGGGCCGCAGTCCGCGGCCGGCTGATCACGCCGGACGACGCGGACTACGACGCGGCACGGACGGTGGCGGCCGGCGGCATCGATCGCCATCCCGCGGTCATCGTCAGGGTCGCGGACGCGGCCGACATCCAGCACGTCGTCACGTTGGCGCGCGAGACGGGCATGGAGCTCGCCGTGCGCAGCGGCGGCCACAGCGGCCTCGGCCACGGCGTCACCGAGGGCGGCATCGTCATCGACCTGCGCGACATGAAGTCGATCGAGATCGACCCCGATCGGCGAACCGCCTGGGCGGAGAGCGGCCTGACCGCGCGCGAGGTGACCGAGGCGGCGGCCGAGCATGGCCTCGCGATCGGCTTCGGCGACACCGGCTCGGTCGGCATCGGCGGCCTCACGACGGGCGGCGGCATCGGCTACTTCGTCCGCAAGGACGGCCTGACCATCGACAACGTGCTGGCCGCGGAGGTCGTGACCGCCGACGGGCAGCTTCGATTCGTCGACGCCGAGAACGAGCCCGATCTCTTCTGGGGGATCCGCGGCGGCGGCGGCAACTTCGGCGTCGTGACGCGCTTCCTGTATCGGCTTCACGAGCTCCCCTCGTTCGTCGGCGGCATGCTCGTGCTGCCGGCGACCGCCGAGACCGTCGCCGGCTTCATCGCCGCGGCGGAGGCGGCGCCCGAGGAGCTCTCGACCATCGCCAACGTGATGAATTGCCCGCCGATGCCGAACGTTCCCGAGGAGCATCACGGAAAGCTCGTCGTCCTGGCGTTCATGGCCTTCGCCGGTGATGCGGAGGCCGGCGAGCGCGAGATGGCGCCGTTCCGCGCCCTCGCCACGCCGCTGGTGGACGAGGTCAAGCCGATGCCCTATCCCGAGATCTACCCTCCCGACCCGGAAGACGACTCGTACCACCCGACCGTCGCCGGCTTCACGATGTTCCTCGACAGCATCGATGGCGACGTGGCCAAGACCATCGTCGGCTACCTGGAAGCGTCCGATGCGTCGATGCGAGCCGCCCAGCTCCGCGTGCTCGGTGGAGCCATGGCCCGCGTGCCGCGCGACGCCACCGCATTCGCGCACCGGGCGAGCCGGATCATGGCCATCGGGGTCGCCTTCTACGAGGGAGAGGACGATCGGGCGGTCCGCCAGGAATGGGCCGAGCGATTCGCAGCCGATCTGCGCCAGGGGGTCGAAGGCGCCTATGTGAACTTCGTCGGCGACGAGGGTGAAGCGGGCGTGCGTTCCGCCTACCCCGGGGCGACCTGGGACCGCATGGAGGCGCTCAAGGCCCGATACGACCCGACGAACCTGTTCCATCTGAATCAGAACGTGCCGCCTCCGCTACGATGACGGCGATGACCGAGATCGCCACCGATCGACCGGCTTCATCGCCGGGGGAGCTCGCGCCGCAGCTGGAAGAGCACCGCACGGCGCTGACCGGGTACTGCTACCGGATGCTCGGATCCGCCTTCGAGGCGGAGGACGCGGTCCAGGAGACGTTCGTGCGCGCCTGGCGCGGCTACGATCGGTTCGAGGGACGCTCCGCCCTGCGCTCGTGGCTTTACCGGATCGCGACGAACGTCTGCCTCAGCATGCTCGGTGCGAGCCAACGCCGGGCCCGTCCGATGGACCTGTCGGCTCCCTCCACGGCCGACCGTCCGTTGCCCGCCCCGCTCCCCGAGGCGACCTGGATCGAGCCGATCCCGGATGGCATCGCCGTGCCCACCGCCGCCGACCCGGCCGAGGTGGCCATCGCTCGCGAGTCGATCCGCCTGGCGTTCGTGACGGCGCTCCAGCACCTGCCGCCGCGACAGCGCGCGGTCCTCATCCTTCGCGAGGTGCTGCGCTGGAAGGCGGACGAGGTCGCCGAGCTGCTCGACACGACGGTCGCATCGGTCAACAGCGCGCTCCAGCGCGCACGGGCGACGCTGGCAGCCAACCATGTCGACGAGACCAGCCCGACGAAGCCGATGGACGACGAGCACCAGGCACTGCTCGCTCGCTACGTCGACGCATTCGAGCGCTACGACATGGATTCGCTCACCGCGCTCCTCCACGAGGACGCGAACTGGAACATGCCGCCGTACGAGCTGTGGCTGCGGACCCACGAGGACATCGTCAAGTGGTGCCTCGGTCCGGGCATCGGGTGCGAGGGTTCACGCCTGGTACCGGTCGAGGCCAATGGCTCACCGGCCTGGGGCCAGTACAAGCCCGGCCCGAACGGCGTCCTGGAGCCGTGGTCGATCCAGGTCATGGAGGTCCGCGACGGCCGCATCAGCGGGCTGACCTTCTTCCTCGATACCGCGCGGCTCTTTCCGCTCTTCGGCCTGCCCGCTCAGCTCGATTCGTAGCCGGCGCACAGCCCAACGACGTCGCACAGCCCGGCAAGGGCGAGGACCTCGTGCAGCTCGTCGGTTGCGCCCCGGAGGCGCAGCTCTGCGCCCAGGCGCCTGGCAGTCAGCTGCATGCGGGCCAGGACATCGACGGTCCCGCAGTCGGGGTCGGTGAGCTCCGCCACGTCACACACCACCAGGGCGGCACGGCTCGCGTCGATGAGCTGATGGACACGCGCACAGAGCGCAGGCATGTCGGCGCGCGCGACGACACCGCTGAGCGTCAACAGGGCCACCGGCTCGTCGCCAGGGCCCGATGCGTCCAGCGGTGTCCGTGGCAGGTGATGGACGGAGCCCAACAATGGACCTCATGACGCGGGTCTTCCCTTAACAGACCAGCGGCACGAGGAAAACTCATCGGGCCGGCTCGGCTAGCGGCGCAGGCTGAAGCCTCCTCCGTCGCCCAGCAGGAACGATGCGGCAAAGGCCGCCAGGCCGAGAGGGACCAGGCTGATCGTGCCGAGCGCGACGCTGAATGCGGCGAGCAGGAAGGCGACGACGGCCACCAGGAGCAGGATCGAACGGGGCGTCATGTTCACGGGACCCTCCATTGGATCGCGGATGCGATTGCAGTCCGATGAGCACGTCGCGTGCCCCGGCCAGCGAACCGGGGCAGTCGCCGGTAGAGTTCGAAGGTGACCGATGGTGGCCGGGGCGTCCAGCGCACGTATCTCCTTCTCACGCTGCTCACCACGCTTGCGGCGTCGTTCATCTGGGGCATCAACACCCTCTTCCTGCTCGACGCCGGGCTGAGCAACACGGAGGCATTCGCCGCCAACGCGTTCTTCACGCTCGGGCAGGTGATCTTCGAGGTTCCGACCGGCGTCGTGGCCGATACCCGCGGCCGCCGCTTCTCGTTCATGCTCGGCGCGGCCACCCTGCTCGCCTCGACCCTGCTCTACCTCGTGATGTGGAACCTCCACGCGCCGCTGTGGGGCTGGGCGATCGCGTCGATCCTGCTCGGCCTCGGCTTCACCTTCTTCTCGGGCGCCACGGAGGCGTGGCTGGTCGACGCGCTGGCTGCCACCGGCTTCACCGGCAGCCTGGAATCGGTCTTCGGCCGCGCGCAGGTCGTGGGCGGTGTGGCGATGCTGGTGGGATCGGTGGGCGGCGGCGTCATCGCGCAGCTGACCAACCTCGGCGTGCCATACATCGTGCGGGCCGGGATGCTTGGCGTCACGCTGGTCATCGCCTGGTGGCTCATGCACGACCTCGGCTTCACACCCGAGCGCGGAGCCAGCCCGATCGCGGCGGTCCGCACGGTGATCTCTGGCGCGGTCGACGGAGGGCTCCGCAACCGGCCGGTGCGCTGGCTGATGCTTGCGGCACCGTTCACGGTCGGCGTCGGCTTCTACGCCTTCTATGCGTTCCAGCCGTACCTGCTCGAGCTCTATGGCGACCCGACCGCCTACAGCATCGCCGGCCTCGCCGCCGCGATCGTTGCCGCGGCGCAGATCTGGGGCGGCCTCACCGTCGGGTGGGTACGCCGGCTCTTCAAGCGCCGGACCGATGCCCTGATCCTGGGCGGCGTCCTGAGCGTGGTGCTGATGGCGCTCATCGGTCTGACCACGAGCTTCGTCGTGGCGCTGGCGCTCATGACCTTGTGGTGCTTGAGCTTCGCCGTCGTCACCCCGATGCGCCAGGCGTTCATCAACGGCCTCATCCCCTCACAGCAGCGCGCGACGGTCCTCTCGTTCGACGCCCTGATCGGATCGTCCGGCGGCGTCGTGGCGCAGCCGGCGCTCGGGCGGACCGCGGACGTCTTCGGCTACGGCACCTCGTACGTGGTCGCGGCCGCGATCCAGCTGTTTGCGGTGCCGTTCGCGTTCCTGGCCCGCCGCGAGAACGCTCCGTCCGACCCGATCACCGCGGCGCCCAAAGAACAGGAGCCGGCGGCGGCCTAGCACTCGGCGGGTGTCGATTCCAGGGCATCCCGTGCGTCGTTGAGGTGTGATCGGCTGCGATCACGACCAAGCGATACAGAAGGAGTCACACCAGATGGCAGCCAAGGTTATCCACGTCGAGGTGACCGGCAAGGACGGAGCGGCGCTGCAGAAGTTCTACAGCGACATCTTCGGCTGGACGCTCGACACGAACAATCCGGGCGGCTACGGCCTGCACCGTGACGGCGACATGACCGCGGGATTCGGCCCCACGCAGGACGGCGGCCCTGGGCTCGTGACGTTCTACGTCCACGCTGAGGACCCGGAGGGCACCCTTCGCAAGGTGGAGGAGCTTGGCGGCAAGGTGATCATGCCGCTCACCGAGGTCGCACCCGAGACGAACATCGCCCTGTTCGCCGATCCCGAGGGACACATCGTCGGGATCATGTAGCTGTTCACAGGAGGTCGGGCGGCGGCGCAGCCGTCCGGCCAAGGGGCCGGCGATACAGTGGCGCAATGCCGGGCCTGATCGGGGCACAGCGAATGCTGCGCGGGATGTTGGTCGTGGCTGCCCTCGTGGGCTGCACACCGAGCCCATCATTGGAGGCATCGCCAATGTCCGACCCGATGACGATCACCAGCAGCGTTTTCGAAGAGGGCGGATCGATCCCGAGCCGCTACACGTGTGACGGCGACGACGTCTCTCCGCCGCTCGCGTGGACGGCGGCTCCGGCGGAGACGGCCGGGTTTGCGCTCATCGTCGACGACCCGGATGCCCGCGGCTGGGTCCACTGGCTCGTGGCAGATATCCCGGCCGACCGGATGAGCGCCGACGAGGGCGAGTCGCCCGGCACCGATGGTCGCAACGACTTCGGCCGCACCGGGTGGGGAGGCCCGTGCCCGCCATCGGGTTCCCATCGGTATGCCTTCGAGATCTTCGCGTTGTCCGCCAAGCTGGATCTGCGGGCCGGGTTCTCGGCCGATGAGCTGCGGGCCGCCATGGCGGGCAAGGTGCTCGCCTCCGGCCAGCTCACGGCGTCGTACCGACGCGGCGGCTGACGCGGCTTCCGGTTTTACTCGCCCTCGACCGGCGGCGATACCTCAACGGGCTTGGGTGATCGGGCGGCGCGCCTGAGCAGCAACTGATCGCCGATGATCAAGGCCCCAAGGAACGCCAGGCCGCCGCCCACGAAGACCCAAGGGTTCGTTCCGGCCGCCGTGTTCCTGGAATCCTCGGCCGGTGCGGCTGAAGGGCTGGGGATCGTCGGAGCTCCGGCGCCGATCGGCCGCGCGCTCTCGATGGCATCAGTCGCCGTTGGCGACGGCGTGGGGCGCGCAGACCTCGACGGGGACGCAGAAGGCGTGGGGGTTGCGACCCCTGATGCCGCGGGGGTGCCGCTCGGGACCGGGGGACCGAAGGTCGGACGCGGCGAGGCGGTCGGCCGGGGAGGGACGGGCGTCGGGCCGGCGGTTGGCGGCGGGGCGGTCGGGGTGGGAGTCGGCGTCGGTCCCGGCGTTGGAGTCGGTGTCGGAGGCGGCCCGACCACGACGATCGTGGGGCCGGCGAGGGTCGGGTCACTTCCCTGGGTCTCCGCGACGAAGGTCACCTGCCAGGTCCCTGCCGGCAACGTCGACTGGCCGGTCCAGGTTCCGTCGGTTGCGGTGCCGGCACTGAGCGCCAGCCCCACCGAGGCCGCCCCGACCAAGGCTGTCACCGAGCTGGCGGCCTGCTGCGGACTCGGGGTCACATAGTCGACGCTGAAGGCGAAGCTTGTCTGGGTCGTGCCCAGCGCCGGCGTCACCGATCCGTTGCGCAGCTCGTTGGCGGCTGCCACGAGCGACGGGGAGATGGCCGGCAGCGCGAGCGTGGCGAGGAGGAGGACGCCTGCGGCCAGCAGATGCCCCGGTGGGCGCCCGGTCTCGATCGGCACCATGCGCTCGGGCAGCTGATCTCGCAATATCTCTCTCTCGGTACGCCGGTCCCGCATCATGCACCAGGGCGGGAGATGCATTATCCGCAGTCTTCCCGTAGACAGGCGGGTGGACACTGTCCGCAATCGCTGAGGCCGTTCCCGAGTGAACACGATCATCGAGCTGATGGACCAGGCGGTCGCGAAGCACCGCGACCTGCCGGCGCTGATCATCAAGCCTGGCTTCCGGACGCGGATCTGGAGCTACGCCGACATCGGTGAGCTCGTCCCGCGAGTGGCGGGCGCGCTCCGCGCCGCCGGGTGTCGAGCCCGGCGATCGCGTCCTGGTGTGGGCCGTCAACCGGCCGGAATGGGGCATCTCGTTCCTGGGTCTGCTGTGGGCCGGCGCGGTCGTCGTGCCGGCCGACGTGCGCACCACCGATGAGCTGGCCATGAAGCTCGCGGCCCAGACGCGGGCCAAGCTGGTCCTCGCATCGCTGCCGACCCTGAAGGCCGCCAGCCGGCTCGAGCTCCCCGCGCTCGCGATCGAGTCACTGGTCGACATGGCCCGCAACGTCGAGCCACTCCCCCGTCCCGAGATCGACCCGGACGCCCTGGCCGAGATCGTCTTCACGTCAGGGACCACGGGCGATCCGAAGGGCGTGATGCTCACGCATCGCAACATCACCGTCAATGCGGTCACCCTCGGCAGCGTCGTGCCGCTCGGCCCCGAGACGCGCCTCCTGTCGATCCTGCCCCTGTCGCACATGTACGGCCTGAATCCGGGCTTCCTGGCACCGCTGACCCGCGGTGCATCGATCGTCTATCCGACCAGCCTCCAGCCGCCGGTGCTGGCGCGGACCTTCCGCGAGCGGAAGGTGACGATGCTGCTTGCCGTGCCGCAGGTGGTGAAGCTGCTCAACAACGCCATCGAGCGCCGCGTCGATGCGGACGGCCGTCGAGCGACCTTCGAACGACTGCACGACGTGGCACGCCATGTCCCGATGTGGGCTCGGCGCCTCCTCTTCCGCCCGGTCCTGAGCCGGCTGGGTGGCGCGCTGGAATACCTGGCGGTCGGCGGTGCGGCGATGAACCCGAACGTGGCGCGACGCTGGCAAGAGATGGGCGTCGTCTCGTTGCAGGGTTACGGGGCGACCGAGACGTCGCCGGTTGTGGCGTTCACGCGCGTCGAGCACAACCGCATCGGCACTGTCGGCGAGGTGCTGCCCGGCGTCGACGTCAAGATCGCGCCGGACGGCGAGATCCTGGTGCGCGGACCGAACGTGTTCAAGGGATATTGGGAGCGCCCCGAGGCGACCGCCGCCGTGCTCGAGGAAGGCTGGTATCACACCGGCGACCACGGAATCCTCGACGCGGACGGCTTCCTCACGCTCCAGGGGCGCAAGAAGGACATGCTCGTGATGCCGGACGGCACCAAGGTGCATCCCGACGACATCGAGCAGGTCCTCACCCGCGACCCACGCGTGCGTGACGCGACCGTCGTCGGACTCGAGCGGGCCGAGGGCGATGTCCAGGTCCACGCCGTCCTGATCCTGCGAGAGGACGACGAGGCCGATGAGGTCGTGCGCGAGGCGAACCGCCAGCTCGGTGGCCATCAGCAGATCCGCGGCTGGACCGCGTGGCCCGATGAAGAGTTCCCTCGCAACTCCTCGATGAAGGTGCTGAAGCACGAGGTCCTGAGCTGGGTCCAGGCCAAGAAGCTGGCCGAGCCGCCCTCATCGGCTTCGGCCACGGCCATTGCCGCTGCGGGTGCGATTGCCCGGCTGGTCCGCCAGATCGACGGCGTGCCAGCCGACGCGATCGGTCCGGACGCCCGCCTGTCGGCCGACCTGGGCATCGACTCCCTTGGGCGGGTCGAGCTGCTGAGCCTCGTCGAGGAGGAGCTCGGCGTCTACATCGACGATGGCGAGCTCGATCCCGAGGAGACGGTCGGCGGACTGCAGGCCCGGGTCGACGCGAGTGCGGCCGCCGGCGCGGCGCCTGCCCAGGAGGGCATCTTCGCCTGGCCGATGAACCCCCTGGTGCAGCGCGCTGCGCATCGGCATCCAGCAGCTCCTCCTCAAGCCCCTCGTGGCGCTGCTGTATCGGCGCCGGGTGTCGGGGCTCGAGCACCTGCGTGGACTCGAGGGTCCGGTGATGTTCACGCCGAACCATCACCTGCACAACGACAACGCCATCATCCTGTGCTCGATCCCGCTCGGCTGGCGCCGCCGGCTGTCGGTCGCCGCGGCGCTCGACGGCATCTTCAAGTCACGCTTCCGTGGATTCTGGGCGGCGGTGATCGGCAACGCGTTTCCGCTGGCCCGCGAAGGGGCCGTGCGGCGCAGCCTCGACCTTCTCGGCGCGCGTCTGGACCGCGGCTACAGCATCCTCATCTATCCCGAGGGCAAGCTCACCGTCGGCGGCCCGCTGCAGGAGTTCAAGTCCGGCACCGGGCTGGTTGCCATCCACGGCGCCATCCCCGTCGTTCCGATGCGCCTCAAGATCCATCGCTACAGCCGCTTCGACAAGAACGCGCCCGAGCCGAGCACCTCGTGGCGAGGGGACGTCGAGGTCGTCTTCGGGAAGCCGCTGCGATTCCCGGTCGACGACGATCCGAACCGGGCCACCGCCGAGATCCGCGCGGCGGTCGAGGCGCTCTGACCGGGACCCAAGGTAGGCTGGCCCGATGCTGAGGCTCGGGCTGGCGGTCATCGCCGGAATCGCATGGATGGCTGACCCTGCCGATCACGGCCGATGCGCTGCTGAACGGCAACCAATCCTGGGCGTCCATCGCCCTGGTCCCCACCGCGCTCGCCACGGCCGCGCTGTGGTGGGTCCACATGCGGGAGCGTGCGTCGCGGATCGGCCTGGCCGGCTCCCTGTCGGGCTGGCTCTTCATCGGCGCGATTGCCCTGCTGGGCGTCGCCGGCTTCCTGTGGCTGCTGGTGGTCATGGCGCTGATCGCCAGCGCCGTCGCCTACGGCGTCGTGCTGCTGGTGACGCAGTCCCGCGCGGCGAGCCCGCGCCTCGACCTGGTGACCGGCCTCGTGCTCTTCGCGACGGCGGGCGCGACGGCGATCTTCTCCATCACGACCGGCCTGCCGAACACCGAGGCGTGGTGGACGCCGGCACACCTGATCCTCGGGATCGGCATCGGCGTCGCAACCATCCTTTCGGGCCTGCCCAGCGGCGAGCGGGAGCGCGCCGCAGTGCCCACAGCCATGAGAGATCGGCGCAGATGAACCGACGCTACCGGGGGTCGAGACGCACGGCACGAGCGTCGGGCCGACCGGCAAGGATCGCAGTCAGGATCTCCACGCCATCCACCAGCCGCGGCCCGGGGCGCGACACGTAGGCGGAGCCGTCGATCGCCCATAGCTCGCCGTCCCGCCATGCCGGCGTGCGAGCGAGTGCCTCGGGAACCTCGAACGCGTCCCATTCGCCGATGGTGCGCGGCAGGTCGAAGCCGCACAGGCCGAGGACGAGGACCTCCGGAGCCGCCTCGGCCAGCGCATCCCAGCTTGCCTCGACGCGAGCGTTCTCGTGGCCGGCCGAACACCGATCGCCCGCCCGCAAGCTCGACCTGTTCCGGCACCCAGTGGCCCGGGGCGAAGAGCGGATCGAGCCACTCGACGAGAGCGACAGAGCGCCGAACGGTTGAGCTCTCGACCATGCCAAGCCGGCGTCGCAGGTCGGCGACGAGCCGCTCGCCCGATGCCGAAACGCCGGCCAACCGTGCGACCAGCTCGATCGTGGCGAGGACGTCGGCGATCGAGCGAGGCTCGAGCGAGACCACCATCGGCCCTTCGTCGCCACCGGCCGTTCGGGCCGCCTCCAGGACGGTCGGATAGGCGACCGCGCACACCCGACAGAGCTCCTGCGTCAGGATCAGGTCGGGCTCGAGCTCGGTCAGCAGCGCGTCGTCGAGTGCGTAGATGCCGTGGCCATCGGTCAGTGCGGCGCGGACGGCAGCGTCGATCTCACCGGATCGGCTGACCTCGGGCGGCAGGCGGTTGGCGGTCACGCGTGGCACTGCCGCCACCGCATCGGCCGGGAAGTCGCACTCGTGGGTCACCGCCACCAGCCGGCCCTCGAGACCAAGCGCACACACGATCTCGGTGGCGGACGGCAGCAGCGACACGATCCGCCGCGCCGGTCCATCCAGGCGCCCGTCGCCCGTCCAGGCCGTGGCCGGGTGCGCGATCATCCCGGCGATTGGCGCAGGGGAAGGAGCTCCGGCTGGCGGCGCCGACGCGCGCGCTGCACCAGCTTGCCGATCGCCGATGCGTCGGGGTGGACCTTGTCGATGACCTTCGCGACCAGGTGATCGGCCTCGTCCTGTGCCGGGTTGCACTCGGTCCCCCACAGCTGGCGGCTCTGGCGGTGGAGCACCAGGAACAGATCAGCGTCCGTCCATACGCTCAGCAGCTCCGGCAGGCGAGCCCGCTGTGCGGCGGCTACGGTCGGTCGATAGACGCACTCGTACCAGAGCGCGGCGCCCTCCTCGCGTGACAGCAGGCGACCGAGGCGCTGGCTCAGCTCGTAGGCATACGACTCGAGGGCCTCCTGGAGCTCCGGGTATCCCACCGGCTCGTTGACGGCGAAGCGCGCCGCCGGTACGGCGTCCATCAGGCCCGTCTCCTGGCGGAACTGCTGCTCGCGAGACGTGCGGTCGATGCTCTCGGCATCCACCCCGGGCGCAAGCTCGTAGATCGACGACGCGTGGCTGACGCGGGCGTCGATGAACTCGACGCCGGTCTCCTTCGCGATGCTGACCCGCTTGTGCCCGTCCGCCACGAAGTAGGCGCGATCCACGCGGATCACGTCGATCGGCTCGTTGAAGGCGTTGGGGCTGCGCTCCCGGATCTCACGGATGCGGGTTGCCAGGTAGGGCTCCCGCGGCCGGAAGCAGCCGTCGAAGTCGCTGGCGCGTCCGACGGTGCCGATGATGTCGTCCACCCTGATCGTCTCGGCGCCCTCGATGAGCGGCGAGCCGAGCCGCAGGCGCCGTCGCACCTCCTCGAAGGTGAGCAGGTCGCCGCAGTCGCGGGATCCGGGGAGTCGCATGGCGAGCACATCGTACGCCGCGATTGGGCCGTGGTCGCGACGCGCGAGATGTCACGGAGGAGCGCTACCCTGCTCGGCATGGGGAGGAGAGTCCATTGCAGCTGATCGACGGCCGCCCGGTCTTCTCGGCGACCGATCTGGTCGGCTACCTGGCCTGCGAGCACCTGACCGCGCTCGAGCGCGCCGCACTGGCCGGCCTCGTCGATCGCCCTGACCGGGCGGATCGCGAGCTCGACGTCATCCGCGGCCCGCGGCTTCGAGCACGAGGCTCGCTACCTCGCGGAGCTGCGCGCCGGCGGTGGCACCGTCGCCACGATCGAGCGCGAAGAGGGCGAGGAGCGACGGCGACCGCATTCGACGGCAGGCCGCGGAGACGATCGTCGCCATGGAGTCAGGCGCCGGCGTCATCTTCCAGGCGACGTTCTTCGACGGGCGGTGGCTGGGATATGCCGACTTCCTGCTCCGCGTCGAGTCGCCGGCGCGGCCATCGGTCTGGGGCCCATATCACTACGAGGTCGCCGACACGAAGCTGGCTCGCCACGTCAAGGCCGGCGCCGTGCTCCAGATCTGCAGCTACGTCGATCAGCTGACGCAGCTCCAGGGCGTCCAGCCGGAGCACATGAAGGTCGTCCTCGGCGGCAGCGCCCACGAGACGGCCACCCTGCGCGTGGACGACTACATGGCCTACTACCGCGCCGCCAAGCAGCGCTTCACCGAGGCAGTGCTGGGAACCGACGTCGCGCCGGCTCCCCGTGCGACCTACCCGCCGGAAACCACGTACCCCGAGCCCGTCGAGCATTGCGGGGTGTGTCGATGGTCGGAGCTGTGCGCGATTCGCCGCCGCGACGACGACCATCTCTCGCTGGTCGCAGGCATCACCGCGCGGCAGCGGAAGGCCTTGGTCGCGCGCGAGCTCGACACGGTCGTGCGACTCGCCGCCGCACCCATCCCCTTCGATCCCCCGCTCGACGGGACGAGCGCGGCAAGCGTCGAGCGCGCCCGCGAGCAGGCCCGTATCCAGGTCGCCGGCCGCGGCCTGTCCAAGCCGCTGTACGAGCTGCTACTGCCGGGCCCAGGCGAGCAGATCGACCCCGAGCGCGGCCTGGCCATCCTTCCCGAGCCGAGTCTCGGTGACCTGTTCCTCGACCTTGAGGGCGATCCCTACGCGTTCGATGACGGCGTTGACTACCTCTTCGGCGTGATGGACATCGACGAGAGGTTCACCGCCTTCTGGGCATTCGATCCGGATGGCTCCGGAGACGTCACGCTCGCGGGCGAGAAGCACGCGTTCGAGGAGCTGATCGACTTCGTGACCGAGCGCCTCGAGCGGAACCCGGAGATGCACGTCTACCACTACGCGTCGTACGAGCCAACGGCTCTGAAGCGGCTGATGGGCCGCCACGGGACGCGAGAGGAGCAGGTCGATTCGCTGCTGCGGGGCGGGGTGCTGGTTGACCTGTTCCGATCGGTCCGTCAAGGGCTGCGCGCGTCGGTCGAGAGCTACAGCATCAAGAAGGTCGAGGCCCTCTACGACTTCACGCGGCAGGAGGGCCTGCGCGACGCCGGGTCGAGCATCGTGGAATTTGAGGAATGGCTGCAGCTGGGTGGAGCCGATCGGCCAGCCTCGCCGATCCTGCAGTCGATCGAGACCTACAACCGCGATGACGTGCTGAGCACCCTTCAGCTCCGCCGCTGGCTCGAGGGCCGCCGCGTGGAGCTTGCGGCGGCTGACCGGGCAGGACGTGCCGAGGCCTGCGCGCTCGTTCGCCTGACGCGCCAGAGCAGCTCCGCGAGGCAGACGCGCGGGTGGCCGAGGTCGGCGCGCGACTGACCGACGGCGTTCCGGACGACCCGGACGAGCGCAGCACCGGAGGAGCATGCCGCGTGGCTGCTCGCCCAGCTGCTCTCCTGGCATCGGCGCGAGGCGAAGGTCGCCTTCTGGGACTTCTTCAACCGGATGGGCATGGATGCCGCCGAGCTGGCCGCCGACAAGGAGGCGCTCGGCCCGTTGGAGGTGGTCGGCCCGATCGGCGATCCCTGGAAGCCCGGTCCCAAGGCGAAGTTCGAGCGCCAGACGTGGCGCTATCAGTTCCTGCCGCAGGACTACGACATCGGTCCACGATCGGACCTGTACGACCCGAAGCTGTACCGGGAACAGCCCGATGCCAAGTGGAGCGCGTGGAAGGTCCGCGGCGAGTTCGGGGCGATCGACGACGCGAACCTGACGGTGGACCTCGCCTGGCGCGCGGACATCGAACCCGAACATCCCGAGGCCCTCATCCCGCTGAACATCTTCGGCGACAAGGAGCAGCGCATGGCGCTCCTGCGGCTCGGGGAGTGGGTGGCAGAGCAATGGCATCGACGCGCCCGGCCCGTGGCGGGCGGCTCGCGACCTGCTCCTTCGCCGGCCCCCCACGCGCCGGACAGGCACCGGGCGTCTCCCTGCGGAGCCGGGCGAGACCGAGCTGGAGCGCCGCCTGCCGGCTGATCGCAGACGATGGAGCCCGGGACGCTCGCCATCCAGGGCCCGCCGGGCTCCGGCAAGACCTACACCGGAGCCCACATGATCGTGCGCCTGCTGGCTGCCGGGAAGCGTGTCGGCATCACCGCCAACAGCCACAAGGTGATCGGCAACTTCCTGCGGCAGATCGAGGACGCCGCGACGGAGGCCGGCGTGACGGTCAACGCTGTGCAGAAGGTGACCGAGGACGAGCAGGCCGTCGACGACGAGCGGGTCACGATCTCGAAGGACAACGCGCAGGTACGCAACGGGCTTCTGACCGGCGAGTTCAATGTCGGTGCGGGCACGGCGTGGCTGTGGGCGCCCGAGGCGAGCGAGGGAATCGTCGACGTCCTGTTCGTCGACGAGGCCGGACAGATGTCGCTTGCCAACGCGCTCGCCGTATCGGGGGCTGCCGGGTCGATCGTGCTGCTCGGCGATCCCGCAGCAGCTCGACCAGCCGCTCCAGGGCTCCCACCCGCCCGGCGCGGACCGATCGGCGTTGGCGCACCTGCTCGGCGAGCACGACGCGATGCCGTCCGATCGCGGCCTCTTCCTCGAGCACACCTGGCGACTTCATCCTGACATCACGGCCTTCACGTCCGCCGCCTTCTACGAGGGCAAGCTCGAGTCGCGGGAGGACCTGGTCCGCCAGTTCCTCCACGCTCCCGAGCCGATGCGCGGAGCCGGCGTGCGCCTGCTGCGCGTCGACCACGTCGGAAGCGAATCGGAATCGCCCGAAGAGGCGCGCCAGGTTGCGGCCCTGGTGCGCGCGCTGGTGGAGAGTGGCTCGACATGGACCGACAAGCACGGAGAAGTGACACGGCTTCGCTACGAGGATGTCCTGGTCGTGGCGCCATACAACGCGCAGGTGGGCGCCATCCAGCGCGAGCTTCCCGCAGGCACGCGTTGGCACCGTCGACAAGTTCCAGGGCCAGCAGGCTCCGGTGAGCATCTACTCGATGACGTCCAGCTCACCCGACGACGCCCCGCGTGGCATGGACTTCCTCTACTCGCGCAACCGCCTCAACGTCGCCACCTCGCGGGCGAGATGCGTCGCCGTCGTGGTGGCTGAGCCGGCGCTCTTGCGCGTCCGCGCTAGGACGCCCGAGCAGATGCGCCTCGCCAACGCGCTCTGCCAGTTCGTGGAGCTCGCCGAGGGTGCCGACTGAGGTTGCGACCGGCGGATCGCCGGGCGTATGGTGCCTGAGCTGCCCTTCGTACGGAGGGGAAACCGCTGTCCGATCTGCTCGAGATCGCGGCACATGGCGTCACCGCCGTCCTTGCCACGTGGCTGGGCCTGCTGGTGCTCACGCGGGCCGGACGGGTCCCCGGCGCACCGGTGTTCAGCTTCCTGTGCCTGCTCCTGGTCCTCTGGTCGGTGGCCATCATCATCCAGCGCACCGGCACCGATCCCAGCGTGTTCAGAGCGGTCAACCTGGTCGAGGATGCCTCCGCCTACCTGCTCCCGGCCGCGACGCTCCACATCGCGTTGGCCGTGGCGATCGAGGGAAGGCGCTCGGCGCTGGCGACGGCGCTCCTCATCACCGGCTACGTGGTGGGCATCCTCGCCATCATCCAGGCGGCGATCGACCCCGGCCACCCCATCGGCTTCAGCGAGCCGGGATTCGAGTTCCTGGGCCTCTCCCACACCGCGACGGCGTGGGCCTTCGCGATCGTGCGCTTCGTGGCCTTCGGGTCCGGCATCGTCTACCTGTACCTTGGCCTGCGCGCCGCGGGCCAGGATCGGGCGCGTCGTCGACAGCTCCTGTTCGCGTTGGCCACCATGGTGCTGGGGGTCGTCGGCGGCATGGCGCGCATCCTTCCGGAGGAGATCGGCGGTCCGCGATTCGTCGGCGTCTCGCTGGTGGCGGTGGCGATGGTGCTGGCGACCTACGCCGTCCTCTCGCAGCACATGTTCGTGGCGGCCGATGTCGCGAGTCGCGCGGTCCGGTGGTCGCTGGTCGCCGGCGCGGCGATCGTGGTGTACGTCGGCGCGCTGGTACTGCTCGAGGAGGCGGCGGCGGACGTGCTGGCCATCGACTTCCCCCTCGTCACGACCCTGGCCGTGATCGTGACCCTTGCGCTCTTCGACCCGGTCGCGGAGCGCGTGCGCCAGTTCACGGCCGGGACGCCCGGCGAGATCGACCACGCGCGGCTGCTGGTTGCACTCGGCAAGGACGCGATGCTGGCGCAGGACCCGGAGCAGGCCGTCGAGCCTGCGCTGGCCAGGCTCGTGCGCACGTTCAAGCTGGTTGGCGCCGAGCTCGTCGACCGCGAGGGCAAGGTGAAGGCGAGAGTCGGCAGCCTCGACGCGGCCGATCCCCTCGCCGTCCGGCTCGAGCTCGCCGACGGCAGCGAGCTCCAGGGCGCGGCAATCTTCGGCCGCAAGCGCGACGGGCTCTCGTTCACGCCGCCGGAGCGCGACGCGCTGACGCTGGCTGCGTCCTACCTCGGATCGAGCCTGCGGCTCGCCGAGCGCCACCACGAGCAGGCATCGGCGCTGGCCGAGCTTCGGGCGGAGCGTGCCGACGTGCAATCTCGGGGGTCCGCGCTGAGCGATGCGCTGGCCGGCGCCTCATCCCCGCCCCGCGGGCTGCATGTGTTCGCACTCGGTTCCCTGCGCGCCGAGCTGAACGGCGACCCCGTCCAGCACTGGGGTGGCGAGAAGGCCGGCTCGCGGCAGGCAGAGGCGATCTTCGCCTTCCTCTTCGACCGGGGCGACCGAGGGGCATCGAAGGACGAGATCCTCGAGCTCGTCTGGCCTGACGTCGACCTGGATCGCGCGGACGTCGCCTTCCATCGGACCATGCTCGGGCTGCGTTCGATCCTCAAGCCGGGGCGGCGGATCCGCGGATCGGAGGGACCGATCCGATTCCACAACGACCGGTACCGGCTCGACCCGTCGGTGGTGGCGTGGAGCGACATCGGCGAGTTCGATCGGCTCCTGGCCGATGCCGCCCGGGGCGAGGAGACGGAGGCGCTCCGGGTACTGGAGCAGGCCCGCGCCCTCTACCGCGGCGACTTTCTGGACGATTGCCCCTTCTATGGAGACAGCGCCCAGGTCGAGGATCGACGGACGGACGTGCGACGACGATATGTCGACGTCCTGATCGAGCTCGGCCGGCGTTACGCGGAGCGCGGCGACCGTACCGCGGCAGCCAACAGCTATCGGCAGGCACAGGCGGCCGCCGACGACGAGCTGCCGCACGTCGAGGAGGCGCTCGGCCAGCTTGGCGGCGTCCGACCGGCCGGACTCGCCTGATCGCATATGACGCAGTCCTGCTGCCAGCCCGATTACGACGCGGCGTTCGACGCCAGGAGTGCCCGCCGGCAGCTCTCCGCATACCGCCGCTCAGGTCCCCAGGGCAGCACGAGCCGCCTGCTCGACGCGGTCAAGGCCGATGGCGTGTCACATGCGACCGTTCTCGACATCGGGGCTGGTATTGGGGTGATCGGCCTGGAGATGCTGGCAGCGGGGGCGGCGGCCGTCACCAACGTCGACGCTGCCCGCCCGTACGTCGCCGCCGGCCGCCACGAGATCGAACGGCGCCATCTGTCCGACCGCGCGACGTTCGAACACGGCGACTTCGTGGAGCTGGCCGGCCACATCGAGGCCGCCGACATCGTGACGCTCCACCGAGTGGTGTGCTGCTACGGCGATTGGACCGCGTTGATCGACGCTTCCGTCGCTCGCGCTCGGCGGCTGTACGGGCTCGTCCTGCCGAATGACCGATGGTGGGTCCGGCTCGCGATCCGCTGCGGCAATCTCGTGGTGAGGCTGAGTGGGCAGTCGTTCCGTGGCTACGTCCATCCCGAGCGCAGGATCGACGCGCGGATCCGGGCGGCAGGCTTCGAGCGACGCCTCCATCACCGCGGTTGGGTCTGGCAGACGCTCGTCTACGAACGCGTCGGATGACTGCTTGCCAACGCGCGTCTGGCGAGCGCATGATGCCCGCGACCAATCACGCAGCACGCACGAGGAGGACCGACATGAGTGCCGAACGCACCTGTCCTCCCGATGCCTCGAGGCGCCGCTTCAGCTGACGCCCTCCGAGGGTCGGGCCGTCCCGCACACCCGGAGCATTCTGCGTGCACCCTTCATTCGCGCCGCCGCGCGAGACGCCGGCCTGGCTGGTCGATCAGCCGTACGACGAGATCTCGCTCGGCACCCTCAAGTCCGGCAAGGAGGCTGAGGTCTTCCTGCTCGAGCGCCGATACGCCGGCGGCTCGATTGCCCTCCTCGCCCACAAACGATATCGCCCGCGCCGCCCGGCGCGCGGCGAGCTGCGCGACCTCGGCTTCAAGAAGGCGACCAGCTACCGTCACGATTCGACGTATCGGGCGGGCTGGTTCCTGTCGAGCCGTGACCGGCGGGCAGTCGCCCACAAGACCGATCACGGCCACGAGGTCATCGAGCGAATGTGGCCGATCCAGGAGATGACGATGCTCGAGCGGGCGTGGGCGTCGGGCGCATCGGTCCCCTATCCGGTCGAGCGGACCGATGACGGCGTGGTCATGGAGTTCATTGGCGACCACGATGCCGCGGCGCCGCGCCTGGCCCAGGCACGACTCGTGGCGACCGAGGTCGAATCGGCCTGGGAGCAGCTGCTCGATAGCCTGCGGGCAATGACCTCGGCCGGCCTCGTCCACGCGGACCTGTCCGCGTACAACCTGCTGTGGTGGCGCGGTCGGCTGACGATCATCGACCTGCCGCAGGCCGTCGAGTTCACGACCAACGTCGATGCGCCCGACCTGCTCCACCGTGACATCGCGAACGTTGTCGACTGGTTCGAACGACGCGGACTGGCCGTCGACGTCGAGGCCGTCTACGCCGAGCTCATCAGCCTGGCCTGGTGAAGCGGACGGCGTGGCCCTCGCCTAGGAAGCTCGACGATGCTGGGCCGGAGCCAGCGCTTCCTCGAGCGGAACGGCATGCGAGAAGAGGAAGCCCTGCCCGCGCCGGAAGCCGAGGGCCAGCAGCGCCTGGCGCTGCGCCTCGTGCTCGACACCTTCCACGATCGTGGTGAGCTCGAGCTTCTCGGCGATGTGGGCGATGGCGCTCATGACCTCCTGGCGCTGCCGTTCCTCGTGGACATGCTCGACCAGGGATCGGTCGATCTTCAGCACGTCGATCGGCATTCGGCCGAGATACTCGAGGGACGAGTAGCCGGACCCGAAATCGTCGAGGGCGATGCGGACGCCCAGCTGCTGGATTCGAGTGAGCTCGATCTCGGCGCCGGCGCCGGCCGCGACGATCGTGCTCTCCGTCAGCTCGAGCAGCAGCTGCTCCGGCGCCATCCCGGTGGCGGCCAGGACCTCCGAGACCAGCGTCGGCAGCGTTCCGTCGCCGAGCTGATGAGCTGAAATGTTGACCGACAGGAGGATGCCCCGGTCCGTCATGTCCTCGCACGCCCGGCGCAGCATCCACTCGTTGAGACGTCCGACGAGCCCGGTCTCCTCGGCCAGGGGGATGAAGTCGGCCGGCATCAGCCGCCCGAGCTGCGGGTGCTGCCACCGGACCAGCGCCTCAACCCCGAGGAGCGTGGAGCGGCGCATGTCGACGATCGGCTGGTACTCGACGCTGAGCTCGTCGTCCAGCTCCAGGGCCCGCTCGAGTGCGGCGCGCAGCTCACGACGGCGAGCGATCGGCTTCTCCATGCCGCGCTCGAAGATCTCGACGACCTCCTTGCCATGTGACTTCGCGACGTACATCGCGGTGTCGGCGTCGCGCAGCATCGCGTCGGCGGCCTCCGCGGCGTCGCCCACGATGGCCGTGTCCCGGATAGTGATGCCGATGCTGGCGCTGAGCTTCGCCGTGCGATCCCCGACCTGGAACGGCTTGGCGAGCGCCGCCAGGATTCGCTTCGCGACCCGATCGGCCCGGTCGCGATCGGCGTTCTCCAGCAGGCACGCGAACTCATCCCCGCCGATACGGCATGCCGTGTCCTCCGCCCGCAGCACGCCGGCGATCCGCTCGGCCGCCAGGCGCAACAGCTCATCGCCCGACGCGTGTCCAAGGGAATCGTTGATCGCCTTGAAGTCGTCGAGGTCGACGAAGAGGACGGCCAGGCCGGTTGCCCGTTGGCGGCGCACCAGGGCGTGGGAGACGCGGTCGACGAAGAGGGCCCGGTTCGCCAGCCCGGTGAGGGGGTCGTGAAGCGCCTGGTGGCGCAGCTGGTCCTCGAGGTCCTTCCGGTCGCTGATGTCGACCAGGATGCCCTGCACCATCTTGGGGCGGCCGTCGAGGTCGCGCGCGATGACCGCCTCGTCGTCGATCACCCACACCACGTGCCCGTCGCGTGCAATCAGACGGTACTCCCAGCGGCCCTTCTCGCCGCTTCGCTCCTTCGCATCGACCTCGGCCAGGATCATGCGGTCGCGGTCGCCCGGGTGAATGCGGCTCAACCACAGCGTCGGGTCCGAGACCCACTCCTCCGGCGAGTAGCCGAGCAGCTCCTCGATCTTCGGGCTCACGAAGTGCCAGCGACCGTGCTGCCCGGCCTCGGCAACGTACACGACGCCAGGAACGCGCTCGACCACCGATCGGTACTGCGCCTCGGCCACGGTGAGCTCATCGGTCAGCTGCCGCTCGCGTCCGATCACGCGCTCTCGGTCACGAAGCATCATGGCCTGACGCGCGCTCGCGCAGACGACCACCAGGCCCAAGGCGACCACGGCCGCGACCCGGAGCGGACCATCCAGCGCTCCCCTCGTGAGCAGGCCGATGACGAGCACGACCGTCACGACGACGCTGGCCAGCGGAAGCAGGCCACGCACGAGCGCCAGGGTCGGCAGGGGCGCGACGACGCGCACGATCGGTGCGCGCACGAGGTTCCCCCGAATGAGCTCTACCTGTTCGACAGTGCACCACGCGTGCGAGGTTCGGACCGTGACAGCCTAGGACGCGGGGTCGAAACGACCATGACTCGAAAGTACCCCGAGCCTCCCGCGCTACCGTGGGGACGTGCAGCCGTTTCGCTTCGCCGTCTACACCAACAACTCCGACGACGCCGATCGCTGGACGGCCTTCGCGCGCCGAGCGGAGGAGCTCGGCTATGCGGCGCTCTATGTGACCGATCACCTCGGGCGGCAGCTCGCGCCGAGCGCCGCCCTCGCTGCCGCCGCGGCGGTGACCGACCGCCTGCGCATCGGCCCCTACGTGTGGGCAAACGACTTCCGGCACCCCCTGATCGTGGCCCGCGAGGCGGCGACGCTCGACCGACTGAGCGGCGGACGCCTTGACCTGGGCCTCGGCGCCGGCTGGAAGCGATCCGACTACCGGCAGCTCGGCATGCCCTACGACGCGCCCGCGGTCCGCATCGAGCGCATGATCGAGTCGCTGGGGATCATCCGACGCCTGCTGGCGGGCGAGGAGGTGACCCACGACGGCCGCTTCTACCAGCTCGAGCGCGCGAAAGTGGAGCCGCGCCCGGTGCAGCAGCCCCACCCGCGGATCATGCTCGGCGGCGGCGGTCCACGCATGCTGCGATTCGCCGCGCGAGAGGCGCAGATCGTCAGCTTCGTGCCGCAGTTCTCCCTGTCGGGGCGGCCGATGATGCGCCACGCCACCGAATCGGCGCTGGCCGAGCGCGTCGCGCAGGTTCGCGCCGCAGCCGGATCTCGCTTCGACGAGCTGGAGCTCAACGTCTTCGTCGGCGACGCCGGTGTCGTCGGCGGACCGCAACCGATCTCGAGCTCGCTCGGCGCGCTGCTCAAGTCCGCCGGCCCGGCCGTTGCCGGGGGCTCGCCGTATCTGCTGTACGGAACGATCGACCAGCTGCGCGACGGCATGCTCCGGCGCCGTGAGCGCATCGGCGTCAGCTCGTACGGCATCCCCGCCCGAGTGATGGAGTCGTTCGCGCCCCTGGTTGCGTCGCTGGCCGGGCGCTAGCGGGCGTAGCGGACGCCGCCCCCGCGCCGCTCCTTGTTGAGCCGCCGGTTGAGGTGCAGCCCCTCGAGCACGAACTCGGTGGCGGACGCGATCCCCGCGGGCGACTCGCCGGCATCGAGACGGGCAATCGCCGCCCGCAGCTCGGGGACGAGCTCGACCAGCTCGCCGTGGATCCGCGAGTGCACGAACTCGCCGACCTCCGCCTCCAGCCCCTCCTCCTCGAACTGCTCGATGAGCGGGACGAGCTCCGACAGTGCGAAATGGCGGTTGAAGACGTTGACCACGGCGCGGGCAACGAGCTTCTCGACCACCCGGTCCTCGCGCGTCTCGTCGCCCAGCGTCTCGAGCTCGATCTTGCCGGCGGTCGACGCCACCACGGCCGGCAGGTCGCTGATCCTCGGCGCCGCCGAAGGCTCCCCCAGCCGGACCGCGCGCTTGAGGGCCGCGGCCGCGAGCGTCTCGTGGTTCGCGATCGTGACGCGCACCGACACGCCGGAGCGCTGCGAGACCTCCGACGAGCGACGCGCCAGCTGTGACAGCTCGGCGACGACCTCCTTCATGAAGCCCGGCACCTGGACCGGCACCGAGGCGTCGCCGTCGCCGTCATCGAACGAGACGGCCTCTGCCTCCATGATCGCGATCTCGGTCGTCGTCTCCTCTGGGTAGTGCGTCCTGATCTGCGCGCCGAATCGGTCCTTGAGGGGCGTGATGATCCGGCCCCGGCTCGTGTAGTCCTCCGGATTGGCGCTGGCGATCACGAACAGGTCGAGCTCGAGGCGCACGCGGTAGCCGCGCACCTGGACGTCGCGCTCCTCCATCACGTTGAGCAGCCCGACCTGGATGCGCTCGGCAAGGTCGGGCAGCTCGTTGAGGCTGAAGATTCCCCGATGCGTCCGCGGCAGCAGGCCGTAGTGGATGGTCAGCTCGTCGGACAGGTAGCGTCCTTCAGCCACCTTGACCGGGTCCACCTCCCCGATCAGGTCGGCGATGCTGATGTCGGGTGTTGCCAGCTTCTCGCTGTAGCGATCCGCGGACGCCCACCACGCGATCGGTGTGGCATCGCCATGCTCGGCCAGGAGGTTGCGGGCCAGCGGCGAGACCGGGTGCAGCGGATCGTCATGCAGCTCGGTGCCGGCGATGTACGGCACCCACGGATCCAGCAGGCCGACCAGCGACCGCGCGATGCGGCTCTTGGCCTGGCCGCGCTCTCCGAGCAGGATGACGTCCTGCGCGGCCAGGATCGCGTTCTCGAGCTGGGGCAGCACCGTCTCCTCGTAGCCGAGGATGCCCGGCAGGAACGGCTCGTTGGTGCGGATCCGCTCGAGCAGGTTGGCGCGCAGCTCCTCCTTGACGCTGCGGGTCCGATAGCCGGCTGCGCGCAGCTCACCGAGGGTGGTGTCGTCGGGTCGGCGCGCGGGATCAGGCATGAGGCTGCGAGCGTAGCACCGGATCTCAACAGCCGCCCACGAGCCCTAGCGGCTCAGTCCGGGGTCCACGCACGGACCGCCTCGGCGACTGCCGGCGGATCGCACACCCCGCGAGCGGCAAGGTCCTCGAGGAAGGCGGACCGGGCCGCCAGCTCTGACTCCAGCGCTTCCGCGGTGAGCCCGAGCGAGGCGGCAAGGACGGCGTAGGCGGCCGGCTCATGCACGAACGGTCGAGTGGACCGACCGCCGTCGCCGGGCAGCATCGGCGGCGAGGGAAGGCGCTGGGCGCCCGTCAAGCTCGGTGATCTGTCGCCCTCGATCGCGCCGAGACGCACCGGCGCCAGGGCCCCTTCCTCGTCCAGGCGCAGGTGCCACGCCTCCTCGATCCGGCGATACATGCCGGCGGGCGTTTCGTAGGCCGAGTACTGCAGGTAGATGGTGAGGCCGGCGAGGTCCGCATCGGTTGCGCCGAGATGCCCGCGCAGGGACTCGATCGCCTCCGGCAGCGAGTCGGCGTGCATGGTGGCGCCCAGGCCCCAGCCCTGGCCGGCCAGGATGAGGGCGCCGCGCGCCGCCCGGCCCCAGACGTAGATCGGCAGGTGATCGCTCATCTCGTTGATGAGCATGTAGCCGGTGCCGGCGGGAATCTCGTCGAGCCAGTCGTACTCCTCCCACCACCCACGCACGAAGATGCCGGTCGTGTCGTCGGGAAGGAAGTCGACCAGCGCGCTGAGAGCGGTCGTCTTTCCGGCCTGGGGTGCCTCGGAGCTGAGCATGACGCTGCGACGGCGGCTCACGACCGCCCAGAGGGTCGCCATAAGCCGGCTATCGATGGTCGGGGTGCCGATCAGCTCGACGGCGCTCATCGGTCTCGGCGGCGCCCAGTGGTATCCCCACCAGCCTTCGGGGAACCGGGAGAACCAAGCTGCGAGGGCGCCGGTCATGCTGCGCGCCACGGTACGCGGGGGCGGAATGCGGTGCAACCGCGCTATCCGCGAAGCAGCTGCCGCTGTCGGACGCTGCGCCAGATGAAGGTCAGGCGCATCCCCACCAGCGCCACCAGGTCGATCAGCGCGCCCACCGGCCCGTCCGGCCCGACATGGAAGTCGACGCGATCATCGATCCACGTCCCACGTGGCGCGCGCGTGAAGGTGTGCGAGTGGAGGAAGCGTGCCATCGGCCCGGCGAGCGTCTCGTCCGCGAATCGTTCGTTCTCGACGCGTTCCACCATCCGCACGGTCCACGTTCGTTGGACGGGTCCAAGTCCATAGCGGAACTCGAAGATGGAGCCGACCTGTGGCGGATCCGGCTCGACGCGCACGAGATGCATGCGAAGCATCGGCGGCATGAGCCGCGAGAGGTTGGCGGGATCGTCGTAGAAGGTGAAGACGCGCTCGACGGGCGCGCTCACCCATGAGCGGACGAGGAGGGTCGGCATGGCCGGATGGTAGACGGCTAGCCGCTGGGGCTTCCGTCGAGCAGGTGCCGATCGTCGATCGGCGAGGCGAGGTCGACGTCGGTCACGACCATCTGCGGCTCGTCCGGGCAGGCACCCGCATTCGGGTCGTCGTTCACGGCGGCGAACAGCGTGATCGAGACCGCATCGGCCGATTCGACGAGCACGACTCGGCTCAGGATGTGGCAGCTCGGCCCACCCGGCAGGTGGAAGCCGATGCGCACGCGCCGGTTCGCGACCGCTTCGATGCAGTCGATCGGAAGTGCCTGCTCCTGTGCCCCGCCTGGCTGCATCGCCACCGACGGCACCTCGAGCCAGGTGGCGTTGCACCCGTGACGCTCCGAACCCGAAGGCGACGCACAGGCGGCCAGGAGCAGCAGCGCGGCGATCCAGGCTCTACGCATCGGCGGCAAAGCGGTACTGGTCGACGTCACAGACCAGCTCGTAGCCGATGGCCTTGGTGGAAGCTGCCCGCGGCCGCCATGAACTCGTCGACCGATGCATGGTGCCGAACCGTGTGCGCCATCGGCCAATGATGCCGATTCGCGAAGCCCGATGCTCGGGCGCGATCACCCGGCGAGCGGCAGGCTGACTCTGAACGTGGTGCCCGTCGGACCCGTCGACTCGACCTCGACCGATCCGCCGTTGGCGGCGATCAGCTCGCGGGCCACGGTGAGCCCGATCCCGCTTCCGGCAGACCTGCTCCGGGACCGATCCGCCCGATAGAAGCGCTCGAACACGTACGGCCGGTCCTCGTCGGCGATCCCCGGCCCCTCGTCGGCGATCCTGATCTCGACCTGCGACCCCTGGGTCACCCCGATGCGAACCGTGCCGCCCCGCGACGAATGCTGGACCGCGTTGGTGAGCAGGTTTCGCAGCGCCCGTGTCACCTGCCCAGGGTCAGCCGTGGCGTCGGCCTCTGATCCGTCGATCACGGCGGCAACCCCGCGCTCGCTCAGCAGCCCGTCGAGCGAGTCGACGATCTCGCGAACCAACGCCGCCATTGGGACGCGCTGCGAGCGGCGCTGGAGCGGAGCCGCCTCGGCGTGCGTCAGCTCACCGAGCTGCACGATCACGCCCGACAGGCCGGCGGCCGCGGACCTCGCCTTCTCGAGCTGGGCCGCATCGGCCGGCACGATGCCGTCGACCATGGCCTGCAGCTGCGACTCGAGCACGGTGGCCGGCGTGGCGAGGTCATGCGCCAGGTCGCTCGCCGCGCGCCGGCGCAGTCCCTCGGACTGCTCGAGGCGGCTGGCCATGGCGTTGAAGGCTGTCGCCAGCTCCGTGGACTCCGCGTCCGGGCCCCCACTCGCGCGTGAGGTGAGGTCGCCCTCGCCAAGGCGTCGCGCGGCCTGGGTGACCGCGCGGAGCGGGCGCGTCAGCCGGTTGGCAAGCACCGTGGCCGCAAGGAGGAGCGCCGCGACCGTGACGATGCCGGTGAAGACCAGCGCCGTGTTGAAGGCGGCGACGAAGCCCCCGCGAGCTGTCGGCACGCTGATCTCGAGCGTTCCGCCCCCGGAGGCAGCCGACAGGTCCCGCGAGAGCGTCTCCATCGGCGCGCCGGGCGGAGGCCGGCCCGCCTCGGCCAGCACCGTGCCGTCCCCGGAGCGAACCCGCACCGTCCCGCCGCTCTCCCCCGCAACCCGCCGCACCAGCAGCTGCAGGCCTCGCCCCTGGACGCCCCGTTGCAGGGCTTCGTCAACGAGCGTGACGGCCAGCCCAAGGCGTTGCTGGTCACGCTCGCTCAGGGTCTGGTCGAGCGACCTCGATGCCGCCTGGTTGACGACGATCCCCGCGATGATCAGCACGACCACGACGACGCCCGCCAGCAGTGCGGCCAGGCGAACGGCCAGGGGCCGGCCGGTCATCACGGCGACGGGTCCCGCGTCGCGGCAAGGCGATACCCGGTGGCCGGCACGGTCTCGATCAGCCAGGGCGCACCAGGATCGTCGTCGAGCTTGCGGCGCAGGTTCGCCACGTGCACGTCCACCACCCGCTCGAACACCTCGTCCGGGCGGCGCGCGACGACGTCGAGGAGCTGTTGGCGGCTCAGCACCGAACCGGGGCGTGCGGCGAGCGCGGCGAGCAGCGACGATTCCCCGGGAGTCAGCCGTCCGGCGCGTCCGTCCGCCAGCGTGAAGCGTCGCGAGCCGGGGTCGAGCAGGAGCCGGCCGCCATCGAAGCTCAGGATCGGCGGCGGCTGATCGGGAGCGGCCGCGCGCGTGCGGCGCAGGATCGCGGCCACGCGAGCCGTGAGCTCGTGCGGGTTGAACGGCTTTGCGAGGTAATCGTCGGCGCCGGCGCGGAGCCCGGCGATTCGCTCGGCATCGCTCCGCTTGGCGGAGGTGATCAGCACGGGTACGTCGCCTACGTCACGCAACGCCTCGAGCACCGTTTCGCCCTGCATGCCGGGCAGCATCAGGTCGAGGATCACGAGGTCGCACGGTTCGGCGTCGTACGCGGCAAGGGCGGTGGGCCCATCGCCGGCATCGGTCACGCGATAGCCGTCTCGCTCGAGGTACAGCCTCAGCAGGCCGCGGAGCTGCGGCTCATCCTCGACAACCAGGATCCGGGCGGGGGCGGTCATGGTCGGCATCCTACGCGCCGACCGATTCAGGCGATGTGAAGACCGAATGGCGCGTTCTTGGCGCGTTCTTCACCGACCGCCCCGATCCTGTGGAAGTCGATCAGACAGCACACGCGAGGACCACCATGCGACTCACGAAGACCCTCGGCGCGGCCGGGGCGCTCATCATCTCCGCCCTGGTGGGCGGCACCCTCATCGGCTCGGCACTTGCCACCGATGAGACCACCGACACCGATACGACCGCCGCAACCGGCGAGTACTGCGACGTCTTCATGGACGCGCTGGCGTCCGAGCTCGACGTCACCCGGGACGAGCTGGTGGCGGCCGGCAAGGCTGCGGCAACCGCGGCCGTCGACGCCGCCGTCGCGGCCGGCGATATCACGGAGGAACGGGCGACAGCGATCCGCGAGCGGATCGACGCGTCGGACGGCAGCGGCTGCGCCTGGTTCGGCCACGGCTTTGCGCGTGGCTTCGAGCATGGCGTCGCCCGAGGCTTCCTCGGCGGCGACGTGTTCGAGGCGGCGGCCGACGCGCTCGGTATCGAGAGCTCCGCGCTGATCGACCGGCTCGACGCAGCAGGGTCGCTCCAGGCGCTGGCCGAGGAGGAGGGCGTCGCCTACGACGACGTCAAGGCATCCGTGCTTGCCGCGGTGCAGGCCGACCTCGATGCGGCCATCGCCGATGGTCTCGACCAGGCCCGCGCCGATGCGGTGATCGAGCGGCTCACCACCTGGCTCGACGGGGGCGGCGAGCTCGGCGGCTTCGGACCGGGACACTTCGGACCCGGACGTGGCGGGTTCGGTCCGTGGCGCGACCCCGGCTCGGACGACACCGATGCCGAGGGCACGGGCGCGTAACCCGCTCCGATCTCCCTTCCGGGGCGCCGGACGCTCGAAGCGAGCTCCGGCGCCTTTCTCGTGTCGATGGGGCCGGGTACGCTATCGGCATGACGAAGATCGGATACGCGTGCATGCTCGAGCAGTTCCACCCCACCGAGCTGCTCGACTGGGCCGAGCTGGCCGAGGCGTCCGGCTTCGACGCCGGGTTCCAGGTGAGCGAGCACTTCCACCCCTGGACGCCGCAGCAGGGCCAGGCCGCATTCGCCTGGTCGTTCATGGGGGCGCTCGGGCAACGCACGAAGCTGCCGTTCGGCACGGCGGTGACCTGCCCCGGCTTCCGATACCACCCCGCGGTGATCGCTCATGCCGCCGCCACCCTGGGCGCGATGTATCCGGGCCGCTTCTGGCTCGGCCTGGGAGCCGGCGAAGCGCTCAATGAGCACGTCATCGGCGGCGAGTGGCCCGAGGTCGGCGAGCGCAGCCGCATGATGTTCGAGTCGATCGAGATCATTACCAAGCTGTTCAGCGGCAAGGTCGTGAAGCACGACGGCGAGTACTTCACGCTCGAGTCGGCGCGCCTCTATACGCGCCCCGAGCAGCCGGTGCCGATCTACGTTGCCACCGCCGGACCGGTGAACGCCAAGAAGACCGGCAAGTACGCGGACGGGATCATCACGGTCGGCGCAGCGGACGAGAAGATCGCCATGCTGTGGGACAAGTTCCGGGAAGGCGCGAGTGAGGCCGGCAAGGACGCATCGGCCATGAAGACGCAGCTCCAGATCCACGTCAGCTGGGCGCCAACGCAGGCGGAGGCGGAGCAGAACGCGCTGAAGGAATGGCCGAACGGCGGGATGCCCTTCCCGAAGCAGGACATCAAGAATCCGGAGGACTTCGAGCAGATGGCGAAGCTCGTCCGGATCGAGAACTTCGCGAACCGGATGCTGATCAGCGCCGACCTCGACGAGCACACCGCCCAGATCCAGAAGTTCGTCGACATGGGCTTCGACGAGATCTACCTGCACAACGTCGGTCGCGATCAGGCGACCTTCATCCGCACCTTCGGCGAGAAGGTCCTGCCCAACCTGAACCTCGGCTAGATAGAACCGATGCGGTCGCGTCCGCTCGTTCGCTCAATCGACAGCCTCCAGCTGCCGGTGCCCGACCTCGATGACGCGCTGGGCTTCTACTCGCGTGGCCTCGGGCACGAGGTCGTCTGGCGGTCCGACGTCGCGGTCGGCCTGCGCCTCCCCGACGACGGCGCCGAGCTCGTTCTCCAGGTCGAGCGCCCTGACCAGGAGACCGACCTGATGGTGGCCGACCTCGATGCGGCGTTGGCGGACTGGTCGGCCGCCGGCGGCAGCATCGTGGTTCCGCCATTCGACATCCAGATCGGCCGTTGCGCCGTCGTTCGCGACCCGTTCGGCAACCGCCTCGTCCTGCTCGACGCGTCGAAAGGGCTCCTTCCCCGACTCGAGTAAGCCGTCACTCAGCACGAGTGGGAGCAGAATCATCTTCTGCGAGGCGGACCCGACGGAAGGTGAGGTAGAGGGCCACGTCGTAGACGGCCTTCAGCCCCCCAGCGACCAGGAAGGGAAGGCCGGCTGCCATCCCCATCGACGCCGACGCCAGGATCGGACCGGCGGGACGCACCAGGTGCCGCGCGGCGTTCGTGTAGCCGGCCGCGGCCGTCCGTTCGGCCGGGTCGACGAGCGCCGCGACATACGCCTGCCGCGCCGGGACATCCATCTGCGAGAGCGCGGATCGGGCTAGCAGCAGGAGCACGGCGACCGCGAGTGATGGCGCGAGCGGGATGAGCGCCAGCAGCACGTTCGACGGGAGATGCGAGAACACCATCGTGTTCAGCATGCCGATGCGTGCGGCCAGCCAGCCGGCGATAACCGATGACGCCGCCTGGAGCAGACCGACCCCGAAGAAGACGAGGCCCATCAGCTGCGCATCGGCGCCGAACTGGCGCCCGAACCAGAAGACCATGAAGCTCTGGACGATGAAGCCGCCGGCGAATGCATCCAGGGCGAAGAGGGCGGCGAGCCGCCGCACCACGCCGCGCGATCGCTGAAGGCCGCGTTCCCGCGCAGGAATGTCGCCCTCGACCTCGACCCGACTGCTGAGCCGCGCGGCCAGCAGGACGCAGACAGCAGCCCCGATGGGCATGAGCAGCAGCCAGCGCTGATCCGGCGGCAGCCCGGGGAGGAAGCCGCGCATCGCGCTCGGCCCGCCGGCGGCAAGGGCGCCTGCCGCACCGGCGAGGTAGGCGACCGCGTTGTAGCGACCGTAGACGCTGCTGCGCTCGGCGGGAGGCGTCGAGGCCAGCATCGCTTGCTCCACCGTGGTGATCGGCCCCGACTCGTTGGGATCGGTCGAGAGGGTGCCCGTCAACGCGGCGATGACGAGGAATGGGACGCTGCCCGTGAGCGCGAAGACCGTGCCGGCCACCCCCATGATCACCAGCAGCAGCGCGTACGTGCGCCGGCGACCGAGCGCCTCCCCCCAGCGCCCCACGGCCAGCGACGAGATGGCCATGCCGAGCAGCATCGCCGTGAAGACCGCCCCTACCGCCGGGTCGTCGAGACCGGCGGACGTCAGGGAGGCGCCGATGAGGATGCTGCTAAAGCCGTAGAGGAAGGCCCGAACGGCCTGGATGTAGTAGATGCGCCGGACGTCCGACATACGACGCGTCAGCTCACCCGTTCTCGAACCATGCGCGGATGCGCCGCGTGACGGTCAGGTCGCCCGCTACCACCTCGGTCGGCACGTTGGCCGACTCGGCCATCGCCATCATCCGGCCCTTCGGCATCGGAGGGCCGTGATCGGGCTCCTCGTCGATCCCTCGCCGACGGCTGTTACCGAGATCCAGCGATCGTCGCTCACTCGACCGACTCGAACACGGCCGCGATCCCCTGCCCCACGCCGATGCACATCGTGGCGAGGCCGTATCGAGCGCCGCGTCGCCGCATCTCGTGGACGAGCGTCGCCGTCAGGCGCGCGCCGGAGGCGCCGAGCGGGTGGCCGATGGCGATCGCGCCACCGTTGACGTTCGTGACTGCCGGATCCAGGCCCAGCTCGCGCATCACCGGCAGCGCCTGGGCGGCGAACGCCTCGTTGAGCTCCACCAGGTCGAGGTCGGCGACCGACAATCCGGCCCGCTCCAGTGCGCGCCGCGAGGCAGGAATCGGGCCGAGGCCCATGGTGGCGGGGTCGACGCCCGCCACGGCGCTGGCGACCATCCGTGCCATCGGGCGCAGCCCCAGCTCCCGGGCGCGCGCCTCGCTCATGACAAGCACGGCTGCCGCTCCGTCGTTGATGCCGGAGCTGTTGCCCGCGGTCACCGATCCGGAGGCGTCACGCTTGAATGCCGGCTTGAGCGCGGCCAGCGACTCCATGGTGGCGTCGGGTCGTGGGTGCTCATCGGTGTCGAAGGAACGCTTTTCGCGACCGTCGGCAACCTCGATCGGGACGATCTCATCGGTGAACCGACCGGCCTCGCTGGCCGACTTCCAACGCTGCTGCGACGTCACTGCGAACGCGTCCTGGTCCTCGCGCCTGACGCCGCATTGCTCGACGACGTTCTCGGCGGTCTCGCCCATCGAGTACGGGTAGTAGGCATCCGCCAGGCGGGGGTTGGTGAAGCGCCAGCCGAGGGTCGTGTCGTACATCGTCTGCTCGCCGCGCGGGAAGGCCGCGGACGCCTTTGCCGTCACGAATGGGGCGCGGGTCATCGACTCGACCCCGCCGGCGATGAAGACCGATCCGTCGCCGTAGGCGATCGCATGCGCGGCGCCGATGACCGCCTGCAGGCCGGATCCGCACAGGCGGTTGACGGTCTGGCCCGCGACCTCGATCGGGAGGCCGGCCAGGAGCGCAGCCATGCGGCCGACGTTGCGGTTGTCCTCGCCCGCCTGGTTCGCCGCGCCGAGGATGACGTCGTCGATCAGACCCGGATCGATGCCCGTTCGCTCCACGACCGCGCGGACGACGTGCGCGGCCAGGTCGTCCGGCCGCACGTCCTTGAGCGCACCGCCGTAACGGCCGAACGGGGTTCGCAGCCCGTCGACAATGACCGGCGTTCGTGCTGGGTCACGACTCATGGTCACCGATGCTACCCCGTGTTGCTGCCGGTCGTACCATCGGCCTCACCGACCACCCCATTGGGAGACCGAGCGTGGATCTCTATCCCTGGCTGAAGACCCTGCACATCCTGTTCGCCATCGTGGCCGTCGGCTTCAACATCAGCTATGGCATCTGGCAGGCGCGGGCGGCGCGCGAGCCTGAGCACATGGGCTATGCCCTGCGCGGCATCAAGTTCCTCGACGACCGGGTCGCGAATCCGGCCTACGCCGGCTTGCTGGTGGTCGGGATCATCCTCGTGCTGATCGGTCCCTACGAGTTCACGACCTTCTGGGTTGCGGTGGCGATCGGCCTGTACGTGGTGATGGGCGCGGTGGCCATCATCTTCTACTCGCCGACGCTCAAGCGCCAGATCGCGTCCTACGAGGCCGGCGGCGCGCAGACGGCCGAGTTCGCGGAGCTCGGAGGTCGGGGCCGGCTGCTCGGAATCGTGCTCGCCGTGCTGGTCCTGGCGATCATCGTCCTGATGGTGGTGAAACCCGGTTGATCGAGGACCGATTCCGCGACCGGCGCGGTCCATGACCGACCGACCCGTCACTCCACCGATTCCCGGCGTCCGCCGAAGCTGGTGGCTGCGCGAGGCGCTGGCCGCGGAGAACGATCCGGCGCCGGCGCCACCGCTGGCCGGTGAGGCCGACGCCGAAGTCGCGATCATCGGCGGCGGATATACGGGGATGTGGACCGCCTATTTCCTGAGCCAGCGAATGCCGGGTGACCGCATCGTGCTGCTTGAGCAGGACATCTGCGGAGGCGGTCCGAGCGGGCGCAACGGCGGGTTCGTGCACGGGTGGTGGGAGAACGTCCCCGACCTCGCGCGCCGCTACGGCACGGATGAGGCACTCTCGATCGCCCGCGCGGTCGATGAGGTGGTCGACGGCATCGGTGCCTGGTGCAAGGAGCACGAGGTCGATGCCTGGTACACGAAGGCGGGGTACCTGCGCGTCAATGCCTTCCCCGCGCAGGGCCCGGATTGGCCGGCGACCGTCGCGCAGCTCGGGGCCCTGGGCGTTGGCGACGAGCTCATCCACATGAGTCCGGACGATGTCCAGCGCGTGTGCGCCTCCCCGGCCTTCCGAGAGGGCCTCTGGATGCGGAGCGCGGCGTCCATTCAGCCGGCGCGCCTGGCGCGCGGCCTCCGCCGCGTCCTGCTCGAGCGCGGCGTCCGGATCCACGAGGGGACGCGCGTGCGCTCGCTGTCGGCGGGCAGCGGGCGGCTCCAGCTTGCCACCGACGGCGGGCGCGTGTTCGCCGAGCAGGTTGTGCTGGCGATCAACGCCTGGGCGAGCGGATGGCCGGGCTTTCGCAGCCGCCTCCTGGCCTGGGGGAGCTACATGATCGCCACCGAGCCGATCCCCGACCGCCTGGCCGAGATCGGGTGGACCGGGGGCGAGCTGTTGAGCGACTCGCGCTTCACCATCAGCTACTTCCGCACCACCGCCGACGGCAGGATCGCATTCGGCGGCGGCGTGGGCGCGGCCGGCTACGACGGTCGGATCGGCGCGACGTTCACGCACGACCAGCATGCCATCGCCCGCGTGGTCGCCAACTTCCGCCACCTGCTGCCGATGCTCGCCGACGTCCGCCTCGACGACGCCTGGGGCGGCCCGATCGACATCACGGGCCATCGTTTCCCGGAGATTGCCTCGACTCATGACGGACGAATGCACTTCGCGCATGGCTTCGCCGGCAACGGCGCGGGTCCGGCCAGGCTGGCCGGGCGCATCCTCGCGACGCTCGTCGACGGCGCGGAACCATCGCTCGCGGCCCTGCCCTTCGTCGGCCGTCGGCAGCCCTTCCTGCCGCCTGAGCCATTCCGCTATCTCGGCGCACGGCTGATCCGGGAGGCGCTCATCCGTGAGGACGACGCCCTCGATGCCGGACGGCGCCCCGCCTGGTTCCTGAAGCTGGTGGCTCGCATCCCGCGCCTCTTCGGCTACCGGCTGGGCCACTAGGCGAGGCGGATTTCGTTGACCTCGCGGCGCGCCCGGACGTAGCATCCCCGGATTGCACCGCCCGGCACGTTTGCCGACCCCCAAACGGAGGAGATCACCAGTGCGTGCCCGAGTCCAGCTCTCCCGCGCTCCACTTGCCGTTGCGGCCAGCGGCCTGCTGTTGCTCTCGGCGTGTTCGGGCGGTGGCGCGAGCCCATCCGCGGCCGTCGAGCCGAACGAGCTGCTCGTGCTCGAGTGGAGCGGCTACGAGGCCCCCGACTTCTGGATCGACTTTTCCGAGGCGAACCCGGAGACGGACGTGACCTTCGAGTTCGGTGACACCGACGCCAACATCCTCGCCCAGATGGAGGGCGGCAGCCAGGCCGATATCTTCCACTTCTACACCGGCTGGCAGCAGTTCTACGTCGACCAGGGCCTGGTGCAGGAGATCGACACGAGCAAGCTCGCGAACTGGGACCAGGTTCCGGTCGAATACCAGGAGCTGGGGCAGATCGACGGCAAGCAGTACTTCGTGCCGTGGGATTGGGGATTCACCTCGATCCTCTACAACACCGAGCACGTCGACGAGGTCACCAGCTGGGACGCGCTGTTCAACGAGGAGTACGCGGATCACATCTCGATGTGGAACGACGGTCCCGGCGCGGTGACCGTGTCCGCCTACATCAACGGCTGGGACGAGACGGCGATCACCGATGACCAGCTCGCCCAGATCGAGGCCGACTGGATCGCGCAGAAGCCGCTGAACGCCTTCTACTGGTCGGGCGAGTACACCGATCTCTGCCCCGCCGTGCAGGACGGCACCGTATGGGTCGCGTACGCCTGGCAGGGCTGCTACGCCACCGCGCTCGCGGCCGGTGACCCGGTTGCCTACGCCAACCCCGAAGAGGGCCGAAACTCGTGGGTCGGCCTGTACGGGATCAGCTCCGACACCGACAGCTATGAGCTCGCCCTCGAGTTCCTCGACGACAAGCTGGCGGAGACGAGCTGCAGCAACGCGGTGACGCTCTTCTATTACGGATGCGCCAACGGCGACGTGATGGCCGCGATCGAGGATCCTGTGCTTATCGAGGCCTTCGGGCTCGATGATCCGACCATCCTCGAGACGACGAACTTCACGCCGAACGTCACCGAGGAGCAGCGGGACGCGTGGACCGCGATGTGGGAGCGGGTCCAGGCCGAATAGCGCGGGGCCGCCGGCGCAGGCGGGCTGCAGCCGATGCTGGGTCGGCGGGGAACGCTCCCGTTTCTCGTCGGACCGCCGTTGGTGTGGCTCGCCGTCTTCTTCCTGCTGCCGCTCATCCTGATCGCGGCATACAGCATCCGGGCGGGATCCGGTGCCGTCGGTCCATCGGATCCCTGGGCGCTGTCGCCCGAGCACTACCAGGAGGTGTTCGGGACGCCTGCCTTCGTGCGGCTGCTCGGGATATCGGTGCTGATGGCGGTCGGAGTCGCCGGAATGGCGACTCTCCTCGCCTTTCCGGTGGCGTATTTCCTGACCTTCCGCGCCGGCTCGCGCGCGGCGCTCTACCTGACCCTGCTCCTCATCCCGTTCGCGGTCAGCTACCTGCTGCGGGTCATGGCCTGGAAGCTGATGCTCGGGCCGGAGGGCGGCATCAACTCATTGCTTGGCGCCCTCGGCCTGACCGATGAGCCGATCGGCCTTCTCCTGTACAGCCGGCCGGCGGTGATCATCACGCTCGTCTACATCTGGATCCCGTTCGCCGCGCTCCCGATCTACGCCGCGATGCAGCGCATCGATCGCAACCACCTCGAGGCAGCCGCCGACCTCGGCGCCGGCCCATGGGCGCGGTTCTGGCGGGTGACAGTGCCGCTCAGCGTGCCGGGCGCGCTGGCGACGTTCTTCATGGTGTTCATCCCGACGGTCGGCGAGTACGTCACGCCGTCGCTGGTCGGCGGCACCGGCGGAACCATGTACGGCAACATCATCCAGGGCTTCTTCACGCGTTCCGCCAACTGGCCGCTCGGCTCGGCGATGGCGATGCTCATGCTCGTCCTGACCCTGCTCCTCGTCGCCGTCGCGCTGCGCGTGGTTGACCTCCGGCGGATATCGGTATGACCGCCGTCACGGCGCGGGAGTCGCGCCGCAGCGCCATCGGAGTCGGACGGACCCGCGTGCCACTCCGCCCGTTCTACTGGGGCATCCTGTTCCTTCTCTACCTGCCGATCGCCATCCTGTTCGTCTTCTCGTTCAACGCCGGCACGACGCTCTCCTTTCCCCTGGAGGGCTTCACGCTCGACTGGTACGCATCGGTGTTCGGCAACGAGGCGATGCTCGAGGCGGCGCGCAACAGCTTCGTGGTCGGCGTCGGGTCGGCGACCCTGGCAACCGCGCTGGGGAGCGTGGTGGCGATCGCCGTGCTCCGTTTCCAGTTCCGTGGGCGTAGCCTGCTGCTGGCCCTGGCGGGCCTCCCGCTCATCGTTCCCTTCGTGGTCATGGGCGTTGCCTTCTTCCTGCTCTTCGTTGCCGTCGACGTTCCACGCTCGTTGCTGACGGTCGCTATCGGCCACACCGTGGTCGCCGTCCCGTACGCGACGCTGATCGTGCTGGCGCGGCTCGCCGGGCTCGATCCGGCGCTCGAGGACGCGGCGATGGACCTCGGGGCAACCTATCCGACGACGCTCCGCCAGATCGTGCTGCCGCTGATGGCATCGACGCTGCTGTCGGCCTGGCTGACCTGCTTCATCGTCAGCTTCGACGAGATCGCGCTGGCGATCTTCCTGGTCGGCGGCGACCCGACCTTCCCGGTCTTCCTGTACGGCCAGCTGCGTTTCGCCCAGCGCCTCCCGGTCCTGATCGCCATGGCCGTGCTGCTCATGGTCGGGACCGTGGCACTCACGCTGCTGGCGCTTCGACTGCGGGGACGCTCCGAATGAGCTCGCCGGACCGGGACCTCGACAACGTCGTTGCGACCCGAGGCTCGACAGCGTCCCAGGCAGGCGGGATGACGCTCGCCGCAGCCCGACGCATCGTCGACGCCGTGGAGGCGGCCGCGCGCGATCTGCGCGTCGCCCTCTCGGTGGCTGTCGTGGACAGCGGAGACCAGCTGGTGGCCTTCGCGCGCATGGACGGCGCCGACCTCGTCTCGATCGATCTGGCGCGAAATAAGGCCTTCTCGGCCCTCATGAACCGCATGCCGACGCGCGATCTCGGTCCGGTGGTCCAGCCGGGCACCGAGTTCTACGGGTACGACTCACTTGCCGGCGGGCGGATGGTCGTCTTTGCCGGAGGCATGCCGCTGGAGCGGGACGGGGTGCTGGTCGGCGCGGTCGGCGTCAGCGGCGGCAGCTCGGACGAGGACCAGCGCGCGGCCGATGCTGCGGTCGCAGCCTTCGGCTGACCGGTCCCCTATCGGCTGTAGTCGTGGGCCGCGTCGGTCTTCGCAAGCTCGTTGATTCGCCGCAGCCGGAGGCCCAGCGCGACGAGGAAGGCCCCGAACGCGATCGCGAATCCGCCGATCAACCAGACGAGGCTCAGCGCACCGGCGCCCGGGAACAGGAAGAGGATCACGCCCCACAGGATGGAGGCGAGGCCGGCCAGACCGAGCCACAGCTCGCCCGTGATCTGCTCACGCAGCCGGATGGCGGCCACGATCTCGAAGACGCCGGTGATGATCGCCCAGACCGCGATGATGAGCACCAGGGCCCCGGCCGCGTAGATCGGGAAGAGGAGCGCGACCACGCCCGCCACGATGCCGACGATGCCCTCGAGGATCGACAGCCACCAGCTCCGGTCCCTCCCGCGGGTGCGGAAGCCGGCGACCAGGTTCGTCGCGCCGTCGATGATCGCCCACGCGGCAAAGAGCCCCACCAGCACGGCGACGCCGAGGCCCGGAGCGAAGAAGGCAAGGATGCCGAAGGCGACCGCCAGGACGCCCCTCAGGATGAACGTCCACCACCATCGGGCAAGCTCGACGGTAGCCGAAACGACGAACGCCATGGACGCTCCTCAGTTGCTCGTTGGAGCCGGATCGTACATCCGCCACCAAGCGGCGGATGCGTTCGGCGCCTCAGGCGATGCGGCGAGCCTGGGGGTGGGTCGCGGCGACGGCGTCGAGCAGCTGCTTGGAGGCCGCGGCAACCGCCGCAACCGCTTCGTCAAAGGCGCGCTCGTTCGCGGTCGAAGGCTTGCGGTAACCGCTCACCTTGCGCACGTATTGGAGCGCCGCGGCGCTGATCTCGTCATCGGTGGCCGGTACGGCGCCGGTCCGCAGGGTCTTGATGCTTCGGCACATGCGGTCAGGATACCCGCTGATGCCCGCCTCTACCTCTCGAGCAATTCCTCGAGCGAGGCGACGATCCGATCGGCCGCGGAGACGTCCGTCTCGGCGAACATCGGTACGGCGATGCAGGTCAGGCCCGCCGCCTTGGCGGCGGTGATTCCAGAGGTCGAGTCCTCGAGCGCCAGGGCGTCCGCGGGATCCACGCCCAGGCGACGGCACGCCAGCAGGTAGATGTCCGGGGCCGGTTTGGCGTGCTCGACATCGTCGGACGTGACGATCGTGTCGAACGCATCGGCCAGGCCGGCCGTCGTGAGCGCGTCATCGACAAGGAAGCGCGGAGAGTTGGATGCCAGGCCAAGGCGGATGCCGTCGAGCGCCCGCAGGCCCTCGATCAGCTCGACGGCACCGGGCCGCGCATCCACCCGGACGCGCACCCGACCGTGCATGAGGGCGGTGCTCTCCTCGACGAGCTCAGCCCGTCGCTCGAACGGCCAGCCGAGACGCTCGGCGAAGTAGCGCGCGGTGACCTCGAAGTTGGTGCCGATCACCCGCAGCTGGTCCTCGCGCGTGAACTCGGCGCCGTGGCGTGCGAAGAGCTCGGCCTCGGACTCGTGCCAGAGCGTCTCGGTATCCAGGAGCAGGCCATCCATGTCGAAGATCACGGCCCGATAGCGGCCGGAGAGCGGCACCCGCTATCCCCGCGCCGGGAAGAACGTGCCGCCGGTGTCCGCCAGCACGCGGAGGAGGGGCGTGACCCGATATCGCCCATCGGGCACCGACGCATGAAGCGCCTCCAGCGAGTGGACGACCGACGGCAGACCGATCCGCTCGCCCCAGGCGAGCGGGCCCTCGGGCCAGTTCGTGGCGAGCCGCATGGCCGTGTCGATCGCCTCGGGCGAGGCGACGCCATCGGCGACCGCCGACGCCGCCTCGTTGACGATCGCGGCGAGGATGCGGGCCTCGATCTGGGCCGCATCGAGCGCGGTGACCCGCGGCCCACGACGGGCTCCCGCCACGAGGCCCGGCCAGGCCGCGCCACGCGCTCCATCCGGCTCGTAGTCGTAGTAGCCGCCGCCCGACTTTCTGCCGAGCCGGCCCGCGTCGGCGACGCGGCGCTGGACCTGCGCCGGACGGTAGCGTGGATCCCCGAAGAAGCCCTCGAAGATGGCGATCCCCGCGGCCAGGTTCACATCGGTTCCGACCGTGTCGGCCAGCTCGAACGGGCCCATCCGGAAGCCGATCCCACGCATGGCGGTGTCGATCGCCGTCATCTCGGCCAGGCCTTCCTCGAGCAGGCGGAAAGCCTCCAGGTAGTAGGCACGCTGCACGCGATTGACGATGAAGCCGGGCGTATCGGCCGCGACCACCGGCGTCTTGCCGAGCAGACGGGCGAGATACGCGACGCTGTCGGTGACCGTCGGGTCGGTCATCGGTCCCGGGATGACCTCGACCAGCGACATCAGCGGCACCGGGTTGAAGAAGTGCATGCCGACCACCCGACCCGGATGCGCCGTCGCGGAAGCGATGCGTGCCACGGGCAGCGAGCTTGTGTTGGTGGCCAGGATGGTCTCTGCCACAGCCACGGCGTCGAGGCGGCGAAACGCGTCACGCTTGAGCTCGAGATCCTCGGGAATGGCCTCGATCACCATCTCCGCCACGGCGAGCCCCTCGAGCATCGCCGAGGTTCCGAGCCTGCCGACGGCGGCCGCCATTCCGTCGTCGGTCAGCTCCCCCTTTTCGACCTTGCGAGCCAGGAACTTGCCGATGCGCTCCACGGCGCGATCGGTGGCCCCCGGAGCCGGGTCGTGGAGGAGCACCTCGAGCCCCGCCTCCGCGGCGACCTGCGCGATGCCGGCCCCCATCGTGCCGGCGCCCAGAACGCCGACCGTCGTGACCTCGTTCATCGTCCGTTGAACTCGGGCTCGCGCTTCTCCGAGAAGGCCGCCACGCCCTCGGCATGGTCCCCGCCGCGACCTGCCAGCTTCCTGGAGCGCGGCTTCGGCGGCGAGGCTCTCGGCCAGGGTGGCGTCCTCGGCGGCGTTGACGAGCCGCTTGGTGAGGCCGATGGCGCCGGTCGGGCCTGACGCGAGCCGCCTTGCCAGCGTCCGCGTCTCGTCGGCCAGTCGCTCGGCCGGCGCCACGACGGCGACGAGGCCGGCGTCGCGCGCCTGATCGGCGTTGAGCTCGCGCTCGCCGAGCAGGATCTCGAGGGCGCGATGCCGGCCGAGTGCCCGCACCAGCGTGCGAGCGAGCCCCGAGTCCGGCACCAGCGCGATCCGGCTGAAGGCCGGCACGAAGCGTGCGCCCTCCGATGCGATCACCATGTCGGCAGCCAGCGCCAGGCTAACGCCGGCACCCGCAGCGACGCCATTCACCGACGCGACGACGGGCTTGGGAACGGCCCTGATCGCCTCGATGAGCGGGTTGTACTCATCGGTGAGGACGCGCCGGAACTGACGCTCGCCCGACCCGCCGCGGAGGTCCGCGCCGGCGCAGAAGCCACGCCCCGCGCCGGTGATCACGATGGCCCGGACTTCGGCATCGCGCCCTGCCGCCTTGACGGCGGCGAGCAGCTCCCGGCGCATCGGCGCATTCAGCGCATTTAGCGTCTCGGGGCGATTGAGCGTGATGGTCGCCACGGCCGCATCGGCCTGGTACAGCAGGGTGTCGTATCCGGGCACGGCGCGATTGTACCGGCGAGGTGACGCCAAAACGCCCGGTACCTCAAAGGTACCGGGCGCAGGTGCCTGTGGAAACGGGTTTGTCAGACGGCTCGAGTGCCGCTGCGCTTGGTGACCATGTTCCACACGAATACGACGATGATCGCGCCCACGATGGCCGCCACCAGCGTTCCGATGTTGATGCCGGTCGTCCAATCGGTGTTGGTCAGCGCGCCGAAGATGAATCCGCCGACGACGGCGCCGACGATTCCGGCGATCAGTCCGCCGAGGACTCCGTAGCCCTCGTCACCCGGGACGACCTTGCTTGCAATCCAGCCGGCGATGGCGCCGACCACGATCCACGCAATGATGCTCATGAACACTCCCTCGTACTACGTGGGCACAGTCTGCCGTACCCAGGGCTCGCTCTATGCACGTTTCGTACCGATTCGGTGAGAAAGCGCCAATTCGCTCAGCGAGCAAGCGTGTAGAAGCTTCCGACGTCCGACATGCCCGCAGCCTCGTAGAGCCGATGCGCCACCTGGCGCTGATGTCCCGACTCGAGGGCCGCCGCATACGCCCCGCGCCGGATTGCCTCGGCAAAGGCCGAGTCGAGCAGCGCAGCGCCGATGTCGCGGCCGCGCGCGGACTCGGTCACCACCAGGTCCGGAATCCAGGCCTGCGGCGCGGTCGTGAAGAAGGGATGGCGGAACTCGAGGCTGACGAAGCCCACGGGTTGTCCGTCGAGCAGGGCGATGAGCGACCCCGTGTCTCGGCTCGCGACGTGCTGTGCGTACGTACGACGCAGGGCGGGCATGCGTTCCTCGCTCGGCGCCGGACGGCCCAGCTCCGCGAGCAGACGCGTGGTGGCGTCGAAGTCGGCAGCGTCATCGACGATCGGTCGAATCCCGACTCCCTTGGCCGGCTGGATGTTGCGCGTCACCACCGGAGAGATCTCGAAGTACTTGCCCTGGTTCTCGAAGCCGGCCGACTCGTACAGCGCGCGTGCCGCGGTCCGCTGGTAGCCGACCTCGAGCATGACCTGGTGCCCCCCACGCAGCCGCCACTCGGCGATGACCGCCGCGAGCAAAGCCCGCCCGATCCCCCTCCCCCGGAAGCGCTCGCGCACGACCAGGTCGCCGACCCAACCCTCGAAGGTGGCGTGATTCAGGCGACGTCGAAACAGGAAGCCGATGAACCCGGCGGGCTCGCCGTCGGCGATCGCCAGGAATGGCGTCGCGTCCCCATCATTGACGAGCGCCTCGAATCGCGACCGATGCGGCTCGGGGTCGCCGTCCGGCAACCCGTGGAGCTCCCGGGCGAGGGCGAGGGCGTTGGCGAAGTCGTCTCGCGCCAGCGGCCGGAGCTCGACGCCCGCCGGACGGGGCACGGCCAGTCCGCCGACCGCGTGATCGGGGTTCCCCAGGTTCATCGGCCGCGGAAGTCCGGCTCTCGCTTCTCCACGAAGGCGGCCATCCCCTCCTTCTGGTCGTCAGACGCAAACAGGAGGTAGAACAGGCGGCGCTCGTGACCGAGGGCATCGGTCAGGCTCATCTCGAATGCCGCGTTGATCGCCTCCTTGGCAAGCCGCAACGCGATCGGCGACTTCGTCGCGATCCTCGCGGCCAGCGCAAGCGCGTCCTCGACGACCAGCTCGTCCTGCGTGACGATGGCCACCAGGCCGGCGCGCTCGGCCTCGGCGGCCGTGATCGGGTCGCCCGTCAGGATCATCCGCATCGCCCTGCTCTTGCCGATGGCGCGGGTGAGGCGCTGCGTCCCACCGGCGCCCGGGATGACCCCGAGATTGATCTCGGGCTGTCCGAACTTCGCGCCCTCCCCTGCCACGATCAGGTCGAGCGCCATGGCCAGCTCGCAGCCCCCGCCCAGCGCCCAGCCGTTGACCGCCGCGATCACGGGCTTCGTGACCCTTCGGATGCGGTCCCATTGTCCGATCCGATTCGTGCGCAGCATCTCGATCGGCGTGGCATTCGCCATCTCGCCGATGTCGGCGCCCGCCGCGAATGCCCGCTCGCTGCCGGTCACCACGATCGCCCGGACCTCGTCGTCGCGGTCGAGCTCCTCGAGGGCGACGCACAGGGCGTCCATGACGGCGCCATTGAGCGCATTCAGCTGCTTCGGGCGGTTCAGACGAACGAGCGCGGTGCGCTGATCCGGCTGCCGTTCGACGAGAACGATCTGCGTCGTCCACGTTCATCGTCAGCATCAGGTGCCGTAAGCGAGTGTCTGCGTCAGTGATGTAGCCGCTGCATCGTGGCGCTTGGTCCCGCCCACGCTGGGCCGGCATCATGTGAGCGCTCCACGGGTCCGGCAGCTCAACGCCGCATGCCCCGCAGAACCGATGCGACGCGGGCAGGCCCACGGCGCCACACGAAGGGCAGGTGCGGCCCTCTCCCGCCTCGAGGCGGCGGAGCTCGGCAAAGCGCGGCTTCCGCTTGTCGTGGAAGGCCGCTACCGCCTCCCGCGTCTCAGCGGCGCCGGAATGCACCGCCAGCCAGTCCCGCGCGTGCTCGACGGTCTGGGACCAGACGAGGTCGCGCCACCAGTTCAGCTGGGTCTTCGTGTAGCGCATCGCCTCGGGCAGCTTCCGCGCCAGGTTGTCGACGAGCCCCGCGACCGTGGCGTCGAGCTCCGCCCGCGGAACGACGCGCGACACCAGTCCCCACTCGAGGGCCGTGGCCGGCGCAATCGGCTCGCACAGCATGATGATCTCGCGCGCCCGCCGGTCGCCGACGATGAGTGGCAGCCACTGCGTCGCCCCGCCGGCCGGCACCGATCCGTGCTCTGGGCCGACGTGGCGGATGTACGCGTCGTCCACCAGGACCGAGAGGTCACACGCCATCTGGAGCTCGTTGCCGCCCCCAACGCAGATCCCGTTGATACGCGCGATCGTCGGCTTGCCGATATGCCGCAGGCGGTCGTGCATCTCGATGAAGGCGCCCATCCACCGCCAGTACTGGCCGCTCGTGGCGCCCATCGATGCCTGCTCATCCAGGTCGGCCCCCGTGCAGAAGGAGCGGTCGCCGGCCCCGGTCACGACCACGACCGCGACCTCGTCGTCCCAGGACGCCTGCTCGAACGCGCGCGCCAGCTCGCGCAGCGTTGGGAAGTCGAGCGCGTTGAGGACCTCCGGACGGTCAATCGTGACCGTCACCACGCTCCGCATTGCGTCCCGCTCGTAGCGAATGTGCTCGAAGCCGAGGCTGCTCGGGTCAGCGGCAGTCGGCGAGCCAGGCTCAGGCATCGGCCTCATCGGGCGCGATGAACATCGTGACCCCGGCGCCGGCGAAGTTGCGCAGGTCCCTGGCGCTCGCGGCGCCCGGTTCCGACGCGAGGGCCTCGTCGAGATCCGCGGCGGAATCGAAGGACATCTCCGCCATCAGGTAGTAGGCGGGATCGCGGCCTCCGACCCCCGTCAGCTTCGACAGCCGGGTGTTCCGCAGGTTCGGATATCGGCTCACGATCGGCGAGTGCGTGTCCCGGTAATGCGCGTCGAACGCAGCGGCGTCTTCGGGGTGGTTGTACAGGACGACCAGGCGCGGCATCCGGCTACTGCTTGAAGTAGTCGGCGTTGATCTGGATGTACTTGGTCTGGTCGTCGGGGACCGCGTCCTCCGCGAAGATCGCGGTGACCGGGCACTCGGGCTCGCATGCGCCGCAGTCGATGCACTCGTCTGGGTCGATGAAGAACATCGCGTCGTCGTCCGTGGCGTGAATGCAGTCCACCGGACAAACGTCGACGCAGCTCGCATCCTTGACGCCGATGCACGGCTCGGTGATGACGTAGGTCATGGCCTCCTCGATCGGTGCGCTCTGGCGCGGGGCCCACACGCAAGGGTTCGATCGAGTCTACACCGATGCGAACGGCCGATCAGGCGTGCCGAGATCATCGTCGCCGCCTGTCGGCGCTTCGACGCCGTGAGGGTCCGGTGGCCGCTACGGGAAGCCGCGGCCTGCTGGATACGATGCGGTCCTGGAGGCCCACGCGCGACAACAGGAGCACAGCCATGACCGCCACCACCATCGTTGAAGGGGCTCGCGTCGCGACGCTGATCCTCGTCCTCGTCCTCGCCGCCGCCCTCGGACTCGTCGTGGGCAACGCGCTGCAGGCGGCCCGATCGACCGTCGGCGTCGGCGCGGCGACGTCGACTACGGCCGTCGACCGCGGGACTCCATCCTTCGCGGACCCGTATCGACAGCTCATCCGAGAAGCATCGGCGGCAGACGGCGCCGACCATTCGAGCCTCCGAGGCTTGACCCCCCGCTGATCCAGACCGGCCCGAGCTGAGGCCCCGCGCGCGCGAGCGGCGGGGCCTCCGTCTGCCCCGCTACCATGCCCCGGCATGAAGCTCACAGACCTCCCGCACCGTCCGCTCGTCGTCGCCGCGGTGACGCCCCTGACCGACGATGGCACGACGATCGACGAGACGGCGATCGGGCCGTACGTCAGATTCCTCGAAGCGCACGGAGCCGATGGCATCTTCGCCTGCGGCACGACCGGCGAGGGCATCCTCCTCTCGGTTGACGAGCGTCGACGCACGGCGGAGGCATTCCGCATCGCAACCTCCGGGGCGCTGATCGTGCACGCAGGGGCACAGACGACCGCCGACACCTGCGCGCTGGCCGCCCACGCGGTCGAGATCGGCGCCGATGCGGTCGCGGTCATCGCGCCGCCGTACTTCATGCTCGGCGACGATGACCTGACCGCCCACTTCGTTGCCGCCGCCCGGGCGTGTGCGCCCCTTCCGTTCTACTGCTACGCCTTCACCGCTCGCTCGGGCTATCCGCTGCCCGTCGAGGTGATCCGACGCATCGGCGAGTCGGTCGACAACCTCGCCGGGCTGAAGGTCAGCGAGGCGCCGATCGAGCGCGTCGAGCCATACCTGGCGCTCGGGCTCCCGGTCCTGATCGGCAACGAGCCACTCATCGCCGACGGCATCGCGCGAGGAGCGATCGGCGCGGTGTCAGCCGTGTCGGCCGCATTCCCCGACGTCGTCCGAGCGGCGCTCGACGCTGCCGACTCAGCATCGATGGAACGCCTCGTGTCGCTCCGGACGGCAATGGAAGCAAGCGGCCAGCTGATCGCCGCCGCCAAGCATGTGCTCGGGCTGCGCGGCGTGGCCGTAGGACCCGATACACGGGCACCCCTGCGGCGCCTCGAGCCCGCCCAGGCGGCGGCGCTCGACATGGCCGTCGCGCCGTACCTCGCACCGGCGCCCGCCCCGACCGGGTAGGCGCTCAGGCGGTGGCGAGGTCGGCGGCCGCCTGGGCGGCGCGCAGCGACGCGTAGCCCGGCTTGATCTGCTCGTTGATGATCCGAAGGCGGCCGTCGAACGGCCAGAACGCCGACTTCATCGCGTTGAGCGTCAGCCACTCCATGTCGTCGAGCCCGATCCCGAACGCCCGAAGCAGGGTGGCGAACTCGCTGCTCAGCGAGATGCCGCTCATCAGGCGATTGTCGGTGTTGACCGTGACCCGGAAGCGGAGGCGCCGCAGGAGATCGATCGGGTGCTCCTCGATGGAGCGGGCGGCGCCGGTGTGCACGTTGGAGGTCGGGCACATCTCGAGCGGCACGCGGCGATCGCGAACGTACGACGCCAGCCGGCCGAGCGCCACCCTCCCGTCGGGCCGGACCGTGATGTCGTCCACGATCCGCACGCCATGGCCGAGCCGCTCGGCGCCGCACCACTGCAGCGCCTCCCAGATGGACGGCAGCCCGAATCCCTCGCCGGCGTGGATCGTGAAGTGGAAGTTCTCGTGCGCGATCAGGTTGAAGGCGTCGAGGTGGCGGGTGGGCGGATAGCCGGCCTCCGGGCCTGCGATGTCGAACCCGACGACCCCCTCGTCGCGGTGCCGCACAGCCAGCTCGGCGATCTCCACCGACTTCGCCGCCTGTCGCATGGCCGTGACGATGAGCCCGACCGTGATCGGTCGCCCCTGGCCGCCGCGACGGAACCCGTCGAGCATGGCGGTGACCGCATCGTCGAGCGACAGGCCGCCATCGGTCAGAAGCTCGGGGGCCATGCGGACTTCGGCGTACACGACGCCGTCCGCCGCCAGATCCTCCACGCACTCGGCTGCCACGCGCTCGATCGCGTCGCGGGTCTGCATGACCGCCACGGTGTGCCGAAAGCCCTCGAGGTAGAGCTCGAGCGACTTCCGATCGGCGCCGAGCGTGAACCATCGGCCCAGCTCATCGGGGTCGGTCGTCGGCAGTCCCGTGTAGCCGATCTCGGAGGCGAGCTCGAGCACGGTGCGCGGCCGCAGCCCGCCGTCAAGGTGATCGTGCAGGAGCACCTTCGGTGCGCGGCGGATGGCCTCGAGGTCGAGGGAGGGGCTTGGTCGCTCCATCCGCCGATCTTACCGCCGCGTCATCACCCGGGCCGCCAGGCGTACCGGACGTCCGGCTGGCGCTCTTCGTTGTCCGACCCGTCGCCGAACCAGACGGCGGCGAACCCGTTGCGCTCGTAGAAGCGACGTGCGCCCTCGTTGACCTGGAAGGTGAACAGGTCGAGACCGGCCGGCCGCCGTTCCTTGGCCAGCTCGACGAGCAGGCTGCCGATGCCTCGTCCCGTCCATCCCGGCGCGAGATACAGCTGCTCGACGAAGCCCTCACGTAACGAAAGGAAGCCGACCGGTTCGCCGTCGCCGCCGATCGCGACCCACGTCTCGGTGGTCGGTAGCAGGTCGTCGGCGACCCAGCCACGCACCTCGTCCGGCGTGTGGGCAAGGGGAAAGTCGTATCGGGCGCCGAAGGCGGCCAGGAAGAGCTCGGCGACCTGCGGCGCGTCGCCTGGCTCGGACCGCCGGATCACGATCTCCGGCGGAGCGCTCAATCGGGGATCGGCGTGCCGGTGGCCACGCCATGCCCGGCACTGATGGTTCGTTCGTGCGTCTCGGCGGTGGCCGCCGTGTTCATCTGGAAGCGCGACGGCGGCGCAGCGGCCGCAAGCCGAGCAATCTCCTCGTCGGTCAGGTCGTAGCCGTAACGGATGGCAGCCACGTTCTCCTCCACGTACCGACGCGGCAGCGACTCCCGGATGGCCGGCTCGTCCCAGTCGATGTGCGCGAGCCGCAGGATTCGCCCGAGGGCGATCATGTTGCCGAACAGCTCCTTGCCGAAGTGCTGGCTGCCGAGCGACGCGAACGGGATCTGCTCGGCGCCCGGCACGTCCAAACCAAGGTCGGCAACGACCTTGCGGCCGCTGATGCGCAGGTGCCCCTTGTCGGCCAGCTTCAGCATGATGTCCGCCTCCTCCACGACAGGGTTTGCGATCGGCTCATCGTCGAAGATGAGGAAGGCGTCGCTCATGCTGCCTCGCACGCTCGAGTCGTAGTCAAAGAGCACGGTAACTTCCTTGCCCATCCGCGCGAGGAGTGCGCCCATCACGCCCGCGATGAGCCGCACGCCCTGCCCGCCGACGCCGTCGAGCGCGATCTTCGTGCTCACGGCGCGCTCGTCTCGCGATAACGGGCCCGCCAGGCCGGGGCCTCGAATGGCTCGGCGAAGTACGACGTCACCTGGCTGATCCGTCCGCCCCGGACCTCGAGAAGCTGAACGAGGTGCCACTCCGATCCATCTGGATACCGTACCCGGCCCGTCGCCGCGAACTGCTCGCCCGATCCCTCGACCCGGACCACCGTGTATGCCGGGCTGATGGTCCACTGGGGGTCGTCGCCGATGACTCGCTCGAGAGTCGGCCGAAAGCCCCCGTCGTGTCCGATGAACTCGTCGAGGAGCGCCCGGAGGTTGCGCCTGCCGCGGAAGCGCTCCCCCGACTGCGGATACACGATCACCGCATCGTCATCGAGCGCCGACTCGTACGCGTCGGCGTCGCCAGACCCGAGCGCCGCTACGAAGCGCTCGACGATCGCGCGATTGTCGGTTTCAGCCATCGGCCGACTCGGGCTCGACGCCGGCCTCACGCATGGCGTCCTCGAGGCTGATCTCGCGCTGCGCGACGCGCAGCTTGAGCTCGGAGGGCAGCTTCTGCATGATCGCCAGCTTGCGCTGCGCCTCCGCCCGCTTGGCCTCCTTGGGGTCAGCCGCAGGGCTGACCGATGCGGGCGTCGCATCCACGCCGATCCGAGGCGCCACCGGCTGCGTGTCGGGGCCAGGCGCACCACCGACGAGCTCGCGCCCCTCTGCCGCGGCCTCCGCCTTCTGGGCATCAAGCTCCGGCTTGAACTCCGACTGCGGGTCGGCGCCGGTTGCAGAGCGCTCGACGTCGCCTGGAGGCACGGGAGCATCAGGCGGCGCGCTGGCGCCGGTGCGCAGCCACTCGGGAATCTCGAGCCCGGCTTCGGCGAGGGCTTGCGGCAGCGTGATCTCGCGCGTGGCGACCCGCATCTTCACCTCGGCCGAGAGCTGGGCCATCAGCGCCGCGCGCTGCTGCGACTCGGCGCGGCGTCGCGCCTTCTCGTCATCGTCGGCGGGCTTCCGCTCCACGACCGCGGTCGCCGCATCGGCGCCGGTCGCGCCGCCCTCGCCCGGCGACTCGGTGGCGGACGTCATCGGTCCCGCCGGCTGATCCGGCAGCGCCACGGGGCGCTGCACATCGGCCTCGCCGTGGCCGTTTTGGTTCGCGTGGTCGGAGGGGTAGATGATCCCGATCTCGAACGCGTTGAGCTGAACCGCATCCTTCGGCGCGCGCTTGTACGTCTTTCGGTAGAAGGTGAGCATCTCGTTCGCGCTCGCGAAGCCGATGCGCCGCCCGTTGTTCTCGATGCACTGGCTGGTGATGTCGACGAAGCTGAAGCCAGGCCACTCGATCGCCTCGCGGATCACGTTGCGCAGGTGAAGCTGGTGGTAGACCGTCGACTTGGCGTAGAGGGCGTGCGGTGATGAGCGCACCAGGCCCTGCAGGTTGATCGGCGTGTTCGGGTTGCCGCCGGGAGAGCTCAGGGTCTTGGTGCCGGTCGGGGTGGTCGGGCCCGTCTGGCCGCCGGTCAGGCCGTAGATCTCGTTGTTGTTGCAGAGCACGGTGACCGGCGCGTTGCGGCGGATCGAGTGGATCAGGTGGTTGCCGCCGATGGAGGCAGTGTCGCCATCCCCGGCCACCACGATCACGTTCATCTCCGGACGGACCGTCTTGATCGCCTCCGCCACCGGCAGCGTGCGGCCGTGGAGCGTGTACACCGCCTCGTGCTTGAGGTAGCCGCCCATGCGCCCGGTGCAGCCGATGCCGGTGACGATCACCGTGTTGCGCTCGTCGAGCTTCATCTCATCGAGCGTCATGGCCAGCATCATCATGATCGTGCCGATGCCGCAACCCGGACACCAGATGGTCGGAAACAGGTCGAGCTTGAGCCGATCCTTGTAGGTCATCTCGCTCGCCATCGCTCGCGCCTCTGGCATCAGCCGACATCGCCAGCCAGCGGCGCGCGCTCTGTCGCGCGTGATCGTCGCTCGAGGGTGCCGCCGATGCTCGCTCCGGCGGAATCGGCGGCTCGGAGGGCCCACCGCCGAGCACACGGTCGATCCCCTCGCGCACCGCCTCGAGGCTGATCCGCCCGCCGAGCAGCGGCACCCGCTTGACCTCGCGGTGGATCGCCAGCTCGACCAGATCCGCGTACTGCCCATCGTTGGCCTCCACCACCACCACCTCGCGGTAGCGTGAGGCCACGGCGGCCAGCTCCTCATCCAGGACGGGAAAGATGCGGATCGGCCGGAAGAGGGCGTATTCGTCGCGGAGCGGCGCCGCCACCCGCGACACGATCCCGTAGCAGACGATCAGCACCTCGGCGTCAACGTTCCAGCCGTGCTCGTACAGCGCGTAGCGCCTCGCCACCTCGAGGTGGCGGTGCTTGGCGTCATAGAACTGGCGCAGGTATTCATCGGCGTCGGCGGTGGCGGGCTCGCCGGCATTCGGCCCGTGCTCGTACATCAGCACGCCGGCGAAGAAGCGGGGCTGGTCGGTGAACTCGCCGAGGGGCGGGATCTGGCGCTCGACCACGTGCACCCCCTCGGCCGTCGCGTCCAGGTCCACCACCTCGTTCAGGTGGGCGACGAAGGTGTCGGACAGGATGACAACCGGGGAGCGAGACTCCTCCGCGGCGTTGAAGGCGGTGACCGTGATGCGGAACGCCTCGTCGACGCCGTTGGGATAGAAGGCCAGCGGCGTGTAATCGCCGGTGCTGCCCCACTTGACCTGCATGATGTCGCCCTGCCCGGGCATGGTCGGCATCCCGGTGGCCGGCCCGACGCGCATCACGTTGGCAAACACGCACGGCACCCCGACCTTCTGCGCGTAGCCGACCGCCTCCTGCATGAGGCTGAAGCCGGGGCCGGACGTGGCGGTGAACGACTTCGCGCCGGCCAGCGAGGCACCGATGATCGCGTTCGCGCTCGCGATCTCGTCCTCGGCCTGCAGGAAGCGAAACTCCGGATGATCGGCCGCGTGCCCCGACGCGATGTTCAGGATCTCGGTTGAGGGGCTGATCGGATAGCCGGCGTAGTAGCTGGCGCCAGCGGCCAGCGCACCGCGGAAGACGGCCTCATTCCCCTGGGTCAGCTTGCGAGTCATGGGCGGCGAATGATACCGATCGGCTCAGCGTTGCATCAGCTGCGGGATCTCGAGCATCGGTCCGCGCCAGGGCAGGACCTCCTCGGTGGACCACGCGCCGAATCGGTTGATGAAGTGTGCCCCGTGGCGCTTCAGGACCTCGATCGCAGTCGAACGCACCTTGTCGCCGGGTCGCACGCCGACCACCGCTCGGCCGTCGCGGAGCGCAAGCTCGTAGACCAGGAAATCTGGCATCTGGTCCATGGCCAGGTACTGCGTCACGCGGTGCATCCGCGCCAGGAAGCCACTCTGTCTGCCAAGGCCGTCGAGCCGCTTCGCACCTTCGCCACCGGTCAGGATCATCCGGTCCTCTGGCGCGATGCCGGCGGCGGCCAGATCGGCGTCGAGCCGCACCGCCTCGTCCGGATCGTCGACGGTGGCGAGGATCCAGCCGGTCGGATACCCGATGAACTTCCCGCTCACGCGCCCTTCGCGGCGTGGGCGGCGACGGCCTCCGGGATCATCTCGATCGCCAGGTCGGGGCAGTACCGCTCACAGAGCCCGCACAGGATGCAGTTCTCCTCCTCGATGATGGCGTCGTTGCGCAGCACGAGCGTTGCCTTCGGGCAGATCTCGACACAGATGTCGCAGCGCTTGCAGAAGACCGGGTTCCAGCTGATGTTCGTGTAGTCGACCCACCGGATCCCGTCGCGGTGGTCGTCGGAGGTCCCGGTGCCGAAGCCGATTGCGGAAGCGGCAGGCTGGTCAGGTGTCATGGGGCGACGATCATAGACCCTCGACTGCGCAGGGGAGCACCCGAGGGCCACCCGCCGATCGCCCCGGGTCATGGACCACGGCCCTGCTCTCGAGCGCGGGGAGAGGAACGGGCCGCAGCTTGCGCTGCGGCCCGTTGGGCACCGGCGTCGACGAGCGTCAGGGAAGCTGTCCCCGAATCTCCCCGCCCTGGAGATCACCGATCCCGGTGTTCAGCTCGCCCATCCCGTCGTTGGTGTGCACGTTGACGTACGCCAGGCCGGCGTCGATGGCAGCCACGAGATCGGACATCGGATGACCGGCGAGGGCTCCCACGAAGTTCGCGGCAGTGATGGTGCCGGTGGCGAGCACGCCGTCATGCCGCCCGCTGCCGAGCGGGCCGGGCCCGACCGCGGTCGACGGGAACAGCCAGACCACGATCCCGGCGTTGGCGCCGGGAGCTGCCGGCATGTGGATGTGGGCCATGTGAACGTTGTCGATGTTCGATGCGATCAGGCGGTAGCTCAGCTGGGTGCCGTCCGGGCTCAGCTGGAAGATGGCGCTACCGCGGCCATGGGACGCGTTGGGTGGAACCTCCTCGCCGCCGCTGAGCGGCGTGACGAAGTTCCGCACCTGTGACGCCCCAACCGCGGTCGCGAGGGCAAGCAGCACGATCGCCCCAAGCGAGGCACGCAGCCACCTGGCCGACATTCTGGTCATGAGGATCCTCCATCGGCGTTGTGAATGGGCAGCCTCCGTGGTGTGCTGTACGTCTCGAGTTACGCGCGTCTGACCCGCGCCAGCGCCACCCCGGGTACCATCACCGCCGATGCGCACCTCCCGGGCGGCGCTCCTCGCTGCGCTCCTGATCGTGACGGCCTGCACCAGCACGCAGCCGACCCCCTCCGCGACGCTCCCGTCGTCGCCGGCCAGTGCGACCCCTCCACCACCAACCGCAACGCCGAGCCCGACTCCCGTGCCCGACGTCGAGGTCCCGCTGGCGGTCGTCACCGGCATCACGAACCTCAAGCCCGCCATCACCGTCGACGAGCTGGTCACGCTCGCGAACGGTGGCGAGCTGCTGGTGCCGTGCGGCGTGGACGTCGTCGAACCGGCGCTCGGAACGAGCGATGCCTGCGTGCCGGCCGCCGAGATCGCGACGCGACTGGAGGCTGAGCAGACGCGCATTGCGCTTCTTCCGCCGGGCCTCGTCGAGCCGGCGACCAGGGTCCTTCCCATTGCGGGCGACGGGCCGTTCGGCCTGTTCGGGCCGAATCTGTTCGGTGATCCGGAAGCGCGCGCCGCGGACTACCCGGTCCTCGGTACGGCACGGCCCGACGATCCGGCCCTCGAGGCGGAGTGGCTGTCGTACGACGCCTCGGAGATCTGGACACTGACGAACATCGGGAGCCTGTGCGCCGACCGCGGGGCCGCCTACGAGGCCGTGACGCTGGGCAAGGGTTGGGGCTGGGCGTTCGGCGGCGGCACCGCGGCCTACGCGGCCCCGACGGTCGTCGACCCGCCGGACGAAGGACCGTACTACCCAGTCCAACCGGTCGACACGGGCAACGACGGAGCAACGGCGAGCATCCTCGAGCGATCCGACGTCGCCATCGCCGACCACGAATGTCCGGTCATGGAAGACGAGGTATGGGTACCCCAGGCCGGCGCCGCTGCCGTCTTCAGCGTCCCTGAGGCGGTCCTCCCGTTCTGGCGCGACACCCTCGGGCTCGATGTGGTCTACCTCGCAGCCAACCACCTGAGTGACAAGGGCGTCGATGGCATCAGTTCGACGCTGCGGCTCATGGACGAATACGGCATTCCACGGACGGGCCTCGGCATGAATCTCGACGAGGCCCTCGAGCCGGTCTACGTCGACGTCGCCGGGCTGACGGTCGGCTTCGTCGCCTTCAACGACGTCCCCGGCGTCGTCGCGGCGGATGCCACGACGCCCGGCGTTCCGTGGATCACCGAGGCAAACATCCAGGCGGGCGTTCAGCGTGCGAGGGATGGCGGCGCCGATCTCGTCATCTGTAACCCGCAATGGTGGGGTGGCGCGGAGTACCACGACGACCTGTGGCCGACCCAGGTGACGCAGGTCGGATGGTTCGACGCAGCCGGCTGTGACCACGTGATCGGCTCCGGGACGCATGTCGCCGGCCCGCTTCTTCTCAATGGAGACGCCCGCGACCCGAGGCTTGTGCTCGTCAGTCCGGGCAACTACATGTTCGGACAGGGATGGTGGCAGGAGACCATGGAGGGCGTGATCATCGACATGACATTCCGCGGGTCGCAGCTGGTGAACGTCCGACTGCACCCCACCGTTCAGATGCTCCAGGCGCGCCCCGCCCTCCTCGACCCGGAAGGTGACGGCCACTACGTGCTCGAACGCCTATGGATGTACTCGAGCATCGAGACCACTCGCTGACCCGCGGGTCGCGGAACAGGCGCTGGCCTGACCGGCAGATTGACCGGCATCATGACCGGCAGTACGCTGACGCCATGACGATTCATGCGGCCCCACCGCGACTGATCCGCCTCTTCCCGGCGCGATTCATCGCCCGGGTCACCGGCGCCAACGTGCGAACCGCGGAGCGCTGGCGCGCCGGCCAATCGCCGCAGGCGCGCTTCCGGCACCGCATCGGTGAACTCCAGGCCATCCTTGAGCTGCTCGGACGCGGCATGACCGACGTCGCCAAGCGCGACTGGCTCGAGGCGCCGAATGCCGTCCTCGACTGGCAGCGACCCGTCGATCTGCTTGCCCGTGGTGACTTCGATGCCGTACGGGCCGCCGCCCAGTCGTACACGGTCGGGGACTACGTCTGAGCCCGCTCATCCGGTTCAGCGGTCGAGCTCATCGCCAGACCGGCATCGACACGCCGGCACTGCCACCGGACCGCTCGGCGCCGACCGATGGGCGCTACCACCGCCGCGGCGAGCCGTGGCCGCTCTACGCGTCGCTCGAGCCGGCCACGGCCTGGGCCGAGTGGCGGGCTGCCACGCGCGGCGCGATCGATCCGGGCTCGGAGCGGCGGCGGCTCTGGGAGCTCCGGATCGATGACCTACCGGTGCTCGACCTCCGAGACCCTGACGTCCTCGTCGAGCTGGGGGTCGCACTCGGCGATCTCACCGGCGCGCGTGGGACCGCGCAGGATCTGGCCGCCCGAGCGCGCGCCAGCGGCGCGCAGGGAATGATCGTGCCGTCCGCAGCCAGGCCCGGGCACTGGAACCTCGTCGTCTTTCCGGCCGGGCTCTCCCGGGTGGCGGCGCCGAGCTCGCGTGCCATGCACCCGCGACCGCCCGGCTGACCGTTCGGCGCCTCAGCCGCCCCGTAACCGCCGGCTGATCTCGTCGGGATAGTCGCCGAAGAAACGGGCGATGATCGGCAGCTCGAAGGCTCGCATGATGCTCTCGCGCGGCTCGCGCTCGAGCAGGTAGGCGAACGACTCGCGGACGAGCTCCTCCGGCGTGGCGCCCGGCGCGAGGTCGTCGAGGGTCACGCGGTCGACCTCGACCATGTGTTGGGTCGCGGCCTCGTCATCGCCGACGACGACGGAGCAGCGCCACCCGCCCTGGGTCGCGTCACACGTCACTGCCAGCGCGTGCTCGGGCACGCCTCCGGTCGTCATCACTCGGGCTCGAGCCGGGGCGCGGCACCGGGTATCGGCCTGGCGCCCTCTATCTCGCGCGGACGCCCGGAGACCATCGCCACCACGGCGGCGATGATAATCGCGCTGGCGATGAGGGTGCGCGGCGTGATCGGCTCGGACAGGAAGATGGCCCCGAGCGCCACGGCCACGATGGGGTTGACGTATGCGTACGTCCCCAGCGTCGAGACCGGCACGTTGGCAACCAGCCAGGTGAAGGCCGTGAACGCCACCAGCGACCCGAACACGATCAGATAGGCCAGCGCAACGAGCGAGCGGAGCGAGAACGCTTCGACGTTCGTGCGTCCGATCTCACCGAGCAGGCTGCCGGCGAGGACCATGACCAGGCCGCCGGCCAGCATCTCCAGCCCGGTGCCGAGGAGCGCGGAGCGGGGCAACGGTGCGCGCCTGGCGTACAGAGAGCCGGCCGCCCAGGAGATCTCGGCCAGCACGCACAGGCCGATCCCGATCGGGTTGATGGCATCCAGCTCATCGAGAGGAGCCAGCAGGATGGCAACGCCGACGATGCCGGCGATCAGGCCGCCGATGACCAACCGGCTGGGCCTGCGCCGGGTGAGGATCGCGTCGAACAGGGACAGCCAGATCGGCATCGCCGCGATCAGGACCGCAGCGATGCCCGACGGGATGTACAGCTCCGCCAGCACCACGCCGCCGTTACCGCCGAGGAGGAGCAGCGTGCCGACGATGAACGCCGACCGCCAATGCGCGCGGGTCGGTCGTTCGATCGGCGCCGCGCTGCGTCGCACGCGTGCGTACGCGACGAGCGCGCCGAGCATGATCAGTCCGGCGGTGGCATACCGGACCCCGGCCGCAAGGAGCGGCGGCAGGGTCTCGATCATCACCGCGATTCCGAGGTAGGTGGAACCCCACACCACGTACACGGTGAGCAGCGCAAACGCGACCGCCGCGGTCGACGGCCGCGACGGGTTCGCGGAGGTCACATGCGTATTGTGACGCCGGCGCGGATCTTCCGCCCCGGAGCAGGGTCGGCGCACCTCGGCCACCGTCACTCATCCCCCGAGGAAGTGCACAATCGACGGCGATGTCGATCTGCCGCTCCGCTGATCGTCGTCTTGGTACATGCCCCACACGGCCGAAGGAGTGACGATGAAGTACATGATGCTGATCGCCGATGCCGAGGACGGCATGGCCCGGTCCACCGAAGAGGAGCAGGCCACCTACGGCCGGATCGGCGAGTGGTGGAACGAGCACGCGGCGGCGGGACGGATCATCGAGGGCCACGAGCTTCAACCGTCCTCGACCGCGACGACGGTGCGCATCGGGCCGGACGGCGGGACGACGGTCACCGACGGTCCGTTCGCGGAGGGCAAGGAGATGGTCGGCGGCTACGGGATCCTCGAGGTGCCCGATCTCGACGCGGCTCTCGCGCTGGCGTCCTCGTGGCCGGGGGCCGCGACGTCCCTTGAGATCCGCCCCATCCTCGAGCGTGACGCAACGAGCTGAAGTCGACGCGCAGCTCGAGGCCGTCCTGCGCGAGGAGCGCGGGCGGCTGACGGCGGCGCTCGTGCGCATCCTCCGCGATTGGGACCTCGCGGAGGAGCTGGTCCAGGAGGCCGCGGTCACGGCGCTCGAGCACTGGCCGGCGGAGGGCATCCCGCGCAATCCGGGCGCGTGGCTCATGACCGCCGCTCGGCGCAAGGCGGTCGACCGGTTGAGGCGCCACGCGCGCTACCGCGAACGCATGCGACAGCTGACGGCGGAGGCCACCGAGATGGGTGCACCGATCGCGACCGGGGGCCCGATGGGCGCCGATGACCGCCTGCGGCTCCTCTTCACCTGCTGCCACCCCGCCCTGAACCGCGAGGCGCAGGTCGCCCTCACCCTGCGCACGATCGGAGGCCTCGAGACCGCGGCCGTGGCGCGCGCATTTCTCGTCCCGGAGGCGACAATTGCGCAGCGCCTGGTCCGCGCCAAGCGCAAGATCCGCGATGCCGCGATCCCCTATCGGGTGCCCGACGCAGCCGAGCTGCCGACCCGGCTCGGCGAGGTTCTGCGCGTGCTGTACCTCATCTTCAACGAGGGCTACCTGGCCACATCGGGAGATGCCGCCGAGCGCCGTGACCTCGCGCGCGATGCCGAATGGCTGACCTCGCTCGTCGCGCGGCTCATGCCCGATGAGGCCGAGGTGCTGGGCCTGCTGGCGCTGATGCGCCTCCACCTGGCGCGCTCGGACGCCCGATTCGCCACCGACGGGGCGCTGGTGCTGCTGCCCGACCAGGACCGCTCGCAATGGGATCGTCAGGCGATCGAGGCGGCCGTCGAGCTGCTGGCGCGCGCGGAGCGCATGAACCGTCCCGGCTCTTACCAGCTCCAGGCCGCCATCCTGGGCATGCACGCCACGTCGCCCGCCTGGGCCACCACCGACTGGTCGGCGATCGTGTCGCTGTATGACGCCCTCTATCGGCTCGAGCCGACGCCGGTGGTGGCGCTCAATCGAGCGCTGGCTGTCGGGGAACGCGACGGTCCCGCACCGGCACTGGCCGCCATCGAGCCGCTGGCAGCGCGCCTGGACGGCTACCACCTGTTCCACGCCGCGCGCGCCGAGCTGCTTCGTCGCCTGGGGCGCCCTCTCGACGCGCGAGCCGCCGACGCGCGGGCCCTCGAGCTGACCGACAACCCGGCTGAGCGACGGCTCCTCGAGGCGCGGATCGCTCAGGCGGGAAGCGGTCGCTCCGGAGGACCGACGTAGCGGACGTCGGGACGGATCAGGATGTTGGCCTGCGCCTGCTCGAGGCAGTGCGCCGTCCAGCCGGCGTGGCGCGCCAGTGCGAACGTCGCGGGGAACAGGTCCGGCGGCAGCCCCACGCCCTGGAGCACCGCGGCGGCGTAGTACTCGACGTTCGTCTTGATCGGGTAGTCGGGCTTGAACTCGGCCAGCACGCGGAGCGCAATCTCCTCGACCGCAACCGCCTTGTCGAGCCAGTCAGTCATCCCGGCCTGGCTCTCGGCAACGCGGCGCAGGGCCGCCGCGCGCGGGTCATAGGTGCGGTACACGCGATGCCCGAATCCCATCAATCGCTCCCCGCGGTCGAGGATGCCGCGGATCCAGGCCTCCGCCTGGTCGACGGAACCCATCTCGTGCAGCTGGTCGACGACCTCGGCCGGGGCGCCACCGTGCCATGGGCCCTTGAGCGCCCCGATCGCGCCGCCCACCGCGCTGGCCATGTCCGAGTGTGTCGAGATGATCACCCGGGCGGCGAAGGTCGATGCATTGAACCCGTGCTCGGCTCCGACGATGAAGTAGGCATCAAGGGCTCGTGCCGATGCGGGATCCGGCCGTTCGCCGCGCAGCTGGTAGAGGAACCCGTCTGCCAGGCCGAGTGACGGATCAGGGTCGATCGGCGACAGCCCATCGCGGAAGCGGGCGAATGCCGCCAATGCCGACGGCGCCAGCGCCGTCAGCGCCCGGGCCTGATCGATGTTCGGCGGCCACAGGCAGCCGGTGAGCGCCCCCCACGCCGAGACGGCGGTTCGGAGCGCATCCATCGCGTTCGTCGACGCCGGCAGGAGGCGCAGCATGTCGATGATCGGCTGCGGGAGCGGCGAGCAGGCGAGGTGAGGGTCGTCCGTCCACTCGCCGGTCCACAGGAGCTCCGCGACCTGTGCGTACGAGCCGTGCTCGACCAGCTCGCCGATCGGATAGCCGCGGTACAGGAGCCGGCCACGCTCCCCGTCCACCATGGCCAGCGCCGTCTCCCCGGCCAGCACGCCCTTCAATCCGGGAGAGAATGGGCGGTCGGTATCGTTCATCGGTGCGGCAAGTCTAGCCGTGGGCCGGCGTAACGATGTGAGCCGGTGGGCCGTCCAAGGTCCCGCAATCACCCCGATCTCGAGGAGCAACCGGCATGCGTCTCAATCGTTCGGTAGCGCTGGTCATCGCGGCCGCCATGCTGGCCGGCTGCACGGCAGCCACCCCCGGCTCGACGAGCCCCCCTCCGGCTTCGCTCGCCGCCACTGCGACGGCGACCCCCGCCTCCACCCCGTCGGCGACCGCCGCTCCATCGACTCCGGACGTGAGCGACGAGGCGGTCCCATCGGACGCGCTCGGCGCCTTCAGCTGCGACCTGCCCGTGGTCGATCTCGCGACCGTCGAGCGCGCCATCCTCACCGACGTGCGGGTCGGCACCCACGCCGGCTACGACCGCGTGGTGTTCGAGTTCGAGACCGGCCTGCCGGAGATCACGCTCGAGCCCGCCACCCCACCATTCACGCAGGATCCGTCCGGCAGGGCGCTCGACGTCATGGGATCGAGCTTCCTGCGGCTCACCATGCGCGGCGGCACGAAGCAGACCCTCGAGGGCACGAGCGCGTACGACGGCCCGACCGACTTCGATCCGGGATTCCCCACCCTCGTGGACCTCGTGGAGGGCGGTGACTTCGAGGCCGTGAGCACGTGGTACCTGGGCCTCACGCGCGAGTCGTGCGTCCGGGTCATTTCGCTCACCGATGAGGGCGCCCCGCGGCTCGTGATCGACGTCGAGCACTGAGGCTGATGACGACGAGCGAAACCGTGACGAGCGTCACGGCCCCGGCGGCGGCAAGCGTCGCCTGGCGACCGACGATCCGAGCCGCCGGACGGGTGATCGCGGTCGCGGGCGTGCTCGGCCTGATCGGGCAGCTCCTCTTCTTCGAGGTGGGTCTCGGCCTCAACTGGCCCCTCGCCATCGGGCTGTTCCTCGGCGGTGGCTGGCTGGTGAAGCGCCGAACCCCGTCGCTGTTGAGCCCCGACGCCTGGCTGGCGCCGGCAGCCCTGCTGTTCGCCGCATTCGTCGCCGTGCGCGCCGACTCCACCATCGTGGCCCTCGACGTGTTGACCTCGCTCGCCCTGGCCGGAGGGTCGCTCGCCACGCTCGGCGGCCTGGCGGTGCTGACGCGGCCCTTCTGGGGCGTCGTCGCGCTCGGCATTCGCGCAGTCGGCTGGGCACTGGCCGGCGCCGTTCCGGCGCTGGCCGATGCTCGAGCGTCCATGCCGCCGATCGGGTCGCTGCATCGGCGCCTTGGCCGCACGCTGCCGGTTCTGCGCGGCCTGGCGATCGCGATCCCCGTCGTCCTGGTCTTCGTCGCGCTCTTCTCCGCCGCGGACGCGGTGTTCGCGCAGATCGTCGACGACGTCTTCGATATCGACGTCGATCTCGGCGACTTCCCCGGCCGGCTTGCCCTGGCCGTCGGGCTCGGCTGGTTTGCGGCTGGTGGGCTGGCGCTTGCGGCCGCCGACCATCGGTCGGCCGAGCCGCCTGCTCGAGCGAGCACCGTCGGCTGGCGAATCGGCACCGCCGAGGCGGTGACCGTGCTGGCCGCCGTGGTCGCGGTCTTCCTGCTGTTCGTGGCGCTGCAGGGCGCGTATCTCTTCGGCGGTCTCGACACGCTCCAGGCGACCGGCATCACCTATGCGGAATACGCGCGCCGCGGCTTCTTCGAGCTGGTGGCCGTCGCGTTCCTGGCCGGTGGACTGGTCATCGGGGTGGAGCGCCTGGCACGTCATCGGACTCGTCTGCTGGTGGGGTTGTCGCTCGGGCTGGTGGCGCTGACCGGCGTCGTGATCGCATCGTCGGCACTCCGGCTGCGGCTCTACCAGGAGGCGTACGGCTGGACCGAGCTGCGATTCTATGTGCTCGCCACGATCGTCCTGCTGGCCGTCGGTGCGATCGCCCTGCTGGCGACCCTCGCCACCGATCGGGTGCGCTGGATCGGGCACCTGCTCATCGGCGCCGGGCTCGCGATCGGCCTTGCCCTCAACCTGATCGGCCCGGTGCGCTTCATCGCCGAGCAGAACGTGGCGCGCGTCATGGACCCGGGCCTGATCCCGGAAGGCGGAAGCAGCGGCCTCGACGAGCTGTACGCGGTCTCGCTCGGTGACGATGCCGTGCCATCGCTCGTCCGCGCGCTGGCGGCCGACGATGGTCCTGACGCGAGCTACCTTGGCCGGGCGCTTGGCGGCCGGCTGGAGCAGCTGCGCAGCGACGACGGCCTGAACGCCTGGCAGGCCTGGAACGCCGGACGCGCCGCGGCCCGGGACGCGCTCGAGGCGGCCGAGGTGCGTGGGGAGCTGCCCTGACATCGGCCGCCGCAAATGTCCGCTAGCATCGGGATCCGCAATCCCACGCAGGAGATCCGATGGCCGACCGACCCAGCCCGCCCTCAGGCGCGCTCGACACGACGAAGAACTACACCGCCCGCTTCAAGACCGAGAAGGGCGACATCGTGGTCGAGCTGTATGCCGACCGCGCTCCGCTCACGGTCGAGAACTTCGTGAACCTCGCCCGCGCCGGCTTCTACGACGGGACGACCTTCCACCGCGTGATCCGCGGCTTCATGGCCCAGGGCGGCGATCCCACCGGCACCGGCACCGGCGGTCCGGGCTACCAGTTCGGCGACGAGTTCCACCCGTCGCTGCGGCACGAGGGCCCGGGAATCCTCTCGATGGCCAACGCGGGACCCGGAACCAACGGGAGCCAGTTCTTCATCACCCACGGAGCGACGCCGCACCTCGACGACCGCCACAGCGTGTTCGGCCGGGTGATCGAGGGCATGGACGTGGTGCAGTCCCTCCGCGAGCGCGACCCGCAGTTCGACCGCAACCCGGGCGACCGGATCGACACGATCGAGATCAGCGAGTCCTGATCGACCGCATGCGCCGCAGCTCGCTCGGTGCGCTCGCCGCCATCGTCATCGGCGTCGTGGGGGTTGCGTGTTCGCCGGCGACGGCTCCGTCCGAGAGCACCGGTGCCGCCTGCGCGAGTGACCTTCCGCCGCGAACCTCGCCGACCGACTATCCGGTGGCGGTCCTGTACGCCGCCGGCGACGACCTGCCGCCGGTCGTCGGCGACGTCGAGTGGTCGGGCGGCGACGCGCCGGTGGCGACCACCGCTCCCCGCGCCGTTCATCTCCAGCGCTTCACGGTCCTCCAGGTCCGGGGGTCGTCGGAGGTCTCGATCCGCATGACCGACGGCGTCTCCATTTCCGCGTGGCAGGTGACGGCCATCCCCGAGGTCAGCTTCCGGGCGGGGGAGGTCGAGGGCGGCGCGGAGTGGAGCGGCGGCACCGAGGTCACCGACCTGGTCTGCGTGCCGATCGCGGATGGCGAATGGGCCATCCGTGCGGAGATCACCTTCGCCGATGACGGCGGAACGGGGACCTACTACTGGCGGCTGAACGTATCGGAGTCGGTGACCGGCTGAGGCTCAGGCCTCCTCGCTCGGCGGCTCGAGGGTCTGTTCGATGGGTGCGGACCGATAGCGGTCCACCCAGCTCAGCACGTCGTCGGCGTAGCGTCCCGACGCGTTGTAGGCGATCAGCGCTCGGCGCAGCTCGCCGCGATCGCTGTAGTTCCCCGGCTCCCGCGTGCAGAGGTGCGCGACCGCGGTGAGCGCCGCGTCGTACAGGTTGTCGGGATCCGCCGAGCCATCGCCGTTTCCATCCCGGCCTAGCTCGCGCCAGGTGCTCGGGATGAACTGAAGCGGCCCCATGGCGCGGTCCCAGGTCGGGTCACCGTCGAGCTCGCCTTCATCGGTGTCGGCGATCGGCTCCGTGCCGCTCGTCCCGTCGAGCGGGCGACCGCGGATGGCCGGCTCGACGTCGCCGTCCGCGGACAGGCGATGATCGGTGTCGATCTGGCCGTGACGGGATTCGACCTGCGCGATGCCGGCCACGACCGCCCAATCGACCTCACACGAGTCGGTGATGGTCGGGGCCGCCTCGGAGGCGGAGCGATAGGCGTCGTAGGCGACGAGCGGCACTCGCCCGCCGAGCAGCGGCCCCAGGTCCGATTGCCCAAGCGCATAGGCCGCCAACGCACCGACCCCGACCAACACGGCCAGGGCGAGGAGCGAGGAGCCGATGCGTCGCCGAGCCGAGGCGCGCCGCACGGGTGACATGGAGGCGAGGGTGCCACAACTCCCCGCCGGCCGCAGCCGGACGATCTGGGCAGGTACCGGTCAGGCAGCCTGCGCCGTCTCGTACAGCAGCGCGAAGGTCGTGGTTGGATCGGGTGCGAACGAGGTGTGGATGTTGCAGGCGCTGCACACCAGCTCGTCATCGGCCTCGTCGACCGAGAAGACGACCTCGTCGCCGCACCCGGCGCAGTCGAGAAGAATGTTCATGAAGCGGACGATGTGGGGCGTTCGCGACAACTAGCGTGTCGCGTTCGCACGGGCGGCCCATGACCAATCACCCATGTGACCGATCAGGTCCGATGACGTACCCTTTCAGGTGTCGGATGCCCGGCTGGGACGCCCTGCACCGATGCTCGGAGAAGAGGTCTCCGAGAGTACGCGCGCTCCCGGACAAGGCTCTGTTCGTTCGTGCGCGCTCCCTCGCTTCCCGCCTCCTCATCCGTCTCCGATTGGCGGGCCTTCGCGGCTCGCCAATACCGGCCATTCCGCGTCCTCGCCGTGGCCCAGGGCTTCATCGGCGCCCTGACCGGCCCGGCCATCACCATCCCGCTCCTCCTCGCGCTGGGTGCCCACCCCGCGCTGGCGACCGCCGTTGCCGTCCTGCCGGCGCTGGGCACCATGTCGCAGCGATGGCTGCCGACGATGCTCGACCGCACGAACGGCAACCTCCGCGGCATCGTCATCCTGTTCGCCACGATCGGCGAGCCACGCGGGTTCCTGCTGGCCGGTGCCGTCGCGCTGACGGCGCTGGGCGTGCTGCCCGCGTGGGCGGCCATTGCCCTCATCGGCATCATCAGCGGATTGCTGGGGGCGCATGGGAGCGATCGCCTACAGCCTCCAGCAGTCGTGGTTCCAGATCATCCTGCCCGATGACCAGCGGCGCCTGATTGCGCCGCGGCTCGGTGGGATCACCCTCGGCATCGGCTCGGTCATCCTGCTGCCGATCGCATTCACCATCGATGGCCTGGTCACGCAGTGTCGGCATCTGGGCCTATGGCATCCCGCTCCTGATCTCCGGCGTGGCCGGCATCGTCCCGCTCGTCGTCCTGCGCAGGATCCCGTCGCCCGGGCGCATCCGCGTACCCCGCGGGACGCCGTGGAGCAGCGATGCGCAGGCACGCCTGCGACGGCATGGCAACGTGATGACCCTTGCGCTGCTCTCGGCGGGTCTCTCGCCGTTCCTGTCGGTCTACGCCATCGTGGTTCTGGGCACCGGCGCCGGGTTCGCCATCATCCTCAGCGCGATCAGCTCGGGAACCCTCGTGCTCGCCTCGCTCTACGTCAGCTCGCACCTTCGCGGCGGCTCCGCGTCGCGCCTGCTGCGCCGGTCGTTCCTGCTCCGCGGGACGGCGCTCTTCATCGGGCTCGCGGCCCATCCCGTCAATCCGTTCGCGCCGGCGCGTGCTGATCCTGGTTGCCGTGCTCATGGCGGCCGGCGACACGGCCGGCCAGCTGGCAGCCAACGAGCGGCTCTTCCGGCTCGCCACGGGTCCGGGAGTCCTGGCCTTCCAGAGCCACTTCGTCGTCCACAACGTCGGCGCCTATGCCGGCGGCATAGCCCTCTCGTCGATCGTCATGCTGCTCGGTGGCTATCCGGCCTTCGCCATCCTGTTCGTCGCCGCGGGCATGGGTCGCTTCACCGCCGCACGCGTCACCGAGGTCACGGCGCCGGCCCGCCAGCCTGCCGGCCCGCAGCTGCCGAACCCGGCCTAGCCGCGCGCAGCTCCGAACTTGTTGCGTAATTGCGCAAGTGCTGAGATAATTGGGGCAATGGAAGCCACAGCTACGGCCGCGGAAGCGACTCGGACCCGTGCCGCGAGCATTGCTCGCGCGCTGGCGGACCCGAAGCGGCTCTGCGTGCTCGAGCAGCTGGCCGGCGGCGAGCGCAGCGTGAGCGATCTCTCGCGCGACGTCGGCTGCCAGGTGCCGAACATGAGCCAGCACCTGAGCGTGCTGCGTACGGCCGGCCTGGTGGCCAGCCGCCGCGAGGGAAGCACCGTCTTCTATCGGCTCGTGGACGACCGCGTCCTCGATGCCTACCGATTGCTGCAACAGGTCGCCGGCTGAGCCGGGCGACGAGGAAAGGAAACCGAATGTCCTCAAACGTCCAGGAGGTCACCGACGCCACGTTCGAGACGGACGTGCTCCAGAGTGACAAGCCGGTCGTCGTCGACTTCTGGGCCGAGTGGTGCGGACCGTGCCGCATGGTCGCCCCGGAGATCGACAAGCTGGCCGCCAAGTACGCAGGCACCGTCGAGGTACGCAAGCTCGACGTCGATGCCAACCCGCAGACCGCCATGCGCTACGGGATCATGAGCATCCCGACCGTCGCGCTCTTCGCCCCAGGCGAAGCGCCGAAGGCCGCCGTGGGCTTCCGACCGCTCGAGGCGCTCGAGGACGCCTTCGGCCTGAAGCAGCTGGGCGACGGCTCCGCCGCCTGACCCGATCAGCCGATCGCGCCCGCCCCGTGCCGGGGCGGGCGCTTTTTCATGCCGTGGCACAACGCGCCACCGGTTGGCATACTGCGCGTCGCATGCGTCGCTCCCTCAACGCAGTCCTCATCGGAACGTTCACGCTCCGTTTCAGCACGGGCCTGACCGGAGCGCTCCTCGTCTACTACCTCGCCGACCTCGAGGTGTTCGGCGCCGGCCGGGAGGTGACCGCCTTCGAGGTGGGGGCGCTGACCGCGGCCTTCTTCCTCGCCGAGCTGATCCTCTCCCCGCTCTTCGGCATGCTCTCCGACCGGCTGGGCTCGCGGCCGGTGATGCAGCTCGGTCCCATCTTCGGCGCCGTGGCGGTCGTCATGACCGCGCTGACGGCCGACCTCCTGCTGCTCGGGGCAACCCGATGGCTGGAGGGCGCCGCGGCGGCGGCCAGCATCCCTTCGATCCTCGGCTACATCGCGCTGGCAACCTCGCACGACGAGGGCCTGCGCGGCAGGACGGTGGCCCAGTTCGAGGCCGCCACCCTGGCGGGGATCGGGCTCGGCCTGGTCGCCGCGGGCGGCCTGTGGACGCTGCTCGACCGCAATGCCTTCTACCTCAACGCGATCCTCTACGGAGTGAGCCTGCTCATCTATCGATACGGGGTCACCGAATCGCGCCCCGCGACCCCCGCCGCGGCGCAGCGCGAGGCCGATGAGCTCGGAGCCGGCGGCGTTGCCGGCGTGGCCCACGGCTTCAATCTGAAGCGATATCGAAGCCTGCTCTCGAGCCCATCGGTCTGGCTCCTGGCGCCGACCTGGATCGCCGTCAACGCGTTCATCGGCGCCTGGACGAGCCAATCGATCTTTCAGCTGGTCGCCGATCGCCGACCGGGCTTCGAGGACCAGCTGCTGATGGGCGGCTTCGCGCCCCTCCAGGTCAGCATCGGCCTCGGGGTCGCGCTGGTTGTCTTCTTCGCAGGCCTGTTCTACTGGGGAAACCGATTCAAGCGCTACCGCCGCACGACGATCATGGCCGTCGGCGTGGGCGGTGGGCTGCTCATGGTCGGCGCCGCGTTCGCGCTGAACCACGCCGAGAGCTGGCCCGCCATCGCCCGGGTGGGCCTCGGCCTGGTGGCCGCCGGCGGGCTCTTCGTCCTGGCCGGGGCGACCCCTGCCGCCCTCGGCATGCTGGCCGACATCAGCGAGGAGCATCCCGACGACCGCGGGGTGATCATGGGCCTCTACTCGGTCTTCCTTGCCGTCGGCCAGGTGGTCGGCTCGCTCTCCGGCGGCGGTGCCGCGGTGTGGCTCGGCGTCGATGGCCTGCTGCTCGTCTCCGCCGGCCTCCTGCTCATCGCGCTCCTGCCGCTGCGCTGGCTGCGAGGCTCCGAGCACCTCGTCGGCCTGCGGCCGGGCGTCGCGCGTCCGGCGCCGGGTTGAAGGCTGGGCGCGTCGCCCCGCTAGAATCGGCGGCCATGCGTCTCTCGCAGCTCTTCTTCGCCACGCTTCGCGACGACCCGGCCGATGCCGAGATGGCATCGCATCGGCTGCTGGTGCGCGGCGGCTACCTGCGCCAGCTCGGCTCAGGGATCTACTCGCTGCTGCCGCTGGGCTTCCGGGTCCAGCAGCGCGATCGAGCAGGTCATCCGCGAGGAGCTCGACGCCATCGGCGGGCAGGAGATGGAGATGCCGGTCGTCCATCCGGCGGACCTGTGGCGCGAGACCGGGCGCTACGACCAGATCGGTCCCGAGATGGCTCGCTTCAAGGATCGGGCCGGGCGCGACATGGTGCTGGCCATGACCCACGAGGAGGTCGTGGCCGACCTGCTGCGCGACATCGTGCAGAGCTACCGCCAGCTGCCGATGATCCTCTACCACTTCCAGACGAAGTTCCGAGACGAGCCGCGTGCCCGCGGCGGGCTGATCCGCGTCCGCGAGTTCGTCATGAAGGACAGCTACAGCTGCGACGTCGACGAGGCGGGCCTGGACCGCAGCTACCAGCTCCACTACGAGGCCTACGAGCGCATCTTCGCGCGGCTGGGCCTGGAGGCGATCGCGGTGTCGAGCGACGTCGGCATGATGGGCGGCAGCGGCGCCCACGAGTTCATGGTCCTCAACGAGCACGGCGAGGACACGCTGGTCCTGTGCGACGCGTGCGGCTACGCCGCGAACCAGCAGATCGCCTCCGTCCGCAAGCCGGACGTCGACACGGAGGAGCCGATGCCGGCCGAGGAGGTCAGCACCCCCGGCACCGATACCATCGCATCGCTGGCTGCGCTGCTCGAGATCCCGACCTCGCGCACCGCCAAGGCCGCCTTCTTCGTGGCCGGCGATGGCCGCCTGCTGACCGCCATCGTGCGCGGCGACTTCGACGTCAACGAGACCAAGCTGGTGAACGCGGTGGCGGCGAGCGGCGGCCTGCGACCGGCCCAGGTCGACGAGATCCGCGCCGCCGGCATGGAGCCCGGCTACGGCTCGCCGATCGGAGCGCACGATACGGTCGTGGTGGTGGACGACCTGGTGGCGCGAGCTCCGAACCTGGTCGCGGGGGCGAACAGGCCCGGCCTGCACCTGCGGAACGTCAACGTCGGGCGCGACTTCACGCCGGACGTGGTGGCCGACATCACGAGCGCTCGCGGCGGGGACGCGTGCCCGAACTGCGGCGCGCAGGTGCGCCTGGCGAGCGGGATCGAGGTCGGCAATATCTTCAAGCTCGGCACGAAGTACACCGAGGCCCTCGGGGCCACCTTCCTGGCCGAGGACGGCAGCCGGCGGCCGGTCGTGATGGGCTCCTACGGGATCGGGCTCGGACGCGCGCTGGCCTGCGTCGTCGAGGCGCATCACGACGACAAGGGCATCGCCTGGCCGATCGAGATCGCTCCGTATCGCGCCCACCTGGTGGCGATCGGCGCCAATCGCGACGAGTCGGTCCGCGAAGCTGCCGACGCGCTCTACCGGCGCCTGGAGGACAGTGGCGTGTCGGTCCTGTATGACGATCGCGACGAGTCACCGGGCGTGAAGTTCACCGATGCCGAGCTGCTCGGCATGCCGACCATCGTCACCGTCAGCCCGCGGTCGCTTGCGGCAGGCGGCGTCGAGGTCACCGACCGGGCGTCCGGAGACCGATCGGTGCGACCGATCGAGGAACTGGTCGGCGAGCTGAGCGCGTGAGCCTGCCCGAGAGCGACGGCCTCATTCCCGAGATCTTCGACGAGCACACCGATCATCTTCCTGGTCCGCCCCGAGAACCCGCCACCGTTCACCGAGGAGGAGCTTGATCGGCTGCAGATCGAGCACCTGACGTACCTGCGCGACCTGAGGCGCCATGGCGTGCTCATCGCCAACGGTCCATTGGCCGAGCAGACCGATGAGCGGATGCGTGGCATGTCCATCTACGTGGTGCCCCTCGCCGACGCACTCGAGCTCGCCAAGGCCGACCCGATGGTGCGCGCCGGCCGCCTGGCCGTGAAGGGCGCTCGCTGGTGGACCGCCAGCGGGCGCCGCGAAATTCGGGACCGACTGACTCAGCGCAGCTGCGGGAGGATCTCCGCCCCGATCCGCTCCAGCCTCGAGGTGTCGGCGACCCCACGGACGCTGAAGATCAGGTGCTGGGCGCCGGCCTCGCCCAGCTCGCCGAAGCGCTGGACGATGGCGTCGGTCGAGTCGGCCTCGAGGTCGATGCTGGTCAGCACGGTCCGCTCGATCTCGTCGTAGGGCCGGCCGAGGCGGTCGCAGTGCTCGCGCAGCACGGCCAGCTTGTCCCGCACGAACTCGGGCGACCGGCCGAAGAGGTTGCACGCGTCCGCGTACTGCGCCACCAGCCGCAGGGTCTTTCGCTCACCGCCGCCGCCCACCAGGATCGGGACGCGCGGCCTGCTGATCGACTGCGGCGAGTTGATGAGGTGCGTCGCGGTCACGTGCGTGCCCTCGAAGGACCCACCGGTGCCGCTGCCGCCCGACCACATCTCGTGCGCCATGCGCAGCGTGTCCTCGAGCCACTCGAAGCGCTCGCGCAGCGACGGGAACTCGAAGCCGAGCCCCTTCGACTCCATGACGTTCCAGGCGGCGCCGATCCCGAACCAGGCGCGGCCGCCGGACAGCACGTCGAGCGTGGTGGTCGCCTTGATCCACAGTCCCGGCGCGCGGTAGTGGACGCCACCGACCATCAGGCCAAGCCGCGCCCGCTCGGTGTGGGCGGCAAGGAAGCCGAGTGCCGTCTGCCCCTCCAGCATCGGCGCCTCCGGCGGCCCGAGACCGCGGATCTGGAAGAAGTGGTCCATGACCCAGATCGAGTCGAAGCCGGCGTCATCGGCCGCTCGACCGACGCGGGCCAGGGTGGGACCGATGGCCGCCGCGCCACCGGGCCAGGTGAACTGGTTGACCTGCAGGCCGAACTTCATGCGCTTGATCCTCCCACGTTGGTACGCAGGATGCTTTGGCGGTCGGGTCATGCGAAACCGAACCATCGCCTGGGGCCTCGCCGCGCTCGCCTTCGTTGCGCTTGGTCTGCATGTGGCGACCCGTCAGAGCGACCAAACGGCGGCGCCGGTGCGCACGCCGGAAGCAGTCGGCGGCGGCGTCATTGCGACGCCAAGCGCCGCGGCGCCGCAGGCAACGCCCGAACCGACCGCGTCGCCGGTCGCCGCGTCGGCGCCCACGCCCGAGGCCACGCCCGCAGCGACCGTCGCACCGGCGGCGGTCCCGACGCCATCACTCTCACCGACCGCGGGCGTCGCGAGCGGGACACTGGCAGGGACGCCCGCGCCGGCGGCGCCGGTCGCCGCTGTCGCCGACCCTGCTGCGGCGGTGTCCAGCTTCTACGGATATGTCGTCGGCGGAAACTTCGATGCGGCCTACGCGCTCTGGAACGATCGGATGAGAGCGACGTACGCGCGTGAGCCCAACCTCGACAGCAGGTTCGACGAGACGGCCGCCATCACGTTCAACCAGCTTTCGGTTGCCGAGATGTCGGGCGACTCCGCGACCGTCCAGGCGAACTTCACCGAGACATCCGAGGCCGGGTCGAGCCGCCAGTTCATCGGTTACTGGCGCCTGAGGCTGGTCGACGGGCGGTGGTTGCTCGACGAGCCGCACTATTAGGCGGAGGCGAGTCCCTGTCGCTGCATGGCGACCGACAGCTCATCGGCCGCGATGCGATTCCGGCCGGCGCGCTTGGCAAGGTAGAGCGCGGTGTCCGCGCGGCGCAGCAGCGGCTCGGGATTGCGACCATCGGCCGGATCGCACAGCGCAACGCCGCCCGAGACGGTGAACGGCGGCAGGTCGTCAGCCGCCTCGGCCGCGATGCGAACGCGCTCCGCGACCGCGATGGCGCCGGTCAGGTCGACGTCGGGCAGCAGGAGCAGGAACTCCTCGCCGCCATAGCGGAACGCGACGTCGCTGCCGCGTGTCGCGCGTCGCAGGATCTCTCCGATTCGACCGAGCGCGGCGTCGCCGGCGAGGTGGCCGTGCTCGTCGTTGTACGCCTTGAAATGGTCGAGGTCGAACAGGACGAGCGCGAACGGCACCGGGCGCAGCCGCTCCCCCTGGTCGAGCAGGCGGGCGATCGCCTCGTCGAGCGCCAGCCGGTTCCCGATGCCGGTCAGCGTGTCTCGGCGGGCGACCTGGTTGAGCTCACGATTCAGCTCGGTGACGTGTGCCTCCTGGCGCTGCGCGTATCGGCTCAGGCGACGCAACGTGAACTGCTGCTCGAGCATGCTCTGCAACCGTCCCCGCCAGATTCGATGCCCGACCAGGCTGGTCACCGCGGCGATGAGGACCGCGGCGACGAGGTTCACCCGATCGCTGACTCCCAACGCGTGCGCCGATCGGGCTGAGCGTGAAGGCGACGGCCAGCAGCGCGCACGAGGCGACGGCGACCAGGTGCCAGCGCTGGCGCCACGGCAGGAAGAGGCCCGCTGCCCATCAGGATGATGGCCAGCTGCGCGATCTCCAGCGTGCGGCCGTCCGATGCCAGCCCGATCCCCACCAGCGTGACGCCGAACACGCGTGACCATGGTGACCAGGCCGAGCGGCTCGGCCCGCATTCGACCGCGGCGCGCGACGAAGGCGGCAGTGACGCTCAGCGCCGCGGCGGTCAGCGAGAAGGGAGCGAGGGCGCTGATGCCACGGGTGCCGAGCAGCATGTTCTGCCGCCAGGTCCGCCAGCACGAACACCGCCATGAGGGCGCCGCTCAGGGCCACCGCGTGGCGCACGGCGCGGCGCTGGCCGCATTGACGCGGCGGCGGCATCTGGGGCGGGACGGTCGGTCGGGCACTGCCGGAGACCGGCCACGACGAAGAGAGCACGCTGCATCGTGACCGAAGGCGGCCAGAGCTCAATCCATCGATGGTCCTGATCGGTGGACGGCCGAGGCCGCTACAGGATGTCGTGCTCGCGCGTGTCGAACGTGCGATCCGGCCGAAACGGATTCGTCTCTCGGTCGGCGCGACCGGTCAGCAGGTCCACCACCAGCCGGCTGCCTCCCGTCCCGGCCATGATGCCGTGGCCCGAATAGCCGCCGTTGAGGTGCAGGCCGTCCGGACCGACCGGCCCCAGGTACGGGCGGCGATCCGGCGTGTACTCGTACTGGCCGGCCTGGATGAAACCAATGCGCCGATGAGGCGCCGGACGCCCACACGTCGCGCCAGAAGGGCGCCACGCGCGCCAGGGCGTGGTCGGAGTCCGGATCGAGCAGGCCGAATGCCCAGTCGTGGTCGATCGGCACCGGGTCGTGCGGCTCGCTGGGCTGGGCGCCGGGATCGGTGAACAGCGCCAGGCAGCCGTGCAGGAAGGGGCGCCAGTGGGCGGCAGTCTCCTCGTCGATCGTCATCGGGGCGTCGGGCGGCACGACGGCCAGCTCGGGGATCACCAGCTTCTGCCGCGTGGTCGGACGCAGGACGACGTCCACGCCGGCCATGGCGGCGACGCGGGCCGTGAACGGGCCGGCGGCGACGATCACGGTGCCGGTGGCGACGTTGCCGCGCGCCGTTCGAACGCCCGTAATGCGGTCCCCGTCGCGGCCGATATCGGTCACCGTGGCACGCGTGACGAACGTTGCCCCGCCGCCGGGCGTCGCGTCCGGGATGGCGGCGGCATTCGAGGCGGCGGTGGCGTAGCCGGCGGTCAGCCGCTTCACGTCGAGCCAACCGTCGCCTGCCCGGTACCGGGCGCCGCGAACGTCCGGCGAGAGCCACGGCCAGCGCGCGCGTGCCTCGTCGCCGGAGAGCAGCTCGACGTCGGTGAGCCCCCATGCGCGCTGCCGTTCGACCAGCCGCCGGGAGCGCTCGACGGTCGCATCGGTCAGGGAGCAGAACAGGTACCCACCGTGGCGCAGGCCGAGATCCCAGCCGTCGAGGCCGGTCCGTTCGGCGAACGCGTCGAACAGCTCGACCCCCTCGCGCACCGTGGCGATCTCCTCGGGGTTGTCGAACTGAAGGCGGAAGGCGCCGGTCGAGACCGGCGTGGTCAGCGTGCCGAGCGCCGCTCGGTGCTCGAGCACGACGACCTGCAGCCCCGCGCGGGCGGCGAAGAAGGCGGTCGCGCAGCCGATCACGCCGCCGCCGATCACGACGACGTCGGCCGTCGCCGGTGGCGCGTCGGCGAAGCGAACGCTCGGCTCGGGCATGAGGGCCATGCTAGCCGCTAGGATCGCGCGGATGAGGCAGACCGAGCACGCCGATGTGGTGATCGTGGGCGGAGCGATCATCGGCTCGTCGGTGGCGACCTTCCTTGCATCGCGGCCGGACTTCGACGGCCGGATCGTGGTTGTCGAGCGGGATCCGACGTACAGGACCAGCTCGACGACGCTGTCGGCGGCGAGCATCCGCCTGCAGTTCAGCACCCCGCTCAACATCGAGATCAGCCGGTTCGGGATCGAGCTCATCAAGCACCTGGACCGATACCTCGCCGTCGACGGCGAGGTGCCCGACGTCGACTTCGTCGAGAACGGCTACCTCTTCCTGGCGACCGATGCCGGGCTTGCCACGCTCGAGCACAACCACGCGGTGCAGCTGGCGCACGACGTGCCGGTGCAGCTCCTCTCGCCGCGGGAGCTCCACGCCCGATTCGACTGGCTGAACACCGATGACCTGGCCGGCGCCTCGCTCGGGCTCTCCGACGAGGGCTGGTTCGACGCTCACGCCCTGCTGCAGGGGTTTCGCCGCAAGGCTCGATCGCTCGGCGTCGTCGAACGCGTCGGCGAGGTCGTGGCGTTCGAGCGGGACGGCGCGCGGCTGAGTGGCGTCCGCCTGGCCGATGGGTCGGTCATCGGCGCCGACTGGGTGGTGAACGCAGCCGGGCCCCGGGCCGCCGACGTGGCCGCGCTTGCCGGCGTCGACCTGCCCGTTCGACCCAGAAAGCGCAATGTCTACCATCTCAGCGCGGCGGTCAGCCTCGGCGCCGCTCCGCTGACGATCGACCCGACCGGAATCTACTTCCGTCCCGAGGGCCCGGCGTACATCGCCGGCTTCTCACCCCGCGAGGGCGATCCGGATCCCGACACCCTCGACCTCGCCGCCGACCGAGGGCCGGTTCGAGACCGTGGTGTGGCCGGTGCTGGCTCACCGGGTTCCCGCCTTCGACCGCGTGCGCCTGCTCGACACCTGGGCCGGCCACTACGAGGTCAACACCCTCGATGCGAACGCGATCATCGGCCCCCATCCGGAGATCACGAACCTGCTGTTCGCGAACGGGTTCTCAGGTCACGGGCTCCAGCAGGCACCAGCCGTCGGGCGAGGGCTCGCAGAGTGGATTGTCACGGGCAGCTACGAGACCCTCGACCTCCGCCCCCTCGGCTTCGAGCGGATCATCCGCGGGGAGCCGATCCGGGAGCTGAACGTCGTCTGACGTTACCGGCATCGCGCGCCTCACATGCTCGCCGGCTGGTCCAGCCGGGTGAGCCCCGCGCGGACGAGCCCATCGAGGCGCTCCAGCTGGGCGCGCAGCATCTGCGCCCCCGCCGCGGTGATGCGGTACGGGCGGCGGCGGTCCTCGACCGGCAGCGCCTCGATCAGGCCGCGGGCCTCCAGGCGCGCCAGCGCCGCGTACAGCGTCCCTGGCCCGAGCGGCGTGCCGCTCAGCTCCTCGACGTCGGTCATGATGGCGTACCCGTGGCGCGGCTGGTCGCTGAGTGACACCAGGATCAGCAACGACGGCTCCGCGAAGCGGCCGAACTCCGTCAGGTCAGCGCTCACGCGCAGCCCTCGCCCTGCGGATACGGGTCGCGGAACGTCACATTCCCCTTCGGCGGGCCGGTGATCAGCTCGCTCGTGTCGATGGACACCACGCCCGCTTCGATCCGGACCGGGAAGCGGTCCATGCCGCGCGGTGCCGGGCCGAGCTCCAGCTTCTCGCCGATGATGTTGTAGGTGCTCTGGTGGCAGTAGCACTGGAAACGGCTACGGGTCTCGCAGGCTGCCGGAATCATGCAGCCAAGGTGCGGGCACTTCCGCCACAGGGCGAGGATCTGGTCGGCGGCCGGGTCCGTCACGACCACCGGCTGCCCCATCGCCATCGCCGTGGCGGCCGGGACGTTGACCACGAACGCCCGCGCCGGTCGGAACTCGATCGGCTTGCCCTTCGCCCAGTCCGGGAACGCCAGGTTGATCTCATCGAGCGTTCCGAGGCTGTGCACCACACCCATGCCCTCGGCCGGCCGCGGCCACAGGAAGGCGATCGTGCCACCCAGGAACTCGAGTGAGAGAAGGCCGACACCCGCGCCGAGCATGCGCCGCATGAACGATCGGCGGCTGATGATCGAGATCGACTGCATCTCCACGACGCCATATGCAGGCTTGCGGGCCATGGTCGACATGCGGTTCGGAGCGCCCGCAGGCATCGCCACCTGCAGCACCGGCCGCACCTGGGGGTGCAGCCGCGCGTCGATCGCGCCCCGCAGCAGGTCGGCGACCTCGACCGCTCGCACCGGGCGCCGCTCGAGCAGGTCTTCGAGCTCGCTCCGATAGCGCTCCCGCCACGCCGGCGGATAGAGTCGCAGGATCGCGCGAGCCAATCGGTCCATCGGTCTATTCCGCGTGACGATATATCGACGCACGATATATACGCCTCGGCGGACGCGAGGTCAAGGGGCGGATGTCCCGCTCGGGACGGGACTCGGCGGCGACCTGCTGGGCGGCTATGGATGCTCGAGCGGGAGGGCGGCGCCGTGGGCCGGCATGTCGGCGACCGTCGAGCGCGCCGACGGCCCGCGCGGCACGCGCATCGCGATGGCCAGCGCGGCGATCGCGGTGACCAGCATGATGGCATCGACGATGCCGATGGCCGACGAGAGCGGAATCGTGCCCGCATCGGCCATGGCCACCACCGCCCCGCCCACGCCGGCGCCGAAGGCAGTCCCCAGCGTGAACATGAGCTGCAGCGCACGACGAGCTGAACCCCTCCTCCCCGGGCACGGCCGTCTCGAGCACCATGAGCGCCAGCATCGAGTAGGCGAGGCCCATCCCCAGGCCGGCCACCGCCCAGCCGAGCGCGGCGACCGCGACCGGCAGCTCTGGGACGAGCACCAGGGCCGTGATGACGATCCCGGCGCCGATGAGCCCTGCGCCACTCGTCACCAGCGTGCGCCGAATGCCGGCCGCCGCGGCACGCGCCTGCACCCACGAGCCGATCGTCCACGTCACGGCCGCAGCCGACAGCGCGATGCCACCGAGCGTCACGCTGCCGCCGCGGACGTCGACCACCGTCAGCGGGACGAACGCCTCGGTGCCGAAAAACGCGAACGCGATGACGAACACGACGGCCACCACCGCCGGCCGGCCGCGCCGCAGCAGGAGCGTCCCGGGCGGCAGCAGGTGACGAAGAGCCCCGATCGCCAGCCAGCCCCCGGACACGGCCAGCAGGAGCGCGATGGGAAGGCTTCCGATGGTGAGCGCCGCCAGCAGCAGCGTCGACCCCAGCGCGAGTCGCACGGCGTCGAGGGCGCGACGCGCGTCGCTGCGCATCGGGATCGAGGTGCGCTGGGCGGCCCCCAGCCGCGCCAGCTGTGGGTAGACCGCCGCGCCCATCACGAGGACCGGCGGCACGATCCCGAGGAAGACCCAGCGCCAGCCGACCGCATCGGTGACCCATCCGGCCAGCGCCGGACCGATCAGGCCGGGCACCACCCAGGCACTCGAGACCAGCGCGATCAATCGCGGCGTGGCCGACGCGGGATAGGCACGCGCGATCGCCGCGTAGACGACCGAGCCGATGGCGCCGGAGCCGAAGCCCTGGATGGCGCGCCCCGCGATTACCACCGGCATCCCGCTGGCGACGCCCGACACCGCCATGCCGGCGGCGAACAGGACGACCCCGACCACCAGCGCGCGACCGGGGCCGCGACGGTCGGCATCCGAGCCGGCCAGCGTGATGCCGATGATGTTGGTGAGCCAGAAGGCGCTGAACGCCCATCCGTACAGGTCCAGGCCACCGAGGTCGCTGACCATCGCCGGGAGCACGGTCGGGACCGCCATTCCCTCGAACGCGGCCGCCGTCACCAGGCCGAGCAGGCCGATCGTCAGGAGGCGCCGCTCCGGCGCGAATGCACCCTGGCCGCCGATCACCCGATGACCGCCGGCCCCAGCAGCAGCGGTGACCCCAGCTTGGCCTCGTATCGCGGCCGGAAGCGGACGGCGTTGTACATCGCATCGACGTCGAGCGTCCGCGCGCCGGCCGATCGCTCCGGCAGCGGCGCGTGCCCGTACTTGCCGTCGCGGACGGCCACCATCCGACCGAACTGGCTGTCGGACAGCAGGTCGACGGCCACGTTGGCGAAGGTGATCGCCACCATCTGGTCGAGCGCGTCCGGGTCACCCGAGCGCAGGTCGTAGGTCAGGTCCGAGTGGACGGTCTCGACCCCCGTGCGGCGGTGGATCTCATCGGCGAGGGCCTCGCCCACATCGGCCTTGTGGCGATGACCGTACGCGTCCGGATCGCCCACCTCGCGGAGCTCGCCGCCGCGCCAGATGGCCCCCTCGCTGGCGATCACGAAGGAGTAGCCAGACGGGTTCAGGCGTCGGTCATCGGCCAGGATGTCGGACAGCGCGTCGAGGTCGAACGGCACCTCGGGGATCACGCAGCGAGCGCTGGTGACGTAGGCGGCGTACCAGGCCGTGTAGCCGGCATTTCGGCCGAAGATGCGGAAGACGCCGATGCGCTCGTGGCTGCCCAGCGTGGTGCGCTGCCGGTTGATGAGCTCCTTTGCCCGGGTCACGGCGGTCGAGAAGCCGATGCAGTACTCGGTGCCGTGCACGTCGTTGTCCATCGTCTTGGGAATGGCGACCACCGGGTAGCCCTCGCGGCCAAGCCGCGCCGCATAGCTCAGGGTGTCGTCGCCGCCGATGACGACCAGCGCGTCGAGGTCGAGGCGCTCGAGGTTCTCGAGCACCAGCGGCGTGAGGTCGTACCGGCCGTCATCGGCCTGCAGCGAGTCGACGCGTGCGGGATCGAGGTGCTCCGGCAGGGCGCTGCGGCCCATCGAGGACGGGTTGGTTCTCGAGGTGTGGAGCACCGTGCCGCCGGTTCGGTCGATGGCGCGCGTGCTCACGCGATCGAGAGGACGGATGAAGCCTCCGCCGTCATCCCGGCTGGGATCGACGTGGGTGAGGCCCTGCCATCCGCGCCGGATGCCGAGAGTCGCCCAGCCGACCTCGCTCGACCGGTAGACGACGCTCTTGATGACCGAGTTGAGGCCCGGGACGTCGCCGCCACCGGTGAGGATTCCGATTCGTTTCATGACTGTGCCGGCCATGCTGCCAGATTGAGCGGCCATTTGTGAACGAGGCCGATTTCTGGCACAATTAGGGCCCGCATCCGGAGTTCCGCCCTGTGTCCTCGACACCCACTCGTCAGCGTCGCTATGTGACCTGGCGGCTGCCAGATCGTCACTTCAGCAAGGTCCATCTCGTCGGAGAGCCCGGCTCGACCATCTGCGGACGGGCGTTGCCGCGCGCCACCGGCCAGCCGAAGGCGCCGATCCCCGACTCGGAGATGTGCCCGGACTGCGACGCACAGGGTTGAATGGTCTGGGCTAAATCGGGTCTGGGCTTGACCCGCTTCCATGGATGACTCACCGGCCGTCTCGACGAGAGGCGGCCGTTCTGTTTCCGCCACGCTGCGGATCCCGGGGGATGCGCTGGTCCTGCTGGTCGGGGTCGCCGGCAGCGGAAAGAGCACCTTCGCGAGGCATCATTTCGCCGCCACCGAGATCCTCTCGTCCGACGCGCTGCGGGCCGTGATCACCGACGACGAAAGCGGCCAGGGAGCGACCGACGACGCGTTTGACCTGCTGCACCGGATCCTTGCCATGCGCCTGCTTCGCGGCAGGCTGACCGTTGTCGACGCCACCAATGTCGAGGAATGGGCGCGCGCCGAGCTGATCGCCGCGGCGCGACGCCATCGTCGGCAGGCCGTCGCGATCGTGCTGGACCTTCCGCTGACGGTTGCGCTCGAGCGCAATGCCTCGCGTCCCGCTCCCCGCCCGCCGCCGGCGGCGCTCAGGCGGCAGCATCGCTGGCTGAGCGACTCGCTGTCGTCGCTCGAAGATGAGGGCTTCGTTGCGGTTCACCGCCTGGGCTCGGTCGACGAGGTCGACGGCGCCCGCATCGAGCGCACGTAGGCACACGAAGCGTCCCGAAGGAACAGGCGCCCGACCTCGGTGACCGAAGCCACCGTTGCCGGCACCGGAACGCTTGATGCAATCGCCTGATCCGGTATCGCTTGCCCCTTCGGGACGACCACAGTATCGGTGCCGGTCGAGACGAGACGCAATACCACTTATCCCCGAGTTTGGAACCCGCGGTGGCGACTATCCACACGCCGTCCACGAAGCGGCTGCGCGGTAGACTCCGCCGATGCGCGCACGTGAGCTGGGAATTCGCATCGGGCGCATGGAGCCGGGCCCGCTCAACGCAATCACCGATGTCGCGGGCGTGCGGGTCGGCCACACGACCCTCATCGAGGGGGAGGGACCGCTGCAGCCCGGCAAGGGACCAGTCCGCACCGGGGTCACGGTCATCGTGCCGCACGACGGCGACATCTGGAGGGAGCCAGTCTTCGCCGGCGCGCATCGGCTGAACGGCAACGGGGAGCTGACGGGCCTGGAGTGGATCCGCGAGGCCGGCATGCTGGCCGGCGCGATCGGGATCACGAACACCCACAGCGTCGGGGTCGTCCACGACGCGATCATCGAGGCCGCCGTGCGTGCTCATGCGATGAGCGACGCCGTCTGGGCGCTGCCCGTGGCCGGCGAGACGTATGACGGGGCGCTCAACGACATCAACGGGTTTCACGTCCGGCCCGAGCACGTCCACGCGGCGCTGGCGTCGGCCGGCGACGGTCCCGTGGCCGAGGGCAACGTCGGAGGCGGCACGGGCATGGTCTGCCACGAATTCAAGGGCGGCATCGGGACGTCATCGAGAGTCGCCGGCGACTGGACGGTCGGCGTGCTGGTCCAGGCCAACTACGGCGCCCGTGAGCTGCTGCGCATCGATGGCGTGCCGGTCGGAGCCGCGATTCCGCGCGACGACGTGCCCTCGCCTTGGGACCAGGTCGATGAGCTCAGCGCCCGGGCCAGTCCGGAGGGCGGCTCGATCATCGGCATCGTGGCGACCGATGCGCCGCTCCTCCCCCACCAATGCACGCGGCTGGCACAGCGGGTCTCGTTGGGCGTTGCACGCATGGGCAGCTACGCGTCGCACGGATCCGGGGACCTGTTCTGCGCCTTCGCCACCGGCAACCGCGACCTGTCGCGGAACGCGGGCGAGGACGATCCACGTGCCACGGTCGCCCTGCGCATGGTGCCCGACCAGGGGATCAACCCGCTGCTCGAGGCGGTCGCCGAAGCGACCGAGGAGGCGATCACCAATGCGCTCGTTGCCGCGGAGACGATGGTGGGTCGCGACGGGATCACGGCGCACGCCATCGACCACGATCGGCTGCGAACGGTGATGCGCGAGCACCGTCGCCTCTTCGACTGAGCCTTTGCCGACGCGTACGTCGCATGACGTAGGGGCGGATGGGCCCTTCGGCCGTCGCGCGGTCCGGCGCCGAGGGCGACAGTGACGGCAACCCAACCTCCCTCCAGGCGAACGCCCCGATCGGTCCCGAGCCCGAGCGGGGCGTTTGTCGTCCCGGTGGAGACACAAGATGCGGCGCGACCCACGCCCCTGGGCCGCGCCGCGAATCCTTCTGTTGATACGGCGGCGGACCGCCAAACGTTCACCTCGGGAGGTGGCCGTCAGGACGTCGCGATCGGCGTCGGCCTGCCCGCGTCGTCGATGGCAACGAACACGAAGCTGCCCGAAGTAGCCAGCCGTCGATCCCCGGTCGCCACGTCCTCGGAGAACATGTCGACGCCGACGGTGACCGAGGTCGTGCCCACCCGGGTCACTCGCGCCACCAGCTCGACCAGCTGGCCGGCCCTCACTGGCACCTTGAATTCGACGCGATCGGAGGCGACGGTGACCATGGTGCGGCGCGCGCATCGCGTCGCGGCCACCCAGCCGGCATGATCCATCAACCCCAGGGCGTGGCCGCCGAACAGCGTGCCGTGGTGGTTGGTGTGATTGGGCATGATCAGCTCGGCCAACCGCACCTCGGGATACCGTGAGACGTCCTTTGTCATGCCGCCGATGGTATCGGCCCGCCTTGATGCACGTTTACGACGGCTGCGTACACTTGAGGCATGTTCCTCTTCGGCAACAAGACCCGGATGCCGGCCCCGGGCGACGCCCTTCCCGGGCGTGACCAGGCGCTTTCCACGGCCGAGCGCCACTACATCAATGGCTCAGCACTGAAGGGGCCCTATCCGGCCGGCAGCGAGATCGCGGAGTTCGCCCTGGGCTGCTTCTGGGGCGAGGAGAAGCTGTTCTGGGAGCAGCCCGGCGTCATCGTCACCGCCGTGGGCTACGAGGGTGGCTTCACCCCGAACCCCACCTACGAGGAAGTCTGCAGCGGCAAGACGGGCCATACCGAGACCGTCCGCGTCGTGTACGACCCGTCGCGCATCACCTACGAGCAGCTGCTCAAGCTCTTCTGGGAAGCGCACGACCCGACGCAGGGCATGCGCCAGGGCAACGACGTCGGCACGCAGTACCGATCGGCCATCTTCACGCACACCGATGCGCAGGCGGCTGCCGCCAAGGCATCACGCGAGATGTACCAGCGCGAGCTCACCAAGGCGGGCTACGGCGAGATCCAGACCGAGATCGGCCCGGCGCCGGAGTTCTACTTCGCCGAGGACTACCACCAGCAGTACCTCGCCAAGGTGCCGAACGGCTACTGCCCGGTGCATGCGACCGGCGTGATGCTCACCGGACCCATCGTGGCGATGGAGCAGGTCTGAGCCTCGCTGCGCTAGTCCGGTGAGCGGCGGGTGGCCGCCAGCAGCCACATCACGCTGAGCAGCGCCACCAGGAGCAGCGCCATGCCAAGCAGCTCTCGTCCGATTCCCAGCTCCACGTCCTCTACCTCCGGGCAGGGTCGAACCCCCCACGGGCTGCCGGAGGACACGGACGGCCGCAACAGGATACGCATGAGCGCAAGAGGCTGACTAGCGGCCCGCCTCGCGAACCCGTTCGACCGCGTCGGTGAACGAGAGGCCGTCGAGCGCCGCCAGCGCCGCGGACTCGTCGGTCCCGGCGGTGGCAACGCCGGCATCGTTGCCGATCACGGCGCCGAAGACGACCAGCCGATAGAAGGCCGCATCGGCTGCCTGCTCCGCAGCGCCGAGGCCGGCCGTGCGGGCCGACTCGCCCTTGTTGCGCAGCAGGAAGACGCCCTCGTTGCTGAGGAGCGACGACTCGACCGCGCCGATCGAGTCGATGCCATCGAACAGCGGAAGCTCGAGCGTCAGCTCGACCGCCGATGGTGAGGCGAGCGCGCCACCCAGGAGCTCGGAGATCCGGATGGTGATCGCCGCGTAGTGGAGCGGCGTCCCCGACGGATCCCCGAACGTGCGTCCCGGCTGCACGGCTGCAACCGTCCCGCGGACGATGACGTCCGACGCGGCCGCCATCGCGCGCAGCGACGGGTAGCTCTCGGCCTCGAGCGCCTCGGCACCCGCGTCCGCGATCGGTCCCATCGGATCGGGTGAGATGCTGAGCGGCTTCATGCGCCGGCTCGGCGGCGGTGCCGAGTAGTGGTAGGCGTTGATGTGGTCGATGTCGATCTGGTTCAGCTCGGTCGGACCGTTCGGCGTGTTGGCATTCATGCAGGTGGCGGCGGGCGGCCCGATGCTGTCCGGCGGGTTGCCCCAATGGCGAAGCCCGATGGTGTGGCCGAACTCGTGGCAGGCAACGTGATCGCGGGAGCCGTCATCCTCGAAGAAGACGGCATAGCGCGCGTTCAGGTTGAAGTGGATCTCCTGCATCCGACACCAGCGGTCGCCCTCCGAGTTGACGCCCTGCGGCGCATCGGTCGGACAGTAGACCCAGGCCGCAGCACCGACGTCGCCATAGTCCTGCGAGTAGGCGACGACGTCGGTGGCACGGGTCAGCTCGGTGTCCTCCGTCACCGTCAGGTCGGTGGGGTCGTAGTCCTCGGCCATCGCGTCGCGCAGCGACGACACCAGGCCCTCGGTCAGGGTGGAGTCGAAGAAGACGCGGTGCTTCAGGTCGTTCGCCACGCTCGTGCAGCGCGGCGGAAAGACGCCCGGGCGATCGCAGTTGAAGAGCGATCCGATGGCGCGACCCCCGTGGTGGCCGCTGGCCACGCCGCCCATGATCGCGGCAAGCACGATCGCCAGCAGCACCGGAAGGCGGCGGGACGGTCGGGAGGCCATGGAACCGATCGTCGGCGTGGACGTTGCGCCTGTCAAACGCTGGCGTGAAGCGAACATCTGTTCTATTCTCGTCCCTGATGCGAACCGTCTACCGCGAAGAGCCGTGCGTCACCGCGCTCAACCGGGTCAAGGGCATGGGCTTCACCTGGAGCCTGAACCCGTACATGGGATGCGCGCATCGGTGTGCCTTCTGTTACGTGCGCGGTTTCGAGCGTCGGGCGGATCGTCCGTCGGATGAGCGCTACGGCACCAACATCAGGGTCAAGACGAACGTGGTCGAGGTGCTGCGTCGCGAGCTGGCCCGCCGCAGCTGGCGACGCGAGACGGTCGCCATCGGCGCGGCGACCGATCCGTATCAACCGGCAGAGGGCCGCTACCGGCTGACGCGCGGCTGCATCCAGGCGCTCGGCGCCGCTCGCACACCGCTTGACCTCATCACGCGCGGGCCGCTTGTCGTTCGGGACACCGATGTGCTGGCGGACGCAGCCAGGCGCGCCGAAGTGCGTGTCAGCATCAGCATCGCCACGCTCGACGAGTCGATCAGCAGCCGTCTCGAGCCGGGCGTCGCGCCGCCCCGTCAGCGGCTGCGCGCCATCCGCACCCTGACCGATGCCGGCATCGCGGCCGGCGTGGCGCTCGCGCCCGTCCTGCCCGGCCTGACCGATGCCCCGGCCGACCTGGCCGCCGTGCTGCGGGCCGCGCGGGAGGCGGGCGCCACCCATGCATGGACGAACGTCCTCAATCTCAGGCCCGGCACGCGGGAGCACTTCCTGGGAGTCCTCGCAGACGAGTGGCCGGCCGAGCTCGAACGGTATCAACGCCTCTTCCCGGCCGGCGGATCGGGCTATCTGCGGCGAGCGGATGCCGGGCCGATCGAGCGACGGTTGGCCGCCGTCCGGCGTGGTTCCGGCATCGGCGACCGGCGGCGGATCGTGCTCACGCCTGAACCGGAGCCGAGCCAGCTCGCCCTGCACCTGTGAGCGCTCTGGATTACTGCACCGTGCGGACGACGACCAGCTGGTCGGCCGCCGACTCGGCTCCCCACACCTCGCCCTCGCGTCCGAGCAGCTGGCGCACCTCCGCCGGCTGGGACTCGTGCTCGAAGGTGAGCCACTCCTCCGTCGCGGGGTCGAAGCGGAGGATCGCGTTCGATCCGAAGTCGGTGACCCACACCGCGTCCAGCTCGTCGACGAAGACCGCGTACGGCATCGGGTTCGCGCCGGGAAGCGTCCACTCCGTCCACTCCTGATCGGCCGGGTCGTACATGGCCAGCGAGCCGGTGAACCACTCGGTGACCCACAGGCGACCGTCGGAATCGGGCCAGACTCGGCGCGCGCCACCGCCCGGCGTCGGGGTGTCGATGACCTCCACCTGGCCCGTGGCCCGATCGATCGCGCCGAGATAGCTGCCTGCCAGCGAGCCGAACTAGACCTCGCCGTCGGCGGTCGCCGCGATCCCGTAAGGACCCGCCTGGCGCGGGGCGGCAAAGGAGGCGATCGCGCCGCTGCTCGGATCGAGGCTGCCATAGATGCCGTTCTGCCCGGTGAACCACAGGATGCCGTCACCGTCGAACGCCGCCGTGTTCAGGTTGGCGTTCGGGACGTCGAGTGGGTACACGGTCACCGCGTCGCCCTCGCCGACACGCACCAGCGCGTTCAGCCCGCCGTCGGTGACCCATGCCGCGCCATCCGGCCCGGTGATCACGCCGTGCGGCGCCGACCCGGCGCCGAGCGGGATCTCGCGCACCTCGCCGGTCGTCGGGTCGAGCCAGCCAAGCCGCCCGGTCGCCTGCGCCGTGTACCAGACCCCACCGTCCGCGGCCGGAGCGACGTCGTGGGGGTGGCTCCCCGGCGGCACCGGGTAGGTCGAGACCTCGAAGCTGGGCGCCGGCGAAGCCGTGGCAGAGGCCGATGTGGTGGACGGAGCGACGGTCGCCGAGGAGCCCGCGGATCGGCGTTGCCTGATCGGACGGAGCCGACGATGGCGTCGGAGGCGTCGGCTGTGCAGCGCACCCGACGAGCAACATGACGAGCGCAGCGCGAACGATCGACCTGGCGTCAGCCATCGGGGCGCTCGAGGATCACGCGCAGGAAGGCCGCTCGATCGAGGGCCGCCTGCGGGTCTCGCATGCCGTGGTCGGCGTCGTAGGCGTGCAGCTCCTTGGGATCGCCGGCGGCTCCGCTGAACTCGAGCCCGGTCATGCCGGCGATGAAGAAGTCGTTGCGCGCGAACTGGAAGCACGACGGGCCGCGGAGCGATCTCGGCGACGCGCGCTGATCGGATCCAGCGGCGCCAGCGCGCGGAGGTAGTCGTGCCGATCGCCATCGATCTGCCAGAACGGCAGGAACCAGTCGGCCCAGCGCGGCGTGGCAGCGATGAGCACGGCCGCCGCGATCCGCGCGTCCTCGGCGGCCAGGATCGCGCCGTGCATGGCACCGAAGTCGTGGCCGACCAGCGCGATCCGGCCGGAATCGACGTCGCTCCGGCCGGCGAGCAGGTCCAGGGCCGCGCGATGGCGTTCCACCTCGGCCCGAATCCGCAAGCCGATCCGCTGCGGCATCGGTCGGATCGCCGGCCCACGGAAAGCGCCCCTGCGGCAGGATCGAGACGGCACCATGGTCGCGAGCCAGGCCGGCCGCCTCGTCCACGAACTGGGAGCGGTTGCCGTCCGGCGCCTGCGGTGTCGAACCAGTGCAGGAAGAGGATGGCGGGTCCGCGCCCGCCATCGATCGGCTCGACCAGGAAGGCCTCCGCGTCGTCGGCGAAGCGCACGTCGCTGATCCGGGCTCCGTCGCGCTCGCTCGTCGGAGCGACCTCGGTCATCGGGGCATATCCGATAGGGCTCATCAGAGTAAGTACTCCGCGGAGACCGATCGGGTTCGGCGGAGGACTGCCGGGCACACGAAGCGTCCCGAAGGAACAGGCGCCCGACCTCGGTGACCGAAGCCACCGTTGCCGGCACCGGAACGCTTGATGCAATCGCCTGATCCGGTATCGCTTGCCCCTTCGGGACGACCACAGTATCGGTGCCGGCTCGAGACGAGACGCAATACCACTTATCCCCGAGTTTGGAACCCGCGGCGGCGACTATCCACAGGCCGTCCACGAAGCGGCTCGCGGGCCGCCGACGATCGATAGCACCAGCAACCATTGCGTTTGACAGAATAGTTGCGATCACCATAATCATCTGGTGACGTCCACCCAACCTGCCGCAGCGACTCGCGCCGCCGAGATCATCGACGCCCTCGCGCCGCTCCTCGCCCACCACCGGCGTTCGTGGGCGGCCCGATGCCAGGCACACGGCCTGTCCATGATCGGATTCCAGATCCTCGCGCTCCTCGAGATGGAGGGGCCGTTGCCGATGAGCCGGCTCGCCGATGAGATCGGCGTGGCGCTCCCCAATGCGAGCGGCATCGTCGGGCGGCTCTCGGAGCGAGGGATCGTCGAGCGCACGCACGACGTCGCGGATCGGCGCATCGTCCTCATCGGCCTGACCCAGGAGGGGCGCCGCCTGATCGGCGACATGGAAGCGGTCCGGCGCGCCCGCATGACCGCCCTGTTCGCCCAGCTCGACGCCGTCCAGCAGGAGCGGCTCCTGCAGACCGTCCTCGACCTCCGGGAGGCCGCGGCTCGCCTCCACGACCAGCAACCGACCACCATGGAGCACACCTCGGCATGACGCAGCTCTCACCCACCGATGGCGCGCCGGTCCAGATCGACCATCGCGCGAGGATGGAGATCCTCGGCGCGATCCTCCTCACCATGTTCCTGTCGGCGCTCGACCAGACCGTGGTCGGCACGGCCCTGCCGCGCATCGTGACCGACCTCAAGGGCAACGAGCTCTACGTGTGGGTGGTCACCGTCTACCTGCTGGCCGCCACGGTGACCGGGCCGATCTACGGCAAGCTCTCCGACCTGTTCGGACGGCGGCCGATGATGATGATCGGCGTCAGCCTCTTCCTCACGGGCTCGCTGCTATGCGGCCTGAGCCAGGAGATGTGGCAGCTCATCCTGTTCCGCGGCATCCAGGGCCTTGGCGCCGGCGCCATCTTCCCGATCGCGCTCGCCGTCATCGGCGACCTCTTCAGCCCGCGCGAGCGAGGCAAGTACCAGGGGCTGTTCGGTGGGGTCTTCGCGCTCTCGTCGATCATCGGTCCGGCGCTCGGGGGCTTCCTGACCGACACGATCAGCTGGCACTGGGTCTTCCTCGTCAACCTGCCGCTCGGGATCGTTGCCCTCGTCGTCCTGTGGCGGCTGCCTGCCGCCGGTTCGCCACCCCGAGGCCGTCCGCTCGATCGACTACCTCGGCGCCGCCGTCTTCGCGGCCGCCCTTGTGCCGCTGCTGATCGGCCTGACGAACAAGCAGTTCGGCGAGTGGACCGACCCGCAGGTGGGTGGATTCATCGCGATCGGGCTGCTGCTGAGCGCCGTCTTCGTGTGGGTCGAGTCGCGGGCGCCGGAACCGATCCTGCCGCTCGAGCTGTTCCGCAGCCGGACCGTGACGGCCAGCATCATCGCGACCTTCCTGATCACCTTCGGCTTCTTCGGCGCGATCATCTTCCTCCCGCGCTGGTTCCAGTTCGTCCTCGGCTCGAGCGCCACCGAGTCGGGCTACCAGATGCTGCCCCTGATGGTCGGCGTCCTCGGGAGCTCGATCGGCTCCGGGTTGATCGTCGCCCGGACGGGCCGCTACAAGTGGATGACCGTCGGCGCCATGGCGATCTCGGTGATCGGCCTCTTCCTCATGACCAGCATTCGCGCCGACACACCCGTTGCCCTGGTCTGGCTCTGGATGTTCATCGCCGGGCTCGGCATCGGCCCGTCATTCGCAATCTTCACGACCGTCGTGCAGAGCGCGGTGGCCCCGCGCATGCTCGGCGCCGCCACCAGCTCGCTGACCTTCTTCCGCCAGGTCGGTGGTTCGGTGGGCCTGGCGATCGCCGGCACGATCTTCGGCAGCTCGTTCGCCACCGAGGTTCCCCGGCAGCTCGCCTCGCATGGTGTGCCGCAGCCGATCATCGATGGCTTCTCGGCGGCCGGCGCGGGCAGCCAGGCGAACCTGACCAACGTCGGAGTCGACCTCGGGCAGCAGATCCTGTCCTCGGTGCCGGAGCAGGCGCGGCCCGCGGTCGAGCCGTTCATCGGGCAGATCGTGACCGCCATCCACGAGGCGTTCTCCGTGTCGATCGCCTCGACGATGTGGGTCGCCGTCTTCGCGGCCATGGCGGCGGCGGCGGTGGTCGCCATCCTCGTGCCGGAGCTCGTGCTGCGGGGCCGGACGTCGCCCGAGTCGGAGCAGGCGCCGGGACCCCCGATCCCGATCCCGGAGTAGCGACCGACTCAGACGCCCTTCAGCGCCAGGATGCGGCGCCAGGACTCGTCGATCCGCCCCTCGGTGACGCGGCCGGCCCGAACGAGCCCCTCGATGATGTCGATGGTTCGCGCGGCGACGTCGGGCTCGTAGACGATCTGGTTGGCAACCACCAGCAGGTCGATCCCCGCCTCGACGGCCAGGGCCACCGCCTCGTCGTAGCCGTAGGCGTCGCTGATGGCTCGCATCTGCATGTCGTCGCTGAGGACGGCACCGGTGAAGCCGATGCGGTCGCGCAGGATCCCGGTGACGGTTGCCCTCGACAGGGTCGCTGGATGATCGGGATCCAGGCGAGCGTTGAAGACGTGCGCCGTGAGCACCGCGTCGGCAAGGCCACGCTCGACGAGCGCCGCAAACGGCTCGAGCTCGACCTCGGTCCAGGTATCGGTGACGTCGACGACGCCCAGGTGGGTGTCGCCGGTGGAGCTGCCGTGGCCGGGGAAGTGCTTCAGCGTGCACGCCACCCCCAGCGCGTGATGCGCCTCGATGAACGCGGTCGCCTGCTCGATGACGACGGCCGGATCCGCACTGTAGCTACGGTCCACCGCGGCGATGATCGGGTTGGTCGGGTTGACCGCCAGGTCGACGACGGGCGCGAGGTTCAGGGTGATGCCGGCGGCCACCAGGACCTCGGCCATCGCGCGCGCCTCGGCCCCGGTCACCGCCGGGTCGTTGAGCCGGCCGAGCTCGGCCGCCGAGCGCGACGGCGGAAATCCGTGGGCCGCGTCGAGCCGCGCCACCCGGCCGCCCTCCTGGTCGACCGCGACCGTCAGTGGCACGACGGTGGCCGCTCCCTTGAGCGACCCCACCAGGGAGGCGAGCTGCTCGGGCGACTCGACGTTCCGGGGTCCGCCCGTGATCTGGTCGACGGTGAACAGCACGACGCCGCCGAGCCCGAGCGACTCGATCTGGCGCAGGGTCTCATCCGCCTCCGCGGCCGTCTGGCCACGGAAGCCGACGACCAGCATCGCCCCGATCTTCTGGCGCAGCGTCGGCCCGGAGTCGGATGGAGCCGGCGTTGCCGTTGTGGGGGGTATCTGGCTCGGCGAAGGGGAGCTGGATCCAGTGAAGCTCGGCGCCACCGACCGGATGGCAGCGGCGCATGCCGCCATCGCCACCCCGGCCAGGCCGGCGGCGGCGCCGGCCAGGAATCTGCGGCGGGACGGCATCCGCCAGATGGTACTCAGCGGGCGACGCGGCGCTCCAGGATCCCCAGCAGGCCCCCGCCGAAGATGGCGGCGAGCCCGGTCAGGACCATGATGAAGTTACCGGCCAGCAGGAATCCAAGGACGGTGATGACCGCGCCCAGGACGATGAGCGTGGCCGAGGCAAAGCTTGCGTACATGACGGTGAGTCTCCGAATGGTGTTTGAAGCCTCGTCGCAGGACGGCGCGCATCGGCCGATGGACAACCGACGGCCATCGCGTACGTCACGATCGGACGATCCTTCTGCGGCGATGACGGCTACGTCCGATCGAGTTCCGCTGCCACGCGGACGCAGGTGGCGCGGTCAGACGAAGTTCGGGACGATCAGGGTCGTCAGCACGACGGCCAGGAGAAGCAGGACGGCAGCGATTCCGAGCTCCCGGTCGGAGACGGTGGTCGCATTGCTCGGATCGCGACGAAGCATCTCATGCTCTCCAATGGCATTCCAGACCATCAGCCTACGGCGGCGCCATGAAGAGCGGATCAAGCATGCGTCCCGAAGCGTGCTACGTCATTCCGCCGATCCTGCGGCGCGCCTGTTCGACGCGCTCGAGCCCGCCGAATCCGATCTCCGCCACTGACGAGCCGACCGCGGCTCGGACGCGCTCGGCGACTCGACGGCCGATTCGCTGGCCGATCCACCCGGCGTGGATGGCGAGGAGCAGTCCGAGTGCAGCGCTGGCGACGATCGAGCCCGCGAGGAGAACCAGCGGCAACGGCACCGGGCCGAGCAGCGGCGCATCGATGGTGGAGACTGGCACCTGCCCCTGGGACACGAAAAGCGTCACGTACCACGCGACGGCGAAGGCGAAGGCGGCCCCGATCGCGAGCTGAACGGCGCCGACAACCGGCCACAGGATCGATCCGGGGATACGGAGCTCGGCGGTCGCCTCGCCGGCCACCGTGTCGAGGGCCGCGGCCAGGTTCTCTTCGAGATCGTCGGCGCGCATGGCGGCCAGCACCGCGGCACGCGAGCTCGCCGGGACCGATGCCGACGCCTCGACGAGCGCGGCGTGCACCGGGTTCATCGTGCGGCCGATCGAGCCACGCCGGCGCCAGTCGCGCAGATACGCGGCAGGGTCCGCGGTGCGGCGTGTCTGGCCGGTCATCCAGCCCAGGAGGGCCACGACGCGTCCCAGCAGCGAGCCACCGGATCGGCGGGCGCGTCCGAGCACGGCGAGGCGCACCTGGCGCGCCACGCCGGGTGGGTCGATGAGCTGGAGTCGCTCCCTCGACCGCCGCACGGCTGGCTGCCGTCCGACGCGCGTCGTCGACGAGCGGCCGGTAGCCGAGGTCGGGATCGAGGCCGACGGCACGGATGAGCCGATGCAGTGCCTCCTGAGCATCGGTCGTGAGCTTGGCGGTGACGATCGCCTTGGCATCCGCCTCGCGCGCCAGCTCCGCGCGGAGGGCGTCGATCCCATCCCCGGTCGTGGCGGACACCACGTCGACTCGCGGCTCGCCGATGCCGGAGTCGAGGAGCCGGCGTCGAAGGTCGCTGGACGAGCTCGGCTCGCTGCGACTCGGTCAGCCGATCGGCCTTGTTGAGGATGAAGCGCAGCCGTGACGCGTGAGGGGCCATGGTGCGCAGGTATCCGTGCAGGCGTTCGTCGTCGTACTTCTCGGGGTCCAGTACCCAGGCCACGGCGTCGATCCTCGGCAGCAGCGCGTCGACGGTGGCGCGGTGCCCAGTGCGGACGCTGTCCACGTCGGGCAGGTCCACGATGGCGACATCGGACAGGGTCCCGTCGGCGTGGCCGGCCACGTGTCGTACGCCCAGCCAGGCCAGGAGCGGCGCGAGCTCGTCGCGGCGCGCGTCCGCAACCCACGCGATCGGCTGGTCGGTGGTCGGCCGTACGGCCCGAACCGCGCTCACCGTGTGGCCGGCAAGGGCGTTGAGCAGTGATGACTTTCCGACGCCGGTCCCTCCGGCGAGCGCCAGGACGTAGGCCGCGCCGCTGAAGCCCGACCGATCGCGCGCTCGTGCGAGCACGTCGTCAGCGCGGTTGGCCTCGTCGACCAGGCCGAGCTCCCTGGCCGCCAGGCTGGCGTCGCCGAGACGGTCGAGGATCTCCTCGAGCGTCATGCCGGGTCCGCGCTCGCCGAGCGCCGAGCGGCATCCCGCAGCACGTTGGCGAGGTCGTCATCGGGTGGCAGCCCACCGAGGGCGCTCGCGAAGCGGCCACGCTCATCGGCAAACGCGTCGTCGAGGATCGAGCCGAGGGAGTCGCGCGCCCGGGAAACGAAGGCGGCCACGTTCGCTTCACCGAAGATCGCCTCGAGGAGCTTCTGGTTCACCACCGCGGTGGCAGCGGTGATGCCGACCTCCGCACCGGTCAGGCCGCCGGTGTGCACGAACACGGCGAGGATGGCGCTCGTTCCGACCGCGTTGACGCCGATGCTCGCGACCTGCGCCCAGCCCTTGCGCTGCTCCCCGAGCACCCGGATCTCCTCGCCGATGCCTGCCGCCCATGCTTCCAGCTCGCCGACCAGGCGATCGGCCAGCTTCGGCGACGCGCCCCACAGCGCCGCCCGCTCGGCAAGTGCCGCGGCGCCGTAACGGTCCTCGATCCAGGTCGTGGCCGTCCGGCGCGCCGCCGCATCGGCGTGCTGAACGGCAAGGGCGACCAGGTCGGCGAATGCCGCGTCGCGGACCTCGATGGCCGGTGCCGGCGGGCCCGGTTGAAACAGCGATCGGACGCCCGCCACGAGCCGGCCGATGCCCTGCGCGAGGATGCGGGCGACCTGTCCGGCGCCGACGAAGTCCTGCCACTGGCGGAGCACCTCCGCCCGCAGGAACGCGCCGCGACCCAGCTCGTCACCGAGTGCGCGCCGTCGCTCGCGGTACGCGCGTTCGGCCACGTCGAGCAGGGCGGCGGCGGCGGCGCCCTCCTCGTCCACCTCCCGGGCGACCTCTTCGACCGCCGGCGGCAGGCCCTCGAGCGCGGCGGCCAGGCTGCGGCCGGCCAGCTCGCGACGCGCGGCCTCGTCGGCCGTCAGGCGCGCCAGCGACTCCCGGATCGGCTCGACCGCGGCGGCGGCCAGCGCGTCCCGGCCAGGCTCGAGGGCACCCTCGGCGACCGGGACGACCTCGAGCGCACCGAACGCGCCCGACCCGGTGAGGCGGCCCTGCTGGAGCATCGCGGCGTAGTCGGCCGCCACCGCATCCGCATCCTCGGCCTCTGCAGGGAGGCGATTGAGGACGGCCAGCAGCGGGACACCACGCTGGCGCGCTCGCTCGAGGATCGTCCACGGGACCTGGTCGGCGTAGCGCGTGGCGGTCGTGACGAAGACGACCAGGTCGGCGGCCTCGAGCAGCTCGACCGCGAGCGCCCGGTTGGAGAGCTCGACGCTGTCGAAGTCGGGCGCGTCGACCAGCACCAGTCCCCGACCGATGACGGGATCCAGCACGAGCTGCAGGGCATCGCGCTCCTGGAGCCCGGGAAGCAGGGCATCGCCGGCGTCGTCGGGGTGGGCGACCACGACCGGCCTGCGAGTCGTGGGCCGGAGCACGCCGGATGGGCTGACGTCGCGCCCGACGAGCGCGTTGAGGAGGCTCGACTTCCCGCTGCCCGTCGAGCCGAGCAGCACGACGACCAGTGGCGCGCCGGCGTCAAGCGCGCGGGGCCGGAGGTAGTCGTCGACGTGCCGCCGCAGCCGCTGCGCGCGGGCGGCGCGGTTCGGGCCGGGTGCGGTCGCCTCCCGACGCGCGAGGGCGGCACTGAGGTCTCGCAGCGCATCGGACAGTGACACCGCTCGAGGCTAGCAGGTGCAGCAGCAGCGCTGCGCACCCGCATCTGCCACGATGGGCGAGATGACCACCTCCGTCCGCAACGATCTGCGCAACGTCGCGATCATCGCGCACGTTGACCACGGCAAGACCACCCTGGTGGACGGCATGCTGCGCCAGACCGGCACGTTCCGCGCCAACGAGGCGGTGGTCGACCGCGTGCTCGACTCGGGCGACCTCGAGCGCGAGAAGGGGATCACCATCCTCGCCAAGCAGACGACGGTCGACTACGACGGCGTGCGCCTCAACATCGTCGACACGCCCGGCCACGCGGACTTTGGCGGCGAGGTCGAGCGATCGCTGCTGATGGTGGATGCCGTCCTGCTGCTGGTGGACGCGGCCGAGGGCCCGCTGCCGCAGACCCGCTACGTGCTCCAGAAGGCCATGCAGCGGCACCTGCCGGTGATCGTGGCGCTCAACAAGATCGACCGCTCCGACGCGCGGCCGATGCAGGTGCTCGACGAGGTCTACGAGCTGTTCATCGACCTCGGAGCCGATGAGTTCCAGATCGAGTTCCCGGTCGTCTACACGAATGCGAAGGCGGGCACCGCGACCGCCGACCTGGCCGAGCCGGGTACGGACCTGCGCCCGCTGCTCGACCTGCTGGTGAGCGTGACCCCGCCGCCCGTCTTCGAGGATGGCCATCCCCTGCAGCTGCTGGTCACCAACCTGTCGGCCAACGACTACGTCGGACGCATGGCGGTCGGACGCATCCGAAACGGCACGATCCGCGTCGGCCAGCGCCTGACGATCGTGCGCGAGGAAGCCGAGGACACCGACGGCTCGGTCGAGCCCGGCCGCAGCATGACCTTGACTGGCTCCGTGACGGCGCTCCAGACCGCGCACGGCATCGACCGGGTCGACATCACCGAGGCGGGGCCGGGCGACATCGTGTCGGTGGCCGGCCTGCCCGAGGTCACGATCGGCGACACGCTGACCGATCCCGACGATCCGCGACCGCTCCCCCGCCTCGACGTCGACGCGCCGACGCTGCGGATGACGTTCGGCGTGAACTCCTCCCCGATGGCCGGGCGCGACGGCAGCCTCCTCACCTCGCGCCAGATCAAGGCGCGGCTCGACCGCGAGGTGCTGGGCAACGTGGCGATCGAGATCCACCCGACCGAGTCGGGCGAGACGTTCGAGGTCCGCGGCCGGGGCGAGCTGCAGCTGGCGATCCTCATCGAGCAGATGCGACGCGAGGGCTTCGAGCTGACGATCTCGCGCCCCGAGGTGATCCTGCGCACGCAGGAAGGCGAGACGCAGGAGCCATACGAGCGCGCCACCATCGACATCCCGCCCGACTACATCGGCGTCGTGCAGCAGGCGCTCGCCGCCCGAAAGGGTCGCCTGGAGCAGATGAGCACCGATGCGGACGGCCGCGTGCGCATGGAGTTCATCATTCCGACCCGCGGACTGATCGGCTACCGCGGGCAGCTGCTCTCCGACACTCGCGGGACGGCCCTCCTGCACCAGATCGGCGAGGGCTATGGCCCGTGGGCGGGTGAGGTGGCGCATCGCACCAGCGGCGTGCTGGTCGCCGATCGGTCCGGCGAGTCCCGTGCGTACGCGCTCTCGTCGCTGGTCGAGCGCAGCGAGCTCTTCATCGGTCCGTCGACCGAGGTCTACGAGGGGATGATCATCGGCGAGAACAGCCGGCCCGGGCGACATGGACGTCAATCCCAACAAGTCCAAGGCGCTGTCCAAGATGCGGACGCAGGCAACCGACGGGGACTACCGGATCCACACGCCTCCGCGGGTGCTCACGCTCGAGTCGGCGATCGAGTTCATCGCCGCTGATGAGCTCGTCGAGGTCACGCCGACCGCCATCCGCCTCCGGAAGCGACTGCTCTCGCAGCATGATCGGCGCCGCGCGGCCGGAGCCGAGTACAAGGCCGGCGCGACTCAGTCGCCGGCGTAGGCGCCCCCTCCAAAGCTGGCGCACACGTCTGCCAGCGCGCGCACCGACAGGCCCGCGCCGACGCCGAGCGCAACCACCACGCGCGCCTTGAGCGGGTCCAGCGTGCCGGAGAAGACGGCCCCAGCCTCCCACCATTGCGAGCTGCCGCCGGCGAATGCGTAGCCCGGGCGAGCCTGGCCAGATGGACAACGCGTGGTCAGCACCACCGGCACGCCTGAGCCGATGAGGCGCGTGCCTGTGTCCAGCAGCCACGCGGCCGTGTTGCCGCCGCCGGTGGCCGCCACGACGAGGCCAGCCGGCAGTGGATCCAGCAGGCGGTCGACCGCCGCGGGATCGGCGTCGAGCAGCGCGGTGACGACGTGCACGGGCAGCGCCGCGCGCTCCGGCCACCTCGGCAGGCGAACCGGCGATCGGCTGCGAAGGAGGGTGACCCTGCCATCGCTCACCACGCCCAGGCGTCCCGCATTCGGGCTCTGAAACGCGGCATGAGCATGCGTGTGGGTCTTGCGCACGTCGTCGGCGCCGTGCAGCTCACCGGCCATGGCGACCACCACGCCGAGGCCGGCCAACGCCGGATCGGCGGCGGCAGCAACAGCATTCCGGAGGTTCTCGGGGCCGTCATACGCCTCCTGCGACGCCGACCGCATGGAGCCGACGACCACGATCGGCTTGGCCGGCAACGGCAGCAGGTCCCATGCGAAGGCCGTCTCCTCGATGGCGTCCGTGCCCTGGACAACGACGGCACCGTCGACCTCGGGACGCGCGAGCTGTTCGGAGAGGATGCGGCCGATCTCGAGCACCTGGTCGAAGGAGAGGTGCGAGGCGGGCACGAGGCCCCAGTCGATCGGCACGACCTCGGCGATCTCGGCCAGGCCGGGAACGGAGGCGAGCAGCTCCTCGCCGCGCATGGTCGGGACGTTGCCGGCGACTGCCGGATCGTGCCGCATCGAGATGGTGCCGCCGGTGAACACGACGGCGACGCGCGCCATCGGCAGAGTATGCGGGTCTCGGATGGCCTCAGGACGGCGCAAGGGATGCGCTCGGGAGATTCCGGTAGGCTGGTCACGCCATGACGACCGCCATGATCGAGGCCATCGGCCTTCACAAGTCCTTCGGCGAGACCCACGCGCTGGCGGGCCTCGACTTCGACGTGAAAGAGGGCACGATCCTCTGCATGCTCGGACCGAACGGTGCCGGCAAGACGACTGCCGTGCGGATCCTCACCACGCTGACCCGGCCCGACGCGGGGACGGCGACCGTCGCCGGCATCGATGTCCAGCGCCACCCGGCCGAGGTGCGCGACAAGATCGGCGTCGCAGGCCAGTACGCAGCCCTCGACGAGCTGCTGACCGGGCGCGAGAACCTCGAGATGGTCGGCCGCCTGTATCGGGTCAACGCGAAGGACGCCCGGAGCCGGGCGACGACGCTCATCGAGCACTTCGAGCTCACGGACGCCGCCGATCGGATCGTCAAGAACTACTCCGGCGGGATGCGGCGGCGCCTCGATCTCGGCGCTGCCCTGATGGCGGAGCCACCCGTGATCTTCCTGGACGAGCCCACCACCGGCCTGGATCCCAAGGGCCGCCTGTCGATGTGGGACCTCATCGAGGAGCTCGCCCGCGAGGGCACCACGGTGCTGATGACGACGCAATACCTCGAAGAGGCGGACCGCCTCGCCGATGACATCGTGGTGATCGACCACGGCCGTGCGATTGCCCGCGGGACCGCCCTCGAGCTCAAGCAGCAGGTGGGTGGCGAGCGCCTGGAGATCACGATCAGCGACGACCCGTACCTGGAGGCGGCGCGGCGCGTGCTCGAGGCGCTCGGCGAAGGGCCGGCACATGTCGACAAGGAGGCGCGCCACGTGAGTGTGGCTGTGAGATCGCACGACGGGGTGCTGACGCGCGCGATCCGTGAGCTCGACGCAGCCGGGGTGCACGTCGATGACATCGGCTTCCGACGCCCGACGCTTGACGCCGTCTTCCTGGCGCTCACGGGTCGCCCGGCCGAGGAGAAGGTCGAGGTGGAGGCGTGAGCGGCTTCGGCTGGTGGCTCCGCGACTCCTGGGAGATGGTCAAGCGCAACCTCATTCACATCAAGCGCACCCCCGAGCTCCTTCTCGACGTGACGCTGAGCCCGATCATGTTCGTCCTGCTCTTCAGCTTCGTGTTCGGTGGTGCCATCAACGTCGGAAACGAGGGCGGCGATGAGGGCTCGTACATCAATTTCCTGATGGCGGGCATCTTCGTGCAGACGGTCGCCTTCGCCGGGATCTACACGGGCGTCCTGCTGGCGAACGACCTGCAGAAGGGGATGATTGATCGATTCCGCTCGCTGCCGATGACTCAATCCTCGGTGCTGACCGGCCGGACGCTGACCGACCTGCTGCGCGCCATGCTGGCGATTGCGATCATGTGGGTAGTCGGCATGCTCGTCGGCTTCAGGCCTGAAGGCGGAATCGCGGGCAACGCGGCGGCGATCGGGCTGATGCTGCTCTTCGGCTTTGCCTTCTCGTGGGTCGGCGTGGCCGCGGGCGCCCTGGTGCGAACGCCGGAGGCACTGCAGGGAATCGTCTTTGCGGCGGTCTTTCCGCTCACGTTCGTCAGCAGCGCGTTCGTGCCGACCGCCACGATGCCCGATTGGCTCCGGGTCTTCGCCGAGAACCAGCCGATGACCATGGTCGTCAACGCGGTCCGCGACCTTACCCTGGGGACTGACCTGTACGGGGCCGCAATTCCATCGATCCTGTGGTCGGTTGGGACCCTGATCGTGGCGTTCCCGCTCGGCGTGTGGCTCTACAACCGACGAACGACGCAGTAGGGCCTACGGGCGCCCGAGGCTCTCCGATGCCGGTCACGCGCGGGTTCATGCCGCGGCGGTGCCGGTGGCTCTTACCATGGCGGCCATGCTATCTGACTCCGCTCGGCCGAACGTGCTCCTGCTGGCCGGGATCGGCCTCGGGGCGGGGATCCTGAGCGGGCTGTTCGGCGTCGGCGGCGGGATTGTGATGGTGCCGGCGATGGTGCTCCTGGCCGGGATGGCGCAGCAACGCGCATCGGCGACGTCGCTCGCCTCGATCGTCCCCATCGCCGCCGTGGGAGCGATCATCTTCGGCCGGGCCGACAGCGTCGACCTGCCGGCGGCGGGCGTGCTGGTCATCGGCTCGCTGGTGGGCGTGCAGATCGGCGCGCGGCTGATGTCGCGCATCGGAGACGATCGGCTGCGCATCGGGTTCGCCGTCTTCATGATCGCGGTCGCGCTCACGATGCTCCTGACGTGACGCCGGCGGAGATCCTCGTGCTGCTGGCAATCGGCCTGACGGCGGGCATGCTGTCCGGCCTGCTGGGCATCGGCGGCGGGGTGCTCATGGTGCCGGCGATGGTCCTCCTCCTCGGGCTCGATCAGCACATCGCGCAGGGCACGTCGCTGCTCGTGATCATTCCCGCCGCCGCGGTCGGATCGTTCACCCACTATCGCCGGGGACGGCTCGCCTTGCGTGATGCGGGTGCGCTGGCGATCGGCGGTGTGCTCGGGGCGGTCGTCGGAAGCTTCACTGCCCTGTCGCTCGACGAAGCGCTGCTGCGGCGCCTGTTCGCGGTGCTGATCCTGATCGTCGCCGTGCGGCTTCTGGCGACGCGCCGTTCCGACCCTCAGCCACCCGTTCCGGCCACGACCTGATCCGGCGAGCTACTCGTCGGACTCCTCGTCGGATTCCTTGTTCTGACCTGGGGCGTCGTCACGGCCGTGGCCATCGCCGCCGCCCATGATCGAGCCGATGCCGGGCTTGACGTCGAGCTCGCGCGCGATCCTGCCCCACCCCATGCCCGGCTCCGTGTCGGTGCCGTCGCGCATGGCAGTGATCTCATCGACGCTCAGGTCGGTGGCATCCGACCAGGCGAGCACCCGCACCGCGCCGCCGACGCCGTACCGGCCGGCCAGGTCGCTCAGCACGGCATCGTCGACGGAGATGCCGCTTGCCTCGAGGCGGTCCGTGGCGTGCGCAAGCTCGTCAGCGGTGGCCGGCCCCTCGGCCTCATCGCTGTCGGCCTCGTGGTTCGAGGTGGCGCGAGCGTTCGAGACGACGTTCGCCGCCACCCCGCCGACGGCGAGGAGCGTCAGCAGCAGGACGACGACGAGCGCGACGCGGTCGGTGCGGACGGTGGAGCTCATTCCCTTCTCCGTGATCGGCCCGGGCAGCGTACGGAGTCTACCTTGCGCGTCACCTTACGAACCATCGGCCTGGATTTCAGCGGCCTCCCTGGCGCGCCTCCCGGATCTGGGCCGCGTGGTCGTGCGAGTGGCCGGCGTAGATGCGCAGCCAGTCGTCGACTGAGTAGGCACCCGACTCGGAATGCGTCCCGCGGCGCTCCCACTCTTCGTCGGTCAGCGACTCGAGGAGCTCCAGGCTGGCTGCACGGACGGCCTTCACGACGCCGACCGATGAGTCGATCGCCCGGTCGTAGTGGAGGCGCCGAGCATATTCGGGCTCGTCGTATCCGAGGATCACCGGCTCGTCCTCGGCGATGAGACGGCGGAGTCGCACGAATGCCCTCGCCTCGGAGTCGGCCAGGTGATGCGCGACCTGGCGGGCGCTCCAACCGCCCTCGGGACCCGGTCGGTCGAGCTCGTCCTCGGTGATGCCGGCCAGGGCGTCCTCGACGGCTCCGAATCCGTCGCGGTATCGGTCGAGAAGGGGTCTACGGTCCATCGGTGGGTGTCCTTTCGACGAGCGTGGTGTAGAGATGGTCGAAGGTGGTGTCGAGATCGTCTGCCATGCCGCCATGAGTTGGCCCGGGCTGCACGGCGGTGCTGCGCGGCGTGGTGAGCCAGTGGAAGCGCTCGGACTCTGACATCTCCGCCAGCGGGCCGCTCTCGACCCGGCCGGCCGCGATGAGCTCGACGAGCGCCAGCTGCTCGCGAAGCGCGTCGACGTCGGCACTCGGTCGCAGCGCCCGCAGCCGCTCGACGTTGAGCGAGGTGCGTGCTCGGAGGTAGCGACGCGAGCGGCAGAACAGGACGAGGCCCGCGTTCACGAACTCTTCGCGCTCGATGTCGGGAACGACGCGGAGGACGGCGTACGAGAACGGGCTACGCGACTGCGTCACGCTGGACCTCGCCCCGCATTCGCTCGGCGGCCCCAACCCAGGTCGGGCGGGCATCGAGCCGGCCGGCAAGGTAGCGGCGGTACGCGCTCCGCTCGTCGTCCGCACCTGCGAATCCGGCGTCGCGCAGCCACTCGTCCGGGATCGCGTCGACGATGCGCTCGATGGTCGACGGGTCGAGGCGCGGTGCCAGCCGCGCGTCGGCATCGGCGATCGGGCCGGCGAACGGGAGGAGGATGTGCTCGCCGATGCGCTCGAACGGTCGCGCCGCGTGCTCGTCGGGCTCGTTCCACGCATGGTGCACGTACAGCGCCGAGCCGTGGTCGATCAGCCACGTCCGCCCGTCGGCGACGATCAGGTTCGCGTTGCGCGGCGTGCGGTCCGGGTTGATCGTCAGGTCATCGAACCAGACGACGTCGGCGGCCCACTCGGCCCCCTCGGCCGGTGGCCGGGTCATGTCGATCGCCATCGCGCCGGGCACGAATGCGAGGCCCAGATTGAGGCCCACCGACCAGCCCAGCAGATCGCGGATTTCGTCGTGCGACTCCGCGCGGGCGATCTCCTCGGGCAGCACCGCCAGCACGATCTCGGGCACCGGCAGGCCGAGCGCCCGACCGATCTCTCCCACCACCAGCTCGGCGATCAGCGCCTTCTCGCCGTGTCCGGCGCCGCGAAACTTGATGACGTAGTCCCGGCCGTCATCGGCCTCGACGAGTGCCGGCAGCGAGCTTCCCTCGCGGAGCGGCGTGACGTAACGCGTGATGTCGACCGTTCGGAGCACGCCCTCGAGTGTAGACGCGACCGCGCGACCTCAACCTAACGCGATGCAGACGGTTCCTCGGTCGCCATGACCCCCATCGCCGCCCCGACGGCGATGGCCAGCATGCCGAGCGCCGTCCAGCTGATCGGGATGGCCAGGGTGGTGGCGATGGCGAGGAGGACGCCGATGGCGATGACGGCGGCGGAGGTGAAGGCGGCGGCGCGCATTGGTCCAATACCCAAGCGAATGTTGTTGCCGTGAGCGTCGATGTCGGAAGGTGCTCACGCATCGTCCATTTGCGCTGGAGCCGCCTACGCCATGCGCCCCATGCGGACGCGCCGCGTCAGGTGCGGTGCAGCCAGAAGCCGATGGTGATCCGACGTCAAGGATCTGAGAAGGAAACGTCAGGCGCTGGCGAGGCGCTCGATGGTGAGCGCCGTCGCGGCCGTGATGCGAGCCAGCGTCTCGTAGTCGAGGGTGTCGGGCGTGTCGGTCGGGCGGTGGTAGTTGGGGTTGCGGAAGTTGGCCGTGTTGGTGACCTGGATGGCGGGCAGTCCCGCACGCCAGAAGTTCACGTGGTCGCTGCGCGAGAAGTGCCGCGCTGCCGGGACCGCCAGCAGCGCCGGACCGATGAACGGCAGGTCGAGCGGATCGCGGAGCAGCAGCACCCGGTCCGGGTCGATGGTGGCAGCGAGGCACCTCGCCCATTCACGCACCAGGCGCAGTGACGAGCGACGGTAGATCGCCACCACGGTGTCGCCGGCCCGATCCCGCGCTTCGAGCCGCGCCGTCTGGCCGGGATACAGATGGTCGATGCCCGCGGGCACGGCCTGGCTCCCCGCGCGCCGATCCATGAACCCGATCGGGTCGAACACGATGGCGGCCCGCACGCGATAGTGGGCGCGGAGCCAGCGCACCAGGTAGCGGGAGCCGATGAGGCCGATCTCCTCGAAGTCGGGGGCGGCGAGGATCACGGTTCGGCGGAAGCTGCGGCCGGCGAGCTGGGCCGCGAGCTCGATGAGGGCGGCGACCCCGGCGCCGTTGTCATCGGCGCCCGGCGACCCGCGCACGGTGTCGTGATGCGCCACGACCACGATGGCCTCGTCCGTCTCGCCGTCACCGATTGCCACCAGGTTCGCGCCGTCGAGCTGGGGGTAGGTGTGCGCCGGGTGGCGACCGCGCGAGCCGTCGACCGGGTGGTCCAGGTGGGCCTTCAGGTTGCGGAGCCGGAGATGCTGCCGGCCGACCTGCCACCCCGCCGCGCGCCAGGCGTCGGCCAGCAGCCGATCGGTCATGCGCATCGCGTCCGCGGCGTTGATCCGGTTCCGCGGCGCCGGCAGCGACTCGACGAGCGCCCGCAGGTTCGCCGGATCGATCCGGGCGAGCCATGCATCGGCCGCCCGCCGTAGATCGGCGCCAGGCAGGCCGTAGCGTGGCTCCGCGGTGCCGGGGACTTGCAGCCTCATTGGCGGCAGGATACTGGGGGTGGGCTTGCGACCCCCCGTACGATGCGGGAACGCCGCCCGGCGCTCTGCCACGGAGGAGTCTGACGATGATCCGAGCAACTGACTGGCGTCGCTCCCGAGCGGGCGTAGGCACGGCGCTACTCGTGACCGCGGTCGGTTGTTCGGCGGCACCGCCATCCGACTCGGCGCCCAGCTCCCAGGTACCCAGCGCTTCGGCGGTGGTGGAAGGCGAGACGGTGGCGCTCGACCCGGGCCGGCTCGATGGCGGGACGCGCTACGTCATCGAGAGCCTCGGCGTCTCCATCCAACCCGATGTCGACGGCTGGTTTGCGGTGATGCCGCAGGGTGGCGATGCCGCGATCTCGCGCGGTGACGTGACCGTGTACTTCCTCAGCCCAAGCACCGTGCTGGCAGCGGACGGCACGCGGATCCCGGCGCCGGCCGACCCTCAAGCGCTCCTCGACGCTATCGGCGCCAGCGGGATCGTCCAGGTCGTGGCATCCGAGCCGTTCGAGGCACATGGCATCTCCGGACTGAGCGCAGAGCTCGACGCATCCGGTGGGACGCCAGACCTGACGCTGCTCACGACCGGGAGCGGTGAGTACGGACTGATCGATGGCGAGACCCAGTGGATCGTCATCGAACGCGACGGGAGACCTCTCGTCGTGTCGCTGGAGCGCCCGGACGGGCCGGACATCGCCGCAGCGTGGGAGATCGCCGGGCCGCTGGTCGAGTCGCTGGACGCCGCACCGTGACGGCGGCGGCCCCGAACCGCGTGTCGCGGCGCGCGGCCTCATTCACCGAGTCGGTCATCCGCGAGATGACGCGGCATGCCGCCGTTCACGACGCGGTGAACCTCGCCCAGGGCTTCCCCGACTTCCCCTGCCCTCCCGAGCTGAAGGAGGCGGCCAAGAGCGCCATCGACGCCGATGTCAACCAGTACGCCATCACGTGGGGCGCCCGCGACTTCCGCGCGGCAATCGCCGCCAAGACGGGGCGGTTCTATCCCGGCTGGCAGGTCGACCCCGAGACCGACCTGACGGTCACCTGCGGCGCAACCGAGGGAATGATCGCGGCCATGCTGGCGCTCGTCGATCCGGACGAGGAGGTGATCGTCTTCGAGCCCTTCTACGAGAACTACGGGCCCGATGCGATCCTCTCCGGCGCAATCCCGCGGTACGTCACCCTGCACGAGCCTGACTGGCACATCGACGCCGATGAGCTTGCCGCCGCCTTCGGGCCGCGTACACGGGCCATCATCCTCAACAGCCCGCACAACCCGACCGGCAAGGTCTTCTCCCGGTCGGAGCTCGAGCTGATCGCCGGCCTGGCGCAGGAGCACGATGCGCTCGTCCTGACGGACGATATCTACGAGCACATCGTGTATGACGGTGAGCACGTGCCGATGGCCACCCTGCCGGGCATGGCCGAGCGGACGGTGGCCATCAACTCGCTGTCGAAGACGTACTCGGTCACCGGCTGGCGCGTTGGCTGGGTCATCGCCCCCGCCCCGCTGACCTCGGCGATTCGCAAGGTGCACGACTTCCTGACCGTCGGCGCTGCCGCGCCGCTGCAGGCCGCGGGTGCCGTCGCGCTCTCCCTGCCCGATGCCTACTACGCCGCCCTCGCCGTCGACTATCGCCGCCGCCGCGACCTCCTGCTCCCCTCGCTGGAGGAGGCCGGCCTTCGGCCATTCGTGCCGGACGGTGCCTACTACGTGATGGTCGACATCGGCGCCGTCACCGACGAGGACGACGTGACCTTCGCCCGCCGGCTGACGGCGGATCCGGGCGTCGCGTCGGTGCCGGGCTCGTCGTTCTACTCCCGGCCCGAGCTCGGGCGGACCAAGGTGCGGTTCGCCTTCCCGAAGCGCGACGAGACCCTGGCGGAGGCTGCTCGCCGGCTGCGGCAGATCGCCTGACGTGGGAGCACTCGAGCGGACCGAGGGCTTCGCCCTGACCGGTGACGGGCTGGCGCTGCGCACGATTCACTGGCAGCCCGCTGAGCCCGCCTGGGCCGGCGTACTGCTGGTGCATGGGCTCGGCGAGCACGTGGGCAGGTACGACCACGTCGCGCGGCAGATGGCCGACGCCGGCATCGACGTCAACGGTTACGACCTGCGTGGCTTCGGCGCGTCGAGTGGTCCGCGCGCGTATGTGCCGCGCTGGGCGGCGCTGCATGACGATCTCGAGTCCCGGCTCGCCGACGCGCGCGCCACGAGCCCCGGCCTTCCGCTCGTCCTGTACGGACACTCGATGGGCGGCCTGATCGCCCTCGGCTACGTGGTGGCGGAAACCGCTCGGCCGCTTCCCGATCTGCTCGTGCTCACGTCGCCCGGCCTCGACTCGACCATCGCCGGCTGGAAGCAGTCGATCGCGCCGATCCTGGGACGCATCGCTCCGCGGCTGCGGATCCCGAATGGGTTCCACGCAGGTGACCTGTCGCACGACCCGGAGGTGGACGAGCGGCTCGCCGCCGACCCGCTCGCACTGACCAGCTCAACCGCGCGGCTGGGAGCCGCCGGCTTCGCCGAGCAGGCTCGCGTCCGTGCGCTCCTCTCGGGAGGGGCACAGCTACCCGTGCCGACGTACGTGATCCACGGGAGCGAGGACCCGATCGTGCCGGTCGGCGCCTCCGAGCCATTGGTCGACGGGCGGCCGAATGTGACGCGGCGGGTGTACGAGGGCCTCCGGCACGAGACCCATAACGAGCCGGAGGGCGCATCGGTCGTCGCCGACACGATCGCCTGGATCCGCGCGGCCGCGGTCAGTCGTCAGTGACCGGCTCGAGCCACTCGGTGTCGCCGATGCTGAGCGCCAGGTGCGTCATCGGAGAGGCTTCCGACGCCCCGTGCCAATGCTCCTCGTCGGCGGGTGCCTCGACGAGGTCGCCCGCAGCGAGCTCCACCACCTGCCCATCGCGGGTGCCAACCCGCCCGACGCCGTCGATGACGTAGAGCACCTGTCCGCCAGGATGGCGGTGCCACGAGTTCCGAACGCCAGCCTCGAAGGCGACGATCAGGCACGTGCCCCCGAGCCCGTCGATCCGCCCGAGATCCCGGCGCCGGACGGGCCCGGTGAAGTTGGTGCGGTCCATCGGCTCGAAGGGCGTCTCCGAGCTTCGCGCGATCCTCATCGGTTCAATCTCCTTCGTTGGGTGATTCTGCCGGTCCGGGCTCGTCGTCCTCCGTCCGCAGCTGGTCGCGATAGACGATCACGGCGCCGAGCAGCACGAGATGCCAGACCGCGATCTCGATCGAGTCGAACTGGCGTGTGTAGAACGAGATCAGGTCGGCAAGGGTCAGCGCGACCAGCAGGCCGAAGTACGCGAGCGTCCAGCCCAGCCGATGACGTCCCGCCACGGTGATCAGCAGGCCCCCGGCCACCAGCAGTGCGCCGGACACCCCCTCGACCACCAGGTGGACGAGCTGGAAGCGCGTGAATGCCGGGGGCAGCTGTGAGAAGTCGAAGTGGACGCCGAGGCTGATCGAGACGAGCGCCACGATCTGCCCCATCCCCGTCACCAGGAGCGCCGCGACGAGCAGGATGTGGAGGCCGCGCCCACCCAGCAGGCTGTCGGCTCGGGCGCGCCATCCGGCGCGAAGGCCACCGAACCGATCGACCGGGTCGGGCGCGACCCCCAGCGCGGAATCATCAAGGAACGCGAGCAGCGAGGCCGCCAGGCGACGCTGCTCGGAGCGAGGTGCGCGGCCGGCGGCCGACACCAGGCGCTCACGCAGTTCGTCGACCTCCCCACGCTGCAGATCCCCCTCCACGCTCTCCTCGAACAGCTCGAGAGCGGTGAGCAGCTGGCTCCGCGGATCGGGATCCTCGGGACGGCGGGCGCGCAGCCAGACCAGCACCGCGATCAGGAAGGTCGCGTAGATGATCGGCGCCGCCGCCGGATAGAAGTAGTCGTTCTCCGCCGAGATGAACTTGCCGACCTCGTCGATGAAGAGGCCGATACCCACGCCGGACAGCAGGGCCGAGGCGAGGTAGACGAAACGGCCGGCGAGCAGGATCGGCAGGACCGCTGCCGCAAACAGGGCCGCGCCGCCCCACAGCGCGTGGGCGATGTGGAGGTCGCCGCCGCCGATGCGCGGGAAGCCGGTCAGGGTCAGGAACCAGCGCGTCGCGATGACGGTGGCGGCAAACGAGACAAGCGTCACGAAGAGGTAGCGTTCGGCACCCTCGCGGCGCACGGGCCGCCGGATCCAGGGGAGTCGCTGTCTGGTCTGAGCGTCGCGCACCCGCGTACGCTAGCCGACCGCGAGTCTAAAGCGGCTCACGGAATTGGATCTCACGCGACGTCCCTTCAGACCCGAGGAAGTCGAGCACACGAGTGGCCTCGGCCTCCACCTCCTGGCGATCGGTCGCCGGCAGCTGCTCGAAGAGGCCGATGAGCATCGTCGCCACGCCGCCCTTCGCATCGTGGCGCCACGTTCCGCGAACGAACCCATCGACCAGGATCGATCCGCGCAACCAGCCGTCGACGCCGAAGCGGCGGTCGATGACGCGGCTCCGGTCGTGGTGCGACAGCACGAGGTTGTCGTACTCGGGCAGGAAGCGGACCGGGGCGGGGGTCTCCGGGTCCGGCAGTGCTCCGTCGGGAACGTCGAAGAGCTCGCGACCCGCCTCGTCGCGGAAGGTGCGCAACCCCGGGCGCAGGCGCTCGAGCACCTCGCGGATGCCAGTCATCCAGCTCCAGATCTGGACGTCCTTCGCGGTCGCCGGCCCGAATGCCGCCAGGTAGCGGATCACGAGGTCGTCGACCGACGGGTCCGCATCCAACGGCTCGCCGAGCCACTGCTCGATCGTATCGAGCACGGCGCGGCCGCTCCGGCCCCAGACACCGCGCGGCGGGACCTGCACCATGCCGACCAGGTATCGGATCGCATAGCCGAGGTCGGTCGCCTGGCGGTCGGGCCATCGCTCGTGCAGCCGCTTCCCGAGCTCGCCGATGGTGTGCGGGCGCTCGGCGAGCATCGCTCGGCCAGTTGCCACGACCTCGTCGACGTCGATGCCTGCCAGCGCGCGTGCGAATGGGCTGTAACCCCACTGCCGCTCTGCCACCGGCTGCAGGACGGCGCGCAGCGTCAGCGCATCCCGTGCCGAGACGAGGTGGATGGTCGTGCGCAGCAGGGTGGTTGCGCGCACCGCACCCCGTTCGGCGATCAGCGAGGACAGCTCATCGGTCCGAAAGCCCTCGATCCTCGACCAGAGCCCGAGATACGGGTCCGTCGGAACCTGCGCCTGCATCCCGACCAGGCGCTCGATCATGTCGATCGCCGGCATCGGCTTCCGTTCGAGCAGCTGCTGTCGCTCGAGCAGCGCGCGATTCAGTGCCCGCTGCGTGAGGACCGTCGTCACGCGTCGGGCTGCCACACTGCGTGGTCGTGTCCGAAGGCGACGCGATACGGCTCCAGGTCGAGGAGGCGCGGCAGCCAGTCAGGGTATTCGGGTGGGTCGGGATACCCCTCGCGATCCAGCCTCAGCGCGGTCACGGCTCGCGCGAAGTCCGATGCCTGGCGAAACGTCTGGCCGGCAAGGAGCAGGCGGCCGGCATCGGTGTCGATCGCAACCGCCTGGTGTCCCGGCGAGTGCCCGGGCGTCGGAACGATGCGGATGCCTGGCAGCGGCTGGTGCTCGCCCTCGCGCTCATCCCAGTGGCCGCCGTCGAGATCGATGTCCTCGGGCACGGTGTAGTCCGCTTCGCGCGCGGCGGCGAGCTCGGCGGGCTGGACGAGGATCCGGGTACCACGGAAGTGAATGTTGCCTCCGGCGTGATCGGCGTGGAGGTGGCAGTTGATGACGAGGTCGACCTCGTTGGCCTCGACACCCACGCCGGAGAGCGCTTCGGTGATCGGTGTGCGGATGATGCGCAACGCCTCGACATCGGCTGCCGGGAGGTGCTCCCCGACTCCCGTGTCGACAAGCACCGTTGCATCGGGATGGCGCACCAGCCACGCATTCACGACAACTCGCTCGCCGGGGGCAACTGACTCGGGAGCCAGGAAGCCGCCGACCAGGAGTCGGGTGACGATCGATCGCATGCCCAAATTATGGAGGCGAGCCTGGACACGGAGACGCCCGCGGCGCCGAGGCCGCGGGCGTCCGGGATGGACCTCGCTCAGTCGTTCGTTCCGACACCGTGCCCGTCGCCGCCGGGGTCCGCGCCCGCCAGGATCGGCGGCAGGATGGCTGGCGTTCCCTGCGCCGGGTTGGCATGGTCACTGTGGTTGGCGGCGAGAAAGACATCGTTATCGAGATGAATGTCGCCCTCACTCAGGGTGCCCGAGTTGTCGGCGTCGAGGTACAAATCGGCGAACCCGCCTATCAATCGGCCGGCGGCATTGGTCCCCTCGAAGGTCGCCTCGAACGTCACGGGATCGAGCAGGACGACCACGTGCTGGCCCGCCCCTGCCTGCTTGCTCTCGTTCGTGCAATGGGCACCGAGCGCGGTCCCGGCCAGGACCAACGTGAGCGCGCCGCCCATTGCGATGCTGATCAGAATCCGTCTCATCTGGAACCTCTTAACGGGAGAATGGACGCGAGCAGCCGGCCAAGTGTAAGACGGCCGCTGACCCGCGTGAAGACGCGCATTCGCTGTTCCGATACCGCACGGCACACCTCGAATCCGGTCGACCCGGACGCCGCAACCGCGCTCATGGATCGCGCGCGCGAGACCCGTCGGGGCTGAGCGCGGAACGGCAGGCGGCCAGGGCGCGGAGTGCGGCCAGGATCTCGGCGGCGGCGGCCTCCACGGACATGCTGCCCGTGTCGATCACCACGTCGGCGACCGAGGCGTAGAGGGGATCGCGCGCGGCGACCGCATCTCGAATCCAGGATCCGCCGCCCGTATCGAGCCACGGCCGGTGCTCGGCGCCCATGGCGCGGGACTCGAGCGCCGCCGCATCGGCGCGCAGCCAGACGACGACACCGCCGGCGCGGAGACGCTCACGGTTCGAAGGCTCGAGGATCGTGCCGCCGGCCACGCCGATCAACGAAGGAGCAGGCGTCTGCGTGCCGCGCACGAGGGCATCCGACTCCGCGGCACGCATCTGCTCCTCGCCGTGCTCGGCCAGGATCTGGCGCGAGGTCGCGCCATGGAATCGGCGCACCAGCTCGTCGTTGTCGAGGTAGGGCCAGCCGGTCGACGCTGACAGGAGCCGCCCGATAGTGGACTTGCCGCTCCCCATCATCCCGATCAGCAGGACCCGGCATGGTCCGTCGGAGATCACGCGCCAACTCTACGCTTCGGAGTTCGCCTCCACGACGTCGAGGACGAAGCCGGCCGGCAGATGCTCACGCAGCGACGCCACCGCCGGAGCCATGTCCGCGCCTGCCGGACCGGTCAGACGCAACGAGGTCGACGGACCGGCCAGGATCTCCTGGCTCGCGGATGCGTCGATCCCAGCGCGCAGCGATTGGTCGCGACGCAGCTGCCGAAGGTGGAAGAGGGTCACGATCGCGGACACCAGCAGCACGCCGAGTGGAAGGCTCAGCTCCGAGACCGGATCCCCCGTCTGGGTCAGCCCGAAGAGGCTGCCGAAGAGCCGATACAGGATGACGCCGCCGCTGATGACCGCCGCGCCGATTCCGACCGCGATGACGAGAAGCAGCACGGCCCGTCGCGTGGTCGACGCCGCCTCGTCCACCGGGTCGACGGCCCAGCGTGAATTCACACCGCTCCAGCGCCAGATCCAGACCGCGAACCCGAGGCCGGCGAACGGCACGAACTGCGCGAGCTGGCGGCGCCACTCGTCGCCTCCGCTGAGCACCTGGTCCCCGCCGAAGAGCACGTCGATGACGATGCCGATGAGCCAGGCTGTCGCGGTCGCGGCGAACGCGAGGCCGACCAGCGCCACGGGGTAGAGCTGCAGGCGATCATCGGTCTCGATGCGTTCCGGCGAGCCGAGTGCCGCCGCCTCCCCCTCCATCCAGCGGGCATGCAGCAACCAGGTGATCGCGTACGGAATGGCGCTGAGGATCGGCAGCAGGATCGAGCCGATCGCCTGGCTCGAGCCCTCGGTGTCCGCGACCCCCAGCGCGGCGGCCAGCGCGTTGCCCGCACCGTCGCCGAGGAGATAGATCGTCCCTCCTGCCGTCGCGATCATGACCGCCACGAAATAGGCCAGCCGGAGCTTCGCTGGACGCTCGCTGGCGCCGCGCCACCCGGAGTCGCGCACGAGACTGCCGGAGTAGGCAGCATGGCCGAACCAGACCGCGCCGCCGACCACCACGCTCGTCAGTGCGCTGGCCAGGGGCGCGACCCACCACGAGCCGGAGCTCGTGTCGGTGAAGATCGGAGGCTCGTCGAGGACCAGGCGGCCGAGCAGGTCGATGAATCCGATGACGCCGCTCAGCAGGATCATCAGCCCGCCGAACATTGCGACGTAGAGGTAGGTGCGAGGCAGCCAGGCGCCGGCGCCGGTCATCGGCCCTCGCGACCAGTCGCGCGTCCGCAGACGGACGTGATAGGCCCAGGCCGCGCCGGCCACCAGGGCAAGGGCAAGGCCACCGCCGATGGTGCGATAGCCGAACACCTCTCCACCCGCGAGCCTCAGCACCGTCGCCTCGAGCGCCGTGGCCAGGCCGGTGGCCGTCGCCACGAGCAATGCCCCCATCGCCAGGGCGAAGTAGAGCCCACGCACGGCCGAGGTTCGTTCCACCGGGGCGCCCGGCCGATCGGGGCGGACGCTGCGCTCCGCCACGGACCAGTGGATCAGCCAGACCGGCAGCGAGACGGCGGTGACGGCGGAGGCGAGGGTCAGCTGCTGGCGGACGGCGTCCTCCCCGCCGAACAGGAATTCTCCGGTTGGCCCGAGGCCGAGACGCTCGAACAGGACGGTCAGCAGCATGCTGATCCCGATCACGAGCGCTCCCAGGCTGATGCCGGAGATGACGTAGGCATAAAGTCGACGTGCTGTCTGCATCGGTATCTCCTGGGTGGCTAGCGGACGGCTTCGATGGGAGCCGGATCGAGCCAGACGAGCGGCTGGTCGATCCGCCACTCGCCGTCCTCGCGCACGAGGCGGATGTCGCGCGGCGACCGGTAGGTCTCGCCGCTGAGCCCGTCGCCGTAGAACTCTTCGACGATCAGGTGCAGCTCGACTCGATCCCCGCTGCCGTCAGTGCTGTCGAACAGGACGCTGCGACTGCCCTCGGCCGAGAACCCATGCCCGAAGGAGTCCACGGCTCGCTGGTACGCGTCGGCGTCCATCTGCTCGCGCACGTCGGCCGAGAAGAAGGCGTGGGCGGCGTCAAGGTCGCCGGCGTCGAAGGCGACCAGGTAGCGCTGGACGGTGCCCTCCGGCGAATCGGACGGGAAATCGGCCCGCTGCCGGTCACCGGCCAGCAGCACGACGATGATGGTGATCACCGCGAGGCCGACCAGCCCGAGGCCGATGTAGATCAGGGAACGATTGCTCGGGCCGGCACCGGCGGCCGGGGATTGCGTATTCATGCGGCCACGGTAGCGATTCGGACTGCGGGAAGACTGCGGGATCTCGTGCGAGTTTGAGCCGGCGGTTGACGGCCGGCGATGGACGGTGGCCGGGGTCTGGCATGCTTCGCGTTCGATGTCGCAGACCACCGCCGCCCGGCTCGCCTACCTCGCGCTGTACGCGTCGGTCGGAGCGTCGTTTCCTTATTTCGCTGTCTTCTACGGCTCCCGAGGGCTCGGCCTCGAGACGATCGGGCTCCTGACCGCACTCACCGCCGGGGCCGGGCTTGTCGCCGCGCCAGTGTGGGGCACGGTGGCCGATCGGTTTGCCGGATCCTGGGCGGTGCTGCCCGCGGCCGCGACACTCGCGGCGGCCGGCGCCGTCGCCCTGGTGCTGGCCCAGGGACCGGTCCTCATCGGGCTTGCGGTCATGGCGATGTCCCTGGCGTTCTCCGGGTTGGGGCCGACGCTCGACGCTCGGGCGCTGGAGACCGTCGGCGGCCGTCGTGATCGGTACGGCGGCCTGCGCGCCTGGGGCTCGGCATCCTTCATCGTCGTGGTCGCTGCCACCGGTGCTCTCATCGAGCGTGCCGGGCCCTCGAGCATGTTCGTGATCTACGTCGCGGCGCTGCTCGTCCTCGCGGTGGTCACGATCCCGCTGCGCGGTGCGGTCAACGAGATCAGGCTGCCACGCCTGACGGGCATCGGCGTCGTGCTCGGGCACCCGCCGCTCGCCCGCTTCCTGCTGGCGGTCCTGCTGGTGTGGTCCGCCTCGATGGGGATCAACTGGTACTACTCGATCCACCTTCTGGAGCTCGGCGCGCCGGGCGAGCTCGTCGGTGCGGCCTGGGCGATCGGCGCGCTGGTCGAGGTGCCGATCATGTCGGCGTATGCCTGGCTGGCATCCCGCGTCGGCGCCGAGCGGCTGCTGATCCTTGGGGCATTGGCATTCGCGCTCAGGGCGTTCGCCCTGGCCATCGTGAACGACCCGCTGCTGGCCACGCTCACCATGGCCATCCACGGCATCGGCTACGCACTCGTCCTGATCGGCGGGGTCACCTACGTGGCTCGCCACGCTCCGCCGGCCGTGGCGGCCACGGCGCAGGGAATCCTGTCCGCGACCGTGTTCAGCCTGGCGCTCATCATCGGTCCGAGCGTTGGCTCCTTCACAGCGGCCGCCTGGGGGCCCATCGCCATGTTCGTCCTGTCGGGCATCGCCGGGCTGGCAGCCGTCCCGCTGCTCGGGCTGGCCATCCGCGGGCGTGCCACGACGCCTGCCATCGTCGCTGAGAGCTAGCCGACCATCCGTGGGCTCAGCGCGGGCTCGAGAGCTCCTCGACCCACTCCTCGAGGCGCGGGAGGTGCTCCTGGACGTGCTCGGGACCGGCCTTGCGGACCCAGTACGAGGCGGCCGGGGTGAGCTCCCGCAGCTGCGCCCATGCCGCCAGCAGCTCGCCGTGAGCGGACGCGACCTGGAGGTGCACGGTGTCGAAGGGGATGTCGCGCATCGCGGCAAGGTAGCGCTCGTTCTCGGCGTCGACGTCAACCTCGCCCTCGCGGTACGTGCCCGCCGCGATCTGCCGGAGCACCTGCGCGCCGCGGGCCATCCAGGTGCCGATGTGCCCGACCGCGTCCTTGGCCGTCCACCCCTCGGGGAAGTAGCCGGGCACCTCGGCCATCTCGGGAGTGATGCGGTCGATGACGGCATGAAGGCGCTGCCAGGACTCGGCTTCGCCGGGGAGCTCGCGACCGTCGGGTGCCATCGACACATGGTAGCCGAGCCCCGCGCGAGACCGTCGCGGGAGTCCTACCCGGCCCCATCCTCACGGCCGCGGAGCAGCGTCAGGCCGACCAGCCTGGAGATGACGAACGCGACGTACATGAGGCCCGCCACCTGCTCGATCATCACGATCGAGCGGGCCTGCGCCAGGACCGGCACGATGTCGGAGAGCCCCACCGAGGTCAGCGTGGTAAAGGACAGGAAGAGCAGCTCCACCCAGGTACGCGGGGCGTCCGACTGGAGGGCCGCCGTGAACGACCCGGGCCACATCACCTGGCAGGCCATGTACAGGTAGGCGAAGGCCCAGGCCACCACGGTGAAGGTCGCTCCCGTGGCGAACAGCTCGTCGCGGGTCACGAACCGGTCCTTGAACATGTACCGGATCAACCCGTAGGTCGTGTACAGATAGAACGCGGCGTGCAGGAGCGATGACCAGAGCACGACGGTCTGGTTGCCCGGGTCGAGGGCCTCGAGCACGGTGAGGATCACCACCGGGATGCCGAGCAGGACCGATACCCAGGTCAGCGCCGGCGTCGTGCGAAGCGTCCAGACGGCGAGCACGAGCACGAGGAGGCCGAACAGCGAGAGCGCCGCCCGGCCGGCGGGCCCGTCCATGAACGGGTAGACGAGCACGCCGATGAGCTGAGCGGTCAGCAGCACCGCCGACGGGTGATCTCGTGCCGCACGGATCCAGCCGATCATCGTCGGCATGCTAGCCAAACGAAACGCCGGACCCGATCAGGATCCGGCGTCTCGCATGGCGCACGAGGGTCAGACGCCCAGGTACGAACCGATGAAGTCGTAGCTGTCCTGGGTGTCGACCCGCCAGGAATAGTCCGCCCCGTGGCACGTCAGGCTGTCGCCCCAGGAGACCACGGCCACCACAAGGTTCGTGTCGTTCACGAAGACCGGGCCGCCGGAGTCGCCGAAGCATGAGCCGCCCCGACCACCGATGGCACTCGGGTTGTTGAGCGTGTGGAGGTTGCCCCCCTGCGACGAGTTCCCGTTGAGCTCAACGATGCGCGAGGTCGACTTGTACCGCGTCTCGAGCTCGAGCGGGTGCGGCTGGACCGACTGGATGCCGTAGCCCGCCGTCTCGACCAACGCGTCGTTCGGGTTGGTTGCGTCCTCGACGATCTGCTCGGCGGTGCCGATTGGAGCCAGGGCTCCAAATGGACCAGCCTGTCCCACGCTGAGCTGCACGACACCGACGTCGAACGTCACCGGGAACCCGGAGAAGTCGTCGTAGTCAGGGTGCGGGATGGCGATGCCCCTCGTGTACCCGTTTGCCGGATCGTTGAGCCACGCACTGCGGGCCGCATAGAGCGCCGCCTCGGTCGGGTAGTCCGCGCGCGCAGGCCACCCGGCGAGAATATCGGTGTCACGGAAGGTCACCCACACGTCGTTGCCGCCGCTCGTGCTCGGAGATATCGCACCGTTCGTGCCCACGCCCCACGCGCAGTGGCCGGCGGTCAGGAAAGTATCGCTATCCAGCAACGTACCGCTGCAGCTGAACCAGCCGGGTTCGTTGGGATCGAAGAAGATCATGAACCCGACGTAGGGGTGCTCACCCGCATCGAGCTCGCCGTACGTGATCGCGCTCACCGGTGCCGCCAGCGCGACGATCATCACGACCACACCGATCAGAGACGCCTTGAGTGACCTCAACCTAATCCTCCAGGGCGGCCGCAACCGCCGTCTATATGTAGCTCGGGGAGGCCACAGGATACGCCGGACGCCAAATTCCGGCTCGGACGACTACGGTCCGATCAGCTCCGTCCGCAGTTCGTGGCTCTCGTCGGGTAGTCGTGCCTCGTACCAGATCCGATAGCCCGCCACCCGGCAGAGGCAGCACATCCAGGTAGCGGACATCGGCCACGGCGTCGTCGCTCAGCTGCTCGAGCTCGCCCGGTCGTCGACCGGTCAGGCGCGCCAGCCCGGTGCGCTCGAACCAGTTCTCCTCCTTCGACGCTCGACCGTCGTAGGCGGCGCTGCCATCGGCGAGAACGGCGGTCAGGCGGGCGCCGCGCTGATCCCAGGTGCCGGGTCTGCGGTGCCAGGACGGTGCCGTGCCAGTCCCAGGCGACCCCGTCGCGGCTGGTGGCATAGGCCGTCGTCATGCGGTCCTCCTCGTCGGGCACGTCGAGCGGGTGACAGCAGATCCATGCCTGCCAGCCTCCGTCGGGCGTGCGCTGAACGATCGGATCCTTCACGCCGGTCCTCTCGTCGCCAGCGAACACGGTGCGGGCCTCCGCCGTCGCGAATCCGGCAGGATCATCGGCCTCCAGCAGGTCGATCCACCAATGCTTGCTCGGGGGTTTCGAGGCCGAGCAGACGTAGAGCCGCCAGCGGCCGTCATCGGTTCGCACGATGGCCGGGCGCTCCATCGAGGCGGCGTCGAAGCGCGCCTGGTCCAGGTGGGCCACCGTGGTCAGATGCTCGCCGTCCGGCGATCGAGCGACCACGGTCGAGCCGCGGCCGGCATGTCCCGTCCGCACGCGGTAGGCGATCACGAATGAACCGTCGGCGTCGAGCGCGCTGTTGATGCACCGGCCCACCAGCCCCGCCCTTGCCCGGGGCGGACGCCGCCACGACTGCCCGGGTCGTGCCCGGGAGCGGGAATCCCTTCACTGGCCCGATGCTACGCGATCGGTCAGGGCCCGTTGACGAAGCCGGTTGTGTCCACCACCTCGAAGTCGGACCCTCGCAGCGACTTGAGCTGGTTGAGCTCGTCGTCGTCCCAGCGGATGTCCGAGACGCCACTGAAGAACCACGGCGAGCCGTTGTCGGCCAGGATCATCCCGTACCGCTGCATGGCCACCAGGATCACCTGCATGCGAGGGCTGAAGCCACTCATGTCGAAGTCGCCTCGCAGGCGCACGTGCATGCCCATCGGCGGCAATGAGGTCGAGCTGCCCGCTCCGGCGTCATGACGAGCCGGGTAGAGATGCGCGTCACGGGTGACAGGGGCGGTGAAGCGGATGGCGTGCTCGATCGCGCCGGCGGCCACCTCCTCGTAGCGAACCAGGCCCGGCAGGATCGGCAGCCCCGCCGCATCGGCGCTGGTCCAGCCATCGGGCCGCAGCGCATTCGAGCGCAGATCCCAGGTGGCGCCCGATCCGGCATGCCAGCCGGAACCGATGCGCTCCGCCGCGTAGAGCTCGTAGAGCCGGCAGGCGTCGATGTCCCACATCAGGATGTGGCGATCGCCACCGCCCTCGATGCGTGGCGACGGTGGGATCGGGTAGGGCCCGACATCGGACTCGTCGTCGTAGTCGAAGCTGACCGATGTTCGGGGGGTGGACGTGCCGACGACGTTGTACGGGATGCCATAACCGAGGTATTCGCCGAAATCAGGGTGGAGATCCTCGGTGGCCCCGATCGTTGAGATGAGGGTCGCCGAGCCCGCAGCGAGCGGCAGGCCGTCGACGCGTCGATTCCAGACGTTGGTCGCGGGGAAGAGCGGGCACGCAGCCAACGGGCCCGATCGCGTCAGCGCCCGATGCAGGAACGCCGCCATCTGGCCGCGGGTGATCCCGGCGGCGGGACAGAAGCTGCCCGGCCCGCAGCCGCTGGTGATGCCCGACTCGGCGAGGCGATTGACGTCGGTCTGGTGCGCGGACTGGTCGTCATCGGCGAAGTAGTCCCGCGACGGCCGCCGGCAGGTCGAGCGCCCGCGCCACGAAGCTGGCCATCTGGGCGCGCGTGACCACGCCACGCGGGCAGTATCGGCCGGCTCCGCAGCCGCTGGTGATGCCCGAGGCTGCCAGGTCGTTGATGTCGCCCTCGTGAGGTGAGCCGGCATCGTCGGTGAACCAATCCGTCGTCGTGGCCTGCAGATCGAAGGCACGCACCAGGAAGCTGGCCATCTCGTCACGGGTGACGAAGTCATTCGGGCAGAAGCGCCCACCGCCGCATCCGCTCGTGATCTCGGCCTGTCGCAGCCACTCGATGTCGGCCGCGAATGGGTGGCCATCCGTGTCACTGAACGGAGGGACTGCCGCTGAGGCGGTCGCGACCGAAAGTGACGAGCCGATGAAGGCGGCAGCGAGCGCGATGCCCAGCAGGCGACGAGATGGCTTCGGTCGGTCCCTACGCGTCATCTCACGATTAGGCGCCCACGGTGGTCGCTGTGCACTCCCCCATCCGTCTCATGCCCGCTGGTCCACCCGGGTGGGGGCCGCTCGATCATCGCGGGTCTGACCCATTGATTCGGCGACTAGGCTTACCGCGGGGTGTTCTTGGCACTGAACGGAGGCGGGCTCGTGATCCTCATCGTCGCGTCATCGTCGCGGTCTGGCAGTAGGACCGTGACCTCGAGCTCCTCGCCCGATCGCGAGAACGAGGAGTTCTGGCGCGACTTCCTGACGCGCGGCCACTCGACGGAGCGGCGAGTCCGCGGCATCTTCAGGCGCCTCCCGCACGGTCCACGCTGTCAGATGTGCGCCGCCCCCTTCGCCGGCGCCGCAGCGCCGCTCATGCGAATGATCGGCAAGCGGCGGTCGGACAAGAACCCCACCATGTGCAACTCGTGCTTCCGGTTCATGTCCAGGCACCACGGCGGCGCGGAGATCGACTGCAGCTTCCTGTTCGCCGATATTCGAGGGTCGACGACCCTGGCCGAAGGCATGTCGTCGGCAGGCTTTCATCAGCTGCTCGATCGGTTCTACTCGACGGCCTCGAAGGTCGTCTTCGATCACGATGGCAGCGTCGACCAGTTCGTGGGCGACGAGGTCGTCGCCATGTTCTTCCCGCTCCTGACCGGCGAACGCCACGCGGCGAGGGCGGTTGAGGCAGCGTTGGCGCTGTTGCGGGCCACGGGCCACGAGGATCCGAACGGGCCGTGGGCGCCCCTCGGCGCCGGCGTCCACACCGGTCCGGCCTGGGTCGGCGCCGTGGGCGAGGGATCGCATACCCAGCTGACGGTGCTGGGGGACACGGTGAATACCACGGCGCGTCTCGCATCGGCCGCTGCTGCCGGCGAGGTCCTGGTGACCAGCGACGCCGCGTCGGTGGCCGGCCTCGATCCCGCGCTCGCGCGACGCCGGCTGGAGCTCAAGGGGAAGCAGCTGGCCACCGAGGCGGTGAGCCTCAAGGTCACGCTCCCCCGGCTAGGCTGCCTCCCAGCTCGCGGTCCATCGGCGCCTCCTCGAGCGCCGCCGGGTCATCGGCATAGCGCGGCTCGCATCCAGCGTAGCAACGTCAGACGAGGGTTCGAGGGCAGGCCCCGGCCCGAGCAACCGCGGCCTGCCCGCCTCCCCCGCATCAATGGCGCCCGGTGGGGCCGGCCTGCCCGAGTCGTGGGTGCTATTGATAATAGTTGTACCGGATGCCGAACGACAGTACCATCGGCGCTCTCCGGGTGGTGTCACGGCGGCGGGCGATGAAAGGGGATCCCTCCAATGCATCGCTTCCGCTCGTCCATTGTCTCGCTCGCTCTTTCCGCGCTACTGACGCTCCTGACCGCCGCAGCTGCCCTGGCCGATGGCCTGCCGCCCATCCCGCGCTGAACCGACCTCGACCTGACGTACACCCAAGCCGGTTAGTGCTCGCCGGCCGTGCCCACCCGCGGTTCCGTCAGAATCCCGTGATCGGAGCCGATCCGCGTCCGAGCGCGGCGGCGTAGAGCTCGTTGGCGCCGACGTGGTCGCCGAACTCAGTCCGGAGCTCAGCCCACTCCGCCAGTACCGAGCGAGCCCGGCTGTGCGCTCTGTGCTCGACGAGGAGGCCGATCGCGGTCCGGAACTCGGCCTCTGCGGTCGCCCTGTCTCCACGCCGCCGGCCGATGCGCGCAAGGACCAGGCGCGCGCCAACTGCAGCGAGGTACGAACCACCGGGACCGCCCCGCAGGGCCGCTTCGGCACGCTCGATCGCCGTCTGCTCATCGCCGCGTGCCAGCGCCAGCTGTGCCTCGGCCTCGGAAACGTCCGAGTCCAACCTGGCGTCCGCGTAGCGCTCTGCAATCTCACGGGCACGACGGAGGTGCTCGCTCGCACGTTCGAGGTTTCCCAGCTGGAGAAACGCGAGCGACATGTTGATCTCGAGCGATCCCTCCTCGCGCTCCGCATCGGCCGCCTGGTACAGCGCGAGGCTCTCGTGACCCACCCGAATGGAGCGCTCGAGGTCGCCGATGCGCCGATATTGCAGCGCGAGGCTGGAGAGAAAGGCCGCCCGCTGACGCAATGAGACGGCGTCGACCAGGGTTCGCGCCTCTTCCATGTATGTCAGGCCGCGGCTCCACTCGCCATCCCACGCCTCGACGTTGCCCAATTGCGTCAATAGCCGGAATCGGAAGTCAGGCGCCACATCCAGGCCAGCGCGATCAGCCGCCAGCAGCTCCTGGAGTATCCCGCGAGCCTCGGCGGGGTTGTCCACTTGATAGTGGGCGCCGGCCAGCCAGTAGCGCGCCCAGGCCGCATCGGCCGGGGCGGCCAGCGCATCGAAGAGCTCCGCGGCTTCGGATGCCGGCCTGATCGCCTCGTGCCCGAGCGTGAGCCGGCAGAGCGCTTCGGCCTTGCCACGCAGGAGCTCTGCCCGATTGCGACGATCGTCGCCCGCAGACTCGAGCAGGGCGTCGTATCGGTCCAACGCCTCCTGCGCCTTGCCCGACGCCAGCAGCAGGTCGGCCTCGAGCCGGCTGGCAGCGGGCTGCTCCTCTGCGACGAGGTCGGGAATCGAGACGCCAAGGCGTTCCGACAGGAAGGTGAGCGCCGCCATCGAGGGCTTGGCGAGGCCGCGCTCGAGGGCGCTGATGTAGGCGGCGGTGTATCGGCCCTTTGCCAGCTGCGCCTGGGTCAGGCCGAACGCGCGCGCGCACCTGCCGGATGCGCTCCCCGACGCGTCGGGCGACGTGGCTGTTGTCGACGACGACGACGTTCCGCGTGCGGACCCTTCGTTTCCACCGGCTGACTATACGGCGCCGGTCCAACTCATAGTTGGTCTCGTCAACCCGCCGCGAGCCGGGTCCATCTGCTCGACCCACTTCCGCCGCCACTCGGGCGCCTCGAACGGGTTGGCGAAGTAGTCGGTCGCCCGCGTGATCTTGCCGTCCGCGTCGGTCTCGAGGATCGAGACGAGGCTGACCGGCGTGCCGTCGCCGTAGTCGATGGTGCCCTCGACGATCCAGGCCTGACCGGGCTTCACGATCCGGCGAAGCGTCAGGCTCGGGTGCCGTGCCGGTCGCTCCCTCGTAGCTGCTGGTTCACGGCGACGATGTTGTCGCGGCCTCGGATCCGCTCGCCGGACTGTGGCCACTCCTGGACCATGTCCTCCGATCCGAGCTCGGAGAGCTGGCTGCGACAGCTCCTGGACATCGCCCGACGAATACATGTCACGGAATTTGCGTTCCATCGCGTCATTGTCCATTGGTCGCCTCCTCGGCTCGCGTCACGTGGCGGACCGCCATCGGTCGGTGACCGCGCGACACTCCGGTAAGTGTCCTACCGCCGCGACCCCGCGTCGAGGGCTTTCACCCACCGGATCAGGTCTTGGCGCCGCCGGTGAACGCGATCGTCTCGCCCGTCACGTACGTGTTCGCCCCGGACGCCAGCCAGACGACGAGGCCGGCGACGTCGTCGGGCGTGGCCAGCCGCCGAAGCGGGATGGAGCGCGACATCTTCTCGGCCCGCTCATCGGGGATGGAGGGCGTGCCATCCTTGACGCGTCTGGATCTGCGTCGGCGCGACGGCATTGACGAGGATGCCATCCGGGCCGAGCTCCTTGGCCAGCGACGAGGTCAGGCCGATCACGCCCGCCTTGGCGGCGGCGTAGTGCGAGGCCCGCGCGACCCCCGCGACGGCCGACCGCGACGCGAAGCTGACGATGCGGCCCCACCCGCCGCTCGCGCATGCCGGGCACCACCGCGCGCGACACGCGGAAGGTGGCGCCGAGCATGTCGTCGATCATCGCTGCCCAGCTCTCATCGCCGATCTCGGCCAGCGGCTCCGCGCGATAGGCCGAGGTCGCGTTGATGAGCACGGCCACCGATCCCAGCTCGTCGGCGACGTTCGCGCACCATGGCGGTGACGGCCTCGGTCGAACGCAGGTCCGCGCCGACCACGATCGCCGTCCGGCCGGCGGCCCGGATCGCCTCGAAGCCGCCTCGTGCGCGCGACCGCGCGCGGCCGCGTCCCGGACGTGGAGCGCCACGGCCGCACCCTCGGCCGAGAATGCGCGCGCCAGCGTCGGGCCGACGCCCCCGCCGGCGCCGGTGATGAGCACCACGCGATGGGCAAGGTCGAGATCCATGCGCCAGAGCATAGGACGGCGGGCGCCGGAGGCGCTCCGCTAGCATCACGCCGTGCACTGCCCCGCCGGCCTCATCCCCTGGGCCCTCGCGGCCTGGTCGCCGCGTTCGGTGGCGGCCTGTCGGCGAACTTCTGGAAGCTGTGGGGTTCGTCGGCATCCGCAAATCTGGCCGACGGCATCGTGGCTGATCGCGCTTCCGCTCATCGCCGTGAGGCTCACCAGCTCGCCGGTCGAGGTTGCCGGCGTCGCGGTCGCATTCCAGGTCCCGATGCTGCTCTTCGGGCTCGTCGCGGGCGGCCTCGCCGATCGGCTCGACCGTCGCTGGACGATGCTCGCGGTCCAGGTGCTGCGAGTGGTCGTCATCGGTTCCCTTGCCGGACTGGCCCTTGCCGATGCCGTGAGCCTGCCGGTCCTGTATGTCGCGGCCTTCATCATCGGCAGCGGCGAGACCTTCTTCGACACCAACGCGCAGTCGATCCTGCCCGCGATCGTCGGCCGCGACCGGCTCGTCACCGCCAACGGCCGCCTGTTCGCGGCCGAGACGGTCATGAACTCGTTCGTCGGCCCGCCCGTCGGGGGCCTGCTGGTCGCGATCGCGGTGCCGCTCGCGCTGGCCGGCGCGGCGGCCGGCTTCGCGATCGCGGCCGTCGGCCTCGTGCTGCTATCCGGCGCGTTTCGGGCGGAGCGCGACGGAGCCGAGCCGGCGGCTCGTGGTCGAGATCGGCGAGGGGATCGGCTACCTGCTGCGTCATCGGCTGCTGCTCACGCTCAGCGGCATGGTGGCGCTCGGGCGCATGGGGTCCGCCGCGTTCTTCGCGCTCCTTGCGCTGTACGCCGTGGCTCCCGGCCCCATGGGCCTGAGCGAGCCGGAATACGGTCTCCTGCTCGTGACCTTCGGCGCGGGGAGCGTCGTCGGCTCCTTCGTCACGGGGCGCGCTGTTCAGCTCTTCGGGCGTCCGGGGGTCCTGACCCTTGCCACTCTCGTCTTCGGCCTCGGGATCCTGGTGCCGGCCCTGACCTCAGAGCCGCTGGTGGTCGGCGGCGGGTTCTTCGCGGCGGGAGTTGCCGTCATGGCATGGAACGTCACCAACGTGTCGCTGCGGCAATCGATCCTGCCGGTCCGGCTGATGGGGCGCGTCCATGCCACCCATCGGTTCATGGCCAATGCCGCAGGGCTGCTGGGGGCCGTGACGGCCGGCGCTGTCGGAGAAGCGTTCGGGCTCCAGGCCGCGTTCGCCATCGGCGCGGCCATCGTGCTGCTCGGGCTCCTCGGCAGGCTGATCGTCACCGATGACCGCATTCGTGCCGCGGAGTCGCTCGCCGACGCCGCGTCAGGCGCCGCCTGAATCAGTAGCCGTTACCGCCGCCATCGCTGTTGTTGCAGGCCGCCAGGATGGTCATCAGCAGGAGCCAACCGACGCGGAGCGCCTGCCGATGGGCGACCAGCCAGGCACCAAGGGTATCCATGCCGTTCATTTGACCATCGTACGTGCCAAATTACGCCGGCGGCCGCCCGGCCATGCCAGTCGAGCGTCCTGAATTGGCGCGCGTGAGGCGCGCTTCGTGACGTACGCTACGACGCTGATTCCACCGTGGCTCCCGAGTCGTTGCGCAGGAGGTTCCGGTCACATGGACGCCCGACACATTCGCGATCTCAACCGCCGAAGTTCTCTCCGCGGCCCGCTCGCGGTCTTCACGATCGCCCTGCTGCTGCTGAGCGCGTGCGGCGGCCAGGCAACGCAGAGCGCGGGCGACGATGGGATCCCCAAGGTCTTCGGCGCGTATGCCACCCAGATCGAAGAGCCGTGGGACGGCGTGATTCACGCGGCGCTGCAGGCCGAGCAGGAGGCCGGTCGCATCGAGTACAGCTTCGCCGATGACATCGGCTACTCAGGAGACATGGAGCGCGTCCTGCGCGAGACGGCCGAGCAGGATGCCCCGGACATCATCTTCGGCGACGCCTTCGGCAACGAGGACGCGGTCCGCGCGGTCGCGGCCGACTACCCGGACATCGCGTTCGTCTTCGGGTCCGGCGGAGGACCCGCGGAGCCTAACTTCAGCGTCTTCGACAACTGGATCCACGAGCCTGCCTACCTGGCCGGCATGATCGCCGGTGGCGTGACCCAGTCGAACGTGCTCGGCGTGGTCGGCGGCTTTCCCGTGCCGGAGGTGAACCGCATCGTCAACGCGTTCATCGCCGGTGCGCAGTCGACGAACGAGGACGTCGACGTCAAGGTCACCTTCCTCAACAGCTGGTTCGACCCCGCCGCTGCAAAGGAAGCGGCGCTCGCGCAGGTCGGCTCCGGCGCGGACGTGCTGTTCGCGGAGCGCTTCGGCGTCATCGAGGCGGCACAGGAGAACGATCTCGTCGCGATCGGCAACATGAGCGACCAGAAGGACCTGGCGCCCGACAACGTGGTGACCAGCGTGACCTGGAACATGGCCCCGACCGTGAGCTACGTCATCGACCAGGTCATCGCCGGCTCCTACACCGCCCAGGACCTCAAGGACTTCTCGATGGTCGGCAAGGGCGGGGCGGCGCTGGCCGAGATCAACGTCGACGTGCCCGGCGGCGTCCCCGAGGCGCTGGCCACCGAGGTCGCCGATCGCGAGGCCCAGATCAAGGCGGGAACGTTCCGTGTCGACATCAACGAGGGCACGCCTCCGGGCTCGACCATTCCCGACGCGTAGCCGGCAGCCGCGGTGACCGATAGCGCACCTGCGCTGCAGCTGCGCGGGATCACCAAGCGGTTCGGGAACCTCGTCGCCAACGACGCGATCGACTTCGACGTTCGCGGCGGCGAGGTCCACGCCCTGCTGGGAGAGAACGGCGCGGGCAAGACGACCGCCATGCGCATCGCGTACGGGCTGACGTCCGCCGATGCCGGCCAGGTCCTGGTCGAGGGCAACGTGCTGGCCATCCGATCACCGCACGACGCCATCGCGGCCGGGGTCGGCATGGTCACCCAGCACTTTGCCCTCGTGCGGCCGATGACGGTGGCGGAGAACCTCGTCCTCGGACGCGCGACCAACCTGCGTCTCGATCTCGGCGCCGCCGCCCGTCGCGCCGCCGAAGTCTCCGAACGCTTCGGGATCCGGGTCGATCCGTCGGCTCGCGTCGAGAACCTTTCGATCGGGCAGCAGCAACGCGTCGAGATCCTGAAGGCGCTCTCGCGCGACTGCCGGGTCCTGATCCTGGACGAGCCGACCGCGGTGCTCGTGCCGGACGAGGTCGACGCGCTGTTCGGCACCCTGCGTTCGCTGGTGGCGGACGGGCTGGCCGTGGTGTTCATCAGCCACAAGCTGGCGGAGGTGCGAGCCATCAGCAACCGGATCAGCGTGCTGCGTCGGGGCAGGCTGGTCGGCACCGTCGACGGCCAGGCCGATGAGCGCGAGCTGGCCGGCATGATGGTCGGCCGGCCCAGCTTCGGGGTCGAGCGATCGACCGATGCCGATGCCCCCGCCGGCGCGCCGATGCTCCGCATCACGCGGGCTGAACGTGACCGGGTCGCACGGGTTGCCCGCGCTGTCCGACGTGTCGCTCGAGGTCGCGGCCACGGAGATCGTGGGCGTGGCCGGGGTATCGGGCAACGGACAGACGGAGCTGGTGGAGGTGCTCTCCGGGATGCGGCGACCGACGAGCGGGTCGGTGGCAGTCGCGGACGTGGAGCTGGCCGGAAGCGACCCCGGGCGGATGATGCGCGCGGGCGTCGGTCGCATCCCGGAGGATCGGCACGCGAGCCTGATCGGAGACCTGTCGGTCGCCTACAACCTGGTGCTCGAGCGCCTCGAGGACTTCCAGCGGGGCGGTCGGATCGATGAGCGGCGGGTCCGCGAGCACGCGGCCGAGCTGATCGGGCGGTTCGACATCCGAGCGCGTCCCGACGATCCGGTGGCGACGCTGTCGGGCGGCAACATCCAGAAGGTGCTGTTGGCCCGCGTCCTGTCGCGCGACCCGCGCGTGATCGTCATCTCGCAGCCGACGCGCGGCCTCGACGTGGGGGCCACCGAGTACGTGCGGTCCCAGCTCCTCGCTCGCCGGGCGGAGGGTGCGGCCATCCTGCTCGTCTCGGAGGATCTCGACGAGCTGCTGGCGCTGGCCGATCGGCTGGTCGTGCTATACGAGGGGCGCATCGTCGGTGCGATGGCGGCCGCCGACGCGGACATCGAGCAGCTCGGCATGCTGATGGCGGGCCGCGGGAGGGCCGCCTGATGCGGTTCTCAATCTGGTCGACGCCGGTCCTGATCGTCGCCGCCATCCTCATCACCTTCGCCATCACGGCCGGGCCGATCATCCTGGCCGGCGCGAACCCGATCGAGGCCTACGCCGCGTACGTGGTCGTGCCGCTGACGTCGCAGTTCACGCTGCTCGAGGTGCTCGTCAGCGCCACGCCCATCCTGTTCACCGGCGCGGCGGTGGCGATCGCGTTCCGGGCCGGCTACTGGAACATCGGCGCCGAGGGCCAGCTCCTGCTCGGCGCGATCGGGGCGGCCGGCATCGGCACGATGGTTGGCGGCCTCCCACCGATCGTCGCGTTGCCGGTGATGATCGCCGGCGGCGCGCTGGCCGGTGCCGCGTGGGCGCTGGTGCCCGCCCTGCTGCGCGTGCGATTCGGGATCGACGAGGTGGTCACCACGCTGCTCCTCAACCCGGTCGCGCTGCTGCTCGTCAACGGCCTGCTGCACGGCCCGTGGCGCGATCCGGTCACCGGGTTCCCCGAGTCGCAACGGATCGCCGCCTCCGCCGAGTTCCCGACGCTCATCGACCGTTCGCGCGTGCACCTCGGATTCCTGCTGGCGCTGGCCGTGATCGTGGTGGCCTGGTACGTGCTGGCTCGAACCCCCGCCGGCCTTCGGCTGCGGGCGGCGGGCCTCAGCCCGCACGGCGCGCGCTTCGCCGGCATCAACGTTTTCGGCACGCTGCTTGGCGCGGCGCTGGTGAGCGGGGCGATCGCCGGGATCGCCGGCGTGAGCGAGGTGGCGGGCATCCAGCACCGGCTGACCGGCGGCCTGTCGCCGGGCTACGGCTACACCGGCATCGTGGTCGCCACGCTGGGGACGCTCACCATGCCGGGCGTCGCGATCGCCGCGCTCTTCCTCGGTGACCTGACCATCGGCGCCAGCTCGGCGGCACGCTCGCTCGGCATCCCCTCGCAGCTCGGCGCGGTCGTGCAGGGTGTCCTGCTCCTCACCACCGTCGCGCTCCTTGCCCAGCGGCGATACCGCCTCGGACGCACCGACGCCGGCAGCGCCGGGTCGGTCACCGGCGATGTCGCCGCGGAGGGGCAGCCGGGATGAGCTTCCTGATCGACCTGCTGGCGGCAACCCTGCGCAACGCAACGCCGCTGGTGTACGGCACCGTCGGCGAGACGTACGCCGAGCGCAGCGGCGTCCTCAACCTGGGCATCGAGGGCACGATGTACGCGGGTGCCTTCGCCGGGTTCGCGACGGCCTGGGCGACCGGCTCGCCGCTCATCGGCCTGCTGGCGGCGATCGCGGTCGGCATCGCGGCCGGCGCCGTGATGGCGCTCATGACCGTCACCTTCGGCGCAAACCAGCACGTGTCGGGCATCGGCCTCACCATCGGCCTGGTCGGCCTCAGCGAGTTCACGAACCGCCTGATCTTCGCCGGCGGCGACCTCCAGCGCATCGAGCCGATGTCGATCGTCAACCCGTTCGGTGGCCTCGGTGAGATTGGCGCCGTCTTCGACCAGTACGCCCTGACCTGGCTCGCATTCCTGGTCGTGGTGCCGGCGGCGTGGTGGCTCCTGCAGCGCTCGAGCTTCGGTCTCGAGATCCGGGCCGTCGGCGAGAACCCCGAGGCGGCAGACGCGGCCGGGGTGAACGTTGCGCGGACCCGCTACCTGGCGCTGATGATGGGCGGCGCGCTGATGGCCATCGGCGGCGCGTTCATCACATTGGCGCTGCTCGGCAGCTTCACGCTCGACATCATCGCCGGCCGTGGCTGGGTGTGCGTTGCGCTCGTCATCTTCGGCCGCTGGCGGATCGGGCGCGGCGTCATCGGCGCGCTGATCTTCTCGCTCGTCTTCTCGCTCCAGTTCCGCCTGCGCATCCTGCCCGGCTTCGGCGAGCTCCCCTTCGAGCTGCTGCTGGCGCTCCCCTATCTCGTCGTCATCGGCGCGCTCGCCCTTTCCGGCCGCAACGTCGCCTATCCGGGCGCCTACCTCAAGCCGTACCGCCGCAGCTGACCTGCACTGGAGGACCGATGGAGATCCACGATCGCGACCACGCCGGCCTGCAGCACGCCATCGAGCAGGCCAGGATCGGCAGATCCGAGGGTGGCGTGCCCATCGGCGGCGCCCTGATCGCCGATGACGGCACCGTGCTGGCCGTCGGCCACAACCGGCGCGTTCAGCAGAACAGCGCCATCCGCCATGGCGAGACCGATGCGCTCGAGAACGGCGGCCGTCTGCCCGCATCGGTCTACCGGCGCTCGACGATGTACACCACGCTTTCGCCGTGCGACATGTGCACGGGGGCGATCCTGCTGTACGGCATCCCGCGCGTCGTGATGGGCGAGAACCGCACGTTCGTCGGCGGCGAGGACTACCTTCGCGCGCGTGGCGTCGAGGTCATCAACCTCGATTCGCAGGAGTGCGTCGACCTCATGGACGAGTTCATCGCCGCGCATCCGGAGATCTGGAATGAGGACATCGGCGAGGAGTGACCCCGCCTGCAGGTTCACGCGCGAGGTGCGGTCGCACGTAGGACGTTGTGGACGGGCGTCGGTCGGCTGAAGCCCTTGAGCGCCAGCGGATCGACCTCCTCGGCCTCGAACTGGTCATCCACCGCAGCGAAGAGCCGCTGGCTCACCAGGATCTGGCCCGCAGCGGCCGCCTCGCTCAGCCGTGACGCCAGGATGACGACGTTTCCCACCGCACCGTAGTCGTATCGGCCCTCGAAGCCGATGCGGCCCAGGGTCGCATAGCCGACGGCGATCCCGATCCCGAGGCCAAGGTCGTAGCCGAGCCGATGCCAGCGCTCGGCGAGGGTGGCGAACCGCTCCCGCATGGCGAGCGCCGCGTGGATGGCGTCGCTCCGGTGTTCGGCCTTCGAAACGGGATCGTTGAAGAAGACCATGAGCCCGTCGCCGGCGAAGTGCTCGACCGTGCCGCCGTGCGCCACGACGCAGCTCGCCAACCATGCCGTGGTACTCGCGGAGCACGCCAAGGACCTCCTCCGGCTCGGCCGTCTCGGCGAACGCGGTGAATCCGCGCAGGTCACAGAACAGCGCGGTGATCTCGCGCCGATGCCCGGTGAGGAGCGACTTGCCCTCATCGCTCGACAGCATGCTCGCCACCTGCGGGGCGAATCGCGCCAGCTCGGTGCGCTGCAGCTCGACCGTCTCGAACAGACGCGCGTTCTCGATGGCCAGGGTTGCCTGATCGGCGAAGGTGCTGACGAGCGCGATCTCCCGGTCGCTGAACGGTCGAACGTCCATCCGCCCCAGACCGATGACGCCGATCGGGAACCCGTCCCGAAGCAGCGGCACGCCGAGCAAAGTCCGATAGCCGCCGATCTGTTGCATCTCCCGCAGCGTGTACTCAGGGTCGGCGTTCACATCGACGATGTGCACGGGGCGACGCTCGAGGAGCGTCCGGCCAGTCATCGATCCGCGGTCAGGCACGTAGTCGACGGCTTCTTCCGCCTCGCGATAGCCGGCGTTGAAGTTGAGAATGGCCGCGATGCGATAAACGTCTCGCACTGGATCGTGGCGGACGATGTTGCCGTGGTCGGCGTGACACAGCGCCACGGCACTGGCGACGACGGTATCGAGCACGTCCTGCAGGTCAAACGTCGAGCGGCCCATCGTCTGCAGCACGTGACTGACGGCCGCCTCCCGCTCCACCGCCTCATGCTTCTCCCCCATCAAGCGCGCCAGGCGCACGGCGACGCCGGTCTGTCCCGCGAAGACGGAAATGGTCGCGATCTCCTGGTCGTCGAACGGGTGGACGCGGTTCCGCCCGAGGCCCACCACGCCGATGACGTCGTCGTCCATGATGATCGGCAGCCCCAGGATCGTCCGGTACCCGGACAGGCGCTGACCCTCCCGCCAGCTGTATTGCGGGTCGGCCAGAACGTCGTGGATGTGGACCGGGCCTCGCTCGAGGGCCACGCGCCCAACGCCGGTTTCGGGGCCGGCCGGGATCGGGTGCTCGCGTTCGTAGCGGCTGACTTCGGCGGTCACACCACTGTCCGCCATCAGTCGGAACAGCGCGCCGTCTCGCAGGTAGACGTAGCCCGTATCGGCCGTGCAGAGCTGTGCCGACCGTTCTGCGATCTTCTCAAGGACCGGCGTGAGCTCGAAGCCACCATGGATGATGGCATGCAGAACTTCGCCGATGGCCGCCAGCGATTCCGTGCTGGCGTCTCGCGCGTCGGTCGCTGCGCCGGAAGTGTGCTCGGACTGAAGCGCTTCGGACAAGCGCGCGCTCCGTGGGAGGGATCGAGCGAACCTTAGCGCAGGCCAAGCCGACGGTGAAGTCTCACTCGATGATCTGGTTGCGCAGGGTGCCGATGCTCCGCGATCTCGGACTCGACGACGTCACCGACGGCACAGGAAGCGCGGCGGGGTGCGCGCGAAGCCGACGCCCGGCGGCGTCCCGGTCAGGATCACGTCGCCGGGCAGCAACGTGAGGCCCCTCGACAGCTCGGCCAGGATCCGGGCAACGCCGAAATGCATGTCGCCCAGGCGGGCCGCCTGCATCGTCTCGCCGTTGACGCGACACGTGATCTCCAGCACGTCGAGCTCGCCGAGCTCGTCGGGCGTGACGATCCATGGGCCGATGGGGCATGTCGCGTCGAGGCTCTTGCCCCGGAACCATTGCCCGCCATGCTCGCGCTGCACGTTCCGCGCTGTGATGTCGTTGGCGACGGCGTAACCGAGCACGTGATCCATTGCCGCGGCCTCGGGGATGTCCCGGCCGCCCCTGGCCAGGACCACCGCCAGCTCCACCTCCCAGTCAAGGTTCTCAGTGACCGCGCCATGGGCCTCGATCGGGTCGTTCGGCCCGATCAGGGTGCCGGTGGCCTTGGTGAAGAAGGCGGGTCGCTCCGGGATCTCCTGCGCCGCACCGGCGCCGCGGATGCTCTTTCCCTCCGCGAAATGGGCTGGATAGTTCCAGCCGACGCAGAAGAGGTTGCGCGTCAACGGGGCCACCGGTGACGCCAGGGTCAGCGACCCGACGGCTCGCGGCGGGCCGAGCCGCGACTCCTCCAGGCGTCCGATCTCGGCTGCCAGCCCGGCGACGTTGACGACGCCACGAATCTCCCTTACCTCGTCGTCGCCGAGCAGCCCGAAGCGCTGCGTGCCATCCTCCAGATTGCTGAGGACCCTCATCGGTTTGCAGCTTCTGCCGATGACCCGGCCTGGTTGCGTGCGGACCGGGCGAGCTCGCCGGACATGAGGAGCGCCCAGATCGGTATCCCGAACCGGTAGAGGATGCCCCCCACGGACGTGAGGAGCTGATTCTCGCCACCGAGCAGCAGACCGATGCCGAGGGCCGCCATTCCGGTCCCGCTGACCACTCCGGCCCAGCGCACCCGGCCGAGCCAGGGACCCGCGAGCAGGTTGGCGCCCGCGACCCACGAACCGATCGCGACGAGAGCTGCCGCCCAGACCGCGGAGGGAGCCCGCGCGGGGCTCTCGAAGTCCAGGCCGATCGCCCCCGCGATGTGGAGCACCTGGAGGACCGACCAGGTGAGCGCGGCGATCCAGCCGAGAGCCTGGGCAGCGCGAGCAAGGGGCGTGGGCGTCCAACCTCCGAGCTCATAGAAGGCGAGCATCAGCGGTGCGATTGCCAGTGTCATGACCAGCATCGCCACGTCGACGACGGTCCCCCACGGGTCGCCCAGCCACGTGAGCAGGCCGCTGCTGAGCGCCGCCGCGAAGCCGGCTCCGGCGACGAGATAGGCCGCCAGCATTGACATCCTCACGATTCGTGCGGTCCGCGACATGGGGCCCTCATACTTCGACGCGTGACGCATCCTACCGGGATCTTCGAGCAGCTCGACTTCATCTACATGCCGAGCCGCGACGTTGCCGCGGACGTCCGCTACTTCACCGAGGTGCTCGGCGCACAGCTGACCTTCGCGGTCGAGGGGATGGGCACTCGCGTCGCGATGGTCGAGCTCACCGACGATCCGCCCCGCCTCCTCCTGGCCGGGCACCTCGACGGCGATCAGCCGGTGATGGTCTATCGCGTCGCGGATATCGGGGAGGCGATCGATCAGCTCGAAGCAAGCGGCTGGCGGCGCGGACACAGGCTCGAGATCCCGCATGGACCGGTGTGCTCGTTCACCACGCCGGGCGGCCAGCGCCTCGCGATCTATCAGCTGACACGGCCCGAGGCCGGCGAGCACTTCGTGGGCCGCCGCGACTTCTGAAGGGCGACCGTTTCAGAGCGTCGCGTCCATGGCACGGGCGATCCGCCGGAAGTCATCCTCGCCTATCTCGAACATGCCGCGACGAAACACGAAGCCCCATCGGCTCTTGTCCCGGATGAAGGTGAGGTCCTTGATCAGCGGCGCCACCGGCGCCTCCTTCGTCGTGATTGGCTCCGCCAGGCGGCGCCAGGGATGGAAGTCCGGCGTCATCTCCGCCTGGTAGGGCTCATCGTCGACCACCCGCGCGATGGCCGTGAATCGCCTGAGAGGCTCTCCATCGGGATAGGACGTCCGGGGCGAGTAGAAGGCGATCAGATCGCCTTTCTTCAATCGGCGAAGGGCGTGCGGACGGCCGTGGTTCGCCTGCGTGAAGCCACCCTGCATGCCGATCAGGACGTGATCGCGTGAGACGGTGTTGATCCAGTACGGCATGGCCTGCTCACCCGGGAGGACCGACGGGCAGCGTCCGCCATCCTGCTCATTATCCGCCCGTGATACACGACGGGTGATAATCCGCCGATGGCAACCTACAAGGTGAACAGGGCAGCGGTCGCGCATTGCCGCAAACTCATCGACGCGCGGCAATACGTGCTCGACAGCGACTGGGGTGAGGCTCAGCCCAATGCCGACGATGAGAACACGTTCCTGGCATCGCACTCATGGAAGGAGTACTCCGCCTGGCACCTCGGGCTGACCGAGGGGCCGGCAGACGAGACCAAGGCAAGATACGCGTTCGTCTATGGGGACTTCCGTCGCGTGCATCGGACGGGCCTGATCGCCTGCCTACCGGGCCGCCGAGTGGCGCCACAAGGAGGTCGAGCTTGCGGCCCATCGGCTCCTTCAGCACCTCGACAAGGTCAGCGCGTAAGGCGCTCGTCAGTTCCGCCGGCTGCGAGGTCCGACTCGCGTGCCCGGACGATCTTCTCCACGAGGGACTCCGGGAGCGGTGCATCGGGCGTGAAGTGCAGGCTGCCCTTGGTGCGCCGATACCCGCTGAGCTCGTCCGCGTGGGCGGCGAGGAACGAATCGGTCAGTGGGTAGATGCTGCAGTGGGCCTTCCAGCCCGCGAACCAGAGCAGCGGCTGGCCGCCGAGCTTGAAGACCGGCATGCCGTAGCTCATCGTCTCGACGGCATCCGGAACCAGTCGGGTGACCTGGGCGCGCAGGGACTGCAGTACGCGGCGCTGCTCCGCCGGCAGGCCTGCAAGGTACGCGTCGATCTGCGACTCCTGCGTCACGGGTGAATGGTAGGCCGTTCAGCGTCCCGCCCGAGCCGTCTTCTTGGGACGCAGCGAGCTGACGTAGCTGCAGCTGAGGTCGAAGTACGGCTTCAGCTCCTCGAGGCAGGCGCGCGTTCCGCGTCAGCCTGACCCGCGATCTGGGCATGAACCGGATGACCGGGCGCGGTGCCTTCATCGACAGCGTCATCGACGTCGTGTCCCTCTACTACCGCGACATCCTCCAGAACCTCAACGCCTGGCATCCTCAGCCACCGAAGCTGCGCACCACGGAGGGACCGGTCGAAGCGGAGCCGGCCGCGATCCCCGAGCCGATCGAGGAGGCGCTCGACCGGGCCGCGGAAGAGGTCGCCGACGCGAGCTGAAGCTCGGGCGGTCTCTTGCTGAACCGGCGGCGAGACGCGATGCTGGCACCTTCACCGATCCGAGCACAGGGGACTCCAGATGGCCACCACCGTCACCCGCCAGCGGGACCGCATCCGCCAGAGCGTCGCACCGTTCATGTCCTTCTTCAGCGGCCCGTTCGGGCGGCTGAACCTGGAGCCCGATATCGCGAACTTCGCGGTCGGCAATCCGCAGGAGATGCCCCTCCCCGCCTACGTCGACGCGCTGCAGCGCAACCTCGTGCCCCGGGACAAGGACTGGTTCGCCTACAAGCTGTCCGAGCCCGCGTCGCAGCGGACGGTCGCCGAGACGCTCACCGAGCGGACCGGCATGGCCTGGGATCCCGACGACGTGGCAATGACCAACGGCGGCTTCGCCGCGATCGCCGTGGCGCTGCGGACGCTGGTCGAGCCGGGTGACGAGGTCGTCTTCCTTTCCCCGCCCTGGTTCTTCTACGAGGTCCTGATCCTGGCGGCGGGCGGCGAGCCGCGGCGAGTGACGCTGGAGCCACCGGCCTTCGACCTCGACGTCGACCGCATCGCCGATGCCATCGGTCCGCGCACCCGGGCGGTCATGGTCAACAGCCCGCACAACCCGACCGGGCGCGTCTACACGCCAGAGGCGCTGACCTCGTTGGCGCAGGCCCTGACCGATGCGTCCGCGCGCATCGGCCACCCGGTCTGGATCCTGTCGGATGAGCCATACAACCGGATCGTCTTCGACGGGCGCACCGCGCACACGCCGGCGGAGTTCTATCCGCACACCGTGGTCACCTACTCGTACGGCAAGACGCTCCTGGCGCCCGGCCAGCGGATCGGCTTCCTGACCGTGCCGCCGACGCTGCCCGAGCGCGCGGAGCTGCGGGACGAGATCCTCCTGCAGCAGCTGGCTGGCGGCTACGCATTCCCCAACGCGCTCCTGCAGCACGCGCTGGCCGACCTCGAGCGGCTGTCGATCGATATCGGTGCACTGGAGCGCCGGCGCGATCGGCTCGTCCCGGCGCTGCGCGAGATGGGCTACGAGGCCTCGATGCCGGAGGGCACCTTCTACACGATGGCCCGCTCACCGATCCCGGACGATGCCGCCTTCGCCGAGATCCTCGCCCGCCACCGCGTGCTCGTGCTGCCGGGCAGCGTGGTCGAGGTGCCGGGCTGGTTCCGCATCAGCCTCACCGCCTCGGACGAGATGGTCGAATCGGGGATCCCCCGCTTCGCCGCTGCCAGACGCGAGGCGACTGCCTAGCGCGCCTTCAGCTTCCGCTCGAGCCCCTGCAGGATCAGGTCGAGCCCGAACGCGAACTCGCCCTCGTCCTCGGGGTCTCGTGGCTTGAGGTGCTGCTCGATGTGCTCGACGAGGTAGGGCATCTGCTCGCGCGGAAGCTCGCGCAGAAACGCCGTTGCCAGCCCGGCGAAGTCCTCGCGGCTGCCGAGATCCATGCCGACCTCCCACAACGTGAAGCCCATGATGTGGCTCTCGATGGCGTGATAGCCGTGATCGGTCATCTCGGCTGAGAAGCCCGCCTGCCGCAGGGTGCCGAGGATGGACTCCATGTACCGCAGGCGGGCCTGGCTGACCCCCGATGACGACAGCACGAGATTGGCGGCCCAGCGATGCCGGATGAGCACCTCGTAGGCTGAGATCGCGGTCCTTCGCAGCGCGGCCTTCCAATCGGCCTCCCCCGGTGCAGCCAGCTCGAACTCGTCGACCACCATATCGACGATGCCATTCAGGATCTCGTCCTTGTTGGCCACGTGGTTGTAGAGCGACATGGCCTCGACGCCCAGCGCCTGGCCGAGCTTGCGCATGCTGAGCGACTCGATCCCCGCCTCGTCGGCCATCGCGATGGCGGCGCCGAGCACCCGATCCCTGCTGAGGGGCAGCCGAGCCTCCACGGATCGAACCGATGTCGTCATCTGGTCTCCAGTACGGGGTTGACAAACTTACGGCGTATGTCTAGGCTGCCGGAGTTGAGCTTACAGTGTACGTCAAGAGGCGTTCACCGACAACGACGAAGGAAAGACAGGAGCTGATCGACGTGCAGGGTCTACAGAATCTCGAGGTCCTCTGCCAGATGGCGACAGAACGCGAGGCACAGCTGCGCCGTTCGGTCATCCAGGTGGGACATCGCAACGCGCGGCGGCTCGTACGCCGATGGCTGGGCCGGCGGCTCATGAGCCTGGGCGCCCGGGTCGCCGCCGACCCGACCCTGCAGCCGGCCCTTGCGCGATGAAGGCCATCGTCTACCGCAGGTACGGATCCCCTGACATCCTCAGGCTCGAGGAGGTCCCCAAGCCGGAGGTCAGGGACGGCGACGTGCTGGTCCGCGTTCACGCCGCAGCCGTCAACCCGTTGGACTGGCATCTCCTGCGAGGCAAGCCGTACATCGTTCGCCCGACATCGGGCTGGCGCAGACCGAAGCGCAACATCCCCGGCGTCGACGTGGCGGGCGTGGTCGAGGCCGTCGGCCGCGACGTGACCCTGGTCAGGCCCGGGGACGAGGTGTTCGGCGAGAAGACGAGGGCCTGTGCCGAGTACGTCTGCGGGCCTGAGAGGCTCTTCGTCCACAAGCCCGCCAACATGACCCTCGAGCAGGCGGCCGCCCTGCCGGTGGGCGGGGTCACGGCGCTCCAGGCCCTGCGCGAGAAGGGCGACGTCCAGCCTGGACAGAAGGTCCTCATCAACGGCGCGTCGGGCGGGGTCGGCACCTTCGCCATCCAGCTCGCGAGGCACTTCGGAGCCGAGGTGACCGGCGTGACCAGCACCACCAACGTCGAGCTCGTCCGGTCGCTCGGCGCCCACCACGTCATCGACTACACCCAGGACGACTTCACGCGGAATGGCCAGCACTACGACCTGATCGTCGACAACGCCGGCAGCCGCTCGCTGATGGCGATGCGGCGCGCGCTCGCCCCGAACGGCACCATGGTCATGGTGGGAGCGTCGAAGGGCGACTGGATCGGGCCGATCGCACGGCTGGTAGGTGGCCAGCAGCTCTCGCGGTTCGGGGGCAAGAAGTTCCGCGGCATGCTGACCGACATCGACCGCGAGGACCTGCTCTTCCTGAAGGATCTCGCGGAGGCCGGCACCGTCACCCCGGTCATCGACCGGCGCTACCCGCTCAGCGAGACCGCCGACGCCCTCCGCTACCTGGAGACGATGCGGGCACGAGGCAAGGTCATCATCACCGTGTCACCGGCGCCCTAGGCGTCGCGCGGCCAGCACGAACTCCGCGCTCATTGCACCGGCGTCGCGAGACGAGAGCCCCTGGTCGACCAGCGAGCGCCACGTCCAGAATCCGACGACGTGGCCGACCGCTGCCCGCACCTGACGGGCTGTCGCGCCGGAGCCGGTGTCGCCGAGAATCGCATCGGCCATGCGCTCATTCGTGGCCTGTCGGGCCCGCCGATTGGAGGCAGGAGTGAACGCGGCGTCCCGGTAGATCGGATACAGGTCGTCGCCGTTCTCGTCATACCATCGGTACAGGTCGTCAAGCGCGCGCCGCAGGCGGGCCTCGAACCCCCGAATCGGTCGCCAGCTCTCCGGGTCGGGCGGCGGATGCAGCGAGCGCCAGTGGCTCATGCACGCTCCGAACAGCTCATCGCTGGAAGGGAAGTGCCGGTAGAGCGTCAGCCGCGTCACCCCGGCTTCGTGCGCCACGGCGCTCATCGAGGTCGCGGACGGACCGACCGTGGTGTGGAGCCGAACGGCGGCATCGGTGATGCGCTGCCGGGTCAGGTCGACCTGGTCCGCGCGCCTTCGCATGCGATACGGGCGTGACTTCGGTGAACGGGCCTGTTCTTTCAACCTTGACAACTCCTCTGCCTCGCAATCAGTATACGGCACTGTTCACCCGATATACGAGGCCCGTGCTCATGACCGTCCGCGAAGCGTTCTCGGCCACCGCCCTCAAGGTCGTCCATCCCGGAGAGGGACGAGCAGGCCGGCTGGGCCCCGGCGTCGGCGTCCAGTTCAAGATCGACGGAGCCGATACGGGCGGCGCCCTGTCGATCGTCGAGCATCCGTTCGACGTCGGCGCACTCGTCCGGCCGCACGTGCACACCCGGGAGGACGAGATCTCGATCGTGCTCGAGGGCCAGATCGGCTTCCGATCCGAGGACCAGGAGGTCGTGCTGCAGCCCGGCGGCTACATCGTCAAGCCGCGGAACCAGGTGCATGCCATGTGGAACGCCGGCTCGACGCCTGCCCGCATGATCGAGATCATCTCGCCGGCCGGGTTCGAGGGGTTCTTCCGCGGCTTCGCGGACCTGAATGACGCCGGTCCGATCGACCCTGCAGAGGTCGCGGGCCTTGCCGCCGAGTTCGGCCTCCCCTATGCGCAGCCGGACTGGCTCGCCGATGTGATCGCGCGATACAACCTCATCTCGCCGTTGCCTCCGAGCTCCTGAAGAATCGGGGGCCGCTGACGAAGCGCGACTCGTCAGCGGACCAGGGCCGCGAGGTCCTTTTGCCCTCGAGGCCGCGCAGCTCGAACTCGCCGAGGTCGGTGAATTCCACGCCGGAGCCGGCCAGCAGGTCCCGGACGGTGCCCGACACCAGGACCTGGCCGGGCTCGGCGCGATCGAGGATGCGAGCCGCGGCATGGACGGCGATCCCGCGCACGTCGTCGCCCTGCAGCTCCACCTCGCCGGTGTGCACCGCCGCTCGGGCGGTGAGCCCGCTTGCCGCGGCGACGTCGAGCATGGCGGCCGCGCCACGCACGGCGCGATGGGGATTGTCGAACATCGCCAGGAAGCCATCGCCGGTTGTCTTGACCTCACGTCCGCCGAAGCGCTCGATCTGCCCCCGGACCGCCTCGTTATGCTCGGCAAGGAGCGCGCGCCATCGGCTGTCGCCCATGCGGGTCAGCGCTTCGGTCGACGCCGTGAGATCGGTGAAGACGATCGTCGTGAAGGTTCGCTCGGAAGCCTCCTTGGGCGACTTCGCGAAGAGCCGGCGCCCGGCGAAGTCGATCGAGATCCATTGCTCGTCGCCGATCACCCACGCGTCATGGCCGGGCGGGACCTCGAAGACGTCCCCCTCGGCGAGCTCGATGCTCGCGCCCTCGTCCATTTCGATACCGAGCCTGCCGGACATCACGTAGCCGGTGTGGTGCACCTCGCACGAGGCCGTTCCGACGATCGGCTTGACATGCTCGGACCAGCGCCAGCCCGGCTCGAAGACGGTTCGACCGATGGCCGCCTCACCCAGCTCCACGAGCTGGATCTGGGCCTTCTCGACGGTCCGGGTTTCATCGGGCTTCTCGAAGCGCTTCCGACGCAGTTGCACCCGGCAATCTTACGAGCGCGGGACCTCCTTGACGCGGGCGTGGCCGATGAGGACCATCGGTTCATGGACCACGACACCCCGCCGGAGCACCGTCCGTTTCGATTCGGCGTGGCGCTGGATGGCAATGAAGGCCGGCGCGATCGAGTCGTCGAGACCGCGCGGCGCGCCGAGGCGGCGGGTGCGGACGTGCTGTTGGCGTCCGATCACCTGGGCAACTGGGCTGCCCTCCCGCGGTTGCAGGCGGCGGCAGAGACCACGTCGCTGCGCATCGGCACGCTCGTCCTGAACAACGACCTGCGCCATCCGCCCGTGCTGGCACAGGACCTGGCGACCGTCGACGCGATGACCGATGGGCGGCTCGAGATCGGCATCGGTGCCGGCTGGAACCGACCCGAGTACGAGGCCGCCGGGCTCAGCTTCGATCCCCCGGCGGAGCGGCTGCGGCGGATGGAGGCGTCGGTATGGATGATCCGGCAGGCGCTGCGCGACGGCCGGATCGACCACGAGGCCGATGACGTCTACCCGGAGATCCACCAGGATGGCCTGCCGACCTCGGTCCAGCGGCCGCACCCGCCGATCCTGATCGGTGGCGGCGGACCGAAGCTCCTCGCGTTCGCGGCGCGGGAAGCGAACATCATCGGTATCGATCCCCGCTCGCTGCCAGGAGGCGGCGGCGATCCGGCGGACATCACCGGCGCCGCGGTCGACCGCAAGGTCGGCTGGATCCGCGAGGCCGCCGCGGATCGATGGACGGAGCTCGAGATCAACATCGCGCTCTGGCAGGTCGACCCCGACTTCCACACCCGCAGCGGCCCTCCCCCACCTCGTGCCCGGGGCATCTCCGAGGAGGAGCTCTTGCTGAGCCCGCACTACCTGGTTGGCGACACCGATGAGATGGTCGAGACGCTGCTCGCTCGCCGTGGACGATGGGGCGCCAGCTACATCACCGTGAATGCGCGCGACCTGGACGTGCTCGCGCCCGTCATCGGGCGCCTGACCGGCTGAGCCTCAACCGCGAGTCAGGCCTTCACATCGTCGGCGGACTGCGCAGTGGCGTCTCCCGCGTGGAGCTCGCGATGGAGGTCCGCGATCGCCTCACGCCGACGGCTCCAGTGCGATCCGCCGCCATGATTCCGCTTCACCGTGGCGACCACGTTGCGGATGACGGCCATCGCCACCAGGATCGCGAGCAGCTTCGGCAGCGCGGACCCGCCGCCATGGCGGCTCTGGCTCGGATAGAACGTGCCCTTGATCGGCCCGCCGGCTTCGCCTGGCTGGTCCTGCCTGAAGGTTCCATGCATCGGTCGTTCACCTCGTCTGGTTGCGACCCGCCCATCGGGTCGCTCGAACCAGAGACTGAGGCCCGATTGCGCTCGAACTGTGAACGCCCGATGGCAACCTGGTGCGTTCCGCTGCGAGATCGACCGGTCGGGACGTATCTGTAGCGGATGACCCGCCCCACGGGTCAAGGGGCGGAGGAGCGTGACCTCTGCTGCGAATTACCCGCATTGCGGGTCAAATCGCGGAGGAGCTCCCCCAATTCGGACGCTCCGTTGCGCGTTGACCCGCCCCACGGGTCAAGCGCCGCTGGGCCAGCTTCGCGATGAGGAGGGCCCTCCTGCCCACGCCGGCGGCGTCCTTGCGGCGGCCAGGCGGGCGACGAACGCGGTCATCGCCGCCCCGAGACCCATGGTGCGTGTTGACAACAGGGCTTATCGTGACGATCCAGTCGCGTGCCCCGCGTCACTTCGGAGTCGTGCCCCGGAGAATCGGTGGTGGACCCTTACGTGCGCGACCTGATCATCCTTGCGGCGACCACGCTGTTCTTCGTGCTGACCTGGTACGTGCTGTCACTCCGCGTCGCCCGGGAACGCGAGCTCGAGGCGCGGCTCGACGATGCTCATGCCGAGATCAATGGTCTTCGGGCCCGCCTGGCTGACGCGACTCGCCCGCCGACCCAGTTCGCCCGCATGCGCATCCGCCAGGTCGCGGTTCATCGCTTCGCGAGGCTTCGCCTGGCCGCCCCGCGCCGAACGCGCTCGGTCGACCTCGACCGCGTCCGCGATCGCGTCGCCTGAATCGGCCGACCTAGGGCAGGTACGCCGCGCTCTCGTCGAGCCAGTGCCGGTGCCGCCACTCGTCGATGACCGTGCTGGCGGGCTCCTCGGCGAGCGCTTCCGGAAGCGTCTGCCTCGCCATCTGGCTGAGCGCCTGCCGCAGCAGATCCTCGAGCTCCTCCCATTGGTGCTCGGTCGGGTACCGGGACAGTGTCGGAGCGATAATAGAACGTATGTTCACTTTCGCAGTCTACGCCCCGTCGCGCCGAACGCCAAGACCCAAATCGATTCGCCGTTGACAGACGCGTTGGCCGGTGATTGCCTTTCCCCATGGAGCCGATTCGATTCACGGCGAAGATCCGCCATGGGAAAGGACTGGCCCGATGAAGCTGGCGCCGTCACTCCATCGGGTCGGCTCCGATCTCGTCAACACCTACCTCGTCGAGGAAAACGGCCAGCTCACCCTGATCGATGCCGGCGTGTCGGGCCAGTACAGCGATCTGCTGGCCGAGCTCGCCCTCATGGACCGATCGATCGCCGACATCCGCGGCGTGGTGCTCACCCACGGCGACCCCGATCACGTGGGCTTCGCCGAGCGTCTCCGGCGCGACCACGGCGTACCGATCCACGTCCACGAAGCGGACGCGGCCTTCGCTCGGGGCGAGGACAAGAAGAGCGTGGCTTCCGGACCGATGAAGATCGGTCCATTCCTGCGCTTCATGTGGTACGCCGGACGAAAGGGCGGCCTGCGCACAACGCCGATCAGGGAGGTACGGACCTTCACGGACGGCGAGACGCTCGACCTGCCCGGCAGTCCGCGGATCATCCACATTCCGGGCCACACGCCGGGCAGCGTTGCCATCCATATCCCGGCGGTCGACGCGCTGTTCGTCGGCGACGCGATGACCACCGGCCACGTCCTGACCGGCGCCACCGGCCCGCAGCCGGCGCCCTTCACCATGGACCAGGCCCTGGCGATGGAGTCGCTGTCGAAGCTCGAGACCGTCGCCGCGACGTGGGTGCTCCCCGGCCACGGCGCGCCGTGGAGCGGCGGCTCGTCGGAGGCCATTCGCCTCTTCCGAGCCGCAGCTCAGGCGGGTTGAGCCCTCGTCACTCCGGTGGCAGCTCCCGATAGACGAGATCCACGTCGACGCCCTGCCCCTGGCGGACCATCTTGGCGCCGTAATAGAGCACGAGCCCGATGACCACGATCATCCCCATGAATGCGGGGATCTGCCACAGGTTGTCCGGGTTGCCGGCGAGCGCCAGGGCCGGGTACGTGACCGTGAGGTAGACGAGGAACAGCATCACCAGGATCGCCAGCGGCGCCACGATGTACAGCACAGGGATGCCGGCGAAGCGGATGTTGGCCGGCGAGGCCTGGTAAAGGTCCGGCCGACGGGTGGGGAACATGATCGCGGCGATGCCGACGATGACGACGCACACGACGCCGGCCTCGACGCCGAGTGCCAGCCAGGTGAAGAAGTCGGTCGACAGCACGCTCCACGCGAGCATCGCCGTCACCAGGCTCATCACCAGCAGGATCGCGGGGACCGGCGAGTGCGTCCGCTCGTTGACCTCGGCGAGCTTCTCGGGCAGCAGCCTGTCGAAGGCCCACGCAAAGACCGATCGAATCGGCATGAAGGTGTTGCCCACCATGGCCGGCAGGCTCCAGAACAGGAACGAGCCGAGGATGATCACCGCCAGGATCGGGATGTTGTGCGTCAGCGAGGCGAGGAACTGGTACCACGGCCCGCTCGGGATCGCATACGCCTCGTTGCCGCCGGTGTTCAGCGCCGTCGCAAGGTCGTATGGGACCACCTTGAAGAAGAGCAGCAGCCCGAGGACGATGAAGATGCCGTCCCACAGCAGGCCGCCGAACATCACGCTCAGCTGGCGGCTGCGGTTGGCGGCGCTCTTCAGCTCGCCCGAGAGGTAGACCGACCACCAGTTCCACATCATGAAGACCATGATCGCGAACACGGTGGGAAGGGTGGCGTCGAAGTTCGCCAGGTCGGGTGACACACCCGCCGTCCCGGCAGCGGCCAGGACGTCATCGGTGGTGCCTCCACCGAAGTCGCCGTTGAGCGAGTTGAAGTTGGATGTGAAGCCGGCCGTGTCGCCGAAGAGGAGCGCGAAGAAGGCGATGAACGTGCCGATGGTGGCGATGATCCAGAACCAGTTCTGCCAGCGGAAGGTCGTCTTCACGCCGGAGATGAGGATCACGGTGATCAGCAGGATCATCGCGAGGCCGCCGAGGAAGATCCACAGGTTATCCGTCTGGAACTTCGTCCCCCACTCGACCATCGTCGAGTTGTCGAAGAACACGCCCAGGCCCACCAGCACCGGACCGAGCGCGAACACCGGGAAGAACCGGGCCCAGAACGTCGCGCCGATCATGGCGGACAGCGCCGCGGCGAAGTTCGAGATCATGGCCAGCGGCGGCGACAGGATGCGGCTCACCCAGACGTAGTCACCGCCGGTCCGCGGCATGCTCGAGGCAAGCAGCGCCATCATGATCAGGACCGGGATGTTGATGACGACCGCGATGATCGTCGCCCACACCGGGTCCGCTCCGGGGAAGGCCGATAGCGCCCACAGGACGCCGATGGCGAGGGTGGCACCGACCGGCGCCGAGAAGACCGCGTTGAAGATCGTCGCGTCCAGCGCGGACGCCTCGCGTACGAGACCCGTGCTGCGTCGAACGAAGAGTCCGCTGCCGCCGGATTCGGGACTGACAGCCACGCCAAACCTCCTGCCCGGGCGGCGCTCCCTCCATGCCGCCAGTGGCTTGACAAGCGCCATGTGGCGCGGCGATAGTCGAACACAAACGAACATCATTCGTCAACATTTCTTGTGAATTGGGCGGAGGTCCCGAGTGCCGTCTACGGCGAGGCGCAGGTCCAGGTCGCGGCCAGTGCGCGCCGCGGATCGCCGGCACGCCATCCTCGCCCGCGTCGCGGACGAGCAGACCATCCGGGTCGGTGAGCTGGCGAGCGAGCTCGGCTGCTCCGAGATGACCATTCGGCGCGACATTCGCCGGCTCGAGCGCGACGGATTCCTGCGCCAGACCTATGGCGGCGCGACGGCGCACCTCACGCGGTCCTTCGACATCAGCTTCAACGCCCGGGCGCTGCAGGCCGCGCGCGAGAAGCGGCTGATCGGGATGCGGGCGGCGTCACTGGTCGAGGGGGCGCGGGTGCTGTTCGTCGGCATCGGCAGCACCGCCGAGCAGTTCGCCCAGTACCTTCCCGCGCGGCGCGACCTTGCCATCGTCACCGCCAGCCTGCCGATCGCGAGCCTGCTGGGGACCAGGCCGCTGCGGGTGGTTGCGGTCGGCGGGTCCGTGCTCCGGGACGAGCTGAGCTGCGTCGGGCCGATTGCGGCCGCCGCGCTCGGCAACTACCGGTTCGACGCGGCGGTGATCGGCGCCGCGGGAGTCTCGGCGCGATGGGGAATTACCGAGCTCACCGAGGAGGAGGCGGCCGTCCAGCGAGCCGCGCTGGAGCGAACCGAGCGTGTGATCGTCATCGCCGATGGCTCAAAGGTGGGGGCCTCGACACCCATCGTCGTCGGACCCGCGCGACAGATCGCGACGCTCGTGACCGATCCATCGGCCCCGAAGGAGGAGCTCGCCAGGCTGCGCGGCCTCGGGATCGAGGTCCTCATCGCCGAACGCGCCGCGCCGACCCGGCTGGAACCGATCGGCCAGGATGCGCTCGCCGTGGCGGAGGGCTGAGAGAGTGGGCGTGGAGTCCTTCAACGGCATCTTCGGCGTCGTCAAGCCGGTGATCGCCATGCTCCATCTGCCGGCACTGCCGGGGCGCCCGCTGCACGATCGCGGTTCCGGCGTGACGGGCGCGGTGGAGGGGGTGGCGCGCGACATCGAGGCGCTCCAGGCGGCCGGCGTGGACGGCGTCCTCTTCTGCAACGAGGCCGATCTCCCCTACCAGCTTCGGGTGGGTCACGAGATCAGCGCGGCGATGGCATCGGTCATCGGTCAGCTGCGAAGCGAGCTTCGCGTGCCGTTCGGAGTCAACCTGCTGTGGGACCCGATCGCGTCGCTGGCCGTTGCGCGTGCCACCGGGGCGAGGTTCATCCGTGAGGTCCTCACCGGCGTCTACGAGAGCGACCTCGGAATGATCGAGCCGCACATCGGGGACATCGCGGGGTATCGGTCGTCCATCGGCGCCGACGATGTGGCCCTGTTCGACAACATCGCGCCGGAGTTCGCCTCGGCCATCGGAAGCCGGGGCGTGGCGGAGCGTGCCCGGGCGGCGCACTTTCTGCGCATGGACGCGATCCTGATCTCCGGTCCGGCCGCCGGGGTGCCGTTCGAGATGAGCGACCTGCGCACCGCGAAGGAGGCCGCACCCGACGCCGCCATCATCGCCAACACGGGCGTTCGGGCGGATCGGATCGCCGAGATCTTCGGGGTCGCCGACGGCGTCATCGTCGGCACCAGCCTCAAGGTGGATGGGAACACCTGGAATCCCGTCGACCCGGAACGGGCACAGCGGCTGATGGAGGCCGCGCGCTCGGCGCGCTCATCGCTGTCGGCCGGCGCCTGACGATCGGTGGCCAACGCGACCCGCATCCTGTTCGTGACCGACCTCCACGGGTCGTCCAAGTGCTTCCGGAAGTTCATCAACGCCGCGCCGATCTATCGCGCCGACGTCCTCGTCCTGGGCGGTGACGTCGCCGGCAAGGCGATCCAGACCATCCTTCGCGAGCCCGATGGCAGGTGGCGCTGCCGCTTCATCGGCGCCGACTACCTCGTCGAGGAGGGGCCCGATCTCGACGCGCTCGAGCACCTGATCGAGGACCACGGCTACTACCCGTATCGGTCCGAGCCCGGCGAGATGGAGGCGCTCCAGGCGAGCGGCGGCTTCGAGGCGCTCTTCGCCCGCCTCATGGAGGACCGGTTGGAGGCCTGGCTGTCGCTCGCCGACGAACGTCTGCGCCCGGCCGGCACCCCCCTCTTCTTCATGCTCGGCAACGACGATCCGGTATCGTTGCGGCCGCTGCTCGATGCAGCTCCGTGGGGGACGCACGCGGAGGGGCGGGTCGTGATGCTCGACGAGCGCCACGAGATGATGAGCTGGGGATACTCGAACATCACGCCGTGGCACTCCCACCGCGAGCAGACGGAGGAGCAGCTGGCAACGGTGCTCCGCGACATGGCCACCAACCTGAACGACCCCGACCGCGCCATCGTCAACGTCCACGTGCCGCCGTACGGGACCCAGCTCGATGATGCGCCGATGCTGGACGCCGACCTGCGGGTGATCCAGGTCATGGGCCAGGTGAAATTCGGCCCAGTCGGAAGCACCGCGGTCCGCGACTTCCTGCTCGAGCGACAGCCCCTGCTCGGGCTGCACGGCCACATCCACGAGTCGGCGGGGATCCGTCGCCTGGGGCGCACGATCGCGATCAACCCGGGCAGCGACTACGCCACCGGGGCACTGCACGGCGCGCTGGTGACGCTCAAGGACGGGCGCGTGACCGCGCACCAGCTCGTGCGGGGCTGAGGCTCCGTGGCCCGCCGCGAGACGCTGGTGGCCATCGACGTCGGGACGTCAGGCGCCCGCGCGGCCGCATTCGGCCTCGACGGCAAGCGGCTGTACGAGGTCCGCCAGGGCTACCCCACGACGTCACCGGCTCCGGGCTGGGCGGAGCAGGACCCGCGCGCATGGCGCAGGGCAGCGCTCGCCGCACTGGCAGGGCTGGTCCGCCAGCTGGGACCGCGCCGGCGCGTCGCCGCCATCGGGCTCACCGGCCAGTGCCCATCGGTCTGCCTGGTGGATGCCAGGGGCAGGCCCGTCAGTCCCGGGCTGATCTACCGGGACAACCGCGCAACGAAGGAAGCGGCCGCGATCCGCGAGCGGTTCGGCGACGAGGCCATCCACGCGCGGACGGGGCATCTGCCGTCCGCCTTCCACATCGCGCCGAAGCTCCTCTGGCTCCAGTCCCAGGACCCTGCCGCCTTCGACCAGGCCGCCAGCGCGTTGCAGCCTCGCGACCTGGTCGCGCACGCCCTGACCGGGGAGATCGCGACCGACGGCACTCACGCGGCCGCGACGCTCGTCTTCGACCTGCGCGAGCGGGCGTGGGCCGCCGACCTGCAGGCGGCGCTGGGCCTCCGTCCCGATCTCTTTCCACCGGTGCACGACTCGTCCAGGACCCTGGGCGGGCTGACGCCGTCCGTCGCCCGGCGGGTGGGCCTGCATGCCGGCGTGCCGGTCGTCCTGGGCGGTGCCGACTCGCAGGCATGCGCGCTCGGTGCCGGCGTCGTCGCGCCGGGGCCGGTCAGCGAGATGGCCGGCTCGTCGACCTGCCTGAACGCGGCCGTGCCGGACCCGCTGCCGGTGCTGGAGGTCACCCACTATCCGCACGTGGTGCCGGGTTCGTACACGACCGAGACCGGCATCAACACCGCCGGCGCCGCGGTCGCCTGGGTTGCCGACCTGCTGTACGCCGCCCGCGGGCGCAGGGCGCGGGCGTCCGACTACGCGCGGCTCGACCACGAGGCAGCCGCGGTTCCACCCGGAGCCGATGGCGTCCTTGCCCTTCCGGTCCTGGCGGATGGCGAGCGGACCGATGCCGACCTGCGCGCAGCCTTCACCGGCCTCTCCCTTCGTCACGACCGGGCCGTGCTTGCCCGCGCGATCATGGAGGGTGTGGCCTTCGCCATTCGCGACCAGCTGGACCTCATCAGGGGCGGTGGCGCGGAGGTGACCGAGCTTCGCGTCTCCGGTGGGGACACGCGCCTTGCGACCTGGAACCGAATCAAGGCGGACGTCATCGGTGTGCCCGTGGTCCGGGTCCCCGGCGACGCGGCCGTCGGCGGCGTGGCGATGCTTGCGGGCCTGGGGGCAGGGCTGTACGAGAACGTCGACGACGCGATCCAGCGGTGCGTCCACCTCACCAGGCCGATCGAGCCGAATCCCGCCACCCGATCGCTGTACGACGAGCGGTTCGCCGCCTGGCGAGAGCTCGCCGCCGCGAACGTCGTGCGCCGGACGGCCTGACCGATGCGCCTGCAGCTGGGGATCAACACCTGCTTCGCGGTCAAGCGCTGGCCGCGGCCCGCGGACTGGGCGCCGGTGGTCCGCGATCGGCTGGGCCTGCGGCTCGTTCAGCACAGCCTGGATCTCGTCGACACCGCCGCATCCGATGAACGCCTGGCCTCGCAGGCGGCCGAGATCCGCGACGCCGTGGCAGAGCACGGTCTCGAGCTTCATTCGACGTTCACCGGCTTGGCCGCCTATTCGGCCAACCTGCTGCTGGCTCCCGATGCGGCCGATCGGGAAGGCGCGCTGGCGTGGTTCCGACGGGTCATCGGCTTCACCGCCGAGATCGGTGGGCGGGCGACCGGCGGCCACATCGGCTGCTTCTCCGTCCCCGACTGGCGCGATCAAGGTCGACGGTCGCAGCTGTGGGCGGGCCTCCAGCGATCACTGGCGGAGCTGGCGACCGATGCGCGCTCGGCCGGGCTGGAATACCTCGTCGTCGAGAACCTTGCGGTGGCCCGCGAGCCGTCGACGATGGCGATGATCCGCGAGCTCCTCGACGACGGCGACGCCACGCGCGTGCCGATCCGCCTCTGCCTCGACCTCGGCCACATGGTCGTGCCGGGCACCAGCGGACCGGATCGGGATCCGTACGCCTGGCTCCGGTCGCTCGGGGGATCCGCACCCGTCATCCAGCTTCAGCAGTCCGATGAGGCCGGCGATCACCACTGGCCCTTCACCGAGGCGACCAACGCCATCGGTCGGATCTCGGCCGATCGGGTGATCGATGCCCTCGGCGAGGCCGGCGTCGAGGAGAGCGCGCTGGTCCTCGAGGTCATCCCTCCGTTCGAGCAGGACGACGACGAGGTGCTCAGCGATCTCGTCGAGTCGGTCGACTACTGGCGCGAGGCCCTGTCCCGACGAGGCGTGCTCGCCGGCTAGTGCCGGATCTCCTCCGGCGTCTCGTACCAGCGCACTCGTTCGCCGACGCGTGCTCGGACTCGCCAGCCGAGCGACTTGCGCCCGGCGGCGATCGCGGCCAGCAGCGCCTCCGACTGTGCGACCGGATCGAAGCGAGCGTCGGCGGGCTTGCGCTCCCGCGCGTAGACGGCCACGTCGCGCAGGTTGCGCTCCAGGGTGTGGCAGGTTCCCCAGTCCGCGCCGGTCAGCGCAAGGATGCGTGACAGGTCGATCGCTTCCGGGTCAGGGGCTTCCGCCAGCGAACGGTCCGCCAGCAGGCAGGTGATGTCGCCGAGGTCCTTTGCGTTGATCTCCCATACCTGGAGCTTGGTGAGCAACAGGTCGGCGAGGTCGATGGTCGGCGGCCCCGGCTCCAGCCGCCCGCGCAGGTCGATCAGGTGCGACATGCGCAGCTCGTCGACGACCACGTCGATCGTCCACAGCGCGTCGGGATGGCCGAAGTTCATCCGCTGCGCGCCGTGGATGGAGTTGAAGAGCCGCTCGGGCAGGTAGCCCTGCTGCTCGAGGAAGGGCGTGACGGCCCGGCTGTCGCGCTTGCGCACCGCGAAGTCGAGATCGTCGTAGCTCCGGGCGAACGGTGGGACGCGGACCGATGGCGAGACCAGCCAGACCGCAAGGCCGCCCATCAGCCGCAGTCCGAGGTTCGCGGCCGCTGCCGCGGCGCTCAGTCGCTCGGCTTCGGCGCGGATGTCGGTGGCGATGGGCACCTTCGAGCGACCTCGGAGAGCGGGCGGTGGACGCCGCGCATTCTAGCGGTGGTTCACTCCCAGGCCCTAGACGAGGAGGTAGGTGGTCAAAGGCCCGAGACCCTTCACATCCACGACCCGGGCTTCGAATTCGAATGCCCCGTCTGCACGCTCCATCGTGCTTTCGGAGACCTGGATGCGACCGGGAATGCCGGTCGACTGCATCCGGGCGGCCGTGTTCACGGTGTCGCCCCACAGGTCGAACAAGATCCGCTGCTGACCGATGACGCCGCCGACCACCGGACCGCTGGCGAGCCCGATGCGGATGGGGAGTGCCAGGCCGTGCTGCTGCCGCCACCGATCTGTCGCCGCGAGCATGTCCACGGCCGCGCGGACGGCCACTTCTGCATGATCCGGGCGTGCGATCGGTGCTCCCGCGACGGCCATGTACTCGTCTCCAACCGTCTTCAGCTTCTCGACTCCGTGCTCAGCCGCCACGGCATCGAAACGGCTGAACAGGTCATCGAGCAGGTCGACCACCTCATTGGGAGCCGTGCGGTTCGCCCACGGCGTGAACCCCTCGATGTCGGCAAACAGGACAGTGGTCTCGGGGTATGCCTCTGCGATGCGCCGCTCTCCGCGTTTGAGCCTCGTTGCAATGGCGGCAGGGATCGCGTTCGTCAGCAGTTCATCGGCCCTCGCTTCCGCCGTCCGGCGCCGGATGTCCGAATAGCGGAGCAGCAGGAAGACGATCCCAAGCGGGAGGCCGACGTTGATGACCCAGCCGATGATGCGCAATGGATACGGCCCAGTGCCGAAGGTGTCGCGCGCCCAGCTATCTGTCGCCGCCATCGCCACGAGGCTAGCGAGGAATGCGAAGAACCACCGGACTGCGCGGCCGGGCCCGAGCGCCAGAATTGCATATGCGGGCACCAGGAACGCCCACACCAGTCCGGGGCTCGTGCCGGTGATGCCGCCGCCGACGACATGGGCCAGCGGGACCCAGAGCGTGCCGAACGTGATCAACGCGACGATGTAACGGTCGAAACGCCCTGTGGCGGCAAGCACCGCGAGATTGGCGATGCTGAACGCCGCGAGCGCAGCAGCCAGCGCGAAGCTCGCTGGGTGTCCGCGCGCCTCGATCGGCAGGGAGATCGGGGAAACGACCGTCAGGATGCCCGCCGCCACTCCAAGCCGCTTCCGGAGACGGAGGTCGTCATCGTCGGTCGGGTCGTCGGCGATGCTCAGCAGGCGTGCGAACAGGCGGCCGATCCCTCCCATTCGCCGATCATACCCAGCGCGCAAGACGTACCGGAAGGTACTGGTCCGATTGGGTCAGTCGGTCGATTCCCTCGACCGATCTCGGCCGTCAGGCTCCGTCCATGACCCAACTCGAGCTCGAGCTCGCCGCCCTCCGCCAACGACGTCAGTCGAGCGGCTTCGTCGCGTTCTTCCGCGGCCTGCGTCCATTCGACCGCCGCGCGATCAAGGAACCCGACGAACGAGACGCCTACTGGATCAACGTCCAGCGGCGCCTTGCCGAGAGCGACGCCGCGTCCCTGACCCGCTACGAGCCCTAGCCCCAGGAGATCGAGGACCGATCCGCCTGGCGGGCGGCGCCCGCAGCTATTCGCGACCGCAGAGCTGTCACGAATGTGCCCGACGCTCCGGGCATGGAACAGCAGCCTCGCCTGGTCAGCGTCAACGCCCGGTTCGCCGTGGACGCGCTCGGCCTCGACGTCGACATCCGCCTGCGAGACCTCGACGGTCGCTGGATCGCGGTCGCAACCTTCGATGACGAGCCAGAGGTCGGCATCGGCGCGACCCCGCGAGATGCGCTCGCCGCCTCGCTGGCGACGCTCGGCGAGCGCGCCGCCGCGGCGGTCATGGCCGATCCCCAGCTCTTCGGACTCAGCGCCGCCATCCGCCAGCCCGCCTAGTTTCCAGGTTGTGCCGGGGGCGGTCGAGCGCCGATACTCCGGCCAGCATGGATTGGCGCGATCTCCTGCCGGGCATCATCGGCTCCTTCGTGGGCGTCATGGGCTGGCTGCTCGTGGGCCTGTACATCCAGCGCCGCCAGTTCGTGCGCCAGGCGCGGAATGCCGCCAAGGCCGTGTACTTCGAGCTCGACGTCAACCGGGCTGCGCTCTCTGTCGCCCGGGACCACGGCCTCTTTGCCGATCTCGACCGATCCTCCTTCGAACGGCTGCTGCCTGAGCTGGCTACCCTCCTCTCAGCCGCAGATCTGAGGACGGTGGTCGATGCGTACATGGCAAACGCCGGCTACCGCCAGCTGGCGTCCCGCGACGATCTCCCGGCCGAGGTGCGGCGGGTCGCGCTGAACGCCATGACCGATGCGCATGACCGGGCGCTTGCCACCCTCCGAATCCGCGCCTTCACGAGCGCCGAGGCGCGGGCCATGAGCGCGGACGCTCAGACCGATACCGCGGCGACGCAACCGGAGCCCGTTGCGAGGACCAGGCCGTGACTGAGCCAGATCACCAAGGCATCCTGGCGGGCCTGGCCGATGTCATCGCGACGCATGACTGGAATCGATTGGGCGACTACGTGGGAGACGACGTGATCTGGGAGTACCCACAGTCGGGCGAGCGGTTTCGCGGCCTCGCCAATATGCGCGCGCAGTTCGAGAACTACCCCGCCCTGGAACCCGGCAACACGGAGCTCGAAGAGGTCATCGGTGGCACCACCTACGCGCTCACGCCGACGTACATGCTCGTGGCCGTCGACGGGAGCGGCGACCGCGGGACCTCCATCAACCGGGTGCGCTACCCGGACGGCAGCCGATGGTGGGCAGTGAACCTCTACCGGCTCCGCGATGGCAAGGTCGCCCATTCCCGGTCATTCTTCGCGCCCGACTTCGAACCTCCCGACTGGCGCGCCCCCTTCCGCGAAGCCGATGCCGCGCCGGAGTGATCAACGGGCAGTCCGTCCACGACCGATGCGGACAGTCGGAGGTGCTGCGCGCCCTCAGGCGGTCTTGGCCGCGGGCGTCGGACTACGGCGAGCCGGTCTCAACGGATATATCACGAACGATATATTCGCTGACGCACGATGGCGCGCAGCCACCGCGCAGGAGCAGCGTCGAGCCCTCGATGTCACAGAAGAGGAACCCATCGAACGAGCCTAGCGCGTGAGGCGGATGATCGGAATCTGCCGCTTCGTCCTCGACCGATAGGCGATGTACTCGGGCGCCTCCTCCGCGATGCGCGCCCAGGCTCGCTGCTCGTCCTCGCCGGAGAGCCGCTCGCCCTGAACCGCGACGCGCGTTCCGTCGGCCAGCACGACCGTCGCGGTCGGCTCACTCGCGAGGTTGTGGACCCACGCAGGGTTCGTCGGCGCGCCGCCCTTGGATGCGATGACCAGCCAGGCGCCGGGCCCGTCGTCGAGGTAGCCCAGGATCGCGCGCCGATGGCGCCCGGTGCGGGCGCCGGTGGTCTCGACCACGAACGAGTGGAGCCCGCCGGCGGTCCACAGCTCGCCCGGTCGATCCCAGTCGACGGGGTCGCCGGGGCGCCATCTCGATTCAGTCATGGCCTCAATCCAGTGGGGGTTCCTCGATCTCCACATCACCGAGCTGGAGACCGTCCGCGCGCATGGCGAGCCAGATTCCCCATGCCGGCAGCAGGACGGCGGCGACCAGGGCCAGACCGTAGACGTTGAGCGGATAGGTTTCGTACGAGGACCACAACCCCACGACGATCAGCGAGGCGAGCGCCGTGGCATAGCTCAGGATCGCCCAGCCGCTCGGCATCCCGGCACGAACGCCGGGCCGGGCCGCAATGACGAGGCCCAGCGCCGCTGCGATCGACGAGCCGTTGGTGAGCGAGTTCTGGATCGCGTTCACGATGTTGAAGGTCATCAGGCGCGACATGAGCTCCTCGGTCAGCAGGCCGCACTCGCAGTATTGCGGGCTCGTCGCCACCGGCTTCGCACCGATGTACATCAGCTCTGCAGCCACGCCAAGGCCCCCCGCCAGGAGCAGCGTTCCGGTCAGGATCGGCCCCCGACCGTCGCCGGGCGCGAACAGCCGAGCCAGCAGCGGCCCGAGCAGCCCGAGCGCGGCGAATCCGGCGGCGAACAGCCAGCCTTGCGCGATGTCGAGCGGATTCCGAGCGGTGTGCCACTCATTCCCGGCAACGATGTCATCGACGAAGTCCCCCGTCTCCTGCGGAAACGGCCCGGTCAGATCGAAGACCAGGATGAGGAACAGGACCGTTCCGGCGATGAACCCCGCCGCCATGATGCCGACCACGATCTTGACTGCCGTCGACCACTCCAGCCGATCCATGTCCATCCTCCGTAGTCGTGCGCGCGCCATGAGCGGCGACTCGGACCGCACGCGAGCAATATGGACCGATTGGACAGCGCGGGGAAGGGTTCGCGGGAGCCGTGTTAGCGTCTGGCTCGCGATGGGCACGAAGAACGAAGACGAATCACGCGACGGCGTCCCGCTCACGAACCTGGACCAGCCCCTCTTCGACGGAGCCGGCGCAACGAAGCGGGACCTGGTGGAGTACCTCGACGCTGTCCGCGATCGGATCCTCCCCGTCCTCGAGGACCGGCCGCTGTCGGTCATCCGCGTTCATCGCGGCCAGGAAGCCTTCATGCAGAAGAACGTGCCCAAGTACACGCCCGACTGGGTGCGCACCGTGCAGTTCTGGGCCGAGGCCTCGAAACGAGACGTGTCGTACGCGCTGTGCAACGACCGCCGGACGCTGCTGTGGTTCGCCAACCAGCGCGCGATCGAATATCACCCCGCCCTGGTGCGGGTCGATCGGCCGGATCGGATCACCCATCTCGTGCTCGACCTCGACCCACCGGAGACCGATGCCTTCCCGATGGCGGTCAGAGCCGCCAAGGCGGTCCGCCAGGCTCTGACCGATGTCGGCCTCGCCGGCGCCGTGAAGACCAGCGGCGCCAAGGGATTGCACGTGTTCGTCCCGATCGACGCTGAGGCCTCCATGGAGGACTCGGCCGCCGCGACCCGGGCGATCGCGGGCCGAGCGGAGCGACTCGATCCGGACATCGCAACCACCGCGTTCGTCAAGGCGGATCGGGGCGGCAAGGTCTTCGTCGACTCGACACGGGTCGGCGGCGCCACCGTGATCGCCGCATACAGCCCACGCGTCCGTCCGGGCGTCCCCGTCTCCTTCCCGGTCGCCTGGGACGCCCTCGACGACATCACGCCGGCCGATTTCACCGTGCATACCGCGCTCGAGCAGCTCGGCGACCGTGATCCGTGGCTTGAGCACATGCCCGACCCGCAGCACCTGTCAGCGGAGCTCATCGAGGAGGGCCATGCCGTCCCCGTCGCACGGGTCCAGGCAATGCACGAGGGCAAGCGCCGCGCCCGAGCCGCCCGCGACAAGGGCGCCGTTCCGTAGGCCTTTCCCCGCCCGCCTGGCGCCCGAGCCGACCGAGCCCAACCAAGTCGTCCGCTGTCCGTGCCATCACCGGATATATCACGAGTGATATATCGGCTGACAGGGGTGAAGCGCGGCCGACGCAGGGCGCTGGATCGCTGCTGGGTCTCGAGCGCACACCTGCCTCGACGGATCCTGAATTGCTTGACGCCGGCTACTTCGGCCTACCGCTGCAGGCCGTGAGGAACGCCCGGTTCCGCGAGAGCCGATTCACGTTCCGCGATGATGCGAAACGTCTCGAGCTCGCCCTTGAAGCTGCCTTCGTAGGAGCCGGCGGCAAACAACCGGCCGGTGATCGCGGAGATGAACCCGCGCGTCCGGAAGACCTGCGTCAGCGCGAGTGCCCTCCGGGATCGGTTCGAACCGGACGTCCGACTCGCCCTTGAGGATGAGGTTGCCGAACCTGGTTCGGACGTGGTGCGGCCGATCGACCTCGAGGATCTCGGTCGGGCTCTTCATCGGTCCGAAGCGGACGGTATAGCGCGTGCCGGCGACGTCGATCGGTCCGGTCACATCGGTCACCCCGGTGACGCCGCCCACCCACTCCGCCATCCGGTCAAGGTCCATCCAGAGGGCGAAGACCCGCTCCGGTGCAGCTGCGATATCAATGCTGATCCGATGTTCCGCCATGGCGACAATTGTGCGCGCCCGCGAGGGCACCTCGCCATCCCGTAACCTCTGCGCATGACCAATCAGCTGGACGTGCTCCTCGAGATTGGTCCGGGCGGCAAGCGGGTCGTGGCCTCGGCGATGGATTGGCCTGGCCTGGAGCGCTGGGGCCGGACCGAAGACGAGGCCGTCGACAAGCTGCTCACCTACGTGCCGCGCTACGCGCCGGTCGCGGAGCGCGTCGGGCTGCGTGCCGAGTTCGAGCGGTCAACGAAGCCGCACATCCTGGAGCGCACGCCCGGGAACACCTCGACCGACTGGTGGGGCATCGCCCATGTGCCCTCGGTCGTCGAGGCGGAGCCGCTCGCGCGATGACGAGCTCGAGCGACGGATCGGCATCATGCGGGCAACGTGGGCGTTCTTCGACGACGCGGCGGACGCCGGCGACGCGCCGCTCGCCAAGGGCCCACGCGGCGGCGGGCGGGAGCGAGACGAGATCGTGCGTCACATCTACGCATCGGAACGCCACAACTTCTGGCGGAAGGTGGCCATCCGCGAGGACGACGGCTTGCGGCTGACGCCGGAGGAGCTCGCCGACTTCCGCGAGCGCTACATCGCCGCGATCCGCCAATACCACGCCGAGGATCGACCGGCGCGCAAGTGGCCGCTGCGCTTCCTCATCCGCCGCACCGCGCAGCACGCCATGGACCACGGCTGGGAGATCGAAGACCGCAACCCAGGTTGATCAAGGCGTGGTCGCCGGAACGTAGGCGATCGCGTCGATCTCCACCAGGAGCTCCGGCCGCACCAGCCCGGCGACCACGAGCAGGGTGTTCGGCGGGTACTTCTCCGACGGATAGAGCTCGGGATAGAGCTCCTCGCGGCCCTGGTAGAACTCGGCGATCATCGGCTGGCCGACGACGTACGTCGTCAGCTTCATCACGCTCTCGAGGCCTCCGCCCGTCGACTCGAGTGCCAGCCGCAGGTTCTCGAAGATCTGCCGCAGCTGGGACCGGAAGTCCTCGCCGGCCAACGACCCGTCGGCACGGACCCCGACCTGCCCAGCGACGATGACGAGGTCCCCCGCGCGACTGAGGTGCGAGTACTTGCCGAGCGGCTCGCCCAGCGCAGCGGGATTCTCGTACGCGACGGCCATCGAGCTGCTCCTCTCTCAGTGTCAGTGGATGGCGGGTCGCTGCTCCCGCGGCTGTCGGTCTGCCTCGGCGTCGGCCTGCTCGATTGCCGAGCCGATGGTATCGAGCACGAGATCGAGCTGGTCGTGTGCGGTGTTCAGGTTGTCCAGGATCCCCTGAAGGAGAGCCGAAGCTTCGACGTCATCGCGAATGGTCAGGAGGAGCCGATGCGCGACATTGACGAGGACTGAGACTTCGTTGAGGTCGTCTGCGACCGCTGACGGTTCCATGCCGGCGCGTACCTGCGATATGTGGTCAGCAGCCTACCGCCATCAGGTGATGTCGGCGGCCAACCGTTCGTATGCGGGCTGGAGCCCCGGCGGCGCTCGCTATCCTGCCTCGGTGGCAGGCATACCGATGGACAAGGTCCCAAACCCCGCGCGTTCCGCGTGGCTCGCGCTTCGCGACGAGCTCCAGAACATCCTGGGAGACGATCTCGTGGCGATGTGGGCGTATGGCGGGACCATGTCCGTCGACGACCCGGTGCGCGCGGGCGACCTCGACACCTACGTCGTCATCTCGCGCCGGCCCGACGAGGCAACCGCCAGAGCGATCGAGGGCGCGCATGACGCGACCGCGAGCCGCCTCGGCGTCGATTGGGATGTGTGGTACGTGCTGGTTGATGCGGCGCTCGGCACCGACCCGCCGCATCACGCCTGGCGCGACGAGCGGCGCGACACCTCATGGGCAGTCAATCGGGCGCATTGGCTCGCCGGGCGATACGCGAACTTCCACGGCCCCGAACCAGCCGATCTGGTCAAGGCTCCGACCTGGGAGGAGCTGGAGGCCGATCTCGACCGGGAGCTCGAGCACATGAGCGGCATGTCGTGGAAGGCGATACCGATCCCTACGAGGCGACGTACGCGGTGCTCAACGGCAGCCGCATCCTTCACTCGGTTGAGACCCACAATGTCGCCCTCTCGAAACGCGCCGCAGGCGCCTGGGCTCTCGAGCACCTTCCCGACCGATGGCATCCCGCGCTGACCGCCGCCGTGCGCACCTACGACGGCCATCCAGCCGATGGCGATACCTCGCTACTGGCCGATGAGATGGCTCCGTTCGTCGGATATGTCAGGGAGCATGTGCCGATTACCGACAACCGGCGGGGGGAAGCATTGCCGCGCTGGTCGGGCCACTAGAGCCTCGGTCAGCCCAACGTTTCGTGCCCAGGTTTGTGCCCACCACAGGGCGGCCAGGCTGTGGCTTGAGGCCAGTTGATGCGCCCGGTACAGCACTTGAGGGACACTGACGCCGATGAGCGATGCCGCCTTGGGGATAGGCCGCCGCGTCCTCGTGACTGGGATGGCGGGGTCCGGGAAGAGCACCTTCTCGCGCTCGCTTGCCGCGAAGACCGGCTTGCCGGTCATTCATCTCGACCTCCATTTCTGGAAGCCCGGCTGGGTTGCACCGTCGGAGCTCGAGTGGCGCGAGAAACAAAGGGACCTGCTCGCCGGCGACGCGTGGATCGCCGACGGCAACTACCACGAGACACTCGACCTCCGGCTCGAACGCGCGGACTCCGTTGTGTTTCTCGACACGCCATGGTGGGTGTGCGCGGGACGCGCGTTCCTGCGCGGCCTGCGGAAGCCGGTTGGGGACATGCCCGAAGGGTGCGACGATTCGTCCTGGCGCCGGTTGCGCGACGAGTGGCGTTTGGCCATCGTCATCTGGCGGAACCGCCGCTCAGAGCCCCAGCGCGAACGCGAGATCATCTCGCAGTACGGGCAGCACGCGGTCCTTCGCACGCTCGGTTCCAAACGGGCAGCTAATGAGTTCCTCTGCGGGCTGGACCGTCGAGCACACGGAAGCCGATGACGGCTGAGGGCTCCGCCAGGCTGCAGGAGTTCTTTTCCGCGGGCTAGTCAGGCGTCAGCCGGCAGGATCCGAAACGGGCGGCTCCCAGGTCCGCGGATGGCCCGGAAGTGACGCTCGTCAAGCGTGAGCAGGTCGCGGACGCCGTACCGGGCGGCGAGGACGACGACCGAAGCATCGGCCAGCCCGATTTCGAGCGCGGCGTACTTTGCGATCACTCGCTCGGCCGCCGCGATGTCTTCAGACTGGAAACTCTCGAGCCGATACACCCCGCGACCGACCTCGGATAGCAGAGCCCGCTCGGCCGATTCGCCAACGCGCGTGGCCAGAAGGTAGTCGAGCTCCGCCAGCACGAACGGGGACAGCACCCAGGGCGGTTCCGCCGCCCGCAGCGCCGCAACTGCGGCCGCATGATGCCGCTGGCTGGCATCCAGCGCCGCCAGCAGGCCGCTCGTGTCGAGGATGATCACCGATCGCCGAAGCCGGCGAGCAGCTCATCGGCCCGCTCGGCGAGATCCGGTTGCCCGCTCTCGAACAGGGGCAACCGTGGCTCTGCGATCCGATGCGTTCCGGTCACGAGCCCGATCCCCTCCCGGATCAGGTCCGCCTCGCTCCGCCCCGTGGATCGCGCGGCGCGGCGGAGCGCGCTCTTCAGCTCATCGGGCAGGTAGACCGTCGTCTTCTCCATGCCACCCACGATACCATACATCGGGTGGCACAACTGCCACCTGTGAGCTCGCGACGTTCGCTCCGACGGCTCCAGTCCGTACGCCGTCCAGAGCACACGCTCGCGTGGCGGAAGCCGATCGGCGGCGCGTGCCGCCCGCCGAGGTCGGTCTGTCCGCTGCGCTGACCATCGGTCTCTCCTTCGTGCGTGGGACAACGCACCTCATTGTGCGCTCGGCGAGCGAGAGACCAGACCAAAAAGTGGACTGGTCAGGCAGCCTGTGAGTCGCGACACTCTGGATCGTGAAGACGTACGGCCAGTACTGTCCCATCGCCAGGGCGGCCGAGATCCTCGCCACGCGCTGGACGCGTCGATCCTTCGGAACCTCCTGCTCGGCGCGCGTACGTTCGACGAGATCGCCGACGGCGCACCCGGCATCCGCGCAGCCTCCTCGTCTCTCGCCTGCGGGAGCTGGAGCGGACCGGTGTCATCTCGCGTGAGCCGCATCCGGCCGGCCGCGGTTCCATCTATGCCCTGACTTCCGCCGCGAGCTGCGCGATCAGCTGGCGGCCATCGCGGCGATCTGGATGAGGTTGCCGCAGGTGTCGTCGAAGACCGCGGTCGTCACGGGACCCATCGGCGTTGGCGGCTGCGTGAATTGCACGCCGAGGGCGGAGAGCCGATCGAACTCGGCCTGCGCGTCGTCAACGGCGAACGACGTGTACGGGATGCCGTCCGCGACGAGCGCCTCCTTGAACGGCTTCGCGGCAGGGTGAGCATCGGGCTCGAGGAGGAGCTCGACGCCATCGGGAGCGTCGGGCGAGACGACGGTCAGCCATCGGGGTCCGCCGAGGTCGATATCGGTCTTCTTTACGAAGCCGAGGACATCGGTGTAGAAGGCGAGCGCCTTGGCCTGGTCGTCGACCAGGACGCTGGTGACATTGATCTTCATCGGTCTGGCTCCTTGTGCGGCAGCGGCCAGCGCTTCACGATCTCGCGCAGCGGCGTGGTGTCGAGGGAGTGGAACTTGTATCGGCCCGAGCGCTCGGTCCGGACCAGGCCGGCTTCCTCGAGGACGTCGAGATGCTGCGAGATCGCCTGCCTGGATGCGCCGATGCCGTGCTTCATGGCGAGCCGGCTGCAGATCTCGAAGAGCGTCTGGCCGTCGCGATCGGTCAGCTCGTCGAGGATCGTCCGTCTCGTCGGATCCGCGAGCGCCTTGTAGAGGTCACCCACGCCCGCATGATAGGCAAGCCGTCACTTGCCTGTCAAGAAGGCCGATCTATTTCCAGCTGATGGAAACCACTTCCACCGGAGCCGATATCCCCTTCAGCGCAATGCTTCGTCGGCCTGACTCGATGTACGAGTGGCGAGCCGCTTTCAGGGTGGCTGCACTGACCAGGACCTCATCGCCGTCGGCTGCCCCACCGATGCGCGCGGCCTGGTTCACTCCGACGCCTGCGTAATCGAGGCCCACCCGGTTCGCCTCCGCCTGGTGGATCCCAATTCGCACCACCGGCATGAAGCCCTGTGTCTCGCGATGCGCCGCCAGGCGCCGCTGGATGGCGACGGCCGATTCAACGGCCTCGTCGGGATCGGCGAAGGCGAGGAAGAAGCCGTCGCCTGTGGCCTTCACCTCCTCGCCGCCCTGCTCGGCCACGGCCATGCGCAGCAGCTGATCATGGACGCGAGTCACCTGGTTCCATGCCGCGTCTCCCATCACCTCGGCGAGGCGCGTGGAATCGACGATGTCGGTGAACATGAAGACGCGGACAGTTCGGGTGGCTGCCATACCGAGCGGCTGAGAGTCCGGCGCGGCCGCCAGGCGGTCGAGGAGCGCATCGGCGATACGAAGGTCCAGCGCCGCACCCAGCCGTTCGAAGGCATCTCGCGCAGTGCGCGCCTCGATCGCTGCACGGTCGGGCTGCCCCTGGGCGATGTACGCCTCTGCGAGCACCATGCGCGATCGCGCGACCTCGTATGGCGCGTCAACGATTGTCCAGTGGCCGATAGCTTCCCGCAGACGCGCACCAGCCGTCGACGCGTCTGCCCTCGACCAATGCCAGAGCCCCGGCGGCGGATGCCGCAGCGCCCTTGGCAGCGGGCGTCGCGAACAGCTCGGCCAACGAGTTGAGCTCTTCGTGTGCTGCGCGCGCACCGGCGAGATCGCCGGCCGCGAGGAGAATCTCGACCATTGCTGGCAGCACGCTCAGGCGGTACACCGCGCTATCAGTTGGCGCTCGCCACGACGACCTCCCTGGCTCGGTTGCGGCGCGCCTGATCGACTCGACGGCAGCCGCCACCTTACCCTGGGCAAGCCGCAGCAACGAGAGCGCGGGCTCGGTGTCCTGTCCCAGGCCATGGGCTCCCAGCAGCGCCTCCTCCGCGGCTGGCAGGTCGCCCCGACGCAGCTTGATCTCGCCAACCTGGTACAGGGCAAGTCCGGCCGCGGCCGGAATGAAGCCACGCAGCTCGACAGATGCCAGGCGCGCTTCTGCCTCCGCCTCCGGCCAGGCACCATGAAGCCGCTTGACGTCGGACCGGAAGAGTCGACACATCCCGGGAAACCCATTGATCCCCTCGCGCCGACACCAGCGATCCTGCGCTTCGGTCCACTCGGAGGCTCGCTTGACATCGCCGACCGCCGCGCAGGCTTCGATCGTGGCGCAGAACACGCTGCCGGCCTCGGAGGGCTCCAACTCGCCGCTGATGGCGACCAGCGCGGCCTGGTCCGCAAGAGCCATGCCCTGCTCAACCTGGCCTTTGGTGAGCAGGGCGGACGCCTGCGCCGCCATGCCAAGGGTCTCCAGACCCCGGGCGCCCAGCCGCTTTCCGATCTCGGTAGCACGTTCCGCCTGCGCCAGTTGCGCTTCGCTGTCGCCGATCAGCGACGCGCGCAGTCCGACGACGAGGGCCAGCCACCCGTGGGCCACGTTTTCCTCAACGCCTTCCAGCATGCTTTCAGCGCGCTTGAGCCAAGCCTGGGATACGTCGGTTGCCATCCTCAAGAGGTTGTCACGCGCCAGGTTGATGGCGGCGATCACCGCCCCTTGCATGTCGCCCGCCCTGGTCGCGGCGGCGAAGGCCCGTTCACGCGTATCAATCGTCACGGGTAGCTGACCTGTCCACCAGGCTGCCTGGGCCAGCAGCTCCAGTACCTCGGGATCCAGGCGCCCCTGGGCGTCAGCCTTGGAGAGCGCATCAAACGCGGCCCGCCACTCGTGGCGGGCCAACGCGCTCCTACCCGCCTCGATCAGCGATGCGTCCGGCGCCTCAGGTGCTTGTGCCATGAGATCCTGGTGTTCGGCGATGGCCCATTCTGCCACCCAGGCCCGCGCCCTCCGAGCTGGAACCGCCTCAGCGGCTGGGCGCCGCTACGACTTCGGGATCTCCTTGCCCGGATCGATGAAGGGCATGGGGACCACGGTCGCCGGGCGCTCGCCGTCGGGCGCGGCGACCATCACCGAAGTGCCGTTCGTGGCCTGCTCGATCGGCAGCCAGGCGTAGCCGATGTTCTTCTCCAGCCGCGGCGACCACAGCGCCGAAGTCACCTGGCCAACCTGATCGGCGCCGGCGCCATCGGCGTGGACCGGCCACTTCGTGAAGTTCATGCCGAGCTGTTCGCCGCCGATCTCGACGCCGACGAGCTTGCGGCGGACGCCCTCCTCCCGGATGCGGCGCAACGCCGCCTTGCCCATGAACTCGTGGTCGCCATCGAGCTTGCACAGCCGCTCGAGACCCACCTCGAACGGGTTGTTCTGGATCGTCATGTCGGCGCCCCAGTTGAGGATGCCGCCTTCGACACGGCGGATGTCGCTCGGTCCGGTGGGCCGGATGTCGAACGGGCGGCCCGCCTCCATGATCCGCTCCCACAGATCGGTCCCTCGGCTCCCGTCGCGCAGGTAGACCTCGTAGCCCACCTCGGCCGTCCAGCCGGTGCGGGTGACGATCACCGGGATGCCATCGAGATCGGTCTCGCGGAACCAGTAGTACTTCAGCGACAGGATGTCGTCGCCGAACAGTGCGGCGACCACGTCCTTGGACTGCGGCCCCTGGATCTGCACGGGCGAGACATCGGGCTCCGACAGCTGGACGTCCCAGTCAAGCGAAGCCGCAAGGCCGATGGCGTACAGCAGCGCATCCGAGCTGGCGAGCGCAAACCAGAAATGGTTCTCGCCGAGTCGCAGCATGACGGGGTCGTTGACGATCCCGCCGTCCGGCGAGGTGATGAGCACGTACTTGCCCTGGCCGACCGCGCACTTCGACAGGTCGCGCGGCGTCAGGAGCTGGGCGAAGCGGAAGCCGTCGCGACCCTGGACCTCGAGCTGTCGCTCGACGGCCACGTCCCACAGCGTGACGTGCCGCAGCAGATGCCAGTACTCCGCCTCGAAGTCGTCGAAGTTGATGGGGAAGAGCATGTGGTTGTAGACCGTGTAGCCGCGCGGCGCGTACGCCTGCTCCGCCTCGTAGAACGGCGACTGCCGCAGCCGGGCGCCACGCTGGACCAGGCTCATGTCGAAGGCCATCTGCTCAACTCTCCCAAGCTTGACCGATCAATCCCACGCCGTACGACGTGGGAGTCCGATCGTAGGGGGTTCAGACGCTCCAGGTCAGCGGTCGGCGCGCGGTGGCGAGGCCGCTACGCGGGCCACGGCGCTCCGGTTTCAAGGGCGCGCGCGTACTCTGCCGGCCGGTCATCGTCGTGCCCCCGGATATCGGACAGGAACGGAAAGTCGGTCGGTTCCACCGCCACCCGGGCGACCGGCCGCACAGCCTCGAAGCTGGCCAGCTGCGGAATCCTCACTTCGTACTCGCCGAAGCGGAGCGGCGGCTGGAGCGTGAACGAGTCACCGGGCAGGACGTACACCGTGCCCGATCGCCACGGTTGGGTCGGCAACGCCGACTGGCTGACCGAGAACACGTACCGCGGCGGACTGACGTTCCCGGCGGCGTCGACAAGACGAACGCAGGCGTTGGTGATGGATGGGACCCGATCCCGGTCCACGATCGCGAAGAACATCGCCCAGATGCCGTCGCCCGCCGCGTACACCGCCTTCTGATTCCCGAAGGCATCCAGGTCCCTTGCCTGGCGCGGCTCGAACACGTCGATGCCAGGAACACCGGAGCCGTGGAGGACGAATCCGCGGGCATCGGCGAGGTGACAGAGGAACTGCCACCTCAGCGCGGGCTCGACCTCGACCAGCGGGCGATCGCCGGAGGCGATGGCGCGATCCCACGTCCGATCGAAGGACGCCCGCTCGTCCGGTCCCGGGCTCGACACCGGGACGCGACAGCCAGTAGTCGGGTAGCTCCACCGGGCTCTTGCCTCCCTTTCAGGCGCCCTCAACGGCTCTCAGCGCGTCCATCCGCAACCGCCATCGCATTGACGCGGCGGTGGGAGTCGAGGGGTCATTATCGCGGCGCTGATGAGGGCGAGGTCCGCCTACCAGACGCTGTCCTTGGTGGCAGTAATGATCGGCTTCTCGATGACCCCGCTCGGGCGTTCCGTCATTGGATGCTCCGCTTCAGAGTCCTCCTGCACCAGGGCCGGCATGCGGGTGTGATGGTCGGTCAGCTGCTGGTACGCGTGGGCGGCGCGGAACATCGTGGCTTCGTCAAACGGTCGTGCCGCGATGGCAATGCCCATCGGGAGTCCTTCACGGTCGAGCCCCGAAGGAATCGTCAGCGTGGGGATACCAACGATGTTGAAGACCGCCGTCGTGCGCGAGACGACCTCGAGCAGCGGCCGATCCTCCTCGCCGATCTTCGCCACCATGCGGTCGTGTCGGGGCGCGACGCATACGCATCCGGGCACGATGGCGACGTCCACGTCCTCGAAGGCGCGCTCGAAGTCGAGCTGCACGAGGTGGCGGGCGCGAAGGCAGTGCAGATAGTCGGCCGCGTGGACGAACTGGCCGCGCGCCAGGAGCCTCTGATACTCCGGGCCGTACTCGTCGAGTCGCGCGAACGTTGGCGAGTGCAGTGACGACATCTCCGCGTACACGATCGTCAGCTCGATCGCATGCAGCTGCACCTGCTTCGTCGAAGGCAGGTCGAACTCGGTGACCGTCGCTCCAGCCCGTTCGAGCTCGCGCACCGCTTCGTGGGTGGCCTCGGCGATCTCCGGATCGCACACGTCGAAGAACCAGTCTCGCGGGACGCCGATCCGAAGGCCTTCCACGCCGCCATTGATCGGCGCGAGGTAGTCGTCCACCGGAACCTTCATCGAGTTCGGGTCCTTGGGGTCGTACCCGGCCATCGCCTGGAGTGCGTGCGCTGCGTCGATCGCCGATCGGGTCATCGGTCCGGCATGGTCGAGCGTCCATGACAGCGGCATGACCCCGGTTCGCGGGATACGCCCATAGGTGGCCTTGAGGCCGGTGATGCCGGCGAAGGCCGCAGGGATGGCGATCGAGCCGCCGGTATCGGTGCCGATGGCAAGCGGCAGCTCGCGAGCCGCGACGGCGGCAGCCGACCCGGACGACGAGCCTGCTGCGGTGCGCTCCAGGTCCCACGGGTTGTTCGTCGTGGCGTTCGCGCCACCCGCGAACTCGAATGTGTAGAGCTTGGCCACGTGCACGGCGCCGGCTTCGTCAAGCCGCTCGGCCAAAGTCGCCGTCTCCTCGGGGACCCAGTCGGCGTAGACGGCGGATCCACCCGTCGTCCGGATCCCCTGGGTGGCGATGATGTCCTTCAGCCCATACGGGATGCCCTCGAGTGGCCGCGCGTCGCCGCGCATCCATCGCCCGGTCGATTCCTTCGCGGCATCCAGCGCGAGGTCGGGCGTCAGCGTCAGGACCGCCTGCACGCGATCGTCCAATCGACCGATGCGGTCCAGGCACGACTCGACGGCTTCCAGAGGCGAGGCCCGGTGCGAGCGGTACGCGTCGAGCAGCTCCGCGACGCCCAGGTCGGCGAGCTGGGTCACCTCGAATGGCCCCCGTTCTCGATCCAGCGCACGGCGGTCTCGGGCTCGATGTACGGCGGCAGGAACTCGAGGCGGGTGCTCCTGAGCAGGTCGAGCTCGTGCCGGAACCTGACGTGCATCGCGCGAGCGGCCTCGAGCCGCTCGGGGGTGAGCTCCAGGCCGCGGTCGGCCGCCAGCGCGGCAAACACCTCGGCGGTCGGCATGGTCATGCCACGGTCTCCTCTTCACTACCGACGACCGCCAGTCCGCGGTCGCCTCGGGGATCGGACCCTCCGGTGAGGGTCCCTGACACTGGGTCGCGCATCACGCCGGCGAGGCGTGCCGTGTACCACTCGAAGTCGATCCGATGGCCCAGCCGCGCCAGGCCCAGGAGCGTCTGCGGATCGAAGTGCGGCTCCACCATCACCGTCATCGGCTCGTTCTCGACATGGATGCGCTCGGCCGCAACGGCGGCCGGCAGGTCCATCCCGAAGTCCTCGACGTTCAGCAGCGCCTGCACGATGGCGGTCACCTTGCGTGCCCCGGCCGGCGATCCGATGACGAGGTACGGGCTGCCGTCGCGCATGAAGAGCACCGGACCGCCGCCGGTGATGGGCCGCTTTCCCGGAGCAATTGAGTTCCGGTGCCCCGGCACGGGGTCGAACATGACCATGTGGCAGTTCTCCTGGAACCCGAGCCCTGGGTGCACGACGCCCGACGACATGCCGAGCGAATGGGTGATGGCCGCCGCGTTGCCCGCCGCGTCCATGGCGCTGACGTGCGTCGTCTCGTCGCGGTGGCCCACCCCCGCCGCCACGGGAGCTGCGCTGATCGCGCGATCGATCGATTCGCGGATCTCGGCGGCGTACTCCTTCGAGACGAGCCTCTCCTGGTCGACGTCCACGAAGTCGGGGTCGCCCAGCAGGGTGAGCCGATCGATGAAGGCCGCGTTCATGGCCCGCGCCAGCCGGTCGAGATAGGCCGGTGAGTTCCAGCCCAGCGCCCTGAGGTCCCAGCCCTCGATGATGTTGAGGATCTCGACGGTGATCGGGCCGACGGTCGGCGCCGGCTCGGTGAACAGGTGAAGGTCGCGGAACGTCGCGTGCAGCGGCTCGAGGACCTCGGCGCGGTACTCGGAGAGATCTGCCAGCGTGATGAGGCCGCCGTTGCGCTGGAAGTCATCGGCCATGAGGTGGGCGGTCTCGCCCTCGTAGAACTCGTCCGGGCCATTGCTCGCAATGCGCTCCAGCGTCCGTCCGTAGTCCGCCTGGACCAGCCGTTCACCGATGCGGTACACGCTCCCATCGGGGTGCAGGTAGATCTCGCGGCACGCGTCGGTGAAGCCCAGGACCGTGGTGCCCTCCTCCGACTCCAGGAAGTTCTGGATTCGATCGGTCCGTGGCATCCACAGCCGGTAGAGGTACGGATAGACCTCGAATCCCTCGTGCGCGAAGCGGATGGCCGGCTGGAGGAGCTGCGCCCAGTCCACGCGGCCGGAGCCGAAGCGGCTGAAGGCCTCGTGCGCTCCGCGGACGAAGCCGGGCACCATCGACGCCTCATAGCCAAGCCGGTTGCGGTTTCCCTCGACCGTCCACATCGCGCCCCACTGGCCGCTCGGCTTCCACATGTCGGCGCGCGCAGCCGAAGGCGCCCTGCCGCCCGCGCTGATGACCTGGGTGGCGCCCCGATCGGCGTCGTGGAAGATGCCGTGGAATCCGCCGGCAATGCCGCAGTAGATCGGGTCGACGACGCCCTGCGCGAATGCGGTAGCGACGGCGGCATCGGTCGCATTGCCGCCGGCCCGCAGGATCTCGGCTCCTGCCTCTGCCGCCAGGCTCTCAACGCTGGCGATGACGCCAGCCGTCATGGGCTGACCCTGCCGTCGCTCGGCTCGATCGACAGACCCTGGCTGACGAAGTCCTCTGTGATTCGGTCGATCGCGGTCACCTCGCCCCGCCGGAGGATCTCTCGCGCCTGCTCGTGCTTGGCCTCGAGCGCAGCGACGGCGTCGGCGACCTCGTCGGCGAACGCCGGCGGCACGACAACGATGCCGTCCTCATCGGCGACGATGATGTCCCCGGGGTTGACGACCACCCCGCCGCATGCAATCGGCACATTGACTTCGCCGAGTGGCCCGCCGAGGTCGGCGGCCGCGGCGACGACTGCGCGCGCGAAGGTCGGAAACTGAAGCTCGCGGATTTCTGATGCATCGCGCACGGCGCCGTCGATCACGAAGGCCTTGATGCCGCGGCGCTGCATGCCGAGACTGATGTTTCCGCCGAGCATGGCGGTCGTCGTGGCCCCCTGCGCCGATACCACCATCACGTCGCCGGCCCGGGCTTGCTGGATGCCCATCTTGACCATGTTGATGCCGCCCGCCGGGATGGCGACGGTGATGGCCGGACCCGCGACTCTGGCAATCGGCGTGTAGATGGCATGAATGCCGAGCATCGTGCCCGAGCGGTTCATGACGTCCGAGATGTCGCAGCTGCGGCATGCCAGGAGGCGCTCGATGGCCTCGGCCGAAGGCCGGGGATGTCCGTGATGACGCGCGACCCGAGCTTCATTCACTTGCTCCCGTCAGGGGCGGGACGTCGCCGTCCCGAACCGGGACGTTGATGGTCATGAACACCATCGGCTCGTCCGAGTCGTTGCGGTGCTCGTGCCGGACGCCACGCGGAATGAACACGAAGGACCCGGCCGGACGGTGTGCTCCTCGCCGTCCAGCGTGAGTCGCATCTCGCCCGACATGACGTAGTACGTCTGCTCGAAGTCATTGTGGACGGGATGGTTTGTCGTGTAGCCACCGGGCGGGTACTCCTGCACGAGTAGTCGGAGCGCCTCGGTGCCTCCGGCATCCTTGGTGAAGACCTGCCAGTGGTCGCCCTCGACGTGGCCCATCCCGTCGGTGATCGGCCGGCGCTCGAGGTCCTCGAGCCGCACGATGTTCCGCGTGGTAACCGTCATGAATTGCACCTCATTTGCCCGGATTGGGCGAGTCTACTGCAGCGTGCGAACTTTTGAAAAGCCCTCTTATTGACATGTTCTAAGCGCGCTGGCTAAGATCGCTCGATGGTCGATGCCGCAACACGGTCCCGGGTCACCACGGCGCATCTCTGCGACGTGTCCCCCATCGGTATCCTCATGGATTCGGGGATCCGACCGATCTGGCCGGGCGCTCACCTGTCGGGTCCCGCGTTCACCGTGAAGGTCGCGCCAGGCGACAACGCTTCGTTGATGGTGGCGATCCGCACGGCCGCATCGGGCGATGTCCTGGTCGTGGACGGCGGCGGCAACGTCGAGCGTGCCCTGTGGGGCGCGATCCTGTCCCTGGCCGCGCGTCAGCGAGGGATCGCCGGCATCGTCCTGGACGCAGCCGCGCGCGACCGCGACGAAATCACCGAGATGGGCTGGCCGGTGTTCGCGCGGGGCGTGACGCCGGACACGCCGTACAGCAAGGTCCACGGCTCGACCGGGCAGCCGATCACATGTGGCGGCCTGACGGTCAACGCAGGCGACATGGTCTATGCCGATGGCGACGGCGTCGTCGTCATCTCCCACGAAGCGCACGACGCGACGCTGGAGCGCGCGATGGAGCGCATCGAGATGGAGGAGCAGATCTTCCAGGGCCTCGAGGCCGGTCGGCCGCTCGACGAGCTCGTCCCCATCCTCGCGCGAACACGGAGAAACTGAGCATGGCCTTCCGCATCGGTGAACGACCCGAGCGCCCATCTGACTTCGACGACACGCTGGCGGCATTTCGCCGGGCTTCGACCGGGTCGCTTGGACACCTCACCGACTTCGGGTTCGCCCGTGGCCTCGCGGCGCTGACGCGACCACAGAAGGCCATCGGTCCGGCATTCACCGTCCGCATCCCCGTCCTGGACGCCACGATCGTCCACTACGCGGTGAGCCTTATCGAGCCCGGCGAGGTCCTCGTGATCGACACCAGCGGCGAGCGCGAGCGCGCGTGCTGGGGCGGTGTGGTCGCCCATGCCGCCATGCGCGCCGGTGTGGCCGCGGTGATCGTGGACGGGCCTGTCACCGATTGGGGCGAGATCACCGAGTCCGGCCCACCGGTGTGGTGCCACGGCCTTTCGTCGATCACTGGACGACGGCTTGGTCTCGAGGGCGAGATCCTTCACACGGTCCAGGTCGGCGGTGCCGTGGTCAACCCGGGCGACATCGTCTTCGCCGATACGGACGGCGTCTTCTTCGTCCGACCCGAGGGCGCCAACGAGCTGGGGCACGCGCTGATCACGCGTGAGGCCCGCGAGCCCGGGCTGAAGGAACGCCTGGACGCCGGCGAGAAGATGGCCGACATTTCCGGCGCCAGGCAGACCGTGGAAGAGGCGATCGCTCGTGGCTGAGCTCGGGTTCGCGCCGACGCCGCTGAACCGGATGAGCACGGCCGAGCATGTGGCGAACACGCTCCGCGAACAGCTGCTCGAGCGACGGTTCTCCCCCGGCTCGCGCCTTCCCGAGGACGAGATCGCCGCGGCCATGCAGGTGTCGCGCAACAGCGTCCGAGAGGGCCTCCAGATCCTGGCGGCGGAAGGGCTCGTGCAGCGCTCGCTGCACCGAGGGGCGGTGGTGGCCGAGCTCGACGCCGACGCGCTCGAGGACGTGTACCAGGCGCGCAGGATCGTCGAGGTCAGCAGCCTGCGAGCCGGCGCCACTGCCCCGGACGGGTGGGTATCGAGCATCGCAGCCGCGCTCCGACAAATGGAAGTTGCGGCCGCGGCGGAGGACCTTCCCGAGCTTCTGGAGGCCGATCGCCGCTTCCACGAGAGCATCGTCGCTGGGGCGAGCAGCGAGCGTATCAGCCGCTTCTATCGAAATCTTCAGACCGAGATCCGCCTGACCCGGTCATGGCAGGACGAGCGCGAGCCATCCCCGATCTTCGTCGCAAGGCATCGGGACGTGGCGGAGGCCATCCAGGCAGGCGATCTTGCGGAGGCGGAACGGCTCCTCAAGGAAATCATCGACGCCGGCGAGGATCGGATGCCAAGAGCCTTGCGACCATGCCCGCTCCCGGCGGCGGGGCGGAAGGCGACACCTAGGCACCAACTATTTGGGTGGGGGAAGCCCATCACGGCAACTGGCAGGAGGATTGAGGCGATGCAGAGGTCACAAGTGACACGGGGGTCGCGGATGATGGCGGTGGCGTTCGCCGTCGTCCTCGCGGCGTGTAACGCGAACACGGGGAGCTCGCCGAGGATGGCGGCGAGCCGTCCGAGGGCAGCACAGAGCCATCGGCTCCCGCCGCCAACGTCAGGCTTGGGCTCATCCTTCCGGATTCGACCAACCAGACGATCAATGACATCTACCTCGGCGCGCAGGCGCGTGCGGAGGAGCTGGGTAACGTCGAGATTCTCGAGGGCGGCACGTCCGAGACGGGACCGTGGCTGGACGCGTGCGAGCGCATCCTGAACTCCGACATCGACATCCTGGCCTACGACACGCTCGACGCAGCGGCGACGTCCACGTGCATCCAGCAGGCAAACGAGATGGGCGTCAAGACCATCTGCCTGTTCGCATGCACCGCCGAAGGTACGAACGACGAGCTCGATCACGCTGGACTTCCACGACGTCGGCTTAGCGGGCGGACAGTGGATGGGCGAGAAGCTGCAGGCCAACGGCGGCGGCGAGGTCGCCATCCTCGAGGGCCCACCGGGCGATGAGGCGATCCAGGCCGTCCACACCGGGTTCAAGGAAGCGTTGGCGGAGGCGTGCCCGGACTGCACGATCGTGGCGGAGGTACCGGGCGGCCATGACCGCGACACCGGCTACACCGCGGCGCAGCAGGTCCTGACGGCCCACCCGAATCTCGCCGGCATCGCGGGTGACGCCGACGACGTGGCGATGGGCATCGTTCGCGCCGTGCAGGAGATCGACAAGATCGGCGACGTCCTGATCACCGGCAACAACGGCACCTGTGAGGCGCTCGCGAGCATTCTGGCCGGCGACCTGAGCGAGACCGTGCTCATCGCGGGACAGCCGTTCGGCGCGTCGACGGTCGACACGGCCCTCAAGCTGCTGAATGGCGAGACGGTCGAAACCGTCAATGTCACTCCGGTTCAGATCGACTCGGAGCAGGCGCAGGGCATCATGGACGGCTCCGTTGATGACGTCCCGAGCGTCAGCATGAAGGAACTGCTGGAGCTCGCCGAGAGCG
>CAWEQC010000001.1:0-182830 GCA_963811145.1 uncultured Chloroflexia bacterium | reverse complement strand
AGTCCATCATCGCCGTCGCCAGGCCGGTGACCAGGTTGATGGCGCCGGGCCCCGAGGTGGCGATGGCCACGCCAACGCCGCCGGTGGCGCGGCTGTAGCCGTCCGCCGCATGCGCCCCGCCCTGCTCGTGCCGCACGAGGATGTGGCGGAGCGGGAACTCGCGGAGGACGTCGTAGATCGGCAGGACCGTGCCGCCGGGGTAGCCGAAGATGGTGGTCACGCCCTCGCGGACCAGCGCCTCGCACACGGCGCGCGCACCGATGCGGGGCGCCACCTGCTCGGCGGGCGGGAAGGCGCTGCTCGGGTTCGGAAGTGCTGTCATCTGGGCTGGTTCCTCTGTGAAATCAAGAACCCCGCCTGGCTCCTTGGCCTGGCGGGGTGTCGGTTGCGCTGTTCGGGTTGCCTTTCGGCTACTCGGTCGAGCGTCCTCCATCCCGCCATCCAAGAAGGATGACGAGCCGAAGAATGCTGATGAGTACGAGCAGACCGATGAGCCCGGCCTGGACCGGGCGCACGACTGGCTCAGCGGCGGACGTGCCGCGCACGAAGGACATGGGTGGACCCTACCAGTGCTGTCAAGGCCGGGTCATTGGGACCTTTGGCCCAGTCGTGCCGCGTCGCCTGGCTTCTGTCAGAAGCCAGCCATGACCGAACCAGTCTACGCTCGACTCACCGAGCCGCTGCACCGAGCGTCGGAAAGGCGGTCGACCGCCCATCACGGGATATATCAGTAGTGATATATCCGCTGACAGCGCTCCGTGCGGGATCCGACCGCTATCGCTACGTGTTAGTCGGGCGATCCGCCAGCGCGCGCGCCAGCCGCGCGCCGGTGGTGACAGCGCCCTGGAGGCGGATGACACCAGCGCCGCGTACTTGGCCAGGACGCCGCGGCGGTAGCGCGGCTGGGGCGGAGTCCAATCGGCGAGGCGTCGCGCGATCTCGTCGGGAGGCACGTCGAGGTCCAGGCGCCGCGCGTCGACGTCGATGACGACGGTGTCGCCCTCCCGCACGACCGCGATCGGTCCGCCCAGCGCCGCCTCGGGCGCCACGTGGCCGATCATCAGCCCGTGCGTCCCGCCGCTGAAGCGGCCGTCGGTGAGCAGTGCCACGTCGCCCCCGAGCCCCTCACCGACCAACGCCGCGGTCACGGACAGCATCTCCTGCATGCCCGGGCCGCCGACGGGGCCCTCGTTGCGGATGACGACGACGTCCCCGGGACCGATGCGCTGCGCGCGAACCGCGTCGTAACAGTCCGCCTCGGAGTCGAACACGCGCGCCGGCCCGCGGAACTGGCGCATCTCGTGGCCGGCCAGCTTCACCACGCAGCCGTCGGGCGCCAGCGAGCCGCGCAGGATGGCGAGCCCGCCGGTCGGCTTGATCGGGTGCTCGATCGAGACGACGACCTCCTGGCCCGGCGTCTCGACGGCCGCATCGGCGACCTCGGCCAGGGTTCGTCCGTCGACGTTGCGCGTGGTGCCGTCCACCATGCCGCCCCTGATCAGCTCGCGCGCCACCAGTCCGGTGCCACCGGCCTCGTGGATGTCGAGGGCCGTGAAGCGGCCGCCGGGCATCAGGCTGGCGACGATCGGCGTGCGCTCGGCGATCCGGTCGAAGTCCTCGAGCTCGAGCGGGATGCCGAGCTCATGCGCGATGGCCAGCAGGTGGAGGACCCCGTTGGTGGACCCGCCAGTGGCCGCCACCGATGCGATCGCGTTGTCGATGGCGGCGCGGGTCATGATCTGGGATGGCCGCGTGCCGGCGTTGACGAGCTGCATGACCAGCTCGCCGGCACGCCGAGCCGCATCCTCCTTGGCCGGATCGATCGCGGGAATCCCGTTGAGGCCCCCGGGCGAGATGCCCAGGAACTCGAGCGCGGTGCTCATCGTGTTGGCGGTGAACTGCCCGCCGCACGCGCCCGGCCCCGGGCAAGAGGCGTCCTCGATCTCCCGCAGCTCCTCGAGCGAGATCTTGCCGGCCCGATATGCCCCGATCGCCTCGAAGACGGTCACCACCGTCGCATCCCGCTTCCCGCGGACGACGCCGGGGTTGATGGTGCCGTTGTAGAGAACCAGGCTCGGAAGGTCCAGGCGGGCGAGCGCCATCGCAGCGCCGGGGAGCGTCTTGTCGCAGCCGACGAGGCAGACCAGCCCGTCGAACAGGTGCCCGCGAGCAACGAGCTCGATCGAGTCGGCGATCACCTCCCGGCTGACGAGCGACGCCTTCATTCCCTCGGTGCCCATGCTGACGCCGTCGCAGACGGCGATGGTGTTGAACTCCATGGGCGTGCCGCCGGCGGCCCGGATGCCCTCCTTGACCTTGACCGCCAGGTCCCGCTGGTTGTAGTTGCAGGGCATCGTCTCGATCCAGGTCGTGCCCACGCCGATGATCGGCTTCGAGAGGTCCTCATCGGTGAAGCCGATTGCCTTGAGCATGGCCCGCGCGGCCGCGCGGTCGGGCCCGTCCAGGAGGACGCGGCTGTGCTCGCGGGGGTCGTACGTGCCGGCTGCGCGATCGGTCATGGCTGCGGAGTCTAGGTCGCCGATGCCGAGGCGGCGACCGGCACGCGCTCGCTCCAGGTGTCGAGCGGCTCCGCTCGCCCGCGAAGCTCGACGCGCCGCTCGACCAGCCCTTCGGTCGCGATTCCGGCCGCCCTGACGGTCGCGTCGCTCAGCAGCAGCTCGCCGGTCTCCGCCTCGGAGCCGAGCCGGCTGGCGGTGTTGACCGCGTCTCCGAGCGCCGTGAAGTCGACGACGTCCTCGCCGCCACCGACGAATCCGACCCAGGCGATGCCGGTGTGCACGCCGGCTCCCACGGGCAGCTCGACCTCGCGGAGGATCCTGCGGGCGGCGGCTACCGCCTTGGCCGCATGGTCGCCCCCGGTGAACCCGTTGATGAAGAGCGCCATCACGCCGTCGCCCATGAGCTTGTCGATGAGCCCGCCGGGCTCCCGGATGGCCTCGGTCGCCGCGCGGTAATACTCGTTGAGCAGGCGCGAGAACTCGGCGGGCGGCATCGTCTCCGCCAGCGCCGTCGACCCTCGGACATCGGCGAAGAGCACGGTCAGCTCGATCTCGGCGCCGCCGGGGTGCTTTGCCGAGGAGCGGAAGCAGGCGTTGCACAACTGCGGGTTTCCCGGGTACTTGCCGAACCCGAGCATCGTCATGACCGGACCGATTGGCGCGCCGAACGGCGCGTGGCACAGCTTGCATCGTGGGTTGGAGGGAAGGCTCCCGAAGAGGCGGTGCGTTCGAGCGAGGAACGACCCCTTGCCGTTCAGCATCAGCGCCCAGTCGTCCGAGTTGAATGCCTTCGACCGCATGACGTGAGCGTAGTCAGTCGCCGCGCTCTCCGCTACCACACAATGCCGCGGTGAACGAGCAGCAGGATGCGCGGCGATGGGTCGTGCTGGCGGTGGGCCTGCTCGGCCTGACTGCCGGTTGCGCGGCGCAGTACGGTCTCGCATTCCTCATCCCGGCCCTGCGCGCCGAGGGACTCTCCCTCGAGTCGGCGACGCTCCTGGTCAGCGCGCCGATCGCGGGCATCCTGTGCACGCTCATCGCCTGGGGCGCCGCCGCGGACCGATGGGGTGAGCGCCGCATCCTGACGCTCGGTCTCACCCTCGCCGGGCTCGCCGAGCTCGGTGCCGCGGCCGTCGAGGACCCGGTCCAGCGCTGGCTCCTGCTGTTCGTGGTCGGCGCCTCGAGCGCGTCGATCCATGCGGCCAGCGGGCGGCTGATTCTCGGCTGGTTCGGTGTCTCCGAGCGCGGCCTGGCCATGGGCATCCGCCAGATGGGCCAGCCACTGGGGGTCGGGCTCGCGGCCATCGTCCTGCCGCCGCTCGCGACGTCAGGTGCCGGCAACGCACTCGTTGTCCTGGGGGTCGCGCTCCTCGGGTCCTCGGCCCTCATCTGGCTCGCGGTCCGGGATCCGGCTCGACCTCCTCAGGTGGCCGGACCGGCGCCCGCATCGCCATATCGCGAGCCCTTCCTGTGGCGCATCCACGCGGCGAGCGGGCTGCTCGTCATTCCCCAGTTCGCCGTGGTCGTGTTCGCGTTCGACTACCTCGTCCACGCTCTTGGCTGGTCGATCACGGGTGCTGGTGCGCTGCTCGCCTCGACATCGGTGGCGGGTGCCGCCTCCCGGCTTGCCGTCGGCTGGTGGTCGGACCGCGCAGGATCGCGCCTGGGACCGATGCGTCTGGTGGCGCTGACGATCGGCGTCGCGATGGCCGCCCTGGCCATCCTGGCCTGGATCGGCGCACCGATCGCCGTGGCTGCCCTGGCAGTTGCCGCGGTCGTGACGGTGACCTCGAACGGCCTGGCATTCACAGCGGTGGCGGAACGGGCGGGTCCTCGATGGGCTGGGCGCGCGCTGGGAGTCCAGAACACCTTCCAGAACGTGATCGCGACGCTGGTCGCCACGCCGCTGGCCCTTCTCATCAGCGCCGCCGGCGGCGGAGCCCCCGGGTACGCGCTGGCATTCGGGGCTGTCGTGGTCTTCCCGTTCGTCGCGGCGGCATTGATTCCGGTCGGCGGCGAAGCGCTGGGGGTGAGACCGATCAGCGCTTCCGCGACCGCCAGCTCTCGCGAGTCTGGCCCCAGATCTGGACCGGCACATTGAGCGGATCGGGAAGCACCGCATCGCGGAGGTGGGCGGACCCGAGCTTCCGAGCGACGTTGCTGGATCTCGAGTTGGCCGGATCGATGGCGTGGATCACATCGTCCCAGCCCAGCTCATCGAACGCCCAGTCGATTGCCGCCGTCGCGCCTTCGGTGGCATAGCCCTTCCCCCAGGCTTCACGCGCCAGCGCCCAGCCGACCTCCTTGCCCGGCCAGCCGATCGGCATCCACGGACCCAGGCGGCCGACCCATCGGCCGGTGTCCTTCTCGACGACCGAGAACATGCTGAAGCCGTTGATCGTCCAGGCGCCGGCGACCGCGCACATGGTTCGCCACACCATGGCGGGCGTCTGCACGCCACCGATGAACCGGGCCACCTCATAGTCGGCACCGAAGGTGACCCATGGCTCGAAGTCCTCCGCGGCCGGAGGACGGAGGATGAGACGCTCGGTCTCGAGGATGGGGCCGATCGGCCCGAAGGCATTCCGCATGCTCGAGCGATTCTGGCAGCCCGACCGTCGGCGAGCGCCATCTTGACGAATCGGCTAGGGTCGAGGCACCGATGAGTGATCCGACCCCCGACTCAGCACGCCCGCGCACGATCGTCGACAAGATCTGGGACGACCATCTCGTCGCGCCCGGCACCGATGGCGCGCCCGACGTGCTGGGCATCGACCTCCACCTCGTCCACGAGGTGACGAGCCCACAGGCGTTCGACGGCCTCCGCGACCGCGGCCTCGGCGTGCGACGGCCCGGGCAGACGCTGGCGACGGTGGACCACAGCATCCCCACCACCGACCGCTCGCTCCCTTTCGCCGACGAGATCGCGTTCACCCAGGTCAGCCGCCTCGAGCAGAACTGCAACGAGTTCGGGATTCCCCTGCACGGCATCGGCTCGCCGCATCAGGGGATCGTGCATGTCATCGGTCCCGAGCTGGGCTTGACGCAGCCGGGCATGACGATCGTGTGCGGCGACTCGCACACCGCGACCCACGGCGCGTTCGGCGCGCTGGCGATCGGGATCGGCACCACCGAGGTCGAGCACGTGCTGGCAACCCAGACCCTGCTGCAGCGCCGCCCGAAGACGTTCGAAGTCCGAGTCGACGGCTCCCTCCACCCCGGCGTCACCGCCAAGGACATCATCCTCAGCCTGCTCAGCCGGATCGGGGTTGCCGGCGGCACCGGCCACGTCTTCGAGTACGGCGGCTCGGCCATCCGGGGCCTCGGCATGGAGGGCCGGATGACGATCTGCAACATGAGCATCGAGGGTGGTGCTCGCGCCGGCCTGGTCGCGCCCGACGAGACCACCTTCGAGTACGTGGCCGGCAGGACGCACGCTCCATCCGGAGCTGACTGGGAAGCCGCAGTGGACCGATGGCGCCGCCTGCCCTCCGATCCCGACGCGAAGCACGACCGAACCATCAGCTTCGACGCCGGTGACCTCGTGCCGATGGTGACCTACGGCACGAACCCCGGCATGGGCTTCCCGATCACCGATCGCATCCCGGACCCGGAGCGCCTGACCGATGCGACCCAGCGCGACTCGCTTCGAGCAGCCCTGGCCTACATGGACCTTGTGCCCGGCGACCAGATCCTGGGCAAGGAGATCGACGTCGTCTTCATCGGCTCGTGCACCAACTCGCGCATCAGCGACCTCCGCGAAGCCGCACGGATGCTGCGCGGGCGCCATGTCGCCGATGGCGTCCGGGTCATGGTGGTTCCCGGCTCGACCGAGGTGAAGCGCCAGGCCGAGGAGGAAGGGCTGCACTCGGTCTTCCTCGACGCCGGCGCCGAGTGGCGCGAGGCCGGCTGCAGCATGTGCATCGCCATGAACGGCGACCAGCTCTCGCCCGGCCAGTACTCGGTCAGCACCTCGAATCGCAACTTCGAGGGCCGCCAGGGCAAGGGCGGCCGCACGTTCCTTGCGTCGCCGCTGACCGCGGTCGCATCGGCCGTCACCGGGCGCCTGTCTGACCCGAGGGCGCTGCTGTGACCGTCACACCCGCTCGCGAGCCGTTTCGCTCGGTCACCTCGGCGGCCGTGCCGATAGCGCGCAACGACATCGACACCGACCAGATCATTCCGGCGCGCTTCCTCAAGACGGTGAACCGCGCCGGCCTCGGGGAGCAGCTCTTCTTCGACTGGCGCTACCTCGCCGATGGCTCGCCGAATCCCGAGTTCGTGCTCAACCGCCCCGAGATGTCGGGCCGTCAGATCCTGGTCGCCGGCGACAACTTCGGCTGCGGATCATCGCGTGAGCACGCCCCGTGGGCCCTCATGGCGTGGGGCATCCGAGCCGTCATCAGCAGCAGCTTCGCCGACATCTTCCGCAACAACGCGCTGAAGAACGGGCTTCTCCCGATCGCCGTGCCGCCGGAGGAGCTGATGCGCATCGGCTCGATCCTGGAGGCCGAGCCGGACGCACAGATCACCGTGGACCTCGAGGCGAGCGAGCTGCACCTCCCGGACGGTTCGATCATCCCGTTCACCATCGACGCCTTTGCCCGCCGCATGATCCTGGACGGGACCGATGAGCTGGGCTACCTGCTCCGGCGCGAGCCGGAGCTCGAGGCGTACGAGGCGAGCCACGCGCCGCGAGTATCGACCCTGGGCTAGCCGTCTCGCACGCTGACGGCCCCATAGATCGAGCCGAGGAAGCGACTCGGCACCTCGCCGACGTGGCGGGTAGCAACCAGGCCGACCTTGCTCGCGAGCTCGACCCATTTCTCATAGCCGATCGGCCACGGGACCCACTGATTTCCGCGGTCGGACCCGTATTCGACGATCACGAAGCGACCGCCGGGCTTCAACGTGTCGTGGGCCGCGCGCAGGACGGGCTCCTTGTCGCGCACGAAGTGCAGCGAGTTCGCCATCAGCACGCCGTCGAACGACGCCGCTTCCACCGGCAGCGGTTCGGTGAAGTCGGCGACGACGCTCCGCAGGGCCGCCGCATAGGGAAACGGCGTCTCGCTGCATCCTCCAGCCTGCGGAGAGATCCCGCGTCCCGATCGAGCGCCACGACGTCCGCACCATCTCCGAGGAGATCCAGGAGGGCAAGCGTGAAGGCGCCCGTGCCGGCGCCGAGCTCGAGCCAGAGCGGGCCCGCGCCGTCGACGCCGTCCCTGATCAGCGAAACGTGGTCGTCGTGGTCCATCGGTGTCAGCTGACCAGGCTACGATGCTCCGGGCGCTCGCCATGGAGCCAGTCGATGGCCTCGAGGTAGCCACGCCAGCCGCGGCCGATGATCTGATGGCGGGTCGCCGGCGCAGTGACCGACACGCGCCGCCACGGCTCGCGGGCGTTGATGTCGCTGATGTGGACCTCGACCGCCGGCCGCTCGCAGGCAACAAGCGCGTCATGCAACGCGTACGAGGTGTGCGACAGCGCGCCGAAGTTGCAGATCACGGCGTCGTAGTCGAGCTGTTCGAGCCGATCGATCAGCGCGCCCTCGTGGTTGGACTGGAACGCGTCCAGCAGCGACCCGCGCTCCAGGGCATGGGCGCGGGCGGCCTCGACGATCTCGGGGAGCGTCATCGACCCGTAGATCTCGGGCTCTCGCCGCCCGAGGGTGCCGAGGTTGGGCCCGTTGAGGACCAGGATCCGCATCGGACTCATTGTCCCCCGGCGGTGTCGAACGAGCCGAGCACGCGCATCGAGCTGGTGTGCTCTCGCAGGGAGACGAGCGCGCCCGCCAGCGGCTCGATCGCGGCATCGCCGGACACCTGGAGCAGGAAGCGGTATTTCCACGGGCCGCTGCCGGACGGCCGCGACTCGATGCGGCTGACGTTGACGCCGGCATCGGCGAGGGAGCCGAGCGCCCGATACAGGTCGCCCGGCCGGTGGCCGGTCTCGAAGGTGATGAGCGTCTCGCGCTCTCCACCGGCGGATGGCGCCAGGTCGCCGCGCGGCGTCAGATCGGTCGCCAGGTTGCGCGCCAGGATGGCGAAGCGGGTGACGTTGTGGGACGAGTCCTGGATGTCGCGCGCGGCGATGTCCAGGCCGTAGCGGACGGCCGCGCGCTCGGACGCGACGGCGGCCGCGTGCCGGTCGCCGCGTGCGGCCAGCTCCCGAGCCGCGCCGGCGGTGTCGGCGGCCGGCACGATCTCCCAGCCACGCCCGGTCAGGAATCGCTCGCACTGCGAGAGCGCCTGCCAGTGGCTGGCCACCCACTCGACCTCGTCGATCTTCACGCCCGGCAGGACGAGCAGCTGGTGGCGCACGGGCAGCAGCAGCTCCCCGACGACGTGGAGCTCGCCGTCGGCCAGCGCGTCCAGCGCGTCGCCGACCGTGCCGGCCAGCGAGTTCTCGAGCGGCAGCACACCGGCATCGGCGGAGCCGAACTCGACGGCATCGCAGACGGCGGAGAAGGTCGACATCGGGATCGGCTCGACCCCATCGGCGCCGAAGTAGCCGATGATGGCCTCCTCGCCGAAGGCGCCCGGCTCACCCTGGTAGGCGACGGTCGTCATGCGGCGATCGTCCGCAGGCCGAGCTCGAGCTCGGCATCGGTCAGGTCGTCGACCTCGATCACGCGTCCGATCTCCATCGGCAGGATCCAGCGCTGGCGGCCGTCGCGGCGCTTCTTGTCCGATCGCAGGGCCGTACGCACCGCGTCGGCGTCGAAGGAGCGTCGCAACGTGAAGCCCAGCCTCTCGAGCAACCCGTCAAGTTGCGGGGCGAGCTCCTGGTCGGCACCGCGCTGGGCACCGATGGCGGCGACGGCTCGCATCCCGAGCGCCACCGCCGCGCCGTGCGGGAGCCGGTAGCGGCTCTCGATCTCCAGCGCATGGCCGATGGTGTGGCCGAGGTTCAACGTTCGGCGCTCGCCCGTCTCGAACGGATCGCGCTCGCAGACAGCGAGCTTGAGGCGGGCACTGCGCTCAAGGATCGCGTAGCGAGCCGGCTCATCGGTCCGCAGCGCCTTCGCGCCGCGCCGCTCCAGGAGCCGCCACAGCGCCGGGTCGCCAATGATCGCCGCCTTCACCGACTCCGCCATGCCGTCCCGCCGGAGGCGGAGCGGCAGGGAGCGAAGGGCCGCCACGTCGGACACGACGGCGACCGGCGGCCAGAAGGCGCCGACCGCGTTCTTCGCCGAACCGAGGTCGACCGCCACCTTGCCGCCGATGGCGCTGTCGGCCTGCGCCAGCCAGGTCGTCGGCACGTGGACCAGCGGCAGGCCGCGTGCGTAGAGCGCCGCGGCGGTGCCGGCAAGGTCGCCGATCGTGCCGCCGCCGACCGCGATCAGTGGCGTCTCGCGCTCGACTCCCTCGGCCGCGAGCCACTCGAGGATGCGCTCCAGCGAGCGCATGCGCTTCGACCGCTCACCGGCCGGGACCGGGAGGCAGGCATTGGCCGCCACGGAACGGACCAGCTCGGGCGCTGCGGTGAGCAGGCGGCGGTCGACGACTGCGACGCCGGCCGGGGCGATGTCGGCCAGGTCGACGCCCATCACCACCCGGGCCGTGGAGGGACCCATCGGGTGGTTGCGCTCCACCTCGGCGTCCAGCAGGCGCCGGCCGCGCGGCGGTGTGAGGTGCTCGAGACGCGAGGCAAGGTCGCGAGCGACCGTCTCCGGGGCGCCCGAGGCATCCAGCCGAAGGTCGGCGGCGCGGTAGATCGGGGCGCGCTGGCCCAGCACCGCCGCCATGCGCTCGTCACCGTATGGCTCGAGGGTCGGGCGGGGAACGTCGTCGGAGGTGAGCCGCCTCAGCAGCTCGCCGCCGTCGACGTCGAGCCAGGCAACGGTGCCGTGATGCCAGAGCGCCCATCGGTTCAGGGGATCCAGGGCTCCGCCGCCGCCGGTCGAGATGACGGCGCCCGGCGACCGCGCACGCCTCGAGCACGGCCTTCGACTCCTCGGCGCGAGCGGCCGGCTCCCCATGGCTGCGGATGTACTCGGCCATGGGCACCCCGAGTCGCCCTGCCACCAGCTCGTCGGTGTCGACGAAGGGGCGTCCAAGCCGCTCGGCCAGGAGCCGTCCGACCGTCGACTTGCCGCTGGCCGGCATGCCGACCAGCACGATGCCGCTTCCGGCGTCAGACATCGGCGCCGGGGCCAAGCTCGTTGCGCAGGGCCTCGCGCATGACCTCGACCGGGGCGGGCCGATCGGTCCACAGGGAGAAGCTGAACACCGCCTGGCGCAGCAGCATCCCAGCTCCGCCGCGTGCGCGCGCGCCGGCCGCGCGGGCCTCGCGCACCAGCCTGCTCGGGCTCGGCCGATACACCAGGTCGAGGACCGCCACCTCCCGCCGCAGGAGGCCGGCAGGCACTGGCGTCTCGTCGGTATCGGTGCCGATCGGCGTCGCGTTGACGAGCAGATCAGCGCCCATCAGCGCGCCTGGGATGTTCGACCAGCGCGCGCGATCGACCACCACGACCGCCTCGCAGCCGGCCGCCTTCAACGCGTCCACCGCGGCGCGCGACGCCCCGCCATCACCGAGCACGACGGCGCGACGGATGCCGGGCGGCAGCTCCGCGCGCAACGCCGGCAGATCGGTGTTCCGGGCAACCAGCCGGTCGCCGTAGCGGATGATGGTGTTTGCTGCGCCGAGCCGCCGCACCTCCGGGCCGACCTCGTCCACGAGCCTGCACACGGCGACCTTGTGCGGCTTCGTGACGTTCGCGCCGATGCGGTCATCACCTCGAAGGGCCTCGACCTCTGCCTCGAGCCGGTCCGCCGCGACGTCGCGCAGCTCGTAGCGCGCGTCCCAGTCGAGCGCCTCGAACGCGGCGTTGTGGATGGCCGGGGATGCCGAGTACGCGATCCCGTGGCCGAGCAGCACGGCGAGGGCGGTCATTTCAGGCGCTGGGTCCGCCGGCGGCGGCGCGCCACCGCCGCCCGCAGGTCGCCGATCGTGTCGCCGCCGAACGAGAAGAGGAGCTGGTCGGCGAGGACCAGCGCCGCCATCGCCTCGCCCACGATCGCTGCGCGCGGCAGGACGGTCACGTCGGAGCGCTCGATATGCGCACGTCCGGGCTCGCCGGTCTCCATGTCCAGGCTCGGCAGCGGGCTCCGCAGCGTCGATACCGGCTTCTGCGCTGCGCGGATCACGATCGGCTCGCCATTGCTGATCCCGCCCTCGATCCCGCCGGCGCGGTTGGTCTGGCGCGACCATCCGGTCGACTCGGCATCCACCACGTCGTGAACGGTACTGCCGCGGCGGTCGACCGTGCCGAAGCCCAGGCCGATCTCGACCCCCTTCACGCCGGGGATCGCCATCGTCGCGCCGGCGAGCAGCCCGTCGAGCCGGGTGTCCCACTCGGACGAGGAGCCCAGGCCGATCGGGCGTGCCCTCGACCACCACCACGAACGACCCGCCGATGGAGTCGCCCGCCTCCTTCGCCGCATCGACCTCGGCGAGCATCGCCCGCTCGGCCTCGGGGTCGGGGCAGCGCAGTGGTGACGGCTCGACGAGGTCACGCGCAGCCCAGCCGTCCGGGATGGCGGCCAGAACGTCATCGGCGTCGGGGAATGCCCGCACTGGGCCGAGCTGGTCGACGAAGCTCCAGATCCTCACCCCGCACGTGGCAAGCAGCTGGCGGGCCAGCGCACCGGCAACGACCCGCGGCGTGGTTGACCGCGCCGAGGCCCGCTCGAGCACGTCGCGGACGTCATCGGTGTCGTACTTCAGCGCACCGGCCAGGTCGACGTGCCCCGGCCGCGCGCGGGTGATCGGCTTCGGGCGGCGGTCGGCCGGGATCGGCTCGATCGACATCCGTTCGGTCCAGTTCTCCCAGTCGCGGTTGTCGACGGCGAAGCCGATGGGCGAGCCGAGCGTTTGCCCGTAGCGGATGCCGGCCGTCCAGCGCACCCGGTCCCGCTCGATCTGCATCCGCCTGCCGCTGCCGTAGCCGTGCTGGCGTCGCTTCAGGTCGCGGTCGACCAGCCGTGTGCTGACGCGCATCCCGGCCGGCATCCCTTCCAGGATTCCGGACAGGCCGGGCCCGTGGGACTCGCCGGAGGTGAGTAACCGCAGCCGCCTCATGGTCAGGCTCGCACCAAGTCGAGATCCTGCCAGAAGGTCGGGTAGGAGACCGATGCGCAGTCCGGATCGTCCAGCTCGACCGCTGACGCCACGCCGGTCAGCCCCGCGATCGCGAAGGCGATCGCGATCCGATGGTCGCCGTGCGTCGCGATGCTCGCCTCGGCGGGAGTACCGCGCCGAACACGCCACCCATCGGGCAGCTCTTCCACCTCCGCGCCGATGGCCCGCAGCCCCGCGACCATTGCCGCAATGCGGTCCGTCTCCTTCACCCGCAGCTCCGATGCATCGCGGACCTCCGAAGGCTCGTCCACCGATGCCATCGCGATCGCGATCAGCGGCAGCTCGTCGATCAGGTCGGCCACTTCGCCGCCGCTGATCGCGACCGAACGAAGCGGCCGTCCGCCCCGCACCGAAATCTCGCCGAGCGGCTCCGAGCCGCTCACGGCCGTGACACGCGTCTCGATTTCAACCCCCATGCGCTGCAGCAGCCCCACCAGCGCCAGGCGGGTCGGATTCAGGCCGACCCCCGCCATCGTGAGGTCAGCGTCGGGGTGCAGCGCGGCGGCCACCAGCCACGCCGACGCGGCCGATGGGTCGCCAGGCACCTCGAGCTCGAACGGCCGCGGTTTCGCGGGACCGGTCAGCGTCGTGATGCGGCCTTCTCGGTGGATCGGTACGCCCATGAAGGCGAGCATCCGCTCCGTGTGGTCGCGCGTCGGCCCCGGAGTGTCGATGGTCGTGTCGCCCGTGGCGCTCAGCCCGGCAAGGGCGGCGGCTCCGAGGAGCTGGGCGCTCGCGACCGGAAGCCGGTGGTCGGTCGGTGCGAGCGTGGCGCTGCCAGCGACAGTCAGCGGTGCCTTGCCGTCGGCGGTCGTCACCTCCGCGCCGGCCGCACGGAGCAGGGTCGCGACGCGCTCCATCGGACGCGAGCGGAGCGACTCGTCGCCATCGAGGGTGACCCGGAGCGGCAGGCCGGCAACGGCGCCGGCGAGCAGGCGCATGGTCGTGCCCGAGTTGCCGCAATCCAGCGTCGCGTCGCGCGAGGGGCGGCCGCTGATCAGGTAGCGGTCGGCCGATTGCTCGACCGCCACGCCCAGCGCGCGGAGGCAGGCCAGCGTGCTCAGCACGTCCCGGCCGGGCGCGCGCATGGTGACGGTGGACGGCCCACCGGACAGCGCTCCGAAGATGAGCGCGCGGTGCGCGATCGACTTGTCGGCAGGCAGCGTGAGCCGCCCGCGCAGACGGGCAGCCGGAATGACCTTCGGCGTGGTCCGGGCCGGCGTCAACGGCCGGATCCGGCGGCGGCTGCGTCCGCCTCGGTCGCGGAGTGCGCGTGCCGTCGCTGGACGGAGCGCGAGGCGCGCAGCAGGGCGTCGAACACCATGGTCAGCTCGACCGGCGTCATCGGTCCGGTGGTCCCGGTGGCCGCTCGCTCGAGCAGTGCGCGCTCGCGGCGCACGTCGTGCCCGTGCGCGTCGGGCGCGCGTCGACGCTGGACCTCGAGCGCCAGTGCGGCGCGCTCCTGGACCATCTCCGCCAGCCGCGTGTCGAGGTCGTCGATCCGGTTGCGGACGTCCTCGATGGCCTCGGTGCCGACAGCCGCTGGAGCGGGGGCCGGGTCGGCATCGGCGGATCGGACGAACTGGAGGCGTCGCAGCTCGTCCATGAGCGCGCCGAACTCGTCGAACGACAGGCTCTGGTCGCCGTCGGATCGGGCGTTGGCCGGATCGGGGTGGACCTCGATGATCAGGCCATCGGCGCCGACCGCGGCGCCGGCCATCGCCATCGGCGCAACCAGTGCCCGGTGCCCGGTGCCGTGGCTGGGATCGACGACGATCGGCAGGTGCGTCAGCGAGCGCAGGACCGGCACCGCGGAGAGGTCGAGCGTGTTGCGGGTGGCGGTCTCGAAGGTGCGGATGCCGCGCTCGCAGAGGATGACGTTCGGGTTGCCGGCCGACAGGATGTACTCGGCGGCGAGCAGCCACTCCTCGATGGTTGCGCGACAGGCCGCGCTTGAGCAGCACCGGCCGGCGGCTCTGGCCGACCGCCTTGAGCAGCACGAAGTTCTGCATGTTGCGGGCGCCGACCTGGATGATGTCGATGTGCTCCTCGAAGGCCGGGACGTCGGCAGGATCGACGACCTCGCTGATGACGGGCAGGCCGTAGGTGTCATGCGCCTCGTGCAGGAGCCGCAGGGCAGGCAGCCCGAGCCCCTGGAACGAGTAGGGCGAGGTGCGCGGCTTGAAGGCGCCGCCGCGAAGGACGCGGGCACCCTCGCGCTTGACGCATCGGGCCGTCTCCATCAGCTGCTCGCGCGACTCGACCGCGCATGGTCCGGCCATGACGACCAGCTCCTGGCCCATCCCCAGCTCGACGCCGTTGGCGCGCACCCTTGTCCGTTCGGGCTGGTGCGCGGCGCTGGCCAGCTTGTAGGGCGAGCTGATGCGGATCACCTGCTCGACGCCCGGCAGCGTCCCGAGGTGCGAGACCCGATCGATGTCGCTGCCGACGACGCCGATCACGGTCCGCTCCTCGCCCACGCTCAAGAACGCCTCGAGCCCGTGCTCCTCGACGGTGCGCCTGACCCCGTCGACCTCTTCCTGCGTCGCCGTCGGACGCATCACCACGATCATCGATTCCTGCCGCGCCTTTCGCTCCCTGCCCCGATCCGCATCGGGGAAACAAAAAACGCAGGAGCTTTCGCTTCCTGCGTCTGCGGGCACGAGTGCCTGCGCCGGCGAGATCTACTCGCCTGCCTCGTACCCGCTAGCCGTAAAACCACATCTGTGACATTGGATTGCGGAGCCTATCCCCCGCATGGACCGATGTCAACGGTACCGGCACCTTTGCCCGAAGCGCAACTAACAGCCAATCAAGGTGCTCAACCTGCCCGCATGTTGTTGCCGGCGCAAGCGCCGGCCAATCTGAGCCTGGCTTTGGCGCTTCAATGGCCGATAGTTGCCAGCGCCGCAACTCGAACTTCCTGAAACGGTCTATCGCCGCATCGTTCTGCATCGGCGGTCGAGAGGCGATCCTTCCGCCGTCGACGGTCCACACGGCGCCCGTGACGTACGAAGCATCCGGACCGATGAGGAAGCCGATGACGGCGGCGACCTCATCGGCGGTCCCCATGCGGCCGAGCGGCACGTCGGTCCGGTGGTCCGCGGGCAGCAGCCGCTCGTCGAAGTCGGTGGCGATGGCGCCGGGCGCGACGACGTTGACGCGCACGCCATCCGGTCCGCCGATGACGGCCATCGAGCGCGCCAGCCCCTCGAGCCCGGCCTTGGCGGCGGCATAGGCGGGCGAACGGAGCGAGCCCTCAACCGCACCGACGATGCTGCCGACCAGCACCGCGGAGCCGCCGGCGGCGACCGAGCGCGGGCCATGCAGACACGCAGCGCCTCGTAGGGAGCCGTGAGGTCGACGGCGACGACCTCGTCCCAGTGCTCGCGGCTCTCCCATGGACCCGAGGGCGGGATGCCGGCCGAGCAGACCAGCGCGTCCAGGGAGCCGCCGCAGATCTTGAGCGCGGCGACCAGCATCGGCTCGTCGCCCGCGTCGCCCACCAGCATCTCGGCACCGTCGACGCTCGCCGCGTTTCGGTCGATGCCGACCACCCGCCAGCCGATCGGCAAGCAGCCGTTCGACGGTCGCGCGGCCGATGCCGGCGGCGGCGCCGGTGACGATGGCGGTCTTCTGCGGCGCGTCGGTCATGGCCGCGCCATGGTGACGGATCGGGTCAACCGGTGTGCTGGAGTCCGGCCGCCAGGCCGCTGACCGTCAGCTGCAGGAGGCGCTCGGTGGCGGCGCGCTCATCGGCGGCGAGCGTAGAGCCGCGCAGGCGCGAGAGCCCGCGCACCTGGAGCTCGGAGAGGACATCCACGTACGGCGTCCGAAGCTCGACGCTGCGTTGGAGGCGCGGGCTGCGGTCGAGCAGCCGCGCGCTGCCGGTCAGGCGCAGCACCTCGTCCTCCGTCCGTGCCCGCTCCGCGCGCAGGGTCTCGGCGATGCGGCGCATCGGCTCATCGGTGCCGGCCAGGCCGGCGTAGCGCGCCGCCACGACCGGGTCGGCGATGGCCAGCCCGAGCTCGACGTTGTCGATGATCGAGCTGAAGAAGGCCCACTCGCGGTACGCCGTCGCCAGCTGATCGCGACCATGCGGCGCCGTGACGCTCGAGATACCCGGCCAGCGCCGCTCCGACGCCGTACCACGCCGGCAGGTTGGTGCGGCTCTGCGCCCAGGCGAAGGTCCACGGGATCGCGCGCAGGGAGGCCAGCGACGGCGCGGCGGCCGCCCGTCGGGCCGGGCCGCGAGCCGAGCTCCATGCGGCTGATCTCCGCGATCGGCGTGGCCCCGACGAAGAAGGCCTCGAAGTCGGGATCCTCCCAGACGAGGCGCCGGTAGGCGTCCTCGGCCAGCGCGACCAGCTCGGTCATCATCGGCCGCCATCGGTCGAGCTGGTCGGCGGTCGATTCGTCATGGCCGGGCCGCGAGCTCAGCAGCAGCGCGTTCGTCATCTGCTCCAGGTGCCGCTGCGCGATCTGCGGGCTCGGGTAGCGCTCGGCGATCACCTCGCCCTGCTCGGTCAGCTTGAGCCTGCCGTCGACCGATCCGGCCGCCTGCGCCAGGACCGCCCGGTTGGCCGGCCCGCCCCCGCGACCGATGGTGCCGCCACGCCCATGGAACAGGGTCAGCTCGACGCCGTGCTTGCGCGCCGCCGCCGACCAGGCCCTCCTGGGCCCGATGCAGGTTCCAGGCTGCCGACAGGTAGCCCGACTCCTTGTTCGAGTCCGAGTAGCCGAGCATCACCTCCTGGCGCATGCCCCGACCCGTCGAGATGGGACCGATAGCGCCGGGTCGCGCGAACAGGCTCCTCGAGGAACCGGCTGGCGCTCTCCAGCTCCTCGCGGGTCTCGAGCAGTGGCACGACGTCGAGCCATTCCGAAGGCGGACGTCGGGCACCGCCGCGGCGAGCCAGCTCGAGCAGGCCGGTCGCGTCCGTCGGATGCGCGCGTGAAGCTGATGATGTAGCGGCGTGAAGCCTCCGGGCCGAAGAGCGAGGCCGATCTCACGCTGCGTCCGCAACGTGGCGAGGACCTCGTTGAGTGTCACCCCCGACGCATCGACCGGCTCGTCCGCCGATCGGCCCGAACGCAGGCGCTCCAGCGCGGCCGTGTGCACGTCGGCGTGCTGCCGAACCTCCAGCGAGGCGAGGTGGAATCCGAACGTCTCGACCTGCCACAGGAGATCCTGGACCTCGCCGGCCGCCACGCGATCGGCTCCGTGGCGGCGGAGCGAGTCCTGCATCCGGCGCAGGTCGGTCAGCAGCTCCGCAGGCGACTCGTATCCACCCCGACGGATGCCGGAGCCTCCGACCAGCCGGGCCCGCGTGCGGTCGATCCGCTCGCCGATGATCCCCAGCGCCTGCCGATAGCTCTGGCCGCCGAAGCGCCGCTCGAGGTCGGCGCGAACCCGGGGGAAGAGCCTGCCCATCTGAGCGACCTCGCGCCGGTAGTCGTCCGGCACGCCTGCCTGCTCATCCGAGATGGCGATCGCCTGCTGCAGGCGCTCGAGCACGTTGTGGTAGCCGCGCAGGATGTGGTCGGCCTGGATCCGGATCGTCCGGCGGGTGACCTCGGCGGTCACGCCGGGATGGCCATCGCGATCGCTCCCGATCCAGGAGCCCCAGCGCAGGTACGGCTCCGCGACCGCATCGGTGTCGGTTCCGCCGATGGTGTCCTGCAGGGCCCGATACAGCCGCGGCGTGACGGCGAAGAGCGTCTCGTCGAAGAAGACCATCGCGGCCCGCACCTCGTCGAGCGGCGTCGGCCGCTGGGCGCGCACGGCGCTCGTCTGCCAGAGCAGGCTGATCTCCTCGCGAAGGCGCCGCCGCAGCTCGCGGTCCTCCGAGCGGGTCAGGCGCGGATCGTCGAACCGATCGAGGAGCCGGTACAGCCGCCGCTGCGCCACCAGCACCGTGCGGCGTCGGGCCTCGGTGGGGTGGGCCGTCAGCACGGGCATCAGGCGCATGCGATGCGCCAGCGCGCGCACGTCCTCGCGCGACATGCCGTCCCGGCGTAGGCGAAGGATGGCGTCGCCGATGCCATCGGCCAATGGCGCCCGCCGGCTCGACCGCTCGCGCTTCCGCAGCGTCCGCAGCCGATGCTTCTCCTCGGCCAGGTTGATCAGCAGGAAGTAGGCGGTGAAGGCCCGGGCCACAGCCAGGAGCTCGGTGGCGGAGCGGCCGTCGAGCGCGTGGAGCGCCCCTTCGATCGTCTCCTCCGGACCGGCGCGACGGCCGCGGATGGCCGCCCGGCGCAGCTGCTCGACCAGCTCGAAGAGCTCGGGGCCCTCCTGCTCGACGATCACCTGTCCCAGCAGGGCGCCGAGCAGCTTGACCTCGCGGGCAAGCGGATCACGTGCGCCGGCGCTGCCGATGCCTCTCGGCTCGGCGCGTCGCGCTGCCTCGCCCGCGTCCCGTTGCCGGGTCACGGGCCGCCCGCCCGAATCAGGCGAGGGCTTCGGCGATGCCTCCGGGCGCGTAGTGCGGCCGCTCGGCGCAATCCACGATGCAGCCTCGCGCATCCCGATTTCCTCGTCCGGCGAAGTGCCACCAGCTGCCATCGGCGTGCATCTCGAGGCGGCAGCCGCATGACACGCAGGTCACGGGCACCAGCCGCCCCTCGCGCACCGAGTACAGCGAGAAGTCGCGGCGAGGCGTGGTGGTTGGTTCGATGAGCTCCATGCTCGCGAGCGTACGCGCGGCCCTCGGCGCGGTCAGCGCCGCATCGGTTCAGGTTGGGTTGCGGCATGGTTGTGATCTCGCGGCCTCCTTGACGGCCACACGTCGCGAACCTAGCATGCGGCTCCAACTCAAGACGGCGTCGACCGGGACGAGTAGTCGGTCGCACGGCCACATCAGCGAGCCGGGATGGTGCAAGCCGGCGTGGTACGGCATCGGTGAATGGACCCGCGAGCCATGGTTGGCCACCGTTACATCGGCCTTGAAATGAGCGCGGACCAGATCGGGTCCGAACCAAGGGTGGCACCGCGGAATCGAGCCTCCGTCCCTGACCGGATGGAGGCTTTGTTGTATCCCGGAGCAGCACCGATGACGACCGCGACACCGACCCGCGTCACCAGCATCGAGCTGGCGGCCGACACGCTCACGCCGGTTGCGGCCGCCCTTCGGCTCGGAGGACGATGCGCATTCCTGCTCGAGAGCGTCGAGGGCGGGGCCCGATACGGTCGCTATTCGATCGCCGGCGTCAAGGGCCGGACGCTCGTCATGCAGGGCCGCGACGATCCGCTCGAGGTGCTTCGCGCGGCCCTTCCCGCCGTCGAGCCGATGGGCGGCGATCCCGCGTTCCCACTCGCCTCCGGCGTCGGCTACCTGGCCTACGAGGCCACGGCCCGATGGGAGAGCGTGCCGGTTCCTCATGCGGATCCGCTCGCCATGCCGAATGCCGTCTTCCACCTCCCGTCGTCGGTGGTCGTGTTCGACCACCTGGCACAGGTGGCGCGCGTGGCCACGCTCGACGGCATCGGCGCGCGAGACCGTCTGGCCGATGTCGTGCGGACGCTGCAGACGCCGGCGAAGGGCGAGGTGCCGGCGACCTTCGACGCCGCTGTCGTGCCCGACGAGATCGATCCGGAAGGCCGCTCCCGATACGAGGCCTGCGTCGCTCGCCTGGTCGAGGAGATCCACGCCGGAGAGATGCTGCAGACCGTCCTGGCGCGACGCTTCAGCGTGCCAACGCGGAGAAGCGCGATCGAGATCTATCGGTCACTGCGGCGCATCAACCCGTCGCCGTACCTGTACTACCTGGACCTCGCGGCGGTGTCGCCGGGCGCGGCGGTGGTCGGCGCGTCGCCGGAGCTGCTCGTCCGCGTCCGCGACGGCGAGGTCGTCACGCGGCCGATCGCCGGCACGCGTCCCCGCCACGAGGACCCGGTGCAGGACGCAGCGCTGGAGGCGGAGCTGCGGGCGGATCCCAAGGAGCTCGCGGAGCACGCCATGCTGGTCGACCTTGCGCGCAACGACGTCGGCCGGGTCGCGGCGCCCGCCACGCGTCGAGGTCACCACCCTCCGCGACGTCGAGCGCTACGCCCACGTCATGCACCTCGTCTCCGAGGTCCACGGCCGCCTGGCGGACGGGCTGGACGCCTTCGATGCGGTTCGCGCCGTCTTCCCCGCGGGGACGGTGAGCGGCGCCCCGAAGGTGCGTGCCATGCAGGCCATCGCGGAGCTGGAGGGCGAGCGCCGGGGACCGTATGGCGGTGCGGTCGGCTACTTCTCGCCGTCCGACGTCGAGTGCGCCATCACCATTCGCAGCGCGCTCATTCGCGACGGCATGGCCACCGTGCATGCCGGTGCGGGGATCGTCGCCGACTCGGTCCCCGAGCGCGAGGCGGCCGAGGTGGCGGCCAAGGCGGCCTCCATGCTTGCCGCCATCGGAGGCGAGGCATGAAGGTCTTCCTGCTCGACAACTACGACTCGTTCACCTACAACCTCGTGCAGCTGCTCGCCCGCATCGGCGCCGATGTCACCGTCGCGCGCAACGACCAGGTCACGGTCGACGAGGTCGACGCGCAGCGGCCCGACGCCATCGTCATCTCGCCCGGACCGTCCCGGCCGGAGAAGGCGGGCATCAGCGTCGAGCTCGTGCAGCGGCTGGGTCCATCGGTCCCGATGCTGGGGGTCTGCCTTGGGCACCAGGCGATCGGCGTCGCCTACGGCGCGACGGTCATGCGCGTGCCGCCGGTGCACGGCAAGGCGCGGCCGGTCCACCACGCCGGCGCCGGCTCGTTCGAGGGCCTGCCCTCGCCGTTCGACGCCGCCCGCTATCACTCGCTGGCGGTGAGCACCGCCGCGCTGCCGGACGAGCTCGAGGTCACCGCCTGGTCGGAGGATGGCGTGATCATGGGCCTGCGGCATCGGTCACATCCGGTGGAGGGATTCCAGTTCCACCCCGAGTCGATCCTGACGGCCGACGGCGAGACGCTGATGGCCGAGCTTCCTGCGGCGGGCCGCTGCGGTACCGTCCGGCCTGATGCCCGAGCCCACGACCACCGCCATCCGCCTTCGCTTCGCCGATGCGCCCGCGGCCCTGGCCGACATCGTCGCCGCCATCGCCGACGCCGGGGGGACGCTGCGGACCCTCTCGACGCCGCGGGTGGTGGACGACCTCGCCGAGGCGGAGCTCGAGGTCGCCGGCCTGGATGCGCTGGCGCTGGCCGAAGCGCTCGCCAACGTGCCGGCGATCCAGGCGCACGAGGCCACCCGCACCCTCGAGGGAGTGTTCGGCAAGCGGGTGATCGTGGTCGGCGGCGGAGCGCAGGTCGCCCAGGTGGCGCTCGGCGCGGTCTCCGAGGCGGATCGGCACAACCTGCGCGGCGAGCGGATCAGCGTCGACACCATCGCGTTGGTCGGCGAGGAGAACATCGCGGCGGCGGTGCGAGCCGTGGCCGACCTGCCCCGCGCCCGCTGCCTCGTGCTGGCCGGCTCGATCATGGGCGGCGACATCACCGCCGCGGTCCGCGAGCTGCGCGAGCACGGGGTCCCGGTCATCGCCCTCAACATGGCGGGATCGGTGACCGACGCCGTCGACCTCGTCGTCTCCGACCCGGTCCAGGCCGGCACCATGGCCGTCATGGCCATCGCCGATACCGCGCAGTTCGACCTCGCCCGCCAGCGCGGCCGCCGCTACTGATCCGCCGGCCGCGCCTGCGTTAGTCCGCTGGTGGGCGTATCGGCCAATCAGTGGCCGAATTGGCTCGCCGCTGGTTACAACAGCCAGGCAAGGGGCCCGATCTTGGCTGTTCCTGGTCCGCTGCTGGGCGCATCGGCCAATCAGTGGCCGTTACAACCACCAGCGAGCTAATCCGGGCGACGCGGCTACGATCGGCGTGACATGTGCGGCCGATTCAGCCAGGGCGAGCCCTCCCACCGGATCAGCGACTACTTCGGCGCCTATCCCGGACGACGACCTGCCCGATGGCCTCTTCAACGTGCCGCCCACCGAGACGATCCGGATGGTCGTCCAGCGCGAGGATCGAGCGGCGGCTGATCGCCGCGCGCTGGGGCTTCCGCCCGTTCTGGGCCGACGACGAGGCCAAGCGCAGCGCCCAGACCTGGATCAACGCCCGTGCCGAGACGGCCTGGGACTCGCCGGCCTTCGGTCGGTCGCTCCGCATGCGCCGATGCCTGATCCCGGCCGACGCCTTCTACGAGTGGGATCGGTCGGCGTCGCCGCGTCAGCCGTACGCCATCGGTCCCGGCGGCCGACGGGCGAGATGCTGGCGCTTGGCCGGCATCTGGAGCCCGATCCACGGCGAGGTGCCGACCGCCGCGATCATGACCACGTCACCGAACGAGCTGGTCGCATCCGGTCCACAACCGGATGCCGGTGATCCTCGATCGCGATTCGCTCGAGGTCTGGCTGGATCCGGAGGCCGACCTGGGCCACGTTCAGTCGCTCCTTCGGCCGGCGCCGGTCGAGTCCCTGCGGATGTGGCCGGTCGGCACGGCCGTCAACAAGGTCGCCGCTGACGGGCCGGAGCTGCTGAGACCGATCGAGCTAGCGCCGTCGCTCGGCCTCGCCTGACCGATGTCCACCCCGGAGGCTGTCCTCGTCACCGGCGCCTTCGGCACCGGCAAGACGACCGTGGTCGCGGAGATGGCGGAGCTCATCGAGCGGCAGGGATTTCACTATGCGGCTCTCGACCTCGACTGGCTGGCGTGGGGCTGGCCGGGCGATGACGAGAGCGAGATGGCCGAGTTCGCGCTGATGGTGGAGAACCTGAGGCTGATCGTCGACAACTACCTGCGCAGGGGCAACGACCGATTCCTGCTGGCGCATGCGATTCGGACGGCGGAGCAGATGGCGACCCTGCGAGCCGCTTTGCCGATGCCGCTGCGCGTCGTCCGCCTGACCGTGCCGATGGAGGAGATCCGGCGCCGGGCGGCGTCCGACACGACCACCGGCCGCGCGGATGACCTCGAACGTTCGAAGGCGTGGCTGGCGGCCGAAGACGGTATCGGCCTCGAGGACCTGACGCTGGCCAACGATCGGCCGGTCAACGCGATTGCCAGGCCACATCCTCGGCTGGCTGGGCTGGACGGGCGGCTAGGCCGGCGGTCGATCCCCGGCGAGCTTCCATGCCGCGGGCAGCAGGCCCGCTGCCAGCGCGATCTTCAGCGCGTCGCCGATCAGGAACGGCCACGCCCCGAATTCCAGGGCCGTCGGAAGGTCGACGGCGAGGAAGTTGGCCAGCCACGCCACGCCAATGACGTAGATCACCAGGTTGCCGACGACCATCAGCCACACGGCGCCGAGGACGGTCCGATCCGCGCCGCGTCGGGCGAGTGCGCCCACCAGGGTGGCCGCCACGAGGAAGCCGATGAGGTAGCCGAACGACGCGAACTCCCAGCCTGATCGCTGCTCGCTGAACCACGGCACGCCGGCCACCCCGACCACGAGGTAGAGCACCATGCTCAGGCCGCCGCGGATCGGGCCGAGCGCGGCGCCTGCCATCAGGACGGTGAACGTCTGCAGGGTGATCGGCACGGGGGTGAACGGCAGCGGGAATCGAGATCTGCGCGGCGATCCCGGTGAGCACCGCCGCACCCACCACCAGCACGACGTCGCGCACCAGCGCGCCGGGGACGAGGTCGGCCAGAACGCGAGGCCGAGGCGCCACCTGTGCAGTCATGGCGCGCACATTAGCACCGCCACGATTGAGCTCGGTAGGTCCGCTCGCAACCAACGAAACGTCCAGATTCACGCGAGGTGAGCGTGAGGTGCAACACCCCCGCGTCGAGGCGTCCAGATTCACGCGAGGCGTGCAGGAGGACGCTCCAACCCGCCAATTTGGCGCGTAATGGTCACCTGGTGTGAATCTGTACCGTTCGCGGCAGACGGACGGGATCAGTCCGCCAGGGCGAGGGCGGCCAACGCGGATCCACGGGCGCCGGCCATGTCCCGGTCGGGAACGAGGGCGAAGGTCTCCAGCTCTGCCTGCTCCTCGCGCAGGCTCGTGTGCGCCTTGACCCTCTCGCAGGAACCAGTCGCGGAAATGCGGTGCCGCCTCGACCACGCCGCCGCCGACGAAGTAGACGCTCGGGTCGCTGTAGTTCGCGGCAATCGTGAAGAGGCGCCCGACCGCGCCGGCCTGCTGGTCGAACAGCTTGAGCGCCATCTCGTCGCCGTCGACGCCGTAGGCCCGTACCTCCTTGGCGGCCTGTGCGACGGGCAGGGAGGCCAGCGGATGGTCTGGATATCGCGTGAGCCAGTAGGGGAGCAGGTTGCGTACGATCCCGGTCAGCGACGCGATGCTCTCCACGTCGCCGGGGTTGCCGCAGTTGCAGGTCGGCATCGGCTGGTCATCGGCCAGCAGGCCGTCCGTGAAGATCTGGACGTGCCCGAGCTCGCCGGCCATGCCGGCCGCGCCGCGGACGACCTGGCCCGCCTCGATCACCCCGCCGCCGAGCCCGGTGCCGACGACGGCCGACACCGAGGAATGCATCGGCGCATCCGCTCCGAAGTGGACCTGGTGCGCATACAGGGCGGCGGCGTTGCCGTCGTTGTTGTAGACGACCGGCAGCCCGATGCGCGCCTCCAGCGCGCTCCGCACGTCGAAGCCCCACCAGGCGGGCTGCGAGAAGTTCGTGGCACCCCTGGCGCTGATGACGCCCACGGCGCTTGCCGGCCCGGGCGTGTCCAGCCCGACCGCCGCCACCCGCTCCAACGCGACGCCGGTCTCGTGGAGCACGAGGTCCATCGTCTCGGCCATCGCCTCGATGGCGGCCTCCGGGCCCTCGCCGACCCGGCTCGGGATCTCGTACATCCGATCCACCAGGAAGCGGCCCGATGCGTCGAGCACCGTGGCGTTGTTCTTGGTGGCGCCGTTGTCGATCCCGACGACGACCCGGTCAGCGTCCATGCGTCCGCATCGTAGCCCTCGCGAATCGGTTGCGGCGTCTGACACAATGCGACCCATGTCGCTCCCGACGCCGAGCGTCCTCATTGCGCGCGAGCAGAACCACCTTGCCTGGGACCCCGCCATCCCGCCGGTGGCCAGCGTGGGCTCCGGCGACGTGGTCGAGTTCGACTGCCTCGACGCGTCGAACGGCGAGATCACGGCCGAATCGACGACCGCCTCGCTCGCGACGCTCGACTTCGACCGCGTCGACCAGGTCACCGGGCCGGTCGCCGTCGACGGCGCCGAGCCGGGCGACACGCTCCAGGTCGACCTGCTCGACTTCTCGCACGCCGACTGGGGCTGGACGGCCTCGATCTCCGGCTTCGGACTGCTGGCCGACGACTTTCCCGACGGCTACCTGAAGATCACCCGCCTCACCCCGGGGGCCGATCGCGTCGAGTTCTGGCCTGGCATCACCCTGCCCCTCGCTCCGTTCTGTGGCGAGGTGGGAGTCGCCCCGAAGACAGGCCCGCTCTCAACCATCCCGCCCGACCTGCATGGCGGCAACATGGACACCAGGCACCTGGTCGCCGGCTCCACCCTGTTCCTGCCGGTATTCCACGCCGGCGCGCTCTTCTCGATCGGCGACGGCCACGCCACGCAGGGGGACGGCGAGGTATCGGGCACGGCGATCGAGACGCCGATGCGGGCGCTCGTCCGGCTGACGGTGCGCAAGGACCTCCACCTGACCGGTCCCGAGTTCATCGCCGCGCCAGACCCGCACGCCGCCCTGCGCAACGGGGCCCGCTACGCCACCGATGGCATCGGGCCGGACCTCATGCAGGCGGCCCGCGACGCGGTGAAGCGCATGATCGAGTGGCTCGGCCGCGAGCACGGGCTCGACCCCATGCAGGCCTACCTGCTGTGCAGCGTGGCGGTCGACCTGCGCATCAGCGAGATCGTCGACGTGCCGAACTTCGTCGTTACCGCCCACTGCCCGCTGGGCATCTTCGGGTAGACGACGGGCCGGCCCGGAGGCCGGCCCGCATCGGTCAGTAGGTCGTCCGCTCCGGTGGCGGTGCTGTCTCCGCGGTGACCGTGTCGCCACCGTAGACGTCGTTCACGCGTTGCAGCGCCTCCGGGCTTCGAGAGCGGAGGACGAAGTAGACCAGGATCCCGAGCACCACCCAGATCCCCACGATCGGGGCCGTCCAGCGGAGGGCCGTCTCGTACGGAGGCAGCTCGATGTCGAGGATCGGGATCGTCACGCCCGCCGATCACGGCGAGCAGGGCGGGGATCATGGCGATGACGCCGAGGATCGGCACCAGGAGGTGCTTGATCGCGTTGAACTCGTCGCGTCGCTGCCGCCAGAAGTAGCCGATGCACGCCAGGTTCACCAGGATGTAGATCCCGGCGAAGATCAGCCCGAGCATCGTGCCCAGGAAGACGTACACGTTGAGGCCGCCGAAGCTGCTGGCGCCCTCCGGCGTCTCGAACGGGTCGTTGGCGAGCACGAGTCCGAGGACGACGGCGATGATCAGGCCGGTCACGGCCTGGAAGTGGACCGCGTTGACCGGCGCGCGCGTCTCGGGATGAACCGCAGCGAAGAATCGCGGCAGCAGGCCCGCGCGTCCCATCGCGAAGAGCGATCGGGTTGCCGCAGTGGCACCCGCGTTTGCGTTGGCCAGCGAGCTGTTCAGGATCGCGAACACGACCAGCAGGCCACCGATTCCGGGCAGGACCTGCTCGGCCATGAAGCCCCACGGGTCGCCGTCATGCGAGGTGTAGAACCCGACCATCTCATCGGGCCCGAAGAAGACGGTGGCCGCGTAATAGCAGAAGACGTAGAACAGGCCGACCAGGATCGCCGACCAGATCACGGCACGCGGAATCGTGCTCCGAGGCTCCCTGGTCTCCTCCCCGAGCGGCGCCGCCGCCTCGAAGCCGATGAAGGCGAGCAGGCAGAAGATCATGCCCTGGAACGCGGGCTTCACACCGTCATCGCCCGGGACGAAGACGCTCAGCGTGTTGTTCTGGGCGTTGACGATGAGGAGCGTGGAGATGAGCAGGAAGATCGCAATCTCGATGATGCCCAGCACCAGGCCGGCCCGGGTCGAGAGCCCGACCCCCCGGTACGTCAGCCACCAGACGACGAGGCCGCACAGGATGGCCAGGGCGATCCACGCGAACTCGAAGTCGATGCTGAGGTAGGACGACAGGAAGATGGCGCCGTAGAACCCGAAGCCGCCCAGCAGGAGCGGCATGACGAGCGGCTCGGCGAGGGCGAAGCTCCAGGCGACGAGCCAGCCGAAGAACGAGCCGAGGCCACGGCCAACGTACGTGTACATGCCCCCGGCCGATGGGAGATGGCGAGCGAGCTCGGCCATCGAGAAGGCGGTGAAGAGCACCGCGATCATCGCGAACAGGACTGCCAGCGGCGTGATGCCGCCCGCGAACGATGTCGCGGCGCCGATGGAGAGCGCCGTGGCCACTGCCGGCGCCATGTGGGTGATCGACTGGAACAGCACCTCGGGCAGTCCGATGGCGTCGCGCTCCAGCGATGGGCTTCCCCCTGAGATTTCCGCGGTTGAGGTCACGGGAAATGTCCTCCTCCGATGCCTCCCTTTAATCGCAGCACGCCGTGCCCTGGCGAACCGCCATGCGGAGCATACGCGCGCCGGGAAGCGCCAATGCTCGGTCTTGAGCAGCGCTATTCGCGCCGCTATCCTCACCGATCACGGGACCGGACCGGCTTGGCCTCTCCCCATCAGTTTTGGCCTCTCCCAACACAAAGGAGTGCCGGGACCATGGACCAGAAGCTGGAGCTCCTGCGGAGCGTACCGTTGTTCGCCGGGTTGGAGCCCGACGAGCTCGAGGAGGTCGCCCGGATCGCGGAGGAGATGGACGCCCCAGCCGGCACCGAGCTGACCCACGAGGGCCGACACGAGGGCTACTTCTTCGTGATCGCCTCTGGAACGGTTCGGGTCGAGCGCGGCGGGCAAACGGTCAACACCCTCCGCGACGGTGATTTCCTCGGCGAGATCTCCCTGCTCGATGGAGGTCCCCGGACTGCCACCACCGTTGCCGAGTCGCCTTCGACGCTGATCGTGATGACGCACCAGCGATTCAGCCAGCTCCTCGACGCATCGCCCGCCATTCGCAGGGCAGTCATGGAGGAGGTTGGGCGGCGGCTGCGCCGCCTGGACTCCGAGATGGCGTTCTGAGGCCCCGCGCGCAGGGCTCCTTCTCCACCCAGGTCTGACGCGGGGACTCTCGTCGGCCGAGGGGCGGAGGCCCGCAATTTGCGCCCGGCGCAACTAACAGCCAGGTTGATGCTCCCTGCTGGCCGGTCGTAGCCACCGGCGCAATGCACGGCCAGCCGGACGCCCGCATTCGGCGTTGCTCGGTCATTACTTGCCCGCACGGCAAACATCGCGGGGATGCGGAACGTTGCGGAACGGTGTCGCCGATTCGTGACCGGATCGCGACACAGCCGGAACTCCGCTGGCGCTGACACCCGGTTCGACCGCTCCTAGCGTGGGAAACACCCGCGCAGAGGCGAGCTCGACCGATGACCGTCACGCGACTCCAGCCGATCGACGCGCCGCTCTACGACCCTCGGCACGAGCACGATGCCTGCGGCGTCGGATTCGTCGCCGACCTTGACGGGCGCCATGCCGCCCGAACGGTGCCCATGGCCCTCGAGGCGCTGGCCGCGCTCGCCCACCGGGGCGCCAGGGCCGCCGATGACCGCACCGGCGATGGCGCCGGCATCTCGATTCCGATCTCGCCCCGCTTCGGTGAGCGCCTCATCGCGGAGGCCGGCCTTGCCACCCGGCCGCACGGTCGGGTGGCGGTCGCCATGTGCTTCCTGCCGCCCGACGACGCCAAGGCTGGCGCGCGCCTGATCGAGGCCCGGGCGACGGCCGACGGCCTGGCGGTGGCGGGCTGGCGTGACGTGCCGGTGCGAACGGAGCTGGTGGCCGACCGCAGCGTGGGAGAGACGCCACGGATCCGGCAGGCGATCGTGGTGGGCGATGGCCGCCTGACCCCACTGGCCTTCGCGCGCCGACTGGCCATCCTGCGTCGGAGCGTCGAGGCGGCGATGCCGGCCGTCGCGATCGTCTCCATCGGCTCATCACAGGTCGTCTACAAGGGCCTCTTCGTCGGCGACGAGCTCGGGCGCTTCTACGACGACCTTCGGGCCGATGACCTCGACGCGCGGTACGCCGTCTTCCACCAGCGCTACTCGACCAACACCTTCCCGTCGTGGCGCCTGGCGCAGCCGTTCGGCTACCTCGCGCACAACGGGGAGATCAACACCGTACGCTCGAATCGCGAGGCGATGCGCGGTCGCCGCAACGCGCTCGGGGGCGGCCGATGGGCGAAGCGGCTGGCCGAGATCGGCCCGCTGGTGAGCGATGTCGGCTCCGACTCGCAATCGCTGGACGACGCGCTGGAGCTGTTGCTGCTGGGCGGCATGCGGATCGACGCCGCGATCGGCTCGCTGATCCCGGCGGCCGAAGGGCTCGGCGGTCCGGCCCTCGATCCGGCGCAGGCGCGATCGGAGCCGTGGGACGGCCCGGCGGCGCTCGTGTTCGGCGACGGACGCAGAGTCGGCGCGATGCTCGACCGCAACGGGCTCAGGCCCCTGGCGCTCACGGCCACCGACGACGGGCTGATCGTCGTCTCGTCGGAAGCCGGGAGCGTGGAGCTCGCCGCGGAACGCGTGACGCATCGGCGCAGGCTGGGCCCGGGCGAGATGGTGGTGGTGGACGTGACGACCGGCCGGGTGGTCGGCCCGACCATCGAGCGCCATGGGACGCTGCTTCGACCGGCGCCGCGCCGGTTGATCACCAGCATTCCGGTCGGTGAGCCACCGACGAGCGACGATCGGGTCCGCGTCTCCCTCGGCCTCGACGCGGAGATCGTGAAGCAGCTGATTCGGCCGATGGCGACCGAGGCGCATGAGGCCATCTGGAGCATGGGCGACGACACGCCGATCGCGCCGCTCTCTCGGCGGCCGCGCCGCGCATCGGCGTTCCTGCGCCAGTCGTTCGCGCAGGTCACCAATCCGCCGATCGACCCGGAGCGCGAGCGCGCCGTCATGTCGCTCGCGATGTCGATCGGGCGGAAGCCGGACTACCTCGGTGCGTCTGAGCCGGCGGCGGTCGTCATCGACTCACCGATCCTCGACCGAGACCAATGGGGGCAGCTGCTCGGCTCGGTGAGCCGCGTTGCCGTCCTCGATGCCACCTGGCCGACCTCGCGCGGGGCGCGCGGGCTCGCGTTCGGGATGGCGCGGCTCGGCCGGCAGGCGCGTGCGGCGGCACGACGGGGCACGGAGCTCGTCGTGGTGTCCGATCGTGCCGCCGGTCCGCGCCGCGCCGCGATCCCGACCATCCTCGCCGTCGGCCGCGTGAACCAGGAGCTGGTGAGCGCCGGCCGGCGATCGCGAACCGACGTGGCCGTCGAGGCCGGCGACGCGTTCGACGTCCACGACCTCGCGATGCTGGTGGCGGTCGGCGCATCGGCCGTGCACCCGTGGCTGCTGCTCGAGCTGGCCGCAGAGCAGTCGGGCGAGCGTGGCTCCGAGGACCTGGAGCCCGACGACGCGCGGCGCAACACCATCGCGGCGCTCGAGCAGGGGCTGCGCAAGGTGCTGGCCCGGATGGGGATCAGCGCGCTGAGCTCGTACCGCGGCGGGCAGATCTTCGACGTGCTGGGCATGGACTCGGGCCTGGCTTCCCGATGCTTCCCGGCCGCGAACCATTGGCCGGGCTCGGTCAGCGCCGAGGCGATCGGCCGCACGCTGATCGCTCATCACCGGCGAGCGTTCTCCGAGGCGACTCCAACCCTCGAGGACCCCGGGTTCATCCGGTTCAGGGGCGCGGGCGAGACGCATGCCTACGCACCGAAGGTGGTGAAGGCGCTTCAGCAGGCGGTCGACACCGATGGGCAGCTCGCCGCGTACCGGGATCTGCTGGCCGATCTCGGTGCGCGGCAGCCTCGCGACCTGCTCTCACTGAAGGCGGCGGGCCGTCCGGTGCCGATCGAGGACGTCGAGCCGGCATCGCGGATCGCGCGGCGCTTCGTCAGCTCGGCGATGAGCCTCGGCGCGCTGTCGCCGGAGGCGCACCAGGCGATCAGCATCGGCATGGCCCGGCTCGGCGGCAGCGCGAACTCCGGCGAGGGCGGCGAGGATCCCGCCTGGTATTCGGAATCAGGGGATGGAGACCGTCGCGACGCGGCCATCAAGCAGGTCGCATCGGCCCGCTTCGGCGTGACTGCCGAGTACCTGGCGCGGGCCGATCAGCTCGAGATCAAGATCGCGCAGGGCTCGAAGCCGGGCGAGGGCGGCCAGCTGCCGGGCAAGAAGGCGACGGCCTTCATCGCCGGCCTGCGTCGCGGGCAGCCGGGCATGACGATGATCAGCCCGCCGCCGCATCACGACATCTACTCGATCGAGGACCTCGCGCAGCTGATCAGCGACCTGCGCGCGGTGAACCCGACGGCCCGCATCGGCGTGAAGCTGGTGGCGGGAGCGGGGATCGGCACCATCGCCGCCGGGGTGGCCAAGGCGCACGCCGACTACGTGATGGTCAGCGGCCACGCAGGAGGAACCGGTGCCTCGCCGCTGAGCTCGATCAAGCACGCCGGCCTGCCCTGGGAGCTCGGGCTGGCCGAGACGCACCAGGTCCTCGTCCGCAACCGGCTCCGTGACCGGGTCGCGCTGCGCACCGACGGTGGCCTGCAGACCGGCCGCGACGTGGTCATCGCCGCCATGCTGGGCGCGGAGGAGTTCGGGTTCGGGACCGCGGCCCTGGTCGCCATCGGCTGCGACATGGCGCGCCAGTGCCACCTCGACACCTGCCCGACCGGCATCGCCACCCAGCGCGAGGATCTGCGGGCCAAGTTCACCGGCACGCCGGAGCAGGTGGTGGCCTTCTTCACCGCCCTGGCCGAGGACGTCCGCCGCGAGCTGTCGGTCCTCGGCCTGCGCTCCGTCGGCGAGGCGATCGGTCGCGCTGACCTGCTCGACGGGACGGCCGCCGCCGCCATCGACCTCGGCCGCCTCGTGTCCGCCCCGGCATGGGCGCCCGCCTCCGACGACCCGCCGAAGGATCGCCCGCGGTGGGCCGATCGTCCGGCGGACGGCAGCTTCGAGGCCGATGCGCTCGACGGCGATCGCGGCGCGTGTGGCCGAGGGCGAGACACTGGTGCGCGCCGCGGTGACGACGCGCGACCGCAGCATCGGTGCTCGCCTGGCCGGCGCTCTCCAGCGTCGACCTGAGCCGAGGCGGCTGCCGCACGTTCGCTACGAGCTGACCGGGTCGGCCGGTCAGAGCCTGGGCGCCTTCGCCGTGGCAGGCATGCGCATCCAGCTCATCGGCGAGGCCAACGACTACGTCGGCAAGGGCCTGTCCGGAGCGACGATCGTCGTGCGACCGGTCGGAGGGCTCCGCCCAGGACCAGGCGATCGCCGGCAACGTCTGCCTGTTCGGCGCCACCGGGGGCGCGCTCCACGTGGTCGGCCGCGCCGGAATGCGCTTCGCGGTACGCAATTCCGGGGCGAGGGCTGTCGTCGAGGGTATCGGCGCGCATGGCTGCGAATACATGACCGGCGGCACGGTGGTGGTGCTCGGCTCGATCGGCCCCAACTTCGGCGCCGGGATGACCGGCGGGCGCGCCTACCTGCTCGACGACGGCACTGTCAGCGCCAAGCTGAGCTCGGGCGTGCTCGCTCGTCCGCTCGATGAGACCGACGTGCGGCCCCTGCGCGATCTGCTCACGTCGCACGCTGCGGAGGGGAGCACCCAGGCCGCCTCCATCCTGCTGGGCTGGGACCGATGGCGCGGCCGCTTCCTCGTCGTCGAGCCGCGCGACGCGGACCTCGGGCTCAGCCAGGCTCCGTCGGCTGCCGAGCCGATGGCGATGGCTCGATGAGGCGATAACCGAGCGAACGCACCGGCGTGGGGAGCGGCGCACCGGCATCGCGCAGCTTGGAGCGCAGGCGGGCAAGGTGCGGCTTGATCCACAGCGGGTCGGGGTCGGGCTCGCCTCGCCAGCCGACCTGCAACAGCTCCTCGTGGGTCACGAGGTCGCCGTTCGCCCTGACCAGCGCATCCAGCAGTGCGAACTCGATCGGCGTCAGCGGAAGCGGCGTGTCGCCCGCCCACGCCTCGTGGCGCCGCCGATCGATGCGCAGCGACCTGCCGCCCGTGCTTGCCGCAGCCGGCTCGGATCGCCGGCGGCTGACGGCCCGGATGCGGGCCAGCAGCTCGTCCTTGCCAAACGGCTTGGTGACGTAGTCGTCGGCGCCGGCGTCGAGCGCCTCCACCTTGGCGGCCTCCTGGCCCTCGCCGGACAGCACGATGATCGGCGTCGCACCACGCTTCCGGATCTCGCCGCAGACCGCGATCCCGTCGAGGCCCGGCATCGCGAGGTCCAGGATCACGAGGTCCGGCCGATCGGCATCGAAGCGTCGCAATGCCTCGTGGCCGTCGTAGGCGGCGCTCACCCGATGTCCGACGCTGCCCACCAGCGCGGCGACGGCACCGATCATGGCCGGCTCGTCGTCGATGACCAGGATGCGCAGCGGGGTCTCGGGGCTCATGCGGCCGCCTCCGGCAAGGCGGTGACGAACTGGCTGCCGCCGGCGGGCTTGTCCTCGATCCAGAGGCGCCCGTCCATGGCGGCGACCAGGCGGCGCGCGGCGAAGAGGCCGACGCCCGTGCCGGGCGCATCGGTCTGGTTCAGGCGAACGAACGGCTCGAAGACGCTCTCGCGCATGTCGGCTGGCACGCCCGGGCCGTCGTCGCCGACCGCGACGCGCACCTCGCCCTCGGCTGACCAGTCGGCCACCACGATCTCGGCGCCGGCCGGCGCGTACTTGGCGGCATTCTCGAGCAGCAGCTCGAGCACCTGTGCCAGCCGCCCGGGATCGCCGAGCGCCATCCGGCTGCCGGTGGCGTACCGCTCCAATCGGTGGCGGCGCAGCAACGGCGCCAGGCGTGTCAGCACCTCGTCGATGACCGCACCCACGTCGAACCGGCGGATCTCGACGGTCAGCAGCCGATCGGCGCGCACCGTCTCAAGGATGGTGTCGACCAGGTCATTCAGGCGAAGCACCTGGCCGGTTGCCGCCTCGTGCCAGCCGGCGACCTCATCGGCCTTCGACGCATCCGCCGTCTCCGACAGCAGGTCGAGGTAGGCGCGGACAACGGCCAGCGGCGTGCGCAGCTGATGGGTGACGACCGCGATGAGCTCGGCCCGTGCCTGGTCGACGCTGCGCAGCCCGTCGAGCTGCGCCTCGGTCTCGAGGTGCAGGCGGCGACGCTCCACGACTCCCGCGAGCAGCGAGGCGATCGTCGACAGTCGCCGAATCTCGGACTCGTCGAAGTCCCGACGCGCCTCGGTCTTGACGTTGAGGACGCCGACGACGTGGTCGCCCGCCTCGAGCGGCACTGCCAGGATGGAGGTGAAGCGCTCGTGATCGACGCCTCGGATCCAGGCGCAGCGCGGGTCGTTGGCCAGGTCGGTGCTGACCACCGCTCCCCGCGTGCTGGCGGCCAGGCCGGTGATGCCCTGTCCGATCTCGAGCCGCGCGACTCCGATGTGCTCCCGATCGACTCCGTTCGTCGCCGCGAGCGTCAACCCGGCCCCATCCCGGTCGACGAGATAGAGCGAGCAGACCTCGGCGTCCATCGCCACCGTGCTGCGATCCACGATGAGCTGCATCAGCTCGTCCCACGTGGAGGCGCCGGCCGCGAGCTGGACGATCTCGCGCAGCGCCCCGAGCTCAGCCGAGCCCGCGGCCGTCGGATCGGCGGTATGGCTCGCGGTCATCGTGGGCGGCCTCGTGATGGCGGAACGTGCATATCCAAACACGCTGATGCATGATCATGCAAACGCAGGATGCGCCGATGCGTCAGAGGCGGCTGACCGTCACCTCGTCAACGACATCGTCGACGCCCGGGACGTCGCCAACGATACCCAGAATCTCGTCGAGCGCCTCGATCGTCTCGACCTCGCCCTGGACGAGCACTCGCCGGCCGCTGACCGCGATCCGCAGTCGCTCGCCGGCGGGAACGTCCGAGGCCCGCAAGGCGTCGATCACGTCGGCCTGGAGCTCGCCGTCGCGCGGCAGCTCGCCGTCATCCAGCTGGATGTCGTCCTCGCGCTCGAGCTCCTCGGCATCGGACTCCTCGCCAATGGCGCGCTCCATCGGCGGGACGTAGGGGACGCCCTCGGCGCTGGCGACGAGGTAGTCGTCGGTCTCGCCGCGGCTCGGCTCATCCACCAGGTCGCCGCCGTCCTCGGATGGCAGGGGCTGCCGGTCCGATCGTTCATCCATCGTCAGTGCACCTCCACGTGCCGAATCGTGCGCAAGCCGCGTGCCGCTAGGATGCGCCCATGACCCCAGACGCGCTCGTCGTCTCGCTCCGCGAGATCGTCGGCGAGAGCCACTGCCTGACTGATCCTGGCCTGCGCGCCTCCTACGAGACCGATTGGACGCGCCGCTTCCACGGCGAGGCGCTGGCGGTCGTTCGACCGGCGTCGACGGACGAGGTGGCTCGCGTGCTGGTCGCCTGCGGGCGAGCTGGCGCCGCCGTCGTTCCCCAGGGCGGCAACACGGGTTTGGTTGGCGGATCGGTGCCGCGCGGCGGCGAGGTCGTGCTCAGCACGCTGCGACTGAACCACGTCGACCAGGTGGACCGCGTGGGAGGCGAGGTGACGGTCGGGGGCGGTGCGACGCTCGGCACGGTGCAGGCCGCGGCGCGGGCAGCCGGCTGGGAGGTCGGGGTCGACCTCGGCGCTCGCGACTCGGCGACGATCGGCGGCATGGTCGCCACCAATGCCGGCGGCGTCAACGTGGTCCGCCACGGGCCGATGCGCTCGCAGCTCCTCGGCTTCGAGGCGGTGCGCGCTGACGGGACCATCCTGCGCCGGCTGCCCGGGATGCCGAAGGACAATACCGGCTACGACCTGGGCGGCCTGCTGGCAGGGTCCGAGGGCACTCTCGCCGTCATCACCGCCGTCAGGCTGCGACTGGTGCCGCCGCTTCGGCATCGGGCGGTGTGTGTCATCGGCCTTGCCGATGCGTCCTCGTTGGTCGCCACCGCCTCGGATCTGCGTCGCACGCTCGGATCGGTGCTTGCGCTGGAGCTCTTCACCGATGCCGGCCTGGACCTCGTCATGCGCCATACCTCGGCCGGTGCTCCGTTCGCCGATCGCACGCCGGTCTACCTGCTGGTCGAGGCCGCCTCGGACGACGCCGATCCGACCGAGGCCTTGCTCGCCGCGCTCGAGGCGATCGGCGTGGCCGATGGCTCGGCGGCGGTGGCGACCGATCCGGCCGGGCGGCACCGGCTCTGGCAGCTGCGAGAGCGGCACACCGAGGTCATCAACGCCGAGGGCGTGCCGCACAAGCTCGACGTCTCGGTGCCGGTCGCGCGCTACGCCGAGCTGGTCGAGCGTGCGCCGGCAGTGGTGGCGGCGGTCGACGTCGACGCGCGGACGATCGTGTACGGCCACGTCGGCGACGGGAACCTGCACGTCAACGTGCTCGGCCCCGCCCCGGAGGATCAGCGGGTCGACGACGCCGTACTGGAGCTCGTGCTCGAGCTCGGCGGCAGCGTGAGCGCCGAGCACGGCATCGGCGTCGCCAAGGTTGGGTGGCTGGTGCGTGACCGGGGCGAGGAGACCGTGGCCGCCATGCGCGCCATCAAGGCGGCATGGGATCCGGCGGGCATCCTCAACCCCGGCGTGCTGTTCGAGCGCTAGGAGGGCTTGCCACCCATCTCGGGCAGCGCGCCGAGCTGGCGCATCATGCCGAGGAAGTCTGCCTGGTGCCAGTGCTCGGCAACCCTGCCATCCCGGATGCGGAAGATGTGGATCTCGCCGATGGTGTACGCCTTGCCGCTCGGCGGCATGCCCATGAACTCGCCGGTCTGAACGGCGTGCCCGGTGAGCCGAACCGCCACCCGGTCGTCCTCGGCGATCATGTCCTCGATCTTCATGCTCGCGTCCGTCAGGCCAGCGGAGACGCGCTTGATGGTCTCCTTCATCCCGTCCTTGCCCGACCCGCCGGGGCCCGACGTGTGCGAGATGAAGTCGTCGGTCATCAGCTCGTCCACGGCGCTGAAGTCGCCCTTCAGAAACACCTCGTCGATGAACCGCCGAACCAGCGCCTTCTTGGCATCGACGTCGGTGGCGGGAATGGTCGTCGTCATCGGTTACACCTCCAGGTTCTGATCAGCCGAGGGTGCATGTCCCGTGCCGGGGTCGGCGTACGGATCCGTGTCACGGATCGTCGGGAAATCGCGTTAGCATCGGCTCATGCCAACCGAGACCGGCACACTCGAGACGAACGGCGCTCGCATCTACTACGAGGTGGACGGAACGGGCGAGCCGGTGGTGCTCATCCACGCCGGCGTCGCGGATCTCCGCATGTGGGACGGCCAGGTCGCTGCCCTTCGCGATTCCTACCGGGTGATTCGCTACGACACCCGTGGCATTGGACGCACGGAGACCGATGCGGTCGAGTTCTCGAACCGAGCCGATATCGCCGCGCTGCTGGATCACCTCGGCGAACGATCCGCGCATGTCGTCGGGCTGTCGCGCGGCGGACAGATCGCGCTCGACTTCGCGATCGAGTTTCCTGAGCGGGTGCGCTCGCTCGTCGTTGCTGCAGGAGGGGTCGGCGGCTACGACGCGGGCGACGAGGCGCCGGAAGGTTGGGATCAGGTCGAGGCGTGGACCGAGGCGCACGACTGGGTTCCGGTCGCCGAGTGGGAGACCGCCTATTGGGCCGAGGGGCCTGGACAGCCAGCCGGCCGCGTCGATCCGGAGATTCGTGCACGGGTGCACGACTGGATCCTGACGAACTACCTGGCCGAGAAGGAGGAGGGCCAGCCGCAACCACTCGACCCGCCTGCGGACGGACGGCTCGGCGAGCTGCGTGCCCCGCTGCTGGTGATGCTCGGCACGCTGGACGACCCCGGCACGAGTGACTCGATGCGGCACCTCGCGGATGTCGTTCCCGGCGCGCGGCTCGAGGTGTTCGAGGGATCGGCACACATGCTGAACCTCGAGCAGCCCGACCGCTTCAATGCGCTGCTCCTGGAGTACTTCGGCGAGGCAGGCCGGACCACCTAGGCCACCCGGGGTAGAGTCGCCCGGTGAGCGAGATCGACGCCATCCTCGAGGCCGCCGCACGGCTCCGCGCCGATGGAGAGCCGGCGGCGCTGGCCACCGTCGTGGCGGTGCGCGGGTCCTCGTATCGACGACCGGGCGCCCGGCTGCTGGTGCCTTCGTCGAGCCCCCCGATCGGCCTCATCTCCGGTGGATGCCTCGAGGAGGAGGCCGCGCGCCTGGCTCGCGAGGCGATCAGGCTCGACGCGCCGGTGCTGGTGACCGTCGACCACTCGGCCGAGGGCGACGAGCTGTGGGGCATGGGACTCGGCTGCCGCGGCGTGATCGACCTGCTGGCGGAGCCCCCGGCCCTGGCGGCCGAGACGCTCGACGCGCTCCGCGCCGCCCGCGACGGTAGTGCGACCTACCTGCTCACCGGCCTCGACGGCGAGCGTCGCGTCCTGACCGAGCAGGAGGCCGATGCGCTCGGCGAGCGTGCCGCGCTGGCCGTCGCCCACGGCCGACCGACGATCATCGGCGAGGCCGTCCTCGACCCGATCCTGCCGCCGCTGCACCTGGTGGTGTGCGGCGCCGGTCCGGATGCTGGTCCGCTGGTCGCCGCCGGGCTGCGTCTTGGCTGGCGCGTCAGCGTGATCGATCGACGCCGCTCGCTGCTGCGCCCGGAACGCTTCCCCGGCGCGGTCCTGCATGACGTCGAGCCGGCCGAGGCGGCCGAAGCCGCCGGAGCGAGCGAGTGGACAGCCGTCGTCCTGATGAGCCACGACTATCTTCGCGATGCCGCATCCCTCGGCGGATTCCTGGGGCGCGGCGTTCGTTACCTCGGGGTGCTCGGGCCGCGCGACAGAACCGATCGGCTCCTCGCCGAGCTGGAGACGTCACCGACCGACGCTGACCTGGCGGCGCTTCACGCTCCGGCGGGCCTGGACGTCGGCGCTGACGGCGCCGAGGAGGTCGCCACCGCGATCGTCGGCGAGATCCTCGCTACCCTGCGCGGCCGGACGGGAACCCCGCTCCGCGATCGGCCCGGCCCGATCCACGGGTAACGTCAGCCGGCGTACTCCTGGGGGTGGTCGCCTCGATCCTTGTCGGCGGTGCGCGAGATCGTCTCGAGCGCCTCATCGACGGTGGTCCCGTTGGCCTCCGCGGCGCGTTTGACGTCCTCGTAGGTGATGTTCACTCCGGGCTTGCCCATGTCGTCATGGGCGCGCATGCAGCCGCAGTTCAGGCACATGGTGATCTGCTCCTTTCGATGTTGACCAGCGCTCCGCACCGCATGCGGCGGGCCAAATTCGCCTGGTCAGAAGGCCAGAGCGGCCCGCACTCGCTCACCGAGAAGGGCGATCCGCTCCACCGGCTCGCGACTGAACACGAAGCGGACGTGACGATCGGCGACCTCGCCACCCCAGCCGCGCATCTGGGTGGCAGCCACCTTGTGCTCGAGGAGCCGGCTCGAGACTTCGGCACCGTCGAGGCCGAGCGACGCGACATCGAGCAGCAGCGACCAGCCGCCGGCGGCGGAGATGGCCGGCAGGCCCCCGAGCTGGCGCATCGTCTCGTCGCGCCGGCGCTGATACTCCGCCGTGGCCGCCGCCTGCTCCTCGTCTTGCGTTTCGAGGGCCGCCCGCAGCCCGACCTGCGAGAAGTTGCTCGGGACGAGATCGTTGTAGATCTCAACTCGCGAGACGTCGTTGACCAGCTCACCGGGCGCGACGATCCAGCCGACGCGCCAGCCGATCATGCGCTGCTCGATGCCGGAGCCGATGGTCACGGTCCGGTCGCGCATTCCGTCCATGGCGCTGGGCAATCGCATCGGCCGCCCGTCGAACAGGATGCTCTCGTAGACGCCCCAGTACAGGAGCCGGAGGTCGTGATCGCGGCAGAGGGAGGCGATCGCGTCCCATTCGTCGTCGCTCACCACCCAGCCGCTCGGGAAGGACGCGTTGTGGATGAAGACCACCCGAGTCCGCTCCGTGACGGATGCGCGGAGCGCGTCGAGGTCCAGGCGCCACTCGCCGTGCGCGACGACCAGCGGTGCCAGGCGCGGCACCGCCCCGACGAGCCGGACGCGGTTGATCATCCCGGCGTAGGTCGGATCGGTGAGGATCACCTCGTCGCCGGGATTGGTCAGGCAGAACAGCGCATCGAGCATGGCCGTGCCCTCGCCGCTGGTGATCACGATCTCGCGCCGCCCGTCGTAGCGTGGCCCGCCGCGTCGCTCGATGAACGAGGCCACGGCCTCCTTCAGGTCGTCTCGGCCGGTGAAGGGCAGCCAGCTGTTTCCGTCGTACGTGTCGATCGCCGCCTTCGTCGCCTCGATCGCAGCGGCCGGAGGCCGCAGGTCGGTGTCGAGGTTCTCCATGCGCAGGACGTCGGGGTCGTCGCCCGCCGCCGCGGCCACTCGGTCGATGTTGAAGCCCGGGATGTCCTCGAGTCGCGAGACGCTCAATGGATCGGTCCTCCGTCAGCCCCCGATGAAGCTCATCTCGACCTTGGGCAGGTCGACCGTGTCGAGCGTGCGCAGCTCGGAGTAGCGGTCGTCGCGGCCGGCCCAGATGACGCGCAGCGTCTCGGCCAGCTCGGCGTCGCCGGCGCCGGAGCGGAGCAGGGCGCGCAGGTCGTGTCCGGAGGTCGCGAACAGGCAGGTGAACAGCTGGCCGTCGGCGGTGAGGCGCGCCCGCGTGCAGTCGCCGCAGAACGGCTGGGTGACGCTGCTGATCACACCGATCTCGCCGGCCCCGTCACGGTACCGATAGCGCTGCGCAACCTCGCCACGGTACGCCGACTCGACCGGCTGGAGCGGCCAGCGCGCGTCGATGGCCGCCACGACCTCGGCGGCCGCCACGACGTCGTCCAGGCGCCAGCCATTGGTGTGGCCGACGTCCATGTACTCGATGTACCGGACCGTCGTCGGGGTGCGGCGGAAATGCTCGGCAAGGTCGACGATGGCGTGCTCGTTCAGCCCTCGCCGGATGACGGCGTTGACCTTGATCGGCCCGAGGCCAGCCTCCTCGGCGGCCGCGATCCCCTCGAGCACGCGTGAGACCGGGAAGCCGACATCGTTCATCGACTGGAAGGTCGGGTCGTCGAGCGCGTCGAGGCTGACGGTCACCCTGTGAAGGCCCGCGTCCGCGAGCACCTGCGCGCGATCGGCCAGCAGCGAGGCGTTTGTGGTCAGCGTCAGGTCCTCGATGCCCTCGATGGCTGCGAGCATCCGCACCAGCGTCTCGAGGTTGCGGCGGACGAGCGGCTCACCGCCGGTGAGGCGAATCTTCCGCACGCCCAGCGCCACCGAGGCCCGGACCACGCGTTCGATCTCCTCGAAGTCGAGGATCTCCGTCCGCGGCAGGAATGCGTGGTCGCTCCCGAAGACCTCCTTCGGCATGCAGTACACGCAGCGGAAGTTGCATCGGTCCGTGACGCTGATGCGCAGGTCGCGCATCGGGCGGCCGAGCGTGTCGAGGACGGTGAGGGGGTTCGGCATCGGGAGCCATGGTGGCAGCGGGGCGAGATGCTGCCAAGTCGGGTCAGGTCACCAGCTGGGTCACACCGATGGCGGCTCCGAGGATGGCGGCGACGCTGCCACCGGCCAACAGGGCGATGCGCGACGCCGCGGCCTCGCAGCGGGGGAGGCTGAAGCCGCCGAGTCCGAGGCCCAGGGCGAGCGCGCCGCCAAGGGCGAGAAGCGCAGCCACCGCCGAAGCCGGGTTCAGAAGGTTGGCGACGCGTCCTGCGTCGATCCCATCGTCCGACAGCGTGAATGCGAAGCGCTGGCGCGAGATCTCGGTGTCGCCCGAGGCCGACAGGATGCGGACGCTCGCGTCCCATTGGCTCCCGGTCGGCAGAACGACGGAGTCGGCAGTCCAGTCGACTGAGCCGTCGTCGGTCACGTGTTCCATCCCGGTGCCGCTGCCGCCGTGGCTCATTCCGGGCATCGACTCCAGGACGAGGGGCACGCGCGTCGACGTTCCCGTGTCGAGATCGTCCAGGCCGAGCTCGAGCACCGACAGTCCCGCCAGCGCGTCGGTGGTCGTCACGACGATGCGGTTGATCCCGGGACGGCCCGGGATGACCTGCATGCTCATGCCGGGGGCGACCTTGCCGAAGGCGTCCGGGATCGGTTTGATGGCCACGCCGGTCGGCGTATCGACGGGGGGCGTGATGGCCAATGCAGCGGTCAGCACCAGCACGACGGTCGCGAGCGCGACCTCGACGGTGATCCGGCGCCGGAACCCGCCGAGCCAGCCCATCAGCCGGCCGCCATCGAAGTAGTTGAGGCCGCCAAGGCTCAACGCGCCGAGCGCAACGGCGGACTTCATGAGCAGCGTGCGCCCGTATTCGGTTCCGGTGTCGAGCAGCACGCCGGTCTGCGAGTACGACTGATACACGCCGGTGAGCGCGACGAGGCCGATTGCGCCCAGCGCCACGGCGGAGAAGCGCGGGAGGAGCGACCGCATGTTCGGCGTCGGTCCGTCGACCAGCAGCCCGGGTCGCACGGTGAGCACGAGGAGGCTCACGATGCCGCCGATCCAGATCGCGGCGGCGCCCACGTGGATGGCAGCGGCGATGATCGGCACGGGGGTGGGAAGCGCTGACGCGTGTCCCGCGGCCGCGAGCAGGACGATCCCTGCCACGCCGGTCCCCGCCGCCACCGCTGCGGCCCAGCGCCGGGGCAGGAAGAGCAGCGCGGCGGCGCCGACGGCTGCGACCCCTGCGCGCGCCAGCTGCAGGAGTCCGTTGCGACCCGACAGGAGGTGGTCGAAGATCGAACCCGCCTCCAGTCCGGCGGCGGCTGCCAGCGCGAGTGTCGCGGTCGCCGAGATCAGGAGCATCGCGGCCAGTGCGCGCACGCCCGCTCGCGGGATCGGTCCGCCACGGATCACGACGGCATGGAAGACGGCAACGCCGAGCGCAAGCAGGATGCCGAGGTAGGTCAGCCAGCGCCCGATGACGTCGAGCGGCTGGGTGGGGGCGTGCACCATGCCGCCCGGACCACCGGCCAGTGACCCGGGCACGTCGCCGACCCCGAAGTAGAAGAATCCCTGAGAGGCGTGGCCGTCGGCGGCCGAGACGTTGCGCCAGGTCACGAGGTAAATGCCACCGTCGACCAGGGGCACCCCGGTCACGACCAGGGCATAGGGGTCATCCGGGTCGACGTCCCCTGCACGCGACACGATCACGTTGCCATTCAGGTCGGCGATGTCGACGGAGCTCACCTGCCGCCTCCAGCGGCTCGCTGAAGACGAGGCGGATATCGTCCGGCACATCCGGGACGGTGGCCCCCGCGCCCGGCGAGCTGGCGACCAGCTGGGCGTGAGCGAGCACCCGCCCACCCATCGCTCCCGGCAGGGCCGGAAAGATGAGCATGGCGAGCACGGCGATCGAGGCAGCGAGTCCCAATCGCCCTGGTTGGCGCATCAGGTCCGGCGACGCGCCAGGGCGAGCCCAAGGGCGACCAGCCCGGCCAGCAGGCCGGCCCCGCCGACGACGAGCGCGAGGGTTGCGGTTCCGGCTGCCGCGGCACCCGCCGTCGCATCGCGGGCCGTGTCCCCGGCGGCCGGCAGGGTGACCGGGAACTGGCCGCCGACCACGTCCTGCACCTCGCTGAAGCCCTCGGGGCTCGAGGTGAACGACTCATCGATGGCCGTGCCATCGATGTCGCCGTAGATGCGGAAGGTGTACGGCCCGGCCGCTGTCGGGAAGAAGACCGACTCGTACCATCCCGGCTCGCCGAAGCGAGGCTCGAGCGGAAGGTCACGGCTCTCGTCGCCGAACGTGACGGTGGCCTGGAGCGTCTCCTCGAGACCTTCGACCGGCTCCTCGCCCTGGCTCACGCCCAGCTCCAGCCCGCTCTTCTGCCCGGTATAGACGGGCTCGTCGATGAAGCCGACTTCGACGCTGTACTCCCCGACGTCTCGCTCCTCGTGGCCGAGCGTGGCGCCGATGCTGACGAACATCGTCAGCACGGCGCCGAAGACGGCGATGCGTCCGGCACGTGTGTGCATTTGCGTTGAATCTCCTCGTGTGCGGGCGCGTCGGCGCCCGAATCGGTTCGTCTAGTAGCTGAGAACGAACCGGTGAGGCGGCGCGCGGCCAGCGATCGCATGCGCCAGCGGCGTCAGGCGCGGCAACACGAGCTGGCTCCGCGGGCTGACCAGGCGAGCCCGTCGCGGCTTTCGTCCACGAGCGGCGAAGATGACGGCAAGGAGCTCGGCTTCGGTCCGCTGCACGGCCGCCGCCAGCATGCCGGCCAGCGCCGTGATCAGGCCGATCACCGGCAACGCCAGCGGGTATTCGGGCCCGAGCAGCGCCCCGGGGCCGATGGCGTGCCCGTGAGCGATGATGTGCTCGACGTTTTCCTGGAGCGCGAAGCCGATGATGACGACGGCGAACAGCCGGACCCACGCGGAAGCGAATCGCCCTGCCAGTGCGGACGTTGCCGCGGTCGGGGTGACCCGCAGCCGCTCGGCGCGGTGCCGAAGCGACCGCAGGCGGAGGCCCGCCCCGATCCCGGCCGCAGCTCCGATGACCGCCAGGGCCAGGCTGGCCCAGCCCCAGTAGTCGTGGCCGGCGGCGCGGAGGGCGCGAGCCAGGTCCTCTCCCGGGCCGAGCTGCACGAGGAAGATCGCGTCATGGCTGATCAGCAGCGCGGCGCCCGCCAGCGCCCAGAAGGCGACGCCCCGTGGAATGCGTGCCAGCGCGGCTCCGATCCTCCTCATGTCACTCCATACGGTAGCCGACACGGGACGCATGCCTCGTTACGCGGACTCCCCGTGGCCGTGCGGGTGCTCGACCATCCGCATTCGGAGCGACGGCAGCGACCGCGGGTCAGGATCGGGCTCGTATTCGTCGGTCTCGTCGGCGACGGCGTAGGTCCAGCGCGGCCCGTCGGCCGCGATGCCGCGCAGCGCATCGGCGAACGCGTCGATGTCCGCCGTGGTGGACCCCAGGCCGAGGCTCATGCGGGCGGCGCCCGGCAGTCGCTCGTGACGCCCGGCCCGGGTCTCGTCGAGCAGCCGGCCCGCCTCGGCGTCGCTCACCCGGAGCAGCCGCATCATGAGCGGGTGGGCGCAGAAGCAGCCGTGACGGATGCCGATCCCATGCTCCGCCGAGAGCACCGCCGCCAGCAGGTCGTACGGGACGCCACGCAGGTTGAAAGTGAGCAGGCCGACGCGCGGATGCTCGGCCGGCCAGACGCGGTAATGCTCGAATGCCTCGATGCCGGCCAGGCGCTCCCGAGCGTAGTCGAGGAGCGTCGACTCCTCGGCGGCGATCCTGGCCATGCCGGCCGTCGTCAGCGTGTCGCAGGCGACGCCGAGGGCCACCGCGCCGATCACGTTCGGTGAGCCTGCCTCCTGGCGGTCGGGCAGCTCGGCCCACAGGGTCTCCTCGACGGTCACGAGCTTGACGGCGCCGCCGCCGCGCAGGAAGGGATCGCCGGCGCTGAGCCAGTCGCGCTCGCCGATGAGCGCGCCGGCGCCGTACGGCGCGTAGAGCTTGTGGCCGGAGAGCGCGAGATAGTCGATCCCGTCGCGCCGCATGTCGATCGGGGCGTGCGGCGCCAGCTGTGCCGCGTCCACCAGCAGCCGCGCTCCGTGCTCGTGCGCCACGCGCGCGATCTCCGCCACCGGCCAGATCTCGCCGGTGACGTTCGAGGCTCCGGTCGCGGCGACGAGATGCGGGTCCTCGCAATGGGGGAGATCGCGCAGCGTCGTCTCCAGCTGCTCCAGCATCTCGGCCGGCGTCTCGGGGACCGGCAGGTAGCGCACCCCGATCCGCTTCCATGGCAGCAGGTTGGCGTGGTGCTCGCCGGCGAAGGCGACGACGTGCGTTCCCTCGGGCAGGGTTCCCGCCAGCAGGTTGATCGAGTCGGTGGTGTTGCGCGTGATGATGACCGCATCGTCGTCGCGGCCATTCACGAAGCGGCGGATCGATTCCCGGGCGCCCTCGTAGGCGGCCGTCGAGGCGCGCGACTTGAACCCCGCCCCCCGGTGGACGCTCGAGTACCAGCCGAGCAGCTCCTCCACGGCGTCATGCACGGCCTGAAGCGCCGGCGCCGATGCGGCGTAGTCGAGGTTGACGTAGCGCCGCACCCCGCCCGTCACCAGCGGCACCTCGGTGTCCGCACCGACCAGGCGCACGAGCTCGCTGCCGTGGATCGAAGGCTCTCGGGTGGCCGTCATCGGCGCCATCCTACGCCCGGTTCAGGGCAGGAACACCAGCTTTGCCGCCGCCAGCACCAGCACCAGGGCGAGCGCTCGACGCAGGTTCAGGATGCTGAATCGGGCCGCGCCCAGCCACGAACCGATGAGCCCGCCGGCGGCCACCGACGCGACCCAGAGTGGAATCGCGGACGGCAGAGAGACGCCGCCGGTCAGGAGGCCGGCGAGTCCGGCGATCGAGTTGACCAGGATGAAGGCCCCGGACAGGCCGGCCGCATCGCGCGTCCCGGTCCAGGCGGCCAGGACCAGCAGCGGGGTGAGGAAGATGCCGCCGCCGGTGCCGGTGAGGCCGGCGAGGAGCCCGATTGCGGCGCCTGCCGCGATGCCCGGCAGCCATGGGACGCCGCGGCCGGCCTCCTCCTCGTCCGGGACGCCGGCCGTCGCCAGGCGAGCCGCTCCCACCAGGAGCACGAGCGCCACGAGCGGCCGGTAAATCTCGGCCGGCAGATCGACGCTGCCCCCGATGAAGGCCATCGGCACCGAGCCGATCGCCAGAGGCACCAGGCTGCGCCACGGAAGGTGACCGGCGCGTGCGAATCTCACGATCACGATGGTCGCGACGAACAGGTTCAGGACCAGCGCGGTTGGCCGCATGGTCGAGGCCGATACGCCGACGAGCGCCATCGCCGCCAGGTAGGCGGATGCTCCGGCGTGGCCCACGCTCGAGTAGAGCAGCGCGGCGGCGAAGAAGAGCGCCGCCAGCATCAGGGCCTCGGTCGTCACGGTCGCAATCCTAGAGTCGAGCGAGCCTCAGGGCATCGACGCCAGCGCCGCGACCGCGACGTCGAGGTCGAACGCCTGGACGACGATCAAGGTCTCGCCGCGGCGATCGAGGTAGAAGGTACCGAGGCGCGATGCCGTGCTCGGCGAGTCGACCACGATGATCGGCCGTCCATTCATGGTCTCCTCGGCGATGCCGACGTCGGCGACGTCCGGCGGATAGGCGACCGCGCCCCAGGCATCCGCGAGCGCGTCTGCCGTCGTGCCTGGCAGCCTGACCGCGTACATCTGGACGAACCGCGCGCCGTGGTCGCTGGCGAATGCCGCCTCCAGCTCATCAGTCGCCACACTCAGCCGCGCGGCGAGCCGGGCGAGGATGTCCTCGCCGACAGGAAAGGTGTGGAGCTCGACGCCGCCGATCTCGCTCGGGAGGACCGCCCCGATCGGCGTCACCTCGCTGGCCGATGGCTCTGCCGAGGGGACGCTCGCGGTCGCGGACGCCGAGACGCTGGGCGACGGTGACTCCGACGCAGTGCGAGAGCTCGAGCCCGGCGTTGCGGCACAGGCGGCGAGCCCAAGCGTCACGGTCGCGATCCAGATCATCCGACGCACGATCACCACTACGCGCGCGGTGTCGGCTGAGGCTAGCCCGCGACGGCGGCCGGGTCGTCGCGACGAAGCAGGATGCCGAGGTACGCCTTCCACGGGCCGACCTCGGCGTCATGTGAGCCGGCCATGCCGGCGAAGATCTGCGACACGTGGTCGAGGTCGTGGACCGCCCACGTGGCCAGCAGCTCCCGGAGGGTCACCTCGCCGAGCGACGGATGCAGCCCGCGTCGGTCGAGGTCCTCCTCCTTGACCATCTCCTCGAGCCGCGCAAGGTTCTCGGCGCGCAGCCGCGCGAAGTGGTCCACCAGCTCGTCGAGCGTCGCTTCGGCATCGCGATCGGCGTGGGCAAACCGATCGAACTTCTCGAACGGCAGCTCGGTGCCGTGCTCGAGGATCCGCTGCGTCCGATCGATCCAGTCGGTCAGCTCTCCGGTGATCAGGTGGCCGACGACGTCGTGCGGCCGCCAGCCGTTCTCGGGGACATCGGTCGTATCGGTCCAGGACTCCGGCAGGCCGGCCAGCATCGTCCGCAGCAGCTCCGGGGTTCGCCGCAGCAGGTCGGTCGCCTCGCCGATGAAATTGCTCACGGCCATGATCGTAGCCGGAGAGCGCAATCGGCCCGCTTCTACGCCCCGAGCTCGCGATCCGCGGCGATCAGCGCCGTACCGAGGACGCGAGCGACGGTCGGGAAGGCGTGGATGGTGTCGGCCAGCGTGGCGAGCGAAATGCCCGCTCTGATGGCAAGGACGCACTCGTGGATCGTCTCGCTGACCGCCGGTCCGGCCATGAAGGCGCCAATCAGCTGGCGTTTCGCGCGGTCGACCACGATCGTGCAGTGGCCGTCGGCCTCCGCCGTGTATCCCTTGGCCGACGTGCCGATCGGCTCCGTGAACTCGACCGCGTCGATGCCGCGCTCCCTTGCCTGCTCCAGCAGCAGGCCGACCGAGGCCGTTTCGGGGTCGGTGTACGTCGCGCGCGGGATCGCGTCGAAGAGCCGGCCGGTAGGCGTCGTCGCCGAGGGCGATGCGCGCCGCCGCCTCCCCCGTGTAGTGCCCGAGGTGGGTGTGCAGCTCGGGGCCGCCGGCGTCGCCCACGGCATAGACGTTCTCCGCGATGCGGAGGCGGTCATCCGGCGACAGCTTCCCGTCCGTTGGCGTCACGCCGATGGTCTCGAGGCCGAGCCCGTCGAGCGGCAGGTCACGACCGATGGCGAGCAGGATCTCGTGCCCTTCGACCGGCGGGCCATCCTCGATCTCGATGACGTGCGCGCCGTCCTCGCCCTCCCCGGGGCGAACGCTGGCCGCCCGCGAATTGAGCCGCAGCGTCACGCCATCGCGCTCGAGCGAGGCGCCCAGGAACTCCGACGAGCAGACGGTGCTCCTTGTCGTGCACGCGGTCGCGGGGATGGATCAACGTGACCGGCACGTCGTATCGCGCGTAGACCTGGGCAAGCTCGACCCCGGTCGGCCCCGCGCCGAGGATGGCCAGCGAGCGCGGCAGCTCGCGGGTGGAGGTGCCCTGGACGTTGGTCCATGGGTGCGCTTCGGCGAGGCCCGGGAAGGTCAGGAACGCGGCTCACCGAGCCGATGGCGAGGATGATGGCACCTGCCTCGAGCTCCCTCCCATCGATGTCGACGCGCCCCGGCCCCGCCAGGGTCGCGGACCCGCGAATGACGGTGGCGCCCGCATCCTCGAGCGACTTCACGTGCCCCGAGTCGTCGGGAACGTCGGTCTTCGTGCGGTTGATCATGTAGTCACGGAAGTCGGAGGCCTTCTTCCACGGATAGTCGCCGCCGGCATGATGGACCGCGGCGGCATGGAGGAGCGCCTTCGAGGGCATGCACGCCCAGAACGGGCACGATCCGCCGAACAGCGCGCGGTCGATGACGGCGACCGAGGCTCCCTTCGAGCGGGCGTAGTGCGTTGCAGCTTCGCCGGCGACGCCCGCACCGATGACGACCAGGTCGAATCGTTCCATGTCCGGGATGATAGGCGGCGCCGGCTGGCACGCGACCTGCGTCTGTCTCGATCAGCAAATCACACGCAAGGGAAGATTTCAACATGACCGTTCAGACCAGCCACCACTATCGGTCCGGCAGCGACATCCGGTCGCCGATCGACGACCAGCTCTACGACCTGCTCCAGGCGCTCACCAGCAAGTGCGAGGCGATCGAGGCGTACGCGAAGTACGAAGAGGACGCCGATGGAGAGGCGAAGCAGCTCTTCCAGGAGCTGGCGCGTGACGACACCGGCGCACGCCGAGCGACTCGTCGAGGCACTGCGGAACCGCCTCAACCGCTGAGGGCGATCTCCTGGCCCGCGATCCAGACCCGGGACGGCCTGACCGATCCGAGCCGCAGGGCGAAGGCGCCTTCGTGCTCCGCGTCCCACGCGACGAGATCGGCGGCCGCACCGGGTCGCAGCGTCCCGAGGTCGTCGCGTCGTAGCGCGGCCGCGCCTCCCGCGGTCGATGCGTTGAGCGCCTCGGCGACCGACAGCCCGAGCAGCGTCGCGCCGAGGCCGATCACCAGCGGCATGGCTCCGAAGCCACCGAAGGTGCCCGCGTTCGCGTCGCTGGCGAGGGCGACCCGGCGCCGCTGTCCATGAGCGCGCGGGCCGGCGGCAGGCGATCGCGGAGCACGATCGCCGGAGCGGGGAGCAGGGTCGCGACCGTGTCCGACGCCGCCAGCGCCTTCACGCCATCGGCGTCGAGCTGCTCGAGGTGGTCGACCGAGGCGGCGCCGAGCCGGACACCGAGCTCCGCCGCGCCGGTCCGCCGCAGCTGCTCCGCGTGGAGCCGCAGCCCGAGGCCTGCCGCGGATGCGGCCCGACCGATGCGCTCGGCGGCGACCAGGTCGAAGAAGCCCTCGTCAACGAAGACGTCGACGAACTCGGCGAGGCCCTCGCGCGCGACGGCCGGGATCATCACGTCCGCGACCTCGGCCGCGTAGTCGTCCATCGAGGCGGCGTCCGGCGGCACCGCGTGCGCGCCGAGGAAGGTGCGGACCACCCTGATCGGGAGACGATCCGCCACCCGGCCGATGATCCGCAGGTGACGGAGCTCCTCGTCGAGCGAGAGGCCGTAGCCGGACTTGCATTCGACCGTCGTGGTTCCTGCGGCCAGCGCAGCGCGCAGGCGCATCTCGACGAGCCCTTCGAGCGTCGCGTCATCCGCCTCGCGCGTGGCGCGGACGGTGCGCAGGATGCCGCCATCGGTATAGGGCGCGCCCTCCAGGCGGGCAGCCGCCTCGTCGGATCGGTCCCCGGCGAAGACGGGGTGGGTGTGGCTGTCGACCAGCCCGGGGGTCACCAGTGCCGACCCGAGGTCGATCCGCTCGGCCTTCGGCGCATCGGCCGGCGAGCCGATCCACGCGACGCGCCCGTCGCGCACCAGCATCGCCCAAGGCGACAGACCTGCCGGCGCCAGGCGGCCGGTGCCGCTCAGGAGCATCGGCCTAGACGACGCGGCGACCGGTGGCGAGCCGATAGATGACGATCACAAGCACCACGATCAGCAGGAGGTGGATCAGGCCGCCGAATGCCCTCAGCAGGAAGCCGAGGAGCCACAGCAGCAGCAGGACGATGATGATGGTGCGCAGCACTCGGTGAGCGTAGCCGGTCCGAGTGCGCGCGGTGGCCCTACACTCGCCGCAAATGGCGGCAAAGCCTGCGATGCTGGCGGTAGACGACGACGCCCTGGTCCTCCGGGCGGTCGAGCGCGACCTGCGCGCCCGGTACGGCTCCGACTACCGCATCCTCGCCGCCGGCTCGGGTGCCGAGGCGCTCGAGATCGTGCGCGAGCTGACCAGGCGCGGCGATCCGATCGCCCTCTTCGTGGTCGACCAGCGCATGCCGGGGATGACCGGGATCGAATTCCTCGCCGAGGCGCTTCCGCTCCAGCCCGATGCCAAGCGCGTCCTGCTGACCGCCTACGCCGACACGGACATCGCGATCCGGGCGATCAACGAGATTCGCCTCGACCAGTACCTGCTGAAGCCGTGGGACCCACCGGAGGAGCGGCTGTACCCGGTCCTCGACGACCTGCTCACCGACTGGACCGCCGCATTCCGACCGCCCTTCGAGGGACTGCGCCTCCTGGCGGGCCGATGGGCTCCCCGAGGACACGAGCTCCGCGACTTTCTGACGCGCAACCAGGTGCCGTACACCTGGCTGGACGCCGATGACGATGGCGACGGCCGGCGCCTGGCTGAGTCGCTCGACGCTCCCGCTGACCCGTCCGAGCCGGTCATCCTCCTGCCCGACGGACGGGTGCTCGTCAACCCGACCGTGCGGGAGCTGGCCGAGGCTGTCGGGCTCTCCACCCATGCGGCCCTCCCGTTCTACGACCTCGTCATCGTCGGAGCCGGGCCGGCCGGGCTCGCCGCCGCCGTCTACGGCTCGAGCGAAGGGCCTCAAGACCCTGCTGATCGAGCGCGAGGCGCCGGGCGGGCAGGCCGGCACCACCAGCCGTATCGAGAACTACCTCGGCTTCCCGTCGGGCCTGACCGGCGCCGACCTGGCGCGCCGTGCCCTCGCGCAGGCGCGGCGCTTCGGCACCGAGATCGTCTCGTCGCAGGAGGCTTCGACCATCCGGCGTGGCGATCCGTATCGCACCGTGGTGCTCGACGACGGCACCGAGCTCTCCTGCCAGGCGGTCGTGATCGCCACCGGGGTGAGCTATCGGCAGCTGGACGTTCCCGGCGCGAAGGAGCTGGCCGGGGCCGGCGTCTACTACGGCGCGGCCACGACGGAGGCAGTCCTCTACCGCGACGCCGTGGTGGGCGTCATCGGCGGTGGGAACTCGGCCGGCCAGGCGGCGGTCCACCTGTCGCGTTATGCCGCGCGCGTGCACCTGCTGGTGCGGGGCCCCGGTCTCGAGGCGACCATGAGCGCCTACCTGATCGAGCAGATCGGCGAGATCGAGAACGTCGAGCTGCACACGCTGTGCTCCATTCGCGAGCTGCACGGCGCCGATCACCTCGAACGAGCCGTCTTCGACACGCCGGATGGAGAGCTGGACCTTCCCCTCAGCGCCGTGTTCGTGTTCATCGGCCAGCAGCCGCGGACCGCGTGGCTGGAGGGAGTTGCCGCCTGCGACGCCCGCGGCTTCGTGCTGACCGGGACAGACGTCGCCGAAGGGCACGGCTGGAACCTCGACCGCGAGCCGAGGCTGCTGGAGTCCAGCCTTCCCGGCGTCTTCGCCGCCGGCGACGTGCGCCATCGGTCGATCAAGCGCATCGCCAGCGCGGTGGGGGAGGGCGCCATGGCGGTGCAGCTCGTCCACGAGTACATGGCCGAGCTGTGACGCATCAGCACCTCCCGACCTCCGACGTGGCGGAGCGCCTGCGCGCGACGCCTCTCTTCGAAGGGCTGGACGACGAGCGGCTGGGGAGGCTGATCGAGCGCGGCGAGATCGTGGACCTGGCGCCCGGCGACCGGCTCATCGACGAGGGCGACGAGGCCGACGCGCTCTACGTGATCCTTGATGGCGAGTTCGAGGTCACCAAGCGGTCCGGGAAGGCCGAGATTCCGCTGTCACGCGTCGGCCCGGGAGCGCTCCAGGGAGAGATCGCGGCGCTCGGGGGAGGCCGTCGCCTCGCGTCCGTCAGCGCGGTGACCGAGGGTGAGGCCCTGCGCATCCCGATCGACGCCATGCGCGAGCTGCTGACCGCCGGGCCCGACGTGGCGCTGTCCGTCATTCGGACCGCCGTCGGGCGCCTCCGATCGATGGAGGCGACGCTCCGCGAGCGCGAGAAGCTGGCCGCCCTCGGCACGCTCGTCGCCGGCGTGGCACACGAGCTCAACAATCCCGCCGCCGCCGCGGCCCGCTCCGCGCGCGCCCTCCGTGATGCGATGGCGGCCCTCGATGCATTGCCCCGACCGGCATCGCCGCCGCAGCCGCCGCCCGATGCCGCGCCCCCGCGCTCGGCGCTGGAGCGAGCCGACATGATCGACGAGGTCGCCGGACTGACTGACGGACCCGATGCTGCTTCCGCGCTCATCGACGCCGGCTGGAGGCCGGACCTCCTGCGCGACCAGCCGCCGGAAGTCGTGAGATGGCTGGCGGCGCAGGCAGCCGTGCACCAGCTCCTGGAGGAGCTCACCATGTCGGTCGATCGGATCAGCGAGATCGTGACCGCCGTCAAGGGCTATGCCTACCTGGACCAGGCGCCTCGTCAGCGCGTCGACGTGCGCATCGGCCTCGAGCAGACGCTCGTCATCCTCCGCCATCGGCTCAACGAGGCTGGGATCACGGTGGTGAAGGAGCTGGCCGACGATCTGCCGGAGATCGAGGTGTATGGCTCCGAGCTGAACCAGGTCTGGACGAACCTGGTCGACAACGCCATCGACGCCATGGATGAGCGGCGGCACCCTCACGCTGCGGGCCGAGCGCGACCCGGACGGGGACGGCGTGCGCGTGTCGATCTGCGACACCGGCACCGGCATTCCGGCCGAGGTGAGGGACCGGCTGTTCGAGCCGTTCTACACCACCAAGCCGCCCGGCAAGGGCACCGGGCTGGGCCTCCACATCTCGCACAACGTGGTGATCCGGCACGGGGGCAGGATCGACGTCGAGACGGGACCGGAGGGCACCCGCTTCATCGTTGTCCTACCGGTCGACGCTCCCTGATCTCCTATCCGGCGCCCAGCCGAACCCGCCGCGCGCGCGGAACGCGAATCCGGACGGTGGCCAGGAGCAGTCCGGCCAGGATGAAGACGACGCCGAGCAGCTGCAGCGGCGACGGCGCCTCCGACAGGATCCAGACTCCGAGGAAGACCGATGCCACCGGCTGGATGGTGAGCACCACCGAGGTGATCGCCGCCGGCAGCCGCGGCAGGCTGATGCTGATCAGGAGCCAACCGACAACGTGGACGCCGAGCGCCAGGATCAGGAGCCACAGGTGCGAGGGCCAGGTCGGCACGAGGTCGATCTCCCCGAGCGGGAGTCCAACCAGAAGGGTCACCACCGCAGCCGAGACGGTCGCCTCGAACAGCGGCCCGGCGGGGCGACGGACGTCGGCGTTCGCACCGCGCTGGATCAGGATGAAGCCGCCGTACGCGAGGCCGGTGGCCAGCCCGAAGATGACGCCGAGCAGCGGATTCGCGCCGTAGGCGCCCGCGCCGATGACTCCCGAGATCAGCACGACCCCCATCAGGACGAGCGGGACCGAGACCGCCACGCGCCCTGACGGCCGCTCCCCGAGGAAGAGCCAGGCGGCGAGCGGCACGACCACGACCTGCGTGTTGCCGAGCACCGTGGCCAGGCCGGCTCCGACCTGGCTGATGGCGTGGTGCCACAGGATCAGATCCGCCGCGAAGAACGCCCCGGCGATCCACGCCAGGCGGGACTGACCCGCCGCCCTGGGACCGTAGCGCCGCCGCTCGAACCAGGCGAGGACCGCCAGCGGTGGGAGGGCGTACGCACAACGGAAGAAGGCGGCGGTAGCCGGCGGCACGTCGGCCAGCGAGACAAGCACGGCCGAGCCGGCAATCGTCAGGGCGCCGAGGACGGCAGTCAGGACCGGACGCCGGGCGAGGAGGCGGAACAGCGCGCGCACCGGCGAAGCCTAGCCGAGGCGCTGGGGTCTTGTGCCGGACGGCTCATGCATCGCACACTCAGCCCGAAGATGCCCGAGCTGCTGACCGGTACCGTCACCTTCCTGTTCACCGACATCGAGGGGTCGACCAGGCTCCTCCAGTCGGACCGCGAGGGCTGGTCCGCGATGCTCGCGCGTCACCAGGAGCTGCTGCGGACGGCTTTTGCGGCCGAGGGGGGTGCGGAGGTCGGGACCGAGGGCGATTCGTTCTTCGTGGCCTTCCCCACGGCGCCCGGCGCTGTCGCGGCCGCGCTGGCGGCACAGCGCGCGCTGGCGCGCGAGCCGTGGCCGGACGACGCCGAGGTTCGCGTCCGGATGGGCATGCACACCGGTGAAGCGAGCTTCGGCACGGAGGGCTACGTGGGCCTGCACGTGCATCGTGCCAGCCGCATCGCGAGCGTCGGACGCGGCGGCCAGATCCTCCTGTCGGACACCACTCGCTCGCTCGTTTCCGAGGCGCTTCCCGAGGGTGTCGAGCTTCGCGACCTCGGAGTCCATCGGCTCAAGGATCTCGACCGACCCGAGCGGCTCTGGCAGGTCGTCGCCCCCGACCTGCAGAGCGACTTCGCGCCGATCGCGTCGCTCGACGTGGTGCCGAACAACCTGCCGACGCGGTTGACGACCTTCCTCGGCCGCGCCCGAGAGATCGCGGAGATCTCCGCACGCCTGGCCGAGAGCCGGCTCCTCACCCTCACCGGCCCGGGCGGGACTGGCAAGACGCGGCTCAGCCTGGAGGTGGCGGGGCGCTCCCTGGAGCAGTTCCCCGACGGAGTCTTCTTCGTCGAGCTGGCGCCGATCACCGAACCGGAGCTCGTGGCGGCCACCATCGGCCAGGCGCTGGGCCTTCCCAACCGCGCCGGGCGGAGCTCGGTCGAGCGCTTGATCGACCACATCGGCGAGCGGCGCATGCTGCTCGTGCTGGACAACTTCGAGCAGGTGACCGCGGCGGCGCCGTCGGTCAATGCGCTCCTGCTGGGGTGCGAGAACCTCGCGGTCATGACGAGCAGCCGGAGCGTCCTCCGGGTCTCGGGTGAGCAGGAGTACCCGGTTCCGCCACTTGGGCTGCCGGATCCGGCGCACCTCCCACCGCTGACACAGCTGTCGCAGTTCGAGTCGGTGGCGCTGTTCATCGAGCGAGCGCGATCGGTGAAGCCGGACTTCGACGTCACCAACGACAACGCACCGGCGGTGGCCGAGATCTGCGTCCGCCTCGATGGGCTGCCGCTGGCCATCGAGCTGGCGGCGGCGCGGATTCGGATCTTCACGCCGCAGTCGATGCTGAGCAGGCTCGAGAACCGCCTCGGACTGCTCGCCGGCGGCGCGCACGACCTTCCCGAACGCCAGCAGACGCTGCGTGGGGCCATCGCCTGGAGCCACGACATGCTCGATGAGGCCGACAGGTCGCTGTTCGCCTGCCTGTCGGTGTTCGTCGGCGGAGCCGGGTTGGAGGCCATCGAGGACGTCTGTGGCGCCGAGGTGACGGGCGACGTGCTCGACGCGCTCGGATCGCTGGTCGAGAAGAGCCTCGTCCGGCAGTCGGAGGGAATCGGCGGCGAGCCGCGATTCGGGATGCTCGAAACCATCCGCGAGTTCGCACTCGAGCAGAGCACCGCTCGCGGTAGCCGCGACGGCCTGCGCAGGCGGCACGCGGAGCTGTTCGCGAAGCTTGCCGAAGGCTGGGCCGGGCAAGTGATGGCGGCCGACAAGGGCCTGACGCTTGACCGGGTCGAGCAGGATCACGACAACCTGCGCGCGGCCATGGCATGGGCAATCGAGACGACCGCGGCAGACGTGGCAATGCGGCTGGGATCCGCCCTGTGGCGGTTCTGGCAGATGCGCGGCTACCTGCAGGAGGGCCTCGAGCGACTCGAGCAGACGCTCGCGCTGCCGCAGAGTCGGGACCATCCCGCCCTGCGCGCCGATGTGCTCGACGCCACGGCCGGCGTCGCCTACTGGCTCGGGGACGGAGATCACGCTCGCGACCTTTACCAGCAGGAGATCGAGGCGCGCCGGGCGCTGAACGACCGAAGGGGACTGGCGGAGGCGCTCTACGGCATCTCCTTCACCTGGTCGATTCGCGGCCTGCTCAAGGACGACAACGCCCAACGCGCCCAGGAATACGTCAACGAGGCAAAGGACATCTTCCGGGAGGTCGGCGACAATGCCGGCGTCGGGCGCTGCGAGTGGGCACTGTCGAACGTGGCCTGGGGGACCGGACGCCTGGAGGACTCAGTGCGACACGCCAAGGAGGCGCTTGTCGCCCTCGAGGCGGTCGACGATCGCTTCATGGTCGGCTGGGTGGAATACACCCTCGGGCTCGCGGCGCTCAGCGAGCATGCCGTTGCACGCGGTAAACCGGAGCAACTTGTCGAGGCACGACGCGGGCTGCTGCGTGCGCTCGAGATCTTCGCAGAGGCGCAGGACGTCAGCGGCTACACCCTCGTCCTGGACGCCGTGGCCCTGCTGGCCCTCCGCGAGGGCGACCGTGACCGCGCGGCGCGCCTGTCAGCGGCGGTCGCGAAGCTCGAGCGCACCAGCGGGACGGGCCTCAACCAGTGGAACCGCGAGGTGCTGGGCTTCTTCCCCGGCGAGCTCAAGGCCGATCCGGCGCTGGCGGACGCATGGGCGGCCGGTGATTCGATGACCGCCGACGAGGCCGTTGCCTACGCCCTCGGAACGACCGACTAGGCGGGGGCCGCGAGGTCCCGCCTGGGGAAGACGATGAGCGCGTAGATCAGCGGGACGAGCGCCGCGACGAACACGATCACGAGGTCGAGCAGGTCCCCGTCACCGGTGAGAATGGCGCCAGGGTTGAAGTGGTGGAAGAGCGAGTACTTCTGCGTCCAGGCGGCATCGGCCCACAGCGACCCGAGGATCTCCAGGAAGTAGTTGATCACCAGGTAGGCGAGCGACAGGCCGATGGCCGGGCCGGGCCGGTCGAACGAGACCGAGGCGGCCAGCCCAAAGGTCGTGAAGGCGGCCCACAGGCCGAAGCCGTTGAGCAGGACGAGCGGGACCAGCCCAAGGTCGAGCTCATCCGTCAGCCCCTGGATCGTCGAACCGACGACCATGCCGCCGATGATCGCGCCGATGACGATGAGCACGGCAACGAGCATCGCGACCAGGATGCTGAAGTACAGGGTCAGCCGCGAGATCGGTCGGGCGAGCAGCACTTCGAGCGTGCCGCGCGCCCGCTCGCCAGCGATGGCGGTCGCGGATGAGCCGATGGCGAAGATGGCGACCATCGCGATCGCCAGCGGGTGCTGGGTCCCCAGCGTGATCGCGCCGGGCAGCGTGAAGAGCGAGCCGGACCCGAAGTTCAGCAGCTCGCGCGGAAAGGCGCCGGAGTTGGCGAGCTCGCGCATCATGTCGCTGAAGGCGCCGTAGAAGACCGGGATGAGGAGTCCCCAGCCGAAGCCGGCAAGCACCACGATGATGAGGCGCACCCGCTGCCAGCGCAGGGTCTGGAGAACCAGCCTGCCGCTCACGCGGGCGTCGCCTCGGAGGCGTAGTACTCGAGGAACGCCTCCTCCAGGCTGGCCGGCTCGATCGTCAGGTCCTCCAGGTTCGGCGAGGCGATGGCCCGCACGAAGCTGGCGACCTCGCCCGACAGCATGCCGATCAGCCGGTTGCCGTCGACCTGGACGTCCTCGAGGCCGGGCAGCGAGCTCGGGTCGGGTGCGGCTCCCCGCCAGCGCAGCGTCACGCGCCTTCGCCGCCGGGCGAGGAGCTCGCTCACCTCGTGGAGCGCCATCAGGTGCCCGGCGCGGATGATCGCGACCCGGTCGCACAGCCGCTCGACCTCCGAGAGCACGTGCGAGCTGAAGAAGACGGTGCGTCCCTCACGCCGCAGGTCGTCGAGGATGCCGTAGAAGGCGTGCTGCATGAGCGGGTCGAGTCCCTCGGTCGGCTCGTCGAGGATGGCCAGCTCGGGGTCGTGCTGCAGCGCCTGCACGACGCCGATCTTCTGGCGCATGCCGCGTGAGTAGTCGCGCACCTTGCGCTTGAGCACCGATGCCGGCAGCTCCAGCCGTTCGCACAGCTCCTGGCGGCGATGCGGCTCGCGGCCCTGGAGGTCGACGAGATAGTCGAGCACCTCCTCGCCGCTGAGGGAGTCGTACAGCGCGATGCCCCCGGGCAGGTAGCCGGTCAGCCGGCGGATCTCGACCGATTCGGTCACCACGTCCATGCCGAGCACGCTGGCGCTGCCGCTGGTGGGGTGCAGGAAGCCGAGGAGGGTTCGGATGGTGGTCGACTTGCCCGCGCCGTTCGGCCCCAGGAATCCGAAGATCTCCCCCTGTCGGACCTCGAGCGACAGGTCGGTGAGCGCGTCGATCGACCCGTAGTGCTTGGTCAGCGCTCGGGTGCTGATGGCCGCTGTCGACGGCGTGCCCTCCATCGGCGTGATCGTACCCCCGCGCTACGATCGGCGGATGCATGTCATCGTCATCGGCGCCGGCGTCTTCGGCACCTGGACCGCCCGCTGGCTGCGGCGGAGGGGCGCGTCCGTCACGCTCGTCGACCAGTACGGCCCGGGCAACTCGCTCGCCAGCTCAGGCGACGAGTCCCGCGTCACCCGGTCCGCCCACGGAGCCGATGCCCACTACCCGCTCTGGCAGCGTCGTGCGCTCGACCAGTGGCTGCAGCTCGACCCGGGTCTGTTCGTGCGCACCGGCGTCCTGTGGCTGGCTCGGCGACATGACGGGTTCGAGGCGCAATCCGCCGATGTCCTCGAGCGCCTCGGAATCGCGGCGGAGCGGCTGGCTCCGGGAGCAATGGCGGAGCGCTGGCCGCAGATCGCGAGCGCCGACCTTGCCTTTGGCCTGCACGAGCCGGAGGCAGGGGTCGTGCTGGCACGTCGCGCCGTTGCCGCCACGGCGAGGGCCTTCGTCGAGGAGGGCGGGCAGCTCCGGCTTGGGCTGGCCCGGGTTGACGGGACCGATGTCGTCATCGGCGACGAGCGTCTCGAGGCGGATGGGTTCGTGTTCGCAGCCGGCCCCTGGCTGCCGAAGCTGCTCGGATCCGTGCCCGGGCTCGAGCTGACCGTGCCGCAGCAGGAGATCATCTACTTCGCCACGCCGCCCGGCGACACGCGCTTCGACGCCGGCAGCGTGCCAACCTGGGTCGAGTACGAGGCCGCCTTCTATGGCCTGCCCTCGATCGAGGGCCGGGGCTTCAAGGTCGCACCGGACTGGCCCGGGCCGATCGTGGACCCCGATCGCCAGGAGCGCCGCATCTCCGACGAGCGAGTGGAGGCGTCACGCGCGTACCTGCGCCGCCGCTTCCCCGCGCTGGCCGACCAGCCGGTTGCCGAGGGTCGGGTCTGCCAGTACGAGCTGACGCCCGACACCCACTTCATCATCGACCGCCATCCGCAGATCTCCTCGGCGTGGATCGTCGGCGGCGGTTCCGGTCATGGCTTCAAGCACGCCCCCAGCGTCGGGGAGTACCTGTCGGCGCTGGTGACGGGCGACGAAGCCGCTGCTGCCGCGCTTGCGCCACCCGACAATCGGTTCAAGCTCCGGCATCGGGCGCCGGCCCCCGGAATGCGCACATCCGGCGAGGCTCCCGCCAGCGCGTGACGGTCAGGCGAGCTCGCTCAACGCAGCGGCGAACAGCTCATACGTCTCGTCGCTGAACAGGACGAAGCGGACCAGCTCCACCCGGGTCTCACCGCCCAGGTGCCCCGCCACGGTGCGCACGGCGACGCGGGCGCCATCCGGTGGCGGATAGCCGTAGATTCCCATGCTGATCGCCGGAAATGCGACGCTTCGCGCACCGAGCTCGTCGGCCAGCGCCAGGCAGGACCGATACGCGCCGGCGAGCAGCTCCGGCTCTCCCGCGTCGCCGCCGCGCCAGATCGGGCCGACGGCGTGGAGGACCCAGCGGGCCGGCAGGTCGTACGCTCCGGTCGCGACGGCAGTGCCGGTCGGCGTGCCGTTCGGATGGTTCCGCCTCAGCTCCTCGAGCATCCCCGGTCCCGCCGCCCGATGGATGGCGCCGTCAACGCCGCCGCCGCCGCGTAGCGATTCGTTCGCCGCGTTCGCGATCGCTTCGACCCGTTCCGTGGTGATGTCGCCGCGCGCGAGCTCGAGCCGGCGGTCGCCGACCAGGATGAAGTCGCGGTCCGCCGTCATCAGCTCAACGCGAAACGCGGGTCGCGCGCCAGACGCTGCGCAGTCCGATGCGCTGGCCGTACAGCAGCACCCCGGCGCTGTAGATCCGTGACGCCAGCCACAGGGCGGCGACCAGCGCGGCCGCCAGCAACCCCAGCGCCAGCAGCACCTCAGCGGGATCCACCGATGTCAGCAGCATCCTGGCCGGCATCAGGTACGGACTGAAGAAGGGGATCAGCGAGAGCGCTCCGACCCAGCCGGCATCGGGGTCATTGAGGCCGGTGAACGAGGCGAAGTAGCCGGCCATGGCGAGGAAGATGAGCGGGCCGACCGCCTGCTGGACGTCCTCGATACGGCTCACCATCGAGCCCGCCGCCGCATAGAGGGTCGAGTACAGGATGAAGCCGAGCAGGAAGAAGGCAGCGAAGGCCAGGAGCATGGCGGGCGCCAGGTCCGGGAGCGTGATCGGCGCCTGGCCCGTGACGCCGAGGGCGTCCGCCACCGGTCCATTGGCGACGAAGCCGACGATGGCGGCCACCACGATCACGAGGTACTGCGTCAGGCCCGCGGCGCCCGTCCCGAGCACCTTGCCGATCAGCAGCTGGCGGGGCGTGGCCGCCGTGATGAGCAGCTCCATGACCCGGCCGGACTTCTCCTCGGCAACGCTCTGCGCCACCCAGTTGCCGTAGGTCAGGATCGCCATGAAGGTCAGGATGACGACCGCGTATGCCAGGATGAAGGCACTGCCGAAGTCCTCGGCGGCGGACGCATCGTCAGGGTCGATCGGCCGGGCGGTGAATGTCGGCGGCTCGAACGTCTGAGCGATCTGCTGGTCATCGAGCCCCGCCCGAGCGAGCCGATCGGCGATCGCAAGCGCCGTCGCCGCCTGGGTGACGCGCAGGCGAGTCTGGTTGGTCGGGCTGGCACTGCCGAGGTACTCGAAGGCAAGCTCACCGCTCTCGTCGCGCCTGATGGTCAGAAGGCCGTCGAGGTCGCCGTCGCGCACCGCCTGGGCGGCTGCCTCGGGGTCCTCCGCCCGGGTCACCCGCGGGCGATCCTCGCCCGGCTCATCGTCAGGTTCGGCGGAGGGATCGGCCGCCACGATCAACGCCGCCTGGATGGTCAGCACCGGGTCGGTGGGCAGGTCGTCCGCCTGGACGTCGACCGCGATCTGTGGCGGATCCGCGACGCCGACCGCGGCCAGGATGGTGGGCACCATCGTCACGGCGGCGATCGCCAGGGCGAGGAGCGCGGTCGTGATGGCAAACGCGCGGCCGCGCACGCGGACCAGGTATTCGCGGCGCGCGACGTGGAGCGCATTCGGGAAAAGGCCGCTCATGCCGCACCCTCCCGGCTCGAGCTCGCCAGGTGCTCCTCGGACTCGTCGATGGCGCGACGGCCGACGTGCTCCACGAAGATCTCCTCGAGGCTGGGCTCGGCGATCTCGAAACGGGTCACGCGCTCGCCGCGCTCGAGCGCCGCTCGCAGGATCGCGCCCGGGTCACCGTCGGCGGGCAGGTGCAGCTCGACGTAATCCTCGCGCCGGGCCGTCAGCTCCACGCCCGGTACCTGGGTCAGCCAACCGGCGCCATGGCCGTCACCCTCGGTGGCCATCCGGACCACCCGGCGGCCCATGGCGCGCTTCACGTCGCGCACGGCGCCGCTGACCACCACGCGACCGACGTCGATGATGGCGATCGACTCGCACAGCTCCTCGACCGTCTCCATCTGGTGGGTGCTGAAGATGAGGGTCTTGCCGCGATCGCGCATCTCGAGGAAGGCCTCCTTGAGGAGCCGCACGTTGACGGGGTCCAGCCCGGAGAACGGCTCGTCCATGATCAGCACCTCTGGATCGTGGAGGATGGCCGCGATGAACTGGATCTTCTGCTGGTTGCCCTTGGAAAGCTCCTCGACCTTGCGCTCGCGGTAGTCGGGGATCCTGAACCGATCGAGCCAGTCGTCGATCTCGGCTCGAGCGGTGGCGTCCGGCACGCCGTACAGCGCCGCGAAGAAGCGCAGCTGCTCCCCGACCTTCATCTTCGGGTACAGCCCTCGCTCCTCTGGCAGGTAGCCCCAGGTCCGACGGGGAAGCGACGTGTTCTCGGCTCCCTGCCAGGTCACCTGACCGGCATCGGCGCGGAGGATGTCGAGCACGATTCGCATGCTGGTCGTCTTGCCGGCTCCGTTCGCGCCGAGCAGGCCGAAGATGCGCCCGGGCTCGACGGTGAAGCTCACGCCGTCGAGCGCGACCACCTCGCCGAAGCGCTTGCGGAGACCGTCCACGACGAGGCTCATCGGTCCTCTCCCCTCGATCCGTGATAGAGCTGCTGGGACATCGGCACGAACGGAGTTCGGCTGAAGATGGCCTCCACCGGCAGGCCGAAGTGCTCGGCGATGCGAATTGCCAGCTCGAGGCTCGGGTCGTACTCGCCGCGCTCAAGGTACCCGATCGTGTGGTCCTGCTACACTCCGAAATCCGAACCGCCATGTGCCCTCGACTGAGCTACGGCGGTTCGCCGTGTGCAACCCTCCGCAGAGATCGGCCCGATGAAGATCGCTGTTCCGCGCGAGACCGCCGAAGGAGAGACTCGCGTCGCACTGACGCCGCTGATCGCCGGCCAGCTGGTCGGCGATGGCGTCGAGGTCCTCGTCCAGGCCGGCGCCGGCGAGGCATCGTCGAATACCGACGACGCCTACCGGGAGGCAGGCGCGACCATCGTGCCGGATGCCCCGGCCCTGTACGGCAAGGCGGACCTGGTACTCCGCGTCGGCCGTCCCTCGGACGAGGAAGTCGAGATGCTTCGCGAGGGCTCCGTCCTCATCGGCACGCTGGGGACCCTCGCGAAGCCGGAGCTGGCACAGAAGCTGGCCAAGCAGGGCGTGACGGCGATCAGCATGGACGCCATCCCGCGCATCACCCGGGCGCAGTCAATGGATACCCTCAGCTCGCAGGCAACGGTCGGCGGCTACAAGGCGGTGCTGATCGCGGCCGAGCGGCTGCCGAAGTTCATGCCGCTGCTGACGACCGCCGCGGGTACGGTGCGGCCGGCTCGCGGCATCGTGATGGGTGCCGGGGTTGCGGGCCTGATGGCCATCGGCACCGCCCGCCGGCTTGGGGCCGTGGTTGAGGCGACCGACGTCCGGCCGGTGGTCAAGGAGCAGGTCCAGAGCCTCGGCGGCACCTTCATCGAAGTCGAGATGACCGAGGAGGAGAAGGCCAAGGCCGAGACCGCCGGCGGCTATGCGACCGAGATGAGCGACGACTACAAGCGCCGCCAGGCCGAGCTCATCGCCGAGCGGGTCAAGGAGGCCGATTTCATCATCACCACCGCCCTCATCCCAGGACGGCCCGCACCGAAGCTGGTGACTGACGAGATGGTCAAGAGCATGAGGCCGGGCAGCGTGATCGTCGACATGGCAGCGGAGATGGGCGGGAACGTGGAGGGCACCGAGCCGGGCAAGGAGGTCGTGCGCCACGGCGTGCGGATCATCGGCCTGACGAACCTCCCGGCCACCATGCCGGGCAGCGCCACCCAGATGTATGCCAAGAACCTCCAGACCCTGATCAAGCACCTGCTCAAGGACGGCGAGCTGAACCTCGACTTCGCCGACGAGATCACGCGCGGCGCCACGATCACGCACGGGGGCAAGGTTGTCCACGAGGCCACCGCCAAGGCCCTCGGCATCGAGGTCGCGGCGCCCGAGCCCGCAAAGGCCCCGGCCGGGACCGATGCGCCCGCCGACGCGGGCGAGAAGAAGGACTCGTAACCCGATGGAGCTCTCCGCCTTCGAGCTGATCGCCGCGCTCTTCATCCTCGTGCTCGCCGCCTTCGTCGGCTACGAGGTGGTGTCGAAGGTGCCGACCATGCTCCACACGCCGCTCATGAGCGGCGCGAACGCGGTCCACGGCGTGATCGTGGTCGGTGCCATGCTCGTCGCGGCCACCGCCGGCGGACCGATTGGGATCATCCTCGCGTTGATCGCCGTCATCCTGGGCACGATCAACGTGGTCGGCGGCTTCGTCGTCACCGACCGGATGCTCGAGATGTTCAAGAAGCGGCCCAACGAGCAGCCACGGGAGCGTGGCTAGATGGACGCGCTCCAGGTCCTGACCTACATCGTCTGGCTGGTCGCCAGCGTCACCTTCATCCTGGCCCTCAAGTTCCTTGCCTCGCCCTCGACGGCACGACGAGGCAATCAGCTCGGCGCCGCCGGCATGGCGCTCGTGATCGCGTGGACCTTCTTCACCACCGAGGGCATGCTGGACAACTGGTGGATCATCGTCGTCGGCGGCGCCATCGGCGCGGTCGCTGGCTGGCTCGGCGCCAAGCGCGTCCCGATGACGGCCATGCCACAGATGGTGGCCATCTTCAACGGGGCCGGCGGCGGCGCCGCCGCGCTGGTCGCGGTGGTCGAGTTCCTCCGCGACTCCGAGGCGAATGCTGGCGAGCTGCTGCCGCTGGCCTTCGTCATCGCCACGCTGCTCGGCGCCATCATCGGCTCCGTCAGCCTGACCGGCTCGATTGTCGCCTTCGGCAAGCTCCAGGGCCTGATCGCCTCGAGGCCGGTCAAGTATCCCGGCTCCCAGATCGTGACCGCGGCACTGTTCCTGGCGGTCGTGGCCATCGGCATCTACGTCGCCGCCGTCTCGCCGAGCGTGCCGCTCTTCCTCCTCTTCGTCGTGCTCTCGCTGGTGCTTGGCGTCCAGCTCGTGATGCCGATCGGCGGTGCGGACATGCCGGTCGTCGTCTCGCTGCTCAACAGCTACACCGGCATCGCGGTCGCCGCGACCGGCTTCGTGCTCGGCAACTTCGCGCTGCTCATCGCCGGAACCCTTGTCGGTGCCTCGGGCGCCATCCTCACCCAGCTGATGTGCAAGGCAATGAACCGGTCGATCTTCAACGTCCTGTTCGCGGGCTTCGGCACGGGCGGCGGGGCGGTGGTGGCCGGTGCCGAGGGCGAGGAGCAGCTGCGCGAGATCAGCGCCGATGACGCGGCCGTGCTCATGGCCTACGGCAAGCGGGTCATCATCGTGCCGGGGTACGGCATGGCGGTCGCCCAGGCCCAGGGGCCGGTTCGCGAGCTGATGGACCTGCTCATTGCGAAGGGCGTCGACGTGCAGTTCGCCATTCACCCGGTCGCCGGCCGCATGCCCGGGCACATGAACGTCCTGCTGGCGGAGGCGAACGTGCCGTACGACCGGCTCAAGGAGATGGACGAGATCAACGACGACTTCGCCGATACCGACGTGGCGCTGATCATCGGCGCCAACGACGTCGTCAACCCGTCGGCACGCGAGGAGGGCTCGCCGATCTCCGGCATGCCGATCCTCAACGTGGACCAGGCGCACAACATCATCGTGCTGAAGCGCGGCCGCGGCGCCGGCTTCGCCGGCATCCCGAACCCGCTGTTCAGCAACGAGAAGACGGCCATGCTGTTCGGCGATGCCAAGCCATCGGTCGAGAACCTGGTGGCCGGCGTCAAGCAGGCCTGAGCGCCGAGGCGCCTATCGCGGCTCGACGCCGCTCATCACCGGCGCGATCTCCGGCCCAGGCAATGGCGCCGCACCGGCATCGAGTCCCGACGTGACCAGGTCGGCCTGGATCGTCGAGGGTGCGTCGGGAAGCGGTCCCGGTCGTGCGCTTCCCATCTGACCCTGCTGGAGGCCGGCCGCGACCATCAGCCAGATGCTGACGATGACCACCACCGCCACCAAGATGCCGCCCAGCACCCGCCGCGGACCGATCGGTCTGGGGGATGCCGGCAGCGGAAAGGCGTTCACGAGCCGATCCTGCGCCTCAGCGACAGGCACGGCCGATCGGCAACCGGACCGGCGTCGTGTCAATCGTCCGACGTCGCCGCGGCCTCGTCTACGATCGGGGCATGAGCGAGCGATGGGTGTGCCTGGACGTCGGGGAGACCCTGATCGACGAGACCCGCGTCTTCAGCACATGGGCCGAGATCTTCGGCCTGCCTGAGCTCACCCTGATGGCCGTGCTCGGCGGCTCGATCGCGACGGGTGAGCGGCCCGACGACTGGCGTCGCTTCTTCGACACGCTGAAGCAGCCCGGCTGGCGCGAGCGGCAGCCGGCCTTCGACGAGCGGTACGGCGCCTTTCGCGCCGAGGATCTCTATCCCGACGCGCTCCGCGCCATCGACGGGCTGCGGGCCGGCGGCTATCGCGTGGCGATCACCGCCAACCAGCCCGCAAGGCGCCGGTCGGAGCTCGAGGCCCTCGGCGTTCACGTCGAGGTGATGGCAATGAGCGAAGCGATGGGCGTCGGGAAGCCCGATCCCGCCTTCTTCGCCCGCACGCTGGAGCTGATCGGCTCACCCGACCCCGCCGAGGTCGCCTACGTGGGCGATCGTGTCGACAACGACGTGGTGCCCTCGGCTGCGGCCGGCATGCGCGCCGTCTGGATTCGCCGCGGACCATGGGGCCTCCTCCACGAGGACACCGGGCACGCCGCGAGCCTGGTGGTTCGCTCGCTCGACGAGCTCGTGGCGCGCATCGGCGAGGCCTGGACGGCGTAAGCGCTCCTCATCAAGTAGGGTGGGCAGTGAATCGGCGTCGGCCATATGGCCGATGACGCCAGGGCTCGCCCCGCCGACGATGGCCGCACCACGTCAATGTATTGAGGAAATCGATGCGCCTGCTGCGCGAGCTCTCGCGCCGAAAGCTGCGGACGACTCTCACGATCCTGGGCATCACGATCGGGATCTGGGCACTCGTCGTCTTCAGCTCGATGGCAAACAAGATCAACGCCCTCGTCGAGGGCGGTAGCCAATACTTCGCCGACAAGATCATCGTCACCGACGGGTCGACGTTCGGAGTTGCACCGATGAGCGTTGACTCGGCCGATGCGATCCGCGAGGTCGACGGCGTCGCAGCCGTCGACGCGCAGATCCAGCTCCTCTGGGACCTGGAGCCAAGCGTTTCGTTCAGCATTCCGGACATGGTCATCGGTGCGATTCCTGGAGCCGACGAAGGGCACGAGCAGTTCCAGCTGCAGATCGCAACCGGGCGGATGCTCACCGCTGAGGACGAGGGCAACCTGGTCGTTCTGGGTTCGGGCCTGGCCAGCGAGTACGACGTCGCGGCGGGCGACACGATCGAGATCCGCGGGCACACGTTCGACGTGATCGGAACCCTGCAACCCACGCTGACAGCCCCCGACACCACCGGCATCGTGCCGCTCTCGGCCGCGCAGGAGCTCTTTGCCGAGACGCTCCCACCGCTGATCACGGATGCGGTCGCGCCCGAGGAGCTCGTGAACCAGATCGTGGTCTATCCCGATGCCGAGGCGGACGTCGATGAGGTCGCCGCAGGCATCGAGACCGCGGTGGACAACAGTGCGACCCTGACGGGAGCCGAGTTCGACGAGCAGATCGGTGCATCCACCGCCATCTTCAACGCGATCATTATTGGCGTCGCCATCATCAGCCTGGTGGTTGGTGGCCTCTCGGTCATCAACACCATGGCCATGAGCGTCGCCGAGCGCACGAGGGAGATCGGCATCAAGCGCGCCATCGGCGGCTCACGCGGCAGGATCATCCGCTCGCTGGTCGCCGAGGCCGGCCTGATCGGATTGATCGGCGGCCTGATCGGCCTTGGTCTGGGAGCGCTGGTGGTCGTGCTGGCCAACGAGGCCGGACGTGCCGGCGGCACCGTGCTGTTCGATCTGACTCCCGAGACGGCGATCTTCGCCGTCGGCTTCTCCACCATTCTCGGCATGCTCGCCGGGGTGATCCCCGCCTGGAGCGCAGCCCGGCTCGACCCGGTCACCGCGCTGCGCTACGAGTAGGAGCGAACGAACCATGGCACTTCTTGAAGGCCGCAACCTGCGGAAGACCTACCGTCTCGGACGGCGCAACACGGTGGAGGCGCTTCGCGGCGTCGACATCAGCATCGATGCCGGCGAGATGGTCGCGATCATGGGACCCTCGGGTTCCGGCAAGAGCACCCTCATGCACCTGCTCGGCCTGCTCCATTCCGCCGATCGCAACAACGGGCCGGCGCCGGAGGTGCTCATCGACGGCAAGTCGGTGGCCAACCTGTCCGACCGGGAGCGCACCCAGATGCGCGCGAAGACGATGGGCTTCGTGTTCCAGTCGTTCAACCTGGTTCCGACCTTGACCGCGCTCGAGAACGTGGCGCTCGCCAAGGAGTACGCCGGGGCATCGCGTTCCAGCGCCACCACGGCGGCGCGAGAGGCGCTCGATTGGGTCGGGCTGGCCGAGCGAGCCGATCATCGGCCGATGGAGCTCTCGGGCGGCGAGCAGCAGCGGGTTGCGATTGCTCGCAGCCTCGTCAACCAGCCCGCGCTCGTGCTTGCCGACGAGCCGACCGGCAACCTGGACTCGGGCCACTCGAAGGAAGTCCTCGAGCTCCTGCGCCGCTTCAACCGGGAGCGGGGGCAGACGGTCGTGCTCGTCACCCACGATGCCGAGGTCGGTTCGTTCTGCGACCGCATCGTCCGAATGCGGGACGGGCTGATCATCACGGACGACGAGGCCCAGGCCGCCGCCTGACCACGGCCTGCCGGGCTACGCTCGGCGGCGTGCCTCCAGGATGGCGGCGACCTCCCGGTCGCTGACGCCGAAGCGGCGCAGTGCGTGCCGAATCATCTCGTTGCCGAGCTCCCGTTCGGCGAGGATCACCCGCGTCGCCCCGAGCCGGCGGAGATCGTGCTCCTCGGCATCGGAGTGGGCGCGCGCGACGATCTCGATCCGCGGGTTCCGGTCCCGCGCGTAGACGACCGCCTGGCGCGAGGCGAGGGCATCGGGCACGCACACCACCATTGCGTGCGCATCGGCCACGGCGGCCTGATCGAGGACCGACGGCGTGCCGGCCTCGCCGTAGATGACCGGCGCACCGCCGGCGCGCGCCTCGCGGGTGACGCCGTAGTCGCTGTCGATGGCCACCCAGCCGAAGCCGCGTGAATCCAGGACCCGGGCCACCGACCGACCGACCCGCCCGTAACCGAGGATGACGGCGTGCCGTCGCAGGCCGACGTTGAGCGGCTCGTCGCCGGCCGGGGCCGCGCGCGGCACGGCGGCGTCCAGGTGAGGACCGATCCAGCGCGCGGCGGCGTGGAGCGGCTCGGCGGTGAGGATCGAGATGACGACGGCGCCCATGGCCAGCGAGAACGAGTCAGGGCTGACCGCGCCGAGCGTGAGCCCCGCCGAGGCCAGCACGAAGCTGAACTCCCCGCTCTGGCCGATCAGCGCGCCGGCGCGAAGGGCTGTCGAGGGCGATTTGCCGTCGAGCAGCGCAAGGCCGGCGATCGGCAATGCCTTGCCGAAGGTGATGATCAGCAGGAGGGCCAGCACCACCGGCCATGCGGCCAGGATGGCCGTCGGCTGGAGGAGGATGCCGACCGACACGAAGAAGAACGTGCTGAACAGCTCGCGGAGCGGCACGATCTCGCCAAGCACGCTGGCCGTCAGGTCGGAGTCGGCGAGCGCCAGTCCGGCGACGAATGCCCCGAGCGCCACGCTCACCCCGAGCGCCCCGGCCGCGAAGGCGGTGCCGATGGCGATCACCGCCACGGCGATCACGAACAGCTCTCGCGAACGCAGCGCGGCGATGAATCCCAGGAGCGGTGGAAGGACCCGGGAGCCGGCGACGATCACGAACGCCACGAAACCGATCGCCACCACGCCGGCACCCACCAGCGCGACCCACGACTCCTCGGCGCGGCTGCCCAGCGCAGAAAGGGCGACGACAAGCACCACGGTGAGCAGGTCCTGGACGATCGACACGCCGAGCGCGGTCTTCCCGTGGGTCGTGGTGTGCAGCGTCGCCTCGCCGGCCACCTTGACCAGCACGACGGTCGATGCCACCGACACCGCCCCGCCGATGAACAGCGCCTCGATCAGCTCCCATCCCAGGGCCAGTCCGGTGGCGGTGCCGATCGCCATCGTGAGCGCCACCTGGACCGGGACGCCGGCAAGGATGCGTCCGCCGACCGCCCGCAGCTCGCCAAGGCTGAACTGGAGGCCGATGCTGAACATGAGGAGCGCGACGCCGATGTCGGCCAGCGCCAGCACCTCCTCGCGGTCGGCGACGAAGCCGGGCGTGAACGGGCCGACCGCCATGCCGGCCGCGATGTAGCCGAGCATCGGCGGCAACCTGAGCCGATGCGCCAGCGCGCCGAGCACGAGCGCCGCCGCCAGGGCGACGAGCAGTGTGAACCCCAGGCCGGTCATTCCATCGACCGGCAGTCGGCGGCGCGGAGCGTCGTCGGCGGCATGAGCCCGATGATACCGGGCGGCACGTGAACGGCCCCTCCCCGACGGATCGGAGAGGGGCCGCGATCATGCGGTGGACCGGATCGGTCTATTCGCCTCCGGGCGTCACCTCGATGTCGTCCTTTTCGAAGTCGTCGCCGGTCACATCGTCGTCGATGCCCGTCAGCGCCGCCTCCGCGAGGTCGGTGCGGAACGCACCGTCGGACGGCTCCGCGGTGAGGATGTCGAACTCGAGACTGATGTCCACGGTTTGCTGCCAGAGATCCGGATCAAGCACTCCGATCCCGTCGGGTGACGGCCAGATCAGGGCGTTGATCTCGTTCATCATCCAATGCTGGTGCCCCTCGCCGAGGATCGTTCCCTGGTCGAGGACGATGTCGACGCACTCGTCGGGGTTGTCACGGCAATGGATCCAGCCCTGGAACGAAGCGCGCAGGAAGCAGACGGCAATGTCCTCGTTGGGCGTGCCGTCGGTGTCACTGGCCAACCATGACTCACGGGCCATGATGTGGTCCTGCAGCATCGCGGAGCCGACTTCGTTGAAGTCGATGATGTTGAGGTCATCGAGCGAGTACAGCTCGCCGGTCTCCGGATTCTCGGTCTCCAGCAGCTGCGCCAGCTCGTTGTAGGTCATCGCCTCGGCGGCGTCGATCTCCCGATTGAGCAGCAGCTCCATGTTGAAGTCCTGGGTCACGCGCTCGTAGTCGGTGTCGGCGAGGCCCGCCTGCCGTGCCGCGGCAAGCACCTCGAACTCGTTCCCGAAGCCCCAGGCGCCGACCTTCTTGCCCGCCCAGTCGGCCGGCTCGGTGATGCCGGAGTCCTTCCAGCTGACCTCGAGTGTTCCCGAGCGCTGGAAGACCTGCGCGATGTTCACGAGGTCAGCCCCCTCCTCGCGTGCAACCAGCACCTTGGGGACCCATCCCTCGCCGAACTCGGGTCCGTCGGCTGCGGCGACGACTTGCTGTGGCGCGATGGTCGGGCCACCGTCGAGGAACGTGACGTCCAGGCCCGCGTCCTCGTAGTAGCCCAGGTCCTTGGCGGCGAAGTAGCCGGCGAACTGTGCCTGCGGAACCCACTGGAGCTGGAAGTCGACCGGAATCGTGCCGCCCAGCGCCTCGGCGCCGCAATCGTCGGCGGCGGTCGCCTCACTGGCGGTGGCGGCGGGCTCGCTGGCAGCAGGCTCGCTGGCCGTGGCCTCCGCCGATGGAGTGGTATCGGTCCCGCCCGTTCCACACGCCGCCAGCAGCAGGGCGACGATGGTCACCAGGGATGAGACGCGCCAAGGGTGCTTCATTTCTTCCTCCGTATGCCTGGTCGCAAGAAGCGCCATTCTAGGGGGCGCTCGCGCGGACCGATGCGTGCCACGGCATGACCAATCGTTCGATGCCGAGGATGACGAGATAGAAGCCGATGCCCATCGCCGAGACGATCACGATGGCAGCCCACGCCTCGCTGAATCGAAGGAACGAGGCGCTCTCCACGATCACGCGGCCGAGCACGAGGTTCGACCCACCGAAGTACTCACCGACGATGGCGCCGATCAGGCTCAGGGTCGCGCCGACCTTGAGGGCGGTGAAGAAGAACGGCAGGGCCGCCGGCACGCGGACCTTGAGGAAGGTCTGGGCCTCGCTGGCCGCGTAGGAGCGCATCATCTCGAGCGCCGCCGGCTCAGCGCTGAGCAGGCCGCGGACGGTGTTGATCATCACCGGGAAGAAGACGAGAACGGCGACGATCATCATCTTGGAGACCGGGCTGGTGACGCCGAACCAGTTGTTCATGATCGGCGCGAAGGCGACGATCGGCACCGCGTTCGCCGCGATGGCGAACGGCATCAGGGCGCTGCGAGCGAAGACGAAGCGGGCCGTCGCCAGCGCGACAACGATGCCCGCCGCCAGGCCGATCGCGAATCCGCCGACGGCCTCGATGAGGGTGTTGATGCCTGCCTGGCTGAGTCGCGGCCATTGCTCGACGAGCGTGCCGATGATGTCGGTCGGCGGTGGCAGCAGGAAGCGGTCGATGTCGAAGCCGCGCACGATGAGCTCCCACAGCGCGATGCCGCCAATGAAGACGGCAATTGCCGGGAGATAGCGGCGGAGTCGGTCGGTCACCATCCCGGCTCCGCCGTCTCGGTCTCCAGCATGGGCTCCGCGGTCCGACCCGGCTCGTGGCCGGCACGCAATGCCTCCCGGACCTCGGTGATGAGCGTGAAGTAGCGCTCAGTCTCGCGCGTCGCCTCGTTGCGGGGGCGCGGCAGGTCGATGTCGACCATGTGGGTGATCCGGCCGGGGCGGGCGCTCATGACCACTACGCGGCTCGACAGGAAGACTGCCTCCGGGATCGAGTGGGTGACGAACACGACCGTCGTGCCGGTTCGCTCCCAGATGCGCAGCAGCTCGTCGTTCATTCGCTCGCGGGTCATCTCGTCGAGCGCGCCGAACGGCTCATCCATCAGCAGGAGCTTCGGCTCGAAAGCCAGTGCGCGGGCGATGGCCGCGCGCTGCTGCATGCCGCCCGACAGCTGCCATGGGTGATGGCGGCGAAAGTCGTCGAGCTCGACGAGCGAGAGCATCTCCGCCGATCGCTCCTGCCGCTTGCCTCGCGGCAGCCCCATGACCTCCAGCGGCAGCTGGACGTTCTCATCGATCGTGCGCCAGTCGAAGAGGACCGGTGCCTGGAAGACCATCCCGTAGTCGCGATCCATCCGGGCGCGGCGCGCCGGCTTGCCGTTGATCGTGATCTCGCCGGCGGACGGCGACGTCAGGTCGGCGATGAGCCGCAGGAGCGTGCTCTTGCCGCAGCCCGGATGGACCGATGAGGGAGACGAACTCGCCGGTTGCCGATCCGCAGGTCGATGCCCTGCAGCGCAACGGTGGTGGATCCGGCCACCTCGAATCGCTTGTCGATGTGCTGGACATCGACGATCGCCGCGGCGGTATCGGTCATGCCTCGATCTCCGCCTGTCGGTTTCGCAGCACGAGCAGCTCGGCGAGCCGGACGGCGGCGAAGAAGACGATCCCCAGTGCAGCCGAGGCGAGGACGGTCGCCCACAGCTTCTCCGGGCCGGTGATGTACTGCTCGTTGAACTGCAGGATGGCTCGGCCGAGCCCTCCGCGGATGCCGGTTGGCTCCTCGCCCACGATGGCGCCGACCACGCTGGCCGTGGCCGCGATCTTGAAGGCGGTGAAGAAGTACGGCAGCGCGGCGGGGAAGCGGACCTTCCAGAGCACCCGCCACGCGCTGGCGGCGTAGCTGCGCATCAGCTCCAGCGCTCGCGGATCGGGCGAGGCAAGGCCACGGATGCCTGCGATCGTGACCGGGAAGAAGGTCAGGTACGCGCTGACGAGGGCGACGCTCGTCCAGTCGCGGCCGATCCAGAGCACGACCATCGGCGCCAGCGCCACGATCGGCACGGTCTGGCTGGCGATGACGTACGGCACCAGCGCCCGCTCGAGCAGGCGGCTGTGGACGAAGACCACCGCCAGGATCGTGCCGAAGATGGCGCCGATGACGAACCCGGCGAGTGCGCTCCGCCCCGTGAAGACGGCCGCATCGATGAGGACCGCGCCGAGCGAATGTGGACTGTTGCGGGTGGCGGGCTGGAAGAACGCGGCGGCGACGTCCCACACGTGCGGCAGGTTCTGGTCGTTGAGCTGCTTGATCCGCAGCGGCGGGTCCCACGGGGGGTCGATCGGCGAGCCCAGGAAGTCGCGCCACGGCACGCCGCCGATCGCCTTGGCCAGCTCCCACACCAGCGCGAGTGCAACGACCACCAACACGAATGCACCCACCGATCGGGCGACGCCACCGAGCCCGCGCACCCGGGGGCGCACCAACCTGGGCCGCGCGAGTCCGGGCGCGGCGGCGGTCATGCCGCCGGGCCCTGCGGCTCAGGCGACGGCGGCATCGGTGATCTCGAGGGCGCGATCGATGATCGCGAAGCCTTCGGCCAGCTCCTCCTCGCTGATTGTCAGCGGCGGGTTGGTGTGGAAGTAGTTCCAGCGGGTGAACGTGTAGAGGCCCTCGTCGCGGAAGCGCTTGCCAAGGGCGACCATCTCGTCGGAGGTGCCGTTGAACGGGGCCATCGGCTCCATCGTCTCGCGGTTGCGAACCAGTTCGACCACTCCGAACAGGCCGATGCTGCGCGTCGCGCCCACGCTCGGGTGCTTCGCCGCCAGCTGCTCGTGATGGACCTTCAGGCGCTCGCCCATGCGCGCCGCCCGCTCGATGAGCCCCTCGTCCTCGAGAACCTCGATCGCCGCAAGCGCCGTGGCGCATGCCAGCGGGTGGGAGTTGTAGGTGAGGCCGCCGTAGAAGACGCGATCCTTGAAGCTGTCGGCGATCTCGCGTCGCATGCCCACGGCACCCAGCTGGACGTAGGCGCTGGTCAGGCCCTTGGCCATCGTGATGAGATCGGGCACCACGCCCCAGTGGTCGACCGCGAACCACTTGCCGGTGCGTCCGAAGCCCGCCATGACCTCGTCGGCGATCATCAGGATCCCGTACCGATCGCAGAGCTCGCGGACGCCCTGCAGGTAGCCATCCGGCGGCACCAGCACGCCGTTGGTCCCAACCACCGTCTCGAGGATGAAGCCGGCGATGGTGCTCGGCCCCTCGAGCTGGATCGTCTCCTCGAGGTTGGCGAGGGCGTCATCGGCGGAGTCCCAGCCGCGCTGGATGCCGTGGTACGGGTCGAGCACGTGCACGACGCCGGGGATGCCGGGCTCGGCTGCCCAGCGGCGGGGGTCACCGGTCAGGGTGATCGCTCCGGCCGTCCCGCCGTGGTACGAGCGGTATCGGGCCATGATCTTGTGGCGCCCGGTGTAGAACCGCGCGAGCTTGATGGCGTTCTCGTTCGCCTCTGCGCCGCCGTTGGTGAAGAAGAACACGTCGATGTCGCCGGGCGTGATCTCGGCCAGCTTCGCCGCCAGTCGCGCGCGTGGCTCGGTGGCCATGAACGGGTTGGCGTAGGCGAGGGTCTCGGCCTGGCGAGCGATGGCCTCGATGACCTTCGGGTGCCCGTGCCCGATGTTCACGCACATCAGCTGGCTGTTGAAGTCCAGGTACCGCTTGCCCTCGGGGGTCCAGAAGTAGGAGCCCTTGGCTCCTGCGACCGGGATCGGGTCGACCTTGCCCTGTGCTGACCACTCGTACAGCGTGTGGCGTTTGGTGAGGGCGATCATCTCGTCGCCGGTCATGCTGCCGCGCTCGGTCTCGATCGCCATCGGTTTCAGCTCCGGTCATCTGCGAGGAAGCGCCGATTACACCACACGCCGCAATCGCACCGCGGGCGTACACTCGGTCGATCATGCGCCTGCCCCTGGCAGCCGACCCGCGAACCGCGTACGGCGAGGACGCGGAAGCCGCGGTGCGTGCGCTCTTCGGCCTGACCGCCGGCGTCGGAGGGTTCGCGGCCGTGTTCGCGTTTGCATCGGGCCAGCTCCCGCTCACTGCCGTTCCAACACTGGCGCTGGCGGTGTGTCTCGTTGCGGGCGTGTCGGTCGTCCTCGCGGCGTACGCCGCTGCATCCGTCTGGCTCGTGCTCATTCCGGGCGCGCCGGGCGAGGCGATCCTCGTGCCGCTGGCGATGATCGGGCTCTGCCTGGCCGTCGCCGTCGGGCCGGATCGGCTGCTGTCATGGATCGCGCGTGACGCGGCCCCGGGCTCGAGCACCGACGCCGCGGCCGGCGCCGTCGAGGTGGGCTGGATCGAGGAGGAGCCTCGCCGCGTGGGTTGAGGCCGCTCACAACCCGGCGATGAGCCCTCCGTCGACCGCGACCAGCTGCCCGGTCACGTAGGACGCGCGTTCCGAGGCGAGGAACGCCACGAGCGCGCCGAGCTCCTCCGGCCTTCCGTAGCGGCCGGCTGGAATGGTGGCGAGGTGAGCGGCCCGCACCGCCTCCTCCGAGGTCCCCTCGCGCTCGGCCCGCGCCGAGTCGAGCTCGTGGATGCGCGGCGTGGCGAGGCGGCCGGGCAGCACGCCGTTGAGGGTCACTCCCTCGCCGGCGATCGACCGCGCCGTGGTCTTGAGCCAGGCGGCCAGCACGGACCGGCCGGCGTTCGAGTAGACGAGGTCGGGGATCGGCTGGCGAACGCCGCTCGACAGGATGGAGACGACCCGGCCCCAGCCGCGCTCGCGCATGCCCGGCAGCAGCCGCGTCGTGAGCTCGATCGGCGTCGTGGCGAGGAGCTGGAGCGTGCGCTGCCATCCGGCGGCATCGGTCGCGGTTGGATCCACCGTCGGCGGTCCACCCGCATTGGTCACCACGATGTCGATTGTCCCGAACGCCTCGGCGGCCGCCGCGACGGTCGCCGCGGCATCGGGCGTGGCCGCATCCGCCGCGACATGGGCGACCTCGACGCCGTGCGCCGAGCGGAGCTCGCCGGCTGCGGTCGCCAGGCGCGCCTCGTCGCGGGACCAGATGAGGAGGCGGCAGCCCTCGGCGGCCAGCGCCTCGGCGGAGGCTCGTCCCAGTCCCGAGGTGGCTCCTCCGACGACCGCGGTTCGCCCGCGCAGCCCCAGGTCCATCGGTCAGGCCGCCCGCGTCGCGGCCAGGATCGCCGCCGCCGTGCGGTCGATGTCGGCCTCGCTGGTCTGCCATCCGCTGACGCTGATTCGCATCGCCGCCACGCCCTGCCAGCTCGTGCCACCCATCCATGCCTCGCCGCTCTCCTGGACGTGCCGGATCACCGCGCGCGTCCGCTCGTCGTCGTCTCCGAACCGGACGAGCACCTGGTTCAGGCTGACGTCATTGAGCACGCGAGCCTCCGGGACGGATGCGAGCGCGTCGGCCATGCGGCGGGCGAGGGCGCAGCAGCGCTCGACGAGCTCGCGGACGCCGGCCCGGCCGAGCGATCGGAGGGTGGCGTAGAGGGCGAAGCCCCGCGCGCGCCGCGAGGAGTCCGGGACGTACTCCCATCCGTCCCGGTTTGTATCGCTCGCCAGCAGGTAGGCGGCCGAAGTTGCCATCGCGACCCGATGCGCCTCGGGGTCGCGCACCGCCACGAAACCGCAGTCGTAGCCGACGTTGAGCCATTTGTGGGCGTCGGTGGCCCACGAATCTGCCGACTCCGAGCCCGCCACCAGGTGTCGAAGGGCAGGCACCACGGCGGCCCACAGCCCGAACGCGCCGTCGATGTGGAGCCAGGCATTCGAGTGGCGCGCGACCTCCGCCGCGATCGGTTGGAGCGGGTCGAACGCGCCGGTGTTGACGTTGCCGGCCTGCGCGCAGACCAGTGCCGGCCGGTCGGCGGCATCGGTCAATGCAGCCGCAAGGGCGTCAGGCCGCATGCGGCCCTGGCCATCGACGGCGATCCGCGTGACACGGTCGCGGCCGAGCCCCAGGTACTGGAGGCCGGTGAGGACCGTGGCATGCGCCTCGTCACCGATCAGGACGTCGATGCGCGGCGCGTCGTAGAGCCCTCGTGACTCCACGTCCCAGCCGACCCTGTCGAGCAATGCATGGCGGGCGGCGGCCATGCCGACCGCGTTGCCCAGCCCGGCGCCGGTCGGAAGGCCGTGGCTCGCCTCGGCGGGGATGCCGAGCAGGTCCTTCATCCACTCGCCGGCGACCTGCTCGGCGGCGGCGCCCGCGGGGGACATGATGTGAGTCGCGGTGTTCTGGTCCCAGGCCGAGGTCAGCCAGTCGGCGGCCACGGATGCCGGCAGGGCTCCGCCGATGACGAAGCCGAAGTAACGCGGGCCTGCGCTGGCAACCAGGCCGGGATCGACGTCGCGCGCCATCCGCTCGACGACCTGCATGGGGTCCTCGCCCTGGTCCGGCAGCGGTATCCGCAGGCGGTCGGCGACGGTGGACGCATCCTCGCGAGCCCCGACGTGGCGGTTGGGCAGCCCGGCGATCCACTCACCAGCCAGCTCCGCGGTCCGCCGAAGGAGTGGATCGGGGTCATGCGTGGGCATGGGTCTACTCGTGCTGGAGCTCGAGCGGCCTGAGCTCACCGAGGCCCTCGGCGACGACCACCGCGTCATCGCCGGGCTGCAGTCGGAAGTCGGCCGGTGGGTTGGTCATCGAGTGTCCGTCGCGCGTGACCGCGAGCAGGGTCGCGTGATGGTCGCCTCGCAGCCGGGTCGAGAGCTCGTCGATCGACAGCCCGACGTAGGCGTCCGGCAGCATCACCCGGTACAGCTCCGAGCCCTCGCCCCCCGATACGATGTCGGTGACGAGTTCGGACAGGCCCGGATAGAGCGCCGAGCGTGCGAGAAGCCGCGAGGCCAGTCGCGAGGTCACCAGCACCTCATCGGCCTCGGCACGGCGGAAGTGGTCGACGTGTGCCGGGTTGTTGGCCTCGACGACCGTGCGCACCTTCGGCGCGATCGACTCGATCGCCATCACCGCCAGGATCGAGCGCATGTCGGCCTCGTTCGAGCGATCGACGGGGAACACGATGGCTGACGATGCCTCGCGAATCCCGGTCCGCTCGAGGTCCTCGGTGCTGGTGATGTCGCCGCGGACGAAGTAGACGCCGTCGCCGGCCGGGTTGCGCTCGGCGTCGTGGAGTACCACCACCTTGGTCGTGAACTCGTCGCCCTTGAGCTCCTCGATGAGGTCGCGGGCGGTCGTGTTCCAGCCGCACACCACGATGTGGTCGCGATATCCCGCGGCGCCCATGCCCTGGCCCTCCTTGAGCAAGATGTCGATGAAGAAGCCGACCACGGCGCCGGTCATGGCGGCCACGATAGCGACCCCGAAGAATGCGAGCACCCATCCGATCAGGAACCCGCCCGGAGAGTTGACGTAGCTCGCATCACCGGAGCCGATGACCGTGGTGATGGCCCAGTAGAACGAGCTGCCGAAGCCGGCGAAGCTGCGTTTCTCATCCTCCAGCAGGGTGATCACGACCGCCGCGACCACCACGAAACCGATGACCGCCGTCAGCAGCGAGGTGAAGAAGTGCCGGTCCATCTGGTCGCCGATGCGCCGGGCATGGAAGCCGATCCGCCGCAGAAATGGCGTGGCGAAGATGCTCGGAACAGATTGAGCAATGGTGGACCTCCGGCCCAGCACCATCCGGCGCCCGGATGCGCTCGGCCGCCGCATTCTGCCATCTGCAGCGCCCATCTGAGAACACCTTGCCACTGCGCCGGCGCGGCCTCATGATGGCCAAGGACCTCAGTGCCCACTTCTTACGGGGGGACCTCGTGCCACGGTCGCTGTTTTCTGCTGCCCTCGCGTCCGTTGCCGCCCTGATCATCACGTCACTCGCCGTCGGCACTGCCACGGTCCGAGCTGCCGATCCGCTCCAAATCGGTGATACGGGCGAACGCAACGGCGACACCATCACATTCCACGCCGTGGGCGAGGGGGACACTCTCTGCTATGTGGACGAGAGTCTGACGACGGCATATCCACCCTGCGCGGTGGGGGAGGGGGCCGTGATCAGCGACTCGCCCTACTTGTTCGTGGACTTGACCTACTGCGTGGGCTCCGAGAATCCACCCGTCGATCCGCACGACAGGGAGGGTGGCGGGCTCGATGATCTCGTCGTGGGGAATGGGCGAACGGTGACAGCGCCTGTTCTTGCGTCAGAGCACCGATACCCGGGCGATGACGTCATCCAGGAGCCCCTCTCGGACCCGATTGCAGCCGGCGACTGCGCGCGCGGGTTCGTGCTGTTCTCAGACGAACGCGCCAGGCAGCTCATCTGGGGCGAGCTGACCGCCCTCGACGACGCCGTGGTCTGGCAGATCTCCGGGCCGATCCCGACCTCGTCCGTTCCGGCATCTCTGCTGCCCAGCCCCAGCTCGGCAACGGAGGGCCCTGAGCAGTCCACCAGTCCCCAGGCGACTCAGGCTCCGGCCGCGCCGCCGGACGGTGAGCCGGGCGGTGTCGGTGACGTGCCCTTCGCCGCGGCCGTCGCCAGTCCGGATCAGATCTCGACCGACCCGATCGTCCTGCTGCAGAGCGCCGCTCTCGCCGCGCTGCTCGTGTTCTTGATGCCGTTCCCCAGCCAGCTGTTCAACTCGACCCTCGAGGCGCACGAGGACGAGGTGCGGCACTGGCTGCGACTGGATCGCATCGGCTCAGCGGTTGGCAGGCTCGGCGCGTTCTGGGGATCCTGGCCCGGCGTATCGGTCTTCACCCTCACGGCGGCGTTGCTGTACGGCTTCCTCGACCCCGGCTTCGGCTTCAGCCTGGGCTCGCTGGCGACGTTCGTCGGCATGCTCGTCGGGATCGTCCTCGTCACGGCGGCATTCGCCGTTCCCGTCGTGCTCGCGCATCGGAGGCTCGGCGACCGATGGCAGCTCAAGGTCGTGCCGGTCTCGCTGCTCATCGGCGTGGCCTGCGTGCTGCTGTCGCGCCTGACGGGCTTCCAGCCTGGCTACCTGTATGGCCTGCTGATCGGCCTCGCGTTCGCTCGAGAGCTGTCGGCAGCCGCTGAAGGCCGCGCCACCGCGCTCGGCGCGGCGGTCATGCTGGCCGTTGCCTTCGCGGCCTGGCTCGGCCTGGGTGCGCTGCCAGAAGGCGACGCGTTCGGCCTCGTGGTCCTGCGCACCGCGCTCGCGGCGCTGATGGTCGCCGGCCTCGAGGGCGTCGTCTTCGGGCTACTGCCGATGCGATTCCTGCCCGGCGAACCGCTCTATGCCTCGAACCGGATCCTGTGGGGCGTGCTTCTTGCGATCGGAGCGTTTGCGTTCTTCCACATCCTGATCAACCCGGCCTCGGGCTACTTGTCCGATTCCAGCCGCACCCCGCTGTTCACCGAGCTGGCATTGCTCATCGGCTTCTCGCTCGTGTCGGTCGCCTTCTGGGCATGGTTCCGCTTTCGAAGACCGCAGTCCACCGCGGCGGTGTGAATTCTCTGAACAGTCCAGCAATCCGAGCTGCGCCTCGATGACGGAAGCCAGCTTGACGCCGCACGAGGTCGGCTATTACCGTGCGAATCTCACTCATGCCATCGCGCACCTGGCTGGATTGGTGCGCATTACGTTTTTGGGGGTCCCCTGATGTCTCTCGTTCATCGCTTCACGCAGCGTCCGTGGGCTGGCGGCATGCTCGTTTTGGTCGTGACCGGCGGCCTGATCGCCGGATGCAGCGGCGGATCGCCCGCGGCCTCGACTGACCTCCAGCACTCCGAGCACGTCCACCGCCCCCAGCGAGGCGGCCAACCGAATCGGCTTCGGCCGCAGCCACGTCTGCCACTGAGAGCGCTGCCGCCTCCATTGCCGCCGACGCCGACCTGGCCACGCTGTTGCCCACCACGCTTTCGCGGCGCGCCGGTCACGAGTCGATTCGTTCGATGGCGAGCAAGTGGCACGAACTCCCACGTCCAGAGAATCAAACTATGCACCAGGACCCTTTTGGTTTCGGCATGGTAGCGGACTGGCGTCGCGAGCGTTGGCGGAGTAGCTCGACGTTCACCCGGCCGAGGTCCGCGGGTGCGGCGGCCTTCGCGCCGGATCACGAGCAGGTTCAATGCACCGCATGCCGTCATGGCAGTACGAGTCGCCTGGTGCCGAGCCTGACTGCAATCATCGACACTCTTTCGGTAGCCATCGGCGGGATGCGGGTGATGTCGGGCGAGCTGACTGTCACGGAAGAGACCGTCGGAGGAAAGTCGGTATCCGTCCTGGGCGACTCTCCCTACTTCTACGTCGTCGGTGACGTGGCGTTCGTCGTCTGGACCGACGACCCGAGCGAGGCCGAGGACGTGCTGCAGGAGCTCCCCTAACTCGCAATCCGCCGCCCGGCGCCCGGACGCGCTCGGTGACCGAGTTCTGCCACCTCGGATCCGACGCGGTCCCGGCGACCGCCCCAGGCGATCATCGTCCCATTCACCCAACGTCCGAGGTGCGATGTCAACCGAGCGCAGTCTCACCCGCCTCCGCGTATACAACGTCGCAATGGGCGTGCTGCACGCAGTGCAGGGCGTGCTGTTGCTCTTCCTTTCGAACGACTTCTCGCTGCCGGTCACGGCGGCGTTCATGGAGGGCCCGCCCGGCTCTGCGGCGACAACCAAAGATCTCTTCGCAGTGCCGCTCGGGCCGGCCGTCGCGGCGTTCCTCTTCATGTCGGCGGCGGCGCACCTGCTGATCGCCGGCCCGATCTGGGGCTGGTACCGGGCTCAGCTTGCGCGGAGTCGCAGCTACGCGCGGTGGATCGAGTACGCGTTCAGCTCGTCGCTCATGATCGTGTTGATCGCCATGATCACCGGCATCGCCGACGTTGCGGCGCTGGTTGCCATCGGCGGCGTGAACGCCTCAATGATCCTCTTCGGCCTGCTCCAGGAGCACTATGAGGAGCCCGGACGGCCCGGGTGGCTGCCATTCACCTTCGGGTGTATCGCGGGGGCGATTCCCTGGATCGGGATCGGCATCTACCTGTGGAGCCCTGGATCGTCAGCCGAGCCGCCGGCGTTCGTGTACGCGATCTTCGTGTCGCTCTTCCTGTTCTTCAACTCGTTTGCGCTGAACATGGTCCTCCAGTACCGGCGCGTGGGTCCGTGGCGCAGCTACCTGTTCGGCGAGTCGGTGTACGTGCTGCTCAGCCTCGTGGCGAAGTCCGCCCTCGCCTGGCAGGTCTTCGCGAACACGCTGGTTCCCACCTGAGCTTGCCAGGACTATCGCAACGGCGCGCTGAGCTGCCCCTCGACCAGCGGCTCGCCCACGTGCGGCAGCCAGGCGTTCGGCGATGGCCCACCAGTCGTAATCGGCGGTGACGCTGCTGGCCGGGACGCTGACGCATCGGTCCTGGGGCAGGTAGACCGGCAGGATGCGGTCGAGGATCGCCTCGATCTCGTCGCGGAAGGCGTCGCTGGTTGACCGCACGCCGTCGGGCAGCAGGCCGATGTCGGGCAGCAGGCGAACCGACAGGTCGTACGAGGCCGCCCAGTGACGGATGAGCGGCTCGATTCCGAACGGATCCTCGCCGCCGGTGACTCGCAGGTAGTACGCGAAGTTGTCGACCACGGACCGATCCGTCACCAGCACCTCTGCCCGCCCCGCGAGCTCGAGCTCCTGCTGGACCTGCGTCACCAGGACCCAGAGCTGAGCCTCGGGCGTGGCCCCCTCGTTGAGGCCGAGCGGATTGAAGCGGACGACCTCGCGGCCGACCTCGACGCTGCGGCCCGCTCGCCCGATCGTCGACGCGAAGGCATGGACGGCGTTCGACTTGCGCACGGAGTGCGAGCCGATGAAGGCGATCTTGGCGTGACGGCTCCAGGCCATGGCGGAAGCCTACAGGCAGGCGCCGGTGCCGACCGCGGTCGTCGAACCGATCGCCGGGCCGAGGATCTCGAGGGCCTGGTCGGCGCCGATGGCGTAGCCGACGTCGGGCGACGCGCGCGAGGCTCCGAAGACCACTCCGCCGACCACGCCGGGCGCGATCACGAGCGGGCCACCGCTGTTGCCGCGCCGGATCTGAGCGGTCATCTCGACCACGCTCCGCTCCGTCATGCCGTCGCCGTAGATGTCAGGTCCGCCGGCATGGAAGGTGGCCGTCACCGCGGCCGGGGTCACCGTCAGGTCGCCGCCACCGGGGTATCCGAGCGCAACGCCGGAGGTGCCCCGCGTCGGGCGCCGTCTCGCTCAGCTGCAGCGCCGGCGAGCTCGGCGCCCGGAACGCTGAGCAGGGCAAGGTCGGCGTCCGGATCGAAGGCCACGACCGTCGCAGCGTGCAGCGCGCCACCGATGGTGACGGTCGTGTCGGTCCCTCCCGCGACGACGTGCGCGTTGGTGACGACGTCGGTGGCCGACACGAAGAAGCCGCTGCCGACCGCCTGGGTCGACCCGCAGCCGGTGCTGGTGATGAGCGCCGTGCTGGCGACCGCCGACTGGGCCAACGCGCGGGCCTCGGCATCGGCCGGCAGCTCGACCGGAGGCGCCGGTGCCGGCTCGAAGCCGGCGAACAACGGAGGCAGACCGGTCGTGTCGAGCTGCGCGAGGAGCCGCCCGGCGACGACGGTCGGCGACGGGAGGCGCTCGGCGACGATGCGCAGGGTGAGCGAGTCACGGGCCGCGGCGCTCAGGCTCGGTGCCATGCCGATCGCCAGCATCCCGCCGAGGAGCCACACGAGGAGGGCGACGTGGGCCGCGCCAACCAGCGCGCCGCCCACCGCGTCGAGCGGCCGCAGCCCGCTCTTCCACAGGTGGAGGCTCATCATCGTGCCGCCTGCCGCCCCGAGTGCCTCGCCGGCGACGACGAACGCGCCGAGCGCGACCAGTGTCGTCACCGCCCGCATCGGCTGCTCGATGGTCGCGAGCTGGTCCCGGAAGAGGCCGGCCAGCACCAGCGCGAGCGCGAATCCGATGGCCGCGCCCACGAGGCCGAGCACCGGCCCGAGGAAGCCCGCCCGGGCGCCGGAGATCAGGCCGATCAGGAGCAGGACGAGCACGCCCGCATCGATGATGTTCATGGGCCGCCCAGCCTAGCGGCTACCGGCTTCGCCGGCAGTTCGGCCGCGATCCGCCGGTGTAGAGTATCGGCTTCCATTCAGACGTGAGTGCGAGCCCACTCGGTTCTGCGGAGGTTGAACTCATGGCGCGAATCGTCCGCGCCGCGCTGCTCCAGGCGGAGTGGACCGGCGACAAGGAATCCATGATCGAGAAGCACGTCGAGTACGCGCGCAAGGCCGCGGCCGACGGCGCGAAGGTCATGTGCTTCCAGGAGCTCTTCTACGGCCCCTACTTCTGCCAGGTCCAGGACCCGCAGTACTTCTCCTACACCGAGCACATCCCCGACGGCCCGACCACGGAGCGCATGCAGGCGCTGGCGAAGGAGACCGGGATGGTCCTCATCGTGCCGATGTACGAGGAGGACGAGCACGCCCAGGGCATCTACTACAACACCGCCGCGGTGATCGACGCCGACGGCACCTACCTGGGGAAGTACCGCAAGACACACATCCCGCAGGTCAAGGGCTTCTGGGAGAAGTTCTACTTCCGACCCGGCAACCTGGGCTACCCGGTGTTCGACACCGCGGTCGGCAAGGTCGGCGTCTACATCTGCTATGACCGCCACTTCCCGGAGGGCGCCCGCGCCCTTGGCCTCAACGGCGCCGAGATGGTCTTCATCCCGTCGGCTACCTCGCGCGGCCTGTCCGAGTACCTGTGGCGGATCGAGCAGGTGTCGCATGCCGTCGCCAACGGCTACTTCGTCGGCACCATCAACCGTGTCGGCATCGAGCCGCTGGGCGAGAACGACTTCTACGGCCAGTCCTACTTCGCCGATCCGCGCGGCCAGTTCATCGGCGACGTCGGCGATGCGCACAAGGAGGAGCTGCTGGTCCGCGACATGGACCTGGACAAGGTGACCGAGGTGCGGCAGCTCTGGCAGTTCTATCGCGACCGACGCCCGGACGCCTACGAAGACCTCGTCCGGCCCTAGTGCGATGCCGGTGCGATCCGCGAGCATGGTCGTGCCTGACGCGCCCAGCGTGGTCCGATCCACGCAGCGCAGCAGCGCCACAGGGCTTCCCTTCGGGGTAGTCGGCGAGCAGGCGTTCCACCTCGAGGGCGCCTGGGTTGGCTTCCTCCGCCTGGAGCCCGGGGCAGCATCACCGTGGCACCACCACGGTGAATGGGACAGCTACGCGTATGTGACGGAGGGCGTCCTGCGCTGGGAGTTCGGCCCTGATGGCAGCGACGCGATCACGGTCGCAGCCGGGGACGTGGGCCGCATGCCTGCCTGGGTCGTTCATCGCGACGTGAGCGCCGGTACCGAGGACCTGGCAATGATCCTCTTCCGATCCGGCGAGGGGCCGCTCACGATCGATGTCGATGGGCCGCGGGCGGTGACGGAGGAACGGACGGCATGAAGTTCGGGATCACGCTCAAGCCGGATCATCGGTTCGACCGGTCCGTCGACCTCGCAAGACGCGCGGAGGCGAACGGCTTCGCCTACGGCTGGATGTTCGACTCGCACGTCCTGTGGCGCGATCCGTATCCGCTGCTGACCCTGATGGGCGCCGCCACGAAGGAGATGCGGCTCGGCACCTGCGTCACGAACCCCGCCACGCGCGACATCACTGTCACCGCCTCGGCGCTGGCCACGCTCAACGAGATCACCGGCGGGCGAATGGTACTCGGCATCGGACGCGGCGACAGCGCCCGGCGCGTGATGGGGAAGAAGCCGACCACGGTCGCCTACATGGAGGAGTGCTGCCGCGTCGTCCGCGCCCTCACCGCCGGCGAGAAGATCGAGCTCGACGGGGCCGAGATCCAGATGCCGTGGGTGACCCAGGGACCGGTGCCGATCTGGGTGGCAGGCTACGGACCGATGGCGCTGGCGGCCGCCGGCCGCGTCGCTGACGGGATCATCCTGCAGCTGGCCGACCCGCACATCATCCGCTGGTGCATGGGATTCGTGCGTGCCGCGGCGGAGGAGGCGGGCCGCGACCCCGATGCCATCGAGGTGATGGCGGCCGCGCCGGCGCACGTGTCCGACGACCTGGCGGCGGCACGCGACAGGGTGCGGTGGTTCCCGGCGCTGGTCAGCAACCACGTCGTCGATCTCATCAACAAGTACCCCAAGGACGAGCTGCCGGAGGAGCTGTGGCGCTACGTCGAGAAGCGCGAGGGCTACAACTACCTTCATCACGCCGAGGTCGGCAGCGACAACGCCAGCTTCGTCTCCGACGAGATCACCGATGAGTTCGCGATCGTCGGCCCTGCGTCGGCCCACCTGGAGCGGCTCGAACGGCTTCGCGAGGCGGGCGTCACCCAGTTCAACATCTACCTGATGAACGGTGAGGAAGAGGAGCAGCTGGACCTCTACCGGCCGATCATCGAGCGCGTGGCCTCCACGGCATAGGACGCAACCCACGGCTTCCGAGGCCTGCCTGACGGTCGAGCGCGACTTCGTTGCCGCCTGGTGGCTGCTGGCGGAGGTCGCCGGCCACGAGCTTCACGACGAGCCCGGTCTCCGCTGGTTCCACACCGGCCTGCCCGACGCGCACCTCAACTCGGTGCTCACCACCCGCCTTCGCGCGGACCAGGCCGACGCGGTCATCGACCGCACGGTCGATGACCTGACGGCCCGCGGAGCGCCGTTCATCTGGTGGGTGACGCCGAGCTCGACTCCCGATGACCTGGCCGCCCGGCTGGTGGCTCGTGGCCTGGTCGCGGACGATCCCTGGCCGGGCATGACAATCGAGACCGATGCGCTGCGCGAGCCGCCCCCGGTTCCGGGCCTGGTCATCCGCCGCGTCATCACCGATCGGGACCTCGACACCTACGTCCAGGTGTTCGCGCCGATCCTGAGTCCATCGGCCGCATTCACCGAGCTCTTCGCGGAAGCGTCTCGCCGCATCGGCTACGAGGACACCGCTCCGGAGGTCCATTTCGTCGGGACCCTCGACGGCGAGCCGGTGGCGACCGCCTCACTGCTCACCGCCGGCGGTGCCGCGGGCATCTACAACGTGGCGACCGTCGAGGGCGTCCGCGGGCGCGGGATCGGCGCCGCGATGACTGCCGCCGCCGTCGACGCGGGCCGTAAGCGGGGCTTCATGACCGCAGCGTTGCAGGCATCGAGCATGGGCCGGTCCGTCTACGAGTCACTTGGATTCCGGCATGCCTGCGACCTCGTGCCCTACCGGTGGTCGGCTCCGATCAGGCGCGGGCTCGCCGGCGGGGGAGCAGGAACCACGCGAGGATGACTCCGAGGGCGACCGCGGCGACCAGGCTCGCGATCAACAGGAGGGGGAAGGCGCCGTTGGCTCCCTGGCTCACGTCAGTGGGGCCGGGAACCACGCCATCGTCAGGTGGGGCATCAACGGGCGCTTCGACGGTCAGTCGGATCGTCCGGCTCGCTCGCGACGCCTGCGCAGCATCATCGATCTCGAACTCGATCGAGTATTCGCCGGGCAGCAACAGGGCTGCCAGCGGCACCTCGACGAGCGTGTCGGTCGCTGCATAGAAGCTGTCCATCTGCACGCTTGCCCGGCTGACCTGGTGGCCGCCAGCGTCGGACAGCGTCACGTCCACGAGCGGCTTGAGCCGAATGTTGCCGGTGTTCTCGACCGCCACCGAAAGGATTGACTTGCCGGCCACGACAGCGTGGCTGGCCTCTCCGATCTCGAGGTGCGGAGATCGCTCGCCCGGGATCGTCACCAGGACGCCCACCGCCTGTCGCACGACCTGGTTGGCTCCCACCACGCCTTTCAGCTCGATCGGTTGGTCGTTCTCGAGGACGAGGCTGGTGATGTATTCACCGGGGGCGGCCTCGAGCGGAACCGACACGCTGAACGATCGGTAGGTCCGCTCTCCGGCGGCAAGGTCGAGGAGATCGCTTCGGTAGTCCAGCCAACGCGTTGTGCCGGTGGCGGGCTCGTCGCGCAGGCGACCGCCGAACCCACCGTTGATGATCGTGTAGACGTCAGCCGCGTAGGTGCGTGCCGTGACCTCCTCGCCGCCGTTGTTCGAGATCTCGACCTCCAGGCTGCGCGTCTCGCCTGGCTCCATGGTGAGGTCGAAGTACGACGCGGTCTGTCCGACCGGCAGGAGGGAAAGCTCGACCGCGTTGCTCTCGCCGAGGGCGAGGGCCGGCGCCATGCAGCTCAATGCGAGGCTGAGAATGCCGATCACCGCCGCGCGCACTGGGCGCGGGCGGTGGCGGCCCGGGAAGTCCAAGCCTAGGGCGCCGAGCTGATGGTGGTGGTGAGCGTGCCGGTATAGGTGCCGACGCGGCTCAGGGCCGGGATCGTGAGCGTGACCCCGAGGCTCTGGGTGTAGGTGCCCGCACCGTACGCCGCAGTGGCCTGGAGCACCTTGCGGGCGGTACTGAGGGCCCCAAATGGAGCGGTTGGCGGTACCTGCGGTCCGGTCGCTGCCGGGACGCTGACTGCCTGGCCCGTGACGACGACGGGTGCGCTGGCTGACGTGAGCGCGAATGCCGAGGCGGGAATATCGGTCCCTCCGGCAATCAGGCCCGACCAGACGAAGGCCGACGACTGGATGGTCACGTTCCAGCCGGCGCCCGAACCGGTGTTGTCGGCCGCGGTCAGCACCATCGTGCCGGTGACCGCGTGCGCGGAGTTCTGGTAGGCGACATCGACGAACGCCAGGTCCGCGACGCTCGCGGTCAGGCCGCTCCCGGTGATGACCTGTGTGACGGTGTCGACGGCGAGAGCCGGCCCGGCGACGGCACCAGTGAGCAGCGCGCTCGTCGCAAGGCCGATGGCCAGGCGCTTACGCACAAAAAGATTGTCCATGGAGTTTCATCCTTCGCTGACGCTGGCGGTGGGCTCATAGAGCTACACGCTCTCGTTCGACTCGCGGTCGTCAGGGAAGTGTCCGCTGCAGTGCCCTCCGGCCTGCGCGTCCGTGGAATATCTTCCACAAAACCCGGATCACCTATAGGACCGATGGCCATGCCCCGATTGCTTGTGCCTGACCCGTAGGGCGGGTCAAACCGCGGCGGAGCGGTCAGGACCAGGCACCTCAGCCGTGAATTGACCCGTGCTTGTGGGTGAAACGCCGCGGAGCCTCGCGCTCCTTCGTCCGTTGACCCGTGGTGCGGGTCAACGGACCGTTTCAAGCCTCGCCGGCTCGCATGGCCGCCTTGTGGGCGCGCTTCTTGGCCTGGTAGTCGGCCAGCGCCTGCGCCGAGTCCACGTCCCCGAGCGTCGGATGCTTCGGCAGCACATCCTCGATGCCCGGCGGCGTGATCCCGAGCAGCTTGCCGAGGACCGCCGTCAGGGAGGCGACCTTCATCGGGCCGAAGCCGGGCAATGCGGCGATCCGCCGCTGGAGGTCCCGGCCGTCGGTCGCATCGGTCCAGAGGCGTCCGGCATCACCGTCGTAGGTTTGGACGACGTACCTGGCGAGCTCCTGCACTCGTTTGGCCATCGCGCCGGGAAACCGATGGATCGCCGGCGGGCCCTTTGCCGCCGCCTCCAGCTTCGCCGGATCGATGGTCGCGAGCTGGCGCGGGTCGAGGGTCCCGAGCCGTGCGAGCAGCACCTTGGGTCCCGAGAACGCCTTCTGGACGGGCACCTGCTGATCGAGCGCGAAGCCGATGAGGAGCGCCATCGGCTCGATCACCAGCAGGCGATCGGCCTCGTCGTCGCCGGTGAAGTGCAGGCGATCGATGGTCGCGGTCATTCGGGACATGGTAAACGCGTCGCCAGCCTCCGGCCAGGGGCTGCCGTACCGTCTCCCGACCCGCCAACGATGTCGCCAGGATATATCACTAACGATATAGCGCCTGACAGCGCCCGGCATGCGCACTCGGAGGGCATCCCCTGACCTCGCCGGCGCTAGGATGGCTCCGATGCGCACGCTGATCAAGGGTGGAACGATCGTCAACGCCGATGCCACCACGCCGGCGGACGTGCTCGTCGACGGCGAACGCATCGCGCTCATCGGTGCCGACCTCGAGGTCGCAGGCCGACCGGACGGTGGACGCAAGCGGCAAGTGGGTCATCCCCGGCGCCATCGACGTCCATACCCACATGGAGCTGCCGTTCGGCGGCACGTTCGCCAAGGACACGTTCGAGACCGGGACGCGCGCCGCGGCGTTCGGCGGCACCACCACGATCATCGACTTCGCCGTGCAGTCGAAGGGCGCCAGCCTGCGCGAGGGCCTCGATGCCTGGCACGCCAAGGCCGAGGGCAAGGCATGCGTCGACTACGGCTTCCACATGATCATGTCCGACGTCACCGATGACAGCCTCGCCGAGATGGATACCCTCGTGGACGAGGGCGTCACCGACTTCAAGCTGTTCACTGCCTACCCGGGCGTCTTCTTCTCCGATGACGGCGCGATCTTCCGCGCCATGCAGCAGACCGCGAAGAACGGCGGTCTGATCCTCATGCACGCCGAGAACGGCCTCGCCATCGACGTGGTGGCGGCGCAGAACGTCGAGGCCGGCAATACCGATCCGTACTACCACGGCACCTCCCGCTCGCCCGTGATGGAGGGCGAGGCGACGAACCGGGTGATCCGTCTGGCGCAGGTCGCCGGCGTGCCCGTGTACATCGTCCATCTCTCCGCCATCGACGCCCTGAACGAGGTGCGCCGCGCCCGCGACGAGGGGCTGCCGGCGTATGCCGAGACCTGCCCGCAGTACCTGTTCCTGACGCTCGAGGACATGGGCAACGGCTTCGAGGGCGCCAAGTTCGTCTGCTCCCCGCCGCTTCGCTCGGCCGAGCACGCCGGTGAGCTGTGGAAGGGGCTGGCGAAGGACGACCTCCAGGTCGTCTCGACCGACCACTGTCCGTTCGACTTCCACGGCCAGAAGGACCTCGGCGAGGGCGACTTCCGGAAGGTTCCCAACGGGCTGCCGGGCGTGGAGGATCGGGTCAACCTGCTCCACTCGGGCGGGGTGGCCGACGGCCACCTGACACCGAACCGATGGGTCGAGGTCCTGAGCGCAGCGCCGGCTCGCATGTTCGGGCTCGAGGGCCGCAAGGGCGTCGTCGCCGTCGGAGCCGATGCGGATCTCGTCATCTACGACCCGACCGCGAAGCACACGATCAGCGCCAAGACGCACCACATGAACGTCGACTACTCCTGCTACGAGGGACGCGACGTGGTTGGAACGTGCGAGATCGTCCTGTCGCGCGGGAAGGTCATCGTCGACGGCGACGAGTGGCTCGGGGCCGCCGGGGACGGGCGTTTCCTCAAGCGGGCACCCACCGGGGATCTGCTCTCCCGAACCTGACGGGATCCGGCCTTTCGGGGACCTCATTGGGCGATATCGGCTCGGGCGGCTATCCTGCTCGGGCTGCATCATCAACGTAGGAGATCTCTTGAAGCGCATTTCGATCCTGCTCGTCGCGCTGCTGGCGCTCGTCGTGTCCGCCTGCGCGGCCGAAGGCGGCGCCACGGCCAGCGAGCCGGCTGCCACCGCGACCCCCACCCCCGAACCGACCGAGGACGCCGAAGAGACCGTCGGCGCGATCCCGTCGTTCGACCTCAACGGCGACCCTGAGCTCGCCGGCCGGTTCCCCGACACGGTCGGCGGCGAGGCGCTCCAGGTCCAGAGCTTCCGCGGCGACACATTCATGGCCATGGGCGGCGACGATCCATCGTTCACCGCGTTCCTGGATTCGATCGGCGCCGATCTCGAGGATGTCTCAGTCGCCTTCGGCGGTGCGATGTCCGGAGAACACCCGCTCAGCGTCGGCGCCTTCCGCGTGCTGGGAGCGTCCGAGGATGACCTCGAGCGCGAGTTCATCGCCGCCAGCGAAGAGTCCGGCGACGTATCGGGCATGACCCAGACCTCGATCGGCGGCAAGGACGTGTGGACGGCAGCCGATACGAGCGGCGCCGGCATGTCGGTCTTCATCTACACGAAGGACGACACGCTCTACTTCCTGACCGGCACCGAGGAGCAGGTCGCGGAGATCCTCGCGGCGCTTCCGTAGTGAGTTCCGGCGCGGCCGTCTTCCTCAACGAGGGGGCCGGCAGCGCACGGAGCGACCCCGTCCGGCGCGCGGTGGCGCTTGCCCGCCGCGCGCTCGACGCCGACCTGCACGTCACCGCCACCCGAGACGTGGCGGAGCTGACGGCCTGGCTGACCGAGCGGATCGACGGATACGGAACGGCGGTCATCGCCGGTGGCGACGGCTCGCTGAGCGTGGCCTACAACGTCGCCGCCGGTCGGGAGGGGCTCACCCTCGGCTATCTCCCGGCGGGATTCGGCAACGCGACCCGCCACCTGCTGCACCTCCCGTCGACGCCCGAGGACATCGTCGACGTCCTCATGCGGGCCGATGCTCGCCCGATCGACCTCATCGCCGTCGACGGCAGGTTGGCGCTCTTCGCCGGGGCCGGATGGGACGCGCTGGTGGCGGGTCGCTACGCGGATGCCGGCGCGCGCCGCCTCCCCGGGCTGGGCTGCTGCCGTCGCACGGTCGATCCCCGACCTGTGGCGGCGCCCGCAGGTCGAGGTGCGTGCGGACGACTGGCTCGTGCACCGCGGCCCGATGGAGCTGCTCGTCGTCGGGACGACCCCGTTCTACGGCCGCGGGCTGAAGGTCAACCCCGGCGCGCGGCCCGACGCCGGCGCGATGGCGCTGCGCGTCTACCCGGGTCCTGCGCCGCGCCTGGCCGTCGAGGCCGCTCGCTGGGCGCTGCAGGTCGCGCCGAAGGCCGGCCGCATCGACGCACGACGCGTCGACATTCGATCGCTCGACGACCGCCCGATTCGGCTCCAGGCCGACGGCGACGTGGTGGACGCGCGATCGTCGTGGACGTTCGAGATCCGCCCTGCTGCGGTGAGGCTCATCGGCCACTGGGGCTGAGCGCGCGCACCGCGTTGAGGGCCGCGAACGCCGCTCTCCGCAGGCGCTGGGGTCCCGAGCCGTGGATCCGGAGCTCGGTGGCCGGCAGCGCCAGGCCGCCGCTCAACGCCACGCGGACGCGGCTCCGGCCGTTCGCATCCTGCGGCAGCAACGAGACCTGGAGCACGGCGTCGGCGACCGGCGGACCCGACGGCGTTCCCATGTCGAGCACGCCGCCGACGTAGGTCGCTGCACCGTCGCGGGCCGCCGCTCCGCTCAGGATCGACAGCAGCGCGCCCTCCGTGTCGGCCTCCCAGCTCGCGACCGTGGCGAGCCCCAGCTGCCCGAGCCGCGCCAGGGCGACGGTGGCGAGGTCGTCGTCATCGGTCCCGTAGGCGTCGTCGCCGAGGATCCCCAGCGCGTCCTCGATGCAGCGGTCGAGCACGGCCGGATCGCCGCGCGTGGAGAACCGCGCATGCACCCCGTCGTCGCGGGCGTAGATGCCGGCATCGACCCCTTCGGGTGGGTCGGTCAGCAGCGCTCCCAGCCGCTCAGCCATGGCCGACTCGCCGATGCCGAAGGCCTTGACCGAGCGGATGGCGAGTGGCGGCAGTCCGAAGCGGGTCGCCAGGCGCGGGCGGACCTGCTCGCTCCACATCCGGCGCATCTCGGATGGCACGCCCGGCATGACCGCCACGATCGCCCCGTCGCGCTCCACCCACCAGCCCGGAGCCGAGCCGATCGGATTGGGAATGCTTTCGGCCGACGGCACCAGCGTCGCCTGGCGGCGGTTGGCGGCCGGCATCGGCCCGAACGCCCGGAAGCGCTCCTCGAGCGCGGCGAGCAGGACGGGGTCCTCGACCAGCTCCTCGCCCAGCGCATCGGCCAGCCCTTCGCGGGTCAGGTCGTCGTGCGTCGGGCCCAGCCCGCCGGTGGCGAGCACGAGCGACGAGCGCGAGATCGCATCGGTGAACGCGTCCCGCAGGACGGCGCGATCGTCGGGCAGCATCCGGACGCTGCGCAGCGGCAGGCCGAGCGTCGCGAGCTCCCGCCCGAGGAAGGCGGCGTTCGTGTCCACCGTCTCGCCGAGGAGCAGCTCGGCGCCGATGGAGAGCAGCTCGGCGGTGGTCATCGGGCCCGAGTGTAGACTCCGAATGAAGCCTGCACCCGCCGGCCGATGCCGACCGGCGCATCGGTCACGGCAGACCGAAGGAGACCATTCCTTGACCGATCCCGATCTGACGGTTGGCGCCGTCCTGACCGATGACCTGCGCGAGTGGCTGATGGCCACCCTTCGCTACCCGGTCATCGCCGTGATCGCCGACGACGGCTCACCGAGCCAATCGGCGATGTGGTTCGACCTCGACCCGACCGATCCCGGGGTGATCGTGATGAACACCAAGCGGGGGCGGGCAAAGGACCGATGGCTGCGGCGCGACCCGCGCATCAGCCTCTGCTTCGAGGACGGCCTGCGCTGGGCCGCATTCAAGGGGCAGGTGACCATCGACGACGACCGCGAGCGGGCCATGGACCACATCCGCTCGCTGGCGCGCCGGTACGGGGGCGATCCCGACCGCTACGCGGGCCAGGAGCGAGTCATCCTGCGCTTCCGGCCGGAGAAGGTGATCCGCCATGACTGAGCCGGCGCCGTAGAATCGGCCCCATGATCAGCTCGATCAATCCCGCCACCGAGGAGGTGCTCGCCGAGTTCGAGCCGTGGTCGAACGACCGCGTTGACGAGGCGGTCGACCAGGTGGTCGCCGCGCAGCGCACCTGGCGGGAGATGAGCATCGAGCAGCGAGCCATCCCGATGCGCCGCGCGGCCGAGCTGCTCCGGCAGCGGTCCGAGCGCTACGGAGCCCTCATCACCAGCGAGATGGGCAAGCCGATCGTGGAGGCCATCGCGGAGGTCAACAAGTGCGCCTTCGCCTGCGATCACTTTGCCGATCACGCCGCCGAGTACCTGGCCGACACGGCGGTCGCGACCGAGTCGCTCGAGAGCTACGTGGCGTATCGGCCGCTCGGCACGATCCTCGCGATCATGCCGTGGAACTTCCCGTTCTGGCAGGTCTTCCGCGCCGGTGCGCCGACCCTCATGGCCGGCAACGGGATGGTGCTGAAGCACGCCTCGAACGTTCCGCAGTCGGCGCTGGCCTGCGAGCAGGTGCTGCGCGACGCCGGGTTCCCCGACGGCCTGCTGCGCACGCTGCTGGTCGCCGGCGCCGATACCGAGCGGCTGATCGACGACGATCGCATCGCGGCGGTGACCCTGACCGGCTCGACCGAGGTTGGGGCGAGGATCGCCTCCCTGGCCGCGGCGCGCATCAAGAAGCAGGTCCTGGAGCTCGGCGGATCGGACCCATACATCGTGCTTGCAGACGCCGATCTCGACTACGCCGCGCGGACCGCGGCCCGCGCGCGCAACCAGAACAACGGGCAGAGCTGCATCGCGGCCAAGCGTTTCATCGTGGAGGAGCCGGTGGCCGACGAGTTCGGCTCTCGCTTCGTCGACGCGGTCCGCGCGCTGCGCGTCGGTGACCCGGCCTCACGTGACACGAATGTGGGTCCGTTGGCGCGGGGCGACCTGCGCGACACGCTCGAGCGCCAGGTCGACGAGTCGCGGCGCATGGGCGCCGATGCGCTCGTCGGTGGCGAGCCGATCGCGGGACGCGGCTACTTCTACGCCCCGACCGTCCTCGACGGCGTCACGGACGCCATGCCGGCATTCCGCGAGGAGACGTTCGGTCCGGTGGCAGCCCTGCTGCGCGCCCGCGACGTCGACCACGCCATCCACCTCGCCAACGACACGGAGTTCGGGCTTGGTGCCGCGGTCTGGACCCGCGACCTGGAGGGAGCCAAGGGGATCGCGCGGCGGATCGAGGCCGGGACCGTGTTCGTCAACGGGCTGGTCGCCTCGGATCCACGCATGCCGATGGGCGGGGTGAAGCGCAGCGGCTACGGGCGCGAGCTCGGCCAGCACGGGATCCGGGAGTTCACCAACGTCCAGACCGTGCGCATCGGCCCGGCGGAGGCACCGAAGTCCTGACGCTGCGCCGATGAAGGTCACGCTGCTTGCCGGCGGCACCGGCGGGACCAAGCTGGCGCACGGCTTCGAGCTGTTGGGCGCGCGCGTCGAGCTGACCGTCATCGCCAACGTCGGCGACGACATGGAGTTTCACGGGCTGCACGTCAGCCCCGACATCGACGCCATGCTCTACACGCTCGGCGGCCTCATCGACGCGGAGCGCGGCTGGGGCATCCGGGGCGACACGCTCACCGCACATGCGATGCTCGAGCGCTACGGCGAGCCGGCATGGTTCACCGTCGGCGACGCCGACCTGGCGACCCACGTGGAGCGCACCCGTCGCCTGCGCCAGGGCGATTCGCTGACCGATGCGACCGCCGCCATGGCGTCCGCGCTCGGAATCCGGGCGCGCATCCTGCCAGCCACCGACGATCGGCTCCGGACCCGCCTGGAGACCGACGAGGGCATGCTCGAGTTCCAGGACTACTTCGTCCGCCGCCGCCAGGAGCCGGCGGTGCGCGGCGTGCTGCTCGACGGCATCGAGACGGCCCGGCCGACCGAGTCGGTCCTCCACGCCATCGACGAGGCGGAGCTGGTCGTCATCGGCCCATCCAATCCGCTGGTCAGCATCGGTCCCATCCTGGAGCTGCCCGGCGTCCGGGATGCGATGCTGGCCACCTCGGCTCCAAAGGTGGCCGTCAGCCCGATCGTGGGCGGGCGCGCGCTCAAGGGACCGGCCGACCGGATGCTCATCTCGCTGGGCCACGAGTCGAGCGCGCTCGGCGTGGCGCGGCTGTACGCCGGGCTGGTCGATCGCTTCGTGCTCGACGTCAGCCGATGCGCCGCTCGCGCCCCAGATCGAGGCGCTTGGCATGGTCGCCGACATCCTGCCCACCGTCATGCGCAGCGACGACGGACCGTTCCACGCTCGCCGGAGCTCTGCTTGCAGCCGTCGAAGGGCCCTGATTGGGATGGTCGGGGGGATCGCGATATGCTCCACCGGTGACAACGACGCGGATCATCGTCCCGCATCGCGGGCTCGAGGCAGCCAAGACCCGCCTCGCCCCGAGCCTGTCACCCGAGGAGCGCGTCATGCTCGCCAGCCAGCTGCTCCAACGAGTCCTGAAGGTGACGCGACAGGTGAGTGACGACGTGGTCGTCATCTCCCCGTCGCGGGCGCTCGGCGAGATCGTGGAGCCTTCGGGCGCGCGGCTCATCGTCCAGCGCGGGATGGGCCTGAACGAGGGCCTCGAGCAGGCGCGATTCGACGCCCTGGTCGATGACATCGGCACGCTCATCGTGCTTCACGGCGACCTTCCCAACCTCCAGCCGAGCGACGTCGAGGTGCTGTCGGCCGCGCTGCCGGCAGGCGACGCGCCGGCGGTCGCGATCGCGCCGGATCGCGCGGGCACTGGCACGAACGGGCTGGTGCTGCGGCCGCCCGGCGTCATCCGCTTCCGGTTCGGCACCGGCAGCTTTGCCGCCCACCTCGAGGAGGTCTCGCGCGCCGGCGTCCCGTTGGTCGCGGTCAACCGTGCCGGCCTCGCGTTCGATCTCGACACGCCAGACGACCTCGCGCGCTGGCTCAAGCTCGGCGACGCGGCGTGACCTCTCGACTCGAGCTGATCGGCCTCGATGGCATTCCCGAGGTCGGCCCCGGCGACGACCTGGCGGTGCTGATCGGGGACGCCGCCGATGCATCGGGCCTTCGCCTGGCCGATGACGACGTCGTGGTGGTGACCCAGAAGATCGTCTCGAAGGCCGAGGGACGGCTGGTCGAGCTGGCATCGGTCGAGCCGTCCGCCCTCGCCAGGTCGTGGGGTGAACGCTGGGACAAGGATCCGCGCCAGGTGGAGCTCGTCCTGAGGGAGTCGGCGTCGATCGTGCGCATGGCCCCCGGAGGACTGATCATCAGCCGCACGCGGCAGGGCCTTGTGTGCGCCAACGCGGGCGTCGACGTCAGCAATGTTGGGGGCGGGGACGTGGCGGCCCTGCTGCCGGAGGACCCCGACCGATCGGCCGCCGGCCTTCGCGAGGGCTTGCGCGCCCGCAGCGGAGCGTCGCCCGCGATCATCATCAGCGACTCGTTCGGCCGGCCGTGGCGCAACGGGATCGTCAATGTCGCGATCGGGTCGGCCGGCATCGAGGCGCTCCTCGACCTGCGCGGCACGCCGGACGTTGCCGGGCGCGAGATGCAGGCGACCGTGATCGCGGTGGCCGACGAGCTCGCGTCGGCCGCCGATCTGGCCGGCGGCAAGGTGGAGCAGCGACCCGTGGTCGTCGTCCGCGGCTACGGCTGGAGGAGCTCCGAGGCAGGAGCTTCCGTTCTCGTCATGGATGCCGAGCGGGACCTCTTTCCCTGATTCCCCTGACCCGGCCCGAAACCTGCAACGCGGATCGGCGCCCGCCGAGCGGGCAAGCATGAACGAGAAGCTGATCCTGGATCGGTACCGCCTGATCGAGCGCCTCGCCGTCGGCGGGAGCGCCGAGGTCTGGCGTGCCCGCGACGAGCAGCTCGACCGCGAGGTCGCCGTCAAGCGGCTCCATCCGCACCTCCTGCCCGATGAGTCGTCGCGCAAGCGGCTGGCGGCGGAGGCGCGCGCGGCCGCCAGCCTGTCGCACCCGGTGATCGTGGGCGTCTACGACGTGGATACCACCGGTGAGATGCCCGCGCTCGTCATGGAGCTCGTCGATGGGGAGTCGTTGAGCGCACGCATCGCGAGGGTTGGTCCACTCGAGCCGCGCGAGGCAGCGGGCATCGCGGCCGACGTCGCCGAAGCTCTCTATCACGCGCACCAGCGGGGCGTGGTGCATCGCGACGTCAAGCCGGGGAACGTGCTCATCGCATCCGACGGACGCACGCGGCTGGTCGACTTCGGCATCGCGCACAGCCTGGCCGAGTCCGCGGAGCGCCTGACGATGCACGGCACCGTGATCGGGACGATGAGCGCCATGGCGCCCGAGCAGCTCGGCGGCGGGCCGATCACGCCACGCACGGACCTGTACGGCATCGGCGTCGTGCTCCACGAGGCCCTGACGGGCCGGCCGCCCTATCCGGGTGGGTCACCGATCGCGCTGGCCGATGCGCAGCGCGCCGGGCCGCCGGCGATGGACGGGATCGATCCGACCCTCGCGGCCATCGTCGCCGCCTGCCTGGCGGTCGAGCCCGAGAACCGGCCGCTCCACGCCGGCGCGCTGGCGGTCGCGCTGCGAGCCTGGATGGCCGGCGATCCCGCGGCATCCCTGGCGATGGCGCCCACGGGCACGCATCCATCAGCGGTCGACACGGGCGCGGTCACGCAGGTCGTGGGCGCCGCGCCCGTTCCTCCGCCGGTCGAGCCCGTGGAGACGCCCGGCGCCCGCCGGGGGCGTGGTGGTCGGGGCCTGCTCCTGGGGATCGCCGCGGCGCTGGTTGCCACGGCGATCATCGCGGTCGCTGCTCTCGTCGATCGCCGCTCCCGCCGCCGCGGAGCCATCCTCCTCAGCCTTGGCGAGTGCGTCGCCTGTCGAGACTTCGACGCCGGACATCACCCAGGTCGCGCTGCCGGGCTGGGCCCAGAAGCTGGCCGACAAGTACGAGGAGGAGTGCGGCGAGGAGCTCGACCCGGAGCTGATCGCCGGCATGAGCAAGAAGCAGGCGCGAGCAGGCGATCAACCCTCTCATCGAGGCCTGCAAGGAAGAGGGTGACTGACGGCGCCGCGGCGCCTCGTGCGCGCTAGTTCGGCTGGAGGAAGAGGGCGACGATCTCGCCGTTCTCGACGCGGAAGTTCGCCTCGACCTGCATCGGCGGCACGCCCGGCCGCATGACGGTCACATCGGCGATGTAGCTGGCGCCCATGTTGCGGCTCTCGTTGGTGAACATCCGGAAGCCGTTGCCGGCCCGGATGAACCAGCCGCCGACCTTGTCCCGGCCGCGCAGGTTCGTCCGCTCGTCCGAGCCCGGCACGCTGATGCCGAGCACGGCATTCTCGGCGAACAGCTCGACGGCCTTCTCGCGCAGGTCGTCGTTGATGAGCTCGAAGAAGAGGTCGACGGTCTCGGTGGCACCCATACGCCGGCCAGTCTAGCGCCGATGCTGTCCTAGACTGATCCGATGGATCGATTGCGGATCGGGCTGATCGGCTGGGGCACGGTCGGCTCAGCCCTGGGCGAGCTGGTGCGGAACGGGCCCCTGCCCCTCACCCTCCAGTCGGTCGCGGTGCGCGACCGCACTCGTGCCGACCTGCCCAAGGGGGTCGAGATCGGCGCGCCGGAGGGCGCGCTCGAAGCCGACATCGTGGTCGAGCTGGCGGGGGGTCTCGACGGTCCACTGACCTGGGCGCGCCTGGCGCTCGACCGTGGCAAGCCGTACGTCACGGCCAACAAGGCGCTCCTCGCCACGCACGGCGGTGAGCTCGCGGAGCTGGCCGACCGCCGGGTGGCTGCGCTCCTCGCCAGCGCCAGCGTCGGTGGCGGTACGCCGATGATCGAGACGGTGACCCACCTCGCCGCCACGGGCGCCATCGAGCGACTCCGCGGCATCGTGAACGCCACGACCACCTACATCCTGTCGGCCATGGGCGATGGCCGCAGCTACGACGACGCGCTGCGCGAGGCCCAGGATGCGGGATTCGCCGAGGCCGATCCGAGCTTCGACGTGGACGGCCGTGACGCCGCCCAGAAGCTCGCCATCCTGGCGTCGGTCGCCTGGGGCAAGTGGCGTCCCGAGACGGATGTCGCCACGACCGGTATCGTCGGGCTCAACGTCGCCGCCGGCGAGACCGTCCGGCTGGTGGCCGAAGCGACGAAGGAAGCCATGTCAGTCAAGCCGATGCCACTCGATCCGACCGACCCGCTGGCTCGCGCGGCGGGCATCGAGAACATCCTCGAGATCACGGTGGCCGACGCCGGCACCTTCCGGCTGTCCGGCCCGGGGGCCGGCGGACGGGTGACCGCCGGTGCCGTGTACGCCGACCTCGGCCGGCTGGTCGGGGGCGAGCGGCCGGTACTGTTCGGGAAGCCGTCATGACCAACCAGGCCTGGCCGACCGTCGGCGTCGCCGGGGCACGTGGCGTGGTCGGCGGCGTGTTCTGCTCGATCCTGGCCGATGCCGGCCTGCCGGCCGAGTGCCTGCGCGCCTTCGGCCACGAGGAGGGAAACTCGCTCGACTATCGCGGCGCATCGATCCCGGTGCACGTGCTCGACGACGCGAACGCGGCTGAGCTCGATGTCCTCTTCCTTGCCGTCGACGGCCCGCAGAGTCGCGAGATCATGGCCGGGCCGGGCGCATCGGTCCCGCTGGTGGTCGACAACTCGAGCGCCTTCAGGCTGGCGGTGGACGTTCCGCTGGTCGTCCCCGAGGCGAACGCACATGCGGCGCGGGAGCGCACCGGCAACCTGATCGCCAACCCGAACTGCACGACCGCCGCGGCCGTGGTCGCGCTGGCGCCGATCCGCGACCTTGCCGGGCTCGAGTCCGTCGACCTCGCGTCCTACCAGGCGGTGAGCGGCGCCGGTCGCAAGGGCCTCGACGCCTTCGAAGCCGAGCGGGGGACCGACCACCGCGATCGCGCCGATGGCTCACCGTTCCACGGCCGCATCGCCGACTCGGTCGTGCCCCAGATCGACGTGCTCGATGAAACGGGCTGGACCGGCGAGGAGAAGAAGATCCACGCCGAGATCCGCAAGATCCTCGAGATGCCCGAGCTGGACGTTGCCGCGACGACCGTCCGCGTCCCGGTCCATACCGGACACTCGGTCGCGCTTCACATCCGCACGCAGCGCGATGCCACCGTCAGCGAGCTGGAGGCCGCCCTGCGCGCCGCGCCGGGCCTCGAGTACCGGCCGGCGGACGGATCCGACCGCCACCCGATGCCGCTCGACGTCGAGGGCCGCGACCCCGTCCTCGTCGGGCGCCTGCGCGCCATTCCGGGCCGGGATCGCGGCTTCGCGCTGTGGATCAGCAGCGACAACCTGCGCAAGGGGGCGGCGCTGAACGCCATCCAGTGCGCGGCCGCCGCCGATCCCGAGCGTTTCGGCAGGCTCCTCCCGCCGCCGCGGTGAGGGAGGAGCCGCACGCCGGCTCGCGCGGTTATTGGCGTTGCAGGTTTGTCGCCCGTGCAACTATCGGCCGCCGAGGCCACAAGCGCGACCCTTTGATGCCCGCCGGTTGCAACCCGGGCAATAACCGGCCAACGAGAGCGTCCTACTTGGCTGATAGTTGCCAGCCCTGCAACGAGCCCGCGCGACGGCGGCTGGCTCACGCGGATCGCTGATACGACGCGAACGCTCTGGTCGCGAGCAAGCGAGAGTCATCGGGAGCCGACCTGCGCATCAGCTCGCCTTCGTACGCGAAGGCGCCGGATCGACACGAGCTCGATATCGCCGGAGGCGTCTCCCGGCTGACGATCGAGGAGTCCTGAGCGCCTTCCCGCTACACTGGGTCCTTCCCGGGCTGCAGACGAGGTTGCCGCATGCCTGAGTTCGCCGATCTGACGAACGAATTCCTCGAAGCCGAGTTCGCCGAGTCGCCGGTTCGCGCCAGCGGCCTCGGCCTGACCGAGTACGACGAGCAGCTTGATGACCTGTCGGAAGGCGCCTTCGAGCGCCGCCGAGCGGCCGATCATGCCTGGCTCGAGCGATTCCGGGCACTCGACCAGAGCGGCCTGACCTTCGACGAGGACATCGACCGCGAGCTCGTGATCAGCACTCTGCGCGGTCGCCAGATCGTCGAGGACTTCGAGGTCTGGCGCCGGCAGCCGGACGTGTACCTGAACCCCGGCATGAGCGGCATCTTCGGACTCTTCCTGCACCTGCTGAGGCCGATGGACCAGCTCGTCGACGCGGCCGTCTCGCGGATGCGCCAGATCCCGGGCAACCTCGAGGATGGCATGCGCAACCTGCGGCCGGAGCTGGTGCCGGAGATCTTCCTCGACCGAGCGGCGAACCAGGCCCGGGCCGGCGCCCGGTACCTCCGCGAGATCCTGCCCGCGCAGGTCGAGGACGGTGCGCTGCGGGTGAAGCTCGCCGAAGCGGGCGAGGAAGCGGGCTCCGCCTACGACCGCTACGTCGAGTTCCTCGAGGAGATGCGTCCGACCGCGACCGGCGAGTGGGCGCTCGGCGAGGAGCGCTACTCGGCGCTGCTGCGCGAGAAGGAGCTGCTCGGCTTCGGCGCGCGTGAGCTGCGCGATCGGGGCCAGGCCGCGTACGACGAGCTAGCGGTCGATCTCACCCGCTGCGCCCGAGAGCTGCGCGGGACCGACGACTGGAAAGCCGTGCTCGACGAGCTCAACGAGGATCATCCGCGCACGCCGGAGGAGATGCGCATCGGCTACGAGGACTGGACCGAGCGGGCGCGCGTCTACCTGCGCGAGCACGATCTGGTCTCGTTCCCGGAAGGCGAACGATGCGCCGTCGTGCCATCGCCGCCCTTCCAGCGGCCGGTGCTGGCGGTGGCCTCGTACATGTCGCCGCCACCGTTCTCGGACAGGATGCTCGGACACTTCTTCGTGCCGTTCCCGCCGGACGGCGCGCCGGAGGACGAGGTCCAGAAGCGCCTGGCCTCGAACTCGTACCCGGGCATCCCGACCACGGCAGTTCACGAGGCGTACCCCGGCCATCACTGGCATCTCGTCATGTCGAAGGCCAATCCGAGCCGGCTGCGGCAGGTGTTCCGCACGCCCTACTTCAGCGAGGGCTGGGCGCTGTACGCCGAGCGGATGATGCGCGAGCAGGGCTTCTTCAGCGACCTGCGCCACGAGATGAACCAGTACGAGGCAACCATCTTCCGGGCAGCGCGGATCGTGGTCGACACCAGCCTGCACATCGGCGAGATGAGCTGGGACGAGGCGGTCACGTTCATGACCACGCGTACCGGCCTGACCGAGCCGACCGCGAAGGCCGAGGTCACTCGCTATTGCGCGTGGCCGACCCAGGCGAGCTCGTATCTGACCGGTTGCCTGGAGATCGTGCGGATTCGCGAAGCCTTCTTCGCGAAGCGAGGCTCATCGGACACCGATGCGCTGCGCGCTTTCCACGATGGCATCACGTCATCGGGCGGGCTGCCGATCGCGCTCGCCGAACGAGCGGTGCTTGCGACGGCCTGACCGGCCGCGGCGACCGCTCAGTCGCGACGCAATCGATCGGTGATCTCGAAGAAGTCGTAGAAGTGGTAGAGGTCCTCGTGCGCCCAGCTGCGGTCTGGGAGCAGCGGGAGATCGGTCCCGAAGCGGGCATTGAAGATGACGCGGAACGTGTTGACCGGCGTGATGCCGTCATGGAAGCCCGCGGCCTCGAGATCGGCGCCGGGGACACGCATGGCGAACAGGATGTTGAACTTCTCCTCGAGCTCCTCGTCCCGGGCCTGGCGCCAATGGAAGCCCCACTCGTCGGCTCGGTAGCGAGCCGGGAATGGACCCTCGTCGGCCTGGATCATGATCACCGCGTCGGGACCCGACTCAGCCAGGATCTCGTCGACCATCTGCAGCATGCGTGAGTTGGCGTAGCTGAGCTGACGTCGATAGCTCTCCGGCTGGCCGAGCCGGTCGACCTGCTCGCGCCCGGTGAAGGTGCCGTCGGCGTTGAAGACGTACGGGTCGTGCGGGAGGAGCAGGTGGGCGAAGACGTACTTGGGGCCGGGCAGGGCGGGGATCTCGTCCAGCCGATCGAGCTCGTAGAGCGTGTGCTCCCGCAGGACGCGCCAGTCCCACGGGTCGGTGGGCGCCGCCTCGGGCTCGTTGAAGGCGCGCAGCAGCGTGGTCTGGGCGAGGACCGTCGAGAACTCGTCCTGTCCCTCGTACCTGAACGTGCGATCGGCGTCGACGTTCGTCGCGGACGGCGTCCACCAGTTGGAGACGTGGATGTACTGGTAGCCGAGCTCCTTGAGCGCGGTCGGCACCACGAGATGGTCGCGCAGGACCCGATGGATCGGCTCTCGGTCCTTGCCGTCCGCGGCATCGGCCTCGAGCGCGGCGGCATCGAGGTAGTCGAGGTTCAGTGAGCTGCCGAGCGAGAGCGGCGTCTTGATGTAGTTGGCGTGCGCGTGGCGGGCAACGTCGAAGCCGCGATCCTCGAGCGCGGTGAGGAACGGCTCGTTGTCGAAGTCGTAGGTCTCGGCCAGCGTGGTCGAGCCCGCGTAGCGATCGAGGATGATGTAGTAGACGTCGGGCAGGTCCGAGGGATCGGCCGGATGAAGCTCGAGGGCGGTGAGATCCTGGCCCGCCGCGTGGACGGCGCCGAACGCGACCATCGTGCCGGCCACGCTCCAGGCATTCAGCAGCAGGGCGATGGCCGCGACCAGGTTGAGCGCGCGTGTCGCGGTGCGTGCCCATCCGGCCGATCGCCAGGCGACGACCAGGCCGATGCCGACGAGGAGCACCCAGGCGCCGATGAGCGGCCACTGGCTGCCGAGGAAGCCCGATACCGCATTCCAGGCGTGGCCGTAGCCGAAGAAGCCGGCGACGAGCACGGTCGTCAGCAGCGCGGCCCGATGCCAGTCGCGCAGCGCCAGCGCCGTGACGACGAGCACGACTGCGGCGGCGCCGACGGCCATGGCCAGCGGCAACCACATCGGCGCGAGGGTCACCTGGTCCGCGGCGTTGGCCGCGAACAGGAAGACCACCGGGTAGGCGGCGACCAGCAGCGGATGGATCGGCAGCGCGCTCCAGTCGATCCGCCTGCGGTGGCCCGCGCGACGCTGTGCGGCTAACATTCGCCTAACACTACCCGAGGCTCATCAGCAATGCCGTTCCTGGCATATATCGATCCCGGGTCCGGCAGCATGCTGCTCCAGGTCATCCTGGCCGGCGTGCTGGCCGTTCCCTTCTTCTTCCGTCGCTTCATCAGCGAGAGCTGGCAGCGCATCCGCGGGGGCCGCGTCGAAGCCAGGCGCAGCGACGGCGGCGAGGACGCCAACACCGATCGCTGACGGGCCGGTGGTGGATCCGGCCTCGTTCCGCGATCCGACCGGCTTCGTCTTCCGACGCGACGGAGTCCTCTATCGCCAGGTGCAGGCGTCCGGCGCCGCCGATTGGGCGGCGTTCAGCTCGACCGGGCTCTACGAGCGTCTCGTGGCAGACCGGCTGATCGTCGAGCACCACGACGAGCCGCTCGAGCTCGCAGCGCTGCCCGGGAGCGTGGCCGTCATCCGGCCGCGCCTCATCGACCTCATCTCGTACCCGTACGAGTGGTCCTTCTCGCAGCTCAAGGAGGCGGCGCTCCTGACGCTCGAGCTGCAGGCACGCGCGCTTGACGCCGGCATGCGGCTCAAGGACGCGAGCGCCTACAACATCCAGCTCGACGCAGGTCGCCCCATCCTGATCGACAGCCTGAGCTTCGAGGTCGCCGCGGCGACTGAGCCGTGGCCGGCCTACCGCCAGTTCTGCGAGCACTTCCTCGCGCCGCTTGCGCTCATCGCCCACCGCGACGCGCGCTGCGGCCTGATGCTGCGTGACTTCATCGACGGGATCCCGATCGACCTGGCGGCGCGGCTGCTGCCGTGGCGCACGCGCCTGAACCTCGGGCTCTCGGCGCACGTCCACCTCCACGCCGGCGCGCAGCGACGCGCGGCGTACGAACCGGCATCGACGCCCGCGGCGGCAGGGCGAGAGCGTCGCATCACCGAGACCGGGCAGCGAGCGCTGCTCGACTCGCTGCGACGCACCGTGGACGGCCTGCGCTGGCAGCCATCGAGCCAATGGTCCGGGTACGCCTCGGCAACCTCGTACTCGGATGCGGCGACCGCCAGCAAGGGCGAGATCGTGCGCGAGATGCTTGCCATGGTCGGCGGTCGAACCGCATGGGACGTAGGCGCCAACGTCGGCGTCTACAGCGACATGGCAGCCGCGGCGGGTTACCGGGTCGTCGCCTGGGACCAGGACGCGGCAAGCGTCGAGGCTCACTGGCTCCGCGTTCGTGGCGACGGCAATCCGGCCGTCCTGCCCCTCGTCCTCGACCTGTCCAACCCGTCACCGGCCATCGGCTGGGCGCTGGAGGAACGTGCCTCCTTCCTCGAGCGCGGTGAACCGGACCTCATGCTGGCGCTGGCGCTGGTGCATCACCTGGCCATCGGCAACAACGTGCCGCTGCCCGGCGTGGCGAAGCTCTTTGCGCGGATGGCGCCGCGCGCGATCGTCGAGTTCGTGCCCAAGGACGACCCGATGACGCGTCGCCTGCTGGCCGCCCGCCGCGACGTGTTCGACGGATACACGATCGACGGCTTCCGCGATGCATTCGGCGGCCCGTTCCGGATCGTCCGCGAGGCGCCCGTCGTGGATTCACCGAGGACCATCTTCCTGCTCGAGCGCCGGTGAATCTCATTGGGCGTTGTGCACAGTTGCTCGCCTCGACATCGCTGACTCGCGGCCCGTAGCATCGGTGTCATGAACCGACAACGCATCAGCTGGCTGATGGACATGGACGGCGTGATCGTGCAGGAGGAGCACCTCGTGCCCGGCGCCGATCGGTTCGTGGCACGCCTCGCCGAGACCGGGCACCCGTTCCTGATCCTGACCAACAACTCGATGTACACGACGCGCGACCTGGCTGCCCGCCTCGGCCGTCTCGGGCTGACGGTGCAGCCCGAGTGCATCTGGACATCGGCCCTTGCAACAGCCAAGTTCCTCGCCGGCCAGCGTCCCGGTGGCACTGCCTTCGCCATCGGTGAGGCAGGCCTGACCACCGCCCTGCACGAGGCCGGCTACACCCTCGCCGAGACCGATCCCGACTACGTCGTGCTGGGCGAGACGCGCACCTACAGCTTCGAGCGCATCGCGCGAGCGATCCAGCTCATCAGCCGCGGCGCGCGCTTCATCGCCACCAACCCGGACCCGACCGGCCCGAGCCCGGGCGGGCCGCTGCCGGCGACCGGCGCGGTGGCGGCGCTGATCTCGGCCGCGACCGGCGTGCAGCCCTACTACATCGGCAAGCCGAACCCGCTCATGATCCGATCCGCCCTGCGCCAGATCGGCGCCCATTCCGAGTCGACCGTCATGATCGGCGACCGCATGGACACCGATATCGTCACCGGCCTGGAAGCCGGCCTCGAGACGATCCTGGTCCTGACCGGCATCACCGCGGCAGCCGAGGCGCAGCGCTTCAGCTACCTGCCGACGCGCATCGTGGACTCGGTGGCCGACCTTATCGACGAGATCGAGCCGATCCAGGCCTGAGGGGGCTCGACAGCCGGCGTATCATCCACGTGCGCCCGGAGCGGCGTCACGATCCAGCGGTCGCATCGGCGAGGTTGGGCCGGACCACGTAGGCGGAGACGTCGGATCACGTAGGTTTGGCCGAGACGATCGACAGCGGGCTTTAGCGACGTCACTCCGGGCGTTTCGCTGTCCAGGATCATCGGGGCGCCATCGGCCGGCAATCCTGACAATTCCTGTCCGATCATCCTCCAGAATGAGCCGATGACTCCCGACCTGGAGATCAAACCGCTGACTCCGCAGCGGCTGCCAGACCTGGCGAGCCTGTTCGAGCAGGGCGGCGACCCGAAGTGGTGCTGGTGCGCATCGTTCCGGGTTCGCGGCATGGACTTCACCAAGGCCCGGCCGGCCGACAATCGCGCGGTCCTCGAGAAGGCGACGAAGACCGATGCGCGCAAGGGACGCGCTCCGGGCCTCATCGCATACCGTGACGGTGAGGCGATCGGCTGGGTCAGCCTTGCGCCGCGCGAGGACTTCGAGCGCCTCGAGCACTCGACGGTGCTCGCGCGCATCGACGACAAGCCGGTCTGGTCGATCGTGTGCTTCGTGGTCGGGCGCAGGTCCCGCGGGCAGGGAGTTGCGAATGCCCTGCTGGCCGCCGCCATCGATTACGCCCGCGATCATGGCGCGACGCTGCTCGAGGCTTATCCCGTCGACGTCGACGGTCGCATTCCATCGGCGAATGCCTACACCGGGACGCTCTCGATGTTCGAGCGCGCCGGCTTCACCGAGGTCGAGCGACGGCAGGCCAACTCTGCCGTGCGACCGCGGCCAATCGTGCGTCGCGCCGTTCGGCCCCGCCGCAGCTAGCGCGCCGGCGCTCAGGCCTCGGTGATCTCGATCCTGATCCGCTTGTTGATGCGGCCCTTCGACTCGTAGCCGGTCACCTTCACGCGGCCGATCTCGGAGGTGCGGGCGACGTGCGTGCCGCCATCGGCCTGGAGGTCGAGGCCAACGATCTCGATCGTTCGTACCTCCGTGATTCCCTCGGGCAGCAGGTTGATCTTCGTCCGGATGAGGTCGGGGATCGAGAACGCCTCCTCGCGCGGCAGGATCGCGACCAGGATCTCGCGATCGGCGTCGATCTCCGCGTTGACGCGCTTCTCGATCTCGCCCACCAGCTCGCCGGACATCGTCTCGAACTCGAAGTCCATCCGTCCCGCAAGCGGCTCCATGTTGCCGCCGGTGACCGACGCTTTGTAGTCCCGCCACACGACGCCGCACAGGACGTGGAGAGCCGAGTGCGTTCTCATCAGGGCGTGGCGCCGATCCCAGTCGATCTCGGCAGCTGACCTTCGTGTCGACCGCCGGCAGCTCGGAGCCGGCCTCGATGGTGTGCCAGATGTCATCGTCCCGCTTCTTCGCGCCGATCACGCGCCACGAGCCGCCCGAGTCGCCGATGAGGACGCCGCTATCGGCCGGTTGCCCGCCGCCGCCCGGATAGAAGACCGTCCGCTCCAGCAGAACGGCGTTCGCCTCCTCGTCGACCTCGACGACGGAGGCCTCGACCTGGCGCGCGTACGCATCGGTGTAGCAGATGTTCTCGCTCACGCTGGCGAGGATACGTGACCGGGGGCGCCTCGAGACCCGTGGGGCCGCGGACCGTGGGTCGGTCGGTAAGCCAACCTGGAGCCTACGTCGAACGTCGTATGGACGTGAACCCGAAGCAGGCCGACGCTGGCCGTGCCTGCCCACAATTGAACGCCGGGCGGCCTGGGGCGCCCATACCACTCAGACGCGGGTACGCCGAGATGCCCGTGCGCCCAAACGGAGGTGATGCATGCGTCACGCATCGTCCATTTCTCCCCATCCCCGCAGAACGGGCCGGCGCGCCGTAACGGCGTTGGTGCTGGGCCTCACCCTGGTCGCCGCGGCCCCCGTGGCGGCCGTCCCGCCGCCCGGTGCCGCCAACGCCCGGGTCATCACCACCTGGAACGCGATCGCCGTGAACACGGTCACCAACAACGGAGCGGCGGCGAGCCCGACGTCCTTCAACTACTTCGCGTTCGTCCACCTCGCGATGTACAACGCCGTCGTGGGCATCACCGGCGGGTACGAGCCCTATCACTGGGACAAGCACGCACCGACGGGCGCGTCCCCCGAGGCTGCCGCAGCGGCTGCCGCGCACCGGATCCTCTCCAACTACTTCCCCGGCGCAGCCGATAACCTCAATGCACAGCTCGCTGCCTCGCTGGCCCTGGTGCCGGATGGTGGAGCACAGGACAAGGGCATCAGCTACGGCGTACGCGCCGCCGACAACATCATTGCCCTCCGGATGAACGATGGCCGCAACGCCGTCGTGAACGTTCCGCTTGCGGATGGGCCCGGCGACTGGGTCCCGACGAGCACCTTGCCCGCGGCACAGTTCGCATCGGCGTGGCTGGGTGGCGTTACCCCCCTCGCCATCCCGTCGGCAACCGAGTTCGCTCCCGGCGCACCTCCGCAGATTGCGGACGACAAGTACGTCACGGAATTCAACGAGGTGAAGCGGGTCGGGAACGTCAACGCCCTGCCGGCCGACCGCGATGCGGCCATGACTCAGACCGCCAGGTTCTTCTCGGATGCGGGAATCCTGCCGATGCAGGGCGCGCTACGCGAGCTCGCGACCCGACGGGCCCTGAACATCGCTGACAGTGCCCGCATGTTCGCCGCGGTTGACACGAGCATCGCCGACGGGGCTATCACTGTCTGGCACGCCAAGCTCCAGTACATGTGGTGGCGGCCGATCACGGCCATCCGCATGGGCGATGACGATGGCAACGACGCCACTGATGGAGAGCCGGGCTGGACGCCGCTGATCAATACGCCCCCGTACCCCGATTGGCCGAGTGGACTCTGTTCGGTGGTTGGCGCGACGACCACCGCGCTCACGCGGCTCAACGGCATGGTGGACCTGAACATCAGCTCGGCAGCTGCCGGCGAAACGCGCTACTACGCCACGAAGGCCGACATCGCGCAGAGCGCGATCGACGCGCGGGTGTGGTCAGGGATCCACTTCCGGACGGCGGATGAGGTATCGATGGTCATCGGCACGAGCGTGGCGAACTACGTGCTCGACAACTACTTCCAGCCGACTGACTGACTGACGTAAACCCCGAGGCGCCGGGCGGGCATCAGCTCCGCCCGGCGTTTCCGCTCACCAGCGCTCGTGGTGGACGATCTCCTCAAGTGACCTTCGCCCGCCGGCGCGATTCGGGGTGGTGAGCACCGTCGGGTCGGCCGGATGGCCGAACGACAGGATGAAGTCGCACTTCTGATCGGCCGGCAGGCCCAGCAGGCGTGACGCGAGGGCCAGGTCGTAGACGGTCGCCGGCACGCTGCCGATGCCGAGCTCCCAGGCAGCGAGGACCATGTTCTGGGCCGCCCGGCCCATGTCCCACATGATCGAGCGCAGCTGATGCTCGTCGCTCGCGTCCGGCCGCACCAGGGCGATCGCCACCGCGGCGCCCGCCAGGTGATCGGCATACCGGCCCACCTTGGCAAGGAGCTGCAGCTGCTGCCGATCCACGATCGTGATGAATGCCCAGCTCTGCTGGTTCTTGGAGCTGCCCGCCCGCCTTCCGGCGTTCAGGATGCGGTCCAGGTGCTCCGAAGCAACGGATTCTTCGGTGAACCGGCGCACCACGCGCACCGAATTGATCGCCTGCCAGGTCTCCATCGTCCCTCTGCTTGCCGGGGCGTACGGCAGCCACGATAGCGCGGCTCGACCGTGTCGAAATGCCGACGAACGGCATGCCCGACGGGTGTAGGATGCCAGCCGCAAGCTCCCCGAGAGGCGAAGCCTCCTCGTGCCCACGAGGGTCTGGCGCGCCAATAACTGGTTGTCGTGTTCGCCCCAGCGGCAACCAGCGATCCGAAGCCAAGGTCCGGGCGATGCAGTCCCAGCGTCGGCGCCCTCGCGGCGCGCGCGCCGGGTATTTGGAGGGATTCTCGCGGTGGTGAAACGGTTCCTGACGATCCTGGCGACGCTCGCCATCATGGCCATGAGCATCACGACTGTCTCGGCGGTGGAGCCGAGCAACCCACGTGATGCAGCCAACCTGGAGCCCGCCGACGTGGGTCCCGTGAGCAGCATCGACCGTGAGCAGAAGCCCAACCTGGGCACCGGGAGCGAGCCGCGCCGCTATCTCGTCCGGCTCCAGGATCCGGCCGTCCCGTCGTACGAGGGCGACAAGCCGGGTCTGACCGCGACCTCGACGCGTGGCGTCGAGAAGCTCGACGCGGACAGCGCGCCGGTGGCTGCCTACCGCGAGCCACCTCGAGGCGGCCCAGACCGAGTTCGTCACCCGCGTGGAGCGAACGGTCGGCCACCCGGTCGACGTCCCGTTCACCTACCAGTTCGCCGTCAACGGCATGGCCATGGTCCTGACGCCTGACGAGGCTCGCCTCGTCGCCGCCGATCCCGGCGGTCGCGTCCGTTGCGCTCGACGTCGAGCGCGTGCTCCACACCGACGTCGGTCCCCAGTGGGAGAACGCCGACGCGCTGTGGAACGCAATGGCCGAGCTTGGCCTGCCGACGGACATCAAGGGCGAGGGGATCGTCATCGGCACCATCGACACCGGCATCAGCCCCGGGAACAGCTCGTTCGCGGCAACGGGCGATGACGGCTATTCCCCCACCAACCCGCTCGGCACCGGGAACTTCCTCGGGGCCTGCGACGAGGCGAACACCGAGCAGTTCGACCCGCTCTTCGTCGTGCAACGACAAGCTCATCGGCGCCTACAACTTCATCGGCGACCCCGCGAGGGCTCCCTGACAGCCCCGTCGACTACGACGGGCACGGCACGCATACGGCGTCGACCTCGGGCGGCAACGTCGTGAACGACGTGGTCGTCGAGACGGCCTCCGGATTCACGACGCCGTCGTTCGACATCTCCGGCGTGGCGCCGCACGCCAACGTGATCGCGTACCGCGGCTGCTGCACCCTGTCCGGCCTCACGGCGGCGATCGACCAGGCGATCGCCGACGAGGTGGACGTCATCAACTACTCGATCGGGTCGAGCTCGCCGTCCCAGCTGTGGGACGACTTCGACACGGTCGGCTTCCTGAACGCGCGGGCGGCAGGGATCTTCGTCGCCACCTCGAATGGCAACGACGGGCCCCTCGCCGGCACGACCGGGTCACCGGCCGACGCGCCGTGGCTCCTCTCGGTGGGTGCCTCGACGCACAACCGGCACAACGGCAACGTCGTCACCGACCTCACGAGCAGCGCCGGACCCCTCGCCGACATCGAGGGCAAGAGCGTGACGGGCGGACTCGCCCCAACCGGGATCGTCGACGCGGCCTCGGTGGACGACGAGTTCTGCCTCGACGAGACCGGCCACGAGGCGGAGTTCACCGGCAAGATCGTCGTGTGCGTGCGCGGCGGCGGCGGCGGTGGGCGCGTCGCGAAGTCGGAGCTCGTCAGGGACCAGGGCGCGGTCGGCTACATCCTCGTCAACGATGAGCTCCACGCCGACTCGCTCCTCGGCGACGAGTACGCCGTGCCCGGCGTGTTCATCACCCACGACGACGGCATGGCGCTGAAGGCGTGGCTCGCCACCGGCACCGGCCACGCCGGCGCTATCCAGGGCACCATCTTCGAGCTCGACGACGCACGCGGCGACATCATGGCGAGCTTCTCGTCACGTGGCCCCAACCGGGCCATCGACACGATCGTCCCCGCCGTCACGGCACCCGGCGTCGACATCCTCGCCGGCCATTCGCACGACTCGTATACCGACGATACCCACGGGTTCATCTCCGGGACCTCGATGGCGAGCCCGCACGCGGCCGGCGCCGGTGCGCTCCTCACCCAGGCTCGCCCGGGCTGGACTCCGGCCCAGCTGCAGTCGGCGCTGATGACGACGGCACGTAACACCGTCCTGAACCACGATGGCGAGCCGGCCACGCCCTACGCACAGGGCTCGGGCCACATCGACGTGGGGGCGGCCGCGATGGCCGGCCTCCTCTTCGACGCGACGCTCGATGACTACCTCGCGGCCAACCCCGCGGAGGGCGGCGATCCGAAGACGCTGAACCTTCCGTCCTTCGCCGACAGCCAGTGCCTCGGTGATCTGCTCGTGGCAGCGCGTCGCGACCGTGCCCGACGACGCCGAGGTACCCGCCGACGTGACCTGGGCTGCTTCCACGACGGCGGATCTGGGCCTGACGCTTGGCGTCTCGCTCGATCCGGACGCCACGGTCTCACCGGGCGACAGCCTCACGATCGGCGTGTCGGCCACCGTGGCCGGTGCCCCGGCCGGGGAGACCCTCTTCGGCTGGGTCACCCTGACTCCCAGCGACAGCAACGTGCCGACCATCACGATGCCGGTCGCAGTCGTTCCAACCTCCGGCATCCTGCCGGGCTCGGTAACCGTCGAGACGCGGCGTGACGCCGGCTCGTACCCGGTCAACGGCATCGAGTCGATCGCGCTCGTCGACTTCACGGGCTCCATGTCCGGGCTGGTCGAAGGGACCATCCAGGCGGCGGAGCTTGACGAGGATCCGACCAATACCGATCCGTACGACAACATCGCCCAGGTCGACGTCCATACGATCGAGGTGCCCGCGGGTGCGAGCCGGCTCGTCGCCGAGATCGTGACGGCGGAGATGCCGGACCTCGACATGTACGTCGGGACCGGCTCCACGCCGAGCCTGGCGACCGAGACCTGTTCCTCGGCAACGGGCAGCGCGCTCGAGTCGTGCGACGTGACCGACCCGGCGGCCGGCACCTGGTGGGTGCTTGTCCAGAACTGGGAAGGCACCGACACGCAGCCTGACGCGTACACCCTCTCGACGGCGGCCGTCCCGGGCACGAGCTCAGGGAATGGCGGCGTCGTTGGCCCGGACGGGGTCGTCCCGAGCGGCGAGCCCTACGACATCCGCGTGACCTGGGACGAGCCCGCCATGGAGGCCGGCGACCGGTGGTACGGGACGGCGGTCCTCGGCTCGTCGCCGGCGACCCCCGGAGACATCGGATCGTTCCCGGTCGACATCCATCGGTTGGATGACGACGTCATGAAGGTCGCGTCGGTCGACACGGCCGGGATCGGCGACACGATCTCGTACGAAATCACCGTCCAGCCGAACGCAACGCCGGAGGACCTGGCGTACACGATCGTTGACACCGTTCCGGACGGGCTCACGATCGACCCGAGCTCGGTGACCGGCGGCGGCATCGTGGACGGCCAGACGATCACGTGGGATGTCGACGTTCCGACCCCGGTCGGTGCCGTCGGCGACTACGTTGTGTCGACACCGGCGACGAGCGCGCAATGCGCGAGCTGGGCCGGGTACGTCGAGGTCTCCGGAGTGGCACCGCTCGACTCCAGGCCTCGATGGCGACACGGTGGCTGCCAATGCGTACAGCAGTCTCGGGCCGTGGGAGCACTACGGCCAGGACTTCGCGAACCTCACGATTGCCGAGGACGGGTTCGCCACGGTCGCCGGCGGCTACGGCGGGGACCCGTGGGTGCCCCAAGCACTCCCGAACGTTGCGGCACCGAACGGCGTGTTCGCGCCGCTGTGGTCCGACCTCGAGGCGTCGGTTGCCGACGGTCGAGGCGTCCGGCTCGCGCAGATCACGGGCCTCGGCGCCGCGGTCATCGAGTGGGACAGCCTGTTCGAGTTCACCGGGGACGACACCGTTGGGCCATCGGTCGGGAAGTTCCAGGCGTGGATCTACAACTCGGTCGAGGACTTCCGCCCGGAGATGACGTTCGAGTACGGCTCGGTCGGCGCACTGCCTGGCACCGCGACGATCGGGACCGAGAACATCCTCGGGACGCTTGGGACGGCGGCACTCAATGCCGACGACCCGAGCACCGCGATCGGGGCCGGGGACTCGCTCTGCTTCGACTACGAGGGCCTGAGCTTCGACCCGATCACCGTCGGATATGACGTGACGGTCGCGGAGAACGCATTCACCGGGACGTACACGAACGCCGCGGTGCATACGACCGACGATCCGTTCGCTGAGCCGGTGACGGCCAGCGACAGCGTCGTGGTCGACGGCGTTCCGAATCCGACTCCGTTCCAGGATGTCAACGGGAACATGTTCCTTGCCGACATCGAATGGGCCTACCAGGAGGGCATCACCTTCGGCTGCTCCACGGATCCGCCGCTGTTCTGCCCGAAGGCCCCGGTGACTCGCGAGCAGATGGCCAGCTTCCTGGTCCGGGCGCTCGACCTGCCACCGCCGACGGACGACTACTTCTTCGACGACGAGTCATCGCCTCACGAGGCCGATATCAACTCGCTGTTCGAGGCACACATCACGACCGGGTGCGGCAAGTTCACGTACTGCCCGACCCAGATCGTGCCACGCGAGCAGATGGCCAGCTTCCTGGTCAGAGGCTTCCACATCGCAGGGCCCCCGATCGGCGACCACTTCACCGATGACGAGGCCTCGATCCACGAGACCGACATCAACATCCTGTTCGAGGCCGGGGTCACGACAGGCTGTGGCGGAACGAACTACTGCCCGAGCAACCCCGTGACGCGCGAGCAGATGGTCGCGTTCCTCCACCGGGCCTCCCTCCTGGACTAACGCCTCGCGACCTTCGCGCCACATACGGTTCGGGACCTGCTCCGGCGGGTCCCGAACCGTTTCTCATGCCCGCCGTCAACGTACGTGCCGTGCGATTGGCGCCGCCCGTCAACCTGGTTGGCCCTATGACCGGCGATCTGCCTCGAACTCCTGCCTCGAGGGTCGTTCGCTGATTGAACGCTGAGTCGAAGCGCCCTCTCATACTCACCGATTGGCCGCACCCGCGGTCAGCGCACATTTTCGGGTGAGGCATGGAGCGCGAGCTCGTCGAGCGGGCGATGCACGGCGATGAAGAGGCATTCGACACGCTTGTCGGACGCATCGGCGACTCCCTGCACTCCGTGGCGCGCAGGATCCTGCGCGACACGACACTCGCCCAGGACGCCACACAGCAGGCCTTGCTCGACGCCTGGCGGAACCTGCCGCGGCTGAGGGATCCCGATCGGTTCGAGGCCTGGACCCATCGGCTCCTCGTGAATGCCTGCTACGCCGAAGCACGCCGCGAACGACGTCAGGGCGGCAACCTCCGGCTGCTGCCTCACGACGGCGGGAGCGCACCCGACGCGACCTCTCGCATCGCCCTCCAGGACCAGCTCGACCGGGGATTTCGCCGGCTGAGCGTCGAGCACCGCACAGTGGTGGTGCTGGTCCACTACCTGGGCCTGAGCCCGACCGAGGCCGCCGAACGGATGGGGACGCCCGCCGGCACGGCGCGATCTCGGCTGCATTACGCCCTTGAGCAGCTGCGCTCGGCTCTCGAAGCCGATGCGCGGCCACAGATTTCGCGAGGCACGGCATGACACGCAACGATGACTTCATCGGCCAGCTCGAGGGCTACCTCGACGAGTACGAGGGCAGCACGCCGCTGCCCCACGAGGTCCGCGATGCCATCCGTGCCCAGCTTCCTGCAACCCATCAGCGTCCGGCCTGGTGGCCGGCGTGGAGGTTCCCCGAGATGAACCATGTGATGAAACTGAGCCTCGCCGGCGCCGCCGTGGTCGTCGCGGCGCTCCTCGGCTACAACTATCTGGTCGCCCCGAACGTCGGAGGGCCGAGCCTGGGAGGTCCGACACCCAGTCCAACGCCGGTTCCAACGCCCATCGGAGCGCTCAACGGCCAGGATCCCCTGCAGGCCGGTCGCTGGCAGGTCGATCCGGCGCTTCCGATGGACGTGACCATCGAACTTCCCGATGGATGGAGCGCCGGAGGCGCGTGGGTCGCCCGCGGACCGAAGGGCATCGCGGCGCCCGACGGCATGGCAATCCGCTTCTACGCCGGGGACGATCTCAACCTCTACCTCGACCCGCTCGTCCCCGGAGACGGCTTCGTCGACCCACCGGTCGGGCCGACTGCCGACGCACTCGTCGCTGCCATGGTCGGCCATCCCGACTGGGACGTGACGGGAACTGCCCCGGTCACGATCGGTGGCTACGCCGGGCAGGTCGCCCACGTTGTCCTCCCCGAGGGTGCGAGCGATGCGACCCCGTTCTACCTGTTCGGCGACCCACGCGGTGGGCAGGTCTGGGGCTGGGCAGCCGGACAGCTCTTCGACGTGTATGTCGTGGACGTGGCAGGCGGGCGCCTCGTCATCGATGCCTTCCACTACCCGGAGACGAGCGCTGGGGATCTCGCCGCCCAACAGGCCGTGCTCGACTCGATTCGGATCGAGGCACCGTAAAGAGCCCCTCCAGGCGGGCCGGTCGTCGGAGCGCGTCCGGCGGCCGGTCCTGCATGGCACCATGCGCCGATGAGATTTGCCGACGCGCGAGACGCCTTCTTCGCCGACTACTTCCGCCTCTATCCGATCCACGCCACCGAAGCCGGCAACCACGAGTACGACGACCGCTGGCCGGACCTGACCGACGCCGGGTCCGGCGAGCGGCTTGGCTGGCTGGCCGATGCCCGAGCCGGGATCCAGGCCGCCGACACGTCCGGCCGCGACGAGGAGATCGATCGGCGCGTCCTGCTCGACCAGATCGACGCGCTGCGCTTCGACGAGGAGGAGCTGGATGAGCTCTCGTGGAGCCCGATCGTGTACAGCTATCTGCTGGGCGGCGGGCTCTTCGGCCTGCTGAGCCGCGAGTTCGCGTCCGTGGGGGATCGGCTGGCGAGTGTTGCCGGGCGGATGGAGGGCATCCCCCAGGTGCTCGACGCCGCACGCGGCAACCTGACCTCGCGCCGTGGTCGCGCGGTGAGCGGCTTCCACGTGGAGAAGGCGATCAAGACGATGCCCGGCGTCGCGGATCTCTGCCGCACCGCGGTCGAGATGGCGCAGGAAGTCGATGACGCACTCAGGCAGCGGGTCAGCTCTGCCGCCGCGCCTGCCATTGCCGCCGTCGAGGCGTTCACGGCGTGGATGACCGATGAGCTCCAGCCGACGGCTCGCGGCGACTTCCGCCTGGGACGCGAGCTGTACGAGCGCAAGTTCCACCACATGCTCAAGGCCACCGTGACGCCGGTCGAGCTGGAGGCGCGCGCGGCGACCGCCTACGACGAGGTCCGTGCCGAGATGCTCAGGCTGGCCCGCGACCTGTGGCCGGCCTGGATCGGCGACGAGGCCCCGCCCGACGACGGTGATGCAGTGACCCGTCGCGTGCTCGACGCCATCGCGGTCGACCATCCGAAGGCGGAGGAGCTGCTCGACTTCTGCCGAGCCGAGAATGAGCGGATCGAGGCGTTCATCCGCGAGCGCGACCTCATCGGCCTGGCGGACGACCCGCTCCAGATCATCTGGACTCCGCCGTTCCTGCGCGCCTTTGGCGGCGCGATGCTCATCCCTCCCGGCCCGCTCGATCGTGGCCTCGACAGCTTCTTCGCCATCACCCCGCCGCCCGATGACTGGACCGAGGAGCAGGTCGAGTCGTTCCTGCGCGAGTACAACGCCCGCCAGCTGCGCCTCCTCACCATTCACGAGGCGGTGCCTGGCCACTACCTGCAGCTGGCCTGGTCGAACCGATGCGACTCGCTGCCGCGAGCCGTTTTCGGCTCGGGCGTCTTCGCCGAGGGCTGGGCCGTGTATGTCACCCAGGTCATGATCGACGCCGGCTACGGTGCCGATGACCCCGCCCTGCGCCTCAACCACTGGAAGTATTTCCTGCGTGCCATCACCAACACCCTCATGGACATCCGGATCCACACCGGCGACATGACGGAGGAGCAGGCCATGGCGATGATGGTCGATGGCGGATTCCAGGAGCGGTCAGAGGCCACCGAGAAGTGGTCACGTGCGCGCCTGTCGAGCACGCAGCTGTGCGAGTACTACCTCGGCAGCGTCGAGATGACCGAGCTCGAGCGCGAGGCGCGCCGGCGAGCGGGTGACGGATTCGCCTGGCGGCCGTTCCTCGAGTCGGTGATCAGCCACGGGACGCCGCCGATGCCGGTCATCCGCGACATCCTGTATGGCGCCGAATGAGCCGCCGCGCGCTCAGGGGCTGGGTGTCGGGGCCGCCTTCGGCGGTGGGACGCCGACCAGCTCGAGCAGCGACTGTCCGCCCGGCGGCCTGGCGGCAAGCATGCCGACGAGGTCGACCTCGGTTCGGTTGACCAGCAACGCGACCGTCACGTTTTGCTCCGGCAGGTAGGCCAGGAGCGTCGTGTAGGTGTTCAGCATGCCGGTGTGGCCGATACCCGACGCGCCCGGCACCTCGATGAGCTGGGAACCGAGCCCATAGTGATCCCGGTTGAGCGCGATCATGGCCGTGGCTGAACCGTCGCTCAGGATCGCGCCGCCGTAAAGCGCGTCGCCCCAGCGCGCCAGATCGGCGGCGGAGGCGGTCATGCCGCCGGAAGCCCAGAAGATGGTGGCCCAGGCGGGGGCCAGGGGCCCGCCGTCGTCGGCCTCGCCGGTCAGGACGCGGGTGTGGGCCAGCCCGAGCGGCCCGAAGAAGCGGTCGTGCAGCTCGTCGGCCAGCGACGAGCCGGTGATGCGCTCGATGACGAGGCCGAGCAGGTAGTAGTTCGTATTGGCATAGGCCCATCCCTCGCCCGGCTGGTACCACGGCGCGTGGAGGCTGTTGAACACCTCGGCCGTGGTCCACGCGTGCTCCGGATGCTGCTCGAGGCCTGCCTTGGTGGTGTCGTTGAACACGTCGGCCAGCCCGCTGGTGTGGTCGAGCAGCTGGCGGAGCGTGATCGTCGGGCTGATCGATGACATGCCGGGCAGGTGGTCGCGCAGCGCGTCATCGAGGCTGAGGCGCCCTTCGTCGGCCAGCTGCAGGATGGCCGCGGCAACGAACGTCTTGGTGACGCTGCCGATCAGCAGCGGATCGTCCGGCTGCAGCGTCGTGACGCCGTCGCGCTGGCGCCCGACGGCACCGGTCCACAGAACCTGCCCGTCGCGCACCGCCGCGAACGTGATGCCGTATGCGCCACCGGCCTCGCGAGCGGCCGCGATCGCTGCCTCGAACGGCGCCGCGTCGACCTGCGGGACGAACTCGACGGGTTGCGGGCGGACCGCCGGCGCGCCGCGGTCGAGGGGCTGGACCCGGGGCGGCCTGGGGATGTCCGGCCTGTCGATCGGCGCCGGCAGGCGCATCGGCTCTACAGCGCTGAGTGGCGCGATGGTGAGCTCGGGGGAGAGAAGGACGAGGAGCGAAAGGAGGAAGCCGGCGATGGGCGCACGGAGGCGCGGTAGGGTGCGGCCGCGCCGCTCCCCCCGTTCCTGGATCGCTCGGGCCTGTCGCATCGGGGACTTCGTGCCAGGCATCATCGCCCATCACGGCACCGCTCTCAACCCCCAGTTGGTACGCCCGGGGTTGCCATTGGGCTGCATTTTTTGTTAGCATAGCTAACCAATGGCCATGACCCGGCTCTCCTGCCCTGCTTCGCGCCGTCCCGGTCAGGCGGCGGTTTCGGCATGAGCAGCCTCCCGGGACCCGATGGCTCTGAACAGCCTCAACCGCAGCCGAAGGGCGGCGTGCTCGAGGGCCTGAAGCGTGGATTCGCCGCGCTCTCGATCCGAAACTATCGGCTCTACTGGTGGGGGCAGGTCGTCAGCCTGACCGGCACCTGGATGCAGCAGGTCAGCCTGCCGTGGCTCGTCCTCGCACTGGGCGGATCACCGTTGCAGCTGGGGTACGTCGCCGTCCTGCAGTTCGGCCCGGCCCTCTTTCTCGCCCCGTTCGGCGGCGTCGTGGCGGATCGGATCGACAAGCGGCACGCGCTGATCGCCTGCCAGGTTGCCGCCAGCCTCCAGGCGTTCGTGCTGTTCGCCATCGTCGCGACCGGCGTGGTGCAGATCTGGATGGTGATGGTGATGGCGTTCGTGCTCGGCCTCGTCAACGCGGTCGACATGCCGATGCGCCAGGCGCTGGCGGCGGACCTGGTGCCCAGGCACCTGCTCCACAATGCGATCGCGCTGAACTCGATGGCCTTCAACGGCGCTCGCGTGGTTGGGCCGGCGCTTGCGGGCGTGATCATCGCCGTCGGCACCAGCGTCACCGGGTCGACGCTCGCCGGCGTGGCGGTCAACCTCGCCCTCAATGCGGTGACCTACGCGGCCGTGCTGACCGGCCTGGTGCGCATGAACCCCCGCGAGATCCGACGCATGGAGCGACCCACGCAGCATCCGCCGGTGCTCGAGAGCCTCAGAGAAGGGTTCCACTACGCGGTTCGGACGCCGCTCGTCCTGTGGTGCCTCGTGCTCCTCGGCGGGATCGCTGCCTTCGGCTTCAACTTCCAGATCCTGTTGCCGCTGTTCGCGACCGGCATCCTCCATCTCGAGGCCGATGGCTATGGCGCGCTGTTCGCCGCCATGGGCATCGGTTCGCTGGCCGGCTCGTTGACGCTGGCCATCATGCGTCGGCGGCGCGCCATCCCGATCATGCTCGGCGGCGGCGTGGTCTTCTCGTTCCTGCTCGTTGCGATCGCCCTGTCCCGCAGCGTGTGGCTGGCCGCGCCGCTGATCCTGGCCGCCGGCTACTTCAGCATGCTGATGATCAACACCATCAACGCGGCGGTCCAGGCGAACGTCAGCGACGCCCTGCGCGGACGGGTGATGAGCTTCTACGTCACCGTGTTCGCCGGCTCGGCGCCGCTCGGCGGCCTGTTCGCTGGCTTCGTGGCCGAGACGTGGGGCACCCCTGCGGCCTTCGTCACCGGCGCCGCCCTGTCACTGGTCACGCTCGGCATCGTGGCGCTCGGACTGCGCTGGGCCGGCCAACGAGGATCGCTCGGAGTGACGGTGCTGGACACCTCGTCGGAGCGGCCAGCCGCGCCGCGGCGAGCGCCCGAGGCCCGACCTTCAGCGGCGCGCTGAGTGCTGCGGCAGCAGGACCTGCAGCTCTTCGAGCGCTGCGGCAACGCTGGCGCGGCGTTCCTCGGGAATCGGCTCGAGGAGCTCATGCGCGGCTCGAAGCAGGTCCTGCCGCATGGCCCGCGCCTGGCGACGGCCGACGGGCGTGAGCGCCAGCAGGACCGCCCGCTTGTCCTTCGGGTCGGTTCGCCGCTGCACCAGCCCGGCGTCGGCCAGGGTACCCGCCAGGCGGGTGACCACCGGAGCGGTGACCATGAGCTGGCGGGCGACCTCCGCCTGCGGCTGCGGCCCCAGCGTGTCGACCATGCGCAGCACGTTGTACTGCTGGTAGGTGAGGTCTCCCCAGGTACGATGCCGTCGCGCGTGAGCCACCAGATGGCGCATCACCGGCCCGACGGTTCCGATCAGGCTCGCCTCGAGGCTGGGTGGCTCGGGAGGCGGCGGGTCGCTGATCGGCTCCTTCGTCGGTGCGGGGGAGGTATTGGGGGCCATCTCGATGGATCGTAGCAGCCGATCGCGGCCGGGACTCACCCTCGTTCTGCTCGCGCTCGCCCACGCGGCGATCCACGCGCAGTCGGCGCTCATGCCGCTCATCTACCCGATCGTGATCGGCGAGTACGGGCTGGACGCGAGCGACATCGGCATCTTCATCGCCATCACGACCGCCGTCGGCGGCTCGATGCAGCTGTCCTACGGATTGCTGACCCGCTACGTCGCTCGTCCGGTGCTGCTGGCGGGGGGCCAGATCCTCTTTGGCACCAGCCTGCTCGTCGGCGGTCTCTCCCATTCGATCGGGCAGCTGTTGGCGGCCATCAGCGCAGCCCGCATCGGCGCAAGCCCGCAGCATCCGGTCGGCAACGCGCTCCTCTCCGACGCCTTTCCGACCGAGCGTCGCGGCTTCGCCATCAGCGCCCACATCAGCGGCGGGAACCTCGGGACCATCCTCGTCCCGTTCGTCGGCGGCGCACTGCTGCTTGCCGTCGGCTGGCAGATGACGCTGGCGCTGTTCGGGATTCCGGCCCTGCTCACCGGCCTGCTGCTCGCCCTCTTCGTGCGCGAGGATCACGCCGACTACCGGCGACGCGCTCGCGCCTCGGGATCGGTCCGGCAGCAGCTGCGCGAGGTGATCGGTCGGCGAGACCTGCGGCTCATCCTGGGGGCATCGCTCGTGGCGGCGGGCGGCCGCGGCCTCGATATCGTGGCGCCGTTCATGGTGCTCTACCTGTCCGGGCCGCTCGGGCTCGATGACGGGACCGTCAGGCTCCTCTACGCCCTGCTGCTGGTGGGCGCCGTGGTCGGCCCGATCGTTGCCGGCATGCTGTCCGATCGGTTCGGCCGCCGGCGGACGCTCGTCACCTACTACCTCGCCTCGGCGGTCGGAATCCTGGCCTTCCTCGGCGCCGGCGCGAACCTGGTCCTGCTCATCCCGCTGCTGCTGCCGTTCGGCACGGCGGTCTTCAGCGAGTCGCCGGTGCTCCAGGCATACCTGGCCGACCGGGCCATCGGACCGATGCGCGACGTGGCCTTTGCCGTCTATTTCACCTTCGCCTTCGGGATCGGAGCCTTCTGGGCGTTCGTCATCGGCTTCGTTGCCGATGCGTTCGGGTATCCGGCGGCCTTCGCCATCATGGCGGCCTCCTACGTCGCGGCTGCCGTGCTGCTGGTGTCCGTCCGAGAACGAGCCGCGCCACCGGAGGCGGCCTAGCGCTCCGAACGCCGTCATTTCCGGCAGGTCCAGATGAGAGCCGCGTTATGTCGGATTTACGGGCTCCAGTGGTGCGTCGTGCAGGCCCTGACCCTGCATTAGGGCCCGACGGAACGGCGCCACCTGACGTCGCTAGCAGACCGGCACGCTGTCGCAGATATCGTCGATCCGCGCGTCCAGGTCGTCGATCCGCGCCAGCACGTCCTCCACCCGGTCGAGGATCTCGGCGTTGGTGACCGCTCCACCGGCCGGCGAGGTAGGGTCGCCGCCGGCGGGGACGTCGGAGCTGAAGGCGACCACCCACTCCTGGATATCGTTCTCGAGCTCCGCCAGGCGCATGGACAGCTCGCTGATCGGCACGCCGCGCTCGAGGCCGCCGACCTCCTCCTTCAGTGCCGTGACCTCCGCTCGAGCCGCGTCGAGATCGCCCCGCAGGCCGATGGTCTGCAGCAGCATCAGCACGAGCACGACGGTGGTCGCCAGGCTGAGGACGATGAGGATGGGTCCGGTGGAGGATCGCATGGCCACCCCTCCAGCAAGTGGCGCGCCTCAGCCGAGCCAGGCTCCCAGCAGCACCGCGACGCCTGCTGCGGCAAAGAGCAACGCCGAACCGATGCGGACCATCCGCGCCGACAACCGATGGCCGACCTGCCGTCCCACCGCAACCGCCACCAGGTTTGCCGCCACCTCACCGGCTGCCGAACCGATCCAGGTCGGCAGCGCCCCCTGCGTGGCCGCGAGCGCGAACGTGGCGAGCATCGTCTTGTCACCGAGCTCGCTCAGGATGAAGGTGCTGGCCACGGTCAGGACAAGCGCGGACCCCGCCAGGCGTCGCGCGCCTGCCGGCTCGGGCTTTTCCTCGTCGTCCTGATCACGCAGGGTCCAGGCGGCCACCGCAAGGAATGCGATCCCCGACACGACGCTCACAGCGTTCGCGGGAAGCGCCGCGCCGACGACGGCTCCGATCGCGACGCTGACGCCCTGGATCATCGAGGCGGCCAGGATCACCCCGAGTATCACCGGCCGCGCCGCGTGGCGGGTGGCGAAGGCCAGGACCAGGAGCTGGCTCTTGTCGCCGAACTCCGCGACGAAGATGGCGCCGAACGCCAGCGCTGCGGCACCGAGAAAGGTCAACATCGGGAGCGCGGATGCTGGTCCGCGGGCCGATGGCGCCAGGCGCCACCGGCCCACGACATCGGATCGTCAGCCAGCGAGCGCGCCGTCGGGCGGCGCCGCCTCCTCGCGTCGCGTCGCGGGAAGATCATCCCGGTGGCCGCCCACCTCGTCCCAGATGCGAACGTCTTTCGTCTCGGGGATCGCAAGCACGCCGATCACCACCGTGATGAGCGCGACGAGAATCGGATACCAGAGTCCCGCGAACACCGAACCGCCCGGCGTCACGTTGCCGAGCCAGGCGAGGCCGCCGCCGGCGACTGCCGCAGCCGTGATCGCCGTCGCAATGAATGGCAGCCACCCGCCGAACTCGCCGTTCCCGAGGTGGTACGGGAGGGAGAGCGAGGTGTAGCGGATCTTGGCCGGGAAGTACTCGACCAGGAACGCCGCGATCGGTCCGTAGACCATCGTCACCAGGACGATCATCAGGAACACCATGGCCGTCAACCCGACGATGTTCGGGTCCTGGGCGACCATGATCGCCTTGCCGGTCGCATCGGTACCGGGCTGCGGGTTGGCAAAGCCATGCATGGCATTGAAGATCGGGAAGTACGCGATGGCTGCGATCAGGCAACCACCGAGGATGATCGGCTTGCGGCCGATCCTGTCCGAGAGCCAGCCGAAGAAGAGGAAGAACGGCGTCGCGAGGACGATCGCGATCAGCATCACGGTGTACGCATCCACGAACCCGACGCCGAGCTGCACGCTCATGAACGAGAGCGCGTAGAACTGTCCCGTGTACCAGACGACCGCCTGGCCCGCCGTCATGCCGAACAGCGCCAGCAGGATGAGACGCCAGTTGCGCCTGTTGCCCAGGCTGTCCTTCAGCGGCGAGTCGGACGTCTTGCCCTGCTCCTTGGCGCGGGTGTAGAGCGGCGTCTCCTGCAGCTTGAAGCGGATGTAGAGCGCGCCGATGACGAGGACGGCCGAGAGCAGGAATGGGATCCGCCAGCCGAAGTCGGCGAACGCCTCGGTGCCGAGCGTCAGGCGGAAGGTCAGGATCACCGCCAGGGCAAGGAAGAGGCCGACGGTTGCCGTGGTCTGGATCCATGCCGTGTACTGGCCGCGCTTATTGTCGGGCGCGTGTTCCGCGACGTAAATCGCAGCGCCGCCGTATTCCCCGCCCAGGGCGAGTCCCTGCAGCATGCGAAGCGTGACGAGGATGATCGGCGCCAGGATCCCGATCTGGGCGTACCCGGGCAGCAGGCCGACCAGGACGGTTGCGCCGCCCATGATGGAAACGGTCAGCAGGAAGGCGACCTTGCGTCCCGTCTTGTCGCCGATGCGTCCGAAGACGATCGCCCCGAACGGGCGAACGGCGAACCCCGCGCCGAAGGTGGCGAGGGCGCTCAGAACCTGCGCCGTTGGATCGCCAGGAAAGAAGATGGGTGCAAGGAATGTGGCGAGGACGGCGTAGAGGTAAAAGTCGTACCACTCGATGACGGTTCCGATCGCCGAGGCGCCGATGATGAACGGGATCTTGTAGTCATATGTTCGATCGGGCGTTGTGGCTGTCATGCACGGACCCTCCCGATATCCGGATGAGGTGAACGGGCCGAGCGCGACCCAAGTCACGAGGGATGGCTATCTCACGACATCGGCCCGTACCTCCTCGTATGACGCCCTGCAAGTTGGCTGCCGGGCGACCGGGCTTGACCGTCGACACCCGAGGCTAGAATCGGCGCATGTCGATCGAAGGGCGCTACGCCCGCCAGGCCATCGAAAACCTCCTGCGCGAGGACCGCACCTTCGAGCCCTCGCCCGAGTTTCGCGCCGCGGCGCTCCTGAATGACGCGTCGATCTACGAGCGCACCGCCTCAGAGGAGGGCTTCCGCGCCTTCTGGGCCGAGGAGGGAAACAGGCTCGACTGGATCGAGCCGTGGAATCAGCTCTACACGTGGGAGGCGCCCTACACGAAGTGGTTCATCGGCGGCAAGCTGAATGTCAGCGCGAACTGCCTCGACCGCCACGTTGCCGCCGGACGCGGCGACCGCGTCGCCTACTTCTGGGAGGGCGAGCCGGGCGACACCCGAACCATCACCTATGCCGAGCTGCTCGACGAGGTCTGCCGATTCACGAACGCCCTCCGCGGGCTCGGCGTGAAGAAGGGGGACCGGATCGCCATCTACATGCCGATGATCCCCGAGCTCCCCGTCGCCATGCTGGCCTGCACCCGCATCGGCGCGCCGCACTCGGTCGTCTTCGGCGGATTCTCAGCCGACGCGCTCGCCGATCGGATCGAGGACGCCGAGTGCGCCGTCGTCATCACGGCCGATGGCGGGTACCGCAAGGGCGCCACGGTGCCCCTGAAGAAGAGCGCGGACGAGGCGATCGGAAGGACGTCATCGGTCAAGCACTGCGTGGTCGTCAAGCGCACCGGCGACTCAGTCGACTGGGACGAGAGCCGGGATCATTGGTACCACGATCTCATCGCGGACCAGCCCACGACCGCGGATCCGGAGCCGATGGATTCCGAGGACCTCCTCTACCTGCTCTACACCTCCGGCACCACGGCCAAGCCGAAGGGGATCATGCACACCACCGGCGGGTACCTCGCCGGCGTGTCCACGACGCATCGGTACATCTTCGACCTCAAGCCGGAGACCGACGTCTACTGGTGCATGGCCGACATCGGCTGGGTGACCGGCCATTCGTACATCGTCTACGGGCCGCTCGCGAATGGGGCGACCGGGGTCATCTACGAGGGAGCCATCGACTTTCCACGAGAAGGACCGATGGGCGCAGATCGCGGCGAAGTACCACGCCACGATCCTCTACACCGCTCCGACTGCCATCCGCGCCCTCATGAAGTACGGCGCCGATGCGTTCGCCGAGGACGACCTCTCCTCTCTCCGCCTGCTTGGGCAGCGTCGGCGAGCCGATCAACCCGGAGGCATGGGCGTGGTACTGGAAGGAGATCGGAGGCGGCCGCTGCCCGGTGGTCGACACCTGGTGGCAGACCGAGACGGGCATGATCATGATCACGCCGTTGCCCGGCATCACGACGCTCAAGCCCGGGAGCGCGACCTTCCCGTTCCCTGGCGTCACGGCCGACGTCGTGGATGAGGCGGGCAATTCTGCGCCGCTGGGTGGTGGTGGCTACCTGGTGCTGGAGCGGCCGTGGCCGGCGATGCTGCGAGGCATCTACGGCGATCCCGAGCGCTACGAGCAGACTTACTGGTCGAAGTACCCCGGACGCTACTTCCCCGGCGACGGCTGCAAGCGCGACGAGGAGGGCTACTACTGGCTGCTCGGCCGCGTCGACGACGTGATGAACGTCTCCGGCCATCGCATCAGCACCACCGAGATCGAGTCGGCCCTCGTCTCGCACCCATCGGTGGCTGAGGCGGCCGTCGTTGGACGCTCGGACCCGGTCACCGGCCAGGCGATCTTCAGCTACGTCATCCTGCGCTCGGGGCACGAGCCGTCGGAGGCGCTCGGGACCGAGCTGCGTGAGCACGTAGCGGAGATGATCGGCAAGTTCGCCCGGCCGAAGCAGATCCTGTTCACCCCGGACCTGCCGAAGACGCGATCGGGCAAGATCATGCGGCGGCTGCTGCGTGACATCGCCGAGCAGCGCGACCTGGGCGACGTGACGACGCTGGCAGATGCCAACGTCGTCAACACCATTCGCGAGGAGTCCGGCAAGGGCGAGGACTGACTTGCCCGGCGAGATGTCTCGCCGGGCAAGAGCGTTACTCAGTCGTGCCCACCTGGACGGATACCTGGGTCCCTGACCCATCCGAGGCGGGGAAGACGGAGATCGCGCCTCCGAACGTGGTCGCGGTGTCGTCGTTCCCGAAGATCCACGAGATCCCCCCTCCCGTCTCGGTCGTCGAGATGATCTGCAGGCCGAGGTCGGAGAAGGCGTCCTCGTAGAACGATGTGAGCGAGTCGATGCTCTCGGACGTGTCGAAGGCCGCGAAGATGACGCCGCTGGCTTCGGTCTTCGTGAGCTCGTCCGCGTTCGGAGGAGTCAGCCTCTCGAATGCCTGAGCGGCATCGTCGGTTCCGCCTCCGCCTCCGCCTTCATGTCGCCTCCACTGTCATCGCCGCCACCGTCGTCCTGCGACGCCGCGGCCGGCTCGCTCTGCGCGGTACCGCCATCGTCCCCGTTGCCGCCCTCGCTCGCCGCGGGCGAGCTGCATGCGGCGACGAAGAGGGTCATCAGGGCAAAGAGAGCAAGCGCTCGGGACCAGCGCATCGGTCCATCCTCCGCTTTGCCCGAACCCTCGGGTCACGACGGGCAAGCGCTCGACGTCTGATCCGGGCTGGCGCTGAGGGTAGGAGTGACCGGAAAGGCCGTCAAGGTCCGTAGCGCCGCTGCCGGCTGCAGCCGTTGGCGCACAGGCATCTATGCGCACTCCGATGGTCAGTAGCTCTGGTACACCCACGCGCTGCTGCCGTACTCCCCGGAGGTGGTGGCGCTCACCTGAAGGGACGACGGTACGCCGAGCTCGACGGTGAACGGCGCCATCGAGTCCTCCGACACGAGTATCCGCTTTGAATCCCCTCCCGCTGCCGCGCCGAGTGTGATTCCATCGGTCGCTTGCTCGTAGATGACGAAGCACTGCGTCGTGGACACCGATGCCGACTCGTTGACGCCATCCGCGTCCTGTTGAACGTTCGCACTGATGCAGCCGCTCGTGTCGGCCCTCTCGGCGATCAGGAGGGCGACGTTTCTCAGGTTCCCCGACATCGGATCGTCTGGCACGGAGCTCGTGAGCAGAGCTGGATGCACGATGACCGGATCCTTCACCTGCGCCTCGACGCCGACGTCCTGGCCAGCTGCCGGACGCAGCCGGAAGAAGGCGCCATCCCGGACCGCACGGCCGCAGGCGGTGACACCGATCTGGGCCGTCACGGTGGGCGTGCCAGCCGCATCCAGCTGGGCCGTGAAGCACGCCTCACTTCCCACGCCGCGCATCAGCTCCAGCGCTCCCAGCGTGAAATCGCTGAATGCGGCCACCGGGAGCGACAGGTCTCCGACCTTGAGCGGGTCGTGGGGCTCAGGACGCCCGTCGACGACGTCGAACACCGATCGTGTGATCTCACCGCATCTGATCAAGGTCGGGTCTTCGACGAGCGTGGTCATGAACGGCTCGGCGACCCAGCCACTGGTCGCCCACCCGCTCGCTCCGCCGAGCGATGCGATGCGATACCAGTTGAGACCCTCCACGATTGCGGACTCCGCGACGTGGACCACGGCACCGTGTACGAGCAGATAGTTCGAGGCTGCGCTTGTGTTCGCCGCACTGCGCACATTGAGCTCGTCAACCGTGACCGATGCCCAGGCCCCCAGAGCGAGCTCCTGTGGCGGGCCCGCCGGGGTCGGGGCTGGTGTTGGGCTTGGCGCCGGAGTCATCGTTGGCTCCACCGTCGGGGTCACACTTGTTGAAGGCGCGATCGAGGGTGTCTCTGACGGGGAGGTCAGGTCCCCGGCGACCCCATCATCCGGACCCAGCAGCGCTCCGGCGACGAGGCCGCCGATCAGCAGCAGCAGAGCACCGCCGAAGCTCAGCCCCAGCAGCATGCGCCGGCTCGGGCCGGATCCATCCGGCGGCCCCGGGAACGTGGGGCGATCCATCATGGGCCTCTCCCGCCGGAACGCGCTCCGCTCCTGCTGCTCAGGAAACTTCGGCTCCGCTGGCTCTGGAACGTTCGGCCGCGATGGCTCCGGTACGCGACGCTCCTCGGTCGGATCCGGCTTGGAAAAGATCGACGGTCGTTGGGACGGATCGCGGGGATCCATTGGGCGGGCTCCTCGGTTGAATGGGCTCGGCTATGACGGCGACAGGCGGCAGGATGTCTCAGGGGGCCTACGGCGCCACTGCGGTCGCCCCGACCTTCACGAGAGGAATCTGGTGCGCTCGGTCCGATTGCGTGCGGGTGTAGAGTCATCTGGAGGTCCGACCGAGCGGACAACGGAGGGAATCCCGTGGGCTCGCGCGCAATCACGTTCGCGCTTCTTCTGGCCATCCTGCTGGCAGGCCTGGTGCCCACGACGGTCGCGGCGACGACCCTGCCCGTGCCGGACACAATGGCTGCCGTCGGCGACTCGATCACCCAGGCAGCGAGCTCGGCCGGAGCTCTGGGTGCCGATGCGCCCCAGAACTCGTGGTCGACCGGCACCAGCAGTGCGGTCAACAGCCACTACCTGCGTCTGATCTCCGCCGGGGCGCCGATTACCGGCCGGAACTTCAACTTCTCCGTGAGCGGCGCGAAGATGGCGAACCTTGCCTCGCAGATGACGAACGCGGCCACGGTCCAGCCGGACTACCTCACCGTGCTGATGGGCGGCAACGATCTGTGCACGAGCACCGTGGCGCAGATGACCTCGGTGATCGACTTCGGCACGCAGTTCCAGACCGCGATGGCGACGCTCGCGACGGCGTCACCGGGCACGAACGTGCTGGTCGTCAGCGTCCCGGACGTGTACCAGCTCTGGAACCTGTTCAAGGGCAGCTTCTTCGCCCGCTTCATCTGGGGGGCCGCCGCCATCTGCCAGTCACTGCTGGCGAACCCCGGCTCGACATCAGCGGCCGACGTCCAGCGTCGCGCGGCGGTACGGCAGCGAAACATCGACTTCAACGCGCAGCTTGCGGCGGTCTGCGCGCAGTTCGATCGGTGCCGCTTTGACGGCAACGCGTCCTTCAACACGGCGTTCACCACCGGCGACGTGTCCGGGGACTACTTCCATCCATCGGTGCAGGGCCAGGCCAAGCTGTCATCGGTCAGCTGGGCGGCCGGCTACACGTGGACGACCACGCCACCGCCGCCACCGGTGAACCAGCCTCCAGTCGCCGACTTCGGCGTCGGATGCGTCGACCTTGCATGCAACTTCAGCGACGCCTCGACCGACGACCACGGAGTCGTGGGTCGCAGCTGGACCTTCGGCGATGGCACGTCGTCGACCGCCCAGAATCCGTCGCATACCTACGCTGGGGCAGGCGCGTATACCGTGACGCTGACGGTCACTGACGCCGGCGGTCTGCATGACGATGTGGCGAAGCCCGTCACCGTCTCCGTGGCACCTCCGGCAACGATGACGGTTGAGTCGCTGACGGGTCAGGCGGCGGCGACAGGACGGAACACGTGGACCGCATCGGTGACGATCCTCGTCGTCGGTCCCGACGGTCGCGGCGTGCCGAACGCGACGGTCAGCGGCACCTGGACGGTGGGAGCGGCCGACACGTGCATGACCGGCGTCGATGGCAGGTGTGCGGTCACGAGCGACAACCTGAACGGCAAGAAGGTCGGGACTGTGACGTTCACGGTGACCGGCGTGACCCATGCCACGCTCATCTACCAGGCGAGCGTCACCAGCACGACCGTTCAGCGTCCGTAGCACGACCCGCCGTTAGAATCGGCGGATGGCTCAACCGGGCATCGGCAACGGGACTCCGACCGAAGCGGCCTCCGAGTACCTGATGACGATCCGATACATGCGCGCCGAGGATCAGCCAGTGATCGCTGCACGCCTCGCCGAGCGGCTTGGGCACAGCGCCGCAACCGTCAGCGAGATGATCACGCGCCTCGTCCGCGAGGGCCTGCTGAGCGTCGAGCCGGACACGCGTCAGCTCAATCTGACAGATGCAGGGCGATCGGCCGCGGAACGGACGTTCCGACGGCATGCGCTCTCCGAGTGGCTGCTGACCGAGGTGATCGGCCTCGGCTGGGCGGAGGCCGATGAGGAGGCGCATCACCTCCAGCACGCCCTCAGCGATCGCGTCACCGATCAGATCGACGACCTGCTGGGACGGCCTCCGACCTGTCCGCACGGCAACCCGATTCCTCGCGACGGCCACACGCCCGAGCGGCCGGCCGGTCTGCGCCTGTCCGATGCTGCCGCCGGTTCCGAGGTGACGATCCTGCGGGTCACGGAGGAGGCGGAGGAGGACGCGCGCCTGCTCACCTTCCTCCAGGAGAACGCGGTACGGCCGGGGAACACGTTCGAGGTGGTCGAGGTCGCCACGCACGTCGGCACGATGACCCTCCGCCGCCATGCCGATGGGACGGACGATGGTCGTGAGGTCACCATCGGCCTTGCCGCGGCGGCGAAGCTCCGAATGCTCGAGGGACATGCCGACCCATCCCTCTTCCACCGCGTTCCCGAGCGCGCCCGACTCGCCGCGGCTCGCTGAATCCACCTGCTAGCATTCGGCCCGCATGGTTCGAAATCGGAGCACTCGCAGCATCATCGCCGCGGTCACCCTTGTCCTGTGGCTGCTGTACATGGGGGTCGGGCTCGCGATCATCGACTCGCTGGCGCCGACCGTCGGCGGGGAAGGCCCCGAGGGCACGGCCGCGTTCGTCGGCCTCGTCTGGGGTGTCGTGACCGTCGGACTCTTCATGTGGGCCGCCTCCGACTGACCGGCAGCCCGGGAGCGTGCCGCAGGGGCTATGGGTTAGCCTTGGCGGAATGTGTGTCCAAACGCGCTGGCCTCTGCCGGCCGCATCGTGCTGACCATTCGCCATGATGCCGCCGTGAGCCGCCTACCCGGCGGTGCGCGCGGGTGAGCGGGCCATGGGATCGGCGGCCATCCGGCGATCCGGACGACACCTGGCCGAACGAGGACCGCCGCGACTCCACGGCCGAAGGCGCGGGCACGGACCGTTGGCCCGCCGGCGACCCCTGGCGGGAGCCTCCATCCGAGGCGTCGTCGGGGTGGGGCACATGGCCATCGTCGCCGTCGCCCGTCGAGGAGGGGATTCTCGATGACGCCGAGCTGCCGGTCAGCGATCCATGGGCCGAGTCGTGGGCCGAGGACGCGCCCGATGGCGAGCCCGACGCCGTTGCGCCCTCGCCGCCCCGGCCGTTCACTCCCGAGCCGGACGACGGTGTCACGTGGACTCCATACGAGCCACGCAGTGCGCAGCCGTGGATGCCGTCCGAGGACCCCTGGGCGGATGCGTCGGTCGACTTCAATGCGGCGCCGGTCTGGTCGCCTCCGGAGCCCGTGGCTCCCTTCGAGCCTCCGAGTCGGCCCTGGGTCAGGGATGAGCCGATCCCTGAACCCGAATCAGAGCCGCAACCCGAGCCCGAACCAGAGCCAGAGCCAGAGCCCAGAGCCAGAGCCGGAACCAGAGCCAGAGCCCGAACCTGGACCGCGCTGGGCTCCGGTGCCCTCACCCGAACCGGAGCGGCAGCCTGAAGCACCCTGGGCTCCCGAACCCGAACCCGAACCCGAGCCCGAGCCCGAGCCGGAGCCGGAGCCGGAGCCCGAACCTGAGCCCGAAGCCGGAGCCCGAGCCCGAGCCGGAGCCCGAGCCCGAGCCGGAGCCAGAACCAGAACCTGAACCTGAGCCCGACCGAACCTGAACCTGAGCCGGAGCGGGAACCCGAACCGCCCTGGGCTCCGGTGCCCGAACCTGAGCCGGACGCGGCTGCCGAGGTGGCTGAGGAGGAACCCGAGCCGGAAGCGCCGTGGGCTCCCGAGCCGACCTGGCCGGATCGGGCCGATTCGACCCAGGTGTTCCCGACCTCATGGGTGCCGCCCGAACCATCGGTGCCCGATCGGTCGCCCGAGCTCGATCCGGTGGTCGGTCGGATCAAGATCTCGCTCGCTGAGAAGGCCGAGGCGGCGGGTGAAACCGAGGAGGAGCCCACCACGGCCGAGCAGGCCGTCCCGTGGCTCATCGGCGTCATCCTGCTGCTGGCCGGCATGGTCATCGTCCTGCTGGCGCTCATCTTCGCCGGCGATGCCTCGCTCGGCGCCGCCCTCCCGTCCGGGAGCGCACTCGTCGCGATTCCGAGCAGCGATGCCGCCCCCAGCGGCGAGCCGAGCCCAGTGGCCAGCACGGCGCCCGACGCCAGCAGCGTGGTGAGCGGGGCACCCACACCGACAGAGGTTCCGGTCCCGGCGTACGGGCCGCTCGAGATGGTCTACCAGGGTCGCAGTGCCGCGCTGGCACCGATCTACCTGCTTCGCCGCGACTTCACGCTGGCCCAGGAGACGCAGGTGATCCTGGCGCAGGACTCGAACGTGGACGTCCGCCGCTTCACCTGGGCACCGGATGGAACGGTCGGTGCCGGCCTCCTCGCCGACGTGCTCGTCTCGATCGAGCCGGAGACGGAGAAGCGCCGATTGGCCGATGGCATCAGCACGATCACCTTCGGCGACGACGCGTCGACCGTCTACGCGGTGCGCGTGACCGAGGATGGACCGAACGACGTGGCAACCGTGCTGGCCATCGACTTCGCGAGCGGTGACACGACCGAGCTTGCGGCCCCGACCTACACCCGGCCCGAGATCGGGGAGGAGGAGGCACTGGCGGAGGCGGAGTTCACCGACGAGGGTGGACCGATCCGCCTGTACTGGCTCGAGGACGGGAGCCTGCAGCTCTGGGCGCTCGGTGGCGGAAACTGGGCGATCAATCCCTCGGACGGAGCGCTGACCGAGCTCGAGCCCGACGCACGGCCGACCCTCTGGTCGCCTGACGGCCGCCACACCATTGAATCGACGTATGCCGACGGCTCGACAACGATCACCCTCCGCAACGCGTCGGGCGCGGAGCTCGTGACGCGCACGGTCGCGGGCCGCGTGAGTCACCTCCGCTGGTCGCCGGACGGCGAACGGGTCGTGTTCACCCTCGGCCACTCGGGCGCCGCGGGCGGGGTGCTGCAGGATCTCTTCCTCTGGGACCTCAACGAGGCCGATCCGATGCAGCTCACCGCCACCGGCGCTGCCTTCGGCGTCGAGTGGCTCGGCACGCAGCCGCTCTGGAGGCAGTGATGGCCGCCGACATCGTCAACCCGATCGGCGTCGAGCTCGACGAAACCGCGCGCAGGATGCGGATTCGCTGGGATGACGGGCATCTCGGTGAGTGGTCGTGGCTAGCCCTGCGGCGCGCGTGCCCCTGCGCTCTGTGCGCCGGGGAGGGCAATCTGCCCGGCGTCGTCACCCTCGAGACCTTCTTCGATGAGCAGCAGACCCACCTGAACGAGATCCGCTGGATCGGCCGCTACGCGCTGGCGCCGATCTGGGCCGACGGCCACGACACCGGCCTCTTCACGTACACCAAGCTGCGGCAGTCGTGCGAGTGCGCGGAGCATGCCGTTCCCGGCTGACCGATGACGTCCACCCGCTTCGAGGACGGCTTCACCCTCGCGCTCGGGGGCGGTGGCGCGCGTGGCTGGGCACACGTCGGCGTTGCGCGCGCACTCCAGGAGCGCGGTCTTCGACCCCGCCGAATCGTCGGCACGAGCATGGGCGCGATCGTCGGCGCCGCCCTTGCCGCCGGGCGAACCCCGGATGCCATCGAGGCCGGTGCGCTGCGCGCGCCGGCCTATCGGCTCATGGCGAAGCGAGGACGGTTCGCGCTCTTCGATCCACGACCGGTGCTGGAGCACCTGGCTCGCGAGCTCGGTGATCCACGCATCGAGGACCTGCCGACACCGCTCGGCATCACCGCCTACGACCTGGTCGCCGGCGCGCCGCGCCTGATCACGCGCGGACGCCTCGTCGACGCGCTCGAGGTCAGCATCGCGGTGCCGTTCTTCTTTCCGCCGCGCCGCGATCCCGACGGTGTCTGGTGCGACGCCGGCCCCTGGGAAGGGATCCCGGTCACGCTCGCCAATGCCTGGGACCCCGAGCTGCCGGTCATCGGCGTCCTGGCCGACATCCCGAAGCCGGCATTCCTCGCCAGCCCGGCCGGCGCCGCCTTCCTGCGCGCCGTCTCGGCCCGCCTGGGCGTCGGCCGTCCGGAGGATCGCCTCACTGCCCGTCGCTACCTCGCGCTCCTCACCGCACGCTGGGCTGATCCGGTCGTCCGTCGGCCGCCGGACCTGCTCATCGCCCCGCGCCTCGGACGCCTGAATGCACTGCAGTTCAGCCGCGTCTCGGACGCGATCGCGATTGGCGAGCGCGACGCGCGACTGGCACTCGCTACCATCGGGACTCCGAGCAGAAGGGTGGTCCATGCAGGCTGACGCAACCGGCGGCGTTCTCTTCGTCCATGCCCATCCCGACGACGAGTCCATGGGTACCGGAGGCACGATCGCCCGCCTGGTGGCCGAGGGCGTCCGCGTCGACCTCGTCACCTGCACCGACGGCGCCGAGGGCGAGATTCACGACCCGACGCTCGACCCGGACGAGGCACGCCCGCGGCTCGCCCAGATCCGAGCCGCCGAGCTCGCGTGCTCGGTGGACGCCCTCGGCTCGGGCGCCATCCACCACCACATGCTCGGGTATCGCGACTCCGGGATGATCGGGACCGATGCCAACGCCCACCCTGACTCCTTCTGGCAGGCCGATCTCGACGAGGCGACGCGGCGGCTGACGGAGATCGTCCGCGTGGCGCGGCCGTCGGCGATCGTCAGCTACGACGAGAACGGCAACTACGGCCACCCCGACCACATCAACGCGGCGCGCATCGCGCGACAGGCGTACCAGGCATCCCGCGGCGAGGCGTGGCAGGTCGCTCGCTTCTACGAGATCGCCTTCGTCCGCGAGCGCTGGACCGAGCTGATGGCGACCATGAAGGAGCGCGGGATCGCGCTTCCATGGAACCGCGACGAGGAGGAGGCGGCCGAGGAGAGCGATGACACCGAGTTCGGCCGCTCGGACGCCGAGGTCACCACGCGCGTCGACGTCTCGGGCCACCTCGACGCCAAGCGGCGGAGCATGGACTGCCACAAGACCCAGCGCCAGGACCTCGGCTGGCTGCTCGACCTGCCGGACGACCTCGCCGACCGGGCGATCGACACCGAGTTCTACGTGCTCCGCTGGCTGGACGGCGAGGATGTTCCCTCGACTCATCGCGAGGCGTGGCTTCTCGGCCGATGATTCCCGCCCCACGGGCGTATCGGCGATTGTTTGGCTGATCTCCCGCCCGGTGGCAGTGGCGGCCACTCTGACGACGCGGCGCTTGGCCGACCCTTGCGCACCACGCGCATTCGGCCAATGACTGGCCGATACGCCCGACCGGCGCACGTGGGCATCTGACGCCGACGAACCGCGTACCATCGCGGCCATGGCGAATCGCACGATCAATCTGTCCGACGAGCTCGTCGACTACGTCCATCGCTTCGGCGTGCGCGAGCATCCGGTGCTGGCGAAGCTGCGCGAGCGAACCGCGCCGATGGCGCAGGCGGGCATGCAGATCGGTCCCGACCAGGGCGCGTTCATGGCGATGCTCGTCAAGCTGATCGGCGCGAAGCGCATCCTCGAGATCGGGACGTTCACCGGCTACAGCTCGACGGCGATGGCGCTCGCCCTGCCGCCCGACGGACGCATCATCTGCCTCGACGTCAGCCGCGAGTGGACCGACATCGCCCGTCAGGCATGGGCCGATGCCGGCGTGGCGGACAGGGTCAACCTGGTGCTGGCTCCGGCGGCCGAGACCCTCGCCGGCCTGGACGACGACAGCTTCGACATGGCCTTCATCGACGCCGACAAGCCCGGCTACGACGCCTACTACGAGGGTTGCCTGCGTGTCGTTCGCCCGGGAGGCCTGATCCTGATCGACAACGTGCTCTGGGGCGGTGAGGTCGCCGATCCGAGCGCAACGGGGGAGAGCGTCGAGATCATCCGCGCGCTGAATGCCAAGGTGGCCTCCGACGAACGAGTCGACCACGTCCTTCTCCCGCTGGCCGACGGCCTCACGATGGCCCGAAGGCGCACCTGAAGGATTTGACATCCCGTGCTCTAATGGTTTGGAATGGCCGATTGATCGGCAAGACCGAATCATTGAGAGCTCAACGTGGATGATCACCTGAACATCACCCGCACGGACCAGCTGCAGGCCCTGGGCGACCCGACCCGTTGGCGCATCCTGGGCCGCCTCAGCGAGAGTGCCGCGACCGTCCAGGAGCTCGCCCGCGCGCTGGGAATCGCGAAGGGCACCGCCGCGCATCACGTCCGCGTCCTGAACGCGTCGGGCCTCGTTCGGGTCGCCGAGACGAAGCGGATCCGCGGCGTGGTCGAGAAGCGGTACGCGCGCGTTGCGCGTCAGTTCCGCCTCGACGAGGGCGACCGGGAGCTCCTCGCCAAGGGGGCCGGCGATGCGGATCTCACGAACCTGCCGCTGCGACAGGCGCTGGCGGAGGCTCGGCCGAGCAGCGCCAGGTTCCGCGACGACCCGTCGATGTCGTTCGTGGTGCGCGCCAGGATGCCGGTCGCACCGGGCTCGGCGATTCGTGAAGCTCGTCGAAGCCCTGGCGGAAGAGTTCGCCGACGGCGCGCCGGGCGAGGGAGAGACCTTCGGATTCGCCGGCGCCGTCTACGTCCCCGACTGGGCGAGCAACGCTCGCGAGCGCCGCTAGATGTCACTCGAGACCTCGACGCCACCCGATCCCTCGCGCGCCGAGCTGGAGACCGCCGTGACGCCGAGGCGGCCGAGCCTGTGGCGCCAGGGCGACTTCATGAAGCTGTGGACCGCCCAGTCGATCAGCCAGTTCGGCGACGAGATCACGGGCATCGCGCTGCCGTTCGTGGCGATCACCATCCTCGGCGCCAACGCGTTCGAGATGGGCATCCTCGGCGTCGTCCGCTTCCTGCCGTGGATCCTGTTCACCCTGCCGGCCGGCGTGTGGGTCGACCGCATGCGGCGGCGGCCGATCCTGATCAGCGCGGACATCGCGCGGGCGGCGCTGCTGGCCACCATCCCGATCGGGTTCCTCGGCGGCTGGCTGACGATCTGGCAGATCTACGTCGTGTCGTTCATTGCCGGGACCCTGGAGGTCTTCTTCGACGTCGCCTACCAGTCCTACCTGCCGAGCATCGTCGAGCGCGACGAGCTGGTGGAGGGCAACTCCAAGCTCGAGCTGTCGCGCGCGGCCTCATCGGTCATGGGCCCGACGGTCGCGGGCTTCCTCATCGAGCTCGTGCGGGCGCCGATCGCCATCTTCTTCGATGCCCTCAGCTACCTCGGCGCCGTGCTGTTCGTGACGCTCATCCGGCGGGGCGAGCCGCTGCCGCCGCCGCATGATCCGGCTGAGGGCAAGCGCGCCGAGCATGTGGCAGGAGGCGCGAGCCGGGCTCGGCTACGTGGCGCGCTAGCCCGTACCTGCGCAACATCGCCGCATGCACGGGAACGCTCAACCTGTTCGGCAACATCGGCGGCGTCCTCCTCCTGCTCTACGTCGTCGATGAGCTGGGGCTGAGCGCCGGCACCATCGGCCTGGTCTTCGCCATCGGCAACATCGGCGTGCTGCTCGGTGCCCTGACGGCCGGCCGCCTCGCCAAGGCGTTCGGCATCGGGCCGATCATCATCGCGACCGCAGCGCTCTCCGGGGTCGCCATGGTCTTCATCCCGCTGGCACCCCGCGACGATCCGTTCTGGTTCCTCATCGCCGGCGGCATCATCGCCGGCTTCACGACCGTCGCCTACAACGTGAACCAGGTGGGCCTGCGGCAGGCGATCACGCCTGACCGCATGATGGGCCGCATGAATGCGACGATGCGGCTCATCGTGTGGGGGACCATCCCGATCGGGGCGCTCATCGGCGGGTTCCTGGGCGGCGCCATCGGTCTGCAGGCCACGCTCTGGGTGTCGGCAATCGGCGCATTCCTCGGGTTCCTCCCGGTCCTCATGTCGCCGGTTCGGACGCTGCGCGAGATCCCGGCCCAGGCCGAATGACGCTCGAGCCACCGATGCGCTGCTCGGCTCTGGCCGAGCAGCTTGGCGAGCCGATGATCGGCAGCGTCGACCAGCGGGTGCGCTGGATCCTGGTCGAGGACCGCAGTGCCTGGGGCACCGATGCGGTCAAGGACGTGCTCGGCGAGGACTTCGCGCGCGACGCGAAGGCGCGCGGGATTCGTCCCCTTCTCATCCGGCGCCGCGAGGGCGATCCCGAGGCCGACGCTGTGCGCCGCGCCATCCTGGTCGACACCTCCAGCGGGGAGATGGCCGTGCGCACCATCGGCGATCCGTCCGAGCTCACGCTCGACGCGCTCGCCGATGACCCGGTCGACGCATTCGGGGCGACCATGACGGATCCGATCTTCCTCGTATGCACCAACGGAAAGCGCGACGCCTGCTGCGCCCTCCGCGGACGCGTGCTGGTCAACGACCTCACCGTCGACCATGCCGAACGAACCTGGGAGTGCACGCATCTCGGCGGGCATCGGTTCGCCGGCAACCTCGTCTGCCTGCCCGACGGCATCCTCTACGGCCGCGTCCCGCCTGGGGACGGCCCTCGGCTGGCCGCCGCCTATCTCGAGGGGCGCCTGGATCCGGAGCTGCTGCGCGGCCGCTCGGCCTGGCCCGCGCCGGCCCAGGTGGCCGAGCGGGAGCTGCGCATTCGCCTCAGCATCGACGGTGTCGCGGACGTGTCGCTGCTCCGCGTGGAGGTCGATGCCGATCGTGCGACCGTCACGCTCGCGGAGGGCCGCACCTCGTACGAGTTGCAGCTGATCGCCGAGCGTCTGGTTCCGCCGCGGCCAACAAGCTGCCGCGCCGACGAGGTGGAGGAGCCGCTCCACTGGCGCGTGGTCGAGGAGGTTTGACCCGCACCACGGGTCTACGAGCGGAGGAGCGTGAGCTTTGACCCGCACCACGGGTCAACCAGCGGAGAAGCCGGGTTTCTGACGCGATTTCACCCGCAGTACGGGTCAAATCGAGGCGGAGCGCTCGAGGCTCAGCCGCTCCTTCCACCGTAGACCCGCCCCACGGGTCAATCGCGGCCGGGAGCTTCGCCCTCGCGCATGCCGAGCTCCTGGAACAGCGTGATGTGCAGGCCGGCCGGAGCGTCGAGCCGCGAATTGAGCGACCGCCATGGGGTCTCGGTCGGCTCGGCGACCAGGGTGGCGCCGGCTGCGACCAGCGAGTCGGTCGCGGCCGCACCGTCGGCGACCTCGAAGGCCACGCGAAGCTTCGGCGCCACCTGGCGGCCGACCTCGACCTCGTCGATCATCCGCTTCTGAGCCGGATTCGCGATCTCGAGCGTTGCCCGACCGGCGGCGAGGATCGTCACGCGCGCGTCGTTCCCGCCCGCAAAGGAAGCCTCTTCGCGCAGCCCGAGGACGTCGCGGTAGAAGCGCACGGCGGCGTCGTAGTCATCGGCCTCGACCACGAGGCGCATCTGGAGGACGGGTCGGTTCGTCGGATCAGGGCTGCTCATGCGGCGACAATAGGCCGATGAACGATCCAATCGTCTGCCCACGCTGCGACCTGGCTCTCGAGTACGTCGGCACGCAGGACTTCCACGAAGGAACCCGCTGGGGCGTGCTCGGCGATCTCGGGGAGCTGTTCGTCAACAAGCAGCGTTTCGACCTGTACGTGTGTCCGCGATGCGGACGCGTCGAGATGTTCATCGACGGAATCGGCGAGGAGCTGCGCCCGCACGTCGCCTCATGAGCCTCCCGCACCGCCAGCTGGTCGAGGCTGCCGAGCGCTGGGGCACGCCGCTGTATGTGACGGACCTCGACGCGGCGTCGGCGGCCGCGCACGCCTGGCGTGATGCTCTTCCCGGCGCGCTGGTCGCGTACGCCGTGAAGGCAAACCCCGATCCGGCGCTGCTGCGGCGGCTGGCGGACGAGGGTTTCGGCTTCGAGGTGGTCGGACCGATCGAGCTGGCGCTCGCCCTCCGAGCCGGCTCCTCGCCGGATCGGATCGTCGTCAACGGCGTCGGCCAGACCGATGCCGACCTTGCCGATGCCCTGGCGGGCGGCGCGCTCGTCAACGCGGAGTCGCTCGGTGCGCTCGACGCCCTGATCGCGGTCGGCGGGTCGGGGCGCATCGGGCTCAGGGTCAACCCGGGCCTCGATGCCGCCACGCACCCTCATCTCGCCACCGGCAGCGCGGACGCCAAGTTCGGGATCGCGCTCGACGAGCTGCCGGCGGCGCTCGAGCGCCTCCGACTTGCCGGCATCGGACCATGGTCCATCGGCGCGCACATCGGTTCGGCAGTCGCCGATGCGGAGCCATTCAGGCGGCTTGCCGAGCTCCTGCAAGGGCTCGCCCATGAAGTGGGAGCCGAGCACATCGACATGGGGGGCGGTTTCACGGGATCCCCGGCGGAGTGGGCGGCGGCGGTTCGGCCGCACCTGCCCGACCCCGCACGCCTGATCGTCGAGCCCGGGCGCACGGTCGTGCGCGATGCGGGCTGGCTCCTCACGCGCGTCGTCCGTGTCCAGGAGCGTGGCCACCTGATCGCCGATGCGGGCATGACCGAGCTGCTGCGCCCGATGCTCTACGGCGCGCGCCACCCGGTCACGGTCCTCGCGCAGGGCGGCCCGTTGCCGGCGCAGGTTCGCGGCTGGACGTTGTCGGGTCCGATCTGCGAGGCGGGCGACGTGCTGGCCCGTGATCTCCAGGAAGCATCCGGCGTCGGAGCGCTGCTGGCGATCGGGGAGGCCGGGGCATACGGTGCGGCCATGGCATCGAGCTACAACGGGCGGCTCCGTCCGGCGCAGGTCGTGATCGATCGCGGTGAGCTGCGGCTCAGCGTGCGTCGGGAGACCCTCGACGACGTGGTCGTCCGCGACGTCGGGGTCTAGGTAGGTCGGCCACCGGGGCCAAGTGGGCTGGCGGCGGAGGGCACCCGCCGCGCGGCCATTCAATGCATCCACCATGCCCTCGCCCCGGGCGGATGGCAACGGCCCCGGGTCTCGATTCGCACTACGTCATTCGGCCGCCGCGAGCGGACGGCGGGCGGGCGGACCATCGGGCCACTGGTGCGGCTCCGCACCACCGGCCACCATGACCCGCGCATGCGTATCGCCATCTCCCTGGCCCTCGTCCTCGTCGCCGGCTGCTCGTCTGCCGGCTCGGAACCGACGACGGTCGCATCCGTGGCCGTACGGCCGATTCCCGACCTCGTGCCCGCGGAGGGCACGGCGTGGTTCGGGATGAATCTCGACTGGGCCAACGACTCGATCGCCGGCGTCTCCGACCGGTTGGGGGTCACGCCATCGGTCTGGGTCCAGTTCGTCGCATTCCCGATCGACGAGGCCGGGCGCGCAAGCCTGGATACGTTCATTGAGCAGGTGGCCGCCGTGGACGGCATCGGTCTCGTCACGCTCGAGCCGCACGCGGGCCTGGCATCGGTCACGTCCGACGCGGCCGAGGAGGTCGCTCGGCTGCTGGACGAGTACTGGCGGGCCAGCGGCGTGCCCACCATCGTGCGTTTCGCCCACGAGATGAACGGCAGCTGGTATCCGTGGGGCCAGCAGCCGGAGGCGTACGTGGACGCCTTCCGAACCGTCGCTTCCGCGGTGCACGCGTACGCCCCCGCCTCAGCCATGGCCTGGGCGCCCAACGAGGGATCGGGCTATCCGTTCGGCGGGCAGCCATTCAGCTCACAGGACGCGAGCCTGGACACCGACGGCGACGGCCAGATCACCAGCGCCGACGACCCGTACGCGCCGTATTGGCCGGGCGCTGACGCCGTCGACTGGGTCGGCATGAGCCTCTACCACTGGGGTCTGTCGTACCCATGGGGCGAGAACGAGATGCCCGTGGCCGGGGAATTCAGAGCGCTCCTCACCGGCGGCGTCACGCGCACCGACGAGGGCCAGGCGCGGATCCCCGACTTCTACGCCACCTACGCCGATGGGTTCGACAAGCCGATGGGTGTCTTCGAGACCGCGGCCCTCTTCAACCCGGCGGCCGGCGGCCCCGCTGAGGCCGATATGAAATCGGCCTGGTGGCGGCAGGTGACCGACCAGGCACTCCGCGACGACTTCCCCCGGCTCGCCATGCTGAACTGGTTCGAGTGGCGCAAGGACGAGCCCGAGGTCGGCGGGGTCGTCGACTGGCGGCTGACGAGCGACCCGGCGCTGGCCAGCGAGCTGGTGGCCGAGACTCCGGGCGGCTGGCTGAGGTTCGGCGGGCTGGACGGGCAATAGAGCGATCGGACCGCACGACCGGTTGCCGGCAGGCCGTGCTAGGGTCAAAGGCGATGGCCGAGCGACTCCTGTGCTGCCTCGTGGGCGCGGTCCTGTGCGGGTGCACGGTGGCAACGCCGACGGCCGCGCCCAGATCACCGAGCTCCGAGGCGCCGTCACTCTCCCCAACGGCAGCCGGATCCGCGGCGAGCGAAGCGCCGACGGCATCGGCGGCGCCCGCCAGTCCCAGTCTGCAGCCCGCGCCCACCCCCGGCCCGGAGGGCCTCGAGGTGCTCGATCTCGACGTGACCGGCTGTCCCGGTGGCGTGGCCCTCGACTGGTCGCCCGCCGCCAATCCCGAATTCCACCACTACACCGGACTGCGCAGCCTTGAGCCCGAGGTCGCGCCGGACTACCCGCCGATCGCTCCGGCCGTCGACTGGGGAGACTCGTACGGCACGGACCGATTCGTGACCTCGGCGGTGGACGCCACGCTCATTCCGAGCGAGGCGAGCTTCTACTACCGGGTGATGGCCTACGACGCGGGCAACCAGGCCGTAGCCGCGTCCGTCATCCGTCGCACGCAGCCGACCGAGGTCGTCGACCTCGGGGCGCTGACGGTGGAGGCTGCGGCCGAGGGAGACACGCGCATCGACTGGACGCTGTTCGGAGGGCTGGGCCGCTGCTTCAGCGAGTATCGCGTGCTGTTCGGCACCGCCGGCGCAGCGCCATCCACGACGCTCTCCGTCATCTCGAGGCAGGCAGTGAGCGAGCTGCAGACCACGGGACTGCACTCGGGGGAGACCTACGAGATTCGCGTCGACGCCCTGCGCACCACGACGCTGGGCTCCTTCGTGGTGGCGAGGACCTCGACGGTGACCTACACGCCGCCCTGAGCTGCGGTCGACTCGCGCACGACCATGCTCGGGTCGAGCAGCACCGGTGCACTGGCGACCTCGACGGTTTGGCCCGACAGCAGATCGGCGATGTGCTCGACCGCCCAGCTCCCGAGCGCGTCGGTCGGCTGGCGGACGGTCGTCAGCGGTGGATCGGTCCAGGCCGCGAGGTCGATGTCGTCGAAGCCGACGACCGAGATCCTCTTCGGCACGTCGATACCGGCGCGACGCAGGGCCCGCAGCGCACCGATGGCGGTCAGGTCGTTGTAGGCGACGATGCCGGTGATGTCGGAACCGATGAGGGCTTCCGCCGCCTGCGCGCCCCCGACCACGCCGCCGTCGCCGATGGCGATGAGCGGCTCCCCGAGCCGCGCGGCGCGGAGCGCGTCCCGTACCCCCTGCCGGCGCTGGGCCGATGCGGCCTGGTCGGCCGGCGCACCGATGTGACCGATGCGCCGATGGCCAAGGCCGATGAGATGCTCGGTCGCCAGCCGCGCACCGAGCCGGTGCGCGGTCGTCACCGTCGGGAGCCCGGATCCGGCGACCGTGTCGTTGACCAGCACGACCGGCATGTCCGTCCGATGGAGGCGCTCGGCATGGCGCCGGGTGATGAGCGACGAGATGATCACGATGCCGTCCACCCGGCGCTCCACCAGCAGGTCGAGGTGCTCGAGCTCGCGCGCCGGATCGTTGCCGCCGTTGGCAAGCACGATCCCATAGCCGCGCTGGTGGGCGGCCGCCTCGACCGCCCGCACGATCTGGGGATAGAACGGGTTGGTGATGTCGGTCACCACCAGCCCGAGCGTCCGGGTCTCCTGGCGCTTCAGCGCGCGGGCTATCCCCGATGGGCGGTAGTCGAGCTCGCGCGCCGCCGCCAGGACGCGTTCCCGCGTCTCCGGCCGCGCCGGCACGCTCCCCGACAGGACGCGACTGACCGTGGCGGTCGACACCCCGGATCGCGTCGCGACGTCGTCGATGGTCGCTCCCATGACGTCACGTCACCTCCGAGATCGGGACCGGTCGGTGCTCGCGCAGCGATCGCGTCGCCGCCACCGCCACCCTCACCGCCTCGAGTCCATCTCGCGCCGTGCAGGCGCTCTCCTCCTCGCGGCGCACCACCCTCAGGAACGCCCGCAGCTCCCGTTCGTATGCATCGTGGAAACGGTCGATGAACGTCGACCAGGCCGGGCCGGCCGGCGGCGGCACCCCCGGCTCGAGCGAACGCATCGGCGTCCGCGGCCCGAGGCCAACGGATACGCTGTCGCCCGATCCGAACAGCTCGGTCCGGATGTCGTAGCCCAGCGGATCGTGGCGAGTCGTGCTCAGGATGACGCGCGTGCCACCGGACAGCCGCATGGTGGCGACCGCCGTATCGACATCGTCGTACTCGGCGAACACTGGGAAGCCCAGCACGCCGCCATCGGCGTAGACCTCCTGGAACTCCTGTCCGGTCAGCCAGCGGGCGACGTCGAAGTCGTGCACGCTGAAGTCGTTGAAGATTCCGCCCGACAGCGGCAGATAGGCCTCGTGCGGCGGTGCCGGGTCGTGCCCTGCCAGGCGCACGACATAGAGCGTTCCCAGGCTGCCGTCCGCGACCAGCCGCTTCGCCTCGCGGTAGGCAGCGTCGAACCGTCGCTGGAAACCGAGCTGGAACGGGATGCCGGCGGCCTCGATCTCATCGACCAGCTGCTTGGTCTCCTCGAGGGTGGTGGCCACCGGCTTCTCGCAGAAGACCGGAATGCCCCGGCTCACGCCGGCGCGGATGAGCTCGGGGTGGGCGGTGCTGCTGGCGGCAATGACGAGCGCGTCGGCCTCCTCGATGGCTTCGCCGATCTCCGCTGCCCGGGCCCCGACGGCTCCCGCCACCGCCTGCGCGCGCCCGACATCGACATCGGCCACGACCAGGTCGCCCGGCTGGACGAGGCTCGCAAGGATCCCGGCGTGCATCGCGCCGATGCGCCCGGCTCCAAGCTGCACGACGCGCATCACGCCACCTCCCGTCGTTCCAGGCTCGGGATCTCGTCGACCGAGACCCGGCGCCCCTCGACGTGGGAACGCGTCGCGGCGGCCGCGACCCGCATCGCCTCGAGGCCGTCGCGCGCGCTGGTCGACGGAGGACGCACGCCACGGCAGCAGGACAGGAAGGCGGCCAGTTCGACCCGATAAGCGGCGTCGAACCGCTCGAGGTAGCCCCGCCACGGATCGGATGCTTCAGTCCAGTCCGCGTGGTGCACCGGGGAGCGGGGAGAGAGGCCGCCCGATACGGCGGATCGCTCCGACAGCAGCTCGATCCTGACGTCGTACCCATACGGATGCAGCCACGCGGCATCGAGCACGGCGAGGGTGCCGCCCGACAACCGCATGGTGATGATGGCGCTCTCGATCTCGCGAGGATCCTGCGGACGGCTGCCGTCCCGGCGCCCTGCCTCCGCGAACACCTCCGTCACCTCCTGGCCGCTCATCCAGCGAACGACGTCGAAGTCGTGGATCGAGGAGTCGCGGAAGGCTGGAGCGACCTCCGGTGGGGGATCGGACACTGGCGGAGCGCGGTGAGACGACCGGATCGTGGGCAGTCAGCTGAATGGTGTGGATCCGTCCCTCGGCCGCGTCGCGAGCAGCCACGAACCCGGGGTCATGCCGCCGCTGGAACCCGACCTCGAGGTGCGAGCCCTCCTCCTCGACGCGCCTGGTGAGCTCGATCGTGGTCGCGAGCGAGTCGGTGAGCGGCTTCTCGCACAGGACGTGGAGGCCCGCGTCGAGCGCGACATCGACCGCGGCGCGGTGGAGCTCCGGCGGCGTGGCGATGATGATGGCGTCGGCCACCTCGACGGCCCCTTCGAAGGTCACCGCGTGGCCGCCCGATCGCCGGGCAACCTCCTCGGCGCGTGACGCATCGGCGTCGACGATGTACAGCGCGTCCACCTCGTCCATCGCGCCCAGCACGTCGGCGTGGAAGCCGCCCATGATGCCTGCCCCGACGACGGCGACCTTCATCGCTCGAGCTCCCCGAGCGCGTAGCGCAGGACCCGCGCGCCGATCGCCGCCGCCTCGGCCGGCGGCAGCCACGATGTGTCCTGCTCGACCATCAGCCAGCCCTCGTAGCCGACCGCGTCGAGCGTGGCCAGCACGCCGTGCAGGTCGAGCGCCCCGTTCCCGAGCTCGGTGAAGATCCGCTCGCGGACCGCGTTGCCGAAGCCGTCGATCTCCGTGGAGCGCAGCCGCGCCAGCACGGCCGGATCGACGTCCTTCAGGTGCACGTGCGTCACCAGCGACCCGTAGCGGCGGATGGCACGCACCGGCGCACCGCCGCCGACCAGGTAGTGGCCGACGTCCAGGCACAGCCCGGCGCCGGTGTCCGGCAGCCGCGCAGCGAGAGCCTCCACCTCGTCGGGTGACTCGACCCAGGTGGCGGTGTGCGGGTGGAACGCGACCCGCACGCCGTCGGGTGCCGCCGCCACCAGCTCGCCGAGCAGCTCCGCCAGCCCTTCGAAGGCCGCGGCCTTCCACTGCGGCGCCCCATCCGCCACGCGGCCGCTCCACGCGTCGCGCTCGCCGCCGCCGTCGAGGGCCACCACCAGCACCTCGCCACCGGCGGCCACCAGGCGGTCGAGATCGCGATGCGCAACCTCGTGGGCGTCGTCCTCGAGCCCGTCCGGGCCGGCGGCCACGGCGGAGTAGAGCTCGGCGAAGCGCAGGTTGCGGCTGGCGAGCGCGTCCCGCAGCTCGGCTCCCTCGGGGAAGCCACGGCCGGTCTGGGTGCCCTGGTAGCCGAGACGCGCGATGTCGTCGAGCACGGCGGCGGCGCTCATTTCCGGCGCCAGGTCCAGCAGGTCGGCGTTGTTCCAGAGGATCGGCACGGTACCGATGGGCGCCTCGCGCAGGCTCATCGGTGCTGCTCGTCCGCCCGTCCGGCCAGCTGCTCGTCGTACACCGGGCGACCCTCCGGCACCGGCACGTCCCACCAACCCGTCTTGTCCGGCCCGGCCACCGCCAGGTCGCGGTCCACCTTGACGTGCACCAGCGACGGTCCGCCCGACGCGAGCGCTCGCTCCACCGCCGGCCGCACGTCGGCCGGCGCATCGGCGAATTCGGCGTGGATCCCGAAGGCCCTGGCGATGGCGGCGAAGTCGGGCGAGTACGGCTTGCCGTCGCGAATGAAGTCCGTGATGGCGGTGCGGCCGAAATGGGCCTGCTGCCCGCCCTTGATGCTGATCCAGCCCGAGTTGTCGAGGACGACCGTGCAGACCGGCGTGCCGGCCAGCGCGGCCGCCTGGAGCTCCTGCATCGACTGCAGGAAATCCCCGTCGCCGCACACGGCCAGCACCTGGGCGTCGGGCCGCGCCAGCTGTGCGCCGATGGCAGCAGGGAGCGTGAATCCCATGGTCGAGAAGCCGCCTGAGGTGATGTGGGTGCGCGGCTGCCGCGTGACCCAGCGCTGCTTGACCATGCCCTGGGGCAGGCCGGCGCCGGTCACCACGATCGCGTCCTCGCGCGTCGCCGCCTGCACCTCGCGGACGGCGCGGGCCATCGTCATCGGCGACGCGTCGGAGGCCGACTTGACCTCGACCTGCTCCTGCCAGGTGCCGCGCAGCCGCTCGATCTCGTCGCCGTACGCCGTCGCGGGCGTTCCCGATCCGAGCGCCGCCAGGAGGTCCGTCAGCCCGGCGCCCGCGTCGCCGAGCAGCGGCACGGCCACCGGGTAGTTCTTGCCGATCTCGCGGGCGTCGATCTCGAGCTGGATGAGCTGCGTCGGTGGGATCGCGAAGGTCACGCCCTTGCGCCAGGACGACGCCGACCAGTCCACGAACCGGCAGCCGACGCTCAGGATCACGTCCGCGGACGAGGCAAGCGCGTTGCCGATGGTCGAGCCCGTATCGCCGATCGTCTGGCCGGCCAGCGGGTGCGTCTCGTCGATCGCCCCCTTGCCGTTCCAGGTGGTCACCACCGGTGCGCCCAGCCGCTCGGCCAGCGCCCGCAGCTCGGTGGTTGCCTCCGCGCTGATGACCCCGCCGCCGGCGACGATCACCGGCCGCTTCGCGCCTGCCAGCAGCGCGGCCGCGCGTTCGACCTCGGCCGCGTCGGGACGCGGCCGTCCGCGCGCCTGGCGCGCATCGGGCTCGGGAACGGCGACCTCGGCGGCCTCGGCCTGGACATCCATCGGGACGTCCATCAGGATCGGCCCCGGCCGCCCGGTCGTCATGGCATTCCAGGCGCGGTGGAGGACGAAACCAAGCTCGTCAACCCGCGACGGCTGCCACCACTCCTTGACGACCGGCTCGAAGATGCGCGGGTTATCGGCGTGGTGGCGCCGCTCGAGCTCCTGGAGCACGCCGTGGCCACGCATGTAGGTGTGGGTCGAGCCGGTGAACAGCGCCACCGCCGTCGAGTCGACGTAGGCGGTCGCCATCCCGATCACCGTGTTGGTCGCCCCCGGGCCGATCGAGGTGAAGGCCAGCATCGGCCTGCCGGAGGCCCGGTAGTAGCCGTCGGCCAGGTGGACGGCGGACTGCTCGTGCATGACCTGCAGGGTGCGGATCTCGGGCCGATCGAGGAGCGCATCGGTCAGTGTCCAGACCCCGTGGCCGGGGATCCCGGCGGCGTGCGTGACCCCCGCGCGCACCAGGAATTCGGCGATGATCTGCGCCCCAGTGAGGCGTTGCACGGCCGTGCCCCGTTGCGTCAATCCGCTACCATGCAAACGATTACATCGGCGACTCTAGCATCCGATCTCCCGCCGATGTCAACCCTCAAGGACCGATGCAGACGCTGACCGCCAGCCCGCTCGCGCGAACCGTGTCCGAGACGCCAACCGACGTCTGGAACGACAGCTGCGCCGTCGATGAGCTCGAGTACGCCGTCGCCTTCGGCGCCGTCGGGGCGACCGCCAATCCGACCATCGTGGTGGACGTCTGGAAGAAGGATCCCGGCCGCTGGGCGTCGCGGGTCCGAGAGCTCGCCGCCGAGCAGCCGGACATGTCCGAGCGCGAGCTGGCATGGGGGATCGTGGCCGAGATGAGCGTTCGCGCGGCACCGCTCCTGATGCCCGCCTTCGAGGCGTCGGGTGGGCGCGCCGGCAGGCTATCGGTCCAGACCGATCCGACCCTGTTCCGCGACGCTCCCGCGATGGTCACCCAGGCGTTCGGCTTCGACGGGCTGGCCCCGAACATCGTCGTCAAGTTCCCGACCACCGCGGCCGGCGTGGCGGCCATGGAGGAGGCGTCCTATCGGGGCATCAGCGTCAACGCCACCGTGTCGTTCAGCGTGTCGCAGGCGCTGGCTGCCGCGGAGGCGGTGCAGCGGGGGATCGAGCGGCGCGAGGCCGACGGCCACGACACGTCCGCCATGGGTCCGGTGATCACGATCATGATGGGGCGCATCGAGGACTGGCTGCGGGTCGTGCTCGATCGAGACGGCCTGGTGGTCGATCCGCAGGCGCTGCCGTGGTCGGGCGTGGCCGTGTTCAAGCGCGCCTACGCCGAGTGGCAGTCCCGCGGCTTCCGGGCCAGGCTGCTGGGGGCGGCGATCCGGCATCACCTCCACTGGTCGGAGCTCATCGGCGGCGACGTGATCATCACCATGCCCTCGTCGTGGCAGAAGCGCTTCAACGCCTCCTCGATCGAGGTCCGGCCGCGGATGGACGACCCGGTGCCATACGTTGACGAGCTGGCGCGGCGCTTCCCCGACTTCCTTGCCGCCTACCAGCCGGACGGCCTTTCGGTCGACGAGTTCGACACCTGGGCGCCGACGGTCCGCACGCTGCGCGCATTCATCGGCTCGTACCACGAGCTGCTGCACCTGGTCTCGGACGCGCTGCTGCCCAATCCCGACAAGTGATCGACCCGCAGCTTCGCCTGCCGCCGGGCGAGGTGGTGACCCCGTTGCTGGCGGGCTGGCGCTACCTGGGGTTCTCAGTGCACACGTTCACCGCGCCGACGGTCATCGGACGCAAGGATCACGAGACCGCAATCGTGGTGCTGGGCGGAGGCGGTGCCCGCGTCGACGACATGGAGCTGCCGGGCCGCGCCTCGGTGTGGGAGGGCATGCCGTCGGCGGCCTACCTGCCGCCCGGGTTCACGGCATCGGTCCGCCCGCTCGGCCAGTCGGTGACCATCGCCATCGCCGATGCCCCGGCGTCCGGTCGCGCCACCGCCGAGACGCCCGTTCGCATCGGCCCCGAGGAGGTTCGGGTGGAGATCCGGGGTGCCGGCAACGCCACCCGCCAGATCAACCACATCATCACGCCCGAGTTCCCGGCCGACCGGCTCGAGGTGGTCGAGGTGTACACGCCGTCGGGCAACTGGAGCTCGTGGCCGCCCCACAAGCACGATACCGATGACATGCCGAACGAGGCGGTCCTCGAGGAGGTCTATTCCTACCGCTTCCGCCGCCCCGAGGCGTGGGGGGTGCAGCGGCTATACCGGGGCGACGGCTCGCGAGACCTGCTGTGGGCCGTCCGCGACGGCGACACCGTCATCGTTCCGGATGGCTACCACCCGTTCGTTGCGACCCACGGCGATGACGCCTACTACCTCAATGCGCTGGCCGGCGACGTCCGCACCATGGCGTGCTCGTTCGATCCTGCCCTCGACCGCGTGCGGTCGGAATGGGGATCGATGGAGCCGGATCCGAGGGTGCCGCTCGTTAGGTAGCACGACACCCGGCCGTCAGGGCACGATCGGCCGGGTGTCGGGGTCGAGGAATTCAGGCCGGTGAGCCGACCTGCTCCTCTACTTCATCGAGCTTCTCTTCGGCCTTCGAGGTCGCCTGCTCCACCGTGTCCCGCACGGCCGAGGTGACCTGCTTACTGGCGTCGCCGAGCAGCTCGCGCTCTCGCGAGGTCGCGGGCACGATCGAAGCGACCACGGCGCCGGCGCCGGCGGCAATCGCTCCCATCGCCAGCGGGCTGGCCTGCATGAAGCTCTCGAGCTTCCAGCCGACCTTCTGGGCCGACTGACCGGCTCCCTCGGCAACCGTGCCAACGGCACCGCTGACGTTCTGGCCGACGCTCGCGGCGGCATCGCCGACCGTCGAAGCGGCATCGCGTGCCTTCGACGTGAGGCCATCCTCGCCGCCGTCATACGCGGATGCCGGACGGCTCTGGTAGCCGTAACCGGATCGATACGAGGTGCTCGGCTCCCCCTTGCCGCGGTTCGCCCACAACATCGCAAGCCCGGCACCGGCCAGCGCGGCGGGGATCGGGTTGCGCTTGATCGTTTCCATCACCATCTCTGAAACCCCCTTTGCGGTTTCCTCGACCCGACCGATGGTCGCATCGTGGACGTTGTCCTTGACCTGCTGAACGAGGTGTCCCGGCTCGAGGCGTTCGCCCAGCTCGTTGAGCGTTCCGCCCATCTCGTGGCGCGTGCCTTCGATGTCCGCGCGGATCTCCGCAACTTCGGCGGCCTCGCCCTCGGACATTCCATTGGCTTTGGCCGCACCGGCCTGGAAGTCGTCGTTGCCGTCCGTTGTCACTTCATCTGCTCCCTGACGAACTCGACGTTCTCACGAACCGTCTCGGCCGTCTGCTTCGGTGCCATATCGGTGGTCTGCATCTGCTTCACGCCGATGGAGGTCACGACCGCGCCAACGACCAGCACGACCGCGCCGACGATGAGCGCCGCCAGCCAGGCGTCGATGCCGGCCTCGATGAGGCCCAGGACGGCCGCCGCCAAGAGGACGAGGAGTCCCGCATAGAGGACAGCCCCGCCGGCCCCGGCCATGGCCGCGCCGCGGCTCATGCGCCCAACGCTGGAGGTCACCTCGACGCGAGCGAGATCGATCTCCTTGCGGACGAGGGTGCTGACCTGACGGCCAAGGTCGCCGAGGAGATCGCCAATGCCGCGGCCCTCCTCACGATGGTCCATCTCAGAACCTCTCGTTGCCGTTGGCCGTACCGCCCGGGCCGGTGGCCTCGTACTTGTTTGAGCTTCGGTAGTCGGTCGTGGCTCCCGAGCGGTAGTCGGCGCTGTAGCCCGATCGTTGGCTGGCCTGCTGGCTACCCATGCCCCCGGCAGCCTTGACGAAGCGGGAAACGGCCATCCCGAGGAGGAATGCGCCGCCGAGGAAGATGAGCGGCTGCCGGCGTGCCGTCTCCTCGACGTTGCCGATGATCTGGCGGACATCGGTCTCGCGTAGGTACTGAGCGACCTTTTCCGCCTGATCGGCCGCGGTGACCGCCGCGCCGGCGATCTGTGGCTGGTCGGCCTCCATGTCGGTCGAGAGGCGTCGTACCGACTGCGCGAGCTTGTCGATACCCTCCGCCGCCATCTCGCGACCGCGGTCTGCCTTCTGGATGCCGACGTCAGCGGCGCGCTCGGCGAGGTGACCGACGCTCGCGGTCGCCTGCTGTCCTGCCTCGACGAGCGGATGCGCCTCTGTCGTTTCGGTGTCGAACTGCGAGCCGGTCGTCGGCTCCTGGGTCGTCGTCGAATAGTTTCCGGTCATTGGGATTCCCCCGTGCGGTGTTGTCTCGTACGCCATCCGAATGCACCGGACATGCCACTTCGCTCAGCCGCTCGACGAGCGACGCCCCGCCCGTCGCCTCAACGGCAGCGATCACCAACCTTGCGACGAACTTGCAGCGGGACGTTGCCCTGCCATCGAGCGTCGACGCCATCTCGTCTGCGGCGCGACTCGCAGCTGCAATCTGCCGGAATCCGTGCTCGACGGACCTTGCCGTGAACCTTGCAGCCAGCTCCGCGCTGAGCGTGAGCGGCGCTCTGCCGACGCATGAAGTACTGGGGGTCCTGCCAGCCCAGACAACTCACCGGCGAAACGCATTTGGTCTTGAATCCCTGACCGGTACTCGTCTAACGAATGACTCATAGGTACTGGCGCATGGCGGCGATAACTTCAGCTCATCCAGTCCGTATGAAACGAGCGACCGCGAAATGGCACTACCGGCACTCCCATCCGGCGCACCCGCCACGCAGCCCGTGGCCAGGCGCTCGCCGAGTTCGCCCTGATCCTCCCCATCCTCCTCGGCATCGTCGGCGGCGGAATCGACTTCGCCCGCGTCTTCCAGGGCTCAATGACGCTGCAGACCGCCGCCCGCAACGCGGCCGAGGCCGCTGCCTACTGACCCCGCGGTCACCAGCTTGCGCAGGCCCAGGCCAAGGCGCGCAACGGTCGTGTGCACCGAGGCGCAGCGCCTGCCGGGGTTCGTCCCGGGCGCCGGCGGCGCCGTCGCGACGTGCACCAACCCGACCGTCAGCGTCACCTAGCCAGCAGCCCTCGGCACCCGGCGCCAACGCGCAAGTACCCGCTGGTGACCGTCACCGTCACCACCTCGCTGCACTTCGACCTCGACCGTCCCGTGGCCGATGCTGCCGAACGGCGCATGGACCCTGGGCACCACCGAGTCATTCGCATCATGCAGGGCCGCTGAGATGTTTCATCGAGAGTCTCCGCGCGGCCAGACGCATGGTCGAGTTCGCACTGATCCTGCCGATCCTGATGTTCCTGCTGCTCGGGTTCTTCGACCTCGGACGGGTCGTGCTCGCGCACGATGCCCTGGGCCACGCCGCCCGCGAGGCGCGCCCGCTACGCCATCGTCCACGGGGGACTCTCCATACGGCAGCTCCCTCGCCGCACTGCCCGGCCGGTCCGCTGCCCGCCGGCGTCACCCCGCCGGCCGCCACACCGTCGTGCCCGTACCCGTCGCCGTCCAAGGAGTCGATCCGCGCAGGAGGCCCGCGAGCAGGCCGCGGCAGCCGGCAGCCCGTGACCGTCGAGGTCTGCTACGGCGTCGGTTGCACCGGCGACACCGACTCATGGCGCGACGAATGCTGCGCGGCACGCCGGTCACGGTCACCGTCCACACGACCGTTACCATGGTCGGCCGGCGTCCTCATCGGATTCAGGTCCTTTGACGTCTCGAGCAGCTCGACCATGTTGGTGAACCACTGATGCGCCACTTCGATCCCACGATCCTCGCGGCCAGGTCGTCGTGATCGTGGCCGTCGCCTTCACCGTCATGCTCGCCCTGCTGGCCGTCCTCTTCGACGGCGCGAACGGCATGGTCACGCGGCGCGAGATGCAGGACGCCGGCGACGCCGCCGCCCTTGCCGGAGCGAACGTCGATCCAGGTCGGATCCCGCGTGGCTGCAGCGCGACCGTCGCCGGTGGCGCGCCCCGCGCCGTCCGTCGCGCTGGCCGCTCGGACCAGCCTCGCGGCCAACCTGCCCTGGTTCGACGCGTCCACCGCCTCATCACCTGCCCCGCGGCCGGCTACCAGAACCAGGCCGTCGGCGGTCGAGCTCTCGAGCCGACTCGGCCGCTTCTTCGGCGCCATCATCGGCGGCAACATCCACGTCCAGACACGTTCCGCCGCCGTCAACCAGGTGATCACCGGCACGCAGTACTCGATCGTGCAGCTCGACCCCGGGCAACCAGAGCTGGCCGAACGGCCGGCGCGGATGCCCATCGGTGCTCCTGTCGGGTGGCCCGACCGTCGTCCTCCAGGCCACGATGCAGGTCAACTCGATGTGCACCGCCGCGAACGGCGGCGCCCTCAGCACGAACGGCAACGGCGGCAGCCTGACCATGCAGAACGGCGCGCCGATCCGACTCGTGGGCGGGTACGCGGCCGGCGCATGACCATCTCGCCCGCCCCCGACCACCGGCGCCGCCGTCGATCCCGGACCCGCTGGCCAAGCTGCCGCCCCGGTCGACACCACTGGGATGACGGTCGGAGCACCAGCCACGACTGACCCTGAACAACGAGACCCGCATCCTCGATCCCGGCATCTACCGCGGCGGCATCGAGCTGCAAGAACTCGTCGGTCGCCCTGCTGCGGCCGGGGATCTACGTCATCGAGGGTGGCGGGCTCGACGTCGGCTCGCAGGCGAAGGTCCTCTCGGTCTCGACCGAGCGTCAGGACGCCGAACTTCGCGAACTGGGCCGGCGACTGCCCCGTCAACGCTGCGGCGTGTTGCATCTACAACACGAGCGGCGCGGCGAGCCATGGGCCCGATCTCGATCGCGGCCGGCGTCGACGCTCAAGCTGCGAGCCTATGACCCCGATGCCCTCGCCGGCGGCGGCGTGGCCGACTTCGAGAACATCCTGATCTGGCAGGACGCCAACCCGGTCCCGACCATCAGCTACGCCCAGCCGATGCTCCAGCTCAAGGGTGGCGGCAACATCGACATCCGCGGCACCGTCTACGCCCCATCGGCCAAGGTCGAGATGGGCGGCAACAGCGGTGGCGTCGGGCGGCGACATCGTCAACGTGACGCTCCAGTTCATCAGCTGGGACCTCGAGTTCCGCGGCAACTCGGCCTTCACCTTCTACTTCAACGATGACGAGTTCGTCCGACCGATCGACTACGGCCTGATCGAGTAGGCGATTGATCAGGTGGTCGCCGCGGTCGTGCCCCCGCGGTGACCACCGACCACCTGGCTCCGCCTTAGTCCGCTGCGGGACTAAGGCCACTCATTGGCCGATGCGCCCAGCGCGACCACGAACGGCCACGAGCCCCGGCCTGGCGCTCTCCCACCGCGAACCAATTCGGCCACTGCTTGGCCGATACGCCCACCAGCGGACAAGCGCGGTGGATCTTGCCACCGCATAGAGTTCCACGCATGGCCGAGGCACCCGAGCCGGCTGCCGTGACCGCCGCGGCCGAGCGTCGCATCGTCAGCGTCCTGTTCGCCGACCTCGTCGGCTTCACGACGCTGTCCGAGCAGCTCGACGCCGAGGACGTGGCCACGGTCCAGGACGCCTACTTCGCCGCGACCCGCGAGACGATCCAGCGCTACGGCGGCGTGGTCGAGAAGTTCATCGGCGACGCCGCGATGGCCGTCTTCGGCGCACCACGCGCCCGCGACGACGACGCGGAACGGGCGGTGCGGGCGGGCCTGGCGCTCATCGGCGCACTCGAGCAGATCGAGGCAGGCCTGGGCATGCCGCCGGCCAGCCTCCAGCTGCGGGTCGGCGTCAACACCGGCGAGGTCGTGCACGCCACGTCCGGTCCGGACGAGGGCCGCGTCACCGGCGACACCGTCAACACCGCCGCACGCCTCCAGGCGGCCGCGCGCCCCGGGACGGTGCTGATCGGCGAGCTGACCGCCCTGACGGTGGCCGAGACGATCGAGACGCAGCCAGATCGGCAGCGTCGAGCTGAAGGGCAAGGCCGATCCGGTGCGGGTCTGGGAGGCGATCGGTGCGCGCTCGCAGCCGTCGCGCGAGGAGGCGCTTGGAGCGCTGAAGGCGCCGATGCTCGGCCGCGACGCCGAGCTCGGCGAGCTGCATGCCGCGATCGAGGCCGTCTCGACCGAGCGCCGATCGGATCGGATCGTGATCGTCGCGCCGCCCGGCGTCGGGAAGAGCCGGCTGCTGGCCGAGCTCGCCCTGACCACGCCGACGCCACCGTGCTGCGGGCGCGCGTCCGGCCGCAGGCGACCGCGCCATACGAGACGGTCGCCCAGCTGCTCGCCGCAGCCGGACACGAGCGACCTGGCGGCCGCCCTGGCCGCCGCCGGGGTTCCCGACGCCCGGGCATCGGTCATTCGCCAGGAGGTCGCGCGGCTGCTGGAGCCGACGAGCGAGCCGGCGTCGGGTGGGGGCGACCTCGCCGCCGAGCGCGACGCGCGCTTCGACGCCTGGGTGAGCGCGCTCGATGCGCTGGCACCGGGCGCATCGGTCTGGCTGATCGAGGACGTGCATTGGGCCGGCGGCGACCTCCTCGCCTTCCTCGACCACGCCGGTCGCGCCGCCGATCGCGTCACGGCCGGCTGGTGGTGGCGACGGCGCGGCCAAGCCTGCTCGAGACGGCGCCCGCGTGGTGCGAAGGCCGGCGCATCGACCTGGCGCCGCTCCCGCCGACCGAGGCGAGCGGCGCTGGTCCGCGCGCTGCTCGGCACGGCGTTGCCCGAGCAGCTGGTGGCCGCGGTCGTCGAGCGGTCGGATGGCACGCCGCTCTTCATCGAGGAGCTGCTGCGGACCTGGGCGAGCGTCGGGACGCTCGTGCTGACCGATGGCGCCTGGCACCTCGCCGTGCAGCCGGAATCGGTCTCGCTCCCGCCGACCGTGCAGGCCATCTACGCGGCGCAGCTGGATGACCTGCCGCCGGACGCCCGGCAGGTGGCCCGTCGCGGCGCGGTGGCCGGACGGCGCGTGCCGCTCGCCGCATTCGCCTCGCTGGAGCTCGACGGCCGCGGGACGGCCTCGATGCCCTGCGCCGCCGCGCGTTCGTGGCCGGCCCGTTCGATGACCCGGTCACCGGCGAGGGCTACGCCTACCGCCACGCACTGCTTGCGCGATGCCGGCTATGCCTCGCTTGCCCGAGCCGAACGCGCCCGCCTCCACGTCGCCATGGCGCGCTGGCTGGCGGAGACGGCGGGCGACCGGGCCGACGTCGTCGCCGAGGCGGTGGCCGAGCACCACGCCAGCGCGCTCGATAGCCTGCCCGTCACTCGCCGGCGGCGACCTTCCCGACCGCGCGACGCTGATGGCGCGAGGCCGCCGCGTGGTACGAGCGCGCGGCCGAGGCGGCACTGCGACTCGCCGCCATCGAGGCCGCGCAGCGGCTCTTCGGCCGCTCATCGAGCTCACCGATCCGGCAGTCCGCTCGACCTCGCCCGCCGCCGCCTTCGGCTCGGCGAGATCCTGGCCGACAGCGCCGACCTGGACGCCGGCATCGGCGAGATGGAGGCCGCCCTGGACGGCTTCGCTGGCGACCCAGCGGGCACGGCCGCCGCCGCGTACGCGCTGGCCGGGCCTACATGCAGCAGATCCGCTTCCCCGAGGCCGAGGAGCTCACCGCGGCGACCCTCGCCCGCCTGCCGGCGAGCCGGGCGCCGCGCTCGCCCGCCTCCGGGCGCTCCATGCGTGGGCCGTGGGCGCACAGGGTCGATCCGACGGCGTCCGCGCCGAGACGGACCTCGCCTGGGCCGATGCGCAGGCAGCCGGCGATCCGGTGCTCGAGCTCGACGTCCTCGAGCACGTCAGCGCCGCCCGCGACGAGATCGACGAGGCGGGCGAGACCGACTGGGCGCTGCTCGAGGAGAAGGCGCTCGCAGTCGGGCGCTGGCACCAGGTCGTGGTCGCGGGCCGCATCCGGGCGGATCCTCGGCCGACACCGATCCGCGCGCCGCCCTGCCGCGGCTCGAGGCTGCGGCGGAGCTGGCATCGGCGCATGGGCTGACCGAGCAGGCCGGCTGGGTCGAGCTACTCGCGCACCGAGGCCCTCTGGGTGGTGGGGGAGTGGGACGAGGCGCTCGAGCTCGGCCGCGGGGTGATCGAGCTCGGCGAGCGGTACGCCTACCAGCGGCTCGCGTTCCGGACCTGGGTCATCCTGCTGCCGATCGCGGCCGCCCGCAGCGACGCTTCGCGTGGCCGAGCACTGGGAGCGGTGGTGGGCTGGATCGGCCGACCACTTCCCGTCCACGCCGTCGCCGTACGCGCGCGTGCTGCACGCCGCCATCGCGGTCTGGGTGGCGCAGGCCACCGGCCGACCGGCCGCCCTGCCCGCCGAAGACCTGGCCGACTCGATGATCGCGATGAGCAATCCGCACTTCATCGCGGCCGCCGAGACGGTCGTGCGCGCCTGGCTGGACGCCGGCCGCACGACCTCGCCGCCGGTGCCGCGGCGCGCTCGGCCGCCAACGCCGCGATCCCGACGCCACGCGACTGATGCATGCATCCGCCGCGCTGCTCGACGCCTGGGTCACCGGCTCCGCCGACTCCGCGCGACGGCCGCGCAGCTGGCGAGCGAGCACGGGGCCCCGTGGTGGGAGCTCCGCGCGCTCCGCGTCCTCGGCGACCCGCGCGCCGACGCTCTCGAAAGCGCCCTCGGCATCCCCCTTAGCCCGCTGCTGGGACTAACGGCCACTCGTTGGCCGATACGCCCCGCCGCGAACCAAGAATGGCCAACCAAGGCACCCGTGCCTGGCCGTTCGTCCCACCCGCGAACCAATTCGGCCACTGATTGGCCGATACGCCCAGCAGCGGACCAATTCACCGAGATCAGCCGATCAGGTCGGCGACCTTCTCCACGACCCGGGCGACCGGCCCGGGCTCCTTCGGCGGCTCGATGACCCGCGCGCGGAGCAGGTCGCGTTCGACCTGCAGCCGCTGGCGGTACAGGACCTCCCATTCCTCGTACGGGACCGTGAGCTCGCCCAGCCGCTTGTCGATCGCGCGCAGCGCTATGAGCGCCGCCTCCGGGTCGTCCGGGTTTCGCAGGGCCCGAAGCCCGTCCTCGACCTGCTGCGCCTCCTCACTCCCGGTCAGGTACGCCTCGGTCTTCGTGAGCCGGTTCGCGACCGCCGCCCGGGCCTGGGCGACCGCCCCCTTCGAGCCGGCGATCGCGACGTCCGATGGATGGATGGTCACCTCGATGTCGCGTGCGCGGAGCATCACGATCTGCTCGGGCACGAGCCGCCGCACGCTCTCGCCGCCCACGGCAGCCAGCAGGCGCGATGGCGCCTCCAGCACCCGTGGCGCGCGGGCGCGCGAAAGGTCGAGTCCGGCTCCATCGACCGCCGCCTCCAGGTCGCTGACCACCTGCTCGTAGCCATCGGGCTTGACGACGATCGGGATGTGCGCGTCCTCCCAGCGCTTGTAGATCGTCCTCAGCTTGAAGATCGGCGCGACGACCAGCAGGAACAGGATCACCAGCGAGAGGACCGCGGCGTACGGGTAGCCGCGGAGGAGCTGCACCACCTTGCCGCCGATCCCGGCGGGCCGATCGGCCTCATCCATCAGCATCAGGCCCCCGGCACCGACCGCCAGCGGCAGCAGGATTGCCAGGCCGAGCATCACCAGCCGGATCAGCCCTCGTCGATGAAATCGGGCGCGGGGACCAGTGTGATCAGAAACGCGCCGGCATCGGGGAGAAGCACGCCGACGAGCGTGACCACCCAGAGGATCGAGCCCAGCGCCACGCCGGCCAGGAGCAGCTGCTTCCGCTGCGGGACGCGTCCGAAGAGCATGATCGTCGCCCAGCCGAACGCCATCTGCACGATGCGGCCGACCTGCCGGCCGATGAACGCGAAGAGTGGAGCGAAGAGCGCCATGCCCGCTCCTTGGGCAACCGCCGTGCCACGCATGCGTGCCGCGGGCGTATCGGCCAGTCATTGGCCGATCGTGCCCACCACGTTAGCTGCGGCCACGCAGGGTGTTCCCAGGTTGGCGATGGCTCCCGCCATGCGCACATTCGGCGACTGATTGGCTGATATGCCCGCTGGGCGGGCAGGGCCAGCATTGCGACCATCGGGTACGCTCCCGACCATGATCTGCGCGAGCTGCGGAATCGAGAACCGCAGCGGCAGCAAGTTCTGCGACAACTGCGGCAGCCCGCTCGCGGCCACCTGCCCGCACTGCGGCGCGCCGAACCGCAACGACGCGCGCTTCTGCGCCAGCTGCGGCCAGACGCTCGGAACCGATGCGCGAGCGGCGGAGCCGGCCGCCACCACCCCGGCATCGGCCGAGCGGCGCCTGGTCACGGTCCTGTTCACCGACCTCGTCGGCTTCACGTCCCTGGCCGAGGACCGCGATCCCGAGGCCGTCCGCGAGCTGCTCGAGCCGCTACTTCGACACCGCCACCGAGATCGTCAACCTGCACGGCGGGACGGTCGAGAAGTTCATCGGCGACGCGGTCATGGCCGTGTGGGGCACCCCGACCGCCCACGAGGACGACGCCGAACGGGCCGTCCGCGCCGCGCTCGAGCTGGTCGACGCGGTCAGCACCCTGCATCCCGAACCTCCAGGCCCGCGCCGGGCTGCTGACCGGCCAGGCGGCGGTCACGCTGGGCGCCACCAACCAGGGCATGGTGGCCGGCGACCTCGTCAACACCGCGGCCCGGCTGCAGGGCGTCGCCGAGCCGGGCACCGTGCTGGTCGGCGAGGCCACCCGGCGCGCGGCGGAGTCGGCGATCGTGTTCGAGCCCATCGGCGACCACTCGCTCAAGGGCAAGACCAGCCCCGTCCCGGCGTGGCAGGCGCTCCGCGTCGTCGCGCAGCGCGGCGGCCACGGACGCGCGGACACGCTCGAGGCGCCGTTCGTCGGCCGCGACGAGGAGCTGCGGCAGCTCAAGGAGCAGCTCCACACGGTCGGGCCGCGAGCGGCGCGCGCGGCTCGTCTCGATCACCGGCCCGGGCGGCATCGGCAAGAGCCGGCTGGTCTGGGAGCTCGAGAAGTACATCGACGGCGTGTCGGAGCGGCATCTACTGGCACCGCGGCCGCTCGCCGTCGTACGGCGAGGGGATCACGTTCTGGGCGCTCGGCGAGATGGTCCGCCGGCGCGCCGCAGCTGACCGAGGACGACGACGAGGCCACGACCCGCGAGCGGATCGCGGTCACGCTCGACGAGTACGTCGAGGACGCGAGCGAACGCGAGCGCATCGGTCCCGCGCTGCTGAGCCTGCTGGGGGTGGAGGAGGCTCCCGCCGGCGGCCGCGACGCGCTGTTCCCGGCCTGGCGGCTCTTCTTCGAGCGCATCGCCGAGCTCGGCACGACCGTGCTCGTGTTCGAGGACCTCCAGTGGGCCGATACGGGCCTGCTCGACTTCATCGACCACCTGCTCGACTGGTCGAAGGGCCTGCCGATCATGGTCGTCACCCTGGCCCGACCCGAGCTGTTCGACCGGCGACCGGACTGGGGCGCCAACCGGCGCCACCTGACCGCCCTGGCGCTGGAGCCGTTGACCGATGACGCCATGCGCGAGCTCCTGAACGGCCTGGTGCCCGGGCCTGCCGGAGGAGGCGCTGGCCGCCATCATCGGCCGCGCCGAGGGCGTGCCGCTCTACGCCGTCGAGACGGTCCGCGGGCTGCTTGCCGACGGCCGCATCCAGCGCGACGGCGACCTCTACGAGCCGATCGGCGACCTGACCGACATCGCCGTGCCGGACTCGCTGCGCTCGCTGATCGCCTCGCGGCTGGACGCGCTCGAGCCGGCCGACCGCACGCTCCTGCAGGACGCGTCGGTCCTCGGCCAGGTCTTCTCCGCCGATGCGCTGGCCGCCATCACCGGCGCGACCGACGACCTGGAGCCGCGGCTGCGCGCCCTGGTCCGCCGCGAGCTGCTCGAGATCGAGGCCGACCCGCGCTCGCCGGAGCGCGGCCAGTACCGGTTCGTCCAGTCGCTGATCCAGGAGGTCGCCTACGGGACGCTCGCCCGGCGCGACCGGCGTGCGCGGCACCTCGCCGTGGCGCGCCACTACGAGGGCATCGGCGACGACGAGCTGGCCGGCGCGCTGGCCAGCCACTACCTCGCGGCCCGCGAGGCCTCGGACGAGGGCGCGGAGGCCGATGCGGTCGCCGCCCAGGCGCGGCTCGCGCTGACGGGCGCCGCAGATCGGGCTGCCGCCCTGGGCGCCTACGACCAGGCGGTCAGCTACCTCGAGCAGGCGCTGGCCATCACGTCCGACCTCGAGGACCGGGTGCCCTGCTGGACCGCGCCGCTCGATCCGCGGGCGCAGCCGCGAGGGAGGACGCCCAGCGATACGCGGAGGAAGCCGTTGCGGCCTATGGCGAGCTCGGGGATCCGGTCGGGGCCGCCGCTGCCACCGGCCGCCTTGGCAAGGTGCTCATCGAGGCCGGCGAAATGCAGCGGGCCACCCAGGTGCTCGAGGCGGCGGTGCCCGAGGCCGAAGCGATCGGGGATGAGCCGGTCCTTGCGCAGACGCTGGCCAACCTCTCCCGCGCCTATATGCGCGCGGGAGCAGCGGATCAGTCGGTGGAGTTCGCCGAGCGAGCACTGCAGATTGCGGAGCGGCTCAATCTCGATGCGGTCGTCGCCGAGGCATTCGTGAACAAGGGATCGGCGTTGAACATCCTGGGCCGGCGGCGCGAGGCAATCGCGCTCCTGTCCGCTGCGCTTGAGATGGCGCAAGCGCTCGGTGACCGCACCTTCGAGATGCGCGTGAGGAACAATCTCGCCTCCGCCATCAGCGACGACGATCCGGCGCGCGCCACCCGGATGCTGCTTGAGGGAGTGGAGCTCGCACGCCAGATCGGCGACCGTGGCATGTTCGGCTGGCTGGCCGGCACCGCGGCCGTGGGCCTGTACACGGAGGGGCGGGATTGGGATGCCCACGCCGCGGTTACACAGGAGGCACTCGACGGCGCCACGTTGCGAGCGGAGCGTGTCCGCCTGCGAATCCTTCATGCCCTGCACGAAACGGCACGTGGGGAGCGCCTGGACGTGGTGCGTTCCGAGGTGGCGTCGCTGGTCGGTGACAGCACCGACCAGGAAGACCTCTTCGGCCTCTACATGGTGACCAGCTCCACGGCTCTCGTGGCTGGCGACCTGGAGACGTCGTACACAAGCGCGGTGAAGGCGAGCCAGCTCGCAACCCAGAATCCGGAAGTTGGGCTCGGCCTTGCCCTGACCGCAGCGATCTGGGCACGTAATGCTGAACGCGTGCAGACAGATCGCATCGCAGGTCGCCGATATACCCCTGACCGGCGCCTACGGACAGGCGTGGCGGTTGCAGGGCGGCGGCCGCGGTCGCAGCCCTTGAGGGGCGGATGCGGAGGCAGTCGCCGGTTTCCGCGATGCTCGTGCCGGCCTTCTCGCACTCGGAGCAGTACTTCGAGGTCGCAACCTGGGTGATCGAGGCCGCCGTCCTGCTCCCTGGCGAGCCGGAGGTGCGCACGTGGGCGTCCGAAGCTCGGCCCTTGCTCGAGGAGCTTCGCGCGAAGCCCTACCTCGACAAGCTCGACGAGGCGCTTGCGTCCGCGCCTTCGGCCGAGAGCGCCATGCCAACCGAATCGCGGGCGCGGACCGTCTGACGAGTCGGCCGGCGGGCCATCGGCGCACGATTACCGGTGGGTGCAACTAACGGCCACGTCAGTGGCCGTTTCGTGTCTCTATGCGCAAGGAACAGCCATGCAACGCCTGGTTGGTTGGCTGTCCCGTGCACGTCAGGGCAAATTCGGCCACCCATTGGCCGATACGTGCGCCCGGCGGCAACTCGGCTGCGGGTAGTACGCTCCCACCCAGTCATGAACGTTCCGCAGTTCGGGATCTTCGCGCAGGGCACCATCGCCCACGAGTTCGTCGAGTTCGACCTGCGCCCCGATGTCGACCTGGCGACGGCCACCGCGGCCCTCAGCCGCCTCCGCGCACCGGCGGTCGCGGCCGGCGGCGTGAACCTCGTCCTCGCGTTCGGCTCCGAGCTGTGGCGCGCGATCGCGCCCGACCACGCACCGCCCGACCTCGGCCGTTCCTGCCGATCGGCCGGCCCGGCGGCCACCACGCGCCGGCCACCCAGCACGACTTCTGGATGTGGATCAGCGGCTCCTCGCGCGACGTCGTCTTCGAGCACGCGCGCGCCGCGGTCAAGGCGCTGGACGCCGTCGCGACCGTCGCGACCGACCAGCACTGCTTCGTCCACCGCGACAGCCGCGACCTGATCGGCTTCATCGACGGCACCGCCAACCCGATGACGCACGAGGCGCCCGGCGCGGTGCTCATCCCCGACGGCCAGCCGGGCGCCGGCGGCAGCCACGTGCTCGTCATGCGCTGGATCCACGACCTCGCCGCCTTCGAGGCGCTGCCGGTCGAGGAGCAGCAGCGCGTCTTCGGCCGGACGAAGCTCACGAGCAAGGAGCTCGCGGGCGACGCCAAGCCGCCGACCGCGCACATCGCGCGCGTCCAGATCGACGACGACGCCGGCGAGGAGCTCCCGATCTACCGGCGCAGCGTCCCGTACGGCACGCTCGCCGAGCACGGGCTCCACTTCGTCGCCTTCTCCGCCGACCGCGCGCGCGTCGACCGCATGCTGGCCCGCATGTTCGGCCTCGACGCCGACGGCCTCCACGACCGCCTCACCGATTTCTCGCGCCCCGTCACCGGCGCCTTCTACTTCGCGCCGCCGCTGAGCCTGCTCGTCGAGCTCGCCGAACGATGGGGCGCCGTCGAGGTCGAACCGCCGCCACCCGGCGCCGAGGAGCCCTGACCCCCCACGGCGCAATGGCTCCCTGCCGCGGACTAACAGCCACTCACTGGCCGAAGTTGCGCCCACCGAGACCAGTGAACAGCCACCCAGCCCAACCGCGGCCTGGCTGTCGCTTCCCACCACGCGAACCAATTCGGCCACTGCGTGCGCCGATACGCCCGGGAGGGAGCTAATCAGTCAGCGGGCGACGGAAGAGGGATCGGCTGCCAGCGGCCTCCATTGGTACGACCGAAACCAGTGCAGGTCGGTGCCGTCCGCACGGATGATCGCCGTGCCGGAACTGGCTCACCGTTCAGGGCGACGCCAAAGGAGATGTATTGGCCGTCCGGCGACCACTCCGGGGCCTCCCAGTCCCCGATGCAGCATTTCGACTGGTAGAGCAGCGACGGTGGCCGCCGTCGATGCCGACCGTCCACAGCTCGAGGATGAACGTCTCGGGCCCACTGCCTCATCGGCGTCCGGATGTACGCGATCGTGTTCCATCCGGCGACCAGGCCGGAACGCTGGGGCCCTCCCGCGGGATGGCCGTCCGAGCTGCCGTGCGCCGGTGCCGTCGGCGGCATGACCCAGACCCCAGTGGCGGCACCGCCCGCCTCGAAAGCGATCATGTGCCGTCCGGCGACCAGGTTGGATGGCCGTCGAAGAGCCCGATTCGTGACAGACTCGTTGCTTCGGGGCTCTCGGAGCCAGATCGACCGGGTAGAGGCCAGCGCCGATGCCGAACTCGGACGGCGATGAGGATCCGTGTCCATCCGGCGAGAACTCAGGCTGCCCTGCGTGGGCGGCAGCTCGAGCGTCGGTGTGAGGCACGGGTCGCGACATCGACCACGATCAGCGCTGCCGAGCCTCCACCGGCGTGTCTGCGGCGAAGGCGACCAGGGAACCATCCGGAGAAATACTGCCCGCGTCGCAGAACATCTCTGGGCACGCTGCAGCTGACGCGTCTCCCGTCTGCGCGTCGTACAGCCACGCCCCACCCTGGTCCATCGCTTCCTGGGTCGGCGGCACACGCACGCCGCCGCACTCGGCCGCAAGCACGTACGCAAGTCGACGGCCGTCCGACGACCAGGCTGTCTGCGCATCGAACATGAAGTCGCGTTGCGCAGGTCGGAAGGCCCGGAGCCAGCTCCGCGCGTCTGCCCGAGCTCGGTTCGATGCCGACCAGCGGACCGCACCACTCCCCGTTCACGACCATTCCGTTCGCGTAGCGGGCGGAGGAGAGGTCCGGTGCGGGCCGGATCAGCCGAGCGCCGACCGCGATCGCTCCGGCCAGCAGCGCCAGCAGCAGGGCAGCCACAACCAGCAGGAGGGCTCGGCTGAGGGCTGCCGGCGACGTCAGCCCCAGCTCGGCCGCGCGCTCGACCGCCTCGTTCCACAGGTCCGGCGCATCGATGCGGTCCAGGCTACCGGAATCGGTCTCGAAGGTCATCCATGACGCTCACCCAGCAGCTGCTTGAGGCGCTTTCGGCCGCGGCTCAAATTGGCCCGGACCGATAGCTGTGACGCGCCGGTTCGGCGCGAGATCTCGCGCACGGACGCATCGGCGTAGTAGTGGAGGACGACCGCCGCGCGCTGCCCGTCGGACAGCTGCGCCAGGGCTGCCAGCAGCTCCGTGTCGACCTCGGGGTCGACGTACGAGCCATCGGGGATGAGGTCGACGCTGCGCGAGCGGCGCTTGAGCTCGCCGGCCGCGATGCGGAACCCCGACCGCCAGACCCAGGCCCTCGGGTCCCGGATCGCCGAACCGCGGCGGATGGCCTGGGCGAATGACTCCGCGACGGCGTCGCTGGCGATCTCGGCATCGGCGGCGAATGCGAACAGCGCCCGCCACAGCTTCCCGGACTCCTGCCGGTAGACCGCCTCGATCGTATCGGCGACACTCGCCGTGGCTGCCGCGGATTCCATGCTGCCCTTACAGGGAGCGAATCGCCCCGAAAGGTGACAGATCACGCGCTCGAGGCCAATGCCGTGTCACCTTTTGCGCCAATCGGCTCCCTGTATGGGTTGGAGGGACCACCACGCCCGAGTGAGGTCACGACACCGATGAACCGCGCGCGAATCGCAATCCTGCCGATCCTGATCCTGGCCGCCTGCCAGAGCTCGGCCCCGGCACCCACCGGCAGCACGTCGGCCGAACCGAGCGAGCCTCGAGGGGCACATCCTCCTGACCGATGGTGGGCTGTATGTCGCCAACGCCGATGGCAGCGATCGACGGCTCGTGCACGATGAGGGCGAGTACTGCTGCGTCAATCGGCTCTCGCCTGACGGTACCCACATCCTGGTCATGCCGGGCGACGACTTCACCGGCGCGGTCAGGGGCGGGACGCTCACCCTCGAGTGGATCGGTGTTCGCGCTCCTGCGGCAGGCCCGCGAGTCCCTGAGCACGATTCAACCTGGTGCCTTCGGCCTGGTCGCCGGACGGCACGCGGATCGCGTTCGAGGGTTGGGACGAGACGGACCCGGCGCGGAACGGCATCTACACCGCCCTCGGACCGATGTGCAGCGATCTCGTTCGCGTCACGAACCGGCCCGGCCTCCCGCACGACTCGCCGCTCGACTTTCGCCCGATGGCACCCAGATCCTGTTCTATCGCGCGGTGCGCGCCGAACCCGACTTCCCGATCGACATCGGCGGATCGCTGTGGATCGTGAACGTCGACGGGACCGATGAGCACCAGCTGGACACCGGCGACGTCCTCCCATGGTGGGGGGCGCGCTGGTCGCCGGACGGGTCGACGATCGTCTTCACCGAGGAGCGCCTGCAGCCGACCGGTGCGATCTGGACGGTCAGCCCGGATGGGTCCAACCTCACCAAGGTCTTCGAGGATCCCGAGGGCAGGTTCGCCCGGGCCCCGGTCTGGTCTCCCGACGGGAGCAGGATCATGTTCTATCTCCACCCGATCAGCGACAACTTCCAGCACGACGCCAACGAGATCTACGTCATCAACGCCGATGGCTCCGGACCGACCCTCCTCATCGGCGGGCCCGGGTACAAGTTCGTGACCGAGTGGTGGGAGTCGTCGTGATCCGCGCGCTGGTAGCCCTGCTCTTCCTCGTCTCGGCGTGCGGGGGCAGTGCATCCGCAGCTTCTTCCCCGCCGCCCAGCACGGCCGCATCGGCGAGTGCGCCGAGTATCGTTGGCGAGTGGGTGGGCTTCCACGACTGCGAGCGCATCGTCACGATGCTGACCGAGGCCGGTCTTCGACGAATTCATGCTGGAACAGGTTGGGAGCTCGTCCCGGAGCGACTCGGCCGAAGACCTCGAGGACCCGACGGGGAGTTTTCCGTGCCGCGGCGCCGTCCGACGCGAGCACTCCCATTTCTTCACGGCCGACGGCGCATTCGGGTCGAGGGACGAAAACGGGCAGCAGGTCGACGAGGGCACCTACACCCTCGAGGGCGACGACGTCGTCGTCATCAACGGCGACACCTTCCACTACCGGATCGAGGGTGACTCGATCTCCTTGAGCCGGATCCGGTCGACATCGCGGATTGCACCGCCAGGATGTGCCGCTTCATCGGCCACGTGGGTGCTCACGGTTGCGATGCCGGGCACCACGTGGACCCGCGCGAGCGACCCCCTCGACTGAAGGATTCGGGCATGCCCGGCGCCATACTCGTCAGTGCGGCAGGTGGCCGCGCACTGGTCGAGGCGACCGATGACCGCAGCCATGGTCCGAAAAGCGCAGACAGGCGATCACGCAGCGTTCGAGGCCCTCATCGGCGCCGCCTACGACCGCCTGTTCGCCATTGCGTATCGGATCCTCCGCGACCGCGAGGCAGCCGAGGACGCGACCCAGGACGCCGTCGTCCGATGCTGGCGCGACCTGCGTGGCCTGCGCGATCCCGATCGGTTCGAGGCCTGGTTGCATCGGCTCCTGGTCAACGCCTGCCGTGACCTCGCCCGGCGCAGCCGGCGTCGGCCCAGGAGGTCTTCGGCAACCCGATCGAAGCCCCGCCGGCGGCGATGAGTACGGGCGCCTGGCCGATCACGACGAGCTCGAGCGGGCGTTCATGCGCCTGCCCGCCGATCAGCGCATCGCCCTGGTCCTGACCCACTACGTCGGCTACTCCGCCGCCGAGCTGGCGACGATCCTCGGAGTCCCGTCCGGCACCGTCTACTCACGCCTGCACTACGGCGCCCGCGCGATGCGCGAGGCGCTCGCCCAGCCATCGACCACCGCGAACGCAGCCTCGGAGCCATTGCGATGACCCACGACAACGACGAGCGGCTGGCGGCCTGGCTGGCCGACGGCCCGGCGCACGGACCGGCAGGCGGCCTGGAGAGCGCCCTTGCGCGTACGCGGTCGGGCGGACAGCGCCCCGCATGGCTGGCCGCCGCCACCGGCGGCACGATCGCGCAGAGCCCAGCCGGCGGTCAGCTCCGGTTCGGCCTCGTGGCCGTCGCCCTCCTGCTGGTCACCCTTGTTGCCGGCGCTGTCATCGTCGGCGGGCTGTTCAATCCGAGCCCCAACCCGGTTCCGTCCCCGCCGGTGATTGCCTCACCTCGCTCATCCGCGGAGCCGTCGCCCGCCCCGGTACAGGGCCGGATCGTGTATACGCGATGGCGGTGGCTCGCGATCGGCGAGGAGGACTGCAGGACGCAGACTGCCTGCGTCCGGAGCAGCATCTTCACGGTCAACCAGGATGGCTCGGACGAGCGGGAGCTCGTCCCGGGGCCTCGGTCGGAGGTCCTGGCCATGCCACCGGACGGCTCGAGCATGCTGATCGGAGTGATGCAGCCCGACGGCGACTACGAAATCCAGATCAACGATGCGCGCGGGTCCGAGCCCCAGGTCCTGGACCTGTGCGGCGAGGTGCCATGCGAGGACAGGGGATTCGCCTTCTCGCCCGACGGGACCCAGCTGGCATTCGTCCGGACGGTGCCCGGTGATGGCGGCGAGACGGTCATCGCGATCCTGCACCTGAGGTCGGGCGTGGTCGAGGAGCTCGAGTCCACGCGCGCCTCGAATCCCGACCTTGGCGATCCGTGCCACTCCGGCTGCGGAGCCGGATCCAACGACGGTCCGAGCTGGTCGCCGGATGGCGAGCTCGCCTGTCTCTTCTCGCGGCTTGGGACTCGGCATCCCGAACACCCCGCGGATCGTTCAACGACACCGCCCTGTTCGTCGTCGACGCCGATGGCGGCAACCTCCGCCAGCTTGTCCCGACCGAGCTCTTCGCCCGGGACGCCCAGTGGTCGCCGGACGGCTCCCTGATCGCGTTCACCTCGGCCGTCGAGCAGCTGGCGGGTGAGGTGCCCGACAATTGGCAGCTGCTGACTGACATCTACACCGTCCGGCCGGACGGCTCCGACCTGCGGCGGCTCACGACGGATAACGCGAGCCCCGTGGGGACTACCGAGCCCGTTGAGTACGGCGCACGCCTCCCGACCTGGACTCGCGACGGGCGGATCGTCTTCTCACGAAACGTGGCACTCGGCGAACGCGTTTGGCAGGTGTGGCTCATGGACCGGGACGGCGCCAATCCGATCCAGATCGATCCGTCCGACGTCCCGACCCTCACGGCCATCGGCTGCGTGACGTGCCCGTATCCGTCGGGTGACCCACTGGGCACCCCAACTCCTGCGTTCTGGATACGTGCCGAGTGAACCGGCGGGAATTCTGCATCGTGCCGCTCGTTCTGGCCATCGCGGCCTGCCAGGCGTCACCGACGTCGCCATCACCAAGCGCCGCGCCGTCAGCCGATATGTCAAGCATCGTTGGCGAATGGGTGGGCGTCCACGACTGCGATCGAATAGTCACGTTGCTGCGCGAGGGGGGTCACGACGAGTTCATCGCGGAGCAGGTCCTCGAGCTCGTCCCCGGACTGACCAGCCCCGAGGACCTCGAGGGTCGAGCCGATCTGTGTGAAGGCGCGGAGCAGCGTGAGCATTCGCACTTCTTCACCGCCGATGGGTCATTCGGCTCGAAAGACGATCGCGGACAGCAGGTCGACGAGGGGACGTACGAGCTCATCGGCGACGACGTTGTGGTGATCAACGGCTCGTCGTTCCACTATCGAATCGACGGCGACTCGCTCTACCTGATGCCGGATCCTGTCGACACTTCGGACTGCACCAGCCGCATGTGTCGATTCGAGCCCGTCTGGGTGCTGACGGTCGCGATGCCGGGCATGCCATGGACGCGCGGGTCGATATCGGCCGAGCCCTGATCCTCGAGCGCATTGACCGATGCGCCACCGCTTCGCATCATCCGCGACGTGGCGCGCGACCTCCCGTCCGGCACCGTCACCTTCCTGTTCACCGACGTGGAAGGCTCGACGAAGCTGCTCCACGCGCTCGGCGCCGAGGCGTATGCCGATGCGCTGGCCGAGCACCGCCGCCTCCTTCGCGACGCCTTCGCCCCCCACGGCGGCGTCGAGGTCGACACCCAGGGCGACGCCTTCTTCGTCGCCTTTCCGACCGCGACGGGAGCCATCAGCGCCGCGCGCGAGGCGCAGACCGGGCTGACGGACGGACCGATCCGCGTGCGCATGGGCCTGCACACCGGGGTGCCGACGCTCACGGCGGAGGGCTACGTCGGCCCCGACGTGCATCGCGGAGCGCGCGTCGCGGCCCTCGCTCATGGCGATCAGATCCTCGTCTCGGCGGCGACGGCCGCCCTGCTGGATGGCGAGGTCCTCGTCGACCTCGGCACCCATCGGCTGAAGGACTTCGATGGCGCAGTCCGGCTCTACCAGCTCGGAGCGGGTCGGTTCCCGCCACTCCGCACGCCGGGCAGCGTCGATCTTCCGACCCCGGCGACGCGCTTCCTCGGGAGCGACCGAGAGCTCTATGACGCCATCTCGGTGGTCTACGACGAGGATCCGCGCGTGCTGACCATCGTCGGGCCGGGAGGGGCAGGCAAGACGCGCTTCGCGATCGAGCTGGCACGCCTGCTCGCGGAGGAGGCTCGATGGGGGCACGGTGTTCGTCCCGCTGGCGCCGGTCCGCGATGCCGACGCTGATCGTGCCCGCCGTCGCCCAGGTCCTGGGAGCGCACCGAGCCGAGCACGAGCGCGATCGCGTCCGCGCTGCAGGGTCGCCGCACCCACGTCGTCCTCGACAACGTCGAGCACCTCCTGCCGCACGCCGCGCGCATGGTCGCGGACCTCGCCTTCGCGGCGCCCACGCTCCGCCTCTTCGTCACCAGCCGCGAGGCGCTCCGCATCCAGGGCGAACGCGAGTTCGACCTGCCCCCGCTCGCGGAGGATGAGGCGATTGAGCTCTTCGTCACACGCGCGCGGGCCGTTCGGCCGGAGGTCGAGCGCTCGAGCGCGGTCGCCGCGATCTGCACACGCCTGGATCGGCTTCCCCTGGCGATCGAGCTCGCGGCAGCCCGCACGAAGCTGCTCGCGCCGGATGCGCTGCTCGAACGCCTCGGGCAACGGCTCGACCTGCTCAGGGGAACGCGGGACGCGGAGGAGCGGCACGCAACGCTCCGCACCACCATTCAGTGGTCCTACGACCTGCTCACCGATGAAGAGCAGGCGCTCTTCGCGCGTCTCGCCGTCTTCGCGGCGGGTTGCACCATCGAGTCCGCCGAGGTCGTCTGCGACGCCGACCTGGAGACGCTCGAGTCGCTGCTCGACAAGAGCCTCCTCCGCCGGCGCATCGGCGGCCTCGGCGAGGAACGATTCTGGATGCTCGAGACCATCCGCGAGTTCGCCGCCGAGCAGCTCGCGGAGTCGCCTGAGGCCGATGCGGTCCGTCGACGCCACGCCGAGCGGATGCTGGCGATCGCGCGCTCCGCCCACCTGACCGAGGAGGACGATGAGCCATTCCGGGTTCCCATCGTCCTCGCCGAGCGCGACGACATGCGGATCGCGCTGGACTGGGCGGCCGACCACGACGTCGAGCTGGCCCTCGAGCTGGTCGTCGCCCTCGAGAACTTCTGGAACATCCATGCAACTGAGGAGGTCGTCAGCCGCACTCGACCAACTGCTGCCGACGGCCCACGACCTTCCGCCGGCTCTGAGAGCCCGCGTCCTCCGCGTCCGTGGCGGGGCCCTGCATGTCCTTGGGCGCTTCGAGTCCTGCGACCAGCCGTACGAGGAGAGCCTGGCCCTGTACCGCGAGCTCGGCGACGAGCGTGGCGTGGCGGGGCTCCTCCAGCGCCTCGGCAACAGCGCGCACGAGCGCGGCGAGCTCGAACGGGCGCGCGACCTCCTGGAGCAGTCGCAGGAGCTCGCCCGTGGACGCTTCCCGTACATCGAGATTCCGAACTACTCGGTCCTCGGGCAGGTCCACCTCAGGGCTGGCGACGTGGAGGCTGGCACTGCGCTCCTCCGCAGGAGCGCCGAGATGGCGGCCGACCTGCGGTGGCACTGGTGGCGGGCAGGAGACCTCTGGAGGCTGGCGCATGCTCGCGCTCGACCGCGGGGATGTCGACGAGGCGGAGCGCGACGGCGACGAGGCGCTTCGACTGTACCGCCCGGACGAGAATCGGCCCGGCACGTGTTGGTCGCTCACCGCTCGGCGCGCGTCGCCCTCGCGCGCGGAGACCGGCGCCGCGCCGGTCTCCTGTGGGGAGCGGTCGATGCCGAGCTCGACAGGTCGCCGGCGCCTAGGCGGCGCTGGCAGGCGCCCAGGCGGGAGCACTCGGCGGCGAGGCGGATCCCGAGTTTCTCGCCGCGGTGGACGAGGGTCGGAAGATCGACATCTGGGACGCGGTTGCGATCGCGCTCGGTGAGAAGGAGCCGGCCGGCTGAAATTTATTATACATTCTACAACGCACATGAAACAAACTTAATTAAAACTCAACGGCCGATCTAACACCGGGTGGATGCGCCAGCAACTCACACGGCTCGTTACGCAAACAACGCGCCGCTCACACGCACATACGACCAATGACTCGACTGATACGCACGCCCGACGATAAGCAGGCGCTGATCCGCCGGTAATACACGTGCCCGCTACCATGTGATCGATGACCAATCGAACGCGCGCCGTCGACGAAGCCCGGCGGTCATGGCACCAGCGTCGAATCTCGCTGGGTGGCGAGCTGCGAACCAATCGGCTCATCAATGGTGCGACGCAGGCACAGACTGGCGCCGCGATTGGCGTTTCCCCTTCCGAGATCTCGCGGCGGGAGCACGGCGACGCACCATGGCGTCTCGGTGCGATCGCTCTCGGAGCACGCGGCGGCTGTCGGTTTGCGCCTGGTGATCACCACCTATCCGACGGGCGGTGGGGTGCGCGACGCAGCTCAGCTCAAGTACATCCAACGCTTCCTTGAGCGCGTGGCCGACACATTCTTCGCGAGCTCGAGGCTCCACATTCCGCTGGCAGGACGACCTCCGCGCAGTGGACGTCGTCTTGCGCACTGACGGCTGCCTCATCGCCGTGGAGGTCATTACACGGCTGGGCGACATCCAGGCGCAGATCCGGCTCGCGCGGAACAAGGCCCGAGACATGGGTGCGACGCGCCTGCTCCTGGCCGTAGACGGGTCGCACGCAAACCGTCGCGCGCTGGATGAGGCTCGTTCACGCCTTGAATGGCGCATGGGATCTCGACACTCGCCGCGTCATGGCCGCATTGGCTGCCGGCCGCCAGCCCGACCACGACGCGCTGATCCTGATCTAGAGATAAAAAATCACGTCCCGCGAGCATATTGGCCAACTCATTGGCCGATCTTCCGCACCACGGATGCTGCGGCCGTCCAGCCTCGCCCAGAGCCTGGCCAGAGCTCACGCGTCGCGCAGGTTGGCGAGTCCTTACCGATTCGCCGCTTAGCTCGCCAGCGCTGGGCAACGCCCACTGATCCACCGCTCGTCCACACGCCCGAGCCCACTTCCCCACAATCGGTCCACACTTGTCACACAGCCGACACGCGTAGGCACATCATGTTGTGGGGGGATATGCGACGGTACCACCAGATGTTGTGGTTTTTGGCTTGACGGGCCGGTCGGCGTATTACAGTGACCGTCCTGGCAATACGGCGCACAGCAAGGCGCCGGACCGTTGGAGGGCGGCCCCCAAGGCACGGGGTGAGCATCCTGGGCCCCTCCAACCGGCCACTCGCAGCAGAGGGATGCACCCGATCATGGCCCGAACCGCCTCTCCCACGAAGCCCGCCAACGGAACGACGAACGGCCACCACACGAACGGAAACGGCCACGGGAACGGGAAGAAGGCCACGGGCTACGTCCAGCTGTAGGAGGCGAGAAGGCCACCTGGAAGGGCATGAGCGTCGAGCGCCGCTACACGCGCCCGGGCGTCCATCCGTATGACACGGTCGAGTGGGACCTGCGGGAAGCCGCCATCACCAACGAGCACGGCAAGGCCGTCTTCGAGCAGAAGGACCTCGAGTTCCCGAAGGCCTGGTCCGCGCTGGCCACCAACGTCGTCGCCAGCAAGTACTTCCGCGGCCACCTCGGCACGCCGGAGCGGGAGCGGTCCGCCAAGCAGATGATCGACCGCGTCGCGGACACGATCGCCGACTGGGGCGTCAAGGACGCCTACTTCGCGACCGATGAGGACGCCGAGGCGTTCCGCAACGAGCTGAAGGACATCCTCCTCAAGCAGCGCGCCGCCTTCAACAGCCCCGTCTGGTTCAACGTCGGCATCGACGCGCACCCGCAGTGCTCCGCCTGCTTCATCAACTCCGTCGAGGACACCATGGAGTCCATCCTGGGCCTGGCCAAGACCGAGGGCATGCTCTTCAAGTTCGGCTCGGGCACCGGCTCCAACCTCTCGACCATCCGCCAGCAAGGAGCCCCTGCGAGGCGGCGGCGAGGCCAGCGGCCCGGTCAGCTTCATGAAGGGCTTCGACGCCTTCGCCGGCGTGATCAAGTCCGGCGGCAAGACCCGACGCGCCGCGAAGATGGTCATCCTCAACGCGGACCATCCCGACATCGAGGAGTTCATCGACTGCAAGCTCGAGGAGGAGAAGAAGGCCTGGGCGCTGATCGACGCCGGCTACGACGGCAACTTCAACGGCGGCGAGGCGTACGCATCGGTCTTCTTCCAGAACTCCAACAACTCGGTGCGGGTCACCGACGCGTTCATGGAGGCGGTCGAGAAGGACGCGGACTGGACCACCCACGCCGTCACCAGCGGCGAGCCGGTCGAGACCGTCAAGGCCCGCTACCTGCTCAACAAGATGGCCGAGGCCGCCTGGGTCTGCGGCGACCCGGGGATCCAGTACCACGACAACATCAACCGATGGCACACGTCGGCCAACACCGCGCCGATCAACGCCAGCAACCCGTGCAGCGAGTACATGTACCTCGACGACTCGGCCTGCAACCTGGCCAGCCTGAACCTGATGAAGTTCGTCAAGGACGACGGCGAGTTCGCCATCGAGGACTTCAAGCACGCGGTGCGGATCGTGCTCACCGCGCAGGAGATCATCGTCGACAACGCCAGCTACCCGACGCCGAAGATCGGGGAGAACTGCAGCGACTTCCGGCCGCTGGGCCTCGGCTACGCCAACCTCGGCGCGCTGCTCATGAACCGCGGCCTGGCCTACGACTCCGACGAGGGCCGCGCCTACGCCGCGGCCATCACCGCCCTCATGCAGGGCGAGGCGGAGCTGCAGTCGGCCCGCATCAGCCGCGACCAGGGCGGGCCGTTCGCCGGCTACGCGGTCAACCGCGAGCCGTACCTGAAGGTCATGGGCCAGCATCGCGACGCGGCGTATCGGCTGGATCACACCTGGTCCCCGACGACCTGCTCGACGCCACGCTGACCGCCTGGGACGAGGTCCTGGCGCTTGGCGAGAAGGCGGGCTTCCGCAACGGCCAGGTAGCGTCCTGGCGCCCACCGGCACCATCGCCTTCATGATGGACTGCGACACGACGGGCGTTGAGCCGGACATCGCGCTCATCAAGTACAAGCGCCTCGTCGGCGGCGGCTACCTGAAGATCGTCAACCAGACCGTGCCGCAGCGCGCTCCGCAAGCTCGGCTACACGGCGCCCAGACGGAGGAGATCGTCGCCTAGATCGACGAGCACGAGACGATCGAGGGCGCCCCGCACCTCAAGGACG